>CBDBJI010000004.1:0-2772500 GCA_965206305.1 Longimicrobiales bacterium | reverse complement strand
CGTCACGGGCCGGGGCGGCCCGGCCTGCCGGACGGGGGTCGCCGGACACCCCAGCGTGCATCGTCCCATCCGGAGCGCCCCATGACCATTCGTCTCCCACATCGTCACCAAATCCTCGCCGGGGCGGCCCTCGCCGTCCTGGCCTGCGACCAGAATCCCCGCGGCGCGCAGGAAGGCAGCGCTCCCGCGGAGCCGGCCGGCGGCGAAGACCCGCGAGCCGCGCTGATCGCACGCGGGCAGTCCCTCGAGATTCCGGGCGAGTGGGTCGTGCCCCCGGGGGATCCGCTGGCGCACGCCACCGCGGGCTTCGCCAAGATCCTCTGCTCCAACGTGTTCCTGTCCGGGCTGGATCCGGATTTCGCGGCGGAGAACACCGGATTCTTCAGCTCCCCCCGGGAACAGCGGTCCGAGGTGACGGAGCGGGTGGTGGACCACGACAACAGGCGGGTGCACCTGACCCTGCCCGACGGGACCGTCAGGTCCGCCAAGGTACACGGGAGCCAGGGGTGCCTCGCGCTGCCGATCGGCGAGACGGAGCCCTACTACGACGCAGTCGAGTTCACGCCGAACCTTCCGGACCCCGAGACCGCGGCCTGGCCGATGGGGGACGTGCTCCCCGACGAGCCCTTCCCCGCCGGCGTGGACATGGAGAAGGTCGCCCAGGCCATCGCCGCCGCCTTCGACCCCCCGGAGGCGCTGACCGCCGCCTTCGTGGTTACGCACCGCGGGCGCCTGCTCGGCGAGCGCTACCGGGACGGGATCGACCACACCACGCCGCTGGAGAGCTGGTCGATGGGCAAGAGCCTGACCGGGACGCTGATGGGCGTCCTCATCCACAAGGGCGTCTACGACCTGTGGCAGTCGGCTCCGGTCCCCGAATGGCAGACCGAGGGCGACCCGCGCCAGGCGATCCGGATCGGTGACATCATGCGGATGTCCTCGGGACTGCGCTTCCGCAACCGCGGCGATCCCGGCTACGATCCCGAGGTCGGCTATCCGGACCACCTCTACGTGTACACAGGCACCGTCAACTCCTTCCAGTGGGCCGCAAGCAAGGACCAGCAGTGGGAGCCGAATACGGTGGGCCGCTACCGCAACTCCGACCCGGTGATCACCAACTACCTGGTGCGGCTCGGGGTCGAGGAGGTGCTGGGCGAGAACTATCACCAGTTCCCGCAGCGCCACCTCTTCGACAAGCTGGGGATCCGCAACCTGATCCCGGAGACCGATCCGTACGGGAACTTCCTGTTGCAGGGCTACGAGTTCGGCAGCGGTCGGGACTGGGCCCGGCTCGGCAACCTCTACCTGACCGACGGCGTCGCCCCCGGCGGCGAGCGCCTGCTCCCGGAAGGGTACGTGGACTACGTCACCACCCTGGCCCCGGCGTGGGAGGCGGACGGCCGCCGCCAATACGGGGGCGGTTTCTTCTGGGTCAACCAGGCGGGGTCGTACCCGATCCCATCCACGGCCTTCTACATGGCGGGAGCCGGGGGCCAGAGCACAATCATCATCCCTTCGCACGAGATGGTGGTGGTGCGGCTCGGCCATTACAGCGGGAGCGGCCCGGGAGGCCGTGCGCTGAGAAGAGCCCTGGAACTGCTGATGGAGGCGGTTCCGGAACGGTGAGCCCGGGAGGGACGGACCAGCAATACGCCCGCCAGGACTCGAACCTGGGACCCTCGGCTTAGAAGGCCGATGCTCTATCCAGCTGAGCTACGGGCGCTCGGAGAAGCGTGGTATCCGCTTCCCCAAGAAGGTAACCGCGCCCGGTGCATGGCTCCAAATGCGGGCTCGCGCGGATCCGGGGTGCTGGTGCCCACGGCGCACAGGCGCCAGATTGGTTCGCTGCGGGGCCCCGAGCGGACCCCGTGGCCGGATCCAATCCCGAAGCGAGCCCGCCGAGATGAGCAAACCAACGTCCCACTGGGAGGACACAGCCTTCTTCATTGGCACCCTGCTGCTTACAGCCGGCGGGGGGTTGGCCATCCAGGCCGCGCTCGAGCTGCCGCTGGTCTACGCGAAACTGGTCTGGGGTGGAGTCGGGCTGGTGTGGGGTGCCGTCCTGCTCCGGGTCTGGCTCTTCCGCGAACGGGGCCGCTAGAAGACGGGCCCGCGGGCCGCTACCCTCCCCCGCCGGCCGCGGCCCTGGGCGTTTGTTCCTCGCGCGCCGCGCCCGTGTCCAGGCTGGCCTTCAGGGCCTCCATCAGGTCGATGATCCTGGTTTCGGGTTCTTCCTGCGGCGCCATTGTGATCTGTTCACCCTCGATCTTGCGGTCGATGAGCTCCTGGACGCGCTCCTTCACCTCGTCGCGGTAGCGCGCGGGATCGAAGGATTCGCTGGCGGCCTGTTCGATGAACTGCCTGGCGAGCGCGAGTTCCGCGTCAGTGACCTCGCCATCCTCCAGGGGCACCTCGTCGAAGGAACGCACCTCGTCCGGGTAGAAGAGCTGTTCCAGAATCAGTCCGTCGTTCAGAGGACGAATCATCACCAGCCGCTGCTTGCCACGCGCCGAATACCGCGCGATCGCCACCCGCTCCATTTCACGCAGAGCCGCCGAGAGCAACCGGTAGGCGCGCGCACCGCCGCGCGCCGGGCCGAGATAGTAGGCTCGTTCGAGGTAGACGCGGTCGATGTCGGCCGCGGGAACGAACTCCGTGATCTCGATCATCTCGGTCGACTGCGCCTCGATCGCCTTCAGTTCGTCAGGCTCGAAGGTGACATATTGGTTTTTGGCGAACTCATAGCCCTTGACGAGCTGGTCACGCTCCACTTGTTCCCCGCTCCGGCTATCGACGTACTGGTACTTGACACGGGCCCCGGTTTCGCGGTTGATCCAGTTGAAGCGCACCTTGGCGGAAGACTGCCCGGTCGAGTACAGCTTCACCGGCAGCGAGACCAGACCGAAGGAGACGGTCGACGTGGAGATTGGACGGGCGCTCATGGCGATAACGTATAAACATCCGGTTCATGGGTCCAACGGCGCCTGACGGGGGACAGCGCGGGGCCGCAAACCGGGAGGGGCCCGGCGAGCGCCTGCAGCGGTATCGCACGAAACGCTCCGCGTCCGGGACGAGCGAGCCGTTTGGGGGTGGAGGGCCGGGCGGCGGGAGCCTCTTCGTAGTGCAGAAGCACCGGGCCTCCTCCCTCCACTGGGATCTTCGGCTCGAGATGGACGGCGTGCTGGTCTCGTGGGCGGTACCGAGGGGGCCCTCCCCCAACCAGGCCGACAAGCGCCTCGCCGTCCACGTCGAGGACCATCCGCTGGAGTATGCCGATTTCGAAGGCGTGATCCCCGCGGGGAACTACGGTGCCGGGCCGTCCATCGTGTGGGACCGGGGGCTCTGGACCGCGGTCGAGGATCCGGCCGAAGGAATGAAGAAGGGAAAGCTCCTCTTCGATCTGAAGGGCTACAAGCTCCGGGGCCGCTGGACGCTGGTGCGCACCAGCGGAGGCGAGGACAACCACTGGCTCCTGATCAAGGAGCGCGATGCCTACGAGGACCCGGAAGGGGGCACGGGCGACTACCCGGACGACTCGATTCTCTCCGGGCTCACGGTCGACGCCCTCGGCGCCGGCGGCGACTTCGGGGCGGGCCTCCGCGAGCGCTGCGCGGCGGCGGGAGCCGTGCAGGCGGCCGTTTCCGCCGACGCGGTGAAGGTGATGAACGCGGAGCCGCGCGAAGCGCCGTTCTCGCGTGCCGGGTGGGTCTTCGAGATCAAGTACGACGGGTACCGGCTGGTGGGGGAGACCGGTGGGAGCGCGGCCCGGCTGGTGTCGCGCAACGGCAACGACCTCACGAGGGTGTTCCCCGAGGTCGCGATGGCGCTGGGCAGGCTACCGTACCGCGCGGCGATCCTCGACGGGGAGGTGGTGGTGAACGACGCCGCGGGAATCCCCTCCTTCCAGCTGATCCAGAAGCGGGGCCGCCTCCAGCGCGAAGGCGACATCGCGCGGGCTGCGGTCACGCTGCCCGCGACGTACTACGCGTTCGATCTGCTCGCCTTCGAGGGCTACGACCTGCGCGGCCTGCCCCTGCTCGAACGCAAGGCGCTGCTGCGCGAGGTGCTGCCGTCCACAGGCCCCATCCGCTACTCCGATCACATTCCCGAGCAGGGCGAGGCGATGTACCGGCACATCGTCGGCATGGGACTCGAGGGGGTGGTGGCCAAACGCGCGGACTCGATCTACGTGGGAGGACGCAGCCGCTCGTGGCTGAAAGTGCGCGTCGCGCATACCGCCGACTTCGCGATACACGGCTTCACCGAGCCGGAGTCCGGGCGGACAGGTTTCGGGGCGCTGCACCTGGCATGCTGGCAGGACGGTGCCTACACCTATGCGGGGCGAGTGGGGACGGGGTTCTCGGCGAAACTGCTGAAGGAGCTGGGGGAGCAGCTGAGGGGGTTGCCGCCGGCCGAGGCGCCGATGGGGGCTGAGGTCGCGGGGAGCGGGCAGCACCGCTGGATCGCACCGGAGCTGGTCGCCGAGGTACGGTACAAGGAGATCACCGAGGCAGGAGTCCTGAGGCATCCGTCGTTCCTGCAGCTGCGCGACGACAAGCCACCCGAGGACTGCGTGCCGGTGGGCGGGGCCAGGAGCCTGGACGAGCCCGCGCCGCCGGTGGAGACGGCTCCGGAGCGGGTCGTCCACTTCACCAACCTGGACAAGCCCTTCTGGCCGGAGGACGGCTACGTCAAGGGCGACCTGGTCGACTACTACCGACACGCCGCTCCCTGGATCCTCCGCTACCTCGCCGACCGGCCGGTGGTCCTGACCCGCTTCCCCGACGGGATCCACGGCAAGTCCTTCTTCCAGAAGAATGCTCCCGAATTCGCTCCCTCCTGGATCCGGCGCGTGCGCCTGTACAGTGAAGGCTCGGAGCGTGATCTGGACTACTTCGTCACCGACGACCTCGAATCGCTGCTCTACGTCGCCAACAGCGCGAGCATCCCGCTCCATATCTGGCAGAGCCGGGTCGCGGACATCGGCCGCCCCGACTTCTGCGTCCTCGACCTGGACCCCAAGGAGGCGCCCTTCACCGACGTGGTGACGATCGCGCGCTTCCTGAAGGAGCTGTGCGACGAGATCGAGCTGCCGTCCTTCGTCAAGACTTCCGGCTCGACCGGACTGCACATCCTGATCCCGCTCGGCGGGCAGGTCACCTACGAGCAGTCCCGCAACATCGGCCACCTGCTGGCGCTGATGACCGCGCGCGAGCTGGACGGAATCGCGACCGTCGCCCGGCGGCCGTCCCAGCGCGAAGGCAAGGTCTACGTCGACTTCCTCCAGAATGGCCACGGGCGTCTGATCGTGGCCCCCTTCTGCGTGCGGCCGCTGCCTGGCGCCCCAGTCTCGACCCCCCTGGACTGGGCGGAGGTGGGAGAGGGGCTCTCGATCGCGGACTACACGATCAGGACCGTGCCGGAGCGGATGACGCAGCGGAAGGATCCCATGCAGGAGGTGCTGGAGCTGAGGCCCGATCTGGGAAGGAGCGTGGAAAGGCTCGCCAGGCTATGACCGCATTCAAGCTGTCCCCGACAAACTGTCCGACCTTTTCCGGTTTCGACGGACGCCGAAGTCCTGTCCGGCCGGTGTTGAGACCCCTCCGGGCGGAATCCGTGATCGCTGTGGCGCCAACCTGAGGACTATGGCTCGCGTAGACCGTCGGGCTTCACGGGGACCGCGGCTCGCGGCTAATCTCCCGCGGGCGGCTCTCCCAGATTTCGCCGGATCAGCGCCCCCGGATCAGGGTCCCGCCCCACGAAAGTGCGGAACAGCTCCTCCGGGTCCCGGCAGTCCCCCTGCGAGAGGATGGCCTCCAGGAAGGCGCCACCGGTGTCCGGGTTCAGCACGCCCTCGCTGGCAAACCGCGTGAAGGCGTCGGCCTCCAGCGTCTCCGACCAGATGTAGGAGTAGTACGCCGACGCGTAGCCGCCCGCGAAGAGGTGGGCGAACGACGGCAGGATGTGGCGCTCGACGAAGCGGTCGGAGGGGACGAACGGCCGCAGCGCCGCCGCCGCGTACTCCATGACAGGGGCTTCTCCGCCGTAGCTCCGGTGCAGCTCCAGGTCCAGGTTGGCGAAGGAGAGCTGGCGCATCTGCATCCAGCCGCCCATGAAGCGCCGCGCCGCCAGGAGCCGGTCCAGCATCGCGCCGGGCAGGGGCTCGCCGGTTTCGTAGTGGCGGGCGAAGAGGTCGAGGGCTTCGCGCTCCCAGCACCAGTTCTCCATGATCTGGGAGGGGACCTCGACCCAGTCCCACGCCACGTTGACGCCTCCCCGGGCTGGGATTTCGACCCGAGAGGCGGTGTGGTGCAGGAGATGGCCGAACTCGTGGAAGAGGGTGCAGACCTCGCGGTGGGTCAGCAGCGCGGGGCGGGTGGGGGTGGGCGGGTTGAAGTTGCCGCCGATGAAGGCGATGTGGGGGCGGAAGCCGCCGCCAGGGGTGGGGCCGCCGGAAACGAGGGCGTCCATCCATGCGCCCTGGCGCTTGGTCTCGCGGGGGAACCAGTCCGTGTAGAAGGATCCGAGATGGAGTCCGGCCTGGTCGCGGACTTCGAAGTACGAGATGTCGGGGTGCCAGACGGCCGGGTTGTCGACCCTCCGTACCGTCAGCCCGAAGAGCCGGCGAGCAGTCTCGAAGAGTCCGGACTGGACCTCCTCGAGGGGGAACCAGGGCCGCAGCATCTCGTCGTCCACATCGAAGCGTTCCCTGCGGATCTTCTCCATCATCCAGGCCACGTCCCAGGGCTCCAGGGCGCCGAGGCCGAGGCGGCGTGCGTGCGTCTCGAGCTCACGGGCGTCGCGGTCGTGGTAGGGGCGCGTGCCGTCGATGAGCGCGTCGAGGAAGGAGCGGACCCGGCCGCCGGAGCGGGTCATCATGGTCTCGAGGCGGTAGTCGGGGAAGTCGGGGTAGCCGAGAAGGGCGGCGAGCCGGCGCCGCAGCTCCAGGATGCGGGCGATGAGGGGGCGGTTGTCGCGCTCCCCCGCCGTGCAGCGGTCAAGTTGGGCCGCGTGGATCTCGCGCCGCAGGGAGCGGTCGTCGGCGTGCTGCAGCACCGCCTGTACGCTCGGCATGTCCAGGGTGAGGAGCCACCCTTCCCCGCCCCGCTCCGCGGCGAGTTGCGCCGCCCGTTCCAGCGCCGTCTCGGGGAGTCCCGCGAGCGCCTCGGCATCGCCCACGACCTTGCCGTAGGCGGCGGTTTCCTCCAGAAGATTTTCCTCGAAGCGCCGGCTCAGTTCGGAGAGCTCCACGCGCAGCTTCTGGAGGGTTTCCTTGTCGGCCGGCCCCAGCTCGGCCCCCGCGCGGCGGAAGTCCCGCAGCGTGCGGTCAAGGTGCCGCCTGCGCAGGCCGGTCAGCGAAGCGCCGGAGGAGGAAGCCGCGAAGTCCCGCAACCGCCGGAAGAGCCCCTCGTACTGGTACAGCCGGCTGGAAAAGCGCGTGATCTCGGGGAGCGCGGCGGCGTAGGCTTCGCGCAGCGCGGGGGTGGCGTCCACGTTGTTGAGGTGGGAGACCGGGGACCAGGTGCGCTCCACCTCTTCGGTGACGGCGTCCAGCGCCCCGACGACGTCCTCGTACGATCCGCCCCGCCCTGCGCCGAGTTCCACGATGCGCTCGTCGGCCCGCGCGAGGGTCTCGGCGAGGGCGGGGCCGACATCGCCGGGCCCGATGCGGTCGAAGGGAACCGGGAAGCCGCGGTCGAGGAGCGGGTTGCCGTTGTCGCTCACGGCCCCCGCAGCCCCGCGGCCCACCGGCGCGTGACGGCCGCGACCTCGGCGAGGACATCGTCCCGGGTGCGGCCCGAGCGCTTCAGCATGCCCAGTGAGTGGTCGCCCCCTTCCACGACGTGCAGCGTGGCTCGCGGGCCGACCCGCTCGAGGAGGGGGCGGAGCAGGCTCAGGTCGGCGAGCCGGTCGCGCGTGCCCTGGTGGAAGAGCATGGGACACGGGACCTGCGCGAGGTGCTCGCCCCGCACGCTCTCCCGGCGCCCCGGCGCGTGAAGGGGGAAGCCGAAGAATACGAGTCCGGTGAGGATCTCGGCGGCCGGCGGCGGCGGGACCACCGGGTGCCCTCCGGTCACGGGGCGTCCCCCCGCGACCAACATGGAGGGCATCCTTCCCCCCATCGACTTTCCCCCGGCGAAGAGCGGCAGCCCGTCAGCCAGATTGCTGCCCGCCTCCAGCGCGGAGGCCACGACGGCGAGCAGTCGGCGGAGGTGATCGGGACGCCTGCTTCCGGCTTCCATGTACGCAAAGTTGTACCGCAGAGTCGAAATCCCGGCAACCGCCAGCGCCAGGGCCAGCTCCGCCATGAAGGGGTGGGTCATGGGCGCACCGGCCCCGTGTCCGAGAACCAGCAGGCAGTCGGGTGACCGCGCCTCGGTCAAGAGCCCCGAGACGGGCGAATGCCCCTCGCCTTCGATCGCAATCCGGCGGGCGGCCGCTGTGGCGCCCCCCTGCCCTGCCCTAGTCACCACGCCAGATCCTCCCAGGGTGTAGAGACCGCCGATCAAAGCCGTCGAATCAATTCGAGCAGCTTCCGTCTCTCCTCCTCGATCGATTGCTCGATCCTCGCCACTGCTTCGTCGGCGCCCAGGTCCCGTATCTGTTGTTCCAATCTCGCGACCTTGTCGTCCAGGTAGTAGGCGGCGACCTCCCGTTCAACTTCCCCGATTCGCGCCTCCCGCACCCTGATCGCTTCTTCGGTGCGCCGGGTCGCATCATTGAGGAGCTTGGACTGCTCGTCGATCTCCGCCTGGATCTTGTGCAGCCCGGCCTGCAACTCATACGCCTGGATCCGCTGTTCGAGGTTCCGCACTCGCACATCCAGACTGTAATTCCTGATCCTTTCCTCGATCTTCGAAACCTTGCCGACCAGGCCGTATGACGCGATCTGCTCCTCGATGCCCTGAATGCGCTCCTCCCAGCCACTGATGCTCCGCTCGATGCTCTGCCTTGTCCTCGAGTCCGCAGTCTTCAACCGCGGTATGATAGCCGTGATCTGAGCCTCGTAGGTGGACTTGACCTCCTGAAAAGCCGCGACCCGGGCCCGGTGCATGGATATCTCGTCGCGCAGGCCGGACACGACGCCCCGGTGATAGGAGATATCGTCCCACATCCCGGCGACGACGCTCTGGTGATAGCTGATCTGTTCCAGCAGACCCGCAACGACCCCCTGGTAGTAGGCAACCTGCCCCTGCAGGCTTGCGACGACGCCCCGGTCATGGGAAACCTGCCCCTGCAGGCCGGAGACCACGTTCCGATGGTGGGAGATCTGGTCTTGAAGGTCCGAGACCTCTCTTCGAATCCTGCCGATCTCCAGGTGCCCTCCGAGCACAGCCAGCATCCCGTCCCGCCACTCCTTCGCCTGTTCGTCGAAGGGCCGGTTCTCGCCTCCCACGCTCCATTGGTACTCGAAGCCGCCGCTTCCCGTCCGAACGATCAGCCGATGGACCTTGTCTCCCTCCGACTCGAGCAGGATCCAGTCGTCCGGGGCCAGGCTGCGGACCTCGCCTCCCTCCAGCACCGCATCTGTCCGGATGCGCATGCAGAGGCGCACGCCGTCGACGGTTTCCACGACCACAGTGACCACATCGTGCCCGGAGCGCTCCGGGCCGGACGCTGTCGTGTCTCCTGCGAGGACATTCCCCGCGCCTCCGGGCAACGATTCGCAGTCAACCCCCGGCAAACCAGAACGTGGCGGGGCATTCCGGGAGATCGTTGTCAGAGCGCGCGCGAAGGGCTCGGTCACGACATCGGGCTCCGTGACCACAGGCGTTCGACCTTCGACCGCCGGATCCTCAACCGGCCCGGCCGCACCTGCCTCGACGCTCTCTTCACCAGTGTTGCCGATCGGGTCGCCCGGGTCGCTCATCGGCGAGCCGGACCCGGGCGCTTCCGCGGTGCTGGCGGGCGGCAGGATCGCCGCACCGCGTGCTTCGTCGTCGTCAACCGCGGACACCGCCGGTGGATTCGGCAACACCGCCGGTGGATTCGGTAACACCAGGGATGGATCCGACAACACGACGAGGGCGTCGGCCTTCTCTCTGTGAACCGGGTGGGTGACGGCCACGGAAACGCCAAGGCCCCCGATCGCCATCACCAAAGCTGCCGTCGCCAGCGCGCTTGGGCGGGGGCGACGGGGCCTGAGTATGGCCATGATTCTCTTCTCCAATCGTGAAGGGGATAGCCGCGCCATCGAGAGAGCCGCAACCGGGAAGCGACGGGCGTTCGTCCCCACGGCCAGAGACATCAGTTGGCGGGCGTACTCCGAAGGCCGCGAGCCGAGTTCCAGAACCCGCTCGTCGCAGGCCTCTTCCCGGCTGATCGACGCGAGCCTGGACGCCACCCAGCTCAGCGGGTGAAACCAGTAGAGGGCGAGCACGACACCGCCCATCAGCTGCCGCAGCGCATCGCGGCGGCGGACGTGGACCAACTCGTGCATCAGCACCACCTTCAGCCGCGGCGAATCCCAGGTTGCAGCGGACGCCGGGACGAGGATCACCGGATTCCAGAAGCCACCGGTCATCGGAGTTCCGGCAGCCTCGCCGATCAGGAGCCGCACATCTCTTCGGAGGCCCAGGCGATGTGCGGCGGCTTCCAGCTCCCGCTGCCAGAGCGGATCCCGGAGGGGGTGCGCCCTTCGAACGAGTCCGCGAAAGCGAAGGTGTCCGGCAGCGAGAGAAACCAGTCCGGCCATGCATCCAATCGCCCACAAGAGCATTGGGTGCGGGAGAGACCCTGAATTGGAGCCGGAATCGCCGCCGCGTCGGCCGGGGGACTCCCCGCGATATCCGCTCGCGGACTCGGTGGCTGCTTGCGGCTCGGGGTTGGGGGAGCCCGATGTCGGGATCGGGACTCCCTGGGGTTGGGGCTCAGTGGCGGCCTGCGCCTCCGCGTCAGGCGAGCCCGACGTCAAGACCGGGACTTGCGTTGGTCGTACCTCAGCGGCAGAGGCTGCGAAGGCCGAGGCGGCCGGAGACCCTCCACGTGGCGTGGCTGGTGACCGGATGGCGTCCGTTTCGGCATCGGCCTCCGCGGCCGCGGGAAGCAGCGGCACCTGCCACTGGGGAGCCCAGAGCGTCAACGGGGGCAGGAGAAGGAGGACGAAAAAGGTCACCGTCCAAAGTCGATGGCGGATCTGGGCGGACTTTCGCCGGATGAGCCAGGCGAGCGCAAGGCCGGTCGCCAATACGACTGTGGCCCGGATCACGAATCCCGACATCACCGCTGGTTCGAGCACCCATGGGAATGAGTTCATCGTCCTTCCTCCGAGGCCTTGTCGATCATCCCCATGATGCGCTCGCGCTCGTTCGGATCGAGCGGATGGTTCTCCAGCGCGATAAGCGTGGCGACCGCTCCTTCGACCGAACCGCCAAAGAAGGTTCTGAGGACGTGCCTCATCGCGCTGCGGCGGGCCGCGCGAGCGGGGATCCGGGGTGAGTAGACGAATCGCGGGCCATCGTACTCCTTCTCCAGGTGCCCCTTTTGGAGCAGAATCCGGAGCACGGAACGAACGGCCGAATCCGTGGGCGGATCGGACATGCGCTCGCGGATCTGTGCGGCCGTGGCACCCCCCAGTTCGTGGATGATATCCATGACTTGTCGTTCTCGCCGGCTGAGCGGCGGCATGTCGGCCATTGCTCTTCTCCTTCTGTCAGCCGTGGACGGGATGCTGTCGATCGGGTTCGTCTTCCAATCCGGACTGAAGATATGCACCGAGCGGTGATTTTTCAACACTGAGGATCTGGCCGGATTGCTGGAGCGACCCGGGCGATGTGGAGGCTTGACGCACCGAGACGCACCATGAGAGCGTTGTAGCGCGAACGGATGACCGGGGCGGGCCCGGGCTCCGCCCCCCGCCGGAGCAACCGAAATGGACTTCATCAGGCAGCTGGTTTCACGCGATCTCAAGACGGGAAAGTACGGGGGGCGCGTCGTTACCCGCTTCCCGCCCGAACCCAATGGGTTCCTTCACATCGGTCACGCCAAGTCCATCTGTCTCAACTTCGGGATCGCCGCCGAGCACCCCGGGGGGCGGTGCCACCTCCGGCTGGACGACACCAACCCCGACACCGAGAAGGCCGAGTTCGTCAAGGCGATGAGGGAGGACATCCGCTGGCTCGGATTCGACTGGGGCGAGCACCTCTACCACGCGTCGGACTACTTCGAGGCGCTGTATCGGTACGCCCTCGTGCTCGTGGACAAGGGTCTGGCCTACGTCGACTCCTCCAGCGAGGCGGAGATCCGGGAGCGGCGCGGCACCGTCACCATCCCTGGGACGAACAGCCCCTTCCGGGACCGCGCCGTGTCGGAGAACCGCGACCTCTTCCAGCGGATGCGCGCCGGGGAGTTCCCCGACGGCGCCCATGTACTCCGCGCGAAGATCGACATGGGTCACCGGAACATGGTGATGCGCGATCCCCTGCTCTACCGGATCCGCCACTCGAGCCACTACCGCCAAGGGGACGACTGGCCGATCTACCCGATGTACGACTTCGCGCACTGTCTGTCGGACTCGCTGGAGCGGGTCACGCACTCGCTGTGCACGCTGGAGTTCGAGAACAACCGCGAGATCTACGACTGGCTGCTGGAGCACGTCGACGCCCCGGCGCCCAGGCCCGAGCAGACCGAGTTCGCACCGCTGGTGCTCGACTATGTCGTCACCAGCAAGCGCAGGCTGAAAGAGATGGTGCGGGCCGGTCACGTGCGGGGCTGGGACGATCCGCGCATGCCCACCCTCGCGGGGCTGCGGCGGCGCGGCGTCACCCCCGAAGCCATCCGTTCGCTCTGCGACCTGGTGGGCGTGGCGCGGGCCCAGTCGCGGGTGGATGCGGGCAAGCTCGACTACGCCATCCGAAGCGACCTGAACGACCGGGCACCCCGCGCGTTCTGCGTGCTCGACCCCCTGCGGGTGGTCCTGACCAACTACCCCGAGGGGCGCGAGGAAACCTTCACCGCCCCTTCGATGCCCGGTGACCACCGCCGGTTCGGAACCCGCAACCTGCCCTTCGGCCGGGTCGTGCTGATCGAGCGGTCGGACTTTGCCGAGAAGCCTCCGCGCGGGTTCCGCCGGCTGGTTCCCGGGGGCGAAGTGAGGCTGAAGTACGCGTACGTGATCCGGTGCGACAGGGTGGTGAAGGACGCCGGGGGACGGGTGACCGAGCTGCACTGCACCATCGACGAGGAGACGCGCGGCGGGGTCGCCCCGGTCGGACGGCGCGTTCGCGGGGCCGTGCACTGGGTGGCGGCCCACCGGGGCGTCCCCGCCGAGGTCCGCCTCATCGACCGCATGTTCCTGGATCCGGAACCACCCGCGGACGACATCATGAGTACGTTCAACCCGGCTTCCGAGCGGATCGTCTCCGGGGCGCTGGTCGAGCCGGGGCTGGCCGACACCCCGCCAGGCACCCACTACCAGTTCGAGCGGCTCGGCTATTTCTTCTCCGATCCCGTGGACAATCGGGACGGGTGCCTGGTCTTCAACCGGACCGTCACCCTGCGCGACAGCTGGGCGCGCCGGAAGGCGTCACCCACACGGGAAGGGACAGCGCAGGCAGGCAGCGGCTCCGGGCTTGGAGGAAGGGGCTCCGGGCCTGAACGGAAGTCCGCCGAGGCCCACGCAACAGGCCAGGGAGGCCCGGCGGATACCCTGCGTAGCGCGGAGGAGCGGCGGCGCTTCCAGGAGCTGGTCTCGCTCGGAGCCTCGGAAGCCGCGGCGGTGAGCCTCGTCAGGTCGCCCGGTCTGCAGGAGGTGTTCATGTCGGCGCGGCCGATCTACCCGGAGGGCGCCCCCTCGATCGCGGCCTGGCTTGTGAACGAAATCACAAGGGTGCTGGGGAGCGACCCGACGGCGGAGCTGGAACGACTGGACGCGTCGGCGCTGGCGGCGCTGGCGCGCGATGTCGACGAGGGTGGACTGTCACACCGCCATGCCCGCACCGTCGCGGCGGCGCTCCTGCGGCGGGGCGGCTCGCTGGAAGAGGCGAAGGCCGGGCTGGATCTCTCCGAGATCGGGGACGAGGCCACGCTACGTTCGCTCCTCCAGGAGATCGCGGCGGAGTTCCCGGAGAAGGCGGCCGCCTATCGCGGCGGGCAGAAGGGGATGATCGGGTTCTTCGTCGGCGAGGTGATGAAGCGCAGCCGGGGCAAGGCCGATCCGCGCAAGACGAGCCGGCTGGCGGTGAGTCTGCTGGAGGGCTGAGCCCGCCTCAGTACCCGGCGGCGGCACCGTCCGAGTCGCGCGAATCGGGCACGCCCACCCGTTCGCCGGTGGTGCCGTCCACGAAGATGCAGTGGGCGATCCCCTGGCCACCGGTCCACCCCACCTCGTGTCCCATCGCCGTCAGCAGCGCCGCGTCGGCTTCGCTCATGTACCCGTTCTCCAGCCGGGCCCGGTCGGGCAGCCACTGGTGGTGCAGCCGCCTCGCCGTCACGACATCGGCGGGAGCCAGGGAGAAGTCCACGACATTCACCACCAGCTGGAGCACGGTGTTGATGATCGTGCGTCCCCCGGGGCTGCCGATCACCGCGACCAGCTCGCCGTCGCGGGCGAGGATGGTGGGGGTCATCGAGGACAGCATCCGCTGTTCCGGGCGGGCCAGGTTGGCCTCGGTTCCGATCAGCCCGCTCTCGTTGGTGAGTCCCGGCCGTCCGTTGAAGTCGCCCATCTCGTTGTTGAGCAGGAATCCAGCGCCCGGGACGGTGATGTACGAGCCGTACCCGCCTTCGAGGGTGTAGGTGACCGACACGGCCATCCCGTCCGCGTCGACGACCGAATAGTGCGTGGTCTCGGAGCTTTCCCAACCCGCTTCCGCATCGACGTCCGCCGGTGCGGAGACGCTGGCCGCCGCGGGCCGGATCGTCGGCCGGATCTCGTCCGCGTACGCCTTGCTGGTCAGGCGCGCCACGGGGACGTCCGCGAAGTCGGCGTCGGCCAGGAACATTGCGCGGTCCCTGAAGGCGCGGCGCATCGCCTCGATCAGGTGGTGGGCGACTTCGGGGCTGCCCGCGCCCATTGCGGCCACATCGAAGCCTTCCAGCAGGTTCAGCATCTGGACCAGCGCGGTGCCACCCGAAGAGGGCGGCGGCATGCTGATGACCTCGTAGCCGCGGTAGGTGCCGCGCACCGGGGCGCGCTCCTTCGCCTCGTAGCGCGCCAGATCCTCCTCGGTGATCCAGCCGCCGCCGCGCTCCATCTCCTCGGCAAGGAGGCGCGCGGTGGTGCCACGATAGAAGCCGTCCCTGCCCTCGTCGCGGATGCGCGCCAGGGTCGCCGCCAGGTCGGCCTGCACCAGGGTCTCTCCCGCCTGGTAGGGTTCGCCGTCCTTCGAGAACTGGGCGTAGCTCGCCGGGTAGTCGCGGAACCGTTCCACCATCCGCGACAGCGACCCGGCCAGCCGGTCGCTGAGGACGAATCCGTCGCGGGCGAGCGCCACCGAGGGCTCCACCAGGCCGGCCCATTCAGCGCTCCCGTACTTTTCGTGGGCCAGCGCAAAGCCCGCCACCGTCCCGGGCACGCCGACCGCGAGGTGGCTCCTGTGATGGATCCGGGAGGAGTACTCCCCGTCGTCGCCGACGAACATCTCGGGGTGCGCCCTGAGCGGCGCCTTCTCGCGGAAGTCGATCGCGGTGGCGCTCCCGTCCGGGAAGCGGATCACCATGAAGCCGCCGCCTCCAATGTTGCCCGCGGCCGGATGGGTTACGGCCAGCGCGAGCCCGGTGGCGATCGCGGCGTCCACGGCGTTCCCTCCCCCCCTCAGGACTTCGGCCCCGGCCGCGCTCGCCTCCGGATAGGCCGAAACCACCATCCCCGAACTCGAAGCCACGACGCCCCGGACTATGGAAACCTCTGCGGGGACGTCGGCTCCCGGCTGGCGGCAGGCACCCGCCCACAGGGTGGCGAAGGCCGTGAGGAGCAGGAATGAACGGCGGCGGATCATCGGCGATAGCCTCCGGGTTTCAGGGAGAGACGATGGCGGCCACTTCCGGCTCGGCCGCGGGCCTTGCGGGAAGCGGAGACAGAACAATGGAGAACCCGGGGTCCTCGCGCGAGTCCTCGTCCTCCTCACCGGGGCGCGTGCGCCGGAAAAGGCCGACGAGTTCGTCCACCAGGCTGTACATGACCGGCACCAGGACGAGCGTGAGGAAGGTGGCAAACAGGATCCCGACGATCACCGCCACGGCCATCGGGCCCCACCACGAGGCCTGCTCGCCGCCCCAGAAGAACTCGGGCGAGAGGCTGGAGAAGAGGCCGAAGAAGTCGAAGTTGAGCCCGATGGCCAGCGGTACCAGTCCGAGGGCTGTGGTGATCGCCGTCAGGAGGACGGGCCGCAGCCTCGTCTTTCCTCCCTGCACCAGCGCCTCGCGGGTACTGAGCCCGTCACGCTTGCGCAGCACCTCGATGTAGTCGATCAGGACAATGGCGTTGTTCACAACGATGCCGGCCAGCGAGATGACTCCGACCCCTGTCATGATGATTACGAACGGCATCTGGAAAACCATCAATCCGATCAGCACGCCGATCGTGGACATGATGACCGAGGACAGAATGATCACCGGCTTGACGATGGAATTGAACTGGGTCACCAGGATCAGGGCGATCAGCATCAGCGCGGCGAGGAAGGCGGAGGCGAGGAAGGCGGAGGCCTCCTCCTGCTCCTCCTGCTCGCCGGTGAATTCGAGGGAATAACCGGCCGGGAGCGCCGCGGCGAAGTCCTCGAGAACCGTTTCGGCCTCGGTGCGCACCGCGTTGCTGTTGTAACCGGCAACCACCTCGGCGCTGACGGTGGCCATCCTGTCCATGTCCTTGCGGCGGATCGAACTGTACCCCTCGTCGACAGTCCAACCCGCGACCGACAGCAGCGGGATCTGCCGCCCTTCCGTGAACACCGTCAGGGCGGCGAGCTGGGTCAGCTCCTCCCGGTCCTCCTCGCGCAGCCGCACGACAATGTCGTACTCCTCGTTGCCGGTCCGGTACTTCGCCGCTTCGAGACCGTTGATCGCGCTCCTGACCAGGAAGCCCACGTCGTTGGTGGAAAGTCCGTATAGACTCGCTTTTTCCCTGTCCACCTCCACCCGCAGCTCGGGGCGCGCGTCGTCCATGTCGCTCTTCAGCCCCACCAGGCGCGGGTACACCGGGGACGCCTCGATCAGATCGATCGCCTCACCGGCGAGCTCCTGCAGGAGGACAGGGTCCTCGCCCGCGATCTCGATGTTGACCGGCGGCCCCGTGGGCATCCCTTCGGTGACCTGGTCCACCCGCACCTCCGCCCCGGCAACGCCGGTACCGATCCGTTCCTGCATCGTGGCGAGCGTCTCGAACACATCGAACCGCCGTTCCTGGTAGTCGACCATGCTCAGCGTGATGCGGGCGGCCTCGGGACCGGACGGACCCGAGCCTTCCATCGGACCGCCCCCGCCTGTAGCGCCCACCGTCGTGACGATCGTCTCCGCGTCGGAAATGCCGTTGATCCGCTCGACCTCGGCCTTCAGGCGGATCGCGTACTCGTTGGTGACCTCCGCCGAGGTGCCCACCGGCGCCTCCACCGACACGTACAGGCCGGCCGGCGGGATGTCTTCGGGAAAGTACTCGATCGGGGCGGCGAACCGGGTGTACAGGCCGATCGTCCCGAGCAGTGCAACGATTGAACCGGCCAGCACGATGGCCCGGTTGTTCAGCGCCCACTGGAGCCTCTTCTCGTACCAGGCCACCAGGCGGGGGAGACCCCGCGCCATGAAGAAGCGGCTGAGCCGGTCCAGCAGAAGGCTGTGCAGAAGCCACGCACCGGCCGCGGTGACGATGAGCAGGCCGGCGGTCAGAGGATTGGCGGCCGCGATCACCGCCAGCGCGATGGCGGCGATGACGCCGAGGAGGATCCGGCCGTTGCGGTTGAGCCTGCGCGGGCGGCCGCTGTCCGGGTTGAGGAAGATCGAGCAGAGCGTGGGAACGATCACCAGCGCGACGAACAGCGAGCTCGACAGCGTGATGATCAGCGTCAGGGGCAGATACTTCATGAACTCGCCCGCCATGCCCGGCCAGAAGAGCAGCGGGGTGAAGGCCGCCAGCGTCGTGGCGGTGGCCGCGATCACGGGGATGGCAACTTCGCCGGTTGCCTTCTTGCATGCTTCGCGGCGGGTCCAGCCCTCCTCGATGAACCGGTAGATGTTCTCGACGATCACGATTGCGTTGTCGACGAGCATTCCCAGCGCGAGGATGAGCGAGAAGAGGACCACCATGTTCATCGAGACTCCGAGCAGCTGGATCACGATGAAGGACAGGAACATCGAGGTGGGGATCGAGATGGCGACGAAGATCGAGGTCCTGAGCCCGAGGAAGAAGAGCAGAACCCCCACGATCAGGATCAGGCCCGATATGATGTTGTTCTGCAGGCTGTTCACCATCTCGCCGATGTCGTCGGACATGTCGGAGGTGATGGACACCACCGTCGAAGGCGGGAAGAGGGGGCGCATGGCTTCGATTTCGGCCCTGACCGCGGCGGCGGTCGCGATGATGTTCTCGCCCGACCGCTTCACGACGTCCAGCGTGACCACCGGCTCGTCGCCCAGTCGCGCATAGGTCTCCCGCTCCGCGAAGCCGAACTCCACGGTCGCGATGTCGCGGACGTAGATGGGACGCCCGCTCACCGTGGTGACCACCAGATCCTGAATCAGCGTGGGGTCGTCGAATTCGCCGTCCACACGCACCAGGTACTTGACCCCGTTCACATCGATCGTGCCGCCGGGGATGTTCACGTTCTCCTCGCGGATCGCGCTGATCACGTCGTCGAAGGAGACGTTGTAGTACTGGAGCCGCGCCAGATCCACGTCGACCTTGACCTGCCGTTCCAGGCCTCCGCGCAGGCCGGCGCGCAGGATCGCCGGGATCGACTCGATCCGTTCCTGCAGCTCCTCGCCGAGTTCCTTCAGTCGGACCAGCCCGTATCCTCCCGACAGGTTCACCTGCATGATCGGGGCGTCGCTCATCGAGAACTCCATGATGAACGGGTCTTCGGCGTCGGAGGGGAGCTCGGGACGCGCCAGGTCCACCTTCTCCCGGACCTGCTGCAACGCCTCGTTCAGGTCGGTCGCCGTCTCGAACTCCACCACCACGGAGGAGTAGCCCTCGACGGATGTGGAGGTAAGTTCCTTCACATCCGCGATGGTGTTGAGTTCCTCCTCGAGCTTGCGCGTGACGAGACTCTCGACATCCGATGGCGAAACCCCGGGATACACCGTGTTCACGGCGATCATGGCCATCTGGAACTCGGGGAAGGACTCCTTCGGGATGGTTCGGTACGCGAGGAGACCCGCGATCGTCACGAAGAAGAAGAGGACCAGCACGGAGGTCGAATGGTCGACCGCCAGCGACGTCAGCCGGAACTCCTTGAAGGTCCGGCCCGTCGGTGCCTGACGGCCGTTGTCGGCGCCATTGCTCACGGCTCTTCCCCACCCTCCCGTTCCACCACCCGGACCCTGTCGCCCGCCGTCAATCCCTGCTGTCCGACGACCACCAGACGGTCACCGGCTTCGAGTCCGGAGGCGACCACGACATCGTTGCCCTGCGTGACTGAAATCTCCACGGGTCGCAGAGCCGCGCGCGCGGCGTCGCCAGTCCCCTCGACCACGAACGCCACGTACCCCACTTCCATGGAAACCAGCGCCTGCTGGGACACGACGACCGCCTCGTCCACCTCCTCGCGCACGATTTCGATGTCCGCGATCATTTCCGGCTTGATTCGCCCTCCCGGATTGGGAAGCATCAGCTCGACGGCGAAGGTGCGGCTCTGGGGGTCGACGGTCGCGCCGGCATAGATGACGGAGCTCTCGAAGCTCTCCCTGGGCAGTACGCTGAAACGAACGGTCGCCCCGGCTCCCGCGGTGACGTCCAGCGCATACCGCTCCGGCACCCCCGCCAGGATCTTGATGGAGTCGATATCAACGATCCTCGCCACCGGCGTGCCGGGCGACACCATCGCCCCCAGCTCGACCAGCCGGGCGTCCAGGATCCCGCTGATTGGAGCCCTGACGGTCGTGCGAGCCAGGCGTTCCTCAAGGGCGTCGAGGCTCCCCCGCGCCTGCGCGGCGGCGTACTTCGCCTCCAGGTAACTCAACTCGGAGCCGATCGCGTCCTCTTCGTACAGCTTGCGGCGCCGCTGCCAGACTTCGTCGGCCAGCTGGGCCTGAGCGGTCGCAGTCGCCACCTGGGCCCTCAGGATGGTGTCGTCGAGCTGCAGGATCGCCTGACCGGCAGCGATCGGCCGGCCCTTGTCGCGCACGATCCGGCGCACCACGCCCGCCTCCTCGGCGGACACCACGACATCGTTCATCGCGCGCGCCACCCCCGTGAGGCGGGCAACCTGGGTGAAGCTGCGCGGGGTGACCGTCTCGACCTCCACGTTGACGATCCGCGCGTATGTCTCGGCGGGCTCCTCCGTCTGGCCCTGACCCTCGCCGCCGCAGGCGGACACGCACCAGACCGTCACGCCGAGCGCGGCAAGCGCCCATCTCATCCTGTTCCGCCTCGCTTCATCCTGTATCGCCTCCCGCGCGAGCATTGCGGTCGATGGGAACGTCCACCAGCGGTACGGTCCCGGCCGCCTCGTCGAGACGCGCCCTCGTGGAAAGATAGTCGTACACCGCTTGCGCGTAGTTGAACTCGCTCTGCCTCAAGGCGACCTCCGCGTCCGTGAGCTCGAGTTGGCTGGCCAGTCCCTCCCGGTACTGCGCGCTCGCCATCTCGTAGCCCCGCCGCGCCTGCGACACGGCCAGGCGCTGGCCCTGCGTGCGCGACCTCGCCTCGGTCACCTCGTCCATAAGATTGCGCAGCTGTATCTCGGCCTGGTCGATCGCCAGGCGCGTCTGCGTCTCAGCCTGGCGCAGCGCGGCCCGCCGCTGCGAGATGCGGGCGTTTTCGCGAAAGCCCGAGAAGATGGGCATGCTCACCCTGAACCCGACCTGCTTCGTCGTGCCGCGCTGGTCGCTTGTGCCGAAGAAGTCGGGCAGGCCGTTCTGCTGGGCGGCCAGCCCGTAGTTGCCGAAGGCGCTGATGCTCGGCAGGTAGTCGGCCTGTTCGATGCGCAGTTCGGTCCTGCGGAGCGTCTCCGTGAGCTGGAGCTGGCGGATGTCGGAACGATTGGCCCTGCCGCGCTGGAGCACTCCGCTCACTTCCCGTCCGTCTTCGGGCAACTCCCCGCTGAACGCCAGGATGTCCCGGTTTCCCGGGGAGTTGGCGCCGAAGTCGTCGAGGTCCATCAGCGCGAGCTCCCCGGCCAACGCGATCTCCGCCTCGGGATCCAGATCCAGTTCGGCGGCGAGCGCGCGGCGCGCGGCCCGCAGGCGGTTCTCCGCGCGCCTCAGGTTGGGCTCCAGGTTGGCCAGCTCCACCTCCAGGCGCAGCACGTCGTAGGCCTCGGCCACACCGGCCTCGTTCATCGCCCGGGTCTCCTCGAGGGACCGCCGCACCCGCTTCAGCGAGTTCTCGGTCAGACGAACCTCCTCCTGCGCGAGGAGCAGGTCGTAGAAGCCGATCCGGACTCGTGTGACGACCTGCTGGGTTCGGCCCCGCAGGGCTTCCCGCTGCAAGCCGCGGTAGCGTGCGGCCGCCCCGAGGCCGACGAAGATCTGGGGGTCGACGAGCGTCTGCTCCAGGTTCACGGAGAGGTTCCAAAGGTTGTCGGCGCCGAACTGGACCGGGATGAAGTCGCCTGCGGCGGCCGAGGGGTCGAAGATCTGCGCCGGCAGGAAGCTCACCTGCGGCGCGACGTTGCGCGTGTACGAGGACGAGAGGCTCACGCTCGGGTAGAAGTCGCTCCATGCCTCCGAGACCTGCCCGTTGGCGAGCGCCAGCTCGTACTCCGCGTTGATGATCTCCCGGTTTCGCTCGAGCGCGGCCTCGGCGACGGCGCTCAGCAGCACGGGTCCGTCCCCGAGTCCAGGCCCGGGTTGCCGCTGGGCTGACGCCGAACCGCCTGACCACGACCACGCCAGCAGCAGACCCAGCATCCAGTTGCCAGTCCGTCCCGCACCACCACCCATCTCCTTTGCCCGACCACCCCTCCACCTGCACGATCTATGCATTTAACCTCCGCTGATTCGCTTGATGCTCCGCCGGTTCATCGCACGCGGACCGTCCGGAACACCCGTAAGTAGGGACGAATAGTCGCCATAAAAAGTCAAGACACCCGGTACACGGCCGCTGTTGGCGGATGCGCCGCGCACCTCGGTATTGACGGAATGTGGCCAAGGGGGTAGCCTGTTGGGCGTGAGATCGGTACAGAGGTGCCGGTAAAGATTCTACAGACGACTTGAAGGAGCATGAGGATGCGGACCACGGGAACCGTGAAGTGGTTCAACGACGCCAAGGGATTCGGATTCATCAGCCCGGTGGCCGGAGAGAGGGACTGTTTTGTCCATTACTCCGCCATCGAGGGCGATGGGTTCCGGAGCCTCGCGGAGGGCGACCAGGTCGAGTTCGACATGGTCAACGGTCCGAAGGGGCCAGCTGCGGAGAACGTGATCCGCGTCGGAGAGATGGCCTGACTCCGAGCCCGCAAGTTCACACAATCACGGATGCGAGGCCGGCGGGGACAACCCGCCGGCCTCGTCGTGTCAATCGCCCGCGCGAGAGGGCGCCCGCTCGAAGAACGCCGCCTGCCAGCGATCGGCGGCCGGGCCTTCCCAGCGCCCGGCCCTGAGCTGGGCCAGACGGGTGAGGGAGTTGTCGAAGACGATCGAGTCGAGGGTGACGTCCCCCCCCCTTGCCAGCGATCGGAACTCGGAGCGCGAAGCCCGCCCGATGCGCCCCTCGACATCGCGGTACCATATCGCTTCGTTTCCCAGGAAACGGATGCCGATCCGCTCTTCCATCTCCCTGAGCACACCGGTCAGCGCGTCAATGGAGCAGCCGGACGGAAGCGCGGTCTCGGTGTCCGCGCAAACGATGAGGAAGCGGTCGTAGCGCCAGGCCCGGGCGGCACGGAGAGGCACACCGTGCGCCTTCCAGGAAACCAGGAAGCCGTTGACCGCGGCAAGGAGCGACGCAGCCTCTCCGTCGTCGAGCCGGCGCTGCGCCGCGAAGACCCAGATCCGGGCCCCGTCCGGGAATCCGGCGAACTCTCGCAGCTTCACGACCGGCTCCCCCCTCCCACCGCGGCCTCGGCCGGCCGGCTCTTGTCCAGCAGAACCGCAACCCACTGCAAGTCCCTGGTATTCTCCAGCATGATCTTCACCACCATGGTCAGAGGAACGGAAAGCAGCGCGCCTACGGGCCCCCAGAGCCACCCCCAGAAGACCAGGGAAACCACGACGATCAGGGTCGAAAGCCCGAGGCGCCGGCCCATCAGGGTGGGCTCCAGCCAGTTCCCGAAGAAGATGTTGACGGTCAGATAGCCGAGTCCCACGATGGCGGCGTGCTGGATGTCGATCCCCACGAATTCGGCGGTGACGGGGTCGACGTTGATGAGTGCGAGGATCAGCGCGGGGGCGGAGGCGAGAATCGAGCCAATCGTCGGAACGTAGTTGAGAACAAAGGCGATGAGGCCCAGAAGGACCGGCAGTTCGAGTCCCATGGCCCACGTCCACAGTCCCAGAAGGACGCCGGTCGCGAGGCTGACGAGCGTCTTGATCACCAGGTATCCCTGAACCTCTTCGATGATCTTGCGGAAGCGCTCGTCCAGCGGCTCGCCGTCCCCCGCGATCGCCCGCAGCTTGCTGGGGAGGGCCAGGGCCTCTCCCAGGGCAAAGACCAGGATCAGCACGACCAGGAACGTGCTGGCCAGCAGCGACAGCACCCAGGTCGTGGCGCCGGTTACCAGGTTGGTCAGGAACGCCGCAACAGGGAGGTTGCCGACGAAAGTCGAGAGCTCTCCCTCGTCCAGGATGGGCACCCATTCCTCCAGCTGCGCGAACCACTGCTCCAGCTGCGGAAGGGTCGCGTTGAAGAGAGTGAACAGACGGATCTGCAGTTCGACGAACTGCTGGCTTCCCACGACGATCAGCAGGGCGAAGCCGCCAGCGACGGCAAGGACCGTGACCAGAACCGCGATCGCCAGCGGAACGCGTTTGCGCGACAGCCACAGCACCACGGGAAGGCAGATGGCGGCCAGGAAGCCGGCCGTGGCGATGGGGATGAGGACCGGCTGGGTAAACCGCAGGCCATGGATTAGGATGAACACGACCGCGAACGTAAAAAGTATCCGCAGACCCGGATTCCGATCGAACTGGTCGTAGATCATCGAGTAAGTCTATGGACGAGAAGGCATCCCGGAAAGACCCCGACAATACGGGCGAAATGGGTGAAAAGGTTGCGGACCCCGCCCGCGCGGGCGCCGAGACGGCCGCCGCGGCCAGGCCACGGTCGCGCCCGGATCTCCTCGCGGAGTGCCGCGTGGACACGTTCCGTTCCGGAGGCGCGGGGGGCCAGCATCAGAACAAGGTGGAATCGGGGGTACGGCTGACGCACCTCCCCACCGGCATCGTAGTCACTTCCCGAAAGTACCGCTCCCAGCACCGGAACCGGGAAGACGCCCTCGCCAGACTCGACGCGGAGCTGGAGGCCCGGAGCCGGAAGCGGAAGCCGCGAGTTCCCACCGCGGTTCCGAAGCACGAAAAGCGAAAGCGCCTCGACGCGAAGAAGAAGAGGTCCCGGCTGAAGCGGCTACGCGGCAAGCCCGATACCGGGGAAGCGTGAGAGGGGACCCCCTCAGCAGATGATCGGCAGCAGAGGATAGCCGCGGCTCGCCGTTCCCTCGACGTAGCTGGACGTGTAGACGCGAATCTGGCCACAGCCGCGAATCACCTCCACCCGGTACATCCCCATGGTGGGTAGCGTGGCAAGCTCCCGTACACCTCCCATGGCCGGGGCGTCGTTGATGAAGATCCGGGGCCGTTTCGGCGTGGTCCCGCGGGTGCGGATGCAGTCGCGCCGCTGAGTGTAGACACCGGTTGGAGAGCCCCCGGCAAAGCACGGGACGAACTCGAATCCCGGCTGGCTGTCCAGGTAGTCGGCGACGTTCAGGGTGGGAGACAGCTTGAGCGCGGTCTCGTCAAAGACGTTCGCCGTGTAGGGAAGAGCGCGCAGACGAGTCTGGAGCCTGTCCACATAGACCTCGATCCCCTCGAGGACCACCGGCTTGGGGAGCACCACCACCTCCACGAACTGCCCCTCCTGGATGTCGAGAACCTGGACCAGATCCGCATAGCCGATCCTGGTTACCAGCACGCGACCGGGACCCGCGGGCACGTCCTCGATGCTGAACCGCCCCTCGTCGTCGGTGAACCCGGCGATCGCGGAACCGTTCGCCCGCAACGTCCCGGTGACCCGCACGATGGCGCCCGGAACCGGCGCCCCCCAGTACGTATCCGTGACCTGTCCCCTGAAGGTGACGGGCGACCCCACCTGCGCATTTGCGACCCCGGAGAGCCCCAGGCCACCCGCCAGAGACGCGGCCAACCAGAGGGCGAACCCGCCCCTGCAACCCGTGGAAGAGGCCACCGCCGCCATCGCCCGCCTCCTCAGTCCAGGGCCCGCACCGCGCCCAGCACCTCGTCGAAGGGGGGCAGCACGCCCGGATCGTCGCTCACCCATGCGTAGCTGATGCGGCCATCCCGGTCCACCACGAAGACCGACCGCTTCGCGACGCCGTGCAGCCCGGCGATGTCTTCGTGAACGACGCCGTATGCGGCCGCCGCGGTCTTGTTGAAGTCGGACAGGATCGTGAACGGAACATCCATGTCCTTCGCCCACTGCTGGTTCACGAATGGAGAATCGATGCTGATTCCGTAGACGGTCGCGCCGAGCGAGCCCCACACATCCCAGTTCTCGCCGACATGGCAGAACTCCTCGGTACAGACGCCGCTGAACGCGAGCGGTACGAACATCAGCACCACGGGTTCGCCGCGGTGTTCATAGAGCGTGACCGGGTCCTGGAGGCCTCGCAGCAGTGAGAAATCCGGTGCTTCGGTCCCGACTGAAAGTCCATTCACGTGGTGTCACTCCGGGGTTTGGCGTTGGGTCGGTGGACGCGAGAGTCCGGCTCCGCGCGTTTTCGCGTCCGGGTCTTCCGGTTCGCGGGGCGCCGCGCAGCCCCCGCGGACCGGAGCTTGATCATCAAAGATAACATCTCCCTGCCTCTCGAACCGCGTGACCTGGTGGACCGCCGGTCCAACGCCGCCTGGCGCCCGGCCGGCGCCCGCGTACCCGGGACCGACGTGCGCCCGGGGCTGGCGAAACCCGCGCCGGTGACTGTATCTTAAGGACTATGAACAAATACGCCATAATTCTGCTCGCGGCCGGGGCAGCAGGCATCGCCCTGTCCGGGTCCCCCGGGGCGGTGTCCTCCGATTGGCGCGCCGGGGGAATCGGGCATTCCGGAAGTGCCCTCCCTGCCATCACCGACGGAAGCGCCGTCGCCAACGAGGTCGTGGAAGAGTACTGCCTCCGCTGCCATAGCGAGCGGCGCCAGGTGGGCGGTCTGGTACTCGAGGGCTTCGACATCGCCGATGCGGCCCAGCGCCAGCCGACGATCGAGAAGATGATCCGCAAGCTCCGGGCCGGGATGATGCCCCCCAACGGGCAGCCGCGTCCCGAAGCGCAGGTGATCGACGCGATGGCGACGGAGCTCGAGGACGCGATGGACGAGATCGCGGCGCGGGATCCGGACCCGGGAAGGCGGACCTTCCAGCGGCTCAACCGCGCGGAATACCGGAGGGCGGTTGCGGATCTTCTCGGCATCGCCGTGGATGTAAATGTATTCCTGCCCCTGGACACCAAGAGCGCGAACTTCGACAACATCGCCGATGTCCAGATGCCCTCGACCACCGTGATGGAGGGCTACCTGCGCGCAGCCGGGCAGATCAGCCGGATGGCGCTCGGGGACCCGGACGCGGAGGTCTCCTCCACGATCTACCGGATCCCCCGGGTACAGTCGCAGAAGGAACGGGTCGAGGGAGCGCCGATCGGGACGCGCGGCGGCCTCTCGGTGATGCACAACTTCCCTGCCGACGGGATGTACGTGTTCCACATCATGCCGTACGCAGCGGTCGAGGGCGAGGTGTTCGGAAGGACCTTCGGCACCGAGCAGATGGAGGTCTCGATCGACGGGACCCGGGTCGCCCTCCTGGGTATTGATCGCTGGATGTCGGAGTCGGAGCCGAGCGGGCTGAACATCCGTACGGATTCGATCTACGTGACCGCCGGGCAGAAGCGCGTGTCAGTCGCCTTCATTCGGCAGTTCGAGGGTGTCGTGGACGACCTCATTCGCCCCATCGACCACACCCTTGCGGACGGACAGATCGGAATCGGCCTCGGAGTGACCACGCAGCAGCACCTGCAGCGCGTCACCATCCTCGGCCCCTTCGAGATCACGGGCATCTCCGAGACCCCCGCACGCAGGAAGGTGTTCACCTGCCGCCCCACCCTCCCCGAAGAGGAGTTGCCCTGCGCGCGCGGCATCATCACGCGCCTGGCGACCCGGGCCTATCGGCGTCCCGCGCTCGACCGCGATGTGGACGGCCTGCTTGCCTTCTACGAGCAGGGCGCGGCCAGCGGCGGCTTCGAGAAGGGGATCCGCACGGCGCTGCAGGCGGTCCTGGCGAGCCCCCACTTCATCTTCCGCCTGGAGGGCCGGCCCGCCGATGTCGCCGCCGAGGGCGTCTACCCGATCGACAACATGGATCTCGCGTCGCGCTTGTCCTTCTTCGTCTGGGGCTCTCCGCCGGACGACCCGCTCCTGGAGGCCGCGCGGTCCGGCGCGCTTTCCTCCCTGGAAGAGCTGGACCGACAAGCCCGCCGCATGCTTGCGGACCCCCGCGCGGAGGCGCTGGCGACCCGTTTCGCGTCCCAGTGGCTGAGGCTGCAGGACCTCGACCTGATCCACCCCGACGCCCTGACCTTCCCCTACTTCGACCAGACCCTGGCCGACGCGATGCTTCGGGAGACCGAGCTCTTCTTCGACCATCTGGTGCAGGAGGATCGCCCGGTCCTCGACCTCCTCACCGCGGACTACACCTTCGTCAACGAGCGCCTGGCCCGGCACTACGGGATCACGGGCGTGCTCGGGCCGTCCTTCCGCAAGGTCGACTACCCCACGGACAAGCGTCGCGGACTGCTCGGGCACGGCAGCATCCTCACGCTGACGTCCCACCCCGACCGAACCTCGCCGGTGCTGCGTGGAAAGTGGGTGCTGGAGGTGCTGCTCGGCGCGCCCCCACCACCCCCACCGCCCGACATTCCCGCCTTCGAGGAGACGCAGGCCGCCGAGGAGGGGCGTTTCCTCACGGTGCGGGAACGCATGGCGGAGCACTCGGCCAACCCGGCGTGCATTTCGTGCCACAACGTCATCGACCCGCTCGGGCTGGCGCTCGAGAACTTCGACGTGACCGGCACCTGGCGGATCCGCGACGGCGGCAACCCGGTCGACCCGGTCGGCACGATGTACGACGGCACCGAGCTGACCGGTCCCGAGGATCTGCGTGAAGCGCTGCTGGACATCCCTGATGTCGTCCTCAGCACCTTCACCGAAAACCTGATGGCTTACGCGCTGGGACGCAGGGTGGAGTACTACGACATGCCGACGATCCGGGCGATCACCCGCGAAGCAGCGGATAACGACTACCGGATGTCGTCTTTTATCATGGGCGTCGTGCGCAGCCCGGCCTTCCGCATGGCCAGGGCGGGCACCATCGCCGAAGAACAACCTGTAAGCGAAGACGGCTCGGCTCCGGTAACGCCGATCAACCAGGACAAATCTCAACAGACGAGGCCATAGCGATGCGATACCTCAGTGGCGCCCACATCTCACGCCGCGCGATGCTCAAGGGAGCCGGCGCGGCAATCGGACTGCCTCTTCTGGACGCGATGATCCCGGCGGGCCGGGCATATGCATCCACCGCCGCGGGCAAGGCCGCCGACAAGACAAGGCTCGTGTGTATCGAGCAGGTCCACGGGGCCGCCGGGTGCAACTCCTGGGGGGCTTCGCAGAACCTGTGGTCTCCCGCGGAGACGGGTCGCAACTTCGACCTTTCACCGAGCAGTCTGCGTCCGCTCGAGCCCTTCCGGAAATACCTGACGATCGTCAGCGACACGGACTCGCGCAGCGCGGACGCTCACGCCCCGGCCGAGATCGGCGGCGACCACTTCCGGACCAGCGCGGTCTTCCTCACGCAGGCCCGCCCGAAGCAGACGCAGGGGTCGGATGTCCGCGTGGGCACGTCGATGGACCAGCTCTACGTGCAGCGGTTCGGACAGGACACGCCGATCCCGTCGCTGCAGCTGTCGATCGAGAACGTGGATCAGGCCGGCGGGTGCGCATACGGATACGCCTGCGTTTACACGGACACGATCAGCTGGGCCGCGCCCGCGCAGCCGCTGCCCATGATCCGGGATCCGCGCGCCGTATTCGAGCAGCTCTTCGGGGCCGGCGGTACGCCCGAACAGCGAGCTGAGCGGCTCACCACCGATCGCAGCATCCTCGACTGGGTGATGGGCGAGATGTCCTCGATCAGGCGCCAACTCGATCCCTCGGACCTGCACCGGCTGGACCAGTACGCGCAGAGCATCCGCGAGCTCGAGCAGCGAATCAGCCGAATCGAAACCCAGAACGCCAGCGGTGAAGAGCGCCAGATTCCGGAGGCGCCCGCCGGGGTACCCGACTCCTTCGAGGAGCACGTGAAGCTGATGTTCGATCTTCAGGTGCTGGCGTTTCTTTCCGACACCACGAGGGTCTTCTCCTTCAAGATCGGCCGGGACGCGTCGCCGCGGGTATACCCCGAGTCGGGCGTGGAGGCACCCTTCCACGGGTCCTCGCACCACGGCGGCCGCGAGGACCGGGTCAAGGCCTTCGCGAAGATCAACGAGTACCACGTGTCGATGGTGCCGTATTTCCTCGAGAAGCTGCAGGCGGCGACCGAGGCCGACGGGAACCTGCTCGACAAGACCATGGTCGTGTACGGGTCGGCGATGGCCGACAGCAACCTGCACAACCACGCCCGCTGCCCGCTCTTCCTGGTTGGCGGGGGCAACGGCGCCCTGGAGGGCGAGCAGCACATCCGGGCCCGGTCGGGCACGCCGATGGCGAACGTCATGCTGAGTTTGCTGCACAAGCTCGGCGCCAACGACATCGAGAAGTTCGGGGACAGCACCGGCCACTTCGCGTTCTAGGGGGTGAAATGATGACTGGCAAACGCCGTGGCCTGACAGCGGGCCTCGCAATCACCTTCGTTGTGGCGGCGACGACGTTCGCGGGCGCACCTGCCGACTCTCCGGTGGCCGATGCGGCCGAGCGGGGAGATCTGGCGGAGATGCGATCGCTGCTCCGTAGCGGCGCCGACGTGAACGCCGCCCAGAGTGACGGCATGACGGCCCTGCACTGGGCCGCCGCCAACGGCCACGCCGAGATCGCGCGGACGCTCCTCTATGCGGGCGCCACCATGCGGGCCACGACCCGGCTTGGCGGGTACACGCCGCTCCACCTGGCGGCGCGCTCGGGCGACGCGGAAATCGCCGGGATTCTGCTCGACGCCGGCGCCGACCCGAACGCGTTCACCTCGACCGGCGTGACGGCGATGCACTTCGCGGCCGACGCGGACGCGGCGGGCGTCGTGGAGGCGCTCGTGGAGCGCGGGGGCGAGGCCGACGCCCGGGACGCGTTTTCGGAGCGTACCCCGCTCATGTTCGCTGCCGTGCGCGGCGCCGACGCCGCCGCGAGGGCGCTGATGGATGCTGGCGCCGACCCGTCGCTGCAAACCGCGATCAAGGATTACGAAGCAATCTCCACCAACCTTCGTGCGGACCAGCGGCGGCGGGCGCGGATAAAGGCTGCCGAAGAGCCCGAAGAGGAAGAGGAGGTCGCCGAGGCCCCCGGCGCGGCGCAGGGCCGGACGCCTCCCGCCGCCGGGCGGACCCCTCCCGCCGCGGCCCAGGCTCAGCGGCGGGCGGCTCAGACGCCGCCCGGGACGCCGACACGGCAGAACCCGGCGGGGCGGGGCGCACCGGGCAGCGCGGGCGCAACGCCACCCCGCCCGGCCGAGCCTCCCACGGAGCCCCCGATCAGGTCCCTCAGCTCCACGCAGCAGATCGGGAAACAGGGCGGCTTCACCGCGCTGCACTACGCCGCGCGGGAAGGTCACCGCTCGACGGCCCGCATTCTCCTGGATGGCGGCACGGCTCTCGACCATCCCACCGGGGGCGATGAGTCGACCCCGATGCTGGTGGCGGTGATCAACGGCCACTACGATCTCGCGCGGGACCTCCTGGAACGCGGCGCTGACCCCAACGTCACCAGCGACGACGGTGCGGCCCCGCTCTTCGCGGTCCTCAACATCGAGTGGTCGCTGAGGACCTGGTATCCCCAGCCCGCGGCCTTCAGGCAGCAGGAGACCAGCTACCTCGAGTTGATGCAGCTTCTGCTGGATGCCGGGGCCGACCCGAACCAGCGGACCACGACACACATCTGGTACGCCGCCTACAACGCCGGGCGCATGGGCGTCGACTTCACCGGAGCCACGCCGTTCTGGAGAGCCGCATACGCCGCCGATGTCGAGGCGATGCGGCTGCTCGTCGAATACGGGGCGGACCCCAACATGTCGACGCTGAAGCTCCCCGGCCGGAACAGCTTTGCCTTCCCCGGCGCACAGGCCGAGCAGGAGGAACAGTTGGACCCGTCCGGCCTGCCCCGGGTTCCGATCGGCGGCCCGGCCGTCCACCCCCTGCACGCTGCCTCGGGCGTGGGCTTCGGCACCTCGCGGGTGGCGCAGCAGCACCGCAGCGTCCCCGACGGGTGGCTGCCCGCGGTGCGCTACCTGGTCGAGGAACTCGGCGTGGACGCCAACCTGCGCGACCACGACGGATTCAACGCGATCCACCATGCGGCCGCGCGGGGCGACAACGCCACCATCCTCTACCTGGTGAGCCGGGGCGCCGAAGTGGGCGCGATCAGCCGCCGGGGCCAGACCACGGCCGACCTGGCCAACAGCCCCGAGCAGCGGGCCCAGCCGCACCCGGCGACGGTGGCGCTGCTGGAGAAGCTCGGGTCCAGGAACAACCACCAGTGCCGCTCCTGCGGGGGCAGTCGCTGATGAGCAAAACGCCAGGGCTGCTGGCCGCGGTGTTGCTGGCTCCCCTGACCAGCGCGGGAGCGGCGGCCCAGGACACCGTGTGGAACCGCTACACCCTGGAGGGGCTGGACGGGGTGTACATCCGTGCCGAGACCAACCAGGGGTGCGAGGGGGCCGGCGTTTCGGCGGAATCGATCCGCGCCGACGCGGAAGCCGCGCTCACCGAGGCCGAGGTGCCGCTGTTGACCGAGCGTGAGATGCTCGATTCGCCGGGCCTGCCCGAGCTGCGCGTGACCTTCGAGTGCGGCGGCGGGGTGGCTGGCGTGGTGGGCTACTCGGTGTCCATCCGGGTACAGCAGGCGACCCAGATGATCCGGGACACGCAGATCACCCTGTCCGAGGCGATCACCTGGTACGCGACCACGGTGGGGGTGGCCGAGGCGGGCACCACGATGGGCGCCCTGGGCGAGGCCCTCCAGGCCAGGCTCGCCGAGTTCGCGGAGGCCTTCAAGGCGGCCAACGCGGACGACGAGGGAGGCAGCGAGGGGTAGCAGGACCCCCCCGCAGGTCCCGCCACCGGATGTCGGTCGCCCGTCAGTGCGTGATCGCCGGGAGGATCCGCTGCTGCAGCGCCATCCAGCTGGACCTCTCGACCCGCTGGTGGAGCGTCCAGCCGTTGAAGACCGAAATCAGGTCGTACTCTGGAACGACGTGGAGGAACTGTCCTCCGTAGCCGTTTGCCGCGAAGATCTTGGTCTCGCCGTTCTCATGGGAGGGGACCCACCACTGGTACCCGTAGCCGGGCTCGGTGACGACGGGCGACGTCGACGCCCTCACCCACTCCTGCGAGACGACCTGACGGCCGTCCCACTCGCCGCCGCGCAGCATCAGGTAGCCGATCCGGGCGAGGTCGTGGGTGGCAAGGTACAGGCCGCCCTCCGAATCGGCCTCTCCACCGGGCGTGATCTTCCAGTAGTACTCGCCGATTCCGATGGGGCCGAAGAGGTGCTCTTCCGCCCAGGCATCGATGCGTTGTCCGGTGGCTTCGCGCAGGATTCTCCCCAGCAGGACGCTGACCCCGTCGTTGTAGTCGAAGCGCGTACCGGGGTCCGCGCCGACGGGACGGCCGACCACGTAGTCGATCCAGGCGTCGCTGGCTTCGAGGACCATGGTAGGGTGCGTGGCGTCTTCATAGGTCTGCCCCGGAACCGCCCAGTCGATGCCACTCCGCATGGTGAGAAAGTCCTCGATCGTCGCCGAGGAGCGCCTTGGGTCGGTGAGGTCGGGTCCGTGGGCCTCCAGAAAGGGCCAGGCCGCGACGGCCACGCCCGGGATGTGCCCCGCGTCGACCGCGATGCCGAACGCCACCGACATGACGCTCTTGGTCACCGACTGGAGGGAGTGGAGGTCGGTGTCGCTGTAGTAGGGATGCCACGCGGGGTGGTCGTAGTTGTACTGGTGTTCGGTCGTGTCATCCTGCTCGGCCAGAAGCTCCGAGTAGCGCCCGGAGTGGTCCCAGCGATGGTCGGCGATCACGCGGCCGTTGCGGATGAGGAGGAAGTGGTCGATGAGGCCGTACCTGCCCGCGTCGATGTCGGCGACCAGCGAATCGATCGCGGCCGGGTCGACCCTCTCCGCTTCCGGGGTCGAGACGGGCCACTCGGCGTCCGGCCAGGCCGTGCCAGCGCCCGGGTTGCCGGACCCGCAACCCGCCGCGGCCAGCAGCAGCGGGAGGACGGCGATTGTGTGGAAGCCGCCGGCCCGCGAGAAGGACATCCTGCGGTGGCCGCTGCCGCGGACGAAGCCGATCGTGAGGCGGCCGTAGATTCGTCTGGCCATGAATGGCTCCCGTATGATGATTCTATCCGGCTGGCCGACCCCGACTGGGCTATTCAACCTTGGGCCACCCTCCCCCCGTGCGCAGCAATCACCGCGAGGAAGTCCGTCCCGTAGCGGCGCAGCTTCGTGTCCCCCACACCGATGAGTCGTGAGAAATCATCGGGCGTGCGAGGGCGCCGCGCAATCATCTCGTGCAGCGTGGAGTCGTGGAAGATCACGTAGGGAGGAACTCCCTGCGCGGTGGCGAGCTCGGCGCGCCGCGTGCGCAGCGCCTCCCAGAGCGCTTCGTCCCAGGTGGCGGGATCGGGGGGCGATTCCCGCTCCCGGCGCCGCGGCCGCGCCTTCGCCGCCGTGGGGCGGACATCGCGGCGCATCAGCACCTCCACGTCGCCCCGGAGCACGGGCCGGCTGTCGCCGGTGAGGCGGATGGAACCGTACCCCTCCACGTCGACGCTCAGCAGTCCGCGGGCGACCAGCTGGCGGAAGACCGAGCGCCATTCGTGGGGGCCCAGGTCGGCGCCGACACCGTAGGTCGGCAGCCGGTCGTGTCCGAAGCGGCGGATGCGCTCGGTGTCCCTTCCGCGGAGCACGTCGATCAGGTACGCCGCGCCGAAGCGCTGGCCGGTGCGATGCACGCAAGACATGGCCTTCCGGGCCGCCTCCGTGGCGTCCCAGGTCGTGACGGGCGTGAGGCAGTTGTCACAGTTGCCGCACCGCTCCGAATCCTCGCCGAAGTACGCGAGCAGGGTGCGGCGCCGGCAGGTGGCCAGTTCGCAGTAGCCGAGCATCGCGTCGAGTTTGCGCAGCTCCAGGCGCTTGCGGGCCTCGCCGGCCTCCGAATTCTCCACCATGTGGCGAAGCGTCACCACCTCCTGCAGCCCGTACACCATCCAGGCGTCCGCCGGCAGTCCGTCGCGTCCCGCCCGACCGGTCTCCTGATAATAGGCCTCGATGCTCTTCGGAAGGTCGAGGTGGGCGACGAAGCGCACATCCGGCTTGTCGATGCCCATCCCGAAGGCGACGGTCGCGACCACAACCACCCCCTCCTCGCGCTGGAAGCGGTCCTGATGGCGCTGCCTGGTCCCCCCGGGGAGCCCCGCATGGTACGGCAACGCCTTCACGCCCTCCCCCCGGAGCCACTCGGCGGTATCGTTCACCCTCCGGCGCGACAGGCAGTAGACGATCCCGGCGTCGCCCCGGTGGCACGTCTCCAGAAAGCGCTTCAGCTGCGCTCTGGCACTGTTCTTCGGCACAACCGAGTAGCGGATGTTGGGGCGGTCGAAGCCGCTCACGAACAGCACGGCATCCCGCAGCCGCAGCCGCAGGGCGATTTCGCGGCGCGTCAGCTCGTCGGCGGTCGCAGTCAACGCGATCCTCGGAACATCCGGGAACCGCTCGTGCAGAGCCGAGAGCTGCAGGTACTCGGGGCGGAAATCGTGGCCCCACTGCGACACGCAGTGCGCTTCGTCGATCGCGAAGAGCGCCAGCCGGGTGCGGGACAGCATCTCCAGCGTGCGCTCCCCCAGAAGCCGCTCCGGGGCGATGTAGAGAAGGTCCAGGCCGCCGGAGAGAACCGCGGCCTCCACCTCCCGCACCTCCGGCCAGGTCAGCGTGGAATTGAGGCAGGCCGCTCGCACCCCCGTTTGCCGGAGCCCCTCCACCTGGTCCCGCATGAGCGCGATCAGGGGCGAGACCACCACCCCCACCCCTTCGCGCATGATCGCCGGGATCTGGTAGCAGAGCGACTTCCCTCCCCCGGTGGGCATCAGGACAAGGGAGTCGCCCCCGGCCGCGGTGTGCCGGATGATCTCCTCCTGCCTCCCGATGAACTCGGGGTACCCGAAGACGCGCTGGAGGGTTTCGTGGATGTGCATGGGAACGGGGGCGGTGGGTGGACTTCCTGGCCAGGCTTCGCAAATCTAGCGTCGGTGGATCAACCCCGCGTCAGCACCGAGGGAGGCGCGGCAGCAGCCGATCAGCGGCGCGCGGCACCCTGTCGGCGTGGGTGGGCGCGCGCGAGTGCCGCCGGGTCCGCTTCGCTTCAGCCTGCGGGCCTCCCCGCCCGGTTCAGTACCACCGGCATCCCCAGCCCCAGTGCCTCAAGCCGTGCGAGCTGGGTGGCCGCGTCGCCCACGACGAGCCAGACCATGTCGCTGCCCAGGTGCCGCGCCGCCAGCTCCCGCACGCGCTCCACCGTCATGTCGCGTACGGTCTGCTCCTGCTGCAGCACGTAGTCGGGCGCGAAACCGTAGTCGCTCACGGCGCGCACCACACCGAGCTTGGCGCCGAGCGTCTCGAAGGCGCGTGCGTTGGAGCGCAGCAGGAAGCCCTGCGTGGCCTCCAGGTCCTCGTCGTCGAAGGTGGGGCCGTAGCTCTGCAGCATGTCCCTGATGATCTCCAGCGACTCCAGGGTGACGTTGGAGCGCACCGAGGAGCTGATGCTGAAGGGTCCCGGGTAGTGGCCTCCCTGGAACCTCGAGCCGACCCCGTAGGTATACCCTTTCCCTTCGCGCAGCACCTGGGTCAGGTCGGAGGCGAAACCGCCGCCGCCGAGGCGGTAGTTCATGACGGTGGCGGGGTGGTAGTCGTCGTCGGTGCGGGCCAGCGCCAGGCGGCCGATGTTGATGACCGATTGGGCGGCGCCGGGGACATCGATGAAGTACAGGCCCGCGCGGTCCCCGGACCAGACGGGGGGATCGGGGAGGGTGGGCGCCGGGCGGTCCCCCCACCGCGCGGCGAGGGTGGACAGCGGGGCCGTCGCCTCGGCCGGGGAGACCGCCCCCGCGACGAGGAACGCCGCCGCGCCGGGGACCAGCGCCGAGGCGTGGTACGCGCGGAGATCGTCCAGGGTGATGGCGGCGACCCCCTCGAGCGTGCCGGAGGGGCTCTCGGCGAGGATGTGATCGCCGTAAAGGAGGCGGTTGAAGGCCCGCGAGGCCAGGAGGGACGGACTCGCTTCCTGCTGGCGGATGCCGTTCATGACCCGCTGCCTGGCCAGTTCAATGCGGTCGCCATCGAAACGAGGCTCCAGGAGGATCTCCTCGACGAGAGCCATGGTTTCGTCGTAGTTCCGGGCCAGTACGCTGCCGGAGATGGAGAATCCGGTTCGTCCCGCGGACACGCTGAGGGCGGCCCCCAGGAGGTCGATCGCCTGCTCCAGCTCCTCCGGGGTGCGGCGGGTGGTGCCCTCCAGCATGGTCTCGGCAAGCAGATTGGCGATGCCGGTGCGGCCAGGCTGCTCCAGGAGCATTCCCCCGCGGAAGCCGAGTTCGAACTGCACCATCGGTGTCTCGCGGTCCTCGACGCCGAGGACGGCAAGTCCGCCCGCGAGCGTCTCGCGCCACACCTCGGGGGCGCGCACGCTCGGGGAGGTCCCGTACGGCGGCTCGACGGAGCGATCAAAGGAACCGCCCTGCGTGCGCTCTTCACCCCGCACCACGGTGAACTCGGCTTCGGCCCCCTGCACGATCGGCTCGATCACGACCTCGGCGCGCTCGGAGCCTTCAAGCGCCAGCTCCGCCTGGCCGCGCGGCACGAAGCTGCTGGCAACGTACGGCCGGTCCTTGATGTATGTCGCGTAGACGCGCATCACGTCTTCCGCGGTGACCGCCAGGATGCGCGTGAGGTCCTCGCCCGCGTACCCGGGATCACCCGCAAAGATGGCGTAGTCGGCAAGCTGGAAGGCCTTTCCCAGGGCGCTGGCCAGTCCCCGGTAGAAGCCGGTCTCGGTGCCGGCCTTCACCCGCTGGAGCTCCGCGCCGGGGATCCCCTCTTCTTCGAAGCGCTGGAATCCGGCGTCCACCGCCGCACGTACGTCGTCCAGGTCCGTCCCGGGGTAGGCGAGCGTCTGGAAGTTGAACTGGCCCGCGAGTTCCTGTGCACGGTGGAAGGTCGTCACTCGCGCGGTGAGCTCCTCTTCCTCGACGAGTACCTTGTAGAGCGGCGTCGACCTGCCGTCGGTGAGCAGCCTCGCGAGAGCGTCGAGCGCGTAGGCGTCGGGGTGGTAGCCCGGCACCGTGGGCCACGACAGGGTGAGGAGCGGAAGGTTCCCGAAGTTGTCCTCGTGGTAGAGCAGGCGCGTGTCCGCGAGCCGCACTTCGGGGGGCTGGGGGGTGGCGGGGGTGTCCCGCGCGGGGATCCCCCCGAAGAACCTGTCGATCCAGGCCCGGGTCCGGTCGACATCGATGTCGCCCGCGACGACCAACGTGGCATTGTCGGGCCCGTACCAGCGGGCGTGGAACTCCTTCGCGTCGGCCACGATGGCCGCGTCCAGGTCCGCCAGCGAGCCGATCACCTGCCAGCGGTAGGGGTGTCCGGCCGGGTACATCGCCCGGTCGATCACGTCCTCATTGTGGCCGTACGGCCGATTGTCGACGCTCTGCCGCTTCTCGTTCTTCACGACCTGTTTTTCCTTGGCCACCACCGATTCGGTCACGGTGTTGATGAAGAATCCGAGCTTGTCCGCCTCGGCCCACAGCGTCTTCTCCAGACCGTCGATGGGCACCACCTCGAAATAGTTGGTGCGGTCCCGGCTGGTGGAGCCGTTGGTGGAACTGCCGACCCGGGTCATGAGGCGGTCCAGGCCGCCGGGTCCCAGGTTCTCCGAGTCCAGGAAGAAGAGGTGCTCGAAGAGGTGCGCGAAGCCCGTTCTTCCTTCCACCTCCCGGGCCGAGCCGACGTGGAAGGTCATCGCGACCGCGGCGAGCGGATCCGAGTCGTCCACATGGAGGATGACTTCGAGTCCGTTGTCGAGCTCGTAGCGCTCGAACTCGATTTCGAAGGCTCCCGCCGGCGGTGGCGTCGCATCGCAAGCTCCGAGAACGAGCAGCGAGAACAGGGAAAGTCCCGTCAGGCCCGCCGAAAGAACCCGTCGGACGGGAATGCGGGACGCCGCGCTTTCTGGTATTGATGTCGGCTCAATCATGCTCTATTCGCCTTTGCACCTGATGACTTGCCCGGACAGCGCGCACGCCTCCAATTGTGACGAGGCACATCGCTGATGGATTTACTGACAGACCGGAGGCAATCATGAACGCAGCCTCACCGATCACGCAACCTGGACGCGCTGTCCTGCAGTGCTCACCCTCCTGCCGCCAGCGCTTTTCGGTGCCATCGGCGCGTCCGCGCAGATCCCTCCGGACACCGTGATCGAATTGGGGGGAATCGTCGTGGTCGTGGGTTCGCGCGCCGGGATCGTGGACCCCGCCTCCCTGCCCGTCCCCGTGGACGTCTACGGCGCGGAGGAGATCGCCCGACTCGGGGAGGTCGACCTGGGTGAGGTTCTCGGGCGCATCGCCCCCTCCTTCAACTCTGCCCGACTCTCTGCTGGCGACGGAGCCGCGCTCCACGTCGCCACGCTGCGGGGCATGAACGGCGACCAGGTGCTCGTGCTGGTGAACGGCAAGAGGCGCCACGGCGTGGCGTTCGCCAAGGTGCTCGCCGCAGTGGGACAGGGCACCACCGGCACGGACCTGCGCGCGATTCCGGTCCACGCGATCAAGCGGATCGAGGTTCTGCGCGAGGGCGCGGCCTCGCAGTACGGCTCGGACGCGATCGCGGGGGTGATCAACATCGTGCTCAAGGACGAAGCGGACGGCGTCACCGCCTCGTCCTACCTGGGCCGCACCTCCCGGGGGGACGGCGCGCGGCTGCTCACTTCAGCCAATGCTGGAGTAGCTTTCGCGGGAGGATTCCTGAACCTCACCATGGAACTTGCGGAACAGGGTGTCGCCAACCGGGCAGGTCGGGCGCCCACCTGCTTCGGTCCCAATCCGGACTATGTCCCCTGCGCCGATGGTGGCAAGGTGATTCAGCTCCAGCGCAACGGCGAGCCCGACTACGAGAGTGCGTCGTTCATGGTCAACGCCGCCGTGCCCGCAGGCGAGTCGTTCGAGTTCTACGCCTTCGGCGGATACGCCGACCGGGCTGCGGTTTCGGACGGCCTCTACCGCAAGGCCGACAGGGTTCCTCGCAATGTGTCGTACGTCTACCCTGACGGGTTCTTCCCCCTGGAGGAGTCCGTGATGACGGACGGTTCGGCGGTCGGCGGGCTGAGAGGTGCCATGGGCGAATGGACGACCGACCTGAGTCTTGGCTACGGCCGCGGGACGTTTGCCTTCAACGCGGCCAACTCGATCAACCCTTCCTACGCGGCCGAGTACCTCGCCAACAATCCGGGCGCCGACGGCGCCGCGATCGCCGCCAACGCGGGCCCCCTGGATGTCCAGAGTGGATCCCTCAACGTTCGGCAATGGACCTTCAACGCGGACGCCAAACGCGACCTCGAGTTCGGCTCCACTCCAGCGTTTCTTGGGGTGGGCGGCGCTTTCCGCCGCGACTCCTACTGGATGGAGGCTGGTGAACGCGCGTCGTGGGCATGCGGACCGAGCGACAACCCCGGCAGCTTTCCCGCCGCCCATCACCTGAACATCGGCGGCAACGCCTACGCGAGCTGCGGCGTGCAGGGATACCCGGGTTACAGCCCGCTTTCGGCGAGCGGGAGCGAGCGGGACCGGAACAGCTTCGGCGCCTACGCCGACATGGAGTTGCATCCATCCGACGAGGCCCTCCTCGCCACGGCACTGCGCTTCGAGCAATACAGCGACGCCGGTGCTTCACTGACCGGAAAGCTGGCGGGACGCGTCGGGCTGGGCGAGTCGGGCGCCGCCTTGCGGGCAGCGGTGTCGACCGGATTCCGCGCTCCCCGGCTGGCCCAGCGGGGCTTCAACACCGTCGGTTTCGTGGGGGGCAGCGATGGACTGGTCAGCACCGGGTTCCTGCCCGAAGGTGATCCGATCGCCTGCGGCGACTTCGACGCCTGCTCGCTCGGTCACGAGACCTCGGTGAGCTTCACGGGCGGCCTGGTGTATTCGCACGCGGGCGGCCTGCAGGTGTCGGCCGACTACTACCGGGTCTCGGTGAGGGACGCGATCGCCCTCACCCAGTCGCTGACCCAGGCGCACGGCCTGCGCGCGAACGCTCGGTTCCAGGGACGCCCTGTCGACGCCGTGGCGTTCTGGACGAACGCCATCGACACCCGGACCGACGGCTTCGACATCGTCGCCAACTGGCGTTTCCGGGGGATGGACTGGGGCGCGGCCGACCTGTCGGCCAGCTACCATCAAAACGAGACCCGGATCACCGCCAACCGGCACCCGAACTTCGTCGGACCCACGCAGGAAACCCTGATCGAGGATGCGCAGCCCAACCGGAGGATCGGAGCGAGCGCCGATGTGCGATTCGCCACCGGTGTGACGGCCCGGGTGAGCGTGAAGCACATCGGCGAACTCACCACCCCGTTCATTTTCGAAGAAAACGTCACGATCGAGGCGGCTTCGATCGCCGATGCGGAACTCGGTTTCCGGATCGTCGACCGCATTCGGCTGGGACTGGGCGCCAACAACCTCCTGGACCCAGCTTCCCAGCCGCCTGCCGGACGGCCATGTGGCGCAGCTGTGGTCGATGGACTACCCGTCGGAATCACCGTACGGCATCGCCGGGCGCGTCTGGTACATCCGCGTGGACGTGGTCGAGAACTGAAGCGGCGTCGGCAACCGAGCAGCCCGCGACCGCACCCCGCGCCGCACCAGGATGAGGGGCACGGCGCGGGCCTTCGTTGCCTTTCGGCCGAATAGCGGTGCTATTCGTCATTCAAGGCGCCTTGCCAGCACGGCGCCTCGCCGCTCTCGGTGCTCGCGCGGATTTATCCACGGACTGCTCAGGACGGGTCCCCCAGCACGTGCACCCGCGCCGGGGTGGTCACGAAGTCCGGGTGGTCACCGTGCATCAGGCGAAAGCTCACGCCGGTCTGGCCCTCCCCGTTGCCACGCAGTCGGCCTCCGAATTCGCCCGGGCTGGCGATCACGAACGAAGCGATCGACTCGTCGCTGCTCACGGCCTCCAGATAGAGTTCGTCCTCGATCTCCACCGGATCTCCGTCGTGATCCACGAAGTTCACAGTGATGAGGTCGGTCTCCCCTCCGACATCGACTTCCAGTTCACCCTCCCAGCTCTGATCTTCCCCGTCGTAGGACGCGACGACCACCCCACCCATCACAAGCTCCACACCCTCAGGTTCCGCGTGCTCCTCCTCGGGCGCGGTAGTCTCACTGCACCCCGCCAGGCTCAGCGCCGAAAACGCCATCATCCCGGCCAGAATGTTCGAAAAAAACCTCGTTTTCATCTCTATTCTCCCAAGTCGCTATTCGTTGGTCTGTTGATCCTAGAAGACGACCCTGTAGGTCGCACTGATACCCCGTCCGGCCTCCGGCATGATTTCCTTCACCCGGGAGAGGTGGTTCCTGTATTCCTTGTTCGTGACGTTGTCCAGGCTCACGGTGACGACATTCAGCCGCCCTCCGACCGTCAGGCGTACGCCCGCCGCCGCGTTGAACACGGCATATCCGTCGGTCGGCGATTCGAAGGGCCCTATGCGGTCCTGCCGCGCGGCCAACTCGGCTTCCCATCCCATGAACCACTGCGGGCGTTCATACTCGACGCCCACGCGGCCCTGCAGCGGCGGGATCAACGGAATGGGCCGGTCCGTCTCCGTCAGCGTCCCCCGCACGGAGGAACCGACTGCCTGCAGTGCCAGCCCCCGTCCCAGATCCCAGTCCAGGCTGCCTTCGAATCCCGCCAGCAGCGCGTCACTGCTCTGGAATTGGTAGATGGGAAGCAGGACCCGGCTGAGCCGTCCCGTTTCCTCACCGTAGATGTACCCTTGGATCCGGTTGTAGAACCCCGTGATCTCCGCTCTGAACCGCGGTGACCCGAAGCGCGCGAAGACATCGACCCCCGTCCCCTGCTCGGTCTCGAGCGACGGATTGCCGACCTCGAAGGTGTACGCCGCCAGGTGCGGCCCTTCCGAGAACAGTTCGTTGACATCCGGGGTTCGGAACGCGCGGGCCAGACTTGCACCAATGCTCATGCCCGAACCGACATTGTACAGCAGTCCCAGCGAGGCCGATGCCGCGTGGAAGCTGCGGTTGCGAATGTCCCCGATATCCGAGTCCGGGTCCTTGCGCGCGGGGCTGACGAAAACCCAGTCGTACCGCAGCCCCGACTCGACGCGCAGCGCACCCAGTTGGATCTCCTCGAAGATGTAGGCCGCAGCCGTGCCTCGCCTGGTGTTCGGCGTATCGGTCCGTGCAACACCGGAGCCACCGTAGCCGAAGTCGTCCCAGGCCACCCGGGCTCCAATCGCTCCACCCGATAACGGCCCCCAGGCACGGTGCCGAGCCAACACATCGCCGCTCAGCGTCTGCAGCCTGAAACGGGTGCCTATGATGTTTGCCGACTCCAGCTCCTTGTGCCTGTACCAGGTGTACGCTCCGTCGAATTGCACGGAGCGGAACGCCGCAGTCGGCTCGTTGATGACCGCCTGCACCTTGGATGCGGCGCGCTCCATCTCGACGCGCACCCCATCGGTATGACCACCCACGAAGCCGCCGGGAATCCCGTAGTGGTTACGGTACCCCCGAACGGAGCCGCCGAAGTGGCCCCAGTCCGCTACGTAGGAGCCTCCAGCGCCCGCGTTCAGCGTCTCACCATCCGTGTTCGCAAGATCACCGACCGGTGTTCGCAGATCGCCCGCGGTCCTTGCGCTCACCTCCAGCCGCAATGGGACGCGATCCGTCACCGCGAACGTCGCTGAAGCACCGCCGGCGACGGAGCCGGTCACCGTTTGGGCCTGCAGCGATGCAGCGCCGGTCGGGTGGTGGGGGACCGCCGACGGAATCTCGTCGCGGATGACGTTGATGACACCTCCCAGGGCGTTGCTCCCGTATAGCAGGGACGCCGGCCCCCTTACCACCTCGATCCGTCGTGCCGATGACGGATCGACCGCCGTGGCGTGGTCGGGCCCGGTGCTGGAGACATCTCCCACCCGGCTCCCGTCCTCGAGCATCAAGACCCGGTCTCCGCTCAGGCCCCGGATGACGGGGCGGGAGGTTGCCGGTCCCATGCTCGACTCGGCCAGCCCCGGCATCGTGGCCAGCGTCTGGGCAACCGTACCCCGCATGCGGCGCTGCAGCTCTTCGCCGGCCATGACGCTCACCGGCCGCAGGGCTTCGGCGGCCCCACGCTCCGAGAGCGTCCCGGTGACCACCAGTCCTTGCAGGGCAATCGGCGAGGTCTCCAGTCCGATTTCTACAAACTCCCCATCCTCCCCGACCGTGACCTCGATGGTGCGACCGCGGTACCCCAGCCGCTCGACCCGGAGCGTGTAGCTCCCCGACGCGATGTTCGTGAGGTGAAAGGACCCATCGCCGTGCGTCACCGCCGCCGTGGCCGTTCCGAAAATCGACACCTGCGAACCCGCCAAGGGTGCCCCCGACTCCGCGTCGCGCACGACTCCCTCGATCTCGCCGCTGTGCTCCAAGACCTGAGCGGATGCGGGTTGCGGAAGAAGGGCCGTCGCTGTCGCCAGCAGGATGAAGGACATCCTGATGGCCGGACAGGCTCTTGGAATCATGTCTGCAGACATATGGGAAACCGGCAAGGTCAACTGCACCGAATCGGCGCGCGGTGACGTTAGTCGCACGGGAAAAGTCCGGGGAGAAGCCCCGGGAGGATTGGCGGCCCTCGTGGCCGAACCCCGCTGCATTAGCCGCCGCGGGGGCACTGCTACGGACCGCTAGAGCGTCGGTGGACCCCGGGGGATGACGGAACCCGCCATTATGGGCGTGCTCCTGACGTGGGTCGCCTCGCGGCTCGTGGCGGAGGGGCGAACCAGCGGCGCGGGCGGGTTCGCGACGTGGATGCCGTTGGAAATGCCGGCACGGGAAAGCGACCGCACCAGCTGGCAGAAAAGATGTCCGTGGCCGAACGCACAGTCCTCATGACCCTGAGGCTCGATATGGACCGGAGTTGCAGCGCGGTCGGCATCCAGGACCACGTCGGCGGGTCCCAGCGCGATTGCCGCCGCCACATGAAACGCACAGATCCACGCCACGCTGACGCGTCGCAGGTTCCATGGGTCCGATTGCCGAATGAACAAGCTGCCGCCGCCCGCGTAAGGTGTGAAGAGCGATCGAGCTTCCAAGGCAAGAGAAGGCCGATGTACGGGGTCGTCAAGACTGACCCACGCGCGACGGACACCGCCGCCGCACGATGGGCCCAGAGGGACTTGAACCCCCGACCGTCGGATTATGAGTCCGCTGCTCTAACCGCCTGAGCTATGGGCCCGACTAACGGTAACGAAAGGACGGGTGCCGGGCCAACGGTGATTCACAGCGTCCCGAACAGCCGGTCTCCCGCGTCGCCCAGGCCGGGGAGGATGTAGCCGTTATCGTTGAGCTGCCGGTCGAGGGCGGCCGCATAGACGGGCACGTCAGGGTGCTCCCGCGCCAGACGTCCTGCGCCCTCGGGGGCCGCCACCAGGCACATGAAGATGATCCGCGTTACTCCGCGTTCCTTCAGGTCGGCGATGGACGCCGAGGCGGTCCCGCCGGTTCCGAGCATCGGGTCCACGAGCAGGAAGCTGAAGCGATGCGGTTCCCGCGGAAGTCTCCCGTAGTAGCGAACCGGCTGCAGCGTCTCTTCGTTGCGGTAGAATCCCAGATGACCCACGCGCGCCCCGGGGATCAGCCGTTGCACCCCGTCCACCATCCCGAGTCCCGCACGCAGGACGGGAACGACGACGATCCGGTCTTCCCGTATGCGGCGGGCCCGCATGGCCTCGAGCGGTGTCCGGAAGGCCACCTCTTCCCCTTCGAGGGACTCCGTCGCCCGGAAGGTCATCAGCATGGTGATCTCGTGCACCAGTTCGCGGAAGTCCCTGCTCGCCGCGCGCTCGTCGCGCAGCAGAGAGAGTTTGTGTTCGATCAGCGGATGTTCCACGACCTTCAGCGTCGACTCAGGCATGTGACCTCCCCTTTCTCCTCCTGTGCGTATTCCGTTGGCGATGCAGAACCGTGGCTCGAGCCTCCGTCAGCTCGCGCGGATGCGCCAGCCGCCAGACTCCGGGCTTGAGCGCGCCCAGCCGGAACGGCCCGAACCGAATGCGCACCAGGGCACGTACCGGATGCCCCACTGCCTTCAAGAGCCGGCGCACCTCGCGTTTTCGCCCTTCCGTCATAACCAGAACCACACCCCACCCGTCGTCGCCCTGCGCGGCCCGGCGGACGCGCCGGGGGCGTGCAAGTCCATCCTCGAGCTCGATGCCGCGCTTCAGGGCCCGGAGATCCCGCGCCGTGACCGGGCCCGTGACCCTCGCGAGGTATTCCCTTTCCACCTGGCCGCTTGGATGCGCCAGAGCCGCCGCCATGTCGCCATCATTGGTCAGGAGCAGCAGTCCCGACGTGTCCCGGTCCAGACGTCCGACGTAGCGCAGCCCTCCCGCCCAGTCGGGGAGCAGATCGTACACCGTCTCGCCTCCATGCGGATCGGTGCGCGTGCAGAGGACGCCGGTCGGCTTGTGAAAGACGATCCAGCTCCGCCGCGCGGGTTCGACGACGCGACCATCCAGCGACACGGTGTCCCGGCCCGGGGTGACCTTGATCCCCATCTCCGTGGCCGGCTTTCCGTTGACGAGAACCCTGCCCTCGCGCATCAGCCCCTCGGCCTGGCGGCGCGACGCGACTCCGGCCTGCGAAATGAACTTCTGCAGCCGAACCGACTTCGAGGGGACGTTAGCTCGCGTCACGGGACGACTCCGCTTCAACGGATTGCCCTCCATCGGCGGTCTCAGGCCGGCCTGAGGCATGAGCCAGCACGGCGGCCAGTGCCGTCTTCGGGTCCCCGGGACCGTCCGAGCCTTGCGGCTGGTCCGCGGCTTCGTCGGCAGAAGCCGATTCCGCGCCTCCCGGTTCGACATCGCTTCCGAGTGTGGCCCCCGGTTCCGCGGACTCCGGTTCGTCGGCATCCTCCAGCGGTCCGGCCTGCCGCAGTACGACCGGAAGTTCCTCCGGCCGCGGCAGGTCGTCCAGCGACGCCAGTCCGAAGTGCTCCATGAACCGGGGCGTCGTGCCGTACAGAACCGGCCGTCCGACCCCCTCCCCTCTTCCGACGCCCCTGATGAGCTCCCGGTCCAGGAGCGTGCGGATCACGCCCGTCGAGTTCACTCCGCGGACGTACTCGACCTCCACGCGGCTGATCGGCTGCCTGTATGCCACGATCGCCAGCGCCTCGAGCGCCGGGCCGGACAGCCGCGTCGATCTCGGCACGGTGTCGAAGCGCTCCAGGTACGGCGCAAACTCGGGGCGCGTCATCAACTGCACGCCGTCGGCCACCTCGCGCAGCTCGAATGCCCGCCCGGAACGGTCGTACTCCTCCCTGAGGGCGGCCAGCGCGGCTTCCACCCGGTCCTCGTCCAGGGCCTCGTCCCCACGCGCGATGTCACCCGGTGAGAGCGGGGCCTCGCTCGCAAACAGGATGGCCTCCACGATGCGCACGTCGTTCATTCGGCCGCTCCTTCCGTCGTGCCCTCGCCGGCGGGCTCCGGCTGCGGCGATCCCGCACCGTCCCCCCCTCGCGCGCGGTATATCCACAGCGGCGCAAACGGCTTCCGCTGCCGGAGAGACACCGCCCGCCTGCGCCCGAGTTCGAGTCCCGCGAGCAGGGTCATCACCGCGTGGATGCGTTCCCCCCACGGGGCGACCAGGCTGGTGAACTCGATCCTCCCCATCCGGCCGACGGCCGCGACGATCAGATCCACCTTGTCGCGCATCGCCACCCTGCGGGCAAAGACCCGGTACTCCCGGTCCCGCTCGGCGGGTGCCTCGATCGCGAGCGCGGCCGCGTACACCTCGTCCCAGGTCACGGTCAGAGGGGTCTCGGCAGCGCGGATCCGTCGTCGCGGCTCCGCATATCCCTTGCCGTAGCGGCGGCTGCGGTCGTTCTCCGCCACCCGCAGACGGGCGGCGATCTCCCGAACCTGCTCGTATTCCAGCAGCCGCCGGACCAGCTCCGCCCGCGGATCGTGCTCCTCTTCTCCGGCTGGACTCGGCATCAGCATCCGCGCCTTGATCCCGACCAGCGTCGCCGCCATCTCGAGGAACTCACCGGCTTCGTTCACGTCCGCGTCGCTCAGCTCCTCGATCGCACCCAGGAACTGACCGGTGATGCGCGCGATGGGGATGTCGAAGATGTCGATGTCCTGTGTGCGTATGAGGTGCAGGAGGAGGTCAAGGGGACCGTGGAAGCGGTCGGTGTCGACCAGCAGCAGGCCGTCGTCCGTCATCCCAGCGTCGTCCTGAGAATCCAGTCGTAGGCGATGAAGACGGGCGACAGGGCCGCGGCGAAGGCCCCGGGAAAGACCATGAGCGTGAGGAACAGAATGCCGATTCCGTACCTGCCCATGGTTCTGTAGCGGTCGCGGAGCGGCGGCGGAAGCAGGTGACCGAGGACGTGCGATCCGTCGAGTGGAGGAATCGGAATCAAGTTGAAGTAAGCTAGAATCAGGTTTATGAAAACACCATAAGTCAATATTGAAAAGATGGTTGCACCTGGTTGTCCACTCAAAGGAAGCACGCCCCCCAACGTGGTCAACAGGGCGAGGCCCAGGGCGCACATAACCACCAGCCCGAGATTGGCCACGATCCCCGCCAGCGACACGCGGATGTCGCCCGCGCGGTAGTTGCGGAAGTTGCGTGGATTGACGGGTACGGGCTTGGCCCACCCGAAGAGGAAGCTCCCCGGGAGAAGGTGGAGGACCACAGGGACGATGATCGAACCCACGGGATCGAGGTGCGGAATCGGATTGAGGGTGATCCTGCCCAGATCGCGCGCGGTGGTGTCGCCTTCCCTCAGTGCCTGCCACGCGTGCGCCACCTCGTGGATGACGACGGAAAGAAGCAGGACGGGGATGATGAGAAGAAAGTCCATAGCGCCGATTTCGTTTCGCTGCCCGTTGATCGATGGGACTGCCGGGTCTACATTACCTGTCCGAAGGTAAACACTTCCCGAAAGTTCCGAAAACACACAGCTGCGGACATACGAACATGCCCAATATCAAGAGTGCTCAGAAACGGATGGAGTTGGGCCGGGCCGCCCGCAGCCGGAATCGCGAGGCGAGATCCAGGATCCGCACGGCAATTCGCCGGGTTCGCGCGGCCGGTTCCGGGGAGGAAGCGGACCGGGAGCGATGCGCCGCGGTCGCGCTGATCGACAGGGCCGCCGTGCGCCGGGTAATCCACCCGAACAAGGCTGGCCGCATCAAGTCCCAGTTGGACCGGCTGGTCAGAGCGCACCAGTAGGCGGTCGCCCCGACGGTTGAAGCCGTAGCGGCGAGGGCCGGGCTGGCAGCTCAAAGGGCGCCGGCAACCGCGCTCCACACGCTCCGTCCACCGACCAGGGTGCGAACCACCCTCCCCGTAACCTCCTCCCCCGCGAAGGGCGTGTTGCGGCACTTGGACAGGAACGCCGCCGGGTCGACCTTCCAGCGCGCCTCCGGATCGATCAGCACCAGATCGGCGGGCTCTCCCGGTTTCAGGGTCCCTCCGGGCAGGCGCAGTGCTCGCGCCGGACCGGTCGACATGCGCTCGATCAGCGTAGCCAGTTCGAGGATTCCCGTCGCCACGAGATGGGTGTGCAGCACGGCGAAGGTGGTCTCGAAGCCCACGGCGCCAAAGGGAGCATCGCCGAAGGCCTGTTCCTTTTCGTCGTAGTGGCGGGGCGTGTGATCGGTGGCGATGCAGTCGATCGTGCCATCCCCGAGCGCCGCACACAGGGCTTCGACGTCTTCCCGGGTCCGGAGCGGCGGGTCCACCTTGTACTCGGTGCCGTACCCGCCGACGACCTCGTGGGAGAGGAGCAGGTGGTGGGCCGTGGCCTCCGCGGTGACATCCACGCCCTTCCCCCTGGCCCGGCCGACGAGCTCCGCAGCCGCGGCGGTGGATACGCGCTGCAGGTGCAGCCGCCCCCCGGTCATTCCCGCCAGCGCCAGGTCGCGCGCGGCGCCGATCTCCTCCGCGACCGCCGGCTTGCCGCGCAGGCCCAGCCTGGTGGACACGACGCCCTCGTGCATTACCCCGCCGCTGGCGAGGCCGGCGTCCTCCGGGTGAGCGAGAACGGGGATCCCGAACGACTGCGCGTACTCGAGCGCGAGCCGTACCAGCTTCGACGACCGCACCACCCGCCCCGCATCGGTCACGGCGACCGCCCCCGCTTCGACCACCTCACCGAACTCGGTAAGGTGCTCACCCTTCCGCCCCACCGAGACGGCCGCCGCGGGGAACACCCTCGCGCCCGTCGCGCGCCGCCCCGCGGCGACGACAAACCCCACCGAGGCGGGATCGTCCACCACCGGATCCGTGTCGGGCATGGCGCACACGGCGGTGTACCCCCCCGCCGCCGCCGCGAGCGCGCCCGTCGCGATGGTCTCGCGGTGCTCCCCACCGGGCTCGCACAGGTGTGCGTGCGGATCCACGAACCCGGGACAGACCACCAGTTCGCGCGCATCCAGGATCTCCGCGTTCTCGGGGGCCAGCAGTGGCGCCACGGCGACGATCCGGCCCTCCTCGACGAGGACATCGCCCTGCAGGTCGACCCCTTCCCCGGGGTCGATCACCCGTCCCCCTCGGATCAGCAGCCGCGTCACGACCCGGACCTCACGCCACGGCGCCGCAGCCGCGTCACGACCGCACCTCCCCGCCCGACTTTGCCGCCTCGGCCAGATCCGGAGCGCCGCCGGTCAGCAGGTAGAGCACGGCCATCCTCACGGCTACCCCGTTCGTCACCTGCCGGAGGATCACGGAGTGCGGGCCGTCCGCCACGTCGGAGTCGATCTCGACGCCCCGGTTCATGGGCCCGGGGTGCAGGACCAGCAGTTCGCGCGGCGCCCAGTCCAGGCGCTCCCGGGTGATCCCGAAGACCCGGTTGTACTCGCGCAGGGACGGCACGAATCCGCCCTCCATCCGCTCCAGCTGCAGGCGCAGCACGTTCAGCGCCTCCGCCCATTCGATCGCCTCCTCCACGCGCCCGAACACGCGCACGCCCAGCTCCTCGATCCCGGCCGGCAACAGGGTGCGGGGCCCGCACACCGCCACCTCCGCGCCCAGGGTGACGAGTCCGTAGATGTTGGACCGGGCCACCCTGGAGTGAAGCACGTCCCCCACGATGCACACCTTCAGCCCCTCGAGACGGCCGAAGTGGTCGCGCAGCGTGAGGATGTCCAGGAGTCCCTGCGTGGGGTGTTCGTGTGCGCCGTCCCCCGCGTTGATCACGTTCGAGGGGATCCGCGAGGCCAGGAACCGGGCGGCCCCGGCGGACCCGTGCCGGATCACCACCATGTCGATCCGCATCGCCTCCAGGTTGCGGGCCGTGTCCACCAGCGTCTCGCCCTTGGAAACCGACGACCCCACAGCGCCGATGTTCACGGTGTCCGCGGACAGTCTCTTCTCGGCGAATTCGAAGGAGATCCGGGTGCGCGTGGAGGGCTCGAAGAAGAGGTTGACGATCGTCTTCCCCCTCAGCACGGGGGTCTTCTTGATCCGCCGCTCCGAGATCTCCTTGAAGGGCTCCGCGGTGTCGAGGATGACCCGGATCTGCTCGCGCGTCAGCCCCTCCAGACCGACCAGGTCCTTGCCCAGCGCCGTCGCGGTACGGCTCACCGGGGCTCCACGGAGGAAACCACGACCGCGAGTTCGCCGTCGAGGCGCGGCACCAGCAAGTCCACCCGCTGATTGGGGAGCACGGGCAGTTCGCGTCCCACGATGTCCGGCTGGATGGGGAGTTCCCGGTCGCCGCGGTCGACGAGCACGCAGAGCAGGATGCGCGCGGGCCGGCCCCAGTCCATCAGCTCGTTGAGGGCGGCGCGCGCGGTGCGCCCGGTGTAGAGCACGTCGTCGACCAGCACCACGGCCTTGCCGTCCACCCCGCCCCGCGGCAGGTCGGTCTCTCCCACCACCGGCCTGGGGCCCAGGGCCATGAGGTCGTCGCGGTAGAAGGTGATGTCCAGCGTGCCGGTCGGAACCTCCTCGCCCTCGGCTTCCGTGACGGCGCCCCGGATCATGTCCGCGAGATCGACGCCCCGCCGCTGGATTCCCATGAGAACGAGGTGCCCGGTGCCACCCAGTTTTTCAAGGATCTCGTGGGCCATGCGATCAACGGCGCGCCTCACGGCCACGCCGTCCATGAGCACCGTCGGTTCAGCGGTGGTCACCTTGTGGTCTCGCGCTCCCGTTGGAAGTTGCCGGATCCTGCCGCCCCTCTCGGAACCTGCCAGCCAGTGAGTAAGGTAATTGCACGCCGGGCGGCCAGCCAACATGATGATTGACGATGCATACGGGTGAGAACCCGGTCCACCGCACACCGAATACGAGTACGGAGCCCCCATGTCCCGATCAGCCCCCGGCCAGCCTGCCGCGTCCGCCGATGTCCCGGCCCGCCGAGCCCTCGCGGCCGCCACCACTCCGGCCCGCAGCCTGATTCGCCGGAGCCGGCGCGCGGTGCACCTGCTCGCTGCTCTTCTCTTCCTCGCCGTCCCGGCCGCCGCACATGCCCAGGACGCGGTGGAGGCGCCGAAGGTCATCCTCTCCTCGGTTCCCTTTACCGTCACGGTCCACGGCGCGCCCGAATTCTCCACCCTGGTCGAGATCCGGGACGCCGGGGGCGCTCTCCTCGCCGCGGGACCGGTGGGAGCCGGAGAAACGCGCGAATTCAGGGACATCGCGATAGGCTCGCGGGACGCTCTCCCGCTCCAGGTCCGCACAGGGGACACGGTCACCGAGATCTCGCGCCCCTTCGCACCCGGCTGGTTCTCCATCCTTCCGCCGCTCGTCGCGATCGTCCTGGCGCTGCTCTTCAAGGAGGTGATCGTCGCACTGCTGTCCGGGATCTGGCTGGGCGCGCTGGTGGTCGTGGGCTACAACCCGCTCCAGGCAACGTGGAGGCTGATCGACCAGTACGTCGCCCCCGCCCTCGGCGACACCGACGGTGGCCACACCCAGATCGTGGTCTTCAGCCTGCTGCTGGGCGGGATGGTCGGGATCATCAGCCGCAACGGCGGCACGCGCGGGGTGGTCCGGGCGGTGGCGCCGCTGGCCCGCAACCGCCGCCGCGGGAAGGTGGCGACCGCTCTGGCGGGGCTCGCGATCTTCTTCGACGACTACGCGAACACGCTGGTGGTCGGGAACACGATGCGCCCGATCACCGACAAGCTGAAGGTGTCGCGCGAGAAGCTCGCGTACCTGGTGGACTCGACCGCCGCCCCGGTTGCGGCGCTGGTTCCCGTCTCGACCTGGGTGGGGTATGAGGTGTCGCTGATCGGCGAGGGCCTCGGCGCAGCGGCCGGCGAGACCACCGGCGCCGACCAGGCGTTTCTGGGCGGACTCAGTCCCTATTCCGTCTTTCTCGAGACGATTCCCTACCTCTTCTATCCCCTGCTCGCCATCGCGTTCGTCTTTCTGACTTCGATCATGAACCGGGACTTCGGCCCCATGGCCCGCGCCGAAACCCGCGCCGCGTCGGACGGAGGCATTCTGCGTCCCGGGTCACGCCCGGCGGCCGAAATCTCGGACAGCTTCGTGAACCCCAAGGAGGGAGCGGTGGAGCGGTGGTGGAATGCGGGGATACCGGTACTGACCGTGGTCCTCGTGGTCCTCGGCGGGCTCTACACGTCGGGGCGCGCGGAGGTGGGCGCGGACGCCTCGCTCTGGGACATCTTCGGAGCCGCCGACCCCTTCATCACGCTCCTGTGGGGCTCGCTCTCCGGGTGCCTTGTCGCCGCGGCACTGTCGATCTCGCAGCGCGTGCTCGACATGAAGGAATGCGTCGACGCCTGGCTCGGGGGCGTCAAGGCGATGATGATCGCGATGGTGATCCTGATCCTGGCGTGGTCGCTCGGGGCCGTCACCAAGGACGTCGGAACCGCGGCGTACGTCTCCGAGCTGCTCGGCGCCGATTTCCCCCTCTTCCTCCTCCCGGCCGTGGTCTTCATCACCTCGGGGGCGATGGCCTTCGCGACGGGGACCTCCTGGACGACCATGGCGATCCTGATCCCGCTCGTGATCCCCCTGACCGTGTCGCTGGCAGGCGGCACCGGCTTTGCGGACGGTTCCCTCTACGGCCTGCTCCTCGCCACCACCAGCTCGGTGCTGGCCGGCGCGATCTGGGGCGACCACTGCTCCCCCATCTCCGATACCACCGTCCTGTCGTCCACGGCAGCCGCCTGCGACCATGTGGACCACGTGCGCACACAGCTCCCGTACGCCGTGCTCGTCGGCGCCGTCGGCCTCGTGCTGGGCAGCGTGGGGACCGGGCTGGGACTTCCCACCTGGGCCGCGCTCATCCTGGGTGTGGGCGTGCTCGCACTCTGCCTGCGGATGTTCGGCACCCCGATTGCCGAGGTGGGCAGCGCCGCCGCGGAGGGCTCCGGGGCGCGTCGCGCGACACCCTGACATTACGTCAGGGTTGACCTCGGCGTGCACGAAAAAAGCCTCGTAGCAGCTCGGACGACTCGCGTGCCAGGACGCCCCCCAGCAGCTCCACCCGGTGGTTGAGACGCGCGTCCTGCACGAGGTTCTCCAGGCTCCCCGCCATCCCGGCCTTGGGATCGGGGGCACCGAATACGAGCCGCGCAATACGTGCCAGCACGATGGCTCCGGCGCACTGCGCACAGGGTTCGAGGGTGGTGTAGATCGTGCAGCCCGCAAGGCGCCAGTCTCCCAGGCGGCGCGCCGCCGCGCGGATGGCCATGGACTCGGCGTGGGCCGTCGGGTCGCGCCGCTCGGCGGTACGGTTGTGAGACTCGGCCAGCATGGTGTTTCCCCGCACGATCACCGCCCCGACGGGCACTTCGCCCCTGAGTTCCCCGGCCCGGGCCATCTCCAGCGCGCGGGCCATCCAGGCGCGGTCGAGGTCGCTGCCGGGCGGCGCGGAATCCGTGGCCTCGCCCCCGCGGGGCTTCTCCACCGGGTGCTAGTGTGCCGTGACGGGCGTCGTGACGGGGAGCGCCCCCATTCGCCGATACAGCGCGGCCACCCTGCCCACGATGACCATCCGGGCCGCATCCACGGCGGCGGAAGCCGAAGCGTCGCCCCCGTCCGAAGCGTCGCCCCCGTCCGAAGCGTCGCCCCCGATCGGGTAGAGAAAGAGGCGCGAACTCCTCTTGCTCAGCTGGAAGTAGTCGGTCGCGCCCCGCACCCGTGCAACGACGATCTCGCCGTCGACCAGCTCATCGGCCCGCACCGGCTGGATGACCAGGAAGTCGCGCTCGGTAATCCCCGCCAACCCCAGCTGGTCCCGGGGAGCCCTCACCATGAAGCCTCCGCCCCGGCTCACGAGCTGCGTGTCGAGCGTGACCCGGACCTCGGCGCTGCCGTCCCCGAACCGGGCCACCGCCTCCTTCAGGTCGCGAAAGCAGGGCAGTGACACGGTCTGGGCGTTCAGGTCCACCCCGAGGAGCCTGATGCCCCGCGAACGCGAGGGATCCCGCTCGATGAACCCCTTGTCGGCGAGCGCCTGGAGGTGCTCCGAGACCGTCTTCGTGCTCTTGATGCTGAACCGCCGCCCGATCTCCCGGATCGACGGCTGGTAGGTGTTGCTACGCAGATACGACACCATGAAATCGAGTATCCTTTTCTCGATTTCATTCAGGCTCGGTACGATCCGGATTCCGGACGGATCGCGGACCGGTGCGGCGTCGGGTCTGGGGCCTATGGGCATGCGGGTCGCGGGGAGGGATGCGGGGGGAGGCTGGCCGTGAACGTTAGGCCCACGGGGCCCAAGTTGCAAGCTTTGGGGGGCGCAGGAGGAGGCCCGGAGGCCCCCTGGCGGCCCAGGTCGCCGGGACCGCCAGCCGGGCTCCCGGTTCCCTCATTACCGGACCGGCCACCCTCACCCACGGAGATCTTCCCGTAGCGCATGAACAGGGTTCATCGATCGTCCTCCGGAGCATCGCCCATCGCGCGAAGCAGGTCGTAGTACGCGATCCACGCCTCCGACCTCAGAGACAGCGCACTCAGCCGGGAATTCTGAAACGCGCTGGCTGCGTCCAGCAGCTCCAGCAGCGTCGCCTCGTTTTCGGAGTAGGCCGCCGTCGCGGACAACAGGAGCGCATCACCATCGGCCAGGAGTCCCTCCGCCGCCGTTTCCAGGCGGGCCCGGCGCGAGGCGTACGCGTCCGTCGCGGCCACGAGATCATACTGTGCAAGGCGCCGCTGGAGACCAAGGCGGTAGGTGGCCGCGGAACTCCGGGCGGCGGCTTCCTCCCGGGTTCCGGCTCCACGGTCGAAGAAAGGCAACGGAAGGTCGACCCCGATGCTCGCGCCGGCGAATCCATCCAGGTGGTGCCGGTAGCCGAGGCCCAGGGTTGGCTCGGGCACCCAGTAGGTCTCGGCGATCTCCACTCCGGCACGGGCTGCGTCCAGCTCCCGCTGCGCGGCTTCAAGGTCGGGTCGGCCGGGCAAGGTGTTGAACGCGGCCTCCCGGGACACCATGGGGGGCACCCCCTCCAGACCCTGCGACGGTCCGATCTCCTCGGTCCCGGTACCGGGGGCGATCAGCGCGGCCAGTGTCCTGCGCGCGTTGCGGGCCTGAAGCGCCGCTTCCGCCACATCCTGTTCGGCCTGAACGCGCTCGATCCTGAGCCGCCTGGCCTCGTAGGCCGAGATGTCACCCGCCTCCAGACGGATCTCGGCATCCTCGGCCACCCCTTGAATGACCGTGGCGGTCTGGCGCACGATGAGCTCCGTCTGCTCGGCGTGCCAGGCCCGCGCGTAGGCCTCACGGACTTCGAAGGCCAGCCCGATCGAGTCGGCACGGAAGCGGGCGGCCACCGCACTGATGGCATGACCGGCAGCCCGTCCCCGCGCGGCGGTGCGTGCCGGCCACTCCACCTGCTGAACGAGCTGGAAGGTCTCTTCCCAATAGTCCTCGCCCTCGTGACCGAGGTCGTCACGCCCGAACGAGAGGCTGGGATTGGAGTAGGCACGGGATTGCCGGGCGCCCCCCACGGTTCGGGCGGTTTCGGCACGTGCGATCTTCAGGGCCAGGCTGTTCTCTCCAAACGCCTCCAGGGCCTGGGCCAGTGACACGCGCCGCACCCCATCCTGTCCGACGAGGATGGAGGGCGGTGGAAGGAAGAGGCCGCAGAGGACCAGAACCAGAAACATTCGTGTTCCCGACGCTCGCATGAACTCCTCCATGGCAAAGTGACGTCGCCGTTCATTCTAACCCTCGCCCTCGATGTGGGCGATCGCCCGTTCAACCCGGCTTAGCGACCGCTCACGCCCCAGGATCAGGAGCACATCGAAGATTCCCGGCGACGCCGAGAGGCCGGTAAGCGCCAGCCTCAGCGGCTGAAACACCTTCCCCGCCCCCACCCCCCGTTCGGCGGCCAGCCCACGCAGCGCGGCCTCCAGCGGCTCCGCCTCCCACGCGGCGCCCGCAAGCCGGCCCACCACCGCGCGCAGCAGCTCCGCCGTCCCCGCCCGGTCGCGATACCAGCTCTTCCGCGCGGCCTTGGCATCGTACCCCTCGAGCGGCGCAACGTACGGGCGTGCCAGCCGCGCCATCTCGGCGAAGGTGCGGCTGCGCGGCGTGAGCGCGGCGGCCATGCGTTCGAACGCGGCGGCGTCGAGCGCGATGGCGCCCACGCCCGGCTCCACGGCCTCGCGCCCGGCGTCCTCCCCCGCCCCGCCGCCCGCCCCACCCCACCCCAGTGCCCCCCGCAGCGCGGCCTCGACCTCCCCCGCCCTCATCCGCGCGATGTACTGCCCGTTCATCCAGAAGAGCTTGGCCCCGTCAAAGACGGCCCCCTTCTTCAGCACGCGCTCCAGCGAGAACCGCTCGATCAGCTCGTCGCGCGACAGGAGTTCCTCGTCCGTCCCGGGCGACCACCCCAGCAGCGCGAGGAAGTTGACCATCGCGTCCGGAAGGACCCCCTCCGCCTCGAAGGTCTCCACCGCGCGCGCGCCGTGGCGCTTCGACAGCCGCCTCCCGTCGGGGCCCAGGATCAGCGGGAGGTGCCCGAACTCGGGGACGGGTGCCTCCAGCGCCTCGTACAGCAGGATCTGCTTCGGCGTGTTGGAGATGTGGTCGTCGCCGCGCACGACGTGGCTGATCGACATCGCGGCGTCGTCCGACACGACCGCCAGGTTGTAGGTGGGGGTGCCGTCGCTGCGCAGGATCACGAAGTCGTCGATCTCGGCGTTCTCGAAGCGCATGCGGCCGTGCACGAGGTCCTGCCACCCGGTCGTGCCGGGCGGCACCAGGAAGCGGACCGCGAAGGGCTCACCGTCCTCGGCGCGGCGGCGGCTCTCCTCCGGCGACACCTGCCCCGCCATCTCCCGCGCGAGCCGCGCCACCGTGCCGGTGCCCGCCGCGACGGCCGCGTCCCGGGCGCGCTCGAAATCTTCCCGCGCGGTGAAGTCGCGGTAGGCGCGCCCCGCATCGAGGAGCCGCTCGGCGTCGAGGCGGTGCCGCGCGAGACCGTCCGCCTGGAAGACCGGTCCCTCGTCCCAGTCGATCCCGAGCCAGGAGAGCCCGCCGAGGATCGCGTCCACATGTTCGGGGCGGCTGCGGTCCCGGTCGGTGTCCTCGACGCGCAGCACGAACGCGCCCCCGCTCCGGCGCGCCAGCAGCCAGTTGAAGAGCGCGGTCCGGGCCCCGCCGACGTGGAGGTACCCCGTCGGCGAGGGCGCGAAGCGAAGTCTCATGTCGCGGAGTGAAGCCTCACCGAAGCGTCAGGCCGCGGCGGCCGCCACCTCCGCGCGAAGTGCCTTCACCCTCTCCAGGAGGAAGTAGAGCGCGGGCGTGACGGTCAGCACCAGGAACGACGACGACGCCAGTCCTCCGATCAGCACGAAGGCGAGCGCGTTCCAGATCGTGGAGTTGACGGTCTGGGTGAAGAGGACCAGGGGCAGCAGGCCCAGGATTGTCGTGGTGGTGGTCATCAGGATGGGGCGCACCCTCTCCACCGTGCCGCGCACCACGGCCGCCCTGAGGGCGAGCTTCTTCTCCCGGCGCAGGCGGTTGATATGGTCGACAAGGAGGATGGCGTTGTTCACCACGATCCCCGCCATCATGATCACGCCGATGTACGCCTCCCGCGTGAAGGTGGCCTCGGTGTAGAAGAAGATCATGAAGACACCGATCAGCGCCATCGGCACCGTCAGCAGGACGCACAGCGGCAGCAGCAGCGATTCGAAGAGCGCCGCGGTGAGCATGTAGACAAGCAGGATGGCAGCCCCCAGCACCAGATAGATCTGTGCCTGCTCGTCACGGCTCAGCCTGTATGAGTCCCGCGCCTTGACCTGATAGCCGGGCGGGACGGAAGTGGTGTTGATGACCGTTTCGTGCGTGGTGTTGCCCAGCTTCGGGGGGCCCCGGAACTCGTACCCCACCACCCGATGGTACTGCTGGTCCTCACGGTGGATCGCGGCCAGCACGTCGCGGGGCTCGATGTCCACCAGGTTGCCGAGGCGAACCGGTTCCCCCGCCGAAGTGGTTACGAGCCTCTCGCTGAACTCCAGGAGGTCGATTTCCCGGTTCCCCTCCACCTTGACATCGAAGCGAACTTCGTCCCCGCCGATCTTGATCTGGGCGTTGCTGGACTGTCCGCGGACGGCGGCCTGCACCTCGAAAACCAGCCGCTGGACCGTGAGGTCGTAGTTGGCGAGAACGTCACGGCGGATCACCACGCCGAACTCCTTGGCCCGCTCCCGGTCACTGTAGTTCACCGCGGCGTTCGAGTTCACGTCGCGGACGCGGGACATGCGCTCCACGCGGTTCCCCACATCCTCCGCGATTTCCTTCACCTTCAGGTATTCGTAGCCCAGGACCTGGATCCGGTATTGCGGGGAGTAGCCGCCTCCTCCCCCGTAGAACGACGGCCCGTACCCGGTAACGCGCACGTCCACCCCCGAGTACTGCAGCGAATAGGCGAAGAGCTGGTCCTTGATGCCGACGGGGATCTGGGTGTTCTCGATCGACTCCGGGAAGGTGACGTGGATCCGGCTCGAGGTCTCGTTGACCTCGGTCTCGAACCGCCGTACCTCGGGCATGGAGCGCAGGCGATCCTCGAAGAACTGGGTGAACTCGTCGGTACGCTCGATGTCCGTGCCGTCGGGAAGGATGACGGAGATGTTGATGTAGGTGTCCGAGCCGCCTCCCCCTCCCCAGCGGTAGCCGCGGTCGACGTGCTTGTTGAAGAGGTAGCCGGAGACGCAGAGGGCCGCGATGGGGATCGACAGCGTGAGCCAGGGCCAGCGGAGCGTGCCGGTGACCAGGCCGCGGTAGAACCTCTGGTAGAGGGGTGTGCGATTCGTTCCGCCGAAACCCGACCCCCCTTCCTGCCGCGCCGGCAGCAACCTGCCCGCCAGCGCCGGAATGAAGCTGAAGGCGACCAGCAGCGAGGCCACCAGGCTGAGGCCGACCGCAATCGCGAGCGGCAGGTAGTAGAGGCGCTGCTCGTCCTGCAGGTAGACGAACGGCACCAGCACGATGAGGTTCGTCCCGGTCGCGGCGACGATCGGAAGGACCACGTTGGAAGCACCGCGCATCGTGGCGTCCTCGCGCGTCCGCCCCTCCTGCCAGCGCCGGTAGATGTTCTCCAGCACCACGATGGAGTTGTCGACGACCAGGCCGAACCCCATCGCGAGCCCCATCATGGTGAACTGGTTCAGCGAATAGCCCGCGAAGTAGATGAAGTTCAGCGCGATGAGCACCGAGAAGGCGATGGTGGCAAACACCATTACGGCGGGCCGGACCGACCGGAGGAAGATGAGCAGGACCGCGAAGATCACCATCGCCGATACGAACACCCGGCTGCGCAGATCGGCCATCTCCTGACGTATTGCCCGGCTCCCGTCCTGGTCGAGAATGAACCTCGTGTTGGGCGGGTTGCGGGCTTCAACCACCTCCATCCTCTCCTTGACCGCGTCCGCCACCCGTACCGCGTTGGCGCCGGCATCCTTCTCGATCATGAGGCGCACTGCCGGACGGCTGTTGATCCGGTAGTGGCTGGTGACGTCCTCCCAGGTGTCGCGCACGGTGGCGACGTTCGAGACGCGGATGACCTTGTCCGGGTCGGACCTCACGATCGCGTCACGAACATCCTGCGCCGAGGCCGGACGGTTGTGGATCGTTACGGTCCACTCGCTGTCCCCTTCACGGACCGCGCCCGCCACACCACGGAGGTCGAGCCGGTCGAGAGCACCGCCCACCTCGCCCGCCGACACACCCAGCGCCGACGCGGATTCCTTGTTGATTTCGACTTCGAGGATCCGCTCCCGCCCACCGCGAGCAACCACCTGGCCAACCCCTTCCACCCGGCTCAACTCCGGCACGACCACCTCGTCGAGGTGCTCGCGCAACGCCCCCAGGGTGAGCGCGCCGGTGAAGGTGTACCCCAGGAGGGTCGTCTGCCGGAGTGCGACAGGTACGTAGTCGCTCACCGTCACCCGGGCGCCGGGAGGCATTTCCGCGTCTTCGAACGCCTTCAGGCGCTCCGACAGATCCAGGCGCGCAAAGTCCATGTCGGTGTCGCGCTGGAAGAGGGCGGTGATCGTAGCCGAGCCCTCGATCGAACGCGAGGTGACCTGCTCCACGCCCTCGACGAGCTGGACCGCCGCCTCCACCGGCGAAGTCAGAAACGCTTCCATCGTCTCGGGCGAGGCCCCGCGCCAGCTGGTCGAGATGTTCAGGCGCGGCAGAGACGTATCGGGGAACCGCTCGATCGGGATGTCCTGCCACGCCCTCAGCCCCAGGAGCGCGACGGCGATGTAGGCCATCGCCACGGCAACCGGACGCCGGAAACTGGTCTTGATCATGGTGACTCGAATGGCTGCGGGGCAACTGCCGAGCGGGCCGCCGCGCTCGCGAACCGGCGCCGCCTCCACATTCTACGCACATCCTCGACGACCGCATAGACCACCGGCACGACGATCAGCGTCAGCGCGGTCGCGACGATGAGGCCGCCGATCACCGAGATCGCCATCGGCGCGCGCAGATCCGCTCCCCGCCCGATTCCGAGCGCCATCGGGAGCAACCCGAGAACGGTGGTGACCGTCGTCATCACGATCGGCCGCAGCCGCACCTGCCCGGCCTCCAGGATGGCGTCGCGCAGGCCCAGGCCACGGGCCATGCCCTGGTTGATGAAGTCCACCTTGACGATCGCGTCGTTGACCACAATGCCAACCAGGATCACCACTCCGATCAGGCTCATGGTATTGAGGCCCGCCCCCGTGATCGCCAGGGCCAGCACCGCGCCGATCACGGCGAGGGGCACCGCCATGAGGATCGTGAAGGGGTGGACGAAGGACTCGAACTGCGCCGCAAGGATCATGTACACCAGGAGCAGGGCCAGTCCGAAGGCGAAGGTCAGGTCGCGGAACGAGCGTCGCATCTCCTCGTTCTCGCCGCCCACCTCCACGCGATGGTTGAAGGGAGGCGTCAGGCCGGCCAGGGACTCCTCGACCGCCGCGATCGCGCCCCCCAGCCCCCCCGACCCCACATCCGCGAAGACGGTGACCACGCGTCCCTGCTCTTCGCGCCGGATTTCCGCGGGACCCAGCGTCTCCTGAACCGTGGCCAGGTTTCCGAGGGGCACCCCGTCCACGCGCAGGTCGTTCAGCGTCGCGGGGTCGTGGCGCAGGTTCTCCGGCAGGCGGACCATCACCGGGATCTTGCGGTCGAACTCGATGAATTCGGTCGCGCGCGCGCCCAGCATGGCGGTCTGAACGGTCGAGGCGACCCGCTCGGAGGCGATTCCGTACCTGGCGGCCGACTCGGAGTTGATCAGGACCTGGAACTGGGGCCGCCCCCGCTCCGATCCGATGCGGACGTTGCGGACCTGGGTCACCCCGGACAACCTCTCGCGGATCACCTGTGCGAAATCGTGCGCCCGGTCGAGGTCCGGACCGATGACCCTCACCGCGATGTCCGCCTCGCTGCCCCCGAGCAACCGTCCGAGCGCGGTTGCCTGCCCCGTCTCGAAGGTGAGGGCTCCCGGCGGAAAGTCCACGGCGGCGCTCTGCACCCGGTCAACGACCTCCTCGGTGCTGGCTCGTTCGTCCAGGCGGACCTGCAGCGTCGCCGTATGCAGTCCCGCCGTGGCGCCATCATCCCGCATGGCCTGGACATCGCGCCCGATGTGGCTGAAGACCGCGGCGACCTGCTCGTCCTGGAGCAGTTCTGCTTCGAGCCTCGTGGCAGCCTCGGCCGTCGATTCCAGCCGCGTCGACTCGTCGAGTTCCATCCGGACGGTGAAGGCGCCCTGGTCGACATCCGGGAGCAGATCCCGTTCCAGCGTCAGGGCCAGCGCAACGCTGCCGCCGAGGGCGCCGGCCGAAATCACCAGCACCGCCGCGCGTCGCTCCAGTGCAGCGTTGAGCACACCGTGGTACCAGCGCGCGAAGGCGTTGAAGGCCCGGTCGAAGATCCCCAGGAATGGCGAGAAGAGGAAGGACAGCACCTTGCCGGTAATCTCCATCCAGAAGCGGAAGAGCTGCAAACCGATCGCAACCGGCACCTTGATCAGCAGGAAGGGGATCAGAAGCAGCGCGCGGACGAACCGGTTGGTCCAGTTCGCCACCCTCCAGAGGATGCGCGCGAGAAACGCCTCTGGCGGAAGCTCGGCGACCTCGTCTTCTCGAGTAGGGGCCTCTGCGGCCCTGGGCGCGTCGGCTCCAAGACCGCCGAAGCGCGCCGCCATCGTGGGCAGGAGGGTGAGCGCCACCGCCAGACTCGCGAGCAGTGAGAACGCGACCGCCAGCGAAAGAGCGCCGAAGAGCTCCCCGGCGACCCCCTGTACATAGATGATGGGGCCGAAGACCGAGATCGTGGTGAGCGTGGAGGCGGTGATCGCGCCCTGCACCTCCTCGGCCCCGCGCGCAGCCGCTTCCAGAGCCCCCAACCCCGCCTGCCGGTGCCTGAAGATGTTCTCGAGAACGATAATCGAGTTGTCGACCAGCATTCCGACCCCGAGGGCGAGGCCGCCCAGGCTCATGATGTTGAGCGACACACCGAAGGCGTCCATGAGCCCGAACGCCCCGATCACGGAGATGGGGATCGCCAACGCGATGGCCACGGGGTAGCGTGGGTCCCTGAGGAAGAAGAAGAGCACGACGAAGGCAAGCAGTCCACCCAGGACCAGCGCCTGCACAACGTTGCTGATCGACTCGTCGATAAAGGTCGCCTGGTCGTACGCAACATCCGCCGTGAACTCCGGATGCTGTTCCTTGAGGAGGACGAGGACCTCGCGGACCTGCTCCGATACGCGAACCGTGTTGGCTCCGGACTCCTTGAAGACAAGCAGCCCCACCGACTCGGCGCCGTTGTAGCGGGCGATCTCCTGCCGGTCGGCGAAGCCGTCGATGACCGTCGCGACATCGCGGACACGGATCTGGCGGAAGCCGGGGTCCTGGTCGTCGCCCCCGGCGGCGGCGCCGCCCCCACCGAGCTGCTGCCGCCCGACCACCACGTCCCGGATCTCCTCGACGTTCTGAAACTCTCCCAGGGTGCGCAGCGGATAGCGGTAGCGTCCCTGCAGGATGGTGCCGCCCAGCGAGGAGTGGTTGGCTACGCCGACCGCGCTGACCACCTCCGCCGCGCTGACTTCGTAGGCTTCGAGCAGCGGGGGCTGGTATTCGACGTGGATCTCCCGGTCGAGGCCGCCCGTCACGGAAGCCTGCGCAACCCCGTCAAGTTGCTCGAGGCGCCGCCGGAAGACCCTCTCGGCGATCTGCTTGTTGTTGAGGAGACCGCTGCCGCCGGCAAGCGACACCGTCATGACCGGCTCCGACTGGGGATCGACCCGCAGAATGATCGGGCGCTCCGCCCCGTCGGGCAGGCTGTAGTTGATGTTGTCCAGGCGCTCCCGCAGACTCAGCGCCGCGAAATCCATGTTGGTGCCCCACACGAACCGTAGCGTGACCAGGCTCACACCGTCCTGCGAGACCGATGTCACCTTCTCCACGCCGCCCACCGCGGCGGCCTGCTGCTCGACCGGCTCCGTGACGAGCCGCTCGATCTCCGCCGGCGCGACGTCCGGGTAGCTTGTGTACACAATCAGCCGCGGAAAGCTGATCTCCGGAAGGAGGTCGATCGGCAGGCGCGTAAACGAAATGCTCCCGAGGAGCACCACCGCCAGAATGAGCATGGCAACGGCGACCGGCCGTTTCGTGCAGGTTCTGGAAACGGACATTGGCTCAGTTTCCTCCAGGTACGGTCTCGATGCCTAGTTCCTGGCCCACGATGCCGACCGTCTGGTAGAGGTCGAGAAGGGCAAGGGCAAAGGCGTAACGCTGGTCGATGAGGTCCCTGCGTTGGGTCGCCTCCTCGGTGATGGCCGACCTGAGCGGCTGGATGTCCACAGTCGCGAGCTGGTATTCTTCCTGCATGATCTGGAGGCGCTCGCTGGCGATATCGAGGGCCCTTTGGCGCTGTTGCAGGGTTGCCCAGGTCGTGGTCAGTGAAGCGTAGCGGGTCCTGATGTCCAGTTCCAGCTGCATTTCGGCCTGTCGCAGGCTTTCGTTGGCGTTCCGGACGTCGATCCGGCGGCTGGCCGTGTTGTACGATCGCTGGAAGCCGTCAAAGATGGGGATCGAAAAGCTGAAATCCCAGTTCGCGGTGCCGCTGGTGCTGTTTCCGGGCCGCAGATCGAAGACGGCGGCCCGCCCGTCCTCATACGAGCTTCGGCCCCAGTTGGTGCTCGCGCTGATCCTGGGCCACCATTGGGTCTGGTCGGCCCGCAGCTGCGCGCGGCTGATCTGCACCTGGGCCTCCTGTGCGCGCAGCGTCGGGTTTTCCGCCAACGTCTGCGCAACGAGGCTCTCAATTTCCAGCGACGCCGGGTTGAATGGCTCGGGCAGAGTCTCGGCAACATCCAGTGACACCAGGGACGGGTCACCGATGACCACGCGCAGGTTGAGGAGTGCGATCTCCACCCTCCCCTCGACCTCCCTCAGCGCCGCGCGTTGCTGCTCGACATCGAACTCGCGCGCGAGGAGGTCGGGGCGGCGGTCGAGCGCAAGCTCGAAGCGCCTCTCGGTGAACCGCAGATCGCTCTCCCTGTCCGCCAGTAGTTCGGACTCGAGCGCCACCCGGGCCTTCTCGCGCAGCACACTCAAAAACCGGTTCTGCACCTGGGCGAGGATGCCATCCAGTTCCACCCTTGCGTTCAGCCTGCTGACCCGTACCTCGGCGTGGATGCGCTCCCGGTCGCGCAGTCGCCTGCCCCCGTCAAAGATGTCATAGCTCAGATTCAGACCGGCGAAGGCATCGGAGGAACCTACCCAGGTCGGGTTCGAACTCTCCGTGGGCCTCCCCTCGAAGTCGCGATAGCTGGTCTGTCGTTGAAAGTTCTGTCCGGTCGAATAGCGGGCACTCACGGTGGGCAGAAACGCCGCCCAGGCCTGCCGGGACCGGGGACCCAGCAGCTCCAGCCGGTTGATCGCCTGGCGGTACTGGGGGTTGTTTTCGGTGGCGAGGGTCAGGGCTTCCTGGAGGGTCAGGACCCTCACTCCCGGGTCCCGCTGCATCTGCTGGGCGGACAGGGTGGTGCCGTCCGCCGCGGCGGCGCCAAGCGTTGCCGCCAGCAGCACCGTGGCCGCCTTGGCGGCGCTCGGCCCCGACGCGAATACGGGGCGGCGGCCTCGTCGTGAAGGCAACGCGTCACACGGTTCCCGGCTGCTCGTTCCGGCATTCATCGCGTGGGCCTCCCCCCGGCCGCCGCCACGTCCTCGACCAGCTGGACGGCGGCGTCGTGAATGATCGACTGATGGCCGTCGATGAGGACGGTCCATCCGGGCTCCACCCAGAACTGGCTTCCCGGTTCACCGAGGAGTTCCACCAGCTCCTCGTTCATTCTGCCCAGGGGAACGTAGATCCACTTGGCCCTTCCGTCCTGTTCGACGAAGAGGTGGGAGCGGCGGTCCTCGGTCTCTCGTATCGCGGTCCTGGGCACGAGGATCACGTCCGGGAACTGACGGGCCTCCAGGCGCGCGTCCGCGTACATGCCCGGCCGGATGCGGCCGTCCGCGTTTGGAAGCAGGACCGTGACCCTGGTCGTATTCGTCTGCAGATCCACCCTGGGGTTGATGGTCTCGATCCGGCCCGTGAAGGTTGTGTCCGGCAGCGCCGAAAAGACCATCGAGGCCCCGCGCCCCTCCTCCAGGTCCACCACCGCGGTCTCCAGCACCGACACCGAAACCTTGATCGGGTCGAGCGTGACCACGGTGAGGAGCTCCGTCCCCCCGCCCACGTACTGCCCCTCGACGACCTTCAGGTCCGCGATCCTGCCTGCGAAGGGCGCCGTGACCCTGGTCTTCGCCATTTCGATTTCGGCGCGGAGAACGTTGACTTCCGCCCCCGAGACCCCGGTGAGGACCCTTGCCCGCTCGGCCCGGGCCGCTCGCAGCTCCGGATCCTCGATCAACTCGTCCTGCAGCAGCCGAACTTCCAAGTCGACCTGCGCCCTCTGCAGCGCGGCCCGACTGTCCGCCAGGTTGAGGGCGTAATCCGTGGTGTCGATCCGGATGAGCAGCTGGCCGCCGCGCACCTCCTGGTTCTCGCGCACGTGGATGGACTGCACGATACCCGAGACCTGGGCCGTCACCTTGACCTCCCGCAACGCCTCGGCGCGGGCCTTGGCGATCACCGAGATGCGCAGGGTGTCGCGGACCACGAGGGTTCCGACGACCGGCGTGGGAATCTCGGCGTTGAACTGCTGGACGACGGATTCGACCACCTCCGCCTCCGCTTCGGACATCTCCGGCTCGTCCTCCGTCTGCTCGGGCGCGGGCCGCAGGCGAAACCAGGCGCCCCAGGTGCCCAGGCCCAGGATGATGAGTACTGTCAGAAGTCCAAGGGTGGTTCGCGATTGTGACATCTCTCAAGCTCCGTTCGGTTTTCCGGCCGGTTTCATGCCCTGTGGCCGCGCCAGACCGGGACTGCCCATTCCTTCACACCTACTGTTCTGATATCGCCGGGGTGTCAACGGTTGCCCCGCGGCAGGCGGTCAGCCATGTCCGTCCCCGCCGTAGCGACGGTGCACGTAGTCCCCCAGAATCTCCTTGAACTCTTCGACGATGCGGTCGCCCTTGAGGGTCCGCAGGTGCCCCCCGTCCATGTAAACCGGGGCTTTCGGCTCCTCGAAGTTGCCGGGGAGCGAGATGCCGAGGTCCGCGTGCTTCGACTCTCCCGGGCCGTTCACCACGCACCCCATCACCGCGACCTTGAGGTCCTCGACGCCGGGGTAGGTGCGCCTCCATTCGGGCATCCGGCGCCGGATGTGGCCCTGGATGTCCTCCGTCATCTCCTGGAAGAAGGTGCTGGTCGTGCGTCCGCACCCCGGACACGCGGTCACCTGCGGCTCGAAGCTGCGGATCTCGAGCGACTGCAGGATCTGCTGCGCGATCTGCACCTCTTCGGTGCGGTCGCCCGCCGGGCGGGGCGTGAGCGACACGCGGATCGTGTCCCCGATCCCGTCGAGGAGCAGCGGCGCCAGCGCAACCGAGGTGGCCACGATCCCCTTCGATCCCATGCCGGCTTCGGTCAGGCCCAGGTGCAGCGGGTACCCGGTGAGCGGCGCCAGCTGCCTGTACACGAGGATGAGCTCACGGACTCCCGAGACCTTCGCGCTCAGCACGATCCGGTCCCCGCCGAGCCCCGTCTCCTCGGCCAGCTCGGCGGACATGGTCGCGCTCCTGACGATCGCGTCGCGCAAGACCTCGCCGGCGTCCTTCGGTTTCGCGCGGCGGCCGTTCTCGTCCATCATCTGCGTGAGGAGGCGCTGGTCGAGCGAGCCCCAGTTCACACCGATGCGCACCGCCTTGCCGTGCTCCATGGCGATCCGCACGATCGCCTGAAAGTTCTCGTCGCGGCGGCTCGTGCCGACGTTGCCCGGGTTGATCCGGTACTTGTCGAGGAGCTCCGCCGCGCGGGGGTGGTCGCGCAGGAGGATGTGGCCGTTGTAGTGGAAATCGCCGACGATCGGCACCGCGCAGCCCAGGTCGGCGAGGCGCTCGAAGAGTTCGGGGACGGCGGCGGCCGCGTATTTGTTGTTCACCGTGACGCGCACGATCTCGCTGCCCGCGTCGGCGAGCGCCTGGACCTGCGCGGCGGTCGCAGCCGGGTCGGCGGTGTCGGTGTTGGTCATCGACTGCACGACGACGGGGTTGCCGCCTCCCACCTTGACGCCACCGACATCGACCTCGATCGACCGTCTGGCCACTGAGTTTCGCTCCTTCGTCACGATCTATTGCCGGCCGGGAGTCGCCGCGCAGGACGGGCCGCCACGCCCGCGTGCCGCCAGAAAGCTACCCACGGGGCGGGAGGGCCAACAAGGCGGGTGCGGTATGCCCGATCCTTGCACCGGGCCCGTGCGCGGAGAATATTTGGGCAAGCACCGTGGCGCGACGCCGTCTGGGCGCGCTTCCTATCCCAAGAAGTCGGAAGGTGGAACCATGAGAACCGCAGCAATCCTCCCTCGCCGCACCCTGGTCGTGGCGGCCGCCCTTCTGGCGTGCGCGCTCGCCGGACCCGCCACCCCCGCCGGCGCCCAGGAAAAGCCGACGCTCACGCCCGACGACTACGGCCAGTGGGAGCGCCTGGGCGGCGCGACGCTGTCGCCCGACGGCCGCTGGCTGGCGGTCGGGATCTCCCGGGTGAACGACGAGAGCGAACTCAGGGTGCACGCCACCGATTCCGATTCGGTGGTGGTTGTCGACTTCGCCACGCGCCCGGTCTTCAGCGGCGACAACCGCTGGCTGGCCTATTCGATCGGCGTGTCGCCCGACGAGCGCGAACGGATGCAGGAGCAGCAGCAACCCGTCCGCACCACGCTCGGTCTCCTGGACTTCCAGACGGGCGAACAGGAGACCATCGACGACATCCAGTCCTTCACCTTCTCGGAGGACGGGCGCTACCTGGCGCTGCGGCGCTACAAGCCCCAGGAGAAGGAGTCGAGCGGCGTGGATGTGGTCGTGCGGGAGATGGCAACCGGGTCGACGATCAGCTTCGGCAACGTCGCGCAAATGGCGTGGCAGGACGAGGGGTCGCTGCTTGCCATGACGATCGACGCCGACGACCGTGTCGGCAACGGCGTCCGGCTGTACGACCCCGCAACCGGCCGGCTCCGTTCGCTGGACACCGACGAGGCCGCGTACCGGCACCTGAGGTGGCGCGAGGAGTCGGCGGACCTTGCGGTGCTGAAGACCTACAGCGACGAGGAACACGAGGATACCGCGCATGTGGTGATGGCGTGGAGGGATCTGGAGGACGGCGACGGCCGCTCCTTCGTGCTCGACCCGCGTGAGGACGACGGCGTGCCGGCCGACTCGCGGGTGACGGAGCACCGCGTCCCCAGCTGGTCGGAGGACGGACGCACGATCTTCCTGGGACTCCAGGCACGCAAGCCGGTCGAGAACGCCGAGGAGGAGGGCGAGGACGCCGAAGAGGGTGATGAGGAGGAGGGTGAGGGTGAAGGCGAGGAGGGTGAGGAGGGCGAAGGCGAGGGTGAAGGCGAGGACGAGGAAGAGGAAGAGGAGGGGGAAGGGCCTCCCGCCAGACGGGGTGCCGAAGAGGAGGAAGACCCCCCGGGCGTCGAGATCTGGCACTCCAAGGATGTCGACCCCGTGCCGCAGCAACGGGTGCGGGAAGCGCAGCTGAGACGGGTCAACCATATCGCGCGATGGGGGCTGGACGATGGCAGCTTCCTCCAGCTGGGCGGCGATCACGCCGACGGCGCGTCCATCGTGGCGGACGGCCGGTACATGGTCGCGCGTGACGAGACGCCCTACGACATTGACGCGATGTTCCGGCAGCAGTTCGTCGACCTCTACGCCGTCGACGCGGCCACGGGACAGCGGGATCTGGTCAGGTCCAGGATCTTCGGGGGCTCCTCGGCGAGCCCCGGGGGCCGCTACCTCCTGTGGTTCGAGGGCGACGACTACTGGACCTACGACCTGCAGAGCGGAGAGACGCACAACATCACCGAGGGCGTGGACGGCGTCTTCGTCAACCTCGACGTGACCCCGACGCGGGAGCAGATGCCCAGCTTCGGCACCTCCGGCTGGCTGGAGGACGACGAAGCGGTCCTGATCAACGACCGCTGGGATGTGTGGGAGGTGCAGCCCGACGGTTCCGGCGGCAGGCGCCTCACGATGGGCGCCGAGAACGAGGTGCTGCACCGGGTGATCCGGATCGACCGGGAGGCCGACGCCCACGATCCGGACGAGCCGATCTACTATTCGACATACGGTGAATGGACGAAGAATGCCGGCTTTTCCCGCGCCCGCCGCGGCCGCGACCCAGAGCCGCTGATCTGGGAGGACGCCGCCCTCGGAGGCTTCGGCGGGATCCAGAAGGCCGAGGACGCCGACGTGTACGTCATCCGCAGGGAGCGCTTCGACGACTCCCCCGACTACTTCGTCACCCGCGACGACGACCTGAGCGATCTGCGCCAGGTTACGAATACGAATCCCTTCCAGGCCGACTACGCCTGGGGGCGCACGCAGCTCATCGACTACGAGAACGAATGGGGACGCCGGCTCCAGGGCTCGCTCACCTACCCCGCCAACTACGTGGAAGGCGAGCAGTATCCCATGATCGTATACCACTACGAGCTGCTGTCGCGGGGTCTACACCGCTATGTGATTCCCGACGAGACCAACTACTACAACGTCCAGGCGTGGAGCCACGAGGGCTACTTCGTCCTGCAGCCGGACATCGTCTACCGCGACCGCCGGCCCGGGCAGTCGAACGTCGAGACGCTGCGCCCGGCGGTGGCGGCGGCGGTCGAGACCGGGATGATCGACCCCGAACGGGTCGGGTTGATCGGGCACTCGTGGGGCGGCTACCAGACGACCTTCTTCGTCACCCAGGACGATCTCTTCGCGAGCGCTGTGGCCGGGGCGCCGCTCACCAACCTGATGAGCATGTACCTGTCGTTCTACTGGAACTCGGGCGGCACCGACGCGCGCATCTTCGAGATCAGCCAGGGCCGCATGCAGGAGCCGTGGTGGGAGGACTGGGACTCCTACTACAACAACTCCCCGGTGCACCACATTCAGAACCTGAACACGCCGCTGCTCATGATGTTCGGCAGCGAGGACGGGGCGGTCGAGTTCAACCAGGGCGTCGAGTTCTACAACGCGGCCCGGCGGGCGGGCAAGGAAATGGTGTTGCTGGTCTATGATGGTGAGAACCACAGCCTCGCGCGGGAGCCGAACCAGAAGGACTACCGCAACCGCATCATGCAGTGGTTCGCCCACTACCTGAAGGGCGAGCCGGCACCGGACTGGATCACAAAGGGGCTGTCCTACATCGAGCAGAAGGACGGGTTGCAGCAGAAGCGGCGGCCGATCAGCTGAGGGTCAACCTGGGCCGGCCCGCAGGAGCCGGTCCGGGCGACAACGCCTGACGGGTGAGCGGCGGGGGCGGGCGAAACAAGCCCCGCCCCCGCCGCCTCATTTCGGCGAGCAGGTCAGCTGCTCAGTTGCCGTAGATCGTGCCGCAGGGCTGGTCGCGCCCGGTCCCCAGTTCGGGCCGTGCCAGGCACTCGTTCTGCGGGAAGGGCAGCTGCAGGAACACGACGTGGTCGTTGCGGGCCCTGGGCAGCGCGTCCGTGCGGCCGTACTGCCGTGCGTCCAGGTAGGTGAAGCCGCCCTCCAGCGTGAGCGACATGAACTTGTTGTAGAGGATTTCGTCGAGGACGGCGTTGTCGTTGCCGGGATCCTCGAAGGGCGCGAGTCCGTGCGCGGCGCGGATGATGTTGATGTCGGCAATCGCCGCATCGCGCATCCCGGATCCGAGCGCCGCCTCGGCGTGGAGCAGGATCAGCTCCTCGTTCCTGACCCATGGCAGGGGCGAGTCCTGTTTGGTATAGATCGTGAACTTCTCGGTCACGTCGATCCCCAGCAGCGAGAAGATCTGGGGCTGGGCCTCCGTCTTGCTGGTGGCGCGGTCGTCGGGAGAACCATCCGGCTTCATCTGTGCATCCGCCAGGAAACGTGGATGCGCATAGTGGCTCGCCACCGAGAAGAACGAATTGGAAGCGTCGCCCGGGTTGGTGCTGTAGTTGTGGTAGAGGCCGTTGGTGAGATCGCCGCCGGGGTTCATGAACGAACCCGCGAGCGCGGTCATCGCCTGGCCCCACTCCCCATTGTATTTGTGGTAGCGGGCCTTGAGCGCGCGGTTCAGCTGGATGAAGTCCGCAGGGCTCGAGAATCCGGCGTACCCGCTCGTCAGTCCGAAGGGAAAGGAATTGCCCGCGCTGGACAGGTGGGTTTGCGCCTCGTCCAGGAGCTGGTAGATGCGGGCGTACACCTGGTCCTCGCTCACGATGGGCGACAGCTCGTCACCCGGGTCGGCGGGCGGCTCCAGCGCCGCGCCGAAGGACGTGTGCATCATGATGATGTTCCAGAGCGACTGCGCCGCCACCGTCTTCGCGAAGCCGCGGATCGCGTTCTTGTCCGGCTCGGCGATCGCCTCCACGGCGTCCACCGCGTCGAGCAGAACCTGGATGTTCTTGAGGCTGGAATAGCCCCAGAACGCGCCGCCGTTCACCGGGTCGAGGGGCCCGATCAGGCGGTTGGTGGTGGTGCGCGGTTCCTCCGGGCGAAGGTCGTAGGCCTCGCGTCCCCAGATGCCCAGGTAGAGCACCCGCGACGAGGTGTTGCCCCGCGCGGTCGCCATGAGGTTCTGGGCCGCCGCCACCACGCTGTTGACGGTGGGGTTGGTGGTGAGGTCTTCCACGCTCGGGTCGTTGAAGTTGGGCACGATGAGGTCGGAGCACCCCGTGCTTCCCAGCACGAGCGCCAACACTGCCGCGCCTGTCGTCTTTGCATTTCGTCTGATTCCTGTGTTCATTTCTCGTTATCTCCCTGGCCTGCGCCGGTCAGAAGCCCATGTTGACCGAGAACCAGAGGCTCCGGCTTGGCGGGAATGGTGCCACGTCGAGGTTCCGGGCAATCGCCTCCGAACCGAAGTTGCTCACCTCGGGATCCATGCCCTTGTAGCCCGTGAAGGTCAGGACATTTCTGCCGCTCAGCGTGAGGGTCACGTTGCTCACGCGGTCCCAGAGCATGCTGGTGAAGCGCTCGGGCACCGCATAGTTGAGGGTCACCTCTCTCAGCTTGAGGAAGGTGGCGTCCTCCAGCCAGACGCTGGTTATCTTGCTTGGGTAGACGCGCAGCCGGAAGTCGCCGAGCGACTCGCCGGGCATGCAACCCGGGTCCGTGCAGGCGTCGGCGTAGTCGGCCGCGTTCTTGCTCAGGTCGTAGAGCCAGCCGGTGAGGTTCGCAACCGTGCCGCCCTGCTGCCAGTCCCACAGCGTGTAGGCGCTGAAGTCGCCGAAGCGCAGGTCGTTGCCGAAACCGACCCGGAAGTCGGGGCTCGCGTTGCCCAGCACCACGATGATCCGGTCGCCCACCTCACAGGGGCCGCCGCAGCGCGGGTCGTTGGCGACATTCGCCGTGTCACGGCCGAAGAACGCCGATGGCGATACACCTTCGGTGATCTGGAAGCCGCCGAGCGCCGTGCCAAAACCGCCCGCGCGGAACTCGGGCACCGGCAGCTCGACGATTTCGCTACGGTCCATCGAGAAGGTGGCGCTGCTGATCCAGCTGAAGGACTCGCTCGTCACCGGGAACACCGTGAGCCCGGCTTCGATCCCTCGGGTCTGCATGACCCCGCCGTTGAAGATCTGGGTGCTGAACCCGGTCGACGGCGGAAGCGCCCGCTGCAGGAGCAGGTCGGTGATCTTCTTCTCGTAGACCGTCAGCTCGACGGTGGCCCGGTCGCCCAGCAGCGTAGCGTCAGTCCCTACTTCGATCTCGCGCTGCCGCTCGGGCTTCAGGTCGGGGGACACCGTGGTGCCCGAAACCGAGAAGGTCTGCAAGCCGCCGATGTTGCCGGTGTTCAGGGTGCTGAACTTCTGGCCGTACAGCGGCTGGTTGCCCGCCTGGCCGAACGCCGCCCGCAGTTTCAGCTCGTCCACGAACCCGGGCGCCAGCCCCGGAAAACGGTACGACGCCGAAGCCTTCGGGTAGTAGTAGAGCGACGAGGGTTCCGCGTTGTTGCTGCTCTGGTCCGCACGGATCGCGCCGGTGAGAAGGAGCCTGTCGCCCACCAGGAGCTCCTCCTGGATGAAGTAGCCGAAGTCCCTGACCTGCTGCCGGTTCTGCCGCACCGAGAGGTCGGTGCCGTCGTCGGCGTTGGACAGCCCGGCGACGAGATTCCTGGCGGCGATCCGCGAGACGTCGAGGTCACGTTCCTCGTACTGCAGTCCCGCGGACAACGTCGACGTGAACTGGTCGTGCGTGTAGGTGTGGACCGCGTTGGCGCTGACGTTGACGAAGCGGCTGGCCGCGTCGCCCTTCACCGAGGTGCCCGGCAGCCCGTCGTCCGGCTCGAACTGCAGCTCGGGAGGACTGAAGATCGTGTTCTGCTGGGTGAAGAAGTCGACTCCGCCGTTCGCGACGAAGCGCAGCGCATGGGGGCCCGACACGAACGCATCCCACGACAGGTTGCCCGCCCCGATGAAGCGGTAGACGTTTTCCTCGTTGACGGCGTTGGCCGCGGTCTCGAGGATGTTGCTGTTGGCGAAGGGATTGCGGGGCCAGGTGCCGTCTTCCCGCTGCCGCAGGTCGATGAACGACGGTGTGGAGGGCAGCGTCATCCAGTAGCTGATGCTCCGGTTGTCGTTGTTGGTGAAGCCGCGGGCCGTCTTGGTGTGCAGCGCGGTCGTACTGATCCGGAACAGGATCGAGGACCCGATGCTCTGGTCCACGTTCAGCTTGAGGGACTGCTTGTCGTACCCGGTATTGGTGACGATGCCCCCATCGTGCTTGACCAGCCCGGACACGTAGTAGCGGGTGGACTCGTTCCCTCCGTTCACGCTGAGCGCGGACTCGTAGGACAGCGGAGTGTTCCCCGCCAGGTACTCCTCGTGGTCGAAGAAGGCGCCGGGGCTGTAGAAGTTGGCCGCGTTGGGGCCGAAGGCGTCCACCGCGTCCTGCATGGTGTCGAACTTGCGCAGCCCGAGGTCGTTCGACTTCTGAAAGACGCCGAGCCGCTGGGTGAAGTTGAAGCGGGGCTCACCCACCTTGCCGCGCTTGGTCGTGATCAGAACCACGCCGTTGGTGGCCTTCGAGCCGTAGATCGCCGACGCCGACGCCCCCTTGAGGATCTCGATGCTCTCGATGTCGTTGGGATTGAGGTCGGCGATCCGGTTGGGCGCGTTGTCCTGCTGTCCCCCGCGCACCGGGTTGCTCGACGAGACGGTGACCACGTGTACGTTGGACGCGATCTCGTCGTTGCTGACGACGACGCCGTCGACCACGTAGAGGGGCCGGTGGTCGCCGATGATCGACGAGGTGCCGCGCAGCTGAACCTGTATCCCCCCGCCGGGAGCACCGTTGTTGGCCTGCACGTTGGCGCCCGCGACGCGGCCCTGAAGGGCCTGCTCGAAGCTGGAGACGGGTGCGCGCGTAAGGTCATCCGCGTTGACCGTGGCCACCGCGTTGGCGAGGTTCTGGCGCCGGACACCGGTCGCCTGGCCGGTAACCACGATCTCGTCGAGGTTGAGCACATCGCGCGCGAGTTCGATCGCGACGGTGGTCTCCCCTGCCCCAACCGTCACCTCGATGCTGCGATAGCCGATGATCCGGACGTTGAGTTGCTGCTCGCCGGCCGGCAGCTCGATGGAAAAGTTCCCCTCGTCGTTGGAATAGGTGTGTACGGTCGTGCCCTCCACATTGATCAGCGCCGATACAATCGGGATTTCGCCGCCCGTCTCGGTGACCTTGCCGGTCACGGTCCGGGTCTGGGCGGAGAGGGCCGGTGCCATGAGCAACCCGCCACACAGGAGAAGAAGGATAGAGCGGGTGGGCCGGTGTGCCATGAGGATCTCCTGGTTGGAACCGTCGATGGCCCGCCAACAGGTCCGGCGTTTACCGAAGGCCCGCGCGGGCCGGTGCTACGAAATAGAGGGGAAATGTAGTGGCGTTTGGATGGATGGCAAGTGGGTGGTCGGCTTCTGGGGTTGCCGGGCAGGGTACCGGCGACGCAGCCGCCCAACAAGGGCCTGGGGGCTCGTCAGGGTAGGGTGCGCCTCACCACGCCGAACGCTTGAAGGGCCCGGTTCTTCTCGTGCGTAGTTTACTCCATCGGCCGGCCGACGGCATCCAGTATTTCCAGCCAGGCGCTCTGGGCGGCGTAGTCCATTGGGGTCTTCCCTGCCCGGTCGACTGCGGTCGGATCCGCACCCAGGCGCATCAGCGTCGGGAAGACGACTGGATTCTGCAGCGCGGCGATGTGGAGCGGCGTTCGCCCTGACCCGCCGGTGGCGTTCACATCGGCTCCGGCCGCCGCGAGCAATTCGATGATCGCCGGGTTGGGGTTTGCGGCCGCTGCCCAGTATAGGGGGGTTGCCGCGGACTCGTACTGACGGTCCAGATCGGCTCCTCGTAGCCTCCCCAGACATTTATGCCAATTGCAACGGCCCTAGCTTCCCCGAACCTCCTCCCTTGCCCGGTGGCCGGGTCTTCGTGGCCCCACGCACCTGCATCTGCCCCGGCCGCCACCAACGCGGCCACGACCGCGGCATTCCCGTGCGCGGCGGCTTCGTGCAGTGGAGTTCTTCCACCTGTCCGCTTCGCATTCACGTCGGCCCCGGCCTCCAGCAGGACGGCGGCAACCGCGGGATTCGCGTTCTCCGCTGCAGCAACGTGGAGCGGCGTCCTTCCTCCGTTGGCGTATGCATCTACGTCGGCGCCGGCCTCGAGGAGCCGGGCCGTGATGGCCGGATTCCCGTTGGCGGCAGCCTCGTGCAGGGGGGTGACGCCCCGGGCGAGATACTCGTGCTGCGCGCCCGCGGTCCATCGGTTCGGATCCGCGCCCGCCTCGAGCAGCGCGCTGACTACCGCGGGGTTGGCATTGTCACGGGCGGCCCGGTGCAGGGGCGTGTAGCCGTAGGGGTCGAGTGCGTTCACGTCGGCCCCCGCATCGACCAGGAGGGTGATCACTTCGCGGTCACGGGTCCAGCCAGCCGCCACATGCGGGGGTGTGGCGCCCTGCGAGTACAGCCGAGTAGGCTCCGGGTACCCACTCACCGGCTCGTGTGGGAAGGCGGACATCACATCCGCGCCGCCCTCGATGCAGCGTTGCACGACGTCGGCGGTGGCGGTGCCGAACTCGATCATCCGCCGCGCCACGGCCGGGTTCGACGACCCCTTGAAGCGGTGCAGCGGCGTGTTGCCGGTGTTGTCCCGGGCGTTCACATCCGCCCCCGCTGCCACCAGCGCCTCGACAACCTGCGGGGAGTCTCCCGACTCAACCGCGGTATGCAGCGGAGTGCCTCCGTCGAATCTGCGTGCATGCACATCCGCACCGGCATTCACAAGCGCCAGAATCACCCCGGCGTGGTCACTGACACGCGCGGCCACGTGCAACGGAGTGCTGCCAAACCGGTCAGGCGCATTGACATCTGCCCCGGCCTCGAGGCAGGCCTGGAGCTGTTCGATTGCTTCCCGCCCCATGAAGATTCCCGCCCAGTATTCGCAGTCCTCCTGGGCGGTTGTGGAGGACGCGCAGGCGAGGAGGAAGGCGGTGGCGATTAGCATACAACCCCCGGCGTGCCTTCCCATGTGAATTCCCATCAATATGTCAACTCCGCTTTACATTTTGTAATGTAAGGTTTACAGATTTTCGTAACGCCTGATTGGTACACCGGAAGGGCTAACCGGGTCCGCCGGGAGTGCTCACCGACCGCCGTACCACCTCCAGTCCCTGGAGCGCCCGGTTGTCCCGGGCGTAGTCCAAGGGAGTTCTGTCTTTGTTATCGAGCGCGGAAAGATCCGCGCCGAGGCGCAGCAGGGTGGGAAACACAGCCGGGTTGTACCGCGCCGCGAGATGGAGGGGGGTCCGGCCCAGGTCGTCGCGTGCGTTCAGGTCCGCGCCGGCGTCCAGCAGTGCCTGCAGGACAGCGGGGTTGGGATTCCCCGCCGAAGCAAAGTGAAGCGCCGTTCTTCCGCCGGCTCCCTGGGCATGCAGATCCGCACCGGCCTCCAGAAGGACCGACACGACCATGGGGTTGGCATTGCTCCCGGCCGCTTCCAGTAACGGCATCTGTCCCCCGTCCGCACGCGCGTTTACCTCTGCTCCCGCCCCAAGCAGCGATGCAACCGCAGTGGCGTCCGCGGTCCCGCCAGCCGCATAGTGGAGCGGCGTCATGCCGCTCCGGGCGCCCTGGAAACGTCCCGTCGTTCGCGCGTTTACGTCCGCGCCCGCGTTCACCAGCGCAACAATGATCTCGGGGTTCGGGTTGGCGGTCGCCTCGTGCAGCGGGGTTTCGTCCCATCTGCCATGGTACCTGTACCCCGTCGCCCATGCGTTCACCTCCGCGCCCCCTTCCAGCAGCGTGGTCAGGACCGCCGGATCGGGGTTGTGACGGGCCGCGAGGTGCAAAGGGGAATAGTTGCCGGCGTCCCGCGCGTTCACTTCGGCCCCGGCCTCCAGAAGCACCGCGATCACACCGGGGTCGGGGGTCGACTGCGCCGCCTGGTGCAGCGGTGCGGCGCCGTCGCTCGGGGCCAGGAACACCCTGGAACGCACTTCCGTCCGGACATTGACATCGGCTCCGTCGCGAATACAGATGGCGACCATGGTAGCCGTCGCGGCGCGGAAGAAGGCCCGAGTGTTCCATCTGTCGCAGTGCGCCGCACGGGTGGCATAGTCGATCCCGGCTCGCGCCACCGAATCTCCAGCGAGTTCAAGGAACCGTTGGACGACCGCTTCGTTCCCGGTTTCCAGGACTGCTGCCTGCAACGGAGTGTGGCCAGCGTCGTCAACCGCGTGCACCGACGCTCCCGCGTCGACGAGGAAGGAGACGAGGGAAGGCGGGCCCCACCGGGCGTGGTGCAGGGGTGTACGGCCCGTTGAGTCACGCGCGTTGACGTCCGCGCCCGCGGCCAGGAGCGCTGCCGCCAGGTCGGACCTCCGCCGCGCCGCGGCACCATGGAGTGGGGTCGTGCCCTGGTTGGATCGCGCGTTCACGTCCGCTCCGGCCTCTGCGAGGATCCCGATGAGCGTGGTCACGAATTGGTTAGGCCGAAGGGTGTACACCAGGTGATGCAGCGAGGTGTTGCCGTCGTGGTCCGGGGCGTTCACGTCGGCGCCATGCTCGATGCAGCCCAGCACGCTTTCGGGCGGAGCGGCGTTGATGAAATCCGCGTCCGGCCAGTCGCACAGCGGTCGGTCGCCCGGCGCCTCCGCGAGGTTGTCCGGCATTTCAGGATCGGCGCCCAGCTCCAGCAATTTGTCCACAACCGGGGTGTTGCCGGTGTTCCAGGCCAGATGCAGCGGCGTGTGTCCGTCCTTGTTCCGGGCGTGGGCGTCCGCCCCCGCTTCGAGGAGCAAGGTCACCTGGGCATGTTTGCCCCGCATGGCCGCATGGTGCAGCGGAGTGGCACCAGCGGAGTCCGCGGCGTTCATTTCCGCGCCGGCGTCGAGCAGAGCGGCAACCACAGCGGGATTGTCGCTGTACAAGGCCGCCATGTGAAGTGCGGACTCGCCGCGGTCGTCCCGTGCGTTGACATCCGTGCCGGCTTCGAGCAGCGCGTGGACGATGCCCTCGCTGTCGCCAAAGCCGGTCGGATGCAGCGGCGTCCTGCCGTCGTCCGTATGTACGTTGGGGTCTGCCCCGACCTCCAGCAGTCGGCGGACGACTCCGAGAGCAACAGCCGTATCGCGTTCACTCCTCGCCGCAGCCCAATGGAGAACGGTCTCCCCATCCGCATCCCTGGCGTTCACGTCCGCGCCCGCATCGAGCAATGCATCGAGAACGGCGAGGTCAATGGACTCTCTTTGCCGGCCCGCCACGCGTAGTGGAGTGGATCCGTAGTCATCACGTGCGCCCACGTCCGCGCCGGCCGCCAGAAGCGTGGACACCACACCGGGGTCCACGCTACGAGCGGACGCCGCGTGCAGGAGAGTCTTGTTGGTGTCATCGCGAGCGTCGATGTCCGCTCCATCCCGAATGCAGGCGTCTACAGTGTCGGGGGTCGCCGTCGAGAGGAACCGGGAGAAGCGGCCTTCGTTCCAGTCTTCACAGTCCGGCGGGCCATCTCCCGCCACAGTCTGGCCGGAGGCGGTGGATGCGAGCATGAGGAACGCGGCGACCGCGGCTGATCCCGTGAGTAGTCTCATCCCAACCAGAAGACGGACGGCTGGAGCCGGCGTTCCCATATTCCTACCTCAGAATTGACAGTGGAGAGCGACTCACCTTCCAAGCTAGCCGCTCTCCTTCCGTCGGGCACGCCGCAAGTGGGACGGGCCCTCACATCAGCCGCTCCGCCTCCGAAGGGGCCACATCACCACACGCTGGACGCCGAGATCCCCCGCGGTCCTGCCCAGGATGTAGTCGGCCCCGATCTCGTAGATCACCAGCCCCGGGGGCGTCTCGATGTAGCCCAGCACACGGCCCTCTGGGTCGAAGACCGTCCAGAGAGGACCGGGGGTCTCCCGGCCCGGGACGGGATACTCGCGGACCCACAGATGGTCGAGGGCATCCGACATGACAGCCCGGAAGGCCGGGAGGCTCTCCGGGAGAGGCATTGCCTGGAGGTGTTCGGGCAGGTCCTCCCCGAGCGCCAGCGTGCGCAGGGACCGGGTCGCCGGAATCGGGGTGTGGTCGAGCCGCACGATGCGGCGCAGCGCGCCATCGGCCGCGTACGCGCGAATCTCGTAGGCGTAATTGGGGCTGACCACGGCCAGGTCGCGCCAGGCAGCGGTAGTCATCGACCTTGCAAAGACGACATCGGTCATCCCCGGCATTCCCCGGTACTCGAACCGGAAAAACTCGGCGGCGGGGAGCGTGCCGAAAGAAGCGGAAACCCTTCCCCCGGAATCCCTGATCTCGTAGTGGCTGTGGCGGACGCGCAGTCCTGTTCCCCGGCCCGACGGCACCTGGGCGTCAACGAGGAGCGCGCCGGCCCGCAGCACGGTGATGTTCTTGCGGGAGCGGTCTGCTACGAAGTAGAGGATGCGTCCCAGGTTTCCGTCCGAGTCGAAGATGGACACGCCCCGGCTGGTGTCGTAGTCCCACGCGGCAATCGAGTCGCCACGCCACCGGGCCAGGCCGTCGAAGTCCGGGAATTCGCCCGGGCCTTCCCCCTTTCCGCCCCAGCTTGCGAGATGCACGCCGTGCGGATCGAAAGTGCGCACCTCGTCCGACCCGGCGTCGCCGACGACGATGCGGCCATCGGACAGGGTCACCGCGCTCATAACCCGGTGGAAGATGTATGGGTCGTCGCCATCGGCCGACCCGATTGTGACGGTCGGTTCCGCACCGATCTCCCAGCCCAGCCTGGACCCTTCCGGCGGACGGGGGTTTTCGGCGATGCGCACATCGGCGCTGTCGCGGACCTGCGTGGCAGGAGTGGCGAGGGCGTTCTGGTCCTGCTGGCAGGCGGCGGTGCCCAGGAGGAGGGCGGTGGCTGCGGAGAAAGGCCTCGTCCGGTTCATGGTACCTCCAGCTCTTCGCAGTCCGGGGATGGTGTGTGTTCAATCCCTTGGGCGCACGGCAGATCGCTTCCGGTTGCACCACTGGGAGTCTCCAGTCACACGGGCGGGTGTCTCATCCGCGTTGCAAAGACGACCTCAAGCACGCCGCCAGGCGTCTGCATACACGTCCGCGCGGACATCGAGGTATCCGGGGTATTCCTTTCGCGCCGCCTCCAGCGCCTGCCGCTCCAGGGTCACCGCCGCGACCGGATCAGTCGTCTCGAGGAGCACGTCGCCGGTGGGGCCGATCGCCACCGACGGGCCGCCGATGACGCTGCCCGAGCGGGTCCCCGGCCGGTTGACCGAGATCACGTAGGCGCAGCTGGTGACCGCGTTCGCGCGAAGCACCAGCCGCCAGCGCGCGTACGTCTCCGCCGGGGTCGCGCGCGGGATGAGGATCACGTCGGCGCCCATCGCGGCGAGGGCGCTGCACGCCTGGGGGCGGTTCGCGTCGGAGCAGATCTGCACGCCGATGCCCCAGCCGGCGAGCGGCGCGGGGGGTTCGAGGCGGTCGCCGGGCTCGTAGTGGTGCGCCTCCCAGTATCCCTCCTCGTCGGGGAGGTGGACCTTGCGGTACTCCAGCAGGGGCTCGCCGGCGGGGCCGAAAAGGAGCGCGGTGTTGTGGCGGCGTCCCGTCCGTGGGTCGCGGACGATCGCGCCGCCGAGGACGGCCAGCCGGGCGTCGCGGGCGGCCGCCGCGAGGGTGTGGTGGCGGGGGCCGCGCGGGGGCTCGGCGTCGGCGCCGGATGGTTGCCGGGTGAGGGGGGCCCAGGGGTTGAGGGGCAGCTCCGGGAGGACCGCGAGGTGGGCGCCCGATTCGCGGGCCGCGCCGAGGTGGTGGTGGAGGCGGGGGGAGGTGGCGGAAGCCGGGAAGACGTCCGTGACGAGGGCGACGGTGAGGTGATCGGATGTCATGTTGGCCTTACATTCTGACAAGTGGCGTTTACATATGGAGCGCCTTGAGAACCCGCGGGCGCGTGGTGCCCAGTATGAATCTGGCGACTCCCCAGCCCGCGCGCAGGGCCGGGGAGTCGCCTTGGTGGTGGAAGTCGCCCGGTCTACGGGGCCTGCCGCCGAATCACCGCCCGGTAGTCCGTCAGATGGCATAGCAGGTAGTCTTCAGCAGAAACCTGCAGCAGCCTGACCCGGTACTTCGCCTGACTGCGACGGTCGGGCACGTGGAACCGCAGGACCGGCCCCGAGGAGAGCTCTCCGCGGACGATGACCTGCCTTTGCGTCGAGGAGGGCGCCGCGGACTGGAACATCTCGAAGCCGGGCGCTTCGATCGAATCGATGCCTGGACCGTCCACTACCAGCATGGCGCCGATGTCGCGTGCGCTCTCCGGCACGGTGAAATCCACTGTCAGGTACCCGGGATCCGGCTCCAGGGAGACGGGACGCACGAGATCGTCCCCGTCGGCGCAGCCCCAGAGCAGCGCGGCGCCGAGCAGCAGCACCACCGTGTACCAGAGCGCCAGTCCCTGCGAAGACCCGGGCCGGGCGGTGTGCCGGCCGAACGCGCCCGAGCCGTGCCGGGGAATGGGGCCGGTCGACCCTGACATGGCGTGCATCTCGCGGACGCGGCGGCGCGCAAACGCTCTCCCGGACAGCAGGACGGCAACGCCGAATGGCAGGGCGGGTGCGGCAGGGGCCGTCGTGCCGCAGTTCACTTCACCCCGGCGGCAGCGTTCGACCCAGGAGAGCAGATCGCCGAGATCGTAGCTTCCGTTCTGGTTGCCCAGGTGATCGAGGGCGTCGAGCTGGGCAGGGCTCAGGTTCCCTTCCCCCAACAGGGCGGCCGCCGCGGCCTCCGGGGTGACGCCGTCGAGATGCATCGCTGCGCTGGCCCGCTTCGCGTCTCCGGCACTCCGCGCACCCGTGTCCCTCACCCGCACCACGACCGTCGCGGTCTGCCCGCCATAGCCGCCGCCCGACGCGGCGAGCCGCAGCGTCACGGTCTCGTCCACGGTGTTCGCGTCATCACCCGCGGTGACGGTTATCCCCCACCCTCCGTTCCAATAGGGCAGGCTGAAAGAGACGGTTGGCCGGTCGACGTTGAGTGCCGTCCCGTCCGTTCCGGTCACCGCCACGGTCACGGTGCCCGTCGGCGCGCTGGTCAGCAGGACGAGGAACCACGCTCCGTCCTCATCCCCCTCGTCCACGGTCAACGTTCCCGGCTCCACCATCATGCGATTCGGCGGCAGCTCGACCCACAGGCTGTTGCCCCCGAACTGGTTCCCATCGGCCGTCGCCACCGATCTGACCACCCCCGGATCGACCTCGATCCACAGCCGTCCGTTCTGGTCCGGCATCATCCGCGCGGTGTACTCCAGACCCTCGCGGACGACCGTGTAGTCCCAGACCTTCACCGCGATATTCGTCGTGTCCACCGTCGTGAGCGAGTGCGTCGACCAACTGATGTCTTCCTGCGTGAAGCCCTCGACGGGTTCGCTGAAGGTGAAGCGCGTGGTGAACGGGCCGGTCGCGACCCCGGCGGTGTACCGGTCCCGAGGTGGCAGGACGTCCTCGAAGGTGATCGTCACCCTGGGGCCCGGGAATCGGTCGATGACACGGATGGTTTGGCTGCCGATCGCGTTGCCGTCGTGGGCAGCCTGGATCCGGATCTTCTCGGTGGGCTCCTCGCGTTCGTCGTCGAGGGCGGTGAAGGTCGCTTCGACGGCGCTGGAACCCGCCGGCAGGACCACCTGGTGGCCCGCGCCCTCGTCGGCGTCGGCCGGTGTCACACGGTAGTCGTGCCCCGGGATTGCATCGCCGCCGAGTTCGAACGTCACCATCCGGTCGGCAACGAAGGTCTTGCCGTTGGTGATGGACACGGTCGCAGTGGATGAGGTCTCCCCCTCTTCCATGATCTCGTCCTGACTCACCGACAGCTCCCACTCGGGGATGTCCTCGTCATCGGTGATCTCCACCGGGGTACTGCAGCTGTCCTGACAAGGCGCGCCCTGGATGTCCGAGAGCTGCACCTCGCTCGGCAGACCGGGAGATCTCTCGAGGAGCAACTCGAAGCTCTCGGTCCCCTCGAACGCGTCGTCGACGACCAAGGTCAGCGGCAGCTCCTGTCGCGCCTGCCACACGCCGCCTTCGAGCGCGAAGTCCGCTTCGGACACGTTGATCTCGCTGCTCACCGCCTGGTAGTCCCGGGGGGAGCCCGCCGTACCGCTCGCGGAGGTCACCGAGAAGGTGAGCGCCGTACCGCGCGGCATTCCGGCGGCCGCCAGTGTGACAATGGTCACGGACGGATCCTGGTCGTCCTCCGCGAACCGGTAGGATGCCTCGGCAAACGACACCTTGATCGCCGGGCCCTGCTGCGAGACGACGTGCACTGTCGCTGTAGCGTCTCCCGTGTCGTAGCCGCCTACGGAGTCAATCGTCGCCACGAGATTGCCGCTCGCCGTGACTTCCGACGAAAACAGGACCCGGGACAGGCTCAGGCTGGCGGCCCTGCCACGTGCCGCGAAGTTCAGCTGGAAAGAGGTGCGCGGCAGCCAGTCCTGCTCCTGTGCCAGCTGCAGAGTGACGGCGATCGGAGAGTCGAGCGGCGCCTCGCGTGTGGCCCTCAGCACCACAGCCTCCAGGCCCGCGATGATCGTGTCGCGGCTAGCGGCCAGGGTGATCTTCGGCACCGCTTCCTGGTTCAGGATGCGGACGGTTTGCGTGCTGCCGATGGCCTCTCCCTCGTGTGTTGCCGAGACCTCGATCTCCTCGGGCGAGTCCTCGATGTCGTCATCCACCGCCGTGAACGTCACGTCCAACGAAGTCGAACCCGCCGGCAGGATCATCTGATGGCCTGGGGTCGCGTCGTCGGCGTCTTCCGGCGTGACCGTGTAGTCGATGTCTTCGGTTGCGGTTCCGGCGAACGTGAACGTCACCACCTGGTCGGTGGCGAAGGTCTTGCCGTTGGTGATCGACACCGTGGCGGTTGACGATGCCTCGTCCTCTTCCCTGATCTCCTCCGCGCTTACCGACAGCTCCCACGCGGGGATGTCCTCGTCGTCGGTGACCTCCACCCGCGATTCGCAATCCGGGCATGGGGTGCCGGACGGGTTGCCGATCACGACCCCGTGGGAATCGCCGGCGCCCAATCCCGTGAAGAAACGGAGATGCTCCAAACCCTCCCGGACATCGTCGTCGATCAGCCGGAGACCAATGCGGCGCCGGGCCTCCCACCGCCCGTCCCTTGAAACAAAACTCTCCTCCCGCAACGTGACTTGCCGGATGATCTGCTCGAAGTCCTGAGAAGCCACCGCGCTCCCGTCGAAGGCGAGGACCGTAAAGCGCAGGTCCGCGCCACGAGGCATGCCGGAAGCCATGCGTGCGACCACGGTTACGCGGGGGTTGGCGGCGTCTTCCGCAAACGTGTAGTTGGACCGTTCGACGAACGCGGTTGCCGCCGGACCTCCGAGTGCGATCACGTGCACCGTTGCCTCGGCATCGTCCGTGGTGTAGCCAGCTACCGAACCCACCGTCGCCACGACATTGCCACTCTGCAGATTCGCGGCAGTCATCCCCTTGAGGCCGATGCTCTCGGCCGCTGTCGCCTGGCCGGCGGCAAAGGTCACCGTATACGGGCTTGGCTGAATCCACTCCTGTTCCTGCGCCAGGTTCAACGACACCCTGAGACTGTCCTGCGTTGCCCCTTCGCGCGTCAGCGTCAGCACCAGGTCCTCCAGGCCCGCAATGATTGTGTCGCGTTGCGCGGTGATGGTGATTCGCGGGTCGCTCGTCTGCGCTGGGGGCCGCGCCTCATGAGCATTGACGGGGGTGTCGGCCGGAAACGCCGCCAGCGCGGGTGCCGGCGCGGCGGCGAGTAGTGTGAGTATTGCCGGAAGGGTCGCTGCGGTGTGAAGCAGGTTGGTTCCCGGGGTCTCGCGTTTCATGGTGGCTGCCTCCTCCGGTCCCCCTCGCGGGTTCGCCATCGTGGACTGTCACGAGCTGTCTGAGACCCGCGGCACGGAGGATCGGTATTGCAGTCTTTACCGCCCACTTTGCGACCTTGTTCCCGGGTTCCAGGGTTCCATCGGGAGGGGGGCAACGGGGGCACGGGGCTGGCTCTGTCGCGTGGCCAGGCCCTGGATTTGGGCGGCTTCAGTCGAGAGAAAGAGTGGTCCCGGGCAAAGGCGCCACCGACGGATTTCGGTAGTTTGAGGTGGGGAACAGATGTATACTCTATTCCCTCGCCAATGACCGACTATTGCCGGGATCGACCAACATGGCCCCACGAGACCATCGCAACGTGACCGGACGAGGCACCACCCCACCCCGCCCCACCCCCCTGCTGCCCGTCATCCTCCTCACGCTGGCGGCCTGCACCGAGGATCCACCGCCCGAGGTCGAGGTCGACCCGGTCCAGGCAGTCCCGGCCGTGGCCATCCCTGCTCCCACCGGCACGGCCACGCCGACGTCTCCCCCGGCAGAGCCCATCGAGCCGGCCCAGGAACCCCCCTCCCCCACCACCATCGACTCCCTCGCGGCCCAGCTCGCCGAGATCGTCACCGCCCAGCAGCTCATCCTTTCGCGCCTCGACTCGCTGCAGGGCGCCGCCTCGCCCGCGGCCGCCTCGCCCGCGACCCCACTTCAGGCGCCGGCCGAGTCCCCCACCGCCGACACGCAGGAGCCTCCCGACTCTGCCATGGGGCTCGAACTGCCGGACCTCGAGGAAGCCACCGAGGATGTGCGCAGCATCGGGCTCGGCATCGCGCTCTCGCTTGTCGTCATCCTGGTCTTCCACCTGCTGATCCGCGCGGTGATCTGGGTCCTGGACACTCTGGCCGAGCGCAGCACCGCGCGGCGGCTCTCCTTCAAGTGGCTGATCCCGATCACCCGCATGGTGCTTTGGGCAATCGCCGTGTACCTGATCGTCAACAACATCTTCCGGGTCGACGCCCAGGGGATCATCGCCGCGGGCGCGGCGCTGGGCGTGGGGATTGCGGTCGCGGCGCAGGACGTGCTCAAGAACGTGCTCGGCGGCCTGACGGTCGTCTTCGATCAGCCCTTCCAGGTGGGCGACAAGATCTCGGTCGGCGGCACCTACGGCGAAGTGGTCTCGATCGGGCTCCGCTCCACGCGGATCGTGACCGCCGACGACGACCTGGTGTCCATCCCGAACTCGCAGGTGGTCGAGGAGCAGGTGGCGAATGCCAATGCGGGCCAGCTCAATTGCCAGGTGGTGACGATCCTGCACCTCCCCGGGCGGGTGGACGAGCGCAGGGCGAAGGAGATCGCCTTCGAAGCGGCGGCCACCTCCAAGTACGTGTTCCTGAACAAGCCCATCGTGGTCCTGGTGCAGGACGACTTCCGGACCACCTTCGTGACACGGGTGAAGATCCGCGCCTACGTGCTCGACCCCCGTTTCGAATTCGTCTTCCAGAGTGACGTGACCGAGCGAGCGCGGGAGGGCTTCCGCGCGGCCGGATTGATGCCCGAGAGCGAATGGTACCCGTGGGTGGAGCCGGGGGCGGCCGGGGACGGTGCGGAGGCGGGGGCCGGGTGAACGAGGGCGATCTGACGCACCCGTCCCGCTCCACCGACACCGAGATCGCCGAGCAGATCTCCGCCCGTCTCCACGATCCCTTCCGGGAGGTCTGGCGGCGGCACGAGCGAGAGGTCTGGCTCCCGGTGCGGCGGGCGCTCGCGGAAGGACTGGCCACGCACGAGCGGGCGCTGGCGGACGTGGCCGCCCACGAGTCGGCGCTGGCGGAGGTGGCCACTACCCCGTCTGCGAACCGGGACGCCGCCGACGACGCCATTGCCCGCTACCGCCAGGCCGTCGCCGACGGAGTGCTCGGCCCCGTCCGCGCCGGGCTCGGCGACCCCGGCGTGGCCGCGAGTATCGAGGGGTCCATCGCACGCGCCGCCGTGGGCGCGTCGGAGGCGGCGGACCAACTCCCGGCGCAGGTTCAGGTGCCACTCTCGCCCACCGCGCTGAGAGGGGGCCCCGGCCTGGGGCCCTGGACGACCCTCAAACGGATCTGTGCCCAGGCGCTGCGCCCGATCGTCTGGCAGCACGCGGAACGCGAAGTTCCGGTGGCCCGGGTCGCGCGCCGCCACCTGGACCGGGTCGTGCTGCCCCACCAGGCGCGGGCCTTGCGCGAGAGCCAGCGCCTGCGCGCGGTCTGGCTGGGGGACCTCGAACGCGCGTGGTCGGAGTGGCTGTCGGTCGCCCTCGTGCAGGCGGCGACGGACGACATCGGCGGAGCCCGCGCGGGGATCCAGAAGGCGGGCGAGCGACTCGAGCGGGGGCTCCGAGCCCTGAGCGAAGGCGTGTCACTCGCGTCGGGACGCGCCAACGGCGAGGATCTGGACCGCTCCGAGGCCACCCTCCGCGCGGCCGTGGCCGTCGCCGGAACCTTCGTCGGGGGGGAGAGCAGCAGCCCGGCGGGTGAGGGCTGGAGCCCCCGGGCCGCCGCGACGGCCAGGCGCTGGGACCGGCGCGCCGCAGAGAGCGCAGCCCGCCTCGAACTCTGCGGGACGCTCCTCGACGCGTGGGGCGGCATCGGAGGGATTCGGGGCGATCTCACCACCGGATGGAAGGATGCCGTGCGGGAAATCGACGCGGTGCTCTCCGAGGTCGAGGCCTGTCTCGAGAGGGGGCGCGAACGGGCGGAGCGGCTGGCCGGCCGCGGGCGCGGGTTCGCCAGGAACTTGAAGCGCGAAGGGAAGCGGACGGTGGACGACCTGGGCGCGGTCGAGGGCCGCCTTCAGGATCCGGCTCGTCTGCTCGCAGCACTGACGCGCGGTGCCGACGAGGCGCTGAAGCGAGTAGAGGCGGCCGCATTGCGAATGCCGGAGTCCCTGGTCTTGCACCGCATCCCACCGTCAGGGGTGCCGGTCCGGCACCCGGGAGGCGGCGGCCACACCGTCCGGCTGCGCTACGTGGCGCTGCAGGCGTTCGACGCGCGCCGGGGCCAGCGAATCCGGTCGTCCCCCGCGGCCGTATCGGAGGCGGTGGCGCGGGTGCATCTGATGGTCGCGGAGCTGCGGGAGGTGTCCGCCTACGGCTACGAAGCCGCGGTCGCGGAGCTGTCCGAGCGCGGAGGTTCGGTGGGGGCCGAGCCGGTCCGGATGGTCACCAACGGACTCGAGCGCGCCGGCAGGAAGGTGGAGGCGGCGCGGGCAATTCTCTTCGGCGCCCTTTCCGCCGCGGAGGCCCGGGCCAACTCGGAAGTCGCCCAGGGGCTGGAACACCTCTGCGAGAGGGCCACGGCGGATCCGGTGACCGCCCACTATCTGGATGCACGCACGCGCGTGGCGACGGAGGCGGCGGGCTTCCGTGAGCGTTGGCGGGCGCGGATCTCCCGCATGGGGAGCGGCGTGTCGCGCGCGCTCCGCACCGTTCTGGGCCGCCTGTGGCCCGTCCGGCGCGCCCTGGGAATCGGGGCGGACGTCCAGAGCCGCGAGGAGCTCAGAGCCCGGACACTGGCGTTCGCGGACGAGGTCCCGGGCAACCTCCCCGTCGTCTACCGACGGCTGTTCTCCTTCGAGCCGCTGGACGACCCCCGGCTCCTGGCCGGGAGGGACGGCGCGGTGGCAGCGGTCCTGACGGCGTGGAACCGCAGGCGGGCCGGGGACGCCCGCTCGCTGATGGTGATCGCGCCTCAGGGAGCCGGTGTCACGAGTTTTCTGAACATCGTGGCCCGGAAGCTGGACGGGGAGGACGGGGGCGGCCCGCCGGGCGGCGAGCACTCGGGCGTCGTGCGGCAGACCCTGAGCGAGCGGGTGCGCGGGGAGTCCGGGCTCGCGAACAGGCTGGCGGATTGGCTCGGGATCGCGGCTGCGCCGGATCTGGATTCACTCGCGGGGCACGTTCTCGACGCTCCCGAGGGTTCGCTGCCGCGGGCAGTCGTTCTGGAGGGAACCGAGCAGCTTCACATGCGCGTCCCGGGGGGCGGGCGGCTCTGCGAGCGCTTCCTGACCTTCACCGCCCGCACGGAATCGCGGGTCTTCTGGGTACTGTCGATGGCGGCCTCCGCGTGGCAGCTGGCCGAGAAACGGTCTCCCGCGTGGGTGGCCGACATCGAACGCGTCGTACTGGACGCCCCGTCTCCCGATGAGCTGAAGCGCGCGATCCTGGCCCGGCACCGTCTCAGCGGGCTCCCGCTGAAGTACGTCGAGTCGCGCACCGGGCGCGAGATGCTGCTCCGCCAGACCCGCAGCCTGCGAGGGACGACGAAGCACCAGCAGCTCATCGAGACCGACTACTTCCACAAGCTGCACCGGGCGTCGCTCGGGTCAATCCGCCTGGCGCTCTTCCATTGGCTGCGCTCCGCGGACTTCCGCACGGTCGAGGGGAGCCTCCTCGTGCAGCCGCTCGACGTGCTTCACTCCTTCATGGGCGCGATCGACATCGACCAGAGCTTCGCGCTCAAGGCCATCCTCGACCACGGTGCCCTTACGGTGGCGGAGTATTGCGAGGTGGCGCGCGGGTCCCTGCCGGAGGGGCGGCACCTCTTCCGGACGCTGGCCGACCTGAGGGTGATCGAGGCGGTGCCGGGAAGCCCGCCAGCGCCAGAGGCCGCCTACCGCATTCGGCCGCTCATGAACGGTCCGGTGGCGGCGCACCTCCGGTCGCTGAACCTGCTGCACTAGGGGAAGAATCGTCCCCGCCGGGCTCGCCGGGCGCGCCGTGCGAAATGCCGACCGCGCCGTCCTCCCTCCGGTCGCAGGAGAGCACCTCGTCCGGGCGGAAGAGCGCCTGCAGCGCGGGGGAGTGCGTGGTGGCGAGCAGCTGCGAGCCGGGGATGGAGGAGAGCGCGGCGTGGAGGGTGCCGAGCGCGCCGGGGTGCAGGCCGCGTTCCGGTTCTTCGACCAGGAGGATCCGCTCACCGGGAGGAAGGAAGGCCGGCAGGGTGAGGGCAAGGAGACGCAGGGTGCCGTCGGAGACGATCCAGGACGGGGCGTCGAGGCCGTCGCCGTAGCGAAGCACGAGGTAGCCGTACCGGTCCGAAGTCCGCCGTGCGAAGCGGATGTCCGTGAGGCCGGGAACCGCGCCGCGCAGTGACGTGAGCCAGGAGGAGAAATCCTCCCGGTGGCGGTCGCGCAGCCGCCGCACCACCCAGGGCAGGTTCGACCCGTCCTCGAGGAGCGCGTCGTCGGGGAGGCCGGGGGGGCTGGGCCGCTTCATCGCCGCCGCATCCGGCCGGAGCCGGGTGATGCGCGTCTCCAGGATCCGCTTGATGGCCGTACTGGCAGGCAGCGTCTCCGGCGACTCCGGCAGTCCGCCCAGAGTCGACCTGTGCGGCCCCAGCGCGACCTCAGTGACCCAGCCCTTCGCAGGATCCTGCTCCTTGTAGAAGCGGTCCTTCCCGCCGGGGGGCTTGCTCAGAACCGTATGCGCTCCGGGGCGTGCCGGGGCCAGAATCGTCTCCGGCGGTTCCGGCAGATCCGGAAAGAGGAAGGGCTGGACGCCCTCGGCCGCCCGCGGCAGCGGCGCCAGGATCCCCCGCTCCGCGTGGATCCCCACCCCACCCTCTCCGCCGCGAAGGGCGACCTCGTATCGGTACGTCCGATAGCCCCTCTCGGCAGGCAGCTCATCCCGGCACTCCGCGGGCAGTTCGAACTCCACGGCCAGCTCAAAGCCGGGCGCATCCGCGGGTCTCCCCCAGACCAGATCACGAAACTCGTCGGCACGCTCCTCCACCGCGGCCAGCGGCCCGTGGCGCACGAAATCACGCAGGAACGCGAGGATATCGATCAGCGTGCTCTTCCCCGCCCCGTTCGGCCCCACCAGCACCTGCCGCTCGCCGAGCGGGATGTCCGCGTAGCGCAGACAGCGGTAGTCGAGGGCCTGAATACGGCGGATCATGGCCGCGTCGGGCTCCTTTCGCAGGGAGGTCCGGATCGGGGGCGTCGTGGACTGATTGTTGCGGCTCCGTAGGCACCGCGTCAATCGGCTACCCTGTCGGCACGATCCTCGCCCGGACGACGTAGGGCACGTCGAGTTCGTCCGTCACGATTCCCCACCACGCGTCCCCCTGGACGACCGGATCGAGCCACGGCACCGGTTCGAGATCCGGCGCGCTCGCCGTGCCCAGATACCCGCCGTCCGGCCCCAGCACATCATAGGTCGCAACTCCGTCCACAGAGGGGACGAGCACCCATAGGTTCCCGTCCGCCGACTCGAACAGGCTCCTCACGGGCGGCCTGGTTGCGGGGATCTTCGACCAGTCCATCTCGCGGGTGATTCCCCGGAACTGCGCGAGGCTCTCCCGGATGTCGGCAATCGCAGAATCGCGCTCGGCGGCAGTCACGGGCACCGGCGGGCGCTCCACCGTCACGATCAGCGTCGTGTCCGCCCCCGGCTTCCACCGAACGATCCGGTAGTGGGAGGCTGCGGGCTCGGCGGACCACATGTCGGCATTCCGCCCGATCTGGTCAGCCGACGAGGCGTAGAAGGGAACAGCCACCATCCCCTCGAAGGACGACGGGTCGTCGTTCGGATCGTACTCCTCATCGGACTCGGAAGGCAGCAGGATGGAGTCCACCTGGCTCATCGTGCCGTCGAAGATCCTCAGCATGCTCCCGTCGTGTTTCACGATGCGCCCGTCGCCGGTCATCCTGCCCTTCCAGACCCAGCCACGAACGAAAGAGATGAAGCGGAAGGATTCCACAAAGCCCGCGCCTGGATCGAACACCGACATCCGCGTGAGGCGAGAGTCGGGAACCCAGAGCCGCCCCTGCGGATCCAGCATCAGCCCGTTGGCGTCAATGAACTCTCCGGGTCCCTCGCCCCGCCGCCCGTGCGTCGCCAGATGCGAGCCGTCCGGGCCGAAGACACGGATCTCCTGGGACTGTGAGTCGAACACGGCGAAACCGCCTCCGGAGAGCAGGACCAGACCCTTGAGCTCCCCGAAGGAATCCGGCCGCCCCCCTTCGACGGTGCCCACGCGCATCTCTTCCACCAGCGTCCAGGTTGTCGCGGGTTCGGCCGGCGGCGTGTGGGTGACGTGCACCACCCCACCCGGCAACGTTTCCCGCACTGAAGCCCACCCGGTTCCGGTCTCCGCATCATGGCAGGCCCACGCGCCGGCGATTACGGCACAGATCAACGCCGGCCACGCGGCACGGCACGGCCCGTCAGCACCTCTGCACGCAGTCACCCTGTCAGATCTCCCTTCTGCTCGTGTCAGCGCACGACCCGGGCCACGCGGAACCCGAACCCGTAGTGCCGGCTCCCGGGGCGGGCCCCGAACCGGCTGGCGGAGCGGAGGTGCCATGGGCCGAGCGCCCAGGAACCGCCACTCAAGTTCCGCTGTGAGCAAGTTCCGGCTTCCCATGGGCTCCCGTCGGTCGGCGCACCGATATAGCCCCAGGTCCAACAGTCCTGTGTCCACTCCTGCACGTTCCCCATCACGTCATGGAGTCCGAATCCGTTCGGCTGAAACGACCCGACCGGTGCGGTCTCCGGATAGCTGTCCAGACAATTCGCGATGGGAGGATCCGCATCCTTCTCCCGAAGAGCCTGATCGGCCCCGTTCGCGTGCCGGCACTGCTCGGCATCGCTCTCCCCCCAGTACCGCGCCGTGCGCGTTCCGGCCCGGGCCATGTACTGCCACTCCGCCTCGCTCGGCAAACGGTATTCCTCTCCGGTCTCGTCCGACAGCCAGGCGACGTAGGCCTGTGCGTCCTCCCAACTCACGTTGGTCACCGGCAACCTCCCGCGGCCCCAGCCTTCGTCGTCCGGACTGTAGCCCAGGCAGCTGCCCCCCTGCACACAGGCGTCCCATTGGGCGAACGTGACTTCGTAGACGCCCACCGCCAACGGCGACGGGATCGTCACTCGGCGCCGCGGTCCTTCATTGCCGAATCGCTGCTCTTCCGACGCGGCCGACCCCATCAGGAAGCTGCCCGCCGGCACAACAACCAGCTCCGGACAGCCCTCGCAGTCCCTGAACCGGTCGCCGGGCTGCAGGGGCTCACCAGTGTTCAGCTGCAGGACAGTCTCCGGACGCTGCGGCGACCGCGCATGGGCGTCACCGACCGTGGCGGATCCACAGGCGAGGGCGAGCCCAACGAAGAGGAAACCGGCGGCGAGAGCGACGCCTCCGCGCTGCCGCACCGGGCGTCGCGAATCCGCAAACCTCCGCATGGCCTCCAGCCTTTGCTTCAGAGAGGACGGCTGTGCGGACATGCTCGCGGCCAGTCCGTCCATGGCAACCCGATGGGCGGCATGGGTACGGACCAGCAGTTGCGCGTATCGGGTGACCGGCACGTCGCCAGCCGACAGGACCTCGGCGTCGCAGGACATCTCGCGGCAACTCTGAATCCCCCGCCGCAACAGCCACACCAACGGATGAAAGGCGAAGGCGGCCGCGATGAGGCAATCCAGCAGAGCCCAGACAGGGTCGCCGCGACGCACATGGATCAACTCAGCATCAGGACCGTCTTCAGCGAATCGGGTGATTCGAGCAACGCCCGCGGAACCACAACGACGGGGCGCCACGCGCCGAACGTCATGGGCACGCATCCCGGCGGCCCTTCACGCAGCTCCACCGGTCGCCGAACCCTGAACTGCCCGGACAGTTCCTGCATGAGCCGGTTCGGCAGCGGATCATCGACCCGAGGCGCTGCCTCGCCAAGGTTGTGAAGCCTCCGTGCGGCACGGGCCAGCATCAAGAGGCGAACGATCGCCAGCAGCACCAGGACGATCACCGCCGCTCCCAGCAGCGAGGCGGCGATGTCGATGTCGGATCCCCGCACCCGATCGGGCGTCCACGGACCGACAACGGCCGGCGTCAACCCACCATCGACCGCTCCCGTCGGTGTCGGCCCGGCTGCGGGACCCAGCAAGTGCGTGGATGCCCGGCCAAGCGGTTCAATAGCTGGACCGCGGATGACGGGCAGCGACAAACGCGGCAGCCAGGGCGCAACGAGGATGGATGCAGGCAGTGCCAGAAGAAGCGCCTGCCGTAGCCGGTACCCGGCCAGGGGGTGGAGGTTTCGGGCCAGGGCGAGACCGATCGCGGCCACCCCCGCCAGGCCCGTCCAAACAAGAACAGGTGCCCAGTAGTTCGGGACGCTGGCGTTTCCGATCTGCTGAAGGAACTGTTGCATCCCGCTGTCCTTCCCCGTTTGTAGTGGTACCTGTCAGCCGTGCCGTACTATCATAATAATACTACTATGATCGTAATATGGCCAGTATCCTCCGCGCTGTTCGCCGGGCACACGACCTACTGCTGTTCAGCCCCGGTATGCCGGATGGAGGACCTCGGACAACCCTCCGAACGAGCAGGACATCCAAATTCGGGATGGTCCCCACGGAACCACTGTACGGGGGCGATCAACAACCCAACAGGAGACAACCCGAATGAAACCGGCCCGCCTGAACACGATCGCGCCATCGATCCTCACGCTCACACTTGCCGCCACCGCCCTCCCTGCCCAGGAGGTCGTCGAGCTGCCTGGGCGGGACCAGCGGATCGAACCCGATTTCGAAGAGGTCTACCGGGTCGGCGTCCTCGACGGCGAGTCCTGGGAAATGTTCGGCCAGGTGAGCCAGGTAGCCTTCGACGGCCAGGGCAACCTGTATGTGTTCGACGGGACCAGCGGTCTCGGAGGTTCCGGGGATTTGCGGATCCTGGTGTTCGCGCGTCCGACGAGCCCGGCATGTCGGTGTCGCGGGGCATTCGGCCGGACCCGCGAGGCGGAGCCGTCTTCGCCGGAGACTTCGGGGGGGGCCTGGGCTTTACCATCGGAATCCACCGCCGGGGCGAGGAGCCCGGGACCGACGGACCCATCGACGTGTTGACGGCCGAAGGGGAGTACGTCGGCACCTACGGCACCGGCGCCACCGAGATGCCGGACGCCTTCGGCCCGAACGGACTGGCGGCGTTCATCGAACTCGACGAATTGGACGTGCCCAGCGTGGTGGTGCGGAGGCTGCCGGCCGAGGTGCGCTGAGCCGGGGAGCGGCCCTCAGGACCGCTCGTGGGAGCGGACTTCGCTCTCAGGGAATCAGCACCCGCGGCACCCTCCTCACGACGAACACCCCCTCCTTCCCCGAGGTCACCACGATGATCCCGCTCTCGAAGTACGGGTAGTTGCTCCAGGACCCGGCAAATCCGGGCTCGTCCTCGCCCCACGGGACCGTGTCGAAGAAGCCGATCTCCACCGGGTTTTCCCGGTCCGAGATGTCCAGGATGCGCAGCCCGCTCACGTAGTTGGACTGGTACATGAGGTCGCCGCGGATGTACAGGTTGTGGTCCGAGGCGTGGTTCTCGGAGAAGTGCTCCGCCGCCAGGATCGGGTCGTCGAGATCGCGCACGTCCCACACGAGGGTCCGGGTGTTGGCGACGCTCCCGTCGAGCTCGTCGATCTCGTCGTTCATGTAGAAGTACTCGTGGGCCTCGTCGATCCATCCCTGGTGGGTGTAGCTCCGGTTCGGGTAGTCGCTCGCGGCGAGCTCGACCGGCGCCGACTTGTCGGTGACGTCGGCGATGCTGAGCATCCTTCCGTTCGAGCCGAAGCATATCTCCCTGCCCCGGTGCTCGGCATCGGGTCCGGCGTAGGTGATGCACATCGCATCGTGGCTGCCCGACGCTCCCGACTGGGACGTGAAGCAGCCGACGAAGTCCGGGTTCAACGGATCGCGGATGTCGATCATGTGGAGCCCGCCGCCGCAGGTATTGCCGCCGCCGTTGGACCCCACCGTGTAGGCGAAGCCGGTAGCCTCGTTGATGACGACGTTGTGGGCGCTGTGGATTCCCCAATACATGGCCGTCGCCTCGAAGGTGACGGGAGGGCCGGTCACGTCGCGCAGCTGCGTCAGGTCGAAGATCTGCATGCCGTGCAACCCCGCCCCGTCGGAGACGATGAAGGCGTGGTTCTCGTAGACCTTGATGTCGCGCCAGACGCTGGGGCTCGCGCCGCCGGTCAGCGGCAGGTCGCCGACGTAACGCGGAGTGCCAGGGTCGCTGAGGTCGATGAAGGAGGTCCCGTCGTAGCGCCCGACCAGCGCCCACTCCGTGCCCGTGACCGGGTCCGTCCAGCCCCACATGTCGTTCACCTCGACGCCCCGCGCGCCGCCGATCTGCTCGACGGGAAGGAACGACACGATGTCGACGTTGGTGCAGCCGAACACGTCCGCGGACCCGTCCTCGCAGGCGACCTCGCCGCCCGTGATGGCGTCGAGACCGGCGGCCTCGCTGGCAACCTTGACCCCCCGGGTCCAGCCGTCGTCCCGACGTTCGATGATCGCCGCGGTGCCCATCCCGAAGTCGTCCTGTGGCAGGCCGACGACGCCTGCGCTCGCGCCCAGCGCCAGCGCCGACCCCATTTGATCCCTCCGCGCCAGGCCATCCACCGCGAAGCTGGTCATCGCCCCCCGGCCGTCATCGGCTTCCGCCGAAACGACGTAGAAACGACCCTCGAAGTCTCCGGCCATCGGGGCTCCGATCCAGATGTCGCCGCCGTCGAGCACAATGCCGCTGCCGAAGCCCGCGAACGTCGCGTCGAAGGCGCGATAGGTGCCATCCGGCATCCATTCGCCCGATGATTCGTCGAGGACGTAGCCGTGGACTGCTCCCGCGAACCCGTCCTGCCCCGGCGCGCCGATCAGCAGCCTGCCGTCATCCACCGCGACGGCCGATCCGAATTCGGCTCTCGCTTCCTCCCCTTGGGGTTCCAGCGTCGCCACCTCCGTCCAGCTCCCGTCGCTTCCGCGGCGGTAGACGTAAGCGGCTCCGCGGCCTTCTGCCCTCCCCGGCATCCCGACCAGGGCGAACTCGCCGTCGGTGGCCGCAGCAACACCGAACGCGTCCCCCGGCTGTCCGTCGCTGGCCATCAGTTGGGCCTCTTCCGACCACTCGCCGGCATCGTTCCGCGTGAAGACGTAGACCGCGCCGCGCGCGTCCCCGGCTGCGGAAGCGGAGACCAGCGCCACGCCGCCGGCCACTGTTATGGCGCCTCCGAAGGCGTCACCTTCCTCGCCGTCACCGGCCATGACCCTGCCGCTCGCCGTCCATACGCCCGCGGCGTCCCTGCGAAAGATGTACACGGCCCCCCGGCCGTCGCCCGCGGTAGTGGATCCGACGAGGAGGTCACTTCCCGCAACCGCGAGCGCCCGCCCGAAACCGTCGCCGGCGGCCGCGTCGGATGCGGAAAGCCGCTGCACCTCGGTCCAGCCCCCGCCGCTGCGGCGGTAGACGAAGACATACCCCGGCGTCCGCTCGTTGAGGGCTTCCCCGATGATCACGTCGTCGCCGCTGATTGCGACGGCACCGCCAAAGCCCTGGGCGGAGGCTTGCGCCGGCTGGGAGACGAGGGTGAACAACGCCAGCAGGGGGAAAATGGAATGTCTCAAGGGTCAGGCCTTTCGCGGGGGGAACGAACGGAAGGATCTGCACGGGCAACAGGGGCGCATGGTAGCGTGATCCTAGGGGGTGCTCCCGTTCGGGGGCAAGCCAATGACTTCGGTGCCTGTTGCCCCGGTTCGTGAGCAGGCGGCACATGAAATGAAGCAACTCCGGGACTTGGGGGGAACGTCAAATGAGCAATCCCGACAGGAGAGACCAACCATGAATGCTCATCCGTCCATCTTCCCTGTAGCCATGGCGACCGTCGCCATCCTGGCCGTGATCGCTTGCCAGGATGTCGATTCGCCCGATGGATCCGACACCCGGATGGAGGAGCAGGACAGCGCCGACGTCCGGATCGTCGAGAATGCCCGTCCTGCCGACGGATCTCGGCTGGGCTGGCGAATCGGCGCCGAGCCGGCTGTCACAATCGGGAAGCTGGAGGGCGAGGAGCCCTACATGCTCTTTGTCGCGACGGACGCCACCAGATTGTCCGACGGGCGGATCGTCGTGGTCAATGCCGGCACTCATGAGCTGAGGGTCTTCGACGGGGCCGGGATCCATATGGACACCTGGGGCGGTCGGGGCGACGGACCAGGGGAGTTCCGTGCCCCCATTGGGCAAGTCGCTCATCTTCCGGGCGACTCGGTCGTCGTATGGAGCCCGCAGCAGCCGTTCCTGACCGTTTTCGATCCGACCGGCAGCGTGAGGCGCCGAGTCCTGGTGCTGAAAAGACAGCCTGAGCTGCGGGGAGACGCAATTCGCCCCACAGCAGTGCTTGCGCGATGGCTCGATTCTGGCCGGTGCCCGCCCGGGCTTGTCAAGAGACGACACCGTGGTGGTCGAACTCAGGGATGCGGAGGGCGAATTCAAGAGTTCCCTGGGCACGCACCCCGGGCTGGAACGACATTTCGATTTCGAGAACCAGATAATCTACGCCGTGATCTTCGGGCGGTCGCTGGTAAGGGAACCCTGGGGCGACTGGATCATCGTCAGCCCGACCAATCGCTACGAGATCAAGGTGTTCGCGCAGGACGGCTCGCTGGCCCGGATTGTCCGCCGGGATCACGTGATGCGTGCGCCGACCGCCGCGCACGTCGAGGGATTCATCGAGCAAAGGGTCTCCCGGCTCGTAGACGAGGAAGCCCGGGAGAGCAGGCGCAGGGGCTATGAGCCCGTGCCGGTCGGCGAGCACTTGCCAGCCTTCGCTTCCGTCATGACCGACGCGCTGGACTACCTCTGGGTCGAGGAGTTCGAGCCCCCGGGTGAAGAACTGCCGGGTGTACTGTGGAGTGTCTTCGATCCCGACGGGCAGATTCTGGGATTCGTCGAAACCCCGGAGGAGCTGGAAGTCTACGAGATCGGAGAGGACTACATCCTGGGACGGGTCATGGATGAACTCGAAGTGGAGTTCATACAGCTTTGGACGTTGGAGCGGTTGGGGGGATAGGGGGTTGGGCGGCGCGTTTGGGGCTCATCGCCGCGTTGGCCCAGTCCTGCTGCAACTCTGATGCGGGGACCGCGCTTCTCACTTGGGCGCCTTCTTCCGCGCCGCCTCCCCGGACGTCCGCATTGACGAGCGCATGGCCCTTTGCGAGAATTGAGGGCGGTTGGGAGGGCTGCCCCGGCGGTCCGTTGAGCCGGTCGGCTCACCCGGCCGCATTTTATTTGGCTACCGTTGTCATCTTTGGCTACCCTTGTCCCGGCTATTCTGAGTCCACCATGCACCTTCTGTACCTTGACGATGCCGGGTCGGCGGCTAACCCCAGCGAGCAGTACCTCGTCCTGGGCGGGTTATCTGTGTTCGAGGCGCAGGCGCACTGGATCACCCGGCAACTGGACCGGCTGGCGGAGGACATCGATCCCGGAGATCCCCATAGCGTGGAGTTTCACGCCTCCGAGGTCTTCTCGCGCCGAACGCAACCGTGGAAGCGCCTGAGTCGGGACGAAGCGCGGGGCACGATCAAGTCCGTCCTTGCCGTGCTGGCGAGTGCCAGAGACACGGCCCGAGCTTTCGCCTGCGTCGTTCACAAGGCTTCGTTTCCGAATCAGGACCCGATGGAGATCGCGTTCGAGGACCTTTGCAGCAGGTTCGATCGCTACTTGCAGCGCCTGAGGGCCAGCGGTGACACACAGCGGGGCCTTGTGATACTCGACAAAAGCGCACACGAGACGACGCTTCAGCAGATGGCGGTCGCGTTTAGGACGCTCGGGACCCGCTGGGGCGTCATCAGGCTCTTGGCGGACACGCCTTTGTTCGTGGATTCTCGCGCCTCGCGCGTCATCCAACTTGCCGACCATGTCGCTTATGCCGTATTCCGGCGATACCAGTCCGGGGATACGCAGTATCTCGACCGTATCGGCCACAAGTTCGATTCTGAAGACGGAATCGTTCACGGGCTTGCCCACAAGGAACTCGGCAATCCGGGTTGCACGTGCATTGCGTGTCTGAGCCGAAGATCCGGGGACCCCCGCTAACCGCGAATCTCCAACGGAGGGGGTGGGATTCGAACCCACGTGTCCTTTCGGACGCCGGTTTTCAAGACCGGTGCATTGAACCGCTCTGCCACCCCTCCTAGCCTTCCAAGATGGCCCCGGCGGGCTAATGCCGGAAGAGCCTCCTGCCCGTGAATACCATTGTGATGCCGTGTTCGTCGGCTGCCGCCACTACCTCGTCGTCGCGGATCGAGCCGCCGGGCTGGATGATCGCGGCGGCCCCGGCTTCGGCGGCGGCGTCGACCCCGTCGCGGAAGGGGAAGAAGGCGTCGGATGCCAGGGCGCAGCCCTCCAGATCCGAGGCGAAGCCGTGTTCGCGGGCCTTCTGGACTGCCAGCCGTGACGAATCCACGCGGCTGGTCTGACCCGCGCCGATCCCGACCGTCGCCAACCCCTTCGCAAGGAGAATGGCGTTGGACTTGACTCCGGCGACGGCCGCCCACGCGAACGAAAGATCGGCGAGTTCGGCCTCGGTGGGTGCGCGCGCGGTGACTACCTTCCAGTCGGGGGCGGCCGGACCGTGGAAGGGCGGGTCGGGAAGTGACTGGAAGAGCGCGCCGCCGTAGACGGAGCGGAAGCTCATCGCGCCCGCGTCCCCGTCCGCTGCCGAATGGCCCGCCGCCCGCGCGAGGAATCGGGCCGCGGCGCGGATCGAGTCGTCCAGCTCCATCCAGCGGGCGTCCTGGACGGGCTCGGCGGGGTGGGCGGCGGCCGAACCCGCGAAGCGCAGGAGCCGGATGTTCTTCTTCGTGGTGAGGACCTCGAGCGCGTCGTCGGTGAAGTGGGGTGCCACGACGCACTCCACAAACATCCCGCCGATCCCGGCCGCCGTGTCGCGGTCAACGGGGCGATTCAGCGAGATCACGGACCCGAAGGCGGAGACGGGGTCGGTGGCGCGGGCCCGCTCGAAGGCGGCGGCGAGGGTGGGGCGGACGGCCAGCCCGCAGGGCGTGGTGTGCTTGACGATGCAGACGGCCGGCTCAAGCGCGAAGGCGAAGGGGGCCAGGCTTAGAAGTGCGCCGTCGAGATCAAGCAAATTGTTGTAGGACAATCCCTTGCCGTGCAGTTGTTCAAGTTCTGCAATACCCGTTGGGACGCCCTTGGGCGCGTAGAATCCGGCGTCCTGGCCGGGATTCTCGCCGTACCGCGGCAGGCTTCGCCGATTCAGCTCGAGCGTGACCCGTGGGGGCATCGCGTCAGGGACTTTGTTCGGTGAGCGAACAAAGTTTTCGGGCGTCGCGTTCGCCGCTCCCGTTGCACGGCTCTCCAAGTACTCGGCCACCGCCCGATCGTATGACGAAATCTCCCGGAACACCTTGGCCGCGAGTCGGCACCGCAGCCCGTCCCGCGCCTGCCCCCCATCCCCCTGCCCCTCAACCGCCTCCAGCACGGCACCGTAGTCCCCCGGATCCACCGCCACCCACACGTCCCGGTGATTCTTCGCGGCGGCGCGGATCAGCGTGGGGCCCCCGATGTCCACGTTCTCCATGGCCTCGCCCAGGGTGACGTCCGGCGCGGCGACGGTCTCGCGGAAGGGGTAGAGGTTCACCGCCACCAGGTCGATGGGCGCGTAGCCCTGCCGGGCCACTTCAGCCATGTCGTCCGGGCGGTCCCGGCGCGCGAGCAGTCCCGCATGGATCGCGGGGTGCAGCGTCTTGACCCTGCCGTCCATCATCTCGGGGTGGCCCGTCACGACCGCCACCTCGGTCACCGGAACTCCGGCCGCCGCCAGCGCCCGCGCCGTCCCCCCGGTCGAAAGCACCTCCCACCCGCGCTCCACCAGCGCCTTGCCGAGTTCCGCGACCCCCGTCTTGTCCGACACACTGAGCAGGGCTCTGCGTCTAGTCACCCGCGCCTCCGAAGGCTTGCATGATTCGATGTTCGAGTTCCGCACCCGCCAACCGCCCGTCGCCCGGCCAGCAGAACGCCGGACCCGGCCCGCCACTCGGCCATCCACCCTGCACCGCCCGGGCCAGCGCATCCGCGGCCGCGGGATAGAGTGCGTGTTCCACCCTGAGCACCCGAGCCGCGAGAGCATCGGGCGTGTCGCCGGGAAGCACCGGGACTGGCCACTGCGCGAAGATCCTGCCTTCGTCGTAGCGCTCGTCCACGAAGTGGATGGTCGGACCCGACAGCGCCGCGCCCGAACGCAGCACCGCTTCGTGCACGTGGTGGCCGTACATGCCCTTGCCCCCGAAGGCGGGCAGGAGCGCCGGATGGATGTTCAGGATCCTGCCCCGGTACGCGGCGCAGACCCTGGCCGGGACCAGGCGGAGGAAGCCGGCGAGGAGGATTCCCTCGGCGTGGTGGCGTTTCAGAAGCCGAAGGAGTTCGCTGGCGGAGGTGTCCTGCGGCGTGGCGGCCGGATCGTTGGAGGCGCCGGGCCCGGCATCGCTCCCCGACAAAGCCCCTCGGGCGAATTCCACCCGGCGTACGGCCCGTCCAAGCGCGCGTGCCCGTTCCTCCGCCGCGCACTCCCGGTCCGTGATGAGGAGCTCGATGCGGTAGGCGGCGCCGTCCCGATCATGGTCGAGCAGGGCCTGCATGTTGGTGCCGGACCCGGAAGCGAAGACCGCGAAGGGGACGCTCACTGGTGCGCGCGGGCCACCCGGCCCGGACTTGGCTGGCGTGGTCCGAACGGCGCCCGAGACACCCGCTGTCCGCGGGGCCCTGGACACGTCCACCGCCGTCACGCGAATTCGCCCCCGTAGACGGGGACGAGGAAGGGGTTCGTGTCCCGCTCGTGCCCGACGTTGGTCTCGGGACCGTGCCCGGTGATCAGCCGGGTCTCCGGGGGGAGGGTCAGCACCTGGTTGCGGATCGAGTCCATGAGCACTCGGTAGTCCCCGCCCGGCAGATCGGTGCGCCCGATCGAGCCGAAGAAGATCACGTCGCCGACGATGGCCACGGGCTCCGTGGTGGAGACGAAGATGACGTGGCCCGGCGCGTGGCCGGGAGCGAAGACGACTTCGAACTCGGAGCCGCCGAAGGAGACGTTGGCGCCGGGGACGAGATCGTGGTCCGGGGGCGGCAGCTCCAAGTGGCCGACGCCGAACATGGCGGCCTGGGAACCGACGTTGTCGTAGAGGATGCGGTCGTCCGGGTGCAGATGGATGGGGGCGCCGGTAGTCGACCTGGCCAGGGGGACGCCGTCCACATGATCCAGGTGGGCGTGGGTCAGGAGGATCGCGGCGACTTCCAGGTTCCGGGCGCGGGCGACCGCAAGGGCCTCGGCGGTTGCGGCACCGGGGTCGATCAGGACAGCGGTGCGGCCGTCGGCGCAGACCACCAGGACCGTATTCTGGACGAACGGGCCACCGGTGAAGGTGAGGATCTCTATCGGCCGACTCCGGTCAGACCGTGAAGGAACTGCCGCAACCGCATCCCCCGGTGGCCTGCGGATTCCTGAAGGAGAACCCCGAGCCCATCAGCGAAGTGAGGTAGTCGATCTCGATCCCTTCCAGGTACTGCGCGCTGAAGGGGTCCACGAAGATCCGGATCCCGTCGCGCATGAGGATCTCGTCGTCCCCGTCGGGCCCCGCGTCGATGTCCACTTCGTACTGGAACCCGGAGCAACCGCCCGGGAGGACGGCGACCCGCAGTCCGGCTTCGGGGGTCTTGCTGAACTCCTCGAGGAATCCCCGCACCTTGCTTGCCGCTTCAGGGGTGAGCGTAAGGTCCATCGATTCCGTTTCGCACTCCGTTGATTTCTGATTGCGCCGGGCCAGGAGATTGGGCCACGCAACCCCTCATGCGGTCATCGCAGCCATCCGCCATCGCGGCCGCCCGCCAGTGGGCGCGGTGCCGTTGAGCGCAGACCCGTTCAAGAAGCTATTCCAGGGGGGATAGCGGGTCAACGAGGGGGTGATGCGCGGCTGAGCCGGTTCGGGGCAGGGGCGACAGGTCAGTTGCAACTGCGCGCGCGGGACGGCGGCGGCGCCCGCACTGCGGTGCGGCGACGCCCTGTCAGGACTCCAGACGCTCGATCAGCGCCGCAACCCCGGCCAGGTCGTCCGCCACAAGCCAACCGCCGTCGCGTCCGCCTTCCTCCGCCATCCTCTCTTCCTCCGCCGCTCCGTGGCCCGTACGAACCAGGATCCCGGTGCCGCCAAGCGTCTCGGCCGGGAGCACATCGCTGAGCTTGTCCCCCACGAAGTAGGATCCCGCCAGTGCCAGTCCGAGCTCGCGGGCGGCCTGCCGGTACAGCACCGGGCTCGGCTTGCGGCAGGTGGTGCGTGGGTCGCCGCCGGGAGCATCGATGCAGAAGCAGGTTGCGTCCACGGCGACTCCGGCTCGCTCCAGCTGCCGGTCCGTCTCCGCGGCCACCCGCCTGTAGTCGGCCAGGGTGTAGAGCCCGCGGCCAATCCCCGACTGGTTGGTGACCACCACCAGCGCGAATCCGAGCGCGCGCAGTCGAACGAGTGCCTCCGGGGAGCCCGGGATCAGGACGACATCGGCAGGGTCCACGATGTAGTGCCGGTCCTCGATGATCGTCCCGTCGCGGTCCGCGAACACCGCCCGGCGACCACCTCGCGCGACGGGAACATCCGGCACGGGACGCTACCCGCCCGGGGAGATCGTCGCGCGAATCGACCGGAGCGCCGCCGCGACGATCTCGTCCTCGCGCGGCGCGACCGTGCGCAGATCGATGACGAGGTGCCCCTTGCGGCTCCGCGCGACGACCGGGGGGTCGTGGGCGCGCAGAACCGCCAGCCACGCGTCCGCGTCCTCGCCCGCGTCCAGCAGGATCACCGCGCTGGGCAGGCGGGCATCCGGATAAGTGCCCCCTCCCACCAGCGACCACCCGGCCGCGATCTCTGCGCCCAGCCCCGGCCCGGCCCCGCCACCCTCCCCCACCCCGGCCACCGCGGCCAGCACGGCCTCGGCCCGGCGCCTGAGTTCCTCAGGTCCCGCGCCGATCATGCGGAGCGCCGGGATGCGCTCCCGCGCGCGATCCGGGTCGCGGTACAGCGCGAGGGTGGCCTCGAGCCCGGCCAGCGTGACCTTGTCGCAGCGGAGCGCGCGGCACAGCGGGTGGGCCTTCGCGGCAGCCACCGCCGCCCCTCTCCCCACCAGCACCCCTGCCTGCGGGCCCCCAAGCAGCTTGTCCCCGGAAAACGCCACCAGGTCCACCCCGGCGGCCACGCTGTCCGCGGGCGTGGGCTCGTGCGGCAGCCCGAGGGCGGCGCTGTCCATCAGCAGCCCCGAACCCAGGTCGTGGATGACCGGTGTTCCGCTCTCGGTCCCCAGCGCCACAAGCTCCGCCAGCTCCGTCTCCTCGGTGAAGCCCGACATGGCGAAGTTGGAGCGGTGGACCTTCAGGATCGCGCCGACGCCCCCGCGCTCGACGGCGCGCGCGTAGTCGGCGCGGCGCGTGCGGTTGGTCGTCCCCACCGTAACCAGGCGCGAACCCGCGGCCTCGACCACCTCGGGGATGCGAAACCCACCCCCGATCTCGACCATCTCGCCGTGCGAGACGACCACGCCCCTGCCCGCGGCGAGGGCGGTCAGCGCGAGGGCGACGGCTCCGGCCCCGTTGTTGACGACCACCGCGTCCTCGGCGCCGGTGAGCTCCCGCACGAGCTCGGTGCAGTGATCGTAGCGGGAGCCGCGCCGGCCCGAGCCGAGGTCGAACTCGACGTTGCCGTAGCCGGCCGCGGCCGCCATCGCGCGGCGCGCCTCCTCGGCGAGGGGTGCGCGGCCCAGGTTGGTGTGGAGGACGACGCCGGTCGCGTTGACGACGCGCCGCAGCGAGGGGGCCTCGGCCCGCGCGATCTCCGTGTGCAGCAGCGCGGCGAACCCCTCGTCGGAATCGGGGACCGGCAGCCGTCCCGCGCGCAGGTCCTTGAGGAGTGCGCGCAGCCGCTCGGTGATCCAGCCGCGCCCCCGCGACCGGGTCAGCTCACGGCACCACGGCCGCTCGAGGAGGCGGTCGACGCCCGGGATGCGGCGGCGGGGGTCCTGCGCGGTCACGGGCCGGGGGCGCCAGGGGGGCGGCGGGGGGGGTGGGGGGGCGGGGGGCTGTCTGCAAGCCCGGGGCGAGCGATCCCGCGGGAGCAGAGGAATGGGTGCAGCGCGGGCGACGCGCGGGCCCCCTGAAGGGGCAGTCGGCTCCCGAGTGAAGGCCGATTGACGGCGTGAGCCGCGACCGGGGTTCCGGATGGGGGTCGGGCGGCGGGCGGCGTCAAGGTATCGGGCGGTGTGACGGTATCCGGCGGCGTGACCGTATCGGGCGGTGTCAGGGTATCGGGGGGCGTCAAGGTATCGGGGGGCGTCACGGTGTCCGGCGGTGTCAGCGTATCCGGCGGCGTCAGCGTATCCGGCGGTGTCAGCGTATCCGGCGGTGGCACCGTGTCCGTCGGCGGCACCGAGTCCCCCGCGGCAGCAGCATCCCCTTCCACGTCCGTGCTGTCCTCCGGCTCCTCGCGCGGCGGCAGCGGCCGCATCACGGTATCCACCCCCGCACCCTCCCCAATCCCGTAGATGTTGACGGCACCCGCCACGCTCGCCGCATACGGAACGCCCGGGGGCAGTGCCCCATCCAGGACGCCCACCACGGTCCGCGACGGAATGATCAGCCCCGATAGTCCGACGGGGATATCGAGCGAGTCGGCGGCACTGCCTCCTTCAGGCGCTTCGGGTTCCCCCGGGCCCGGCGCTTCCGCCCCCGGGGGATCGGCCGGCTCGGGCAGCTCCGGGTCCCCCGCGCCGGCGGCAGGGTCGGGCTCCTCGGCCCCCGCCACAGAGTCCTCCCGGACCGCCAGCCAGCGGGTGTGCTCGTGCTCCTGGAAGAAGCGCACGCGGATGGTGTCCCGCACCACGATCACCGGCCGCGGCTCCACAAGCCGCTCGGCGAGGAGCGAATCCAGCACCTGTGCGGCGGCGAGCGAATCCAGGCTCTCGGCCTCGGCGAGCGAGTCGGCCAACTGCGTGGCGGCGAGCGAATCCACGGCCCGGGCCGCTGCCACCGAATCCGTGTGCCGGGCGGCGGCCTCGGGGTCCAGCATCAGTGGGGCCCGAGGGTCCGCCACGGTCAGCGAATCCCCCTCATCCACAGCCGTGTCCGGCACCGGCGCGATGACCAGCTCGCCGCTGAACAGCTCGCCGGAGGCCGTCGGCTCGAGGTAGTCGTCGAACTCGAACCTGAGCGTCAGGGAATCGACGATGTTCACCCGGGCCAGCCGCGGCGGGGTCGTGTCGGGCTCGATCAGGCTGAGTACGGTGAAGGTGGTGTCCGGAGACGCCGCCAGTTCGCCGGGCACGAAGGCGGCCTGCGGCTCCCGAGCCCCCACCTCGCGGTCGCGGTTGCGGTCCTGCCAGCCACCGATCTCGAAGGCGCCGTCCGGGACGAAGCGGAGCGAAAAGACGCCCTCGGCATCGCTCACGTTCCAGTGGACGATGGTGTCGCCTCCCTGCAGGAAGCGCGCCTCGACGCGCACGCCCGCGGTTGCCCGCCCGGTCACCCGGTCTTCCACCAGCCCCGCCACTACGTTGGGGACGAACTCCCCGCCGGTGGAGATCATGAGGTCGAAGGCGTCACGCAGGCTGTTGCTGAACATGTCGTTGACGATCGGCAGCACGGTGATCCGGTACACCCGGTCCGGGAGCAGGCCCTCTTCCAGGGAGATCGAGATCCCTTCACGGCGGTGCCGGACCCGGACCCTGCCCGCCGGCGGCGAGACGACCACGGCGTCGTTCAGCGTCCCGCCCGACGCGCGCTCGCTGATCCGCTCGCTGAAGCCGATGAAGATGTCGCGCAGCCCCGGTTCGACCACCGCGAAGGTGTCCGGACGGGTCTCGGTCACGTACGGCGGAAAGACGTCCTCGGGCCCGCCGGGAGGCATCTCGAGCTGGGCGCAAGCCGCGAGCAGAAGGGTCAGGGCTCCAGCGACGTGCCGGCTGCGAATCCCCCGAGCGCCCTCGTTCGGCGTCACCCCTGACTCCCCCGCAGAGATGTCAACTTCTCTTGCAATTTTGTAAACTGAACTTGACATGACGCGAGCTTTTCGCGCTCACGCGCGACCACCGCCTCCGGTGCCCGGGTCACGAAGTTCTCGTTGGCGAGCTTCGCGCGGAGGCCCTTCAGCCGCCCTTCCAGCCGCCCGGTCTCGCGGTCCAGCCGCTCGAGCTCGCGCACCACGTCGATGACTCCCGCCAGCGGCAGGAACAGCTCCGTGCCGTCGCGCAGGACCGCGCTCGCGCCGACGGTGCCCGCATCCGGCGATGCGGGCTCGACCGTCCCGATCCGGGCCAGCCGCCCGAGCATCTCACCGTGGCCGCGGGCCCGCGCCGCGCTGTCGCCCCCGGTCACGTGCACGGCCACCTGGCGCCCCTCGCCCACGCCGTATTCCTTGCGCATCCCCCGCACCCTGACGACCAGGTCCCGCAGCCAGTCGAAGTCGGCTTCGGCCTGCTCGTCAACGAACCCCGGCGCTTCTTGCGGCCAGCGGGCGACGATCAGCGGGGCGGCGGGGGCGCCCGCCGCGGCTGCACCGCTCTCCTTGCCGGGGCCCGGCAGCAGGCCCCACAGCTCTTCGGTCACGAACGGGACCATGGGGTGGAGCAGCCGGCAGATCGTGTCCAGGACGTGCAGCAGCACCGCGCGGGCGGCGTCCCGGCCGGGCCCTCCGGCGCGCAGGCGGTGCTTGACGCACTCCAGGTACCAGTCGGCGAACTCGCCGCGGAAGAAGTCGCGCAGCACCTCGGCCGCGCCGTGGATGCGAAAGCCCTCCAGCTCCTCGCCGGTGCGCCGGATCGCGCGCTGCTGCCGGGACAGGATCCAGCGGTCCTCGAGCGCCAGCTCGTTCGCCACCTCGGAGAGCCGTGGCACCGGCTCGTCGCCCAGGCTCATCAGCGCGAAGCGGCCCGCGTTCCAGAGCTTGTTGACGAAGTTGCGGCCCGGGGAGAACGCCGCCTCCAGGTCCTCGTGGTCGAGGCGGAAGTCGGCCCCGACGCCCGCGCTGGCGATCAGCGTGAAGCGCAGTGCATCGGCCCCGTACAGCTCCACCACCTCGAGCGGATCGATCCCGTTGCCGAGCGACTTGGACATCTTGCGGCCCTGAATGTCGCGCACGGTGCCGTGCAGGTAGACGCGCCGGAAGGGCTCGGCGCCCATCGCGTGGTACCCCGACATGATCATGCGGGCCACCCAGAAGAACAGGATCTCGGGCGCGGTGGAGAGCGTGTGGCCCGGGTAGAAGGCCTCGAGGTCGCGTGTCCGCTCCGGCCACCCGAACACCGAGAAGGGCCACAGCCACGAGGAGAACCAGGTGTCGAGCACGTCCGGGTCCTGCTCCAGCTCGGCCCCGCCGCACCCGGTGCAGCGGTCAGGGTCTTCGCGGCAGGCCATGACCGCGCCGCAGTCCGCGCAGTACCAAACGGGAATGCGGTGGCCCCACCACAGCTGCCTCGAGATGCACCAGTCGCGGATGTTCTCCAGCCAGTGCTCGTAGACGCGGGTCCAGCGGTCCGGAGCGAAGGTGATCGTGCCGTCCCGGGACGCCTGCAGCGCGGGGCGGGCCAGCGGCTTCATGCGCACGAACCATTGCTCGCTGAGCCGCGGTTCGACGACCGTGTCGCAGCGGTAGCAGCTCGGGACGGCGTGGTCGTGGTCGTCGCGGCCCGCGAGGAGGCCGGCGCCCTCGAGCGCGGCGACCACCGCCTTGCGGGCGTCTTCGCGCGCGAGTCCCCGGAACGCTTCCGGGGCGTTCTCGTTCATCACGGCCCGCTCGGTCATGACGTTGAGGAGCTCGAGGCCGGTGCGCTGCGCGATCTCGAAGTCGTTGGGGTCGTGGGCGGGCGTCACCTTCACCATCCCCGTCCCGAACTCCGCGCTCACGTAGTGGTCGGCGACGAGGGGGATGGTGCGTCCCGTGAGGGGGAGCTCGATGGCCGCGCCGACAAGGGAGCCGTAGCGGGGGTCGCCGGGGTTCACGGCCACCCCGGTGTCGCCGAGCATGGTCTCGGGGCGGGTGGTGGAGACGGTCAGGTACCAGCGGCCGTCGGGCAGCTGGCCCACGGCTTCGGCGCCCGACGCGCGGGCGGCCGCGGCGGCGTCCTCGTGGCCCGGGGCGAGGGGGTATCGCAGGTGCCAGAGCGAACCGCGCGCCTCGGTGCCCTCCGCCTCCTCGTTGGAAAGGGCGGTCAGGCAGCGGGGGCACCAGTTGATGATGTATTCGCCGCGGTAGATGAGGTCGTCCTCGTACAGCCGCACGAAGATCTCCCGCACGGCGCGCGAGAGCCCCTCGTCGAGTGTGAAGCGCGTCCGGCCCCAGTCGCAGCTGCAGCCGATCGCCCTGAGCTGGCCCAGGATGCGGCCGCCGGTGTCGTGAACGTGCTCCCAGACGCGCTCGACGAACGCCTCGCGGCCCAGGTCGCGCCGGGTCTTCCCCTCGGCGGCGAGGCGCTTCTCCACGATGTTCTGCGTGGCGATCCCGGCGTGATCGGTGCCCGGAACCCACAGCGTGACGCGTCCCTGCATCCGGCGCCAGCGGATGAGAACGTCCTGGATGGTGTTGTTGAGGCCGTGCCCCATGTGGAGGACCGAAGTCACGTTCGGCGGGGGGATCACGATCACGTACGGCTCCCCGCCCTGCTCCACATCGCCGGCAGAGGCGCCGAAGTGGCCGCCCTCCTCCCATAGACGCAGGATGCGCGATTCGACCGACCCGGGGTCGAAGGTCTTGGGGAGGCGGCTTCCCCGCGAGCGTTCGGGCTGCAAGGGTGCTTCTACCGTGGACCCGGCCGGCTGAAGGTCGTATCCGGTTTCGCCACGGGCGGGGTCCTGGTGGCTTCCTCTTCCGCGCGCCGCTCCTCGCGCCGTTTCCGCATGGCCTCCACGCGCTCGCGCCAGCTGTTCCGGGCCGCCACCGACCCCGCCGCGCGCTGGATGTCGTTCATGCGGAAGGTCATTTCGGCACGGTCGCCGTTGTAGTCGTACGGGGCCGCGAAGCTGAACGGAACCGGGATCGAGATGTCGCCGAGGTGGATCATCCCCGGCGAGAGTCCCCACCGCTTGCCCTCGTCATCGGTGTAGGTCCAGTCCGTGGCGCGCGCGAGGGCCTGGGCCTCGGCGAGGGCGGAATCGTTCCCCTCCGCGATCAGCGTCGCGAGCCGGATCGCAAGGACCTTCTCGGGGGCCGGCTCAATGAGCGACGGATCGACGGGCTGCCAGAGCCGGGGATCGCCTGCGCCGAGCCTGAGGCGCTCGGCCGCGCTCCGGTAGCGCTCCGGGAGGAACGGATCGAGTTCGGTCTCGAGGTCGGGCCCCTCCACGTCGATCTCCGGTTGGGAGATCTCCTCGGCGGGCGTCGGCTCTTCCGGCGTGGTGGCCTCGGGGGTCGCCACTGCGATGATCTGCACGACCTGCATGCCGGCGGGTTCGGGGACCGGGCGCGAAACCGGGGCCAGGATCACGTCGGGGATGGAGATCCGGACCAGCGACGAGTAGAGGAGGATCACCAGAAGGTGCACGGCCATGGAAACGCCCAGCCCGGCCAGCAGGGGCACCGGCTTCAACCCGCTGCGGGGGCGCGCGGCCCCCGGGGTTGCTGCCCGCTGCTGTCGTGCCATCGGCATCATCCGGTTCCTCCTCGGCGCGTCACCGGGCCGGCGCGAGGGTCTCTCCTCCTTCGACCGGATTGCGTACCGCGGAGCCGCAGGAGAGCGTCACCTCGACGACATCTCCGGGCGACACGGGTCCCACGCCCTCCGGCGTTCCGGTCGCGATCAGGTCACCGGCCTCGAGGGTCATGACATGGGAGATGAAGCTCACCAGGTGACGCGGCGAAAACACCATCCGCGACGCCTCCGCCCGCTGACGCACTTCCCCATTGACCCTCGTGGTCAGGGCCAGCCTTTCTGGTAGGACAGCCGCCGCGTCGACAACGTTGCCTACCGGACAGAAGGTATCGATCCCCTTGGCACGGGTCCACTGGCCGTCGCTGCGCTGCAGGTCGCGCGCGGTCACGTCGTTGAGCGCCACCACCCCGCCGATGTGCGCCCATGCCTCGTCTTCGGAGACGCGGCGGCACCGGCTCCCCACGACCAGTCCGATTTCACCCTCGTAGTCCACGCGGCCCGCGTCCGGGGGAACGCGAATCGGATCACCGGCCGCGATCACGGCGGAGGGGGGCTTGAGGAAGATGAGGGGTTCGGCGGGAACATCGCTGCCCAGTTCGGCGGCGTGGTCCGCGTAGTTGCGCCCCACGCAGACGATCTTGCCGGGCGCGGGCGTCACCCCTACCCGGCCTTGCGGGTGTGTATCCAGGTGCCGATCACGGCGCCCAGACCCGCGATGGTGAGGAAGCCGGTGATCACCAACCACCAGAATCCCACATCGGAGTGCCCTCCCGACCACCCCAGCCACGCGGTCTGGAAGGCGCGCGCCGCCAGGGAGAGGAGGAAGAGTCCAGCCAGGAAACCGAGTGCCTTCTTCATGGCCTGTTCTTGGGTCAGGTTGGGGTTGTCGTGGAGCTGACCCGCGGATGCCGCCGCGGCGCTGCTATGAATCTACCGGCATGGTGCCCGGGAACAAGGCGGGCGGGCGCGCGCGGACGCCCCCGTTCAGTAGAACTCCGCCACCCTCTCGCGGACCTCGTCCCAGGGCCCCCTGATCAGCGGCATGGGAGGCAGCGCCTCGCGGATGACGCGGCCGTACCTGCGGGTCAGCAGGCGGTCGTCGAGGAGAACGACGGCGCCGCGGTCGGTACGCGACCGGATGAGCCGCCCGATCCCCTGCTTGAGGCGCACGGCGGCGTCGGGGACCATCAGTCCCCAGAAGGAGTTCTCGCCGCGGGCGGCCATGGCCTCGAGGCGGGCCTCGGTGAGCGGCTCGGTGGGCACCCGGAAGGGCAGCTTCTGGATGACGAGCGCGCGGAGGGGGCGGCCGGGGACGTCCACGCCCTCCCAGAACGACGAGGTCCCCAGAAGCACGGCGTTGCCGGAGCGGGCGAAGCGGCGGAGCAGCGCCGACCGGTCGGCCTCGCCCTGGACGTGGAGGGGCCAGCGCCCGTCCGCGCCCATGCCGCGCAGCGCCGCGGCGACGGCGCGCAGCGCGGAGAACGAGGTGAAGAGCGCGAAGAGGCCGCCCCCGCTGATCTGCGCCACCTCGAAGACGACCCGCGCTGTCGCGTCGTTGTAGGCGGCCGCGTCGCCGCCGCGCGCCCCCGGCAGGTCGGTGGGAACGATGAGCGCGCTCTGGCGGGCATGGTCGAACGGGGAGCCGAAGACGGCCTCGTCGACCGCGGGGCCGGGACCGGCCACGTGAAGCGGCAGGGAGTCGTCGTGGGCCGGGTCCCGGAGGAGGCCGCCGCCGGCCGCACCCCCTCCTCCCAGCCCCAGCCGCCGCCTGAGGTAGCCGAAATCACCCTTCACCGCCATCGTGGCCGAGGTCAGCACGGCGGTTTCGAGGTTCGCGAAGAGGTACTCGGCGAGGACGGGGCCGAGTTCGACGGGCGCTGCCGCGAATACGAGGTTCCTGGGCCCGCGCCGGGCCGGACCTCGCACCTCCAGCCAGCGCACCATCGCGGGGTCGTCGCCGGCGGGGAGGAAGCAGAGCCGGAGCGCGCGGGCGATGCGCCCCAGCCGCCCCGCTGAGCTGCGCAGGTCCAGGAGGCGGCCTTCCAGCGCGGCGCGGAGGTCTTCCTCGTCTCCCAGCTGTTCGGCGAGCAGTTCCAGTTCGCGCTGGAGATCGCCCAGCGCGATGAGCAGGTTTTCGAGGGCCCCGCCGATCCCGGGATCCGCGGCCGGTTCCGGGCCGGGCGCCGTGTTGGGGTCGCGGGGGTGGTCCGCATCGCGGGGGTGGCCGGGCTTTTCCGGGCGGCCGAGGCGCAGGCTTCCCCGTCCCGCGTGCGCGAGCACCCAGGGCTCCATCAGTTCGAAGAAGGCATTGAGCGCGGTGCGCGCCTTCGCGACGAGGGGGCGGGCGCGCTGTCCGATGCGTTCGTGCAGGCGGCGTGCCGTGAGGGATGCGCGCAACTGGCCCAGCGTGGCCTGGGTCGAAGCCAGGATCCCCTTGCCTCCCCGGTCGAGCCGCGACAGCGCCCGGTACATCCCCGCCCGCGTGGTCTCGGAGCCGAGCCGGGGGGTGGCCGCGTCCTCCAGGTGGTGGGCCTCGTCGAACACGACCCGTCTGTAGGGGGGCAGCACGGCGGCGTCGCGGAAGTTGTCGGTGAGGATCCGGATGGTCAGGTCGGAGAAGAAGAGCGCGTGGTTGACGATCACGAGGTCGGCCGCGGCGCCGGCCCTGCGGGCGCGCTGGTAGTGGCACTGCTGGAAGAACGGACACTTGGCGCGCAGGCAGGCGTCGGTCTCGCTCCTCACCTCTTCCCACACCTCCTCGCTGGGAGCGAAGGGCAGGTCGCTGCGGGAGCCGTCTTCGGTGCCCTCGATCCAGTCCAGCAGGTTCTCGAGCTCCGCCGAACGGTCGTCCGGGAAGAGATCGGGAGCCGTTTCGGCCGCCAGACGCGCCCTCCGGATCGAGATGTAGTTCGCCCTGCCCTTCACCAGAGCCCAGCGGAGGTCCTCGCCCAGGATCCCGCTCACGATCTCGAGGTCCTTGCGCACGAGCTGTTCCTGCAGGTTGATGGTGTTGGTCGACACCACCGTCCTCTCGCCGTTGCGAACCGCCCAGCGCGCGGCGGGCACGAGATAGGCGAGCGACTTGCCCGTCCCGGTACCCGCCTCCACGAGCCCGATCCCGCCTTCGTTGAACCGCGTGGCCACGAAGCGCAGCATTTCGCGCTGGCCTCGCCGGTCCTCGTAGCCGGGGAGCCGCGCGAGGGGGCCGCCGGGCGCGAGCAGAGCGGAGAGTTCGCCCGCCTCCAGCGGTTCGATCCTGCGTGGCTCGGGGGGCTCGACCACCACGTACATGGCGTCCGCCGCGTTCGTGACGATCGCCGTGCCGAGCCCTTCCTCGTAGAGACGTCCCGCCACCCCCAGATCGGCGTCGGATGGTTCGAGGTGCCCGGAAGGATGGTTGTGGATCATCACCCCGCCATCGGGAGCGTCGCTCGCCACCGCCAGCACCGCCGCCCGGTTCCCACGCGCCACCGCGCGAGGGTTCACGATCACGCGGTCGCGGGTCACGTCTGCCAGAAAGGAGACCTCGCGGCCCCCGGCCCGGGTCACTTCGTCCCGGATGACCCCCGCGGCCTCCGGCGACAGCCGAAGGGGCAAGAGGGTCACGTCTTCAGCTTCTTCTTCCTGGCAGCCGGGAAGAGAACGTTGTTGAGGATGAGCCGGTAGCCGGGGGAGTTGGGGTGCAGTTCCAGGTCCGTGGGCGGGTCGCCGATCTGGTGCTCGGGATCCTCCGGATCGTGGCCACCGTAGTAGGTCCAGGTCCCCTCCCCGAGGGTTCCGTGGATGTACTTGGCCCAGATTCCCTCGATTCCAAGCTTCACCACGCCCGGCTTCAGGCGGTCGATCGAGAACGATGTGGTCAGCCCGTAGAAGTCCGGCAGCACCGACTCGTGACTCTGCGTGAGCATGGCAGGGACCGGATCGAACTTGGCCGAGAAGTCGAAGAGACTGAACGCGCCGAGCTGCTTCCGCCAGGGTGTGTTGACCTGGTGCCCATCGATGTCCGAGAAGGAGTTCACCGACGGCGAGACCTGGATTTCGGCGTTCTCGAAGGCCATCGCGAGCCCCCAGTCCAACCTGGATCCGGCGTCGGGATCCGGGGGCGTGCCGTCCGAATAGGCCGCGGCGATGTCGACCGAACTCGCCGCCAGCGCCAGCTCGAGCGTTTCGGGGGCCGAGCACATGGCGAAGAGGAAGCCTCCCTGCTCCACGTAGTCCCGGATCGCGCGGCTGACGGCCTTCTTGAGTGCCGGCACGTTCGGGTGGCCCAGCGCCCGGGCCGCCTCCTCGTTGCGCGCCACCTCCTCTTCGAGCCACGCCGCGCCCGCGTAGGTGATGTAGAACTTGGAGTACTGCCCGGTGAAGTCCTCATGGTGCAGGTGCAGCCACTCGTACTCGCTCAGGTCCCCCTCCAGCACCTGGTCGTCCCAGATCTTCTCGTAGGGGATCTCCGCGTAGTCGAGCGCCATCGTGACGGCATCGTCCCAGGGCGCGCTGTTGGGGGGCGTGTAGATGGCGATCCGGGTCGCCTTCTCCAGCACCACAGACTCCATGTTGGACGCCGCGATGATCCCCCGGATGCGGGCCTCCTCCGCCGGACCCGCGGGCTGGACGGTCACCCCCATCAGCGCGGCCTGCCGCCTCGTGCTTTCGGTGTCGGTCAGCAGGAACGACCCGCCCTGGAAGTTGAGGAGCCACTCCGCCCGGCCACCCTGGTCCAGGACCCGGTAGGTGAGGCCGTACGCCTTGAGGTGGTTGGCCTGGGTGCGGTCCATGGGGACGAGGAGCATCTGCGCGGCGGCGGGATCGCCGGCCGCGGACGTGGCGGCGAGCGCGAGGAGGGCGGTGGTCAGCGCCTGAACCGCCGGGGCGACCCTCCACCGCGCTCGGCTCCGCATCCGGGAGGCCTTCGCCGGCACCGGCGGGAATCCTCCCATCACCGCCCGACTCCGTCCGGCCCGGAATTGCCAGTCTGGATGCGCCGCAGTTCCCGCCGCGCGCCCGGCACCACCGGGCTGTCGGGGCGGCCGACGATCAGCGCCTCCAGAATGCGCACGGCTTCGACCCTCCCGCCAGGGTTTGCGGCGATCGCGCGGGCGAGCCGAAGCGCGGCTTCGGGGAATTCGCGGGAGTCCGGGTGTTCTGCGACGATGCGGCGCCGGAAGGCCGTGGCCTCTTCGGCAAGACCGACCCGGTCGGCCGCGCGGGCTCCCAGCGCCAGGACGGCGGGACGGTCGGGGGCGGGGAGCCCGTCGACCCCGTCGCGGACGAGAGCGACGGAGTGCTCAAGGTCGCCGCGGTGGCTGGCAATCGCGGCCCGGGCGGCCAGCCCGGCGCCCGGCGCGGTCAGTTCGCTCAGCGCAAGGGTCAACTCCAGGATCTCGGTCGCGTGGGACGGCTCCAGTTCGGGCAGGGCCGCCTGCAGCGCCGCAACCGCGTCCGCCACCGCTCCGTTTTCCAGGAGCAGGAAGGCACGTTCCAGCGCGGCGCCCGGACCCTCGATGCCGCTCAGCACCATCATGGCTTCGTCGCGCTTCCCCTCACCCAGCAGGCGGGAGGCCAGCGCCGCCGAGAGGCCATCCAGATCTTCGGCGCCGGGATGTTCCTCCTTGAAGGCGGCCAGCTGCTCCATGGCGGCTTCCGTGTCGGGCGACTCCACCAGAATGCCGAGTTCCCGGGTCCAGGCGGCGCGCCTCTCCGCCGTGCCCCCGGCATACGACTCCGTGATCCGGTGCATCGCCGCGAGCGCGGCCGCCGTGTCCCCGGCGGCGAGCGCCTGGGCCGCGATCCTGTCGTCGGTCCTGCGCGCCTCCTCGCGGTCGTACGTCAGCTCGCGGAGCTCCATGTAGGCCCACAGGGCGCTCTCGTGCAGCCCCTCCTCCTCCGCCTGCCGCGCGAAGCCGTCGAGGAACGCTCGGAACTCGCCTTCACCGGCATGGGACCGCGCCGCCTGCGCGAGCCGGCGGGCTTCGCTCTCCAGGCCCTCACGCAGGGCGAGCTCCGCCCCGGCCTCCAGACGAGGCACGGTTGTCGGCTCCGTTCCCAGCACGCCGATGATCCGCCCGGCGACCACCTCACGCTCATCCCCCAGTTCCGCGATGCGGCGCAGCACCTCCCCGCTGCGGGCCCGATCCCGGCCCAGCGCGCGGGCCCAGGCCTCGGCCGCCTCCTCCGGCCGCCCCGCGGCGAGCTCCATCTCCCCCAGTTCGACGAGCAGGACGGGGAGATCCCCGAGCGCGGCCACCCCCTCCTCGATCAGCTCGGCCGCCCTCCGGGCCCCGACCACCCCCTCCAGGGCCCGCGCGCCTTCGCGATAGGGGTCCGGCGACCCCGGCGCGGCCCGGATCCAGTTCTCCACGGTGGTCTCGACCGCCGCGAGCGAATCGACCTCGATCAGCACGCCCAACTTGTGCCGCCAGACCTGGCTCGTCTGCGGATACTCGGCCACATAGCGGTCGAAGACGTGAAGCGCCTCGGGCAGGCGCCCATCGGTCCTGAGCACACGCTCCAGCGCGAACACGGCCGCCGCCGCTCCGGACTGCAGCTCGAGCAACTCCCTGAGCGTGGCTTCCGCCTCCTTCAGCTCTCCGCGTGACTCCTGCGTCGACGCCTGCCTGAGCATGCGGTTCTCGAGGCGGCGGTCCGGACGGTTCTGGAGTGCGGCGAGGGGAACCGCCGCCGCCGCGGAAAGAGCGAGCACCACCAACACGCAACCCGCCCGGCCGGTGGTCCCTGAAGCAACCCGGGGCGCAGCCCGGAAGAGGCGGGTCACCGGTTGCCGCCCGCGTCCGGCCGCCCCCCAGAGCCCCTCGACGCGCGGTTCAGCCGCTCGAAATAGCGGACCACCAGCGCGCGCTGGGCCGGGGGCAGCGCACGCAGCGCGGCCGCACCCGGCAGTTCGAAGCGCAGGGCGTCCAGCGCGCCGGCGCTCAGCGCACCGACCGCATCCCGGGTGAAGGCGCCCGGCTGTTCGGACTCGCGCTCCTCCGACTCCTCGTCCCGTTCCAGGGTGCGCCCGGCGTCGAGCAGACGATGGAAGAGCCGTTCCTGGCGGCGGATCACCTCGGGATCGAGCCGGCCCTGGGCGAGCGCCTCCGCGAGCTGCCGCGCCTCTTCCGCGAAGGCCGAGAGGTCTCCGAGCGGGTTGCTCTCCTCCCCGCCCTGCTCGCCTTCCTCGGCCATATCGCGCAACTCCTCCGCGACCTCCTCCTGGCGGCCGGCCATCTCGTCGATCTGCTCCTGCATGGTCTCCTGGCCGAGACGCATCGGGGTCAGCGCCGAAGCATCCTGCATGATCTCGCCCTGCTGCTGGGCGAGCTGCTGCATCTGCTGCTGCATCTGCTCCGATGCCGACGCCATGCTCTGGGCCTGTCCCTGCTGCTGTCCCGAGGTCATGGCCATGCGAGCCACGTCGTTCAGGGTGCGCACCACCTTGTCCGCCTCGGCGGCCGGCGACGGACCCTGGGAGCGTGGATTCTCCATCGCCTCGATGGTTCCGTCGAGCTCCTCCATCGCGCGCCCGACCGCGGTCAGCAGGTCTCTCGCGCCGGGGGCCGCCATCTCGGTCCCCTCGGCGTAGTTGTCGGCCAGGTTGCGGAGCCCCTGCGCGATCGCGGCCTCGTCGCCGCGCAGCGCGGCCAGCTCCGACACGCTCGCCCCCTGCATCTCGCCCTGCAGCTCCGACTGGCGGCGGGCCAGCGCGAGCGCGTCGGCGGCGGTCTGGCCCAGCGCCGCGCGAATCGCCTCCATCTGCTGCATCTGCATCTGCATGTGGGCCTCATTCAGCTGCTGGGAGACCTGCGACATGTCGCCCGCGGCCTGCTGCGCCTGCTGGCCGGCGCTCTGCTGCTCGCCCTGCATCGCCATCCGGGTGGCCTGCTGCATCTGCTCCCTGGCCTGGGAGAGCTGGTGGCGGGCCTCCTGCACTCCCGCGCCCGCACTCTGCTCGCCCGCCTCGTCGAGCCGCTGCTGCAGCTCCTCCAGCCGCTGCTGCAATGCCTCGGCCTCCGCCTCCAGCCCGGCCTGCTGCTCTGCGCGAAGCTCGGGATCACCGCCCTCCGCCATGGCGCGCGCCAGGAGCTCCTGCTCCTTCGCAAGCTCCTCGGCCTCCTTGCCCGTGGCGCGGAAGTCCTGATCCAGCGCGGCCTCCCTGAACTGTTCAAGGGAGTCCTCGAGGCGCTGGCGGAGGCGCTCCTGGTCGAGCGCCATCTGCTCCAGCGCCCTGGCCAGCTCCTCGGGGTCCATCTGCGAGAGCTGCTCTTCAAGCTCAGCCAGCGCGTCCTGCTCCTCCTCGGGCGCGACCTGTTCCAGGAGCTGCTCCAGATCCCGGATCCGGTCCTGCAGCTCCGGGTCCGCCAGCCCCGCGTCCCCCAGGGCGTCGCGCAACTCCTCCAGCTCGCGCCGGAGCGAGTCGACGGCCTGCATCATCTGTTCCTGCTGTTCGAGCGCCTGCGCGATCTCCTCCCTGTCCTCGAACTGCGCCTGTCCCTCGCGGCTGCTTTCGCGTCCCGCCTCCGCTTCGGAGCGGGCCTGCAGGTCGCGGGACGCCTCCTCGGCCTTCCGTGCCTCCTCGGCAAGCTCCTCCATGTCCTCTGCCGCGCGGTCCAACTCCTCCTGGGCGGCGCGCTCGAGCTCGGTCACGCCCCCGATCCAGAGCAGGTACTCGGCGCTCTCGCTGGTCTGAGGCGACGGATTGTTGTCGACCGCCCGCGCCCGGTAGCGAATGGTGTCGCCGGGCGAGAGCATCCACGCCGACATGTCCATCACCGGACGTACGATCGCTCCCGCGGACCCCGCGAGTTCCACCCCGTGCACCACCGGCTCTCCCGCCTCGCCGGCGGCGCTGATCCGGCGAACGACGATCTCGACCCTCGCTACCCCGTAGTCGTCCTGCGTCTGGATCACGAGGGGCTGGCGGAGATTCACCGGCATGATCGTGTCCACCCCCGGGTAGACGATCATGATCGCCGGGGGCAGGTCGGGGATGACTTCGATCTCGAGTGGTGGCGGCTGCACCGCCGCCTCGCCGCCCGCCGCATCGGTGAACATCCACGCGTAGCTCCCGCTGCGGGCCGGGACCCAGCCGGCCTCGAACCGGGTCGCCTGAAGCTCGAACCGCATGACCGGGCGCCCGTCGCCGTCGGTGAGCGCGCCCGCCCCGATTTCGCGGCTTCCCTGTCCGCGAATCCTGAGGTGCGTCCCCGCCGGGATGGTCAGCGCGGGGACATCGTTCCGGAACTCCCCGGGCGCATAGCCGGTGTGGGGAGGATAGGTCACCTCCAGCGTGAATTCGCTCACGAAGAGCGGATCCACGGGGGTGAGGGTGTGGACTTCGCTCTTCGCACCGTCCGGCGCCTCGATCCAGTAGCGCGTCTCGGCGGTGACGGGCGGGAGCGGGGCCGTGCCGGAACCGCCGGCCAGCACGATCGTGCGCGACCGGGTCACCTGCCCGGTGACATCCCAGCGCAAGGTCACGCTGTCGCGCATTGGGGCGTGGGCGCGGGCTTCCACGACGGCCCGGCGCGCAACCTCGGCCGTCCCCGGCTCGACCGTCACGGGGGGGAGCGCCGGCTCGACGAGAACGGCCAGCGGGTGCAGCAGCCCGTCCCACGCGGTGAAGGTGCGCGCAGGCGCGAACCCCATGACGAGCAGCGTCGCCGGCACCGCCGCAAGGAAGGCGATGATCCCCCGGCGTCTGTCCGTTCCGATCCGCTCGCCCAACGTGCCGGAAAGCGACCGGGAGTCGCCCGAGAGGCGGCTTCCCACCCTCGCCAATGCCAGTTCGCGCAGCCCCGGCGAGGTGCCCGGGGGAGCGAAGCGCGACAGCTCCAGACCCCCCAGCACGGCACCCTCCTCGAGCCCCGTCGTACCGTCCATCGCACGCGTGACGCGTTGCTCGGCGCACCAGCGCCGGCCCAGCCGCCGCCAGTACCACACCCCACCCGGGACGATGGCCAGGATGATCGCCACGAGCAGGAGCGGCCCCGGGCTGCCCGGGTTCCATCCCTCGACCCCCGCGAGCGCCGGGGCGACAACGAGGAGCGCGAGAACACCCGTGCCGCACCAGGCGGCCACCGCGAGCGCAAGGGAACGCGACAGGTGCCCACGGACACCATCGACGGCATGGCGGATCCGGGCGGCAGCGGTCACGAGGCGGCCTGCGTCATCGCGAAGACGAAGATGTTGACTCCCATTCGCAACGCTTCCTCTCTGACTTCGGGCGGATCCTCGTGCACGTCGGGGTCCTCCCAGCCGTCCCCCAGGTCCGTCTCGTAGGTGTAGATCACGACGAGTCTGCCCTGGATAAATATACCGAACGCCTGCGGCGGCGCACCGTCATGCTCATGAATCTTGGGGGGTCCGTTCGCGAATTCATAGGGGGCGTGGAAGACCGGATGCTGCGGCGGCAGCTCCACGAGTTCCCGGTCGGGGAAGATGCGGGCGATCTCCTCGCGGAAGGATTCGTCGAGGCCGTAGTTGTCGTCGGCGTGCAGGAAGCCGCCGCCGAGCAGGTACTGCCGCAGCGCGAGGCGCTCGTCCGGAGTGAAGCGCACGTTGCCGTGGCCGGTCATGTACAGGAAGGGGTAGTCGCGCAAGGAAGGATCCGTCGGCCGAACGGCCACCTCCCGATCGGCGGTGGGAATCCCGGTGCGTTCCTCCACCGCCGCCAGCAGGTTGGGCAGCGAGGACGGGTTCGCGTACCAGTCGCCGCCCCCGTCGTACTGGAGGCGCGCGATGGTGACGGGACCGCTTCCCTGCGCGAGGGCCGCATCCACGGGGAGGACGGCCAGCGCCGCCGCGAGCAGCAACGGCCCGCCCGGGACCCCCCCCCCACCCCCCTTCACCCTCATCACGGCCTCGTAGGCCGCACCCCTCGGCACGCCCGCGCGCCGAGCCACCTGCCGCGCGGCCGCGGACGGGGCCAGCCCGGCCCGCACCGCTTCCCGGGCCAGCGCCTCCACCACCTCCGGGGCGGCCTCGCCTCCGCCATCCGTGCGCCCCTCCACCACGACCGTCACCTCTCCGCGCGGCGGGCGCTCGCGGAAGTGCTCGGCGGCCTCGCCCGGCGCCCCGCGCACGACCTCCTCGTGCACCTTGGTCATCTCCCGGCACACCGCGACGCGACGCCCGGCTCCGGCCTCCGCGGCGAGCGCCGCCAGATCGTCCAGGAGAGGAACGAGGCGCGCCGGAGACTCGAACAGCACGGTGGTCTCACTCGCTTCGATGATCCGCTCCAGCGCCTGGGCCCGTTTCCCTGCCTTGCGCGGCAGGAAACCCACGAAGGTGAACGGGACACAAGGTAGTCCCGACGCGACCAGTGCCGCGAGCACCGCCGAGGGACCCGGAATCGGCACCACCGGGTGGCCATCGGCGGCCGCGCGCCGCACCAGGCGCTCCCCGGGGTCGGAGAGGAGCGGCGTGCCCGCGTCCGAGACCAGCGCGACATCGTCGCCCCGCGCGAGCCAGCGCGCCGCCTGCGCCGTCCGGGCGGCTTCGTTGTGGGCGTGCAGCGAGGCTGGGCGCGTGGTAACCCCGGCGTGCGTGAGGAGCACCCGGGCGCGCCGCGTGTCCTCCGCGAGGATGTGGTCGGCCGCGGCGAGGGTCTCGCGGGCGCGCGCCGACAGATCGGCCAGGTTCCCGATCGGGGTCGCCACGACGTAGAGCCTACCCGCCACGTGTTCAGCGCCCCGCGAGGCCGCGCCCCCTGGCAGTCCGTGGACCGCTACAGGTGCTGCTCGATCTTCTGCGCCAGGTTGGCCTTGGGCACCGCTCCGATGACGGTGTCGACGTGCTGTCCGCCCTTGAAGAAGAGGATCGTCGGGATCGACCGGACCCCGTAGCGGATCGAGGTGGCCTGGTTCGCGTCCACGTCCAGCTTGCCGACCCGCACCCGACCCGCAAAGTCGTCGGCCAGTTCGCTGACGAAGGGCGCGACGATCCTGCAGGGACCACACCAGGTGGCCCAGAAGTCGACCATGGAAAGGCCATCGTAGTCCTCGATCTGTTCCTTGAAGTTGTCGTCGGTGATCGTGACGAGGTTCGTGCTGTCCGCCATTATGATTGTTCCCCGGGTAAAGGTGACTCGGCGCGGCCGCAAGGGCTGATCAGGATGGGACCCACCAAGCGCCGCGGTGACCCCGCCGACTAAAGGTATCTCTTCATCCATTCTACACACACGGAGCCGCGAAGTTGAACACGATGGAACCCGCCGGACCCGGCGCAGCACCCGCCGGCGCCCGCGAGGCGACCGGCCCGGCCCAGCGCCCGCCCACCCTGGAACCCGCCGAGCTGGACCATACGGCCATCGCCGTGCGCTCCTTCGACGAGATGGTGCCCCTGCTCGAGCAATTCACCGGGGCGAAGGCGACCCGACCGGAACGGGTGGAGTCGCAAGGCGTGGAGGTGTGCTTCGTCGGCAATGTGGAGCTGATCCGTCCAATCTCGGCCGCAGGCGGCGTCGCCCGCTTCATCGACCGGCGCGGGCCGGGCCTCCATCACATCGCCTACCGGGTCCCGGATGTGGGCCGCGCGATGGAGGCACTGGCAGCGAAGGGGTACCGCTTCACCTCGGACGGGCCCATGGCCGGGGCGGGAGGGCACCGGATCGCCTTCATGCATCCGCGGTCGACCGGAGGGGTGCTCGTGGAGCTGGTTCAGTCCACGTCGCGGGCGACCCGGAACCCGATGGTGCCGGCCCGGTAGTCCACAGGAACCGCAAAGCGGATCGCCGCGCGCAGCCCGTACAGTCCAGCGCCCCAGGAGCCGCCGCGAAAGACGCGCCCGGTGCAGTCCCCTTCCTCCCAGGCGCTGCCGTCGCTCGGCGCTCCCGAATAGAGCGGGTTCCAGCAGTCCCGGGTCCACTCCGACACATTTCCCAGCACGTCGTGCAGCCCGAACGCGTTGGGCGAATACATGCCCGCCGGCGCCGTGTGGGCGTAGCCGTCGGAACATGCCGCCGCAGTCCGAGACGGACGCTCCCTGAGGTAGGCCGCGTCCCGGGCGTTCTCGTAGTCGCACTGTCCCGACTCGCCATCGCCCCAGAACCGCGCTCCCTCGGTCCCCGCACGCGCCACGTACTCCCACTCCGCTTCGCTCAGCAGCCGGTACCGCTGCCCCGTCTCCGCCGACAGCCACTCCACATACGCCTGTGCCCCCTCCCAGGTCACGTCGATGACGGGACGCCGCTCCCGGCCCCATCCCGCGTCGTCCGGTTCATGGCCGCCGCAGCCACCCGCCAGCACGCACGCGTCCCACTCCGCGAAGGTCACCTCGTAGGCGCCGACCGCGAACGGAGCCGGGATCGTCACCCGGCGCAGCGGCTGTTCGTTACCGACGCGGCCCTCCTCCGAATCCGGCGAGCCCATCACGAAGGTCCCGGCCGGGACGACCACCATCCCCGGGCAGGCTTCACAGTCGCGAAACAGACCGTCCGGCTCGGGCTTCGGAACCTCGGGACGATCGGGATCCTCCTCGACCTCCCCCCACCTGAGCTGCACCAGCGGGTTGTGACCGCTGCCGTCGCTGTACGTGATGAAGTGTTCGTTGAGGCTGGTCGCGTGCGCTTCCGCGTCGTCCCAGCCCGTTCCGAATCCGACCGCGAAATTCGGGAACCTGGGATCTGCCGGGTCCACCTTGTGGTCGCGGCGGAACACTGCGTCGAACGCGACAACCACGACGTGGGTATCCCCGGGCCCCGACCATTCGCACCAGACCCTGGTGTAACCGGAAAGGTGCTCGCGAACCGCCTGCTCCGCCCCTTCCCTGTACGCCGGATCGACATCGGTGACATACCCCAACTCCTCGTCCTTCCGGAACGTGCGCGGGACCTGGTTCGCACCCATCACGATCTCGAGGTCGCTGCCGACGCAGACCACCGCACCCGGATCCTCCTGGGCGGGGGCCGGACGGTGCCCCACACCGAGGCCCGACATCGCGGCGACCGCCAGCCCGCGGGACAGTGCGGCGCCCCATCGGACCCCCTGATTCCGAGCAAACACCTCGCTGGCACCTCCGGCCCTGGAGAAGGGGGTTGTTTCCACCACAGCTACGGTAGCCGGTCCGGAAATCGGGGGCAATCCGTCTCTCCCCCGGCCCCTCACCCCGTCAGGCGCCCCAGCTCCACCTGCTCGACGAGCCAGCCGTGGTCCCCGGCCCGGATCAGCACGAAGGGCACGCGGACCGTCTCCCCGGCCCGAACGGCCATCTCCACCTCCACGCGCGCGGCGGGCCGCCCCCTCCCCGCCACCCTCGCCGCCGGTCCCACACGGCGGGTGTCGTGCGCGAGGATGCGCGCGATCACGTCCATGCGCACCTCGATCTCCTGCACGGTGACGCACGGTTCCCCCAGCCCGATCCACGACCCCAGCCTGCGCAGGCCGCACCCCACCGTGCTCCCCGGCTCCCCGATCGGCCCGGCGGCGGTGCCGAACAGCCGCGCCATCGCCGCGTGGTCGCGGCGGTTGGCCGCGTCCAGGAATTCGGTAACGATGTCACCGGGTTCGGGTGGCGGCTCCGACCCGGGGGCCGGGCCCCCGCCGGGCCGCGGTCCACCACCGCACCCCGCCGCCGCCACCAGAAGCAGCGCGAGCCACGGCCCGGCGAGCCGGCCAACCGCCCTCCACCACGGCGCCGCCTTCGGAGCCGTCCACCTACCCTGTCTCTTCCACGAATACCAGCCCATCGCCATCCTCCTCCGTCTCCAGCCGCACCGCGCTCCCCGGCACCACCCTGCCCTCCAGAATCGCCAGCGCCAGCGGGTCCTGCACCAGCCGCTGCACCGCCCTCTTGAGCGGCCGCGCCCCGAATGCCGGGTCGTACCCCGCGCCGGCGATCACCCGCTTCGCCTCGTCCGACACCGCCAGCGCCACGTCCTGCTGTTCGGCCAACCCGGCCACGCGTCGCAACTGAATGTCTACGATCTGTCTCAACTCTCTATGTGACAGTGGTTTGAATATTACAACTTCATCCACTCTGTTAAGGAATTCCGGACGGAAATGCTCCTTCAGCCGTCCCAGCACCATCTCCTCGATTGCGCGCCAGGCGTCGGGATCGGGCTGCTCCGCGCCGCCCTGCCGCGACCGCACCGCACCGGCTCGCTGCGCACGCGCCAGGATCTCCGGCCCGGCGATGTTCGAGGTCATGATGATCACCGAGTTGCGGAAATCGACCGTCCTGCCCTGCCCGTCGGTAAGACGCCCGTCATCGAGGATCTGCAGGAAGACGTTGAAGACCTTGGGGTGCGCCTTCTCGACCTCGTCGAAGAGGATGACCGCGTGGGGCCGCCGTCTGACGGCCTCGGTGAGCTGGCCCCCCTCGTCGTAGCCGACGTACCCGGGCGGGGCGCCCAGCAGCCGCGACACCGCATGAGCCTCCATGTACTCGGACATATCCATGCGCACCATGGCGCGCTCGTCGTTGAAGAGGAACTCGGCGAGAGCGCGCGCGGTCTCGGTCTTCCCCACCCCGGTGGGCCCAAGGAAGAGGAACGACCCGATCGGACGGTTGGGGTCCTGGATTCCGGCTCTTGCCCGCCTGACGGCACGCGATACCGCATTCAGCGCCCGGTCCTGACCGATCACCCGCCGGCCCAGCAACCCCTCCAGCCCCACGAGACGTCTGCGTTCGGACGCCACCAGCCGCGTCACCGGGATCCCGGTCCACTCGGCCACCACCTCCGCGATGTCCTCCGCCGTCACCTCCTCCTTGAGGAACTTCCCCTCCGCCTGCAGCCCGGCCAGGCGTTCCTCGGCCTTCCCGATCTCGGCCTGCGCCTTCGGGATCTCCGAGTACTGGACCTCCGCCGCACGGGCCAGCTCGCCGCTGCGCGTCGCGCGTTCCGCCTCGGTGCGCAGACCGTCCACCCGCTCCTTGAGCTCCTGAATCCGCGCAATCTGGGTCTTCTCGGCCTGCCAGCGCGCCTTCATGGCCTGGCTCGACTCCCGCGCAACGGCGAGCTCCGCCTCAATGCCCTGCCGACGTTCCCGCGTACCGCAATCGTCCTCGCGCGCCAGCGCCTGCCTCTCGATCTCCAGCTGGATGATCCTGCGCTCCACTTCGTCGATCTCCTGGGGAAGCGAGTCGATCTCGATCCGGAGCCGGCTCCCCGCCTCGTCCATCAGGTCGATGGCCTTGTCGGGCAGGAACCGGCCCCCCACGTACCTGTCCGACAATCTGGCGGCGGCGATCAGCGAGTCATCAGTGATGCGCACGCCGTGGTGGACCTCGTAGCGCTCCTTGATGCCGCGCAGGATGGTGATGGTTTCCTCGACCGAGGTGGGCGCGACGTAGACCGGCTGGAAGCGCCGCTCCAGCGCCGCGTCCTTCTCGACGTGCTTGCGGTACTCGCCCAGGGTGGTGGCGCCGATGACGCGCAGGTCGCCCCGCGCGAGGGCGGGCTTGAGCATGTTGCCAGCGCCGACCGCCCCCTCGGCGGCGCCCGCCCCCACGATTGTGTGCAGCTCGTCGATGAACAGGATGTAGAGCCCGTCCGCCTCCGTGACCTCCTTGAGGACCGCCTTCATCCGCTCCTCGAAGTCGCCGCGGTACTTCGCGCCGGCAAGCATGGCGGAGATGTCGAGGGACATCAGCTTCCTGCCGCTGAGCGAGCTGGGGACGTCTCCCGCGACGATGCGCTGGGCCAGCCCCTCGGCGATCGCGGTCTTGCCGACCCCCGGCTCCCCGATCACGACCGGGTTGTTCTTGGTTCGCCGGGCCAGGACCTTCATCACCCGCCGGATCTCGTCGTCACGGCCGATCACGGGGTCCAGCTCGCCGCGGCGCGCCCGCTCGGTGAGATCGTGGGAGTAGCGGGCCAGAGCCTGGTACTTGTCCTCCGGGGTCTGGTCGGTGACCCGGTGGGAGCCCCGGATGGATTCGAGCGCGCCCTCGAGCCTCTTACGCGTCACGCCGTTGTCCGCGAGGATGCGGCCGGCGTCGCCCTCTCCGGCGGCGAGCCCCAGAAGGAGGTGCTCGGTGGAGACGTAGGCGTCGCCGAGCTCGCGAGACGCGGCCTCCGCGGCGCTGAGCGCCCGGTTGAGGTCGCGCGACGCCCGCGGAGTGGATCCGCCGCTGACCGTCGGGCGCCTGCCGAGTTCGGTCTCCAACGCCCGGGTCACCCGCTCGGGCTGGGCTTCCATCTTGCGGAGCACCGGCACCACGATCCCGCCCTCCTGCTCCAGAAGGGCCTTGAGGAGATGGACGCCGTCCACCTCCGGGTGCTCCACCCGCAGCGCGCCCCGGGCGGCAGCGGCCACGGCTTCCGCGGCCTTCACGGTCATTCGGTTCGCATCCAGCATGTCTCTATCGGCTCCTGTTGCAATTCGGTCGTCAAAGCTGCCACTTTGGCAGGGTTCGGGCGTGCGGCTCGGCCAGAGTCGGCCAGAATGGCAGGAGGCTGCCAAAATGGCAGAAACGACCGGCACGTCGAGACGCGCCGGGCAGCCAGAATGGCAGGCGTCACTGTCAAAGTGGCAGGCCGGGCTGCCGAATTGGCTGGTCGGCCCGCCACGGCGGCGCACTCACCCGCCCACAGACATGAAAGATCCGGGCCAGCCCCCGGGGCGCCAAGCGTCGCGGCTGCCCCCCGCAAATTCCAACCTGGAGCGTACGCCCATGGCATCGGTCGACCCCCCGGCCCGCAGGGGCCTTCCCCCGGAGGCGTACGAAGTCGTCCCCGGCGACCAGTACAAACCCTATGTCCCCGCCGAGAAGTCGATGGCGGAGTTCACCTTCAAGGCGGTCTTCGTCGGCATTTTGATGGCAGTGGTGTTCGGCGCGGCCAACGCCTATCTGGGGCTGCGGGTGGGGCTCACGGTCAGCGCGTCGATCCCCGCCGCGGTGATGGCGGTGGCGATCTTCCGGGCGCTCCGCCGCGGCACGATCCTCGAGACCAACATGGTGCAGACGATCGGCTCGGCGGGCGAGTCGGTGGCCGCGGGGGTGATCTTCACGATTCCCGCGCTCTTCATCTGGCAGCGCTCCGACCCGACGATCGTGGTCGATCTGGTTCAGGTCTCGGTGATCGCGGCCTTCGGCGGACTCCTCGGGGTGCTCTTCATGATCCCGCTCCGGCGCTACCTGATCTCGCGCGAGCACGGGAAGCTCCCCTACCCCGAGGGCACGGCCTGCGCCGAGGTGCAGGTGGCCGGCGACATGGGCGGCGGCAAGGCGCGGCTCCTCTTCTCGGGGCTGGGGCTCGGCGCGCTCTACCAGGCGTTTGCGAACAGCAACGGGCTCGGCCTCTGGAACGAAGGGCCGAGCGTGGGGCTCCCCCTGAAGGCCCGCCTCGGGGGCGACTTCACCCCCGAACTGCTGGGCGTGGGGTTCATCATCGGGCCGAGGATCGCGGCGATCATGTTCGGGGGCAGCGCGCTGGCCTGGCTCGTCCTGATCCCCGCGATCAACCTCTGGGGCGGAGACAGCGTGGTCTATCCGGCAACGGACCCCATGTCGTCGCTCGCGTCGGGCGACATCTGGAACAACTACATCCGCTACGTCGGCGCGGGCGCGGTAGGGTGCGCCGGCATCATCACCCTGATCAAGTCGCTGCCGACGATCATCGAGTCGATCCGGCTGGGGGTGGGCCAGGTGGGCGGCGGGGGACTGGCCGCCGGCGTGCCGCGCACCCAGCAGGACCTGCCGATGAAGCTGGTGCTCGGGCTGGCCGTGCTCATGGCCGTCGCGCTGTGGCTCTGGCCGGGCGTGCCGGTCGGGCCGCTGGGGGCGCTCCTCATCGTGATCTTCAGCTTCTTCTTCGTGACCGTGTCGAGCCGCATCGTGGGGTTGATCGGTTCGTCGTCGAACCCGGTCTCGGGGATGACGATCGCGGCGCTGATCCTGACCTCGCTGATCTGGGTGGCGCTGGGGCTGAACGACGGCAGCAACGCGGCCAAGGTGGCGGTGCTCGCCGTCGGCGCGGTGGTGTGCATCTCGGCGGCCGCGGCGGGGGACACGTCGCAGGACCTCAAGACCGGCTTCCTGGTGGGGGCTACTCCGAAGCGAATGCAGATCGGCGAGATGCTCGGCGTGCTGGCGTGCGCGGTGACGATCGGCGGCGTGCTGATCGTGCTCAACGAGTCGTACGGGATCGGCACGGTGGACGGCCTCGCCGCGCCCCAGGCGACGCTGATGAGCCTGGTGATCGACGGGGTGCTGGAGCAGTCGCTGCCGTGGAGCTTCGTGTTGCTGGGGATTGTGCTCGCGATCGTGATCGAGTTCGGCTTCAAGCTGCCCTCGCTGGCGTTCGCGGTGGGCGTCTACCTGCCGGTCTCGCTGATGACGCCGATCCTGGTCGGAGGCCTGATGCGGCTGGCGCTCAATCGGAAGTACAAGGAGGCCGGAGACACCGAGGACGGCGTGAGCGTCCTGGCGGAGCGGCGCGAACAGGGCGTGCTCTACGCCTCGGGCATGATCGCCGGGGCGGCGCTGGTGGGCGTGCTGATCGGCGGCGTGATCTTCGCGGTCACGCAGGCCACGGGCAGTCCGGAGGCGGCGTCGGTGTGGCAGTTCGGCCACGAGTGGATGGACGGGGTGGTGCCGTGGACGTCGTCGGTGGTGGGCACACTGGCGTTTGCCGGGCTCTGCTGGATGCTGTGGCGGGCGGCGAACCGGGCGGTGCGGGAATGAGGGGCGGGCGCGGGCGCCGCGGCAAGGGTGCCTGGCGGTGCCGCGGGCTCCTGCCGCTGGTGATGCTGGCGGGGGCCCTCGGCGCGGGGGCGTGCGGGTCGTCGCCGGACACGATCTCCCGCGAGGAGTTCATCGAGGCCTACGTGGCGCTGCGGGTGGTCGAGCTGGAGGAGGCGAGCAACGTGATCTCGGAGGAGGCCCGCGACAGCGTGCTCGCCGCCCGCGGGGTGACCGCGGAGGACCTCGACGCGTTCGTGGAGGCCCATGGCAGCAACGCGGTCTTCATGGCCAGCGTCTGGACCAGTGTCGACAGTCTGATGAGCGATCGGACCGGCGGGGCGAATCCGGTGCCGTGAGGGACGCCGCCGCGCCGAGCCGGACACGGGACACGCGGCGTGAGCGGGGCGCGGCACACGCGGTTGTGAGGCGCCCGGCGTCCCCTACTCCCATTCGATCGTGGCGGGCGGCTTCGAGCTGATGTCGTAGGTGACGCGGTTGACGCCCTTGACCTCGTTGATGATGCGGGTGGAGACGCGGGCCAGGAAGGCGGGTTCGAAGGGGTACCAGTCGGCGGTCATGCCGTCGCGCGAGGTGACGGCGCGCAGCGCGACGACGTGCTCGTAGGTGCGGCTGTCCCCCATCACGCCGACGGACCGCACCGGGAGCAGGACGGCGAAGGCCTGCCAGATGTCGTCGTACAGCCCCGCGGCCTCGATCTCTTCCAGGTAGATGGCGTCGGTGAAGCGCAGGATGCGCAGCCGCTCGGGGGACACGGGGCCGATGACGCGGATGGCGAGGCCCGGACCCGGGAAGGGATGGCGGCGGATCAACGCATTGTCGAGGCCCAGGGTGCGGCCGACGCCGCGCACCTCGTCCTTGAAGAGTTCGCGCAGCGGCTCGATGAGCTCGAAGGACATGTCGTCCGGGAGGCCGCCGACGTTGTGGTGGGTCTTGATGGTCGCCGACGGGCCGCGCACCGCGAGCGACTCGATCACGTCCGGGTAGAGCGTCCCCTGCACGAGGAAGCGGGCGTGGGTGCCCAGCTCGCGGGTGGTGTGCTCGAAGACGCGGATAAAGGTCTCGCCGATGATCCTGCGCTTCCGCTCGGGGTCGGTGACGCCCTCGAGGGGCGGGAGGAACTCCGCCCCGGCTTCGACCACCTCCAGGCGGATCCCCATGTGCTCGCGGAAGGTGCGCTCCACGTGCAGGCGCTCGTTCATCCGCATGAGGCCGGTGTCCACGAAGACGCAGGTGAGCTGGTCGCCCACGGCCCGGTGCACCAGCGCCGCGGCCACCGAGGAATCCACCCCGCCGGAGAGGCCGCAGAGGACCTGCTCTGTCCCCACGGTGCGCCGGATGCGCTCCACGGATTCGGCCACGAAGGCGCCGGACGTCCAGTCGGCGGCACAGCCGCAAATGCGGAAGAGGAAGTTCTCGACGATCTCCTGGCCCCGCGGCGTGTGCGCCACCTCGGGGTGGAACTGGACGCCGTAGAGCGGCTCGTTGCGCGACCGGAAGGCAGCCACGGGAAGGTCCTCGGTGGCCGCGACGGTGACGAAGCCGGGCGGCGGCTCGTCGACGTGGTCGCCGTGGGAGCACCAGACGGTGACCTCCTCGCCGGGATCGAAGCCGTGGAAGAGGCCGCCGTGCGCCTCCTTGCCAGCGATGCGCAGCCCCGCACGGCCGTATTCGCGCCTGCCCGCGACCACCCGGCCGCCGCCGTGCTGCGCGAGGAGCTGCATCCCGTAGCAGATACCGAGGATGGGGACGCCCAGGGTGAGGAGGCCGGGATCGAGGCCGGGATCGAGGCCGGGCGGGCCGTCGCCGTACACCGACAACGGCCCGCCCGAGAGGACCACGCCGCCGGGCGACCACTCCCGCAGCCAGGCCGGGGAGCGCGTGGGGGGGTGGATCTCGCAGTACACCCCGGCCTCCCGGATGCGGCGCGCGATGAGCTGCGTGAACTGGGAGCCGTAGTCGATGACGAGGATGCGGCTGCGGGGGGCGTCAGTCATGGCGTTGGCCGCGGATGAGGTCGCTGTACCGCTTCGCGGCGACGGGCTTCGGGCCGTAGCGCATCTCGTGCGCCGTCTTGCCGACGGCGGCGAAGACGATGCGCATGGGGCCGCAGTGCAGGACGCCGCCCACGCGCGGGAATGGAAGCCGCGTGGGGGTCAGTACGCCCTGGCCCATACCACTTCCATGCGGGACTCGCCGCCCCCCACGCAGCACGAGGGGGCGGTGGCCGAACGGAATTGCTCGCCGGGAATGACCCGGATGGTAGCCTTGGTGGCGTCCTTGACCCGCTCCTCGACCGCGGGGTCCCCGCTCCACCCCGAATAGACGAAGCCGGCGCCCCCGTCCAGGAGATCGCCGAGCTCCTCCACCGAGGAGACCTCGCCCCGGTAGGTCATGCTCTCCCGGCGGTCCCGCGCAGCCTTGTGCAGCCGTGCCTGCAGCGCCTCCAGGCGCCCCCCGATCCCGTCCACCGCCTCCGCCTCCGGCACCGCCTCCTTGCGGGCGCCCGACTCGGCGGCCACGCGCGGCACCACCACGACCTCGCCGCGCTCCACATCCCGCGGGCCGATCTCGATGCGCAGCGGCACACCCTTGCGCTCCCACTCGAAGAACTTGGCGCCGGGCGACAGGTGGCGGCGGCGGTCGGAGTCGGCCCGCACCCCCCTGTCCTGCAGCGCCTGCACGATCCCGTCGGCCTTCTCCATCACCACCGCCGCCTGCTCGTCGGTGCGCGCGATCGGCGTCACGATCACCTGCGTGGGCGCCAGCTTGGGCGGGACCACCACGCCGACATCGTCGCCGTGCGTCATGACGAGTCCGCCCACCAGCCTGGTGGACACGCCCCAGGAGGTGTTCCAGGCGTACTCTTCCCTGCCGTCCTCGCTCTGGAAGGTCAGGCCGAACTGCCGGGAGAAGTTCTGCCCCAGCATGTGTGACGTGCCGGCCTGAAGCGCTTTCCCGTCCTGCATGAGCGCCTCGCAGGCGTAGCTGCGGTCCGCCCCGGCGAAGGTCTCCGACCGGCTCTTGAGCCCGGTGAGCGGAGGCATCGCCATCCAGTCCTCCATGAAGGTGCGGTAGATCCCCAGGATCAGCCGGGCTTCCTCCTCGGCCTCGGCCTCGGTCGCGTGGGCGGTGTGACCCTCCTGCCAGAGGAATTCGGCCGTCCGCAGGAAGAGCCTGGTGCGAAGCTCCCAGCGCATGACGTTCGCCCACTGGTTGATAAGCACGGGGAGGTCGCGGTAGCTCTGAACCCACTTGGCGTACATGGCGTAGATGATCGTCTCCGAGGTGGGGCGCACCACGTACGGCTCCTCCAGCTTCTTTCCGCCCGCATGGGTGACGACCGCCAGTTCGGGCTTGAACCCCTCGATGTGCTCCTTCTCGCGCTCGATGAAGCTCATGGGGATGAGCAGCGGGAAGTATGCGTTCTGATGCCCCGAAGCCTTGAACATGTCGTCCAGGGCACGCTGCATGTTCTCCCAGATGCCGTAGCCCCACGGTCTGATGACCATGCTGCCCCGCACCGGGGAGTAGTCGGCAAGCTCCGCCTGCAGGACCACCTCGTTGTACCAGGCGCTGAAATCCTCCGACCTGGGCGTCAGTCCCTTCCTTTTCGTCTTCTTCGCGTTCATTCAGCCGTCGGGCCTCCATTGGGGTCGTCGCGGGCCGCCGCATCCGCCTTCCCGCGCGCCTCGCGGCGCTTTCGTCTCTCCATCGTCCATGCCAGTGCGCCCGGGACGACGAACAACAGTAGCGACAGGACCATCCACGTGGTCCTCAGGGGCAGACCGAGGGCGCTGCGAGCCAGAAGGGCGCCCAGCCAGCCACCGATGAGTGCGACCACCACCGCGGCGCCCATGATTACCGTTTCCAGCATGTTGAGGCGCCGGATGGCGCGGGACACGACCTCGCGGGCCGCCTCCACGTCTTCGCGCGGGGGGTTCGGGCGCTCCGGCGCGGTTCCCGACGCGCGCTTCCTCGGCGAACGCCTCCTGGCGCTCACCGCCCTCCCCCTTCGCCGCTGCCGGAGGTTGGGGCACGCTGGACGGCCTCCTGCCGGCCCGATGCGAGATCGCGCACCGTCACGGTCCCGCTCGCGGCCTCGTCGGGTCCGATGATCCATGCGCGGGCGGCCCCCAGACGGGCTGCATTTCGCAGTTGTTTGCCGACTCCCAGGGGTCTGAGGCCGTACAGCACCGTGCGGCCCTTCTCCCGCAGCCCACGGGCCAACTCCAGCCCCAGCGGGCGCTGCGCCGGCTCAACCCAGATCACGTACTCGTCGCAGCCGGGGGCGGCATCCGGCGCATGTCCCCGGTCCTTCAGAAGCTCCCCGAGCACGACATCGCCCATGCCGAACCCCACGGCCGGAAGCGGCTCGCCCCCGACCAGTTCCAGCAGCCGGTCGTAACGCCCGCCCCCGCAGATCGCGCGCATCTCGCCCGCGCGGTCGAACAGCTCGAAGACGATGCCGGTGTAGTAGGCGAGCCCCCGCACCACCGTGAAGTCGAAGCGGAGGTAGCCCCCGAGTCCCATGGCTTCCAGGATGCCTCGGTGCTCTTCGAGGGGCTGCATGGCGGCCAGGACCGCGTCGCTGGCCGCGAAGCGGTCGCGCAGATGATCCCACGAGCCGTCGGCAACCAGGTCGCAGAGCGCACCGGCGGCCCCGTCGCCGATTCCGCTCGCCTCAAGTGCGGCGCGCGTCTTCGCCAACCCGGCCCGGCCCGCCTTGTCGATCACGGCAAGACACCGCGCGCGGCAGACTTCCGCCACCCCAACCTGGTCGAGGACCGCAGTCACCAGGCGCCTGTCGTTCACTCTCGCGACAAAGTCCCCCTCCCCCAGCCCCAGCGCACGCACGGCTTCGATCGCGACCGCCAGGGTCTCGGCGTCGGCACCGACCCCCGCCTCGCCCACGATGTCGGCGTTGAGCTGGAAGTGTTCCCTGAGCCGGCCCCGCTGGCTGCGCTCGTAGCGGAAGAGCTGCGGGATCGAGAACCAGCGGATCGGCTTGGCCATCCCCCGGCTGCGCTGTGCCAGGATCCGCGCCAGCGTCGGGGTCATCTCGGGGCGAAGCGCCACCTCGCGCCCGCCCTTGTCCGCGAAGTTGTAGAGCTGCTCGACGATCTCGGGGCCGCTCTTCTCGACGTACAGCCCGAGCGGCTCGAGGGGCGGCCCGTCGTACTCCAGAAAACCGTAGCGCCGGCAGACGCGGCGCCAGGCCTCGAAGATGTGGTTGCGGAGAGCGAGTTGGGCGGGCACGAAGTCCCTGAAACCGGGCAGCTTCGCGAAGGACTTGTTGGAGGACATGGCCGCGAATCTAACCCTGGCGGCGCGGGGAAAGAATCCCCCCGGCGTTCGAGCGGCGGCGCGCCTGCTGCGGATACTTCAATCCGGTTCGGTAGCGAAGGGCCTGAGCCCCATCAGGAGAAGGACATCACCCACGGTGTAGCACGAACCCGTGACCACGACCGTTCCTGCCCGGCAGAGCTCGGTGGCGCGGGCGAGCGCGGCCGCCACATCGGCAACCACCTCGACCGGTGTGCCGCTGGCCACCCTCGCCGCCACCTCCGCCGGGTCCCAGCTGCGTCCGGCCGGCGCGGAGGCGGGGATCGTGAACACGGCCTGGTCGGCGAGGTCCACCAGCGGCGGCAGCATGCGGGACCAGTCCTTGTCGCCCAGGATGCCGGTGAGGAGCACGAGCGGCCGGGGGGGCGCGAGGTCCGCCAGGACCCTCACCAGCGCCTCCACGCCCGCCGTGTTGTGCGCCACGTCGAACACGAAGAGCCGTTCGCCCACCCGCCGGATCTGCCCGCGCCCCGGCCAGCGAACGGCGGCCACCCCGTCGCGCACGGCGGCGGGAGCGGGGGGAGGGCTCAGCAGCTCCAGGGCGCGCACCGCGAGCGCCGCGTTCACGGCCTGGTGTGCGCCCAACAGCGGTGTCTCCAGCTCCACGGTACCGCCGGCCGCGGTGCGGACGCGGAAGCGCGTGCCCTGCGGGCCGAGCCGCAGCTTCGAGATGTCGCGCCAGGGCTCGACCCGGTGGAAGGGGGCGCCGACGGCCGCCGCGCGGGCCTCGAGCGCCGCGAGCACGCCGGGCCGCCCCTCGGCGGTGATGAAGGGTACCCCCGGCTTGATGATCCCCGCCTTCTCGCGCGCGATCTCTTCGAGCGTGTCCCCCAGGTACTCCTGGTGGTCCAGCGCCACGTTGGTGATCGCGGTGACCGCAGGCGTGACCACGTTGGTCGCGTCGAGGCGCCCGCCGAGTCCCACCTCGACGCAGGCGCTCTCCACCCCCTCCTCGGCGAAGACGTGCAGCGCGAGGAGGGTGGTCGCCTCGAAGAACGACATGCCCAGGCCATCCGCGAGGGGACGCAGCCGGGAGGCGGCGGCGGCAAGGCGCGAGGCCGCGACGGGGCGGCCGTCGATCATGATGCGTTCCCGGAAGGAGCAGAGGTGGGGTGAGGTGTAGAGGCCGGTGCTGTGACCGTGCCGCGTGAGGACCGACGCCCACGTCGACGCGACGGAGCCCTTCCCGTTCGTGCCGCCGACGTGGAGGCTGCGGTAGCGGCGGTGGGGGTTCCCCAGCTCTTCCAGCGCTGCCTCCATGCGCTCCAGCCCCCAGTCGACCACTGCGGGAGACCCCGGGAAGAGGGCGTCCATCAACGGATCGGGACCGGGAGCGCGGCCCGTCAGCCCCAGGGTCTCCAACCCTCCCGGGAGTGGCGCAGCAGCTGCGCGATGGCGCCCTTCAGTTCCCGCCGGTCGACCACGCGGTCCACCATCCCGTGCTCTTCCAGGAACTCGGCGCTCTGGAAGCCGGGCGGCAGCTCCTGCTTGATCGTCTCGCCGATCACCCGCGGTCCCGCGAAACCGATCAGCGCGCCGGGCTCGGCCAGGTTCACATCGCCGAGCATGGCGTAGGACGCTGTGACGCCGCCTGTAGTGGGATCGGTGAGCACCGAGATGTACGGGAGGCCGCGTTCGTGCAGGCGGGCCAGGACCGCGGAGGTCTTGGCCATCTGCATGAGCGAGAAGATCCCTTCCATCATCCTTGCGCCCCCCGAGGCGCTCACCACGATCAGCGCCAGTTCGCTCGCCAGGGCGTCCCTGCCGGCCCGGGCAATCTTCTCGCCGACCACCGACCCCATGGAGCCCCCGATGAAGCTGAAGTCCATGACGGCAAGAGCCACCGGAATGCCCTCGATCCGGCCCCGCCCCGTGACGACCGCTTCGTTGCGGCCGGTTCTGCGCCGCGCCGCCTGCAGGCGGTCCCCGTAGTCCTTGAGGTCGGTGAATCCGAGCGGATCGCCGCTCGCCATCTCCGCGTCCCGCTCCTCGAAGGAATCCGGATCGGCCAGGATCTCCAGGTAGCGGGCAGCCGAAATCCGGAAGTGATGCCCGCATTCGGGACACACCCCCAGGTTGCGCGCCAGACGTTCCCTGTAGAGGATCTCGCCGCACGCACTGCACTTCTCGAAGACGTCGCGCGGCAGATCGCGCCGGTCCTCCGAAGTGAGTCTCTTCTTCTGCTTGCGAAACCAGGTCAATTTACCGCCTGCTACCCGGGATCAGGACCGCTCACTGGCCATCGCCACCACGATCGCGGTGGCCAGCCACGACATCAGGAGGAAGGATCCCCCGTAGCTGATGAACGGAAGCGGGATTCCGGTAATGGGAACGACGCCGACGGTCATGCCGATATTGACCATCACGTGCGTCAGCCAGATCCCTATGATACCGAACACGAAGAGCCCGGCAAAGAGGTTCCGGGACTCTTCCGCCATCTGAATCATCTTGAAGAAGAGGTAGCCGAAGAGCAGCAGCGTCAGCGACGTGCCCACGAATCCGAGTTCCTCGCCCACGACGCTGAAGACGAAATCGGTATGCTGTTCCGGCAGGAAATTCAGTCGCTTCTGGGTACCCTCCGTGAATCCCTTGCCGAGAATGCCGCCGCTCCCCACCGCCACCTTCGACTGGATCAGCTGCCACCCGGCGCCGCGCGGGTCCATCTCGGGATCAAGGAAGACCAGCAGACGGTTCTTCTGGTTGTCCGAAATGAGCGAGTTCCAGAGCGGCTGGGCAAGGGTGCCCGCGGCCAGGTTGGCCACGACCACGCTCAGCGACTCCACCAGGTAGAGCCGGTAGCGGTAGAGGTAGAGGCCGACCAGCACGAGAATGAAGCCTATGGACCAGGCGATCGTATTGAAGGTGAGGATCAATGCAAGGCCGGGCGAGGCCGCGAACACGATGAGCGGCCACGGTGTCCGCGCCCAGTAGATCACCGCGAAGAAGATTCCCACGAACGCCATCGCGGTGCCGATGTCCGGCTGGAGAAACACCAGTATGAACGGCAACCCGACCAGGATCCCCGGTAGCAGCAGGTCCCGCAGGTACTGTGGGGGCGACTCGCGGCTGGCCAGCAGCTTGGCCACGACGAGCACGGTGGCCAGCTTGGCCGCCTCGGCCGGCTGAAAGCGAAAGCCGGGGATGGCCAGGAAGCTCCGCGTGCCCTCGGCGGTCCCGAAGCCCGTACCGATCACCAGCGTCGCCGCCAGCACCCCCACGGTAACGATGTAGACCGGCATCGCGGTCCAGTCGAACCATCGGACCGGAACCCTGGACACAGCCAACAGCACCACGATCGAGCCGCCGAGAACGATGCTCTGGCGGAGCCACAGACCCTGAGTGACCGGACTGGGGATGTTCAACACACCGGCCGAGTAGATCATCGCGACGCCGAAGAGCGACAGCATGAGGACCGGAGCCAGGAAGGGGAGGTGCCCCAGCCAGGGAAGGAGCGGCTTCTTCACCGGCCCTCGCGGACGACCCAGGCCCGCGTGCTGCGTCCCGTGTTGTAGTACTCGAGGAGCGTCTGGATGGTGTCCCGCGGGATCCCGTACTCGCCGCGCAGGAAGTAGTCGGCCGTCTTGGCGGCGAGCGGGGCCGCGACAGCCGAGCCGCTTCCGCCGTACTCCACGAGGGCAACGACGACGATCTCCGGAGGTTCGCCGAAGCGCCCCGCCATGCCCGTGAACCAGGCGTGGGTCTCCCGGCCGGGCACGGTCTGGGCCGTGCCCGTCTTTCCGAGCATTTCGAAGTGCTCCAGCGACGACCCGTAGGCCGTGCCGCCGGGTCCCATCACTCGCCGCATGCCCTCCCGAATCGCCCCCAGGCTCTCTTCGGAAACCTCGAGGCGCCAGGCTGCCTCGGCGGGAGCCGACTGATACAGCGTGGGCGGCGGCGCGGAGCCGTCGCGGGCGAGCGCGACGAGGAACTGGGCCATCTTGAGCGGCGATTGCGAGTTCGGCCCCTGGCCAATGGCAAGGTTGAGCACTTCACCCTCGGTGGCCCTTTCCCCGTACCGCTCCTCCCAATAGGCCACGCTCTCCGGAAAGATGCCGGTCGCCTGGTTGGGCAGGTCGATCCCGCACCGGTCGCCGAAGCCCATCCGGTTCGAGCGTTCCAGCAGCTGTTCCAGCCCGACCTTCAGGCCGGCCTGGTAGAAGAAGACGTTACAGGAGCTCTGGATGGCCTCCGCGAGTATCAGGGAGCCGTGTCCGGCTTCGTCCCAGCAGCGGTAGACGCGGTTGCCGTATCGAAAGTTGCCTGTGCACGGGACCGGCATTTGGTCGGTGGGCGTGATCGCACCGGTCTCCAGGGCGATGGCGGCGGTCGCGAGCTTCCAGGGCGAGCCCGGGGGAAAGGTCCCCATCACGGCCCGGTGGTAGAGCGGTGTCGTGGAATCCGTCGCCAACCGGGCCCACTCGGAGGCATCGACCACCCCGGCAAAGACATTCGGATCGTAGGCGGGAGCCGAATAGAGGGCCAGCACTCCCCCGGTCTCGACATCCAGCACGACCACCGACCCGCTCTTCCCGTCGGGGAAGATGTGGTGGATCCACTCCATCAGCTCCAGGTCCACGCTGAGGTCGATGTCCGCCCCCGGCTCCTCCGTGAGCGCGCGGATGCCGCGAAACGACCCAACGATTCGCCCCACGGCGTCCACCTCCACATAGCGGAAGCCGGGCGTGCCCTGCAGCAGCGCGTTGTATTGCGCTTCCAGCCCGGACCGCCCGACGATCCGCCCCGGTTCGACGCCCTCGTACTCAGGCAGATCCAGCTCCTCCTCGTTGATCTCCCCAACGCTGCCGACGATGTGGGCCCCCACCTCACCCGACGGGTAACGCCGCTTGGGACGGGTCTCGATCAGGAGCTGGGGGAAGGCCGTACGGCGCTCTTCCATCGCCGCGACCTCGTCGAAGGAGGCGTCGACGGAGACGATCAGGGGCCTGGCACCCCGCTCGCGCGCCTGCTCCTCGAGTCCCTGGAACCGCTCGTCGCTGATCTCCATGTGTTCGCGCAGCCGATTCAGCGTCGCGAGCATCGAGTCCACCTGTGCGGGCAGAATCGAGACCGAGTACCCCGGGACGTTGTCGGCCATCGGGCGTCCCGTTCGATCGCGGATTATTCCCCGCGGCGCGGGCAGCGTCAGCGAGCGCAGGCGGTTCGACTCCGACTGCAGGAGCCAGTCCGACGACCGGGACACCTGCGCCCGGAAGAACGCCCCGACGAGCAGTCCTATCAGGGCGAAAACGACCACCCGAGCCCCGGTAGCCAGGGCCTTCTGCCTTTGCGGATCGTAGCCTCTCATTTGCGAACCGAATCCTTGAGGAAGAGGTAGCGGACGAAAACCCCGGCGGCGGCGACATAGAGCGCCGCCAGGGGCGACTCGAGGATTGCGTGATCGAAGAAAGCGTCGCGGCTGTCGGAGTTGGAGACGAGCCAGGCCAGCAGGTCACGAATCCACTTCCCCAGAAAGAAGTATGTGGACTGGAAGAATATGGAACGACCCACGAACAGGTGACGGACCTGGGCTCCCATGGTCCCCACCAGCGTCAGAGCGAAGACGCTCGCCCCGAACGAGAGCATCGAGAAGGCGTCTTCCAGCAGCCCCAGGCAGAATCCCAGGAGTGCTCCACCTCCGAGGCTGAGTGAGCGACTCGCCAGCAGCAGGGCCAGCAGCATGAGGTCCGGAGCCGCGTTCTGAAGGCCGAATCCGATTCGGAGCAGGAGATGGGCGAGGATCAGGCCCGCAACGACGATCGCGTCCCGGAGGTTCACCTGGAACCGTCGGCTACCGGCGGGGAGTTGGCGGTGTCCGCAGCCGCCTGAAGCGTGTCTTCCGGCATCCCGATGTGTACGGCGGCGTAGGTCGCGGCACCGGGATAGACCGCGGGTTCCACGTGGTAGCTGATGTCCCAGCCGGCGGAGGGTCCGGCGACATCCCCGATCCATCCGATGAGGATCCCGCGCGGGAACGCTCCCCCCCTGCCGGAGGTCAGGACTTCGGCCCCGCGCTCCAGGTTCGACAGATAGGCGGTCCCGCGGAGCACGAGTCTGTCCTGCTCGCGGAATTGCCCCCGCTCGGCTTCCACCAGCCCGTGTGCCTGGCCCTCGGCGGTCAAGATCATGGCGGAAACGCGAAAGTCCGGGTGGGACCAGTCGTAGCCCATGGAACTGCCCGGACCCACCTCCTGGACCTGGCCCAGGAGGCCGAGGTCGGTGACCACCGCATCGAAAGGCCTGATCCCGTCGTTGGCGCCGGCGTCCAGGCGGAAGACGCTCGAGGAACCGGAGGTGCCCGACCGGATCACCGAAGCCGCCTCAAGCCGGCTTGGAAACCTTTCCTTCAGGTCCAGCAGGCCCCTGAGCTGGCGGTTCTCTTCGGCCAGCGTCGTCCCGGAGGCGACGAAGGTCAGCGCGGAGTCCAGCTGGGCCCGCACCGTGAGGTAGTCACGCGCCTGCGCCCGGGTCCGCGCAACCATCAGCTGCACCTCGATGAAGGGTCTCAGCACGGACTCCCTGAGTGCGTTGCCAATGGCGCGCTGTGATTCGACCGGGAGGTTGATGGAGATGAGGGAGAGCAGGAGCAGGCCCAGAACGACGTGAAAGTCCCTTCGCCGCTGCTTCCGGCCCCCGTGCGCCTGGCCCGCCATCTCCGCTCACTCCCTTTGGTGCCCCGGTCCGGTCCCGCCAGCCTCCCCGCCCCGGCTTGCCGGGTTCACGCCGTCAAGACCGTCCGGTACTTGTTGAAATCCTGCAGGATCGTGTTGGCGCCACGAACTACGCACGTCATCGGTTCCTCGTCGACACTGATCGGCAGATTCGTCTCGAGTTCGAGCAGTCTGTCGAGGCCCCGAATCAGCGAGCCGCCGCCCGTCATGACGATCCCGAAGTCGAAGATGTCCGAGGCCAGTTCGGGGGGAGTGATCTCGAGAGCCGAACGCACCGCTTCAACGATCGAACGAATCGGCTCCTGGATGCACTCCCTGATCTCCTGGGAGTGGATAAGGACCAGCTTGGGAATGCCCGAGACCAGATCCCGGCCCTTGACCTCCATCTCGCGTTCGTCGTCGGTCTCGATCGCCGACCCGATCTGCATCTTGATCGCCTCCGCGGTCGGGTCGCCGATGAGGAGGTTGTAGTTCTTGCGCAGGAAGGCGACGATGCACTGGTCGAGTTCGTCGCCGCCGATCCGGGTCGAGGTATCGGATACGATGCCCGAAAGCGAGATGACGGCGATTTCCGTGGTGCCGCCCCCGATGTCGATCACCATGCTGCCCCGCGGCGTCTCGATCGGCAGACCGACCCCGATGGCGGCCGCCATCGGCTCTGCGACCATGTAGACGTCGTTCGCGCCGGCGGCTTGCGCCGAGGAACGGACCGCCCTGCGTTCCAGCTCCGTGATCCCCGACGGCACGCCCACGACCACCCTCGGCTTGATGCGGAAGATCCGCTTCGACATGACCTGTTTGAGGAAGTGGCGAAGCATCAGTTCCGTGATGTCGACATCGGCGATCACGCCGTCCTTGAGCGGGCGGACCGCCTCGATCCCCTCCGGCGTGCGTCCCAGCATCCGCTTGGCCTCTAGTCCCACGTTCATGATTCGCCTGGTGCCGCGTTCCACCGCCACGACGGAAGGCTCGTTGAGAACGACACCCTCTCCGCGGACGCAGATGAGGGTGTTGGCGGTCCCCAGGTCTACCCCGATGTCGCTTGTAGGCACCAGGCGTCTTGAGCTGAACCAGCTGGAGAGAGGAGACAAAGTCAGTGCACCGAGCTACCGAAACTCGCCTGTGGGATCGCTGTAAAGTTAGTCACAAGGTAACCTACCGCAAAAGGTCTCTCAATTCACGCCCGGCCGCAGACTTCCGGGGCACCCGGCAACCCATGGACGAACCCGCGGGGGCACAGAGGGCGGCGGCGCGCCGGGCCGGCGGGGAGTTCCGGACTCAATCGACGCCGGTGCTGCCGAAGCCCCCGGAACCCCTTTCCGTCGGCGAGACGCTGGACGCGTCCTCCAGGCGGGGAGCCACGTAGCGGCTGAACACCAGCTGTGCGACCCGGTCGCCCCGGCGGATCCCGACCGTCTTCGGGCCCAGATTCTGCACCAGGATTCTGAGTTCGCCGCGGTAGTCGGGGTCGATGGTGCCCGGACTGTTCGGCAGGGTGACCCCGTGCCGGAAGGCCAGCCCGGATCTGGGCCGAACCTGGCACTCCACCCCCTCGGGAAGCTCCATGACCAATCCGGTGGCGATCGCGTGAATTCCCCCCGGGGAAAGATCGAGGTCCTCGCAGCTGCGAATGTCGTGCCCGGCGGCCCCCGGGGTCGCGCGCTCCGGCAGCGGAAGGTCGGGGTTCGATGCCAGGCGCTGGAACCGCACCGTCTCCGGTGCGTCCGCCGCCCGGGCGAAGAGCCCCGGACCGACCGGAGCGCACTCGATCCCGAACGCTTCCGCCACGCCGGGATGGGTCACCTTGCCGCGGGCGACGTTGATCCCCCTCGCCAGGTCGGGGTCCGCCGCGCAGGCCTGCCGCCACCCGAGGCCGGCGAGCTGCAGGCCGTACGGCAGGGTGGCGTTGGTCAGGGCGAGCGTCGATGTGCGGGGCACTGCGCCGGGGATGTTCGCCACGCCGTAGTGGACGACGCCGTGGACCACATACACCGGATCGCTGTGAGTAGTGGGCCGGGTGGTCTCCACGCAGCCGCCCTGGTCGACGGCCACGTCCACGATGACGGACCCGGGCCGCATGGTGGCCAGGTCCTCCCGCGTCACCAGCTTCGGGGCCCTTCCGCCGGGCACCAGGACCGCCCCGATCACCAGGTCGGCGTCCTGGAGCTGCTTGCGCACCGCGTACCGGGTGGAGTAGAGCAGGTTCACGTTGGCGGGCATCACCTCCGCGAGGTCCCGCAGCCGCGGGAGCGAGATGTCCATCACGGCGACCCGCGCACCGAGTCCGGCGGCCATCCGCGCCGCCTGGGTGCCAACCACGCCGCCACCCAGGACGAGGACCTTGGCCGGGAGCACCCCGGGAACGCCCCCCAAGAGGATGCCGGACCCGCCAGAAGGCCGCTCCAGGTACTTGGCGCCCTGCTGCACCGCCATCCGGCCGGCGACCTCGCTCATCGGGGTGAGAAGCGGGAGCTCCCCATCCTCGGGCCCCACCGTCTCGTAGGCGATGGCCACCGAGCCGCTCTCCATCACGGCCCTGGTGAGGGGCTCGGAGGCGGCGAAATGGAAGTAGGTAAAGAGAAGTTGCCCCTCGCGGATGAGCTCCCACTCGTCGGGTACCGGCTCCTTCACCTTCATGATCATCTCGGCCCGGCCCCACACCTCCCCGGCCGTCTGCACGATCCGGGCCCCCGCGTTCTCGTAAAAATCGTCGGTGAAGCCGCTGTCCCGGCCCGCGCCCGCCTGAACGAGGACGCTGTGCCCCGCCCGGGTGAACGCCTCCGCGCCCGCCGGGGTCAGCGCGACCCTGTATTCGTTGTCCTTCACCTCCGCGGGAATCCCTACGAGCATGTCTCCCTACCTCCAGGCTTGACCGTCCGCCTGCGCGGGATCCGCGCCCTCCGGACCCAGGCAGAGGACGTATTGACACTCCGGATCCATCACTTCGCCGGCGACGCGCAGAACGTCGCTCCCGGATACGCAGTCGATCCTGCGAGTCAGTTCGTCCACCGGGATGAAGGCTTCGCCGGCGAGAGCGAAGCTGGCCAGACGGTGCAGCCTTGCCGCAGGGGACTCGAGGGAGAGCACGATCTCGCCCTTGACCTGCTCCTTCGTCCTGGGGAGTTCCCCGCTGGCGAGGCCCTCCCGGGCGAGCTCGGCATAGATCTCCAGCACCGCGTCGAGCGCGGCGGATTCACACCCGGGGCGGGTGCCGAGGTAGGATCCGCAGACCCCGGCCCGCCGATAGATGGACAGGTAGGAATAGACGGAGTATGCCAGCGCCAGCTCTTCCCGGATCTGCTGGAAGAGTCTTGAACTCATCCCTCCACCGAGGGCCGCCGACAACAGGATCAGCGGATACCGATCGGGATGGGACTGCCCCCGGGTGGGGTGACCGAGCACGATGTGAACTTGGGCCGAACCACGTGCAACCGTGACGGTTCCCCGGGCCGGCCGGGGCGGCGGGTCGACGGCTTCGACTCTTTCGCCCGGCTCCATGTCCCCGAACCACCGCTCCGCCAGCTCCACGAACTCGTGGTGCTCGACGGCTCCCGCGGCGGCCACCACCAGATTCGCTCCCGTGTAGGCGCGGCCGTGGAGCCCGGCGAGATCGGTACGCGACATTTCCGCCACGGTCTCGCGGCTGCCCAGGATCGGTCGGCCGTACGAGTGTCCCCCCCACAGCCCATCCCCGTGCATCTCGAAGACGAGGTCGTCGGGCGTGTCCTCGACCGCCGCGATCTCCTCGCAGACCACCTCCTTCTCGTGGTCGACGTCCTCCTCGCGAATGAGCGGGTGCCTGACGAGATCCGCGAGTACGTCCAATGCGTCCGGCAGGTGGCGGCCGAGGACCCTGGCCTCGAACCCTGTGTGCTCTCGCGCGGTGTAGGCGTTGAGCGAACCCCCCAAACTCTCGAGCGCCAGGGCGATGTCCCGGCGGCAGCGGCGCTCGGTACCCCGAAACACGACGTGTTCGAGCAGGTGGCTCGCCCCTCCGAGCCCGGCGGGATCCAGCGCAGCCCCCTGGCGGACCCAGACCCCCGTGGCCACCGAGCGGACCCCCTTCATCGCTTCGGTTACGACCTCGACGCCGTTGTCGAGGCGCGTGGACCGGTACGCGCCAGCCACAGCCGCATCCCCGGCGAGCGCGGTCCCGGTCATCAGCGATGCGGACGCTCCCCCAACCCGGGGCCCGTGGCTCAAGAGTGTGCCGGGGCGGCGCGCCTCCGCCCATCCCGGGAATCTTCCTCTTCGGTCGCGACAGCCCGCATGGACAGCCGCATGCGGCCCTTTTCGTCGACTGACAGGAGCTTCACGCGCACCAGGTCTCCGCGGTTTACCACATCCTCCGTTTTCCCGACGCGATGCTCGGCGAGTTCCGAGATGTGGCAAAGGCCCTCGACCCCCGGCATGATCTCCACGAAGGCGCCGAAGGTCGTGGTGTTCTTCACCGGACCCTCGTAGATGCGGCCAACCTCCGGCTCCTGGACGATCGCCTCGATCATCTCGCGCGCCCTGGCCCCGGCCTCGCCCGAAACGGCGGCGATCTTCACGACTCCGTCGTCGTCGATGTCGATCGTGGCGCCCGATTCGTCCTGGATCGCGCGGATTGTCTTGCCCTTCGGTCCGATGATCTCGCCGATCTTCTCGGGGTTGACCCTTATGGACACGATGCGAGGCGCGTACGGCGACAGGTCGTCGCGCGCGGACTGGAGGGCGGCGTCCATGCAGTCCAGGATGTGCATGCGGCCCTTGTGGGCCCGCTGAAGCGCTTCGCTGAGCAGCTCCGTGGTCAGGCCGTCGATCTTGATGTCCATCTGGATCGAGGTCACGCCTTTGCGCGTGCCGGCCACCTTGAAGTCCATGTCCCCCAGGAAGTCCTCCAGGCCCAGAATGTCGGTGAGGATCGCGGCCCGCTCGCCGTCGGTCACCAGTCCCATCGCAACGCCTGCGCACGCCTCCTTGATGGGCACCCCCGCGTCCATGAGCGACAGCGACGCCGAACACACCGACGCCATCGAGGAGGAGCCGTTCGATTCCAGGATGTCCGACACGATGCGGATCGTGTAGGGGAAGTCGTCGTACTCCGGGAGCAGCGGCTGGATGGCCCTGGCGGCGAGCGCGCCGTGCCCCTTTTCGCGGCGGGAGGTGGACCGGATGGGCCGCGCCTCCCCAACCGAGAATGGCGGGAAGTTGTAGTGCAGCATGAAGGACCTGGTGACCTGGTCCGCGGAGTCTATGGAGTCGATGCGCTGCTCGTCCCTCGAGGTTCCGAGCGTCACCACGCCCAGAGACTGGGTCTGGCCGCGGGTGAAGAGCGCGGAACCGTGCGTTCTGGGCAGCACGCCCGTCTCGCAGTCGATGGCGCGCACATCGTCCAGCCCGCGGCCGTCAGCGCGCACGCCGTCATCCAGAATGCGCGCCCGCATGCACTTCTTCTCGATCGACCGGATCACGTCCCGGATGTGGCCTTCGGTGGCGGCGCCGTCGGGATCGTCGCGCTGCAGCGTCTCCCCGATGTCGGTAGCGATCGCGGCCAGCGCCGCGGAACGCTCCTGCTTGTCCGCAAGCTGCATCGCGTCGGACACCCGGTCCCCCGCGAGCTCCTCCACCTGGCGCCTTACCTCCGCCGGCGCCTCCCGAGGCTCCCAATGCATCTCGGGTTTCCGGCGCGGCGCGATCAGCACCTCCTGGATGTCGATGAGTTCCTGGATCGCTTCGTGGGCGACCGCCAAGCCCTCGAGAATCTCGCTCTCGGGAACCTGCATCGCGCCGCCCTCGACCATGACGATGGCCTTGGCCGTGCCTCCGACGACGATGTCGACATCGGCGTACTCGAGCTGCGTGAAGGTCGGGTTGACCACCCAGTTGCCCTGAATGCGGCCGACCCGGACGGACGCAACCGGGGTCCGGAAGGGGATCACGGAGGTGTTGAGGGCCACCGACGCGCCGATCAGCGTCAGGACATCCGCGTCGTTCTCCTGGTCCGCGCTCAGAACCTGCGCATGGACCTGGGTCTCATTGTAGAAACCGTCGGGGAACAGCGGACGGAGGGTCCGGTCGGCGAGCCTCGAAGAGAGGACCTCCTTTTCCTGGGGCGCGCCCTCCCGCTTGAAGAACCCGCCCGGAATCTTGCCGGCCGCGTAGTATTTCTCCCGGTATTCCAGCGTAAGCGGGAAGAAGGGGAGGTGGGTCTGTTTGTCCTGGACCGTCGCGGTCACGAGGACTACGGTGTCACCGTATTGTACGAGGCAGGCGCCATGCGCGAGGCGCGCCATCCGGCCCACTTCGAGGACCAGACGCCTGCCGGCGAATTCACGTTCGATTCTGTCTGTCATATTCTCTTCCGATGCTGCCGCTGAAATCCCGCGGCGGGGGTGGTCTGCGGCACTACGGAAGAGTCACGGCCGGGAGGCCGTCTTCGCTAGCGTCCGTCAATGGCGCAGTCCGAGGTCCTTGATCAATTCCCTGTACCCGTCGATGTCTCTTCGCTTCAGGTACTCGAGGAGTCGCCGTCTGCGGCCCACCATCTTGAGGAGGCCGCGGCGACCGTGATGGTCGTGCTTGTGGGCATCGAAGTGACCCCGGAGGTGGTCGATTCTCGCGGTAAGGATGGCGATCTGGACCTGGGTGCTCCCACTGCCATTCTCGTGGGGCTGATACTTCCTGACGATCTCTTGTCTGTCGATGCCCATTACTGTTCCCGTATATCCGTGTCTCCGCGTTGGACTGGAGCCGCGCGGGAAGGCGCTGCTGCATGCGGAAGTTCGCCGGTGCCTCCGGGCGGCGGACCGCCGCCGAAGAGTTCGCCGCCCGAGGGGATGTGGCCACCAGACGACACAGCCCTTAACAATAGCGCCGTCTGCGAGGAACACAAGTTCCAGTTCCAGTCTTGTCCAGCGGCAAGCCTGAATTCCATCACCTGCCGAGGATCTCCCGGGTCCGCTCCACATCGGTCCGCATCTGCTCCGTGAGCGACTGCACCGTGCCGAAGGCGGCCACCGGCCGGAGGTATTCAACGAGCTCCAGCCGGATCTCGTGGCCGTACAGTCCGCCCTCGAAGTCCAGCAGGAATACCTCGACCGTGGCGTCCGCCCCGGGGAAGCTGGGCCTGGGGCCGATGTGGAGAGCGCCCATGTACCGCCCCCCGGCGACCGAAGCGTGGCATGCGTAGATCCCCGCGGCGGGAACCAGCTTGTCCACGCCGGAGACGCGGACATTGGCGGTGGGGAACCCCAGTTCGCGGCCGCGCCCGTCACCGCGAACGACGATTCCCGTGAGAGGGTACGGCCGGCCCAGACCACGGTTCGCGTCGGCGAGCCGCCCCTCCTGCAGCGCCCGCCGGATCGAGGTCGAGGAGATCGCCGCGTCATCGGCGTACACCGCCCCCACCACGTCCAGCGCGAACCCGCATTCGGCGGCGATCACGCGCAGCGTGTCCACGTCGCCGGACCTTCCCCTTCCGAACCCGTGATCGTAGCCGATCACCAGTTCGCTCATGCCCAGTCTCGACAGGAGCAGTTCGGTCACGAACCGGCGCGGCGAGTACTCCCTCAGCTCGGGAGTGAAGGCCACGAACACGACGTAATCAAGGCGGCTCTCGGCGAGCACGGTCTTCTTCTCGTCGGGGGTGGTAAGGAGGGGCGGGGCCGCCGCCGGACGGACGATGCGCAGCGGATGCGGGTCGAAGGTGACCAGCACGCTCCTGCCATCGATGGCCGCCGCGCGGGCCCCGATCTCCTCCAGTACCCTCCAGTGGCCCAGGTGCACCCCGTCGAAGGTGCCGACCGTCACGATCACGGGGCGGTTGTCGCGCGGCAGCCCCGACAGGCCCGCACGGAACACGGTGGAGCCGGGCGCGCGCTCAGGCACGCAGAAACACCTTGCCGGGCTCGATCAGCCCGTTGCGGACACCCCCCACGGCGACGAGCTCGCCACCGGGGAGGACGAACGCTACCGGGCCGGAGGAGGGGGCCGAACGCGCGCGGGACTCCCCCGCGGGGATTCGCCGGCCCTGCACCAGGAGCGCCGCCTCCTCGGGGCGCACCTCCACCGTGCCGAGGTGGGAGAGCGCCGACCGCGGCTTCACCCAGGCGTGGAGCGGCAACGCTCCCGCGCGCAGGGCAGAGGTCGGAGCCGCGTCGCGGAGATGCAGGGAGCCGACCCGGGTTCGTCGCAGCGCGGTGAGGTGGCACCCCGTGCCGAGGCGTTCTCCCAGTTCACCGGCGAGGCTGCGCACATAGGTGCCGCTCGAGCATGCCACGCGAAAACGCACCTCGGGAAGCTCGACGCCGAGCACCTCGAAGCGACGCACGCTCACCTCGCGGGGTGCGAGCTCCACCTTTTCCCCGCGGCGGGCCCGGCGATGCGCAGGCACGCCCCGAACCTTCACCGCCGAATACCGCGGAGGGGTCTGCAGGATGGGCCCCTCCATCGCGGCCGCCACGGAACGGATGCGTTCGGCCGGGATCCCCCGCCAGCGGTCGTCACGCGCGACGCAGGCACCGTCGGGGTCGAGCGAGTCGGTGGTGACGCCGAGGCGGGCCGTGCCCTCGTACTCCTTGTCCAACCCCACCAGATACTCCAGCAGCCGCGTTGCGCGCCCGATGCCCAGCACCAGGAGGCCGGTCGCGAAGGGATCGAGCGTACCCGCGTGACCGACTTTTCGGACCCCAAGCGCGCGGCGCGCGTCGGCCACCACATCGTGCGAGGTGACCCCGGCCGGCTTGTCGACCAGCAGGAACCCCATTCGGTCCGTGCGCCCGCTCAATGGTCCCCGGCCCCCGTGCCCGGGTCGCCTCCCTCGCCAGCCCCGTCCCCGGGGAGGACCTCACGCAGGATCGCCTCGATGCGCTGCCCCGCCTCGATGGACTCGTCCCGGTGGAAACGCAGCTCGGGCATCCTCCTGATGTGCAATTCGCGGCTGATCATCGTTCGGAGGAACGGAGCCGCGCGCCTGAGCGCAGCCATCGACTCGGCCTTCTCCGCAGCTGAACCGTGCACCTCGACGTAGACGCGCGCCAGCCACAGGTCGGCGGTCACATCGACCCCGGTGACGGTGACCGATCCCAGCCCCGGGTCTCGCACCAGGCTGTCGATCCTGATCGAAAGCTCGCGGCGCAACTGCTCGCCCAGACGGGAACGCCGATGGCGGGACATCAGAGCCGCTCGCTGCTGTTGGCGATCACCACGGCCCCGCGTGCGCCGGCGATCACGCGGTCGACCGAAGCCAGGATCGAGTCGGCCTGGGCGGAGTGGGCCGCCAGGAAGACCACGGAGATACGGGCCCGGCCGCGCAGATCCTGCAATCCTGATTCGGCAGCCGACACGTTCATGCGGGAAAGACGGTCCTTCAGCGACCGGAGCACGGAACGCTTGTCCTTGAGCGAGCCCGAACCGGGCAGCGACAGTTCCCAGGTGGAAAGCGTCACGACCATTGCCGACCCGCCGGCTTCAGGGCTCCGCGCGCCCTCAGACCGCCTCGGCACCCGCCAGCGTTCGCGCAACTTCCTCGACGTCGTAGGTCTCGATGATGTCGTCCGTCTTGAGGTCGTTGAATCTGGCGATGCCGATACCGCATTCGTACCCCTCCTTCACCTCCCGGGCGTCCTCCTTGAAGCGCTTGAGCGACCCGATCTCGCCGTCGTAGACGACCACGCCATCGCGGATCACGCGCGCCAGCGCGCGCCGCCGGATGGAGCCATCCACAACATGGCTGCCCGCGATCGTGCCGACGCCGCGGATCTTGAAGACCATCCGAACCTCGGCCGCACCCACCACTTTTTCCCTGCGTTCCGGCGCCAGGAGTCCTTCCAGGGCGGCCCGGATGTTGTCGACGGCCTCGTAGATGATGTCGTAGACCTGGATGTCGACTCCCTCCCGCGCGGCGGCCTGTCGCGCCCCGCCATCGGGACGCGCGCGGAAGCCGATGACGACCGCGCCGGCGGTCAGCGCGAGCATCACGTCGGACTCGTTGACCGCCCCGACACCCCGATGGATGATCTCCACCTGCACCTCGGAGGTGGAAAGCTGCTCCATGGCGTCGCACAGGGCCTGCACCGACCCGTCCACGTCGCCCTTGACGACCAGGCGCAGCGAACTGGTCTCGCCGGCGGCGAGGAGCTGGCTGAAGTCCCCCAGCTTGATGCCCCGCTCCTTGATCCTCAGCTGCTTCTCGCGGTCGAGTCGCTGGCGGTTGGCGGCAATCGACACCGCCTGGTCGGCGTCCATGACCTGGAGAACATCGCCCGCCTGCGGCACGCCCGTGGTCCCGAGGATCTGAACGGGGATTCCCGGGCTCACCGAATCGACGTTCTGGCCGCGTTCGTCGAAAAGCGCCCGGACGCGGCCACTGTTCCGGCCGACGACATAGTTGTCCCCGACCTTGAGCGTGCCGCTCTGGACGAGGATGGTTGCCACCGGCCCCTTGCCGACATCCAGCTCCGCTTCGACAACCGCTCCCGTCGCGTCGCGGAACGGGTTGGACTTGAGTTCGAGGAGTTCGGACTGAAGCAGGATCTTCTCCAGAAGGTCGTCCATCCCCAGCCCGGTCTTCGCCGACACCTCGGCGACCAGCGTGTCGCCGCCGAAGTCCTCGACCGTGACCTGGTGCCGCAGGAGGTCCTGCTTGACCTTCCCGGGATCGGCTGTCGGCAGGTCGATCTTGTTAATCGCCACCACCATCGGCACGCCCGCGTTGCGGGCATGGCTCACGGCCTCGATGGTCTGGGGCATCACGGCATCGTCGGCCGCGACCACGAGCACCACGAGGTCGGTGACGTCCGCTCCCCGGGCGCGCATCGCGGTGAAGGCCGCGTGGCCCGGCGTGTCCAGGAAGGAGATCGTGCGTCCGTCGTCCAGCTCCACATGGTAGGCGCCAATGTGCTGCGTGATTCCCCCGGCCTCTCCCGCAACCACGTTCGTGTTGCGAATCCAGTCCAGGAGCTTCGTCTTGCCGTGGTCGACATGGCCCATGACCGTGACCACCGGCGGACGGGGGCGCAGGTCCTCGGGGTCATCCTCCTCCACGGCTTCGGCAGCCGGAAGGTAGTCGGCTTCGCGGACGGCGGTGAATCCGAATCCCTCGAGCAGGAGTTCGATCTGATCGAAGTCGAGCCGCTGGTTGATGGTCAGCGGCAGGCCCATGTCCCTGAAGGCGGTGCCGATGATCTCGGTCGCGCTCACGTCGACCAGTTCCGCCAGTTCGGCAACCGTCAGGAATTCGTTGACACGAACCAGGCGCGCCTCCGCGGCAACCTTGCGGGCGGCCTCCTCCTTTGCGGCCACCTTCTCCTCCTTGGCGGCGGCCACCGTCGCCTTGCCCTTGCGGCGCTTCTTGCCCCCGCTCTTGATCTCCGCCATGACCCGCTGGATGTTCTCCCTGGCCAGGTCACGGTTGGCGCCTCGCCGGCGCTTGCCCTTCTTGCGGTCCCTCTTTCTGCGTCCGTCCGAGGTGTACCCCTCGGCCTGGATGCGGACCTTTCCACCGGGCCCGGCGCTGGCGGCGGGTTCCGGCCTCGGGCGAACCGGTCCCCCGGCGTCCCCGAGACCCTGGCGAACCGGCGGAGGAGGAGCGCCGGCCCTGGCGGAGGCGGGCTTGGCGGGCACGTCCCCTTCCTGTGTCGGCGCGCTCTCCTGCGCGGACCCGGATGCGACCGGCGCGCTCTCTGCGGGGGGGTCTGCGGACGGCAGATCCGCCCCGGCATCCCCTATCGCCGCGACACCTCCCGCGGGCTCCTCCACACCGGATGCCGCATCCTCCGACACCGGCGCCTCGGCCGGGGACTCGATCGCGGCTTCGGCTGAGCCGGGCGACGTCGCATCCGCTTCGGTCGCAGCGGCACTCCCGGCGTCCGCGGAGCCGGGCTCGCCGCCGGAGTCGGGCGAGGCCGCCGCGGCGGCCTCCGCCTCGCGGACGCCGGGAGCCTCCCCGTCGGTCGACGCCGGACCCTCGCCCGCGGCGGCCGCAGCCACGCCATCGGCCGGCACGGAGGCGGGAGCCTGGTCGGCAGGAAGCCCGGGCTGCTCGCCGTCCACACCGGCGTCCTCGCCGGTTGCGGCGTCGGCGTCGAGCGACGGAGCCGCCGGGGTCCTGCGCCTGCGAACACGCCGTCGCCGGCTGACGGGCTTTTCACGCCTGAGGTCGGCCCGCATGACATCGGCCGCATTCCCCTTCCCCGCCCTCCGCTCCCGCTCCAGGCGGATCCTGATCCGGGCCACCTCCGAATCCCTGATCGGCGCGTCAGGATGCCCCACGCGCACGCCGGCCTTCCGCAGAAACCGAACGAGGACGTCCGGAGTGACCTTCAGGTCGGCGGCGAGATCACGAACTTTCATCAGGCGGGATCCCCTCCGGCCTCGACTGCAGCGGGCTCACTGGCCTCCGCATCCGGCACGGTGAGGTCCTCGATCAGGGCCAGCAGCGTAGCAGCCGCCTCTTCCGTGACTCCCTCGACAGCCAGAAAGTCCGTTCTGTCGAGGTCGATGATGTCGAGAAAGCTGTCGTATCCGGAGCCCGCGAGCGCGGCGAGGGTATCGGCGTCGAGCGACAGTTCGCTCAGCGGGAAGTCGGCGGTCTCGTACCCGTCGCCTTCTCCTTCCACAAAGACCGCCATGTCCTCTCCGCGTTCCAGCCATTCGCGGGAACCGTAGAGGTCGATCTGCCAGCCGATGAGCTGGGACGCGAGGCGTACGTTCTGTCCGTTCCGGCCGATCGCGAGCGACAGCTGGTCTTCATCGACGATGGCCGTGATCACCTGGCGCGCGGGGTCGGACATGACCTTTGCCACACGCGCCGGGGCCAGCGCGCGGCGCGCGAATACCTCGGGGTCGGGATGCCAGGGCACGATGTCGATCCGCTCCCCGCCCAGCTCGGACACCACGGCCTGAACCCGGGAGCCCTTCAGACCGACGCACGCCCCCACGGGGTCGATGGAGTCGTCGCGGGAGTGCACCGCGATCTTCGTGCGTCCTCCCACCTCCCGCGTCAGTTCCTTGATATCCACGATGCCCTGGTAGATCTCCGGCACTTCCAGCTTGAAGAGCGCCGCCACGAAGAGCGGGTCGGCGCGGGAGAAGATGAGCTTGGGGCCCTTCGGCGTCTCCTCCACCTTCTTCAGCACGCAGCGGATGGACTCGCCCTGCCGGAAGCGCTCGCGCGGGTTCTGTTCCTTCCAGGGGATGATCGCTTCGGCGTCGCGCGACCGGTTCAGGATCAGCACCAGCTTGCCCCGCTCGATCTGCTGCACCTCGCCCGAGAGCATTTCACCGATCCGGTTCGAATACTCGTCCCTGATCCGCTGCCGCTCCCCTTCCCGCACAAGCTGTACGATGCGCTGCTTCGCCGCCATGACGGCGTTGCGCCCGAACTCCGAGAAGTCGACGGGAATCTCCATCACGTCGCCGACCTCGTAGGTGGAATCGTCCCAGTGCGCTTCCTCGAGGGACACCTCGGCGGAAGGATCCTCGACCTCGGCGACGACGCGCTTGAGCACCACCATGTCGATATCGCCCGCCACGTCGTCGATCGTGATCTCGGCGTCGACGTTGGCGCCGTAGATGCGCGCCAGTCCCGCATGGATCCCGTCCTGGATAAGCGCGTTGACCTCGTCCGGCTCAAGGCTCTTGCTCTTCGCGATGTCCTGGAAGGCTGCGATGATCAAACCCGTGTTCATGTGATGACCTGGCTCCACTCAGGGACGAGCCGGGCGTCCTGCACCGCCGTGCGCGGCACCTCAACCTCGTCGCCCTCGTTCAACCGGAGCCGGATTGCGGATCCGTCCCCGCCCCCCACCAGGCCGAGCAGTTCCCCTTCGAGGCGCGACGCCCGGCCGCAAAGCACCTGCGATCCCCGCACGGCCACCCTCCGCCCCCGGAAGCGGTGGAAGTCCCTGTCACGCGTCAGCGGACGGTCCAGGCCCGGCGACGAGACCTCGAGCACGTAGCGCTCGGGCAGGCGAGCCCCCTGGTCGATCCATGCCTCCAGGCGGCGGCTCACCAGAGCACAGTCGTCGAGCGCCACGGCGCGGTCCGGGGTCCGGTGTTCGACACGCAGGCGGACGACCGGCCGCTGGGCGTTGCCCGCCCATTCCAGCTGGACGATCTCGTAGCCGAGATTCGCGAGCTGCTGCTCGAACCCCTGCCGGAGTTCCGACCGGTCTGTTTTCACGTCCACCCCCTGACGACTACCGACAAAAAAAGCGGGGGACGCCATCCCCCACTTCAAAAAAAGGCCACCGCGGCGGCGGCCAACCACATGCCCAATATAGCGGCGGGCCTCGCCGGCGGTCAATCGACCCGCTCGATCCTGGCCCCCAGCGCGGCTAGTCGTTCGTCGATCCTCTCGTAGCCCCTTTCAATCTGCGCCGCGTTGCGGATCCGGCTCTCGCCCTTCGCGCCCAGCGCGGCGATAAGGATCGCCATCCCCGCCCGGATGTCCGGGCTCTCCACTCTGGCCCCGCGCAGCTCCGACGGTCCCACCACCACGACCCTGTGCGGGTCGCAAAGAATGATCCGCGCGCCCATGGACACCAGCTTGTCGGTGAAGAACATCCGCGACTCGAACATCTTCTCGTGCACGAGAACCGAACCTCGGGCCCGGGTGGCGGTGACCACCGCGATGGACGTCAGGTCCGCCGGGAAGGCGGGCCAGGGGCCGTCGTCCACCTTGGGCAGGTGCCCGAAGGCGTCCATCTGGATGACCGGATCGGCGCGGCCGTCCACGATCAGATCCCTCCCGTCGATGCGGCAGTCCACGCCCAGGCGGCGAAACCCGATCAGGATCGAATCGAGGTGCTCGATCGGGGCGCGCTCGATGACGAGACGGCTCCGGGTCAGGACGGCGAGGCCGATGAACGACCCTGTCTCGATGTGGTCGGGCCCGATCTCGTAGTCGGCGCCGCCGAGCGAGGAGACCCCCTCGATGACGAGCGTGGAGCCGCCGATGCCGCGGATCCGGGCCCCCATCGCGTTGAGGAGGTGGCACAGATCCTGGACGTGCGGCTCGCAGGCAGCGTTCCGGACGATGGTCTCGCCGCGAGCCATGGAGGCGGCCATCACGGCGTTCTCCGTCGCGGTGACCGAGGGCTCGTCGAGGAACATGTTCGCGCCGGTCAGCGACGGAGCGTCGATCTCGAGGCCGCGCGAAAAGGCGATTTCCGCTCCGAGGGCCCGAAAGGCCAGGATATGCGAGTCCAGCCGGCGGCGGCCGATCACGTCACCCCCCGGCGGCGGCAGCGACAGCGATCCGAAGCGTGCGAGCAGCGGGCCCGCCAGGAGGATCGATGCCCGGATGCGCTCCGAGAGGGCCGGGTCCAGGTTGCCCGCGCCAACGCCTCGCGCGTCCACCTCTACCGTGCCCGGGCCGGTCCACGTTGCGCGGGCGCCCAGCGACTCCATGATCTCGAGGAGGGTGTGCACGTCACGGATGCGCGGGACATTGCGCAGCGTGACGGGTTCGGCCGACATGAGGGTCGCGGCGAGCGCGGGAAGCGCCGCGTTCTTGTTGCCGGCGGGGCGGATTGTGCCGGAGAGTTCGTGGCCGCCGGTCACGATCAATGTTGGCATGACCGAAAGCTACCGCTGGATCGCGCCGGGCTGAAGTCCCATATTCGAATCTCGCTGGAGATCACCTCATGCCAGGCGGAACCCACCACATGCCGTTCACCGGCCCATCGGCACCGCAGGACACGACCGTCCTCACGCTCGCAAGCGACAGCCTGACCCTCGTTCCGGGCTGGGCGGCACTTCTGGTCGCCCTGGCGTTCACCGGCGTACTGGTCGTCCTGCTCCTCGTTCTGGCGGAGATGCGGCGGGTGTCGAGCGGCTGGGCCCGCTTCCTGTCGTCGGTCGAAGAGCGCTCGCGGCCCCTTGTCGAACACGCCAACGCGGCCGCCCGCAATCTGGAGCACATCACCGAGGTTGCCCGCGCCGACATCGACCGGGTCAACAAGGCCTTCACGGGGCTGGCCGACGGCATCGCGGACGCCTCGGGGGAACTGCAGGGCCGGCTGAAGGACCTCGTGGCGCTGCTCGACCTGGCGCAGTCGGAGGCCGAGGACGCGGTCCTGGAGGGGGCGTCCAGACTTCGCTCGCTACGGGCCGGACTGGGGAGCCTGCGGTGGCCGCTGGCGGGTTCGGGGCAGGCCCGGGATGCGGAGGAGCCGCCTGGCGCCGAAGTCGCCGAAGGGGACGGCGGTCCCGAGCGGGCCCTTCCCGCCCAGGAGTAGCACCACGGCGCGCCGGACGGACCGCCAGCCCCGACCCCGGTTCCGCGCCGTTTCAGAAGTAGTCCTTCTCCAGCCCTGCGTAGCGGACCACAAGCTTCTTGCGCCCCGCCCCCTCGAAGTCGACGGTGACCTTGAGGCCGGGCCCGAATCCCGAAAGCTCGACGATCGTTCCCGAGCCGAACGTCTGATGCACGACCCTCTCCCCCTTCGCATAGCTGGGGCGGTCCTGGTTGAAGTCGGGTTCGTCCCGGATGCCGGCACCGGGGCGCGTCCTCCGCTCACTGCGGCCCACCCACCTCGCCGACCCGACCCGGCTGGTGGTCAGGATCTCCATGTTCTCCCGGAGAGCGTCCATGAACGACGACGGACTGGACCAGGAAACGGCGCCGGCCCGGCGCCGCGAACGCGCCCAGGTGAGGTACACCTTCCTCCGCGCCCGCGTCAGTCCCACGTAGAAGAGCCGCCGCTCCTCCTCGAGCAGGTGCTCCTCGTCGTATGCGCGGGCAAGCGGGAAGAGGCCTTCCTCCATGCCGCTGATGAAGACGACCGGGAACTCGAGCCCCTTGGAGCTATGGAGGGTCATGAGCGTCACGACATCGGCTCCCGGATCGTGCCCGTCGATGTCGGCGACCAGCGCCACGTGCTGCAGGAAGAGTCCGAGATCGGTGAACGCGTCGCGTTCGTCGTCCTCCAGATCCGGCAGCGATTCGGACTCGAACTGGCCGGCCGCGGCAACCAGCTCCCGGACGTTCTCGGCCCGGTCATCCCCGTCCGGGCCTTCCTCGCGCAGCAGCCGGGCAAGCGCCAGCTCCCGGATGAGCGCCTCCAGCACCTCGCCGACGGTCTGCGTCGCCGCGAGAACCGAGTACCGGCGGGCCAGCGCCGCCAGATCGATCAGCCCGCGGCGCGCCGTTCGGCTCAGCTCGGGTACCTCCCCTGCCCGTTCGGCGGCCTCCAGCGGACCGATCCCCTCCTCCAGCGCGAAGCTGAACAGCCGCCTCAGTGACACGCTGCCCACCCCCCGGCGCGGGTAGTTCACCACCCGTTCGAAGGCGTCGACATCGCGCGGGTTGGCGATCAGGCGCAGGTACGCCAGCACGTCTTGGATCTCCCTGCGTTCGTAGAAACGCACCCCGCCCACGATCTGGTACGGGAGCCCGCGCCGCCAGAAGCGGTCTTCCAGAGCGCGGGCCTGCGCGTTTGTACGGTAGAGAACCGCGAAGTCGCGGTGGTTCAGACCCGGGTGGGAAAGCATCCGCCGCTCGATCTCCTCGACGATCCAGCGCGCCTCGTCGGTCTCGTTGCCCGCCTCGACGCCGGTCACGGGGTCGCCGCCCGCCAGGTCTGTGCGGAGCCTCTTCTCCTTGCGGTGCACGTTCTTCGAGATCACCGCGTTGGCGGCGTCCAGGATCACCTGGGTGGACCGGTAGTTCTGCTCCAGCCGCACCACGCGCGCGCCGGAGAAGGAGCGCTCGAAGTCGAGGATGTTGCGGATATCGGCGCCGCGCCAGCCGTAGATGCTCTGGTCGTCGTCCCCGACCACCATGAGGTTGCGGTGCTCCCGCGCGAGCAGTTCCAGGAAGCTGAACTGGGCCCGGTTGGTGTCCTGGTACTCGTCGACCAGCAGGAAGGCGAATCGTTTGCGGTACTGCCGGCGCAGCCGTTCGCTGCCTTCGAGGAGCCGCACGGGCAGCATCAGCAGGTCGTCGAAGTCCATGGCGTCCTGGTCCCGCAGCGCCTGCTGGTAGACCGGATACACCCGCGCCGCCTGCCTCAGCATGAGATCTTGGCCGTCCCCGTGGGCCTCGGAGAACGCCCCCGGACCCACCAGGTGGTTCTTCGCATCCGAAATGCAGTTGCGAATGGCCTTGGGCTGCCACCGCTTTGGACTCACGTCGGCGGCGGTCTGGGCTCTCTTGACCTCCCTGAGCGACTGCCCCGCGTCGCGGATGACGAACCCCCGGGTCCAGCCCAATTCGGGCGCGTGACGCCTGAGCAGGCGGGCACCGAGCGCGTGAAACGTCCCCATCCAGATCCCCCGCGGCTCACCTCCCAGCATCGCCGACACCCGCTCGCGCATCTCGCCGGCCGCCTTGTTGGTGAAGGTGACGGCCATGATCCGGTCCGGGGGCACGCCGTGCTCGTCGATGAGCCGGCATACACGGGTGGTCAGGACCCGGGTCTTGCCGGACCCCGCGCCCGCGAGAACGAGACAGGGGCCCTCGAAGTGCTCGACGGCCTCCCGCTGCTCAGGGTTGAGGGACTCGAGGAGCGACTGTATCCGCTGCACCGGACTGGCTGAGGGTGGACGCTGGTGATGCGCGCCGCGTGCCGCAGGGACCGCTCACCGCACCGGTTCAGGACTCGGCGGCCTGGGGGAGCCGAGCCTGGAATGTAACACCGCGCTCACCGCGGTCGACGAGTTCGATGCGGCCCCGATGGACCACCTCGATGATGCGGCGGGTGAGGGTGAGGCCGACTCCCCAACCGCCCGACTTGGTCGTCACGCCGGGATCGAAGAGCCGGTCGCGGATCTCGAAGGGCACGCCGGGCCCGGTGTCGCGGATCCGCAGGACGACCCACCGGGTGTCGGGAGCCCGGGCCGAGATGGTGATCGATCCGCCGGTCCCCGCCATCGCGTCGAGCGCGTTCTTGACGACGTTCTCGAGGGCCCAGGTCAGCAGCACTTCGTGGCCCTGGACATCCGGCAGCTCGTCCGGCACGTCGACGTGCAGCGCCACCCCCGGCCCCAGCCGGGGCAGCCGGACCTCCATGTAGGAGCGCAGTTCGTCCACGACCTGCTTGAGCGACACGCGCCGCAGCGCCGGATCCCGTCCGATCAGTTCGAAGCGCCGGCTGACCCGCTCCAGCCGGACCAGGTCGTCGCCGATGGCTGTCGCGATCTCGGCCTGGGCCATCTTCCCCGGGCGCTGGTTCGGCGCCAGGCCAAGCAACTCGACCCACCCCTGGAGCGAGCTGATGGGCGTGCCCAACTGGTGCGCCAGCTCCCTTGCCATCGCTGTCCAGGCCTGCTCTGCGGCCGTGCGCCGCTGATACCGGAAGACCGAAACCGCCAGCAGCACCGTGAGCAGCATGCCCACCCCCCAGAGCACCGGGATCCACCGCAGCCGGGCTTCTTCCGGCGTGATTCCGTAGTGCACCAGCTGACTCCCCGGAATCTCCACGGGCTCGTTGCGGGCATCGAGTTCGGTGGCGTAGCGCAGGATGCGGAGGGTATCCTCCGCCGTCGGAGGATCGGAGATCTCGAACGGCAGACTCTCGGAGATGTTGTAGCGCTGGCCGGGGCCCGAGGTGACCACGAACGGCACACCGCGAGCGACGAGAAGCTGCTGCAGGTTGTAGAGCGCCGCCAGTTCGGCGCGCTCGTCCTGGCTCGACAACCCCTTTTGCACTTCGGCGTAGATGCGCGCGGTGATCTCGATGTCCGCATCGCGGGACCGGACGATCGCGGATGTGTAGACCATGTACCACGCCAGCAGCGCGACGAAGATCATGGCGAGCGCCGTGGGCCAGGTTTGCGACGCCGTCGGGTTGCGCTTTCGCTTTTTTCCGTTCATCGCCCCTCCTCCGCGCGTGGAGGAGAACCCTCGCGGGCCGTCAAACCGCGGCCGTGATTCCAGTGAAGCCGAGCACCGGAGCGAGCACCTCGGGGAGCCGCACCGATCCGTCTTCCCGCTGGTACGTCTCCAGCAGCGCCACCATGAGTCTCGGCAGCGCCAGCCCCGAACCGTTCAGCGTGTGCAGGAATCCGGTCGCCGCGCCCGGTTCGGGCCGGTATCTGATCCGGGCCCGCCGTGCCTGAAAGTCGCGGAAGCTGGAGCAACTCGAAACCTCCAGCCACTTCCCGACGCCCGGCGCCCAGACCTCGAGGTCGTACGTGAGCGCGGAGGAGAAGCCGAGATCCCCGGCAGCCAGCAGGACCACCCGGTAGTGCAGCCCGAGCAGCTCGAGGATGCGGGCCGCCTCGGCGGTCAATTCCTCCAGGGCGGCCGCGCTGGCCTCCGGGCGCTCGAAGCGGACGAGCTCCACCTTGTCGAACTGGTGCACCCGGAGCATTCCCCGCGTATCCCGGCCGGCCGCTCCCGCCTCCCTGCGGAAGCACGGTGAGTAGGCGACGTACTTCAGCGGCAGGTCGGCCCCGCTCAGAATCTCCTCGCGGTGCAGATTGGTCACGGGGACTTCGGCCGTCGGGATCAGCCAGAGGCCGTCCGGCTCCGTCACATAGGACTCCTCGGCGAACTTCGGCAGCTGCCCGGTGCCGGTCATGGTCGCGGCCGTGACGAGGTAGGGGACCCGCACCTCCGCGTAACCGTGCTCGGCGGCGTGCAGTCCGATCATCCAGTTGATCAGCCCCCGCTGGAGCGCGGCGCCCCGTCCGCGCAGCACCGTAAAGCCCGACCCCGACACCTTCGCTCCGGCGGCGAGGTCGAGAATGCCGAGCGATTCCCCCAGCTCCCAGTGGGGGCGCGGCGCGAAGGAAAGGTCGGGCGGGGCTCCCCACTGCCGTACGATCCGGTTGGCTTCGACTCCCCCGCCCGGGACCCGGCCGTCGGGGAGGTTGGGGATCGTCGCCAGCGCCTCGGCCAGCCAGCTGTCGGCCTCGGCCACGACCGTGTCCAGATCGGCGATCTCGGCCCCCACCTCGCGCATGATGGCGATCTGTCCACTCGCATCCCCCCCCTGGCGCCTCACGGCTCCGATCTCCTTCGAGGCCCGGTTGCGGCGCGCCTTGAGTTCGTTGACCCGGACAAGCGCCCCGCGGCGGGCCCGGTCCCGCTCCCCGATGGCCGCGATCGTCGCCCGCGCGTCCTCGAGTCCCCTCCTAACGAGGCCCGCGATCACCCGCTCGGGATCGCGGCGCACCAGCCCGATGTCGAGCATCAGCGACCTGGCGTCCGTCCGGGACGCGGCGCCGGTTGCATTTGGTGGGGGGTCTCCGACACGGGCCGCTAATCGGGCGGGATGAGATCCCGGTTGTTGCAGGCAGGGCTCACGTCGAACTGAAAGACGACCTGGCCCGACGCGACATCGATGGCCAGCGGTTCGATCTTGCCGTAGTAGTTGCAGTTGATGCCGAACAGCCCGGCGTGCCCGCGGGTGCGGATCACATAGGTTGTGCGGATTCTCAGAGGAACGGGCACGGTGGTGGCGTATTGAGCGGTGTCGGCCGGCGCCCTCACCGTCGACTCGAAGGTCTCGCCATCCATCGTCGCGATCCCCGCCGACGAGGTGACTCCCAGCGCGCCCGGGGGAAGCCACACGAATTGCCCGCCCGCCGTGTCGACGGCCAGGTCGAAGTTGCCTCCCGTCGCGAGGCTCTCGATCAGGACCGGAATGCGAGGGTGAAAGTCGAAACCGGAATACAGATTCGGTTCGGTGCGGGACAGGGCGTGGAGGCGAACCGTGTCGGGGCTCTCCACCCAGCGCACCGACAGCGGATCGTCGTCGCACGCCGCCAGAAGCGCCAGCGCCAGCGCCGCGGCCGGGATGCCGGCAAGGACCTGCCGGGGCAAGCGCGCGGCGGCAGGCACCCCTGCCTCGGAGACTGAAGGATTTCTCATGGTCAATTCTACCGGGCGCGGCGACCCTCCGTCAACCATGGAACGCTCCTGTCATTCTTGACTCGTTCCCCCCTGCCCGGCTAGGTTCCCGCCGCTCGCCGGTGAAAGCTTCCGCTGCATGCGGTCGGGGATGCATCGATGCCGGATCGCCGTGTCCGGCTGGCCAAAACGTAAGGACAACATTACCAAATGTCATGTTTGCCATACTTTTCGCATCTGCACGGACTGCCAGAGTGAATCCATGACCGGAGCCTCCGGGCCCTCCGTTTGGGTCACGGTTCTGGCGGGGGGATCCGGCCGGCGCTTCTGGCCCCTGAGCAGGGCGGACCGGCCCAAACAGCTGCTTCCTCTCGGATCCGCGCGACCACTGATCGTCGACACCCTCGAGCGGCTGCGCGGACTGGCGTCCCCGGAGCGCACCCGGATCCTGGCCGGTGAAGACCTCGTGGCACCGATCCGCGAGGTGACCGGCCTGCCTGCAAGCGCCTTCCTGGCGGAACCCCGGGCCCGCGGCACGGGACCGGTGCTCGCGCGGACGGCCTGGGAGCTGGAGCGCGCCGACCCCGGCGCGGTGATGGTCTCGCTCCACGCCGACCACGTCATCGACCCCGCCTCGGCCTTCCGGGACGCGGTGCGCGCCGCGGTCGCCATCGCCGTGCGCGACGACCTGCTGATGACGATCGCCATCCCGCCCGACCGGCCCGAGACGGGCTACGGCTACCTGCGGCCCGGCCGTCCACTGGATGCGCCGCCGGGCCACCGGGCCTTCCGCGTCGCGTCGTTCGCGGAGAAGCCGGACGCGGCCACCGCCGCCCGGTATATCGAGGAGGGGTACCGCTGGAACGCCGGGATCTTCGTCTGGCCGGCCGCCACCTTCCTGTCCGAGATCGAAGCGCACGCCCCCGGGATCGCGCGCGCGTTCCCGCTGCTCGAGAGGGGCGATGTTTCGGGCTTCTTCAACGAGGTGGAGCCGGTGTCCGTGGACGAGGGCGTGCTGGAGCGCAGCGGCCGGGTGGGGTCCCTCGACGCCACCTTCTCGTGGGACGACGTGGGGACCTGGGAGGCCTTCGCGCGTCACACGCGGGCTGACCAGGGCGGGAATGTGTCCCGGGGCGAGGTGCATCTCGCGGACGCCAGCGGCAACATCGCCGTCGCGGATTCGGGGCGCGTGGTGCTGTTGGGCGTGCGGGATCTGCTGGTGGTCCGAACGGAACGGGAGACCCTCGTCATGCCGCGGTCCCGGTCTCCGGAGTTGAAACGATACTTGCGTAATATTCCAGACTATATTATATTTGACCAAGGTCGCGAGCCGAACCCGGGCTCCGGCTGATGGCCACGCCGCGCCGACTCTTCCTCTTCGACGATCCGGTCGCGCGCCGCTGGCACCCGTTCGCTCTCACCCGGCCCGTGGGGGAGCTCCTCTTCGGCACCGAGACCCTGAGGGCGAGGTGCGAACGCGTGTTCGGGATCGCGTGCGAAGGGCACCTCGCCGGCGATGCCCTCCCGGGCTTCGAGGAGCCCGGCGCGCCGCCCTGCCTCGCCGCCGCCGAACCTGGAGACGACGGGGACAGACTCCTGCTGTCGAGCCGTTTCGCTGCCGACGAGGCGCCCGCCGAATGGCCCGGGGGTCCCGCCGTTCTCTTCGCGGGGGCGACGCCCGTCGGCGTCCGGGTGCCGCACCGCGCAGCGCTCCCACCCGGTCTCGAGGCGGGGCGCTACCCGGAGGCGTGGCCGAGGGTCCCCGTCCCCGGCCGGGTGCTGGCCAGCGTGTGGCAACTGATGGCCGCGAACCGGGAACGCCTCTGCGCAGACGGCGCGCGCTTCCCCGGGAGCGCCCTTCCCACCGGCGTGCACCGCGTCGGCGTCGGCCTGATCAGCGTCGCCCCCGGCGCGGTGGTCGAGGCGGGCGTCGTCCTGGACACAACCGGCGGGCCCGTCATGCTGGGGCCGGGCGCGCGGGTGCGGGCGCCGTGCCGCATCTGTGGACCGGCATGGGTGGGGCCCGGGTCCACGATTCTGGGCGGCGAGCTGGCAGGCGTCAGCATCGGGCCCGAATGCAGGATCCGGGGCGAAGTCGAATCGTCGCTGGTGCTCGGCCACGCCAACAAGGCACACGACGGCTTTCTGGGGCATTCGATCGTGGGCCGCTGGGTCAACCTCGGCGCCATGACCAGCAATTCGGACCTGAAGAACACCTACGGTCCGGTCCGGGTGGAGGAGGCTGGGGGGCGCACGGTCGAGACCGGACTCACGAAGGCCGGGTGCTTGCTGGGAGACCATGTGCGCACCGGGATCGGTACGCTGTTCGATACCGGCACGGTGGTGGGCGCCGGCTCCAACCTGTTCGGCGGCCGGATGCCGCCGAGGTCCGTGCCGCCGTTTTCGTGGGGTTCCGGGCCCGATTCCGCCGAGTACGACCTCGAACGATTCCTGGAAACGGCGGCGGTCGTCATGCGGAGGCGGGGCGCGACGCTCACCGCCGGGATGCGGGGGCTGTACCGGCGGGCCTTCCACGCCACGGCGGGTCTTCGCGCCCATCCCGGCGGCTGACCCGGTGCGGTTCTCCGTACTGGGGAGCGGCAGCCGGGGCAACGCGACAATGGTGGCCGCGCGCTCGACCAGCATCCTGATCGACGCGGGCTTCAGCGGCCGGGAACTCGCCGCGCGGCTGGCGACGGTCGGCCGGGAACCCGGGCAGATCTCGGCGATCGTCCTGACCCATGAACACGGCGACCACACGCGCGGCGCCGGAGTGTTCGCGCGCAGCCACGGCACGCCGCTCTACATGACCGCGGGAACGCGCGAGGCCTGCAGGCGCGTGTTGAGGGGAACCGAGACCGTCCACGTGTACCGTCCGGGGTATCCCGTCACGGTGGAAGACCTCGAAATCGAGCCGTTCATCACGGTTCACGACGCCGCGGAGCCGGTGGCGGTCGCCGTCAGCGACCCGGAGACCGGACTTCGCCTGGGCATCGCGACCGACCTGGGCCGTCCCGGCGTCCAGACGAAGCACGCGCTGCGCGGATGCGACGCCCTGGTGATCGAGTCGAACCACGATGCCGAGATGCTCTGGGCCGCCGCCTACCCCACCGCCGTCAAGACGCGGATCGCCTCGAGTCAGGGCCACCTCTCCAACAAGGCCGCCGCCGACCTCGCCCTCGAACTGCTGGGCCCCAGGCTTGCGGTGGTCGTCCTCGCGCACCTGTCCGAGGAGACGAACACGCCGGCGCTGGCGAGATCCGTGATGGAGCGGGCGCTCAGGAGGAAGGGCTACAAGGGACGGGTGCTGGTGGCCGCGAGTGACCGCCCCACCCCCCTCGTCGATCTGGCGGAGCTCAGCGAACGGAATCGCCCGGCGCAGCTATCCCTCTTCTGAGCCGGCGGGGGGTGCCTCCCCGGGAGCTGCCCCGGCCCACCGCCGCCCCGCCCACAGTCGCGCTCCTGGCCGCTACAGCCCCAGGAAGCGCAACAGGTCGTTGCCGAGGGCCCACACCATGATCGCCAGGATGACGACCATCCCCACCTGGCTCGACCGGATCCGTTGCTTGACGGTCAGCTTCTGCCCGCGGACCAGTTCGATCCCCAGGAACACCATGTGGCCACCGTCGAGCACGGGGATCGGTAGCATGTTGAGCACCGCGAGGTTGACGCTGAAGAGCGCCATGAAGCGCAGGAAATCCGCCATTCCCCGCGAGGCGGCCTCGCCGGACGCGACGGCGATCGTCCCGATTGAACCCACCTCCCGCGGCGAGACGTCCAGCGTGACGAGATCGCGCAGGAAACCCAGAATCCGGCTGGTAATGTAGACCGTCTCGTCCACTCCGATAGCGACGGCTTCCCCGAGACCGACGGAGACGTGGACGGTCTCCTGGGTGACCCCCAGCAGCCCCCTCTCCCCACCCTCGTCCTCGATGACCCCGAGTTCGGCCAGGCGCAGCAGCGCGGTGCCGTCGCGCAGGACGCCGATCTCGACGCTCTCGCCCGGCCTCGCCCCGATCTCCCTGACCATCTCGGTCCAGCTCGCGACCGGGATTCCGGCCACGCTCGTCACAAGGTCGCCCGGCAGGATGGCGGCACCGTCGGCCGCGGACCCGGACGTCACCCGGCCCACCCGCGGGTCGACCCGGGGGACCAGCGATCCGGCCAGCGCGCGCCGGTCCTCCAGACCCTCCGGAATCTCGACCTCGAAGCTCGCCGAAGGCGACTCGGTGACCACGCTCAGGGTCCCCGCGGGCGACTCCAGGAAGGCCCGCTGGACCTGGTACCACGAGTGCGGCTCGGTATCGCCGATCCGCACGATCCGGGCGCCGGAGGGAATGTCGGCCAGCGCCTCCGCCCCGGCGGGAAGCGTACTGTCCGCGACCGACATCACGCGGGTCGTCGCGACCTCCTCGGACCCCCAGAAGCCAGCCGCCGCGCTGAAGGCGACCATGGCGAACAGCATGTTCATGATCACGCCCGCCGAGATCACGAATGTCCTCGCCCAGATGGGCTTTGAGTCGAAGTCGCGGGGATCGGGCCGCCGTGGGGCATCGGAGGCGCCCCCCTCGAGGTGCTCCATCACCTCGTCCTCCATCCCCTGCATCTTCACGTAGCCACCCAGCGGTATGGCGGAGAGGACGTACTCCGTCTCCCCCCGGGTGTACCCCCAAACACGCGGTCCCAGCCCGATGGAGAACCGCTCCACCCCGACGCCGACCGCCTTGGCAGCCCAGAAGTGTCCCAGTTCGTGCACGAAGATCAGGACCCCCAGAAGAACGACCGTAGCCAGGACTGTCGTCATATCCCTCCCCTAGCAGTCCGAGGAACGAATCGCTGAATTCGGCCAGCGCTTCATCCGCGCTGGACCGCTGTGCCGGGCGGGTCGTACTGTAAGGAAAACTTTACTAAATGTCATGTTTACCATACCATTCCGGCGGCGTGACGACGGGCGTCGCCGTCCACCTCCAGTATCTCCTTCAGCGAGTCGGCGGTGCGGCCACCCAGGGCGTCCAGCGCCCCGGCAACGACACACGCCATACGCCGGAAACTAACCCTTCCTTCCAGAAACGCCTTCACGGCGACCTCGTTGGCGGCGTTGAAGACCGCCGGCGCGGCCCCACGGGTGCGTCCGGCCTCCACGCCCAGGCCGAAGAGCGGGAAGCGCTCCGTGTCCACGGGCTCGAAGGTCAGGGGCGACGCCTTCAGCGGATCGAAGGTGCATAGCGCCCGGTCGGGGGGACGCCGCGGCCAGGTGAGCGCATGGAGGATGGGAAGCTCCATGTTCGGATCGCCCATCTGGGCCAGCACCGACCCATCGACGAACTCGACGAAGGAATGGACGATCGAGGTGGGATGGACCACGACATCGATCCGGTCGTAGGGGAGGCCATAGAGGAAGTGGGCCTCGATCACCTCGAGCGCCTTGTTGGCCAGCGTCGCCGAGTCGATTGTGATCTTGGCGCCCATCTCCCAGGTGGGGTGCTGCAGCGCCATGCCCGCGTCGACCTGCTCCAGCGCCGCGGGGTCGAGCTCCCGGAATGGTCCGCCGCTCGCCGTCAGGATGACTCGGCGCACCTCGTCGGGCCGCGCCTCGCCGATGCACTGCAGGATCGCCGAGTGTTCGCTGTCGACCGGGACGAGCTCCCCACCGCCCCGGCGAGCCGCGTCCAGGACGATCTCGCCCGCGGCGACCAGCGACTCCTTGTTGGCCAGGGCGCAGCGCTTCCCCGCTTCCAGCGCGGCGATGGTGTGCCGGAGGCCGGCCGCTCCCACGATCGCGTTGACCACGATGTCCGCGCCCGGGAGCGCGGCCAGCTCCGCCACGCTGTCGGGCCCCGTCCGCCAACCCGCCGCCCGCAGGTCGGGGCGCCCGTCGAGGGCGGCCGGATCGGCTGCGGCCACACAGACCGGCCGGAACTCCGCGGCAAGCGCCTCGAGCGCAACGACGCCGCTGCCAGCCGCCAATCCGACCACCCTGAAGCGCTCGGGGTGGCGGCGGACCACCGCCAGCGCCGAGCGGCCCACCGAGCCCGTGGCGCCAAGGATGACGACGCGCTTCACACAAAAACCTGGGCCAGCAGGACCAGTCCGTACGCAAGAGGCACCGTGAACAGCAGCGAGTCGAAGCGGTCGAGAACGCCTCCGTGTCCGGGCAGCAGCCTGCCGGAGTCCTTCACGCCCGCCTCCCTCTTGAGCAGCGATTCGGACAGATCGCCCAGCTGGCCGGCGATCCCCAGCAGGAGTCCGATCACCGCGCACACGGGCCCCGACAGGACCAGGGTGCCGACTCCGTCCATGAAGAGACCTGCCACGTACCCGGTCACCACCGCCCCCACCAGCCCGCCGATGCTGCCTTCGACCGTCTTGCCCGGGCTGAGCCTGGGCGCGAGGCGTCTGCGGCCCATGCGCTTGCCCACGAAGTAGGAGGCGCTGTCGGCCAGGCTCGTGACCGCCACCGGAAGCATGACCAGGAGGAAGCCGTCCACCGGGCGGACCGGCATCGCCCCCCGGATTTCGGGGAGGTTGCGCAGGAGGAGCGCGAAGGACAGGGTTCCGCCGGTGTAGAGCACGCCGGACACGGTCGCAGTCGCCGACAGAAGCGGCTGCTCCTCCGACCGGTCGAAGATGGCGAAGGCCACCGAGACAAGCCCCAGGAGGAGCAGGAGCGACAGCGCGCGGTTGCCCCAGACCTGAAAGCTCGGCTCGTAGGCGGCGATGAGCACCAGCAGCACCGCGACCGGGACGCCCAGCCATGCGAGGGGCCGTCCCGCCCTGTCCGTGACGAGGTTGTAGAACTCGTGGGCGGTCAGGGCCGCGATGGCGGCGACCACAGCCGTGAAGTACCAGTCGCCCAGATAGATGGCCACGATCCCCACGGGCACCACGAGCGCCACGACCAGCAGCCTGGCCCGCAGCTCGTCGGAGATGCCCCGGGACCCGGACGCGCGGCTCATCCGGCGGTGACCCTGCCGAAGCGGCGGTCGCGGCACTGGTAGTCCAGAATGGCTTCGAACAGGTCTTCCCTTGTGAAATCCGGCCATAGAACCGGCGTGACGTGGAATTCCGTGTACGCCATCTGCCAAAGCATGAAGTTGCTGATCCGCAACTCGCCGGAGGTGCGGATCAACAGGTCGGGGTCGGGGATGCTCCCGGTGAAGAGCGCTCTCCTGAACGTCTCCTCGTCGATCGATTCGGGGTCGATGAGGCCGGCGCAAGCGGCTGCCGCCAGCGCCCGCGCCGCGCCCACGATCTCCTCGCGCGCGCCATAGGAGATCATGAGGTTGAGCAGCAGCCGATCGCCCCCGCGAGTGGTCTCCACGATCCTCCGGACGGCTTCGAGCGAAGGCTCGTCAAGACGCTCGATCTCGCCCAGTACCCTGACCTCCACCCCTTCGCGGGCAAGCCGCACCCGCTCCTTCTCGGCAAAAGCCTGAAGGACCCCCATGAGCGCCTCGATCTCCTCGCTGGGGCGACGCCAGTTCTCGGTCGAGAACGCGTAGAGCGTCAGGACGTCGACACCCGCCTCGCACGCGCCCTCGACGACCTCACGAACCGCGTTCATGCCTTCCCAGTGACCCACGCATCGCGGCAGGTCCCTCAGACCCGCCCAGCGGCCGTTTCCGTCCATGATGACGGCCACATGCCGCGGTAGATGGCCGGCCATCCTGATCCGGTCGAGTCGATCCGTCAGATCGCCATCACCTCCTTCTCCTTCGAGTCCAGCAGCACGTCGATCCGGCCGCAGTGCTCGTCGGTGAGCTTCTGCACGTTCGCCATCATCCGGTGGGCGTCGTCCTTGCCAATCTCGTGGGAGCGCAGCTGCTCCTTGATGCGGTCGTTCGACGCGTGGCGTGCCTGGCGCACGGAGACGCGTCCCTCCTCTGCCATCCGGTGAAGCAGCTTGACGTACTCCTTCCGCCTCTCCTCGCTGAGCGGGGGAATCGGGACGCGGATCAGCGCGCCGTCGTTGGACGGATTCAGCCCGAGTCCCGAAGTCAGCACGGCCTTCTCGATATCGCCTATGAGCGATCGGTCGAACGGCTGGATTACGAGCATCGACGGGTCGGGGGCGGATACGGTCGCGACCTGGTTCAGGGGCATGATGCCCCCGTAGGCACTGACGCGGACCGTGTCGAGGATCGACGGGACGGCCTTTCCGGTCCGCACCGTCCCAAACTCCCGCGCCACCGCGCCGACCGCGTCGTCCATCCTGCTTCTGGCATCGTCCACTACTTCCAAGGTGTCCTCCTCGTCGAGACCTGAAACGGGAACCTAGGAAACCAGGGTTCCCACCCGCTCGCCCCGGATCGCCCGCCGCACCGCTCCCTGATCTTCAAGATCGAGCACGATAATGGGAAGACCGTTGTCCCGGCAAAGGGAGACGGCCGCGGCATCCATCACGCGCAGGTCCCGCGCGACGACCTCATGGTAGGATATGTCGGGGATGAAGGTCGCGTCGGGGTCGCTCGCCGGGTCGGCGGTGAACACGCCCTGGACCCTGGTCGCCTTGATTACCACGTCGGCGTCCATCTCGATGGCCCGCAGCACCGCGGCCGTATCGGTGGAGAAGTACGGGTTCCCCGTCCCCCCGGCGAAGATCACGATCCTGCCTTTTTCAAGGTGCCTCACGGCCCGGCGGCGGATGTACGGCTCTGCCAGCTGGGGCATGTGGACCGCGGTCATCACACGCGTGTCGATTCCCTTCTTCTCCAGCGGATCCTGCATGGCAAGCGCGTTCATGATCGTCGCCAGCATGCCCATGTAGTCGGCCGAGACCCGGTCCATGCCCTGCCGGCTGGCAATCGTCCCACGCACGATATTCCCGCCCCCGATCACCAGCCCGAGGGCGACGCCCAGCTCGTGGATGGCCTTGACGTCGTTGGTAATCGAGTCGACGACCTCGGGATCGATGCCGAACCCCCGCTCCCCCGCGAGCGCCTCGCCCGAAAGCTTCAGCAGCACGCGGCCATAGCCGGAACTCCTGGGGCCCGGGTTGCTCATCGCCGGCCGCCACGCGGAATGTCCACCACGGACCGCTAGCCCCCGACCTGAAACCTGGAGAAACGCGCTACCCTGATCTTCTCGCCGGTGCGGGCCGCCACCTCGGTGATCAGGTCGCCCACGCTGCTGTCGGGATCCCTGATGTAGGCCTGTTCGAGCAGAACCCGCTCCTTGAAGAACTTGCCGAGCTTACCTTCAACGATCCGCTCCCGGATGTGTTCCGGCTTCCCTTCGCGGGCGACCTGCTCCTCGAAGATCGACCGTTCTCGCTGCACCATTGCCGGGTCCACGTCGCCGGTGCCGACGGCGATCGGGTCCGCAGCGGCCACATGCATCGCCAGATCCCGGGCCAGCGCCCGAAAATCGTCGGTGTTGGCGACGAAATCGGTCTCACAGTTGAGTTCGACGAGAACACCGATCCGCCCGCCGTGGTGGATATAGCTGGCGACCGTGCCCTCGTCGGCCTTCCGCCCGGCCCTCCTGGCCGCCTTGGCCTCACCCTTGGTGCGAAGCAGATCGATGGCGGCTTCGATGTCGCCGTTGGTCTCCTGCAGGGCCTTCTTGCAATCCATCATCCCCGCGCCCGTGCGGTCGCGGAGTTCCTTCACGTTCCTCGCACTGATCTTCATTGTGATGAAATCTCCCTGGTGCAATACCGCGCGCCAACACCCGCGAACGACTTCCGGGAATCCGCCGGCCGCCGGCTCGGAAGCCACGGCAACCGCAGAGTCACCGGCAGCGCCGCCCGGGCCAACAGCGAGCGGGCGCCCGGTGCCTCAGCCCCCCTCGGACTCTTGCCCCTTCGGCCCTTTGGCATCGTCGCCGTCTCCGGCCTTGAGGACCTGGGCGATCGCCTCCGGCCGCGGCCTGCGCTTGCGCGCGCGCGGCATGAGCTCTCGGGTATCCGCCGATTTCTCACCCGTCTCCGTCGAGTAGGTCGTTGCCTCCAGCTCCACCTGCCGCCGCAGCTGTTCGTCGGGGACCTCCCGGCGCGCTGCGATGATCGAGTCGGCGATCTCGCCGGCGATAAGACTCACCGAGCGGATGGCGTCGTCGTTCCCGGGAATGGGGTAGTTGATCAGCTCCGGATCCACGTTGGTATCGGCGATGGCGATCACCGGAATCCCCAGCCGGTGAGCTTCGCGCACGCCAATGATTTCACGCCGCGCGTCCACGACAAAGAGGGCACCGGGAAGCCGGCCCATGTCGCTCAGTCCGTGAAAGTACTTCTCCAGCTTCTCCCGTTCCCGCTCCAGCAGAAGGCGCTCCTTCTTGGTGTAGAAGTCGAACGCGTTCTCGTCGCGCCCGCGCTGCAGCTCCTTCATGCGCCGAATCTGGCGGCGAATCGTCTGGAAGTTGGTGAGCATGCCACCCAGCCAGCGTTCGGTCACGAACAGCGCGCCGCACCGCCTGGCCTCCTCCTCGACCGCCACCCTGAGCTGGGGTTTGGTCGAGAGGAAGAGCACGTTCTCGCCCTTGAGGACCGTCCGGCGCACGGCGTCGCAGGCCAGGTGCAGGCGATCGAGGGTCTTGCGAAGGTCGATGATGTGGATCCCGTTGCGCTCCCCGAAGATGAAGGGGCGCATCTTGGGGTTCCAGCGCCTCGTCTGATGGCCGAAGTGGACGCCAGCGTCCAGGAGTTCGGTCAGACCGACCTGATTGGTGGCTGAATCCATTGAGTGAGCTCTATCTCTTGCTGAACTGGAAGCGTTTGCGCGCCTTGGGGCGGCCCGGCTTCTTCCGCTCCACCTTGCGTGCGTCCCGGGTGAGCATGCCGCTTTCGCGGAGCGCGACCCGCTTGTCTTCGTCCTGGACCACGAGCGCCCGCGCCAGGCCCATTCGGATCGCGTCGGCCTGGCCGGTCAGCCCGCCGCCCCGAACCCGAACCTGCACGTCGAAGCTGCCCTCCGACTCACTTGTCTGGAGCGGCTCCTCGATCCGGACCCGGTGTGCGGGGCGGGGAAAGTAGTCGTCGAGGGTGCGGCCGTTGATCGACCAGTTGCCGGCGCCGGGCCGGAGAAGCACCCGGGCGACGCTGGTCTTCCTGCGACCCACTGCCTGTGTAGGCTGTTGAGCGGCCATGTTCGTGTCCCTGGGGTTCAGATCTCGAGGGGTTTGGGGCCCTGCCCGTGATGGGGATGGGTCGCGTCCGGATACACCCGCAGCTTCCGGCGCATCTGCCGCCCCAGCTTGTTCTTGGGCAGCATGCCGCGCACCGCGAGTTCAATCACCCGCTCCGGGAACCGTTCCAGCATGGTGGCGAACGGAATGTGCTTGTCGCCGCCCATGTACCCGGAGTGGCGAAAATAGGTCTTCTGCTCGGCCTTGCGGCCGGTGAGACGCACCCTGGACGAGTTGATGACGATCACGTGGTCGCCGGTGTCCAGGTGGGGCGTGTAGATGGGCTTGTGCTTCCCGCGCAGGATGCGGGCGACCTCGGTGGCGAGCCGTCCGAGCGGCTTGCCATCGGCGTCGACCACCCACCATGCGCGGTGGATGTCGGTTTCCCTGGGAGTGATGGTTCTGGTCACGCGATTCCCTCGTCCGCGAAACGAAGCCGCCTCCGCGTCAACAAGGGCGGAGAACGGCTCAAGGAATGATCTACAGCACATACCTATCCGGCACACGGGTGTCAACGAAAGCAACCGCCCTTGTCGGTAGCAAATGAAATGTCCGGGCGGAACCCGGCCCGACGGTCCGTGGAGAACCCCCGCACAGCCAAGCGACCGGCGATGGCGTCCCGCTACCTGGTGAAGGTCACCAGAAAGCGGGCCCTGGATGCGTGCCTCAGGCGCTGCAGCGCCTTCTCCTTGATCTGGCGCACGCGCTCCCTGGTGATTCCCAGATCCCCGCCGATTTCCTCAAGGGACATCGGCGCGTCGTCGCCGAGTCCGAAGTAGCGGCGGAGCACCATTGCTTCTCGCATTTCCAGGGTGTCAAGCGCGGAGTTCAAAGTGTCGGTCATCGCCCTCTCGAAAGTCTCCTCGTCGGGGCCTGGCGACAGCTGGTCAGGGAGACAGTCCATGAGACAGCTGTCCTCGCCCGGCACCATGGGGGCGTCGAGCGAAAGGTGGGAGCGCGCGATCGTCAGCGTCTCCTCCACCTCCTGCGGGTCCGACCCCAGGGCCCGGGCAATCTCGGACGCGGTCGGCTCCCTGCCCAGCTCCTGGACGAGGAGCGACTTCTGCTTTCTGATACGGTGCAGCATCCCCGCGCGATTCAGCGGGACGCGGACGATCCGGCTCTGTTCCGCAAGGGCCTGCAGGATCGCCTGCCGGACCCACCAGACCGCATAGCTGATGAACTTGATGCCCTTCGTTTCGTCGAAGCGGCGGGCCGCCTTGATGAGTCCCAGATTCCCCTCGTTGATGAGGTCGGAGAGCGGCACGCCCTGGTTCTGATACTTCTTGGAAACCGACACGACGAACCGCAGATTCGACCTGACAAGCTTGTCCAGGGCCTCCTCCTCGCCCCGGCGGATTCCGCGCGCCAGACGCGCCTCCTCATCGCGGTCGATGAGAGGATACCTGGCAATCTCCCTCAGGTACTGTCCGAGGGAGCCATCAGCCGAATCTGACAACGGTGGCGAAGTCATCTGTCTCTCCTCTCCTCCCGGTCGATGGACTGCTAGCTCCGCACCAGCCCATGCCGCTCAATCTTCTTGTAAAGGTTCGAACGTGGCATCCCCATCCGCCTCGCCGCCTCCGACACGTTCCAGTCCTGCTCCCGCAGCTTCAATTCGATGTATGCCTTTTCCGCGGCCTCCTTGAATTCGCTCAGCGTCTCCAGCGCCATCATGTCCCCGGGGATTCCGGGTCCGGCTCCGTCCGAGGAGACGAACTGGGCCACGTCGCGCCTCTCCACCATGTCACCCGCACTCAGTATCATGAGGCGCACCACCGCATTCTTCAACTGGCGCACGTTGCCGGGCCAGTCGGAGGCGGCCAGGGTTTCGATCGCTTCGTCGCTGAAACGCTTGTACGGAACGCCGAAACGCTTCGGCGCGAGCTCCGCGAAATGCGCGACCAGCATCGGGATGTCCTCCCTTCGCTCCCGGAGCGGGGGCACCCGGATGGTCACCATGTTCAGGCGGTGCAGGAGGTCCTCCCGGAAGTGGCCCCTGTCGATCTCCTCGTGCAGGTCCTTGTTGGTCGCCGAGATGACCCGCACGTCCACCGAGATCGAGAGGCTGCCCCCGACCCGGGTGATGTCGCCCCCCTGCAGCGCGCGCAGGACCTTGGCCTGGGTCACCAGGGACATGTCCCCGATCTCGTCGAGGAACAGGGTTCCCCCGTTGGCCTGCTCGAACTTCCCCGTGCGGTCGGACACGGCCCCGGTGAACGACCCCTTGACGTGCCCGAACAGCTCCGACTCGATCAGCTCGGAGGGTATCGCGGCACAGTTGACCTCGACGAAGTGCTGCCCCGCCCGGGTGGAGCGGCTGTGCAGCGCGCGCGCGGTGAGCTCCTTGCCGGTTCCGTTCTCTCCGGCGATGAGCACGCGCGCGTCGGTGATCCCGACCGTCTCGATCTCCTTGAGCACCTTCCGGATCGCAGGCGAGGCACCCACGATGTCGTGGCGGATCTGGATTTCGTTCTGAAGGCGCTCCACGCTGTCCGAAAGCCCGCGGAAGGCGAGCCCGTTGCGCAGCGTGACGAGAAGCCGGTCCGTATCGAGCGGCTTCTCCAGAAAGTCGAAGGCACCCTTGCGAGTGGCCTTCACCGCCGTGCCGATGGTTCCGTGGCCGGAGATCATGATCACCACCGCGCGCGGATCCTCCTCGCGGATCCGCTCCAGAACCTCCAGGCCGTCCATCTTCGGCATCTTCACGTCGAGGAAGGTCGCGTCGGGCTTGAAGTCCGGAAAATCGATCAGCCCGCTGGGACCGTTGGGGCAGACGTGGACGCGGTGCCCTTCGTATTCGAAGAGCTGCCGGAGCGCGTTCGCGACCGACTCGTCGTCGTCCATGATCAGGATTCTTGCCATGCGGGTTCTATGCGCGAATCAGAACGAGTTCGCCGCCTTCGATGTAGGCGCTCTTGATCTCCCTGAATGCCGGCGCGAGGATGGCCGACGCCGGCAGCCCCTGCTCGTGTTTGCGCCCCAGCGCCGCCAGGATGTCCGGGAACGCGCTCGAGGGTATCCGAATGCCGCCCACGACAATCTCCCGGACCAGGAGCATCGAACCCCGTTCCCCGAACGGAACCAGGGAGCCGCTGGCGGACACCGAAACCGTGTCGGGGACGATGACGCCGGTGATTCCCCCGAGATCGGGAAGGTCGGGCAGGACCGACGGTACCACCCCGGCCAGGAGTTCGATCCGGTCACCCTCCATGTTGACACTGGGCTCCACCACGCCCCTGGGAAGCACGCCGGTCAGGGAGTACCGCAGGAGAGACGACACCTCAAACGCCTTGAGCCGGAGTTCGACAGCGTCCTCCGACTCCCGGAAGGCCTCGATCTTCTCCCGGGCGAGGTCCGCGGCCTCCGGGGTCACCCTTGCGGACATGGCGGGCTCCCGCGCGTCGCCGATCCCCAGGGCCGTCTCCAGGCGCGGGAAGACCGCATCGCCCCCCTTCCAGCCCGCATAGGCCGCGAGCACGATCAATACGGCAATCCCAAGCCGGGTTACGAACCTCTTCACTGCCTTGCCCATCGCTCGGTCACTCCTGGCATCCCGAAAGAACCACGTTGTGAATGTTCGCATACCTGGGCCCGTCCGGGAACAGTTCGCTCCTGACCAGATGCAGTGCATCGACCGTGAAGCTTTCCCCAAAGGCCCCGGCCACCCCACCATCGGGAACTCCCGCAACCTCCCTTGCGCCGCCTCCCGAGCGCGCCCGCCCCACGGTAAGATGGGGCTTGAACGGGCGGCGACCGGGCGCGATCCCCTCCCGCGCGAGCGCCGCGTCAAGGATCCTCCGCAACCCGGTGAGCGGCCCGGGCGTGACCCCCACCCAGTACACCCGCGGGGCCCCGCGCGGCGGAAACACCCCCGGCCCGGTGAAGCGGACACGGATCGCCCCCTCACGCGCCAGGGCGTCCGCCGCGAGCTTCAGGGACGGCAGAAGGGCAGCGGGGGTGTCGCCCAGGAACCGGAGCGTGACGTGGTAGCGCTCGGGCGGGATCCAGCGCACTCCGGGCCGGGCACGGCGCAACGGTGCGAGCGACCCCCAGAGCCGCTCGCGCAGGTCCTCCGGGGGCCACAGGGCGAAGAAGAGCCTGAGCGGCTTCAACCGGCCGCTACCGCGGCGGGCCGCAACACCGCGTCGACGGCCTCCACCGCGGACTCGACGTCCTCGCTGGTCGACGCCCACCCCAACGAGAACCGGACCGCGCCCTCCTCCTGGGTGCCGAGGATCCTGTGCACCTCCGGGGCGCAATGCAGCCCCGACCTCGTCTGCACGCCGTGCTCCCGGTCGAGGCGGCCCGCCAGGGTGGCGGCATCCATGGCATCGGACTTCACCGTCACCACGGGAACCCCGTCGGGCGCGGGAGGCGACAGCACACGCAGCCCGGGGATGGCGGCGAATCCGTCGAGGAGCGTCGCCTTCATGGCCATCTCGTGTCTGTGTACGGCCTCCGTGCCGCGTCTCATGAGGAACCGGCAGCCGGCGAGCAGCCCCGCCATGCCCGGCGTGTTGCCGGTGCCCGCTTCCAGCCGGTCGGGCATGGCCTCGGGCATCGTGCGGCGGCGCGAGTCTCCGCCGGTGCCTCCACACAGCAGCGAGTCCACGTCGACGCCCTCGCGCACCCACAGCCCGCCCATGCCCTGCGGGCCCAGCAGCCCCTTGTGCCCGGTGAAGGCGACCACGTCGGCACCCTCGGCCGCGGCCCCGGAGGCCAGGTGCCCGGCGGACTGCGCCACGTCGGCCACCACCACCGCGCCGGCCTCGTGCGCCAGACGGCAGAGATCCCGTAGCGGCATCACCGTTCCCAGGACGTTCGAGGCCACATTCACCACGAGCACTGTGGCGCCATCCAGCAGGCGGGCCGCCTCGTCCATGTCGACCGCGCCGTCCGGGCTCCCGGAGAGGACGCGCACCTCCACATCCCTCTCCCGCGCCAGGTAGTCGGCGGGCCGCAGCACCGCGTTGTGGTCGTACTGGGAGATGACGAGCACGTCTCCCGGGCACACGAGTCCCCAGAGCGCCGTGTTGAGCGCGTGGGTGGCGTTCTGCATGAAGGCGATCCGTCCCGGGTCGCCGGGCAGGTCCATGACCCGGGCGAGGGCCCGCCGGCACCGAAACGCGAGCCGGGCCGCCTCGACCGCTCCCGAGTGGCCACCCCTCCCCGGCGTGCAGCCGACGCCGCAAAGGAACTCGGCGACCGCTCTGCCTACTTCCGGGGGGCGAATCGCAGAGGTGGCCGCGTAGTCCATGTAGTGGGCCATGAGCACAGATCCTGGCGCGGGTATCCGTCATGATGCTTCCGGTGTCAGCCTAATCGCTGTGGTGGTGAATGGACAAGATGGCCACCTCCCGCCGCTGCCGCGGCAACCTGCAGGCCGGCCCGCAGGCGCAGGGCCTCGGCCACGGCCCGCTCGCTCAGCCGGTCCTCGCCGCCGAGATCCGCGATGGTGCGCGCGACGCGGAGGGTGCGGTGGACGGATCTGGCGGAAAGGCGGTATCGTCGAACGCCTGCTTCCAGGAGTTTCGCGCCCGCATTCGACAAGCGGCACACCTCCATGACCTCCCTGGAGGGCACGAGCGCATTCAGTAACGGGCGTCCGCCGCGGCGCACCGCCTGTCCGGCCCGGGCACGGACGATCGCCTTCCTCACGGCGGCGGAGCCCCCCTCTGTGGAATCCGCCGATGCCGTCAGCTGGTCCCAGCCAACCGGGGCGACCGGAATCTGGAGGTCGATGCGGTCGAGGAGCGGGCCTGACAGACGCGACCGGTAGCGGTGCACCTCGCGGTCGCGACAGACGCAGTCGTCGCCGTTCATTCCGCAGGGGCAGGGATTCATGGCCGCGATCAACTGGAAGCGGGCCGGGAAGGTCACGGTGTGGCGGACGCGGGCGATGCGCGCGTAACCGGACTCGATCGGCTGCCGGAGCGTCTCCAGGACCCCGCGGCTGAACTCGGGCAGCTCGTCCAGGAACAGGACCCCCAGGTGGGCCAGGCTTATCTCCCCCGGCCGCGGCGGATTGCCGCCCCCGATGAGCCCGCCGGCGGAGATCGTGTGGTGCGGCGCCCGGAAGGGCCGCACGGTCTTGACCGGGTGGTCGCGATCGAGGAGTCCGGCCACCGAATGAACCCGGGTCACCTCCAGCGACTCCGCTTCGGACAGAGGGGGCAGGATCCCGGGCAGTCGCCTGGCCAGCATCGTCTTCCCCGCTCCCGGCGGGCCGGACATCAGGAGACTGTGCCCTCCCGCGGCCGCGATCGTCAGCGCACGCTTCGCCAGCGCCTGTCCGCGCACCTCGCTCAGATCGGGCGGGGAGACCGGAAGGGGCCGGCGTGATGGGGCCGCCGGCACCGGAATCCTGTCCCCGCGCAGGATGCCGATCAGCTCCTCGAGAGTCCACACCCCGGCGATGTCGATCCCGGGGACCGCCGACGCCTCCTCGGCATTGCCCCCCGGCACGAAGAGCCGTGTCCTCCCGTCCGCGCGACAGCTCATGGCCAGCGCGATCGCCCCGCGCACGGGGCGCACCGACCCGTCCAGCCCGAGTTCGCCCACGAAGGCGGACCGGACAAGCGCCGCGGGCGGAACGTGACCGAAGGCGGCCAGGAGGGCGACCGCGATCGGGAGATCCAAGCCGGATCCCGACTTGGGCAGGTCGGCGGGGGCGAGATTGACGGTGATGCGCCGGGGAGGCAGCGCCAGGCCGGTCTGTGCCAGGGCCGCGAAGACGCGTTCCTTGCCCTCGCGCACCGCTCCGGCGGGGAGACCCACCACCGTGAAGATGGGCAACCCCGTCTGGACCTTCACCTCCACCCGCACGGGCTGCCCCTCCACGCCGTGAACCCAATAGGAATGTACGACTGCGAGCACCGTTCCCTCCCCGAAGCCTGGATCCTGGCCCCGGCCGGACCGGCCCGGAGCGCGGATGCGACGCCTCCGGGCGCGGACCTGGGGCGCCCAGTCGGCAACGGTAGCCCCGGGGCGGGGGCGCTGGTATGGCAAAATCGGCCAATCCCGCCCGGTAATCCCCGCCGCAACGGGGTCGCGGGTGGCGTGGGACTGGCGAAATGCGCTCCGCGTCTGCAAGTTGAGCGCGATTTTTTGACCGGGAGAAGAATCGATGACGATAGCGATCATGGCCGAGAGCCGACCGGGTGAACGCCGCGTGGCCCTCGTCCCCGAGGCGGCACGTTTCTACACCAGGCGCGGGCTCCGGCTCCGCCTCGAAGCCGGCGCCGGGGTCGGCGCGTCCTTCCCCGACCGGGAATACGAGGAGGCGGGTGTGGCCGTGGTTCCGGGCCGGGACGCACTGCTGGCGGAAGCCGGCGCAGTCCTCAAGGTGCAACCTCCGACTCTTGAAGAGGTGGCCGCCCTGGCTCCGGGATCGGTACTGGTCTGCCACCTCGACCCCCTCGGGCCCACCGAGGTCATCGAGGCGCTGGCCGCGCGGGGGGTGACCGCCTTTGCCGTCGAACTGATCCCGAGGATCACCCGGGCCCAGAAGATGGATGTGCTCTCCTCGCAGGCGACGGTCGCCGGCTACAAGGCGGTGCTCTCCGGCGCGGGCGCCATGACCCGGTTCCTGCCGATGCTCACCACCGCCGCGGGAACCGTCCGCCCGGCGAAGGCGATGATCCTGGGCGCCGGGGTGGCCGGACTTCAGGCCATCGCGACGGCCCGCCGCCTGGGCGCGGTGGTGTCGGCCTTCGACATCCGGCCCGCGGTCAAGGAACAGGTGCAGAGCCTGGGCGCCACGTTCCTCGAGGCCACGCTCGACGAGAGCGCCGAGGACGAGGGCGGCTACGCCACGGAGCTGTCGGAAGAGCAGCACGAGCGCGAGCTGGAGCTCATCGCGACCCACATCAGGGACCACGACCTGGTCGTCACCACGGCCCAGATCCCGGGTCGGCCCGCCCCCATCCTCATTACGGCGGAGATGGTCGGGACCATGCGGCCCGGCAGCGTGATCGTCGACCTCGCCTCCGAGACCGGCGGGAACTGCGAGCTTACCGTCGCCGGCCGTACCGTCGACCACGACGGCGTCACCGTGATGGGTCCGGCGAACCTGCCGGCCGAACTGCCCTACCACGCCAGCCAGATGTACGCCCGCAACCTCGCCAGCTTCGTGGACGACCTCTTCGACGACGAGGGGGCCATCGACTTCGACGACGAAATCACCGCCGCCACCTGCGTCACCCACGGCGGCGACATCACGAACGAACGCGTCAGAGCGAAGCTGGCGTCCTCAACGGAGTGACCGACCCATGGGTGAACTGCTGATCCTGCTGTACATCTTCGTGCTCGCCACCCTCGCCGGGAGGGAGGTGATCTCCAAGGTACCCCCCACCCTCCATACCCCCCTGATGTCCGGCGCCAACGCGATCTCGGGCATTGCCATCATCGGGGCCCTGGTCGTCACCGGCGGCGCCGACGAGCTGTGGGTCAAGATCCTGGGAACCGCGGGGATCGTGATGGCGACAATCAACGTCGTCGGTGGCTTCATGGTGACCGACCGCATGTTGCAGATGTTCCGGAAACGCTGAGGCCAACGTGGAAAACACCATCGCTCAAATCGTCTACCTGATCTCGGCGGTCCTCTTCGTCTCCGGGATCAAGCAACTCTCTTCGCCCGCGACCGCCCGCAAGGGGAACGCACGGGCTTCCCTGGCCATGCTTCTGGCCATCGTCGTCACGCTCCTGGACAACGAGATTCTGGACTGGACGACGGTGTTGGCCGGAGTCGTCGCCGGCGCCGCGATCGGGGGGGTGCTGGCCCGGTACATCCAGATGACCGCCATGCCGCAGCTGGTCGCGGTCTTCAATGGCTTCGGCGGCGGCGCTTCGGCGGCGGTCGCGGCCGCGGAGTTCGTCCGCGCGGGTGGCAGCGGCGCACCGCTCGGAGTCGACGTCGGCGTCACGATCGTGCTCAGCACCCTGATCGGGGCGGTGACCTTCTCGGGCAGCCTGATCGCCTTCGGCAAGCTCCAGGGCGTCGTCACCGGAAAACCCGTGACGTTCCCCCTCCAGAAGACCCTCAACGCGCTCCTCTTCCTCCTGATCCTGGTGGTGGGCGCCAGTCTGGCACACGCAGGCGTGGCGAACGAGGTCGCGCCGCTCTTCGGCACGAGCGCGCTGGAGATCAGCGGCCCGTTCTTCCTGGCGCTCGTGCTCGGCGCCCTGGTCCTGGGCGTGCTCCTCGTCATCCCCATCGGCGGCGCTGACATGCCCGTGGTGGTGTCGCTTCTCAACTCCTATTCCGGGATTGCCGCGGCGACCACCGGCTTTGTGCTGAACAACTACATCCTGATCATCGCCGGGTCCCTCGTGGGTGCGGCAGGCCTCATGCTGACGCAGCTGATGTGCAAGGCGATGAACCGGTCGCTCGGCAACGTTGCCTTCGGGGCGTTCGGCACCGAGGGTCAGGTTGCCCGCGTGAAGACGGGACAGCGGCCGGTGCGCGACGTGGACGCGGAGCAGGTCGCCATGGTTCTGGCGTATGCCAACTCCGTCGCCGTCGTGCCGGGGTACGGGCTGGCCGTCGCCCAGGCCCAGCACGAACTCAAGAAGGTGTGCGACCTCCTCGAGGCCCGGGGCGTCACCGTCCGGTTCGGCGTCCACCCGGTCGCTGGCCGCATGCCCGGCCACATGAACGTCCTGTTGGCCGAAGCTGACGTCTCCTACGACAAGCTGCTCGATCTCGACGATATCAACGCCGAGTTCGACACCACCGACGTGGTGCTGATCGTGGGCGCCAACGACGTGGTCAACCCGGCCGCACGCGACCCGGACTCGGTAATCGCCGGGATGCCCATCCTCGACGTGGACCGGGCGCGCAACGTGATCGTCATGAAGCGCTCGCTGAGCCCCGGGTTCGCCGGGATCGACAACGACCTGTTCTACATGGATCACACGATGATGTTCTTCGGCGACGCCAGGGAGCAGATGGCGGAGCTGGTGCGGGAGGTGCGGGAAGCCTAGTTCCTAGCCCTAGTCCACGTCCCGGGATACCGCTTCCGCGGCCTCCTGCAGTGCGCTCCAGGCCGTGCGTACGTGCTCTTCCATGGTGTGTACGTTCCCGATCGCGAAGCGCAGCCAGACCTCTCCGTCGATCTCCGTGTGGGAGACGAAGGCCGTGCCGCCGGCGTTCACCCGGTGCATGATCGCGATGTTCCGCGCGTCCCGTTGCACTCCCGGCACGCCGGCGGGCGAATGGCGGAGCACGATCAGCGAAAAGCGTGACGGCCGCCAGCGCTCCCAGCCCGGGGCGGCATCCACCAGCCCTGCCAGGAGGCGCGCGAGCCCGAGATGGTGTCCCAGGATGGCGCGCAGCCCGTCCTGGCCGAAGTACCGCATGACGAACCACAGCTTGAGCGCGCGGAAACGGCGGCCCAGCGCCAGGCCGTGGTCCATGTTGTGCAGGACCCCCTCCTCACCGGTCTCCAGAAAGGCCGGTGTGAACGAGAAGGCGGCCCGCAGCGCGGCTGGATCCCGTACGTAGAGAGCCGAACAGTCGATCGGCGTGAAGAGCCACTTGTGCGGGTTGATGACGATCGAGTCGGCCCGCTCCCAGCCGCGGAAGTGGGGTCGCATGCGCGGGAGCGCCGCGGCGGGTCCGGCGTAGGCCGCGTCGACGTGAAGCCACATCCCGTGCGCCGCGGTGACATCGGCGATCGCGCCGACGGGATCGATCGCCGTGACCGACGTCGTCCCGATCGTCGCCACAACGGCAAGGGGTCGAACCCCTGACGCAACGTCATGGTCGATCGCTCGCGCGAGCGCTGCCGGGTCCATGCCCCGCTCCGGCCCGGTCGCGACGGCGCGCAGGCCATCGCGGCCGAGTCCGAGGGCATGGACGGACTTGAGGATGGATGAATGGGTCTCGGGCGTCGCGTAGACCCTGCCGGGAGGAGCGTCCGACAATCCGCGGACGCGCGCCTCGGGGAGCCCCTGCTCGCGGGCCGCGGCCAGCGCGTGGAAGGTGGAGATGGAGGCCGTGTCGTTGATGGTCCCGGCGAACCCGGGCGGCAGCCCGACGAAGCCGCGCAGCCAGTCCAGCGTCACCTGTTCCAGTTCGGTGGCCGCGGGGGAGGTCTTCCACACCATCGCGTTGACGTTGAGCGCCGCCGCAAGCAGCTCACCGAGGATCCCGGGACCGGACCCCGAGACCGCGAAATAGGCAAAGAAGGCGGGATGGTTCCAGTGCGTGATCCCCGGCAGGACGACCGACTGGAAGTCCTCGAAGAGCGCATCCATGGGCTCGCCTCGAACCGGCGCCTCGGCCGCCAGCCCCCCGCGCACCCGGCCCGGCTCGACCGCGGCCACAACCGGGTAGCGCCCCACATCCTCGAGATAGCCGGCCACCCAGTCCACCAGGCGATGTCCCCACTCGCGGAACTCCCCGGGCGGCATGCCACCCGGCGCCCGGATCGCCGCGTCCCACGGTAGCCCCGCCGCCCCCGGGAGTCCTTCCCCGGGCGGCGGTTCGGCCGGTTCGCGGCCCGTCACTTCGGATGGACTCGCGCGGCGTGCCGCACGATTCTCTGCTGTTCCAGCTGCAGGGCGCGAATCTGCCCGCTCACCGCGTCAAGCTCCCTGCGCCCGAGCGGAGGCGGGCTGCCCGAGCCGTGGAGCAGGCTGAAAAAGAGGAGATCGGTGTGGCCCACGCTGGCCTGCGTGACGCCGATATCGAGCGCCCGGTTGAGAAGGAGCACATCCCGGAACGGCAGCGCGGCGCCGGACCGAACCGGGGGCCGCTCGAACATCATCATCAGAATGACTTCACGCAGCAGGTGGAATTCCTCGATGACCTCGCCGGCGGAAAGTCCCCGCCGGGCGGCTACGGATCCGTAGAGCTCGGCGCACTCGGACCACAGCGGGACGATCTCCGTGCGGATCGGCGTCAGCATGTCCGGGAGGAAGGACACCAGTCCCCGGCAGAAGGGCCGCAGAACCGCCTCCGCACCCCCTCCCCACGGACCGCTTCCACCCAACAACCCTTCCGCCCACCGCTCCGCCACCCCCGGAGAACGATCGCGCAGCCAGTCGGCCGGGTTCACGCGTCCGGCAAACGAACGTCCCGGGGAACGGTCGTGCGATTCGGGTGTCTGGCCAAACATCGTCGTGAGCACAAAACAAAGCTATCGGCCCCCGAGCGGCGCGCCAAGCGGGCTGCCACGGCCGGGCGGGGCGTCTCAGGCCGGCCCGACCACCGGCTCCTCTTCCGGCATCGTCCGGAGATGGATCCGCACACGGGTCCCCACTCCGGCCTCGCTCTCCACCTCCACGGCCCCCTTCCAGGAATCCACGAGCCGCTTGACGATGGCGAGCCCCAGACCGGCGCCGGTGGAACGCGTGGAGAACTTTGGCTCGAAGATCCTTGGCAGCAGCTCGTCGGGGATGCCCACCCCCTCGTCCTGCACCGAGATGACCTGCCGCCGCGGGTCCTCATCCGCCTGCGCCGCCACGATGCGCACGACCCCCCCAACCGGCATCGCGTCTCGTGCGTTCTCCACCAGGTTCAGCAGCACCTCCTTGAGTTCGTCGGCACGGCACGCCACCGGCGGCAGCCCTGGATGCAGGTCGCCCTGCACCTGGACGGACGCGGGGCCGCCGCCGCTGTACAGATCCAGCACCTCGCTGATCACTCGGTCCGCGGCCACCGGCACCAGCGGACCCTTTTCCGCCGCCGCCGGGGAGGCCAGCCGCGAGAAACTCCTCGCGATCAGGGCAAGACGGTCGATCTCACCGAGGATCGCCCCCGCGTTACGCTTGAGGATGTCCCCGAAGTCGCGATGCTGGTCCGTCCACGCGCGCACAAGGTGCTGGACCGACAGCTTCATTGGGGTCAGGGGGTTCTTCACCTCGTGGGCGACCTGCTTGGCCATCTCGCCCCACGCCAGGATGCGCTCGCTGCGGAGTTCGTCCGTGACGTCCGCGAGGCTGACGACGATGCCTCCGGGCCGTCGCTCCTGCACGATGCGGCGCGCCCGGGCGCGGATTCGCCGTCCGGACCAGCGAAAGTCTCCAACGGTTTCCGCAGTGCCGCCGCGGCCGTAGGCGTCGAGCCACGCCGCCAGCTCCGCCGCGTGACCGCCCGTGCCGGGGATCGGCAAGCCGTTCTGCAGGGGCGTCGCGAGCAGCGACTCGGCACGCGGATTCGCCACGGTCACACGCCCCGAGGTGTCCACCGCGATCACGCCCGTTGCCACCTCCTCGACGATCGTCTGGGTGCGCCGGGTCGTGCGCAACAACTCCCTGCGGGCCTCGCCGAGGCGCCGCACCATCCGGTTGAAGGCCGCGAAGACCGAGCCGAACTCGTCGACGCGGTGGTCGGGAAGGTGGACGCCGAGATCCCCGCGCCCGACTCCCTCGGAGGCGGACTGCAGGATCTGGATGGGACGGGTCAGCGCGCGGCCGACGAAGAGCGCCAGCCCCAGCGAAAGGATGGGACCGAGTACGATGGCCGCACCCAGGAGATCTGCCACATCGCGCCGCCGCAGCGCCGCCGCGCCGGCCCGGAGCGGCACCGGGGAAGCCACGATATCCCCGTCGGGAAGGCGCCGGTGCGCCAGCACATACTGCAAGTCCCCCAGATTCGTGACCTTCGAGGCGCCGGCCCTGCGGCCGCTCTCCAGCGCGGCGAAGATCTCGGGGTCGACCCACACCTCGTACAGCCCCAGCTCGATCAGTTCGTCCACGGATCCGCCGACCAGCTCTCCGTTCCGGTACTCCAGCAGGTGCGCCCCCACCCGACTGGCCAGCGACTCCATCGAACCCCCCTCCTCCCGGTAGGCCTGGGCAATCTGCGCAACCACCCTCTCGGCAAGCGCAGTGGCGGTGCGCTCCGACGCCCCGGTCAGATTGCGGTACGCCAGGGTGCCGAAGACGGCATTGGACAGGACGAAGAAGCCGAACAGAGTCCACGTCACGCGAGCGCGGAAGGAGGTGAACAGCCTCCGCCAGTCGACCGGCACCGACAGGCGAAAGCCCACCAGGGCCACGCTGAGCAGCCACATCGTGGAGAACACCACCAGGCTCAGCACCAGCAGCAGCGTGGCCCGGGCTCCCATCACCGGCAGGTTGGCGATACTGATCGTGAAGGAGACGGTGTACAGGCCGTCCGGGTACATCGCCACCGTTTCGCCGCCCCAGCCCTCCTCGTTCCTGCTCCAGAGAACCACACCGATCTCCGGCTCCGCGACATCCCCCGGGTAGGCCACCAGCGTCAGGAACTCCTGGTCGCCCACACCCTCCATCGATGCGAACAGCGGCCCCAGCGTCGAAGCGGCCGCGATCGTGCGGCGTGGCGGGATGGCGCCCGAGACGATCCGCCCGTCCGACAGCGTCACCGCGACGAGCCGCTGAAGATCCGGTTCCTCCAGGGAGTGGAACACGGTGGCCCCCGGGGGCTCGTCCAGCGACAGCAACGCGGCCGCGAGCGCCGGGCGGTCCCCCGTCGCACCCAGCCCGAGTTCCTGCAGCGGGACTCCGTCCGGCGACCAGAGGGTGACGAAGATCGGTGAGCCGTGTTCGGCCAGGCCGCTGTTCGCCCAAGCCCCGTACATCAGCTCGACATCACCCGCTCCCACGAGATCGAGCGAATCGGCCAGGTTGGCGAAGCGGTCCAGCAGCGCGTCCACCTCGGGGTCCGGGACGGCACCCAGCCGCTGCAGCTGCTCTTCGGCGATCCCCATCCGGGCCTCGGTGCGCATCGACCAGGTGAAGGGCAGCGCGGCCGTCACCGCCAGCCAGAAGGCACAGAACCAGCGCAGATACGACCCGCGCACCGAGAGGTCCATGCCGCGAACGATCAGAATCGCCGGGAGCATCCACAACAGCGAGAGGGCGGCCGGCACATGGGGGCCCGTGCGCACACCCGCCGCGACCGCCGCGCTCAACCCGGCCGCCACCGCGAGCCCGAGGACCGTCAGGCCCGGGGCCTCGGCCTCCCTGCGCGGAGACGACCGGAGCGCCAGCGCCGCACCGGCGACCAGCGTCAACACCGTCGTCACCGTCAGCTGGAAGAAGATCCAGCGGGTGTCCGTGGTTCCAAGAAGTTCCAGGGACGCGCGTTCCCCCATCCAGGCCAGCGCAAACGGGAAACCCGCCGCAACCCCGACCGGGAGCGCCCACTCGCCCACCGCAAGGCGCCAGCGGGGGATCACGTGGATGACGAAGGGCGTTGCCGCGACGCAAAAGAGCAGCACTCGACCGAGGGCGACGGACGGCGGGCCTTCGAGCTGGGCGTTCGCGAGAGCGGTTATGCCGGAGGGCCAGAAGGTGCTGTCCAAAGGAAAGATGGCCGCTGCCCCGGCCAGCCCCGCCACCGAATACCCCAGCCTGTTGCGCGACCCGCCGATCGATTGCAGCAGCCATGCGAGGATGGCGAGCAACACCACGACCCCCGCCCCCAGATCCCGCCGCTCCACGCGCCGCACCGACGGATCGGGTTCCTCGACCGTGATGCTCAGCAACGCTTCGTCCGGCCACCCGAAGTCGAAGACCCCGGGACCCTGTGCCCACTCCGCGCGCGAGATGCGGATCGTCTCCCCGGTGGCCCGCGCGGTCCGGGACGCGAAGTCGTCGAGGCCCGCCCCGAACGGAGCGGGGAGCTCCGAGCGCACCAGCGAAGTCACCACCGCGGTTCCGTCGCCGTCCGGGGTGCGCCGGGAAAAGTACAGGTACGAAAAGAGAGGTGTCTCCGAATAGGAGTACCCCGCGCTGCCGTCCCGCACATGGGCGGCCAGGCGCCCGTGGTGGCGTCCTTCCCAGGCGACCAGCGTTCCCCCGGCATCGAAGAGGGCCGCCGCCGTGAGGCCGAACCCCGCCATCACGGACCCCATGGAATCGCTCAGCGCCCCGGGATCGAGCCCGGCTCCCGCCAGTTCCGCAACACGATCGACCGCCTCGTCGCCGGCGGCCACCAGGGCATCGAACCGGCGCTCCACCCGCTCCCCGACCTGCTCGCGGCGCTCCTCCCAGTACCCGGGCCAGTCGGCAGCGAGGCGCCGGTCCTGCATTTCGGTGTGGAACCCCGTGACGACCCCCGCCCCCAGCAGAATGACCGAGATCGCCAGCCTCCAGCCCACCGGGTGCCGCAACGCGGCCACGCCGAGGCACGCCGACGCGCCGACCAGAACCCACGGATTCGCGAACCGGGTCCAGAGCAGCAGGAAGAACAGACCGGCCCAGACGAGGGGATCGGAGTTCCTGGACGGCGGCGCGGCGCCCCCGCTGACCCGGCCCTTTCCGGTGCCGGAACCGGCGGGTTCCGCTACGCCATCATCTTGCACGGATTCGTTCGTCATTATGTTAATTCTAATGGAACGCATGTCTCCGCCGTCAGCTTCGCGATCGCCGCGCCCCTCCGCCAGCCCCGCACCCCGCCGTCCACCGGGTCGCGCGATGCGGTGCCGCTTCCTCGTGGCGGCCGCTCTCGCCGCTGGCCCCGTGTCCGGCGCCACGCTCACGGCGCAACTGGTCGAGAGGGGCACGTTCCGCATCTGGGTCAACGGCAGCGAGGTGGGGTTGGAGGAATTCACGATACAGAGGCAGGGCACGGGCAACGCCCAGACCACGGAGGCGAGGAGCATCGTTTCGATGCAGGATGGCCGCAGGCTCGATACGCTCCTGGAGGTGGTCGGCCCGGAGCTGGCCCTCGTCCAGTACGCGGCCCTCGAGACCGGCGCCGACACGCTGTCGGTGACACTTTCCAGAACCGGCAACCGCCTGCGCACCCGAACCATTTCGGACTGGGGGCTCAAGGTGCGCGGTTACCGGGCTCGCCCCTCGACCTTCGTTTTCGACGAGGGGGTGGCACACCACTATTTCGTGCTGGGAGAGCTCGCGGCCGAGGATTCGGCCGGTCGCACGCTGTATGTGTTCTCCCGCGTCTCCGATGGGATAGTGCCGATCGAGGTGGCCGGCGCCGCGCCCGAGAGCATCGAACTCGCCGGGGAGCGGATCGAGGCGACGCGCATTGATTTCGGCACTGGAGACGGCGCCGGCAGCGTCTGGTTCGACGGCAGCGGCAGCCTGGTGCGCGTCTCGTTGCCCGGCCGGGGCTTCGTCGCCGAAAGGAGTCTCTGATTCCGCCGTTTGAAGGAAGTGGGCCACGCGTGCGTAACTCGAAACCGGAAGCGGGCCGGGAGCGTAGGTTGAACGGCGCCCTCAACGCGTCCGCAGCGTGCGGGGTCATTCGAGATGGGAGAACCACGGTGCGAAACCGTACCAGGAGGATAGACTTGTCCAACATCGCGCAACTTCGGGCCCACTTCGGCAAGCAGGCCTTCACGCTTTTCCTGGCTTTCGCTGCCCTTCCGGCGGCCGCTGCCGGGCAGCAGCGGGTGCCGCAATCCCTGTCGCTCGAAGAGGCGCTGGAGATCGCGCTCCGCAGCAATCCCACCATGCAGGCCACGCGCAACGACGTGCGCGTCGCCACCTGGAACCTGACCGCGGCCTACGGATCGTGGCTGCCGTCGGCATCGCTGGGATCGAGCCTTTCCTGGCAGGGAGCCGGAGAACAGCGCTTCGGGAGCATCACCGCGGACCAGCTCGGTTTCCGGGACCAGCCCTCGTTCCTCTCCAGCAGCTACAACGCGGGCGTGAGCCTCGCCCTGAACGGCCGCATGCTCATGGCGCCCGCGCAGGCCAGGCGAAGCCGCGACGCCACCCGGGCGCAGGTGCGTTCGCAGGAGGCGGCGATCCGGCTCAGCCTGACCCGCGCCTACCTGGAGGTGCTTCGCCAGATGGAGGGCCTGCGCCTCGCCGACCGGCAACTCGAGAGGGCGCTCCTCAACCTCCGCCTGGCCCAGGGACAACAGGAGATCGGATCCGGCAACGCCATTGACGTGCACCAGGCCGAGGTAGCCGTCGGCCGGGCCCAGGTCACGCAGCTCCAGTCGCAGACGGGAGTTCGGACGTCGCGGGTCCGCCTGCTCCAGCAGATGGGCGCGGACCTCTCCGCGGAGCCGACGCTGGCGACGACCTTCATCGTGACCGAGCCCACCTGGACCGCGGACGGGCTCTACGAGATGGCGCTGGGGCGCAACCCGGGGCTCGAGGCCGCGAGGGCGCGGGAGAACGCCTCCGGCTACGGGCTCCGCATCGCCCGCTCCTCGTACTTACCCAGCGTGTCGATGTCGGCGGGGCTGAGCGGCTTCACCCAGCAGGCGAGCAACACGCGGGCGCGGGAGGCGCAAGCGATCGCGGGCGGGGTCGCCGCCATGCAGCAGTGCCAGTCCCTGAACCAGCTCCTGTCGCTGCTCCCCACACCTCCGACGCCCCAGGACTGCTCGCGGCTCGCGACCCCGCAGTCGGCGATCGACGCGATCCGGGACCAGAACAGCGCGTTCCCCTTCAACTTCACCAACTCGCCGCCCTCGGCCAGCCTGTCGGTCTCCATCCCCATCTTCCAGGGTCTCAGCCGCCAGCAACAGGTGGAAAGCGCCCGGGCCCAGCTCCTGGACGCCCGGTTCCTGGTGCGCGAGCAGGAACTCGCATTGCGCGCGGACATCGAAACGCGCACCGCGCTGGTGCAGACCGCCTACGAGACCTCGCTCATCGAGGAGCGCAACCAGACGCTCGCCGACGAGCAGTTGCGCCTGGCCCAGGAACGCTACCGCCTGGGGTTGCTGAACTTCATCGCGCTGGTGGAGGCCGAGACGGTCAAGGCGACAGCCGACCGCGACAGGCTCTTCGCCATCTACACCTATCATGACGCCATCGCCAACCTCGAAACCGTCGTCGGCATACCCTTGAGGAATCCATAGCAACATGCGAACAGGTATAAAAGTCTTCATTGGCGTCGTACTGGTCGCCATCGTGGCGATTGCGGTGACCCTCAGCATGACCTTCTCGCGCGAGGACCGCATACCGGTCCGGGTCGAGACGGTGGGCAACCGCGATCTGGTCGCCACCGTCACCGCCAGCGGCAACGTGCGCGCGACCCGGAAGGTCGACATCAGCTCCGACATCTCCGCGCGCGTCGCCGAGCTCCTCATCGAGGAAGGCGACGACGTGGAGGAGGGCCAGGTCCTCCTGCGCCTCGACCCGACCCGCTACCGGGCCGCACTCGACCGCAGCCAGGCCAACCTGAGCCAGGCGCAGGCCCAGGTCGCGCAGTCGCAGGCCAACTTCCTGCGCGCCGAACGCCAGGCCCGGCGCATGGCCCAGATCTGGGCCAGCGACTCCCTGCTGGTGAGCCGCCAGGACGTCGAGAACGCCGAGACCGACCTGGAGATTCAGAGCTCCATGCTGCAGGCCTCGACCTTTGGGGTGAACCAGTCCGAGGCGGCTGTCGAAGAGGCCCGGGACCAGCTTTCCAAGACGGTCATCATCGCCCCGATGACCGGCAGGGTGACGCGCCTCAACGTGGAACAGGGCGAGACCGTCATCGTGGGAACGATGAACAACCCGGGCAGCCTGGTGCTCACCGTCTCCGACCTGTCGGTGATGGAGGTCGTTCTCGAAGTGGACGAAACGGACGTGCCCGAGATCGCGCTGGGCGACTACGCGACGGTGGAACTCGACGCCTTTCCGGAGCGGGAGTTCCCCGGCTACGTCACCCAGATCGGCAACAGCGCCATCCGTCCCCCGTCCCAGAGCGCCGGATCCGGCCAGACCCCCACGATCGACTTCGAGGTGATCGTCACGCTGCTGCCGCCTCCGGTCGAACTGCGCCCCGACCTGTCCGCCACGGCGGAGGTCGTGATCGACACGCGCAACGGCCAGCTCAGCGTCCCGATCATATCCGTCACCCTGCGCGAAGAGGACGAGGAGGACGGCGTCCGCAACTCCAACGGCAACGGAACCAGCGAGAAGTCCGACCCCATCGAGGGCGTCTTCGTCATCCGCGACGGGCGGGTCACCTTCACCCCGGTCGAGATAGGGATCGCCGGCGACGAGTACTTCGAGGTCATCTCCGGACTCGCCCTCGGTGACTCGATCGTGAGCGGGCCCTGGCAGGTCGTCCGCACCCTGGAGGACGGAGACGCGGTCGAACCCGACGACGACCTGGAGTCGGAAGACGGGCAGAGCGGGTCGAACTAGGCGTCCCCTACCCCGATGCGGATCCTCGAAGGCGTCAGACTCGCCACGGAACAGATGCGCTCGCAGAAGCTGAAGAGCTTCTTCAGCCTGCTGGGCGTGATCGTCGGCGTGATGTTCCTGATCGTCGTGGTCAGCATCGTGGAGGGGATGGACCAGTATGTGCGGAGCACCTTCAGCGAGCGGCTCGTCGGGGTGAACACCGTAACGGTCCAGCGGAATCCCGAAGATCAAATCGCCGCCTCGCCCGAACAGCGCCGGGCCTGGGCAAGGGCCCCGCGCCTGACCTTCGACGAACTGGAGCGTCTGCGCGAACGGGTCACCCTCCCCGCCATCGCCGGGGCGGAGTCGAACACCGGCGGCGAGATCGAATCCGAGTTCGGGCGCAAGGTGGAGAACGTGTCGATCTCCGCGACATCGGCCGAGGTCTTCGAGATCCGGAACCTGGAGGTGGAACGGGGACGGCCCTTCAGCCGCCAGGAAGCCGAGCAGGGAGTGCCGGTGGTCGTCCTCGGCAAGCAGACCGCGGACGTGCTCTTCGAGGCGATCGACCCCATCGGCAGGCGCGTCCGGATCCGGGGCTTCCCCTATCAGGTCATCGGAGTGCTCGCGGAACGGGGCTCGTTCCTCGGTTTCTCCCTCGACAACACCGCCTACGCGCCGACCCACTCGCCGGTCCAGCGCATGACCGGACCGCCTGGTACGGTCCACAGGATCCAGTTCAAGGCCGAGACGCCGGAGATGGTGGTCCCGCTTCAGCAGCAGATCATCGAGGTCATGCGGGTGCAGAGAAGGCTGAGACCGGGGGAGTTCAACAACTTCGCCGCCGAAACCGTGGAAGGAGTACTGAGCTTCTGGAATCAGATCAGCCGGATCCTCTACATATCGCTGCCGGGGCTGGTGGGGACCTCGCTGGTGGTCGGGGGGATCGTCATCATGAACATCATGCTGGTGTCGGTGATGGAACGGACCCGCGAGATCGGGATCCGCAAGGCGATCGGGGCGCGCAGGGCGGACATCCTCTTTCAGGTGCTCGTCGAGAGCGGCACCCTGTCCGGGGTGGGAGCGGTCATCGGCGTCGGGGTGGGCGCCGGGCTTACGGTGCTGGTGGGTGCGGTCTCGCCGCTGCCCGCGGCCGTGGCGCCCCATTGGATCATCCTCGGGGTTTCGCTCGGGGTCATTGTCGGCGTGGTGTCGGGAGTGTATCCCGCCTCCCGGGCCGCGCGTCTCGATCCTGTCGACGCGCTGAGGTACGAGTAGATGAACGGCCTCGATCAACGCCGGGCCAACACGGACTCCTGGATGCACGTCCTGGGCGAAGGCACGCGGGTCGCCCGGGCGGCGCTGGTCGCCAACTGGCGCCGCACCGTGCTGACGGTGCTCGGCGTCGGCATCGGCGCGGGCGTGGTGGTCACGGTCGCGGCCGTCATCGAGGGGATCCGCAGTGAAGTCCTGGGAGCCGTCGAATCGGCGGGACCCAACAACTTCACGCTCATGCCCTTCGACTTCAGCGAGGTGCGCGTCACCTTCGACGGATCCGGAAGACCGTCCTGGTTCGACCGCCCGCCGATCAGCGACCGCGAGATCCGGCGGGTGCGGGGGCTGCCCGGCGTCGGCCTGGCCGTCGCCGGCTTCGAGTTCGGCGCGGCGCTCCGCTACCGGTCCAACTGGGTGAACGCGAGCTGGCGCGCGTCGTCGAGCGAATGGCCGGCGTTCTTCCCGGGAGATTTCCTCTCCGGCAGGGACTTCACGCCCGCCGAGGTGAACCAGGCAAGGGCCGTCGTGGTCCTGTCGGCATCGCTGGCCGAGGCGGTCTTCGGGCAGCTGGATCCCGTGGGGAAGCGGCTCAGGGTGAACGCGGGACGCCGTGCGGCCAACGAGCTCTTTACGGTCGTGGGGGTCTACGAACCCGAGGACAACCTCTTCGGGGAGGCGAGCTCCAACTTCGCAATCACCCCGTACACGGCGGCCGACAAGCGCCTCAAGGCCCGCACCCGCTTCACCTTCATCAACGTACAGGTGGCTCCCCGGGAGGGCGTGACGCCCCAGGACGCGCAGGAGCAGATCATCTCCGCGCTGCGCTCCATGCGTGGTCTCGGCCCCGGGGAGGAGAACAACTTCGGTTTCGTGCGTAGTGACCAGATCAGCGATCTGTTCAACCAGCTCACCGGGGTGTTCTTCGCGGTCATGATAGGGCTGTCGTCGGTGGGGATGCTGGTGGGGGGAATCGGCGTCATCGGGATCATGCTGATCTCCGTGACCGAACGCACCCAGGAGATCGGCATACGAAAAGCGCTCGGCGCGACGCAGCGCGAGATCAAGTGGCAATTCCTGATCGAGGCCTCGCTGCTCACCGCGACGGGCGCGGCGGCGGGGCTGTTCATCGGTTGGGGAATCTCGGAGCTGCTGGCCTACTACACGCCGCTGCCGGCGCGAATTCCGCTGTGGTCGGTCTTTGCGGCGATCGGGCTTGCGGGGCTGACGGGGATTCTGTTCGGGATGATTCCGGCGTTGCGGGCGGCGAAGCTGGATCCGGTGGATGCGCTGAGGTACGAGTGACCCAGCCACTCGATGTGCTGGCCGTGATGGCCCACCCAGACGACGCGGAGATCTTCTGTGGCGGCGCGCTGATCAAGTCGGCGGAGGCGGGGGAGCGGACGGGCGTGGTGGACCTGACCGCGGGGGAGGCGGGGTCGCGGGGGACGCGCGAGAGCCGGGCGCGCGAGGCGGCGGCCGCGGCGGAAGTGCTGGGGCTGGCCGTGCGGCGGTGCGCGGAGCTTCCGGACACGGCGGTGGTGAACGACCGGGAGTCGCAAGTGGTGGTGGCCGGGCTGATCCGGGAGCTGAGGCCGCGCGTGGTGGTGACGCACTGGGTGGAGGGGCGGCACCCGGATCACCGCAGGGCTGCACGGCTGGCGCGGGATGCGTCGTTTCTGGGGGGGCTGCGCAACTTTCCCGCCGGGGGCGCCCCGCACCGTCCCGAGAAGGTGGTCTACGCGCTGGCCTTCCGGGGGGACGCCGTGAAGCCGACCTTCGTGATCGACATAAGCGCCCAGATGGAGCGCAAGCTCGAGGCGCTGGCCGCGTACGGCACGCAGTTCGAGGGGAAGAGCGGCATCGGCGAGGTGTTCCCGGGCGGGGACCGGCCGGTCCTGAAGCAGATCCGCGCCGTGCACGCCACGTACGGGGCGATGATCCGGTGCCGGTACGGCGAACCCTACTGGACCGAGGAGGTCGTGATGGCGGAGGGGCTGGGGGGGCTGGGGGTGTCGAGCTTCTAGCTCTAGTTCGGCGGCTTTTCCCCGAGTCGTCCGCGCCGGTCCAGGCGGTAGCCCTCTATGGTGAGGACTCCGGTATCCGGGTCACCCCGGCCGCTCAGTATGAAGTTCTCCCCGATCCAATAGGGATACACCCCCAGCGCCACATTCCCCAGCCAGCGCCCGTGCGGGTCGAAGACATTCAGTTCGGTGGTCCCGCGTTCCCAGCTGACCGGGTCCGGTATCCACAGGGTAGCCTTCCGAGTCCATGAACAGAGTGGTTATGGGCGGGTGGTTGCGGTCCGGCTGGGTGGCGAAGACCCGGTCCCAGGCTGTCCAGTTCCTGTGCGTTCCTCGGCCTCCCACCACCCGAACGAATGCACCGCGTAGTCGGAATCGATCCTGACGTACTCCGTCGGACGCCTGTAGATCTCCCCCACTCCCGCAGGGGGTTGCCAGTCACGACGCCGGCGTTCGAGCAGGAAGGATCCATCCGGAAGAGGCTCGTGCATCGACTCGCCAGGGTATAGTTCGGCCGACCGCGTTGCCTCGACCAGCCTCCCCGTGTCGATGCGCGACTCCTTCAGGAGATTGCCCGGAGGGATCGTAGTGGTAGATCGGACCGGACATGTAGTCCCACACCACGATGGTGTCGCCTTCAAGCACCCGGAGGTGCAACGGGTAGTTCAGCTCGCCGGGCCCCCGACCCTTGCGCCCGAACGAGGCGGACAGCGCCCCGGACGGCTCGAAGACGAGCACCTTCGGTCCAGAAGTCGTCAGGGCCCCACACGGGGGCATGGTTCTCCACAATCTCGATCCCGGCCGAATCGCGGATGACGACATCGGGGGTTTGGGGCTCGACCGGGGGGTGGTCGCATGCCGCCGGGGCGAGGGCCGCGAGCAGGACATGACGGCAACGGTGTAGCATTTTTTGTTCAGCTCTCCTGCTGGCAATATACTAAGATATATATTCTAGTGCGGAATATATATTATCGTGTATCGAGTTGGAATGCACTGTTGCGAGCCCCTCGCGCGCGTCCGGGCCGGTGCCCCGCCTACCACACGGACGCATGGTTTTCGGAGCGGTCCAGCGCGGATGCATCGCCCGCTCGAATGCCGGGGGGATTTTGTCCACGGGCTGATAGGCTCGCCCGGTCCGCCTCCCCAGTCTGAAACCGCCGGGGCGAACGCGGACGCACCGTCGTTGGCTGTGTCGAGACATGGAATCTGCCGAGAACCGCAACCCCTACCTGGGGACTCCCGGGAATCCCCGAATATCGTACCAATCGATCCCACGATCTGGTACACCATCAGGATCGTCCGGGCCGGCTCGACGTTCGACGAGCACTGCCATGGTACTGTCAATCACATCGAAGTCGATCATGCGGTCCCTGACCTGCACGGTGCCCATATATCGACCACTTAGATACACATCGACAAACGAAGACTCGTCACGACCCCGCCTCGTCGAAATCCAGAGCCTGCCCCGTTCATCAAAAGTCTCCTGGCCCCGGGCCAGATAGTACAGTCTCCGGCTCTCCGCGTACCTTGTCACGTTGGTAGAGAAATCGGCGGTACTGCCGATACGTTTGCCGAATTCGTCGAGCACCGTGCGATAATCCGCCACGTCTCTGTCACTCGGCGTTTCCTCCACGTAGGTCGGTGCCTGTAACACCGTGGCCTCCCCAGACGGTCGCAAGAAGACCATGTGTCCCGAACACGCCAGGAATACCCATGCACCGTCCTCACCCCCAGCAACCACCGGAAACCCGAAGTACGGAATCCCGCATTCCTCAGTCGTGGGGACTCGCGATGGACGCCACTCCCGGATGACTTCGCCTGTGGCCAAGGAGATTTCCGCTGCCGTAATCGCATTGCCAAGCCTACCGGTCATCGCTCCCACCCCATACCCCGTAACGTACGTACCAGTAACGGTTTTACCGAATGGCGAAATTGGGACGAATACCGGTGTCGGCGTGGCCAACCTGGTTTCAGCGACCAGTTCACCGGTGCGCGTAAAGGCCAGAAACCATCCGCGACTACTGTCAGTCAAACCCACCGTGCCGTCTATCCCGCGAACGAGATGGCCCGGCCGAAGAAACTCTCCCGGCCCCTCCCCGCTACTGCCAAAGCGGCCAACGCGAGACCCTGACCGGTCGACACAATCCACCTTCGTCTCATAGGTATCTATCGTGCACGCGGTGTGGTCGTCGAGCAGCGCAACGCTCGTACCCAAGCTATAGGGGACGTGAGCAGATCCAACCAGCGGCGGCCCGAATACCGGAGGCTCGGTCCCTGCGGGGTCGCCACAAGCAACACCAGCAATCCCAACGGAAATCAGGAGGAACCACCGCGGTGTGCGCCGCAAGTTGAAGCGGTTCCCGCTGATGCGGGCGGAGCCGCTCACTGTCGTCGGAAGCATGATGGACATCGGGATAAGGCACCGGAGGCGAATCGCCCCAACCGGGCGAGTCCCGGCGGATCGATTGTGTGCCTGACAGGTTAGCACCCCCCCCCCGTTTCGCAAGGACACGTGACACTTGGGGTGGCCGGTTGCTGAGAGTACGGGACCCTTCGCCGAGTCGTCCACGCCGGTCCAGACGGTAGCTCTTCCGCGACTTCCATGCGAAGCGCGGCGGGCGACACGTGAGCGGGTAGCGCCTACGATCTTCCTCTCCGATTCAGCCGATAGCGCTCCACCGTCTGGGCTCCCGTCTCGACATTGATGTGGCCCCCGAGGATGAAATCCTCTCCGATCCAATAGACGGCCAGCATCGGCACCACCAGTGTCCCCAGCCAGCGCCCTTCCGGATTGAAGACGCTCCATTCTCCCCACCCGCGTTCGGGGTTCAGTCGCCGAATCCAGAGGTAGCCCTCGGCATCCAGGTGGAGGTTGCCAATTGCCGGATGTTGGCGTTCGGGGAGTTCGCTCATCGCTCGGTCCCAGTTGCGCCAGTCCCAATGCCGGTTTACCGACCCTGCGCTTTCCTTCCAGCCGTTTAGTTCTTCGTCAGAGACAGGCACCGGATCGACCGCGCGCCTAATGATCCGCTGAAGGATGCCTGTTGCGGAAAACTGATGGACCTCGTACCGGTGCACATCGGTGACATAGATCGCCAGCGGGTTCCCACCAGCGGCAGTCATGGATCCAGCCGCGAACGGAACCTGCCAGGGGTCGGCAAGGCCCTCCGAGGTGAGACGTTCCCGTCCTCCCCACCAGCCGAATGCATGGGCCGAGTATGCGGAATCAATTCTCAAGTATGTCGTCGGACGCCGGTAGATCACCCCTGTTTCGGCGGGTGGCCGCCATTCCGAAGGCGCTACTTCGACTAGGAAGGACCCGTCTGGAAGCGGTTGATGTACGGATTCGCCAGGACGCTGACCGCTGGTTCGCGTCGCTGCAATCACCGAGCCCAAGTCGATTCGCCGTTCTCGCAAGAGGATGCCCGAGGGACCCATGGGGGCGAGCATCGCCACCCGGCCATCCGAAAGGGGTACGGCATCGAGTATGTACCAGATCAGGTGGGCAGAATCGTCGGGCGTCCCCAACCCGCCCAGGACGAATTCCGCCACAGGGTCCACCGTCCAGAAACCTGCACTGTCCCACACGGACGCATGGTTTTCGACGATGCGGATGCCAGCCGAATCCCGGATCGTAACGTCCGAGATTGCCGGCTCGGAGGCTCCTGGTTCGGATGCGGGGCGGTCGCATACCGTAAGGGTTAGCGCTGAAGCAAACGCAATAGCGCACCACCAGTTACTTTGTCGATTCACGAGATCCTGGCGGCCAGATCAGTCAGGTTGGCTGATGCCCACAGCGGGTCCCCAAGTCCCCGGGGCGCAGGCTGTCCCGGACGGCCCACTTCCGTCACACCCCCACCCCCTCCCCCCGCAACCACCCCTCCATCGCGTCCTGGATCTCGGCAAGGCGCTGCGCCGTCTTCGCCTCGTACCTGGCCACGATCACCGGCTGCGTATTCGACGCGCGCACCAGCCCCCACCCGTCGCCGAAGAGGACGCGGACGCCGTCCACGGCGACGACCTGGTGCCGGGCGCTGAAGTGCGCGACGGCGCGCTCGACCAGCTCGAACTTCTCCTCCTCCGGCACTTCGATGCGGAGCTCGGGGGTCGACACGTACGCGGGGAGCGCCGCGGTGGTCTCCGAGAGCGGGCGGGGCGAGGCCGCCATCATCTCCAGCAGGCGGCAGGCGGCGTAGAGGGCGTCGTCGAAGCCGAGGTATTCGTCGGCGAAGCAGATGTGGCCGGAGAGCTCGCCGGCGATGAGCGCTCCCGTCTCGCGCATCTTCTCCTTGATGAGGGAGTGGCCGGTCTTCCACATGACGGGGACGCCGCCCGCGCGCGCGAACTCCTCCGGCAGGACCTGCGAGCACTTCACATCGAAGACGAGCGTCTCGCCCGGGCCCCGGCGCCTGAGCAGGTCGAGGCCGAAGAGGAGGAGGAGGACATCGCCGCGGATGATGGCGCCCTGGTCGTCCACGACGCCGATCCGGTCCGCGTCGCCGTCGAAGCCGATACCCAGGTCGGCGCCTTCCCGGCGCACGGCGGCGATCATGTCCTGCACGTTCTCGTCCACCGTCGGGTCGGGGTGATGATTGGGGAAGGTGCCGTCGGATTCGCAGTAGAGGGGGATCACCTCCGCGCCGACCGCTTCCAGCAGCTCCACCGCGACCACCGAGCCGACGCCGTTGCCGCAGTCCGCCACCACCTTGACCGGCCGGGCCAGGCGGAAGCGTTCCGTGACGTTGGCCAAGTAGGCGGAGAGCACGTCCCGCTCCAGCAGCCCGCCGTCGCCGTTCGCCGGGTCCGCGGTCGCCAGGCCGCCCTCCCTGATGCGCCGGAGCAGCGTCTGGATCGCGCTGCCGTGGAGCGAGGCCCCGCCCACCGTCATCTTGATCCCGTTGTACTCGGACGGATTATGGGAACCCGTGATCTGCACCGCCCCGTCGGCCGCGTATTCGTACTCGGCGAAGTATGTCACGGGCGTGGGAACGGTGTTCAGCTGGACCACGTCGCACCCGGACGACCTCAGTCCCGCCGCCAGCCCCGCCCGCAGCATCGGCGACGACGGGCGGTTGTCCTCCCCCACCACCACGACCGGCGACCGCTTCCCGGTGCGGTCCCGCAGCTCGGAGCCGTACGCCCTGCCCACGGCCTCCGCGACCCCGGCGTCCAGGTCCTCGCCGACGATCCCGCGGATGTCGTACTGGCGGAAGATGTGGTCCTTCAGCGGCAGCGGGTTCGTTGGCGGCGCCCCACTGGCCGGGGGCGTCAGGTTCGCTGGCGGGTTCCCGTTCGCTGGCGGCATCGGCTGCGCTGCTGTCAGGCGGCCCCCGTCAGGGACCCGCCACGGGGCCGGCCATGAAGTCCCTCAGGCCCGCCACGGAGTCGACCGCCATTTCCAGTACCGCGCCGGGGAAGATTCCGCCCAGCAGAATCAGTCCGACGCTCACGAAGAGGACCACATGGGTGGCGAAGGGGGTGAAGACGTCGGCCGGGCCGCCCGCGGCTGCCTCCTCGGGGGCATCCTTCATCCACATGTACCACGCCACGCGCAGATAGTACCAGTAGGAGACGACCGTGGTGAGGACCAGGATGACCGACAGCGCCCACAGCCCCGACTCGGCCGCCCCGAGCAGCAGGTTGTACTTGGCGATGAAGCCCGCCGTGCCCGGGAACCCGGCCAGCGAGAGCAGGAACACCGTCATGAAGACGCCCATGACCGGCTTGCGCCACCCGAACCCGGCGTAGCTTTCGATGCTCATGTTCTCCTCGGACTGGTTGCCCACGGAGATCACGATCGCGAATGCCCCGATGTTCATCACGGTGTACACCAGCAGGTAGAACAGGAGCCCCGCGACCGCGGTGTCGTTGGCCGCCACGAGCGCGACCAGCAGGTAGCCCCCGTGCGCGATCGACGAATAGGCCAGCATGCGCTTGACGTTCGACTGGACCAGCGCCACGACGTTGCCGGCGACCATCGTGATCGCGGCAAGCCACCACAGGATGCTCCACCACTGGTTGTAGAGGCCGTCGAGGCCGACCACGAACACCCGCAGGAACGCCGCGAAGGCCGCCGCCTTCACCGCGGCCGCCATGAACGCGGTGACGGGGGTGGGGGCGCCCTCGTAGACGTCCGGGGTCCACATGTGGAAGGGCACGGCCGAGACCTTGAAGGCGAACCCGATCGCGAGGAGGGCAACTCCCGGGACCATCAGGGCAGCCGGGGCAGCGCCGTCCTGAACGGCCACCGCGACCGCATGGATGTTGGCGCTGCCGGTCGCGCCGTAGACCAGCGCGATGCCGAAGAGAAGGAAGCCGCTCGCGAAGGCGCCCAGCAGGAAGTACTTGAGGCCCGCCTCCGCGCTGCGGCGGTCGCGCCGGTTGAAGCCGACCAGGGCGTAGACCGCGATCGACATGAGCTCCAGGCCCAGGAAGATCACCATCAGGTCCCTCGAGGAGGCCATGAACATCATCCCGATGGTCGCGAAGAGGATCAGGGAGTAGTACTCGCCCGCCTGCAGGCCCTGCCGGTCCACGTAGGCCAGCGAGATCACGATCGAGAAGGCGGCACCGATCAGGAAGACCCAGTTGGCGAAGAGGCGGAAGCCGTCCACCGCGATCATCGCGGTGGCGCCGGTCTCGCTGACCCCCGAGTAGAGCCACCCGTTGGCCACGGCCGCGACCGCCAGCACTGCCAGCGAGATCCATCCCAGCTCCGCCGTCTGGCCGCGCTCGCGATTGCGGACCACCCCCATCACGAGCACCAGCATGCCCCCGATCGAGATCACTACCTCGGGGAGGAGCGCGAGGACGTAGTGGAAGCTGGACGAATAGTCGAGCAGCATCGGGTCAGTCCTCTCCGCCGGGCGTGGGGGTGAGGGGGGTGGCGCGGGCGGGGGCCGCCGCGCTGGGGGCCGCGGGGGTGGCGCCCTCCTCCACCCGTTCCAGCACCATCTGCACGCTGGGCTCCATGCGCTCCAGGAACGGGGCGGGCTGCACGCCGATCCAGATCATCAGCGCCACCAGGGGGCCGAGGACCCACATCTCCCGCCGCGACAGGTCGGTGAAGCCGCGGTTCTCCTCCTTGTCGAGCTTGTTGAAGAGGATTCGCTGCACCATCGGGAGCATGTAGTAGGCCGCGAAGATCACCCCGGTCGTCGCGATGATCGCCGTGACCGGGTGCGTCTCGAAGGTGCCGATCAGGGCCAGGAACTCCCCGATGAAGCCGCTGGTTCCGGGGAGGCCGATCGAGGCGAGGGCCGTGATCACGAAGACGGTGGCGAAGAGGGGCGCAACCCGTCCGATGCCGCCGAAGTCGTCGATGAGGCGGGTGTGGCGCCGCTCGTACATCATCCCCAGAAGGAGGAAGAGCGCGCCGGTGGAGATCCCGTGGCTGATCATCACGATGAGGCCGCCCTGCAGTCCGTTGACGGTCAGGGCGAAGACGCCGATCACGACGAACCCCATGTGCGCCACGGACGTGTAGGCCACCAGTTTCTTGGCGTCGGGCTGCACCGCGGCCACCCAGGCCGCATAGATGATCCCGGCCACGCCCACGAAGAGCATCACCGCCACGACCGTGGGGTGCTGCGCCGCATCGGGGAAGAAGGGCAGCAGGAACCTCAGGAAGCCGTAGGTGCCCATCTTGAGCAGCAGCGAGGCCAGGATCACCGAACCGGGGGTGGGCGCCTCCACGTGGGCGTCGGGCAGCCAGGTGTGAAGCGGGAAGATCGGCACCTTGATCCCGAAGGCCAGCGCGAAGGCCGCGAAGAGCCAGAGCTGCTCGCGCATCGACAGGTCGGCGCTCAGGAACGCCTCGTAGCTGAAGGAGTCCACCCCGCTGCTGAAGTACATGTACAGGATCGCGACCAGCATCAGCAGCGAACCGACCGCCGTGTAGAGGAAGAACTTCACGGCGGCGTAGATCCTGCGCTCTCCCCCCCAGATGCCGACGATGAAGTACATCGGAATCAGGGTGAGCTCGAAGAAGACGTAGAAGAGGAAGATGTCGGTGGCCAAAAAGACGCCGATCACCCCCATCTGGAGCAGCAGCATCAGCGCGTAGAACGCCTTCCGGCGCTTCCTGATGTAGTTGAAGGAACCCAGCAGCGCGATCGGCGTGGTCAGGGTGGTCAGCAGGACCATGAAGACGGAGATTCCGTCGATTCCCAGCGAGTAGCCGACCCCCCAGGCCTCGATCCAGGGCACGGAGGACTCCATGGCGAACCCGCCGTTTCCGGGATCGAAGGCCCACCACAGTCCCAGGCTCAGGATGAACACCGCCCCGGACCAGCGGAATGCGAGCCGCGCGGCGCGCTCCGCGGGCGACGCGAGGACGTGGACCAGCCCCAGGACCGGCAACCAGATCAGCGCATGAAGGATCCAGTCTTCGTACAGGGCCGGGAGCGAAGCGATGAAGTCGGTCATGGCATCACTGGAGGAAGACCGCCGCCCCGAGGACGGCAAGCACGCCAAGGGCCAGCACGAAAGCATAGGTGGTCGCCTGGCCGGTCTGGAAGAGGCTTGCGACCCAGCCGGCGAGACGGGTGAAGTTGCCCACGAAGTTTACGAAACCGTCGATGAGGACCGTGTCGACCACCTTCCAGCACCACCGCGAGGCGGCCAGGATCGGGCGAACGACGATGCGGTCGAAGATCTCGTCGAAGTACCACTTGTTGTAGAGGACTCCAGCCAGCCCTGTCGGCGGCGCTCCCGCCTGGGCGGCGGGCGCGTACTTCCGGGCCAGCAGGAACCGGCACGCCGCGGCGACGACCACCGCCGCCGCCAGCGTCGAGACCAGCGCCCACACGACTTCACCGCCACCGATCAGGGGGGCGCTGTACGACGGGTCCCCCATCGCGGCGACCTGGACCGCGGCCGCGCCCTCCGTGACCGGCTCCAGCCAGTGGTGCAGCCATTCGCTCATCGGCAGCGCTCCGAAGAGCCCCACGACGGACTCGCTGAGCGCCTCGGGCACATTGACCCACCCTCCGAACACCGAAAGCACCGCCAGGATGATCAGCGGCACCGTCATCACGCGGGGCGCCTCGTGGAGGTGGGTGCGCGCGCCCCGTTCCGTGCGGCTCGCGCCATGGAACGTCATGATCATCAGGCGGGTCATGTAGAAAGCCGTGAGCAGCGCGGTCACCAGCGCGACCAGCCAGTAGACCGTGTAGAGCGCTCCGTAGGGATTCGACTCCGCGCCGGCCCACGCGGCCGTGTACCAGATGATCTCGTCCTTGGAGAAGAAGCCGGCGAAGGGCCAGATCCCGGCAATGGCCAGCGTGGCGATCCACATCACCACCCAGGTGACGCGCATGCGGGTGCGGAGTCCCCCCATGTTCCGCATGTCCTGCGCGTCCTCGTGGCTGCCGGTCTTGTGCAGCGCGTGGTGCATCGAGTGGATGACCGCGCCGGCGCCCAGGAAGAGCAGCGCCTTGAAGAACGCGTGCGTCATGAGGTGGAAGATGGAGGCCGTGAAGGCGCCGACCCCCGCGCCCAGGAACATGAAGCCGAGCTGGGAGACGGTCGAGTAGGCCAGCACCTTCTTGATGTCGTACTGCTTGAGCGCGATCGTCGCCGCGATGAGCGCGGTGAGCACCCCGATCCCCGCCACCACCGCCTGGCTGGTCGGCGCCAGCGCGTACAGCACCGACGAACGCGCGACCATGTACACCCCCGCCGTGACCATCGTCGCCGCGTGGATCAGCGCGGAGACGGGGGTGGGGCCCGCCATCGCGTCCGGCAGCCAGACGTGCAGCGGCACCTGGGCGCTCTTCCCGGCGGCGCCCAGCATGAGCAGAAGCGTGACGGCGGTGACCACGGCGCCACCCGCGACCAGCTGTCCCTCCGCTTCAGCGAAGATCCGGCCGAATTCAAGCGTCCCGAAGGTCTGGTAGAGGAGGAACACCGCCAGCAGGAACCCGAAGTCCCCGATCCGATTGACGATGAACGCCTTCTTCCCGGCATCCGACTTGTCGCGGTCGGTGAACCAGTACCCGATCAGCAGGTAGCTGCAGAGGCCGACGCCCTCCCAGCCCACGAACATCGTCGCGTAGCCCGCCCCCATCACCAGCACCAGCATGAAGAAGACGAAGAGGTTCAGGTACGCGAAGTAGCGGGGGTAGCCCACGTCGCGCTGCATGTAGCCGACGCTGAACACGTGGATGAGGAAGCCGACCCCCGTCACCACCAGCATCATGATCATCGAGAGCTGGTCGAGCTGGATGGCGGCCTGCACCTCCAGGGTTCCGGTGACGATCCACGTCCAGAACGGTACCACCACCGGATCGTGCAGATCCGCCCCCCACATGCCCACGAAGTTCCACAGGACAAGCAGGAAGGCGGCGCCCATCACCCCGGGGCCGATCCAGGTGGGCAACGTGTGCGTGAGGGGGCGCTTGCTCCCCGCGAAGGGGTCCCATTCGCCCCCGGCGCGCACCGCCGCCGAAGAGTGCGTGCTCGCCCGCAGCGCGAGAAAGCCGTTCGCAAGGAACCCGAGCAACGGCAGCAGGATGATCCACCCGGGGAGGAACGGCTCCCAATCGGCGGCCTGCTGGACGAGCGGGCCCGGCGCGGCGGCGGCGGACAACATCACGTCACCACCTCAGGAGGTTGAACTTGTCCACGTTGACCGTCTCGTAGTGCCGGAAGATCGAGATGATGATCGCCAGGCCCACGGCTGCCTCGGCGGCGGCCACGGTCATGACGAAGAAGACATACAGCTGACCCTCGATGCCCGTGTAGCGGGAGAGCGCCACGAAGGCGAGGTTCACCGCGTTGAGCTGCAGCTCGATGCAGAGGAAGATGACGATCGCGTTCCTGCGCACGATCACGCCCAGGGTGCCGATCACGAAGAGCGCCGCGCTCAGAATCAGGGCATGGGTCAGCATCGGTCTCCTCGGCTCAGCTGCGGGGTTTGGCCAGCACGACGGCGGCGACGATGGCAACCAGCAGCAGCAGTCCCATCAGCTCGAAGGCGACGACGTAGTCGGTGAAGAGAGGCTCGGCGATGACCCCCGCCACGCCCTGCTCGCGCGCGGCCGCGTCCATGGCCGCGGCGACGGCGGCCCCGTCCTCGCGGAAGCCGGTGTCTCCCACGTCCATGAAGCCCTGTGCGAGCACCCCCGCCGTCAGTCCCACGACCACGAAGGCCAGCAGCGACCAGAGGCCGTACTTGAGGTCCGCGCGGTAGTCGTGGCCGAGGTTCAGGAGCATGATCACGAAGAGGAAGAGCACCATGATCGCGCCCGCGTAGACCAGCACCTGGATGGCGGCCAGGAAGTGCGCCTCGAAGAGCACGTAGATCCCGGCGACGCTCGCCAGCGTGGCCACCATGAAGAGCAGGCTGGCCACCGGGCTGCGGCTGATCACCACGCCGAACGCGCCCCCCAGGGCGATGACGGCGAAAAGGACGAAGAGAACTTCGATCATTCGGAGCGCGGGTCGGAGGGGTCCCAGAGGAGCGTGGTGGGGTGGTCCTGCTCCATCAGGCGGTCGAGGTCATAGACGAAGCGGTCGCGGGTGTACTCGGCGTTCTCGAAGTGCTGGCCGACGTGGATCGCCTCCACCGGGCAGACCTCCTGGCACATCCCGCAGAAGATGCAGCGGAACTCGTCGATCTCGTAGACGATCGGGTAGCGGTTGCCCTGATCGTCCTCGCCGCCCACCAGGCGGATGCAGTTCGCGGGGCAGACGGTGGGGCAGAGCCCGCAGGCCACGCACTTGGGGCGGCCGTCCGCGTGCACCTCCATCCTGTGCGTGCCCCGCCAGCGGGCGTGGAGGTCCGGCTGGTCCTCGGGGTATTCCAGCGTGACCTTCCTGAGCCGCACGAGGTGCTTGAAGGTGAGGCTCATCCCCTTCAGCGTGGCCCGCATGTACGAAGTGCGGCCCGGCTCGGGACGCCGCATCACCTTGACCGATATCGCCATTGCCAATTGCTCCCGTTCAGCTGGAGGCCGCGCCCCGCGCCCTGATCCGCGCCACACTGCCCGGTCCGTGGGCGCCGGAGATCACCCGGTCGCGGTCGACGAAGAAGATGAAGGCGACCGTCGTCACGCCGCTCACCCCGGTCAGGACCAGCCCGTAGAAAAGGCCGAAGGGCACGCCGAGCTGGTCGAGGACGAGCATCGTCCCCGCGATCAGGATGATGTACCCGAGCGCCGAGGGCAGCAGCACCTTCCAGCCCAGGTGCATCACCTGGTCATAGCGAAAGCGCGGCAGAGTCCACCGGATCCATATGTAGAGCAGCACGAAGAAGGCCGTCTTGACGGAGAACGCGCCCAGCGTGAGCAGGGTGATGAGGACGTGCGGCGTCGCCGGGATCGGGGCGCCGGCACCGTCGAACCCGCGGATCAGCGCGCCTTCGTGCCAGAACATGTCGTCGCCGGTCCAGATCGGGATGTCCCAGCCGCCGAAGAAGAGGGTGGCCATCAGGGCGGACGCCGTCAGCACGTGCGAGTATTCCGCGATGAAGAACATGGAGAACTTCATGGCCGAGTATTCGGTGTGATAGCCACTGATGAGCTCCGACTCGGCCTCGGGCATGTCGAAGGGCAGCCGGTTGGTCTCGGCCAGCGCGGAGATGACGAAGAAGATGAAAGCCAGCGACAGCGGGAAGACGAACCACAGCTTCATCTGCTGCTGCTGCCACACCATCTCGGTCAGCGTCACGTTGCCCGCCAGGAGCAGCACCGCGATCACGCTGAGCCCGAGCGCGACCTCGTAGGAGATCATCTGCGCGGACGCGCGCAGCCCACCGAGGAAGGCGTACTTGTTGTTCGACGCCCACCCGGCCAGAACGATCCCGTAGACCGCCAGCGACGAGAGGGCCAGGATGTAGAGGATGCCGATGGGAACGTCGGCGACGATCATGTCCACCGTCCCCACCGGGGTGGGCAGCGGCGCGGCGATGGGAATCACCGCGAAGGTCACCAGCGCGGGCATGATCGCCAGCATCGGACCCAGCACGAAGTAGAACTTCGCGCTCGTCCCCGGCATCGTCTCTTCCTTGATGAGGTTCTTCAGCCCGTCGGCGATGGGCTGCAGCAACCCGAACGGCCCCACGCGGTTCGGCCCCAGGCGGTCCTGGATGAAGGCCGAAACCCTCCGCTCGGCGAGCGTCATGTACGCGACGGCCAGCAGGACGACGGTGAAGACGCCGATCACCTTCACGGTGCCGGCAACCCAGAACCAGAACGTCGAGAGCTGGTTCATCTCATGCATGGGCGGCCTCCAGGCGGGCGCCCGCGGTGCCGATGGCCTCCCAGGTGAGCCCGGCGAGGGCGGCGTGCTCCCCCGCAATCCGCTCGAAGGCCTCCGCCGCGCTCGCCGGCGTCCCGTTGCCCCGCAGCGCGCCCACGAGCGCCCCCAGCACCAGCCACGCGGGCCGCGCCGACCCCGGTGCCTGCAGTCCCTGCCAGAAGCGCTGCACCCGGCCCTGCACGTTCACGAACGACCCCTCCTCCTCGGCGAAGGTCGTCACCGGCAGCACGAAGTCCGCGTTCCTCGCCGCCGGGGAGTCGACCGTGCCCAGGTAGACGAAGAGGCTCGCCTGCGCTCCGAAGTCCTCGTTCTGGTCGCGGAGTTCGTCGCCGAGCACCAGCAGGATTCCGTCGTGGTCCGCCGCATCCTCCAGTCCTCCGCTCCCGTCGTCACTACCGGTGCGCTTGAATCCCAGGATGCCCGCGCCGTCGACGTTCGGAGCCAGATCGCGGCGGCGCACCAGGGTCGGGAAGCCCGGCAGGGGAACCTCGTCCGGGGCCCGCGGCGAACGGAAGACGCCCGCCTCTACACTGCCCGCCTCGCCGCCCAGCGCCGCCAGCGACGCCAGCGCCTCGTTCGACGCGAAGGGCGACCCGACCAGCCTGACGGAGGCGCCCGCCGCATCCGACAGCCGCCCGAAGAGCGACGCCAGCACGTCCTGCCAGCCGGCCGCGCGCCGCTCCCCTCCGCGCCCCACCGCCGGCTCCTTCAGCCGGTCCGGGCGATTCATCCACTCGTAGCCCGCGCGGCCGTAGTCGCACATCCAGTGCCCGTTGACCTCCTGGTTCTCGCGGGGCTTGAGCCGCTGCACCAGGTTGTCGCGGGTGTGGAGCTCGATGTTGCAGCCCTGCGAACACCCCGTGCAGACCGACGGAGTGTGGTCCAGGTCCCAGGCCCGCGCCCTGTGCAGGAAGTCCTTCGACACGAGCGCGCCGACCGGGCAGATGTCCACGATGTTGCCCGCGTAGGACGCGCCCTCGAGCCCCTCGTGGAAGAAGGTGTCGATCACCGCCCGGCTTCCCCGATCCACCACCGTCAGGCGCGAATCGCGGGCCACCTCGTCCATGAACCGCACGCAGCGGGTGCACATCACGCAGCGGTCACCGTAGTACAGCACGTCCCCGCCGAAATCGTCGCGTCCGAAGACCCGCTTGGGTTCGCGGCCACGGCCGCGCTCCCTGCCCTCCTCGAACACGTAGTCCTGCAGCTTGCACTCCCCCGACATGTCGCAGATGGGACAGTCGAGCGGGTGGTTGACCAGGTAGAACTCGAGCACGCCCTTGCGCATCCTCGTTGCGGATGCGCTGTCCGTATGCACCACCTGCCCGTCCTGGGCCATGGTCACGCAGGACGGCTGCAGTTTGGGAGCGCCCTCGACCTCGACCAGGCAGATCCGGCACTGTGCGGGTGCCGTGAGGCCGGGGTGGTAGCAGTAGTGCGGCACGTCGATCCCGAGACCCTCGGCGGCGTGCAGCAGCGAGGTCCCCTGCGGGACGGTGACCTCCCGGCCGTCGATCGCCAGGGTGACCGTCCCGGCATTGGGGCCGTTATCCGGCATGGATCTTCCTCGGGTGACGGGACTCCACGGGGCGGGATGCTCGCACGGGCCGCATCAGGCGGCTCCCACCCGTTCGCCCCGGCGGATCAGGGCCAGGTAGTCATCGCGGAACTTCTCGATGGACGAGATGATCGGCATCGCCAGCGAGTCGGACAGCACGCAGATCGTCGTCCCGGTCATCTGTTCCGAGATTTCGATGAGGGTGTCCAGATCGTCCTCCGTGCCGCGGCCGTCCTCGATGCGGCGGAGGATCTGCGTGGCCCAGGTGGTGCCTTCCCGGCAGGGCGTGCACTGACCGCACGACTCGTGCGCGTAGAAGTACGCCATGCGCCGCACCTGCTTGACGATGTCGGCGGTCTCGTCCATCACGATCACCGACGCGCAGCCCAGCATGGAGCCGGCGGCCTCGACGCCTTCGTAGCAGAGGGTGCAGGAACGGCAGTCGTCGGCGCTCATGATCGGCACCGAACTGCCCCCGGGGATGACCGCCTTGAGCGCGTTGCCGTCGCGCATGCCGCCACAGACGTCCTCGATGAGCTCCATGAGGGGAAAGCCGAGCGGGAACTCGTAGTTGCCGGGCTTGTTCACATGGCCCGAGACGCAGAAGAGCTTGGTGCCGGGGCTCTTCCCGGTGCCCCACTGGCGGTACCACTCTCCGCCGTGGTGGGCGATGTGGGCCGCGGCCGCCAGCGTCTCGACGTTGTTGATCGTGGTCGGCATCCCGAAGGCGCCCACCGCCGCCGGGAAGGGCGGCTTGATGCGCGGCTCGCCGCGGCGCCCCTCCAGCGAGCTCATCAGGCCCGTTTCCTCCCCGCAGATGTACGCGCCCGCGCCGACGTGCAGGGTGATGTCGATATCGACGCCCGACCCCATGATGTCCTTCCCGACGAGCCCCTCCTCGTAGGCCTCCTCGACGGCCCGGGCCATCACCCGGGTCGACTCGAAGAACTCGCCGCGCAGGTAGATGTAGCAGTGCGACGCCCCGATCGCATACGACCCCACCAGGCACCCCTCGATGAGTTGGTGCGGGGTCCAGCGGATGATCTCTCGGTCCTTGAAGGTACCCGGCTCCGACTCGTCGGCGTTGCAGAGCAGGTAGTGGGGGCGACGCGTGTCCTTCGGCATGAAGGACCACTTCAGACCCGTCGGGAAACCCGCGCCGCCGCGCCCGCGCAGCCCCGACCGCTTGACGTCCTCGGTCGTCTCCTCGCGGCCGATCTCGAGCGCCCGCGCGATCCCCTGGTAGCCGCCGTACTTCTTCCACCCGGCCACGGTGCGCGCGGCCGGGTCGCCGAAGCCCTCGCTCAGGACTCGCGTCTCCTTGTCGTGCCGGTATGGGTATGCCACGGTGCCTACTCCGGGGCCGGGCCGGCGGCGTCGCCGTTCAGTTCCGCCTTCAGCCGCGCCAGGACCCTGGGCACGTCCGCTGCGGAAACGTCTTCGAAGTAGCGTTCGTTGATCTGCACGCAGGTCGGGAAGCCGCACGCCGCGAGGCACTCGGCCTCGACCACGGTGAAGTCGCCGTCGGCCGAGGTGTCTCCCAACTCCGTGTCCGTGTGCTCCAGGAAGGCCGCGAGGACCTCGTCGGCGCCGCACAGGTTGCAGGAGATGTTGGTGCAGACCTGTATGAGGAAGCGCCCCACGGGACGCTTGTTGTACATCGTGTAGAAGGTGGCCACGCCCCGCACGTAGGCGCTGCTGAGCCCCAGCAGCGCGGCCACCTCGTCCATCGTCTCCGGGGAGACGTGCCCGCGCAGCTCCTGGGCCAGGTTCAGCGCCGGCAGCAGGGCGGCCATCGCGGTGGGGTAGCGGCTGCGGATCTTCTCGAAGCGCGCCTGGTAGGGGCCCTGGAACAGAGGCGCGTCCGGATCCTTCTCCACCAGCATGAACGGGTGGCTTGCGGCGGTGCTCGGGTGGCTGCCCTCGGGGGAAAGCTCGCCCGTGTACCCGGTGCCGCGGACATCGGCCTCGGTCAGTTCGAACTCGCCGGTGTTGCCCGCCCAGCCGGGGTTGTGGAAGCGTACGTCGCTCACCGGTCGATCTCTCCCAGTACGATGTCCAGGCTCGCGTTGATCACGATCAGGTCCGCCATCAGGTGCCCCTCGGACAGCTTCGGAATCGCCGACAGGTTGACGAACGACGGCGGCCGGATCCGCCAGCGCACCGGCTTGGGCCCCCCGTCGCCCACCACGTACATGCCGAGTTCGCCCTTCGAGCCCTCCACCGAGAACCAGCAGTCCTCGGCGGGCGCCGGAATGCCCTCGGTGATGAGCTTGAAGTGGTGGATCATCGACTCCATGTCGGACATGCAGTCGGTCTTGGACGGCAGGCTGATCCTCGGGTCCTCCACATCCATCGGCCCGCCGGGCAGCACGTCGAGCGCCTGGTGCAGGATGCGCACGCTCTGCCGCATCTCCTCCATGCGCACGAGGTAGCGGTCGTAGCAATCCCCGTGGCAACCGATCGGGACCTCGAAGTCGTAGTTCTCGTAGTCGTAGTAGGGGCGGTCCTTGCGCACATCGTAGGGGACGCCGCTCGCCCGCAGGTTGGCCCCCGTGAGGCCGTGGTTCACCGCCTCCTCCGCCGCGATCGCCCCGATCCCCTGGGTCCGCCCGATGTGGATCGCGTTGCAGGTCAGGAGCGTGTCGACCTCGTCGAGGGTGGCGGGAAGGTTGTCGGCGAATTCGCGCACGCCCTTCGTCCACCCCTCCGGAAGGTCGGCCATCATCCCGCCGATACGGGTCGCGGAGGTCGTGATGCGCGCCCCCGTCAGCGCCTCGTGCAGCTTGTAGACCTTTTCGCGCTGCTGGAAGGCGTACAGGAAGGGGGTGAAGGCGCCGATGTCGATCGACCAGGTCCCGAGCCACAGGAGGTGGGAGAAGATGCGGTCCATTTCCATGCAGATCACCCGCGCGACCCTACAGCGATCCGTTACCTCTATGCCCATAAGCTTTTCTACGGCCATCACATAGGCACAGTTGTAGATCAGCGGCGCAAGGTAGTCCATCCGGTCGGTGAGCGGCACGATCTGGTTCCAGGTGCGGTACTCGCCGAGCTTCTCGAAGGACGAATGGAGGTAGCCGAGCCGCGGCACCACGCTCACGACCGTCTCGCCGTCAAGCTCCACCACCAGCCGGAGGACACCGTGGGTCGCGGGGTGCTGCGGCCCCACGTTAACCAGCATCGTCTGGGAGCCGAGCTCCGGTTCCGGGGCGTCGAAGGGCTCCGTCGGGCTGGGCACCGGAGTGCCCCCCGGTCCCATCTCGGGATTGCGGCTGACGGCGTATTCAACCGTGCTAGAGGCCATCGTCGCCGCCTTCCCCACCTGGGCCCGCGCCGCTCCCCACCGCCTCCTCGACCACCTGCGGCGTCCGCTCACCGATCTCGCCGGGCATGTAGTAGTCCTCCGGATCCTGGGTCAGCGCCCGGCGCGTCTGTTCCGCGCGCGAGAAGCGGCCCCGGAGCGGGAAGTCCTTCCTGAGCGGGTGACCCTCGGCGTAGTTCTCGGGCATGAGGATCCGGCGCAGGTCGGGGTGCCCCCGGAAGGTGACGCCGAACAGGTCGTACACCTCGCGCTCCAGCCAGTCGGCCCCCACCCAGATCCCCGTCACGCTGTCGATCTCCAGCGCGTCCAGGGGAAGTTCGCACTTGACCCTGAGCGCCGCGCGGTGAGGGATCGACCAGAGCTGGTAGACCACCTCGATCGGCCTGCCGCCCCCGTAGTCCACCGCGGTCACGTCGGCCAGGTGGTCGTAGTGCTGTTCGGGCGTCCCGTGGAGCCAGCCCAGGATCTCCGTCAGCCGGTCGGCGGCGATATGGACGACGTCCTCGTCGCCCGCGCAGACCCGGTTGCGCAACACTCCGTCCGGGAACTGCTCCCACAGCGCGGTGACGGAGGGGTTGCACGGGGGAACCCTCGCGGGCCCGTCGGGCTCCGGAGCACCCGCCTGCGAACGGCCCGGTCCGGAAGCGACGAACGAGAAGTCGGGGGCGGAGCCGGCGGATCCCGTGTCCGGCATCAGGCCCGTGACTCCCGGCTGGCGCTCCGCCTCATGGAAGGCGGTCCTCGGGACGCCCGATGGCGCCGGTCTCTACCAGGCCGCTGACCCGGTTCTGGTGGGTCGAGTTCCCGAAGGGCCCGGTCAGATCGGAGACCTCCTGGTCACCCGCCCGCGGCCGCCCGGCCGCCAGCGGATCCTCGTCGCGAAGCTCGCCGTGCCGCGCCAGGCTTTCCCCACGGATCTTCTCCTGGACCATCATGAGTCCGTAGATCAGTCCCTCGGGGCGAGGCGGGCACCCGGGTATGTAGACGTCCACCGGGATGATCGTGTCGATCCCCTGCACCATCGAGTACACATCGAAGACGCCACCCGACGATGCGCACGCCCCCATCGAGATGCACCACTTGGGCTGCATCATCTGGTCCCAGATCCGGCGCAGCACGGGCGACAACTTGTAGGGAACGCGCCCTGCACAGATGAGCACGTCGGCCTGTCGCGGGCTGAAGGACATGCGCTCCATCCCGAATCGTGCCAGGTCGAAGTTGCTCGCCGCGGAGGCCATCATCTCGATGGCACAGCAGGCTGTACCGAAGGGCATTGGCCACAGCGAGTTGCGCCGCGCCCAGTTGACCACGAAGTCAAGCCGCGTCGTGAGGAACGTGGGCGTGCCGGCCCCGAGGGCACCGGGTTTGTCTAGTCCCATTCCAGGCCGCCTTTCTTCCACTCGTAGATCAGCCCTACGGCCAGGACGACCACGAAGAGGAACACCGCAACGAACGGGCCCCAGCCCAGTTCGCGCACCCGCACCGCCCAGGGCACGAGGAAGATCGTCTCCAGGTCGAAGACGATGAAGCTGATCGCCACCATGTAGAACTTGATCGAAAACCGTGCCCGCGTGTCCCCCAGGGGGATCATGCCCGATTCGTAGGGCATCGACTTCTGTGCGGTGGGACGGCGGGGATTCAGGATGTGGGACGCTACGGCCATCCCCAGGGCGTTGAGAACCGTCACGCCGAAGATGATCAGAAGCGGTATGTAGCTCTTCGCCATGCTGACTGAAGGCCCCCCTGTCGAATTGCCCGTCCCGGCACCGCTCACCCGGTCTCACGCGAGGCCGCCGACGGTCGCGGCCGGAACAACCTTGTGAAACTTTTCACGAACTCCCGAATCAAGGCTGTAAGATACGGGCGAAGCCGGGGGGATTCAAGTTCGCGGTGCCGCCCGCATCGCCGCTGGCCAATGGATGGTCCGGGAGCGGGGCCAACCCGCCGTTCCGAGTGAGGCCGGCAGCGCGCTTCGAAGGCGGAAGGAAGCGGAAGTGATCGAACACCGGGAAGCGGCTGGCAGCCGGCGACCGCGGTGGTCAACCCGGTCCGCCATCCCTATACTCTCCATCACCGCCAACCTCGCCCTCCAGCCGCGGCCCCAGGCTCCGGCCGACCCCCTTCCCCGTCACCCCTACAACACCCAATGCCCGTAAAGAGCGACCGCTGGATCCGCAAGATGGCCCTCGAACACGGGATGATCGAGCCCTTCGAGTCCGGCCAGGTCAGGAACGGCAGCATCTCCTACGGACTTTCCTCCTTCGGTTACGACATCCGGGTGGCGCCCGAGTTCAAGGTCTTCACCAACGTCCACAACCTTGTCGTGGACCCGAAGTCGTTCGACGAGCGCTCCTTCGTCGACGTGAAGAACCGCAACTGCATCATCCCGCCCAACTCCTTCGCTCTGGCCCGCACCGTGGAACACTTCCGCATCCCCCGCGACGTGCTCGTGCTGTGCGTGGGCAAGAGCACCTACGCGCGCTGCGGGATCATCGTCAACGTGACCCCGCTGGAGCCGACCTGGGAGGGTTTCCTGACGCTCGAGATCTCCAACACGACGCCGCTACCGGCAAAGATCTACGGGGGAGAGGGGATCGCCCAGCTCATCTTCTTCCAGGGAGACGAGGCACCGGAGGTCGCATACGCGGACCGGAAGGGAAAGTACCAGGGCCAGATGGGGGTGACGCTGCCGAAGCTGTAGCCCGTGGACAAAATGCCCCCGGCGTTCGGGCGGATTCATCCGCGGACTGCCAGGGGGTCACCGCGGTCCGGCGCGGCGGCCGGCCGGGTCCGGGGACCGCTCTCCTCAGGGCTCCAGCGCCAGCAGCTCGAGCACGTACACCATGACCGCGTTGCCGGGCACCCGCCCGTCCGGCGAACCGGCACCCCCGAAGGCCAGCCGAGGCGGGACCACAAGCTGCCGCGTGCCGCCGACGCGCATGCCGTCGAGTCCGATATCCCAGGCGGCGATGGTCTGGCCGCTTCCCACGAGGTAGTAGACTTCGCTGTCGAACGGGTTGACGAAGGCCCCGGGAGAAAACTGGTGCTGGGGGTAGCTCCCCATGTCGACCGGGGTCCCGTCGTGGAGCCACCCCTGGAAGTTGAACTGGATGCCTATCTGCGACTGCGCCCTCGCGCCCTCACCCTCCACGAGGTCGCGGATGTAGAGGCCGGACGCCAGCCGGGTCATCCGCGAGATGTCGACTTCGAGTGAAGGGGCGTATTGGAGTTCCTCGATGTTCGGCGGTTCCGGGGTCGTCGGGCCCTCGCCGCCGCACGCGGCCGGGGCGGCCAGCACCGCCGACGCGGCGAGCGGGCGAAGAAAGGGGCGAATGCGTATCATGTCATATGCATGGCAGGTCGGGTTGCGGGGGAGTACGCGGGAATGCACGGGTAGACTGACGGAACTCCGGCGGCCGGGCAAGGCCGTTCGGGGGACACGCCACGAGAAGGAGAATCACGATGAAGAACCGGTTTGGTGACGCACTCGGCATCCGCCGGACGGACGGCGCGCGTGGGGCGAAAACGTCCGCGGGCGGCCGTTCGTGGAGGAAACCCGCGTTCGGAGCCGGCGCCCTGCTCCTGGTGGGCGCCGTCGCATGGAGCGGCGGGCCGGTGTCGCCGGGAACGTCCACCGCCCCGCCGCAGCCCGCCGACGAGATGGCCGAGGCCCTCGTCGACGGCTGGATCGCAGCGCTCGGGGGCATGGAGACCTTCTGGAAGCTGCGTAGCGCGACCTACACGCTGACGACCGAAATCCGGGACCCCGCCAGCGGCCGGCTCAGGCGCACCCGCCCGCGGTACGTCACCATCGCCCGCCTCGATGCCGGCGAAGCCGCCCGGATCGAGCGCTGGGAAGGCGACGACTTCATCCAGCACGGCTTCGACGGTGTCCAGGAGTGGGCGGTCATGAACGGGGAGACCCTCTCGCCCGGCGACAAGGACTACGACGAGGCGCGCTACGTCGCCAGCGACGTCTTCTACTGGATATCGCTTCCCTTCAAGCTCAAGGACCCCGGCGTCTTCCTGCACTACGACGGTACCGACGAGGAGGGACGCCACCTGGTGCGTGTCACCTTCGGCGAGGGGGTCGGCGACCACAGCGACACCTGGTTCTACGTCTTCGAGGAAGGCCGGGCCATGCCGGTCTCCATCGGATACCGGGAGGAGGGACGCCAGAACATCAGCCGCACACACTGGGAGGACATTCAGGAGGTCGACGGCTACATCTTCACTGGCCGCCGCGTACACGTGAATGCGGATGGGAAGATCTGGAAGATCCTGGTGACGACGGACTTCGTGCTGAATCCGGAGATTGATCCGGCGGTGTTCCGTGGCCCGTAGGGTGTGGCGTCCACAAGGTCGCCAGGCGGCCCCGCATCGGAACGCTACAGTTTCGCCATCACGCCTCGCACATGGTCCGCACTCCGGGCCAGCGCCGCGCTCTCGCCCTCGGTAAGCTCGACCTCGACCACCTCGTGCAGGCCGCCCTCGCCCAGCTTGCAGGGCACGCCCAGGTAGATGCCCTCCTGGCCGTATTCGCCCTCGAGGTAGGCCGCCGCCGGGAGGATGCGGCGCTTGTTGCGGATGATCGACCCGGCCATCTGTACCGCGGCCGCCGATGGCGCGTAGTAGGCGCTCCCCGTCTTCAGGTGCTTCACGATCTCGGCCCCCCCGTTGCGGGTGCGGTCGATGATCGCGTCGAGCCGGTCCTGCGGGATGAGGCGCGAGACCGGGATGCCGCTGACGGAGGTGTAGGAAACCAGCGGGACCATCGTGTCCCCATGCCCGCCGAGGACCATCGCCTGGATGTCCTCGACGCTCACGTCCAGCTCCATGGCGATGAACGCGCGGAAACGCGCCGTGTCGAGGACGCCCGCCATCCCGATGACCCTCTCGCGCGGGAACCCTGTCGTTTCCTTGGCAACGTAGGCCATCACGTCGAGGGGGTTGGAGACCACGATCACGACCGCATCGGGCGCCACCCGGGCGATCTCGGTGCTTACCGAACGCACGATCCCGGCGTTGGTGCGCAGCAGGTCGTCGCGGCTCATGCCCGGCTTGCGCGCGATCCCGGCCGTCACGATGAAGAGGTCCGACCCTTCGGCGGGGCCGTAGTCGTTCGCACCCGTGACCATGGTATCGAAGCCTTCGACCGGCGCGCTCTGCCACTGGTCGAGGCCCTTGCCCTGCGGAATGCCCTCGACGATGTCGACGAGCACGACTTCCTGGCACAGTTCCTTCTCGGCGAGCCGCTGGGCACAGACTTCGCCGACGTGCCCGGCACCGACTACGGTGATCTTTCTGGCTGACATCTAGGCTGATTCTCCGTTGACTTGAATGGAGGAGCAGCCGGTCCGGCCGGACCGGTGCGGACGGGTCGCGGCCCGGTGGCCGCGCAATGAGGATCGCCGTTCATGGAAGCAGGCGGCTGTCAAGCAGGCTCCGCGAGCGCTCATCCGCCCGTCTGGGAAAGGGCAATCAGTCCGCCCGAGCCCGACGACGAGCCCTGCACCAGGAGGTGCTTCTCGGGCTTGATGCGGAGCGTCTCGTGCACGAGCGGACGCAGGTCCTCGCCGCGGCGCAGAGCGTCTCGCAGGGGGGTCTGGATTGTCCCGAAGAGACAGGGCCTGAGTTGGCCGTCAGCGGTAAGGCGCATGCGGTTGCAGCGACTGCAGAAGTTGTGGCTCATCGGCGTGATGACGCCGATGGTGCCGCGCGCGCCCGGAAAGCTGAAGTACGTGGCGGGACCGTTGCCGGGAGGACCGGAGACGGGCTCGATGGCGTCCACCTCGGCGATCGCGGCAAGCGCCTCGTCGCAGGAGAGGAAGTTGGACGCGCTCAGCTCCAGGTTCGACTCCGTGGGCATGACCTCGATGAAGCGCACATGGAGGGGCCGGTCACGCGAAAGCTCGGCGAAGTCGGACACCTCGTCGTCGTTCTCGCCGCGCAGGAGCACCACGTTGATCTTGATGGGATCGAAGCCGACGCTCTGCGCGGCGTCCAGTCCCCGCAGAACCCTGGCGAGCGTGCCCGGCCGGCGCGCGATGGCGTCGGCGCGCTCCGGACGCAGCGAGTCCAGCGAGATGTTGACCCGGGAGACGCCGGCGTCCCTGAGGCTGCGCGCCATCGGTGCCAGCAGGACGGCGTTGGTGGAGAGCGCGATGTTCTCGATCCCCGGCACCGCCGCGAGCATGGCCACCAGGCGAGGCAGGTCCTTGCGCACGAGCGGCTCCCCCCCGGTGAGGCGCAACCGCGTGAGCCCCAACCCGGCCATGACCCTCACGACCTCCGTGATCTCCTCGTAGCTGAGGATCTCGTCCCGGCGCAGCCATGGCAGCCCCTCCTCCGGCATGCAGTACACGCACCGCAGGTTGCATTTGTCCGTCACCGAGATGCGCAGGTACTCGATCCGCCGCCCGAAGCCGTCGACCATCGCCGGGATCGCGCCATTGCCGTTCTTGCGAAAAATGTTCACGACCCCTGCCTCGCCTCCAGGACCGGCAGGTGGCCATCCAGCCACTCCGCATCCCTGTCCAGGTAGTGCTCCCGCTTCCACACCGGGAGCCGCTTCTTGAGCTCCTCGATGATGTACCTCGCCGCGTCGAAGGCCTCCGCCCGGTGCGGCGCCGAGACCGCGATGGCCACGCTCACCTCGCCGACGGCCAGTCGTCCGAGGCGGTGGACCGCCGCAATGCGATCGCTGCCGGCACGCCCGGCCGCCTCGGCCACGATGGCTGCAAGCTCCTCGCGGGCCATCTGATCATACCCCTCGTACTCCATTCCGGACACCGGACGGCCCTCGTTCTCGTTGCGGACCACCCCCGCGAAGAAGGCCACCGCCCCGTCCCCGGGCCGACCCACCCGGGCCAGCACGGCGCCCGGGTCGATGCTCTCCGTGGTTACCTCGCTCCAGACCATGTCATCCCCCCGCCACCGGTGGAATCAGCGCAACCTCGTCGCCCTCGGCGAGCACGGTGTCCCCGCTGGCGTACCTCCGGTTGACCGCGACGGCCGCGCGGCGGGGCAGGCTCGCCCACCCCCCGCCCCGCGTCCGCAGCTCGGCCAGGAGCGCGTCGACCGTGGACCGTTCGGGGAGCGTCACGACCGTGTTGGCGGCTCCACCCGCAAGTTCGCGGTGCGCGGCGAAGAGAAGCACGGTGACGTCCACGGGTCCGCCGGGATCAGCGCGAAGCACCACCCGAACCCGGCCGCGAGGTCCCGGTGCTCCCCTCGGCGACCTGGGCCCGCAGGAATTTCGAAGGCTTGAAGACCGGAGTCGAGCGGGCGGGCACCGCCACGGGCTCGCCCGTCCGCGGGTTGCGCGCCATGCGCGCCTTCCGCTCACGCACCTTGAACGTGCCGAACCCCCGGATCTCGATGCTGCGACCCCCGGCGAGCGCGTGCTTGACCGCATTGAGAAAGCCGTCGACGACCAGGGCGCAATCCCTCTTGGTGACCCCCGGTCCGATCGCTTCCGCAACCTGTTCAACCAGGTCGGCTTTTGTCATTCAACCTCCTTGTGGCATCCGGCAGCGAAAACCGGTCGCGGCCCTGGACGCCAGGTATCCGGTATCTCATGAACCAATATATGAACCAGGACGTCTCCCGGCCTTTTCGCGGCGCGCGGCCGCCATCATCGACACGAAATCGTCAAAGAGGTAGCTGCTGTCGTGGGGACCCGGCGCCGCCTCGGGATGGTACTGCACGGCGATCACCGGAAGGCGTGCGTGAGCAACCCCCGCGACAGTGCCGTCGTACAGGTTGCTGTGGGTGACCTTCAGTTCCGGCGCCCCCAAGACCTCGCGGCCTTCCCCGGCCCGCACCGCGAAGCCGTGGTTCTGCGACGTAATCTCGACCGTCTTCCGGTCCCGGTTCATGACGGGGTGATTCCCCCCATGGTGTCCGAACGGGAGCTTGAAGGTCTCTCCGCCGAAGGCCCTGGCGATCAGCTGGTGGCCAAGGCAGATGCCGAACACCGGGATCCCGCGGGAGGCCACCTCGCGGATGGTCTCGCCGGCTCGCTCCACCGCCGCCGGATCCCCGGGTCCGTTGGAGAGAAACAGGCCGTCCGGGTCCATCCGCAACACTTCCGCCGTCTCCGCCTGCGCGGGCAGGACCGTCACCCGGCATCCCCGTTCGGAGAGCAGCCGGGGCGAACTCGCCTTGACGCCGAAGTCGAAGGCGGCGACGTGGTAGACTTCCTCACCCATCGCCGGAACGGTGTAGGGCCGCTCCGTCGAAACCCCGCAAGCCAGCTCCAGCCCCTCCATCGCGGGGTGCGCGAGGACGCGCCGGTGCAGCTCCTCCGTGGGCACGTCTCCGCCCGCGATTCCCCCGCGCATCGCGCCCTGGCTGCGGATATGGCGGGTGAGCGCCCGCGTGTCCACATCCTGGATCCCGACGACGAGATGGGCCGCCAGATAGTCCTGCAGGCCGGAGCGGCTCCGCCACGAGCTGGGGAACCGGGCCGCCTCGCGCACGATGAAGCCGGACACCTGCGGCCGCGCCGACTCAACGTCTTCGTGGTTGGTACCGTAGTTGCCGATCAGCGGATAGGTCATCGCCACGAGCTGTCCGGCGTAGGAAGGATCGGTGAGAACCTCCTGGTAGCCGGTCATCGAGGTGTTGAAGACGACTTCGCCGATGGCGACCCCCGCGTGACCGAGAGGAAGTCCATCGAAGCGCCGCCCGTCCTCGAGCAGAAGGTAGGCCGGGTGGTCCGGTTCGCCGGGGTTTGAACTGGAAGGCATCCGGTCAATGTAGCCCCGCTCACCGATCCGTCAAAACCGCCGGCAGCCACAGGATCACCCGCTGATCACCGAACCGCGGGGCACGCTATCTTAGCGGGGACGCCGGCACACCGGAACGCGCGACCAGGGAGCGGCAGATGACGAGCGCGTACGAGGTCTACATACACGCCGACGAGTCATGTCTCGGCAATCAGTTCACGGGGCGCGACCGTCCCGGCGGAGCCGCCGCGCTCCTCGAATACTGGACGCGGGACCGCTGGGAGCGCCGCGACCTGTGGATCTCCGAACCCTCGACCACCAACAACCGGATGGCCCTCATGAGCGCGATCGTGTCGCTGGGCGCGCTGAAGGGACGGCGGCGCGTGGTCTTCGTATCCGACTCCCAGTACCTGGTGAAGGGGGCGTCCGAGTGGATGCCCGGCTGGAAGCGCCGCGGCTGGAAGCGCAAGGGCGGTCCGATCGGGAACCTGGAGTTGTGGCGGCGGCTGGACGGGATCGCGGCGGGGCACGAGGTGGCGTGGCGGTGGGTCCGGGGACACGCAGGCGATCCCCGCAACGAGTACGTTGACGAACTCGCGCAGCGGGCCGCGCTGGAGCAGTCGGCGCGGCCGGAACCGGGCCCTTCCGGCTTCGAGGCGTGGATCGAGGAGCAGCGGGAGAGGTACGAGCGATACTTCGACTACTACGAGTTCGCGCCGCCGGGATCGTCCACGGAGCCGTAGCCGAATTCCGCCGCCATCGCGGCCACGACCGCCGGTGCGGCCGCCTCGGGGGCGATCCGCCGGCCGAGGAGCCGGCTGATGCTGGTGACGGGCCGGCCGGGCAGCCCGCACGGCACGATGGCGTCGAAGTACGAGAGATCGGTGTCGGCGTTGAGCGCGAAGCCGTGCGAGGTGATCCACCCCGACGAGACCCGGATCCCGATGGCGGCGACCTTGGCCCCACCGACCCACACCCCGGTGGCGGATTGGTCGCGCTCCCCGGCCAGGGCGAACGCGCCGAGCACCCGGATGAGCATGCCTTCCAGGCTGCGCAGGTAGCGGTGGAGGTCCCGGCGGTCCGGTTTGAGGTCCAGGATGGGGTAGCCGACCAGCTGGCCGGGGCCGTGGTAGGTCACGTCGCCGCCGCGGCCCGCTTCGTGGAGGGCGATTCCGCGCCGCGCGAGTTCGTCCCTGGGCAGGAGGATGTGGCCGGTGCGACCGGAGGATCCCAGGGTGATGACGTGGGAATGCTCCAGCAGAAGGAGGGTGTCGGGGATTTCTCCCCGCCGGCGCCGCTCCACCAGGGTGGCCTGGAGCTCCAGCGCGGGCTCGTAGCCGATCCTCCCCGGGTAACGCACCGCGAGGGTGCGGTCGCCCCAGGCGGCTCCGGCCGGTGCCGTGGGGATGGTATCCACGCGCCGCCGGTCCTCAGGCGTCCTCGGGGAAGTCCTCCAGGAGCTCCTTGAGACGCGACAGGAAGCGCGCGGAGACGGCGCCGTCCACCAGCCGGTGGTCGTAGCCGAGCGAGGAGAGGGACCGCTTGCGGATCGCCATCGCGTCTTCGCCGGTCGCCGGGTCGGTGACCACGACGACACGCTTGTCGATCGAACCCGTGCCGAGGATCGCCGACGTGCCCTTCGGGATGATGGGCATGCCGACCATGGTGCCGAGCACACCCGGGTTGGTGATGGTGAAGGTGGCACCCTGGATCTCGCCGGGCGACAGCTGGCGCGATTTCGCCCGGGTGGCCAGGTCGACGATCTTCCGGGCGGTCCCCACCAGGCTGAGGTCGTCCGCGTCATGGATCACGGGCACGATCAGACCCGGGTTGAGGTCTACTGCCATCCCGATGTTCACCGCGCCGCGGTACACGATGTTGTTCCCCGAGATCGTGCCGTTGACGGTGGGGAAGTCGCGCAGGATCCGCGAGCACGCCCACGCGACGAAGGCCGTGTAGGAGACCCGCGCGCCCCGTTCGGCCCACTTTGCCTTGTTCTCCCGCCGGATCCGGTCCACGATCGAGAAGTCGATCTCGATGATGGAATGCACATGGGGTGAGATCCGCTTGGCCAGAACCATGTGCTCCGCGGTGAGGCGGCGCACCTTGTTCATGGTCTCGACCCGGTCGCCCTCGCGAACCGGGAAGACCGGGTGCTCGACTTCCTTCTGGAAGCGCTTCCAGAGATCGGAGGGTGGCGGGGCCGCGGTCGGTGTGCGGGCCGGGGTGGCGGGCGCCGCCACGTCGGGGGGCGGCGGCGTGTCCCGAGGCGGAGAGGGTGGAGCCTCCTCCGCCGGAGCAGGTCTCGTCACTGGCGGCGGCACTGCCACGGCTCCGCCGCGCTCGATGAACGAGAGGATGTCCTGCTTCGTGACCCGGCCCTGATGGCCGGTTCCGGAAACCGAAGCGATATCGACCCCCGCCTCCTGGGCGATCCTGCGCACGACGGGCGTCGAACGGGTCCGGAGGCGCTCCTCGCTGGTGGCCGTGCAGACGACCTCCTCGTTGTCGCCGTCGCTGGCGGCTGCCACGCCGAGTTCGCGCGAGGGGATCGGGGGGAGCGGGATGGCCTGAGTGGAAGGGGTCGCGTCCCGGTTCGCGCCGTCGGGCGCATCCGCCGAGACGCCCGGGGCCGGTTCGGGCGCGGCCGCAGCCTCGGGAGCGCCTTCGCTGATGTAGGCGACCACGGTGCCCACCTCCACGGTTTCCCCCTCGCCGACGACAATCTCCGCCAGCGTGCCGGCCGCCGGAGCCGGGATTTCCGCGTCCACCTTGTCCGTCGATATCTCCAGGATGGGCTCGTCACGCTCGACCGCGTCACCTGGTGCCTTCAGCCACTTGGAAACCGTGCCTTCGGCGATCGACTCGCCCATCTGGGGCATCGGGACTTCGATTCGGGACACCTGTGCTTCTCCCTGCGCGTAGGCCGGCGGCGGCGGATCCCCTCAGGGTCGTTGCGTCCGCCGCGGCATCAGTATTTCACAAGATAACGCCCCGCGGTAACCACATCCGCCACCGAAGGGAGAAAATAGTCCTCCAGTTCACCGCTGAAGGGAACCGGCGAATCGATCGCCGTGACCCTCAGGATCGGTCCGTCCAGCCATTCGAACGCCCGCTCGTTGACGCGGATCGCGATCTCCCCCGCGATCCCCCCGGTGCGCGTGTCCTCGTGCACGATGAGCAGCTTGCCGGTCTTCTGCACCGAGGCGACGATCGTGTCCTCGTCGAGCGGCAGGAGGGTGCGAAGATCGATCACCTCAACCCGGATCCGGTCCCGGGCCAGTTCGGCGGCGGCCTCCAGGCTGCGGTGGACCATGAGCCCGTAGGTGACGATGGTAAGATCCTCCCCCTCCATGGCGACGCGCGCCTTGCCCAGCGGGACCACATGGTCGTCCGCGGGAAGCATCTCCCGGCAATGCGGTGCCCGGTACAATCCCTTGTGCTCCTCGAAGATGACCGGGTTGTCGTCGCGAATCGCGCTCTTCAGCAGCCCCTTCGCGTCCGCCGCGGTCGACGGATAGACGATCTTGAGGCCGGGGGTGTGGAAGAACGCCATCTCGACATTCTGGGAGTGGAAGGGTCCGCCCCGGCTTCCGCCGCCTACCGGGCCCCGGACCACCATCGGAAGCGGGCCCGCACCCCGGTAGAGCGACGTGGCGATGTAGTTCGTCAGGACGTCGTAGGCGGGCGAGATGAAGTCCATGAACTGCATCTCCACCACCGGCCGGAGGCCCATGTGCGCCGCCCCCGCGGCCGCTCCGGTGAACCCCCCTTCCGAGATCGGTGTGTCGATGACCCGGGATTGGCCGAAGTGCTCGAGGAAACCCCGCGTCACCTTGAAGGCTCCGCCATAGGCCCCGATGTCCTCCCCCATGAGGAACACGCCGGGGTCGCGTTCCATCTCCTCCCAGAGGGCTTCGGCGATCGCTTCGAGGAAGGTCGCGGGACGGCCCTCCCGGGTTCGCGTCACCTGCACCGGAAGTTCACCGGGCATCGTATGCGTCCTGTGGCTCCCCGGTCGCGCGCCAACCCGGGTCCGGGGGCGTGTTGCGGGTCCAGGGGGGTTGCGGCACTTCGTGGGCGCAAACCGGCACGAGGGCATCGCGGGGGTCCGCCTCCGGTTCCTTGGCGAGCCGGTTGAAGGCGTGGTCGACCCCGGCGGACGCCGCCCGTTCGATTGCCCCGACCTCGATCTCGGACACGCCGGCCTCGTCGAGCGCCCAGGCCACGAACGCTTCGTGAAGCGCCCAGGGGTCGCCCTCGCCGCGGGGTAGCATTGCCATCAGCGTCGGACCCCGCCCCTGCACCGCACGCCGACGAGCAGCGGCCACCGTCCGGAAGATCTCAGGATACGGCTCTTCGGAGACCGCGGCCGCGGCCACGCCGTAGCCACGGGCGATCACATCGACTTCACCGGCGCCTGCGCGGTCCGCGACCCGCGCCATGTCCAGCACGACGATCAGCGGCACCGACCGGGCCGCCGCAAAGTTCAGCCCTTCGTGCCACCCGCCCGTCTCCGTGGCCGCGAATTCCTCGAAGACCAGCGCGGCGCGGTCCTGCCCGCGCTGGGTGAAGGCCAGTGCCGCGCCGGCAATCACCTGCGTCATCGTGCCCGGCGTGCCATCCCACCCGATCAGTCCCCGCCGCAGGTCGGTCCAGCTCCGGCCGCCGCCTCGAGCCGCGGCTGGCGCCGTCCCCTTGCGACCGAGCTGCCGCAGGAACTCGAGGGGCGTGGCGCCGAAGGCAAGCATCGGGCCGGGGGACAGGTGGCCCGGGGAACAGATGTCGCCACTGCCGTCCGAGGCGTGCCGCATCGCCCGCGCCATGACCACCGCCCGGACGTCCACGCCGAACGGGGTATCCGCCGACGTACCCGCACCACCCTCGAGGAAACGCGCCTGAAAGCCCTGGTAGAGGAGATCCCGAACGACTTCCCGGCTCAGGGCAGCTGCGTCACCATGCATCACCGGTCGAATGCAGGAGGGACTTCCGCCTCGGACCGCTCAGGAGCCCGGAGGCGCGCCCTCTTCCCCGGGATGGTTCCCGTCCGCCGGACCGTTCCCTTCCCCTGGCGGGTCCGCCTCTCCTGGCGGATCCTCTGCCCCGGGGGGATCCTCTTCCGGAGGATTCTGTTCGTCGTCGCTCGGGAGCAGGTCGGTCACCGGAGACCCCTCCGGCAGCAGCGGCTGGGGCGCCACGGCGCCCGCCCCGATTCCCTCGAGAACCGAGGTCGGCCCCTGCGAACGGGAAGACAGGATGGCCAGCACCAGCGAAAGCACCATGAAGGCGCTTCCCATGATCCAGGTCGACCGGGTCAGCAGCGTGGTGGCCTGACGGCCTCCGAGCACATCGGTGGCCGCGGCCCCGCCGCCCATCGCGGCCAAGCCCCCGCCCTTGCCCGCCTGGAGGAGGATGACCACACCCAGCATGATCCCGTCCAGCACCAGGAGAGCCAACAGAAATCCGTACATTTCACACTCGTATCATAGTCTCATGTCCGCCCGTTCGGGCGTTCCGGAACGTGTCCGAGAAGGCCCCCGGTGTCAACCCGGGGACGCGCCCGCCACCGCGATCCGCGCGAACACCTCCGGGTCCAGACTCGCTCCACCCACCAGTACCCCGTCCACATCGGGCGCGGACATGAGCGCGGCCGCGTTGCCGGGTTTGACGCTGCCCCCGTACAGGATCGGCGCCCGTTCCAGTTCGCCGAGCGCCTCGCGCACAACTCCGTGCGCCTCGGAGGCGTCTTCCGGCGTGGCGGTCTCTCCCGTTCCGATCGCCCACACCGGCTCGTAGGCGACCATGAACTCCCCGCACCCCCGCAAGTTCGGGACGAAGGCCGAGACCTGCCTGCGAAGAACCTCGGCCAGACGGCCCGCCCTGCGCTCCTCCAGCAGCTCCCCCACGCACACGACCGGCACGAGACCCGCCCGGACGGCCGCGCCGACCTTGCGGCCCACCTCTGCGTCGGTCTCGCCGAAGACATGACGGCGCTCGGAATGCCCGATCAGGGCGTACGACGCGCCCGCCTCCACGGCCATCTCGGCCGAGATTTCGCCGGTAAGCGCTCCGGAAGGCTCCCAATGGATGTTCTGGACGCCCAGGCCGACGGGAACCCGCGCGTGCGCCTTCACCGCGTGCAGGGACATCCCCGCGACGAAGAAGATCAGCGTCACCGACTCCGGATCCGTCTCCGGGCGGAAGCCGGCCAGGAACTCCGCTGTCGCGCCGGGACCATGATGCATCTTCCAGTTACCCGCGACTACCTTGCGCATGATCAAGCCTCCGTGCCCCGGGAGTGGACAGCCCGGGTGCGGTCGGACAGCGCCTCCAATCCCGGCAGGGCCTTCCCTGCCAGCAGGTCGAGAGACGCTCCCCCGCCGGTTGAGATGTGGGTGATCCGGGTTGCCACCCCGGCCGATCGAACCGCCGCGGCGGAGTCGCCGCCCCCGACGATCACCGTGGCGCCCGCCTCGGCGGCCCCGGCTGCGCTGAGCGCCACAGCCCGCGTGCCTGCGGCGAAAGCGTCGATCTCGAAGGCGCCCATCGGTCCATTCCAAACAACGGTGACCGCGCCGGAAAGGCAGCTCCCGAACAGGTCGGCCGTCACCGGGCCCACGTCGCCGATGACATCTTCGGCCATCACCGCCGAGCGATCCACGCTGCGCGTTTCGACTCCCGGAGCAAGAGACTCGGCCACGACGCAATCCACCGGCAGTACGAGCCGAGGCCCCGCGGCCTCCAGGATCTGCCTGGCCACGCCGACCCGCTCCGGTTCCACGAGCGAGGCGCCCGTCTCCATACCCATCGCCAGGAGGAACGTGTTGGCCATGGCGCCGCCAACCAGGAGCACGTCCACGCGCGGAAGCAGCGCCTCGATGACGTCAATCTTGCCCGATATCTTCGCGCCACCGATGACTGCCGCGAAGGGTCGCCCGGGCTCGCCCAGCACGCCGCCCATAACATCCAGCTCCTCCGCGACGAGCAACCCGGCCACCGCGTCACCCCCCTTGCGCTGCACTGCGCGGGGCAGGCCCTCGGTGGAGGCGTGAGCCCGGTGCGCCGTCCCGAAGGCGTCGAGCACGAAATGGTCAGCCCACCTGGCCCAGTCCGCGGCCAGCCCGGGATCGCCCGCCGTCTCACCCGGGAGAAACCGGGTGTTCTCGAGCAACAGCACCGACCCGCGCCCCATGCCGGCCACCGCGTCGTGCACCGCGTCACCGTCGACGTGCGGCAGGAAGGCAACCGGTGCGTCCACCAGTCCGTCCAGGCAATCCACCACCGGGCGGAGGGTGAATTCGGGCCGTGTCCGCCCTCCGGGGCGACCCAGGTGGGACAGGATCACCACCCTGGCTCCGGCCGAGACGAGGTACTCTATCGTTGGGACAGTGCGCTCGATCCGCGCCGAATCGGTGACCCGCCCGCCGTCATGCGGGACATTGAAGTCCGCCCTCAGCGCGACCGCCTTGCCTGCGAGCAGGTCGGGGTCGAGATCCTGAAGGTTCTTGTGAGCGGAGGGCGGGCGCCTCTTCAATTGCTCACCGGGATCAGCAAGGCCCCGGATTCGGGCTCGGGCTCCACCGCGGTGGCGTTCGGCATGAAGCGGATCCGCAAGGTGACCCAGGTCCCCACCGCCACACCCAGTCGCGTCGCGGGCTGGAACCGCAGGGCCAGGGCTGCTCTCACCGAGGCCCGATCCAGCTCGGCCAACCCGGATGAACTGTCGATCTGCACCAGCTCGGTGCCACCTGTGGGGTTCACCCATGCGAGGATCCGCACAGTGCCCCCGACGCCCCTCTCCTGCAGCAGCGGCGGATACTCCTCCGCCACGATGCGCCGGGCCGCGTTTCGGTCCGCCAGCACCGGGAGCGTCGCAAGCACCGAATCCTTCGCGACGAATTCCGTTGCGGGTTTCAGAGCGGCGGACAGTCCTACGGCGCTGACCGTCCCGGGAGCCGAAACCTCCCCCGGCGACCGCACCGGATCCACGGACGTCGAGCCCTCCGGAGCGCCGGCGCGAAACGGCTGCAGCAGAGTGGACCTCGTTTGGGGAATCGAAAGAACGCCCCCCGCCGCAAGCACGATCGCGGCGGCCCACCCCCACCGGCGCCGTCGCGGAGTCGGGAGCGGCCGGCCCCCACTACGCAGTCGATCGTATTCCTTGACCAGTTCGGAGCGCAACTCGGCGCCGAACGAGCACCTCTCGTCCATTTCAATCCCGCGCAGAGCCCTGTCCAGCGCCTCGATTTCGGCCGGCGCCGTCCGCTTCCCTCCCGCCCGTCCCTGCAACGGTGTCATTTTCCCTCCCGGCGGCTGGCGGCCTGGACCGCGGCCTTGAGCCGTACCAGGGCGCGATGCACCCGTACGGCGACAACGTTGCTGCTCGTCCCCATTGTGTCCGCGATCTCGGCGTTCCCCAGTCCGGCTCCGTATCTCAGCGAGAGGACCTCCTGATCCGTTTCGCGCAGCGTGGCCGCCGCGTTGAGGAGGCGGCGAACCTGCTCCTCCCGCAGGATCCGCTCCTCCTGGGACGGCGCCTGGGATACCAGATCCGGCGCCCGGTCCAGCGAGACCTGCAGGGACCTGCGACGCCGCAATGTCCTAAGATGGTCGGTCACCGCGTTGCGCGCTATGCGAAGCAGCCACGTTCTCGGCGCGGCGCGACGGCGATCGTAACCATCGAGCGACCGCAGCGCCTTCAGGAACACATCGGAGGTGATGTCCTCGGCGGTTTCACGCGTTGCGACCCGGAAGCGCACATACCGGTACACCGGCTCACGATGTTCCCGGAACCACGCCTCGAAATCCGGGGGAAGATCGGACGGCGAACCGCGGTCCTCCCGCCGCTCGAGCGCCCCGGTGGCGTGCGACTTGTTGGCAGTGTCGGTCTTCATGTCACTCTATCAATACGCCCGTCCGCGCCCGGGCTTACCGGAACGCGGCGCGTCCCGCCTTCCGCGGCGGCGCCAACTACGCGCGCACAGGGAGGCATCTGCCGACGTATCCAACCAGGTCGACCACGCGCGAAGAGTATCCCCACTCGTTGTCGTACCAGGCCAGCACCTTGACCATGCGGCCATCCATGACCGACGTGCTCCGCGCGTCCACGACCGAACTCGCCGGCTCGCCCGTGAAGTCCACCGAGACGAGCGGCTGCTCCTCGACCCGCAATATGCCCGCCAGATCGGTCGCCGCCGCGGCCCGGAAGGCGTCGTTGACCTCGTCGGCCGAAACGTCGATACCCAGCTCGGCGACCAGGTCGACCAACGAAACATCGGGTGTGGGGACGCGGATGGCCATGCCGTCGAGCTTGCCCTCCAGCTCGGGCAGGACCAGTGAGATGGCCCTGGCCGCACCGGTCGTGGTGGGAATCATGCTGACGGCCGCGGCGCGTGCGCGGCGGAGATCCTTGTGGGGACCATCGAGAACCGCCTGGCCGCTCGTGTAGGCGTGGATGGTGGTCATGAGCCCACGTACGAAGCCGAAGCGCTCGGCGAGAACCCTGGCCACCGGCGCCAGGCAGTTCGTGGTGCAGCTGGCGTTGGAGATGATGTGGTGGTTGTCGGCCTCGTAGGCCTGGTGATTGACCCCGAGCACGATCGTGATGTCCTCGTCCTTGGCGGGTGCCGAGATGATGACCTTGCGCGCGCCGGCCTCCAGGTGCTTCGAGGCGAGCTCCCTGGTGCGGAAAAGCCCGGTCGACTCCACCACGATGTCGACCTCCAGCTCCTCCCAGGGCAGATCGGCCGGATCCCGCTCCGAGAGGACCAGGATCTCGTCGCCGTCCACGATCAGTCCGTCGCCGGACACTTCGATCGTACCCGGGTAGCGGCCGTGCACGGAATCGTATTTCAGAAGGTGGGCCAGCGTCTCGCTTCCGGTCAGGTCGTTGACCGCCACGAAGTCGAGGTCGTCCCGCCCGGACTGCTTGGCGGCCCTGAGAACGTTCCTGCCGATGCGGCCAAAGCCGTTTATCGCGACTCGAATGGACATGGATCTGGAGCGGCTCCCGGACGGCGGTACCGTCGAATCAGTTGATGTCTGTGGACAGGGGGACCGTACGCGCGAACGCGTAGGCCACGATGTCGCCGGGGGCACCGGCGCCCAGCGCCTCCACCGCGGCCAGAACGGTAGCACCCGTGGTGATGACATCGTCCACGAGCGCGACCCGGCTGCCCGCCACCACGTTCCTGAAACGCCCCGGCAGAAGGAAGGCTCCACTGACGTTAGCCCGTCGCTGCATGGGATTCAAGGCGGTTTGGGAGCCCACCTGGCGCTGCCGCTCCAGACATGGAACGAGCGGCTTGTTCAACCCCGCCGCCAAGGCGTCCGCGATCACGGCAGCCTGATTGTAGCCCCGGCGGCGCAGGTTCCGGCGGGAGGTGGGGACGGGCACGACGCAGTCGGCGCGCCTGACGGCCTCCGGCGCGCGGCGGGCCATCTCCGCGCCCATGAAGTCGCCGACACCACGCCATCCCTGGTACTTGAGCGCGTGGACGAGCTCCCGAGCCGGGGACTCGAGGAGGCACAGCGTGTGCGCACCGGCGACCTCGTCGGGCCAGTCCTTGCACTCCAGGCAGGAGGGCGCTTCACCCGTTCCCAGCGGAGCGCCGCAGCGCTCGCACGCCGGATGGGGAACCGGGGGCAGGCCGAGACGGCAGTTCTGGCAGACCGGTCCCGCTCCGGCGCGCACCTCCTCCGTGGCCGGACTTCCGCAGGCCGCGCAGGCGGGCGGCAGCAGGAAGTCGGCGAGGCCGGCGAGGAAGCGCGGGCGGCGGATGCCTGCGACGCGACGACCGGCGGACCGGAGAGCCGAGTGGAGGCCCGACCGGCGTGCGGCGGACCCTATCCGAGTGCCCGTGTCATCACCCCCCTCGGAGGCGGCTCGCCGAACCAGCGCACATGCGACGCCTCCGCCTGTCGCACGAGCATCTCCCGTCCGTCCACCACAGCCGCTCCGAGCGCGAGCGCGCGGCGCTGCAGAGGTGTCGGTTCGCTACCGTACACGAGGTCGATCACGCACCGGGGAGGAGCGCCGAGGCGGGCAAGGTCGATGGGGGCGCTCTGCCCGTTCAGCCCGGCCGAGGTCGCATTCACGACCACCTCCGGCGCCGTGCCGGCGCAGTGGCGCAGCAACTCGATCCGCCCAGCGCCGAAGTGGCCGGCCAGCACGCGGGCCCTCGCTGCCGTCCGGTTCCACAGCCTGATCCGGGGCGGCCCCGGAGCTTCCAGCAACGAGAGGAGAACCGCGCGCGCGGCCCCGCCGGCGCCGAGCACAAGCACCTCGACTTCTCCCGGCAGGTCCCTCGTCGCCCCTTCCCAGGTGCTCCGGAACCCCTCCACATCCGTGTTGTCTCCCCAGACGGCTCCCTCCTCCGCCCAGAAGGTGTTGCACGCCCCCGTCACCTCCACCGCCTCGGTGCGGCGGTCCAGAAAGGGCAGCACCGCCTCCTTGTGCGGCACCGTCACGTTCCCCCCACCCCCGGCCAGCGCAAGGGAACGCAGGACGGGACCGCACTCCTCGGCCGTCACCCTGCGCGCCACGTAGACCGCCGGGCGCCCCACCGCGCGGAATGCCGCGTTGTGGATCGCGGGCGACAGGCTGTGGCCCACCGGATCGCCGAGCACCGCGAAGATCGCCGCCTCGCCCGGGATTCCGCCCTGCACGCCGCCCCCCACGGCACGTCTCGCGCCCTGCGTGGAGCGCGCTCCACGCCCGGCCCCGCTCCCACCTCCCGTCACTCTGCGTCCTTCCCGCTGCCCGCCCCCGTGAGCACCACCGCGACCAGCGCGCGCAGCTGCTCGAAGGTCGACCCGTAGACCTCGTCCGTCCCCCCGAAGGGGTCGTCGATTTCGCCCCCCGACCCCGCCATTTCGGTGAGCAGGAACGTGCGGCCCTCGCCCCCCAGCTCCAGCGTGCGCCACAGATGGGCGCTGCCCATGCAGAGAATCAGCCCGGACGACCTCACGACCTCCTCCGTCAGCAAGACACCTTCATGGGACTCCAGATCCAGCCCCGCCCGCGCGGCGGCCCGGAGCGCTCCCCCGCTCGCCGCGGCACCCGGCCACGCGGCCGTTCCGGCGGAACTCACCGTCACCCCGCGAATCCCCTGCTCGGCGACGATCCTCCGGGCGATGGACGCGGCCATCGGAGAACGGCAGGTGTTCCCGGTGCACACGAACGTGATGTGGAGCGCCGCCGCGCCGGGGGACCCCGGCGGGACGCCGCGCTGCCTCCCCTTCGCCGCGCGCAGTGCCTCCTCCAATTGTAGCATCCCGACCGTGCCCTCCCGTATCAGGATGGGACCATCCGGGCCGGGGCGGACCAGCGTCGAGGCGGCGCCGCCCGGGAGCGGGCCCGCATCGAGAGCGAAGAGGGTGCGGCCCCGGGCGCGGGCGGCCCGCACCGCTTCGGCCGCTGTGCACGCGGGGGGCTCCCCGGGCGGGTTGGCGGAGCTCGACGTGATGGGACGGCCACACTCCTCGAGGAGCTGCATCGCCAGCGGGTGGCCCGGCACGCGTACCGCCACCGAACCGTCCGCCCCCCGGGCGCGGGGGTGGAACTGTTCCTCGGGGTCGTCCAGTACGAGGGTGAGGGGACCCGGCCAGAACGCCTCCGCGAGTGCGCGTCCGGTCTCGCCGAGCATCCCGGCCACGGCGTCGGCCGAGGGAATGAGCACCACGAAGCCGCTGCCCGTCCGCCCCTTGATCTCCTCCAACTCGCCCAGGGGGCCGTCGTCCAGGAATCCGCCGAAGCCGTAGACCGTTTCGGTGGGATGGATGATCACCTCGCCGCGCTCCAGTCGCCGCACTGCTTCGCGAATCGACTTCCTGCTCATATGCTATTATGTATATTTGTCACTGAATTATATTCAATCATATATAGCCACCTGCGATCAGCGCCTCCGCGAACGCGAGATCTTCCGGACAGGTGATCTTGAGGTTGCTCGCCGACGCACGCACCATCCGCACCTCCGCCCCCAGTCGTTCGGCCATGGAGGCGTCGTCGGTCGGCGGCGGGCCGCCCGCGCGGCAGTCCGCGACCGCGCGCGCGAAGAGCTCCCGCGGGAAGACCTGCGGAGTCTGCGCGTACCACAGGGTCTCACGTGCGGGCGTACCCGCGATCACGCCGGGGCCCGACGTGCTCTTCACGGTGTCGACCGCCGGAATCCCGGCAACCGCTCCGATCCCCCGGGCCGCAAGGCGGACGCAGGCATCGATGGCGCCAGGGGGCGGGAAGGGCCGGGCCGCGTCGTGAACCGCGATCAGCTCGGCCTCCGACTCCAGGTGGTCAAAGGCGTTCGCGACCGACTCGAAACGGTTCGTCCCCCCCTGGGTAACGCGGACGCGCGGATCCCCGAACACCGGATCGTGCGGATCGGGCCGGGAGCCAAGGGCGACGACCACCTCCACGAGGTCGCGGCGCGCAAGAAACGGCGCGAGCGCGCGGTCGAGGATGGAGCGCCCCGCCAGCTTCAGGAACGGCTTGCGCACGCCGCCCATGCGCACGCCGGAGCCGGCCGCCGGCACGAGCAACGCGAAGGGGCGCCGGGTCAAGCCACCCCTTCCGACGGCTCCGGGCCGCGGGACACCGAGTCGAAGCGGGTGTAGGTCTTGTGGAAGTACAGGTCGATCGAACCGGTGGGGCCATTGCGCTGCTTGGAGATGATCAGCTCCGACTTCCCCTCCAGCGAGTTGCCGTCCTTGTCCGTGGGTCCGTGGTAGTACTCGGGCCGGTACAGGAACATCACGAGATCGGCGTCCTGCTCGATGGACCCGCTTTCGCGCAGGTCCGACAGCTGCGGCCGCCGGTCCGTCCGCTGTTCGGGGGCGCGGTTGAGCTGGCTCAGCGCGATCAGCGGCACCTCCAGCTCGCGCGCCAGCGCCTTGAGGCCCCGGGAGATCTCCGAAACCTCCTGCACGCGGCTCTCCTTCCGGGTCGAGCCCGTCATCAGCTGCATGTAGTCCACGACCACCAGTCCGAGATCGGCCTCGGCCTTGAGCCGCCGCGCCTTCGCCTTCATCTCGAGAACGTTGCCGGTCGGCGAGTCGTCGATCCAGATCGGAGCCGCGTTAAGGTGGCCGGCGGCCCGCGCGAGCCGGGGATACTCGTCCCCGTCGAGTCTGCCCCGACGCAGCTTCAGGGCGTCCACGCGGGCCTCCGCGCAGAGGAACCGCTGAACGAGCTGCTCCTTCGACATCTCCAGGCTGAAGATGGCGACGGGGACTTCGCGCTCGATTGCGACGAACTGGGCCACGTTGAGCACCCACGAGGTCTTCCCCATCGAAGGACGCCCCGCGACGATCGTCAGATCGCCGGGATGGAGACCGGTGGTCATCCTGTCCAGTTCCTGGTAGCCGGTCGCCAGCCCCGAGACCCCGTCGGGAATCTCCTGCAGGCGCTCGATCTGCTCGAAGGTGGGCCAGAGCACCTCCTTGATCCACACGAACCCCTCGCGCCCGCGCGACTGGGAGACGTTGAAGACCCGCTGCTCGGCGTGGTCGAGGATCTCGCTGACCTCGCGTTCGCCCTGGTCGTAGACATCGCGCACGATCGTCTGGGCCGCGTCGATGAGCCTTCGCAGGAGCGCCTTCTCCTGGACGATCCGGGCATGGTACTCGATGTTGGCCGCGGTGGGAACCGCGTCCAGGAGCGAAGCCAGGTAGTCCAGTCCCCCCGCACCCTCCAGCTCCCCGCCCTTCTTCAACTCCTCCGACACGGTTATGGGATCGATGACCCCGCCCCGCTCGAAGAGTCGCGCCATGGCGCGGAAGAGGCGGCGGTGCGCCTCCCGGTAGAACATCGAATCGTCGATGAAGTCGACGACCCGGGCGGCCGCGTCCCCATCGATCAGCATCCCCCCAAGGACCGACGCCTCCGCTTCCGGAGAGAACGGCGGCTGACGGTCGTAACCGGGACTCTCCGGGGTCTGCTGGATTGCAATCGGCTCGTTCACATGTCTCTTCCTTGCCCTCTGCCGGGCGCCCCACAGCGCCCCGCGGGCGTGTATTCGCCTCTCAGAGCGCCTTGCCAGCCCGGCGCCTCGCCGCTCTCGGTGCTCGCGCGGATTCATCCACGGACTGCCGGGACGACCCGTCCATCACCTGGCGAAGCAGCTGCAGGTCGTCCCAGCAGAGCCGGCTCCAGCCGGGGTTTCGCAGCAGGGCCGCAGGATGGTAGGTCACCACCAGGGGCACTCCCTGATAACTGTACACCTCGCCGCGAAGCTTGCCCAATGGTTTGTTCGTCCCGGTCAGCCACTGGGCCGCAAAGGTGCCCGCGGCGAGCAGCACCTCGGGGGACACCAGATCGATCTGGCGCTTGAGGATCGGGGCGCACGCCTCGATCTCGCCGGGGAGGGGATTGCGGTTCCCCGGAGGCCGGCACTTGAGCACGTTGCAGATGTACACCGACTCCCTTCGCGACAGACCGACGGATGCGAGTATCAGGTCGAGGAGCTTGCCGGCCTGGCCGACGAACGGCAGGCCGGTCGCGTCCTCCCGCGCCCCCGGCGCCTCCCCGACGACCATGAGGCGCCCGGAAGGATTCCCGTCGGCGAAAACGACGTGGCGGCGACCCTCGGCCAGCCGGCACCGCGTGCATGCAAGCGCCATTTCGCGGAGGGCCTGGTAGTCGGCGGGGATCTCCGCCGTGCGCGGACCATCCGCGGCAGGGGCCTCCACCGTCCGGAGCAGCGCAAAGAGTTCGCCGGGGACGAGCTCACCGGGAACGATCGCCGGTTCTCCCATCCTCCGCCGCTGGTCGAGGTACTCCGCCAGGCGGGCGCGCGGGTCGCTCACTGCCCCGCCCCCCCCTTCCCGCGCAGCCGGTCCTCCACGGCCTCCATGATCTCCCAGGCCGCGGCGAACTTCGTCATCAGCGGAAACTCGCGCGGCGGGGCGTCCCGGCCCACGATCGTCACCCGGTTCGTATCCGTCTCGAATCCCGCATCCGGTTCGCCTGCCGGGTTGGCCACGATGAGGTCGAACCCCTTCGCGGCGAGCTTCCCGGTCGCGCGGGCCACCAGGTCGGACGTCTCCAGCGCAAACCCCACCGCGACGCTCCCCGGCTTCATCTGCGCGGCGCACTCCGCCGCGATGTCCGGGTTCCTCACCAGATCCAGCGCGAGCGCATCTCCGATCTCCGCTCGCTTCAGCTTCCCCGGGTGCGGCGAGCGCGGCCGGTAGTCCGCCACCGCGGCCGCGTGCACCGCGACGTCCACCCCCCCCACCCGCCCCAGCACGGCTTCGCGCATCTCGCGGGCGGTCTCGACCTCGACCACCGTGACCCCCCACGGCGCGGCCACCGCGGCGGGCGCCGTCACCAGCGTCACCTCCGCTCCACGGAGCCACGCCGCTCGCGCCAGTTCGGCGCCCATCCTGCCCGACGAACGGTTGCCCAGGTACCGCACCGCGTCCACCGGCTCCCGCGTCCCCCCCGCGGTGACCAGCACGCGCTTCCCGACCAGGGCGCCGCCGCCCGCCAGCGCCCGCCCCACCGCATCCGTGATCGCCTCCGGCTCGGCCATGCGCCCCGGCCCGCTCCCCTCCCCCGCGGCGAGGCGACCCTCTGCGGGGCCCACCCGCCGGTACCCCGGCACCTCCTCGAGGCGGGCAAGGTTCCGGCGCGTGCGGGGGTGCGCGAACATGCGGTCGTTCATGGCGGGAGCCACCACGACGGGGGCGCGGGTCGCGGCAAGCACGGTTGTGAGCAGGTCGCTGGCGCGCCCGCTCGCCGCCCGCGCGATGAAGTCCGCGGTCGCCGGGGCCACGCACACGCAGTCGGCGCCCCGGCCCAGCGAGATGTGCAGCGCGGCCTCCCTGGCCGCGAAGAGGTCGACCAGCGGTCCGCGCCCCGTCACCCCCTCGAACGACAGCGGCGCCACGAACCTGCGCGCCGATCCGGTGAGAACGACGTCGACGGCGGCCCCGAGCAGGGTCAGGTCACGCGCGACCTGGACGGCCTTGTATGCGGCGATGCCCCCGCAGACCCCCAGTACGACGGTGCACCCCTCCCAGGGCGGACCGGGCTCGCGGGGGCCGCCGGACGCCACGAAAGGCTATTCGGCTTCTGGACGCCGGCGCCTCAGGAGCCGGTATTCGACCTGGCCCGAGGTGATCGCTTCGAGGGCGCGGGTGGAGAGCTTCTTCTGGTCCGAAAGCTGGATGGCACCTTCGGGAAGGCGGTTCAGTTCACGCGCGTACTTCGCCGCCACCAGCACACCCTGATACTTGCTCTCGTTGTGCCTGGCGATCTCTTTGGGGGTAAAAACTCTCATCAACTATACTCCTTGATCGGCGGAAGCAGCCCCGGCGGCCGCCTCCAGGCGCTCGATCTCGGACCGCGCGCCGGCATCGAGCGCGTGGCGGAGGGACGCGAATCCCCGGCTTCCGCTACGGTCGGGGCCAGCCCCCTCCACGAGAGCCAGCACCTCGTCGACGGCACGGTCCAGATCGGCGTTGACAACGAACTGGTCGAAGAACGGCGCCCCTGCGAGCTCCCGCAACGCCGTACGGAGGCGCCGCGCGATCTCCCGGGGAGACTCCGTCCCCCGCCCCGCCAGCCGGCCGATCCACTCGCCCGGTCCGGGGGGGAGAATGAAGATAACCAAGGCGGACGCGGCGCGCCCCATCACCTGCCGGGCGCCCTGAACATCGATGTCCAGTACGGTGACGGGCCCGTCCCCCTCCACCGGGACCAGATTCGCGGCGGGCGTCCCGTAGCGCTCGCCGTGGACCTCCGCCCACTCGGCGAGCTCGCCCGCGCGAATCATCTCGTCGAAGTCGCGGCGCGACACGAAGTGGTAGTCGCGGCCGTCCTCCTCGCCCGGGCGCGGCCTGCGCGTCGTGGCGGACACCGACAGGGCGAAACGCCCCGTGTGCCGCTTCACGAGCCGCGCAGCGATGGTGGTCTTTCCGGCCCCGGACGGGCCCACCAGCACGAGCGGTCCGCGGACAAAACCCCCGCGGCATTCGAGCGGCGATGCATCCACGCTGGACCGCTTCGCCGACCCGGTCATACTGTAGTGTTCGCCTGGCAGAATGTCACACCGCCGAGCGGTCCCGGTGCGGGGCTCACTCCACATTCTCCAGCTGCTCCCGGAGCCGCTCCAATTCCTCCCTGATTGCCACCGCAGAGGCCGAGATCGCCGCGTCGTTGGCCTTCGCACCCACGGTGTTCGCCTCCCGGTGCATCTCCTGCACCACGAAGCCCAGGCGCTTGCCCGCCGTCGCGGTCCCGGAGCCACCGGCGGCGTCCAGCGTCTCCGCAAAGAGCGCAACGTGGGAACGCAGGCGCGCCACCTCCTCGGCGATGTCCCACTTCTCGGCCAGGTAGGCGATCTCACGGGCGAGCCTTTCCTCGTCGGTCCCGACCTCGCCGGCCAGCGTCTGCACGCGTTCGCGCAACCGGTCCCGCTCCCGCATCAGGCGCCCCGGCGCGAGGGCCTCGATCGCATCCGTCTCGGCCTCGACGCGGCTCACGCTCCGGCGCAGCTCCTCCTCCAGCCGCCGCCCCTCCGCCTCCCGCATCCCGGCCACCCCGGCGAGCGCGGCCTCCACGCAGGCCATGATCCCTTCCTCATGCGGCGCCTCGCCCTCGTTCCCCCCACCCGGCGGAACCTCGAAACTCAGCACGCCTGGCAGCGCGGCCAGCGTGCTCAGGTCGAGCCGGTCATCCACACCGAGTTCCGCCCCGGCCCGGCGCAGCAGCTCCACGTAGCGCCGCGCCCGCTCCAGATCCAGCACCGGCGTCCCGGGGTCGGTGCGGCCGGGGCTCTCGCACGTCACCGACAGCGACACCGAGCCCCGTCTGAGCACCTCGCGCACCTTTTCCATCACACCGGGGCGCAGCCCCTCCCACCCGCGCGGCAGATTGGCCGAGACGGTGAGGTGGCGGTGGTTCACCGTACGGATCTCGGCGCGGAGCACGCGGCCGTCCGGCAGCGCGACCTGCGCGGTCCCGTACCCGGTCATGCTGCGGATCATCGCCGCCGTCCCCTACCAGCCCGTGGAATAGGTCCCCGCTGCATTCGGGCGGCGATGCATCCGGGCTGGCCGCGGGGATTATCCACGGGCTCCCTCAGTTCCAGAAGGTCCAGCGGACCCCGTAGAAGCCGCGCGTGATCGGGAGCAGCCTGCCGGGAACGTCCTGGTTGTTGCGCCGGAAGGTGATGTTCTCGACCGTCGCGAAGATGTTGAGGTTCAGGACCCGAAGCTGCAGCCGCAAGTACCAGTCCTGGTAGAACGGCACCACCGAGGGAACGCCTGTGGCTTCGTCGGTCGCGGGAGCGAGGGCCCCGACCGCCAGCGGATCCGGCTGGGGTACCTTCATCGCCGCGCGCCCCCTGGCGCCAACATCCACCCACAGCTCGAAGTTCCCCGTCGGGAAGAACTGCCTGTGGAAGGTGAAGCTTCCCCTGTACTGGTGCTCGGGGAAGTAGAGCTGCCCGGCCGCCGCCGAGTCCTCCGCCTCCCACAGCTGCACCTCACCCAGGAAGAAGAGTCCACGCGGCCAAAGCGGGACGCGTCCCGTCATCTCCAGCCCCCGCCGACGGGGCTGCGGCAGCACGAGCCCACCCCGGTCGAAGAGCAGCTGCGTGGGCCAGATCGAATCGGCCTCGGCCGAAACCATGGCGCCCGTGACCTCGATGTCCCGCCAGGCGAGCCTGATCCCCAGGCGGGTCCCGCTGCGGTCCGTGAAGCGGCTGGCCGGGCCGGTGTCGACCGAGTCGGGGTCGACCATGGTGGTGTCGGGATCGCCGATCCCGGGGTCCTCCATCAGGGTATCGGGTTCGGGCGGCGGCAGCGGCTTCAGGTAGGGGACCGAACGCGTCCCGCTCCCCATCTCCGCGAAGAAAGCCACATACGAGATCGGCGTCACCCAGGCGCTGAGGTCAAAAGACTCGCCGGTGGCTTCGTCCCACGACTCCCGTCTGGCCCGGGCCGTCACGCCGCCCCACCGGGGCCACACGGCGGAGAGTTCGGCCGCAAGTTCGTGATCCGCAACCCCCTCGCCATCGTTGAAGCGAGCCGTGGCACGGCCCCACAGCCCCCCTCGCCCGACCGAGAAGCGCACGCCCGACTGTCCCCGCGATTCCGCGGTGTAGGGGAAGGCCTCGAGACTGTCGCCCGCGACGACGGAGGCGCCGGTGCTCCAGACTTCCGCCAGCAACCCGTCCACCGGGGCCCAGCGGCCCTGCACCGCCCAGTCGGAGCGGCTGACCGATCCGGGCTCATCCGTGAACACGTCCCGCTCCGTCCCCATGCGACGGTACTCGAAGCCCAGTCCGGCCCGGTCGCCCCGGTGCAGACTGTAGCGGAGCCAACCCCCGGTCACGGCGCCGGGCGTGTCCCGGCCGCCGGTGTCGAGCCGCTCCAGACCCAGTGTCATCTTCCCCCACAGGGCGCGGGGGTAGGAGAAGGTCGCGCGCAGCATGTTGGTGTCGAGGTCGCCGGTGCCGGCCTCGATCAGCGACATGGGCCGCGCGCTGGCGTGGGCGTAACGGAAGAGGTGGACCTCCACCCCACCGGGCCGCCGGATGACGCGGACGCCGCCCAGCCCCGAGACGGGGATGCGGGCAAGGTCCGCCACCGATCCCTCGAGCGGGAGGTGTTCGGCACCGTCGTAGTACAGGCGCAGGCCACCCCCGGAATGCCCCGCGGGGAACACGGTGGCCGCCGCCCCGTAGTCCCCGCTGCGCACAGAGACCAGCCCGGGGATGTCGGCCAGCAGTTCCCACAGCGTCTGCGCGCGAGTTCCCATCAACGCCGCGCGGTCCCACTCCCATATCCCGGTCAGGTTCCCCGCCGGGGCGGGGTCGGGGAGCGTGGGCAGAACCGGTGGCGGGGGAATGCTGTCCACGGACACGGAGTCGACGCCGAGCGAGTCCTGGCCGAGGGAATCGACGGCAACGGAGTCCGCGACGCCGGTTGAATCCTGCTGCTCCAGGGAATCGGGGTCCGCCCGGAGTGAATCCGGCGGATCCTGCGCAGCCGCGGTGCCCGGAAGGAGGACGGCAAGAAAGACGGCGGCGGCGAGGCGGATCACGACGATGCCCTCGCCAGCACCCATTCGAGGAGCAGACGGCAGGGAACGCCGTAGGGTCCGCGTCGAAGGTAGGGCTTCACCGTGCTGCCGTAGGCCGTTCCGGCGATGTCCAGGTGTGCCCAGGGAGTCTCGCCCGTGAATTCGGAAAGAAAGCAGGCGGCGGTGATGGTGCCCGCCGGGCGCCCGCCCACATTCCTGAGATCGGCCACCTCGCTCTTCAGTTGCCTGCGGTATTCCGGGCCCATCGGCAACGGCCAGCACGGCTGCGCCGCCGCATCGCCCGCGGCGCTCAGCTCCGCAATGAGGTCCTCGTCGCTGCCCAGCACCGCCGAACGGTGATGCCCCAGCGCGATCACGACCGCGCCCGTCAGCGTCGCACAGTCGACGATGGCGGCCGGTCTCCAACCGGCGGCGTAGTCCAGCGCGTCGGCCAGGATCAGGCGGCCCTCCGCGTCGGTGTTGATCACCTCGATCGACTTGCCCGCGCGGCTGCCGATCACATCGCCCGGCTTCGTGGCCGACCCGCTCAGCAGGTTCTCGGAGCTGGGCACCACCCCGATGACGTTCGCGGGAAGTCCCAGGCGCCCCACGGCCCACATCGCGCCCATGACCGCGGCCCCGCCGGACATGTCGTACTTCATCTTCTCCATTCCCTTCGCGGGCTTGATCGAGATCCCGCCCGCGTCGAAGGTCAGCCCCTTCCCCACCAGGACCAGGGGGGCCTGGCCGGGCGCCCCGCCCCGGTGCCGCAGCACGATCAGCCGCGGTTCCTGGTCCGAGCCCCGCGAAACGGCGAGGAGCGCCTCCATCCCCTCGGCCCTGATCTCGGCGGGTCCGAGCACCTCCACCTCGAGCCCGGCCTCGTCGGCGATTCGCCGCGCCTCGTCAGCGAGGTGCGCAGGGGTGGCGATATTCCCGGGCCGGGCCTGCAGCGTGCGCGCCCGGTTCTCGCCGGCCGCGAAGGCGTGACCGAGCCGCACCGCCTGCTCGAGCCCCGTCGAGGGTGCGGCCACCACCACCGCCGACTCCACCAGCGGGGGCCGGGCTTCGCCGCCCACCCCGGTTTCGCCGTCAACCGCGGCTCCACCGTTTGCACCCGCACCGGTTCCGCCCCCGGTCATCTCATCCGCGCTCCCCCCTCCCCCGCCCGACCGCAGCTCCTCGAACCGCCAGGACGCCAGCACCAGCCCCTCCGCGGCCGCCTGGAGCCCCCGCGCGCCAACCGACTCCGCATCCAGGAACCGCAGGCAGAGCGCGAGCGAACGCACCCGGCACGCCTCCGCCGCCCGCACCGCCTTGCCCGCAGCCACGCGGAGCTTCTCGGGCGTCAGCGCCTTCGAACTTCCCGTCCCGATAAACAGGACGCGCTCCGGTCCCCGCTCGCCGACCCGGTGGGCCTGAACCCGGTCGCGCGCGCGTCCACGGAAGTCGCCGGCCGCCGCAGCGCGGCTCAGCGCCTCGCCGGTCAGGCGGTCGAGCGCCCCCGTCTCCGCCAACGGGCGGTCGGACGCAGCCAGCACCACCATGAGCGGGGTCTCGATCCGCTCCGGCGCTCCCGTGTGGGTCTCAAGGCGCATTGGCTTCGGTCTCCGCCTTCAGGTCACATGTGGGCGACGATCGTCTCGGCGAACCGCGAGGTCGAGACCTTCGTGGCGCCTTCCATCTGCCGCTCGAGGTCGTACGTCACCATGCGGGCGCCCACCGCCCCCTCCAGCCCCCGGTCGATGGCCCGCGCGGCCTCCTCCCAGCCGAGGTGTTCGAGCATCATCGCCGCCGACAGGATGAGCGACCCGGGGTTCACCCTGTTCAGACCCGCGTACTTGGGCGCGGTCCCGTGGGTCGCCTCGAAGAGCGCGACCACATCGCCCACGTTGGCTCCAGGCGCCATCCCGAGCCCGCCAACCTGGGCCGCGCACGCGTCCGAGAGGTAGTCCCCGTTCAGGTTCGGCGTCGCGACCACCGAATACTCGCCGGGTCGCAGCAGCACCTGCTGGAACATCGAGTCCGCGATTCTGTCCTTGATCACCACCCGCCCATTCGCCTCCTCGCCCTCCCAGAGCCGCGACTCGGCAATCGTGGAATCGGGGAACTGCTCGGCGGCGACCTCGTAGCCCCAGTCCCGGAACGCCCCCTCCGTATACTTCATGATATTGCCCTTGTGCATCAGCGTCACCGAGTCCCGGCCCCGGGCAATCGCATGGCGGATCGCGGCGGCGACGTGCCGCTTCGTGCCGAAGGGACTGACCGGCTTGATACCGATCCCGCTCAGCTCGCGGATCGAGGCGCCCATGCGGTCGTTCAGGAAATCGCGAACCCGGCCCGCCTCCGCGGTCCCCGATGCCCATTCGATCCCGGCATAGACATCCTCCGTGTTCTCGCGGAAGATCACCATGTCCACCCTGTGCGGCTCGCGCACCGGCGAGGGCACCCCCGGGATCCAGCGGACCGGCCGGATGCACGAGTACAGGTCGAGCACCTGGCGCAGCGTCACGTTGAGCGAGCGTATGCCGCCGCCCACCGGGGTCGTCAGCGGCCCCTTGATCGCGACCTTGAATTCGGTCAGCGCATCCAGGGTCTCCTGCGGCAGCCATTCGCCCGCGACCTCGTTGGCCTTCTCACCGGCGTAGACCTCCATCCACGCGATCTCCCGCGCGCCGCCAAACACCTTCGCCACCGCCGCGTCGACCACGTGCCGCGTCGCTGCCCAGATGTCCGGCCCGATTCCGTCCCCCTCGATGAACGGGATGATCGGCTGGTCGGGCACGGCAAGGCTGGCGGTTGTTCCGGTGATCTTCCCACCATCGGCGGGGACTTCGGCGTAGCGATACGCGGACACGGTGGCAGACTCCTGGCTTATGAAGGGGATGACGGTGCACGAGCGCCCCGGGCCGAGGCCGAACGGGGCCCCGGGCCGAGGCCGGACTGTGAACAGTAATCTGTTCCTGTGCGGCGCACAGTAGAAGGGGAACGCCGCGAAGCCCCCTCGTGCAGCACTCGCGCGCGCACCGTGACAGATTCTGTGACAGATACTACCATGAATCTGTCACGAAGTCCGTCACAGGTGAGAACCGGCCAGCCGGGCAACGGCCCACGGGCGGCCCGAATCGAGAGGGGCCAGAGGATTGGAAGCGCACGCGTCACTACCCGGTTTCCGGCGCCAATGGGGGATCTCGCCCAGGACGCGCTACCAGCTCGGCGAATGCGACGCCCTGGTCGCGGCCATCCGCTCCACACCCATCCTTCCCGAAGAGCAGCAGCGGCTTCTCGACACCGCACTGGCGCGGGGAGCGCGCGCTACGACCGCCATCAGAGGCAACCCCCTCCAGCCCGACGAAGTCTCCGAGGTCCTCGGCTCCGCACGTCCGCCCTCGGGCGAACACCCCCTCGCCGCCGAAGTACGCAACGCCGCGGCTACCGCCTACCGGCTCCTGAACGAAGCCGCCACCGGAGACCCGGCTGCCGTGGACGCGGCATTCCTGCGCAAGGTGCACCGTGGGATCGGCGACGGTCTCGGCGAGTACTTCGAGGCCACCCCCGGCCACTTCCGCAGCGGCCGGGCCGCGACCGGCCAACCCGCTCCACGCGCCGGCGAGGTGCCGGAGCTCGTTGACGGCCTCTTCGCCTGGCTCGACCGCGAGTTCCCGGAGACCCGTGCGGAGGGCGACTTCGGCAGCGCCGTCGTTCGGGCTGTGGTCACCCACGTATACCTCCTCTGGATCCGCCCCTTCGACGACGGCAACGGCCGTGCGGCGAGGATGCTCGAGTCCTGGATCCTGATGTCGGCGGGGGCCCCCGCCATCGCGTCGCAGATCCTCACCTGCTTCTACCACGAGCCCCACGCCGAGTACCTGCGCCACCTCGAACTCGCGGCCCGCGACCGCTCCCCGACCCCGTTCATCGCCTACGCGACCGCCGGGCTTCGCGATGGCCTCTCCGAAGCCTTGGGTGAGGTCCAGCGCGCCCACTTCCGCAGCGCGTGGCGCGGTTTCGTCTTCGACACCTTCGACGGGCAGCCGCACCGCAAGCGCACGGTCTTCCTGCGGCGCCGCGACCTCATGCTCGCCTTCCCGCTGGAGGGCACCTGCGAAATCGACCAGGTCGCCGCGCTCGACACCAGCATCGCCCACCGCTACGGGGAACTCTCGGAGCGCACGCTACGCCGTGACCTGGCGTTCCTGGTCCGGATCGGACTCCTCACTGAACGGGAAGACGGCTTCTCCGCGAACACCGGGGCGCTGCGCCCGCTTGCGAGGCAACCCTGAAGCCCCCTAGTGTTTCCAAGAACAATAGAGAAGGAAGCCGGGGCGGCGCGGTTGCGGCCCCGCCCGTCATCCGCCCACCAATTCAAGGAGACGAAGGATGAGTCAGCGAAGTGACACCGTCCGGAGCATCACCCTGATCGTCGGAAGCGCATTCGCCGCTGTTTGCCTGACCACGTTCGTGATCATGGCGAAGGAGAAACCGGCCGAGCAGCCGACCCCACCGACCGAAGTGACGACCGTCGTGGTCGAGCCGATGTCGGTTTCCGGCTTCGTGGTCGGGAGGGTGGAGCCGCGCGAGCTCGTTGTGAGCGGCACCAAGGCGACGGGGCCGATCGTCGTTCGGATGGAGCGAACCGACTACGAGAGCCTTTTGCGCGATGTAAACCCGTCGTTCAAGGTCAACATCCAGCCGATCGGTGACGCGCCTCGTGAGGCAGGGTCTCGGTCCGGCGGAAAGAAGCCGGACGGCAAGAACCGCTGAGCATCGGCACAGAACGCCAACACGCAGGACGGTGGCGACCACCCGGTCAGGTGAGGTCGCCACGACAAGGAGAACGAACATGAGACAACGCAGGGAAGACGCCAGGAACATCGCCATGATCGTGGGAAGCGGCGTGCTGGGAGCCGTCGCCGCCCTGGTAGGGGTGTCACTGATGGGATCGTCTGCGGAGGCGCGGGATCACTCGGCCCCGGCGTGGGAGGTGACGGAGGTGCGCCCCGGCCGGTTCCGGGCGGAGATCTCGTTCGGGAGGACCGAGGTCCCGGTGGAGTTGCGCCGTGTGCGGATGTCGGAGTTGAGGTTGAATCAGGAATTCTTCGAGCGCACCCGCGCGGTGGCGGAGGCGATGGCACAACACGAGAAAGCGGTGGCCGAAGCGACGGCGAAGAATGGCGACCAGTCTGCTACCCAGGAACTTCAAGTCAGACTTCAGGCCGAACTGGCGGCACTCCGGGCCCAACTGGAAGCGTTGGAGTCATCCCGTCGCGATCTCGAAGGGGCCATCGTCCGTGCTGACGGTGGCGAGTCCGGTGCAGCACCTGTGATATACGTCGATGGCGTTCGGTTCGATGGTCCCGCGGAGAACCTGGACCCGGAGGATATCGAGAGCGTCGAGGTGATCAAGGGGGACGCCGCCATCGCGAAATACGGCAAGGAAGGCGAAAACGGCGTCATCATTGTCAAGAAGAGGAAGCCTGGCAAGAAGCGGAAGGGCGGCGGGCGGCGCTGAGTCGGCGCCCGGCCGCGGCGAACGCGTTCGGCCAAAAGGCGTCCGGCCCCCCTTCCTCAGCTCTCCGGTTTCCTCAACTCCCCGGCTTCGGGAAGAACTGATCCAACAGGATCGGATTCCCGTCCGGGTCCATAACCACGATGCTTGCGGGTCCCGTACCGTCCGGATCCGTGTCGTTGGCAATCTCGATCCCGTCCGCGAGCAGCGACGCACGGATGTCCCTCACGTCGGTAAAGTCGGCGACGGTTGACGTGTCCTGGCCCAGACCGGGGTTGATGAGGTACTTCTCGTCGTCCCCGCCGGTGACCGCGAAGCCGAGTTTCTCGTAGAACGACCGGGAGGTGGCGAGGTCCTTGACGGCAAGGCTGATGGAGAAGGCGCCGAGATTCATGGTGTCAGTCGAGGGCGATAGGGTGGATGAGGGGTTGCCCTTGCAAGGCAGCGCGCGCCGCGGGTATTGTCAAGGGATGGGAGCTGGCACCGGAAAGCGGCGGGAACAGAGACCGCAAGCTCGGTGCCGCTGCTTCAGGCAGGAGATGAGAGCATGACAACACGCAGGAAAGAATCCCGGAGCTTCATGCCGATCGCGTCAAGCTGCGCTCTGGGAATGGCCGCGACCTTGACCCTCGGTGCGTGCGGCCTCGAATCCGTCGTCGCCCCGGCAGAGGCGATGGAACCCCCGCAGGTGGCGATGGACAGCAATGGACCAACGGAGTCCTCACAGGGCACGGCGGTTCCTGGCCACGAGACTGCCGAAGTTCCCACTGCTGCCGCCGATGAGGCCCCCGAGGGCTCTTCGGGCGCCACAACCTGCTGGCCGTCGCTGACCTCTGCCGAACGGCCCCTCATCATCGTTGACGGCGAGCGTTCCGAAGCCTGCTGGGACGAGATAGCCGCGCTGGACATCCATAGCTTCGAGCTCGTCAGGGGTGCCGCCGCCGTCTACATATACGGCGAGGACGCCAGGCGGGGTGTCATCGTCATCGCCACCAAACAGTCGGGTGGAGACGGCAAGGGCGACGGCACGCCCGGGGATCCGTCCAACTAGCGGCCCGCGACCGGCCCGGCGGTGCCGAGAAGTGCAAGGCGTGTCGTCGTCATGGTTTCCGGTGGGTTTGCGTTGCGAACAGTGCCTTGAGGACCACTATTCTGGCATGATTCCGCCACATCGCCGCGTCCTCGCCCTGGACTACGGACTTCGCCGGATCGGAGTTGCCGTGAGCGACCCCACGGGCACCCTCGCATCGCCGGTCACCACGCTCAGGCGGCGCGCCGGAAAACGTCCGCCCATCTCCAGAATCCTGGATCTGGGCAACGAGTTCGGCGTACACGGCTTTGTGGTCGGGCTTCCGCTGGAGGAGACCGGGGGCGAAAATGAATGGACGGAAGAGGTGAGGGCCTTCGGACGACGACTCGGGGCGCGCAGCGGACTCCCGGTCCATTTCGAGGACGAGCGCTACTCGTCGCTGGAGGCGGAGGCGCGGATTCGGTCGATCGGACTGCGGCGCAAAGCAAAAGAGGACAAGGCGAGAATTGATGCCGGAGCAGCGGCGATCTTCCTCCAGGACTGGCTCGATGCCGGCGGACGGATCGAGGGCGGAGAGCGATTCGACTCGGGAGGCCGGATCGACGGCTGAGGGTGGTTCGATGGGGGAGCGCGGAGCGCCGGCTGAGGCCTGCGCGGCGCCTGGCGATGCCCCGGCGGCAGACACCGAGACTACTTCCGGCACCCGAGTGACGAGCCAGCCAGGGATTGCCGGAGGGATACGGAGGGTCGTTGGTCGCCGCCCTGTCGTGGCCTCGGGGGGGCTCGCGGCACTCGTGGTCGCGATCACGGCCGCGGTGTTCCTCCTGACCGCACCGGACCTGCCGGGCGGCGAGGCGGTCGTCGAAATCCCGCAGGGGGCCACGTTCCGGGAAGCGGTCGCAATCCTCGAAGCGGAGCAGGTGATCGGGCGCCCCATGGTCTTCAGGATCTATTCGCGCGTGCGCGGCCTGGACCGCTCGGTCAAGGCGGGGACGTATCGACTGTGGCGGGGCGCCCCGTACAGCGAGGTCCTGGGGATCCTGACGGACGGGCGCGTCGTTACCTACCCGATGATGATCCCGGAGGGGTGGACCCTCGACGGGATGGCCGGGCGAATCGCCGCAGCTGCGGGTTCCGACTCGGCCGCGGTCGCGGAGATTCTGGACGGTGAGTCCCATTCGCCGTGGGAGGTGCCCGGTCCCGGGCTGGAGGGGTATCTCTTCCCTGATACCTACCGGTTCGCCGAGGGCGTCGGGGTCGAGCGCGTGGTAGCAGCGATGATTCACGGCTACCGCAGCTACTGGACCCCCGAACGGCGCGAACTCCTCGCAGCTTCGGGCATGTCGGAGCGGGAACTGGTCACCCTCGCGTCGATCATCCAGGCGGAAGCCGGCAATACACGGGAGATGTCCACCATCTCGAGCGTGTACCACAACCGCCTCCGCATCGGCACGCTGCTGCAGGCCGACCCCACGGTGATGTACGCGCTCACCGACTCGCTCGGCGGCCGCCGCTCACGCCTTCTCTACGCCGCAATCGACTCGGTGGCCGACCATCCGTACAGCACCTACCACCACCCCGGGCTCCCGCCCGGCCCGATCGGCGCGCCCGGGGCCGCCGCGCTGGACGCCGCGCTGGCCCCCGACAGTACGGACTACCTGTACTTCGTGGCCGGGCCGGACGGCAGCCACATCTTCAGCCGCTCGCTCCGGGAACACAACAACGCGATCAACCGTATTCGGGGGCGGTAGGGGTGGGGCCGCGCGGGGCGAGTGGACTGGCACGCCGACTCGGCCTGATCGTGATCACCGACTCGAAGCTGGCCGCGCCGCGCGACGTGGCCGACGTGGTGGGAGCGGCTCTTCGCGCTGGAGCCCCCGCAATACAGCTCCGCGACAAGGTGCTGCCCCCGCGCGACCTGTTTCCGCTTGCACGCCGCATCCGCGCCGACACGACCGCCGCGGGTGCGCTCTTCTTCGTGAACGACCGGCTCGACCTCGCGCTCGCGGTCGGCGCCGACGGCGTCCACCTCGGCCCGGACGACCTGCCTGTAGCGGCCGCCCGCGGGATCGCGCCCGCCGGCTTCCTCATCGGCTGTTCGGCGGACGATCCCGCCGCCGCGCGGGCGGCCGTCGGCGGCGGCGCCGACTACATCGGGTGCGGCACGGTCTTCCCGACGCGCACCAAGGTGGATACCGGAACGGCAATTGGAGTGCGCGCCCTCAACGAAGTGGCGCGGTGCGTGGACGTCCCCGTGGTCGCGATCGGCGGGATCACCGTGGAGCGCGCGCCGCAGGTCTTTGCGGCCGGGGCCGCCGGGTCCGCCGTCGTGAGCGCGGTGATGGCCGCCCCGGATCCGGGCCGGGCCGTGAGGGGGTTTCTGCGCGCCTCACAGACCCGCTGACGTTAACGCATGAACGCCCTGCCGGGAAATCCTTCTTCCCGGGCAGGGCGTTCGAATATCGGGCTGGCAGCGACGTACTCTCCCACCAGGTTGCCCCGGCAGTACCATCCGCGCGGCAGGGCTTAACTTCCGAGTTCGGGATGGGATCGGGTGTATCTCCTGCGCTGTGGCCACCAGCCTGAATGCGAAGGGCAGAAGGAAGTTCCAGGGCCTTAGTACATGCTGGAAAACCGTGGAGGAGGATGCTGGTCAAGCCTCTCGGGCCATTAGTACGGCTCAGCTGCACGTGTCACCACGCTTCCACTTGCCGCCTATCAACGTGCTAGTCTCGCACGGCCCTTCTGAGACCCCGAAGGGTCTTGGGAGTACTCATCTTGGGGGGGGCTTCCCACTTAGATGCTTTCAGCGGTTATCCCTTCCCGACGTCGCTACCCGGCGATGCCCCTGGCGGAACAGCCGGTACACGAGTGGTCGGTCCACTCCGGTCCTCTCGTACTAGGAGCAGCTCCCCTCAATACTCCAACGCCCACGACGGATACAGACCGAACTGTCTCACGACGTTCTAAACCCAGCTCATGTACCGCTTTAACGGGCGAACAGCCCGACCCTTGGGACCTTCTTCAGCCCCAGGATGCGATAAGCCGACATCGAGGTGCCAAACCGCCCCGTCGATGTGAACTCTCGGGGGCGATAAGCCTGTTATCCCCGGCGTACCTTTTATCCGTTGAGCGACGGCCCTTCCATTCGGAACCGCCGGATCACTAAGGCCAACTTTCGTTCCTGCTCGACCCGTCGGTCTCACAGTCAAGCTCCCTTATGCCTTTGCACTCTTCGCGCGATTGCCGACCGCGCTGAGGGAACCTTTGCGCGCCTCCGTTACATTTTGGGAGGCGACCGCCCCAGTCAAACTACCCACCTGCCACTGTTCCCGAGGAGGATTCACTCCCCTGGGTTAGAGCCTCAACATTGTAAGGGTGGTATTTCACCAGTGACTCCCCGTCCCCTGGCGAGAACGGTTCATAGTCTCCCACCTATCCTACACATGCAAAGCCAAGACCCAATGACAGGTTGCAGTAAAGGTGCACGGGGTCTTTTTGTCCTGTCGCGGGTAATCGGTATCCTCACCGATACTCCAATTTCGCCGAGCTCGCGGAGGAGACAGCGCCCAAGTCGTTACGCCATTCGTGCAGGTCGGAACTTACCCGACAAGGAATTTCGCTACCTTAGGACCGTTATAGTTACGGCCGCCGTTTACCGGGGCTTCAGTTCGGAGCTTCGAGTTGCCTCTAACACCTCCCTTTAACCTTCCGGCACCGGGCAGGCGTCAGTGCCTATACGTCGTCTTGACCGACTTTGCAGACACCTGTGTTTTTAATAAACAGTCGCTTGGGCCGATTCTCTGCGGCCTGGGTCGGCTCCCCACGCGTCGTGGTTCACCTAATGCAGGCTCCCCTTCTCCCGAAGTTACGGGGACATTTTGCCGAGTTCCTTCTCCGCGGATCACTCGAGCACCTTAGGCTACTCGCCTCGCCTACGTGTGTCCGTTTACGGTACGGTCGCCCAGGCACCTCCCATGCGAGGCTTTTCTCGGCGGCATGATTACGGACCCTTTGCGGGACTTAATGTCCCTTCGGCATCGGCGCTCGGCTAAAGGAGTCTTTTATCCCCCCTCATCGCCTACCACCTTACATCGGATATTCCACCACCCGACGGTCCTTTCACTTCCGCGTCCCCCCTCATGGTCGAACGCTACCTGAACGGTACAGGAATATTAACCTGTTTCCCATCGCCTACGCCCTTCGGCCTCGACTTAGGGACCGACTAACCCGGAGCGGATAAGCCTGGCTCCGGAACCCTTAGGCTTTCGGTGACAGAGATTCTCACTCTGTTTATCGCGTACTCATTCCGGCATACTCTCTTCCCTGCTCTCCACGGATGCTCTTCCGAGTCCGCTTCACTGACCAGGGAATGCTCCCCTACCATGACTTGCGTCATCCGTAGCTTCGGCACCGTGCTTGAGTCCCGACCATTATCGGCGCGGATCCACTTGACTAGTGAGCTATTACGCACTCTTTAAAGGCATTGCTGCTTCTAAGCCAACCTCCTAGTTGTCTCAGCACATCCACATCCTTTCTCACTTAGCACAGATTTGGGGGCCTTAGCTGACGGTCTGGGATCTTTCCCTCTCGCAGACGGACATTATCGCCCGCCCACTGACTCCCAGGATAGATCTCGCAGGAATTCGGAGTTTGGTTGGGTTCGGTAACCTGGTGAGGCCCCTAGCCCATCCAGTGCTCTACCTCCTGGAGACAATTACCTGAGGCTATACCTAAATATATTTCGGGGAGAACCAGCTATCTCCGAGCTTGATTGGCCTTTCACCCCTATCCACAGCTCATCCGAGCAGTTTTCAACCCACAACGGTTCGGGCCTCCACCAGGTGTTACCCCGGCTTCACCCTGGCCATGGATAGATCGCTTCGGTTTCGGGTCTACCCCCATGCACTCGTCGCCCTGTTCAGACTCGCTTTCGCTTCGGCTCCGGACCTGAGGCCCTTAACCTTGCGCATGAGGAGTAACTCGCCGGATCATAATGCAAAAGGCACGCCGTCACCCACCCCCGGGAATCCGAAGATCCGGGTCGGGCTCCGACCGCTTGTATGCACACGGTTTCAGGGTCTATTTCACTCGCCGTCAGGCGTTCTTTTCACCTTTCCCTCACGGTACTATTCGCTATCGGTCACAGACTCGTATTTAGCCTTGGAAGATGGTCCTCCCGGATTCAGCCAGGGTTTCACGTGTCCCGGCCTACTCGGGGTCCGCATCAGCTCGCCTACTCGCATTTCGCATACGGGACTCTCACCCTCTACGGTCGTACGTTCCAGTACCGTTCCGCTATGCTTCGGTTCGCCTGATGATGCGGCCCCACAACCCCCGGTTGAGTCACCCCACCCGGGTTTGGGCTTTTCCCGTTTCGCTCGCCGCTACTCTGGGAATCTCGTTTGATTTCTTTTCCTCCAGGTACTTAGATGTTTCAGTTCCCTGGGTTGGCTCCCTTTTTCAGGGTGACGGGATTGCTCCCGCCGGGTTTCCCCATTCGGACACCCCCGGATCTGAGCTTGCTTGCAGCTCCCCGAGGATTTTCGCAGCTTGCCACGTCCTTCATCGCCGGTCTGTGCCAAGGCATCCGCCGTGCGCACTTGTTCGCTTGACCAGCCCTCTTCCTCGAATGAACGCCGACGACCGCGTTACCGCGCCGCCCGCGTCCATTCAATTCTCTGGGCTCGTCCACCGTCGCCTTTCCAACACGCACGCTCGGCCACCCCAGGCGGCGACGCCCGGACAGGGCGCGCTTCCTGTGGATGACCAGAGCATACCTAAGGCTCTAGTACTTCCTTCTACCCTTGTTTTCAAACATCTGGTGCCGCGTCAGGGCGGTCCTCCGCCCGGAGAGGGCTGAGGGTCGACCGCAGGCGCAGCACGGAAAGACTTAAAAGGTAGTCAAGGCGTAGGGGAAGTCAACACCCAATCTTCGGGGATCGCGGATGATCAGCGGTACTCCGGCAGCTACACCATCCCGCCCGCTTCGAGGAACTCCCGCACATCGCTGTCCGGTACGTAGAAATCGCCCAGCTCGCGTTCGCCGTCGCGGCCGTGCCAGTCGGACCCTCCTGTCGCGAAGAGCCCCGCCCGGCGGGCGTGCGCGGCCACCGCTTCGCGCACGCCGCGGGGCCAGGGACGGTGCACTTCCACGCCGCGCAACCCCGCTGCTGCCATCCGGGGAAGCAGTCGCCCCATGTGGCGCAGGGGTGGATGGGCCCATACCGCGAGCCCGCCCGCCGCCTGGATCGTCTCGATCACTTCTTCCGGCGTCGGTGACTCGACCAGGACATGGGCGGGGCAGCCCGCCCCGATGTAACGGTCAAAGGCGTCGTTGACATCGGTGGCGTGTCCGTCCCGCACCAGAGCCCGGGCCAGGTGGGGCCGCGTGTACGGGACGCGGCCGGAAGCGCGCTGGTCGCTCACCCGGTCCAGCGTGAGCCCGATCCCCTGGGCGGCAAGCCGGTCGACGATCCGGTTCATGCGGTCGTGGCGGCGCTCGAGGAGGTTTCGGTAGTGTCGCTGCAGCGGATCGGCGTCGGGGTCGACGAAATAGCCCAGGACGTGTATCGAGTCGCCGCGCCAGCTCGAGCTCATCTCCACGCCGGGGATGACGCGGATCCGTTCCCCGGCGGCGCGCTGTGCCGGCGCCACGCCCAGGGTGTTGTCATGATCCGTGATGGAGATCACGTCGAGCCCGCCCGCGATGGCCAGTTCTACGACCTCCTCGGGCGACCGGGTCCCGTCGGAGAAGGTGGTGTGCATGTGCAGGTCCACCCTCATGCCTACGCTCCCCTCCCCGGCTCGCCGCCGGGTCAACCGGATATTACCCGATCCGCCAGCACGTCGATCCGGTTCGCCTCGACCTTCATCACGCCGCCAGAGAGGTGGAAAGCCTGACGCTCGCCGGATTCCGTTTCGACCTTGAGCCGGCCGTCGCCCAGCAGCGTAAGGTAGGGCGCGTGTCCCGGCAGTACTCCGGCGAGACCGTCCCAGGCCGGCGCCACCAGCGACCGCACGGTGCCCTGGAACACGACCGCGGCGGGCGTGACCACACGCATCTCCATGGTCTTCGCCACCGGTCAGGCCTCCACGCCCATCTCGGCGGCGGCCGCGATCACCTCGTCGATGCCGCCCTTCATGTAGAAGGCCTGCTCGGGGAGGTGGTCGAATTCGCCGGCGGCCATGCGTTCAAAGGACTCGATGGTCTCCTCCAGGCGGACGTAGCAGCCCGGGATGTTCGTGAACGCAGTGGCCACGAAGAAGGGCTGGGAGAGGAAGCGCTCGATACGCCGCGCACGGCCGACGATGATCTTGTCCTCTTCGCTCAGCTCGTCCATCCCCAGGATCGCGATGATGTCCTGGAGGTCCTTGTAGCGCTGCAGAATCTCCTTGACGCGTCCAGCGACCTCGTAGTGCCGCTCGCCGATGAACTGTGGATCGAGGATGCGGGACGAGGAGTCGAGCGGGTCCACCGCCGGATAGATCCCCTTCTCGGAGATCGAGCGGGAGAGAACCGTCGTGGCGTCGAGGTGGGCGAAGGCGGCCGCGGGGGCCGGGTCGGTGAGGTCGTCGGCGGGCACGTAGATGGCCTGCACGGAGGTGATCGACCCTTCACGGGTGGAGGTGATGCGCTCCTGCAGCTCGCCCATCTCGGTCTCCAGGGTAGGCTGGTAGCCGACCGCTGACGGCATGCGTCCGAGCAGCGCCGACACCTCCGAGCCCGCCTGGGTGAAGCGGAAGATGTTGTCGATGAAGAGGAGCACGTCCTGCTTCTCGATGTCGCGGAAGTACTCGGCGACGGTCAGGGCGGAGAGGCCGACGCGGAGGCGCGCTCCGGGCGGTTCGTTCATCTGCCCGTAGACCAGCGCGGTCGAATCGATGACGCCCGACTCCTTCATCTCGAGCCAGAGGTCGTTCCCCTCGCGGGTGCGTTCGCCCACCCCGGCGAAGACCGAACGGCCGCCGTGCTCCATGGCGATGTTGTTGATCAACTCCATGATGATGACGGTCTTGCCGACGCCGGCGCCGCCGAAGAGCCCCGTCTTGCCACCCTTCACGTACGGAGCGAGGAGGTCGACGACCTTGATCCCCGTCTCGAAGATCTCGGTCTTGGGCTCGAGGTTGTCGAAGCGCGGCGCGAGGCGGTGGATCGGCCACCGCTCGACCGGCTCCCCGTCCTCGCTCACGACCGGGCCCTGCTCGTCCACGGGTTCGCCCAGCACGTTGAGGATGCGGCCCAGCGCGGGCTTCCCCACCGGGACCGCGATCGCCTGGCCCGTGTCCACCACGTCCATTCCGCGCTGCACGCCGTCCGTCGAGCTCATCGACACGGCGCGCACCTGGGAACGGCCGATGTGCTGCTGCACCTCGGCGACCAGGTCGATCTCGCGGCCGGACGCGGTCTCGGCGGTGAGCCTCAGCGCACTGTGAATCCCCGGCAGGTGCCGCGGGTGGAACTCCACGTCCAGCACGGGTCCGATAACCTGGACGACTCGGCCGATGTTGTTCTCAGACATGTTGCCTTCTTCTCCGGTCTATTCCAGCGCCGCGGCGCCACCCACGATCTCGGCGATCTCCTGGGTGATCTGCGCCTGGCGCGCTCTGTTGTATCTGCGTGTGAGCGTCTCGATCATGTCGCCCGCGTTGTCGGTCGCGCTCTTCATGGCGGCGCGGCGGGCGCCCTGCTCTCCGGCGGCGTTCTCGACCAGTGCCCCGTACACCACGCTGCGCAGGTAGCGCGGCAGAATCCGGCCGACGAGCTTCTCCGGCGGCGGAGACACGATGAAGGCGTCCACCGAACGGGCGCCCTTTTTCGGCTCCACCGGCAGGATGCGCCGGGTGCGCGGAGGCGTGGACATGGCGGAGCGAAACTTCGAGCTCACCATGTAAACGGCGTCGATATCTCCCGCCTCGAAGGATTCCGCAAGGAGCCCGATGAGCGCCTGAGCGTCCTCCGGGCGGGGCTCGTCCCCGATGCCGGTGGTCGAAGAGGCGATGGCGTGTCCCCGGAAGCGGAAGAAGGTCAGTCCCTTTCTTCCCGCGATGTGCAGTTCGGTCTCCACGCCCGCCGCCTCGAGCTCCTCGACCTTGCCCCGCGCCTCACGGATGAGATTGGCGTTGAAGGCGCCGCAGAAACCCCGGTTGGCGGTCAGCAGGAGAACGGCCGCGCGCTTCGTCTCGGCAGGCCGGCGCAGCAGCGGGTGGTCCTGTTCGAGCCCGGGGCCGCTCAGACTGCGCAGCAGTTCGTCGAGGGCGTCGCTGTAGGGACGCGCCGCGAGCATCCGGTCCGTGGCCCGCTTGAGCTTGGAGGTGGCCACAAGCTCCATGGTGCGCGTGATCTTGCGCGTGTTCTTGACGGACTTGATCCGCCGCAGGACATCGCGGGCCTGAGCCACCTATGCCGCTCCCGCCATCGCCGCCTCGTTCTCGGCGGCGAAGACTTCGTTGTACTCCTCGATGCTTGTACGGAGCCGTCCTTCGATATCCTCCGTGAGCTGGCTCTCCTGGCGTAGACCGATCAGCACATCGTCGAAGCGGCTCTCCACGAATTCGAGGAAGCCGCGCTCCCACTTGCGGACCTCGTCCACCTCGATCCCGTCCAGAAAGCCGTTGGTGACAGCGTAGATCGAGACGATCTGACGCTCGACCGGAACCGGCTGGTACTGGGCCTGCTTGAGGATCTCGACCGTGCGCTGCCCCCGCGCCAGCTGCTGCTGGGTGGCCGCGTCGAGGTCGGAGGCGAACTGCGCGAAGGTTTCCATGGCGCGGAACTGCGCAAGGTCGAGGCGGAGACGCCCCGCGACCTTCTTCATGGCCTTGACCTGGGCCGCGCCGCCGACCCGCGAGACCGAGATCCCGACGTTGACCGCCGGCCGGACGCCCGAGTTGAAGAGGTCGGGCTCCAGGTAGATCTGCCCGTCGGTGATGGAAATGACGTTGGTGGGGATGTAGGCCGAAACGTCGCCGGCTTGCGTTTCGATGATCGGAAGCGCGGTGAGCGAGCCGCCGCCGAGCTCGTCGGAGAGCTTGGCCGCCCGCTCCAGCAGCCTGGAGTGCAGGTAGAAGACGTCGCCCGGGTAGGCTTCGCGGCCCGGGGGGCGGCGGAGGACGAGCGACAGCTGCCGGTAGGCCTGCGCCTGCTTGGAAAGGTCGTCGTAGATGACCAGGGTGTGCTTGCCCTGCCACATGAAGTGCTCGGCCAGCGCGGTCGCCGAATACGGCGCGATGTACTGCATGGGCGCCGGGTCGGAGGCGTTGGCTGCCACCACGATGGTGTAGTCCAGGGCGTCGTGGTGCCGCAGCGTCTCGACCACGGCCGCCACCTTCCCGGCGCGCTGCCCGATCGCGCAGTAGATGCAGATGACGTCGGTGTCCTTCTGGTTGATGATCGCGTCGACCGCGATGGCCGTCTTGCCGGTCTGGCGGTCGCCGATGATCAGCTCGCGCTGGCCGCGGCCGATCGGGATCATGGCGTCGATGGCCTTGATGCCGGTCTGCAGCGGCTCCTTCACGGGCTGGCGCTTGACGATGCCCGGCGCGACCACGTCGATCTGCCGGCGCGCCGACGTCTCGATCGGGCCGGCCCCGTCGAGCGGGGCGCCGAGCGGATCCACCACGCGGCCCTGGTACGCATCGCCGACGGGCACGTCCAGGACGCGTCCGGTGCGCCGCACCTCGTCGCCCTCATGCAGGCCGGCCCACTCGCCCAGGATCACCGCGCCGATGTTGTCCTCTTCCAGGTTGAGGGCGAGCGCGGTCACGCTCTCGCCGCTCTCGCCGGAGGTGATCTCGAGCATCTCGTTGGCCATCGCCTTCGTCAGGCCGTAGATGCGCGCCACCCCGTCCTTGACCTCGAGGACCTCGCCGACCTCCTCGGCGTGCAGCGCCTCCTCGAAGCTCTCGATTTCGGCCAGGAGGACGCTCTTGATCTCGCCCGCCCGGAGCTGGGAATCTGCCATATCGTTTCTAGCCTTCTTGTTCTTGAAGCTCGGCCATCATCAGCCTGCGGCGCATGGCGTCGAGCTGCCGTTTCAGGGATCCGTCGTAGAGGGTGTCTCCCTCGCGGATCACGATGCCACCGATGATTTCGGGTCTGACCTTCACGCTGGGGATCACGGTCGCGCCGGTCGCCGACGAGAGCTGTGCCGCGAGATGGTCCACTTCTTCGCCGGCAAGCTCGCGAGCCACCGAAACCTCCATGTGGCGCAGGCCCTGGTGCCGGTCGAGGAGGGCTCGAAAGTCTCTCATGATCGCGGGGATCAGTCGCTGGCGCCGCTTGTCGATCACGACCACCAGGAAACGCAGCAACATGGCCGGGACCGCGGAACCCAACGCGCGTTCCAGCGCCTCCTTCTTCTTTTCCGTCGGTATCCGGGGCGTGCCGAAGAACTCAAGGACCTTCCGGTCCTCCATGAGCCCGGCCACCACCGCCACGGGGTCCCCGTAGCTGGCCGCACCGCCGTGGCGTTCGGCCAGCTCGAAGAGGGTCTCGGCGTAGTTGCGGACGACGGTGTCCTCCCTCACGCCAGCGCACCCTCGGAGTCGGCAAGGTCCTCGATGTAGTCGATCGCAAGTTGCCGGTCACGCGCGGAGTCCAGCCGCTCGGAGAGAAGCCGCGATGCCACCGCAAGCGCTACATCGACGGAGTCCCTGCGCAGCGCCTCGACCGCTGCCTTGCGCTCCCGCTCGATCTCCCGGCGCGCGCTGGCCAGCATCGCCCTGGTCTCCTCGCGGGCCTTCGCCTCGAGCTCCTTGCGGAGCCCCTCGGCTGCCTCCCGGCTCTCGGCGAGCATCGCCTGCGCCTGGCGGCGCCCTTCGGCGAGCTGCTCCCTGTACTGACCGAGGAGTTCTTCCGCCTCGTCACGCCGGAGCTTTGCGTCGTCGATGTCGCCCTGGATGCCCTTCTCGCGGGCGTCGAGCGCCGCGAGCATGGGTTTCCAGGCGTACCGCCCAAGGATGCCGAGAAGCGTCAGGAACGCAAGCAGAGTCCAGAGCGCCAGGCCGAAATCGGGACTGAAGAGCGTGTCCCAGCCGCCCGCCTCGGCCGCAGCCGACCCCACCGGGATTGGCAGGGCGCCGGCAACCGCACCAAAAAGCTCGAAGCTGGTGCCCATGGACGGTGCCTAAGCCAGGAAGAGGAGGAGGGCGGAGAAGATGATGGCGAATAGCGCCGCCCCTTCGACAAACGCGGCCAGCACAAACGCGGTCGCGCGGATATCCCCGAGCGCCTCCGGCTGCCGGGCGATTCCCTGGGTGGCCCCTTCACCGATGCGGCCGATCCCGAGACCGGCACCGACGGCCGCCAGTCCGGCACCGATGCCGGCACCGAGCAGGGCCATGTTGTTCTTGGCGATTGCCGCCGACGCGGCCGGGTCCTGAAGCAGGTCGAGCGCTGAGTCAAGCATTGCGGGTTTTCCTCTGTTGGTTTGTATCCGTTGTGATCGGTATGAGGTCTAGTGTTCGTGCTGCATCAGGCCGATGAACACGGCCGACAGCATGGCGAAGATGTAGGCCTGAATGACGGCGATCAGTAGTTCCAGGAGCATGACCGCCGAAACGAAGGCATAGGATCCGGCGGCGATGAACCACCGGGCGACGACAAGCTGTCCTGCGAGCAGAATGAACCCGAGGACGGTGAAGATCATCATGTGTCCGGCGGTCATGTTGGCGAACAGCCGGATCGCGAGCGCGAAGGGTTTGGTGAGCTTGCCCAGCAACTCGACCGGTGTCATGACGACCAGCATCAGGTACTTCATGGGCCCGGTGATCCCCGCAGGGACATAGAAGATGGTCCGCATGTAGCCCGCCGGCCCCAGCTTGAAGAAGCCCGACACCTCCGTCACCAGGAAGGTGATGATCGCAAGCATCCCCGTGACCGCCAGATTCCCGGTCGCCGAGCCGGCCCCGGGCACGAGCCCGAGCAGGTTCATCGTGAGGATGAAGAAGAAGAGGGTGAAGATCAGGGGGGTAAATCGCTGGTATCCGTGCCCGATGCTCTGCTTGCAGACGTCGTCGCGCAGGAAAACGACGAGCGCTTCCATGGCGTTGGCCATGCCGCTGGGCGCCCGAGCCGTCCCCTGTCGCATGATGGTCCGCGCAGCGAACATCGAAAGCGCCGCTGTGATCACGGCGGCGAGGAGCAGCAGCACCACATGCTTGGACAGGTTCATGTCCACCTCGACACCCCCGAGATGGAACGGCTGCCACCACTGCGGCAGGTGGATCGCACCGACGAAGGGTATCTCGTACTCCGGTGCGTCGAGGATATGGTGGGCCAGCACTGCAGCGAGATCGACGCCCTCGTGCGTCGCGGCCGCCGCTTCCTGCGTGGCACCCGGTTCCTGGAAGAAGGCGAGCATGCCGTTCATGACCCGGCCGATGCCGCGCGGACCCGCCGGCGACGGTGTTCAAGCCACGTCTCAATGAACAGGATCGCGATGAGGAACCCGCCGAGTGAGGCGATGAACGAAACAGGCTCGGCCCGGCCCGGCAGAACCACAAGCACGATTCCCAGCACGATCACCAGGACCCGCCAGGCGAAGCCGATCCCGGCGGCGGCGGCGAATCGATCCTTCCGGTTGCGCCAGCCCTTCAGCAACAGGTGCGCGGGGATCTGCGTGCCCAGAGCCAGAGCCCCGGCCCCCAGCACCGTACGGCGAGGCCCTTCACCCAGAAACGGAAACGCCACAAGCACGCCAGCCGCCACGATGCCCACGGACGCGGCAATGAATTGCATCGACGGTTTCACTGATGTTCTTCCCGGCGGCCGGGTGCCTCCTTTTTCGTTCTCTCCGGTTCTACGATCAATCCGCGATAGAACCTGTAGAACCCCCCCACGATGCCCAGCAGTGACCCGGACAGGACCAGCAGCGGGGTGGTTCCGAGCCTTTCGTCCAGCGTCAGCCCTCCCCAGCCCAGAAGCAGCACCGTGAGCACCCAGGTCAAGCCGTAACCGGAATAGCGGGCCAGCTCGCCGTCGGCTGCCGGCGGACGCCGGGTGGGCTCTTCGCCCTCCTGCACGAAACCTCTCCTGACTGGTGAAGACCCGCTACGCGGAGTGCCGTGTTCGACCGCCCGCGCAGACGCTGTGTCCGGGGGAAACCTAACGCTTGTGAAATTTTTCGCAAGCGCCCTTGTGAAATTTTTCTCAAGGCCGCCAACCGGCGGCAACGATGGCGGCGCCACGGCCTTGAGGGCACCCCGGCCGCGGCCTCGGCACCCCGGCCGCCGGAGTCCCCTTCCTTGACCCGAAAAACACGCCTCTTCTATCTTCCGCGATCCTCGCAACACGCACTCCACGCCGACCAGACCGGGTATGAGCCCTACCTCCTCCCCCCCACTTCCGGCCACACGCGGCCTCAGCGCCGACCGCGATGTCCAGCTTCTTCAGCGAGCGGGTGAGATCGCCGAAGAGCTTCGCACCGCCGTCGAGCGCCGCATCGTCGGGCAGCAGCACATCGTGAACAGCATCCTCACGGCGATGATGGCAAACGGGCACGTCCTGCTCGTGGGCGTGCCCGGGCTGGCCAAGACGCTGATCATCTCGACGCTGTCCGAAGCCCTGCACCTCAAGTTCAACCGCATCCAGTTCACCCCCGACCTGATGCCGACAGACATCACGGGCACGGAGGTGATCCAGGAGGACAAGCTCACGGGTGAGCGAGTCTTCCGCTTCGTGCAGGGTCCGATCTTCGCCAATATCGTGCTGGCGGACGAGATCAACCGGACGCCTCCCAAGACCCAGGCCGCGCTCCTCGAGGCGATGCAGGAGCGGGACGTCACGGCGGCGGGCCATACCTACCACCTCGACCCGCCCTTCTTCGTGCTGGCGACCCAGAACCCCATCGAGCAGGAGGGCACCTACCCCCTCCCCGAGGCGCAGCTGGACCGTTTCATGTTCGACCTGCGGATCCACTACCCCAGCCGGGTGGAGGAGGAGAAGATCGCCACCCTCACGCAGGAGGTGCAGGACATTCCGATCGAGCCGGTCGTGCACGGGTCCGAGATCATCGAACTGCAGCAACTGGTGCGGCGCATCCCGATCCCTCCCTCCATCGTCGGCTACGCGGTGCGCCTCGCGCGCTCCACCAGGCCCGGCGGCGATGAGCAGGCCGATGTGGCGCGTCGCTACATCAGCTGGGGCGCGGGTCCGCGGGCCTCGCAGTACCTGGTGCTCGGCGCCAAGGCGCGCGCCGCCTTCCGCGGGGTCCCCGTGCCGACCATGCAGGATATTCACGACATCGCTCCGTCGATCCTGGCGCACAGGATCGTGATCAACTTCGACGGAGAAGCCGAGGGGCTGAGCACTCGCGACGTCATCAGCGAGCTGATCAGCGAAAGCAGGAAATGGATATAGAGGCCGCCGTACCAGACGACCAACCTCCGTCACCACAGGTAACAGGGACTGACGCTGCCCGGGGCGGGAGACGGACCCGGGCGCCGCGGCCGCCGAGTGCCGCACGGGCTGCCTGGACGCGCGGTCCGCGGGACGCCGCCGGAGACGCGCCATGCCGGTGATTCTGGGGCTCACCGCAGCCTTCGTCGTGCTGCTCTTCATTGCGGCCGCCCTGACCGCCACGCTCTCGGCGGTGCTCAAGGTGACGGATTCGAAGGCGCGCATCCTGGTCGGCGAGGGGTTCGCGGGGGCGGACGCTCTGACGGCGCTGCGCACCGGGGAGGCGGCCACGTCGCCGCTCGTGATTCTGCGCGCGATATGCAACCTGGCCGCCGCGGCCGCGGGTGTCGGCGCGGCGGCCGCGGCGTGGGGACCCCGCGGGATGTGGATCGGCGGGCCCGTCGTGATCATCGTGGTGCTCCTCGCCGGAGAGCTGGGTCCCCGGGCCCTGGCGGCGAGGCGTCCGGTGCGGCTCGCGCTGGCGGCGGCTCCCTTCCTGCGGGCCTCGTCGCGGCTCTTCGGCCGGGTGTTCTTCCCCGTCTTCGCGCTGGGCCGCCTATTCTCCCGCGGATCCGGGGCGGACGATGGCTCGCCGGACGAGATGCAGGCCCGGGAAGCGCTCGAGATCGGGGCCGGCGCGGGGATCGTCGATCCCGACGAGAACCGGCTCATCGAGCGCGCCTTCAAGCTGGACGAGCTGAACGCGTGGGACGCGATGACGCCCCGGGTCGACATCGTCGCCTGGCAGGACTCGCGCCGCCTCGGCGACGTCCTCCCCGAGCTCGCCGTGGTGCCGCACTCGCGCGTCCCGGTCTACAATGAGAGCATTGACGACGTGACCGGCATCCTCCACGTGCGGGATGCCTACCGCGCGTACGTGGCGGGGCAGCGGGACGTCCCGCTCTCCGAGCTGGCCCGCGAAGCCATGTTCGTGCCCGGTTCGCTGTCGCTGGCCCGGCTACTCGCGGATTTTCGGGCCCGCCGCATGCACATGGGGATCGTGGCCGACGAGTTCGGCGGCACCGACGGGCTCATCACCCTGGAAGATGTCCTCGAGGAGCTCGTCGGCGAGATCGTGGACGAGACGGATCTGGACGAGGACCCCCTGACCCGGGTCTCGCCGGACGAGATCCTGGCTTCGGGGGGCGCCGAGATCCGCGAGATCAACGACCGCTTCGCCTTCGACCTGCCGGAGGGCGAGAACCGGTCGCTGAACGGGTTCATCCTCGAGGAGCTGGGGCAGGTCCCGGAGCCGGGGCGGGCGTTGACGGCCGGAGGGGTGCACATCGAGGTGCTGGAGGCGTCCGAGACGCAGGTGCTGCGGGCGCGGCTGCGGCGTCAGGCCGCGCCGCGCGGGGACGGTTCGGCCCGCTGATGGGCCGTGTGATCGCCTTCTGCGGGCGGTGCCCCCGCATCGCGGAGACGGCCTTCGTCGCGCCGACCGCGGTGGTGATCGGGGACGTGGTGATCGGGGACGAGGCCAGCGTCTGGTTCGGCGCCGTGCTGCGCGGGGATCATCCCGAGAACGGGATCCGGGTGGGGGCCCGGGCCAACGTGCAGGAGAACTCGGTGATCCACACCAGCGAGCAGGGACCTACCGTGATCGAGGAGGAGGTGACGGTGGGCCACGGGGCCATCATGGAGAGCTGCCGCATCGGGAGGGGGGCGGTGGTGGGGATGGGGGCGGTGGTGCTGCAGCGCGCCGAGGTGGGAGCCGGGTGCGTGGTCGCCGCCGGAGCGGTGGTGAAGGAGGGCGCGGTGATCCCGCCGCGCAGTCTTGTGGCGGGGGTGCCGGGGAGGGTGAGGCCGCTCAGCGAGGCCGCGGCGTCATGGACTGAGCGGAGTTCGCGTCACTATGTGGAGCTGAGCCGGAAGTTCATGGCGGGCTCGGTGTGCGAGCTGTGCGGCGGTCCGGTTCTGGACCGGCACTGCAAGATCGTCTGCCGGAACTGCGGCTTTCAGCGGGACTGCAGCGATCCCTGAAGGGGCGGGGAGCAGGCGGCCCGCCGGCGCCGGGACGACCCGTTCCGCAGTCCGTCGCTATCCCGCCCGGGCGGGCTGGGTCGCCCGGTGCATTGAGAGGCCGGCGTCTCCCTACCCGAACTCGATCCCCTGGGCCAGCGGCAGCTCGGTGCTCCAGTTCACGGTGTTGGTCTGGCGGCGCATGTACGTCTTCCATGAATCCGATCCCGACTCGCGGCCCCCGCCGGTGTCCTTCTCGCCCCCGAAGGCGCCCCCGATCTCCGCACCCGAGGTGCCGATGTTCACGTTGGCGATTCCGCAGTCGCTTCCACGGTGCGACAGGAAGTGCTCGGCCTCGCGGAAATTGTCGGTGAAGACCGCCGACGAGAGTCCCTGCGGGACGCCGTTGTGCAGGGCGATGGCTTCGTCCAGCTCCGCGACCGCGCCGGCCGTGGTGGCGTCCGCAGTCCCGTACTCGATGATGTAGAGGATCGGGGCGAAGGTCTCGTCCTGGACGATCTGGTAGTGGTTCTCGGCGGACGCGATGCAGGGGGTGACGTAGAGGCCGCCGGGGTAGCCATCCCCATCCAGGCACTCGCCGCCGTAGAGGATCTCGCCGCCCTCCTCCACCACCTGCCGCCGTGCTGCCAGCAGGTCGTCGATGGCCTGCCGGTTCACGACCGGGCCCATCAGGGTTTCCGGGTCGAGGGGGTTGCCGATGCGCACGTCGCGGTAGGCGCGCACGAGGCGGCCGACCAGTTCGCCCCTCACGGAGCGGTGCACGATCACGCGCCGTGTGCTGGTGCAGCGCTGGCCGGCCGTGCCGACCGCCCCGAAGAGGATCGAGGGGATCGCAAGGTCCAGGTTGGCGCTGGGCGTGACGATGATGGCGTTGTTGCCGCCAAGCTCCAGGATCGTGCGGCCCAGCCTCGCGCCCACCACCTGCGCGACCCGCCGGCCCACCGCGCACGAGCCGGTCGCCGACACGAGCGGGATGCGCCGGTCGTGCAGCAGCCGGTCACCCACCGTCGAGCCCCGGCCCACGACCAGGCTGAACACCGCCGGGTCCACCCCGTTCTCACGGCAGACCTCCGACGCGATCCTCGTGACCGCGATCGCGGTAAGCGGCGTGGACGAGGCGGGCTTCCACACCGTCGCGTCCCCGCAGGCCGCCGCGACCGCCGCGTTCCACGACCACACCGCGACCGGGAAGTTGAAGGCGCTGATCACCCCCACCACGCCCAGCGGGTGCCACTGCTCCCGCATGTGGTGGTCGGGGCGTTCGCTGGCCATGGTCAGCCCGTAGAGCTGCCGGGAGAGCCCCACCGCGAAGTCGCAGATGTCGATCATCTCCTGGACCTCACCCTCGCCCTCGGCCCGGATCTTCCCCATCTCGAGGGTGACCAGCGCTCCGAGCGCCTCCTTGTTCGCGCGCAGCCTCTCCCCGAGCTGGCGCACGACTTCGCCTCGCCGGGGAGGGGGCACCCGCCTCCAGTCGAGGAAGGCGCGGTGGGCCCGGTCGACGATCGCGTCGTACTCGGCCTCGTTGACCTGGTTCACGGTCGCGATCCGGGTGCCGTCGATGGGGGTGAAGACATCGAGGGCCGGCCCGGAGCCGATCCACTCGCCCGCGAACCCACCCGGGTGAACGTCCCCGATTCCGAGCGCGCGCAGAATCCGTCCGGCATCGCCGGCCGACGCAGGCGCACGCACCGCTTCCGCTGTAGCTACCGTCATGAAACTCAGATCCCCCGTGCGTGGTTCAGTTCAACCTGAGGACGACGCCCAGATACCACGCGATGAGCGCGTCGCCCCAGCCGTATGCGATCCCCGCTCCGAGCGCGAGGAAGACGCCGAAGGGCACCAGCCGGCCGGTTCTCAGCGAGACGGGCCCAAAGATAATCGAACCGATCAGCGCCCCGGCGAAAAGGGTCAGGACGGCTCCGGCGGGGCCGAGGAATGCACCGACCATCGCCATCATCTTGATATCGCCCCCGCCCATGGCGTCCTTGCCGAAGGCGATCCGGCCCAGCCAGGCGATCAGCCGCATGAGGGCGAAGCCGGCCACCGCCCCGAGCGCGGCCCCGCCCAGGTCCGGCCCACCCGCAAGCGGCGCGAGCGCGAGTCCGACCACAGCCCCGCCCAGGGAAAACTGGTCCGGAATGATGTAGGTGCGGGCGTCGGCCACCGCGATGCCCAGCAGGATGGTGAGAAAGACGCCCCCCCGCACGGCTTCCATCTCGGCGCCCCACCTCGCGGCCATCCCGGCCCAGATCAGCGCCGCCCCCGCCTCAACCAGGGGATACTGCGCGCCCAGGCGAACGCCGCACCGGGAACACCGCCCCCGCAGCATCAGGTACCCCAGCACGGGAACCATCTCGAACCACCGCACAGGCTCCCCGCAGCCCCCGCATCGGGAGCGCGGCGACACCACCGACCGGCGCTCCGGCCACCGCTCCACGCAGACGTTGAGGAACGACCCCAGGCACGCGCCCAGCACCGCCGCCCCCGTCACCACCATCGTCCCCGCATTCACCCGTCCGCCCCGCCCTCCCCCACCCGTACCAGCGCGTACATCAGTATCGAGCCCGCGACTGCCACATTCAGCGAGTCCACCCCGCGTACCAGGGGGACGGCCACGGCCCGCGCCCGCCACCGGAGCGGAGGCGCCACCCCTCCACCCTCGTTCCCCACCACGAGCACCCAGTCCCGCAGCCCCGCCCCGGCGACGTCATGCACCGGCTCCCCCGACGCGTCCGCGCAGAGGAGGCTGGGTCGGGGGACTTCCCCGGTGGCGGGGTCTCCGCCGCCAGCCAGCTCCACAAGCCCCGCCGGCTCCACGATCAACGGAAGGTGAAACACCCCGCCCGCCGACGCGCGCACCACTTTCGGGTTCCATGGATCGACCGTGCCGCCACCGACCACCACCCCGTCCAGCCCGAACGCCCACGCGGAGCGGATGAGCGTCCCCAGGTTGCCGGGCATCTGCACGCCGCGCGCCATCAGATACCGGCCGCGCTCCAGCGACCGCGACTCGAGCGGCGGCGGCTTCACGCACGCGGCCACCGCCTGGGGCGCCTCCGTGCTGCACAACTCCCGCACTTCAGCATCCGGCGCGAACCCCACCTCCACCCCGCGCTCCCGGCACCCCGCGACGATCGCCATCCCACGCTCCCCTGCCCCGTACTCCTCCCCCACGAGCACCCAGCGCACCTGCACGGCCGACCTCAGCGCCTCCAGGATCACGCTCGGCCCCTCCACCAGCGCCAGTCCTTCGCGCTCCCGCCCCCGCCGCGACGCCAACCGCCGGGCCAGTCTCTGCCTGGATTTGCTGATCGGGCTCATTTATCCTCCCCCGGTTCTCCCTCGCAGCCGCGGACGCCCCCATGGACAGCCGAACAACCCCTCCCGTCGCGCTCACCATCGCCGGCAGCGACAGCGGCGGAGGCGCGGGCATTCAGGCCGACCTCAAGACCTTCCACCAGTGGGGTGTCTACGGTACCTCGGCGGTGACCGCGGTGACCGCGCAGAACACCCTGGGCGTGCAGGAGATCCACCCGGTCCCGACCGCCACCATCGCGGCCCAGATCCGGAGCGTGGCCACCGACCTGCCCCCCGCGGCGGTCAAGTCCGGCATGCTGGCCACCGCCGAGATCGTGCGCACCGTGGCCGACGCCATCCGCAGCCATCGCCTGGGCTGCTACGTCCTCGACCCGGTGATGGTGGCCACCAGCGGGGACACCCTGCTCGAGCGCGACGCGGTGGCTGCCGTACGCGACGAACTGCTCCCCCTGGCCACCGTCGTCACCCCGAACTGGCCCGAGGCGGCTCTCCTGACGGGGGTAACGGAAGCAAACCTTTCGGGCATGGCAATGGCCGCACGGGACATCGTGGACGCTGGTGCGAACGCCGCGCTGGTCAAGGGCGGCCACCTCGGCGGCGACGAGGTCGTGGACCTCTACTGGGACGGCGAGTCCGAACACCTCTTCCGGGGCCCCCGGATCCGGACGCGCCACACGCACGGCACCGGATGCACGCTCAGCGCAGCCATCGCCGCCGGGCTGGCGCGCGGAGCACCGCTCTCGGAAGCGGTGGGCGCGGCCGTGGTCTGGGTCCGCAGTGCGATCGTGGGCGCACCGGGGCTGGGCGCCGGGCACGGACCTCTGAATCACTTCGCGGAAGTGCCGTTACCCTGACGGTCGCGGAGCACCAACCCCTCCAGCAGCACCCCCAACCCCTCCCCCGCCGCCTCCCCCCACATCATCACCTCCTCGTGATCCACCGCCTCCAGCCCCAGCCCCGCGGCGCGGTTGGTCACGACCGAGATCGCGAGCACGCGCTGCCCCCCGGCCCGCGCCGCGATCACCTCCGGGACCGTCGACATGCCCACCACGTCGGCTCCCGCCGCCCGCAGCGCCAGCACCTCGGCCGGGGTCTCGAAGTTGGGGCCGACGACCCAGCCGTACACTCCCCGCGTCAGCCGGATGCCCGCCGCCAGCGCCGCCTCCTCGGCGAGCGCCATCAGCTCCGGGTCGTAGGGGCGGCTCATGTCGGGGAAGCGCGCCTCGCCGGGCCGCACCGGGCCCGCCAGCAGAGCCTTGAAGCCCAGGTTGATGTGGTCGTCCACCAGCATGAGTGAACCCGGAACAAGGTCGGGACGGATGCCGCCGCTGGCGTTGGTGACGATGAGCGTCCCGGCCCCCAGCTCCCTTCCCACCCGCACCGGCGCGGCGACGACCTCGGCTCCGAACCCTTCATAGAAGTGAAACCGGCCCGACTGAACCAGGACCGGCGTCCCCGCGATTCGTCCGATCAGAAAGCAGCCTTCGTGGCCGTCGACCGAAGTCCTGGGAAAGCCCGGCAGGCCGCTGAAGTGAATGTGGACCGCGTCCTCCACCCGCTCCGCGATCCCCCCGAGTCCCGATCCCAGCACGATGTGCACCTCCGGCCGCACGCCGCACTGCTCGAAGACGATGCGCGCGCATTCGCCGATCGGCGGCGAACCCGCCTTCTTCGTCCCCCTCAAATCAGCACGCCCGCGATCGCGGCGGTCATGAAGGCGGCGATCGAGCCCCCGATCATGGCGCGCAGCCCCAGCCGGGCCAGATCCCGGCGGCGGCGGGGCGCGATCCCCCCGATCCCCCCGATCTGGATTGCGATCGACGCAAAGTTGGCGAACCCGGAGAGCGCATAGGCCGCGATCGCCGCCGAGCGCTCGGAGAGCCCCGGCCCACTCATCACCTCCGCGAGCCCCAGGTATGCGACGAATTCCGTCGCCACCGTCTTCAGCCCCATCAGCGAGCCGACCTGGGCCGACTCCGCCCACGGCACTCCCATCACCCACGCCACCGGCGCCAGCAGCCACCCCAGGATCCCTTCGAGCGACAGCCCCTCCCACCCGAACAGCCCGCCGAACCACCCCAGAATCCCGTTCAGCAGCGCGATCATCGCCAGGAAGGCCAGCAGCATCCCGCCCACGTTCAGCGCCAGCTTCATCCCCTCCCCCGCCCCCCGCGCGGCGGCCTCGATCACGTTCACGTCGGGCTTCTCGAGCGTCGTGTGCAGCTTCCCGGCGGTCTCCGGCACCTCCTCCTCGGGCACCATCAGCTTGGCCACGACCAGTGCCGCCGGCGCCGACATGACGGAAGCCGCCATCAGGTGCCCGGCGATTTCGGGGAACACCCCGGACAGCATCCCCACGTACGCGGCCATCACCCCGCCCGCGACGGTCGCAAAGCCCCCGGTCATCACCGTCATCAGCTCCGATTTCGTCATCCCGTCCACGAACGGCTTGACCAGCAGCGGCGCCTCGGTCTGCCCGATGAAGATGTTGCCCGCGACGGTCAGCGTCTCCGCGCCGCTCGTCCCCATCGTGCGCTGCATCACCCAGGCGATCCCGCCCACCACCCGCTGCATGACGCCGAGGTGGTAGAGCAGCGTCATCAGCGAAGCGAAGAAGATGATCGTGGGAAGCACGTTGAAGGCGACGAAGGCGCCGGTCCTGGCCACCTGCTCGCCCTCGGCCACGAAGCCGCCGTTGCCCGGATCCCCGATCCCGACCGGGACGTTGTTCCAGACCAGGTCGCCGAAGAGGAACTGCGCACCTTCCAGCGTATAGCCGACCAGCGCCAGGACCATCCGGTTCGCCACGTCAAAGACGGCCGCGCCCGCCGGCGTGCGCAGGATGATGAGCGCAAAGATGAACTGGAGCAGCAGCCCCCAGCAGACGACCCGCCACGGCACGCGCCTCCGGTTGCTGCTCAGCGCCCACGCGCCCAGCGCCAGCACGCCCAGGCCGAGCACGCCGCGCAGCCGGGCGAGCCCGCCGCCGGCCGACTGGAGGGAGCTGTCGGCGGAACCGACGCCCGGCAGTACGTCGAGAGCACCCGGCACTGCCCCGGATAGCGCCGCGGACGCCGCGAACGCTGCCTCGGCGGGATCGAAGATTGAAAGCATGGGACCACCTCGCTGACGGAGTGGCGGCGGAGCGATGACGCGTCCGCGCTGGACGCCGTGGCTCTCCGCCGTGCCCGCGCGGGCTCGCCGACAAGCTGCTTACGATACCGCCGCCCGCCCGCGCCTGCCAATGCGGGTGCCCGGCTTCGACCGCTCGAGTTCTCGTTCGGCTTTCGCTACCCGGAGGGGAAGCGCTGCTGGATCGCCTATCCTGCCACCCGCTCCAACGGCCAGACCTGGATGAACGACGAGCAGGCTCAGCACGTTCGCGTCTTCGGCTCGGAGGGGGTTAACGTGGAGGACCTGAGCGCGCCTTCCAGCGTGAACGCACGGTCCGCACCATGCGGAGAACGGATCCTGACTGGAGCTGGGACGGCCCGCCGATCAGGAGGAGGCCGGGAATGAGAACCAGGCTGCCAATGCTACTGGCTGCGATAACGACATTCACCCTCGCGGCCTGCGAAGTCGACAACGACCCCTCCACTGCGGGACAGGATGTCGTCATCCGGACCATCGGCGACACGACCGTGGTCCGCACCCTGTCGGGAAGTGTCTGGGGTGCAGAGGCGACCCTGGTTCCGAGGTCTCGATCGGCGAACTCGACGGCCCCGAGGAGTATCTCTTCGGTTGGATCTTCTCGATCGCTGTGGATGATGACCGCAACGTCTACGTGTTCGACTACCAGGCCCAGCATGTCGGTGTCTTCGACTCTGCGGGGAATCACGTAGAGACGCTGGGCAGGCAGGGCGAAGGACCGGGCGAGTTCAAACGCGCCGTAGGCCATCGCGCTGCTGCCGGACGGCCGGCTGGTGGTGCGCAATCCCGGCAACCAGCGCATCGAGGTCTTTGGTCCGGAGCCTGGTCAGACGGAGCAGTGGGGATACACCGCGGGGGGCCTGACCACGTTTACACCACTGTACACGGACATGCACGGTCGCACGCTGGTGACCATAGTCGACCGATCTCGGGACCTGTCCTCCAGCCGCACTCTCGTCACGCAACTGCTCGTGCTGGGCCCGGACGGGACGCCTGTGGACACACTTGCCAAACCGTCGAGCGCGTCGACGACCCCGTTCGGGCCTTTCAGCCCCATGTTCCAATGGACGGTCCACCCCAGCGGCCATTTCCTCACCGGTATGCCCTCCGAGTACCGGATCGACCTGGCCCGGGACGACGGCGTGCTCAGAATCGAACGCGCCGTGGATCCGGTCCCGGTCCTCGAGGAGGAGCGCGCCTACGCACGAGAACAGAGGGTACGCTCCATGCGCGAGAGGGATCCGGACTGGAGCTGGAGCGGCCCGCCGGTACCGGAGCACAAGCCGTTCTTCAGCGCGCTTCGGGCCGGCCGGGACGGACGCATCTGGGTGAGGATGGCGGCCGAAGGATACCCGGTCGAGAACGAGGATCACGACCCGGAGGATCCCTCTTCGATGCCGGTCGTCTGGAGAACGCCGCTGCGCTTCGATGTCTTCGAGCCCGACGGGACCCGGGGGTCGTGGTGCCGCCGGACGGTTTCACTCTCGGTCTTCGACGGTGACTACGTCTGGGGCGTGACCCGAGAGCTGGGGGTGCAGCGGGTGGTGCGGTATCGGATCGGGTCTGTCAGGATATGTGAGGCTGGCAACTTGCCCCTGTCGACCATCGGAGGCCGGGGGATGAGAACCAGGCCAATACTGGCCGACAGGACATTCACAAAAGCGGCCTGCGAACCGACAAGGATCCCTCCACTGCGGCAGGATGTCGTCGGTCGGGACCATCGGCGACTGGTCTGACTTCGTGCCGCGCACCCTGTCGGGAAGCGTCTGGGGAGCGGTGGCGACCCTGGTTCGCGAGGTCACGATTGGCAATCGTTCGACCCGGAAACGGGGATCTCATCGCTGTGGATGATGACCAGCGACGTCTACGTGGCGACTACCAGGCCCAGCGCCGACTCTGCGGGGAATTCACGTCGAGGCTCGGCAGCAGGGACGAAGGACCGGGCGAGTTCTGGGCCATCGGTGCCGGACGGCCGGGTGGGTGGCAACCAGCGACACCGAGGTCCGCTTCGTGTCCGTCAGCCAGGGAGCCACCCGACTTTGCGGGCATAGCAGGGCGGGGGTGCCTGGACGTCTTGAGGATGGATCCATGCTCGTCACGGACGCGGAGATGCACGGTCGACGCTGGTGAGTCTCCGTCGACCGATCTGGGACCTGTCCTCCGACGGGCTCTGCGGGACACGCAACTGCTCGTGCTGGGCCCGGCAACGTCGTGGAACGTCCGATGGTCGTATGGAGGAGTTAACGTCTCTTCCCGTGTCGTACCGCTCGTTGCGTTCGGTTGCGCCGGACGGTTCCAATGGTCGGGTACACCGCACCGGCGCCCCGAGTTCCGCACCGGTACCCTCCGAGTACCGGATCGACGGCCCGGGACGACGGCGTGCTCAGAATCGAACGCGCCGTACGATCCGGTCCCGGTCCTCGAGGGGTGCGCGCCTACGCACGAGGACAGAGGGTACGCTCCATGCGCGAGAGGAGATCCGGTTCTGGAGCCGCAGCGGCCCGCCGGTACCGGAGCACAAGCCGTTATTCAGCGCACTTCTGGCCGGACGGGACGACGATCTGGGTGAGGGTGGTCTCGAGAACGGGCGGCACCGCTCGCTTCGATGTCTTCGAGCCGTCGCGGGACCTGATCTGGGCGGACGCGGTCGCTGCGTCGAGCTTACGGTCTCGACATCTCGTACGCGGTCTTCGATGATACGTCTGGGCCGTCCCGGGACGAGTCTGGGGGATAACGCCACGGGTGGTGCGGTCCGGATCGGAGCTGAACAGGCGCCGCGTACCTCACCAGGGAAGGCCACCGGGTCTGCATCCTGCTCGTGGGCTCGTGATCTGCGCCACGACTGTCCTGCCAAAATGGCAGGTCCCATCCGCCACACCCCCCAAAACCTGCCAAAATGGCAGCCCGTCATCCGGGCGCGCGCCGAAAAACCTGCCAAAACGGCAGGCCCCCACCCCAGCCGCGGTCCCGCGCTCCGGCACGGGCCTTGCTACCGAATCAACGGTTACCTTCAACGCACACATTCGGCAATCGAATCGGCCGGGCGAGCCCGTGCCGGAACCAGCCGCACAACCCGGCCGGCGGGCGCCGGCACCGAAAGGATCTCAAATGGGCAAGACCATAGGAATCGACCTCGGAACGACCAACTCGGTGGTCGCGGTCATGGAGGGGGGCGAGCCCACCGTCATCGCCAACTCCGAAGGAGGCCGCACCACCCCCTCCGTCGTCGCCTTCGCGAAGGACGGCGAACGGCTGGTCGGACAGGTCGCGCGCCGCCAGGCCATCACCAACCCGGAGAACACCGTCTTTTCGATCAAGCGCTTCATGGGAATGCGCTACTCGGAGGTGGAAACCGAGCGCAAGCGCGTCCCATACAAGGTGGCCCGCGACAGCAAGGACCGGGTCGTGGTCAATCTCCCCAACGGCGGCAAGAGCTACACGCCGCCGGAGCTCTCCGCGGTGATCCTGCAGAAGATGCGGCAGACCGCCGAGGACTACCTGGGCGAGACCATCACCGACGCCGTGGTCACCGTGCCGGCGTACTTCAACGACGCCCAGCGGCAGGCCACCAAGGACGCGGGCAGGATCGCGGGCCTCAACGTCAAGCGGATCATCAACGAGCCTACGGCCGCCGCGCTGGCCTACGGGCTCGACAAGAAGAAGGACGAGAAGATCGCGGTCTTCGACCTCGGCGGCGGGACCTACGACATCTCGATCCTCGAGATCGGCGACGGGGTCTTCGAGGTGAAGGCGACCAACGGCGACACGCACCTGGGCGGCGACGACTTCGACCAGGTGCTGATCGACTGGCTCGTGACCGAGTACAAGCGGGACCAGGGGATCGACCTGTCCAGGGACTCGATGGCGCTGCAGCGTCTCAAGGAGGCCGCCGAGAAGGCCAAGATGGAGCTCTCCTCGACGCCCTCGACGGACATCAACCTCCCCTTCATCACCGCCACCCAGGAGGGGCCGAAGCACCTCAACTACACGCTCTCGCGGGCCAAGTTCGAACAGCTGGTGGACGACCTGATCCAGCGGACCATCCCGCCCATGCGCAAGGCGCTGGACGACGCGGGCATGACCCCGGACGACATCGACGAGGTGGTGCTCGTCGGCGGCTCGACGCGGATCCCGAAGATCCAGGAGGTGGTGCAGGAATTCTTCGAGCAGGAGCCCCACCGCGGCGTCAACCCCGACGAGGTGGTGGCGGTGGGCGCCGCGATCCAGGCCGGGGTGCTGGCCGGCGAGGTCAAGGACGTGCTGCTCCTCGACGTGACCCCGCTGTCGCTGGGGATCGAGACGCTGGGCGGCGTGATGACGTCCCTGATCGAGCGCAACACGACGATCCCGACCCGCAAGATGGAGGTTTTCTCGACCGCCGAGGACAACCAGACCACGGTCGAGATCCATGTCCTCCAGGGGGAGCGCAAGATGGCGCTCGACAACCGCACCATCGGGAAGTTCCAGCTGACGGGCATCCCTCCGGCGGCGCGCGGCGTCCCACAGGTGGAGGTCACCTTCGACATCGACGCCAACGGGATCCTGCACGTGACCGCCAAGGACCGGGCGACCGAGAAGGAGCAGAAGGTGAGGATCGACGCGTCGAGCGGGCTGAGCGACGCCGAGATCGACAAGATGGTGGAGGACGCCGAGAAGAACGAGGCCGAGGACAAGTTGCGCCGCGAGGAGGTCGAGGCCCGCAACCACCTGGATTCGCTGATCTACCAGGTCGAGAAGGACACGGGCGAGTGGGGAGACAAGGTGTCGGCCGAGACGCGGGAGCGGCTCGACGCGGCCGTCGAGCGAGGGAAGCAGGCGCTCAAGGGCGACGACACGGGCGAGATCAACGAGGCGCGTGACGAGCTCATGCAGGCCTTCAGCGCCGCCGGTCAGGAGATGTACCAGGCGCAGGCGGCCGAGGCGGCGGCGCAGGACAGCGAGCCGGAGGGCGACGACGGCGAGCCCCCGGCGGAGGAGGCGGACGCCGATGAGGAAGTCGTGGAGGCGGACTACGAAATCGTGGACGAGGGCAAGTAGGAGGACAACGATGTACGACCCACTCAGAGCAAAGACCAAGGTCGCCCTTTCGGTGGCGGCTTCCTTCCTTTTCGGACTGGCGTTGGCGTCCCAGTTCGGGTTCGTCGAGACCGCCGTCGAACTCCCGGTGGTTCAGACCGCCCCGGCGGTTGCCGAAGAGGCCGTGCGTCCGGCGCTGGACCTCAGCGAGGCCTTCGTGAACATCGCCGACGCGGTGACGCCTTCGGTGGTGCGGATCGAATCCACCCGGCACCTTACCCGTGAGCGGGGTGCCCCGGGGTGGTTCCCCTCCCGGGGCCAGCCCAGGCAGGAACTGCCGGACATCCTGCCCAGCAGCGGGAGCGGGTTCATCATCTCCGCGGACGGCTACGTGATGACCAACAATCACGTCATCGACGACGCGGAACGGATCACGGTCATCCTGCCGGATGGACGAGACTTCGGAGCCCGGGTGGTGGGAACCGACCCGACCACCGACATCGCGGTGATCCGGATCGATGGCGACGACTTTTCCGCCATCTCCCTGGGGTCCTCCGCCGATGTCGCGGTCGGTGAATGGGTCCTCGCGATCGGCAACCCCGGATTCAGAGGCAGCGCCCCCGACCGCCTCGACTACACGGTCACCGCAGGTATTGTCTCGGCCGTGGGACGGTCGCTCAACCTGATCGACCAGAGCCTCTACAATGACCCCGACTTTGGTGAAGGGAGAGCAGGCTATGCGATCGAGGACTTCATCCAGACCGATGCCGTGATCAATTCCGGAAACTCGGGCGGACCGATGGTGAATCTGCGCGGCCAGGTGATCGGGATCAATTCCGCGATCATGTCCAGCACACGCGCCTACCAGGGCTACGGTTTCGCGATCCCGATCGACCTGGCCCACCGGGTGATGGAGGACCTGATCGCCTACGGCCGGGTCAAGCGCGCTCTTCTGGGCGTCCGCTTCCAGTCGGTGGAGTCGGAGGACGCCGATGCGCTCGGCCTGCCCGAGGTGGCCGGCGCGCTGATACAGTCGGTTACCGCGGACGCGCCCGCCGACAGGGCTGGCCTCCGGCTGGGCGACGTCATTACGGAGATCGACGGCGAGAAGGTCGAGACCGGCAACGACCTGCAGCACCTGATCGCGCTCAAGGCGCCCGGAGACCGGATCACGATGACCGTCTACCGGAGAACCGGCCCCGGGGACCTGAAGACCAGCCCGACGGAGGTGACCCTTCAGCTGGAGGAGCAACCCTACACGGCCCGGGCGGCCGGAACGGCTGCCACCCCGGAGCGCAACGCCGACGCAATCGGGATCCGGGTGGGGGAGATCACCCGGGAGCATGCGATGGGGCTCGGTCTTGAGAGCGTTCGGGGCGTTGTCGTCGAGGAGATCCAGGTGGGCGGCCCGGCCCACCGCAAGGCGATCACTCCCGGCTGCGTGATCACCGAAATCGGCGGCGGTCCGATCGCGGGCGTCCGCGACTACCGGGACGCGGTGAGGGATGTGGCCGCCGGCGACGTGGTGTCGATGATCGCCAGCTGCGGGCCCGGCCAGGAGCCGGCGATGTACAACGTGCGGGTGCCGCGCTAGCGGGGAGCGCGCGACGCCTCCCCGGGAGCACTCCAGGGGGCCGGTCCTCGAAGCAGGGCCGGCCCCCTCGCCATTCCCGCCCCGGCCTTCTCGCAATTCGCCACCCCCAGGGCCGACTCTTGGTGGGGATGGCTCCCGCGTTACCTTAATTGGACGATGGATTGTCCCCGAGGAGGAGCGAAAGTGGCGGAATTGGCAGACGCGCAAGACTTAGGATCTTGTGGCCCCTGGCCGTGGGGGTTCGAGTCCCCCCTTTCGCATGCCGGGCGGGTGGCGCCGTGAAGTCCGCCGCCACTCCGCTCGACGCGTCGCGGCTCGACGTGACGGTCACCGAGGGCAAGCGGTGCCGGCGCACCGTGAAGATGGCCGTTCCGGTGGACATCGTGGACGCCGAGAGGGTGGCCGTCGTGCGCAAGTACGCTTCCAGGGTGAAGATGCGGGGATTCAGGAAGGGGATGGTGCCGACGCAGGTGGTCCTGAAGCGCTACGGCCGCGCGATCGAGGAGGAGACGGTCGAGGCCTCGGTCAGGAAGGCTTGCGACGCCGCTATCGCCGCCAACGAACTGCACCCGGTCTCCGACGTGGAGGTGAAGGATCTCCAGTTCGAACCCGGCGAGCGCATCACCTTCGAGGCGTCCTTCGACATCCGCCCCGAGGTGCCGCTGGGCCGGCTGGGCGGATTCCGGGTCGAGCGTCCCCAAATGGCCGTGCCCGACGGCGCCGCCGACGAGATCCTGGAGGGACTGCGCAGGGATCACGCGGCTTGGCGGACCGAGGAATCGGGCAGCCCGGTGGCGGGCGATTCGGTTACGGTGCTCCTCACCCGCATGGACGGTGCGGACGGCGAGCCCGGCGACGCGGACTCCAGCCGCCGGTACGACATCGTGCTCGGCGAGGGCCAGGCCCTGCCCGACATCGAGGAGGCGATCGGCACGCTGGACCCGGGAACCGAGGGCGAATTCGACGTCGGCTTCCCGGACGACTTCGCCGACGAGGAGCGGCGGGGGCAGCACCACCGGCTGCGGATCGACCTGGTCTCGCGGCGGGCGCCCGAGCTCCCCGTGCTGGACGACGCCTTCGCCAGGACGGTCGGCGACTTCGAGGACCTGGCCGCTCTGCGGGCGCGCATCGATGAGGATCTGGAGAAGGACGCCCGGGCGCGCACCGAAGCGGAGCTGCGCGACCGGCTGCTCCGCCTGGTCGTCGAGGCGAACGACTTCGAGGTCCCCGATTCCATGGTGGAGGGCTACACGAGCGCGGTGATCGGGGATGCGAACGGTGTCGATCCGGAACGGCTCGTCGAACTGCGAAAGGAACTCCGGCCGGCGGCGCAGATGGCGGTAAAGCGCGAGTTGCTGGCCGATCGAATCATTGACGAGCACGGCCTGCGCCCCACGGCGGAGGAGGTAGGGGCCCGCGTGGAAGAGCTCGCCCGGGGGAGCAACCAGTCCCCGGGAAGGCTGCACGCCCGCCTGAAGAAGTCCGGCGGCCTTCGCAACCTCGAGCGGACGCTCACCGAGGCCCGGCTCTTCGAGTTCCTCAAGAGCCGCTCCGAAATCACCGAACCTGCTTGAGAGAGGAGGCCCCTGGACGATGGCGATCTTCCCGCCCTACGTGATCGAACGAACCAGCCGCGGCGAACGCAGCTACGACATCTTCAGCCGGCTGCTCATGGACCGGATCGTCTTCCTGGGCAGTTCGATCGACGACAATGTGGCGAACATCATTGTGGCGCAGCTGCTCTTCCTCGACGCCGACGACCCCGACCGGGACGTCTACCTCTACATCAACTCCCCCGGTGGCAGCGTCTATGCCGGGCTGGCCATCTACGACACCATGAACCACCTGCGCGCTCCGGTCTCCACATTCTGCGTGGGAATGGCGGCCTCCATGGGCGCGCTGCTCCTGGCCGCGGGCGACAAGGGCAAGAGGAACGCGCTCCCCAACGCGCGGATCATGCTGCACCAGCCGTCGTCCGGATACCAGGGGACCGCGGCGGACATCGAGATCGCCGCGAAGGAGATACTGGGCACGCGGGAGCGCCTTAACCGGATCCTGGCCGACACCACCGGCCAGAAGCTGACCAAGATCAACGCGGACGTGGATCGGGACCGCTGGATGAGCGCGGAGGCGGCGGTCAAGTACGGTCTGATCGACCAGGTCCTCCGCAAGGGAGTCGCCCGAGACGGCGGTTCGGATCAGGAGGCATAGATGTCAAGCGACAGACACCTTCGTTGCAGCTTCTGCGGAAAATCCAAGGAATCCGTCAAGAAGTTCATCTCCGGCCCTTCGGTCTACATCTGCAACGAGTGCATCTCGCTGTGCAACGAGATCCTCGCCGAGGAGGAGGAGCGCGAAAACCAGGACGCGTCGGTCTCCACGCTGAAGCCGGAGGAGATCAAGTCCGTCCTCGACGAGTACGTCATCGGTCAGGAGCAGGCGAAGAGGGCGCTTTCGGTGGCCGTCTACAACCACTACAAGCGCGTCCACCAGAAGGACAAGCTGGCCGGCGTGGAGATCGACAAGGCGAACGTGCTCCTGGTCGGCCCCACCGGCGTCGGCAAGACCCTGCTCGCGCAGACGCTGGCGCGCATCCTCCAGGTACCCTTCACGATCGCCGACGCCACGACCCTGACCGAGGCCGGGTACGTGGGGGAGGACGTCGAGAACATCCTGGTTCGTCTGTTGCAGGCCGCGGACTTCAACACCGACGATTGTGAGCGCGGGATCGTCTACATCGACGAACTCGACAAGATCGCCCGCAAGTCGGAGAACCCGTCGATCACGCGGGACGTGTCGGGCGAGGGCGTCCAGCAGGCGCTCCTCAAGATCCTGGAGGGGACGGTGGCCAACGTTCCGCCGCAGGGAGGCCGCAAGCATCCCCAGCAGGAGTACATCCAGATCGATACCGCGAGCATCCTCTTCATCTGCGGGGGAGCGTTCGAGGGCCTCGACAAGATCGTGGAGCACCGCCTCGGGCGGCGGCAGATCGGGTTCGGCGAGCGGACCGGCCAGGACGGGGACGCGAGTCCACCGGGCATCTCGCCCGAAGTCGCGGACGACGACCTGATGGTGTGGCTGGAGCCCGAGGACCTCCAGCGGTTCGGCCTCATCCCCGAGCTGGTCGGGCGGCTCCCCGTGACGGTCCAGCTCGAGGACCTCGACGAGCACTCCCTCCTTCGCATCCTGCAGGAGCCCCGCAACGCCCTGGTGAAGCAGTACCAGAAGATGTTCGAGATCGAGGGCGTGGGCCTGACCTTCGATCCGGGGGCGCTACGCGAGATCGCACGGCAGACGCTCGAGCGCGGGACCGGCGCGCGGGGCCTGCGTGCCGTGATGGAGCGGGTGATGCGAGACGTGATGTTCGATCTCCCCTCCAGGAGCGACGTGCGGGAGGTCGTGGTGACCCCCGAAGCGGTTGGCGGCAGGGTTCCTCCGCTCCTCGTCCTCAGGCCCGAGGCGCAGAGGAAAGAGGCCTGACGAGGGCGATGGCAACGCTGCACCGGGTCGACGGCACCTTCGAGATTCCCGCCGAACTTCCGGTCATCGCCCTGCGAGACATCGTCTTCTTCCCGTACATGGTGCTGCCGCTGCTCATCGGCCGTCCCCCCTCGGTCGCGGCGCTCACCGAGGCGAGGGCGGGCGACAGGCTCGCGCTGCTCGCCGCGCAGAGGGACCCGGGCGTCGACCTGCCGGAGCGAGAGGACCTCTACCGGGTGGGGACGGTGGTGCGGGTGGTGCAGGTGACGCAGCTGAAGGGCGGGACCGCGCGGGCGGTGCTGGAGGGGCTGGGCCGCGCGCGCATCGAGAGCTTCCTGACGGACGAGTCTCCGCTGCGGGCCTCGGTGGCGCTGGTGACCGGGCAGGAACACGACCTCGATCCCGCGCCGGACCCGGGGCTCGACGCGCTGGTGCGCAGCACGGAGGAGCTCTTCCGTGAGTACGTGCAACTCTGCGACAAGATCCCCGACGAGCTCGTCGCAACCGTCTCCGAGGCGACCGACCGCGTTCGCCTGGCGCACCTGATCGCCGGTCATCTCCTCGTCGCGAGCCAGGAGAAGCAGGAGATCCTGGAGGCCGAAGATACGGTCGCCCGCTTCGAGCTGCTGCTCTCGCTGCTCATGCGCGAGGTCGACGTGCTCCGTATCCAGCAGAAGCTGGACGAGCAGATCCGGATGCAGATGGAGATCGGCGATGGGCCGCGCCCGCTGGAGGAGCAGCTCGACGCGCTGCACCCCGAGTCGGGCGCCCTCGACCCCGAATGGGTCGAGCTGGAGATCGCGATCGAGGAGGCCGACCTTCCGGGCGAAGTCCGGGGCCGGGTGGAGAAGGAGTTCGGGCGGATGCGCAAGCTGAGTCCGGTCGCGCCCGAGGCATCGGTCATCCGCACCTACCTGGACTGGCTCCTCGGGCTTCCCTGGAAGCGTGAGACCACCGACAGCCTGGATGCGGACCACGCGGCGAAGGTCCTCGACGCCGAGCACTACGGGCTCGATGAGGTCAAGGAGCGCATCCTCGACCACATCGCCGTCCTGTCCCTGGTCGGGAAGCTGCAGGGACCGATCCTCTGCCTGGTCGGCCCGCCCGGCGTGGGCAAGACCTCGCTGGGACGGAGCATCGCGGGGTGCCTGGATCGGAGTTTCGTGCGCGTGAGCCTGGGGGGCGTGAGCGACGAGGCCGAAATCCGGGGCCACCGCCGCACCTATGTGGGGGCGCTGCCCGGCAGGGTGATCCAGGGCATGCGGCGCGGAGGATCCCGGAACCCCGTCTTCCTCCTCGACGAGATCGACAAGCTGGCCCGGGACTTTCACGGGGATCCCGGCGCGGCGCTCCTCGAAGTGCTCGACCCCGAACAGAACCGCACTTTCACCGACCACTACCTGGAGATGGAGTTCGACCTCTCGGATGTCCTCTTCATCGCCACCGCCAACACCCTCGGCGAGATTCCCGGGCCACTGCGGGACCGGATGGAGGTGATCCGGCTGCCCGGGTATCTGGATACCGAGAAGCTGGTGATCGCGCGCCGGTTCCTGTGGCCCAAACAGGTTGGAAGGCACGGGCTGGAGCCGTTCACCCCCGCCATCTCGGACGACGCGATACGGAAGATCATCGCCGGGTACACCCGGGAGGCGGGGGTGCGGGAGCTGGAACGGCGGCTGTCGCGGGTGGCGCGCAAGCTCGCACGGCAGGTTGCGGGCCGTGTCGAGGCGAGTCCGGAGCAGCGGGTGGAGCGGGTGGAGGCGACCGTCATCCCGGCGCTGCTGGGGCCGCCGGTGCACCTTCCCCAGAGCCGCGAGGAGGGGCGGGACCGGGCCGGGATCGCCTGCGGGCTCGCCTGGACGGCGGCGGGCGGCGAGGTGATGGAGGTGGAGGTCGCCGTGGTGCCCGGGTCGGGAAAGATCCAGCTTACGGGGACCCTGGGCGAGGTGATGAAGGAGTCCGCCTTCGCCGCGGTGACCTACGCGCGGTCGCGGGCCAAGTGGCTGGGTCTCTCCGAGCAGTTTCACCGGGAGGTCGACATTCACATCCACATCCCCGAGGGCGCCACGCCGAAGGACGGCCCCTCGGCCGGGATCACCATCGCGGTGGCGCTGATCTCGGCGCTCACCGGCACGGCGACGCGGGCCGACCTGGCGATGACCGGCGAGATCACCCTGCGCGGGCGGGTGCTCGTCGTGGGCGGGATCAAGGAGAAGGCGGTCGCGGCGCTTCGTAGCGGGATCAAGCGGGTGCTGCTTCCCGGGGCGAACGTGGTGGACATCGAGCAGCTGCCGGATGAAGTGCGCGCCGGGGTGAAGCTGGTGCCGGTCGAGTCGATGGACCAGGTGCTGCGCGAGGCGCTCGTGCCCCGGCGCAGCGCCAGGGCCCGGACCGGGAGCGCCGCGCAGGGGGCGCACGGTCTCGGCAGCCAGGTGACGTAAGGGGGCCGGGGTGGTCATCCGCAGCGTGGAATTCCTCGCGTCCGTGGTCGCGCTCGACCAGCCGCTTCCCTCGCGGCTCCCGCAGGTCGCCGTCGCGGGGCGGTCCAACGTCGGGAAGTCGTCCCTGATCAACCGGCTGCTGGGCCGGCCAAGGCGGAAGGTGGCGCGCGTCTCGGCTCAACCCGGGAAGACGCAGGCCCTCAATTTCTACGAAGTGAACGGCGCTTTTCTTCTGGTGGACCTCCCGGGATCGGGGTACGCGAAGGCCCCGAAGGCGGTGCGGGACTCGTGGCGGCGGCTGGTGCGCGGCTACCTTGCCAAGAGCGAGGAACTGCGCGGCGTCGTCTACCTGGTCGACTCGCGCCACCCGCCCACCGCGGGTGACCTGGAGTTCGTCGGGTACCTGGCGGAGACCGGAGCGCCAACGCTGATCGCGCTCACCAAGGTCGACAAGCTCAAGCCGAGGGAGCGGGCCCGGGGGGTCGCGCCGGCCACCATCGAACGCCTGGGGGTGTCGCCGGATCAGGTGGTCTCCACCTCCGCGAAGACCGGAGCGGGAGCGGAGGAACTGCTGGACGCCATCGCGGCGCTGCTGGAGCTGGAGGAGGGATCGTGAGATTCGACCGGGCCGTACCCGCAGCACTCTGCTGGCTGGTGGTCGCGGGGGCGGGGTGCGGGCCGCCCCCGGCGCCCGCGGCGGGGGCCCGGCCGTTGACGGGCGTGCGCTCGACGGACGAGGTGGACCGGGAGCGCTCGGGCTCCCTGCGCCAGGACCAGATATCGATGCGCGTCGCCGCCGGCGAGCTGCGGATCGAGGTGACCCCGCTGGCCGCGTGGGTGCTGGCGGCCGCGGCCCCGGACACGCGCGAAGCGCTGCTGCGGATCGCCGAAGCGCACGGACCGGAGCTGGCCCGCCGCTCCGGCTCCCGGCAGCCCGCGCTCTTCCTGGTGTCCTTCACCAGCCGCCAGCCCGGCGCCGAGTTCCAGCCCGACGACCTACACCTGGTGTCGCGGGGACTGAGGGAGCGGCCGGCGGCGATCCGTGCCATCACCCCCGGGTGGGGCAGCCACCGCCTCGAGCAGCAGACCACCGCCCAGGCCGTGTACGCCTACGCGGACGGCGTGGACCTGACGCGGGAGCTGACGGTCGCGTACCAGGGCGCGGAGGATTCGTCCTGGGCGTCGAGGCTGGCCGTGATCGAGGCCGAGCGGGCGAGGATCGCGCGCCACCCGGTGCGTCCTCCATCCACTCAGCCGGTGGTTTCGTCCTCCAGGCCGTACCGCTTCACCTTGCGGTAGAGGGTCCGCTCCCCGATCCCGAGCAGTTCCGCGGCCTGGCGGCGGTTCCAGTCGACCGAATCGAGGACGGTGCGGATGACCTCCCGCTCCATGTCGTCCAGGGTCATGCCGGGCCGGTAGGTGGTGGGGGCTGGGGGCTGGGGGGTGGGGGGAGTGGTGAGGGTGGGGTCGGCAGCGGCGGGGTCTTCCATCGCGCCGGGATCTTCGGCCGTGTCAGGGTCATCGCCGGGCGGGGGGGTGGGGGGGGGCTGGGGGGTGGGGGGGTCTTCGCCGGGCGGGGGCGTCTCTCCCGGGGCATGGTCTCCGGCGGCGGAGACCGGATCGGGCCGGTCCCCGGGGGGACGCCGCTGCACGATTTCGCCGCCCGAGCGGGGCACGGCCAGCACCCTGTCCCCCTGTTCCTCGGACTGGAACGCCTCGAACTCCCGCTTCAGGTCCTCGATGTCCACCTTCATCTCCATCATCGTGCGGAAGATGAACTCGAGCTGGGGTCTGAGCGCCTGCACGCTGTCACCGCCGCCCCGGCCGGGGGCGGTTCCGGCGGGCACCAGGGCGCGCGACCGCTCGCCGGAACGCACATCCGCCGGGATGTCCTCGGCGCGGATCTCGCGGCCCGGAGCGAGCACCACCATGCTCTCGATCAGATTGCGCAGCTCGCGCACGTTCCCCGGCCACCGGTGGCGGAGCAGGATCTCCATCGCTTCGGGGGAGATGCCGCGGAAGGGACCCCTGTCGTGCCGCTCGGCGGCTTCGCGCACGAAGGCCTCCACCAGGCGGGGGATGTCGTCGCGCCGGTCGCGCAGTGGGGGCAGCGAGATGGTCAGGATGTTCAGGCGGTAGTAGAGGTCCTTGCGGAAGTCCCCGGAGAGGACCAGCTGGTCGAGCCGCTGATTGGTCGCGGCGAGGATGCGAACATTCACCTGGATCAGCTTCTGTCCGCCCACCCGGTGGAATTCCTGCTGTTCGAGGATCCTGAGGAGTTTGGTCTGGGTCTGGGGGGGCATCTCGCCGATCTCGTCCAGGAAGATGGTGCCCCGGTTTGCGAGCTCGAAGAGCCCTTTGCGCGTGTCGATCGCTCCCGTGAACGAGCCCTTCTCGTGCCCGAAAAGTTCGCTCTCCAGGAGCGTCTCGGAGAGCGCGGCCACGTTGACGGGGATGAAGGCGCGGTGCCGGCGGCGCGACAGCGCGTGCAGTCCGCGGGCGACCAGCTCCTTGCCTGTCCCCGATTCGCCGGTGATGAGCACGGTGGCGTCGACCGGGGCGATCTGGACGATGCGCTCCAGCACCTCGACCATCGCGTCGGTCTCGCCGACGATCCCCGTCGCCCGGCGCAGCCGCTTCCGCTCGATCGCGCGTGTCCCCATCAGCACGATCTCTTCCGGGTCTGCGGGCGCGGAAAAGGTTGTGGTCACGCCCGGCGGGGTGGATTCCCGGTCGTCCGGGCCGGCCAGAGCGAAGACCGGCACCCCGAGCTCCGCGGCCCGGCCGGCCTGGCGCATCCCCGCCTCGGTTCGGGCGCCTCCGGTCAGGACGAGCAGCACCGGATCCTCGCTCTCCGCGGGGTCCTCCCCGGAGGTGAAGAGCTCGACGCGGTAGCCGGCGTGCCGAAAGCCCTCCCTGAGCTGTCCGGCCAGGGGGAGGTCGTGCGTCGTTACGAGAACGGTCTCACCGGTGCTTGGCGTTCTGGCCACTGCGTAGCTGCCTACCGCCGGATCGAGCCGCCGGTGTAAAACGGGGGCCGCTGCGTGATTGCCGGGATGACGCGGTCCCGGATCCGGATCCCGACCTCCGTACCGGGACGGGCGGCCTCGGCCGGGAGGTAGCCGAGCGCCACACCCTCGCCGAGCGAGGGACTCGCGACGCCGGAGGTGACCGTGCCGACGTCCTCGCCGGCGTGCACGATGGGGTAGCCGGGCCGGGGGAAGCCGCGCGCGGTCAGGCGGATCCCGGCCAGGCGGCGGCGGACGCCCCGCGTCTTCTCTGCCGCGAGGGCCTCGCGGCCGATGAAATCGCCTGCCTGCAGCTTGACGATCCACCCCAGGCCGGACTCGAGCGCGGTGTGTTCCTCGTCGAGATCGTTCCCGTACAGCGCGTAGCCCATCTCCAGCCGGAGCGAATCGCGCGCGCCCAGCCCGGCCGGCTGGAGCCCGAACGCCTCCCCGGCGCCGGAGACCGCCTCCCACACGGCCTCCGCTGCGGTGGCGGGGACATAGAGTTCGAAGCCGTCCTCGCCGGTGTAGCCGGTCCTGCTTATCACCCCGCGCGCGCCGCCGACGGTCCCCTCGGCGAAGCGGTAGTACCCCACCCCACCCAGGTCGACATCGGTGACCGGATCCAGGATTGCCTCGCTCGCGGGCCCCTGCAGGGCGATCAGCGCGAAATCGTCCGAGTCGTCCGACAGCTCCACGTCAAAGGGCGCGGCGTGGCCGGTCACCCACCGCCAGTCCTTCGCCCTGTTGCTGGCGTTCACCACCAGCATGAAGCGGTCCGCGAAGCGGTAGACGAGCAGGTCGTCCAGGATGCGGCCCTCCTCGTTGCAGAGAGCCGAGTACTGCGCCTGCCCGACCGCCACGCGCGAGACGTCGTTCACGGTCAGGTACTGCACGAGCTCCTCCGCCTGGGGCCCCCGCACGGTGAACTCCCCCATATGGGAGACGTCGAAGAGCCCTGCCGATGTGCGTACCGCCGCGTGCTCCGCCCGGATTCCGGCCGGGTACTGGATCGGCATCGCGTAGCCGGCGAAGGGCACCATCCTGGCGCCGAGCGCGGTGTGGATATCGTCCAGTGGCGTTTTGATCAGTTCACTGTCCATGTTGGTTCCCGGAGCCTCCCGGCTCCCGTTTCCGTTCATATGGACCCTGGTGCACGTTCATATGGACCCTGGGGTACGTTCATATCATGAGATCCAGCAGAATGGCCTTGATCACGTGCAGGCGGTTTTCAGCCTCCCGGTATACGCGCGAGCGCTCCCCGTCGATCACGGCTGCGGTGACCTCCTCGCCCCGGTGCGCGGGCAGGCAGTGGAGGAAGATGCCCGAGGGGTGGGCCCGCGCCATCACGGCCTCGTCCACGCAGTAGCCCGTGAAGGCCTTCTCCCGGGCCGCCTGTTCGTCCTCCTGTCCCATGGAGGCCCAGACATCGGTCGTGACGACCCGCGCACCCTGCGCCGCCTCCGCGGGAGAGCCCACCATCTCGACGTCGCCCGCGGCGCGCGCGCGGGCCAGGATCTCCGGGTCGGGGCCGTAGCCCGGCGGGCAGGCCAGCCGGAGCGGGAACCCCACCCGGCACGCGGCGTTCAGCCAGGAATGGGCCATGTTGTTCCCGTCGCCGATCCAGGCCACCCGCAGCCCGCGGACATCGTCTCCGAACTCCTCGACGGCCGTGAAGAGGTCGGCCATGACCTGACAGGGGTGCAGCAGATCGGTGAGGCCGTTGATGACCGGGACCGAAGCCTCGCGCGCGAGATCGACCACCTCGTCGTGGCCGTAGGTGCGGATCAGGATCGCGTCGACGTACCGGCTCAGGACCCGGGCGGTGTCTCGCACGCTTTCGCCGCGTCCCATCTGGGAGTCGCGGTCCGAGATCATGAGGGCGTGTCCCCCCAGCTGGGCCATCCCCACCTCCGTGCTCACGCGGGTGCGGGTCGAGCTCTTGCGGAAGATCATGGCGAGGCAGCGGCCCTCCAGGGGACGTCCGGAGACTTCGCCCGACTTGAGGGACCCGGTCAGCGCCAGGAGACGGCAAAGTTTGTCGCCGTCGTGCTCGGCCAGATCGATGAAGTCCTTCGTCCCCCGGGATGCCATGCCGCGCCCCGGGTCAGAGGATGTAACGGCTGAGGTCGTCGTCCGAGGCAATCTTGTCGAGTCGCTCCCGCACGAATTCGGCCGTGACCACCACCTTCTCGCCGGACCCCTCGTCGGGGAGGCCGAAGAGCAGCTCCTCCAGGAGCGTCGTCAGTACGGTCCGCAGCCTGCGTGCCCCGATGTTCTCCATCCGGTTGTTCAGGTCGGCCGCGATCCGGGCGATCTCCTCGATCCCGCCGTCGGTGAACTCCAGCCGGGCGCCCTCCGTCTTCACCAGCGCGATGTACTGCCGCACCAGGGCGTTGCGGGGTTCACGCAGGATCCTGACGAACTCCGGCGCGTTCAGGCTGCCGAGCTCGACGCGGATGGGGAAGCGCCCCTGCAGCTCCGGGATCAGGTCGGCCGGCTTGGCGACGTGGAAGGCGCCGGCCGCGATGAACAGGATGTGGTCGGTGCGGACGAAGCCGTACTTGGTCTGGACGTTGCACCCCTCCACGACGGGGAGCAGGTCGCGCTGCACCCCCTCGCGGCTCACGTCCGGACCCGCCCCGCCCCGCCGGCCCGCCACCTTGTCGAGCTCGTCGAGGAAGATGATCCCGGTCTCCTCGGCGCGGTCCAGCGCCTCGTTGACCACCTCGTCCATGTCCACGAGGCGGTCCAGCTCCTCCTGAACCAGGATGCGGCGCGCCTCGGCGACGGTGACGGTGCGGCGCTTGGAGCGCTTCGGCAACATGTCCTGGAGCATCTCGGTGAAGTTCATGTCCATCCCCTCCATCCCGCCGACAGGGAACATCATCCCGCTGATGGAGGGGCCCTGCTGCACATCGAGGTCGACGGTGCGGTCCTCCAGGTGCCCGTCCACGAGGAGCTTGCGCAGCTTCTCGCGCGTGCGGGCCCGGCGTTGCGCGAGGGCGGCGTCCCCGTTGGCGGGGTCGAGGCGCTCGGCCTGACGCGCACCGCCCGGCGGGCCCGCGACGAAGACCTGGGACTCGGTGGCGGCGTCGCTGTTTTCGTCGCGCGCACCGCCCGGTTCGTCGGAGGGTCCCTGCGGCCGCGAGCGAGCCGGGCCCGGCTTCGACTCCGGAAGGAGCAGGTCCAGGATGCGCTCCTCGGCGCGGTGGGCAGCCTCCTCCTCGACCTCGTCCTCGCGGGCCGTCCTCACCATGGCGACCGCGGTGTCGACCAGGTCCCGCACCATCGATTCGACATCGCGGCCCACGTACCCCACCTCGGTGAACTTCGAGGCCTCGACCTTCACGAAGGGCGACCCGGCAAGCCGCGCGAGACGGCGCGCGATCTCGGTCTTCCCCACCCCGGTCGGGCCGATCATGATCAGGTTGTTGGGCAGGATCTCGTCGCGCAGTTCGTCGTCCACCTGCTGGCGGCGCCAGCGGTTGCGGAGCGCGATCGCCACCGCCTTCTTCGCGTCGGACTGGCCCACGATGTACTTGTCCAGCTCCGCGACGACCTGGCGCGGGGTCAGCTGGTCGAGCCAGTGGGGCGCCTCGTCCCCGGACGCGGATTGCGCGGGGGCGGTGGGGGGCGCGGGGGACTGGGCAGGTGGTGATGTCATGCGGGTTCCAGCTCCAGCACGGTGATTTGGCGGTTCGTGTAGACGCAGATGTCGGCGGCGATTTCCAGCGAGCGCAACGCGACCGTGGGCGCGTCCATGTCGGTATGCTCGTACAGCGCGTTGGCCGCCGCGAGGGCGTAGGCCCCACCCGATCCGATCGCCACGATGGGTCTGTCGGGCTCGATCACGTTGCCGTCGCCGCCCACCAGGAAGAGGTGACTGCGGTCCGCCACCACGAGAAGGGCCTCGAGGCGGCGGAGGTAGCGGTCCGTGCGCCACTCCTTGGCCAGCTCCACGCAGGCGCGGGGAAGGTTGGAGGGCCAGCGTTCCAGCTTCCCCTCCAGCTTGGAGAAGAGCGTGAAGGCGTCGGCCACCGCACCCGCAAAGCCGGCCAGGATGTTGCCGTCGCGAAGCAGCCGCACCTTGCGCGCGGCCCCCTTCACCACCGTCTCGCCCATGGTCACCTGGCCGTCGCCCGCCATCGCCACCCGGCCGTCCCGGGCAATCGCGATCACGGTGGTGGCGCGCACGGGACTGCCCGGTTCCAGGGACGAAGCGGGAAATGTGCGCTCGAAGGAAGAGTTCGGTGGGGCCATTCTCAGGGCTGGCAGGCGGTGGGTAAGCTCCGCGTCGCACCGAAGGCGGCGGACGATAAGGCTGGCAAGGCGCCCCGAAGGGCCAATAGCCGGGCTATTCGTCCAGGGAGCAACGCAGAGCGGAGCCTGGCAGACACGATTTGTACGGAGAATATGACATTTGGTAAACAAAGGTAGGCACGACGGGTGGCGGCGGGTAGGGGGCGGCGGCACGCTGCTACGCCCGCGGGTGGGCCCCCTTGTACACTCGGCGGAGGCGCTCGCGGGAGGTGTGCGCGTAGATCTGCGTGGTCCCCAGCGAGGCGTGGCCCAGCAGTTCCTTGACCGCCATGAGATCGGCGCCCGCGTCGAGGAGGTGGGTCGCGAAGGTGTGGCGCAGCGAGTGGACGGACAGCCCGGTGGCCGATGCGCACTCCCCCAGCACGCGGCGGACCGTGCGCTGGATGTAGCGGCCGGAAAGGCGCCGCCCGTGCCGCCCGACGATGAGCGCGTCGCAGCCGGGCCGCACGACCTCGGCGCGGTGGGGGAGGTAGAGCCGGACGGCGCCGGCGGCCGCCGAGGTGACCGGGACGATGCGTTCCTTGCGGCCCTTGCCGAGCACGCGGACCTGGCCCCGCTCGAGGTCCAGCGACCGGGTGTCGAGGGAGGTCAGTTCGGAGAGGCGCAGGCCGCTCCCGTAGAGGAGCTCCAGGACGGCGAGCAACCGCGTCCCGGTGAGATCGTCCCGCTCGGCGGCGGCGTCTTCCGCCCAGCGCAACAGCCCCTGCATCTCTTCGCTGCGCACATGGGCCGGGAGGGTGCGGTCGAGCTTCGGCCCGCGCACCAGGCGCGCCGGGTTGGCGGGGATCTCGTCTTCGCGGTGCAGGTGGCGGAAGAGGGCGCGAACCGCCGACAGTTTGCGCGCGACGGTGCGCGGCGCCAGACCGCGCCGCGTGGCCTCTCCGAGGAATGCGCGGAGATCTCCCCGGGTGATGTCGCGCCAGAGGTAGTCCGCGCGGCCCAGGTGGCCGCCGAGGAAGGCTTCGAGGTCGCGCAGGTCGCGCCGGTAGGCCGCGATCGTGTGTGCGGACAGGTTGCGGCCGGTCTTGAGGTGGGCGAGGAAGTGCGCGACCTGGGGGGTCATGACCGGGTGCCCACGGCGGCCGGAACGAGAGCGTGTTCGGAGATCCACCTGCGGAAGCAGCGATCGGCGCGGTCGGCCAGCGCTTCACGGCGCAGCGCCTTCTTCCTCGGCGCGTCGGGCAGCGGATCCACCAGTCCCCAGTTGGAATTCATGGGTTGAAAGGAGTCCGGGTTCGCTTCCCGGAGGTAGCGGTACAGCCCGCCCAGCATCGTGACGGTCGGGGGCACGACGGGCTCCCTGCCCTTCATGACCCGGTCCAGGTTGATTCCCGCCAGGATGCCGGAGGCGGCCGATTCCGTGTACCCCTCCACTCCCGTGAGCTGTCCGGCGAAGAACAGATCCTCGCGGCGGCGTGACGAACCGAAGGCGGTGAGGCAGAGCGGATGATTCAGGTAGGTGTTGCGGTGGATGGAGCCCCACCGCAGGAACTCCGCATTCTCAAGCCCGGGAATCATGGAAAACACACGTCGCTGCTCGCCGGTCCGCAGGCGGGTCTGGAAACCGACCAGGTTCCACATCTGCCCGGCCCGGTCCTCCCGCCTGAGCTGGACGACCGCGTGGGGGCGCCTGCCCGTGCGCGGGTCCTGCAGGCCGACCGGCTTCATCGGCCCGAAGCGCAGGGTGTCGTGACCCCGCGCCGCCATGACCTCGATCGGCAGACACCCCTCGAAGTAGGGGACCGTCTCCCAGTCGTGTCCGTCGTGTACACCCGCCACGCGGAGGGCGGCGAGGAAGGCGTCGTATGCGGACTCGTCGAGCGGGCAGTTCAGGTAGTCCGCTTCCTGTCCGTAGCGGCCGGCGGCGAAGGCCAGGCCACGGTCGACCGAGTCGGAGTGAACAATCGGAGCGATCGCATCGTAGAAGAAAAGGCCCCCGTCCCCCAGCTCCGCCCGGATGTCGTCCGCCAGCGCGGCCGATGTGAGCGGCCCCGTCGCCATGACCACCGGACCCTCCGGGATCGTCCCCGCCTCTTCACGCGTGATCGCGATGCCGGGATGGGACTCCACCCTGCCAGTCAGCGCGCTCGCGAAGAGATGCCGGTCCACGGCCAGTGCGGAGCCGGCCGGCACCCTGCTCTCGTCGGCGGCCGCAAGCAGCGCGGAGCCGAGGCACCGCATCTCACGCTTGAGCTGGCCGTGCGCGGTGGCCGGGAGCTCGCTCTTGAAGGAATTGGTGCAGACCAGCTCGCCGAGCGCGTCCGTCTGGTGCGCGGGGGTCCGCCGCACGGGACGCATTTCGACCAGCGTTACCTCGCGGCCCGCGCGAGCCAGGGCCAGCGCCGCCTCGCATCCGGCCAGCCCGCCCCCGACCACGGTCGCCGCATTCAAGAAAACCACGGTCTCCTCAGCGCCGCGCCGCGGGGGCCCTGCGACGGCCTCCGGGCCGGGTCTTCCTCCGCTGGGCGGCTTCCGCCAGGAGTTCGACGGCCTGGTCCATGGTCGCGGCCGTCGGGTCTGCGCCCCTGGGGATGCTCGCGTTGGTGGTCCCGTCGCTGACGTACGGCCCGTAGCGCCCCTTCAGCACCCGGATCACGGCGCCGGATTCCGGGTGGGGACCCAACTCCTTGAGCACCGTCCTGGCGGGGCTCCGCGACCTCTTCTCCTGGGCGAGCAGGGTCAGTGCCTCATCCAGCGTCACCGTGAAGATCCGGTCGGCGGACTTGAGGTTGCGGTACTCGCGGCCCCGCTGCACGTAGGGGCCGTAGCGTCCCAGGCCCGCCTTGACCGGCTCACCGCTGTCGGGATCCTTGCCGAGGGTGCGGGGGAGGGAGAGGAGCTGAAGCGCGAAATCGAGGGTGACTCCGGACGGGTGCATCCCCTCGGGGAGACCGACCCAGCGGGGCTTGTCCCGCCCTTTCGTGACGCCCAACTGAACATAGGGACCGTACCGGCCCGTCCTGACAAAGACCGGCATGCCGGTTGCCGGATCGCTGCCGATGGGCTCCTCGGTGCCCCGGGGGCTGTTCAGGAGCTCGGTGAGCTTGTCCATGGTAAGCTCGTCGATGAGCATTTCGTCGGGGATCGTGGCCCGCGCCATGGCATCTCCCTCACCCCGCTCCGCGTACACCGAGGTCCTTCCGATCCTGATTCGGATGGGCTGACCGGTGTCCGGGTCGGTGCCGGCCGTGACGGCCGGGTAGTCGATGCCAGGGAGCGTTTCCTCGATCTGGCGGGCAAGGCCCGGCTTCCCTCCCCGTCCGTTGTAGAAGTCGCGCAGGAAGCTATCCGACTCCACCTCTCCCCGTGCGATACCGTCCAGCGCGTCTTCCATGCGGGCCGTGAAGCGGAGGTCCACATACTTCTCGAAGTGGGCTCGCAGCAGCTGGTTTACCGCCATCCCGGTATAGGTCGGCACGAGGTTGCCGCCACGCTTGCGTACGTAGTCCCGCTCCTGAATGATGGAGATGGTCGGAGTGTAGGTGGAGGGGCGGCCGATCCCCTCCTCTTCCAGCTTCCTGACCAGCGAAGCCTCCGTATAGCGCGGCGGGGGCTTCGTCTCGCGGCGCTCGGGTTCGACGGAGCGCAGCACGACCCGATGGCCGGGCTGGTCGGACGGTGCGGCCTGGCCGGTCCCGGGGCTTCCGCCTGCGTGGATCTCGTCCCCCTCCTCCAGCTGCGGTAGGATCTGGTCCTTTCTGGAACCTCCGTAGGCCCTGAAGAACCCGGGGAAGCGCACAACCGAGCCGTTTGCCTGGAAGGTGTGGTCGACACCGTCGATGCGCGCGACGACCCCCATGGTCGTACGGTCCAGTTTGGCATCCGCCATCTGGGAAGCGACGGTCCGGCTCCATATCAGCCGGTAGAGTGCGAGTTCGCGACCGTCCAGGAACCGGGTCAGCCGGTCGGGCGTTCGGTCGATTTCCGTCGGCCGGATCCCTTCGTGAGCCTCCTGCGCGACCTTGGATTTGGTCTTGTATCGCCTGGGTCCCTGATAGTAGTCGGAACCAAAGGTGGACTCGATGTACCGGCCCGCGTCGCCCAGCGCCTTGTTCGACAGCGTAACCGAGTCGGTCCTCATGTAGGTGATCAGCCCCTCGCGGTCTCCCCCGCCCAGATCCACGCCTTCGTACAGGCGTTGCGCGATGCTCATCGTCTGTCTGGGCGACATGCCCAGTCGGCTGCTCGCCGCCTGTTGCAAAGTCGAGGTGGTGAACGGGGGCGCAGGCCGCTGAACGCTCGACTTGCGCTCGACAGAGTCGACCCGCCAGGGTACGGCATCGAAAGCAGCCTCGGCGATGTGCGTCGCGGCAGCCTCGTCGAGGGGCAGTGCACGCGACGAATCGAGAATCCGGCCAGTGGCTGAATCGAAGTCCTTGCCGGTGGCCAGCGCCCGCCCTCCCACCCGCGTGAGCACGGCGCTGAATGCTTCGTCTCCCTCCGCCAACGTCGCCTTCGCGCGCCAGAATTCGGACACGTGGAAGCGCCGGCGCTCCTCTTCCCGTTCCACGATGAGCCGCAGCGCGACGCTCTGGACACGCCCTGCGCTCAGCTTCGTCCGCACCTTCTTCCACAGCACCGGCGAGAGACTGTAACCGAAGAGGCGATCGAGAATGCGGCGCGCTTCCTGTGCCCGGACGAGTCTTTCGTCCACATCCCGCGGGTTTCGCAGCGCCGCCTGGATCGCGGGGCGGGTGATCTCGTGGAAAGCGATGCGCCGCACGGGCACGTTGGGCTTCAACACCTCCAGCAGGTGCCAACTGATGGATTCGCCCTCGCGGTCTTCGTCGGTGGCGAGCACGATCTCGTCGGCGCCGGCGAGCTTCGTCTTCAGTGCGCGCACGTGCCTCCTGCTCTCGGCCGGCACGATGTAGCACGGCCGGAATCCCCCTTCGGTATCGACGGCCATTCGGCCCCAGGCCTTGTCCCGGATGGCCTTGGGCGTCTCGCTGGCCGTCCGGGGCAGGTCGCGGATGTGTCCGTAGGAAGCCTCGACCTTGTACTCCGGTCCGAGGAATCTCTCGATCGTCTTGGCCTTGGCGGGCGACTCCACAATCACCAGCTTCACGCGGTTTCTTCCTTTTCCCGGTCCCCCTCGCAAGGGGTAAGCCGTCTCAGAATGTCGCCGACCACTTCGTCCGGCGTCCTGTGCTCCGTGCCGACCTCCAGGTCGCCACGCTGGTAGTATTCCGTGCGCCGGGCCAGAAGCGACTCCGCCGTTGCCAGCGGGTCGGCAACCTCAAGGAGGGGCCTCGGGGTGACCGATCCCGCAATCCGCGCCAGCGCCGTCGCGGCGCTCACGCGGAGCCAGACCGAAAGCGTGCCCTCGCCCAACAGCTCCATGTGACCCGGTTCCGCCGGCCACCCGCCCCCGACAGCGACCACCACACGCCTCCGCCGCATGACCACCCCGCCCGCTTCGGATTCAAGGCGGCGGAAGCTCTCGAGGCCCCGCCCGCGGATGATCTCGGCAACGGGCTCTCCCGCCAGTCCGGCAACCTCGTCGTCCAGGTCGACGAAGGCCCAGCCGAGCCGAGCCGCCAGCATGGGGCCCACCGTCGACTTTCCCGCGCCCATGAAGCCGATGATCACCAGTCGTTCGACCGAAACCGCCGTGGGCGGTGAATCGGCCCCCCGCGCCAGCACCTCGGGCATCATGAGATCCCGGCCTCCGGCTGCACCCCGACCCCACCCTCGACCCCGGTGTCGCGCTCGCGGAAGCCCCTCGCGGCGAGGTGCTCCACGTACGAATCCAGGTTTCGGCGCAGCTCACCGAGGGAATCGCCTCCGAATTTCTCCAGAATCGCGTCGGCGGCCACGAGCGCCACCATCGCCTCCGCGACAACCGCGGCCGCCGGTACGGCGCACACGTCGCTCCGTTCCACGGTGGCCACCCGGGCGCTGCCGTCCCTCAGGTCTACGCTCGGCAGCCGCTTTCTGAGGAGCGTCGAGATCGGCTTCATCGCGCCACGCACAACCAGCGGCGCGCCCGTGGTGATCCCGCCCTCCAGGCCGCCGGCGCGGTTGCCGACACGCCCGAACCCCCCGGCGCGCCTCTCGGCCTCATCCAGGTGGATGGCATCGTGCACCCGCGACCCCGGGCGCCCCGCGTTGATGAAAGCCGGCCCGATCTCCACCCCCTTGACCGCGTGGACCGACATCACCGCCTGCGCGAGCCGTCCGTCCAGCTTGCGATCCCACGACACGTAGCTGCCGAGCCCGACAGGCAGCCCCCGCACCACCACCTCGAAACATCCGCCCACCGTGTCGCCTTCCCCCCGGGCGGCGTCGATGGCGGCGATCATCTCCGTCTCGGCCTCGCGGTCCAGCGTGCGCAGGGGCGACGTGTCAACCGTCCCGTTCAGGTCGGCGGGCAGTGCGTCAGGGGGCCGCGCCTCGGCGACTCCGATCCGGGTGACGTGGCTGCCGACCGTCACGCCGAGTTCCCGCAGCAGGGTGCGGGCGACCGCGCCGCAGGCGACCCGGGCCGCGGTTTCGCGGGCGGAAGCCCTCTCGAGGACATCCCTCGCGTCGCGTCGGTCGTATTTGAGGACCCCGGTGAGGTCCGCGTGTCCCGGCCTGGGAAGGTAGACCGGACGGAGCGCCTTGGGGTTGACCTCGGGCTCGGGTCGGCCATGCGCCATGGCCGTGGTCCAGTTCTTCCAATCGCGGTTCCAGATGACCATGGAAACAGGGGAGCCCAAAGTGACGCCGAGCCGCAGGCCCGAGACGATCTCCGCGCGATCCGACTCGATCTGCATGCGCCGTCCCCTGCCGTATCCACCCTGACGCCGGCGCAGGTCGGGATCGATGTCCGCGACCGGGTCCAGCGGCAGGCCGGCCGGCAATCCCTCCACAACAGCCACGAGGCCGCGACCGTGGGATTCTCCGGCCGTGTGAAACGACAGGTGCTTGAGTGACATGAATGGCCCGAGAGGTTGCGGTTGCTAAGCGGCGAAGGGGGCCGCGGGGCTGTCCATAGATAGCAAAGGGCGGGTTCACGGGGAAGTTCCGCGTACGATCGTCGGCGTTACCATGATCAGGAGATCGCGTTGGACTGACGACTTTCTCCCCGAGGTGAACAGCCTTCCGATGAGGGGCAAGTGCATGAGGAGGGGGATGCCCGATCTGACCTCTCCTGCCTCGGTGACCGTCAATCCTCCGATCACCACGGTCTCGCCGTCCCTCAGCAGCACCTGGGACTCGGCCCTCTGTCTCCTGAAGACGAGCCCCACATCCGACGGCGCGAGGTCCGCCGAGGATCTTTCGGCAGACAGGTCGAGGAGGATGTCTCCGCCATCGGTAATACGCGGAGAGACTTCCAGTATCACCCCTGTCTCGATGAAATCCACCGTCGCGACCGGGAGGCTGCCCTGGCCTCCGTCTCCAGTGCCCGACTGCAGCTGCGCGCCCGCGTCGATCACGCGCACCGGGGTCTCCTCACCCACCAGGATCCTCGCGGTGCGGTTGTCCATCACGCGAACGGACGGTTGCGCCTCCACATCGGTGAGCTCGATCGCGTCGAGCGCGTCGATGAAGCCGACCAGGGTCCCGCGTCCAATGACCAGAGAGGTGAGGATGGACAGCGTCGGCCCCACGATCCGGTTGGTAGCATTACCCAGCGCCGCGATGGAGTTGCCTCCGAGCGCTATCACGTCCGTGCCTCTCGGTACCTGCTCCGCAGGGAGCGAAAGGACCCCGTCACCATCGGCATCGGCAATTCCGGGCGTGAGGAGATTGAGCTGGTTTCCGCGGGTGTCCTTCAGGTCGTACGTGATGCCGAAGCCTTCCAGCCCGGTGCGGTTGATGAAGATGATCTTGGCCGCGATGTCCACCTGCCTGACGCGCACGTCGAGCACCTCGACCAGTTCGGCCACCGCATCCAGAACCCGGGGAATGTCGGTCACGACCAGGGCATTGGTCGCAACACCGACCGCAGTTGTCCCACGCTCCGTCAGGAGCGCCGCGGCCAGCACTTCAAGTTCGCCGGCCTCCACGTAGCTGATCCGAAACGACCTGGTGGCCACGGGCAGGACGGCCTCGTTCTCGAAGAGCTGCCCGGCATCCTCCACACGGATGATTCCGCCTTCCTGTTCGTGGACGACAAGGCCGTAGGCTTCCACGAGCGTCCGCAGCGCGACATCCCATGGCTGCCCGCGAATTTCGGCTGAGAGGAGTCCCTCCACCTTCGCCCCCGCCACGATCGAGCGGCCAGAGAACTCGGCGAAGGCGAAGAGGACGTCGCGGATCGGAGTCTCGTAGAAGGACACCGTGATGGAATCCCGGGTCGGCTGCGCCAGTGCCGCGGGCGTCGCGGCATCGGAGCCGGCCCGGGCAGACACCGGAGCGGTGGCCGTGCACACGATGGCGAGGGCCACGGCCAGGGCAGGTTGCAAACCGGCCCGGCCCATCATCGGGCACCCCGCCGGGCCCCGGGCAGTTCCAGGAGGCGCCGCTCGATCCCGGCCGGTCCCTCGACCTCGACGACTACGTGATGCTCGTGGATCGCGAGGACCCGGGTGTTTCCGATCCGGTCGCCGAGCCTCAACCGGTAGGTGTCGCCGGCCCCGCCGGCACGCGAACCCCCCGAGTGATCGGTTTCGCCCGCCCGCGCCCTCGCGATCCGGACCACCACCACGCTCAGGCGGGGATCGGTGTGGCTGATGATCCCCAGCACCTCCGCTTCCAGGGAGGACGAACCCTCCAGCGGCGTCGGGACCGCCACGGGAAGAAAGGGGTCCCGGCGCCCTGTGGCAACGTAGTTGAAGATGTCGCGCGCCAGCGCGCTCTCGAGCATCAGCGCCTCGTCGGTGAAACGGCCCGCGCGTGTGGACGCACTGTCATCACGCTCCCCGGTCGGAATCTGGCCCGCCGCCGGGGTGCCCGGAACGAGCATGGGCCAGAGGAGTAACTGGGCAATCAGGATTCTGGTCATGTCTTGCTACCTCACGTTGTCGTTCAATCCGGGACTCTCGCCCCTCTCCGTTGTCTTCACCCGGAGGCGCATCCGGAAGCTGGCCACCACGGTGACCCGTTCCGGCCCGGCGGCATCCGAGGCGGTATTCTCTGCGGCAATGACCATGTCGTCGGCGGCCAGAACGTGGTCCAGGGATCCGATCGCGGTGATGAACGATCCGATCGCGTGGTAGCTCCCCCGGATCGCCAACTGGTAGCTCCAGAGCGGGTACGGTTCGTCCGGCTCGGGGGGCTCGGGACGGAACATCGTCATCTCGACGCCCGCGCGGCGTTCCTCCGCGGCGACCGCCTCCATCAGGGCCGGGACCTCGTCTCCGGAAGGGATCAGTGCCTCGAGCCGTTCGACCAGCTGCTCGTACGATGCGAGCCTCCGATCGAGGTCGGTCCAGTCCGGTTGCGGATTGCCGTCACCCTCCCGATTCCCCTCCACGAGATCCTGGAGCCTGGCTTCCCGGCTCCTCGTCTCCTCGGCTCTGGGCGCGTAGGCGTAGGTGTGCACGAGGTACACGCCGGTGAGCGCCAGACACGCCAGCGACACCGCGCTCTTTCGAACCGAGCCCTGTGGAACAAGCCTCATCTGTGGACCGCCGGCGAGGGAGCCGACTCAAGGAGCTGCGGGCGCGAGTCCCGGTAGTCGGCTTCGAGGACGAAGAAGTAGACGTTCTGCGCCCCTCCGGATTCAACCGACGGCTCCACCAGGTGCTCGGTACTCACCAGACGCACGTCGTGAATGAAATCGGAGGACTCCATGCCGTCCCAGAAGCGGGAAAGGGTGAAGTTCTCGAACGTCTTGCCTTCGACCCTGAATCGGATCCTGCCATCGGCGGCGGAGAGCTGTGCGATCTGGACGAGCCACGCCTCACGCGGCAGCGCCCTTGCTACTTCGTCGAGCAGCCGGGGCCAGACATACCGCCTGGCGTCGAGGTCCCGGATCGCTGCAACCCGCTTCCTCACGGTATCGAGCCTCGCAACCACGGACTGTGCCTCCAGGGTGAGCGTAGCGGTTCGCGCGGAATCCAGGACGGCGGTCTCCAGCGCGGCGTTCAGCTCGCTCGCCCGCTCGCGCCCGGCAAGCAGAAGCCAACCGGAGCAGGCAACGGACAGGACGAAGACGGAGCTCGACGCCAGGACCCACGGATCCTGTACGAGGAATCGGAAGGGCTTGCGCGGCACCGGAGTTGAGGAAACGCGCCCCTTCCCCTGCGCGCTGCTCCGTGGCAGAAGGTCGACTTCAATCATGATGCAGTGCTCCCGATCGCGTCACGCAGTGCGCAACGCCATTCCCAGGGTCAGAAGGAACAGCGGTGCCGCCTTCGACAGCAACGCATGGCCATCCGCGCCGGTGCGCACCGCAACCTGTTCGAAAGGATTCGCAACGCGGGTCTCCACCTTCATTCTCCGACCGATGCTCTCCACCATCGCCGGAATGCAGGCACCACCTCCGCACAGGAACACCCTTCCCACTCCCATACCTGGGTGTCGCGTGCGCAGGAAGGCGGCCGCGCGCTCAACGGCGGTGGCAATCAGATCGGCTGCCTTTTCCAGCGCGCCATCGCGCCCGGGAAGGTGGCCGTTTCCCCGAATCACCTCGGTGGCCCGATCCAGCGACACATCGTGATCCCGCGCGAGGGATTCCGCCAGTCCGCGCAGGCCGAAATGGTGGTCCCTCGACAGCACCGGCACCCCCTCGTGCACCACGTTGATGCGGGTCGCGTCGTGTCCGCAGTCGACCAGAGCGACCAGATCCTGGGCCGCACCCGGGTAGTTGTGGGCGAAAGCGTTGCACAGCGCGAAGGCCTCGACATCGACGAGCACCGCACCGATGCCCGCCTCCGCAAGCAACGTGACCCTCTCTTCCACGCGCTCACGCCTGGCGGCGACGAGGAGCACCTCCATGTGGGCACCGTCCCCCTGCGGGCCGAGTATCTGGAAGTCGAGCTGAACGCCGCTGATGTCGAAGGGAACGTGGCGCTCCGCCTCGCGACGGATGGCGGAGCCGGCCTCCGCTCGCTTCAGGCGAGGAAGCTGCAGCTTCTTCACGAAGATGTCGTGTCCTCCCAGCGCCGTGACGACCTCCCGCGTTCCTACGCCGGCCTCGTCCAGGAGTCCTCTCATGGTGTCCACCACCAGTCCGGGCTCCAGGACTTCGCCGTTCACGATCGCTCCCTCCGGCATGGGCCGCATCTCCAACCTTCGCAACTCCGGCCGGTCACCCCCCTGGCTCACTTCGGCGAGCTTGACGAACCCGGTCCCGATATCGAGACCCACGGTCGCCCGGTTCGGTCCGAACAGCCCCATTACTCCGATCCCCCAGCCGGAGACACCGGGCCCGCCGATACGCGCCCGGGGAGTGGAAGGGGCCGTGCCAGCGAAGCGGCACGGTTGAGGGCCTCGATCGCTGCGCACGCGGATCCGTCGACCTGCGCCCCTGAAGCCACCGTCAGCGCTCCACCGGCACGGAGCAGTCCCGTGACCCGTGACCCGTTCGCCAGGATCAGATCTCCGGCCACCAGCAACAGTCCCGTCCATGTCGATCCGGTGTCCAGGGTCAGATCCCCGTCGACCACGAGCACTCCCGCGCCCTGCTGGAGCAGCTGCGCGGAGCCGCTGCCGAATACCAGCCCCGACCAGCAACCCGGGCACGCGGGTACCAGCCGGCCGTCGCCGGACAGACGCGCATCGGCCAGCCCGTCCAGCATCGACGCACTGAACCGTCCGAGTCTGACGCGATCGAAGTCTGGAGCATCGCTGCCCGCGCCCCATTCCGGCGGCTGCGGAAGCGCCCCGCTGAGGAACGGCCCCGGGCCCGCGAACGATTGCGCGAGCGTCGGGTAATGTCTGCAGCCGGGGACGCCGGTCCGTTCACTCAGTATCAGGTCGGTCCGCACACTGGAACCCGGGGCGACCGCGACCGTCACGGCCTCCAGCACCGCGCGGTGACTCCCGATCCGTGCTTCCGGATCCAGCCACCACACCACTCTCGCGTACCGCGTCGGAACGGCTCCACCCCACGATGCCTCCCCGACCAGGAGATGGAACTCCGGTGCAACCCGAAGATCGAGTACACGCCGCATCCCGTCGCTCCCGATCGTATCCCGGGAGAGCTCCACGGCCGGTCCTCCGACCACGCTGGCGGGTAGCCCGCGCGTTCGGTCGATCGCCTCCTCAACGCTGGCCGTGGCTCCCGTCTGCCCGGCCAGTACCCTGCCTGCCCGCCCGGCCGCCCGCAGCTGCCCGAGGGCCGCGGCCAGAGCCGCGACGGCGATCCCCGCAAGGACCATCAGCGCCAGGAGCGCAAGAACCAGGGCAAAGCCCCGCCGGTCGTCCGGAATCGCGCGCATCATCGCAGCCCCCTGCTCGTCCAGCGAAACGAAGGCGGCAGGGGACTCAATCCCTGCCATGTGACCACGGTGGACACTCCATTCGGGCCCGCGGGGACGAGCCCGGCCGAGTCCACTGCGATCCCCTCGCCCGTCAATGGCTGCCAACCGCTATTGCCGCGCCGGTAACGAAAAGCGCCGTTCGAAAAGCGATAGGATCCCCGCTCGTAGTAGGTGGCGACCATGACGTCCGGATGGGGCGGATCGAAGTGCCAGACCTCGGCCTCGAATCCTGCGAATTCCTGACACTCGGGGCTGCCGCGGCGGGACCGCCTCACCAGTGCGGCGGACCTCCACACGCCGTCCAGGGAGAGAACCAGAATCGAATCCTTGGCCGGATCCGGCGCCCGGTATCCCGAAACGGCCACCGCCAGTCCCTGCGTGGGCTGGACGTGGCAGCGGAAGGCCGTTCCGCGAAACGCACGGAGGTGCAGTTCGCCATTGTCGACGATCCAGTCCACTCCACCACGGCCCTGCCCCACCTCCGCGGTGATCACGTGATGGATTAGCCGTGTCTCGTCCAGGATTCTCGCACCGGTCACGACCCGCATCCCCACCACGCTCTGTACCGCGGTAACCCACCAGCTGACCTGTACCAACATCAGCAGAAGCGTCGCCGCGACGATGGCTTCCGTCAGCGCGAAGCCGCCGCGTCGCTGAACGGAGCGTCTCATCCCCCACCTCCGGGCAGGAACGGCGTAGTCGCCGCAACGGTGAACTCGATCTGCACCGGCGCCGGCAGGGCCACGTGTTCGAACCGGGCCCAGCCGCTCGCTCCCGGCGTCTGCGGAATGCTCCAGGCGAGGTTGCCCGACGGCAGCTCGGCGCTTCCCGACCCGTGGCCCCCTTCGGCGAGGACCGAGTCCGCGAAGTTCCGGAGCAGCACATGGGACTCGTCCAGCGCTCTGGCATGGACCAGGCTGCGAGCGGCGGCGGCCGTCAGCGACGCAACTCCTGCCACGCCCACGCTGACGATCGCCACTGCAACCACCAGCTCCACGATCGAAACCCCCGAGCGATTCATCGCCTCGCCACCCGGCCCAGCGAGGAAACCACCAGAGAGCGCTCTTCCCCGGCCAGGGTGAAGCGGATCGTCTGGCTGGAGACCAGGCCCAAGCCGAGAGGTCCGTAGCGAATCCGCGCCGTGGGCCGCCCGCGCGACAGTTGCAGCGCGACTCCGCCGTCGCCCAGCACCGCCGCCGCCACGGTGTCTCCCGCAGCCGAGACGACGATCCCCCTCGGCGGAATGGCGGTGAGCTCCAGGGTCGCGCCCCCTTCCGCGATCGCGGCCCATCTGGCTTCGGCGAGGAGCCGTGCCGCTTCTTCCTGTGAACGCGTGAGGTAGAACGACGTGCGGAGCCGGACCGCTGAAGTGAGCAGCGGCGGAGCCAGAGCGGCCAGTATGGCGAGCACAATGGCGATTTCGATGATGGAGTAGCCCGCACGCGGTCCTCCAACTGGCCTCACCTGGTACATGCGACCTGGCCCTCCGCTTCCGGAGACACGCCCCCGACGGTCGGCGGGGTCACCGTTCCATAGTAGATGGCGCAGCCCTCATCGTTCCCCAGCGCCTGATGGGTGGCCACGGCCGCCCACCCCGCGTTGGTGGCTGTTGCGGTGACGGTAACCGCTTCCGAAGCGACGAACCCCAAATCCGCCAGCGTGGCGCTGTACTGGTAGTTCGTGGCGTAGTAGAGCTCCTGTTGAGCGGCCAGGTTGCGCACATCCGACTTCATGGCGGCGAAGTAGGCCTTCTCCCTCGTCGCCGAGAACTGCGGAATTGCGATCGCCGCCAGAATCCCGATTATGATCAGGACAATCAGTAGTTCAATGAGCGTAAAACCCTGTCTGTCATTCATTTGGCTATACCTCCCTCAAGTAGTCTGCTCGGTCGTCGCACGAAGCGTCAGCGGGCGACGCACACCGAATCGGGAACCGTCCCCGGTGGGCGCGAAAGCGATGTCCGACCAAGGTGCGGGGTACCGAGGGGCGCTGGAATGGCAGAATCGGCCTGATTTCTTCGCCGGGGAGTCCAGCGGGCCGGAAGCGGGTGTTATTCCGCCTTGTCTACCGAAGGCCGGGAGGACACCGGAGGCTCCCAGGGGCGCGCCCGGGGGCCGAAGAGGTTGCAGCGCAGGATGAACCAGATTGCGGAGACGCCGTCCTTCCACCCGATCTTCTTCCCCTCCGCGTAGGTTCGCCCGTCGTAGGTGATCGGCAGTTCGTACACGCGCGCGCCGGCCTGCGCGAGCCGCGCGGTGATCTCCGGCTCGATCCCGAAACGGTCCACCGTCAGCGGCAGGGACCTGAGCAGGTCGGTCCGCACCATCTTCTGGCAGGTCTCCATGTCGGTGAGATTCAGGTTGGTCAGGACATTGCTGAGGAGCGTCAGGAATCTGTTTCCGAGCGTATGCCAGAAGAACAGCGCTCGCCTGGGGCCCCCCAGAAAGCGCGAACCATACACCGCGTCCGCCCTGCCATCCGCAATCGGTTCGAGCAGGCGCGGAATCTCTTCCGGATCGTACTCCAGATCCGCATCCTGAACGACCGTCACATCCCCCGTCCCATGGCCGAACCCGGTGCGCAATGCCGCCCCCTTCCCGCGGTTCCGCCCGTGCAGGACGAGCTGGTCGATCAGTCCCTCGTCCCTCAGTCCCGGGAGCAGCTCACGGGTGCCGTCGGTGGAGCCGTCGTCGACCACGATCACCTCCTTGGACACCCCCACCGCGGCCACCCGGCGCAACAGGCGTTCCACTGTGCGCGCCTCGTTGTAGACCGGGATCACGATCGTGACGGTCATCGACCGGGCGGCGGCGGCGCACACCGGTCAGTCCTGTGGGGTCGGGGTCATGGTGTCCAGAAATGCGACCTGGTTCGGCGCGTTTCCCCCCGGGGTTTCAGGATCCCGTCGGGAGCTGGAGCAACTGCCCCGCGTAGATCCGCGAACCCCGGAGATTGTTGGCCGACTTCAGCTCGTCCACCGTGGTCCCATGGGCCCTGGCGATCCCCCACAGCGAGTCCCCGGAACGCACCCTGTAGCGGGTCGGCGACGATGACGGCTCGTGTGCCTCCGCCACCCTCACCTCCGGCGCCTGCTGCCTGCGGGACTCCAGTGCGGCCACATAGCTGGCGTACTGGCGAGGATAGACGGCGATGTGGTAGTGCCGCGGGCTGCGCTCCAGGGTGGCCTGCAGGGTGCGCTGCTTCTCCAGAGGGATCAGGACCTCGTTTTCGAGCCAGCTTCGACAGTCCCGCCTGGTGCTCCACCTGAGATCGACGGCCATCCCCATCGGGTGCACCGAGTAGAGCTTGGAGGAATTCCGGGGCTGGTGGGACACGGGCCGTGTGAGGCTGGTCACCACCAACTGCTCTCCGCACGCGCTACGGTACTGCGTGGCCAGGCGCTCGACAAACAGCCGCACCTCGGGACGCGCGTAGGGAAACGACACCTGGTGCAAGCGGTAGTCCCGGTTCCCCTTGAGCGGCACCAACAGTTTCAGTTCAACGAACCGATTGACGTGTGAAGGGTCCCTCAGCTTGGTGAAGTCGTGCAGCCGGGCCTGCTGGTACTGCTCCTCCATCGCGCCGGTTCCACCCCGCAGGTTCTGCGCCGCGACTTCGCCGGGCCACGCCGCGACCGCAAGCGCGAAGAGAACTCCGCTCAGCACGCTTGTCCTGAACCCACATGTCGATGCGGTCGGCAACATGTGCCGGAACGATCCCCGAAGTTTCAAGATTCTCTGCCTCCTCCGCCGGTTTGCCGGTTCACCGTCGGTTCGCCTCGGTTTAAGGAACATATGTGTATCCAGCCGATTCCGCTACCCCTGTTCGTTACCCCCCAAAAGCCCGGGGAGTGCCCCGCCGGCTTCGGCTGACGAAGCAAATCCGCCGACCCCTATTGGACGATGCCCCACGAAGCCACGACCGTGCTCACCCCGTTGATTGCGAGCTGCACTCCGACCACCATTACGAGCAGCCCCATGAGACGCGTGACCACGTTCAGCCCCGTTCGTCCGAGCGAGCCCAGGAGCGCGGGCGCGAGCATCAGGCACGGGAGCGTCACCGCGCCGACCAGCAGTGCCGCCACATACACCGAAACCAGCTGGGCCCGGTTGACCGCCTGGCCGGCCAGCGTGATCACCGTGACGATCGTCCCCGGTCCGGCGAGCGTAGGCAGTCCCAGCGGAATGATGGCGAGGCTCTCGCGCCCGGCGGCCTCGTCCTGCTCCCTCCGCGTCGTCTTGACGCGGGAACGCCTGGCCGACAGCATGTCCGTGCCGATGCCGAAGAAGATCACCCCCGCGGTGATCTGGAACGCCTCCGTCGTGATTCCGAAGAAGCGCAGGATCGTGAACCCCGCGAAGGTGAAGACGGCCATCACCACGACCGAGGTCAGTACGCCCACGCCCGCCGTTCTGAAACGCTCGCGACGGCTGTCGTCCGCCGTCAGCGATGCGAACATCGGCATCGCGCTGAGCGGATTGTAGACCACCAACAGCGATGTGAAGGCGATTATGGCGAAGGCCAGGTCGTCTTGCATTCGATCCCGGAACCGGTTAGCCGGCCGCCGCGTAGTTCTCGGCCGCGACCGACCAGTTGACGACGTTCCAGAAGGCGGCGACGTAGTCGGGACGCCGGTTCTGATAGTTCAGGTAGTAGGCGTGCTCCCAGACGTCGACGCCCACGACCGGGACCTTCCCCTCCATCACGGGTGTGTCCTGGTTCGCGGTCGAGAGGACCTCGAGCGCCCCGCCTTCGGCTGCCGTCAGCCAGGCCCACCCCGACCCGAAACGCCCCACCGCAGCAGCGGCGAGCTGCTTTCGGAAGTCCTCGAAGGAACCGAACGCGGCGTCAATCGCCGCCGCCAGTGCCCCGCTCGGCGCGCTGGCGCCACCCGGCGTCATGAGGCGCCAGAAGAAGTCGTGATTCACGAAGCCTCCCCCGTTGTTGCGTACCGCGGTGCGAATCCCGTCAGGCAGAGCCGGCAGGTTCGCGACCAGCTCGCCGGCGGACATCCCGTGGAGCCGAGGGTGCGGCGCGAGGGCGGCGTTGAGGTTGGCGGTGTAGGCCGCATGGTGCCTGCCGTGATGGATCTCCATCGTGCGGGCGTCGATGTGGGGCTCGAGGGCGGCGTGGGGATACCCCAGTTCGGGAAGCTGGAAAGGGTAGGCCATCTGTGCGGTCTCCTGGGCGTTGTTACCTTGCTGGCAGTGCGCACTGCCGGGCGGGAGGTAGAACGTTGTCGGAAACCGGGATGTCCTCGCAAGGTTCCAGGAGAATTCTTCTGGTCGACTGCGACAGCTTTTTCGTGCAGGTGGCCCGCCTGGAGGACCCTGAAGGTGCGGGCAGGCACCCCCTTCTCGTGGTCGGCGGACGGAGCAACCGGGGGGTGATCACCTCCGCCTCGTACGCCGCGCGCGAGTACGGGGTCCGCTCGGGGATGCCCACTCGGCGTGCTCGCGCACTCTGCCCCGGAGCGGAGGTGGTACCCGTGCCTCGGGGCGCGTGCGTCGAGCGAAGCAGGGCCGTCCGGGAGGTGCTCTGCGATCTGTCGCCGGTGGTGCAGGCAGCGTCCATTGACGAGTTCTACCTGGATTTCACCGGGACCGAGCGGATGCTGAAGGGCGAGGAGCTGGCTGCAACGGCGGACCGCATCCGCAGGGTGGTCCGGGAGCGCACCGGGATCGCGGTTTCGCTGGGTGGCGGTACGCAGCGCGTGGTGGCCAAGGTCGCCACCCGGCTGGCGAAACCGAACGGCGTCCATGTGGTCGCCCCGGGTGGGGAGGCCGCGTTCATGGCGCGGTTTCGGCTCGCGGATCTCCCCGGGATCGGGCCCGCGTTCCTCCGCCAGCTGGAGGCGAAGAGCCTGAGCACCGTCAAGGAGGCCGCCGCGGTCGAGGCGGAGTGGCTGGTGCGGTGGTTCGGTCCGGGGCGGGGCGCGTGGCTGTGGGAACGGGTCAGGGGCATCGACGCGAGCGAAGTCGACGCGCGCGAGCGGCGCAAGTCGATCAGTTCGGAGCGCACTTTCTTCGAGGACCTCAGCGACGACGAGGAACTGGAACGCAGACTGCTCCAACTGAGCTGCAACGTCGGCAGCCAGCTGCGGACGAAGGAACTGAGGGCCCGAACCGTAACCGTTAAGATAAGAGACCACGACTTCAAGACGCGGCAGGCCGGGAGCACGCAACCGGAAGGGCTCGAGACCGACCGCGCGGTCTTCGCCGTCGCGACCTCGCTCCTCCACCAGCTGCGTCACCGGCGCAGGACCGGGGTCAGGCTCCTGGGGGTGGGAGTCTCGAACCTGGTTCGCCAGGCGGCCAGCACCCAGCTTGACCTGTTCGGTGATCGCAGCGCGCTGGAGAGCGAGCGGGACCGCACCATCGCCCGGGCCGTGGACCGGATTCGCGACCGCTATGGACGGGAGGCGCTCCGGCCGGGCCGGGTGCTCGACGGACCCGACAAGTGACAGCTCGCCAGGTCAACTGCCGGCCGTGGCGGTGTTCGGCAACCGTCAGGAAGCGTCCCCACCCCGCTCGATCAGATGGACGCGCACCGGGGCACACCGGGTTCGTCCCGGTGCACACCGCAGGCGTGCCCGTTCGGGACCTGCGTGAGCGCCAGGTGCAGTCCCCCGCGCCCCCTACTTGTCCCTCCAGGGCTTCCTTTCGAAGTAGTCCTTCGTCATCGCCACCACCTGGGGCGCAAGCAGCCCCAGCGCGATCAGGTTGGGCCAGATCACGATCGAGAGGAACACGTCGCCGACAGCCCAGATCACGCTCAGTGGCAGCACCGCCCCCACGAAGTGCAGCGCCACGAAGATGATCTTGTACGGGATTACCGCCCTGGCGCCGAAGAGGTAGTTGGCGCAGCGGTCGCCGTAGTAGCTCCACGCGATCGCCGTCGAGATGGCGAAGAGGAGTACCGATATCACCACGATGTAGTGCCCCCAGTCGCCCAGCGGGGACAGCCCGCGGCGGAAGGCGGACATGGTAAGCGGCGCCCCGCTCTCGACCGCCATGCCGTAGAGCGAGGTGTAGGTCTGTCCGTCGGCGCCGGTCGCCGTCCCCGACTCGGGGTCGATCATGCCGCTGAATGGCTGCGTCTGCGCCTCGTCCACATAGAGAGTCAGCACGGGGACTTCATGCCACGAGATCTGCGGGTCGGTCGGTCCGGTGGCGACGTGCGCCCCGCCGTCGATCTGGATCGGCGCGCCGGGCGACATGTCTTCGTAGCCTCCGTCCACCTGTACCGCCCGGTAGGAAAGGTCGCCGCCGCTCAGCGTGATCTCGGTCTCGAAACGGTCGCTCCACACGCCGGTCATGATGATCAGCAGCCCGGTCATGGTGCAGATGATGATCGTGTCGATGAAGGGCTCCAGCAGCGCCACGACCCCTTCCGACACCGGCTCGTCGGTCTTGGCGGCGGAGTGCGCGATCGGTGCCGACCCCTGCCCCGCCTCGTTGGAGAAGAGCCCCCGGCGCACCCCCCACATCAGGGTTACGAGGAAGGCCCCCACCCCCGTGCCTGCCACCCCCGCGGTCGGGTTGAAGGCTTCCCGGAAGATCAGCCCGAAGGTGGGGCCCACCTCGCCGATGTTCATGACGATTATGATCAGCGCCCCCAGGACGTACACGAGCGCCATCACCGGAGCCAGCACCGAGGTCACCCTGCCGATCCGCGAGATGCCGCCCAGGATCACCGCCGCGACGACCCCGGAAGTCACCAGCCCGCTGACCCAGGGGGGAATGCTGAACTGGGTTTCCAGGTTGTCGGCGACCGTGTTCGCCTGAATGCCGTTGCCCGTCAGGAAGGCCGTGATCCCGAGGAGGAAGGCGAAGAAGATCGCCATCCACTTCCAGTTCGGCCCGAGGCCCCGCTCGATGTAGTACATGGGCCCGCCGGAGACGGTGCCCGCCCACTCCCCTTCCTCCTCATGCACCCGGTACTTCTGCGCCAGGGTGACTTCGGAGAACTTGGTCGCCATTCCCAGAGCCGCCGTGACCCACATCCAGAAGAGCGCGCCGGGGCCGCCCCAGTGGATCGCCAGCGCCACCCCGGCGATGTTGCCGATCCCGACCGTCGCTGACAGCGCAGTCGTCAGCGCCTGGAAGTGGGTGACGTCCCCCTCGTCGTCCGGATTGTCGTACTTGCCCGACGCCACCGCGACCCCGTGGCGCAGCCGCGTGACCTGGACGAAGCCCAGCCGGAGGGTGAGGTACATCCCGATCCCCAGCAGGATGATCACCATCAGGGGGATGTTCTCGCCGCCGATCGGGATACCTACCTCGACGAAGTATCGGGTCATGAAGTCGATGGCTTGTTGGAGGAAATCCATGGGGCGTGGGCTCCTTGGGGTGACTGGCGGCGGGTCCTGTTACGGACACGGCAACGGCGCCGGGCAAACTATCGCCATCCCCATCGTGGAAACAACCACCGGTGGCGCGCCGGGCTTCGGCTGCGGCCTACCTCCGGGCTGCCTCGGCCGCGCGCAGGAACCGCCCACAAAGCTGCGCGACCCTGGTCTGATCCTGCTCCTCTGCACTGGCCAGGATGGCCCGAATGTGGGAGACGAGCCTCGGCTCGCCCCAACAACACCCCGTGGCGATCTCGGCGCTGCGGGAGTCACCCTCGTCCGCCCCGGTGATCAGAGCCCACGCGCACGCCTCGTCGAAGTACTCGGAGGCGGGGTCGGGCAACCTGTAGTCCGGGGGAAGGTCTTCCCGGTCTTCCCTGACGAATGCTCTGGACATGAACGAAATCTGCGGGCGGCGGCCACACTGCGCCAACCCACCCCCCACCCCACCCCGCCCCTCACACGGCGTTGATCATGTCGAAGATCGGCAGGTACATCGCCACGATCATGCCGCCCACCACGACGCCGAGAACGACGATCATCGCCGGCTCCACCGCCGCGATGAGCGCCTCCAGCGCGCTGTCCACCTCCTCTTCATGGAAGTCGGCGATACGCGCAAGCATCTCGTCGAGTCCACCGGTCTGCTCCCCGACCTCCACCATCCGCACCATCATGGGCGTGAACGCCCCCGATTCCTCCAGCGGCCCGGCGATCGTGTTCCCGGCGGCGATGGAGGCCCTCGATTTCATCACCGCGTCGTGGATCACCCGGTTGCCCGCGGTCTTCGCCGTGACCTCCAGTCCTTCCAGGATCGAGACCCCGGAAGCGATCAGCGTGCCCAGCGTGCGGGTGAAGCGCGCCACGGCCGCCTTGCGAAGCAGACTGCCCAGCACGGGGATCGACAGGAGGAGCGTGTCGGCCAGCAGACGCCCCGGAGCCGTCCTGCGCGCGCGGTCGAGCACGACAAGGCCGGTCGCACCGACGGTCAGCAGCGCCCACCAATAGCTCTTCACGAACTCGGAGGCACCGATCACGATTCGCGTCGCCAGCGGCAGTGGCACCCCCGACGACGCGAACATGGTCTGGAAGGTGGGGATTACGAAGACCAGCAGAATCGCCACCGTTGGCACGGCAACTCCCAGGATCATCGCGGGGTACACCATCGCCGTGCGCATCTTGCGCCCGAGCGCGCTGTTCTTCTCCAGGAATTCCGAGAGGCGCGCGAGAATCGTGTCGAGGGCGCCCGCCGCTTCCCCGGCGGCCACCATGTTGACGCTCAGTTCGGAGAACACCTTCGGGTGACGGCCCATCGCTCCGGCCAGTGTATCACCCGATTCCACGTCGTGAATCAGGCTGCGGACCACCTTGCGGAACCCCTTGTCGGTCTGGCGGGCCAGGATGTTCAGGCTCTGAACCAGGGGCAGCCCCGCGCCGATCATCGTCGCGAAGAGCCGCATGAAGACCACCACCTCGCGCTGCGACACCCTCCTCATGGCCGCCAACTCCCATGCGCGAGGTGGTCCAGCCCCTCCGGCGCGGGCTCGCCCACGGCGCGAAGCAGCTCGGCGGGATCCGAACTCCTCCTCAGCGCGGCCTCCAGCGTCACCTCGCCGTTGAGGTAGAGCCTGGCGAGCGCGTCGTTCAGCGTCTGCATCCCGTGCCTTCGCCCCGCCTGCATGAGCGAGCCGGTCTGGTGTACCTTGTCGTCGCGAATCACGGCCCGGACCGCGGGGGTGCACACCAGCACCTCGGCCGCGACCACCCTGCCCCGCCCACCCGAGCGCGGGATGAGGATCTGGGTCACCACCCCCTCCAGCACCGCAGCCAGCTGACTGCGCACCTGGGCCTGGCGATGCGACTCGAAGGAGTCGATCACCCGGTTGACCGATTCGGCGGCGGAGTTGGTGTGCAGCGTTGACAGCACCAGGTGGCCGGTCTCCGCGATCCCCAGGGCGGCTGCCATCGTCTCCGCGTCGCGCATCTCCCCGATCAGGATGACGTCCGGATCCTGGCGCATCGCGTACTTGAGCGCCGCCGAGAAGCTGCGCGTGTCCACGCCTACCTCCCGCTGGCGCACGATGCAGCGCCGGTCCGGATGCACGAATTCGATCGGGTCCTCGATGGTGAGGATATGACCCCTTCGGCGCCGGTTGATCTGATCGACCAACGCGGCGAGGGTGGTGGATTTCCCGGATCCGGTCGGACCGGTAACCAGCACCAGTCCCCGCGGCCTCTCGGCCATGCGGTTGAGGATCGGAGGAAGCCCCAGTTCCTCCAGCGACGCCACGCCGAGCGGGATGTGCCGCACCGACATCGCCACGCTGCCCCGCTGACGAAAGCAGTTGCCGCGGAAGCGGGCCAGTCCCTCCATCCTGAAGGCGAAGTCCAGCTCGTCGTCGGCCTCGAACCGCTGCTGCTGGTCCGGCGTCAGAAGCGAAGTGACAAGCCGCATGGTGCAGCCAGCGTCGAGCCTGCTGCTGCCGGCTGCGGCCACCAGGGCTCCGTCGACGCGAAGCATCGGCGGCTGGCCACTCGTGATGTGGAGATCGGAGGCGCCGCGGTTCACCATTTCCTGCAGAAGCGGCTCCATGCTCATCCACGGCCCGGCGGTTCCGTCCACCGTCACCTCCGCGCCGTCACCAGGGGTGCGATCCGGGCGAGGGTCTTCTCGCCCACTCCGGCCACCTGCATCAGGTCGTCCACCCGCCCGAAGGGGCCATTCTCGCCGCGATAGGTCACAATGCGCTCGGCGATCACGGGCCCGATCCCCGGAATCGCCTGGAGTTCGGCCGCCGTCGCCCGGTTGATGTCGACGAGCCCCCCACCCCCCGTCGCGCCACCGGGCGCGGGACCGGCGGACTGCGCCCCTCTCCACCCCCCGCGGGCCGCCACGCTTCGCGCCACCGCGACGTCCAATCGCAGGAACGGGCGCAGGCGCTCCACCGAGGCCGGTCCGATTCCCGGGACCCGAGCGAGGTCCTCCACGGTCCTGAACGGTCCGTTCTCCTCCCGGTTCTGCACGATCTGCAGCGCCCGCGCGGGCCCCACCCCCGGGAGACGGTCCAGCTCCTCGTCCCCGGCCACGTTGGGGTCGATCGCCTCTCCGGGCTCGAAGGGCCGGCTCCGCCGCTCCTTCTCCTCCACCGCCGCATCGCCCGCCACGAGAAGGCTGTCCGCGATGGAGGGCCGGTCGCCCAGCGGCGGCTCCGCGGGAGCGGGCGCGACCACCAGAAAGCGAAACGCGGCCGCCCCGAGGAGCAGCACCCCCGCCCAGGTCATGCTCTTTTTCTCTCTGTCGGTCACGCCCGCAGCTCCTGTCCATGGTTGCCGTCCGGGAACAGTGCACCGAACCCGCGGGCGCCTCCATGGCTGGATGGGACTACCTTCGGGCGGCCCCGTTCGAGAGAAGTGCGGAAGTCAGCACAAACTGGCCGAAGACATTGAGTTGCACCTGCGTGGATCCCGCTCGCTGGCCCACGAAGGATCGCCGGTCCAGGTAGCGGAGCCGCACCCCCAGCTGGAAGTCGCGCACCGTCGAGTCCAGAGACAGCGAACCATCCCGCTCCAACTCGTCGATGAACGCGACGCACGGGCTGAGGCGGGAGGTCACCCGGCACTGGACGTCCTCCAGGTACCGCAAACTCAGCGTGATGCGCAGCGGCGCCCCCCTGTCGCGGAAGGCCCTGACGGGAGAGCGCATCGAAATCGTCGCTGTGAGGGAGTGCGAGTCACGCCGCCTCCTCGTGTCACCGGTCGGATCGAGGCTTTCGCCCCAGCCCAGACGGCCCCGGTAGTCGACATTGAGTCCGCTGACGAGCGACAGTCCCAGGGACAGGGGCACCGCGTGGTCTTCGCGAAAGCGGTCCTGTTGGGTCCTCGCGCCGAACTCCAGTGCGCGCGTCTCCCGGCGATATCCCGAGCCCAGCGAGAGCCGCATGATCGCGGGTGCAAGGAAGGAGGGCAGCGGCATGTCCCCTATGTTGCCAGCCAGGTCCGGCCATACCCTCTGCAGAACCTCGCGGTCGGAACGCGTATCCAGGGTCTGGTTGAGAGAGCGATCGTAGGTGGTGCGGATCGTTGTGGAGCCCGGAAGGCGCACGCCGCCGCGGACCTGGATCCGGTCCCGCTGGCTCAGCGTCGATGCCGAATCGGCGCCGATCAGGAGAAAGTCGTCGCGGCGGCCCCAGCCCAGTTCATACAGCGTTCCCGGCTCCACCGCGTCCCGGTTGAAGCGCGACGTGATGCCGCCGGTATAGGTGAAGCGCAGGGGATCGAAGTGCGTCCACCACGCAGCGCCGCCCGCCGCGCCGGTTCGGCCCATCTGTCCCGGGTCCAGGGAGAACCCGGCGGTGAGGTTGCGCTGTCCGTCCACGTTGCGCAGCAGAACCAGGGCGGTGTCCCGCGGGGTGTGACGGGTCCCGATCAGGTCGGCGTTGCGCTCCGAATAGTAGATCGTGGTCACCTGCACGCTGGTGCTCGCCCAGTCCGAAAGGCGGGGCTGGAAGACCAGCCGCGTTCGCACGTGCCGATCGACCTCCCACCCGAGATCCAGACCGGCCATGCGCCGGCGCTCGGCGTCCAGCAGTTCCCGGCTCTCCGCGTCGGCGGCCAACTCGTGGACCTCGAGGAGGTCCCTTCCGCTCAGCAGGTCGGCTTCGGCCAACAGGGATTCCAGGGGACGGAAGGTCACGCCGGCCGTGGCGGTCACCGTTCGGAGAGGCGCCTCGGTCGCCGACGCAAGCGAATCCTCCGGGCTCCTGACGATCCGGTCGAACCGGAGGGTGCTCAACTCCCGGTTCGTGACTTCGCCGTCGACGCGCAGGATCTCCGGTGTCCAGCGCAGGCGCGCGCCCGCGACCCGCTCCTCCAGGAAGGATGGCAGAACGGCCCGGAGCGCGTCGCCCAGCGCACCCGGGAAGAGGGGCAGGTCCCGGCGGGCCGGTGCAATACTGTATCCCAGGAGGGCGTCGACCCCGTCGCCTTCGCTCTCCGTCGTGATGGTACGAAGCGACGAGCGGACCCACCCCGCCCTGGCGTGCAGTCCGGCGAGCGCGGCGTCCCACACCCCACCGCCTTCCGGAGCCGTGCGCCGTAGCGAGAGGTCCACGCGCGTCCGGTCGAACCCGGGGTCGCGCAGCCCCTCGAGCCGGTCGGCGCGAACGTCGCTCCGCGCCAGGAAGAGTGGGGCCTGCAGGTCGCGCTCGTAGGTGACCGAGAGGGGCACCTGCAGCCCCCAGGTGGACGGAGCAAGTCGATCGAGCTGCACGGTCGTGCGCACATCGAGAGCGCGGTCGTTCTCGAAGGTGGGCGTGCCCCGCAGCTGGCGGAAATAGCCCCCGCGGCTCCGCAGGGTCGCGCGGGAGTGCAGGAACTCCCCCCCGCGCAGCTCCGCGTCGACGGCCGACACCATCCCGGCTTCGCGGAACCCGCGGGAGAGACGGAGCTCGTCGACCCAGAACTCCCCGGAGACGGGCCCTCCGGTCTCGTTCAGAACCCCCAGGCTCATCTCGCGCACCGAGGCCAGGTTGGGCGCGCGCCCCCTGTCCTGCAGCACCACCGAGTAGGTGGAGTCCGCGGACCAGAGAACGAGCGGGAGGTCTCCCGGCCTCGGAGGATCGCGGATCAGCCGTTCCTCGGCCTCACGGCGCAGCATCAGCCACTCGTCGAATCGGATGACGACCTCCGGCACCCAGTCCCCTTCGTGCACCCTCCCGGGGGTGTCCGCCGGCTCCAGCCGGGTGCGGTACATGTAGAAGTTGCGGTCGTCGGTGCCGATCCTGACATAGAAGTAGACCGGCAGCTCCTTGCCGAAATCGCCATCTGCTGCCACCGCCCAGAGTCTGGCCTCCCGGTAGGAAAGGAAGTCCCGGGGCCGCTGCGGAAAGCGGTTGTACACCTCCACCCGGTCCCCGGCGGGAACATCCTCGAAACGCACGGAAAGGGACCGCTCGTTGAACTCGATCCCCTGTCCCGCGATGGCCGCGGTGGGGTCGTCGAGCTGCTCGAGGACGCCGGGGGGCGACGCGTAGTCGTCACCGACGGTCAGTTTGGAGACCGGACTCACCTCGACCCGGCCCGAGAAGGAGGCCTCGCTCCCCCCGAGTCCCATGAGCACGCCGGTCGCGGAGCGCTTGATCCAGCTCGAGCCGACGATCGCCATGCGCGCGAGCACGAAGGAGTCCGCGCGCCTGCCGGTCACCGTGAGGCGAAGGTGCCGCACGGCGCGCAACTCGGCGTCGGTGACCGGGCCGCCCACGTCGATCGCCGCGGGATCCCGCACCGGGACGCGGTAGAGGCGGAAGTCGGTGCCGGTCTCGTGCCGGTCGCGCACCAGGAACGGCGAGTTGCCGTCAAGGGGAATGACAAAGCGCCGATACCGCTCCAGCGTGTCAAGGTTCCCGTCCTCGTCCAGGTCCTCCGAGTCGGGGCGGCCGTTGCCCCGGGTGCAGTTCGCGTTGGGATCACCGAGGCGGTAGACGCGCGCCCGCTCCGCGAAGCAGTCCTCGTCCCAAACCCCCCGCGCGTCGGTGAGCGTGCCCCACACCTCGCCCCTGCGCGGATCCGCCTCCTGGTCCAGGAGGCCCAGGCCCCACGGGACCCCCGACCCGGCCTTGCGCCCACTCACCGCACCCGTCGTATCGGCGAAGAACGCATCTTCGCTCACGATTCCCAGATCCAGGACCAGGGACAGGAAATCCCCGTCCCGCACGTAGAACTCGATGAAGTCGCTCTTGGTGAGGTCCGATCCGGTCGGGCTCAGCACGGTGGTGACCGACGACCAGCCCCGTTCCCCCACCACGTCCCCGCTCTTCGGCTTGAACCTCATGAAGAGCGCCGGTTCGCGCAGCACGCTCCCCGTGACCCGGATCTGCTGGTCGATCTCGACGTTGGGGTTGAAGCCCTGGAAGACCCCGAGACTGTCGCCGCCAACGTCCGCCCGGATCCAGGTGTGCTGCCAGGTGAGCACCGCCAGGTTGTCGGCGGAGAGCAGCGGCGGGAGCACGCCCTCGGCGCCGTCATGGAACGCGGCGGCGCTCCCCCGCCGCCAATCCTGGCTCTGGAGCGACAGCGAACGCGCGTTCAGCCCGTCGTAGTCGTCGATGTATACGTCGCCCTGCCGGTTCGGATTGGGGAGGGAGACGGCGGCCTCACCGCTCAGGTGAAAGCTCGATTCGCCGCCGACATCAAGCCCCGGCACGGCGTCCAGCATGCGCGAGAGCAGCGGCGCGCCCAGGTTGAGGTTGGCGTTGACGCCGCCCAGCCCGACCGCACCCGCCTCGACGCCGAGTTGGGGGCGCCGGACCAGCTCGTGCTCCGTCTGGTAGATTCCGACCAGGTTGATAGCCCCGTAGCCGCCCATGTCGTAGCCCGCGTTCAGGCCGAAGACCGAGGACGGTGCCACCTGGAGGAAGCTGCGCTGCTCCCAGGACACATCCATGAACCGTCCCGGGTTGGCCACCAGGAGCGCCTCCGGGTTCAGCAGCGTGAGCAGTCCGGCATCGTAGTCGATCGTGTAGTCCACCCCCCGCAGCAGCGCCCGATCGGCGAGCGTTACCCGTTCGGTGCCTTCGCGGATGCCCACCGCCCCGAGTGCGAAGGACGACACCGGCCCCGACCCCTGCACCTGGTAGGACAGGTTGAGGCGGAACACGCCCCCGTTGTCCCGCTCGAAGGGGTCGGGGTCCCGGTAGATGCGTTCGTTCCGGTTGGCGCCCAGGATCCGGCTCACCTCCAGCGTATCGACCGACACGCTGCGCAGGGGGGCGGGGGCTGCGAAGGGCTCCAGCGTCGGGAACACGATGAAGGTCCCCTGCACCGGCGGCTGGTCCTCGAAGGAGTCCAGCGCCGGACGATAGATCTGCGACTCGTCGAGGCGGTCGGAGGGGGCCTCCTCGTCCAGTCCGAAGAGACGCAGCCACGTCAGGTCCTCTCCGTTCGGGCGCCTCGCGAAGGTGCGCCCCGCACTCTCTTCGCCGAGCGAGATGGAGAGTTCGACGGAACCCGGGTCGACATCCTCCGACGACGTGACCCGGTACACCTGATGCATTTCGGTATTCCAGGTCGGCCGGCCGGGCTGGTGCTGGGCGGACGTGGCCTTCAGCATCCTCAGGCGGGGCCTTCCGCCCGCCCGGTAGATCCGCTCCGGGTTGTAGGTCCCGACGGTGTCGCCGGCCTCGGTCACGTAGGTCACCCCCAGGATCTCGTCCGGCCCCAGGGGCACGCGCAGGGCGACCCAGAGCCCGCTCGGGTGGACCACGTAGTCCTGGCCGGCCTGCAGGTACTGGAACCAGGCCGACTCGGTGACGCTGTCGGCGCCGGCTCCCGCGACGGCGTCGGCCTGGATGTACCCCTCCACCTGCTGCCTCGCGTACAGGTCGATCTCCGAGCGGTACAGCTGGATCGGCTCCGCGCCCGGGGTGGCCGTCGGCGGCGCGGCGGCGCGGGAGAGCGCGAGCACGTCGATGTGGGGGTAGCCCAGGAAGGCAGCGGGATCGAAGAGGAAGAAGAACTGGCCCTCCAGGTAGTCCGCATCGTCGAGGACGAGCGTGTCGCTGCGGGAATGTCCTCTCCCCGAACTCTCCAGCCGAAACCTCCGTGAGGTGACCTCGCCGGCCTGTTGCGCCCACACGGACCGGATGTCCACGGGACCCGCCCGCATCGTCGCCTGGAAGCCGAAGTTGCCCGCGGGCACGGCTTCCCGGAGGAACCGGGACGACGGAAGATCGAACCGCACGTCCCCCACCTCGAAACGCTGGAAGATCTCACCGGGCAGACCCTGGTAGTGGATGTTCAGCCGGTTCGCCCCCTGGAATTCGCGGGCCTGGTCGTAGTCCACATCGACCAGGATACGGTCGGTGATGGTCCCGTCGGCGGTTGCCGCGAAGCGGATGTCGGGGGTGACCTGGGGCAGCGGGGACACCTCGCAGGTGACCTGCACGGTTTCGTCACAGGGTCGGAAAGCCCTCCAGTCCCCACCGATCTGGCCGGTGCCCCGCAGGGAGAAGCCCAGATCCGCGTATTCGTTGACGAAGCGGCCGGGGGCGGGGTCACGCCGAACCCCCGGCGACCGCGCGCGCGGGGCGGGGATGTCGAGGTACCCGATCGGACGTCCGAGGGCGCCGAACCGCAGCGTCCCCCCCGCCTCCCAGCCCGGGAACGGCACGGCCTCCGCCGGAAAGCCCGCCAACGGGGACACAAAGCGCGTGATCGGGATGCGGGCCCGCCCCAGACGGACGAACGGGACCGGCAGCGGCGTAGGCGAGAGGAGCCGCGGCGGATCCCCGAGCCCCGGAATGATCCACAGGACCGTGTCCGGACGCGAAGGCGCCTGCTGCGCGGCCGCGCGTGCACCCGCCGCCGGCACCAGCAACGCGGCAATCGCCATGGCCAGTGTATATTTCATGGCCAGGGGACCGGTCCCGGGGCAACCCGCCGAGGCAGCTGTGCAATCCATGCAATACCCATCATGACTATTCTGACCCGTTACCTGCTGCGCGCGCACCTGGGTCCCTTCCTGTTCGCCTTCACCGCCCTCACGGGGCTGCTCCTCGTGAACGCGGTGGCCGAGCGGCTCGAGGGACTGGTCGGCAAGGGCCTCCCCGTCGAGATCATCCTCGAGGCCGTCATGCTGATGCTACCGCACACGATCGCGCTCACGCTTCCCATGGCGCTGCTCACCACGGTCCTCTACACCTTCAGCGAGCTGGCCACGCACAACGAGATCGTGGCGATGTCCGGCGCGGGAGTCCAGCCCCGCAGGCTCTTCCTCCCGATCCTGTTCTTCGGGCTCTTCATAGGCGGAGTGACCTTTCTCTTCAACGACAGGATCCTCCCGGAAGCCAACCACCGGCTCAAGAACCTTCGCATCTCCATCCAGCAGAAGAGTCCCACGTTCCAGCTGAACGAGGGCGCGGTCAACCTCATCGAGGCCGGGAACGGCGTGGGCCCGTATTTTCTGATCGTGGACGTCATCGACCCCGAGACCTCCGAGCTCACCAAAGTCGTCATACTTGATATGAGCCAGCAGGGCACTCGGCGCTCGACCTACGCCGCCCGCGGCGAGATGAAGCTCAACGCCAGCTTCACCGATCTGCATCTGCGACTCTTTGAAGGATACTCCTTCGAGGTCAACACGCGGGAGGAGGAGGCATTCGCGCGCACCACCTTCGACGAGCAGCTCTACGTGATGCGCGGCGTGGGCGACCTCTTCGAGGACGCGGGCTCCGACAACCGCAGCGACCGCGAGATGTCGATCGCCATGCTCATCGATTCGCGCAACAGACGGCTCGGCGAGATGGCGGGCATACGGGAGGAGTCGCTGGCGACGGCGCGCAGGGCGGTCGACCGCGCGCTCGGGCGGGGGGCGGTGTCGGATTCGGCCCGCGTGGCTCCCGGGATTCGTCCGGCCGGCGTCCCGGGCGGACCGGTGCTGCCCCGCGACGAGGTGGCGCGGTCGGTGGCGAGCACGTCCCGGGCGGAGATGGGCCGCTACTCGAACACCTACCGCTTCGCCAACCAGGTCGGTGTGGAGATCAACAAGAAGATCGTGATCTCGACGTCGTGCATCGTCTTCGTGCTGATCGGGGTGCCGATCGGGATCCGCTTCCCCCGGGGCGGCGTGAACATGGTCATCGTCGTGTCGTCCGTCGTGATCGCTGTCTACCAGATGGGTCTGTCCTCCGGGGAGGACTGGGCCGACCGGGGGCTGGCGAATCCTGTCTGGAGCATGTGGGCACCGAGTTTCATCTTCCTGGTTCTGGGGATCTTCATGTTGTCGAGAATGGGACGGTGGACCGCGGCGGTCCGCGGCAGCGGGTGGCGGGAGATCTGGCTGGGCGCCAGACGGCTCGCCAAGCTCATCCCGCTGAGGCTCGGCAGGAGGGCCCGCGCGTGATCGCTCATCACCGGCCGCGGGCGCCCCGCCAGGTGCGGATCCTTCGCGGGGGGCCCTCCGAATGATTCGCATCCTCGACCGGATGGTCGCCAGGACCTTCACCGTGCGCTTCCTGTTGTTCGTCACCAGCGTCCCGGTGATCTTCGTGCTCAGCGACCTCAACGAGCGGCAGGACCAGTTCATCGACCGGGGACTGTCGGTCGGGCAGATCGGACTCGGATACCTGTTCCAGATCCCCCACTTCATCGTGTGGGCCTCGCCGATCGCGGCACTCATCGCCACCGTCTTCACCGTCCATTCCATGACCATCCACCGGGAGATCCAGGCCGCGAAGGCGGGGGGGATCTCCTTCCACCGGCTCATCCTTCCGGTACTGCCGGCCGGGATCCTCATGACCGGGGGCGCCTTCCTGCTGAGCACGGCGGTGCCGGCGATGAACCGGAGGGCCGCCGAGATCCTGGGAGACCGGCAAGCGTATGGTGACATCCGCACCGAATTCGTCCACCAGCTGGAAACCGGGGAGACGTTGAGCATCCAGCAGCTCTTCAACGAGTCGCTCACCGGGGTCGGCTTCGAGAGCCGGGCGGAGGACGGTACCCTGCATCACGTGTGGGCCAGGCAGGGGGACTACACCGAGGCGAATGGCTGGACGCTCCGGGCAGGGAAGCTGCGAGTTGTGCGTCCCGACCAGTCGGAAGCCTCCTACACCTTCGAGGAATACCGGCGCAAGGGACTGGACGTGCCGCCCGAGGAGCTGCTCGACGACCCGCCCAACGACGAGGAACTGGGCTACCGCGAGCTCGGGAAGCGGGCCGAAGCCTTGCGGCGCTCCGGGGGCAACCCCGACAAGCTTCTCGTGAGGCGGGCCCTGAAGCTGTCCATCCCCGCGGCGACGCTGATCATCGTCCTCTTCGGCGCCCCGCTGGCCACCACCGTCAAGAAGGGAGGCCCCTCGGTGGGCGTCGGTCTGTCGCTCAGCTCGACCATCCTCTACCTGATGATGCTCCGGCTCTTCGAGGCGATCGGGGCATCGGGCGGATTGTCCCCGTTCTGGGCCGCCTGGTCCCCCAACTTCTTCTTCCTTGCGGTGGGGGTCGTGCTGCTGTGGCGGGTGCGTACCTAGCCATGGCGGGAAAGGGAAGAGGCCAGTAGACTTGTATGAGAGCAAACTTGCGGCAGGAGGTTGACTGACAATGAAGGAATGCGTGAATCTGGTGGCGTGCCGGCGAGCAAGGCGGCCGATGGTGGCCCTGCTCCCGCTGATCGCCCTTCCGGCTTGTATCGAAATCGATCCGCCCCCTCCGCCCCCCCCGAACGACCCCGTGTTGGCATACGCCACGTTCCCCGCCAACCTCACCCCGGACGACCTGGTTGTCGAACAGGGCGATGCGATCGAGGTTCTCGGCCAGCCCGTACCACCCGGGGTGGTGCCGGACCGCCAGGTCAACTTCTCCAACCACTATCTGCTCGAGTGCATCGTGAACGAGGAAGAGTACCAGAGCGACCACTGGCCTCCATGCTCCCTGGCCGTCAGCGAAGGGTTTGTGGTGATCGACCGCGCGGTTGGCCGCGAACTCGCGTCATTCGGTTGCAACGCCATCCTCAACTACGTCCCCGGCGGCCCGATCAACGCCACCGTGAGCCACTGTCTGGAAGGGGCGAGCGGCTACACGGCCGGCCAGGGCCCGGGCGTGGAATGGTCGGGGGTGTGGACCGTGACCGGGTGCGACCCCACCTGGATCACCTTGCGGCATACGCAATCCGCCGGAATCCCGCCGGACGGCTCCCCCGCGATGGCCACGCTCTCCGACACCACGCGCATCACGGTGGCGCAGCCGTGCGGGGGCGGGTGAGCCATCGGCCAGGGTTAGCTGGATAACCTGGTCATCTAGCTAGCTGGCTAACTTGACCACACCGGTCCGGCCGACCCCCCGAACCGCCCGGCCAGCACCCCGTCGCACACCTCCTCCACCGGCCCGTGAAGGCTGACGGACCAGTCCTCGCGCAGCTCCACCTCCATCGTCCCGCCCTCCATCCGCACGGCGACCCGCCCATGCGGCATCAGGCCCGCGCGCACGGCCGCCGCCACCGCCGCGCACGCCGATGTCCCCGATGACAGCGTCCGCCCCACCCCCCGCTCCCAGATGCGGACCCGGATTTCACGCCCGGCGGGCGCGCTCGCGAACTGGACGTTCGTGCCCCGCGGGAAGGTCGCGCTGGTCGCGATCAGGGGCCCGTAGTGGTCCGCCTCGGCGCGGCTCCAGCCGGTGGCGAGGGCCACCGCATGGGGATTCCCCACCGAAACCGGGATCACCTCCATCCGGGCCCGCCCGCCCCCGCCCACCCCACCACCCCCGCCCGGCTCCGGCAACGCCAACACCACCCGCCCCCGCCCATCCACCGCGGCAGGATCCACGAACGGAGGCCCCACCGGAAAGCCCACCTCGCCCATCTCCACGCTGGCGTCCCAGGCGCCATCCTCTCGCGGCCCCGACACGCGCAGCCGCACGCGGTCTCCGCCGACCGTCACCGGAAACCACCCTTCCGGCGCGGCCGCGCGCCGCCGCAGGTACACCCCCGCGATCCTGAGCCCGTTCCCGCTGCGCTCGAATTCGCCCCCGTCCGGGTTGAACATCCGCAGGCGCGGCTCGCCGCCGCCCGCCTCCGCACCCCCGGTCCCCTCCCCCGGCCCCGACTCCACCACCACGATTCCGTCACCTCCAGGGCCCCGATGCCGGTCGCAGATCGCCCGGATCAGCCGGGGCGTCAGCGCGGCTCCCGGGCCCTCCTCGAAAACCAGGTAGTCGTTGCCGTGTCCGTGCGCCTTGAAGAAGCGCGGCACAATGCGGAGGGGGCGGCCCGGGGGGGCAGGCTGGGGTGCGGGCAACGTTCGGACGTTCCTCTCGTCGGTGCGCGCCCTACCCGACGGTGGTCGCAACCAGCACCACCACCAGCACCACCAGGGTGAGCGGCGTGCCGAGCCGCGCGTAATCGCCGAAGCGATAGCCGCCGAGGCCGTACACCATCAGGTTGGTCTGGTAGGCGACCGGCGTCATGAACGACGCCGAGGCGGAGATCGCGACCGCCACCGCGACCGTCCGCACGTCGATCCCGAAGCCGGCGCCGGTGGAGATCGCGATCGGCAGCACCAGCGCGGCCGCGGCGTTGTTGGTGATGACCGAGCTGAGCGCGACCGTGCCGATCACGATCCCCGCCATCGCGCCCTGCGGCCCGAAACGGCCGAAGCCGTCGGCCACCAGCTGGGCCGCCGCCTGACCCAGCAGGGAGCTCTCCACCGCCGCCGCCAGCCCGAATGCGGCCCCGATCACCACGATCACGTCGAAGTCGATGGCGTCCTTGGCTTCGTTGGGGGTGAGAATGCGCAGGCCGATCACCGCGAGCGCGCCCAGCAGCGAGAGTTGCAGGATCGGGAGAATGTCGAACGCCGCTCCCAGCACGATCGCGGCGCCGATCGCGGCGACCGTCCAGGCGTTGCGGGTCAGCTCCGGGGCGGGTGCGCCAAGCAGGGAGAGAAGCGCGAAGTCGACGCGGTCCCGCCAGCGCTCCCTGAACCCCCGGTCGGCGATGACGAGCAGGGTGTCACCGGGCTTGAGCGGGGTGCGCGCCAGGTGGCCGTGGATGGGTTCGCCGGACCTGTGGATCGCGAGGACGGTGGCCTGGTAGCGGGCCAGGAAGCTGACATCGACCAGCGATTGCCCGACCAGCGGCGACTCGGTCGCCACGATGGCCTCGAAGCAGGCGTGCCGCGCACTGCGGAACTCGTAGGGCAGGTGCGGCTGCTGCGCCGACGCCAGCCCCGAGATGTCGTGCAGGCCCAGCACCGTTTCGGTGTCCCCCAAAAGCGTCAGAAAGTCGCCCCCCCTCAGCACCTTGTCGGGAGCGATCTGGCCCGCCCCCTCCCCGTCTCGCTCGAAGTACACGATCCTCGCGCCCTCCGGCAGCAGCCCCTGGGCGTGGCTCACCGGGTGGCCGTCCAGCGGTCCGCCCGGCTCCACGATCATGCGCACCGAGAAGCTGCGTCCGCCTTTGCGCGCCTCCTGCCGGGGTGGCAAACGGTCGGGGAGCAGGTTGGGAGACGCGAGCGCGTTGATCACGAGGCCGACCAGCGCGATCGGCAGTGCGATCCGGGTGAGCTCGAACATCGTGAAGGGTTCGTACCCCTCGGTCTCCAGGAGGCCCGACACCACGATGTTGGTGGAGGTGCCGATGAGCGTGGTCATCCCGCCCAGAATCGCCGCGAACGACAGCGGCATGAGATAGCGCGACGCCGACTCGCCGCGCTGGTCCGCCCACTCGTCCACCTGGGGGGCGAGCATGGCGATAATGGGGGTGTTGTTCAGGAATGCGGACGCGGCCGCCACCGGCACGGTCAGCCGCAGCAGCGCCAGCCGCACGCTCCGCCCGGCGCCCAGGGTGGCGCGCACGATCGGCTGGAGCGCCCCGCTCTTCTCGACCGCGCGGGCGACGACGTAGAGCGCCGCGACGGTGATCGGCGCGGGGTTGGCGAAGCCCTGGAAGGCCTGCCCGGGCGTGACCACCCCCGCGACCAGAAGGATCACGACGGCGCCCATGAAGGTCACCGCCGGCGCGACCAGATCCCGCGCAAGCAGAACGACCGCGACAGCGACCACCGCCAGCGTCAGCCAGGCTTCCCAGCTCATGGTGAGCCGCCTCCCCGGCGGCGGTTGTCAGTCACGGTTTTGGATCGGAAGGACTACATCCCGAAGAGGAAACCGATCACCAGGTGGATCAGGGCAATCGTCAGCGCCCCTGCCAGCGCCGCCCCGAAGCCCCTGATCTCGAATCCTCGCACGACCGCCGCCGTCGCCTTGAGCGCGACGGCGTTGACCACGATCGCGAAGAGCCCGAGGGTGAGAATGGTGAGCGGCAGCAGGATCGGGGCGAGGAAGGTCCAGACCGCCCAGTTCACCATGCCGAGCACCAGAGCGCTCAGCACTGCCGCTGACACATTGTCGATACGGATACCATTGACCAGCTTGCTGGCCACGTAGAGTACGCCGGCGCTGACCAGCGTGCTGATCGCCACATTCATCAGGAATTCCACGACTCCAAACCTCCATGTCTGTTCGTTTGCAAAGATACCGGATATATCAACAGACGAGCGGCGGTCCCGCAAGGTTTCGGGTGGGCCCCATGGCGCCGGGCTACGGGATCAGGGCCCTCCTTCCCGTGTTCCGCACGATGAAAAGGCCGTCGCCCGTGCTGGTCATCACCACTACGCCGCTCTTGAAGTACGGGTAGTTGCTCCAGGAGGCACCGCCGTACGGCGAGTTGTCGAAGAAGGCGATCTCGACCGGGGTGGTCGGGTCGCTGATGTCCAGGATCCTGAGCCCCGCGCCGTAGTTCGACTGGTACATCAGGTTGCCGAGGATGTAGAGGTTGTGGTCGGTGTCCGGGGTCTCGGCGATGTACTCCGCCGCGAGCAGCGGTTCGTCGAGGTCCTCGAGGTCCCAGATGAGGGTGCGCGTGCCCTCGACCAGCCCCTGCGGCTCGTCGCCCTCGTCGTTCATGTAGAAGTAGCGGTGGTCGTCGGTCAGCCACCCCTGGTGCGCGTACGCGACGTTGGGGTAGGACGCGAACGAGATCGCAACCGGGTTGTCCTTGTCGGTCACGTCGGCGATGCTGAGCTGCTTCTCGTTGGAGCCCAGGCAGATCTCGCGGCCGCGGTACTCCTCGTCGGGGCCGCGGTAGATCACGCACTGCGCGTCGTGGGAGTAGCCCGTGCCGCTGCGTCCCGTGTTCGCGTGGGCGAAACAACCCGCGAATACGGGGCGCGCGGGCTCGCTCAGGTCGAGCATGTGCAGGCCGCCGCCACAGGTCTCCCCGCCCCCGCTGCTTCCCACCACGTACGCGAAGGGTGTCTCCGGGTTGATGACGATATTGTGGGCGCTGTGAATGCCGTCGTAGAGGAAATCGGGTTCGAAGGTGACAGGTTCCCCGCTCACTGCGCGCAGCCGCCGCAGATCGAAGACCTGGACACCGTGCTCGGCGGCGCCGTCGGCCACGATGTAGACATGGTCGCTGTAGACCTTCATATCGCGCCAGATCGCGCTGCGGGAGCCCGGAGTCTTGGGCAGATTGCCGAGCATGACGGGGTTGTAGGGGTCGGTGAGGTCGACGAAGGCGGTGCCGTCGGTGCGTCCCACGATCGCGATCTCTCGCCCCGTCTCCGGGTCGGTCCAGCCCCACAGGTCGTTCACGCGGGCCCCGCGCCCGCCAGCCAGGTCCTTGATCGGCAGGAAGGAGACGATGTTGACGTTGTTGCACTCGTACCCGGCGGCGTCGCTTTCCACGCAGGGGATCTCATCATCCAGTCCCGTGATGGCGGGAAGGCCCCGGTGCTCGCCGATGACGAGCTCCCCGCTGCTCCATCCCCCGGCCCCGCTCCGCTCGGCAATGACCACCCCGCCGGCCCGCTCGTCGATCCCGCCGGCGCCGATCGCGGCCACGTCGCCGCCCACCGCCAGCGAGCTGCCGTAGGAGGCGTTCGCCGCCAGTCCTTCCCCGGCGGCCTCGGTCGCGCCCGTCCACCTCCCCGTCTCGTCCCGGGTGAAGCGGTGCACGCTCCCGTTCCCCGAGCCGGAGCCGGAGGCGCCGACCCACACCACGTCGCCGTCGAACCCGATCGCCGAACCGAACCGCGAGCGCAGGCCGCCGCTGAAGGGCACCAGGGTGGCGCCGCGGCTCCACGAGTTCCGGCCTGAATCGAAGGTGAAGGTGAGCACGGCGCCGCTCCCGGGAGCCGCGCTGGGGGCGCCCACCAGGGCGAGATCGCCCCGCAGCGCGATGGCCGACCCGAAGCCGCCCCCGCTTCCAAGTTCATCCGGGGCGGTGAGCGGGCCGAGCGCGGTGAATGTGCCCGCGGCGGGGTCCAGCTGCAGCGCGTGCACCTCGACCGGTGCTTCACGGCTGGGCGCCGTGGACACGAGCGCGAGATTGCCGTCCAGCGCGACCCGGGTCCCGAAGCCCTGACCCGCGCCGCCGGGACGGAAGCGGCCGCGCTGCGACCACCCCGCACCGTTCTGCACGAAGAGGTAGACGGCCCCCGCACCGTCGTCCTCACCCGGCGCCGAGACGAGTGCGACCGTGCCGTCCAGCGCCACCGCGGCCCCGAACCGAGCGTCCTCCGAGGGCGCGCTGGAACCAAGCCGCGCGGCCTCGCTCCACCCCCCCCGCCCGTCGGCACGGAATACGAACGCCGCTCCCGCGCCGTTCTCCCAGCGCGGCGAGCCCACGATCGCGAGGTCGCTCCCCCCGTCGAGCGCGCTCCCGAAGCCGTCCGGCGGGCCGGTGACCGGCGAGACGCTCAGACGGCCCACCTCGCTCCAGCGTCCGGCCGCGCGCCCGTAGACGTACACGACGCCCGGCAGCGATGCGGCGCCGGGTTCGCCGACCAACACCTGGCCACTGCTGACGGCGACGCTGCCCCCGTACTGCTGGCCGTGGAGTTCGCCGGCGGGTGTGAAGGCGAGCGCGGCAATCGCCAACAGCGCGATGACGGTCGCAATGGTGGGGATGGACGGGCGGCGGTGGGTCTTCATGATGCTTGCCTCGTTCGTTGCTGGGGTCCGATGGGGTTCAATGTACACCCGACCCGCGAACGGCGGCCAGCAGAAACGCGCAGGCGGGAACAGCCGGCGACCTGTGTTACACAGGCCGCGGCCGTTCCCGCCTGGTGTGAGTCGGCCTCACGGGAGGGTCAGCGTCTTACACCCGTCCTGACCTCTAGCATCAGGTCGGTGTAGACCGGGCGGAACTCGGCGATGACCGTAGCCGGCACGATGTCGGGGTGCCAGTTACCATTGGTCTCGGTCGTGACCTCGTTCCCCAACTCCCAGGTCATCCGGTAGTTGTCCGCGTTCCCGGCGCTCGACTCCACGCCTCTGATCACGATGCGGTTGCGCGCGTTGGTGACGCCCCGCACCTCCTCGTCGGCCACGACCTCCCGCGAAATCCACCCCAGCTCCCAACGGATTTCCCCGCCCTGGTCATACCTCTGGTTCATTTGAAGCGAGTGCTTCTGTATGACCCTTGCGAGCGCGTCCTCGATGGTCGCCTGGTTCAGGAGGCCGAGATCCTCGCGCCAGTAGTTCCGGGACACCGGGCCCGCGGTCGCGCACCCGGCGATGCCGAGCAGCACAACCGCGAGCGCTACGCGGGCAACCCGCGGCCGGCCGATGGCCGACCGCGGCTGCCCGCGCCCCGATGCGAACCCGCTAGCGCCGTCTTTCAATCGCTTCAGGGTCAGCATGTTCCTGTACCTGTCTCCACAGTTCGATGGCTTTCAGCTTCTTGCGAATGCCCTCCGGGGTCACATCGCCGAGGATGTCCGGTGCCGAACTGTTCCCACCGGGACCGCCGAAGGTGTAGATCTCCAACAGAAGGAGATCGAGCTCGATGCCGGGAATCGGCAACTGGGTCCAGCTGTGCTGCACCAGGTCGCCCCACGCCCGGTCGTCAAAGTACTCGGTCGCCATGCCGTAGTTGTGCACCTCCATGCGCTTCTCGTACTTGTACGCCTCCCAGAGGTTTCCGCAGGACCCGTCGTTCATCTTGGGCACGCAGCGGTCACCACCCGGCGCCACGCCGTTGGCATCGGTGAACGGGGGCAACTCGCCGCTCATGGTGCGGTATTTGTTGACCGTCTCCATTGTGGCGGCGTGGTTGCCGAGGTGGTAGTTCGCCTCGGCGGCGATGAAGTCCAACTCCAACTGGGTCATGTCGGGCCAGAGCGTCTCGTAGCGGTGGTCATACCACAGATAGGCCCAACGCCAGTCGATATAGTTGGAGTAGTGGTAGATGCCGCGGTCGGCCGGGAAGGGGCTGTTGCCCATGTAGCGCATGTACTTCCCGCAGTTGGCGTCCGCGTTCGGGGCCGGGCACGGCCCTGTTGGATTGATCCGGGCGTCGTCGGTGTCCATGTCGAAGGGAATGCGCTGATCCAGCGGCGCATTGATCCACTTCTGGTATCCGCCCGACGCGTCCGCCGGCCCGACCGTGCGGTAGTCGATCCTGGCCCAGCCGGTAAACCACGCGAGGTACGTCTTGTTGTAGTGATAGATCCAGTTGCCACCCACTTCGCGGACTCCTCCATAGGTCTCCGATATCCCCATCTGCGCGTCGGCGAGGATGGCCGACCAGTTGAGCGCCTGGCGCTCCGCCGGGGTCCGCGGAACCTGGGTGCGGTAGCGTGTGCGCATGGCGCGCGCCACCTCCGCCATCCGGGCCCCGTCCCAATCATGCTGGAACCCGACCCAGGAGTCCGGGATCGTCAAGCTGGCCCGCTCGGAGCCCTGGATCACCTCCGCGTACAGCTCCTCGGCCCTCGCCCATACCTGGTCATAGGGAATCGTTTCGAGCGTGCCCAGCTCGTCCGCTGTCACCCTTTCGTCGACCATGAACGCCTGGTCGTGGATCACGGCCAGGTTGGAGAAGTTCAGTGCCTGGATCAATTTGCCGAAAAGCTGCAGCCTCTCGGTGTTGTCCGGTTCGTCCGGACCCTCCTGGATGCGGAGTCCGCCATCGATGGCGAGCAACCCGTCCCGCACCGCCGCGAGAGAACCGTATGAGCTCTGCCACGGTCGCCTGGCCACGGAATTACTGCCGTAGGATGCATCGTTGTTCCAGGCGATGCGGGGCTCGGAACAGTTGTCGCGCATCCCGAAGTTGCCCCACGACGAGGAGTGGTTGTCGGCGACGCAGCTCATCGCACCGCCGGGGTACAGACCCTGGGCAGTGCCTTCCCAGGTCTGGAACCCACCCGAAACCAGGGCTTCCACGTCCCCGGGGGTCTGGATTGCACGCTCCCGGTCGGGGGCGTTCAGGTTCTGGACTTCGAGGTCGAGGCAAGCGCTTCCGGCAAGCAGCACGGCGGCGCACACCCCGAACATCGAACTCAGTTTCTTCATTTTCATTGGATCGATTGTCCTTTCTGGCTAGAACGTGAACTGCACGCTGAAGCTGACGCGTCGCGGATTCGGGTAATTGTAGTTGTCGGCGCGGGAGATGATGCCGCCCACCTCCGGATCGAAGCCTGTGTATCCCGTGAAGGTGTACAGGTTGCGACCGATCAGGTTGACCTCGGCCCCCGACACCCGGCCAGCGAAGATCGCGTCGAGCCAATCGGGGTTGATCGCGTAGCGGACCGACATCTCTCTGAGCTTGATGTAGTCGCTCTTCTCGATGAACCAGTCGTTGTCGGCGTTGGTGTTGTAGAGGATCTGGTAGTAGACGACCGGTTTCTTCATGTTGTCCGACCTGCCGCCCTGGTCCATGTCGCCGGAGCGGTTGTCGCGGTACGCCCACTGGCGGGTCCCGTTGTAGACATCCACCCCGACCTCGCCGTCAAACAGCGCGTACAGCGAAAGGCCACGCCAACGGAAGGTGTGGGTCACGCTGAAGTTGAGGTCGGGCGCGGAGTTGCCCAGGTACACGAAATCGGTGCACCCGGGGGTGCCCTGGCGGCGCTCCACACACTCGTCGTCACGGGTAAAGTTCTGTCCGTAGCTCCTGATCGGCAGACCCCACTTGAAGACGTCCTGGCCGGTCATGCCTTCGCTGTTCGTCCCCCACAGGCCCTGCGCGATCCCGTCGGTGTAGTTCGCACTGCCGGTCCAGACCATCAGACCGTCGTCGTTCACCTGGAACTGGCCGCAGTCCGTGCCGGTCGGGAGGTCGTCGCAGCTCTTGGCCCACTTGACGCCGTAGTGCGCGCCATAGATCTCGCCCTCACGGACGTAGCGGGTCCCGGTGCGATAGGGAGGCCGGTTGAGCTCCGTGATCTCGGAGCGGGACCGGTCGAGGTTCACGCGCACGTTGTACGAGAAATCCTCGGTGGAGAGCACGGGTGCCTCCACGCTGTACTCGATGGTGTTCGACGCAAGCGTGCCCGCATTCTGCGTCTGCGAGGAGAATCCGCCGCGCGATCTGGCCAGCGGCACCGAAAGGATCTGGTCGGTGTCCTCCTTGAAGGAGTACACCAGGCTGGTGGTCACACGGTTGAAGAGCACCGCGTTGATCCCGAATTCGTTCTCGGTGGAAAGCTGGGGCCTGAGGTCCTTGTTGCCCTGCCTGCCCGGCGAGATCGAACCGCTGCTGACGTTGTAGGTCTCGTACCGGGCCGAGAATCCCGGGCGCCTGCCCGCGGTGCCCCGCGACCAGTGCAACTTGAACTCGTTGACCTGGTCCGGAAGCGGCCACCAGTTCTCCATCGACGGACGATAGGCAAACGAGGTCCGGTAGTACGTCTGCCAGCGCTGGGCGGCTCCGAAGAGGCTGGACCCGTCGCGGCGCACCACGCCGTCGAAGATGTACTTGCCCATGTAGTCCAGTCCCGTGATCAGGAAGTAGCCTTCCTCACGGGTGGTGTTCTCGCTCGATGAGGCTGAGCGCGAGTCGGGGTCCGTGTTCTGCAGCTGCGGAACCTGCGCCGCAATGAAGTCGGCGCCGTACCCGTAGAAGTAGTAGTAGTCCTGCGTTCTCTGCAGGTAGCGCGCGCGTGTGCGGGTGTTCAGATCGCCGAAGGCCCGGCTGATGGACGCGGTCAGCTCGGCGTTGACGGCCTGGCGACGGGAATTCGACCTGGACGTTGATCCGACGCTGGGCGTATCGCCGTCCTCAGCGTTGTACGGAATGCCGCCGGGTTGGAGATACGAATAGTTGTAGAAGTTGCGGTCCACCGCGAACACCGCCTCGATGTCCGACCAGGCAGTCGGGTTCCAGCGCGTGTTCACGGCTGCCTTGAGGTCCGAGTTCCAACTGTCGGAACCCCACAGCTCCGCCCCGTAGAGCGGGTTTGTCGCCTGCGCGAGGGCGTCGGGTTCGTAGTAGAAGCAACCCTCGTCGCCGCACGGGTACTCTCCCGCCGTGGTCGGATCACGCGCCAGGAGGTCGACGTACGGACCCATGAACGTGAGGCTGTAGAAGCTCACGTTGGCGTTGTCGCGACTGTTCTGCGTGTACACGGCGCTGAAGTTCATCGTGAGCCCGTCGCGCACGTTGTTGTCCAGGTTCATCCGGAAACCCTTGCGCCCGAAGCCGTCGAAGAACTGCGGGAAGAGGCCCATGTCCCGGTGATGCTCGAAGGATGTCCGGTAGTTGGTGCCCCCGTCACGGCCCTCCACCACGCCGTAGTTCGTGATCAGCCATCCGTCGTTGAAGATCCGGTCGATGTGATCGTAGAGCGGCATGTGGGAAGGCCACTCGCCGTCCGCGAACGATGTCTCGACACTCCCGCCGTTCAGCGCCGGATTCTCGATGTCGGGATCGGACAGGTCGGTGATCCGGTTTCCGGTGACGGAGACCAGGTAGCCCTCCGAGTCGGTCTCCCACGGGTGGTTCTGCGAGAGCGGGATGCTGCCGACCTGCTGGTCCAGTCCCGTCTCCTGGCGGAACAGAATCCGGTTGTAGTCCCGGCCGCCGAAGCCCGTTCCCCGCTTCGTGAAGATCTGGATCACGCCGTTGGCGGCCCGGGATCCGTACATCGAGGCCCCAGCCGCCCCCTTGACGATCTCGAACGACTCGATGTCGAGCGCTGCGATGTCGTCGAAGCTGCTCGTCGTGATCACGTTGTCCACGATGATCAGCGGAGTCTCGGATCCGGAGATCGAGCTCGCGGCCCGAAGCATGATCTGCGACGTGGACCCCGGTGTTCCGCTGCTGCTCTGCACCTTCACGCCGGGCACCTTGCCGGTCAGCCAGCCCTCGGCCGAGACCGGAGGTACCGGAATGTCGGCGATGTCGACCCTGTCGACGGTGAAGGGCAGCTTGATCTTCGGGATTCCGCGCGCGACGCCGGTTACCACGACATCCTGCACCCGGAGCACGCCCTGGGTCAGTTCGCCGTTCGCTTCGGCGGTCCCGCCGGCTGTAACCGTGACATCCACGGTCAGCTCCTCGTACCCGAGGATGAAGAAGGTCACCTGGTGCGACCCCGCGGACACCCCTTGGATGATGTAGCGTCCGGATGTGTTGGTGAGAACGCCGCGCTCGGCGCCGTCGAGCGTCACGTGGGCGGATTCGAGCGTCTGCGTCGAACTCACATCGCTGACGAGGCCGGTGATCGTTCCGGTCTGCGCCGCCGCGCTCTGAACGGCAAGCAGGCAGACCAGCCCCGCCACCGGGACGAGGAGTGCCTTCCTCCTCCATTCCCGGAACCTGCGGGAGTTGTTCTGTTTAATACCACTCATGGCCACCTCCTGGTGTTTGGCGGATCGATCCCGCCCGCGCTGCTTTTCGATCCCGGATCGACCCGACATCGGATCCGCTACCGGACACAGGCGAGCATGGATACACCGCGAACCGGTCACCCGACCGGGCCGCGATACATCCGCACGGTGATGTGAGCATAATGGGGAGCCATTTCCGAAAGCGCAAGGATTCTGTCAAACGGACAGACCGCAAGCCGCGCGCACGAGACCGCAAACGGGCAGTTTACGGGGGCGCCCGGGGGGCTCGCGCACGCCCCGCGGGGCCTCGTTGGGACTCACGGGATTGCCCGCCAGGCGCACCGGGGACTACCCTGACGGTCGGCCCCCGCCCCTCCCCACCTCCACACGGCTTCCAATGCGACCTGCACTCCGCTTCCTTACGGCCCCCGCCCTCGCCGCGGCTTCCCTGGCGGCGCCCTCCCTCCTCTCGGCCCAGCTACCCCCCGCCGCCGTCACGGCGGAGGACTATGCGCGCGCGGAGTCGTTTCTCGCGGCTTCCGCCAACGATCTCGTCTTCGGCGCCACCGTCCAGCCGAACTGGCTGCCCGGCGAACGCTTCTGGTACCGCAGCACGGTGTCCGGCGGGGCGGAGTTCATCCTGGTGGACCCAGCGGCCGGCACGCGGGCGCGTGCCTTCGACCACGAACGCCTGGCCGCCGCCCTGGACGCAGCCACCGGCACCGCCGTCGAGCCACTCGGCCTTCCCTTCCGCACCTTCGAACTGGGCGCGGACGGGGAAACACTCACCGCCAGGGTAGGCGAGTCGCGCCTGCTCTGCGACCTTTCCGGCTATCGTTGCGCCCCCGCACCGCCCGTCCCGGAGACCGTTCCCGGCGCGATCGTGTCGCCGGACGGGCGCAAGGCCGCCTTCATCCGGGACCACAACCTGTGGGTTCGGGACCTGGAGACCGGCGCGGAGAGCCCCCTCACGGCGGATGGCGTCGAGGACTACGGGTACGCGACCAACAACGCGGGGTGGGTCCGGCGCGACTCCCCGGTGCTGCTCTGGTCCCCCGGGTCGGACATGATCGCCACCTTCCAGCACGATGGCCGCGGGGTGGGGATGATGCACATGACGACCACCGATGTCGGCCGCCCCGAGCTCGCGTCCTGGAAGTACCCGCTCCCGGGCGACAGCCTGATCTTCCGCATCAGCCGGGTGGTGATCCACCTGGACGGCCCGCGCGTGGTACGGGTGCAGATGCCGCCCGACCCGCACCGCTCGTCGATCACCGACCACGTCGCAGGGCCGGGCGGGGTCTTCCTGGACGTGGAGTGGAGCGCCGACGGGTCGCAGCTCGCTTTCCTCTCCAACTCGCGCGACCACAAGCGCGCGCAGCTGCGGGTCGCGGATCCGGAGACGGGGGAAGTGCGAGACGTGCTCGAGGAGACCGAGCAGAACTTCTTCGAGTCCGGCTCCGGCACGGTGAACTGGCGCGTCCTGCAGGAGACCGGCGAGGTCATCTGGTTCTCGAAGCGCCACAACTGGGGGCACCTCTACATATACGACCTCAAAAGCGGAAACCTTCAGAGCCGGATCACCAGCGGCGAGTGGAACGTGCGCCAGCTGCTGCGGGTCGACGAAGAGGCGCGCACGCTCTACTTCACGGGGACGGGGCGCGAGCCCGGCGACCCCTACTTCCAGTACCTCTACCGGATCGGCATGGACGGCAGCGGCCCGACCCTGCTCACCCCGGACAGCGCGAACCACACCGTGACGCTGGCGCCTTCGGGCGCGTACTTCATCGACAGCTACTCAACCCCGGTTGTTCCCGCGGTGTCGGTGGTGCGGGACATGGACGGGAATGTGGTCATGGAGCTCGAACATGCGGACATCTCGGCGCTGCTCGCATCCGGCTGGCGCCCGCCGGAGCCCTTCACCGTCAAGGCGCGGGATGGGGAGACGGACCTGTACGGCCTCATGTACAGGCCCACCCACTTCGACCCGTCGCGTTCCTACCCGGTCGTCAACTACCTCTACCCGGGGCCGCAGTCCGGGAGCGTGGGATCGCGTTCCTTCCGCGCGTCGCGCGGGGACAAGCAGGCGATCGCCGAGCTGGGGTTCATCGTCGTCGAGGTCGACGCGATGGGCACGCCGGGGCGGTCCAAGGCATTTCACGATGCCTATTACGGCAACATGGGCGACAACGGGCTCCCCGATCAGGTCGGCATGATCCGCCAGCTCGGCGAGCGGTACCCCTGGATGGACCTGGACCGGGTGGGCATCTGGGGCCACTCCGGGGGCGGCTTCGCGAGCACCGCGGGGATCCTGCGCTACCCCGACTTCTACAAGGTGGCGGTCTCGCAGGCGGGCAATCACGACAATCGCAACTACGAGGACGACTGGGGCGAGAAGTGGCAGGGACTGCTGGAGACCTACCCGGACGGCACCACCAACTACGACAACCAGGCCAACCAGCTCCTCGCCGGCAACCTCAAGGGCAGGCTGCTCCTCGCACACGGGACGATGGACACCAACGTCCCCGTCTACAGCACCCTGCTGGTGGTCGACGCGCTGATCGCCGCGAACAAGGACTTCGACCTGATCATGATGCCCAACCGCGGTCACGGATTCGGCAACGAGGCGTATATGATGAGGAGACGGTGGGACTACTTCGTGCGGCACCTGCTGGGGGCGGAGCCGCCGGAATACACCATCGGCGCCGGCCGTGGGCCGGTGAGCTGAGGAGGCGCGGACCAGTGCGATGAAGGCGCAACCGGTTTGCAACTTTCCGCGGCGACAGGCTACCATAGATGGTCAGACAGTCCACGCTCGCCCCGGGAGAAAGGAAACCGCCATGGCTAGGCAGTCGATCAATCGTGCCCTATTGGGCGTCATGGCATTCGCCGCCGCAGGTGCACTGCTGTCGGCGCAGAGGCTGGAAGCGCAGGACGGCGCCCGCTCGTGGCGTGTCGCCGTCTGGGCGAAGGCGGGCTACCAGCATCCCAACGGCAACCTCGCCCAGTCTCAACCGTCGGACATCCCGGAACTCGAGAACTATCTGTCGCAGTTCAGCGTCGAGCCGGCGAGGCTGGTGGGGGCCGGGATCGAGGTGCGCTTCCCGGTGCAGAGCTTGGGCGTGCGCCTGGGATGGGAGAGAACGGAAACAGCCGACGCGATCGGCAGGCTCGGGATCTGCAGCGTGCTGGAGGGACCGATCTGCAAGACGGAAGTGGCCACCGCGCAGTTCCAGGCCGTCGTGGCCGAATTCCGCTTCCTGATGCGGCAGAGAGGCGATCGCATCCGCCCCCTCCTCCTGGCCGGGGCCGGGCTCCGGGAGATGGCCCTCGATTCTCCGGCGTGCGATCCGAACGCGGATGACCCGCGGATCTGCCAGACCATCGTTGCCCTCTATGAGAACCCTGCGCCGCACGGGTACCTGCGGCTCGGGCTCGGACTCGAGATGACGCCGGGACCCCTGGTGCTGAACGCGCTGAGCAGCATCGGCACGGGACGGTACGGGAGCAATACGGATCACGTGCACGGCCAATGGTACAATGAGCTCCGCTTCGAGATCTCGGCGGGATACGTCGTCTACTAGCGAGGCCCCCAATGCAGGCAAGGTTCGGGTTAAGGTGAGCAGGGCACGGGTGATTCGGGTTCTCTGCGCCGCGGGCGCCGTGATTCTCGCCGCGGCGGATTCGGTGTCGGCGTCCGGTGCCGGCGAGCTGCCGGGCCAGCCAGGGGCAGCCAACCAGGCGCAAGATGCATACGAACGCGGCCAGTCGTTCATCAGGGAGGGCAACCCGGAAGCCGCGCTGATCCTGTGGGTGGCGCTGCAGGACAGTCTCTGGGCCGCCGGGGCCGAAGATCCCCGTATCGGTGTGGCCTTCCTGGAGACCGTCGTGGAACACGGCTTCGACGAGTACCGCGAGGTCGCCACGCAGATCTTCGACCGGGCGTTTTCGGGACGCGCGGTGGCGAGCGACGAGGTGCGAAACGAGATCCTGGCCGAAGGCCTGCGCACCTTCGCCCTCACCGGCGGGGCGATCGCCGACTTCTGGCAGCGGGCGGGCCGGAACAACCCCGCCCTGCTGGCCAGGACGATCAGGAGATTCTGGCTCGAGCGCGACCCGACGCCGACCACGCCGCTCAACGAGCGTCTGTTCGAGCACTGGGAGCGGATCGTGCACGCGCGCCGCAACTACATCTACAACTACAGCTCGCCGTTTCGGACCGACGACCGGGGGGTCTTCTACGTGAAGTACGGCGAGCCCGACCGGATCGCTTCGGGGACCCTGTCGGTCAGCTCCTTCGACATGCAGACCCGCGGAGTGGCGATCGAGGACATCGTGTCGGTCGACCTGAATCCCCGGTACGAAATATGGCGATACGCCAACATCGAGCCGCCCGCGTTCACGTATTTCCTCTTCGGCAACATCGACCAGACGGGCCCCTTCGAGTACGTGAAGGGCCTCGGCGAAATCATCGGCCCCAGCGCGAGGACCACAAGAATCAACGGGATTCGCGCCCAGCACTATCTGGAACTGTTCTACTACATCGAGCTCGGAAGGATGGGGGGGCCCTACGGCAACCGGCTCTCCGAGCTGGAAAGGCTCTGGTCGGAAGCCAATCTGCCCCCCGAAGGCGTGCTCGAGGCGCGTTCGGTTCAACACGCGTTCGAGGACACCCAGGAGGCGCAGAGGTCCAGGGCGCCCTCGCATTCCGCTTTCGACGACTCCCGCAAGAGCGCGCTCTCCGCCCAGTTGGTACGCACGCTTGTCGGCCTGGAGCCGCGCCTGCTCGTTCTGGCGGTCTCGTCCCCGCTCTGGAAGCCGGTGGTCGACAGAAGCGAACTGCGCGACGGCATCTCGCTCGCGCCGTTTTCCGCCACTCACACGGTGATCGCGCGGGACCAGGACCTGAATGAGGCGTTGCGGGCCACCATGGTCGACCTGGACATCGAGGGAAACGTTTCCATGCTGGAGATGCGCCACCCCTCCCAGTTCGGGCACATTACCGTCGCCGCGGAGCACGTCATCGAGGGACAGGACCTCGAGGATGCCGAGGATGTCGGCGTGCTGCCGGGCCACGCGCACTTCGCGGTCGCGCGCCCGCTGCGCCGCGACGCCGTCCAGTTCGAGCTAAGCGACCTGCTGGTGGGGATCGCGCCCGAGTCGGTCATGGGGGCGGATAGCCTCCCCCTGCCGGTGCTGCCCGCCACCCAGTTCTGGCTGGCGGATCCGGTGCGGGTGTTCGTGGAGATCTATCACCCGACCGGAGTGGCCGACGGCGAAACGGGCAACTACGACATGCGCGTCCTGCTGGTACCCTTCATCGGCACGGCCACGCCCGAGGAACTCGCCCGGCCGGAAGCGGGGGGGCGCGCCGCGATCACCGTCAACATCGAGTCAGAGGCGCCCACGGGACGCCACTACTTCGATCTTGACCTGCGCAACGAGCGCCCGGGCCTGCTCCAGCTCGTCGTCGAGGTCACCGATCCCGTGACGGGCGTCAGCCGGGCTCGGGCGATACCGATCACACTGCTGCCGAACTGATCGCGGCGGCCCCCGACCCTGGCCGCTCAGCAGGTCCGGCAGCGGTGGCTGTTCATCGACCCCAGCTTCTCCAGCAGCACCACCGTGGCCGGCAGCGGCGAGACCCGCTGCACGGGCCCGTTGGCCATGTCGGCCACCGTCTGCCCGCGGCGGCTCACGGCGCCGATGTCGGCGCCCTGCTCCACCAGGTAGAGGATGACGGCATGGTCGCCGCGGGCGGCCGCGTGGTGGAGCGCGGTGTAGCCGTTGTGGTCGCGCTCGTTCACGTCGGCACCCAACTCCTCGACCAGGTACCGCACCGCCGCAAGCCATCCGTCCGGGACGTGCCGGTGCGCGTTGCCCGCGAACCCCTCCCCGTAGCCGACGCCCGACGCCGCATGGATGGGCCATACTCCCGGCCCGCCCGCCGGCACCGGGGGGAAGCCCGAGATATCCGGCTCGAGGGCGCGCAGTGAATCGGCGACGGCGGCGGCCCGCACCAGGCTGGCGCGCACCTCGTCGTCGGCTGTGGCCAGCGCCTCGTCGGAGAATTCCTCGCGCTGCTCCTCCGGCAGGTCGTCCCGGACGGAGCGCAGGAGCGCGTGGCGGGCGGAATCGGCCAGCTCGAGCCAGGTCGAATCCGAGTCCAGCCGGGTCCGGTTCTGCCGGCTGAGTTGCTCGTCGGGGGTGAGGCGGCGGCGTGCGGCGGGCGCGAGGGTCGCCACCGAGGGATCCGCGCCGTGCTCGGCGAGCAGGCGCATCGCAGAGACGTCGGTCGCGTAGGCGGCGCGCCAGAAGGCCGTGGCCCCCTCCGTGTTGACGAGGCCGCAGTTGCTGTTGCCGCACCCGCTGTACTCCATGTACCAGGGGTGGACGGTGAGACGGACGTCGGGATCGGCCCCCGCTTCGAGGAGCGCCTTCATCACGTCGAGGTAGGTCGCCGTCTGGAGGCCCATCTCCTGCGGCTGGGGGTAGCGGGTGCGGGGCTGCCAGCGCGCGTTCACCGCGGCCCACAGCGGGGTCGCGCCGTTGAGCGTGGAGGCGATGCGCGGGTCCGCGCCCCTCGCCACGAGCTTCAGCGCCAGGTCGAACTGGCCGTTGATCGTGGCCATGAGGAGGGGGGTCGTGCCGTCGCTCGCCGAGGGCTGGTCGATCTGTGCGCCCCCGCCCAGAAGCGCTTCGGCCGCCTCGGTGTTCCCCTGGCGGGCCGCGTGAAGGAGCGCCGTGAGCCCGCCCTTGGCGGTGATGCGGGGTTGCCGCGTGCTCCGTTCTTCTTCCTCCTCCTCTTCCTCCGGCTCGGGAAGTCCTTCTTCGTACACCGCCCGCGAGGCGCGCACCGCCGCCTGGAACTCGGTGGGGGTGGGCGCGCGGTTGCCGGCCGTCAGCGCCGCGACCGCCTCGCTGCGGCGCCGGTTCGCGAGCCGGTCCAGCTCCGAAACGGTCTGCAGATCCTCCACGTGGCTGGTCATGCCGGGATCCGCCCCGGCCGCAAGCAGCGCGCGAATGGCCTCCGCGCGGTTCATGGCTGCCGCGAACATCAGCGGCGTCTGGCCCCATACCGCCTCCCGTGCGTTCGGGTCGGCGTCCCGCTCCGCAAGTGCGGTGACCAGCTCGGTCGAGCCGGCCGCGGCGGCGAGGTGAAGTGGTGTGGTGCCGGTGCCGGCTGCGGCGGCGGCGGGGTCGGCACCGGCGTCCAGGAGGAGGCCCGCGACGGCGGCGCTCCCGCTGCGCGCCGCCAGGTGCAGCGGCGCGTAGGAGCCGATGCGGGTGACCGGATCGACGCGCGCTCCCGCGTAGAGGAGCATCCGCGCCAGATCGGGGTCGCCGCGCTCGGCGGCCCAGTGCAGCGCGGTCATGCCGTCCCCCTGCGCGGCGCTCACGTCGGCGCCGGCGGCGAGCAGTTCACGCACCGCTGCGATGTCGCCCCGCATGGCCGCGTCGGCGACGGGGGAGTCGGTGGGGGCGGGGGACGGAGCCGTACGAGCGGGATGGAGTGCGGGGGACGGAGCCGCGACGGGGGTGAGGGGCGGGGCGGGGGCCAGCACCGCGCCCGCCAGCGCCGCCGCGAGGATGATCGTGGTCTTCACTGTGCGGTCACCCCTCCGTCGAGGCCGGGGAGGTGGCCGTGACGGAGAATTCCCCCGTGCTGTCGCCGAAGCCGTCCAGCTCCATACCGAGGCCGTTCAGGGCGGCGAGCATCGCATTCGCCATGGGCGTGCCGTCGGGTGCCTTGAGGTGCAGGTTGCCCTCGAGGTGTCCGTTGGCGCCGCCGAGCAGGATGAGCGGGCAGCGGCGGTGGTTGTGGAGGTTCGCATCGGCCATCGGCGAGCCCCACATCACCATGGTCTGGTCGAGGAGGCTCGACTCACCGTCCATGGTGTTCTTCAGCTTGTCCAGGAAGTACGGAAGCTGGCCGACCCGGTACTGGCAGATTCTGTTGAACTCGAGGATCGACTCATCCCTGCCACCGTGGTGGGACGCGGGGTGGAAGGGCCGGCTCGAGCCGCTTTCGGGGAAGACCCGGTTGTCCGCGTCGCGGCCCGTCTTGAAGGAGATGATCCGGGTCATGCCCGTCTGCAGCGCCAACACCTGCAGGTCGAACATGAGTCGCATGTGCTCCGAGAAGGAATCCGGCACCCCGGCGGGCGCCTCGGGCATCTCACGCTCGTCGCCGCCCGTGTTGCGCGCCTCGACCGCCGCGATCCGCCGCTCGATTTCGCGGACGTTGTTCAGGTAGCGGTCCATGCGGATCCGGTCGGCCGCCCCGAGTTCGGTGCGCAGGGCGGCGATCTCGCCGGCCATCCAGTCGAGGATGCTCCTCCGCGACGCCAGGCGGGCAGACCGTTCCTCGGGGGTGCCGCCGGCGCCGAAGAGCATGTCGAAGGCTACCCTCGGGTCGCGGATCATGGGGAGCGGCTCGTTGGGCGAGGCCCAGCTGATCGTGTCGGTGTAGGCGCAGGAGTAGTTGTAGGTGCAGCCCCCCGCCTGATCCAGATTCTCGATGCAGAACTGCATGGAAGGCAGCGGCGTGTCCTGGCCGAACCGGTTCGCGTACATCTGGTCCAGGGACGTGCCCACATGGATGTCCGACCCCTGGGTCTGCTTGGGGTGGGCCTGCGTCAGGAACACCGCGCTGGAGCGGAAGTGGTCCCCGCCGATCTCCGGCGTGGTGAAAGCCTCCGCCATGCGGCAGTCGGTGTTGCTGACGATCGTGAGACGGTCCTGGTACGGTGCGAGCGAAGTCAGCGCGCTCTCCGGGAGAATCTCGAAGTTCTTCCCCGTAGTGGCCGGCGCGAAGAGATGCCGGGTCGCGCCCCACTCGTTGCACCCGGCCAGGCCGTGCACCTCTTCGATGCACACGAGGCGGGTCGGCTGGGACAGGGCGCTCCCGGCCCCGGCCGCCCGTCCGGCCGGGACCATGGCGTCGAGCAGCGGGAGCGCCGCGGTGGCGCCCAGGCCCTTGAGGAAGGTGCGGCGCGGGATGTGCCTGCCGGTGATGAAGTGCATGATGTTCCGATCTCCCTGGCCCCGCTCAGCGGCGCCTGTTCTGCTCGTTCGACAGTGCCGTGCCGCTGTCCTCCACGGTGGCGGGTGCGGCGGCCCGTCTCTTTCTGAATGCGTCGCTCCCCACCACGCCGAGGACGAGCGAGGAGACGCGGTAGTCGTCGCGCTCCGCCTGCCGCACGATCTCCCTGATCGCGGGCTGGTCGTAGTATTCGACCCTGCGCCCGAGCGCGTACGCCATGAGGTTTTCGGTGAAGTTCCGCACGAGCGGCAGGGGACGCTTCAGGAGCGCCGCCGACAGCTCGGACGGTGTGGCCACGGGGGTGCCGTCGTAGAAGTCGCCTCGGGTGTCGAGGGGGATGCCGTTTTCGAGCGAGCGCCATTTGCCCGTGACGTCGAAGTTGTCCAGCGCGAGACCGATCGGGTCCATGAAGCGGTGGCAGGACTTGCAGACCGGGATCTCGCTGTGGATCTCCATGCGCTCGCGGGTGGTGAGCATGCGGCCCTCCTGCGCGACCTCGGTCTCCTCGAGGTCCGGGATGCCCGGGGGCGGCGGGGGGGGTGGGGTGCCCAGCAGCACCTCCATGACCCACTTGCCGCGCAGTACGGGGGAGGTGCGGTTGGCCAGCGAGGTGAGTACCAGGATGCTCCCCTGCCCCAGCAGTCCGACGCGCCGGTCGTCGGGGTACGCGACCTTGCGGAAGTGGTTGCCGGGCGTGGCCGGGAAGCCGTAATGGGCGGCCAGGCGTTCGTTGACGTAGGTGTAGTCGGCGCGGAAGAGATCGAGAACGCTCCTGTCCTCCTCGACGAGGCTGTTGAAGAACAGCTCCGTCTCGTAGCGCATCGCGTCGGCCAGATTGTCGTCGAAATTCGGGTAGAAATTCGGATCGGGGTGGACCTTGTAGAGGTCCTGCAGGCGCAGCCACTGGGCTGCGAAGCGGCTGCCCAGGGCGCCCGCACGGGGGTCCGCCAGCATTCGGCGGGCCTGTAGGATCAACTCTTCCTCGTCGAGCAGCCCGCCGTCCGCGGCGGCCTCCCGCAGCGCTTCGTCAGGGGGAGCCCCCCACAGGAAGAAGGAGAGCCGCGAGGCGAGGTCCACGCTCGCGACCGGATAGACCTCGCCGGGCTCGATCCCTTCCGGTTCATGCTCGGGGCGGAAGACGAAACGAGGGCCGGCCAGCAGCGCCTCCAGGGCCATTCGCATTCCGTTCTCGAACCCTTCCGCCGCGGCCCCGTTTTCGTAGAACCCCATCAGGCCGTCGATATCGGCAGCGGACGCCGGGCGGCGATAGGCACGGGTAGCCAGGCCTTCGATGATCCGGCGCGAGCACGGCGCCTCCTCCTCGGCGGATGTCGGCCTGCAGATGAAGATCCTGCGCCGGGCCGGGTTGTCGGACACGCCGGTGACGTTGGTCGGTCCCGAGACCACCAGCTCCCGCACATGCGGCAGGGTCGTGATGCCGGATCCCCCCGATCCGCCCCCGGCCATCGACCAGTCGTGAGGACGGATCAGGTCCTCGTACGGCCCGTCGAAGCCCCGCACGAAGGCGGCCGACACACGTTTCTGACCGGCGCGGATGAAGACCGGGCCCGTGCTGATGGGAGCCGCTCCCCGCCCGTCGGCTCCGGCTCCGGTGCGAGCGTGATGGAGGAGCGCCACCCGTTCTCCGTCGACCGAGATGTCGATGTCCTCGAAGCGCGAATTGGCCCCGGAGGAGAAGCCGAGCTCGAAGACGTACTCGCCGTCCGCGGGGAAGACGTGCTCGACGACGACCCCGCCGCGCGTCCCATAGGGCGCTCCTTCGACGTGGTCCCAGGGATGCTGCGAGACGTACTCCGAGTTCTTGTAGCGCCGGTCCACCGAAGGCGCCGTCCGGTCGCCCACAGCCCAGCGGCTGATCTCGGCCGCGGCGTTGAGGTAGGCCTCGATGAGTGTGGGCGACAGCGTCTGAACGTCGGCGATGTTGTCGAAGTTCGCGCTCATCTGGTCGAGGGGGAGCCACTCTCCGGCATCGACCTCGAGCCCCAGGAGGTCGCGAATCGCGCGCTCGTATTCCGCCCGGTTCAGCCGCTGGAAGGTCCGCACACCCGGGTCCGGGTTCTCCGCGGCGGCCACGTCCAGCACGCTCTCGAGCCGCTCCACCAGCGCGAGCAGCGTGTCCGCGGAAGGCCTTGGCGATGCCGGCGGCGGCATCATCCCGGCGCGCAGCTTGCGCACCATTTTCTCGGCGACGTCCGCGTTCCGGTCCGCCTCCTCGACCACGAAGTCCTCCAGGGAGAGATTGCCAAGCAGCCGGCGCGAGTTGTGACAACGGGCGCACACGCGCTGCACGACCTCGGTCTCGGGCGAGGAGAGGGGGGTCGAGGGCCGGGCACGGGTGGCATGCGGCTGCGGCACCGGCAGCGACCAGACGGGTCCCACCTGCGGCACCGGCCGTACATCCTCCCGGTCCGCCACAACCAGGAGCAGCCCGACCAGGAATGGAATCCCGAGTGATTTCATGTGTGGCCAACTCTTGCGAGGAGTGCTTCCCCGGCAGCCCCCGGCGGACGAACGCGCCCCGTCCACCCGGCGCCCTGGCCACGGCCGACGCTGCGCGGCGACTCGCCGCAGCCTGCTTCAGAGTAGCGACGCCCGCGGGTGACGGGCAAGAGGATGGGTTGCAGGATGGGTTGCTGTACGGCAACTGCGACCGGTCTATCGCCGCAGCAGGGACCGGTACAGCGGGTTTTGAATCGTGAGGAAGACGGATTCCCCTGGACTCACCGACACCCGGTTGGTGGTGAAGCGGTCGCCCGCGAGGACATCGATACGGATCTGGAGGTCGTTCACGGTCGGCCAGGGGATCGTGAAGGTCTGCTTGCCGTTCCCCGTGACCACCCCGAGCCGGCGTTCCATGCGGGCGACGGCCCGCAGCGTGGCGTCGTTGAAGTTGTGGTTTTCGACCTCGATCGTGATGACCCTCTGAGCGTCGGCCCCTTCCTCGAACGGGTTGGGGGCGGTGCGTAAGCCGACGCATCCGGTCGCCGCAATGGCAGCGGCCACCAGCACTGTGAGCCGTCCGCCCCCTCGGACCCGGTGCCGCGAATGTGTGGCCCCTCCGCCGCCGTCTCCCCCACCGGTCATGTCTGCCTCCCTTGTCCCGGGGGGTCGCGCCCGATCGGGCCTGCGTGCCCGCCCCACCCGTGAATCAGCTCACCAGCCGCCCATCCTCGATCGGCTTGATCCCCTCGCGGATCAGCAGGTCGTTGAGCCGGCCCAGATCCCGCTGAATCACGATCGTCATTTGCGAAAGCTGCTCTTCCAGAAGGGCCGACAGCCGCTCGAATACTGTATACGACTGGTCGGTCGGCCTGCTTTCAGCCCCCTCGACCACCCCAAGGAGGGCGGCCAGCTTGTTGTTGAGTTTGATGGGGTAGTTCAGCGGGTCCTGGTTGCTCTGGTTCCTGACCTGGTAGATCTCGGCCTCGACAACGCTCAGGTTCTCCTCCACCACGTCCGCCTGGATCACGATCTCCGTGTTGTCGGTCTCCTCGAGGCGCTCGTCGATCTGCCCCTTGATGTCGCGCACCTTGATCACGGCCTCGTTCGCTTCCGTCACGCGATCCCGGATCCGGATGGCCAGATCGAAGCGCTCCTGCAGGTCGGCCACCGTCACGCCCTCGAGGTTCGGGTTGATCCGGACCTCGAAGTCCTGCGTCCGGGGGGCTCCGCCGTCCACGGTCATGCGCACGGTGTAGGTTCCCGGCACGGCGACCGGGCCCGTCGGCCCCGCCGCCCACATGATCCGCCCCTCGAAGTCCGTCCACGCCGGGTGCCTGAGGTCCCAGTTGAAGCTGTGGGATCCCTGCGCCACCGACGGCCCCCGGCCCCCGCCGAAACGGCCGCGACCACCCCCCCCACCCCGGCCCCCCGGCCCCGGCGGCCCACCGCCCTCCTCCGCCTCCTCCCCGCGAGCCGCGGCCTCGTAGCTGCGGATCACCTCCCCCCGCGGGTCGAGCACTTCGATCATGACGCTCTGCGCGTCCTCCGCGAGGTAGTACTGGAACCGGGCCCCGTTGTCGATTCCGCGCACGGGATCGACGGGATCGAATAGCCACGAACGGACGGCCGCGACCTGCTCATTCAGTTGCCTCAGCGGCCCGATGCCCTCGAGCACCCAGAACGAGCGGCCATGGGTCGCAATGACCAGATCGTTTTCCTCCACCACCAGGTCGGAGACCTGCACGACCGGCAGGTTGAGCGAGAGCGGCTGCCAGCGCTCGCCGTCGTCGAAGGAGACGTAAACGGTGCGCTCCGACGCCGCGTAGAGCAGCCCCGGACGTGCGGGGTCCTCGCGCGTCGCGCGTATGAAGTCGTCCTCGGGAAGCCCCCCGACGATCTTCTGCCATGACCGGCCGTAGTCCTCCGTCTTCCAGATGTACGGGCTGCGATCGTCGTCGACGAGGTAGCGAATCCCCGATACGTACGCCTTGCCGGCCGTGGTCGGCGACGCCTCGATAGTATTGATGCGCACGTGGTCGGGCGCGTCGGGGGGGGTCACGTTCGCCCAGTTCATTCCGCCGTCGCGCGTGACGTGGACGAGGCCGTCGTCCGAACCCGCCCAGATCACATCCGGATCGAAGTACGAAGGCGCGATCGCGAAGACGGTGGCGTAGGTCTCCACACCCGTCTGGTCCCTGGTGATCGGTCCGCCCGAGGGGCCGATCGTCATGGGGTCGGCGCGGGTGAGGTCCGGGCTGATCTGCTCCCAGTTCTGCCCTTCCGTCGTGGTCTTCCACACCTTCTGGGTCCCCGTGTAGAGGACTCCGGGGTCATGATGCGAGAACACGATGGGGAAGGTCCACTGCACCCGTTCGACCAGGTCCTCCGCCGACTGGCCCATCGGGTTCTCGGGCCAGACGTTCACGGCCCGGGTGTGCCCCGTGCCCATGTCGAAGCGGGAGAGGCTGCCGCCGTAGCAGCCGGCGTAGAAGACGTTCAGATCGACCGGGTTAGGAGCCACGTAGCCGCTCTCGCAGCCGCCTACCGCGTAGTACCAGGCGCGGTTGCCCGGTCCGCGGGCCGCCATCTGGCCCCATCCCCGCACAGGGATGCACGCGGTGGAGTTGTCCTGCTGCCCGCCACAGATGTGATAGGGGGTGTGCTCGGTGGTGATCACCCGGTAGAACTGCGCGGTCGCATAGTCCTGGTCGGTCCAGGAATCCCCCCCGTTGAAGGTGACGTTCGCGCCGCCGTCGTTGGCGTTGATCATCCGTTCCGAGTCGTTCGACGCGATCCACAGGTCGTGGTTGTCGCCATGGGGCACCTGGATGCTGCCGGGGAAGGTCGCTCCGCCGTCGCGGGAACGGTACAGTCCGGTATTCAGGGCGTACACCACGTCCTCGTCGTTCGGGTCGGCGTACACCCGCGTGTAGTAGAAGGCCCGCTGGCGCAGCTTTCGCTCTTCGTTGACCCGCTCCCAGGTCGCACCGGCGTCGTCGGAGCGCCAAACGCCCCCGTCGGGCTCGTGCTCGATCAGCACCCACACGCGGTCGGGGTTGGCGGGCGAAACAGCGACTCCGATCTTGCCGACGGGTCCCTCCGCAAGCCCGATGCTGCCAGTGATCTCGGTCCAGCTCTCGCCGCCATCCATGGACTTGAAGAGGCCGCTGTCCTCGCCTCCGGAGGACATGCCCCATGAGCGCCGCCAGGCTTCCCAGATCGCGGCGTAGATGACATCGGGGTTCGTCACGTCGACGCTGATGTCGACCGCGCCCGCCTTGTCGCTGCGGTAGAGGACCCTGCGCCAGGTCACGCCGCCGTCGGTCGTCTTGAAGACGCCGCGCTCCGGATTGTCGGCGGAGTGCTTGCCGAAGGCGGCCACCCAGGCCACGTCGCAGTTCTCCGGGTGGATGCGGATGCGGGCGATGTTCTGAGTCTCCGTGAGGCCCACATGCTCCCACGTTTCGCCGCCGTCGGTGGACTTGTAGGCGCCGTCGCCCTGCTGGATGTTGCCGCGCAGCTGGGTCTCCCCGGTCCCCATGTACACGATGTCGGGATTGCTCTCGCACACCTGCACCGCTCCGATCGAGCCGCTGTTCATCTCGCCGTCGGTGACCGGCCGCCAGTTCATCCCGCCGTCGGTGGTCTTCCAGAGCCCCCCACCGGTCGTGCCCATGAAGTACTCCATCGGCCGGGCGTCGGAGCCGGCCGCGGCGATCGAGCGTCCGCCACGGGGCGGTCCGACGTTGCGCCACTGCAGGGAACTCCACAGGGATTCGGAATACGCCTCCTGAGCCCGCGCCGGGGGCGCGGCGAGGGCCGCGGCCACGAACAGCGCGGCTGCCGGGAGGACGAGGGGCAGAACCAGAACGAACGCACGATGATGCCGCTGCCGCATGATGCGACTTCTCCTGATGACGGGGAAGGAACGGATGCCGGACCGGTCGTCAAGGATACGGGCAGACCCGATCCTGATCAATAACGCGGGCGCCCGGTAGGCGCGCCCCGTGCCTACCGTCCCAGCGGAATCCTGATGATGGGAATCAGCGTCCCGGTCGGGTTGCCCCCGTTTTCGTCAATGTCATCGCTGGACCCGCCAACGATGACCTCGCGCATCACAAATACTATTCCGGCCCCCGCGAGCGCCCCCACGATGCCGCTGCGCACGTACGACAACTCCTTGCTGGCAAACCCCTCCAGCCCGTCCCGCGAGATGGCCAGAGCCTGGCGCATCTGGCGCGATCCGGATGTCGCCGACGCCCGGAAGGTCACGACGGACAGGTACAAGGTGTCGCCTGAGGTGCCCGTAAAACGGCCATCCACGGTTAGGGAAATGTCGCCGGTCTGCTCCCTGAGGCGCAGCGCTTCCTCGTCGGTGACGGTAACCCGGACATCGCTCCCGACCGGGGGCACCCCCGCGATCGGCCGGTAGGTGTAGCACGCCGCGGAGTGCCACAACACGACCAGAGCCAATACCGTCCTGTGCCATCTGTTCATCGCCGACCCTCCCGTCGCTGTGGCTGCCGTTCGCCCGCTCGTCCGGTCACAGCAGCTCGAAGTCCTGCAGCACCTGCTGGTTGAAGAGGTAGAGGTACCTGACCGGGTCTTCGATCATCGCGTCGACGTTGCGGTCGAAGTCCTTGTCCCCATCCAGGAAGACCCGGATCTGCACTCTGACCGCGCTCGAGTCCATCGGCGCAGCCAGGAGGAAAAAGCGCTTCTCGGCCTCGATGTTCCAGTTCTGGTCGAACGGCAAGGAAATGACCGTCGTGTCCGCCGTAAAGAGTTGCACGGACATGTCGCCAGCTTCGTTGTTGGTGGCGAAGAACTCCGTCGAAGTCACCAGCAGGAACGAATCCGCGTCGCCATCGAGGGTGACCCGGATGATCTCCGGGCTCGGATCGGCGAACAACCCGCAGCCCCAGGCCAGAAAGGCGGCCAGGAGGCTTCCGAACCCCAGCAAACGTCTCTTCGTCTTCATTCTCACACAGGTTCCGCAGGAACACGGCTACGCCAAAGCGGCGCCACCGGACAGGACCAAATCTAACACCCGTGACGCGCCTGCGGGGCACGAGCCCTTACGGGGGGACATCTCCCCCACCCGGCAACGCCAACGGGATCCGGAGGCGAACCCCCGGACCCCGTCCTGGCATCGCCGGATCACTGCTTCCGGCTCGGTGCTCAGCGCACTGAGGCTACCCTAACACGGGTGCAGCGCGTTGGCCGGATGGTGGCAGTTCGCCAGGATCTCGATCCGGGTGATCGGCAGCATGGTGCCCGGCGTGGTCATGGCCTTCGACCCCGAGAGCCAGTTGCTGCTGGGCACGCCGAAGCGGTAGTGGTCCTGCAGCCGCTTGAACTGCAGGAACAGGTTGACCCTGCGCTCGTGCTGGAGCATGTCCATTGCCGGAATCTGCCCCGAGTACGCGGTCAGCCCGTCGAGCCCCTCGCGAATCATGTTGATGTGGTTGGTGAAGGCGCCCATGTCGCCGCTCGCCAGCGCGGCCTCGGCGACGATCAGCCGCAGTCCCCTCTCGCTCACGACCGTCACCGGCGCATAGCCGTCCGCGTCCAGGAATTCGGTCACGAACATCTCGTAGCGCGTATCCACCGCGTTCTCGATCGGGTCCATCAGGATGTGCCCGGTGATGTCCTTGAAGTCTTCCGGGTCCACCGTCACATAGTCCGGGCCGATCTGGAGCTCACCCCGCTCTGTAACCTGCCAGGCGAGGTTGTTGCCTACGGTCGAACCGCTGTAGGCGAATCGGTAGGCCCAGTCGGTTCCCTCGACCATCGAGAGCACCGCCATGGCGTCGCTGTTGGCGCTCCCGTCGTTCACCAACGGATTGGCCGGTGCGGATCCCGCCGGGTTCAGCAGGTTCCAAATCGCCTTCTGGTGGTGCGCCTGGGCGCGGGCAGCCTGCGCCCGCATCGCGTTCTCGCCACCGCCCGACATCGCGGCAGTATAGTAGCCGATAGCCTGGTCGAAGACGCCGCCCATGTTGTCCGGCCCGATGAGGGGCCCGGGCTCCGTACGGTCGCTGAAGGCGAAGTCGTCGAACATCTGTGCGATCGACGAGTACGCCACGCCCGCATACAGGTTGGCGCGGGCCAGGCGTGCCTGCATGGAGGCGTTGCTCCCGTCCTCGTCCAGGTGGCCCTGTATCAGCTCCACCGCGAACTTGCTCATCCAGCGCGCCTGTGCGATTCCCGGGAAGGAACCGTCGGAGAACTCGTTGCCCGGGTTGTCGGGCGTTCCCTGGTTCAGCTCGTTCCACGCGTCGCGCGATCCGATCCAGGTGATCTCGTCGCCGACGGTCGCGAACGCGGCGTAGATCCCGCCGACCCCGCTGGCCACGATGGCCTGGGCCCCGTTCACGGCGGCGTCAGCCGCCTGTGCCTTTTCGATGTCCTCCTGCACCAGCGCGTTGGGGTTGTCGACATCCAGGAGGCCGCAACCGCTCAGCAGCAACGCGAACCCGGTGGCCGTGAGGACTGACTTTGTCATCTTGATCATTTCCTTGTCTCCCTTTCCTAGAAGCCGACCCGCAGCGAGAACGTGAACCGCCTCGGGACCGGCACGCCGAAGGCCTCGGTCGAGGTGAGGAAGTTGCAGCTCACGCCGCCACCGGTGCAGTTTGCGGACGGGTTGATCTCCGGATCGATGCCCCGGTAGTCCCCGAACATCCACAGATGGAGGTTGCGCCCGCCAACGGAGGCGGTGGCGCTCCGCACCCCCCACCTCTCGAGCATTTCTGCAGGAAGGCGGTAGGAGACCGACAACTCGCGCCAGCGGATGAAGTCTGAAGTCCAGATCTGGTTCATCCCCGACATCGGAGCCAGGGCCCGATACTCGTTCGCCCATTCGAGCGCCGCATCAAGGCGCTGCTCGGCGGTGGACGCCGGGTTCAGGAGAACCGCACCCACCCGGGCGGATCCGGGGACGTTGCGTCCGATCAGCGCGTTGGCCTGGCGGAAGGCGCCGGTCAGATCCTGGGTGTGGAAGTTGCCCATCTTGTATTCGAAGTTGGTCGTGAGATCGAAGTCGCCCAGGAAGTTCATGTCGAAGCCGAAGGAACCCGCGAAGTCCGGATCCGGCTTGCCGATGTACTGCATGAGGTACTCGGCCGACCCGCCGGCGCAGCCCACCGGTATCACTTCGAACGCCTGGAGCGCGCGCGGTTCGCTGAAGTACTCGAGCGCCTCCGCCCGCGAAGGCTCCGAGCAGTTCCGGCTGAGGTCAAGCGGGATCGTCATGTTCGGATCCAGAATCGCACCCAGGAACACACCGGGCGCCTCGCCCTCGATCAGGAAGTTGCGGTAGCGCGGGTAGGAGCCACCGGTCTTGAGCGGCGGCGCTCCGCCCAGGTCCGTGACGATCTGGTCAAGGTACGCCGTGTTGGCAAAGACGTTGATGCTCAGGTTCGCGCTGTTGTACACGGACCCGTTCAGCGTCACTTCCAGGCCGTTGGCGTCGAGCTGGCCGATGTTGTCCAGCTGCGTGCGGGTGAAGCCGCCCGTCACCGGGAACTGGCGCGCCACCAGCGCGTCGGTGGTGGTGCGGGTGAAGTAGTTCACGTCGAGCGCGACGCGGTCGTTCCAGAGACCGATGTTGGCGCCCAACTCGATCTCGTCGGTGACTTCGGGCTTGAGGGCCTGGTTGCCCAGGTTGCCCGGTGCGAGGCCCGGTCCGACTTCTGCCGGCCGCGGGACGAATGTCGTGAACTTGTCGAAGGCGCCCGGCTGCTGGCCCGCCTGGCCCCAGGCCCCGCGAAGGCGGAGGCTCGAGACGATCCCGCCATCCCAGTTGAACAGATCACTGGGGATGAACGAGACACCGGCCCGCGGGTAGGTCGCTGTTGCGAACTCTGAACCGAAGGCGCTGTTGGCGTCGAAGCGCGCACCCGCCGTGACAAAAAGCCAGTCCTGGTAGCCGAGCTGCTCCTGGAAGTAGCCGCCGGCGTTGACCACGCGGCTCCAGCTCTCGGAGGTGGACTGGTCGGCGCCCGCGCTGGCGACCTCGAGACCGGGTCCGGGGAAGCCGTCGCCGTTGCCGCCGTGGTAGACGTTCTGGCTGAGGAAGCCCTGGAAGCCCCCGGTGAAGGTGCTGCTGATGTCCTCGGTGAAGTTGTTGTCGTAGGACAGCTTGAAGTCACCGGTGACCTCCCGGTGGTTGCGGTCGCCGAACCAGCGGATGCCGTCGGAGTTGTAGACCGCGAAGTCGTCTACGTTCCACCCGAATGGGTAGAAGGAAACGTTGGTGCCGTTGGAGATGTCGATGCCGAAGGTCCCGTCGAACACCATCCCCTCCATGATGTTCCAGTTTGCGTTGACGCTGCCGGCGAAGTGTTCGACGTCCTCGGTGGTGACCGTCTCCGCGGTTTCACGCATCGTCGCGAAGGCGGGGCTGCCGTAGTAGTTGTTGTCATCGGCAAGCCGCAGCTGGCCCATCAGGGCGAGCGAGAACACGCCGTAGATGTTGTTGCCGCCGCGCATCCGGCTCTGGGCGAGCTCCGAGTACATGCCGGTGACCCTCAGGCGCAGATTGTCGAAGGGGAAGATCCCGATGTTCATCGTCGCCTGGCGGCGCCCGATGGTGTCCTCCGACCTGAGCTTCTGGTCGTTGGGCAGGATTCCGTCCAGGTTGCTGAACGGCCCGTTCTCGTCGTGCACGCGTGCGGACACGAAATAGGTGATCAGGTCCGCGCCGCCCTCGACCGATCCGGAGTAGGTCTGGGCGTAGCCGGTGTTGTAGAAGTCCTTGAGGTAGTTCACCTCGTAGACCTCGTAGGGCTGGAGGCTGACGCCCCAGCGCTGCTGCATCCGGGCCACTTCCTCCGCGCTCCTGGGGAAGTCGGCGTGCGGGATGAAGCGGTCCAGCGGGGCTGCCACGGCGGTCTGGTCCGTCTGCAACGACCAGCGCGCCGCGCCCTGCCGGCCACGCTTGGTGAAGATCTGGATCACGCCGTTCGAGGCCTCGGTGCCGTACAGCGTGGCCGCGGCCGCGCCCTTGAGGATTTCAATGCGCTCGATCGAGTTGGGGTCGATGTCGTCGATGCGCCGGGTCGAGGCCTGGGCGGCGCCCCAGCCACCGCCGCCCCCACGGTCGATGCGGACGCCGTCGAGGTAGATGACCGGCTCGTTCGTCTGCGAGAGCGATGCAGAACCCCGAATCCGGATCCGCCCGCTGGATCCGGTGTCGCCGCCGCCGGGAAGCCCGATGACTCCGGCCTCGCGGCCCTGGAGGACATCGCTGAAGCTGGTGATCGGCACGTCCGCGAGCCTGCCGACATCGACGGTGGCGATCGAGTTGCCAAGCTTCTTCTTCTCCGTCGCGGCGCCGGTCCCGGTCACGACGATCTCGTCCAGGTTGATCGCCGTCACCGTAAGGCCGACATCGATCGTCCGCGTCTGACCAGCGGTGACCGTCACGGTCTGGGTCACCGTGCGGTACCCCAGGAGTTGCACGCCCAGCGTGTACTCGCCCACCGGGACATTGAGGAACAGATACCGGCCGTTGTTGCCGGTGAGCGTACCGAAGGCCGTCCCCTCCAAAAACACCTGGCTGGACGCCAGTGGACGGCCGGAGCCCTCGTCGGTGATCTGACCGGTGATGGTACCGGTCTCCTGGGCTCCGAGTGGAAAGACGATGCCGGCCATCAAGGCCAGTGCAAGTCCTCCCGCCCCATTTCGGAGGCTTCTGCAAACCAGATTACGTGTCATGAGTTGCCCTCCCTTTGTGAGTTCTCTGGCATGTGACACACCCTTCTATAGTTGACCGGGATTGTCCCGGACAGGGCCTGATAGCGGTTCGCCGGATTGGACCGGCGCGCCCGAACGGAGCCGGGCGGCACACTCCACCCGGTCGGAACGAGCGCATTCCGACAACCGGGAATAGTATGGCACGGCGCGCGCCTGTCAAGGAACATTTGTGTACGTGTCGTGATGGTCCGCCCGTGCGGAGCGCGTAGCCGCGTGCGCGACAGGCCACGCTGCCCGGCGGATCGCAACCACCGTGTGGCTTCACCGCCCCCCATCACCCCACCCGTGCGATCACCTCGATCTCCACATCCACGCTCATGGGCAGACCGGCCACCGCCACGGTCGCGCGGGCTGGCCGGTGATCGCCGAAGTGGCGCTCATAGACCGCGTTCATTTCGGCGAAGAGGGCCATGTCGGAGAGGAACACGGTCGTCTTGGCAACCGTCTGCAGACTGCCGCCGGCGGCGGCAAGGACGGCCGCGAGATTGCGCAGAACACGGTCCGCCTGGACGCCGACACTTCCCTCGACGAGCGCTCCCGTGGCGGGGTCGATGGGGATCTGACCCGAGGCAAAGATCCAGTCGCCGGTCACGATGGCCTGCGAGTAGGGGCCCAGCGCGCCGGGCGCGTCGTCGGTGTGCACGGAGGTGAGTAGGGACATGGGTTGGAGTCTCCTTGAAGGTGGTTTCAATCCGTCGAGTCCCGGTTGCCTGCACCCGGATTCGGGACGCTCGCCGCGCCGGCGTCCGGCCCCGGGGCACCCTGCGTCCGATCCGCAAGGCGCGACGCGATCTCCTGCGGCGACACGGTCGCGACGCCGATCCTGGCCACCCCCGCCGACGCGGCGACGGCAGCCGCCTCCACCGCTTCCGCCAGTCGGGCCCCGGCCGCAAGCGCGACCGCGACGACGGCCGCCACCGTGTCCCCCGCCCCCGAAACGTCGTAGACCGAGCGGGCCCGCGCGGCGATCCGGCGCGGCGCCCCCCCCGGCGAAGCCAGCACCATCCCTGCGGCGCCCAGCGTCAGCAGGAGGTGGTCGCAGCCAACGCGATCCCGCGCCGCCTCCAGCCAGTCGCCGTCCCCGGGCCGGACGGGCTCGCCGAGCGCGGCTTCGAGCTCCGCGCGGTTGGGCTTGAAGACGGTGGCGCCCCCGTAGGCGAAGAAGTTCCGCCGCTTCGGGTCCACCAGGACGGGGACCGAACCGGAGGCCGCCGCGGCGAGCGCGTGCCGGATCAGCTTGGGCGTGAGCGCGCCCTTGTCGTAGTCGGCGACGACCAGCGCGTCCGCGCCGGCCAGGACGGCGTCGAGGTGGGCGGCGAGCTCCGCCGCGACGGGAGGCGGGACCGGCGCCGGATCCTCCCGGTCGATGCGCACCACCTGCTGGCCGCGCGCGAGGACCCGGGTCTTGACCGTCGTGGCGCGGGAGCCGTCCCGCGCGCAGCGGCAACCCGCGCCGAGCGCCCGCAGCGCCTCCTCCACCACCTCACCCGGGGCGTCCTCCCCCAGCACACCGACCACGTCGCAGCGAGCCCCCAGGGCGCGCACGTTCGCGGCCACGTTGGCCGCGCCGCCCACCGCGTCCCACTCCCGGTCCACCCGCACCACCGGGACCGGCGCTTCCGGCGAGACCCGGTCCGCCGGGCCCGCCACGTAGCGGTCGAGCATCAGGTCGCCCAGGACCACCACGCGCGCCGCCCCGAATCCGGCGGCGATCCCGGCGAAACGGCCGCGATCCATCACGGCCGGCCGGCCGCGGCCCCGGCCGGCGTTTCCGCCTGCACTCCCTTCACGAAGGAAGCCGCCAACGGTCCAGCGGCAGTACCGCCACGCGCACCCGGCTCTCGCCGGTGGGATCGGTCCAGGCCAGCATCAGCCGGTCCGGGCCCAGGCGAGCGATGCGGGGAAATCCCGACGTGCGCGCCGCGTCGGTGTCGGCCAGCGGCACGGGGTCGCTCATTCTTCCGCCCGGCTCCGCGCGCCGGCTCAGGATCCGCGCGCCGCCCGCACCCCGTTCCAGCCAGGTCACCAGGGCGGAACCGTCGTCAAGCATGACCACGTCCACCCGGCCCGCCGGCTGCCCGGCGTCCATCCGCAGCGGCGCCCCGAAGGTGACCGCACCGTCCTCCGAGAAGGCGACGTTGACCTGTGGCCGGTTTTCCGGCGCGGTGAACCACGCCACCGCGACGCCGGCGTCCCGGGCGGCGAGGGCGGGGCCGTTCACCGGACACCCTCCGATTACCCAGCCGTCCTCGTGCACGGGCACCCCGGGCGTCCACCCCGCATCCAGGAGGCGGCTCACGGCGATGTCACGCACCTCGCCGTCCGCGCGATCACGGTAGGCGAGCACGGGGACGCCGGCGACGGCGACGGCGTCGGTCTGGCAGCATTCACAGGTGCGGTCGTCTACCAGCACCTCGGGGCCGGGGAGAGGGGAAGACCGGCGCTGAGCCCCGCCCGGCGGCTCCGTCCCGCTCACCCTGGTCGCCGCCGCGGGCAGCGATCTGGCCCGCATCGACATGGGACCTCCCGGCGCCGTCATGGCGCGCCCGTCCAGCCACGCGGCCCACACCGTACCGCCGCGCTCGAAGAGCGACACGAAACCGTGCTCGGTGGGAGTGCCGTCCTCGTGGGGCGTCCACGGAGCGGACCAGGTGGCGCCCCGGTCCGCCGACCAGGCGATCCGGACGCCGTAGTCGTAGGTCCCCTGCCCGCCCCTCTGGAGCCAGTGGGCGACCAGGAGGTCCCCGAAGGGGTGGACCGAAGGGAAGTCCGCCCAGTTGACGAAGAATGCGTCCCCCTCGGCGACCGTGGCCGGCGGGCTCCAGCCGCGGCCGTCGTAGTGTGCGGTCACCACCCGGTGTCCGGCCGGAGAAGGTTCGGTCCAGCTCATCCAGACGCCGCCGTCGGCCGGGGCGAGAAACGGCTGACCGCTTCCCGGTGCCGCAGGAGACGCGATCTCGGCCGCTGGGGATCCGACCGCGCCTCCCTCCGGGGACCGATCGGCGGCTGCGTCCCCCTCACCGGAGCCGCAGGCCGCGAGACAGAGAATCACCGCCGGCAGGAGCGGCGCGGCGGCGGCGGGGCACCCTCCCGCCGGAGCATCCGCAAAGCGCGGGAGCATCGTTGCTGTTTTCATTCGCAGTCCAAGGGTGTATTGTCCATCAGGAGGAGACAAGTTCGCGGATCGTCCGCCCGGCCCCAAGGGATCCTGGGCCCGCGGGCCGGGTATATGCATAACAGGCCGGCACAGGCCCGGCCCACCACATGAAGATGTCGCCCGGTGCGATGGCGGGAATCGGACCCGTCCGCAGCGCGCGCGCACAAGGAAAAGGCTTATCATGACAGCAGCACTCGGCACCCGACGGAACCGAGGGGCGCGTATCCTGGCATGGACCGGGGCCGCCGCGCTTCTGCTGACCCTCCCGCTGCCGGGGTCGGCCCAGTACTTCGGCCGCAACAAGGTGCAGTACGAGAACCGCGAGTTCGAAGTGCTCACCACGAGGAACTGGGACATCTACTTCTACCCCGAGGTGTACACGGAGCAGCAGGGCGTGATCGAGGATATCGCACGCCTTTCCGAACGGTGGTACGAGCGCTTCTCCCGCTTTTTCCAGCACGAATTCGAGTCGACGAAACCGCTGATCATCTACGCCGACCAGCCGGACTTCCAGCAGACCAACACGCTTCAGGGGGCGATCGGACAGGGCACCGGCGGGGTGACCGAGTCGCTCAAGAGCCGGGTGATCATGCCCCTGACGGCTTCGTACAGGGAGACGAACGCGGTGCTTGGCCACGAGTTGGTGCACGCGTTCCAGTACAACATCGCCCAGAGTCGCAACAGCGGCGGCATCATGCGGCTGGCGGCGCAGCCCCTCTGGCTGATCGAGGGAACGGCGGAGTACCTCTCACTGGGGCGGGAGCACCCGCACACCGCGATGTGGCTCAGGGACCACCTCCACAGGGACGAAAAGCCGGACCTGGTCGAGATGACCCGCAACCCGAAGTACTTCCCGTACCGCTTCGGGCAGGGGTTCATCTCCTACCTCGGCGGGACCTACGGGGACGAGTCCCTCGCGGACCTCAACCGCATCGCGCTGCAGATCGGATGGGAGCACGCGATCCTGGAGGTGTTCGCGATGCCGCAGGACAGCCTCTCTGCACAGTGGTGGGACGCCGTCGAGGCCGAGTACCGGCCCCTGATGGCGGGCAGGACCGACCCCTACGAGACCGGGGACGTCCTTCTGTGCGTGGAGTGCGGCGGCGGCCGCGTGAACGTCTCTCCCTCGCTGAGTCCGGATGGTCGCTATATCGTCTACCAGTCCGAGAAGGACCTCTTCTCGATGGACATGTTCCTCGCCGATGTGGAGACCGGACGGGTGCTGCGGCCCCTGCAGCGCAACGAGACTCCGTACATCGACGGCATCCGCTACATGGACTCCAGCGGCTCGTGGTCTCCGGACAGCCGCAGAATCGCCTTCGTGGTCCTGGCCGGCGGGAATCACCAGCTGGCGATCATGGACATCCTTGGCGGCGGCGGTCTGGAGCGGATCGAGATCGAGGGACTGGGCGCGCTGCAGAATCCGGCCTGGTCGCCCGACGGGCGCGAGATTGCGTTCACGGGACTCAAGGGCGGGGTCTCCGACCTCTACATCTACGAGCTGGAGACGGGAGCCGTCCGCCAGCTCACCAACGACAAGCACGCCGACCTGCACGCGACCTGGTCGCCCGACGGAAGCACACTCGCGTTCGTGTCGGACCGGGGCCCGGAGACCGACTTCAGCGAGCTGGTCTTCAGCAACTACGTGCTTGCCTTCCTCGACGTCGAAACGCTCGCGGTGACCCCGATGACGGTCTTCGCCGGCGGCAAGCACACCAACCCGGTCTACGACGCCAGCGGCGAAGGGATCTTCTTCGTCTCCGACCACGACGGGTTTCCCGACATCTACCACGTGAATCTGGTCGACGGAGCCCAGCGCAGGATCACCCACGCCTTGACCGGGATCAGCGGCATCACGCCGCTGTCGCCCGCCTTCTCCTATTCGCCGGCCAAGGACCTGCTGGCCTTCTCGGTCTTCCACGAACGCGGGTACATCGTGAACACCGCGAGGCCGGGCGACATGGCGACCTACGTGGATGTGCTGGCGGACGCGGGCGAAGGTCGGGGCAGAATGCTTCCCCCGGGCAGTCCCGGCGTTCGCAGCCGCGTCTCCGACTACCTCGGCGACCGCTTCATGGGACTCGTCGCGCCGGGCGTCTACTCGGCGGACCAGGCCGAGAAGTATCGTCCTTCGCTGGAACTGGACTACGTCGGCCAGCCGTCCGTCGGCGTGGGCGCCGACGCTTTCGGATCATACCTCGCCGGCAGCGCCTATGCGTACTTCAGCGACATGCTCGGCGACCGGACGATGGGTGTGTCCCTGCTCGCCAACGGCTCCATCAAGGACGTGGGCGGACAGGTCTTCTACCTCAACCAGAAGCAGCGCTGGAACTGGGGGGTGGGCGTTCAGCACACGCCCTATCTGCGGCAGTACTACGGCTTCGACGTGAGTTCCTTCGTCGTCCTGCGCGAACGAATCTACATCGATGCCCTGGACGGTCTGCTGGCGTTCCCGCTTTCGGCCACCCGCAGGATCGAGGGTGGACTGGGCGTGATCCGCTACGGCCACAGCGTCGAACAGGAGACCTACTTCCTCGACCCCTTCGGACGGGTCCTGGATTTCCGCCGGGAGGGCCTGCCGGGGCGTGATCCCCTCCACCTCGCCACCGCGTCCATTGCCATGGTGGGAGACAACTCGTTCGCCGCCTTCACCAGCCCGGTTCGCGGCCACCGCTACCGGTTCGGCGTGGAGGGGCAGTACGGCACGGTGAACTTCCAGACGCTCACCGCCGACTTCCGCCGCTACTTCAACGTCGCCGGCCAGATGACCCTGGCGTTCCGCGGGCTCCACCTCGGGCGCTACGGCAACACCCAGGCACTCGACCAACACCAGCTCGGACCGTTCTTCCTCGGCTACGAGACCTTCATCCGCGGCTACGCGTACAACTCGTTCAACGACATCCTGCAGCGGCGGGAATGCCAGGTCTCGATCGTCGGCTCCAACTGCGCCGAGCTGGACCGCCTGTTCGGGCACCGGCTGGCGGTCGGCAACGCGGAGCTCCGCATCCCCTTCACGGGAATCGAGGAATTCGGGCTGATCGTCTTCCCCTACGTGGCCGTGGAGCTGGTGGCCTTCTCCGACATCGGGATGGCCTGGGACAGCGAACGACCCGGGGACTGGGGTTGGTCGCGCAGTGAGTACGACCGCATCCCGCTTGCCAGCAGCGGCTTCTCGGCCCGCATGAACGTGCTGGGACTCCTGATTCTGGAGACCTACTACGCGTATCCCTGGCAGCGCCCCAACAAGGGCTGGCACTGGGGATTCCAGATCGCCCCGGGCTGGTAGGCCGGTCGTCCGGCCCCGGGCCGAAAGGTCCGGGGCCTGGCCGGGGGCTCGTCAGAAGATCCTGAGACTGATGTAGCGGCGCGGATTCTCCTTCACATCATCGGCCAGCTCCCTCAGGGTCACCGCCAGGTCGGTGTAGGCATTGTAGAGTGAATCGCTGACCAGGAGCTTCCCGAGGGTGCCCTCGCCACGCTCGATGCGGCCCAGAACGGTGTTGAGCGACGCAACCGTTTCCTCAAACCCTGCCGAGGAGCGCTCCAGGCTCGCCAGCGTCGCTTCCGCCGACGCGAGGGCATCGCGCCACTCCTCCGCGCCCGTCAGGTCCTCCACGTTGGCCGCCGCCCGCCTCAGATCCTGCAGCACGAAGCGCGCTTCCGCCGCCAGGCTGTCGGCGGTGTCCAGTCTCGCGGCCACAGCGCTGAACAGGTCACGTACCTCCATCACCGCGCCCTCGGTGCCGGCGATGGTCGAATCGGACAGAAACGCCCTGGACCTCGCCAGGAGATCCATGAAGTCGTCGGACATGTCCCCGGCAACGTCCAACACCCCCGCGACGGCCTCCCCGGGGAGCAGCGTGCCGGGCTCGACGAACCCGGGACCGGGACCGGTGACGACCGCGACAACCATCCCGCCGAGGAAGCCCGTGGAGCGCACCTCGGTGCGGGATCCCACCGGGATATCCCAGCCGCGCTCGATCTCGAGCGACAGCAGGACACCGGTCTCCTGCGTGAGGTCGAAGGCCCGCACGCGCCCGATGTTCACGCCGCGCATCGTGACCGCGTCCCCCCTGCGCATCCCCCCGGCGTCGTCGACGTGGGTGAGGACCGTGTAGCGTCCCCGGAAGGTCGCGGGGCTGGTCATCATGAAGAGGATCACGAAGAAGCCGGCAAGCCCGAGAATGACGAAGATCCCGACACGCACTTCGCGCACGCGCGCTGCTTGCGGAACGGCCCGCGCGATCTCGTCGTCCGAAGGGCGGCGGCTGGAAGATTTCGTATTGTTCATGACATTTCCACCACGTCCAGGGCGGCCTCGGCGGCCGCGCGATCAACGAAAGCTCTGACGACCGGGTCGGCCTCGGTCTGGAACGCGTCGGGAGTCCCGCAGAAGCGGATGTTCCCCCCCTCCAGCATGGCCACGCGCCCGCACATCCACAGCGCACCCTCCACGTCGTGGGTGACCAGCACCGAAGTGACCCGGAGTTCCTCGGAGAGCCCCTTGATCAGCCTCTCCACCGCCGCCGTATTGACGGGGTCGAGGCCCGTCGTGGGCTCGTCCCAGAGAAGGATGCGCGGCCGTCCGACAATGGCCCGCGCGATCCCGACGCGCTTCTTCATTCCCCCCGAGAGCTCGGCCGGCAGCACCGACATGACCTCCTCGGGATCGAGGTTCACCATCTCGAGGGCTTCCCAGATGGCCCTGGCCACCTCGCGCGTCTGCATGTGCCGGAGGCGCTCGACGGGCAGACCCATCTCGACGTTGCCGTAGACGGTCATCGAGTCGAACAGGGCCGCATGCTGGAAGACGTAGCCGACCTTCTCCCGGACCGACTCCAGGACGCCCCTGCCCCCGTAGTAGACGGACAGCCCCGTCACCTCGACGTCCCCCCGGTCGGGCACAATCAGGCCAATGGTGGTCTTGAGCAGGACGCTCTTCCCCGTCCCGGAGGGCCCGAACAGCGCGAACATCTCGCCCTCGTAGATTTCCAGGTCCACGCCCGACAGCACCGGCCGCTTGAAGGCCTTGTGGGTGTTGCGGTAGCGGATGACGGGATCGGCGGTCATGGGTCGGTCACTGCAGGAAGAGGGGTGGGAACATCGCGTCGAGGATGAAGATCGTGAGAAGCTGGAACATCACCGAGTCGGTGGTCGTGCGGCCGACCCCTTCCGCCCCGCCCCTCGTCCGGAAGCCCATGTGGATCGCGATCACGGGGATGGCGAAGCCGAAGGTGATCGCCTTCATGAACGAATAGAAGATGTCCCACGACTGCCAGAAGAGCCGCGCCCCGAAGAGAAAGGTCTCGTAGCCGATATCGAGGGACATCTGGGCCGAGATCATCCCCGAAATCGTTCCGATCAGGTTGGCCAGCCCTGCCAGGGCGGGCATCACCACCAGCCCCGCCAGGATCCGCGGCGCACCCAGGATGATCAGCGGGTCGCGCCCCAGCGACCGGTAGGCGTCGATCTGCTCGGAGACGACCATGGTGCCCAGTTCGGCGGTGATGCGCGCGCCCACCCTGCCGACCAGCACGACGGCCGTGAGGACCGGTCCAAGCTCCAGCACCACGCTGGTCACCGTGATGCTGCCCACCACATACAGGGGCACCGTCGAGGTGAGCTGGTAGCCACCCTGCTGCGAGGTCACGATTCCGGTGAGAATGGCCGTGATCATCACGATGGGCATACTCTGCATCCCCATGATCTGAAGCTGGCGCACGAACTCGCGAAAGGAGACGCGGAGACGCGCCGCGGCGGAGAAAGTGGCCCATACCAGGAGCCCCAGCTGCCCGGCGTGCTCGGCCCAGGACTGCCACCATCGCGCCGCCCACCTCAGGGGACGCTCGTAGAGGGCGGCGACGCTCACCGCGACCGGGCACGGGGGGGAGCGTTCCGAGCCCGCGCCGGACTGAACAGCACCCCCAGCGAGAGCGTCTGCGCGTTGATGTCGCGGGACAGGATCTCCTGGCGGAACTCGAAGAAGGGCCGGACGACCGGCAGTACGGAAAAACGGACACCCACGATCAGGTTCATGGCCCAATCGGAATCCGCCGCCTGATCCGACTGGCCGTCGTTGAATCGGCTGAGATTGGCCCCCACCCCCAGGTAGAGGGGGCTCGGTGGCGCCATCACGATCTGAACGCCTGCATTGGCGGACGAACAGTCCGCACACCCGGGGAAGAAGTGGTCATAGGTCCCGGCAACCGCCAGCCCCCGCGTGAGGAAGTCCAGACCGAACTCGGCGCGTCCACCCACCCCGTAGGTTCCTTCGAAAACGCCGGTCTCGTAGACGCCGGACACGCCGGCGCGGACCTGGGCGTCCGCCGGCGAAATCCCGCAGGCCAGAGCCGCGAGGGCAGCGCAGAGGGCGCGCATGGGGGCCGCTGCGGATGACGGCAACCCGCGGCCGGACCTGATCCGGCCGGGGGCACCTTGCGAACGGACTGGTGATGGATGCTGAGGTTCACGGTCGCGCACGATACCCCCCGGTTGATTTCTCGCCATGTCTGGCCACAGGTTGTACCATCCACGTACCGCTCAAGATCCCCAGCCGCACGGGCTGGTGCGCTCCTGGACCGTCGATGAAGCTAACACGCACAGCCATTTCAATGTAGAATGGACGCTCGCCCGCTTGCCAACACCGGTTGTCCGGCCACCCGTGGAGCAGTCTCCGCGCGGCCGCGGCCCGGACGGTGGGGCGCCCGCCTGGGGGCCCTCGTGGCGCTTTTCTGCCTGGTGGCCGCCGACGGGACCCACCCCTTCCGCCTTTCGGTTGCCGACGCCGGCATGACGGGCCCGGTGCTGCACGCGCGCATCCGCTTCTTCTGGGACGACCTGCAGCTCGCCGTGATGCAGCACAGGTCGGACACGGAGTTCGAACTCGCCGAGACCCCGGAGGTGGACGCGATCATCGAGCGGTACATCAACGACATGCTGGTGCTCACCGCCGGGGACGCCGTGCTTCGGGGAAAGGTCACGGCGCGCGGCATCGATGAGGCCACCGTCCTCGACGAAGTCATGTGGTGGTATACGATGGAGTATCCGGTGGACGAGTCCGTGGAGCGCGTCCACGTCCGGAACCGGCTTCTGTTCAACGTGTTCGAAGACCAGCGCAACCTCGTCCACCTGAAGACGCGGCGCGGACGGGAGCGGGCCTACTCCTTCAGCGTGGACGACGACAACGTCACGATCCGGCTGAACTAGCAGACCGGGCAGCTGCAGGCCGGGACGACGGTTCGCGAACGGAGCGGCGCGGCCGCAGCGGCGATCAGCGCGGCTCCATCTTCCAGAACACGATCCCGCCGGCCTGCTGTCCCACCTCGACCTCCGCGACCCGCTCGAACGCTCCCAGATCGAAGATGTCCACCTTGCCGGGCTCGGCTCCGACCCCCTCCACCGAAACGAAGGCGTAGCGGCCGTCCGGGCTCACCACGACGCCATGGGTGACGGTGGTGGACGAGGGCGCCGTCCCCAGCGAGCGGCCCGTCCCCGCGTCGAAGAACTGTACCCCGGCGCCCGCCTTGAGCGTGGCGACCAGGATCCCGTCGTCGGGGGTCAGCGCGAGGTTGTAGGGACCCGGGCCCGTCTCCACGACGCGCACCAGCGACCATGAGCCGCGGTCGATCTCAAGGATGCGGCCTCCGCGGTTGCAGGCGACGAAGAGCGATCCACCGGCGCGCGCGGGCACGACCCAGGTGGGCGAGCAACTGGGGGACGGGTGGCCGGCCCCGGCAGCGTCGTGGCCGGCGGGAGTGCCGGTAGCGTGCCCGCCGACGAGCGCCCCCTCCGCCCCCTCCGCCACCGAGAAGCGCCGCGACACTTCGAAGGTTCGCGTGTCGATCTCGACGATCTGGTCGTCCATCATGCACGCCGAATAGAGGTACACGCCGGCGGCGTCCAGGCGGGCGCCGTGGGGCATGGTGCACGTCTCCACCTGCTCGACCTCGACCATGTCCGGCGTGTAGACGACCGAGATCGTGGACGGAACCATCTCCCCGTGCAGGTTGAAGTTGGCCACGAAGGCGTAGAGGCCGTCGGGCGTGAGATCGAGGGTGGCGGGAAAGTAGCCGAGCAGGATGGGGTCGCCGACCAGCGTGTCCGGGCCCGCATGGAACTTCCACAGCTTGCCGTCGGGCACGCCGTGGCCGGTGGTCATGAAGAGGAAGCGCCCGTCGGGGGAGATGTTGAGGCCGTGCGGCCCCTCCGTCTCGGTCGCCATCTCGCCGACGGCGATGGTGCGGTCGAGCACGGCGCCGTCCGGCCCGAAGCGGATGCGGTGCAGGAGGTCCGCCGACTCGGCGCCGACATAGACGTAGTAGTCGGCGGACGGAGGCTCCTGGGCGTCCACATGGCCCGGCGAGCCCGGGCCGGCGGTGGAGAGAGCCAGCAGCGTGACGCAGACCGCGGTGGCGCGAAGCGCTGAACGACTGCACTCACCGGGCCGCACTGTAAAGACAGCTTTACAAAATGTCATCTTCTCCTTACAGCCCGTGTCTGCGGGGTTCCGCCGTGCGTTGCTCTTCGGACGAATGGTTGCGCTACCCGTCCATCGAGCCGCCTTGCCTGCCCGGCGCCTCGCCGTTCCCGGCGCCCGCAGGCGGATCCGTCCCCGGACTGCTAGCTTAGGGACGGCCCTTCCCCCGGGGCAAGGGCCGTCCGCCGAACCAGCCCGGGCTCCCCCACAAACACCCGGACAACCTGCCCGACTTGCTGACCCAGCTGTTTGCGGTCGTGGGAATCTCTCTCGCGATCTCGTTCATGTGTTCGGTCCTCGAGGCCGTTCTCCTCTCCGCAAGTCACTCCTACATCGCTCTCCTGCGGAACAGCGGCGATCGCGCCGGCGACATCCTGCACGCGATGAAGCGCAGGATCGACGAGCCGATAGCGGCCATCCTGACCCTCAACACGATCGCGCATACGGTCGGGGCCACCCTCGCCGGGGTAATCGCGGCCAGCATCTTCGAGGGGGACGACCTCGCGGTCGGGATCTTTACCGCGGGCCTGACACTGGCCGTCCTGGTGCTGTCCGAGATCATTCCCAAGACGATCGGCGCCACCTTCTGGAAGCGGCTGGCCCGCCCCACCGCCCACCTGCTTCGCATCATGGTGGTTCTGATGAAGCCGGTCCTCGTCCCGCTCGGATACCTGAGCCGCTGGATCGCCCCACGCGGGGCCGGGCACGCCACGATCAGCCGCGCCGAGATCGAGGTTCTGGCCGAACTGGGGCGCCGGGAGGGGGCGATCGACGAGGACGAGTTCCAGGTGATGTCGAACGTGATGCAGCTCGACGAGATCGCGGTCAGCGAGGTGATGACCCCCAGGATCGACATTGTGGCCGTGCCCGCGGGCGCCTCGGTGGCCGAGGCGATGGACGTGATGCTCGACCGCGGGAAGCTGCGCCTGCCGGTCTACGAGGACAGCCTCGACCGGATCGTGGGAATCCTGCTCGTGCGGGACCTCTGGCGGGCGGCCCGGGACGGACCTGAAGACGTCCGCGGGATCATGCGCCCCGTCCCCTTCTCCCCCGCCTCCAAGCCGGTGGTCGAGCTGATCCAGGAGATGAGGGCGAAGAGCAGCAAGATGGCGATCGTGGTGGACGAGTACGGAGGCACCGCCGGGCTCGTCACGCTCGAGGATCTGATCGAGGAGATCGTGGGCGAGTTCCGCGACGAGCACGAGACCGACGAGCCGACCGAGTTCCGGGAGCTCGCGGACGGGCGCCTGGTGATCCGGGGCGGAACTCCGTTGAAGGACGTGGAGGACCGGCTGGGCATCGAGTTCGGCGAGGAGTTCGACACCATCGGCGGCTACGTCTTCGGCGCGCTGAACCGCGTGGGCCGGGTCGGCGACTCGGTCGAGGCGGGAGGGGGAAGGCTGCGCATCGTCAAGATGCTGCGCCGACGGATCGAGTACCTCGTCTTCGAGTTGCCGCCCGATTGAACGGCGGGCCGCGGGAGGGCGGGCGCCGCGCGGGCGATCGCCTACCGGCTCAGGATCTCGCGCCCATCTCCGGCGCATCCGCGGCCTTCACCTGCGCGTTCTTGAGACTTCGCTCCTCCAGCCAGAAGGAGATGGCGAGCAGCACCGCTCCGCAGGAGATCGCCATGTCGGCCACGTTGAAGATCGGCCAGTGCATGAAGCCCAGGTCGATCGGGCCGATGAAGTCGACCACGCCCCGGTCCCACCGGACCCGGTCGATGAGGTTCCCCAGGGCGCCGGCGATGACGAGCGAAAGGGAAACGGTCCGGGCGTAGTCGCTGCCGCGCGCGCGCACCATCAGCGCGACCATGAGCCCGAGCGCGAGGAAGGCGACCGGGATGAAGAACCAGCGGGGATCGTCGCCGATCGAGATGCCGAAGGCGGCGCCGCGGTTGAACCTGAGCGTCAGGGGAACGTAGCCCCCCAGAAAGTCCAGCTTCGCCGCGTCCGGCAGCGCCTCCAGCGCCCAGCGCTTCGTCAGGATGTCCGCGAGCAGGATCGTCGGCAGCACCCCGCCAAGCATCGCCAGCTTTCGCTTCACGTTGTAGATCTCCAAAGAAGAGCCGCCCCGCCGTCCTTGCGGGCGGTTCGGGGCGGCCAGTTGATGGGACTCAAAGGCTTGAAGTGGAGGCGGCGGGAGTCGAACCCGCGTCCGCGAATGGATTCTGCTAGACCTCTACGTGCATAGATCACCGATTGTCTTCACCGCCGGCAGGACCGGTGAACTATCCTGCCGGGGCTAGCCACCCGAGTGTCTCGTTCCCCGGTTCGGTGGCGTGAACCGGCAAACCAGCCCGAAGAGTCGACGCTTCCGCGGTCCGCCTCGGGCGGGCGGGCCGGGAAGCGGGCTACCTAGTGTCTAGGCGGCCAGAGCCAAGTCGTTGTTGGCACTTGTGTGTTTTCCGGGAGGATTAGCGAGGTCCCCGGACCTCGGCACGCAGCCCCACGTTCACCAGACCCGTCGAAGCCGTGTCGCCCCCAAGCTTTCAATCAGCGGCGCGGCGCGGCCACGGCTGGCTCGCCGACACCATTGTAATGATAAGATGACCCGCGCTTCCGCAAAACCCCCGCCTCCACGTCCGGCTCCCCGCCGTCCTCGCCGCGGCACCCGTCCAGATACCCTTCGAGCACCGTGCACACCTCCTGCAGATCACGCACCTGGTACAGACGCTGCCTCAAGTGACGGCCGTCCGGGATTCCCTTCGTGTACCAGCCCAGGTGCTTCCTGAACTCCCGCACTGCCTTCCCGTGATCCTGCTCGAATGCGACGGCGTTGGCGGCGTGCCGGATGCAGATTTCGAAGCGGGTGTGCACGTCCGGCTCGCCGGGCACCGGCTCTCCATCCAGCGCCGCGCGCGACTGGCGAAAGAGCCATGGCGAACCGTGGGAGCCCCGTGCGATCATGATGCCCCCGCAACCCGTCCGGTCCCGCATCGCCCGCGCGTCCTGGCTGCACCGGACATCCCCGTTGCCGATCACCGGGATCTCGAGCGCCCGGACCAGCGCGGCAATCTCCTCCCAGCGCGCCTTCCCCGAATACATGTCGGCCCGGGTGCGGGGGTGCAGCGTGACCATGCGGGCCCCCGCGTCCTGGCACACCCGCCCAATCGCCACGGGGTCGCGGGTGGCCTCGTCGAAGCCGGAACGGATCTTCGCGGTGACCGGAAGCGGCGTCGCGCGATCCACCGCCCGCAGGATTCGGCCGACCAGCTTCAGGTCCCGCAGGCACCCCGATCCGCCGTTGCGCTTCACGACCTTCTTGACCGGGCACCCGAAGTTGATGTCCACGAAATCGGGCGCGTAGGTCTCGGTGACCAGGGATGCGGCCTCGGCCATGGTCGCGGGATCGGCCCCGAAGATCTGCACCCCGATCGGACGCTCCTCCTCGTGGAAACGGAGGTAGCTCGCGGTGCGCTCGTTTTCGCGCACGATCCCCTCGGCGCTCACGAATTCGGTGAGCACCACATCGGCGCCGAAGCTCCGGCAGAGCCTGCGGAACGGTGATTCCGAGACTCCCGCCTGGGGGGCGAGGAAGAGCGGCGTGTCCGGGTCTCCCGGGACTGTGACGGGAAGCGCGTTCATGTACATAAGCTAATGGGGGCAGCCGTTCGCGCGGTCTGGCCATTCCCGCGCGGGACGTGTACCTTCGGCACCCCGCAAATACTCCCTCCCGCCTCCCAGGAGCATTCCCGGCGCCATGTTTCTTCGGGACTTCCTGACCCCTGAACGAGTCGATCTTCACCTGGACGGCACCACCAGGGACGAGATTCTGGACTCGCTGGTCGGCCTGCTCGCACTCGACGACCGGTCGCGGACGACGCTGGCCCGCACCCTGCGCCGAAGGGAGAACCTCGGGTCGACGGGCATCGGCAAGGGGATCGCGATCCCCCACTGCCGGTCACTGGTGGTGAACCGCCTCCACCTGGCCTACGGGCGCCACCCTGGCGGGGTGGACTTCGAGTCGATCGACGGAGAGCCCGTGTCGCACTTCTTCCTGATCGTGGCGCCACCGCTCGAGGTGTCGGGGCAGTACCTGCCGACACTGGGGCGCATCGCCCAGTTCGCCCGGGATCCGGAGGTGCCCGCGAAGCTGGCGGCATTGCAAACGGCCGGGGAACTTTTCCAGCTGTTGGACGCGAAGGGAATGTGAGGGCCCGCGGGCGCTACTTGGTCACGTACATCTTCATGATGTCCGTCTCGCCATCCACGATCAGCTGCACGAGGTAGACGCCCGACGCGACCAGATTGCCGTTCCGGTCACGCCCGTCCCAGAAGGCCTCGTAGCGGCCGGGGGCGGGGTACTCCACCTGGAGGAGCGGCAGTCCCTCGCCGCCCGGTACCGACAGGGCAACAGGTGAGGCCACGAACTGGAGCAGGATGTTCAGAATCCGGATCGAGACCGTGGGAGGCTCTCCCTCCTCGAAGAGGGTTTCGTCGAGAACAAACGGAATCCGCGTCTCGGGATTGAAGGGGTTCGGGTAGTTCTGTTCGAGCTTGAACCCCCGATCGCGCTCGTTTTCGGGCGGAGGAGGTTTCTGGGCGGCCACGCTGGTGGCGCCGCCCGAAGCCAATAGAAGAAGGACGCACAGCACGCGTCTCAAGAGGTGTCCTGCCTTTGGTTCAGTAGCGTTGGTTACGTTCGCCCCTCCCAGGGCCGCGGATTGAAGTTGCACCCTACGCGCTCATTCTACCGATGACCGGTTGCGAAAGTCAAGCAGAATTCGCTCGCCCGGGGTGCTGTTGATAAGACACCTCCGGGCCCGGATCTGTTGCCTCGGGGTGCCGGCCGGGCTGGGAGATTCCAGCACTGGGTGCACCCGACCGCCCGGCCGCAAGCGGCGGAGCCGCCGGCCCCGTCACAGGCGTCCGTGGCTCCGCGAGGTGGCCGGAAGGCAACGGAAAAACCGGCATCAGACAAGGCTTTTCGCCACCTTGCGGGCTCCGTCCGCCCGGTGGGTCACCCCCTCGGCGTCGAAGTGGCCGAGGAGCGGGATGAGGTGCTTGCGGGTCACCGGGAGAACCTCGCGAAAGTCCGCCGGGCCCAACCCCTCCCTGCCCCCCAACACCTCCACGACCCTTGCCGCGGCCCGGTTCAGTTCCTCCACGGCAACCCAGAAGGCGTCCCCCACAAGGCGCACGCGTCCCTGCGCCTCGAGGAAGCTCAGCACGGGGCCCAGCGCGTCCGCACGAAGGGAGAGGCCGGCGGCGAGCTCGGTGGTGGTCGGTCCCTGCAGCCCCGCCTCGGTGAGGTGAGCCATGATCCGCCCCGCGAGCTCCTCCTCGGCGGGAGAGGGCACGACCTCGAACCCGGTCAGCCGCGCCAGCCGGCCCTCCACGACCATGCGTCCGTCCCCGGCGAGCCGCGCCGCCAGGCCGTCCGCGAGTCCGCGGCGGGCGCGGGGAGGCAGGCAGGTCCTGAGGACTTCCAGCGGGGCGCCGACCTCCAGGGAACGGGACTCGTGGTAGCGCCGCAGCGCGCCCAGGATGAGGTCCTCGCCGACGACCACGATCGCGGGGTCGTAGAGGGCGGACTCGATGAGGACGGGGGTCCCGCCGGCCGCGCCAACCTCCGGGGGCTCGTCCGCCAACCGGGGACGAGGTCCCCGCCACCCGGCCTCCACCCCGATCGTGGCCGCGTCGAGACCCGCCCAGCCGGCGAGGGCGGCGGCGCCCCGGACTGCGTGTTCGCCGCCCCGCGCGATCGACTCCAGCGCGGCCCGGTCGCCGTCGGGCAGGCGTTTCCGCTTCGGGGGAACCGGCTCCAGCACGATACCGCCGGCGATGGTGGTGACGGGCGAGTACGAGCGGATGACGAACCGGTCCCCCGACCGCGCGACCACCGCCGCTTCGAGGCGGAGCTGCGCGAAGGCGGGCTCGCCGGCCGGGACCTCCGCCGCGCCGAAGAGCGCCAGGCGGGCCATGACCTCCACCGTGCCGAGGTGGACGCGCACGCGCTGGCCGGCCTCCAGTCCCCACCCGCTCCCGGCGAGGGCGGTCAGCTGAACCGTGAGCATCATCGAGGGGCGCCACGCCGCGTGGGAGACCAGCACGTCCCCGCGCGCGATCAGGCCGCGCCGCACGGCCACGCCCGTCAGCGCCAGCGCGGTTCGCTGTCCGGCCACGGCCTGGTCCACCCGGGCCCCGTGCACCTGGACGGCCCGCACCCGCGCATCGCCGTCCCCGGGCAGGATCCGCACCGCCTCGCCCCTTGCCAGCCTCCCGGACCAGAGCGTGCCGGTCACCACGGTGCCCGTGCCCTCGACGGCAAACACCCGGTCGACGGGGAGCCGGAAGAGGTCCTCCGCGGTCCGTTCGCGCACCCGCGCCCCGGAGCGGACCAGCGCCTGCGACAGCGACTCCAGGCTTGCCGGGTCGTGGACCGATGTGGGGATCACCTCGGCGTCCTCGTAGGGCGTGCGTTCCAGCAGCTCCTGCACGTCCTCCCGGACCAGCTCGAGCCACTCTTCGTCCACCAGGTCCGTCTTGGTGATCGCGACCACCATCGCGCCGACGCCCAGCATCGTCACGATCGCCATGTGTTCTCGCGTCTGGGGCATCACCCCCTCGTCGGCTGCGACCACGAGCAGCACGACGTCCATGCCGGTCGCACCGGCCACCATCGTGCGCACAAAGCCCTCGTGTCCCGGGACGTCCACGATTCCGAACGCGCAGCCCTGGGCGGGTGCGTAGCGCGCGAAGCCCAGCTCGATGGTGATGCCCCGTTTCCTTTCCTCGGCCAGCCGGTCGGTGTCGACGCCGGTCAGAGCGCGCACGAGGGCGGTCTTGCCGTGATCGATGTGGCCGGCGGTCCCGAGGATCAGGTTAGTCTTCGGCAGCGACATCCCGTTCGCCGGCGGTGAAGGGTTCCAGGAACCGGAACGAGCCGAGCCGCCGTCCTCCCAGCATGTGAAAGGCGGTGAAGTCATCCAGCAGCGACAGGTGGGCGCGGAGTCCGCGCACTCCGGGCGGAGCCTCTCCCGCGAGGAGATGTCCGAGTTGCTGCCGGGCCACGGGTCCGACCCGCCGGTCTCCGTGCGCGGCGCGGCAGCACGGGCCCCGGATGCCCCCCGCCTGCAGGTCGAACCACCCCATCGCGTCGGCGCCCACCGACCGGCCGCAGGCCACGCACGCCTGGACTTCCGGCCCGAAGCCGAGGATCTGCACGATCGCCCAGCCCAATGCCAGCAACTCCGCCAGCACCGCTTCGGAGGGCGCGTCTTCGAGCCGGTCCAGGCCGCCCGAAAGGACGCGGTAGAGCTCCTCGTGGGGTTCCTGGCCGGCGTGGCGCAGCACCAGCTCGGCCGCCACGGAGGCCCCCGCGAGCCTTGAAATGTCCTGCGCCAGCCCGAGCCGCGACTTGGCGGGCGCAAACTCCTGAAGGGTCTGAAGCTCCCGGCTGTCACGAACCGCGAGCACCGCCACCCCTTCGGAGAAGGCGCCGGCCCCCCCGTGGCCTCGCGCCGCGCCGCGCCGCACGCCCCTGGCCATGGCACCAACCAGCCCCAGTGCCCGGGTGTAGAAGCGGAGCACCCGGCTGCTCTCCGAATACGGATGGGCCCGGAGCAGGATCGCGGCGGTCGTCACGGTGGCCATCCCCGGCTCCCTGTCTGCCTCGGCGCGCCCTGCCGGCACGGCACCTCGCCGCCCTCGGTGCTGACGCGGGGTTCATCCACGGACTGCGCTAGCCCTTCAGTTCGTCCAGCAGCCGACGCCGGCGCCGGTCGTACTCCTCCACGGGGAGTTCGCCCGCATTCCACGCTTCGTCAAGGCGCGCAATCAGGATCAGTAGCTCCCGCCTGCGTCCGCCCGAGGTCCTCGCACTCTGCAGGCGGGTCCGAAAGACCAGGATCGACCCGGCGGCCGTCAGCGCAAGTCCCAGAAGAACGGCCAGTAGCGGCATCGAGCGGACGGGCAGGGGCGCGCCCGGTTCCACGACGACGACCGAAGGCGACAGCTCACGGCCGGCAAAGCGCCTGAAGGTCGCCCCGTCCAGCTCCAGCGGGCCGACCGACGCCAGTCCCGTGACGGTCAGCTCGCCCGCCGGCTCCCGGAACAGAAGTTCCATCGAACGGGTGGCGCCCTCCATCGGCAGGGAGAAGCGGTCCTCCGGGATCTGATAGTGAAACCCGTAGGCGAGTTCCCCCGGCGGGAACGGCGTCGAGACGAAGACCCTGCCGCCGCTGAGGGAGGCCCCCTCGGGGGGAAGGTCGCTCTGGCCGACTCTGAAGGCGAACGCGCCCGCTGGGAGGGCGTGCGACCAGGTGGCGCCCTCCTCGCTGGCGACGACGGTGACCTCCATGCCGTTCTCAACCTCGAAGATGTCCGTCACCAGCCACCCCGGTCCGGGATCAGCCTTCTCCACGAAGACGTTCCTGACCCGCACCGGCAGCCGCATGTCCGGGGTGGCTCCCACGCTGGCGTAGGCCCGCACGACGTAGGCTTCCCCCAGGTCCGACGGTCCGGTGACGGGCGCCCCGAAGTAGAGCAGGTGCTGATAACGGACGGAGGCGAAGTAGACATCCCCACCCAGAGAGTCCGCGGCCGCGTCCACGACGAACTCGAACCGCCCCTCGTCGGTGACCTCCACGCTGTCGACCGACCCCGAAAAGGTGGGGGATACGCGGTGCAGGACGACGGTGCCCGTGTCAGCGGGTTCCGCACCGATCCGCACCTCGCCCGCGAACACGAACCGGCCTGGAGGAGCCTGGGCAACGCTCCGCACAGGCAGAGCCGCCGCCATCGCAGCAGACAGCACGAGCAGGCAGCCGGCCCGCAGAGGGCGCGATCCGGACGCACGGTTGGCGGGCGCGCGTCCGCGAAGCATCACGGGCCGCTCTTCGAAGCCCGGATCCGGCCGGCGAGGACGACTTGCCAGCCCGTGGACAAACCCGCGTGAGCACCGAGAGCGGCGAGGCGCCGCGTTGGCAAGGCGCCTTGAGAGGCGAATAGCAGGGCTATTCGTCCGAAAGGCAACGAAGAGCGAAGCCTCGAGGACGCGAACTGTAAAGAGAACATGACATTTCGTAAAGAAGACACTACAGTGTGGCCGGGTGGGCGGAGCGGCCCAACGCGGATGCATCGCCGCTCGAATGCCACGGGGGTTTTGTCCACGGGCTGCCAGTCCGTGGACAAACCCGCGTGAGCACCGAGAGCGGCGAGGCGCCGCGTTGGCAAGGCGCCTTGAGAGGCGAATAGCAGCGCTATTCGTCCGAAAGGCAACGAAGAGCGGAGCTTTGAGGACGTGAGATGTAAAGAGAACATGACATTTCGTAAAGAAGACGCTACAGTGTGGCCGGGTGGGCGGAGCGGCCCAACGCGGATGCATCGCCGCTCGAATGCCGCGGGGGTTTTGTCCACGGGCTGTTAGCTCTCGAACCGCCCGAGATCCTCGGGGCGCATGCCGCGCAGGTGCTCCTCCAGCGCCTCGCCGCTCATCGTGGTCTCGTCCCCGTCGTCGTCCCCCTCGGCTGCGGGCGAGCTGGACGCGATCATCTCCGAAGCCGGCTCGAGCAGGGCTTCGTCGGCGAAGATGCGTGCCTCCGCGCGCAGCGCGATCGCGATCGAGTCGGAGGGCCTGGCGTCTACGGAAATGAGCTGGCCGTTCCGGGAAATGATCAGTTCGGCGAAGTAGGTGCTGTTCTCGACGCGGGTGATCAGGACACGCTGAAGCTTGCCCCCGAGGCCGCCCACGATCGACACCAGCAGATCGTGGGTCAGCGGCCGCTGGAAGGTGATTCCACCCATCTGCATGGCGATGGCGCTCGCCTCGCCCGGACCGATCCAGATCGGGAGCATCCGGTCGCCCGACATGTCCTTCAGAATCACAACCGGAGTGTTGGATTTCCGGTCGAAGGCGAGACTTTTCACACTGACCTCGATCACCCTGTCCTCCTCCCTGTATTGCATGGACTGCAATTGAACGGACTGTGCCGTGGGCGGGTGCCGAACGCGGCGACCCCGGCGCCGCCCGTCGCGCTTCAACTACGGGGGATGATGGCCGCCGGACCCCGGTTGCACAACCCGGAGACCGGCCGCCGGAGGGGATACGCGGGGCGGGGCGCGTCAGTGCGCCGCGGAAACGACCTCAAGCGAAGGCAGCTTCAATGCGGCCGTCAGTGCGTCCACCCGGTTCGTCCGCTCCCAACCGAAGAGCTGAATGCTGCGCCCTCCCCGCTCGATGGTTCGCGGCGCCCGGCCGAAGTGCCCGAAGGCCGCCGTGGGCGAGAAGACCGGTCCGGCAAGCCCGAGGTCCCGGATGATCGACTCGGGGCGGAAGTCGAAGACCTCCCGCACCGCGTACGACAGATCCCGGTCGCTCAGCCCGACCGTGGCGGTGCCGAACGAGTCGACCCACACCTGTACGGGATCGGCGACGCCGATCGCGTACGCGAGCTGGACTTCACAACGCTTCGCGGCCCCCGCCGCGACAAGGTTTCTGGCCGCCCAGCGGGCCGCGTACGCCCCGGACCGGTCTACCTTCGTGGCATCCTTCCCGGAGAACGCACCCCCGCCGTGGCGCCCGAATCCGCCGTAGGTATCGACGATGATCTTCCTGCCGGTCAGCCCGGCGTCGCCGTGCGGTCCGCCCCGGACGAAGCTGCCGCTCGGATTGATGTGGAAGGTGACAGAATCCGCACCTCCGGGGAGGAAGTGCCCCGGCAGGGCCGGACGCACCACACTGTCCATCAGCTCACGCTGTAGACGCTCCGGCCCGACGCCCTCGTCGTGCTGGGCGCTCAGCACGACCGTGCGAATCCTCCGGGGCCGCCAGTCGTCGCCGTACTCGAAGGTGACCTGGGACTTGCCGTCGGGGCGAAGCCAGGGGATCTCGCCCGACGTGCGCGCCCGGGACAGCCCCCGCACCAGCGCGTGCGCCACCGAGATGGGCGCGGGCATGAGTTCGGGCGTGTCGTCGCAGGCGAAGCCGAACATCATCCCCTGGTCGCCGGCGCCCAGGGGCTTCGCGTCATCGCCCACCCCCCGGTCCACCGCCGCGGTGATCTCGGGAGACTGCGGGTCCAGGGCGGTGAGGACAGCGCAGGTATCTCCGTCGATGCCGTAATCGGCCCGGGTGTACCCCGCCCGCTTGATCGTCTCGCGCACCAGGTCGGGAATGTCCAGTGGGCCCCGGGCATCCTTCCCGCGGTGCGCATGCTCCCCGTGTCCTGCAGCCTCCTCACACCTCATTTCGCCCGCGACCAGCGCCAGGCCGGTCGTGACGAGCGTCTCGCAGGCGACCCTGCCACCAGGATCGCGCTCCAGCACGGCGTCCACGATGGCGTCGGAGATCTGGTCGGCGATCTTGTCGGGGTGTCCCTCGGTGACGGACTCGGAGGTGAAGAGACGGCTCAAGGCTTCTGGCTCTCGGGAATGTGGGTTGCGGAATGCGCCCTGATGCGCGGGGCAGGGGCGCCGGCAAGGAACGTTACAAGGATGTGATCGAAGAAGGAATTGCCGCCCGTGTCACGGGTCCCGCGAGGAGAGCCGCAGATCGAGCGGTCCCGCGAGCGACTCCTCCAGTGCCCTTTTGACAGCGGCGCTGCCGGAGGCGCCCACCGCGGCGGCGGCGGCCTCGCGCACGTCGCGCATGCGGCAGCCGCGGATCAGATTCCTGATTTCGGGGAGGGACGGCCACGCCACGGAGAGGGCTTCCACCCCAAGCCCCATCAGCAGGACCGCCCCGGCGGGCTGCGCAGCCATCTCCCCACACGCGCTCACTTCGATCCCGGCTGACCGGCCGGCCTCGGCCACAAGGGAGACGAGCCTCGGCACGGCGGGGTGGAACGGGTCGAAGAGGTGCGCCAGCCCGGTGTTGGTGCGGTCCACGGCCAGCGCGTACTGCACCAGGTCGTTGGTGCCGATCGACAGGAAGTCGGATGCGGCCGCCAGCTCGGCCGCCGCGAGCGCGGCGGCGGGGGTCTCGATCATTGCGCCAACCTTGACGTCGTCCCGGAATGGCACCCCCTCTCCCTGCAGCTGCTCCTTCGCGGCGTCGAGCAGTTCGCGGAAGGCCGCGATCTCCCCGGTGGTGTTCACGAGCGGGACCATGACGCGCACATCGCCGTGAACGGTCGCCCGCAGTATGGCGCGCAGCTGCGCCAGGAACAGCCCGGGCTCGTCACGGCACACGCGTACGCCCCGCCGGCCCAGGAACGGGTTCCCCTCGGCGGGCATACGCAGGAAGAGGGGAAACTTGTCGCCCCCCAGATCGAAAACCCGGATCAACACCGGGTCGGAGGGGAACGTCTCCGCAACGGCGCTGTAGGCCCGGTACTGCTCCTCTTCGCCCGGCACCGCGTGGCGGCCGACCGCCAGGAATTCGGTGCGGAAGAGCCCCACCCCCTGTGAACCGAACTCCCGGGCCCGCCTCGCTTCGCCCGGCAGGTCCAGGTTCGCGCGGAGCGTGACGGCCTCGTCGTCCAGCGTCACGGCCCCCTGTCGCGCACCTGCCGGGGGCCGGCGCGTCCAGCCGCTGATCCTGGAGCGCCGCCGTTCGAACCGCTGCTGCTCGAGCTCGTCGGGGTCGATCACCACATGTCCCGAGCGCCCGTCCACGATGATCGCCTGCCCGTCGCGGGCCCGGTCGAAGATGTCACCCAGTCCCACCACGGCTGGAATCTGCATGGACCTGGCCAGGATCGCCCAGTGCGCCGCGCGTGAACCCTCGTCGGTGGCGAGCCCCCTCACCCGCTCAGGATCCACGCGCGCGACGAAGCTCGGCGTCAGATCCCGCGCCACGATCACCGCGTCGCCCGTGCTCCCCATGTCCCACGGGCTGGGCAGTCCGAGCAGACGGCCCAGCACCCGCAGCTTCACGTCATGCAGATCGGTCAACCTGTCCAGAACCATCGTGTGGGAGGTGCGCGCCCAGAGCTCCGTGAGCTCCAGCATCCGCCATTCGAAGGCTCGCGCGGCCGTCACCCGGTTCTCCGAGACGTACCGCTTCGTGCCCTCGACAACTTCCGGATCCTCCAGCATGAGGATCTGGGGATCGAAGATGCGAGCCTCCACCGGGCCAAGTCGTGCATCGGTGCGCCGCTTGATCTCCTCCAGTTCTGCGCGCGCCCGCTGCAGGGCCTCCTCGAAGCGATCGAGCTCCCGGTGGCGTTCTCCGCGCCGCACCGTCGTGCGCGGCGCCTCCGGAACCTCCCAGTCCACACGGCGCACCCGCCCGAGGGCGATGCCGTCGGCGGCGGGTAACCCCCCCAGGTGGGCCGGAGGACCCTGGTTACTCATCGAAGCCGCGTCTCACCAGTCGCGCCAGCGCCTCGACCGCCCGGTCTGCGTCGTCGCCCTCGGCGCGGATGGTCAGGGCGCTGCCCTGCTCGGCGGCCAGCATGAGCACCCCCATGATGGACTTGGCGTTGACCTCGAGGTCGTTCTTCGCCACGAGTATCGACGAAGAGAAGCTGCCCGCCAGCTTGACGAACTCGGCCGACGGTCTGGCGTGCATGCCCTGCGCGTTGGGAACCTGCACGGTCAGCGTGCGCGTCATGGGTGCGGCAGAGCGAGGCGGTTGCCGCCGATGGCGCCCCGGGCCTTCTCGGCCAGGCGCGGCACGAGCTCGTCGAAGCCGAGCCCCCGGTTGAAGACGAAGTCGAGCAGCATGGGCAGATTCACTCCGGTGACGACCGGAATCTCCGGCAGCTCGCGCACGACGATCATCGCCGCGAGGTGACAGCTGCCGCTGGGCAGATCCGTGAAGATCACGTTGCGCGCCGGCGCCAGCGCGTCGCGCGTCCGTGCACAGAGATCCTCGCAACCGAGCCCGCGGTTCGGCACGCCGACCAGCTCCTCCGGCGTGACCCCCGCAATTTGCCGGACCGCGTCCACGAGTCCCTCGGCGAGTCCGCCGTGGGCGACGACGACGCCCCGCGCGGGTTCGCACGCTTCGCGCGGTTCACTCATAGTCCTCGATCAGCGATTCACGGGGGTTCATCGCCCTGCGCAGCCCCTCGGCGAAGCGGGTCGGCGCGTGGGCGCCCCCGTACGCCAGGAGCTGGTTCATGGCGATCACCTCGCTGATGACCGTCAGATTCTTCCCCGGGTTCAGCGGAATGATCAGCCGCGGGATCCGGACCCCGAGAATGCTCGTGAACTCCCGGTCGAAGCCCGTACGGTCGTAGTCGCGCGAGTCGTCCCAGGCCTGCAGGTCGACGATGATCTCGATCCGCTTGCGCTGCCGCGTCGCCCGGGTCCCGAACATCGAGGCGATGTCGATGATCCCGATCCCCCGGATCTCCATGTGGAAATCCTGCAGTTCGTGGGCCCTTCCCATGAGCACGTCGTTGCCCCTCCGCGAGACCAGAACCAGGTCGTCCGCAACGAGCCGGTGCCCCCGCTGCACCAGGCTCAGGACGCACTCCGACTTGCCGATGCCGCTTGGGCCCGTGAAGAGCAGCCCGATGCCGTAGACATCGGCCAGAGAGCCGTGCACGCTCGTCGCCGGCGCCAGTTCGTCCTCGAGATAGGGCTTGAGCGCCCGGAAGAAGTCTCCCGTCACCAGGCTCGTCCTGAACACGGGCACGCCGGCGCTCCGGGCCGCGGCCAGAAAGACGGCCGGCACCTCCTGCCCCCTCGTGACGAAGGCGGCGGGGATCTCGTGCGCGAACAACGCGTCCAGCCGCATCCGCACCTCGTCGGCGCCGAGCGTGGCCAGATAGCTCATCTCGGTCTTGCCGAACACCTGGGCACGGCCTCCCGGAAAACGGGCGGTGTAGCCGCCGAGGGCCAGGCCCGGCGTCGACAGATCGGGATCGGTGATCGTTCCCGCGAGGGACGTTTGCGGGGTGAGCAGCTCCAGCTTCAGCGCCTCTTCCCTCGCGCCGAAGAGTTGCCGCACAGTCATGGACACCGTCACGGATTCCGGAATTCCATCCGCTTCTGGCGGTCCTTGCGGAGGATGCGCTTCATGTGGTAGTCGAGGTCATCGAGAGCCACCCGGAAGTCGGGCCCCTGTCCGCTGGCCACCACTGCCTGTCTGCGGCGTCTCGACACGATGGCCTCGGAGGTATGGTCGCGTCCTTCCAGCCCGAAAACGAAGCTCACCTCCATCACGGCGGGGTCGAAGCGGGGCCAGCGCTGCGCGAGCTCTTCGGCCTGTGTCCGAACCATTGCGTTGATTTCGCATCCGTGTGCGGTAATCCTTGTGGGGATCACGTTCACCTCTCCTTCCGTGGGGTTGAAGTTCAAGTCTAGCCTGCCTGGGCGAGCGACTCCAGGAATCGCTCTGCGGTGTCCGCCACGCGCTCCCACGAGTGCTCCTCGGCCATGATTCTGGCCGCCCGGCCCATTCTGTCCCGCTCGCCCGGCACCAGGAGTCGCACCAGCGCTCCCGCCAGCGCATCGACATCGCCGTGGGGTACGATGAGCCCAGTCTCTCCGTGACGTACGGTCTCGCGCAACCCGGGCGAATCGGAGACCGCCGAGGGAGTGCCGCACGCGGAGGCTTCGACGCTGGCGATGCCCCACCCCTCCTTGGGCGACGTGAGCACGTGGACCCACGATCGCGACAGCAGCTCCTTCTTCTCCCGCTCGGAAACGAACCCGGCGAAGCGCACGCGGTCCTCGATCCCCAGTCGCCGAGCAGTCTCCTCGAGGGCTGCACGGGCATCTCCCTTCCCGGCCACGATCATCCTCACGCCGAACCCGCGCCGTGCGAGAAGGGCCACCGCCTGCAGCGCCAGGTCCACCCGCTTGTAGCGCTTCAGCCGGCCGAGGTACACGACGGTGGGCTCTGGGAAACGGTCGGCTGCCGGCTGCAGTCCATCCAGCTCCACGCCATTGCGGATCACCGTGATGTCCGCGCCGTCCAGCCCGCGGCGCACGAGGTCCTCCTTCGTGCTCTCCGACACCGCGATGCACGGCAGCCCCCGGTACGCGTCGGGGATCAGCCGTTCAAGGAGCCAGGTCGCGCCCGCGAGCACCGGGTTCGCCTCCCGGAACGCGGTCGCGCCGAAGAGGTGGTGCACCAACACGACGCGCACCCTCGCGCGCACCCAGTGCGTGGCCAGCAGCGGCACCTTGTTGAGGTCCTCGACGACGATGTCGAAGGGTTCGCCGCCCAGCCGTCGCGCATAATGGAACGGAGCGGCCAGGTTGAAGGTGTAGCGCCGGCCCGTGCGGTGGACGCGGATCCCGTCGACTTCCAGCACGCGTTGGGTTGCGCCGCCCCAGGCCGCGCAGAGGAGCGTGACGTGGTGGCCGCGCTGCGCGAGCCGTCCGAAGACCTGGTGGAGATGCACCTCCGCGCCGCCCGCGCTCGGGTTGTGACGGTCCTGCCAGTTCACCACCAGGATGCGCAAGGGAGCCATCGCCGACTCAGGGGGCCTGTGCGGAGCGGTACACCGCGTCGAGGACGCCGTTGACGAAGCGGGGCGATTCGCTGCCGCCGTACCGCTCCGCCAGCCGCACCGACTCCTGGATGGCGACCCGTCCCGGCAGGTCCGGGAGGAACAGGATCTCGGTGGCTCCGAGGCGCAGGATCCCCCGGTCCATGACCGACAGGCGGTCGAGGCGCCAGTTGTCCAGGCAGGCGGCGATGACCTCCTCCACCTTGGCCCGGTTGTCGCCGAAGGCCCGGACCAGTCGCTCCAGATACCCGATCCGACCGGAAGCCACCAGCCGCTGCTCCATGGTCTCCGCGAGCGCCTGCTGCAGGGTCAGGCGCCCTCCTTCGGCCTCCCAGCGGTAGTGGACCTGCAGAAACCAGGCCCGGGACCGGGTTCTGTGCCTTCGCTCCTGGGGGTCGAGCGCCTTTCTCAAGACTCCTGATCGCCTCCGTGTGACTCGTAGAGGGTGAGCATCCCGAGAGCCGCTTCAGCGAACTCGGCCCCCTTGTTGGCGCCGCGGGGGTCCGCCCGCGCGATCGCCTGTTCGGTGTCGTCGGTGGTGAGCACGCCGAAGACGATCGGGATGTCGGCCATCAGCGCCACCCGCCCGAGCCCGTCGCTGGCATGGCCCGCCACGTAGTCGAAATGGGCCGTCTCGCCCCGGATCACGCAACCGATGGCGACGATGACGTCGTAGCGGCCGCTGGCCGCGATCCTCATGGCGGCCTGGGGCAGATCCCATGCGCCGGGGACGTACAGCGCCGTGATCGACTCGGCTCCCACGCCGGCGTCGCGCAGGCGCTCCCTCGCGCCCCACTCCAGCTGCCCGGTCACCAGGCTGTTGAAGCGGGCGACAAGGAGCGCCACCCGAGGGCCTTCGCCGCGCGCCGGTGTCGTCATGTCCCCTCCGGCGAGGTCCCGGTACCGCCCACGGCCTCCGCCGCCGTTTCACTGTTCATGCGGACTCCCCTGAACGGCTCCCTCCCCGAAACCTGCAGCGCATAGCCGTCCAGCCCGACGATGTGCCGCCGGCTGTTGGTCAGCAGCCTGATGGAGTGGAGCCCGAGATCGAGAAGGATTTGGGCCCCGACTCCGTAGTCTCTGAGGACCTGGCCCGATCCCCGAGCCGGCTCAGGCTCCGGCGCCGCACCGTCGTCCCGCGAGCCCGTCTGCCGCAGCCGCTCGATCAGGCGGTCGCCCGCGTGGTCCCGGTGAATGTAGACGATCACCCCCTCCCCTTCCGCCCGGATGCGCTTCATGGACCCCGCCAGCAGGTTGCCGTCCGGCTCATCCAGCGACGCGAAGGTCTCGCCCAGCGGGTTCTCCGCGTGCATGCGAACCAGCACGTCCGGCTTCCCCGAAACGTCTCCTCTGACCAGCGCGAGGTGGACGCGGTCGTCGATCTCCGTCCGGTAGCCGATCACGCGAAAGTCTCCCCATGCGGTCCGCAGCACCGACTCCACCACCCGGGTGACGAGGCGTTCCCGGGCCAGCCGGTAAGCGACGAGCTGCTCCACGGTGATGAACCTGAGATCGTGCCGCGCCGCCATCCGCTCCAGCTCCGTCCGGCGCGCCATGGTGCCGTCCTCATTGAGGATCTCGCAGATCACCCCCGCGGGCGTGAGGCCCGCCAGCCGCGCGAGGTCGACCGCGGCTTCGGTCTGGCCGACCCGTCTGAGCACGCCGCCTGCACGCGCACGCAACGGGAAGATGTGCCCGGGTCGCCTCAGGTCGTCCGGCGCGGAGGCGGGATCCGCGAGCACCTGAACCGTGCGGGCGCGGTCCTGGGCGGAGATCCCGGTGGTGACGCCGAAGCGGCGGTGAGCGTCGACCGAGACGGTGAAGGCCGTCCCGTGGGGGTCCGTGTTGCGGTCGGTCATCAGCGGAAGCTCGAGCGCGTCGGCGCGTTCGGGAGTCAGAGACACGCAGATCAGTCCCCGCCCGAACTTGGTCATGAAGTTGACCAGGTCCGGCGTGATCCGGTCCGCGGCGCAAACGAGATCGCCCTCGTTCTCCCGGTCTTCGTCGTCCGCCACGATCACCAGCCTGCCGGCGGCGATGTCGCCGATGGCGGAGCGAACGGAGTCAAACGGCACGGGCGCGGGTCTCCATGATTCTCGTCACGTACTTGCCGACGAGGTCGGCCTCCACGTTGACGCGATTGCCATGCGCCAGCGAGGAGAAGTTGGTGTGCTCCCACGAATACGGAACCAGGGCCACCTGGCAGACCTCGCCGTCGCCGAGACCGTTGACCGTGAGGCTGACTCCGTTCAGCGCGATCGAGCCGTACAGCACCGTCCCGCGGAAGACCTCGGCGGGCAGGCGGAAGTCCAGGAGCCGCGTCTCCCCGGCCCGCTCCAGTCCGAGAAAGGTCGCGCGGGCGTCGACATGTCCCTGCATCAGGTGGCCGTCCATCCGGTCGCCGGCACGCAACGCGCGCTCGAGGTTGACCCGCGAACCGGAGCGGTAGTCCGAAGCGATCGTGCGTTCCAGCGTCGAAGCACCCGCCTCCACGGTGAAGGTGCCGGCGCCGAGGTCGCGCACGGTCAGGCAGGCGCCGTCCACGGCTACGGACTGCCCGGGCGACAGCTCCTGGGCGAAGGGCGCCGCGACGACCACGATGCGCCCACACTCCCCGCCGGAGACCGAGACGAGCTCACCTACCGACTCGATGATTCCGGTAAACAAGGCGTCAGGCTCTCCGGTCAAGGACGATGAGGGTGTCGTCACCGAATCTCACCGGGTCGGCGCGGGTCTGCCACCCCCCCGTGCCGGATCGCGATCCTTCCGCACAGGCCGGATCGCCACCCCGGGGGGCAGCGTGTGCCGCCGCGGCTTCCGGTTCGCGGGCCGCGGCACCGAGGGGGAACGCCGGCACGCCGCCCTCGCCGATGAAGACGGGCGCGATGAAGAGGTAGATGCGGTCGAGGAGCCGGGCGGCAAGGAGCGAGGCGGCGAGGCCGCCTCCGCCCTCGCAGAGGACGCGGGTCACGCCGCGCCGGTGCAGGCCGGCGAGCAAGGCGCCGAGATCGAGGCCGCGTGGGGTGGCGGGAACCGCGAGGACGTCCGCGAGGGCGCCGAGGCGCCGCTCGAGCGTGGCCGCCCGCTCGCTGGAGGTGACGACGATCCCCCTCGCGCCCGCGGCCTCCCCGAGGGCCCGCAGCTCCGGACCCGCCCGGCCCCGCCGGTCGAGGAGCACGGGGACCGGAGGCTCACGAGGCGTAACCGGCCCCCTCGCGTTGAGCTGGGGGTCGTCGGCCTCCCAGGTTCCCCGCCCGACCATGATCGCGTCGAATCCCGCCCTCAGTCGGTGGACCTCCTGGCGGGAATCGGATCCGGTCAGCCAGACCCGGCGCCCCCCGGCCGGAGCGATGCGGCCGTCGAGGCTGACGGCGAGCTTGAGGGCGAGGTAGGGTCGCGGCCCGGCCGGGTCATGGAAGAAGAAGGGATTCTCCGTGCGCCAATCGTCCCTTTCTCCGAATGGACCGTCCACGGCCAGGCCCCGCTTCCGCAGCCACTCCCCCCCGCCACCCGCTTCGGCGCCCGGGTCCGCCGCCCAGAAGACCACCCGCGCCACCCCGGCTGCCCGAACGGCCTCCGTGCAGGGCGGCGTCCTTCCGTGGTGGCGGCACGGTTCCAGACTGGTGTAGAGGGTCGCGCCCCGGGCGCTGCCAGCCGCCGACAGCGCGGCGACCTCGGCGTGAGCCCCTCCGAGCACCTCGTGGCGGCCTTCGCCCTGCACCTCGTCGTCCCGGGCGACGACCGCGCCCACCATCGGGTTGGGGTGGACACGGCCCCAGCCCTCCCGGCCCAACTCGATCGCGCGCAACAGGTGGCGCCGGTCCCCCTCGCTCAAACGGCTCTCACGGACCGCAACCTCGAGCGAGGGGATCAAAGCGTGATCCGGAATGCCGCGGACAGGTACCAGGTCAGGCCTGAGGGATCGTAGGTGCCCGCGCGCTCGGCAAAGGGATCCGGCACTCCGTCGGCAACACCGAGCTCCGCCGATACCTGGGAGATGATGAAGTTGAACCACCCGCTCAGGAAGTAGATCGTGCGCTCCGAAGCCACGTGGCCGGTAACCGATCCGGGATCGGCTGCCCCGCGCGGCACGGACAACCGGGTGTCCCCCGCATAGCGGTCCCAGCCCGCTCCGCCCATGAGCCCCACCACGAACCAGTTCTTGCCCACGACGGCCCGCACCGAAGACACCGTCAGCTCCGTGTCGGCCTGGGCCGCCGTGCCGGCGTCGACGGATCCTGCCCGGATCGAACCGTGCCACCGGCGCGTCGCCGAAACGGAAATGCCGGGCACCGTGAACGATTCGCGGAGGAGCCCGACCCTTGCGCCCAGCCCCAGACCGGAGGTCGAGCCGGTGACCCCAGCGCCCCCCGGAAGCCGCACCCGCGAGTATGAACCGATCAGGTCGACAGCGAGCACGCCTCCAAGGGTCGGCGCCAGCCGGAATCCGTCGAAGACTCCGCCGGCGACATCCACCCGGAGCCCCGCCAGGGTGAGCGTCTCCGTCCCTTCAAGCCCTGCCGTGGTCGCCGACGAAACCGACGGCACTCTCACCCCGAGCAGCCCCCCGGACACCACCAGGCCCAGGCGCGGCATCGATCCCAGGCGCCGCCCGAGCGTGCTCGCGTTGCCCGGAACGTCGCTGCCCAAAACGCCCAGAAGGCCCACCCCCTGCTGCAGCGACATCGCCGCCAGACCCACTTCCCGGCACGGGGAGACGAAGTCCGGGCTGCCGGCCGTGCACCGCTCCACCAGCTCCGTCAGCCCCCGGAGGTCGGAGCGGCCCCGGAGGACCGTCTCCTGGGCAGCGGCCCTCGCGGACCCGGCGATCCCCGCAACCGGTGGCAGCTCCCACACCGGCATGGCCAGGAGCGCGGCCACCACCGCCAGCCCCGCTACCCCCCACCGCCCCACTGCCCCCCACCGCCCCGTCGCCTCCGCGGCCCTGCGCGCCATCGTCCAATCGTCCATCTCAATCCACTCCCACAAGCTGCACGCCCGACCCGCCGACCACCTCCCCGAGCGGCCAGCCGCCTTCGCCCAGCGCGGCCAGAACCTCCGCCTCCCGCTCCGGCGCGACCACCAGGATCATCCCGACGCCCATGTTGAAGACGCGATACATCTCGCGGGGCGCGACCCCTCCCGCATCACCGAGCTGCCGGTAGACGTTGGCCGGAGCCCAGGAAGAGCAGTCCACGCGCGCCCCCAGTCCCTCCGGAAGGACCCGGGGCAGGTTGCCCTCGATACCCCCGCCGGTGACGTGCGCCATCGCGCTCACCGCACCCTCCTCCAGCAGCGGCCACACCGTCCCCAGGTACGATCGGTGAACCCGCAGAAGCACCTCCTCGACCGTCGCGGGCTCTCCCGGAAACGGGTCGCCGACACCGAGACCCATCCGCTCGAAGACGATCGTGCGGGCCAGGGTGAAGCCGTTGGTGTGCAGCCCGGACGAATGCAGCGCGACCAGGCGGTCCCCCGCCCGCACCGCCGACCCGTCGAGGATGCGCCCGCGCTCGACCACGCCCACCACGAAGCCCGCGAGATCGTATTCGCCCGCACTGTAGAAGTCCGGCATCTGCGCCGTTTCCCCGCCCAGCAGCGCGCAGGCATTCTCGCGGCAGGCGCGGGCCACCCCGCCGACAACCGCCGAAACCACCCCCTCATCCAGGTCGCCGGTGGCCAGGTAGTCGAGGAAGAAGAGGGGCCTGGCACCCTGCACCAGGATGTCGTTGACGCAGTGGTTGACCAGATCCTGGCCGACCGTGTCGTGACGGCGGCTCGCGAACGCAACCTTGAGCTTGGTGCCGACACCGTCCGCGCTCGCCACGAGGACGGGTTCGGCCATCCCGCCGGGAACCGCGTACAGTCCGCCGAAGGCGCCGAGCCCGGAGAGGGTGTTCTCGTCTCCCACCGCGTCGAGCAGGGGCGCCAGCGAACGCTTGGCCCGTTCGGCGGCGTCCAGGTCGACGCCGGCGTCCTTGTAGGTCAGTGATTCGTTCATGAGTGTCCGCCTACCCGCCAACTCCGGCCCGCGCACGGGCTCCCGCGATGAGCGCCGCGCGTGACGCCACGTCTTCCCGCGACAGTCCCCTGAAGCGGTCGATGGAAAAGGCCTCGACCGCGTAGGACCCCGTCGCGGTGCCGTGCGCGACCGCCCCCGCCATGTCCTCGTGCGTCCAGGACCCCCGGCGGGCCAGGAATCCCAGAAAGCCGCCCGCAAAGGCATCCCCCGCCCCCGTTGGATCCACGACCCGGCCAACCGGATGTCCCGGACAGTCGAGCGTCCACCCGGGGCCGAAGAGCACCGCTCCGTCCTCACCCCGCTTCACCACGACCATTCCCGGGCCGCTATCGCGGATCCACCGGGCCGCCCGGCCGAGATCCGCCTCCCCGGCGAGCTGCATCGCCTCCTCGTCGTTCACGAAGAGGACGTCCAGCCTGGCCAGGACCGCGAGGAGCGCATCCCGGGCGCCGTCGATCCAGAAGTTCATCGTGTCGGCCGCCACCAGATCGGGGGAGCGCACCTGATCGAGCACGCGCAGCTGCAGCGCCGGGTCGATGTTGCCCAGAAAGACCAGCCGGGAGTCGCGCCAGGCCGCCGGAACCACCGGATCGAAGGAGGCGAAGACACCCAGCCGCGTGGCCAGGGTCTCTCGCGTACGGAACCCCTCGTGATAGCGCCCCGCCCAGAAGAAGCTCTCGCCGGGAAGCTGGACCAGTCCCCCCAGGTCCACACCCCGCGTCTCCAGGAAACCCAGCTCGCCGAGCGGGTAGTCGTCTCCCACCACCGCCACCACGCGCACCCCTGTGAGCAGCGACGCGGCCGCGCAGAAGAAGACGGCCGACCCCCCGATGACACGCTCGACGCCCCCGTGCGGCGTCTCGACCGAATCGAGCGCCACGCTCCCGATCGCGAGGACGGATGCGGGGCGGCGGATCGCGCCCGGGCCCGGTGGGGTCATCGGCGCCGGTCAGTCATCGCGCACCATCCGCTGCGGCGCAACAAGACCGAGCACGGTCAGCCCGTTGTGCAGCACGGTCCGGGCCGCCCCGGCGAGTGCAAGCCGTGCGGCGCGCAGCCCGGGATCCTCTACGAGCGCGCTGAGCTCCGGATTGCGGGTCGGGTGGCCGGTCTGGTACCAGGAGTTCACCATGCCGGCGGTCTTCTCCAGGTAGTCGCAGACCAGGTGGGGGGCACGCCCGGCCGCGGCGCGGCGCAGGAGGGCCGGGAACTCGGCCAGCTGCTTGACAACCTCCCGTTCGGACCGGTCGACGAGCAGGGAGGTGTCGGCATGCATCAGCGCTTCGCGATCGGCAACCCAGCCCTTCTCCCCTGCCAGCTTGAAGAGACGGCACAGCCGCGCATGTGCGTACTGCACCTTGTAGACCGGATTCCGGTCCGACTGATCAAGCGCCAGCTCGAGGTCGAAGGTAAGGTGGGCCTCAGGCCGGCGCATGAGGAAGAAATAGCGGGCGACATCGGCGCCGACCTCGGCGACCAGATCCGCCAGCGTGGTATAGGAGCCTGCCCGCTTGGAGAAGCGGGCCTCCTCTCCGCCGCGCTCCACCGTCACCATCTGGTGCAACACGTACTCCGGGTAACCGGATGGACGGTCGAGCGCCTGCAGGCCGGCCCGCACCCGGTCCACGGTGCCGTGGTGATCGGACCCCTGCACGTTGATCACGTCGTGGAAGCCCCGCTCCCACTTGTTCATGTGATAGGCCACGTCCGAGAGGAAGTAGGTAGGCGAACCGTCGCTCTTGACCATCACCCTGTCCTTCTGGTCACCGAAAGCGGATGTGCGCAGCCACAGGGCACCATCCTCCTGATAGGTCAGGCCGGTCTCGTTCAGCCTGCTGATGGTGCTGGCGACGAGCCCGTCCGAGTACAGCCGGGTCTCGGGGTAGTACTCGTCGAAGCGTACCTTGAAGGCCGCCAGATCCCGTTCCTGCTCGCGGCGCAGAAGCGCCACCGCGAAGCGTCGCATCGCCCGCAGCGCCTCCTCGCCCTGGCCGTCCTCGTACCTCCGGCCGTCCCTTTCGATCAGGCCTGCGGCGATCTCGGAGACGTATTCGCCCTGGTAGCCGTCCTCGGGAACGGATGCGTCGTGCCCGAGGAGCTGCCGGTAGCGCGCCCGCACGCTGATCGCCAGGCGATGGATCTGGCCTCCCGCGTCGTTGAAGTAGAACTCCCGGTGCACCACCCACCCCGACCATTCCAGCAGCGACGCGATCGCGTCTCCCAGCGCCGCCTGGCGGCCGTGGCCCAGGTGCAGGGGTCCGGTGGGATTGGCGGAGACGAACTCCACCATCACGCGCCGTCCCCCTCCATCCTCGTTGCGGCCGTAGCGCTCACCCTGCCCCAGGATCGCCTGCACCGTCCCCCCCATGGCCGCGGCCTCGAGGAAGAAGTTGAGGAATCCCGGCCCGGCGATCTCGATGCGCTCGACCCCCTCAATGCCGGCCAGGCGTTCCTTCAGATCGCGGGCGATCTCCCGCGGAGGACGGCCCAGTCGGCCCGCCAGCGCCATGGCGGCGTTCGTCGCCAGGTCGCCGTGGCTCGTGTCCCGGGGGCGATCGAGACGAAAGCGGGCACTCTCGGCGCCCAGCGCGGCGATGGCTTCACGCAGCGCTTCCGAAATGCGCTCCGTCAACATCAATCGGCCGCCTTGGCCGCGGGCTCGCGGGCCTTTTCGGCGGCGTCCGCAGCCTTCTTCGGCTGGTCCCCGTCCTTGCTCTTGTCCTTGCCGCCCGTAGCCGCGCCGGCCTCCTCTCGCGCCCGTTTCCGGTAGGACTCCGAACGGTGGTCCGTGATGTAGAAACCATCGCCCTTGAAGAGCAGCCCCGCCCCACCGGAGATGAGCCGCCGGGCGCCGCTTCCGCACAGCGGGCAAGGCGCGACCGGTTCGTCGCTCATTCTCTGAAAGACCTCGAAGTCCCGGCCGCACTCGCGGCATCTATACTCGTAGGTTGGCATGCGCCTGCCGTCCGGTATCCTTGTTGCAGCGCCTGTGGCGGCGTGGGAGAATCAAGATAACACGACAGGGGACGGCCTCCCGCGCACGTCCGCGGATCCTCCCGGACGACGCCTCACCCGGGGTCGCCGTACGTTCCCCAGGCGGCCCTCAGGGCGTCGCTGATCTCCCCGAGGGTGACGCCGCCCTTCACGCAGTCGATCATCGGCGGCAGCAGGTTTCCCTCGCCCCGGGCGGCCTCGCGGAGCCCGGCGAGGCGGCTGTCCACGGCCCTTCCGTCCCGAGCCGACCGAAAGGCCGTGAGCGCCTCGGTCTGGCGCGCTTCCAGCCGACGGAAGTCGGGACCGGGAGGCGGCTGGTGATTCTCCACGGTGGCGTACCGGTTCACCCCCACCACGACGCGCGCGCCGGCCTCGACCTCGAGCTGGTGCCGGTAGGCCTCGCGGTGGATCTCATCCCGCATGAACTCGATGGCCCGCGACGCACCGCCTGCCTCCTCGATCCGCTCCATCAGCGCCAGTGCACCGGCCTCGACGCGGTCGGTAAGATGCTCGACGAGAAAGGAGCCCCCAAGCGGATCGGCCCACTCCGCCACACCCGACTCCTCGGCCAGGATCTGCTGGGTGCGGAGCGCGAGCGCCGCCGCCTCCGCGGTGGGCAGCGCCATCGCTTCGTCGTAGCCGTTGGTGTGAAGCGACTGGGTGCCGCCCAGCACGCCGGCGAGCGCCTGGATGGTCACCCGGACCACGTTGTTCATGGGTTGCTGGGCGGTGAGCGTCGATCCCCCGGTCTGGGTGTGGAAGCGAAGGCGGCACGAGCGGTCGGAGGCGCCGAAGCGCTCCCGCATGGCGCGCGCCCAGATGCGCCGGGCCGCGCGGAACTTGGCGACTTCCTCCAGGAGGTCGTTGTGGGCCGCGAAGAAGAACGAGATGCGAGGCGCGAAGTCCTCCAGCCCGATCCCCCGGGAGAGAGCCTTGCGCACGTATTCGATCCCGTTCGACAGGGTGAAGGCGACCTCCTGCGCGGCCGTCGAGCCGGCCTCGCGGATGTGGTAGCCGGACACGGAGATGGTGTTCCAGCGCGGGAGTTCGCTGGCGCAGAAGGCCATCAGGTCGCTCACCAGCCGCAGCGAGGGCTCGACGGGATAGATGTACGTGCCGCGCGCGATGTACTCCTTCAGGATGTCGTTCTGGACGGTTCCGCGCAGCTCGCCGCGCGCCACCCCGGACTCGTCGGCCACGGCGGTGTAGAGCGCGAGAAGGGTGGCTGCGGTCGCATTGATCGTCATCGAGCAGGAGATCGCGCCCAGGTCGATGCCGCCGAGCAGGGTGCGCATGTCGTCGATCGTGTCGATCGCGACGCCCACCCGCCCGACCTCCCCGGCCGCCATCGCCGAATCCGAGTCGAAGCCCATCTGGGTGGGAAGGTCGAAGGCGACCGAGAGGCCGGTCGTCCCCCGGCTCAGAAGGAAGTGGTAGCGCCGGTTGGTTTCCTCCGCGGTGCCGAAGCCGGCGTACTGGCGCATCGTCCAGCGGCGGCCCCGGTACATGGAGCGGTAGACCCCGCGGGTGAACGGAAAGCTCCCCGGTTCCCCGAGATCGGCCTCTCCGTCGAAGCCCTCGGGCAGTCCCCCAAAGGCGGATGGAGCGTCGTCCCGGGCCGTCACGGCGCCTCAACCTCTGCGAACTCGGCAAGGACCTGGGCCTTCTCCACCGCATCGCCCGGCGAGACCAGGATCCGCGCGACCCTCGCGGCCGCCGCCGCACGCAGTTCGTTCTCCATCTTCATGGCCTCGACGATCAGGATGGTCGTTCCGGGTTGCACCACATCACCCTCGCGCGCAGCCACCCGGACCACCAGGCCCGGCATCGGCGCCTTCAGCGGCGCGATCCCGGCGCTGCCCGGCGCCCTTGCCGCGCGCTTCCGGATCTCCGCCTCCCGCGCCTCCAGAACCTGGACGCCCACGGCGCGGCCATCAACCTCGATCTCCCACCGCCCGCGCCCCGCGAACCGGGCCACGAGGGGCACCGAGACCCCGTCCAGGAGCAGCGACCGCCCCCCTCCCCGCCCCACCTCCACCAGCGAGGCCGCGCGGCGCCGCCCCCCGATCCGGGCCGACCCGTCCTCGCCGATCACCACCTCGTGCCGCGTCCCTTCGATCTCCACCGCGTACCGCACCCCCTGCGCGTTCATCGGAGGTCCTCGGCACCCGTGCGCTGCCACGCCGAAAGCGGAACCCCCGCGCGGCGGACCCTGGCGACGGCCCGGCTCCCACGCCGCCCGTGCTCGAGGAGCGCCGCGGCCACGGCCAGAACCTCGCCCTCGCCGCACGGGACACCCGTCTCGAAAAGTGCCGGATGCTCCCGCAAATAGGCGGTGGAAAGCCTGCCTGCCAGAAAGTCCGGCTCCCTCATGATCCGCAGCAGAAGGGGCGCGCTGGTGGACACCCCGCCGATTTTCAGCTCCCCGAGCGCGCGCTCCATGCGCCGGATCGCGCCGGTCCGGTCGGGCGCCCAGGTGATCAGCTTGCCGAGCAACGGATCGTAGTGCAGCCCGATCTCGGTGCCCCCGGCGATGCCGCCATCCCAGCGCACCCCGGGGCCACCCGGGATATCCATCTCGCCGACGACGCCGGTCGCGGGGAGGAATCCGTCGAAGGGCGACTCGCTCGTGATCCTGCACTCGATCGAATGGCCGCGCATCGGGATCCCGTCCTGGCGCAGGGGCAGTGGCTCGCCCGCGGCGACGCGGAACTGCCACTCGACGAGGTCCAGTCCGGTGACCATCTCCGTGACCGGGTGCTCGACCTGCAGCCGCGTGTTCATCTCGAGGAAGAAGAACTCGTCGCCCGCGTACAGAAACTCCACCGTGCCCGCCCCGGTGTAGTCCACCGCCCGCGCCGCGCGCACCGCCGCCTCGCCCATCCGCCGCCGCTCATCCGGTCCGAGCAGCGGCGAGGGCGCCTCTTCGATCAGCTTCTGGTGCCTCCGCTGGATCGAGCACTCGCGCTCGAAGAGGTGCACGGCATTTCCGTGCCCGTCGCCGAAGATCTGGATCTCGATATGGCGCGGGCGCTCGAGAAAGCGCTCGACGTAGACGCTGCCGTCCCCGAACGCGGCCTCCGCCTCGCGCGCCGCGGACTCGAACGCGCCCTCAACTTCCTTCGCGCGGCGAACGACCCGCATCCCCTTTCCGCCGCCTCCCGCCGCCGCCTTCAGAACCACCGGAAGGCCCACCGCCCGGGCCGCCCGGCGCGCTTGCCGTGCGGACTCGAGCGGCACATCGGTCCCCGGGACGACCGGCACCCCCACCGCCGCCATCCGCCGGCGGGCCTCCGTCTTGTCGCCCATCGCACGGATCGTTGCGGCCGAGGGGCCGACGAAGAGCAGTCCCGCCCCGGCCACGGCCTCCGCGAAGTCGCCACGCTCGGCCAGGAAGCCGTAGCCCGGGTGCACGGCCTCGGCCCCGCTGCGCCGGGCCGCGTCGAGGAGTCTATCCGTCGCCAGATAGCTCTCGGAGGCCCGGGCGGGGCCGATCGGGTACGCCTCGTCGGCGTGCAGCACGTGCGGCGAGGTTCGGTCGGCCTCCGAGAAGACCGCGATGGTGCGGATCCCCATCTCTTTCGCACCCCGGATCACGCGGAGCGCGATCTCGCCCCGGTTGGCGACGAGTACGCTTTCGATCAACGGTCTGTCAGGCGCTCCCGTGCCCCGGGCGGAGCGGGTCGGTGTTCAGCCGGGCGTCTCGCCGGGGCCGGGATGCGTGCGGCGATGGCGCCTCAAGCGACTACGAGTCACCTAATGGTACCCACAACCGTCGCCCGCGCGCCATCTCGCCAGATCCCGAAATCGACAGCTTCGTCCTCTTCGTACGACGCCAGGATACGCTGCATGTCCGACACCTCGTCCACCTCCCGCCCCCCGATCGACACGACGACGTCCCCCGGGCGCAGTCCCAGCGTGACGTTCTCGTCCACATCCAGGACCAGGACGCCCTCTTCCGTGCCGAAGTACGCGCCCAATTCGGGGTTGAGCTGAATCATCTCCAGCCGGTTGCCCCCGACGTAGCGGAATCGGTCGCGCCAGTCACCCGCGTCGATCAGAGTCACGCTCGGCGTCACGTCGACGGGCGGCAGGGGAAAGCCGGGGTCGCCGAGGATCCTTCCGGCCGTGAATCCCGGGGGGACCCCGACGAATTCGAATTCGTCGGGGCCAACCCGGAAGCGCACCCTCTCCATCGCGTCCCGGAAGAGCTCGGTGATGGAATCGAAGGTGGGATCCGGCCAGAGGTCCCTGTACAACATGGCGTCGGGTTCGTAGTCCGGCAGCGCCTCGGCGACGACCGGGAAGGTCAGGGTCTGGCGGCCCCGCTCGACACCCACCTCGATCGGCTCACCCTCCGGAGTCTCTTGCATGAGCCACTCCAACCGGGCCTGGTAGACGGGCACCCCTTCGGGAAACTCCCTGGTGTCCTCGTCTTCCAGCGGCTCGTCGAGCGGATGACCGTTGATGGATACGATGCGGTCACCGATGCGGACACCGGCCATGTCGGCCGGACCGCCGGGCAGCAGGGCGTCGACCATCACGCCCGCCCCGACATGCCAGACCCGAATCCCGAGCATGGGACGCTGCGCCGCCTGATCGGAACCGGCCGCGTCCTCCCGTCTCTCCTCCTGGGCCGCGGCTGGCGCGGACCCGTTCGCCGCTCCCACCAGCCCCACCACCACCCCCGTCAATACCAACATGCGTCTCAGGGTCGTGCTCATCGCTGTGTCTCCACTGATTGCTGTCCGCCTGCCGTCCGCAGTTCCCCGGCAAGAGCACAGGGAACCGAATGTTCGACCATTGGGATGCCGGCAGCGTACTGCGCGGTTGCCCGGCGCCTCCCCCCTCAGAGCGGCAGGTTGCCGTGCTTCTTCGGCGGATTGGCGTCCCGCTTGTCGGCGAGCATGTCCAGGGCGCTGATCAGCCGCGGGCGGGTGTCGCGCGGGTCGATCACGTCGTCGAGGTAGCCGCGGGCGGCCGCGACGTACGGATGGGCGAACTTCTCCCGGTACTCCGTCATCCTGGCCTCGGTGGCGGCGGCGGGATCGTCGGCGGACGCGATCTCCTTGCGGCAGAGGATCTCGACCGCGCCCCTGGGACCCATGACGGCGATCTCGGCGGTGGGCCAGCCCAGATTGATGTCGCCCCGGATGTGCTTCGAGTTCATGACGTCGTAGGCGCCGCCGTAGGCCTTGCGGGTAACGACGGTGACCTTGGGCACGGTCGCCTCGCAGAAGGCGTACAGCAGCTTGGCGCCGTGCCGGATGATCCCCCCGTGCTCCTGGCCGACGCCGGGAAGGAACCCGGGCACGTCCTCGAAGACGACCAGCGGGATGTTGAAAGCGTCGCAGAAGCGAACGAAGCGCGCCCCTTTCACCGAAGCGTCGATGTCCAGGACCCCCGCCAGCACCGCCGGCTGGTTGGCCACGATCCCGACCGAGTGGCCGCCCAGGTGGGCAAGGCCGGTCACGAGGTTGCGCGCGAAGCCCGCATGGACCTCGTAGAGGACCCCGTCGTCCACCACCTCGCGGATCACGCCGGACATGTCGTAGGGACGGTTCGGCCGTTCCGGGATCAGCCCCGGAAGCTTCTCCGAGCGGCGATCATGGGGATCGCTGCCGGGCCCGGGCGGGGGGCGCTCCGTGTTGTTCCGGGGAATGTAGCGGAACAGCTCACGGACCGCGGCCAGCGACTCGACCTCGTCGTCGTGCGCAAAGTGCGCGACCCCCGAGGTCTCCGCGTGGACGTCCGCCCCGCCGAGCCCTTCCTTGTCGATTTCCTCGTGGGTGACCGTCTTCACGACATCGGGGCCGGTGACGAACATGAAGCTCGTTCCCCGCACCATGTACACCAGGTCGGTGATGGCCGGAGAGTAGACCGCTCCGCCGGCGCAGGGACCCAGGATCACGCTGATCTGCGGGATCACCCCCGACGCCAGCGTGTTGCGCAGGAAGATGTCTGCGTACCCGCCCAGCGCAGCCACTCCTTCCTGGATTCTTGCGCCCCCCGAATCGTTGAGACCGATGATGGGCGCCCCGTTCCTCAGTGCCATGTCCTGGATCTTGACGATCTTTTCGGCGTGGGCCTCCCCGAGCGAGCCGCCAAACACCGTGAAGTCCTGCGAGAATACGTAGACCGGCTGGCCGCGGATGGTACCGTAGCCGGTGATCACCCCGTCACCCAGGATCTTCCTGTCCGCAAGACCGAAGTCGGTCGAACGGTGCGTGACGAAGCGGTCCAGCTCGACGAACGAGTCTTCGTCGAGGAGCAGATCCAGCCTCTCGCGGCCGGTCAGCTTGCCCCTGCGGCGCTGCGCTTCGAGGCGCGCTTCGCCACCCCCCTTGAGCGACTCCCGTCCGAGGGCTTCAAGGCGCTCGATGGCGTCCTTCATCGGGGTCGCGCAGGCTCTCCGCCGGGGTGGCTCCCGACGGTGTCGGCCGGCGCGGCCAGGGTATTCTCGAGGGGGTGAAGCCGGCCTTCGAGAATTCTCACCGGGAAGAACTCCCTCTCGATCCTGCCGTCCACATGGGAGTAGGTGCCGGTCGCGCCCCGGAACCCGTCGAGCCGTTCGAGCGACGCGACGGTTCCGCGCGAGGTGCGCACACCATCGCCGTACGCGGCGAGCGCCATGCGGAAGAGGTCGAAGCCGGCTGCGGGCACCGGGCTGACGAGGGTCCTGCGGAAGTGTTGCTCGTACGCCTGGACGAAGGGGGCCGCCGCATCGAAGACCCCCCGCGGGTCCGACGCGCTCACCGAGATGACGCTGTCGGTGTGCCGCCGGACGACCGCTTCCAGCACCGCGGGTGTGGTCCAGGCCTCAGTGCCCGCCACCTGAATGTCGAGGGTGTCGAGGCCGTAGAAGGCGATCTGCGGAGCCAGCAGTTCCACATCGGCGGCCGGGGCCGCGACGACCAGAACCTGGGGGACGACCGCCTCGACTTCCTTGAGCTCGACATCGAAGGTTGTGGTCCCGGGCTCGTACTGCATCCGCCTCCTGACCAGGCCCCCCGAGTCTCCGAACGCATCCTGGAAGGCGTCCGCCTCCAGCGCCTCGCCCGGACTGCGCGGGTGGACGACCACCGCTTCCCGGTACCCGGCCCGGCGCACGGCCGCGGCCAGCGCCCGCCCCGCGCCCGGGTCGCCCGCACCCATGCTGTAGACGCCCCTGCGCCCGAACGGGAGCCGGCGGGCCGTGGGCGACAGAAACGCCACGGTGCCCGGAGCCGCCCGCACCGCCGACTCCATGTTCCCGGCGGCCAGCGGGCCCAGGATCGCCACGGCGCCGCGCGACACCAGGGCCGAGACGCCGCGCTCGCTCCCGGACGGGGTGCCCCGGTTGTCCTCAACGAGGAACTCGACCCTCCATCCCGCCCGGCGGGCCAGTTCGGCGGCCACCTCCACGCCCTCCATGAAGAGGCGCGTGTACTCGCGGTTGGAAGGCGAACCCGACAGGGGAAGGACCGCACCGATGACCAGATCCGGCGGCATCAGGTCCGCCACGTTGCCGTCGAGAACCGCGGCCGCCACCTCCTCCGCCCGGCCCCGCACACCGGCACTCCTCGCCATGTACGCGTAGCGGCGCGCCTCCTCCGGCTCTCCGGAGAGGATGCGGACGAATGCCAGCTCCGCGTACACGAGCCCCACCCGTTCATCGCGCCCGAGGCGGTTCGCCGGCTCCTCCAGCGCCTCCAGCTCCCCACGGGTGAGCTGCGCCAGCGCGCGCTCCAGGCGCCGCAGCACCCCATCGGTCACCTCTTCCGCCGGCAGCGCGAGGATCGCCGAGGCCCCCACCTCGGCGATCGGCAGGACGGGCTGCGGCACTGCGGCGGCAGCCTCCGGATCGGTCGCCCCGACCGGACCGGACGACCGGTCGGCGGGATCGGCGACCGGCGCGGGAGCGGTGGCCGCGGGTACCACACGTGCGGTCGCGAAACATCCGAAACCGGCGCCGGCGATCAACGAGCAGGCGAGCACCGACATCCATGATCTCGCCGTCATAGTGATCACCGTACCCCCGGGCTCTCTCGCTTCGTGTGCGGTCCTAGTCCTCGCCGGCCCCGTCCTCGCTGTCATCACCGGGGTCGCCGTCCTCGCCGTCTTCCTCGGGATCCCCTTCCTCGCTGTCTGCCTCTGGCTCGCCGTCTTCTTCGGGCTCGCCGTCTTCTTCGGGCTCGTCACCCTCGCTGTCTGCCTCGGCCTCGCCATCTTCCGCGAGCTCGTCACTCTCGCCGTCTGCCTCGGGCTCGCCGTCTTCTTCGGGCTCGTCACCCTCGCTGTCTGTCTCGGCCTCGCCATCTTCCGCGGGCTCGGTGTCTGCCTCGGGCTCGGTGTCTGCCTCGGGCTCGGTGTCTGCCTCGGGCTCGTGTCTGCCTCGGGCTCGCTGTCTGCCTCGGCCTCGCCATCTTCCGCGAGCTCGTCACTCTCGCCGTCTGCCGCGGGCTCGTCACTCTCGCTGTCTGCCTCGATCTCGCCGCCGTCGCCGTCTTCACCCGGGTCACGGCCCTCGCCGTCTTCCGCGGGCTCGCCGCCGTCGTCTTCGGCGCCCTCGGCAACCGCCTCCGCCGCAACCCCGCGGGCGGGCGGCTCCAGAACTTCGAGGACGATGCGCCGATCGTCGGCATCCGACGCGATCACCCGGAGGGGCACAGTCTCCCCGGCCCGGAAATGGTCGCTCAGCGCATCCACCGGAACCGCCGCGTGCGATCCGGGCACGAAGCCCTCGACTCCCTCGCCGAGGTCGACCACCACGCCCTTGTCCTGGAGCCGCGCGACTGTGCCGTCCTGTTCGTGACCCCTGACGAACTTCGTCACCAGGGCCGGCCAGGGATCGTCGTAGAGCTGCTTGAAGCCGAGGGAGATGCGCTTGTTCTCGGAATCCACCGCGAGGACCATGACTTCGGCCTCCTCGCCCTTGCGCACTATCTCGGAGGGGTGCTCGACGCGCTTCGTCCAGCTCATGTCGGAGACGTGGACCAGGCCGTCGATGCCGGGTTCGATCTCCACGAAGGCCCCGAATGTGGTGAGATTGCGCACCGTTCCCTTCAGGCGTGTGCCGGTGGGGTATTTCTGCGGAAGGGCGAGCCACGGGTCTTCCTCGATCTGCTTCATGCCGAGGGAGATCTTCTCCTCCTTCGGATCCACCTTCAGGACCACCGCCTCGATCTCGTCGCCGATGGACACGAGCTTGGAGGGGTGGCGCACATTCCGCGTCCATGACATCTCGGAAATGTGAACCAGTCCCTCGACGCCCTTCTGCAGCTCGATGAACGCGCCGTAGTTCGTGATCGAGACCACCCTGCCGGCCACGCGTGCGCCGACGGGATAGCGGTCCTCGATGTCGGTCCACGGATAGGGCAGAAGCTGCTTGAGCCCAAGAGAGATGCGTTCGCGGTCCCAGTCGATGTCGAGGACCTTGACGTCCAGCAGGCCCGCCACCTTGACCACTTCGGAGGGGTGGCTCACACGCCCCCAGGACATGTCGGTGATGTGAAGGAGCCCGTCGAGCCCGCCCAGGTCGATGAAGGCGCCGAAGTCGGTGATGTTCTTCACCACCCCTTCGCGTACCTGACCCTTGAGCAGCTCCTTGACGAGCGTCGAGCGCTTCTTCTCGCGCTCCTGCTCGAGGATGATGCGGCGGGAAACAACGATGTTCCTGCGCCGCTTGTTGAGCTTGATGATCTTGAAGTCGTAGCGGTCGCCAATCAGGTCCTCGATGTTGGGCACGCGCCGCAGGGCGATCTGCGAACCCGGGAGGAAGGCGTCCACCCCCATGATGTCCACGGTGACGCCGCCCTTGATCTTGCGCGTGAGCAACCCCTTCACCGGACGGTCGTTCTCGTAGGCGTCGCGGATGAGCTCCCAGACGCGCAGGAAGTCCGCCTTCTTCTTGGACAGAACCACCACGCCATCGTCATCCTCGAGGCTCTCGAGGAGCACCTCGACTTCCTGTCCGGGTTCCACCGATGCGGGGTCCTTGAACTCGTCGATCGAAACCGAGCCTTCGCTCTTGAAGCCGAATTCCAGGATGACCGATGAATCGGTGGTCCGCAGCACCCTGGCCTTTACGATCTCGCCTTCCTTGATGACGCCGCAGGCCGTCTGGTGGCTGGCGAGCATCTCCTCGAAGTCGCCTCGCGAGACGTCGAGTACTTCCTCGCCGTAGGGATCGTGGAAGAGTTCGGGTGAGATCTCGTCCGGTGCCATGCTCCGCCCGGATCCGGCGTCGGACGCATCGCTCGCGTTGCCCGTCTCCGGCGGAGAAGCTTGTATCTCGTTCATGGTTGCGCTTCGCCGGCGCGCCGCCGGCGCTCCAGTACCTGTTCCGGCCCGGCAGGAGGGATGCGGATTGGCCGGAGTTGAATGAATTTCGGGTCGCCTCGGCCATCCCGCTGTGGCCTGGCAACCGCTCCACTTTTCCTGGCCCGGCAAGCGCCGCAATGTTGACGCGAGGCGATCGTGCGACCCCGGGGCTTGGCGTCCCTGGGCCGGTGATGCCGGGTTTGAGGTATAGTCGTTAACAATAATGCAACCCGGTGCACAACGGGAGATCAGCCGCGCCCCGGAGGCCCGTCGTTGTCGTCTAGTTCGATTCCCTGGCCCCCTGGGAGGGTTGCCGACCAACCGCGGTCGCGATTGCCAGATTCACGATGGCGTCGATTTGGGAATGTGGTTCCATGCCTGTGGTGTCGATACGGTGCGCATCCGCGGCCATCAGCAGGGGAGCAACCCTTCGTGAGGAGTCGGTCCGGTCGCGTTTTGAGAGCCGCGCGGCCTCCGCGTCGATCTCCTCCGGCTTCGGCTCACGCTCCCCCCTCTGCAGGATTCGGCGGCGGGCGCGCTCACGCGGATCGGCATCGAGATAGACCTTGACGTCGGCTTCGGGGAAGACGACGGTGCCCATGTCGCGGCCCTCGGCGACGAGGCCGGGGGGGCGGGCGGCGGCCCGCTGCAGCTCCAGGAGGTACTCCCGCACGGCGGGTACCGCGGAAACCCGCGACACCATCGCGGTCACGCGCTCCGCCCTCAACCCCGCCTCGGGGACCGGCTTGCCCCGGATGCGGATTTCCATGCCCGCACCGGCCCACCGTACCTCGAGGGAGAGCGCCGCCAGCTCCTGCGGCGTGACGAGTTCCACCGCTTTGCACCCGCCTTCGGGGTCCATCAGGCCGAGCGTGACCGCGCGGTAGATCGCCCCGGAGTCCAGGTGCCGGAAACCGAGACGCGCCGCCACTGCGGCCGCGGTGGTGGACTTTCCGGCCCCGGCGGAGCCGTCGATGGCCACGACCCCGCAGCGGCCCGGGTCGGCGGGGGGGCGGAGGGCCCGGTCCGTCACGCGCTCGAGGAGACGCCAGAAGCCGGGGAAGCTGACATCGGCGACCCCGGGATCGTCCACCATGATGTCGCACCCCGGCGCCGCACCCAGAACGCCGAAGGCCATCGCGATGCGGTGGTCGTGAAAGCACTCCACCCGGCCGGCGAGGGGCCGGCGGGTCCCCACGATGACGAGACCGTCCGGCAGTTCCTCCACCTGGACTCCGATGCGCCGCAGGTTCACCGCCAGCGCCGCCAGCCGGTCGGATTCCTTGACGCGCAGCTCGGTGGCCCCCGTGATGCGCGTCTCGCCCGCGGCCCTCGCCGCCAGCACGGCGAGGACCGGGATCTCGTCGATCATCCCCGTCACCTCCCCACCCCCCACCTCCACCCCCCGCAGCCCGCTCCCCGGCGCGCCGACCCGGAGGTCGCCGGCCGGCTCGCCGCCTGCGGCCCCGCGCACCAGCGCCTCCACCTCGACGCCCATCCTGGCCAGAACCGGCAGGAACCCCGTGCGGGTGGGATTCAGCCCGACGCCGCGGATCGTGAGCGGCGGCGTTCCCGCCGCCAGCGCGGCCCAGGCGAGGAAGAAGGCCGCCGAGGAGAAGTCGCCCGGCACGTCCATCTCCAGCGGCGCGAGTCGCGCGGGCGGCTCGGCGATCCGCACCGACCACGCGCCGTCCTGCCACTCCTCCCGCACCTGTGCGCCCATCGCCTCGAGCATGCGCTCGCTGTGATCGCGGGAGCGGCGCGGTTCCCGCACCTCCACCGGCACGCCCGCGCCGACCGCGGCCAGCAGGATCGCGCTCTTGACCTGCGCGCTGGCCACGCCGCCGTCGTGGCGCACGGCACGCAGGTCGCCGCCGGTCACGCGCATGGGGAGGACGCCGCGCCGCTCCAGGTACTCCACCGTCGCGCCCATCCGGCCGAGCGGCGCGGCGATGCGCTCCATGGGGCGCCGCGAGAGGGACTCGTCGCCGCACAGCACGACCGAGAGGGGCTGCGCCGCGAGCGCTCCGGCGAGCAGCCGCGCACCGGTGCCGCTGTTGCGCAGGTCGAGGGGCGAGCGCGGCTGCTTCCACCGCCCGAGCCCGGGGCCCCGGATTCGCAGCGGGGTGGTGGCCGGGCCGTCCATGCCGTCGATGCGGACGCCCAGACCGCGCAGGGCGAGGGCCGTGGCGAGGGGATCGGCGCCGCGGGGCGCGGCGCCGATCCGGCTCTCGCCATCGGCCATCGCTCCCAGGATGAGCGCGCGCTGGGTGATGGATTTGTCCCCCGGGACGCGGATCGTCAGTCCGCCGGTCTCGCCCATCGTCTCCCCCTCTCCATGAGGCTCGCCAGCGCCGCCAGGTCGCCCTCTTCCAGCATCCGGCGAACCGAGCCGATCCGCTCCTCCAGCGCGCCGAGTGCGCGGGCGTCCTCTTCGCGTGCCGCCTCCAGGAGCGGCAGCCACATCGACGCGCTGGAACCCGCGAGCCGGGTCATGTCGCGGCCGCCCGGGCCGAGCGCGTCCCGGGTGATCCCGGCGTCGTCCAGCGACCGGGCCAGTGCGCTCGACAGCAGCTGCGGGATGTGGCTGGCCCGGGCCATCAGCCGGTCGTGGTCTTCCGCGGTGATCGTGCGGGGACACCCGCCCAGCAGGCGCCAGAAGGCTTGTGCGCGGGCCAGGGGGGCTTCGTCGTGCCCCGGGCAAAGCCAGACGTCCGCGCCGTCGAAGAGGTCGGCGCGCGCCGCCGCGTACCCCGAGCGCTCCGAGCCGCACATGGGGTGCGCGCCGACGAAGACGGTTCGCCGGGTGGGGGCGGGGCGGGCGGGTCCGGGAAGCGCCGAGCCGGTCCGGGCCGCCTCGATCACCGGGACCTTCAGGCTGGCCACGTCGGTGGCGAGGGCCGCGCGGGACCAGGCACCGGCCGTGTCCCGCACCAGGGCGGCCGTGACGTCCAGGGGGGCCGCGAAGACCACCACCGCGCCGTCCAGGTCGCATTCGTCCAGGGCGTGCGCACGGGCCACGCCGTCGCGTGAGGCGAGCGCCGCGCTCTCGTCGTCGGGGTCGATGCCGAAGACGGCCGTGCGGGGTGCTCGCCGTTTCAGGGTCTTCGCGACCGATCCCCCCATGACGCCCAGCCCGATGATGATTACGCGCCGGGGAGCCGCGCTACTCACGGTAGCCGATCTTCAGTTCGAGACCGTCGTGGGCGACTTCGGTAGCCGCGAAGACGGCGCGCGCCTGACGCCGGAGCACCTTGGGCGCGTCGGCGTAGCGCGCGGAGATGTGGGTCAGGACGAGCTGGCGGGCCCGGGCGCGCGCCGCCACCCGCGCCGCTTCCGCCGCGGTGGAGTGGCGCGTCTCCCTGGCCCGCTTGTCCTCGTCGGCGCCGAATGTGGCCTCGTGGATGAGGAGGTCGGCTCCGACGGCCATCTCCACGGTGCGGCGGTTCGGCCTGGTGTCCCCCGAGTAGACGACCTTGCGGCCCGGACGCGGCGGCCCGACCACGTCGCCGGGCGAGATCACGCGTCCATCCACCTCGATCGTCTCACCCCGGTGCAGCCGCCCGTAGAGCGGGCCTTCGGGGACGCCGAGCCGCCTGACGGCCTCCACGTCAAAGCGGCCGAGGCGGGCCTCCTCCACCAGGGCATAGCCTAGCGCGGCCACACCGTGGTCCACGGCGAAGGCGTGAACCGCCCAGCCCCCGAAGTCGATCCTGTCGCCGTCCTCCAGGCTCCTGACCTGAACCGGGAAGTGGAGCCGCTCGACCCCCATGTGCACCGCATCCTTGAGTACGGAGCCGGCGCCGGCCGGACCGTAGACCGTCATGGCCTCCTCCCTGCCCTGGAGACCCATCGTCCTCAGGAGACCCGGGATTCCCAGGAAGTGGTCCGCGTGCGCATGGGTGATGAAGATGTGGGAGAACGACAAGCCCGATCCGTAGCGCATGATCTGCCGCTGCGTGCCCTCGCCACAGTCCCACAGGAAGGACTCTCCTTCGCGCTGCACGGCTATGCCCGACACGTTACGGCCGACGGTCGGACGCGCCGCCGCAGTGCCCAGGAAGCGGACTCGAATCATCGCGGGGGGTCAGTATATATGTGGGAGGGGAAGCGCGGGACCTCGCCCCGCTGCACAACGAGTAAGATAACCGCGCCTGCCTGGCCGGGAGCGAGCGGCAACTGGCCCGCGGCACCGGCGGCCGGCGCGTTTGCCCGCCATCCGCGCGGCGGCTTATTGTAGTCGGGACTCCCCACAGCTCTCACGTACGGAGGACAGATGAACGGCAGGGTGAACAATGGCACGACAAACCGGCGGCCGCCCAACCGCCGCGACTTCCTGGGCGCCGCCGCGGCCGCGATGGCAGCGACCCGGCTTCCGGCGTTCAATTCCGACGCCACGACGATCGCCCGCGAACTGGGTCGCCACCCGGGATCCCCGACCGAAATTGCGGACGACGAGACCTACTGGTCGGAGGTGGCGCGCGCGTTCACGGTCGATCGCACCCTGGTGAACCTGAACAACGGCGGCGTCAGCCCGTCGCCCACCTTCGTCCAGGACGCGATGAAACGGCACCTCGACTATTCGAACGAGGCGCCGACCTACACCATGTGGAAGATCCTCGAGCCGCAGCGCGAGGGTGTACGGAAGCGGATGGCCCGCGAGTGGGGCGTGGACGCCGACGAAATCGCCTTCACGCGCAACGCGTCGGAGGGGCTTCAGATCTGCCAGTTCGGCTACGACCTCAAATCCGGCGACGAAGTCCTCACCACGACGCAGGACTACGGCCGCATGCTCACCACCTTCCGGCAGCGGGAACGCCGGGAGGGGATCGTGATGAACCAGATCAAGGTCCCCGTGCCCGCCGAGGACGCCGCCGAGGTGGTGCGACGCTTCGAGGAGGGGATCACGCCGAAGACGCGGCTCATCCTCATGTGCCACATGATCAACCTCACAGGCCAGATCCTCCCGGTACGGGACATCGTGCGGATGGCGAAGCGGCACGACATCCCAGTGATCGTCGACGGGGCCCACGCGATGGCGCACTTCCCCTTCAAGCTCCCCGAGCTGGAGTGCGACAACTACTCCACGAGCCTGCACAAGTGGCTCTTCGCGCCGCACGGCACCGGCCTGCTGTACGTGCGTCAAAGCGAAATCCCCAACATCTGGCCGCTGATGGCCGCGCCCGACAGCCGGGACGGCGACATCCGCAAGTACGAGGAGATCGGCACCCACCCGGCGGCCAACTACCTGGCGATCGGCGAGGCGCTGACCTTCCACCAGGGGATCGGCGCGGAGCGCAAGGCGGCCAGGCTGGTTTATCTCAGGGACTACTGGGCGAACCGGCTCCTGGAGAACGACCGGGTCACTCTGAATACGAGCCAGAAGCCCGGCTTCGCATGCGGGATCGGGAACGTGCACGTCGACGGCCTCGATACCGCGGCGCTGAGCAACTGGCTCTGGAACGAGCACCGGATCATCAACGTGCCGATCGGTCACGAGGAGTGCAGAGGGCTGCGGATCTCGCCGAGCGTATATACGACGCTGGAGGAGATTGACCGCTTCAGCGAGGCGATGGAGTGGGCGATGGAGCACGGGCTGCCGGAGGCGTAGCGATGAAGGGAGGCCCGGTGGTCGCGCTGCTGGCGCTGCTGGCGCTGCCCGTCATCCTCGGAGCCGGAGGGCTCCACACGGAGCTCAAGTCATCCAGTCCGGCGAAGGATACCGTCCTGGCGGAGCCGCCGGCCGCGGTCACCCTGACCTATACCACCGACGTGCAGCTGGCGCTGAGTTCGGTGGAGCTTCGCTCTTCCGGGGCCGGTCACGCTGCCCCCGGCAAGCTGGCCTACATGGCGGACGACCGCCACGACGTCCTGGTCCTGCCGCTGAACCAGCGGCTCGCCAACGGGACCTACACCGTATCCTGGGCCACAGCCGGGCCGGACAGCCACCCCATCGGCGGGACCTTCGACTTCACGGTCGATTCGCCGGAGGAGGAGGCGGGCGAGGTCGCGGTGGCGGAAGTGACTCCTTCGGCGCCAGCCGCCGCTGACGGCGCCGGGAGTAACACACAGCGGGATGGCGGCGACCCCCAGGCCCGCTTCGAACGCGGCCGGACCTTCCAGCGCTTCGCTCTCTACGTCGGCATCGTGGCGATACTCGGCGGCATGGTCTTCCGGCTCCTGGTGCTCGGCCAATGCGCCCGGGCCGGCGAATCCCGTGACGTGATCGACTTCGCCGCCCACCGCGCATTCACCGTTGTCGCCCTGGGGGCCGGCTTCCTCCTGGCCCTGCTGCCCCTCCGCGTCTTGCTGCAGGCGGCGGCGTTCTTTCCGGACGATATGGTCGGAAATCTGCTCACGGTCACCACCGGGACGCCCTGGGCGGTGGGTTGGTGGCTGCAGCTGGGGAGCGTACTGCTGGTCGCCGGGGGTCTTCTGCTCGCGGGCAAGGGTGGAGCACGTCCAGCCGGGTGGAAGGTCATCGCAGCGGGCGCTCTGTTGCTCCCCATTGTGCCGCTGCTCTCCGGACACGGTTGGGCGGACAGCCCGCGTGCACTCTCCGCCGCTGCGACCTGGCTCCACGTGGTGGCGGCCGGAGGATGGATGGGAGGGCTTGCCTGTCTTCTCGTTGCCGGGCTTCCCGCTCTGAGCGGGCACGGGGCCGAAGCGCCAGCGGGCGCGCCGGGGATCGCCGGCATGGTGGGCGCGTTCTCGCGGGTCGCGCAGGCTGCCGTGGCGCTGCTGCTGGTCACCGGCGCAGTCAAGGTCTGGATCCACATCGGGGCCGTGTCCGACCTGTGGACCACCCCCTGGGGGCGCACGCTCCTTGTCAAGGATCTCCTTGTCGCCGGGGTTCTCGCGCTCGGCTTCTACAACTGGCGCGTGGTTCGTCCGGCGCTCGCCCAGAGCCCCGACCCGGGACGGCTTCGGCGCCCCGCCCTGGTCGAACTTCTCATCGGCGTGGCTGTGGTCGGGGTCACCACCTTCCTGGTCGCGCAACCGCTGGACTGACGGATGCGCGGCCGGTCGATCCGGATGTACAAACGCGACTTCCCGCGCCGGGCCGCGCACGAGGGCTTCTCCCCGATCCCCATCACCCTTATGGGGTCGGGTTGCTGACCGGCCGCATCGCGCGCCCACCCATCGCCTTCGCGAAATCGCTACCGGCCGGCACCTGGAACGGCCGCAGCCCGAACTCGGGAAGGACGGCGATGAGGTGGTCGAAGATGTCCGCCTGGAACCCCTCGTAGTTGGCCCACGCGGTGTCGTTGGAGAAGCAGTACACCTCGATCGGCACGCCCTCCGGACCCGGCGCGAGCTGGCGGGTCAGCAGCGTCATCTCCTTGTGGGTCCTGGGGTGGGCCTCAAGGTACTTCTGAACGTAGACCCGGAAGGTGCCGAGGTTCGTGAGGCGCCGGATCTCCGGGATGACGCCGGGGTTACCCTCGGCCCTGGCGGCGTTGTAACGCGAGAGGCGGTCACGGACGTCGTGCATGTAGTCGTGCAGGAGTTCGCGGCGCGACAGCTCCTCGATCCGGGCTTCGTCGAGAAACCGGACGGTGTTCATGTCGATCCTGAGCGAGCGCTTGATCCGCCGTCCCCCCGACTCCGACATCCCGCGCCAGTTCTTGAACGACTCGCTGATGAACTTGTGCGTCGGGATCGTCGAGATCGTCTTGTCCCAGTTCTGGATCTTGACCGTGTGCAGCGCGATGTCGATGACGTCGCCGTCGGAGTTCGCCTGCGGCACGCTCACCCAGTCCCCGATCCGGATCATGTCGTTCGAGGCGATCTGCACGCTCGCCACCAGCGACAGGATCGTGTCGCGGAAGACCAGCATGAGCACCGCCGCCAGCGCGCCCAGCCCGGAGAGGAAGAACACGGGAGAAACGTCGGCCAGAATCGAGACGACCACGACCCCGGCGGCGATATGGGCGACCAGCGCGACCACCTGCAGGTAGCCCTTGATCGGCCTCGATTTCGACAGCGGACCGGCTTCGTTGTAGATGTCGTTGACCGCGTCCAGGAAGGCGGCGAACGCCCTTACCACGGCGACGGCGATCCAGGCGGCCGCCACGCGGCGCACGACGGTCCACGCGAGCAGGACGAGCGCACCCGGGTCCGGGTCCGTGACGGGGTCGGGCACGCCCGCCGCGGGGTCGGCCACCTCCGCCCCGGAGACGCCCAGCGCGAAACCGATGCCGAGAAAGATCACCAGCGCCGGGACCACGTGCGCAAGACGCTGGATGACCTTGCGCTCGACGATGCGGTCGTCCCAGGTGGAGCGCGTGCGGGCGGTGACCCGCGCGAGCAGGCGGTGCAGGAAGCGCGAGGCGATCCAGTCCGCGATCCATGCGGCGGCCACCAGGATCGCCACCCGCAGCGCGATCTCCATCCAGTATTCGGGGAGTTGGGGCATCATGTGGAACGGTGGCGCAGCATGGGCGCTCCGTGGGTGTGGGGTGGGGGCCCGGGCGGGCACGGTCCGCCACGTGGCGCTACAATGTTAAGGGATCGCCCGCGCACGTCTACCCGGGAAGGACGGCCCGATGCTCAACGGGGACAACCAGAGCCCGCCCATTCTGGGAGGCGAGATGCGGATCACCGCCGAGCCGGTGTACGCCCGCGCCCATTCCCAACCCCCGCTGCGCTTCGTTTTCGTGTACTTCATCCGCATCGAGAACATCGGCAGTGACGCCGCGCAGCTCTTCTGGCGCCACTGGAAGATCCACGATTCCGTCGCTGGCAACCAGGAAGTCGAGGGCGAAGGGGTGGTGGGGGAGTCACCCGTGCTGGCGCCGGGGGACGTCCACGAATACCAGAGCTTCTGCGCGCTCGCGGGCCGCACCGGCCACATGGAGGGTTTCTACCACTTCAGGCGCGCCGACGGCTTTGTTTTCCGTGCCCCCATCCCCCGCTTCGAATTGCGCGTGCCGCGTCCGGGATCGCACGCCCAGGCCTGATTGAAGCGCCCAGGACCTGATTGCAAGGCCGGCGCCCCTACCCGATCCGCCGGTAGACGGCGTGGCTCACCCGCTCCGTCCCATCCTCCCGCGTGCTCCGGTACTCGTTGTCAATCGTGTTGCCGTCCTCCGAGAGCACATTCATGATGATCTGGGAGACTTCACCGTCGCGGGCGTTCAGGATGCGGTTGGTCCGCTCGTCGATGACCTCCACGGCGCTCGTGGCGTTCTCCCGCCCTTCCACCTCCCGGAAGACCCCGTCGAACATCGTCACATAGCCCCATTCCGACGTCTCGCCTTCGGAATTGGTCGCCGCGACGGTGACCTTCATTCCTCCGTCCCCCCAGGGCTCGTAGGTCATCACGTTCCGGGTCGGCGGCTCGGCGTCGGACTCGAGCTCCCACACGCCGAAGCGCGGGTTGGAGGCGGCCGCTTCCATCGTTTCGGCGGGCACGACATCTTCGGCCTGCTCGCCACCGTCGCCGCCAGGGGCGCAGGCGAAGAGCGCTCCCACGGCCACCAGCGCCAGCCAATGCAGAGAAGACTTCCGGTTACACATTCTCGACTCCCTTCACGTTTCTCACGGTGACCAGGGCCGGCTGAGCGCCGGTCACGGCCAGCCGAACCCGAGGCAGGAAGCCAAGGTAGGCTCCGGGACCGACTTGCGAAACCGCTGCCGGGCAGATTGCGTATCGTTGGGAAGGCTCCCCGACTCTCCCGCTACCGACGCGACCCACATGCACCCGACCCCTCTCCGCCTTCTCCCCCCCTCCATCCCCTGCCTGCTGCTGGCGCTGCTCGCGCCACTCTCCACCGCCCACGCCCAATCCGGGGAACGGATCTGGGGGACGGTGTACACGAAGGACGGGGAACGGCACGAAGGGTTCCTGCGCTTCGGTGGGCGGCGGGCCGGCGGCGGGCACGCCGCCAACTGGACGGATCTCCTTATCGGCCGGGAAAACACCCGGGAAGAGCCATTCCGTGTGTGGATAGACTCCGCGCGAGGCGGTGCCCCCTTCCTGCGCACCGTCGAGCTGAAGGGCTACCGGATTTCCTGGAACGAACTGAACGACGACGTTGTCAGATACGTCCGGTTCGCCATCCCGTTCGGATCGATCCAGGAGATCATCGTGCACGGCGAAGTGGCCGGATTGGAACCGGGACCGCTTGCTCTCGGGGCACGGGTCGAAGCCGTGCTCAGGCCACCAAGGGAGGGCGGGGGCGTTGGCACCGCGGATCGGGAGAGGCGGTGGCTGATGGGCGAGTCCGCCCTCTTCTGGGTAGGACGCACCATCGAGGTGGAGAACCGCCGGGGCGACCGTGACAGGATCGACGGGGCGGATGTCTCGCGAATCGAGTTCGCCGGGGCTCCACCAGGTCCCACCACCTCGTCGGAGCGGCTCTACGGAACCATCGAAGACGCCTCCGGCCGACCGTTCACGGGGCTGGTCACCTGGGGTGACTGGAAGCTGTCTCCGTCGGACACGCTGGACGGATGGACTGACCGCTCGTCTCCGCGTGGCCTCGACTTCGGCTCCATCCAGTCCGTGGGGCGGCTGCCCGCCGGCTCGGACGACGAGTCCGCACCAGGAGTGCGCGTGACACTGGTCACCGGCGAGGCGGTGGATCTTCCCGACCAAACCGGACCGAACAGCTTCTCGATCGCGGTGCTGGACCCCGGTCTTGGCTCGGTGTCGGTCAGTTCACGCAACTTCAGGTCGCTGCGCTTCCACGACCCCGCGGAAGGTCCTGATGGGGGTCCGGCAGGTTCTTCGGCGCGGGATGAGGAAGGGTACGATGCCTTTGGCAACGGCACGCACCTGCGCGGCAAGGTGGTGACCCGGGCCGGTGAGGAGTTTGAAGGCCGGATCCGCTGGGGCACCGTGAAGACAACGACATGGGACCACCTTCGAGGAAACTCGGACGGGGTGGGGATGTATGTGCGTTTCGCCAGGATCCGACGGGTCGAACAGCTGGAGTTTCCCTACGGCGAGCCCGTAAGCACGGGAGGGACCGAGTTCGAGCAGGGGCGCGTCCGCGTCACCCTGCTTGACGGCCGCGCCTACGAGATGTCGGGCCACGACGACCTGGGCGAGGCCAGCGTGGGCATTCTGGTGCTGCCGTCCGGCCAGGGGGACGCTTCAGGCTGGCACCGTGTGGCCTGGGAGGATCTTCGCGAGATCACGTTCGAGCAGGAGAGGACAAGCGGCGCCCGGCCGCCAGACCAGGAGGGGTGGCAGTGATGGTGAAGAAAGGCAGCCTGGAATCCGTATACCATATGAAGCGCGTGCCTATCGTGAGGCCCCTGACGCTCGCCGCGATCGCATCGGCCATGCTTCTCGCCCCTGCACCTGCGACCGCCACCGCCCAGGCCCCTCCCGGCCAGGACCGCTTCGCGGCGGACGCGTTCCTCGATCCCGCGGCGCGCGATCTCTACACGGTCGCCTACGACCAGTGGGAAGCGGCCGGCGCGAACGTCCTGCGCTATACGGCGCGGATCGATCAGCGGATCGCGGCGGGTCTTCGCACCCCGCTCCGAGACCGGATTCTCTACCACAGCGAGACTGCGGTGCGCTCCTTCTGGCAGAGGGACCGCCGGTCGGTCGTTCAGGTGCTGGGCTCCCGCTCGGAATACCCCGGACGGAACTTCGCCATCCGTGCAGCCGAGCGCTCCGGAGTCCTGTACTGGCTGCAGGAATTCCCCTTCGACGAGCCGTTCGCTCCCGGCAGAGACCAGCTCTTCATCGGCGGCGACCGCGATCAAGCACGCTTCCAGCCCAGCGAAGACGACTTCTGGCTCGCCCACCCGCTCGGCCAGGGCGCCGACACCCTGTACCAGTTCCAGAGCGGCGACACAACCACCGTCTCCCTGCCGGACGGGCGGCAACTCGTCACGGTTCGGCTCGATGTGCTACCGCGCGAGATCGACCCCCGCCGGATCAGCGGGTCCCTCTGGATCGAACCGTCCAGCGGTGCGCTCGTCCGCGGCCTCTACCGCCTGAGCCGGCCCGTGAACATGCTCCGCGACATCTCCTGGGCACGGGAGGACAGCGTCCCCTTCATGCCCGGCTTCCTGAAGCCCATCACCTTCGAGATGAAGCTCATCGTTGTGGACTACTCCCTCTGGGACTTCAAGGCGTGGCTGCCCCGGGCGATGCACATCGAGGGGGAGATGGCTGTGGGGATCTTCAAGGTGCCGGTCCGCACCGACGCCAAGTACACGATCGAATCGGTGACGCTCCAGGACGAGACCGGAGCCGAGGTCTTGGAAGAGGTGTTGTTTGGAGAGCCCCTCACGGAGGTCCACTTTGACACGCGGGCCCAGGCGATGGCCTTCATCGCGCAGCTGCTTTCGGAGGACGCCGGAACGAGCTACGCGCCCATCTCGCCCGACAGCGTCGGGGCGCGCCGCAACCGCTGGATCGCGCCCGGCGACCGCAGTGTCATCGAGAATAGTCCCGATCTGCCTCCACCGATCTGGGAGTACGAGCCCGGACTCCCCTCCGACGAGGAGATCGAACGGTACGTCCGGCAGCTGGCGGAACTTCCCGTCCCTCCGCTGCTGGAGGCGCAATGGGACTTCGACTGGGGCTGGAGCGGGCGGGACATGCTACGGTACAACCGGATCGAGGCGCTCGCAGTCGGAGGGGGGCTGGAGCGGTCCCTTCACGGGTCGTACCGGCTCAGCGCAACCGGGTACTTCGGGGTCGCGGACCTGAGGCCCAAGGCGCGGCTGGACCTGGAGCGCTCGACCGTGCGCCGCCGCCTCAAGCTTGGCGCGTACCACGAACTTCGCCCCACCGAAGCCGAGAGCGGATACCTCGCCTTCGGCAATTCGCTCGACGCGTTCTTCTTCGGGCGTGACAACGGGGAGTACTACTACGCAACCGGGGCCGACCTGACGTGGCGGCCGCCCGCGATCGCGACGCAGTCCTTCCAGGCCCGGCTCTACGCCGAACGCCAGTCGTCCGCGGAGACCAACACCAACTTTGCGCTCTTCCGGGCCTTCAACAGAAAATGGGATTTCCGGCCCAACGTGGCGGCCGACGAGGCCGAGGAGGCAGGGGCCGAACTGCGCCTGTCGCCGTGGTGGGGGAACGATCCCGTGGGCGCCCGGTTCGGGATCGAGCTGTTCGGGCGCGGCGGCGTGTGGCGGGTGCCGGGGGCCGAGGGCAGCCAGCAGTACGGCCAGGCCAGCGCCACGGTAAGGGCGGTGGTCCCGGTACGAGGCAAGGGGTGGCGGCAAGTGCGGCTCGGGGTCGAGGCCGCCGGCGGGCACACCTGGGGCGAGGCGCCGGTCCAGCGTTCCTGGTTCCTGGGCGCCGGAGGAACCCTGCGCGGCTACCCCGCCTCGACGCTGTCAGGCCTGTCGTTCCTGAGGGGCCGGGTGGAACTGGCGCGAACCTACGAGTTCGTCGGCGGAAGCCTGTTCGGGGACGCGGGGTGGGCGGGCCCGGTCGGAGGATTCGACGCTGACGAGATCCTGTACGGGGTCGGCGTGGGCGTGAGCATCCTCGACGGCCTTGTCCGCTTCGACCTGTCGCAGGGGCTGAAGGGGCCGAAGAAGGGCTTCCGCGTCGAGCTGTATCTGGATCACATCCTGTAGCATGGTGTTTGGAATCCGTGGCCCCGGCTGGTTGCCCCGCCTGCCGCTCGTCCTGCTGTTCCTCCTCACCTCATCCTTTGCCGGTCCGGTTCGCGGACAGTCCCAGGAGCGGACCGGCGCACAGGCCGCGGATCGGATCTGGGGACGAGTCTTCACGAAGGGAGGCGAGCAGCATGAGGGATTCCTCCGTTTCGCTTCCGCGCGGCCCGCGGCGAGCTGGGCGGATTCCTTCCAGGCGACTCAGTCGGTCGAAACCGAGCCGTTGAGCACATGGGCCAATGCTTCCCGGGCCGGCGCCCCCTCGGTACGAACAATCGAACTCAAGGGCTACCGGATCACGTGGAACACCGGGAGCGAGGATTTCTCACGCCGAAGCGGCGACTTCCCACTCAACCGAGTGATCGGCATCCCCTACGGATCGCTGAGGATCCTCAGGGGACAGCCGCCGCGGGGAAGGACCCAGTTCCTCACGGTCCAGCTTCGCAGAGAAAGAGCGGGGGACGAAAGAAACTCCCGGCGGCCCGAACATGTCTGGTCTGCCGGACGGGGAAGCCTCATTCTGCACTACACCGAACCCTGGCAGGGCACCACCATCGAGGTGGAGCGTCCCGAGGGAGGTCGCGCGACCGTCGCCTTCGGAGACGTGGAGCGGGTGGAATTCGCGGTGGCGCCTGGCGGCCTGGCGCCCGGGTCGGGTCGGCTCTTCGGGACGATGGAAGACCGGTCGGGCAACTCGTTCACGGGGTTGGTGACCTGGGACGGGGACAAGGTGCTCCGGGCCGACACGCTGGACGGCTGGTTCGACGGACCATCGCCTCGCCCGATTCCGTTGGGCGACATCCGTTCCATCGAGCGTGTCAGCCTTGACGCGCGCCAGGGCCAGTCGGAAGGCGCGCGCGTCACGCTGGCCACGGGCGAAGTGGTCGAGCTCACCGGGGGCAACGGGGGAAGGGGGAGTGCGATTGCCGATGTCGTGGTAGTCGACCCCGGACTCGGCACGGTGACCATGGGTTGGGAGGACTTCAGCGTCTTGCACTTTCGCAGCGAAGCAGAGAGGCCGCGCGACCGGCCGGGGAATGGGGATCGGGTAGCGCCGGAGGCTGTGGACTTCGACACCTTCGACGGCAGCACCCCTCTACGCGGAACGGTCGTCACCGACGTCGGCGAGGAGATCGCGGGGCGCATCCGGTGGAGCACATTGAAGGAATGGTCCTGGGACGTGCTTTCCGGATCCCTGGGCGGCACGGAGATGGCCGTGCGTTTCGCCAACATTCGGAGCATCGAGCAGCTTGCGGTCCCCGACCTGCCGCCGGACGGGACAACAGCTTCCGCCAATCGGCCGGGCCGGGCTCGCGTCACCCTCCTGGACGGGCGGACCTACGAGTTGACGGGCCATGGAGACCTGGGGTCGGGCAATACGGGCGTTCTGGTGTGGTCAGTGGCGCCGGGAGGAGAGCCGGAGTCGCCGGCAGGAGAGCCGGACTCGGCGCAGGCGCCAGCTTCGGATGCCGGGGACGCGGTGGCGGCCGGTGACGCGCGTCCCGGCTGGCGGCTGATCAACTGGGAGGACATCCGGATGGTGCGATTCGAGCACATGGCCCGGAGGGAACCCGGATCGTGAGGCCGCGGACCCTCACCGTGACCGTGGCAGCCGCGTGCTCTGCCTGGCTACCGGCGCTGACCACCGCCCAGACGCCGGCGGAACAGACCAGGTTCGCCGAGGACGCGTTCCTGGATCCGGTCGCCCGCGAACTCTTCACCATGGCCTTCAACGGCTGGGGCGAACTGGGGGAGCGCGTCGAGCGCTACACGGCCCGGATCGACAAGCGCGTGTCGGTGGCCCTGCGCGGGCTGCGCAGGGACCGCGTGCTCTATAACAGTGAGACCGCGGTCCGCGCCTTCTGGGAGCGAAATCGCCGACCCGTCGTTCAGCTTCTTGGCGCGCGCGCCCGCCACCCCGGACGCGACCTCGCGCTTGGCGCGCACGACCTGGCCTGGCTCGATGAGATCCCGTTTGACGCGCCGTTCGTACCCGGGAGCGACCAGCTCTTCGTCGGCTCGGACCATGGCGTGACAGCCTTCATGCCCACAGAGGGCGACTTCCTGCTCAAACACCCGCTGGTCGAGGGAGCGGACACCCTCTACCGTTTTCAGAGCGGCGACACCTCCACGATCTCCCTCCCCGACGGACGCCAGCTGACCTCAGTGCGGCTCGAAGTACTCCCACGGGAGTCGAGTCCGCACCTGATCAGCGGAACACTCTGGATCGATCCGGCCAGCGGGGCCCTCGTGCGAGGCGTCTTCGGTGTGAGCCGGCGTCTGGATGTGGCCCGGGACATCCCGGAGTTCCGTGAGGAAGTGGCCGGGTCCCTCGGGTATCGCCTGATTCCGGGGTTTCTGAAGCCGTTGGCGGCCGAAATGCGGCTGGTGGCGGTGGACTATTCCCTCTGGGATTTCAAGGTGTGGCTGCCGCGGAGGGTCCGCTACGAAGGCGAAGTCGCCATGGGGATCGTGAAGGTGCCTGTCGAGGTCGAGATCGCCTACAGCATCGAGTCCGTTGCGCTGAAGGACGAGGTGGTGGCGGAGGGCGGGGCGCAGTCGCCCGCAGGCGAGTCACTCAAGGAGGTCCACTTCGAGACCGAGGCCGAGGCGATGGCTTTCATTGCGCAACTGCTGTCGGAAGACGGCGAGTTCACCTACCAGCCCGTCTCCGGGTTCTTGCGGGCGCCCGGTCGCCGGAGGAGTCGCTGGATCACGCCAGACGACCCCAGTCTCCTGGAAGACAGCCCTCACCTGCCGCCGCCGATCTGGGAGAACGCCCCGGGATTCCCTTCGGACAGCGAAATGGACGAGTACATCCGGCTCTTGGCGGGCATTCCCGCGCCGCGGGTGAAAACGGCTCTCTGGAACTTCAGCTGGGGCTGGGGAGGGCAGGATCTGCTTCGCTACAACCGCGTCGAGGGACCAGCCGTGGGCGGGCGCTCCGTGTTGGCGTTACATGGGTCGTACAGCCTGGGCGCTTCAGGCCACTTCGGCTTTGCGGACCTGAGGCCGAAGGTGCGGCTGGACGTGGAGCGCTCCACTGTGCTCAGCCGCCTCGGGCTCGGCGCCTATCACGAGCTCCGCGCGACCGATCTCGAGACCGGGTACCTCGGTTTCGGCAATTCGGTCGACGCGTTTCTCTTCGGCCGGGACAACGGAGAGTACTTCGGCGTGACCGGGGCCGAACTGACCTGGCGTCCTCCGGCGACCGCGCGGCAGTCCTTCTCCTTCAGGGCCTACGCCGAGCGCCAGTGGCCAGCGGAGACCAACACCAACTTCGCCCTCTTCCGGGCCTTCGACCGCGACTGGGACTTCCGGCCCAACCTTGCGGCTGACGAGGTTGAGGAGACGGGCGGCGAGCTGCGGATTTCGCCGTGGTGGGGCAAGGACCCCGAGCGGGCCGAGTTCGGGATCGGGCTCTTCGGCCGGAGTGCGGTGTGGCGGCGGGCGGGCGAAGAAGTCCGCGAGCACTACAGCCAGGCGAGCGCCACCGTGACGGCAATCGTGCCGGTTCGGGGCCAGGGATGGCGGCGGTCGCGGTTGGCGTTCGAAGCCGCCGGCGGGCACACGTGGGGCCGGGCCCCGGTGCAGCGCTCCTGGTATCTGGGAGGCCCCGGCAGTCTGCGCGGCTACTCCGCCTCGACGCTGTCCGGGCTGTCGTTTCTGAGGGGCCGCGTGGAGATGTCGCGAACCTTCGAGGGGGTCGGGGGAAGCCTGTTCGGGGACGCGGGGTGGGCGGGGCCTGTCGGCGAATTCGACTCCGGTGACATCCTGTACGGGATCGGCGTGGGCGCCACCATCATGGACGGCGTCGTGCGCATCGATCTGTCCCAGGGGCTGAAGGGACCGAAGAAGGGCTTCCGGTTCGAACTGTACCTGAACGCGATTCTGTAGCCGGCGTGTCCCGAGTCACGCTCCCGTGGCACATTGGGGGAATGACCACATGTCGCCATTCCGGTATGCGTTTCGATGAGAGTCCGTAGCGTGCGGATGCGAACCCTCGCAGCGACCGCAGCGGCGGCGTGCTTCGTCCCGGTGCCGGCGGTCGCCCTGGGCCAGGCCGGATCGGAGCAGACCAGGTTTGCGCAGGACGCGTTCCTGGATCCTGTCGCACGCGAACTCTTCGGCAAGGCGTTCGACGGGTGGAGCGAGCTCGGCGAGAACATCGAGCGCTACACGGCGCGGATCGACCAGCGCATCGCGGCGGCCCTGCGCACGCCGCTGAAGGACCGGGTGATCTATCACAGCGAGACTGCGGTGCGGGCCTTCTGGGAACGGGACCGGCTCCCGGTCGTTCAGCTTCTCGCCGCGCGCTCGCGATACCCCGGGCGCGGCTTCGTCCTGCGCGAGGCGAATCTGGGCTGGCTCGAGGAACTCCCCTTCGACGGGCCGTTCGCGCCCGGGAGCGACCGGCTCTTCGTCGGCTCCGGCGAAGGTGCGGGGTACTTCATCCCCGCGGACGACGACTACCTGACGCACCCGCTCGGCGAGGGGGCGGACACGCTCTACCGTTTTCGGAGCCGCGACACCACCACGATCATCTTTCCTGACGGGCGCCGGCAGGCCGCGGTGCGGCTCGATGTGATCCCCAGGGTATCGGACCCCCACCTGATCAGTGGGACGCTCTGGATCGATCCGGTGAGCGGCGCGCTGGTGCGGGGCGTCTACCGCGTGAGCAGGCGACTGGACATGGCCCGGGAATTCCCGGAGGAGATAGGCCGGACGATGGTGTACCGGCTGGTCCCCGGCGTTCTGAAGCCGCTCACCGTCGACGTTCAACTGGTCGCGGTAGACTATTCCCTGTGGGAATTCGAGATGTGGCTGCCACGAATGGTCCGCTACGAGGGCCAGGTCGCCGCGGGCGTCGTCAAGCTGCCAATCTCGATCGACCATGTGTACCGGATCGAGTCGGTGACGCGGAGGGACGAGATGGCGGCGGCGGGCGAGGTGGAGGCGGCTGGTGGTGAAGCCAGCGAGGGAGCCCGCCTCGAGCCCGACGCAGAGGAGGTGGCCCGCCTCGCGCGGCAGCTGTCCGAGGAAGGTGAAGTCAGCTACCGGCCCATCCTGGACGCGGAACTCGATCCCGAGCCGAGCCGACGATGGAGCTGGATCGGGCCGGTCGATCCCGGTGTGCTGGAAAACAGTCCTCACCTTCCGCCGCCGATCTGGGAGACGGCGCCCGGGTTCCTGTCGGACAGCGAAGTGGAGGCTTACTTCCAGCTTCTGGCAGGCATTCCGGTGGCTCCCGTGCGGGGGGTTGCCTGGAATTTCAACCTGGGCTGGGAACGGCCGGACCTGCTGCGCTACAACCGGGTCGAGGGGCCCGCGGCGGGCGGGCGGTTCGAGTGGGCGATGCATGGGTCATACAGTCTGGGTGCCGCAGGATTCTTCGGCTTCGCGGACCGGAGGCCCAAGCTGAGGCTGAATGTGGAACGCTCGACGGTGCTCCGCCGCCTCAAGCTCGGAGCCTACCATGAGCTTCGCGCGACCGATCCGGAGAGCGGATACCTCGGCCTGGGCAATTCGCTTGACGCCTTTCTCTTCGGGCGGGATCGCGGAGAGTATTTTGGCGCGACCGGGGCCGACCTCACCTGGCGTCCGCCTGCGACCGCGAGGCAGTCCTTCTCCGTCCGGGCCTACGCGGAGCGCCAGACGCCCGCCGAGTCCAACATCGGATTCGCGCTCTTCCGGGCCTTCGACGAAGAATGGGACTTCCGGCCCAACCTGGCGGCTGACGAGGTCGACGAGGTCGGGGGTGAGGTGCGCCTGTCGCCCAGGTGGGGCGTGGATTCCGAGCGGGCCGAGTTCGGCGCAGAGTTCTTCGGACGAGGTGCCATGTGGCGCCGAGCGGGAGATGATGTCCGCGAGGGATACACACAGGCCAGCGCAACCGTGACGGCGGTCATTCCGCTGTGGGGGAGCGGATGGCGGCGGTCGCGGATCGGGTTGGAAGCCGCTGGCGGGCACACCTGGGGCCGGGCACCGGTCCAGCGCTCCTGGTTCCTGGGTGGCCCCGGCAGTCTGCGCGGCTACCCTGCTTCGACGCTCACCGGGCTGTCGTTCCTGAGGGGCCGGATCGAGCTGGCGGGAACCTTCGAGTGGTTGGGCGCAAGCGTGTTCACGGACGCGGGGTGGGCAGGCCGCGCGAGCGACTTCGACTCCGGCGACATCCTGCACGGGATCGGCGTGGGTCTGAGCCTTCTGGAAGGCGTCATGCGCATCGATCTGTCACAGGGGCGCCGGGGGCCAGGGAGGGGTCTTCGCATCGAGGCCTATCTGGACGCGATCCTGTAGGGTGGATCGACCACGGGGCGGCCGACGCCTCGCCTCGCTTGACGCCGGCTGCTCCGCAGGCTAACGAATCAGTGAACCCACACCTCAACACGGGGACACATTATGCGATTCAACGCCGCTCTCCGCCCGGCGGTCCATGCCGCCCTCGCCGCGACCGTCACCATTGCCGCACCGCCCACCCTCGCCGCGCAGGACGCGTCCCGCGGCGAGATCGCGGAGCCCTTCAAGGTGGGCACCTTCGAGATCGAGGGAGAGGCCCGGGTGGGACTCGTGCTGCGGGACGCCCTGATCGTGGACATCGGCGCGGCCAACCGCGCGCTCGAACGCGACCCGGCCTACCCGCAGCTCCCCCTGCCCGGCGACATGCTGGACCTGATCGGGCGCTACGAGTACGGCGTGAGGCTCCGCCTGTACGAAATCGTCAACCATCTCGCTGCCGGCGACCTGATCGACGGGAGCGCGCGCGCGCCGTACATCCACGACCTCGGCGACGTGAGGACGCTGCCGCCGATCATGTACCCCGGCAAGATCATGAACGCGGCGGTGAACTTCTACAGCCACGTCAACGAGAGCGGCAGCGAGGAGCAGCGGATAGCGGCGCGGCGGGCGCGGCGCGAGAACCGGGGCGTTCCCTACCTCTTCCTCAAGCCCACCCGCGGCGCGGTGATCGGCAACAACGACGAGGTGGTCATCCCGTGGGGACGGGACCGCACGGACTGGGAGGTCGAGCTCGGCACGGTGATCGGCCGCACCGCCAAGTACGTCTCGGCCTCCGAGGCCCATGACTACATCTTCGGCTACACCGTCACCATCGACATCTCCGACCGGGGCGGACGGCCTCCCGGCGGCAACCCCCTCACCTCCGACTGGTTCGTCGGCAAGGGTCACGACACATTCGCGCCCATGGGGCCATGGATCGTGCCCAAGGAGTTCTACGGGGATCCGATGGAAAACCTGCGGCAGACGCTGAGCGTCGGGGGCGAGCAGATGCAGGAGGCCCAGGCCGGGGACATGATCCACACCCTCTACGAGCTGATCGAGTACGGCTCTTCCATCATCACGCTCTTCCCGGGCGACGTCATCAACAACGGGACATCCGGCGGGGTGGGAATGGGGACGGCGGTGCGGGGCGCACAGCGGTTCCTCCAGCCCGGGGACCTGATCGAGGCCACGATCGACGGGATCGGTACGCTCACGATACCGGTGGTCGCCGAGGATGAGCCGCCCGGCGGCACGGGCGCCAGGCTGCCTCCCGTGCGGACCTACCGGGGGAGGGACTAGAGCAGCGCGTGGAGTTCACGGACTACTGCTCCTCAAAGCTGCTCTCCAAGTGCCGGGGGCGGGACTTGAACCCGCATGGGATTGCTCCCGGGGGATTTTAAGTCCCCTGTGTATACCGATTTCACCACCCCGGCGTGAGGGGCGCGCTGCGTCGCCCCTCCTGCGGGGCCGCGTCGCGTCGCCCCACTCCGCCCCTACAGTATCGACTTGCCGAGCGCCGACGCCACCAGTCCGACGGCCAGCACGGCCGTGTGGTTCCGGTCGTCCAGAACCGGGTTGAGCTCGACGACTTCCAGGCTGAGCAGGCGTCCCGAATGCGATGCCTTCTCGCAGACGAGGTGTCCCTCGCGGTAGGTCAGACCCCCCTGGACCGGCGTCCCCACCCCGGGGGCAAGCCGCGGGTCGAGAGCGTCCAGATCGAGGGAAAGGTGAAAGCCGGCCGTTCCGGCTTCCGCCCGCGTGAGCGCCTCGTCCATGCAGATCCCCACGCCGCGCTCGTCGATCTCCGACATGGTGAACACCCTGACGCCCAGATCCGCGATCAGCCTCCGCTCGCCAGGATCGAGTGAACGGGCTCCCAGGACGCTTACATTCTCCGGCTTTACCGCAGGGCCGGGGCCGACCAGACGCTCCTCGCCGTGGCCGAGCAGCACTGCCAGCGGCATACCGTGGACATTGCCGGTGGGGGAGGTCTCGGGCCGGTTCAGGTCGCCGTGGGCATCAACCCAGATTACTCCGATCGGCGCGCCGCGCTCCCGGTGGTACTGCGCCACCGCTGCCACCGAACCGATCGAGAGCGAATGGTCGCCGCCCAGCACCAACGGCATGCAGCCCCGCTCAAGCCCCTGTGCGACCATCGCCCACGTTCTCTGCACAACCCTGACGATCTCGTTGAGAAACGGCAGCCCGTCGCGGCCGGCTTCGGTGGTCTCGAGGCCCCCCGCCGTGATCGTGCCCAGCTCGACCACCCGGTGTCCGATGGCCTCGATCTCGCTCGTGATTCCCGCGATGCGCATCGCGGATGGGCCCATGTCGACCCCGCGGCGTCCGGCACCCAGGTCGATCGAGACCGAAATCAGCGCGACATCCCGTCCGTCCACGCGCGCGCCATCGGACCTCCGCCGCGGCGGCGCTTCGCAGGCGTGGTGCCCCTGTCCGGCACCCGTCGTTGTCACAAGGCCTCCATTGCTCGGGATCCGCCCGGCCGGGCAGATCGCTTGGTCCCCTCCACCGGTTGACACTACTATTCTGTTGAAACGTAATGCTCCGAGTCGGGTCGCTCACATGGGGCCGGGTCTGCTCGCACCCGAGCGGGCCAAACAGCCCGGCGGCTTGTTCACCCCACTCGCTTCACGGAGGCTGGTGCATGCAACTGATCAACCGCGGCGCGCGGGCAGCCCTGCTGCTGCTGCTCACGCCCATCGTCACCCTCGGCCAGGAGGAGGAGAAAAAGGACCCCGACCGGGGCCTCCCCCTGGAGCCCGCCCGCTGGGCCCGCTTCACCACCGACGAGGGGACCTGGATCTCCCTCGATGTGAGCCCGGACGGCCAGACCATCGTCTTCGACCTCGTCGGCGACCTGTACTCGATGCCCATTACCGGCGGCGAGACGACCCGCCTGACCAGCGGGATGGGCTACGACATGCAACCGCGCTTCAGCCCCGACGGCGAGCAGATCGTCTTCGTCTCCGACCGGAGCGGCGACAACAACGTCTGGCTCATGCCATCCGCCGGCGGCGAACCCACCCAGTTGAGCAAGGGGGTCGGCAGCTACTTCCTCTCCCCGGACTGGATGCCGGACGGCAAGTACGTGATTGTTTCGCGGTCCTTCAGCGGCCTGGAGAAGCTCTGGCTCTACCACATCGACGGCGGCACCGGCCTCGAGATGGTTGGAGGCGCCGGTGGCCTGCGAATGCTCGGCGCGTCGGTCGACGCCGAAGGGCGCTACATCTGGTACGCCCAGCGCAACGGCACCTGGAACTACAACGCCATCTTCCCCCAGTACCAGGTCTGGATGTACGACCGCAAGACGGGCACCCGCACGCCAATGACCAATCGGTACGGCTCGGCGTTTCGGCCCGTGCTCTCGCCGGACGGAAACCTGCTTGCCTACGGTAGCCGCGACGACGCCGACACCGGGATGAGGCTCCGCGAGCTCGGCTCCGGTCAGGAGCGGTGGCTCGCCTATCCGATCCAGCGCGACGACATGGAGTCGACGGCATCGATGGACGTACTCCCCGGCTACTCGTTCACCCCCGATTCGGAAGCAATCGTGATGTCCTACGGCGGACGCATCTGGCGGGTACCCGTGGACGGGAGCGACCCGGAGCAGATCCCCTTCACCGTCAACGCCGAGGTCGCGATCGGCCCCGAGGTCGAGTTCGAGTACCCGATCGAGGATACGCCCACCTTCACGGTGAAGCAGATCCGCGACGCGCGCCCCTCTCCCGACGGCAGCACGATCGCCTTCACCGCGCTCGACCGGCTGTACGTTGCGGATCTTCCCGACGGCACCCCGCGCCGCCTCACCAGCGACGAGGTCGGCGAGTTCCAGCCGATCTGGTCGCCCGACGGGAGTTACGTCGCCTACGTGACATGGGACGACGATGCCGGCGAAGGCCATATCCGGCGCGTTTCCGCAGATGGTGGCGCCTCGACAAACCTGACGGCCGCGCCGGCCTACTATCAGCAGCTTGCGTGGTCGCCGGACGGTGAGCGCATCGTCGCAGCCCGCTCCGCAGCGCGGAATGTGCGGGAGTCGCTCGGCACGTCGGTCGGCTTCGGCCAGGCCGCCGAGTTCATCTGGATTCCCTCCGCGGGCGGCGATGAGACCGTGATCGGCCCCACACTCGGCCGGCGCGCGCCCCACTTCACCCAGGATCCGGACCGCATCTACTACTACGGCACGTTGCGTGCGGACCCGATCCCCGGGTCTCCACCCTCCGCTGCGGGCTTCGCCAGCGCACTCTCCTCGGCACGCTGGGACGACACCGACAAGCGCGGGCACCTGAGCGTTACGGCCCGCGCCAACACGGCTGCGGGGAGCCTCCGCCCCGGGTACAAGCGATCCGAGACAAGCGACCTGGTGATGCCCCAGGAGGACTTCGACGAGGAGGAACCCCGGGAGCTGACCTTCAGCCGCGGGGCCGGCTTGATCCAGATGGCCCCGCAGGGAGAGCTGGCGCTCGCGCAGGTGGGAGATGACCTGTACGCGGTGACGGTGCCCGACGTGGGCCCGGCGGTACCGTCGATCGAAGTCGGCAAGCCGGACTCGGCCGCGGTCCCCGCCTTCAAGCTCAACGACCTGGGCGTGGAATTCCCCGCCTGGGGCGCGGACGGGCGGACCGTTCACTGGTGGCTCGGCAACGCGCTCTTCACCTACGACATGGACGCCGCCGCGGGCGACCCCGACTACGCCCCGTCCGAGCAGCAGATCATGGTGACCGCCGACCGCGACATTCCCCAGGGCACCGTAGTCCTGCGCGGAGCTCGCGCGATCACGATGAACGGCGACGAGATCGTCGAGAATGCGGACATCGTGGTGACGAACAACCGCATCACCTCGGTCTCGGCAGGCCCCGGAGATGTTCCCGAGGGCGCGACCGTGATCGATGTCGCGGGCAAGACGATCGTCCCCGGCTTCGTGGACACGCACGCGCACATGTGGAACCTGTGGACCTTCCACTGGTCGCGTTCCTGGATCTACCAGGCCAACCTGGCCTACGGGGTGACGACAACCCGCGACCCCCAGACCGCCACGACCGACGTGCTCTCCTACGAGGACCTGGTGCGCGCCGGACGGATGGTCGGACCACGCGTCTACTCCACCGGCCCGGGTGTCTTCTCCCAGGACTTCATCAGCAGCTACGAGCACGCGTACGATGTGCTCAGCAAGTACAGCCGCTACTACGACACCAAGACCTTCAAGATGTACATGACCGGCAACCGCCGGCAGCGCCAGTGGCTGATCATGGCCGCGCGCGAACTCGGGCTCATGCCCACCACCGAGGGGGGATTGGAGTACCGCCTCAACCTGACCCACGCGATCGATGGCTACCCCGGGATCGAGCATTCCCTCCCGATCGTCCCGGCCTACAACGATGTCGTGGAGCTCTTCGCGGAATCGGGGACCGTCAACACGCCGACGCTTCTGGTCTCGTACGGCGGCCCCTGGGCCGAGAACTACTACTACACGAACGAGAACGTCGTCGGCGATGAAAAACTGAATCACTTCACGCCGAGGCGGGAGCTGGACAACAAGGCGAGGCGCCTGCAGGGCGATGGGCCCGGATTCGGCGCCTGGTTCATGGAGGACGAATACGCGTTCAAGAAGCACTCCGCGTGGCTGGCGCAGCTCGTCGAGGGCGGCGGCCGCACCGGCGTGGGGAGCCACGGGCAGCTGCAGGGCCTGGGCTACCACTGGGAGCTGTGGTCGCTGCAGAGCGGCGGCATGGACGAACACGACGCACTGCGCGCGGCAACGCTGATGGGCGCGGAGGCAATCGGCCTGGGCGGCGATCTGGGTTCGATCGAGCCCGGCAAGCTCGCCGACCTGGTGATCCTCGACGCCAATCCGCTCGACAACATCCGCAACAGCAACACAATCCATCAGGTGATGATGAACGGACGGCTCTACGACGGCGACACGCTCGACGAAGTGTGGCCGAGGCAGCGACCCGCACCGGACGAGGCGTGGAGACATCTCGCGCCCAATGTTCGCGCAGGGATGAAGGGAGGTGACCGATGAGCCCCCGCACGAAGTTCTTCGGATCGGCGGCGTTGGCACTCTTCACCCTGGCAGCCATGCACGCGCCCCTGGCGGCCCAGATCCCGAGGCCGGGAGGCGGACGCCCGAACCCACTGCCGCTGCGTAGCGCGCGGACGGCCGAATTCACGGCCACGGAGGGCACCTGGATCTCGCTGGACGTCAGTCCCGACGGGCAGATGATCGTCTTCGACCTGCTGGGCGACCTCTACACCATGCCCATCACGGGGGGAGAGGCGTCTCCGCTGCTCGTCGGGATGGCCTACGAGGCGCAGCCGCGCTTCAGCCCCGACGGCGAGTCGGTGGCCTTCGTCTCCGACCGGAGCGGAGGGGACAACATCTGGACCATGCGGCTGGACCGCACCGACACCACGCAGGTCTCGCGGGGCAACAACAACCTCTACCTGTCTCCCGAGTGGGAGCCCGGCGGCGACTACATCGTTGCCAGCCGCTCGTCCGGCCTGGGAGGCGCGGCCCAGCTCGTCATGTTCAACGCCGAGCGGGGCACCACGGTGTCGCTGAGCGGCGCGGCCGGCGGCAAGGCCATCGGCGCGGCCTTCAGCCCGGACGGTCGCTACCTCTGGTTCGCCAGATCGTTTTCGGACTGGACCTACAACGCCACCCTCCCCCTCTACCAGGTGTACCGGTACGACCGCGAGAGGGCCACGAGTTCGGTCATGACCGGGCGATACGGATCGGCCATGCGGCCCGCGGTTTCACCGGACGGCAAGTGGCTCATCTACGCCACGCGCTGGGGCACCGAGACGGGCCTCGTCAAGCGCAACCTCGAGACGGACGACGAAGAGTGGCTGGCCTACCCGGTCCAGCGCGACGAGCAGGAGTCGCGGGCGCCATTGGACGTTTTCCCCGGCTACTCCTTCATGCCCGATGGCTCGGCGATCGTGGTCTCCTACGGCGGCAAGATCTGGAACGTCCCGATGGACGGCGCCGATCCCGCCGAGATCCCCTTCGAGGTCCCGGTCAAGCTGGCGATCGGTCCCGAGGTCAAGTTCGCGTACCAGATCGACACGACCGCCATGGTAGCCGCCAGTCAGATCCGTACGCCGGTGGCATCGCCCGATGGCGAACGGATGGCCTTCGTCGCCTTCGACCGCCTCTGGGTACAGGACATGCCCGACGGCGAGCCGATGCGGCTCACCGAGGCGGATGCGGGCGAATTCCACCCTCAGTGGTCGCCCGACGGCCAGTGGATCGCGTACGTGACGTGGGACGACGCCGAGGGCGGCCACATCATGAAGGTGCCGGCGTCCGGCGGCGAGCCCATCCGGCTCAGTGCCACGCCGGCGGCCTATTCGAACGTGGCGTGGGCTCCCGGCGGCGACCGGGTCGTCGCCACACGAAGCGCCGCGAGTGACCTGATGGCAGGATCCGGCCTCTTCGCCGGCCCGCTCGGCGGCGAGTTCGTATGGGTGCCGTCGGATGGAACCGAGCCCTCCGAGCCCGCGTTGATCTCCCCTACCGGGTTCCGCGACGTGATGCACTTCGCCGCGGACGAGCCCGACAGGATCTATGCGTACAGCCCGCTCGAGGGCCTGGTGTCGTTCCGCTGGGACGGGACGGACGTGAAGAGTCATCTCCTGGTAAGGGGCTCGGTGGGTGCACCCGGAATCGGCGACCCTCACCCGGGGCAATGGGAGTACCTGCCCAGGCGCATCTTCCCGTGGAGGAAGGCCCCCGACCCGACAGACCCCGACCGGGATCCTCCCATGGAACCGGGGTTCCCGCAGCCCGCGGGGCTCGTGATGCTGTCACCGCAGGGTGACCAGGCCTTCGCCCAGATCGGGCGGGACATCTACGTGGTGGATCTGCCGGAGGCGGGCTCGCAGCCGGCCAGCCTGGTCACCTCGCCAGGGACCTCTCGCAAGCTGACCGACGTCGGCGGGGAATTTGCATCGTGGGCGCCGGACGGCTCAACGGTGCACTGGTCGCTGGGCAATGTGCTGTTCAGCTACGACCTGGACTTCGTGGAGGAGGAGGAGGCCGAGGCGAAGGAGATACGCCACGCCCGCAGACTGATCCGGGCGCGGGCGCTCGCCGTGACCGATACGCTCAAGAAGAAGCGCGCGGAAGCGGACAGTCTCGAGAACGCGGACGAGGAGGTACCCGAAGAGCTTGAAGAAGAGATCGCGAGGCTGGCCGGCGACTCGGTGCAGGTCGTGGCCGATTCGCTGATGGCGCGCGCCGACTCGCTGCAGAAAGCGGCCGAGGAGTTCGCCGCCAAGGCCAGCGCGATCCGCGACGGCGACAAGGAGATCCTGGCCGATTCGACCGAGTCGTACGAGGCCAGGGAGCGGAAACTGGAGGCCAAGCTGCCGCGGGATGTCCCTCGCGGCACCGTCGCGCTGACAGGTGGGCGCATCATAACGATGATGGACATGCCGGGTGACACCACCGGCGAGCCCCACGTGATCGAAAACGGGGTGGTGATCGTCACCGACAACAAGATCGTCGAGGTGGGGATGGCCGACTCGGTCGAGATACCCGACAGCGCGGTCGTCATCGACGTAACCGGCAAGACGCTCGTGCCCGGCTTCGTGGACACGCACTACCATCCCCAGTGGCTCGTTTCCGAGGTCCACCCCGAGGAGGTATGGCAGTACCTGAGCACCCTGTCCTACGGCGTCACGACCACGCGCGATCCCCAGACCGCGGTCACCGACGTGCTGAGCTACACCGACCGCGTGCTTGTGGGCGGGATGAGGGGGCCCCGCATCTACTCGACCGGGCCCGGCGTCTTCAACGGCGAGAACCTCCGCGATGCGGACCACGCCAAGACCGTCCTGCGGCGCTACGCCCAGTACTTCGACACGAAGACGCTCAAGATGTACATGACCGGGAACCGCCAGCAGCGGCAGTGGATCATCCAGGCGGCCCGCGAACTGAAGCTGATGCCCACCACCGAAGGCGGACTCGACTTCAAGCTCGACCTCACCCACGCGATCGACGGGTATTCCGGGGTTGAGCACAACCTTCCGATCACCCCGATCTACACCGACGTGGTGGAGCTCTTCAAGGAATCGCAAACCACCAATTCCCCCACCCTGCTCGTGTCCTACGGCGGGCCGTTCGGCGAGAACTTCTTCTACGTCACCGAGAACCCGCACGACAATGCGAAGCTCAACATGTTCGCACCGGCGGACTACGTCGACGCGAGGACGCGGCGGCGCGGTCCCGGCGCCGGAGGAAGTCCGGGCGCGGCTGGCTGGTTCCTGGAGGAGGAGCACGTCTTCCCCCGCCACGCCGAATTCGTGAAGAAGATGCTCGAGGGCGACGCCCGCATGGGCGTGGGCAGCCACGGGCAGCTTCAGGGTGTCGGATACCACTGGGAGCTTTGGGCGATGGGCTCGGGCGGCGCGTCGAACCACGACATCCTGCGCGCGGCGACGATCCTCGGCGCCGAGGCGATCGGTTTCGGGGCCCACCTCGGCAGCATCGAGAAGGGCAAGTTCGCCGACATCGTGATTCTCAACTCCAACCCGCTCGACGACCTGCGGGGCACGGTGGACATCCGCTACGTGATGAAGGATGGCCGTCTGCACGACGGCATGACGCTGGACGAGGTCTACCCGGAGGAGCGCCCGCTGGAGCGCAGGCGACCCACGGAACAGGGTGCGGGCAGCGCACCGGCGGGAATCGGGAAGGTGGGGGGCGCGAGGAGGTAGCAGGCAGGGGGGCCGCCGTCGCGCGGGCAGGTGGCGCGCGGCGGCGGCCGGTTATCCCCTCCAGTTTCCCGACGACAGCTGTGCGACGCCCGCCCCCCCGTCCCCCACCTGCCGCGCGAGCGTCAACGCCAGCTCGGCCGCGAACTCATCCGCGATCAGCCGGTCCGCCCGCTTGATGCGCAACACAAGCTTGGCGGGATGCTTCAGCTTCAGTCCCTGCTGGCCCGCGATCTTCTCGAAGGCCAGGAGGTCTGTGGCGGTCAGCACGAGCCTCGGTCCGGTGAGCTGCCACCATCGCCGGCTCGGCACGATCGCGCCGGCCACGCTGGTCAGCGGGATCACCATCTGCTGCACGGGCTCGATCTCCTCCCGGGTCTCGTACAGCGCACCGCCGAGCGATTCGGTGCGGACGGCGACCCGCCACTGGATCACAAGCCGATCCGACTCAAGTCTGACGAGTCCGTGGGCCGTCTCCGTGGTGGACTCGTATTCTCCACCGGCCGTCCATAGGTCGGTGCTGCGCCTGAGGGTGAAAGGGACGGCGGCGAGGCTGGTCATCAGGCTTCTACCGGCCCCGTTGCTCCCTCACGTCGGGCGGCTCGACCCTCCACCACCACTGCGTCGGCAGCGGCCTTTGGCGCGGCCAGACCTCGGTCAGATATAGAGAAGTATATAATCTTCCGTTCTTCATGACGTATTCCAGGTCAACGCTGTTTTCCAGATCGTCGAGCGGATTGGAGTTCAGCACCTGCAGATCGGCCAGCTTCCCCGGCTCCAGCGACCCCAGGTCCCCCGCCAGACCGATCGCGTCGGCGCTCATCAGCGTGGCCATCCGGAGCGCGTCGTGGTTGTCCATGCCGCCGGACGCCATCATCCACAGCTCCCAGTGCGTGCCCAGCCCCTGCACCTCCCCGTGCGAGCCCAGCCCGGCCTGCCCGCCCGCTTCCATCCACTTGGTGAGCTGCTGCGCGTGCAGGAAGTGCGGGTACTGGTCGTCCCGATACCAGGTAGCCGTCTTCCACTTGTCGAGCTCGTCGTGGGGGGTGAAGACCTGGAGCCGCTCGACCTCGTCCAGGTTGGTGCGCGTCAGGTAGTACTGGCGCCCGGAGGGGCCGCCGTAGGCGACGATGAAGGTGGGCGTGTAGACCATTCCGCTGAATGCGCCGAGCTGGACAACGTCGTCGTAGAAGGGGCTGATCGGGAGCGAATGCTCCAGCCCGGCGTAGCCATCCTGCGCCAGTGTGAGGTTCATCGTGAAGTTGGAACCGCCCTCCGTGGTGGGCGTGAGACCCAGCTCCCGGGCCGCCATGATGACCCACTGCCGCACCTTGCGGTCGCCGGCCATGTACTGCTTGATCGTCAGGGTGTTGTAGTGGTCGGCGTAGCGCCGCAGAACGTTGCGGGCGTCGTCGAGACTGCGGATCTGGTCGGCGCCGAAGACCCCCGGCCCCGTCGAATAGATGCGCGGCCCGATCAGCTCGCCGGTCTCCATCAGGTCGGAGTAGGTGACTACGTCCTCCGATGACGTCTGTGGGTCCCGCTGGGTGGTGACCCCGTAGGCGAGCTGCGCGAGGAACTGCGAGACCTGGGTGCGGTGCACGCCCCACGCGACCCAGGTGTGCGCGTGGATGTCCACCAGGCCCGGGAGGATGGTCTTGCCCGTCATGTCGCGCACCTCGGCCCCGTCCGGGATCGCCACGCTGCCGGTCGCGCCCACCGCGGCGATCCGGTTGCCCTCCACCACGATGTCGCCGCGCGGGATGACCTCGTCGCCGCGCATGGTGATCAGGCGGGCCCCGCTCAGGACCAGCGTCCCGCGCGGCCTGTCCTTCGGCACCGTGATCTCGATGTCGAAGCGCGCGGCCTCGTAGACGGGGCCGCCTTCATCGTCCTCTTCGTCGTCGTCCTCCCCTTCCCCTTCCTCCCCCAGGTCCGGCACGATCACGTCGGCCGAATCGCCCGGCTCGCCGGTCTCCTCCTCGTCCTCGGGGACTTCCTCTTCCTCGGCTTCGGCCTCGGCCCGCGCCGTCGCCAGCGAATCCGCGATCAGCGAGTCCGCCACCGCCACGTCGTAGCGGAAGAAGCTGCGCCCGATCGAGTAGAATGCTGCGGCTCCGTCTCGGGTCCACCCCACGAAGTCGCCCCCGACCTGGGTGAGCCGCCGCGTCGGCACGGCGGACGAGGTGACCGAAATGCTGGGCGCGGCGCCCGCAGCAGGCGGCACGGTGATCATGAAGACGTTGCGGCTGGCGCGGACGATCGCGCGCTTCCCGTCGGGCGACAGCACCACCTCATCCGGAGCGCCCCCCCCGCCGCCGCCTGCCGATGGCGCGGTCACCCGCACAACGCTGCGGGGGTCGGTCCCGTCGTAGCGCACGGAGACCAGCCCGTCCGAGCCCGTCCACACATAGATCCGGTCCGGGTCGGGGCCCGGGTGCGGCGCGTTGCGGCCCTGCTGCGTCGCGCCGAGTCCCACCCACATGATCCTGGTCGGCTCGCCTCCATCCGCGGGCAGCCACACATACTCCAGCTCGGCGGCGGGGCCGTGCCGCCCGAAGTCCTCGAGCGTGCGCATGCGGTGCATCTTCGATCCGCGCACCGCCAGAATCCGGGATCCGTCGCTGTTGTAGGCCACCCTGTCGTAAAACGCCGATTCCGGCGTCAACCGTTCGGGCTCGCCGCCGCCGTCCGCACGCACCCGCCAGATGTCCCCCCCGGCCGAGTCGTTCCAGGTCACGTAGGCGATGTGACGGCCGTCCGGCGACCACACCGGACCGTGCTCGATGTCGGTGGAGGTGGTGAGCCGGCTCGCGCCGTCGATGACCGGGTACCCCTCGTCCTGAGTGCCCGCGGGCTCGGGAAGCGGCGCGATCCAGAGGCGGTCCAGCGCCGAGAACACGAGGTTTGCGCCGTCCGGCGAAGGACGGGCTCCGCGGATCTGCGAGACCGTCAGCACCGAGTCGTTGATGGGGTAGTCGAACTTGACCAGCGGGCCGAACTCCTGCTGGACGTGCGCCGTGAAGGGAATCTCGGTCGCCTCGCCCGACGGCACCTCGACGCGCATGATCTTCCCGCCGTAGCTGGTGATCAGCGCGCGCGAATCGGGGGTCCATGCCGCGCCGGGGTAGACATCCCGGTCCCGCGCGCCACCGCCCTGCGAATCGTCCCGCTGCACGTCCATCACCAGCCAGCTCACCTCGTTCGTCTCCAGATCGAGGAGCCTGAGCGCCTCGCGCGCGTCGTACCGGGTCGCGTAGACAAGCCAGCGGCCGTCCGGGCTCGGCATAGGCCGGAACGCGCCCTCATGCTCGTGGGTCCGCACCAGGACCTGCCCGCTCTCGCGGTCGAGCATCCCGATCTGGTAACGGCCGACCTCGCGCGCGGAACTCCGGTGGAGCTCGCCCGGGAGCCCTGGAGCCGCGGCCTGGCCGGAGTCGGCACCGTCGTCGGCGCCGCTGCCGTGACCCGGTCCGAAGCGATCGCCGGGGCCAAAGACGCCACCCCCTCCGCCCACCGGAAAGCCACCTCCCAGGTTCCCGGATACGTTCACCCAGAGGTGACGCGGGTCGGCGCCGAAAGCCGCGCCAATCATGGAAGGTGGCGCGGGGGCGCCGTCTTCCCGCTGGCCGGTCATCTGCAGCCCGCCCCCGCCGTCGATGTGGAAGAGCCAGAGCTGAGCGCCCCGGTTGGCGATCACGTAGTCGCCGTCGGGCGTCCAGATCGGGGACATGTAGCTTTGCCGCTCGGTGTCGGTGAGCTGCCGCGCGCCGGTCCCGTCGGCCCGCGCCATCCACAGGTTCTCCGAACCGTCGCGGTCGCTCACGAAGGCGATCATCGACCCGTCCGGCGAGTAGCGCGGCTGCATGTCGTAGTCCTGCCCGCTGGTGATGCGCGTGGCAACCCCGCCCGCCACCGGCAGCGTGTACAGGTCGCCCAGCAGCTCGAAGAGGATGGTCCCGCCGTCCGGCGACAGGTCCAGCGAGATCCAGGTCCCCTCGTCGGTTGTGAAGTCGAGGGTCCGCGTGGTGATCAGCGGGAGCGAATTCGCGCGGCGCGCTGCCTGCGCCGAGCTGTCGTTCTCTTCGACCGTCTGCGCGGCCAGGGGCGTCGCCACCGAACCGGCACAGACTGTCAGCGCTGTCAACACGACGATCCCCGCCGCGAAGCCCGCGACCCCCTTCCCTCTTCCGTCCAGCTTCACCCGGGATCCGCCCAGGCACTTGCGAACACCCCGAAACCGCCATGGCCGCACTGTCATCTCTTCCATCCTCGCTTTGCCTTGTGACTGACGGCTTCCCGACACACCGGCGGAACCAAAACGAGCCGAGCGCACCAGGCGAGCCCCCGTGGATTCCTCCGGTATGGCTGGGCCTGCAAGGTGACTTTGGGGGTGGAACGGGTCGCGCACAAGGCCGGGCGTGCGGCCGTCCAATGAGCGCGATGGAGGCAAAGCTGGACATCCTGATTGCCGGGCTCGACATCCAGGTCGCGAGAGGCGACCGAGATTCCATCGGATGGAATATCAACTCTCGGGCGACTTGGGGCGGTTCTCCGCACAGGGTGGGATCGTGACCCGGTTGCGTATGGAGTCGAACTGGAACCCTCCCCCCGTTTCCGCTATCCTTGGGATCGTAACGGCCGCGCCGCCTGACGGCGGGTGAGCCGGAACAACGGCGATTTGTGGCGTATTGCGGCCAGGAAACTGCTAAAAAGCCACGCTTGTCCGGTGAGTTGGGCCCTGGCCATCCAGGGTTCGGTCCAGCCTGACGGGCGCATTGGCGGGAAGTGCGGAACACCAGAGTGAGTTCGACGCATTCCGATCGGGGAGGCCTGCCGGTGGGCGCCCCAGGGCCTGTCCCCCCGTCAGTGAGCTCTCCGCGGCCTGTCGGCAAGCCGGGAGTTGACGAGTGCCCTCCTCGGGCGCCGCTGGACGTCCTCCTCGAACGGCGCATCCTGGTCCTCGATGGCGCCATGGGCACCATGATCCAGCGGTACGCCCTCACCGAGGCCGACTTCCGCGGCGACCATTTCCGCACCCATCCCGCGCCACTTTTCGGCAACAACGACCTCCTCAGCCTCACCCGCCCCGACGTGATCGGGGAGATCCACCGCGCCTACCTCGAGTCCGGCGCCGACATCATCGAGACCAACACCTTCAGCTCCACGCGGCCACCCATGTCCGACTACGGGGTCGAGGACGCGGTCGGCGAGATCAACCGCGCGGCGGTGCGGATCGCGCGGCAGGCCGCCGACGAATACACGGCGCGCACCCCGGACCGGCCCCGCTTCGTCGCCGGGATCCTGGGGCCGATGAACCGCACCGCCTCGATCTCGTCCGACGTGAACGACCCCGGCGCCCGCGACGTCACCTTCGAGGGACTCCGCCGCGCGTACGGCGAGCAGGCCCGCGCCCTGATCGAGGGCGGCGCGGACATCCTCATGGTCGAGACCATCTTCGACACCCTGAACGCGAAGGCGGCCGTCTTCGCGATCCTGGAGGAGTTCGACCACGCGGGCACGCGCCTCCCCCTCATGATCTCGGGCACGATCACCGACCAGAGCGGACGCACCCTCACCGGCCAGACCCCCGAGGCCTTCTACAACTCGCTGCGCCACGCGTCCCCCCTGGCCTTCGGCCTCAACTGCGCTCTCGGCCCCAACGCCCTGCGCCCCTACCTGCAGGAGCTGGCCACCGTCTGCGAGTTCCCTGTCAGCTGCCACCCCAACGCCGGCTTGCCCAACGAATTCGGCGGCTACGACCTGTCGCCCGAGGCGATGGCCGCCACCATGGGCGACTTCGCGCGCTCCGGCTTCCTCAACTTCGCGGGCGGCTGCTGCGGTACCACCCCGGAGCACATCGCGGCGATCGCCGAAGCGGTGGACGGCGTCGCCCCCAGGCGGTCCCCCACGCCCCCTGTGCGCACCCGCCTCTCCGGCCTTGAGCCGATCACCATCGGCCCGGAATCGCTCTTCGTGAACGTGGGCGAGCGCACCAACGTGACCGGGTCGAAGCGCTTCGCCCGCCTGATCGGCGAGGGCGACTACGAGACCGCGATCGAGGTCGCGCGCCAGCAGGTCCGGGGCGGCGCCCAGGTCATCGACGTCAACATGGACGAGGGGCTGCTGGATTCGGAAGCCGCGATGGTCACCTTCCTGAACCTGCTCGCGGCCGAACCCGAGATCGCGCGCGTCCCCTTCATGATCGATTCGTCGCGCTGGGAGGTGATCGAGGCCGGGCTGAGGTGCGTGCAGGGCAAGGCGGTCGTGAATTCGATCAGCCTGAAGGACGGCGAGGCCGACTTTCGCGAGAAGGCGCGCCTGATCCGCCGCTACGGGGCGGCGGTCGTGATCATGGCCTTCGACGAGGACGGCCAGGCGGCCACCGCGGACCGCAAGGTGGAGATCTCCACGCGGGCGTACCGGATCCTGGTCGACGAGGAGGGGTTTCCGCCGGAAGACATCGTCTTCGACCCGAACATCTTCGCGGTGGCAACCGGGATCGAGGAGCACAACGGCTACGCGCTCGCCTTCATCGAGGCCACGGCGCGTATCAAGGAGTCGCTGCCGCACTGCCTGGTGAGCGGTGGCGTGAGCAACGTCTCGTTCTCGTTCCGGGGCAGTCACGGGGTGCGCGAGGCCATGCACTCCGCCTTCCTGTACCACGCGGGCCAGGCGGGCATGGACATGGGGATCGTGAACGCGGGCGCGATCGCGGTCTACGACGAGATTCCCGACGAGCTGCTGCGTGCGGTGGAGGACGTGCTCTTCGACCGGGACGAGGGGGCCACCGAGCGGCTGACCGAGCTCGCCGGGAGATACCGGGGGAGCGCGGCGGGCGATGTGGAGGACCTGTCGTGGCGTGAGGGGTCCGCCGGCGCGAGGCTCCAGCACGCCCTGGTCCACGGGATCACCGACTACATCGAGGAGGACACGGAAGAGGCGCGGACGGGGGCCGAGCGGGCCCTGCACGTGATCGAGGGGCCGCTGATGGCGGGGATGAACCGGGTGGGCGACCTCTTCGGCGCCGGGAAGATGTTCCTGCCGCAGGTCGTGAAGAGCGCGCGCGTGATGAAGCGGTCGGTGGCCTGGCTGGTGCCGTTCCTGGAGCGTGAAAAGCCCGCCGACGCGGAGGCGCGGCGACGCAAGCGCGTGGTGCTCGCGACCGTGAAGGGCGACGTGCACGACATCGGCAAGAACATCGTCGGCGTCGTGCTCCAGTGTAACAACTACGAGGTCTTCGACCTGGGTGTGATGGTGCCGGCGGAGCGGATCCTGGAGCACGCGCGCGAGGTGGACGCGCACATCATCGGCCTCTCCGGGCTGATCACTCCGAGCCTCGACCAGATGGTACACGTCGCCTCGGAGATGGAGCGCACCGGGATGGACCTGCCGCTGCTGATCGGCGGCGCCACCACGTCCCGTGTCCACACGGCGGTGAAGATCGAACAGTGCTACTCGGGCGCCACGGTTCATGTGCTCGACGCGTCGCGGTGTGTGGGGGTGGCGGGGAAGCTGCTGGATTCGGGGAGCCGGGCAGCCTACACGGCAAGCGTGCGCGAGGAGTACGAGGGGATTCGGCGGCGGCGGGGGGGAGGGCGCAGGCGGGCGCCGCTGGTGGAGCTGGAGGCGGCCCGCGCGAACAGGCTGCCGATCGACTGGAGCCGTCACGCGCCGGCGCGACCGACCTTCACGGGCACGCGGGTCTTCCCTGCGGCCTCGGGCCCCGCCCCCGCGTCGCGCCGCCCAATCGCCCACGGCCACGGTCCCTCGGCATCACCGCAAGCCCCCGTCTCCCGCTCCTACGACCTCGACGAGCTCGCCCGTTGCATCGACTGGACGCCGTTCTTTCGGGCCTGGGACCTCAAGGGCAAATACCCCGATATCCTGTCGCACTCCGAAGTGGGCCCTGAGGCGACGAGCCTGCACGAGGACGCCCTCGCCCTGCTGCGACGCATCCGGCGGGAGCGCCTGGTGGCGGCCCGGGCAATCGTCGGACTCTACCCGGCGAACACCGTATGCGACGACATCGTCGTGTATGCGGACGAGTCGCGAAGCAAGCCTCTCGCCGTCCTCCCCTGCCTCCGCCAGCAGTTCCAGAAGCCGGGCGGCCGCCCGAACATCTCCCTGGCCGACTTTGTCGCCCCCGCCTGCTCCGGGGTCCCGGACTACGTCGGCGCCTTCGTGGTGACCTCGGGCGAGGGGGTGGCCGAACTCTGCGCAAGCTTCGAAGCCGCGGGCGACGACTACCAGAGCATCCTCACCAAGGCGCTTGCCGACCGGCTCGCCGAGGCCTTCGCGGAGCGCCTGCACGAGCGGGTGCGCAGCGAGTTCTGGGGATACGCCGCGGGCGAGTCGCTCACCAGCAGCCAGCTCATCGCCGAGGAATACGACGGCATCCGCCCGGCGCCCGGCTACCCCGCCAGCCCCGACCACACCGAGAAGCGGACCCTCTTCCGGCTGCTGGGTGCCGAGCGGATCGGCGTGTCGCTCACGGAGAGCTGCGCGATGATGCCCGCGGCCTCGGTTTCCGGACTCTACATCGGGCACCCGGACAGCTTCTACTTCGGCGTCGGCCGGATCGGCCGCGATCAGTTGGCGGACTACGCGGGGCGGAAGGGGATGAGGGTGGAGGAAGCGGAACAGTGGCTCAGGCCGAACCTGGCGGAGGATGCAAGTGGCTGACGGATTCGCCTATCCGAAACACGGGAACGTGCCGCTCCAGCGCCGGCAGCGTCCGGGGGGTGACCATGCCTGACCTGCGCTCCCTCCTCTCCGATGGCCGTGTCCACGTGATCGATGGCGCGATGGGCACGATGCTCTACGAACGGGGCGTTTTCGTGAACGTCTGCTACGACGAACTCAACGCCACCCACCCCGACCTGATTGAAGACGTGCACGCCGAGTACGTCCGCGCCGGTGCGGAGATCATCGAGACCAACACCTTCGGCGCGAGCCCGGTGAAGCTCTCCTCCTTCCGGCTGGAAGAGCGTACCGAGGAACTCAATCGGCTCGCCGCCCGGATCGCCGTGCGTGCGGCGAACGGAAGGGCGGCGGTGGCCGGCGCCATCGGCCCACTGGGGATCCGGATAGAGCCGCTGGGGCCCACCTCCCTCGACGAGGCCCGCGACTACTTCGCACGCCAGGTCGACGGACTGTTGGAAGGCGGCGTGGACGGATTCATCCTGGAGACGTTCTCCGACCTGGCCGAGCTGGAGCAGGCGTTCCGTGCGGTGAGGAGCCGCTGCGACCTGCCGGTGATCGTCCAGGTCACGGTGGAGGGCGAAGAGTGCAAGACCGCGACGGGCGCCTCCGCCCGGCAGGCGGCGCGGGCGGCCGAAGCCTGGGGCGCCGACGCGGTGGGCCTCAACTGTTCGGTGGGCCCGGCGGTGGTGCTGGACGGACTGGAGCGCATGGCCGAGGTCACCTCCCTCCCCCTCTCCGCCCAGCCCAACGCGGGACTTCCGCGCGCGGTCGGCAATCGCAAGATGTACCTCACCCGGCCCGACTACACGGCGCGGTACGCGCGTCCCCTCATCGACGCGGGAGCGCGCCTCGTGGGCGGCTGCTGCGGCACGACCCCGGAGCACATCCGCCGCATCCGCGAACAGGTCGCGGCGATCCAGCCCCGCAGGAGTTCGGTGCAGGTGACGCGTGAGGTGGTCGCCACCGCGGCCGGGCAATCCCCGCCACCGCTCGCGGAGCGCTCCAGCCTCGGGCGCCGTCTCGCCACCGGCGACTTCGTGACGTCGGTACGCGTCCTGCCCCCCCGCGGCTGGGACACCGCCGCGCTCGTGAAGGACTGTCGCGCCATCGCCGCCGCCGGCGCCAACGTGATCGCCATCCACGAGGACCGCGGCGGCGCCCGGCTTGACGTGCTCGCCACCGCCGCGGTCATCGCGCGCTCCTGCCCCGATGCGGAGCCCCTCGTCCACTACACCTGCCGCGACCGCAAGCTGCCCCGCATGATGAGCGACCTCCTCGGCGCGGCCGCCACAGGCCTGCACAACGTGCTCCTCCTCACAGGCGATCCTCCCGGCCCCGGTCCCTATCCCGACTACCGGTCCGTCGTCGACGTCGACTCGATCGGCCTCACCAATGTCGTCACGGGACTCAACGCCGGCGTCGATCCTTCCGGCAGCGGGATCGGCGGCCCTGCGGGCTTCGTGACCGGGGTCGCGCTGAACCACTCCGCCCGGGATCGCGAGCGCGAACTGAGGCGGTTTCACTGGAAGGTGGACGCGGGCGCGGACTTCGCCGTGACCCAGCCGGTCTTCGACGCCGGACAGCTGGGCGGATTTCTGGCCGAAATCGAGCAGAAGATCCCCGTGATCGCGGGGATCGTGCCACTGGAGAGCGCCCGGCAGGCGGAGTTCCTGCAGAACGAGGTGCCGGGCGTCCACGTGCCGGACCGGGTGGTGGAGAGGATGCGCCGGGCGCAGGCGCGGGGAGCGGGCCGCGCGGCCGCCGAAGGTGTGAAGGTCGCGCGGGAGATCGTGAGGGCGCTGCAGGGCGACGTCGCCGGCATCCAGATCGCGGCGGAACGGGAAGGGGTGGAAGCCGTGCTGGGGTTCCAGGGATTCCATGATATGCGATAGGATATATTCGATTGGCGAAAATATAGATTAGTATATAATCACATTCCGAATATGTAAAATACTATATCGAACAATAGCCGGAAGGCGAGACCCGCCGCCTACTTCGCCAGCCCGTACATCCTCACGTATTCCACGTCGATTTCGTCGCGCCAGACCCCGAGGATGTAGTCGTCGCCGATCTCGAAGCGCACGGGGAGCCCCAGGCCCCAGGTTCTCCTGCTGCAGCCCGGACGGCACGGCGACGGTCCCCAACCACTCGCCGCCCGGCGTGTAGACCTGGAACGGCGGGATCCCGGACCCATGCCGCGAGTGCGGCTCTACCCAGAGATTCCCGCCCGCGTCCAGCCGGATCGACTTCAGCGCCGGGAGCGTCGAGGCCATGGGCTGCTCACGCAAGCCGGGCGGCACATACAACCCGGCCGCGACGCTGACGGCAGTCATCCATTCGACGTACGCATCCACATCCTCTTCCGTGACCTCGCGCACGGGTTCGTCCCGCCGCAGGATCGCCGTGACCGCGCCGTCGTCCAGGGAGACCGACCGTACGGCAAAACGCTCGGTGTCGACGACGGCAAGGCGGCCGGCCGATACCGAGTACCGGGGCCCCTTGCCGAAAGGGTACTCCATGACCTGGGCCATCGCTTCGTCCACGGCAGCCCTCACCTCGGGCCCGGGGACATCCATGACCACCCGCACACTGCCGTCTTCGAGGGACAGGTTGGCGATCCGAGCCGTCGGCCACCGCACGATCCCGTCCTCGGGCTCTCCGCCACCGGCGTTGAAGGTGAGGACAAGGTGCCGTCCGGACACTCCGATGACGCCCGTGGGCGGGGCGCCCGACCCCGGTTCCTCCACGCGAAACGCTCGCACCGGGCCACCCTCGGGATCGAAGAGCTGGACCCGGTTCAGCCGGACATCCCAGGTCACCACGGTATCACCCGGAATGAGGCCCACGAACATCAACACCCGATGCTCCCCGGGACCCTCCCCCTGCCCCGCCGCGCGCCACACCAGGGTGCCTTCCGGGTCGTAGCGGCGCAGTTCGCCGGTGGTCCACTCGCCCAGCACGATGTCGCGGTTGCTCAGGCGCACGGCCCCGACCACTCCGTCCAGCAACTGTTCGCGTGGCCCTTCGACCGCACCGATCTGGACCAGCGGTTCATCGCTGACCTGCCAGCCCTCGCCGGGACCCCACACGGGCGCCTCCGCCGTGATGATGGGGATCCCGGCCGAATCCGACCGCGTGACGAGCGAGGGGTCCGCGGCCGAGTCGCAGGCCGCGAGGGCCGCGGACAGACAGCATGGAAGACAGACGCGAACCGTGCTTCGGTGCATCTGCCGGCGTTTGCTGCGCGAGGAACCTGAAGCCATGGGCGGGGTATCACCTCCGGGTATCCGGCTTGATGTGAGTTGAGTATGCGCCTGACGCGGCGAGGGACGGTGCACGCCTGCACCGGAAGACAAGGTTGCAGCAAAGCGGACAACTCGCCACCGGCGGACTGGATCAAATGCCTGAAGAGAGGGTGCCCGCAGGATGACCGCGAAGCCGCCAGCCGGAAAGGTGCCATGAGTTTGAACGACGCGAGGATATGGCTGACCGCACCCCCGCTGCTGGCTGCGATCGCCCCGCTCGCCGGCTGTGACGAGAACGCCACGACCGCGCCCGAGGAGCCACCGCCGCCCCGGGAGAGCGTGGTCGAAGAGGCAGCACCGAGTCCGGACCCGGAGATCATCTGGTTCCAGACCGAAGGCCCCATTGTGAGCGGAATCATGGTGCTCCACGGAGGATCGGTCTACACGTTCGAATCATTCCAATCATTGCTGGCTGGCGAACTCGATCCAGACCTGGAAACCCGTGACGATCTGGATGTGTTGGCCGAAATCCTCAATCCCCCCACCCACGAGACCACCACTTGGAGCGACTTCGAACTCTGCGACGAATGCGAGATCGAGCTGACCGAAGTCGTCCGCTTCGGCGAGCCCGAAAGTCCCGGCGTTATCGGGAGCATTGCTCCTCGGGTGTCGTGGAATGAGCAGCTGGGATACGTGGTCGTCGGCTCCACCTCCCTGCAGATCTTCGACGACGATGGCCGGTTCGTGCGCAGGATCGGCGGGGAGGGCGAGGGTCCAGGCGAATTCAGCCGTGTGATCGATGCGCATGTCGTCGACGGCCGGCTCGTCGCCCTCGACTACGCGCAGAGCGCCTGGTCGATCTTCAACTTGGCGGGCGAGTTCATCCAACGGCGTCCGTACGGGCACTCTACGGGTCCGTTCGTGCCCGTTGGCGGAAGCCATGTGGTCGTGGTGAACATGGATGAATCGCCAGAGCTCGCGGGCCTTCCTCTGCACCTTGCAGACATCGACAGCGGAGTGCCAACACTGCACTTCGGGTCCGGGGACGACGCCTGGGAGTCCAGGCCGTATTCCAACAACGTGCAGGGAAGCGTGGCCAGCCGGCCCGGAACGGTATGGTGGGGCGCCGCGGGCAGCCCCCGGGTCCAGGAATGGTCTGTCGACGATGAGCTGCTTCGGGTCATCGGAGGCGACCTGCCGTGGTTCCCCGAGGTCACCGAAATCATCGATCCGACCCGTGAACCGCCCTCGACTCTGCTGAGATCGCTGGCACTGGACGGTCGCGAGCGCCTCTGGATGACGGTGCGCACCGCCGATCCGGAGTGGCAGGAGGTCGAACTCGAACGCACCCCGGAAGGCTACCGAATCCCCCCGGAGCGCAGAGCCGCATACATGGACACCCGTCTGGACATATTCGACCTTGGCAAGCAGCGCCACATCGGCCGCTACGTGTGGGATTCTCCGTACGCGCGGCTCATCAACCTCGGCGGCGAGCCCGCGGTCAGCATCGTCGAGTACACCGAGGACAACGGGCTGCAGGTAGTGATCTACCGCGTTGGCTGGGGCGCCCGTGACCGACCCAACCGGCAACCATTTCGATGATCCCGTTGTCAACGTTTGGGACGATGGGCATGGATCGCACCAGGAGGCTCACGATGCGCAATCGCAGTTTCGTGTTCCGGACGTGCGGCGAGCACCGGAACGCGCCGCCAGCCGGGCAGTCGGCCGCGCGGCATTCGGCGACCACCTCGTCGATATGCTGTTTCCTGGCCCTCACCGCAGCCTGCGCCGACGAGGCCCGGGTCGCCGGGCCGCCAGCCGTCATCGACCTGCCACCGGCCGACCTGACGCTGCGGGGACGCGACTTCTCCCGGGTGCTCTCCGTCGTAGAGCTCGAAGACGGCAGGGTACTGGTAACCGACCAGATTGAAAACTCGATCTACGTCGTCGACCTCCAATCGGGAGAAGTGCGCACCGAAGGAAGCACGGGAGAGGGGCCGGGGGAGTATGGACGCGTCGGCCACCTCTATCCGCTAGGTGGTGATTCCACCCTGTTTGTCGGTGAGCCACCTCGTCCGCTTCTCCTTGCAGGTGACAGGATCGTGCAGGGCCTCGATCCCGTTTATCCACGGCTGGGCTTGGGTGGCACCGGGGAGCCGCCCTGGGGTGTCGATGGGTCCGGGCGCGTTCTCGGGATCGCTGGTTTCGCCTTCCAGCCACGGTCGGGGTGGTCACGCACGCACGCGGATTCGCTGTACATCCTGCTTTCCACCGGATCCATCTTCGACGGAAGAACGAGCGAGCCGGATACAATCGCCCGAGTCGGTGGGCAGGGCCGATGGGGAATCGAACGGATTTCGACGGTCGCGCAGATGGGCGGACGGGAGGTCACGATGAATTCGACGCTGACCAGCCCTCTCGCGAGTGAGGGGCAGGCGTGGCTTTTTGCGGACGGATGGGTCGCCCTGGCGCACCCGGACCCCTACCGTGTGGACTGGCTGACCCCGGCAGGGGGATGGGTCCGAGGCGCTCCCCTGCCATTTGCGTCGACGGACGTGAGCCTGGGAGAGCAGTGTCTGGCAATCAGCCGGGGGGTTCCGGATGCGGAATGCGACCCTGACAGGTACCCGGACTGGCCCAGCCGGGTCCCACCCTTCACGATGGTGCTCGATCGGGGATGGGTGACTCCAGGAGGCACGGCGCTGCGGCCCGGCCCACACGGCCTGCTGCTGATCCGCCGAACTCCGACAACCAGTGCCCCGGAGACCCGCTACGACGTGGTGGACCGGAGCGGAACGCTGCGCGGAGCCATCCGGATGCCGGAGGGAGGCACCGTCGTCGGCTTCGGACGCGCGTCCATCTACGCCGTGCAGAAGGATGAGATGGACCTGCTGACGCTGAGCCGACATCCGTGGCCGGTGCAGTTCGGGAGCGACTGAGGCGGGCACGATCCCGGGCAACCGCCTGTGAAAACCACGATTTCCATATACTAACGAATATATTCAGAAGAAGAATATATAGCTTGATATATCACAATCCCGCCCCCACCACCCTCCCCAACCCCCGCGCCGCGTCCCGGCTGCGCAGATTGCTCACGTACACCTTGTCGGCCCCGGCGTCCCTCAGGCGGCGGATCGACCGCGCACAGATCTGGTCCGCGCTCATCCCGGCTGCGAACTCCGCCGTGATCTCGCGGGCCGGGACCGGGAAATACCGGCTCAGATAGCGGAGCGTGCGCGGATTCGCGCTGCGGTACAGGAACACGCCGTACACGACGGGGAGATCGACGCCCAGGCGGTCCAGCTCGGTGCGGAAGCGCTCCACGTGGCCGAGCGAGTGGTGCGAGACGATCTGCGTGAGGACGAAGTCCGCGCTGAAGTCGTCCGCGGCGACGAAGCGGGCCTGCTCGACCGGATCGCGGTGCGGGTTCGCCCACCCCCCGAGCGGGAAGCCGGGCTGGTCGCGGCGCAGAACCTGGCGGAGGTCCTGGCCGTGCGGGACGCAGCGCTCGGGTCCCCCCGCGTGGTCGCCCCCCACGACGGCGACCCCCGCCACACCCAGCCCCGCCGCCCTGCGCGCGAACATCCTGCAGTACTCGAGCGGGTGCTTGCAGGTCAGGAAGGGGATCACGGTGCCGAAATCGGAGCCGTCGCCGAGATTCGCGGCCAGGTGGGCGAGGCTCTCCTCCTCGGCGTCACCGGCCGCGTCGTCGGTGAGCAGAACGAAGGTTCCCTGCCTGGCGAAGCGCTGGACCGCATGGTACATGTCGATCCAGAAATCCATGCTGCGCGCGGTGTCAAGCCCGAGCCGGGGCGGCCGCAGCTCGACGGCGGCCCTGGGGCCGGGTTTGGCAAGGCGGGCCGCGAGGCCGGGTTTCGTCGCCTCTGCAGCGAGCGGGCGATCCCCCTGGCGCGCCTCGGCAGGCCGGACACCGGCGTGCCCCGATTCAGGAGCCCTGTCCGTCATCCCTCCACCCCCACCCCCACCGGCAGCCCCCCCGTCAACACCTCGGCACCCTCGTCCGTGATCAGCACGTCGTCCTCGATTCGTATCCCGGTGCCCTCGAGTTCCGGGACCTGCGGGCACGCGCCGGGGGCGAAGTACAGCCCCGGCTCGACCGTGAAGACCATCCCCGGCTCGAACCGTACCGGCCCGTCCCGGTCCCGGTAGAGTCCCGGATCGTGGGTGTCCAGACCGAGCCAGTGCGATGTCTGATGGGGAAAGAAGGCCTGATGGCGCTTCTCCGCGATCACCTCCTCGGCCGGTCCGGCCACCACCCCCATCCCCACCAGCCCCTCCGCGATCACCCGGCTTGCCTCTCCGTGCACCTTTTCCGGCGTTCCGCCCGGCCCGCACACCGCCAGCGCCGCCCGGCGCGCCCGCCGCACGACATCGTGCGCCTCCCGGCGGGCCCCCTCGAGCCGCCCCGACGCCGGCACGGTCCGCGTGATGTCGGCCGCGTACCCCCCGAATTCGGCCCCCGCGTCGATCAGAACCAGGCCGTCGGCCCCGATCCGCGACCGGTTCGCCGAATAGTGCAGCGTGCAGGCGTTCGCGCCAGCCGCCACGATCGTCGTGAAGGCGGGGCCACCGGCTCCCCTGCGCCGGAACCCGCTTTCCAGAGCGGCCTCCACCTCCCACTCCCCCACCCCCGGCCGCACCCCCGGCAGCGCTTCCCGGAAGGCCTCCACCGTGATCCGCCCGGCTTCCCTGAGGCGCGCGATCTCGGCTTCGTCCTTCCGCACGCGCATCGCGTCCAGCACTGTCCCCGGATCCGCCAGCACATGCGCTCCGGCACCCCTTCGCGCACGCTGCAGACGACCCCTGCGCAAGGCCTCCCGCACCACGCCGTCGCACCCGGCGGACGCCCCCAGCCGGTAGTGGACCGTGTCGCCGCCCGCGAGCATGCCCGGCCCACGCTCGGCCAGCTCCCGCAGCGGACGGACCCCATCGGCGCCGTAGCGCTCCCTCACCTCCTGCGGATCCGGTCGCGGCCCCGTCCACAGCTCCGCCTTCGCGTCGCGCTCGGGCACGAACAGCACGAACCGGTCCTCGTCGGCAAAGCCACGCAGGACCGCCACGCAGTTCGGCGTGGACCAGCCGGTCGCGTACAGGAGCTCCGAGTCGGGGCGGTAGCGGTACTCCGAATCGCCGCCCATGAACTGCACCGGAGCGGCGGGCAGGACCATGGACCCGCCCGCCAGCCGGGACAGGATCGTGTCGCGCCGCGCCCCGTGGGGCAGCGGCGGCAGGTCGGTCACGGGCGACCGGCTCCGGCCCGGGCGCGTCGCGCGGCGCGGCCCGAGGCTTCCCCGCCCACTACGGCGTACTCCTGGGCCGCTGGTCGATCAGGTAGTGCACGAACCAGCTGCGGATCCGCTCCAGCCGATCCACGAGCAGCCACGGTTCACCGGTCCGCGACAAGCCGTGCGAGGACCTGGGATAGCGGACCATCTCCACCGGCACGCCGAGCTTCCTGAGCGACACGAACCACTGCTCCCCGTCGCCGATCGGGGTCCGGTAGTCGTTCTCGCTGTGGATGATCAGCGTCGGGGCGACCACGTTCTCCACGTACGAGATCGGCGAGAGGCGGCGGTACAGGTCCCGCTGCTCCCACGGCGTCCCGTAGAACTCGTACTCGGTCAGCCCCTGGGCGTCCGAGGTCCCCCACCAGCTCTCCCAGTTGGTGATCGAGCGCGAGGTGACGGCCGCGTGGAAGCGCTCGGGTTCCGTCGCGGTCAACCAGTTGGTCATGAAGCCGCCGTAGCTGCCGCCCGAGACGCCGAGGCGCACCGGGTCGATCTGGGGGTACGCGGCGAGGGCCGCGTCAACGCCGGACAGATAGTCCTCACGGTCCACGATCCCCCACTCCCCCCGGGTCGCGTACTGGAAGTCGTGACCGTACCCGGACGAGCCCCGGGGATTGGTGTAGAGGACGAAGAACCCCGCTTCGGAGAGGACGTGGAAGGTGGGGAAGAAGGTGTTGCCGTACGCCGAGTGCGGTCCGCCGTGGATCTTGAGGATCATCGGGTAGGACCCGCCCTCGGTGAACCCGACCGGCTTCACGACCCACCCCTGCACCTCGGTGCCGTCGTCCGAAGTCCAGACGAGCTCCTCGGCCGGCATGAGCGTCACCCGCGAGAGCCAGTCGTCGTTGAAACCGGTGACCTTCTGCTCTGTAGCGCCGTCGGGCGATCCGAGGTAGAGCTCCGCGGGGGTGACGGCGTCGGTGGCGGTGAAGGCCATCACGTCGCCCGTGGCCGAAAAGGAGAACGACGACAGGCGGCGTGCGCCGCGCGTGACCTGTGCGACCGGCTGTCCCTCCGCGGCTCGGAAGAGGTGGCTGTCCCCTTCAATCCCCGCCGAAAAGACGACCGCGCCCCCATCGGCGGTCCAGCTCGGGGAGCCCGGCCGCAGTTCCCAGTCGGCGGTCAGGTTGCGGGGCTGGCCGCGGAAGTGGCCGTCCGGCCCGAGTTCGGCCATGAGAAGGTCGGTCCGGCTTCCCCTTGCGGGGGTGGAGAGGAACGCCATGGTCCGCCCGTCAGGCGACAGCGCGGGCGCGCTCTCCGTGCCCGGATTCGAAGTCAGCCGCCGCACCGCACCTCCGCGTGTGTCCACCGCCCAGATGTCGCCGGTGTTCTCGGTATTCAGCTCGTCGTCCTCGCGCTCGTTGCCGGTGAAGAAGATGACCCGTCCGTCTTCGGACCAGACCGGCGCGCCCGCGTTGAACGACAGCCGCGTAAGCTGCAGGAGGGTCCCGCCACCCGCGTCGACGAGCATGATCTGGCGCTTGTGCTGTGTGAGGTAGTGCGGCTGGAACGAGAGGCGGCCGTCCCGCTTGTAGCGGATCGAGGTGACCACCCGTCCGTCGAAGCGCTCGGCGTCCAGCGTCCGGCTCACCGCGTCCGGAGCGATCCATCCACTCCGCGCGGCGGGCCCTCCACCCTGCTCCTCCTCGTCCTCTCCCTCGGGCGCCTTCACGAAGGCGATCTGCGACCCGTCCGGCGACCACACCGGCGGCGCGTCCACCCCCTCGATGTGGAAGGCCTCTCCAGCGGGGCGGTCCATGCGCAGGAACCAGACCGGGTTGGGATCGCCGCCGCGGGAAGAGGAGAACGCGAGCAGGGAACCATCGGGCGACCAGCGCGGGCCGCTCGACTCCTCGTTGGTGGCGGTAACCGGGAAGGCGTCGCCGGCAGGCCGGCCGTTCGCGAGGGGCTGCAGCCAGATTTCGCGGTGCCGGCGGTTATCCTCTTCCACCACGGTGGTGACGGTGAAAGCCACATAGGCCCCGCTGGGCGCGACCGCAACCTCGCCGACGCCGACCAGCCGGTAGTAGTGTTCGGGAGTGTATCCGCCGTTCTGGGCGCGCAGTCCCCCGGCGGCCCACCCGGTGACCACCAGGATCGCGCCCAGGCCGGAGAGAAGCCGTTGAAACCGACGTGGTGTCATGCCTTTATCCCCATCCGGCCGCAGTCAAACTCGGACGGGCATCGGCCGGACGGCCCGTCCGCCCCAAAGGCCTCCCGTCCCGGCAACCGGCCAGGGCGGAGGCACGAACAGGGCAAGGTAAGGCGGCACGGCAAGGTTGCTCAAGTCGGGTGTCCGACGCTCGACCTTGCGGTTGAGACGGAGCCGGGCTCCCCGTAGCTTCCCGGTTATCCATCACGACCCAGCAACAGGAACGAGCGTTGAACACCAAGCCTTCCCCACCGCAGCTGGTCGCCCTGATCGCCGCGCTCGTCTCCACGGCGCCGCTCCTTGCAGCGCCCGCCCAGGGTCAGACCGAGTCCCGCGACACCATCACGCTGCCACCCATCGTGGTGACCGTCCTCAGGTCCCCGGTGCGGCTGGACCGGATGCCCTTCGCTACCTCCGTGCTGGCGGGACCCGAACTCGCGGAGGGTAACAGCGGCGTTTTCATTGAAGAGGCGCTGCACGGCCTGCCGGGGGTGCGGGTGCAGAACCGCTACAACCCGTCCCAGGGCGAACGGATCTCCATTCGCGGCTTCGGGGCCCGCTCGCAGTTCGGCGTGCGTGGCATCAAGATCCTGGTGGACGGCATCCCCGCTACCCTTCCCGACGGGCAGTCCACGCTGGACCACCTCGACATCGGGTCGCTGGGGCGGGTGGAGGCGCTCCGGGGCCCCGCGGCCTCCCTGTACGGCAACGGCGCGGGCGGGGTGATCCTCTTCGAGAGCGCGGCTCCGCCCGGCTCCCCGTATCGCCAGGACGCGACCATCGTCGCCGGCTCGAACGGGCTGCTGCGCCTGCAGGCGACCGGATCGGGCACCGCCGGCGGTGTTGCCTTCCGCGCCAGCGCCGTGCAAAGTCGCTTCGACGGCTTTCGCGACAACACGACCGGGTCCGGCGAGGACCCCTACAGTCAGGCCACGCGCACCACCCTGAACGTCGGCCTCACCACCAGCGCCGGCGGCGGCACCCTGGCCGTGCAGTTGAGCGGCGTCGACCTCGACGCGCTCAACGGCGGATCGCTTCCGGCCGAGCTTTTCAACGAGGGCAGCAACGAGGCCTGGGGGTTCAACGTGCGGCGCCGCACCCGCAAGTACGTGAGGCAGGGCCAGGCAGGGGCGAGCTGGCGGGGCGGCGTGGGCGCCCTCGACGGAACGTTCTCCGCCTACGCAGTGCGGCGGGAGCTGGACAACCCCATCCCCAACACCGTGATCGACCTGACGCGCAACGGCGGCGGGGTCCGGCTGGGACTGGCCCGGGGCTGGGAAACGGGCACCGGAACCGCGCGCGTGGACTTCGGGGTCGAGGGGGAACTGCAGAGCGACGACCGCCTGAACTTCGCCAACGACGGGGGAGAGGCAGGCGCGCTGACGCTGGACCAGCAGGAGGATGTCCGTGCGGGCGCCCTCTTCGCCCAGCTCCAACTTCCACTGACCGAGCGGCTGGGCGTCATGGGCGCGCTTCGCTTCGACCACTTCAGCTTCAGCGCCGACGACCGCTTTCAGGCCGCCGGCAACCCGGACGATTCCGGCTCCCGCACCATGACCGGCCTCAACCCCTCACTCGGCTTCCACCTCGACCTGGGTGGCCACGGCCTCTTCGCATCGGTGGCGCGCTCCTTCGAAACGCCGACCACCACCGAACTCGCCAACCGGCCCGACCGCGCGGGCGGGTTCAACCCCGAACTGGAGCCGCAGCAGGGCTGGACGCTGGAGGGCGGCCTGCGCGGCGAACTCGGCGGCCGCGCCTCCTACGACCTCGCGGCCTACTCCACCACGCTCACCAACCAGCTGGTGCCCTTCGAGGTCCCCACCGACCCGGGGCGCCGCTTCTACCGCAACGCCGGGCGTTCACGCGTCCAGGGATTCGAGTTCTCGGTGCGCACCTCGCTCTCTTCGATGTTCACCGCCCGCCTCTCCTACGGGTACCTCGACGCTCGCTTCACCGAATTCGAGGTCGGAGGCAACGACTACGCCGACAACTCGATTCCCGGGATCGCGCCTCACCGGGTCGAGGGCGCCCTGCGGGCCGGCCGCGGCCCCTGGTTCGGCGAGCTGCGGGTGGAGGCCCGCGGCGAGGTCCCGGCCAACGACGCCAACGACGCCAGCGCCGAGGGCTACACGCTCGTGGAGCTGCGGGCCGGAGGCACCGGCATCCGCGCGGGCAACCTGCGGCTCTCCCCCTTCGCCGCGGTCACCAACCTCACCAATGTGCGCTACGCCTCGTCAGTCGTGGTGAACGCCTTCGGGGGGCGGTACTTCGAGCCGGGACCGGACCGCGGCGGCTACGTCGGGCTCTCGCTGGCATGGGACAGGGGGCGCTAGCGCCAGCGCGAGTTCGCTCCCGCGCGGACCGCTACGAACCGCCACAAACCCCGCCGTCGCGGACCAGCCACAGGCTGTTGGCCACCGTGCGCTCTCCCTCCGCGTCGGAGGGGCGGCTCACGACCCGCCCTCGCAGCGACATCGCCGAGGAGCCGCCGCCATCCAGATTCAAGGCCTCTGCGGCGCCGAGCGCGAGCAGGAGATCGGCCAGCTCGCGAAGCGACATCCCCGCCGAACGCGGGCCCTGCCGCCCGTCCACGACCACGAGCCAGAGCAGGTTCCCGGTGCTGTCGAAGGCGACCGCCGTCCGCGGGTGGCGGGCCGCCGCGAAGGACGGCCTCTCGGCGACCCCCAGGTCACCCCTGGGAACACCCCCGTCCAGGAGCACGGGGTAGCCCCCGATCACCTGCAGTCCACCCGGTGGGCCGCCACTGACCCCCGGGGCGACGGTGTCAGGGCCGAACCCCATGCGGTTGCCACCCGGCTCCGGGTGCTCGACGCGCACCGGATCCCCGATCCACGGGACCCGGGACGCCCCCCACGCCACCGCTGGCCGGAGGGCGAAGCGGCTCGTGTTGACGGTGACCTCCGGGCCGACCGGGGCACCCCCCTGAAGGACAAAGAAGTCGCCGTTGACGCCCGCAAGAGGTCTTTCCGGCTCCCGGGGGACCATCTCCGTGACGGTGCGTCGCGTCCGCGTGATCCCGTCCTCCTCCAGGGCGGGCACGACCTGAAGGTTCAGCTCGCAGCGCCTCAGGTCGGCCGAGACCATGTGTACTGCCCAGGGGCCCCTCGCGGACCACGCGAAGTGGTAGAAGACCCCCTCGCCCAGCCGGAGGCCGCGCGTGGAGTCGGGGCCCAGAAACTCGCGGGCCGCCTCGGGCAGCTCGGGAACCCGCCCCGATGGGCGGTCGGGCGCGGCACACGCCGCCAGCGCCGCGAGGACGCCGTAAAGGGCGGCCGGAACCGCAGCATGTCCTGCCCACCTGCACGTACGCATTTGCGAATGCCCCTTCCAGTCCTGTCGTGGCGGCCCGGCGCCCGCCCGCCTCGGCGCAGGCCGGCTCGGATGTCCGCCGCATTCTATCGCGATGTCCCGTCTTCGCAACCGTGACCGGCACTGGCGCGGTCTCGCCGCGATCCGGTATAATGCGCCGCCATGATGTTCTCCCGCCCCCAACGCGTCCTCGTTCTCGCCGGGCTTGCCGCGCTGACAACCGCCTCCGCCCCGGGCACCGCCTCGGCACAGTACCGGGTCGGCGTCGTGCTGGGCGGAACCAGCCCGTTGGGCGTGCTCGTCGAGTACCGCTGGAAGCGCCAGGGACTGGAGCTGCATGCCGGGACGTGGAGCTTCCGAGATCTGAGCCTCTCACTCACCGCGAAGCAGTACGTGGGTTCCAATGCCGTGGAACCGTACGTGGGAGCCGGACTGTGGGGAATCGTCGCGCGGGCCGAAGAGGGGACGGGGTACGGACTCATCGCCCGTCTGCCGGTCGGAGTGGACTGGGAGTTCGTCTCCCGGCACTCCGCCGGGTTCGCCATCCACTTCAATCGCGCGCTGGCCCTCAAGCGCCCGGATCCCGCGGACCAGCGCCCACCCCGGGCGGCCTTCATCCCGCTGCCGGAATTCAGCTACCGCTGGCTCGCGAAAGAACGCTGAGCGCCGCCGCTCGGCGCGCCCAATCTCAGTCGAGCGGCTCCATCCCCACGTACTTCAGACCGCTGCCGGTGTTGAAGAGCACGACTTCGTCACCCGCTGCGATCAGCCCCATCTCGCGCAGCCTGGGGACCGCCGCGGCCGTGGCTCCCCCCTCCGGCGCGGCGAAGATCCCCGTCGCGGCCCCCATCACATCGACCCACTCCTGCATGGCGCGGTCGGACACCGCCACCGCCCCGCCCCCCGACTCGCGCAGCGCGCTCAGGATGAGGAAGTCCCCCACCGCGCCCGGCACCCTCAGCCCGGCCGCGTAGGTCGCCGCGTTCTCCCAGGTCGGCGCGGCGTCGCGCCCCTCCTCCCACGCCCTCACCATCGGGGCGCATCCGGTCGACTGCACGGCGAACATGCGCGGCCGCGCGGAGCCGATCCAGCCCAGCGCCTCCATTTCCTCGAAGGCCTTCCACATCCCGATGAGTCCGGTGCCGCCCCCCGTCGGGTAGACGATCGCATCGGGAAGCCGCCCGCCCAACTGCTCGAAGAGCTCGTAGCCCATCGTCTTCTTCCCCTCGACGCGGTAGGGCTCCTTCAGCGTGGAGAGATCCCACCACCCGTCGCGGTCGCACCGTTCGCGCACCACGGCCCCGCAGTCGCTGATCAGGCCGTCCATGAGCTGCAGGTCCGCGCCCAGCGCGCGGATCTCCGCCAGGATCGGGAGGGGGGTGTCCAGCGGCACGACCACATGCACGGGCAGCCCCGCCGCCGCGCCGTAGGCCGCGGTCGAGCCGGCGGCATTCCCCGCCGACGGGATCGCCAGCTCGGTAGCGCCCAGTTCGAAGGCGCGCGAGACGGCCATGCACAGTCCCCGGTCCTTGAACGAACCGGTCGGGTTCTGTCCCTCGTCCTTGATCCAGAGCCGTCCCACGCCGAGGCGGCGCGCCAGGACGGGGGAATCGACCAGTGGGGTGAATCCCTCGCCCAGACTCACACGGCAGGCGGGATCGCGAACGGGGAGGACCTCGCGGTAGCGCCAGAGGGTGGGCGGGCGTCCCACAAGGGCGGCGGGGGTGAAGCTGCGCCGGACGGCGTCGAGGTCGTACCGGGCGAAGAGTGGCTTGCCCGCCGGTGAAAGGCCAATCAGCTGCTCGGACTCGAAGGTATCGCCGGTGGCGGTGCATTCGAGGAACTTGGCGCCGGGCATGGGGGTATCAGAAGGATTCATCTTGCGTCATCGGGTGTGGAGGTTCGGAAGGAGGAGGCCCCGGCGGAGCGTAGCAGGCAACCCTATCTTTCATGGTGCGCATCGAATGTTACGACAACGGCATGGAAGGCGCCCAGATTCGCGCCCGGAGCAACGTGGAATCACCCGTGGAACAGACTTGGAGCACCGCGCGGTGAGCCACTCGCCCGGCAAAAACCCTGGATCCAGAGAAATCGAAGCCCAACTGATTCGCCGAGCGTGCGAGGGGGACGATCGAGCCGTCCGGGCCCTCTACGACCGGTACGCCCCCCGGGTCTACGCGGTGGTACGGCGTATCGCCGCGGACGATGACACGGCACAGGACTACGCGCAGGAGGCATGGATACGAGCGATTCGGGCCCTGCCAACCTTCCGCGGCGACGCGCGGTTCTCGACCTGGCTGCACCGGATAGCGGTCAATTCGGCGCTGCAGGCGGTGCGGAAGGAGAAAACGAGGCGGATGCGGGAGGTGCCGGTGCCGGAGGTGGTGCCAGTGGCACCCGACGTGGGCGATGTTTTGCTGGAGCGCAGGCTGGATGCGGCGCTCGACAGGTTGCCGGACGGAATGCGCAAGGTGTTGATTCTGCATGACGTGGAAGGATACACGCACGAGGAGATCGGCACGGCGTTGGGCGTAACGGCAGGCACCTCGAAATCACAGCTATTCAAGGCGCGAGCAAAGATGAGACGGATGCTCCGCGGATTTGAAGCAAGTGCGAAGGAAGTCGAAGCATGGAGCGTATGAATCTTGAACAGTTGGCGCGGCTGGTCGATGAGCAGCCGACGCCGGAGGAACAGAGAATCCTGGATGGGGATCCCGGGCTCCGTCGCGAGCTGGAGGCGCTGAAGGCGCAGGCGTGGTCGCTCGGGAACCTTCCCGCACTGCTGCCTCCCCCGGGTGGCTGGCACCAGCTTGAGAAGGCGCTGTCGACCGCAGGCCTGATCCACGGCCAATCCCGTGCGGCGGTATGGCGGAAGTGGCTGCAGGTGGCCGCCGCCCTGGTAGTCTTCATCGGGGGCACGGCCATCGGGTGGGCCGCGGCCAGCGAATCGGGGGCGCAGGCAGCGATGGGCGATGGGGTGGCAGGTGGAGCCTCCTTCGCCATGCCCGCTTCCATAGACGAGGCCGCCTCGTTGGTGACGCGCAAGGAGTGGGAGTTCCGGCAGGCCATGGAGGCCTACCGGCACTGGCAGGCCCAGGCCGGTTCACAGGCCGGACAGAATCCTGCAACCCGTCTTCACTTTCTCGACGCGCTCGTAGCCGCCATCCAGGTCGCGGTGGAAGAGAACCCGGTCGATCCCTTCTTCAACAGCTTCCTGGTTGAATCGATAGCCGAACGGGACCAGGTGTGGCGCCAGATCAGCCAGGACAACTGGAACTGAACCGGATGAGGACGCGGCCGCTCCTCCTGCCCGGTGTCTTCGGGGCGCTAGTCCTCGGAGGCGCGCTGGTCGTCGGCCTGCCGAAGGCGGTTTACGCCCAGGACAGTCTCGGCGTGGTGGAAACCGGGGTGTGGATCGGGATCCAGACCGATACGGCCCGGGTGTTCATTTCGGCCACCGGCGAGACGACCCTGGTGATCCGCGTAACGGGGATTCAGCAGGGCGGGCCAGCCGACGCGGGAGGCGTGCTCAGGGGCGACGTTATCGTCGCGCTGAACGGTCGTGAACTGGTGGACTACGAGGCGTGGCTCAACTCGTTGGCCGCTCTGGGTCCCGGCCAGCAGGCGCGCCTGAGGCTCAACCGCGGAGGAGCCGAGGTGGAAACGACGGTGGTCGTGGCCGACCAGCGACCGCCTTCGTTCCCGGCCAGGCTGGATCTGCCGGGATTCGATGCTGCGTGGGATGCAATGTTGCAGGATTTCGAGGCGCTGATGGCGACTCTGCCCGACACCCTCGGGCCCAGAGTGGAAGTGTCCACGTGGATCCGCGGAAGGGTTCTGCTCGATTCCAGTGCAGTGTCCCTGACGTTTGGCGACACCACGACCATGACCCTCGATACCGGCAGGGCCGACAGCTCTCGAACCCCCCCCGTGCCGGACGAGCCGGAGATCACCGGCCGTCTCAGGTCCGCGGACCCCGAAGGCCCCGCCGGGAGGAGGGCCACGGAGGCCGAGCGCACTCTCGTCGTGGATTCCACGGCTTTCTTGCGCGGTGGCGCGGATTCGGTCCTCGTCGAGCAGGGGCAGGTGCCTCGCGCACAGTCGGGCGAGTTGACGTCTCGGACCGAGGTCGTCCTCCTGAGCTCCGTTGTTCTGGGCGGTGCCCAGGTGCGCACCCTCTCCAGTGCGCTGGGACGCAGCTACTTCGGCGTGTCGTCGGGCGTCCTCATCGTGGACGTGCTCGCGAGCGGTCCGGCAAGGCGCGCCGGATTCCGCCCCGGCGACGTGATCGTGGCGGTGGGGGGCCGGGAGCTGGAGACGCTCGCTCAGCTTCGGATCGCCCTGGCGCTGGCCGACCTCCCCGTGAGCGTGAGTGTCATCCGCCACGGCGAACGCGTCGAACTCACCTACCCGGTCCGCTGACAGAGGTCCGCCGCGACCCGGAGCAGCAGCGCAGCCCCGCCGGAACGAATCCCTGACCGCCAGCTATCGGGGTGTCGGCTGGTCCCGCCCCCCTACTCGTAGCGCAGCGCGTCGATCGGGTCGAGAATGGAAGCCCGGCGTGCCGGCCAGATCCCGAAGAACAACCCGATCGCGGCGGAGAAGCAGATCGCGACCGCCACTACCTCGATGGCCACCGCCGTCTGCGTCCCGTACAGCGTTGTGACCAGGTGCGCGGCCCCGTATCCCCCGGAGACGCCCAGCGCCCCGCCCAGGACGCAAAGGACCAGCGCCTCCACGAGGAACTGGAAGAGAATCGTCTTCCGGGTCGCGCCCAGCGCCTTGCGCACCCCGATCTCGCGGGTCCGCTCGGTCACGCTGACCAGCATGATGTTCATGATCCCGATCCCGCCGACGAGGAGGCTCACCCCCGCGATCCCGGCGAGGAGCAGGGTGAACGTCTGCGTATTCTCGTTCAGCGTCTCGAGAAAGTCGGACGCCTGCGAAATGCTGAAGTCGGCGTCTTCCGTGGGGAGAACGCGGTGCTCCCGCCGGATGATCTGGTCGATATCGGCCCAGAGCGGATCCAGCTGGTCCGGTGACGGCGCGGCCACGAAGATGGACCGCAGGCGATCCCGGTTGCCCATTATCCGGTACATTGCCGTGGACAGCGGGATGTAGACGCGGTCGTCGGGCTGTTCCCACATCGCGCCACCCTTCTCCTTCAGCACTCCGACAACCTCGAAGGAGATGCGCCGGATCTGGACCGTGCGACCGATCAGGAGACCCGGAGGCGTGCCCAGGGCTTCGGGGACATTGGACCCCAGCACGGCGACCCGCCGACGCCCCTGGACCTCGCCCAGGTCGAAGAAGCGCCCGTACTCGATTTCGTGATCGTGGAGGTCGAAATAGGTTGGCCAGGTTCCGACCACCGAATTCGAGGAGTTGTACCGGCTGTAGGAAACCTGCAACCGCGACTCCACCTCGGGCGCCACCTGGTACATCCCGCCCAGCTGGTCACGGAGCGCGACCGCGTCGTCCTCTTCCAGCCGGTTGCTCCCGCTGGCTACGCCCCAGCGGAACCCCTGTCCGGGCCGCACCGTCAGGATGTTGGTCCCCAGATTCTCGATCTGTTCCTCGACTGCACGCTGCGCACCTTCGCCCAGGGCGAACATGGTGATCACCGCGGACGTGCCGATCACGATACCCAGCGTGGTAAGCACCGATCGGAGCAGGTTGGCACGGATCGAGGCCAACGCCACGACGATGATTTCCTTGATTACGAACATGGACCCACCCTCACCTGAATCGGAGTTAAACTCATCACGCGCCCCTGGGCCTCAGCCTCAGAACGGCCGTCCGCCCCCCATCCGCTGGCTCATCCGCTCCATGCGCTCCTGTTGCCGGGCCTGAAGCTGAGCCGCACCGATCAGGGCAAGCTCCTCACCCTCCTGCAAGCCGGCGAGGACCTCGGCGTAGTCCCAGTCGCTGATCCCCAGGATGATGGCACGGGCCTCGAGGGTGCCCGCCGCGTTCAGCACGAACGCCACCGCAGGCTTGAAGGCCGGATCGCCGGTCGCACCACCCATCGCCATGCCGAAAGCGCCCATGCCGCCCATACCACCCATGCCACCCTGACCACCCTGGCCACCCTGCCCTCCACGTCCACCCGCACCGCCCGGGGGGCGGCCACCCATGGCTGCTGCGCCGGCACCCTCCTGGCCACCGGGACGCTGCTGCCCCCCCGCCCCCTGCTGGCCGCTCCGGCCACCCAGGGTGCTGAACAGGACCATCGCCGAGTCACGGCTGATTTCGCCGTTCTCCATCATGGTCCGAATCCCGGCCATGTTCAGGCCATCCGCGCCGCCCGAGGCGCCGCCAGCCGCCCCGTTCATCGCCCCGGCCCCGCCGCCGGCAGCATCGCCGCCCGGGGTCGCGCCGTCAGGAGCGGCTGCCGCCCCACCGGCCATCGCCCCAAAGCCGCCCGCACCGCCCACCGCCGCGGTCATCGTCGGCACATTGGGCTTCAAGGCGTTCAACTTCTGCTGTGCCTCCGCCATCAGGGGACCCCAGACGGCACGGTCGATCGACATCGTCGTCGGATCCAGACCGAGCACCTCTGCCGCGGGCGCCATTTCCTGGGGTTGCACCACCGCGTTGTTCGGCACCGTCAGCGTGTTGGTCCGTTCGTCGATCAGTACCTCGACCTCGGCGCTCATGCCCGGCTTGAGGAGGCCCGCCCGGTTGTCGAGCAACACGATCACCGGGAACATGGTGATGTTCTGCTGCACCAGCGCCTGGGGCTCGATCTTCTCGATCACGCCCTCGAAGGTCCGGTCTTTGAAGGCCTCGACGCTCACGATGGCGCCCATTCCCGCGTCCAGCTGGCCGACGTCGGTCTCGTCAACGAACGTACGCACCCGCATATCATCCAGGTTCGCCATCACGAAGAGCGTGGTGCCGCCCGAGACATTCTGCGTGGCCGACTGAATCACCTGGCCGAATTCGACCAGCTTCTCCAGGATCGTGCCGGCCATCGGTGCTGTGATCTTCACATCGGCTCGCCGCAGGACGGCCAGGTCGAGATTGGTCTGCGCCCGCACCAGTCCCGCCTGCGAATTGGCAGATTCAAGGTCGCTCTGCTCGTATTCGCGTTGGGTGATCACCATGGAGTCGAGCAGCTGCTTGGAACGCGCAAGCTGCGCCTTGGCGATATCATTCCGCGCCTTCGCCACGTCGAGATCGGCACGCGCCTGCTCGTAGGCGTTGTCGACATCGCGCGGATCGACTTCGGCGAGCAGCGCGCCCACTTCGACCTCGTCGCCGGAATCGGCGAACAGCTCCAGGATTTCTCCCGATGCCTTCGACTTGACCTCGACCTTGAGGACGGGCTCGAGCTCTCCGTTGGACTCGGCCGTGACCCGCATGCCGCGCAGCTCGGCCGGCGCCGTCTGAATGCCGTACTCCACCTCGTCGTCCTGCACGACGGTGCAGCCGGAGATCACGCCCAAAGCTGCCATGACGGAGGCCGCTGCCCCCGCGTGGAAACCCCGGTCAATGAGAAAACGTCGCATCAGATTTCCTTCCTTTCATTCAGAAAGTCACGCTCGACCAATCCATCGTGCAGATGGATCTGGCGCGAGGCCGTTGCCGCGATATCGCCTTCGTGTGTCACGACGACAATCGTCTGTCCCGCGGCGTTGAGTTCCCCGAAGATCTCCATGATCTCCCGTGAAGTGGTGGAGTCCAGGTTCCCGGTCGGCTCGTCGGCGAGCAGCAGCGCGGGGTCGTTCACCAGCGCGCGCGCGATAGCCACGCGCTGCCTTTGGCCGCCCGACAGCTCTGGAGGCTTGTGGGTCATTCGGTCGCCCAGGCCAACCCGCTCGAGCTTCTCCGCCGCCTGCTGGCGCCGCCGCCTTGCCGGCATCCCCGCGTAGACCAGCGGAAGCTCGACGTTGTGGAGCGCGCTGGCCCGCGGCAGGAGGTTGAAGGTCTGGAAGACGAACCCGATGTCGCGGTTGCGCACCCGGGCCAGCTGGTCGTCCGACAGCTCGGACACCATGCGCCCGTTGAGCCAGTAGTTGCCGGCCGTGGGCGTGTCCAGACACCCGATGAGGTTCATGAAGGTGGACTTGCCGCTCCCCGAGGGGCCCATGATGGCGAGGAACTCGCCGGGCTCGACGGTGAGATCCACGCCTCGCACGGCACGCACCGTTTCGGCGCCGAGCACATAGTACTTGCGAAGCCCCTCGGTCTGGATGACCAGCCCGTTGGCGGCCTCTCCGTCTCCGTTCATGCCCCGCCGCCGCCTTCTATCACTTCTTGCCATCTATAGCTCCACTCCGATGATTGATTCGAGTTCCGCCTTCGCGATCGAGTAGTCGTACCGGGCAGCGACCAGGTTGATCTCCGCCTGCTCGAGCGCCACCTGACTGACGATCACGTCCAGGATCGGGTTCTGGCCCGCCCGGTATCTGAGGCTGACAATGCGAAAATCTTCCTGCGCGACGATCACCGACGCCTGGGCGATTTCGATCGCCTGCTCCTGCGTCTCCAGTGTGCGCAGGGCCGCGTCCACCTCCTGCCTCACGCTCCTGCGGGCGTCCTCCTCCGAGAGGCGCGACACCCGCCGGCTCTGGTTGGCCTGACTGACGCTCGCTTCGCGCTGAAACCCGTCGAAGAGCGAATAGCTGCCGGACAGGCTCATACTCCAGCTGGTGTTGCCCCCGGTGAAGCTGCGCTCCTGGTTTGACCAGTTGTACCTCGACGACATGGACAGATTCGGCAGATAGGAACTCCGGGCATTGTTGACCCCGGATTGCGCCACGCGCGACGCCGCCTGGGCGGCCCGCACGGCCGGCGAAGCCGACTCGGCCAGCGCGATGATCTCCGCTTCGCTGAGCTGGAGCGGGGCCGGGTCCAGCCCCTCTGCGGGAGCGATCGGTACAATCGGCCCGCTCACGCCTATCTGCCTGCCCAGTGACCACTGGGCGGCGCGCAACTGGTTCTGTGCCTGGAGGACGCTCTGGCGGGCATTGGACAGGTCCAGCAGCGTCCGCAGGGTATCGGACTGGGTGGCCTCTCCGGCCGCAAAGAGGGCCCGGCTGATCGAATGGTTCCGCTCCGTGCGTTCACGGCTGGCTTCCTGTACGCTCACCAGGTCCGCCTGACGGAGTGCGTTGAGGAAGAGCGTCCGCGTCTGCAGCAGAACCGAGAAGCGCTGCGTCTGCTGCCGTGCTTCGGCCTCCCGGTAGGCCGACGCCGTCCGGTCCATTTCGTGGAACTTGCGTCCGCCCTGGAAGAGCTGGTAGCTGGCGCTGACGCCCGCGCTGTATGAGCTGTTGCTGCCCGTGACGAGGCGCTGTGTGTTCTGGTCGAAGCGCTGCGAACTCGAAAGCGAACTGCCCGAACTCATGCTCAGGTTCGGCAGGAAGGACCCCCAGGCGCGTTGCCGGGTGGTGCCCGCGTTGATCAGGCTGGCGTTGCTCTGGGCCAGCTGCGGATTGTTGATCAGGGCAAGCTCGAGGGCGCGCTGCAGCGAGATGGTTTGCCCTACTTCCTGCGCTGCGGCGCGTGGGCCGCCGACGGAGTTGGTCAGCAACGCCAGCGCCGCCACCAGAATGGTCCTGCTCTTCGTCATATCACTGATCCTTCCCGTGTTGCGGGCTTAACGGGCTTAAAAAGGGTCGCCAGCTGCGGTCCGGGCTGTCAGGGCGCCGGCCGCGGTCGCGGCTGTTGCCTCGGTCGCCATCGCTCCGGGTGCTGTCGCCCCGGGAGAACCTCGCCGTCAGCAGCGAATCGTACCGGGCGGTCTGCTCGGGCCGTAGAACGGCTCTGATGGAATCCCAGGCCGCGCGTCTGAGTTCCCTCTGCCTGCGCCGAATCTCGTCGTTCAGCGCTTGCATCTCCTCGTCCAGCACTTCGGATTGCTGAATGAGGTACTGGCGCTGCCCATCCAGCCGCGCCAACTGGGCCGAGTCCAGGTCCAGTTCGAAGATCACCGGGCGGCGGCGCACACGGCCACCATCCGGGTCGGGATCATCCGCGTCTTCGGCATCGGGGGTCTGCGGAGCCGGTTCCACCTCGTCCATCGGTACGGCAGCCGTATCGCTACCGCGCTCGCTCCAGGCCACCCCGATCAGGATTCCGGCAGCCAGCGTAGCGAACAGAAGCACTACCGACATGAGGCGCGCCTGCTTGAACGGTGCCATCAACGCGTGTCCTCTTCCACGAAGGCGATGAAGGCCGCCGTGTTGGACGGCACTCCAGCGGTCAGCGCGGCCTGGAACGAGCTTTCGCTAAGTGCCCCGCCCAGCATGTCCTCGAGAACGAGGCGCGGCCCCGAATCGGCCTGTTGCTGTGATTCGTTTGCGATCATGATCGACGCGATCACGGCGGCGGCCGCCGCCACCGGGATCAGGCTTCGCGCCCAGCCGGAAAGCACGGCCGCCACGGATTCCCGGGCCGCCTCGCGCCGCCTGGCCAGCTCGAAGGCCGCATTCTCCAGGATGTGGGTGCGGAACTGGTCCCAGTAGCCCGGACGCTCATGGGCCGGATCCAGGACCTCCAGCATTGTGACTCTGTCGTTGTTTTCCATGCTCACCTCGCAGACCTATGTGTGGTCCTTCCACCCGGAAAGCCGGGCGCGCAGTGCTTTGCGTGCAAAGTGGAGGTGCGACCGGACCGTCCCCGAGGGGATGCCGATCCGTTCCGAGATCTCATCGTGCTTCCAGCCTTCCAGGTCGTGAAGCAGAACGATCTCCCGCTGCACCTCCGTCAATGTGCTCAACGCCTCCTTCAGCCGGCCCCGCAGGGCCGATATGTCAGCCATCCTGTCGGGACCCGGTCCCGACGAACTCGCGCTCGCGGGGATTTCGTCCCCGCTGCGCAGGTTTTCCCGCCGGATGAGGTTCCGCGAGCGGTTCCTGACGATAGCCAGAAGCCAGCCGGCGAACCGGTCCGCGTTACGGCAATCGTCAAGGCGTTGCAAGGCAACCAGGAAGGCCTCCTGAGCCGCATCTTCTGCGTCCTGGTGCTTTCCGGTCACCGACAGGGCCACGGAGTAGGCCGCGCGCTGATAGCGCCTGGCCAGCTCCCCGAACGCATCCCTGTCGCCGCAACGCGCCTGGGTCACGAGTTCCGCGTCAGACCGTTGCCTCATCCCTGGAGATTAGACACCTGTATCAGCTTCCTTGTTGAAGCCGCCCGCGTTTCGTCTCTCCTGCCTGACCGCCGCGTGCGGAGTTTCGTTAGCGCTCCCGCGTCCTCCCGGGCATCCGGAAGGGGCCGCGGCCGGCTCACGTCCTACCCCTGCGGTGGCCGCGTTCCCGGCCACGCGCGCGCCTCCCTCGTCGGGCAGGTCCTGACGGTGCATCAGGCCTGGTCGCGACTTCCCGGACCAGTGAAAGAAGCTCGTCTTCGCCGACATCTTCAAGTCTCCGCGCGAGGACGTAGCGCGTCTCGGCCGGATCCGCCCCCTCCTCCGGTCCCTCGAACGACACGCTGAGAATCCGGGCGCCGGCATGTCCCGATCCGACGGTGGCGGCGCCCTTGAGCCGGACCGTCCAGGTCTCCTCTCCGAGCTTGACGTCACGGGCGGGCGCGGTCCGGGCACCGGTTCGCCCCAGATCGCGCGCCGGGGGCGGGGCAGCGTCCCGCGCCGCAGCGGGCTTCGGGGGCTCGGGAGGAACGCCACCGCGCGCCCGCACCGGCCGCGCCGGCGGGGGGGCACTGTCCCGGACGGGCACCGGTTTCGGCGGCGGATCCGGGGCGCCGTCCGCGTGAGTGCCATCGCCGCTCTCCGGGGCCGCCCCAACCCGTGGTGGCGGCGAAGGCCGCAGGGCGTCCCGCGCAGAGGGGGGTGCGTCCCCGCCACGCGCGTCCGAATCTCGCATGCTCGCATCCCGCAATTGGTGAACGATGCGGAACAATACCGGGGATGGGGGTTTCCTGAAAGGCCCGGGACAAGGGGGTCGGCGAAGAGCGCGGGGAAAACGTGCGGGAGAAATCCCGGCGCCGAGGTCGCGGTCAGCGGGCGGAGCGAAGGAGCGACGCGGGACTAGTCCACGGGCCGCTGGAGTTCATACTCCCCGCCCTCGCCCTGGATGAGCGGGACCGCGTCGTCGCCGAAGAACATGCGAATGTACTTGGCCTGGATGGGCGTGACCCTCCGGACCGCCCACACGAGTTGCACGTGGTTCGGCTCCATGGGGCGCGACGCCAGGCGCAGGCCCGCCTCCCGCGGCAGTTGGTTCCCCTTGCGGTGGTTGCAGGTGGAACAGGCCGTGACGACGTTTTCCCACGAATTGCCACCGCCACGCGAGATGGGGAGGATATGGTCGCGGGTGAGGAATTCCCGGCGGCGCAGTTCGCGCCTGGGCCGGCGGCAGTACTGACAGGTGTAGTCGTCGCGCGCGAACAGGAACGTGTTGGTGACCTGCCTGCGGAAGCGCCTGGGGACGTGGACATACCGGACGAGGCGGATGACCAGCGGAAACGGGTGGCTGGCGCGCACCGAGCGGAATGCGCGCACCGCGTCCGCCTCCAGGATCTCCGCCTTCCGGTCCAGGACCAGCCGGATCGCCCGCCTGGACGGGACGATCATCAGCGGCTCGTACGATGCATTCAGGGCGAGGCAACTCACGCGCCGACTCCTGTCAGGATCTGTCCACTTGCTGTGCGGATTGCGCGCACCATTCAGCATAACAAATCCGCACGACCGGCAAAAACCTTCACCGCCGATTTGTTACAGGGGCCGGCAGCTCGGGGGAAGTTGTCCGCGGGCTGCTACATGAGTTGGAGCGGGTCGCGGTCGAGGGAAATGCGGACCCCCGCACCCGGGGACGGGAAATCGTCGGCGACGGCCTGCAGAGCGCGCCCGATCTCCGCCGCGCGGCCCCGCAGCAGCACGTGCCACCGGAAGCGGTCGTGCAGCTTCTCGATGGGGGCGGGCGCGGGCCCCAGGATCTCCGGCCGTCCGCGGATCCTCCCCCGCAGCCAGACCGAGAGGGATTCGGCTCCGGCCAGCGCTTCGGACTGCGCCGGGCTGCTGACCAGGATGCGCGCCATGCGCACGCTGGGCGGATAGCGCGGGTCGGTCCTGGCGCTCAGCTCCCGTTCCACGAAACCGCGGTAGTCGTGCGCGACCGCGGCGCGGACCACGAAGTGATCCGGCACGTACGTCTGAATGATGACCTCGCCGCGCAGGTGCCCGCGTCCCGCCCTGCCGGCCACCTGGGAGAGGAGTTGAAAGGTGCGCTCGCAGCTGCGGAAGTCGGGCAGGTGCAGACCGATGTCCGCGTTGATGACGCCGACGAGCGTGACGCGGTGGAAGTCCAGGCCCTTGGCGATCATCTGGGTGCCGACGAGGATGTCCACCGCACCCGCCTCGACGCGGGCGAGGATGTCCCGGTGCGACCACTTCCCCCCGGTCGTGTCCACATCCATGCGCGCGACGCGCGCCCCGGGCAGGCTCTCCAGCACAATGCGCTCGACCTGCTCGGTGCCGAGTCCCCGGAAGGAGAGTTCGGCGGACCCGCACCGTGCGCAGAGGCGCGGCGGCGGCGCGGCGTGGCCGCAGTGATGGCAGATCATCCGGCGCCGGCCTCGGTGGAGCGTCATGGAGACCGAGCAGTGCTCGCACTCCATGACGTCGCCGCAGCTCCGGCAGAGGGCGAGGCTCGCATAGCCGCGCCGGTTGAGGAGGAGGATGGTTTGCTCGTTGCGCTGCAGGCGCTGGCGGAGCGCGTCCAGGAGGGGCGGGGAGACGACCTGGGGAGGGGGCGTGGGGGGGTCGCCGGGGCGTGAGGCCGGCTTGGCCTCCCGCGGCTGGGCGGCTCCGGATTCCGGCTTGCCCCGCGATCTCAGGTCCACGACCCGGACTTCCGGGAGGACGCCGCCGCCGACCCGGTCGGGCAGCTCGAGGAGGGTGTACTTTCCCGAATGGGCGTTGGCCCAGCTCTCCAGCGAGGGGGTTGCCGAGCCGAGAACGCAGACGGCGCCGACCCGCCTGGCACGCACCACCGCCACGTCGCGGGCGTTGTAGCGCGGGGATTCGGACTGCTTGTAGCTGCCATCGTGTTCCTCGTCCACGACCACCGCGCCGAGCGAGGTCACCGGCGCGAACACAGCCGAGCGGGCCCCGATCGCGATGCGCTTCTCGCCGGACCGCAGCTGCGTCCAGGCGTCGAAGCGCTCGCCGTCCGAGAGCCCCGAATGCAGGACCGCCACCAGGTCCCCGAATGCCCGGCGGAAGCGGGTGACCGTCTGGGGCGTCAGCGCGATCTCCGGGACCAGCATGAGCGCGCCTTCGCCGCGCCGCAGCACCCTGCGAATCAGCTCGATGTAGACCAGCGTCTTGCCGGAACTCGTGACGCCGTGCAGGAGGAACGTCCCGCCCCCCCTCCCCAGCGTCCCCGCCATGCGGCCGAGCACCCCGCGCTGACCGGCGGTCGGGGTCGGCGCGTCCTCGTCGCCCACCGGCTCCTCCCGGAAGGGATCCCGCACCACCACGTCGTCCGTCACGCGAACGAGGCCCTTCGCCTCCAGCCCCCGGACCACGCTCCGGCTGAATCCCTGCTCGGCCAGCGCCGCGACCGCCTGCCTGCCACCCGCTTCGAGGAGCCGCTCGAAGGCTTCCCTCTGCCGCCTCGCCCGCCCGAACACACCCTCAAGCTCCGCGAGGGTGCCGATCGGCCGGACGACCCGCGCGACGAGCCGCCTCTGCGGCGCAGCCGTGGCCGGCGCGGGCAGCATGGCCCGAAGCACCACCCCGACCGGCGCCACGTAGTACTCCGCAATCCACCGGGCGAGATCGAGGAGTTCGGCGCCGACCGATGGTCGCGAATCGAGCACGGCGAGGACGTCGCGCACACCGCGAACCTCGGAGCCCGCCCCCAGAACCCACCCCGTGAGCGTGCGGTTGCGGAAGGGAACCCGTACACGCGTCCCCGCCGCCGGGGCCGGACCGGGAACCCGGTAGGTGAACAGGCGGCGCAGCGGCAGCGGCAGCGCCACCTGCACAAGGGAGGAGCCCGGGCCGGGCATCGATACGGCGCCGGATCCAGGCATCGGTGCGGCGCGGGGCCGGGCCCCCGGGTCAGTCCTTCAGCAGGAGAAAGACGTCCTGCTGCGGCTCGTCAACCGTCACCTCGGGGCCGTTCGGTCCCATGTGGACGTTGATCTCGGTACGGATCCCCACGTCGTCCGGGATGTAGATCCCCGGTTCCACCGAGAAGCCGACGCCCGGCACCAGCACCCGGTCGTCGCGCGTCTCGAGGTTGTCGAGGTTGGGGCCGCGGCCGTGGAGGTCCCGGTCGATCGAGTGGCCGGTGCGGTGGATGAACCACTCGCCGTACCCCGCATCCGTGATGATGCCGCGCGCCACGTCGTCGCCCTCGAAGCCGCGCAGCACCTCGCCGCGCGCATGGCGTTCCTGAAGCGAGGCGACCACGCCGTCGCGGGCCGCCTTCACGGTCTCCCAGAGCTCCGCGATCCGGGGCGGAAGCGCGCCGCCCAGGAAGCCCATCCAGGTCTGGTCGGCGGGGACGGAGTCGTCGCGGAGCGCGCCCCAGAGGTCGATGAGGAGAAGGTCGCCGGCGCCGATGGGGCGGCCGACTTCGCCGGGATCGTAGTGGGGGTCGGCCGCCGTGGGGCCGATCGCGACGATGCAGTCGGCGTGCACGGGAGCGCCGCGCCGGGCCAGTTCGGAGCGGATCCAGGTGGCGAGGGCGCCCTCCGTGATGGTGTCGCCCCGGGCGACGTGCCCCGCCGCGCGCTCGAAGGCGTCCCGGGCGAGGGTCCTGACCAGCGCCGAGGCGCGGCCGTGCTCCTCACGCTGGACGGCGGTCCACACCGCGTAGAAGGTGGAGACGAGGTCGCCCGAGCTGTGCAGTTCGATCCCCGTCGCCGTGATGACGTCCCGTATCCCGGCGGGCAGCAGGTCCAGGTAGGGGACATCGGACCGGGCAGAGGTCTCGGTGGCAACCCGTTTGCAGCCGGCCAGCAGGGCGCGCAGTCCCTCCTCCATGCGCTGGCGGCTCGAGTAGCTCTCCCGGGGCCAGTCGAGGTGGCGCCAGGAGGAGTGCTCGATGGCGTGGATGAGGAGGCGGGGCCGGCCGGTGGCGGGCACGAGCGCGAATCCCCGCCGGGTGGTCCATTCAAGGCCGAGCAGCGAGCGACCGATGGGGTTGCGGTCCTTGAAGTCGTAGAGCAGCCAGCCGTCCAGGTCGCGCTCGCGGAGCGCCTCCTGGACCCTGGCCACGCCCACGTCGGTCGCCAGAAGCGCTCCGGACGCGTCCTCCTGCAACCTCGTCATTCGGTCTCCTCCAGCTCCGCAAGGGCCGCGTCGAGGCGGTCCCTCTCTTCCTCGGTCAGTCCCTCGCCATCCCCGGCCGGATCCGGCCCCTTGAGCCGCCGCAGCGCAAGAACCACCAGCCCCAGCCCAACGATCAGCGCGGCGGGCGGCATCACCCAGGCCAGCAACCCCGTCCCGCTGCGCTTCGGCAATGCGCGGTATTCCTCGCCGTGGGTCGCCACAACCAGTTCGACGAGGCTGTCGGCGGGCAGTCCGCGCGCGGCCATCTGGTCGAGGCTGTCCCTGAGGATCTCGGCCTCGCGTGAGGGGCAGACCTCCAGCATCTGACCCGGGCAGAAGGGGGAGCGGATCTTCGAGATCGCCTCCCGGGCCTCCGGGTGGAGATGGCGGGGCGGGGCCTGCGCCTCCTGGGCGGCGGGAGGTTCCTGCGCCGCCAGGCCGGCGGGTGCGTGGCCGGGCGCAAACGTCATCGAGACCAGTGGCAGCGCAATGAACACGGGCAGGTGCCGGGGCGGCGCCGGGAAGCTCCGGATGAGCGCAGAGGCAGGTCCGGCGACATGAGCGCCGCCGCATTCCTCGCCTCGGACTCTCCTGCGTCTCATGCTCCCTGGCCTTGCTCCATCGGTGCGCCGTCCATTCCGATCCCCGCGAGCGCCCGGATGACGGCGACGCATCCCGCGCCGGTGCGCTCCGGGTCGTATCCTCCCTCCAAGAATACCACAACGCGGCCGCCACAACAGCGCGCGGCCGCCGCCATCACCATGCGGGTGGTCCGGTGCAGGTCCTCCGGCTCCAGCAGCTGCCCGCCCAGCGGGTCCCCGGCGAGCACGTCGAAGCCCGACGACACCAGGATGAAGTCGGGCGCCGAGCGCGACACGGCTTCATCCAGCGCCCTGCGGAAAACCTCCAGGTAGTGGGCACGGGGCGTCCCCGCCGACAGCGGCACGTTGAGGGTGAACCCCTCCCCCCTCCCCCGCCCCGTCTCGTTCGCGGCTCCCGTCCCCGGGTAGTGCGGGTACTGGTGGAGCGACAGGAAGAACACGGCCGGATCGTCGTAGAAGGCGTCCTGGGTCCCGTTGCCGTGATGCACGTCCCAGTCCACGATCAGGACGCGCCCGGCCGCGCCACTCTCCCGGAGACTCGCCGCCGCGACGGCAATGTTGTTGAAGAGGCAGAACCCCATCGCGCGATCCGGCGTGGCGTGGTGCCCGGGCGGACGCGCGGCCACGAAGGCGTTGCAGAACCGCCCCTCGGCGACGCCGCGCACGGCTTCCAGCGCCGCCCCCACCGTCCCCAGCGCGGCCTCCCACGACGCCGCCGAAACGCGCGTGTCGGCGTCGATCGCCGCCACCCGGCCGCGCTCGCGAGCCTCGTCCACCGCGCCGCGCACCGTGCCGACCAGCGCGTCGGCATGCACCAGCGCCAGGTCTTCGACCCGGGCCGCAGCCGGCGCCACCTGCACCACCCTCCCGTGCAGCGCGACCAGATCGTTCTTCACCGCAGATGCGAGCGCGCGCAGCCGTCCCTGGTGCTCGGGGTGCCCCCAGCCGGTGTCGTGCAGCACGGCCGAGGGGTGCATGAGGAAGGCGGTCGGGGGCATCGCACCCACCCCTACGCCGCGCCGACCGGTTCACGCGTCCGCGCGATCCGCTCCTGGATGCTCAGGATCTCGGGGCGGCGCGTCCGCATCGCCGTGACGGCATCGACCGCCGCGCTCGTCGCCGACATCGTCGTCAGGTACGGGACCCCGTACGCGATCGCCGCGCGCCGCATCGCGTAGTCGTCATACTGCGACTTCTTCCCCAGCGGCGTATTGATCAGCAGGCCCACGCGCCCGCTCACGATCCGGTCGACAATGTGGGGTCGCCCCTCGCCGACCTTGTGAATTCGTTCACAAGGGATGCCGAGCTGGCGCAGGTGGTGCCGCGTCCCGCCCGTCGCCACGACCCGGAAGCCGAGGTCGGCCAGGCGGCGCACCAGCGGCGTGACGGTGGGCTTGTCCGCGTCGTTCACGGTGACGATCACGGACGCCTCATCGTCGCCCTCGGGCAGCCGGTTGCCCGCCGACACCTGGGCCTTGGCAAAGGCCATGCCGAAGGAGTCGTCCACACCCATCGCCTCGCCGGTCGAGCGCATCTCGGGGCCGAGCAGGGTATCCACGTCGAACCGGTTGAACGGGAACACCGCCTCCTTGACCGCGACACCGTTTACCTCCGGCTCCGACGGAATCTGCAGGTCCGACAGCTTTTCCCCCGCCATCACCCGAGCCGCCAGGCGGGCCAGCGGCACGCCCGTCGCCTTGCCCACGAACGGCACCGTCCGCGACGCGCGCGGGTTCACCTCGAGGACGTACACCTGCCCGTCCCTCACCGCATACTGCACGTTCAGCAGCCCGACGACCCCCAACTCCAGCGCGAAGCGACGGGTCAGCCGGCGCATCTCCTCCAGCTCCGCGCGCCCCAGCAGGTAGGGCGGCAGCACGCACGCCGAGTCCCCCGAGTGGACCCCCGCGTCCTCGATGTGCTGCATGATCCCCCCGATGACCACGTCGGTCCCGTCCGACAGTGCGTCCACGTCGGCCTCGAAGGCGTCCTCCAGGAAGCGGTCGATCAGCACCGGGTGGTCCGGCGAAGCCTTCACCGCCCGCGCGAAGTATCCCTTGAGCGACTCCCCGTCGTAGACGATCTCCATTGCGCGCCCGCCCAGCACGTACGAAGGCCGCACCAGCACCGGGAAGCCGATCTCGCGGGCAATCCGCAGCGCCTCCTCCTCGCTCATCGCGGTCCCGTTCGCCGGCACCCGCGCGCCAATCAGCCGGCAGACCTCCTCGAAGCGGCGCCGGTCCTCGGCCCGGTCGATCGCGTCGACCGAAGTCCCCAGAATCGGCACCCCCAGCTCCTCCAGCGACCGCGCCAGATTCAGCGGCGTCTGGCCGCCCAGCTGGACGATCACCCCCACCGGCCGCTCGCGCTCCACGATCTCGACCACGTCCTCCAGCGTCAGCGGCTCGAAGTACAGCTTGTCGCTCACGTCGAAGTCGGTCGACACCGTCTCGGGGTTCGAGTTCACCATGATCGTCTCGAACCCCGCCTCCCTCAGCGCCAGCACCGCCTGCACGCAGCAGTAGTCGAACTCGATCCCCTGGCCGATCCGGTTCGGCCCGCTGCCCAGAATGACGATCTTGCGCCGATCCGAGGGGTCCGACTCGTCTTCCGATTCGTAGGAGGAGTAGTAGTAGGGCGTCGCCGCGGGGAACTCACCCGCGCAGGTGTCGACCACGTTGTACGTCGGCCGGATCCCCCATTGCCAGCGCTGCGACCGTATGGCGGCCTCGTCCACCCCGCGCAGGGCCGCGAGCTGCGCGTCGGCGAACCCCTCGCGCTTCATGCGGCGCACCGAGGCCGCATCGAGGGATGGCAGGTCCGCGAACCAGCGTTCCATTTCGAGGATCTGCTCCAACTGGTCGAGGAACCACGGGTCGATCCCGGTGGCGCGGTGGAGACGCTCGATCGAGATCCCCGCCTCGAGCGCGCGCTTGAGCTGGTACTTGCGGAAGGTGGTCGGTCTGCGCACCGCTGCGAGCAACGCCTCGGGATCGTCCGAATCGAGTCTATCGTCCTCGGGGGTCTTGCCCGCCACCCACCCGATGCGCCCCACCTCCATCCCCCTGAGCCCCTTCTGCCACGCGGAGCGGAAGGTGCGCCCGATCGCCATCGTCTCGCCCACGGCCTTCATCTGCACGCCCAGGGTGTCGTCCACGCCGGGGAACTTCTCGAAGGCGAAGCGCGGGAACTTCACCACCACGTAGTCGAGCGCGGGCTCGAACGAAGCGGGCGTCGTCTTCGTGATGTCGTTCGGCAGCTCATGCAGGTGATACCCCACCGCCAGCTTCGCCCCCACGCGCGCAATAGGAAAACCGGTCGCCTTGGACGCCAGCGCCGAGGACCGCGACACGCGCGGGTTCATCTCGACCACCAGCATATCGCCGTTCTCCGGGTTCACCGCGAACTGGATGTTGCAGCCGCCCGCCTCGACACCGATCTCGCGGATGATCGCGATCGCGTCGTCGCGCATGCGCTGGTACTCCGCGTCGGAGAGCGTCTGGGCCGGCGCCACCGTGATCGAGTCGCCGGTGTGCACCCCCATCGGGTCGAAGTTCTCGATCGAGCAGACGACGATCACGTTGTCGAGTCCGTCGCGGACGACTTCGAGCTCGTACTCCTTCCAACCGATCACCGAGCGGTCGATCAGGACCTCGCTGATCGGGCTGGCGTCCAGCCCCTTGCGGACCTGGGCCTCGAACTCGTCAAGGTTGTAGGCGGTGCCGCCCCCGGTGCCGCCAAGCGTGAAGGACGGCCGGATGATGGCCGGGTAGCGGGTGTCCTCGATGATGGCCAGCGCGTCGTCAACGCTGCGCGCAAAGCCCCCGTGCGGGACGGCGAGGCCGATTCGGTTCATCGCGGCGGTGAACTGCTCGCGGTCCTCCGCCATGACGATGGAGCGTTCGTCGGCGCCGATCAGCTCGACGCCGTGCTCGGCCAGCACGCCCTGCCGGTGAAGGTCCATGGCGATGTTGAGCGCGGTCTGCCCCCCCATCGTGGGAAGGAGCGCGTCGGGCTTCTCGCGCTCGATCACCCGCGCCACCCACTCGGGCGTCAGCGGCTCGATGTAGGTCCGGTCGGCGAGGTCCGGGTCGGTCATGATCGTCGCCGGATTGGAGTTGACGAGGACGACCCGGTAGCCCTCTTCCTTGAGCGCGCGCACGGCCTGGGTGCCGGAATAGTCGAATTCGCAGGCCTGTCCGATGATGATGGGACCCGACCCCAGGATGGGACAGGATCAGGATCGAGTCGATGTCGGTGCGTTTAGGCAATGTGCTAGTCGGCGCTCTTCGCGGATTCCTTTCGGACAGCGGTGCGGAGGGCCATCGCGAGGCCTCCCCACACGAACGTCATGATCACGATCATGGTGATCCAGGTAGCGGTGGTCATCAAAGCTGTCCCCTTCGACTGCGCGGTGGCTTGCTGGGCGGTGGCCGCAGAAGAGGGGCCGCGGCGCGAGTGCCGGGCGGGGAGCGCCTTTTCCGGGGCCGGACTAAGGTGCTGAAAGGGGGGCGGCGGGGCAAGAACCGGAGCCGACGCGGTGTGTGACCGTCCCCGGCGCGAATCCGGGGGACAGGTCGAGACTTGACACTACGACATGGCGTCGTTAACGTTACGACGTGAAGTCGTACAAGGACTGGGCCGCGTGATGCCGGAGGCCCGTAGCCATTCCCGGAGAAGACATCGTGAACATTGCCGGACGCCCGGAAGACCATCGAGGACCGTAGACGAAACGATGCTGACCCTGCCCCAAGCCGAGTTGGCGCTCATGGAGCTGCTGTGGGCCAGCGGCCGCCTGACCGCGCGCCACATCCTCGGGGAGCTGTATCCGGATTCCGACAGGCCCCAGCACGGCACCGTGCAGCGGCTGCTGCAGCGGCTCGAGGACAAGGGATTCGTCGCGCGCGACCGCGAACTGGGTGTGAACGCATTCTCCCCCGCCGTGACCAGGGAGAGCTACGCAACCGGCCAGCTGGAGGCGCTCGCGAACGAGCTTACCGGAGGTTCGCTGGTGCCGATGATCACACGGCTGGTCGAGGACAACAAGCTGCCCCGCACCGAGATCGAACGGCTGCGGCGCGTTCTGGAGGAGCACGATGAGTGACCTTGTGCTTCAGGTTGGCGGGACCAAGCTGTTGGTCTCGGTCGTGCTCGCCTGCGCGGCGTGGGCGGTGCAGCGGCGCGTAGGCCGCCCCGGCGTATCCTATCCGATGTGGCTGATGGTCCTGGTCATCCTGCTGGTTCCCGCGTTCATGTCGGTTCCGGTGCTGCCAGCGGCGGGCGGAGGCACGGGGTTGGAGCTGGCGGCGTCCGGATCCGCCGAGGCTGCCAGCGGCCGCGCGCTCCACGCCACACCGCTGGGATACTGGCTGGCTGCGCACGGCAAACAGAGCCTGATGATCGGTTGGCTTCTGGGCACCGCCGCGCTGCTGGGCTGGACCCTGATGCGGGGGGTGCGGTTCGAGCGCATTCTCGGCTGCGCGATGGAGGCCGCCCCGGCGGAGCTGCAGCGCCAGGCCGCCCGGATCGGCCGGCGACTCGGCCTGGCCCGGATCCCCGCAATCCACTCCACGCATGCGCGCATCTCCCCAATGGTCTGGTGGACGGGCGGAAGGGTCCGCGTGCTCATCCCCGCCTACCTGCTGGCCGAGTTGACGCAGGAAGAGGCCCGATCGATCCTCGCCCACGAACTCGCCCACGTGCGGCGGCGGGACTACCTGGTGCGCTGGCTGGAATGGATCGCCTGCTCGGTATTCTGGTGGAACCCGGCGGCGTGGTGGGCACGCCGACAGTTGCGCCTCGCCGAGGAGGCCTGCTGTGACGCGCTCGTGCCGGGCGCTTCCGGATCCAGTCCCAAATCCTATGCGAACGCGCTGCTGCGCGTCGTCGATGTCGTATCTGCATCACCGCCGCTCCGCGCACCGGTTCTCGCCAGTGCTGCCGGAGGGGTCGGACAAACCAAGGCTCTCGAAAGGAGACTCAAGATGATCATCGAAAACAACACTTCCACCACCCCCCGGTGGCTGCGCACCGGGGCCTGGGTCGCCGTGATCTGTGCGTTGCCGCTCGGCATCGTCTACTGCGCCCAGCCGGACACGCCCGCCGCGCCAGACGACGCAGTCATGGAGGCACCGGCTGGCGCGGAGGCGAACGATGCCGCGCAGGCCGGCGACACCGATGACGCCTCAGCGGGTCAGGCCCGCAGGATGGAGCGGGTCACCGCTTTCCGGAACGATCTGGGCGCCAGGGTCGAAGCGGGCGAGATCACGCGGGAGGAGGCCGCGGTGGAGATGGCGGCGCTGCGCGCGCGGATGGCGGCCGTCAGCGAGGGCGGCGAACTCATCAGCAAGTTGGAGCAGGCGGCGGAGAGTGCCGGGGACGACGAGGGAGAGGCGTCCGCGGCCGGGGCCGCCCGTTTCAAGGCGGCGGTCGAGCAGGTGCAAGCCATGCTTGATGCGGGCGAAATCACCGAGGAACAGGCGAACCAGCGGTTAGAACGTCTTCGCGTGCGCATGGCGGCCGGAGCCGCGAGGGGTCGCACGCCGGACGGCAACAGGTAGGAAGCCAGGAGGTAACCGGCGACGGTCACGATTGCCCGTGGACCCGTCGCCCGTGGAATGAGACCCCGGCGGGACAGTATCCCGCTGGCTGACAGGGCGCCCGGGGCGTTTCGACGCTCCGGGCGCTTTTTCACTCCGGGCAATTCCCGCTTGACAACTACGACGCAACGTCTTAACATTACGATATACTGTCGTAGCACCGTGTGAGAGCGAAGGGAGCCCGAACCGTGAAGACGCCTGCCCTGCCCAATTCCGAGTTGGCGGTGATGGAGCTGCTGTGGCGGAAAGGACGTTTGCCGGCCCGGCGGATCCAGGAGGAGCTCTACCCCGATGTCGCCAAACCTCAGCACGGCACCGTGCAGAGGCTGCTCATGCGGCTCGAGGACAAGGGCTACGTGGTCCGCGACCGCGACCTCGGCGTGAATCTCTTCTCCCCCACCCTCTCCAGGGAGACCTACGCGAGCAACCAGTTGGAGTCGCTCGCGAACCGGCTCACCGAAGGCTCGCTCGTGCCGATCATCACGCGGCTCGTCGAGGACGACAGGCTCTCCGCTGCCGAGATCGAGAGGCTCCGGCGGCTCCTGGAGGAGTAGGATGGCTGACCTGACTGACCAGACCGTCCGGATCCCCGGCTCCGTCACCCATTCCCGGCTCAACACCAATCCCGGAGGTCGAGCATGACCAACCTTCTTCTGCAGATCGGCGGCACCAAGCTGATCTTTTCGATCATCCTCGCCTGCGGCGTCTGGGTTGTACACCGGCGAGTGGGGCGGTGCGCCGTCTCCTACCCGCTCTGGCTGCTGGTACTCGTCGCGCTGCTGGCCCCGGCGGTCGTATCGCTCCCCGTCTTCCCGGCGGTGGGAAGTGGTGCCGCTGGCTCGTCAGGGATGTCGCCCGGCGCGGTCGGAGCCCTGCTCGTGCTCCTGTGGGTGGTGGGCACGGCGGTGCTTCTGGGTTGGACCCTGCTGCGCGCCTTCCGTTTCCAGCGTACGCTCAGGCGGGCGGCACAGCTCGCGCCGGCGGAGCTGCAGCATCAGGCTGCCGAAATCGGCCACAACCTGGGCATGACCCGCATACCCGAAGTCCACACCACGAGCGCACGCGTCTCTCCCATGGTGTGGTGGACGGGCGGGAAGGTCCGGGTCCTCGTCCCCCGGTTCCTGCTCGACCAGCTCGACCCGGAGGACCTGCGGGCGATCCTTGCCCACGAACTCGCGCACGCACGGCGCCGGGACTACCTGGTCCGCTGGCTGGAATGGCTGGCCTGCTCGGTCTTCTGGTGGAACCCTGTGGCCTGGTGGGCCCGCCGACAGCTCCGTATCGCCGAGGAGTGGTGTTGCGACGCGCTGGGAGTGGCCGCGCTGAAGTCCAGCCCCCGGAGCTACGCCAGGTCGCTGCTGCGCGCGATCGAGCTGATGTCGGCAGCCAGGACCGTACGCGCCCCCGCCTTCGCAAGCGCAGCCGACCGCGGCAGCAATCCCCGAACACTCAGAAGGAGACTTGAAATGATCATGGCAAGAAAGGCAGCCGCCCCTGCCCCGCGCTGGCTGCGCGTCGCCACCTGGATCGCCGTCGTGTGCGTGCTGCCCTTCGGCACGCTTTACTGCGGGTCGGCCGATCAACCGGAGCGCGCAACCCCCTCCGGCGACGCGACCAACGCACCGCCGACACCGCTGGCGTGGTCCGACGAAGCGTTCCTGAACGCCGAAGTGGCCGAACTGGCCGACCAGATGCTGGAGCAGATCGACCTCGCCACGATAGTGGCGGAACACGGCTCGCTGGGAGCCTACTTTCGGGAGAGCTTCGCGGAGATCAGGGGGGAACTGAGTGCGGAAGTGGAAGCGGGCAACATGAGCGAGGGAACCGCCGGGCAGTTCGCCGGCGTCACGGAGGAATTGGTCGACCAGCTGGTCTCCAGGGTGGAATCCAGCACGCTCAACGAGGAGGAGGCGCTCAACCAGTTCGTCTACGGCTTTGTCAGGGTGCTGTCTGTCAACGCGGAGCTGGAGGATGAGCGAATCTCCGACGAGGAGGCCGGGAGACGGATCGAGGCGCTTCGGCGAGAGCTGCGGGCGCGGGAGAATGAGGAACGGGAGTACGCGGCTGTGAGGGAGCTGTTCATCAGGGAACTCGTCCGGAACGAGGAGGCGCTCACCCGGAGCCTGCAGTCGCGCGACTCGGTGAACCGGGAGTATGCGGTTTTAGGGGTGCAGGCCATTCCCGTCCTGGGCATCGACCTCATCGGACCTGAGTATCGCCGTCACCCACTTCTGCGACGAGAACGGAAAATGCCAGTCGGTGGACTCCTTGAAGCGCGGGAAGGACTCGAGGCGCGATGCGGCTGCGGATTAGTGGCCTTCGTCCGATGGCGCATCCCCGAGGAAACCTCGTGCTCATTCGGCCAACAAGTAAGGACAACCTTACAAGATGTAATGTTTTCCATACTGTTTCGGAGCCCAGGACTGTGCTCTTCGTTGCTTCCGTGATGGCACTCGCGGCATCCGGGTGCACGGAAGCGCCACCCCCAACCGGAGGGGAATCCGGGCACGAGGTGGGAGAGGTGTTCCGCGATTGCGCCACGTGCCCGGAGATGGTCGTGGTGCCCCCCGGGACCGTGCTGATGGGAACACCGAAGCCGCAGGTGCCGCCGGGAGGGGGGCGTGGTTCGGAAGCGCAGCGCTGGGCAACGATCGAAGCCGCCTTCGCGGTAGGCGTGTACGAGGTGACTTTCGCCGAGTGGGACGCCTGCGTGGCGGCGGGCGGATGCAGGGGCTATTCGCCGGGTGACGGAGGCTGGGGTCGCGGCACCAGGCCGGTGATCAATGTGAACTTCCGGGATGCCCAGGCGTATGCCCGGTGGCTATTCGACAAGACCGGTCACGAATACCGGTTGCCCACCGAAGCGGAATGGGAACACGCGGCGAGGGCCGGAACACGGACCCTACGCTTCTGGGGTGACGAGGAGGCGAAGCAGTGCCGCTATGCGAACGGCTACGACGCGACCGGATACGCCGAGATGCCGCATCCGATCGCGAGACCTGCCGACTGCGAGGACGGTTACACCTGGACGGCCCCGGTGGGCTCGTTCGCGCCGAATCCATTCGGGTTGCACGACGTCCTCGGCAACGTGAAGGAGTGGAACAACGACTGTTGGCGCCACCCGGCCAAACCGGCCAATATCATCGACCTGCTGGGGTGGTTCTGCATTAACGGCCGCGTGACGAGGGGGGGACACTGGGGTTCGATTCCGCGCCTTGTGCGATCAGCCTGGCGGGGCGCACCGAGCGCGGGAACGCGGAACAGTGCGATCGGGTTTCGGGTTGTGCGCACGCTGGACCCGTCTTCCTGATGGGCAGGAACGCCCCACTCGGCCTGGCGCTCGTCGCCGCTGCACTCGCCTCGGGGGGTTCCGCGGGGTGTGAGCGCCCGTCCCCGGGCGCGGACGCCGGCTCGGCACCCGGGTTCACCGTGCACGACTCCGCCGGAATCGAGATCGTCGAAAACCACGCACCGGAGCAGCCGCCCGGGCAGTTCTGGACGATCGATCCCGAGCCCGAAATCGTGCTGGGCGGGGTTGGTGCGCGCCCGGGCGAGGACCCGGCGGCGGCCGAGGAAGAGGCGCAACTGATCTGGGAGGTCGTGGGGATCGCCCGCCTGGAGGACGGGCGGGTTGCGGTCCTCTCCCAGGGAAACGACCAGCTCTACCTGTTCGAGCCCTCCGGCGAGCTGTCCGCGACCATCGGGCGGCGCGGCGAAGGCCCCGGCGAGTTCACGCAGCCGGAAGCCCTGCACTATCTCGCTCCGGATACCCTGATGGTGTGGGACTACTGGTATACCGCAACGAGCTATTTCGACACCGGCGGGGAGCTCCTCCAGGAGCGCTCCTTCAACATCCAGGAGCTGATGGACCAGGTTCCCGGAGCGCACGACGATTCCGGGTTCCATCCGCTTCCCGACCGTTCGTTCGTAGTGGTGGACGGCCCCCCACCAGACGAGCCCCGCCGGGGAAGTCTCGTCAGGGAGCCCCCGGCGCACTACATGAGGGTCGACAGCACCTATTCCGTGCGTTCGCTGGGGCATTGGGAGGGCTGGGAGCAGTGGCACCCCGAGGAAGGGGGGCAGTTCGGGAGTTTCCCCACCCTCATGCTCAGCACATCCTTCGCGGTCGGCGGCGATCCTCCTTTCATCTATCTCGCGAACGGCGATCGCGACGAGATCCATCAGTTCTCGCTGGACGGCGACCTGGTCCGGATCATCAGGCGCACGGTCGCGCCGGTGCCCGTGACCCCCGAGGCCCACCGCGCATGGCAGGAGTACCTGAGCTCCTGGTTCCAGCTCTGGGAAGCCGAGCCCTCGCCCGGGTTGACCTGGGAGGAGTTCTTCGCCGCAATCCCCCGCAGGGACTTCTATCCGCCGGTGGCGGGCCTTTTCGTGGACACCGAGGGCTTCCTGTGGGTGCGGGAGTGGTCGGACGAGGCCGTTGGGGGAATCCCGGATCAGTGGAGCATCTTCGGCCCTGACGGGCGCTGGCTGGGCGTGGTGCGGGCGCTGCCGGACAACTTCGCGTGCCGCTGGCACATGGTTCCCTGCTGGGTGGACAGGGACTTTCTCCTCATGATCAGGATGGACGACCTCGGCGTGGAAAGGGTGGAGGGGTACCGGATTCGGCGGGGTGATGAGGGACCGTGAGGGCGTGCGTGACACCGAGCCACATGCCGTGTGAGTCGAGAATTGTAATGTGAACATGACATTATGTAATGTTCTCATGACATTGCGATCGCGGGAGCGCATCTGTTTCGTTGCTACCGCCACCGGGATGGTATTGGCGGTAAGTGCGGGGTGCGACGGGCCACGGTCGGACGCGGGTTCGAACGCCGGCGAAATCGGCGTCACCGTGTGGGATTCGGCCGGAATCGAGATCGTGGAGAATCATGCGCCCGAGCACCCCGCCGGAACCTTCTGGTCGATCGACGCCGAGCCCGAGATCGTGCTGGGCGGGACCGAGATGGGGGTGCCGAACGGTGAGCCGGGCGCCGCGGCCGCCGACTCCGCTCAATGGATCTGGCAGGTACGCGGACTGGCGCGTCTGGAGGACGGCCGCATCGCGGTCCTCTCCATGGGCAACCACCAGCTCTTTCTCTTTGAGCCGTCCGGGAAGCTTTCGAGGGTGATCGGAGGCCGCGGCGAGGGACCGGGCGAGTTCGCGCGCCCGCAGCAGCTGCAGTACCTGGCACCGGACACGCTTGTTGTGTGGGACTACTGGTTTTCCCCGATAAGCTACTTCGATACCAGCGGCAGGTTGTTGGGCGAGCGCACGATCGACCTTCGGCGCATGATGGAAGCGGCCCCAGGAACGAACGCCGAGTCCACGCTGTTTCCGCTTCCCGACGGCTCCCTTGTTGTCGTGGCCGGCAATGAATTCCCGCCCGAGACGCCGGCACAGGGCTTTGTCCGGGGTCCGCCCTCCGAGTTCATCAGGATCGACGAAAGCTACTCCGCCCGGTCCCTCGGGTCCTGGCAAGGGCTTGAAATCTGGGTGCCGCGCGACCAGAGCGCAGTGCCGGGCTTCCCCACCCTGATGCTCGACTCCTACATAGCGTCCGGAGGTGATCCGCCCTGGATCTACATCAGCAACGGGGACCGGGACGAGATCCACCAGTTCTCCCTCGACGGAGACCTGATCCGGATCATTCGCCGCACGATTGGACCGGTGCGCGTCACGGAAGCGGCGCAGGAGGCATGGGAGTCGGCCTTCGTCGCATTCTGGAGCCAGTGGGGGGACCTGGAAGAGGAACTGGGAATGACAGCGGACCAGTTCTTCGCGGGGATGCCCTTGCGGGATGCGCCGCCGGTGGCCGGCCTGGTTGTGGATGCGGAGGGCTATCTGTGGGTCCGGGAGTGGTCGGCGTCGGAGGCGGGGATGCCGGACCAGTGGAGCGTCTTCGGTCCGGACGGACGCTGGCTGGGCGTGATTCCAGCGTTGCCGGATCTGATGCACTGTTACCGGTTCCTGGGTCCCTGCTGGATCGACAGGGATTTCCTGCTGGCGGTGCGGCGCGACGAACTCGGGATTGAGAGGGTGGAGGGGTACCGGATCCGGCGGGGTAATGAGCGGCGGTGAGGGTGCGGCGGGGACCGATCGGGGTCTTGCACATTTGCTATCTGCAAAGTAGACATGGCATCATGTAGTGCATGGCATTTCGATCATGCTTTGACACAGTATCCATGGTCTGTTGGGGCGCACTGGCGATGGGAAGCGCGGGGTGCGACCGACCCGCGCCAGATGGGGATGCGGTCGCTGGCGTCACCGTGTGGGACTCGGCCGGGATCGAGATCGTGGAGAACCATGCGCCCGAGCACCCCGCCGGGTCCTTCTGGTCGATCGATGCCGAGCCCGAGATCGTGCTCGGCGGGAGCAGGACGGACACGCCGGGTTCGGCAGCCGACGCCGCTGAATTGATCTGGCAGGTACGCGGTCTGGCGCGTCTGGAGGACGGCCGGATTGCGGTCCTCTCCACGGGGCATCACCAGCTCTTTCTCTTCGAGCCGTCCGGGGAGCTGTCGAGAGCGATCGGAGGCCGCGGCGAAGGGCCAGGCGAGTTCGAGCGTCCGCAGCAGCTGCAGTACCTGCCTCTGGACACGCTGGTGGTGTGGGACTACTGGTTCGCTCCGACAAGCTACTTCGATACCGGTGGCAGGTTGTTGGGCGAGCGAACGATCGACCTTCTGCGCATGATGGAAGTGGCTCCTGGAACGACCGCCGAATCCCGGCCGTTTCCGCTCCCCGACGGTTCCGTGGTCGTCGCGGCCGGCGGTGAGTCGTCCGGGATGCCGGTACCGGCGAGTTTTGCCCGGCTTCCGCCGGCCGAGTTCCTCAGGATCGACGACAGCTACTCCCCCCGGTCCCTCGGGTTCTGGGAAGGGTGGGAAATGTGGAGGCCGCGGGAGCAGAGGGGAGTGCGGCCGGGCATCCAGACCTTCATGCTCGACTCCTACCTGGCGTCCGGAGGCGACCCGCCGTCGATCTACATCAGCAACGGCGACAGGGACGAGATCCACCAGTTCTCCGTGGGCGGAGACCTGATCCGGATCATTCGCCGCACGACCGGTCCGGTGCCGGTTACCGAAGCGGCGCAGGAAGCATGGAAGTCGGCCCTGGTCGCAGGGCCAGCGGGACCTTGAAGAGGAAGCGGGACAAACCCCGGACCAGTTCTTCGCGGGGATGCCCCTGAGGGACGGGTTTCCGCCGGTGGCCGGCCTGGTCGTGGATGCGGAGGGCTATCTGTGGGTCCGGGAGTGGTCGGCGTCGGAAGCGGGGATTCCGGACCAGTGGAGCGTCTTCGGTCCGGATGGACGCTGGCTGGGCGTGATCCCGGGGTGGCCTGATCTGAGGCTATGTCACCGGAGATTGAGTCCCTGCTGGATCGACCGGGACTTCCTTCTGGCGGTGCGGCGTGACGAACTCGGGATTGAAAGGGTGGAGGGGTATCGGATTCGGCGCGATGGCGGGCTGCGGTGAAGGTGCGGCGGGAGCGACCCTGACGTAACGTTAGGGTTGGTCCGGGGGGGTCGAGTTCACCGGCGAACGGCCTTCAGTTCCCGGCAACGCGTCAGGAGTACGCATGTCACGGCACCGCTACCCGGCAGGTCTGCCGACGCCCGCCCCGCGCAGCCTCCGGGCGACGTTGCTGTCATGTCGGCTCACCTGCGGCAGACTCGCGCGCGTGGCCGCTACCACCAGGGCCGCCCTGTCCGTTGCCGGACTCGCGCTTGCTCTGGCAGCCCCCGCAACACTCTGGGCCCAGGGCATCTCCACCGCCGGTCTCCGCGGCCGCGTGCTCGACCAGGCCGGCGCCCCCGTCGAGGCCGCGCTCGTCACGCTGGAACACACCGAGACCGGCGCCACCAGCACGGCGATCACCTCATCCGACGGCCGCTATACCCTGCGCGGCCAGCGCCCCGGGGGACCCTACACCTTCACCGTCACGCGCATCGGCTTCGGGACCCACACGCGCGAAGGCCTCGAACTGCTGCTCGGCCGTTTCGTCAGCCTGGACGTCGCGCTTCTTACGGAGGCCGTCGAGATCGAGGGCATCGAGGTCGCGGCCCGGCAGGACATCGAGTTCGACCCGGGCCGGATCGGGATCTCCACCCTCGTCACCGCCGATATGCTCGAGGCACTCCCTACCGTCACGCGCAACTTCGTCGAGTTCGCCGCGCTATCGCCGCTCGCGCGCGTGTCGGAGCAGGGGGTCTCGGTCGCGGGCACCAACTTCCGCTTCAACACCCTCAACGTGGACGGCGCCCTCAATCAGGACGTCTTCGGGCTCTCGACCGACAACATCGCGGGGGGCGCGCGGGCGGACGTGTCATCCCGCTGGAGGCGGTCGAGCAGTTCCAGTTGCTGGTCGCCCCCTTCGACGTGCGCCAGTCGGGCTTCACCGGCGGCGCGATGAACGCGGTCACGAAGTCGGGCACCAACGAGTTCGAGACCTCCGCCTTCGGGTTCTTCCGCAACGAGGCGCTGGTGGGACCCCTGGTGATCGGCGATGTCGCCACCGAGCCGGCTCTGTCCACCGCCCACGGCGGCTTCACGGTGGGCGGCCCCATCCGCCGCGACCGCGCGCACTTCTTCGTGGCCGCCGAGTGGGAGCGGGTCCGCGAGCCCCCGAACGGGTTCCATGTGGGCGAGTCCGATCCGTTTCGGCTCTCGCTCGTCCCCGACTCGGTCGCGCGCATGCGGTCTCTGCTTCAGGGGTTCGGCGCCGACCCCGGCACCGCCTCGTCGCACACCCTGGAGAACACGATCGTCAACCTCTTCGGGCGCCTCGACTGGGAGATCGGGGACCGTCACGACGCCATGCTGCGCTACAGCTTCGCCTCGGCGGACGACGACCCGGACCCGAACCGTCTCCCCGGCGATCTCTACGAACTCTCGTCGAGCGGCAGCGAGATCCGCTCTCGCAGCCACTCGGCGGTCTTTCAGCTGTTTTCGACGCTGCCGGCCGGGTTCTCGAACGAGTTGGCGCTCAACTTCCAGCACCTCGACGACACCGAGACGGCGCGAAGCGCATTCCCGCAGGTCGAGGTCACCCTCGAGGGCGCGGTCGACGACCTGTTCGTGCGGCGCGACGTTCGCTCGGGCGCCAGCTACTTCTCGCAGAACAACGGGCTGCGGCAGCGCGTGATCCAGCTGGCCAACAACCTGAGCTACGACGTCGGGCGCCACTCGCTGCTTTTCGGGGCGTCGGGCACCTGGTTCGACTTCGACCGCCAGTACGTCCCCGGCGCGCTTGGCAGCTACCAGTTCGAGAGCCTCGAGGATCTGGCGCGGAACGAGCCGGACCGGTACGAAGTCACGATTCCGCTGACGGGGGACGGCTCGAACCCGACCTTCGGGGTTCAGGAACTCTCCGTCTACGTTCAGGACGAGTTCGCCGCCCACGACCGCTTCACCCTGCGTGCCGGCGCGCGGGTGGACCTCCCGACCTTCCTCGGGCGTCCGGACGTCAACCCGGAGCTGGAATCCGCGATGGGAATCGACACGTCTCTCCTCCCCGGGGGGAACGCAACGCTGTCGCTGCGGGCGGGACTCAACTGGCGCCCCTTCGACGGCACGCAGATCCGGGCCGGCTCCGGGGTGTTCACGGGCCGTCCGGCGTTCGCCTGGCTCGCGAACGCGTTTCAGAACAACGGAGTCGCCGCGCGGACGGTGTTGTGCAGAGGCGGCTCGGTCCCGGCATTCGACCCGACCGCACCCGCGCCCACCGAGTGCGCGGGCCCGCCGCGACCGGCTCAGTCGGTGCCGGTCATCAACTACTTCGATGCCGGTTTTCTCTTCCCGCAGGACATGCGAACGATGGTCGCGCTGGATCAACGGCTGCCCGGCGGCATGGTCCTCTCGGGGAGCCTGATCCACAACAACGCCCTCAAGCAGGTCTTCATCGAGAACGACAACCTCGAGGAGAACCGCATCGTGGGCGAGGCGGAAGACGGGTACTCACTCGGTTTCGGCCTCAGGCACCGGCAGGTGTTCGGCACACCCACCCAGGGGCACTTTCGGGGCAACCAGGTACTCTGGCAGGGAGGGCGGCGGACCGACCGCTTCGGCCCGGTGCTCAGGGTCACCAACAGGGGTGACAACTTCACCTACGCCGCCACCGTCGAGCTCAGGAAGGACTTCGGCGAGACGCTCGGGCTGCGGGTGGGCTACTCGCTGACGCGGTCCGCCGACCTGCAGAATCTCACCTCGATCGACATCACGTCGAACTTCGCCTCCACGCCCGTCAACGTGCACCCCAACCTCCCGGTGCGGCAGTCGTCGCGGTTCGACCGGCCGGAGAAATGGGTCGCCAGCGCTCACGCCCGGATCCTCCCCCAATTCGGGGGGACGGAGATCAGCCTGCTGTACGTGGGACAGTCCGGGGTGCCCTACTCGTATGTGTACATGGGCGACGTGAACGGGGACGACTTCCCGGGGCCAAGGGCTGCGAGCCTTCCCAACGACCTCATCTACATCACCGACGAGATCACCGGATTCCCCGGCAGCCGCGCGAGCACGATTCTATGGGAGAGCCTCTACGACCTCGAAGAGTGTCTTCAGAGACAGACGATCCGGATCCTGGCGCGCAATACCTGCCGCACGCCCTGGTCGAACCAGGTCGACCTGCGGGCTTCGCAGAAAATCGAGGCCCGCGGAGTGACCGCAGACCTTTCTCTGGACCTGCTCAACGTCCTCAATCTGCTCCACTCATGGTGGGGGATCGTGCACGTCGTGAACCCGGTGGTGCAGGTGTTCGAGGTCAGGCGGTTCCCGGAGCCAGGCTCGGGACTCACGTCGATACCCGTGCTGAAAGCCCGCTACATCGGCGCACTGCAGCGGGATCGCATCACCGGCGAGGTCGGGGCGTCGCTGCCGTATGTGCCGGAGGTGCCGACATCGCAGTGGCGGGCGCAGTTCGGGGTGCGGCTCAGGCTGGCGAGGTAACAGGAATGACGACCATCCGCATGAAACAGACAACCACCCACATGGAACAAAGGAGTGAGTATGGCTCGATTCCTCCGTCTGAAAAACTTGTCGCCTACCGCGCCGCTCAGGTGGCGCGCCCTTCTGATCAGCCTTGCCTTCACCCTCGCCAGCGCCGCCCCCCTCGCCGCCCAGGGCGTCTCCACCGCCGGTCTTCGTGGCCGCGTCCTCGACCATGAGGGCGCCCCCGTCGAGGCCGCTCTCGTAACCCTGGAGCACACCGAGACCGGCGCGACGAACACCGCGATCACCACGGCCGACGGGCGCTATTCGCTGCGCAGCCTGCGTCCCGGTGGCCCCTACACCATGACCATCACGCTCATCGGCTTCGCGGACCACACCCGCGAAGACATCGAGCTGCTGCTCGGCCGCTTCGTCAACCTCGACGTCACGCTCCTCCCGGAGGCCGTCGCGATCGAGGGCATCGAGGTGGAGGTGCAGCGGGACATCGAGTTCGACCCCGGCCGAATCGGCATCTCGACCCTCGTCACCGCCGAGATCATCGAGGAGCTCCCCACCCTGTCCCGCAACTTCGTAGACTTCGCCGCGCTCTCGCCGCTCGTGCGCGTGTCAGAGGAGGGCGTCTCGATCGCCGGCGCCAACTTCCGCTTCAACACCCTCAACGTGGACGGCGCGCTCAATCAGGACGTCTTCGGGCTCTCCACCGAGAACGTCGCGGGGGGGCGCGCCGGCGGGCGAGTCATTCCGCTGGACGCGGTTGAGCAGTTCCAGGTGCTCGTCGCCCCCTTCGACGTGCGCCAATCGGGCTTCACCGGCGGCGCGATGAACGCGGTGACGAAGTCGGGCACCAACGATTTCGAAACCTCCGCCTTCGGGTACTACCGCAGCGAGGCGCTGGTCGGCGAGCTGGTGGTCGACGATGTGGCGACGGTGCCCGAGCTCTCCACGGCCCACGGCGGCTTCACGATAGGCGGGCCGTTGCGCCGTGACCGCGCCCACTTCTTCGTCGCGGGCGAATGGGAACGGGTCCGCGAGCCCCCCAGCGGGTTCCATTTGGGCGAGTCCGACGAGTTCCGGCTGTCCCTCGTCCCCGATTCGGTGGCGCGCATGACATCGCTGCTCGAGGGCTTCGGCGCCGACCCGGGCACTGCCGAGTCCTTCACCCTCGAGAACACTGTCTTCAACCTGTTCGCGCGCTTCGACTGGGAGATGGGGGAGCGCCACGATGCCATGCTGCGCTACAGCTTCGCCTCGGCTGACGACGACCCGGACCCGAACCGCCTGCCCGGCGACGTGTACGAGCTGTCGTCGAGCGGCAGCGAGATCCGCTCGCGTAGCCACTCAGGCGTCTTCCAGCTCTTCTCGTCGTTCGCGGGCGGAGTGTCGAACGAGTTCGCGGCCAACCTCCAGCACCTCGACGACACCGAGACGGCGCGCTCGGCGTTCCCGCAGGTGGAGGTCACAATCGATGGCACGGTCGGCGGATCCCGTGTACGGAGGGACTTGCGGTCCGGCGCCAACTACTTCTCGCAGGACAACGGCCTGAAGCAGTTCGTCGTCCAGCTGTCGAACAACCTGAGCTATGACGTGGGGCGGCACTCGCTTCTATTCGGCGCCTCCGGCACCTGGTTCAACTTCGACCGCCAGTACGTTCCCGGCGCGCTCGGCAGCTACCACTTCGAGAGCCTGCAGGATCTGGCGCTGAACCGCCCGGAACGCTACGAGATCACGATCCCGCTGACGGAGGACGGCTCGAGTGCCCGCTTCGGCGTGAGCGAGTACTCGCTGTACGCGCAGGACGAATGGGCGGTCAGCGAGCGCTTCACCGTGCGCGGCGGCGTCCGGATCGACATCCCGACCTTCCAGGAGCAGCCTTCGTGGAACCGGAGGCTGTACTCCGAGTTCGGGATCGACACAGCGGAGCTTCCCAGCCGGAACTCCACGGTCTCGCTTCGCGGGGGATTCAACTGGCGCCCCTTCGAGGGGACGCAGCTGAGGGCGGGAACCGGAGTGTTCACGGGCCGTCCGGCCTATGCCTGGCTTGCGAACGCCTTTCAGAACACCGGGGACGCCGTGCGGACCCTGGTCTGCCGTGACTTCGCGGCACCGGACCTGGATCCCGGCCAGCCCGCGCCTACCGAGTGCGCCTTCGGTCCGGGGGAAGAGTCGCAGCCGGTCATCAACTACTTCGACCCGGATTTCCGCTTCCCACAGGATCTGCGCACGATGGTCGCGCTGGACCAGCGGATGCCCGGCGGACTCGTGCTGTCCGGAAGCCTGCTGTACAACATCGTCCTCAACCAGATCTTCATCCAGAACGACAACCTCGTCGCCGAGTTCAGTGAAGGAGGAGAGTACCAGGGGTTCACCAACGGCTACGGCTTCGGCGTCCGCGAGGTCTTCGGAACCTCGACGGGGGGCACCGGACGCGGGCAGGAGCAGCTGTGGCAGGGGGGGCGGCGTTCGGACCAGTTCGGCCCCATCCTGCAGGTGACCAACCGGGACGACAACCTCACTTTCGCGGCCACCTTCGAGCTCCGGAAGGACTTCGGCGAGACCCTGGGGCTCAGGGCGGGCTACTCGGTGACCCGCTCCGCGGACATCCAGAACCTCACCTCCATCGACGTCACGTCGAACTACGCATCGACGCCGGTGAATCTCCACCCGAACCGCCCGATCCGCCAGCGCTCGAGCTTCGACCGCCCGCACAAGGTGGTCGCGAGCGCGCATGCCCGGATCCCGCCCCGGTTCGGAGGGACCGAGATCAGCGTACTGTACGTGGGGCAGTCGGGCGTGCCCTACTCCTACGTGTACAAGGGCGACATCAACGGGGACGGGTTCCCCGGTCCGCGGGCTTCGAGTCTCTCGAACGATCTCCTGTTTGTCCCCGATGTCGCCGGCCGACTCCCGGGCGGGAGCTTCGCCAACCTGGTGATGTGGAGCGGCCTCTACGAACTGGAGGACTGCCTGCAGGAGCAAAAGAACCGGATCCTGGCGCGCAACACCTGCAATACGCCCTGGTCGAATCAGGTCGATCTTCGCATTTCCCAGAACATCGCAGCCCGCGGCGTGTCCGCCCAGCTCACGCTGGATCTGCTCAATATCCTGAACCTGCTGGACTCCTCGCAGGGGATCGTCCATGTCGTGAATCCGGTCGTGCAGACATTCGAGGTGCGACGGGTCCTCCTCGACGCCCTTGACAATCCGGCGGATCCCCCGACCGAGCTGACCTCCAGCTACATCGGCGGGACGCAGAGGGACCGCGAAACGGGCAGGTTGCGTGCGGCGCTGCCGTATGTGGCCGCGGTCCCGACATCGCAGTGGCGGGCGCAGTTCGGGGTGCGGCTGCGGCTGGAGCGGTAGGGGAATGACGACCATCCACATGAAACAGACAACCACCCAGAAAAACTTGTCGCCTGCCGCGCCGCTCGGACGGCGCGCCCTTCTCATCAGCCTTGCCTCCACCCTGGCCAGCGCCGCCCCCCTGGCGGCCCAGGGCGTCTCCACAGCCGGTCTGCGCGGCCGCGTTCTCGACCAGGAAGGCACCCCGATCGAGGCCGCGCTGGTCACCCTGGAGCACACTGAGACCGGCGCGACGAACACAGCCTTCACCACGGCCGATGGCCGCTACACCCTGCGCAGCCTGCGCCCCGGCGGTCCCTACACCATGACCGTCACGCGCATCGGTCTCGCGGACCGCACGCGCGAAGGCATCGAGCTGCTGCTGGGCCGCTTCCTGACCCTTGACGTCACGCTCGTCCCGGAGGCAGTCGCGATCGAGGGCATCGAGGTGGTGGTGCGGCAGGATATCGAGTTCGATCCGGGCCGCATCGGCATCTCCACCCTCGTCACCGCCGCGATAATCGAGGAGCTCCCCACGCTGTCCCGCAACTTCGTAGACTTTGCCGCGCTCTCGCCGCTCGTGCGCGTGTCAGAGGAGGGCGTCTCGATCGCCGGCGCCAACTACCGCTTTAACACCCTCAACGTCGACGGCGCGCTCAACCAGGATGTCTTCGGGCTCTCGACCGACAACGTAGCCGGGGGGCGTGCGGGCGGCCGCGTCATTCCGCTGGACGCGGTCGAGCAGTTCCAGGTGCTCGTGGCGCCATTCGATGTACGCCAGTCCGGCTTCACCGGCGGCGCGATGAACGCGGTCACCAAGTCGGGCACGAACGAGTTCGAGACCTCCGCCTTCGGGTACTACCGCAGTGAGGCGCTGGTGGGCGAGCTGGTGATCGACGATGTGGCGACGTCGCCCGAGCTCTCCACGGCCCACGGGGGTTTCACAATAGGGGGCCCCATCCGCCGCGACCGCGCGCACTTCTTCGTCGCGGGCGAGTGGGAGCGGGTCCGCGAGCCCCCGAGCGGATTCCACCTGGGCGAGTCCGACGAGTTCCGGCTGTCCCTGGTCCCCGATTCGGTGACTCGCCTGACATCGCTGCTCGAGGGCTACGGCGCCACCCCGGGCACCGCCGAATCCTTCACCCTGGAGAACACGATCTTCAATCTCTTCACGCGCGTCGACTGGGAGATGGGCGAGCGCCACGACGCCATGCTGCGCTACAGCTTCGCTTCGGCGGACGACGACCCGGACCCGAACCGCCTTCCCGGCGACCTGTACGAACTCTCGTCGAGCGGCAGCGAGATCCGCTCGCGCAGCCACTCCGGCGTCTTCCAGCTCTTCTCGTCGTTCTCGGGCGGGGTGTCCAACGAGTTCGCGGCAAACATCCAGCACCTCGACGACGCCGAAACGCCACGCTCGGCGTTCCCCCAGGTCGAGGTGACGCTCGACGGCAAGGTCGGCGACTTCCGCGTGCGAAGGGACTTGCGGTCCGGGGCCAGCTACTTCGCTCAGGACAACGGGTTGAAGCAGCTCGTCGTCCAGCTCTCGAACAACCTGAGCTATGACGTGGGCCGCCACTCGCTCCTCTTCGGCGCGTCCGGCACCTGGTTCAACTTCGACCGCCGGTACGTTCCCGGGGCGCTCGGCAGCTACCGGTTCGAGAGCCTGGAGGATGTGGCACTGAACCGGCCGGAACGCTACGAGATCACGATCCCGCTGACGGAGGACGGCTCGAATCCCGGCTTCGGCGTGAGCGAGTACTCGCTGTACGCGCAGGACGAATGGGCCGCCAACGAGCGCTTCACGTTGCGTGGAGGCGTCCGGATCGATGTCCCGATCTTCCAGGGCCGGCCCGCTCCAAACCCGGAGCTGCGGTCCGAATTCGGGATAGACACGTCGGAGCTTCCCAGCCGGAACTTCACGATCTCGCTCCGCGGGGGGTTCAACTGGCGGCCCTTCGAGGGGACTCAACTGCGAACGGGCGCCGGGATCTTCACGGGCCGTCCGGCCTACGCCTGGCTCGCCAACGCCTTCCAGAACAACGGTGTCGCGGCACGGACCCTGGTTTGCCGGGGCTTGGCGGCGCCGGCCTTCGATCCCGGCCAACCCGCGCCCACCGAGTGCGTCCTCGGGGCCGGCGAGTCGCTGCCGGTCATCAACTACTTCGACCCGCAGTTCCAATTTCCACAGGACCTTCGCACGATGATCGCCCTGGACCAGCGGCTGCCCGGAGGACTCGTGTTGTCCGGAAGCCTGCTGTACAACATCGTCCTCAACCAGATCTTCATCCAGAACGACAACCTGGTCGGCGAGCCCAGCGAAGGGGATGAGCCGGAGGGATTTACCCACGGTTACGGCTTCGGCGTCCGCGAGGTCTTCGGAACCTCGACAACCGGCACCGGGATCGGCCAGGAGGAACTCTGGGAGGGAGGGCGGCGTTCGGACCTGTTTGGCCCGATCCTGCAGGTCACCAACCGCGACGACAACCTCACCTACGCGGCCACCGTCGAACTTCGGAAGGACTTCGGCGAGACTCTGGGACTCAGGGCGGGCTACTCGGTGACCCGTTCCGCCGACATCCAGAACCTGACTTCGATCGACGTCACGTCGAACTACGCCTCCACGCCGGTGAATTTCCACCCCAACCGCCCGATCCGCCAGCGCTCCCGCTTCGACCGCCCGCACAAGGTGGTGGCCAGCGCGCACGCCCGGATCCTTCCCCGGTTCGGGGGAACCGAGTTCAGCGTGCTGTACGTGGGACAGTCGGGCGTGCCCTACTCCTACGTGTACAGGGGCGACGTGAACGGGGACGGGTTCCCCGGTCCGCGCGCATCGAGCCTCTCGAACGACCTTCTCCATGTCCCCGATGTCCCCAGCCAATTCCCGTCGCTCGGCTTCGGCACACTGGCCCTGTGGAGTTCGCTCTACGAGCTGGAGGACTGCCTGCAGGAACAGCAGAACCGGATCCTGGCGCGCAACACTTGCGAAACCCCCTGGTCCAACCAGGTCGATCTGCGTATCACTCAGAACGTCAAGGCCGGCGGCGTGTCCGCCGAACTCACGCTGGATGTGCTCAACATTCTGAACCTGCTGGACTCCTCGCAGGGGATTGCCTACGTCGTCAACCCGGTGGTTCAGGCATTCGAGGTGAAGCGGTTCGCTATTCCCTTCTCCACACCCCCGAACGAGCTGCTCGCCCGCTATATCGGCGCGACGCAACGGGATCGCGAGACCGGCAAGCTGCGCGCGGCGCGGCCGTATGTGCCCGGGGTACCGACATCGCAGTGGCGGGCCCAGTTCGGGGTGCGGCTGAGGCTGGCGCGGTAGGGGCGGGAGCGAGCGCCTATCCCGCCGCCGCCCGCCGAGCCCGCCGCGCGGCCTGGTCCTCCGCCCGCAACTCCAGCACGTCCGCCACCGTGCGCAGCCCGTCGATCACGTTCTGGATGTGCTCGGCGCGCGGCAGCCCGATCAGCTCGATGCCGCGGTGCACGGCCTCCCGGTGGACCCCGGCCGCGAACGCCTTGTCCTTCATCTTCCTGGCCACCGATTTGGGCTTGAGGTCGTCGATGCCGTTGGGGCGGACGAGGCAACAGGCGTAGACGAGTCCGCTCAGCTCGTCACAGGCGTAGAGGACCCTGTCGAGAGGGGTCTCGGGGACCACGTCGGTGCGGTCCGGGTAGCCGTGCGCCTCGATGGCGTGGACGACCTCGCCGGGGTAGCCCAGTTCGCTCAGCCGCGCAACGCCGACGTGAGGGTGCTCGTCCGGATGGCGTTCCCAATCCAGGTCATGGAGGAGTCCGGCCAGGCCCCACAGCTCCTCGTCCTCGCCCATCAGGCGGGCGTAGTGGCGGACGGCGGCCTCGACTGCGTACATGTGTCTCCTGAGCGCGTCGCTCTCGACCCATTCCTCGAGGAGGGCCACGGCGTCGGATCGGGTGGGCATTTCTGGTCCTTTCGGTGATGGGGGCGCCGGGGGATCGCCGGTGCTCACCGGTCAGCGCCTGGGATGCGTAGATGTAAGGTTGGATTGACATAATGTAATGTGTCCTTGACATCACACCGCACTCGACGGGCAAAGGTGCGAGATCGCGCACTGGTTGCACCGCGGCCGGCGGGCCGCGCAGACCTGGCGCCCGTGGTAGATGAGCAGGTGCGCGAGCATCGTCCAGACGCGGCGCGGGAAGAGCGCCACCAGGTCCTTCTCGATCTTCTCCGGCGTGGACTGGGTGGTGAAGCGCATCCGCCCGGCGAGGCGTTTCACGTGCGTGTCGACGACGACCCCTTCATCGATCCCGAAGGCGTTGCCGAGGATGACGTTGGCCGTCTTGCGGCCGATTCCGGGCAGCGCGGACAACTCCTTCATGTTGCGCGGCAGCTCGCCGCCGTGCTCCTCGATCAGGGCGGTGGCCATCCCGATCAGGTTGCGGGTCTTGTTGCGGAAGAAGCCGGTCGAGCGGATGACGTCCTCCAGCTCCGCCGGCACGGCCGCGCCGAGCGACTCCGGGTCGGGGTAGCGGCGGAAGAGCTCGGGCGTGACCATGTTCACCCGGACGTCGGTGCACTGGGCGGAGAGGACGGTCGCGACCGCGAGTTCGTAGGGCGACGCGTGTTCCAGCGCGCACTTGGCGTCGGGGTACTCCGCGAGAAGGATCTCGTAGATCGTGGCGGCGCGCTCGGTCCGGGCCTTCTTCGATTCGCGGGGGCTCATGGGGGGCAGGCAGCGCTCACAGGGTGGTCCAGGGGAGGGCGGTGGGACGGGGGGGCTGGGTGGGGGGGGCGTCCGGGGGGGTGGGGGGCGTGGGGTCGCCGGCGGTGGCCGAGCGCAGGGTAGGGTCTTCCCGCGTGAGCCGCCACAGCAGCAGCGCGGCCAGCTTGAAGACTTCGGCCGGGGTGCGGATTCCCAGCAGTTGGTCGATGTCGGCGCCGGGCAGCGAGGTCTCGAAGTCGCGGCCGTCTTCCCGGGCCGGACCCGAGGCCCAGCCGGGCAGGGAGCCGAGCGGCTGCGGGGGTACGGGAACGAAGAGGTAGCCGGGACGGTCGCTCCGCATCCCCGCCGCGAGGGCGAGGTGAAGGGCGCCGAGGTGGTCGCCGTGCCAGAAGAAGCCGTCCACGGACTCGGGTGCTCCGTTGCGCGTCTCCTCGATCCATACGAGATGCTGGGGGAGTTGGAGGTACCCCGCCCTGCCGCCAAGTTCCTTTGCCCACAACGACTTGCCGTGTGTGTCCGTCGTGTCCACCGATTCGCTCAGCAACCCGCGCAACGTTTTTTGTTGCGCGAGCACCACCCTCCCGCCCATCCGCCACATCTGGTACGCGAAGTAGAGAACGCCGCCGTGGTCATGGGCCGCCTCCGCATCGGCACTCTCCTCGCGCAGGTCCGCAAGGATCCCCTGCACCGCTCCCAGCATGACGAACGCCGCGGGGTTCCCCGTGTCCGTGCCACGCTCGCGGGCCTCGTCCCCGATCGCGGGAAAGCGCCGATCCGGGAACTCCGGTTCCGGGAAGAGCAGCTCGTACGGCGTGAGCCGGGCGTAGGCGTCGTGGATGGCCACGTGGCGGCTCGGCGGCGCCTACCCGCCTGCGGCGTCGCCAGCGGGCGCCCCCTCTTCGCCTCCGCTCCTCGCGGCCTGGACCCTCTTCGCCAGCCACCGGTTCGCAAACAACAGCACCAGGATCACGAACGCGAACTGATACAGTACCGAACCCACGTTGTACGGTGAGAGGAGCGCCCAGGTCTCGGCGGCCGAGTCACCCCTGGACTGCCACAGCCACCACCCCATCAGCACTACGGCCTCGACCATCACCAGCCGGATGGCCCAGTCCCACCAGCCGCCGATTCGCACGTCGGAGTCCGGCGTGTTGATGAACGTCTCGCGCCACTTGGTCACCCCGTACCTGAGCACCGCGAAGGCGAAGAAGAAGCCCGACAGCATCAGGCCGACGCCCCACACCCAGTCCTGGTTCTGGAAGACCCCGATCCTGAGTGCCGAGGGGACACCCAGCAGGAAGCCCACGGACCCCACGATCATGATCGCGCGGCTCCGTTTGAGCCCCAGGTCCATGAGGACCCGGACGGCCAGCTCGATCATCGCCACCAGGCTGGACCACGCCGCGAAGACCAGGGCGAGGAAGAACAGCGCCATGAAGAACTGCCCGCCGGGGATCTGGGCGAAGAGTTGCGGGACCCAGATGAAGGTGAGTCCTTCGTTGCCCGCGCCCACGATCTGGCTCGCCGCTTCCGGCATCACCGAGAAGATCGTGCACATCACCATGATGCCCGCCAGGAGCGACATCGAGTTGTTGCCGAAGCCGATCACGAACGCGTTGAGCGAGGTGTCCTCGCGGGCTCGCATGTAGATGGCGTAGCAGAGGACCAGGCCCCATCCCGCGCCGGTGTCCCATGCGTTCTGGGTCAGGGCCTGCAGCCAGACTTCCACGTTGCCGAGGGCGCTGAAGTCGGGGGTGAAGAGAAAGGCCAGCCCTTCGGAGGCGCCCGGCATCGAGAGGGCCTTGATCGCCAGCACCAGGACCAGGATGACGAGGGACGGGATCAGGAAGCGGGCGGCCGTTTCGATGCCGCGGACCCCCTTGGAGACGACCAGAACGCCCAGCCCCATGGCGATACCGTGGAAGATCAACGCCTGGGGCGTGGAGTTGAACGCACCCCAGAACTCGCCCGGGACCGCGGTGGGGACTTCGCCGGAAAGCGTCGCTACAAAGAACCGGATCGTCCACCCCATCACCACCGAGTAGTAGAACAGGATCGCAGTGGCCACCCAGGCGACCCAGGCCCCCATCCAGGCGAATTTCGGCCCGATGGTCTTGATGAACGACCCGATCGTGCCGCGCCGCGTCGCCTTCCCCATCCCGAATTCGAGGATCAGCAGCGGGATCGACCAGAGCAGGAGGAAGACGGCCCACGCCACCAGGAAGGTGCCGCCCCCGTTCGAGGCCGCGACTCGGGGGAAGCGCCAGATGTTTCCGGTGCCGATCGCCATGCCGAGCATGGCCAGGAGCATTCCCCAGCGGGACGTGAAGACCTCGGATCTGGTGGACACGGTGAGCGGCTCCTGGTTGCGGGGTGGTCGGACCGGGTCGCTGTTACCCTATCGCCTCGGGGACCCCGGGGCCATAGGGAGGTGAGCGCGCGTGCCGTCCCCGGCCTCCGCCGGTCTTCCCCCTACAATCGCTCCCGAATCCACCCCACCACATGATCGAGCCCCACCCGCTCCTGCTGCAGCGTATCGCGGTCGCGGATGGTGACGCTCTGGTCGTCCCGGGTGTCGCCATCGATGGTCACGCACCACGGCGTGCCCGCTTCGTCCTGCCGGCGATAGCGGCGGCCGATCGAGCCGGCCTGGTCGTACGACGCGGGGATCCTCGCGTGGCGAAGCGCGCCGAGCAGCCCGGTCGCGATCTCGGGCAGCCCCATCTTCTTCATGAGCGGGAAGACCGCGGCCTTGATGGGGGCGATACCCGGATGGAGTCCCAGCACGACGCGCTGCTGTCCCCCAACCTCCTCTTCGCGGTAGCCGTCCACCAGCGCCACCAGCGCAGCCCGCCCCACCCCCATCGCCGTCTCGACCACATACGGCAGGTAGCGCTCGCCCGATCCGGGATCGATGTAGATGAGCCGCTTGCCGGAGTACTCCTGGTGACGGCCGAGGTCGAAGTCCGTGCGGTTGTGGACGCCCTCGAGCTCCTGCCAACCGAACGGGAACTCGTACTCGATGTCCACGGCGGTCTTGGCGTAGTGCGCCAGCTCGTTGGGGCCGTGTGCGTGGCAGCGCAGACGCTCCGGGCGAATCCCGATTTCGCGGTGCCAGGCCAGCCGCTTGTCGAGCCAGTAGTCGAACCACTCGTCGTCGCTGCCCGGCTTGACGAAGAACTGCATCTCGGCCTGTTCGAACTCGCGGGTGCGGAAGATGAAGTTCCCCGGGGTGATTTCGTTGCGAAACGCCTTCCCGACCTGGGCGATACCGAACGGGACGCGCTGTCGCGACGTCTGCTGGACATTCAGGAAATTGACGTAGGACCCCTGCGCCGTTTCCGGCCTGAGGTAGACGACCGATGCGTCCTCCTCCACCGGCCCCATGAAGGTCTTGAACATGAGGTTGAAGAGGCGCGGCTCGCCCAGCTCGCAGTCGCCGTGACCGCCCGGCGCGAGGGACGGCTTGCGGGGGCAGGCACTCTGTTCCACATGGTCCGCTCGCCAGCGCTTCTTGCACGTCTTGCACTCCAGCAGCGGGTCCGTGAAGCCCGAGACGTGGCCAGAGGCCTCCCAGACGCGGGGGTGCATGAGGATGCCCGCGTCGAGTCCCTCGATGTCGTCGCGGCCGTGCACCATCGCCGACCACCAGGCGTCCGCGACGTTCTTGCGCAGCTCGACGCCGAGGGGGCCGTAGTCCCAGACGGAAGCCGCGCCCCCATAGATCTCCGACGACTGAAAAACGAAGCCCCGCCGCTTGCACAGCGAGACGATCTTGTCCATCCGGTCCGCCACGTCGCTTCCCCGCACTATTGTGTGGTTGGTTGTGGCCGTCAGGGGCGCATTCGAGTCGCCCGCGGCCCGTCGATTCGCGCCCGTAAGTTACCGAAGACACAGCAAGTCGCCACCCGGCGGACAAGTCCGCCCGAGCACCGGTTTGGGGGCCGGGGTCGAATTGGTCCCATCCTGCCATTCCTCCGCCCCCGGCCCGCATGTAGCGTGTCTGGTACGAATCAAGGCGCTGCGCTAGGTTGACGGGGGCGGCGTCCGATGACCGCCGGTATGGAGGAAGCGATGCAATCCTGGGAATTGTTTGCCACGCTGGGCGCGACCCTGGCGGCTTGGGGAGCGATGCTCGGGCTTATGTGGCGAATGCACACCAGTGTGCGGAAAGATCTCGCGGGCCTGCGCGGCGAAATGCGCCGCGAGATTGCCAGCCTGCGAAGTGACCTCGGCCGCGAGATTGCCAGCGTCCGCGATGACCTTGGCGGCCAGATTGCCAGCCTGCGAAGTGACCTCGGCGGCGAGATTGCCAGCGTCCGCGATGACCTCGGCGGCCAGATTGCCAGCCTGCGAAGTGACCTCGGCGGCGAGATTGCCAGCCTGCGCGGCGAGATTGCCAGCGTCCGCGATGACCTTGGCGGCCAGATTGCGGCGCTGCGCGACGCGCTGACGGAGAGAATCGCGAACAACGAGAGGGCGCTGGTCGGAGTGAGTGAAGACCTGGCGGAGTTCCGGGGCGAGATGCGCGGGGAGCTCAAGGGAATAAACGTGGCCTTGCTGGTCCTGCGGGAAGACTTCCGGGCCCATGTGCACGGCGTTCACGCGGGATAGCACGGCTACGCTTCTGCTTCCGACAGCCCAACGGCGGACGCGCTCCACTCCCACAAGCGTTCCTGGGCTTCCTCGTCACGCGCCTCCCTGGAGGGTGTCTCCGGCTTCCCCTTGCTGAGGTACGCCCCTGCGAGGTCCTCGTCCCTGCGTCCGGCGGCCAGCTCGGCCAGGATCGGGCCCGCACGGTCTGGCTTTCCCGCGAAGACGGTTGCCGCCATGCCACCGCCCGGGACCTGCCCCATGTAGTTCCTGAGGAGCCCCGTATCGTACACCCCCGGGTGAAGCGCCACCGGCTCGATGCCCGTGCCCGCAGTGCGGCGGGCGAGAGCGAGCGTGAAGAGGACGTTGGCCAGCTTGCTCTGCTGGTATGCGCGGGTGCGCCGGTAGGGCCGCCTGGAGAAGTTGGGGTCGTCGAAGTCGAAGGGAGGACCGGAGTGGGCCGCCGACGCCACCGTGACCACGCGGCTCTTCCCGGGATGGCGGCGCAGCAGGGGCAGAAGGAGGTCGGTCAGGAGGAAGTGGGCGAGGTGGGTGACCGCGAGCTGGATCTCGAAGCCGTCGCGGCTCAGGGAGCGCTCGGCGGTGAGGACCGCGGCGTTGTTCACCAGCGCGTCCAGGGCGAAACCGAGATCGGTGACGGCGCGGGCGCCTTCGCGCACCGAGGTGAGCGCCGCGAGGTCGGCGACTACGAGGTGATGCTCCGCGTTGCCGGGGAGCGCCGCCAGGGAGTCCAGGGCGTCGCGGCCCCGGTGCTCGTCCCGGCATACCAGGATGACGCGATTCCCGCCCCCGGCGAGGTGACGGGCCGCCGCGAGGCCGATTCCGCGGTTGGCTCCGGTTATGACGATGGTCTTCATGCGAGTCGGATGTTCGAGTCCACAGTGTGTCGGACGGCAGAAGCGACCGACCCGGTATCCTAACATGCTAGCTTTCGGGGCATTCACGATGAAGTTCCGTGAGGTCTTGTGCGTCAAACCATACCCCGCGCTCCCGACATGGCCATCTCCGAAGCGAACACCACCGTGCGCCCCTTCATAGGGGTCGAACCCTTCGACGCGTCCTACGGCGCCGGCTTTCGCGCGGACGAAGAGGACGAATACACGGTTGAATGCCGGGTCGTGGAGGACGGGGGCCACTTCCGCATTCATCAGCCCCACGACGCGGGTCCCCCGGCACGTCTCTGCTTCGTGGACGGGGTGCGCCGAACCGAGGCACACCTTACGCGCACGAACCCGGAGGGAGAGACAATCACGGGTCTCGCGGGGGCGTGGGGAGCGGGGGCAGTCCTGATCGGCCGGGACGGTCCGGCGGAGATCGGCCATGTAGAGGTCGGGCGGGCGGTCATCTTCTCCGGTGGTGAGCAGGTGGGGCTGCGCCCCCATCCCGGAGGGTGGCGCTGGAGGTCCCTTTCGGTCGATAGCGAGGAGCCCCACGCGGCACCGCAACACCTCCAGCGCCTCATGCGGGACACCGAAGCCGCGATTGCCGACCAACTGTTCGCGGAGGGCTGGATGGTCGTTTTCGATGGACCGCTTCACGGCATTCGCCGCAGCCGCACAACGCCCGTGGTGGGGTACGTCAAGACCCACCACCGACGCACTCTCGCGGTCGAGCACTGGCAAGCCGTTCCGGGCCTCGCTGTGGGAGAACGGACAAGCCTCTTCGCCATGAAGGACGACCGCTACGCGTGCTACATCCGGGTGGGCAACCCCGGTCCCTGGGCGGGGCCCTGGGCGGGGATCGCGCGCCTGGAAGTACCCTCGAGTGCCGGCAGTGGGCAGGCGGTAGCGACTTTGGACCGTGCCGCGCGGTGGCTTCCGGCCTTCGCGTCGGCGCTGCACCGCGACGCCCGGGCCCCGGTCAACCTTGCCCCGGTCGCCCGGCTCGAGCAGCACCTTCACCATCTGCTCGGCGACTCGCGGCTCGCGCTGCGCGCCGTCCGGGAAGCCGTCATGCAGCACAACCGAGATGAGGAGGCCGCGTGAGCGACCAGGATGGCCAGGCGATTGCGAAGCAGGACGGAAGCACCGCGCCGGACCCCCGGATCGGGTTGGTGGACGGCTCGCACGGCAGCAATTCGCGCGACTTTCAGGTGGTTCTCGACCCGGACGCGCACGTGCAGTTGGACCAGTTGGTCGCGGTCCGCAACGAACTCCCAGACGGGACGAAAGTCACCCACTACGGGATCGTCACCGAATTGCGCAGCCGCTTCGAAGGCGCCGACCTGCCCTCCGACACGGCCCGGGTCGTCGATCGCGTCATTCCCGCAGAGCATGTGCGTCTGGCCGAGGTGAAAATGCTGCGCGTCGTTCCCGAGCTCTTCGTGGCGCCGAACGCGGGCTCAGTAGCCATGCGCGCCGTGGGCAGGGATCGCACAATCGCCCTGTTCGAGGACGAGATGAAGCGCGGCAAGCTCCCGGTCGGCCTGGACATGGGGGGCGAACCCGTCTATGCCGACATGCGCTTCGTCGACGGGCGTTCCGGGGGGCACTTCTCGATCTCGGGGATCTCGGGCGTTGCGACCAAGACCTCGTACGCGCTGTACATCCTCTACCAGCTCCTGGAAACCGAAGGCGGCCTGGAGTTGCTCGGAGGGCGCGCCGAACGCGAGAGCGTGCGCGCGCTCGTATTCAACACCAAGGGCGAGGACCTGCTCCACCTCGATCGTCCGAACTCGGAGTTCCCGGGCAGGCCGGGCGCCCGCACGCAGTGGCGCGCCCTGGGCGTCAGCGATCCCGGCCCCTTCCGCTCGGTGCGACTGTACGCCCCGCGGCGGCCCGGCGTCTCGGGGACGGTGCCCGGCGTCAAGTCCCGCGACACCGGCGATGTGCATGCCTACGGATGGACCCCGGAACAGTTCATCCGCGACCAGCTGCTCCAGTTTTGCTTCACCTCCGAGGACGACCGCTCGACCCAGGTCGGCTTCATCGAACAGCAGTTTCGTATTCAGCTTCTGCGTCACCTTCGCCGCCTTGAGGGCGGAGAATCGGGCGCGGTCGTAATCCTCCCGACCGTCCCCGAGGACACGAGCTTCGACCCGGACCGGCTGGCGGCGAAGGAACCCGAGTCGGTACGCGCAGGCGCCGGCCACGTGATCGAGGACTTCGGGGGCTTCGTCGACTTCACCGAGAAGATGGCCAACCGGGACGACGACGAAGCCCTCAAGGCCTGGTTCGGGCGCACCCAGTCGGGCACCCGCCAGGCATACCTGCGCCGGCTGCTCCGGCTGCGCAAGCACATAGGGCCGCTGATCGGTTGCGGCCTCGCGCCCGTGTCGTCGGAGAACGCCCGCCTGCACGTGGTGGACATCTCCATCCTGCACGACGACGCGCAGCGCTTCGTGGTCGGCTCCCTGCTGGACGACGTGTGGCGCGAGAAGCAGGGGACGGGGCGCGTTCCGCTGCGCTTCGTCGTCCTGGACGAACTCAACAAGTACGCTCCCGCGAAGGGGTACTCGCCGCTGCGGGAGCTGCTTGTCGACATCGCCGAGCGCGGACGCTCCCTGGGTGTGCTACTCGTGGGCGCGCAACAGGCCGCTTCGGCCGTCGCTCCGGCGCTTCCCCGCAACGCGTCGCTCAAGGTGGCCGGGCGGCTCGACGCGAACGAGGCCGACTCGTACCGCTTCCTCTCTTCCGCGCTGCGCGAGCGTGCGTCGCGCTTCATGCCCGGGACCATGGTGCTGTCGCAGCCGATTGTGCCCGAGCCGATCCCATTGCGTTTCCCCTTCCCACCCTACGCCACCAACCCCGACGAGGCCGAGGCCGACGAGGCGGGCGACCGCAAGCGGACGGACACGATCATGTCCAACCTCACCGCCATGTCGGGCCCGACGGTCGAGTTGTAGGCGAAGCGCCGTGAAGCTGCTTCACACCGCCGACTGGCACCTCGGCGCCAAGCTGGGACGCCACGACAGGACGGAGGACCACCAGACCGCGCTACGTGCGCTTCTGGACGTGGCCGCCTCCGAACGCCCCGACCTGATCATTCACGCGGGCGACCTCTTCGACGCCTACCGGCCCCCCTACCCGGCGCTGCGGCTCGGGGTCACGGTACTGCAGCGGCTTGCGAAGATCGCGCCGACCGTGGTCATCAGCGGCAATCACGACTCGGGCGCCCTCTTCGATGTACTCGACGATATGGCGGGCATGGCCTCGCCCCGACGCCTCTGGTTCGTCACCCGGCCGCGCGTCCTGGAGTTCGACGGACTCGCGGAGGTCCCCGTCGCCCTCGGGTGCGTTCCGTTCATCCCCCCTGGCGCGATCACCGACTACGCCACCGGTGACGCATCCCGCTTCGAGGGCGACTACGCCGACGGCATCCGCACCCTGAACGACCAGGAGATCGGTCGCGCGCGCGAGGCCGCCGGCCCGCACGGAATCGTCCTCTACACGGCGCACCTGCACGTCGACGGGGCGCGTCCCGGCAACTCCGAACGGCGGTTCACCGTCGGCGAGGACCACGCCACGCACACGAAGGGCCTGCACCGCGCGCTGTACTGCGCCTTCGGGCACATTCACGACCCGCAACAGCTTCCTGGAAGCGCACGCGGCCGCTACGCCGGGTCGCTTATCCCGTTGGACTACGGGGAGAGCCGCCAGAGCAAACACGCGGTCGTGGTCACGATCGGCGATGACGTCCAGGTCGGCGAACGGGAGCTTCCACCGGGACGGTCGTTGCAGAGCTTCGCCGGGACGTTCCGCGAACTGGAAGCGCGAGCGGCGAATGGGGCGCTCGATGGGTGTTTCCTCAAGGCCGTGGTCAAGTCCGACGATCCGATTCCCGAACTGGCGGACCGGGTGGCCGAGTGGTCGCCGACGTGCGTGATCTTCAACCTGGTGAACGAGGTGGCCAACCGGCCCGTCAAGGCGATCTCCGGATCGGAGGACGGCGAGGAGCCCTCCATTGAAGATCTCTTCGTGGAGTGGCGGAGCACGGCGGCAACTGGCAGGGCAACGAAGGCGCCCCGGGACGCGGTGCTGGCACTCTTTCGCGAGGCCGTAGCCGGGTCGGGAGACGAGGACGGGCCGGACTTCGGGTTGACCCAGCTCACGGTGCAAGCCGAGGGAGTCCTCGCCGCACTGCGCGCGGCACCGGGAGGCGGCGGGGGCGGGCACCGCGACAGACCACACACGGGCGGACGGGGCCGCCCGGGCGACGACTGACCGGATGCGCCCGCTTCGAATCACTATCCAGGGACTGCGTTCCTTCCGGGCCGAGGTCGGGATCGACTTCGGCGACCGTACCCAGATCGCGGTGATCGGCGACACCGGCGCCGGGAAGTCCTCGATCCTCGAAGCGATGACCTACGCCCTGTATGGGCAGACCTCTCTCGGGGGCCGGTCCAAGCAGGAGTTGATGAACGACACGTCGGACGTGATGCGCGTGGTGCTGCGCTTCCAGGTGGCCGGCGAGGAGTGGGAGGTCACCAGGGTGGACCGGCGCGCGGGCGCGGGGGGACTCCGCCCTCCCCAGGCGCAGCTCGTCCGCCACGGGGCCGGTGGCGAGGCGATCGAGAAGGTCGAGCAGGTCAGGCCGGTCAACGACCGTGTGCAGGCGCTGATCGGACTCGACAGCGACGCCTTCCTCCGCACCGTGATCCTGCCGCAGGGGCGCTTCGCCCGCCTTCTGGTCGAGGATGCACCGTCCGCCCGCACCGAGATCCTGCGCCAGGTGTGGCGCACCCAGGACCTGGAGGCGGCGGGAGAGGTGGTAGGTCATCGGCTGGGCGAGGTCAGAATGCTGGCGGTGCAGCTGCAGGGCGAGGTGGAGCGCCATCCGGATGATCCCGCGGGGCACCTTGCCGACCTGACCTCCCGGGCCGACGCGGCGAGCCGTCAAGCGAATGCGCTGGCCGATCTCCGGGATCGCTCCGCGCGGGCTTGGGAGACCGTCCGTCGCTCCGAGGAGACGATCGCAGCGGCCCGGCTGGCAGGCGAGCGTGTGACCCCGTCAGCGATGGACGAACTAGCCGCGCGGCTGGCGCCTGTGGAGAGTGCGCAGCGCCGGATGGAGGCCGAGGCGACGGAACTGGAGGGGCGAGAGGCCAGCCTGAAGCAGGACCTGAACAGCATTCCCACGGACGACGGCCCCGACGATCGCGAGGTCGCGCGCACCCTGCTCGCGCTGCACGCGATCCCGGAACATGTGGCGAAGGCGGTCGATGCAGCCGAGGCGTTGCGAGGGGCGATCGCCGGCGAGGCCAAGGCGGCGAAGCACCACGCCCAGGCGCAGAAAGCCCTCGAATCGGCAAGGGAACGGGTGGCCCGGCACCAGGAGCTGGAGCCGCCCCTCGCTGGAGCCGTCGATGCCGCTCGCGAGCTCCTGGCGAAGGCAGAGCGCTGGCATGAGAAGTGCATCGACCTGCGGAAACGCATCCGCTCGACGGAGGGCGCCTTGGCCAGTGGGGAGCAGAAGATGGCCGAAGTCACCTCACGGCTCGCCACCGCGCAGGGTGCTCTGCAGGGGGCGCAGGAGCGCTTCGGACGAGCCGAGCGCGAACTGGATGAGGCGCGGCGCACCAACGCGGCCGCCGCTGCGGCCCACGGACTCTGTCCCGGCGACGAATGTCCCGTTTGTCAAAACAACGTCCCCGAGGGTTGGACCCCGCCGCAGGACACCGGTCTGAACGCAGCGCGCGAGGCCCACGAGGCGGCGAGGTCGCAGACCCGTGAGGCGAGCCAGGTCGTGGCCGATCTCGAGGCAGAGCAGAAATCCGGCCAGCAGGGGATAAGGAACACCAAGAGGGATCTGGGTGACCTCAGATCCGAGATTGCTGGCGCACTCGACCACCTTGGCAGCGCCACCGGGCTGGACGAGGCATTCCCACCGGCAGGGGACGCGCCGTTCCCCGACCGGGAACAAGCCCTTGCCACGGTTCAGCGCCGGCTAGTCGAAGCCGAGGCGAAGCTGAGCGCGCACCGCACCGAGGCCGAAGGGCTGCGCGAGTCGCAAACAAGTGCCCAGGTGGAAGAGACCTCGGCCCGGCAGACACTCGGGCACGCACGGAACAACATCGACAGAACCCGCGACGCCGCTGGCGAGGCCCTCGGCACGCTCAACCGGAACATCCAATCCATCCCCCCACCCTTCCACCCCCAACTCGTCCTTCCCCCGGACCCTGTGGAGCTGGAGACGGTCGACACCGCACCCGTCGACCGCGCCTCCTACGCGGCACGGGAACGCGAGGAGATCCTTCAGCAGCGCGAGCAGAAGCGGAACCGCTTGCTCACCGGAATCGAGGAGACGAGAAAGGCGCTGAAACGTCTCGGCGAGTCCCGCAAGACCGAAGTCGAGGAGCCTTTACAGGCCCTTGTGCGGGTGCTGACCAACCACCGGACCGCTCTTGCGGACGCCGTTCGCGAATTGGCTGCCGACATCGCGATCCCCGCGGCCATCCACTACCCGGTGAACGCGGAGACGCTTCGAGAGGGGATCGGCCGGCTCCGCGAAGCGATGGTCAAGGTGGTGGCGCTGGCAGCGGACCTTGGCCGCCGCGCCCTCGCTGCCGCCGACGACGCCCACGGCGAAGCCCGCAACATCGCCGAGCGGTTGGACGCGCGCGCCGACCCCACCGACCTCGAGGCCCTGGTCCATTCCACCGGCAAGGCCGCTACGGAGGCAGACTACACCGCCCGGGCCGCAACGGAGGCCCGGGACACATTCGCCTCGATCCTCGACGACCTCCTGCAACTCCGGCAGACCGCCAACGAAGTTGCCGCTCTGGAGCTCGCTCTGGGCGACCTCGACGCCGCGCTCAAGCCGGGCGCGTTCCTCAAGTGGCTCACGCTGCGGCGGTCGCGGGACCTGCTGGTGTACGCATCCAGAATGCTGAAGGAGATGACCGCGGGCCGCTACAGCTTCGCCGACCCGGGAAGCCTGGAGGACCAGCAGTGGCTGGTCGTCGACAACGACTCGGGGCAGGCGCGCTCCCCTGCCAGCCTTTCGGGCGGAGAACAGTTCATCGGGTCGCTGGCGCTCGCGCTCGGGATGGTGGAGATGATGGCCCGGAGCGGCGGCCGCCTCGAATCGCTCTTCCTCGACGAGGGCTTCGGGTCGCTCGACCGCAACAACCTCGACTCCGCCATTGAGGCGCTCTCGATGGTGGCCGGTACGGGCCGGTTGGTGGGCGTGATCTCCCACGTCGGCGCCGTCGCTGAGCAGATCGACGACGTGCTCGCCGTGACGCGGAGTGCGACGGGCAGCCAGGTGTCGTGGTTCTCGCGCGCCCAGCGGCAGGAGCTTGCGCGCTCCGATACGGGTCTGGAGGGAGCCTCGGCGCTGGCGGGGTTGCTGGAGTAGTCCCGTTCGACGTTATTCATAGCATTGGCGGACATGTCGGGAATCAACTGCGGTTGGCGGGCGTGGCTCCCGCGCCTTTCGGGCATACCGGTTACCCGGAGGAACCGATGAAACTGAACTTTACAGATAGAGCCCGCGACATGGTCGTGTCGTTCATGGACATGGACGAGGACGGGGTGCAGGCGCTGAGGGTCGCCGTGGACGGCAGTCCGTTCGCGCCCCGCTACGAACTCACGCTGGTGGAGGCGGAGAGCCGCGTGGCGTCGGACGTCGAAGTGGATGCCGGATCCTTCACCGTGCTGGTCAACGAAGAGAGCGTGAATCGGCTCGACGGCGCCACGGTCGACTACCTCGAGACCATTCAGGAGAGCGGCTTCCAGATCGTCCCGGATCCGGATGCGGTTGCGACCGCGATGGACGAGACCGGCCCGACGGGCGAGCTGTTCGAGCGCGTTCGCCACGTGCTCGACACGGAAATCAACCCCGCGGTGGCGTCGCATGGGGGCGCGATCAACCTGGTGGACGTGCAGGGGACCGAGATCTTCATCGAGATGACGGGCGGGTGCCAGGGATGCGCCATGTCGCGCATGACGCTGCGCCAGGGCGTGGAGCGCATGGTGTCGCAGGCGGTGCCGGAAGTGACCGCGATTCACGACGTGACCGACCACGCCGACGGAGACAACCCGTACTTCGCCTGAAGTGCCGCCCCAAACGCTGATCCGGGACGCGACGGTCGTCCTGCCGCGAGAGGAAGCATGCACCAACGTGCTCCTGGAGGGCGGACGGATCGCCGGGATCGACCCGCCGCGGCACGCCCGCGCGGACGAAATCGTTGACGCCGCCGGCCTCCACCTCCTCCCCGGCGTGATCGACGACCAGGTCCACTTTCGCGACCCGGGCCTCACCCACAAGGAGGACCTCCGCACGGGCAGCCGGGCGTGCGCGGCGGGGGGCGTCACCTCCTTCCTGGAGATGCCCAACACGGTGCCGCAGACCGTCACGGTCGACGCGCTGGGCGAGAAGCTCGCCCTGGCGGCGCGGCGCTGCGTGGTCAACTACGGCTTCTACATGGGCGCCACGACGGACAACCTCGCAGAGCTGCAGCGCGCCGAACGAACCCCCGGCGCCTCCACCCCCGGTATCAAGATCTTCATCGGGTCGAGCACGGGAGACATGCTCGTGGACGACCAGGAGCGCCTCGAGGAGATCTTCGCCGGCACGACCCACCCGATCACGGCCCACTGCGAGGACGAGTCCACCGTGTGCGCCAACCGCGCGCGGCTCCAGCCTCCGCTCACCGTCCACGACCACTCCCGCATCCGCGATCACCGCGCCGCCGTGACCGCCACCCTGCGCGCGATCGACCTCGCGGTGCGCCACCGCCACCGCTTCCACGTGCTGCACGTGTCGACCGCCGAAGAGGTGGGGATCCTCGCCGCGCAGAAGGGCCTCATCACGGCGGAGGCGTGCCCCCACCACCTCTTCCTGGACACCTCCGCCTACGACCGTCTGGGCACGCTTGCACAGATGAACCCGTCGCTCAAGACCGCCGCCGACCGGGCCGCGCTCTGGCGGGGACTCCGCGACGGCGCAATCCAGATCATCGCCACCGACCACGCGCCCCACACCCTCGAGGAGAAGGCGGCCCCCTACCCCGCTTCCCCTTCGGGCGTACCGGCGGTGGAGGTCGTGCTGCCCCTCATGCTCAACGAGGTCAACCGCGGCACGTGCACCTTGCGGGACCTCGCCCGCTGGATGAGCGACCGCCCCGCGCGCATCTGGGACATCGTCGGCAAGGGCCGCATCGAGGAGGGCCAGGACGCCGACCTGGTCCTGGTGGACATGTCGATGCGGCGCGAGGTGCGCAATGAGGAACAGGTCACGAAGTGCGGGTGGAGCCCCTGGCACGGGACCACCCTGCAGGGATGGCCGGTGAGGACGTGGGTGGGGGGGCGGACCGTGTTCGCGGGAGGGCAGGTCGAAACCGAGCCGGCCGGCCGCGAAATCATCTTTGATCACACCCTTGGCGGCTATTGGGCCACCCAAACGTAAAGTCGAGATTACATATTGTCATGTCCGGTTTACAAGACTCGCAACTCCATGCGAATCACAACCGCCCCACCGTCCTCATCATCTGCGACGGCTGGGGCGTCGGCACCACCGACCCGGCCGAGATCGAGCGGCAGGGCAACGCCATCGCGATGGCCCGCACCCCGGTGCGGGATCGCATGCTCGCCGAGTGTCCCTCCAGTCTCCTCACCACCTCGGGGGAAGCCGTCGGACTGCCCCCGGGTCTGATGGGAAACTCGGAAGTGGGGCACCTGAACCTCGGGGCCGGAAGGATCGTGCACCAGGACTTGACGCGCATCAACATGGCCATTCGGGACAGGTCGTTTTATGACCTCCCGCAGCTGGCGGAGCTGGCAGCGAGCCTCAAGCGCTCCGGTGGCAGGCTCCATCTCCTCGGCCTCTGCTCGGACGCCGGCGTCCACAGCCACATCGGCCACCTCGATGCGCTCCTCGACTGGGCAGACTCGGTCGGCATCGGCACCCGCATCCACGCCATCACCGACGGCCGCGACGCATCGCCAACCGCGTGCCTCTCCTGGATCCGGCGGCTCGAGGAACGCGCGGCCAGGAGCCCGGACGCACGCATCGCGACCGTGTCGGGGCGGTACTTCGCCATGGACCGCGACAAACGACGGGAACGGACCGAGCGCGTCTACCGCGTGATCGCCGAGGGGAAAGGGCCGGCGGTGGAGAAGGGATCGGAGTACGTCGCACGGTGCTATGCCGAGGGGACGACGGACGAGTTCATTCCGCCGGCGGTGGTGCGTGGAGCCGAGGACACCCGCCGGGAGAGGGCTGGCATCCCGCCCAACGACGGCATCCTCTTCTTCAACTACCGTGCCGACCGGGCCCGGCAGCTCACCGCCGCGCTGGCAGACGTGGACTTTCCCCACTTCGACCGCCCCCGCGGCCCCTTCCCAACCTTCGTCGCCATGACCCGCTATCAGGACGACTTCCCCTACCCCGTCCTCTTCCCCCCACGCTCGCTGGACAAGGTCCTCGGCGAGGTTCTGGCCGAGGCCGGTCGCACCCAGCTCCGGATGGCCGAAACCGAGAAGTACGCGCACGTCACCTACTTCTTCAACGGGGGCAGCGAGGAGCCCTTCGCGGGGGAGGAACGCCACCTCGTCCCGTCGCTCGATGTCGCCACCTACGACCTCAGTCCCGAAATGAGCGCGCTGGAGCTCACCGATGCCCTCATCGCTCACATGGCGGAGGGCAGGCAGGACTTCATCCTGGTCAACTACGCGAACGCCGACATGGTGGGCCACACAGGCGACATCCCGGCGACCATCACCGCCGTGGAAACCGTCGATGCCTGCGTCGGCCGGCTGCTGGGGGGGCTCACGCGGGTGGGCGGAACCGCGCTCGTCACCGCCGATCACGGCAACGCGGAGCGGATGCTCGACGACGAGGGGAGGCCCCATACGGCGCACACCACCTTCCCGGTACCCCTTGTTCTGGTGACCCCCGGGGGTGGGGCGCTACGCGACGGCATCCTCGCCGATATCGCACCGACGGTGCTCGCGCTGATGGGCATCCCGCAGCCGCCCGAGATGACGGGCCGGAGCCTGCTCTCGTGACAAGCCGGACCGGCCCGCGCTTGCTGCCAGCGCCGCCTACATGATAGTGTGGGCGTTCCTCGCCCGCAGAACCCGGACGGCGTCGCGACACCCTCCGACAACCCGACTCGCCATTGAGTGACCTCTACACGCGCTTCGTCGACCGCATGACCGGCGGCCTCGGCCGCGTCATTTCCTGGATGGCGTTCCTGATGGTCGCGATCGGCGCCTTCAACGCGATCGCCCGGTACCTCGGGCGCTACATCGGCATCAACCTCAGCTCCAACCTCTACCTGGAGCTGCAGTGGTACCTCTTCTCCCTGATCTTCCTCCTCGGCGCCGGGTACGCGCTGAAGGAGAATGCCCATGTGCGGGTCGACGTGGTGTACGGCCGGCTCCGTGCCAGGTCGCGCGCGCTCATCGACGTGATCGGCTCGGTGCTGATGATGATCCCCTTCTGCCTCTTCGTGCTGTGGGTCTCGTGGCCGTCGATCCGCAACTCGTGGGCAGTGCGCGAGGGCTCGCCCGATCCCAGTGGGCTGCCGCGGTATCCGCTGAAGGCGGTGATCATCGTGGCCTTCGTCCTGCTGCTGGCTCAGGGGGTGTCCGAGCTGATCAAGGATATCAGGGTTTTGAGGGGCGGCGCGGACGAGGACGCGAAAGCCGATGACGCGCACGCCGGAATCAAGCTCTGATGGAAGCGAACATCCTTGCTCCGCTGATGTTCGTGGTGGTCTTCGCCATCATCTTCAGCGGCTATCCCGTCGCGTTCGCCCTGGGCGGCGCCTCGCTCCTCTTCGCCTTCATCGGCGTCGAACTGGGACTCTTCGACTGGAACCTGCTCTACGCCATGCCGGAGCGGATCTTCGGGGTGATGTCGAACCAGGTCCTGCTGGCGGTGCCGTTCTTCATCTTCATGGGGCTGGTTCTGGAGAAGGCGAGGCTGGCGGAGGACCTGCTGACCACCATAGGCACGCTTTTCGGACGGCTGCGCGGCGGACTGGCGCTGGGGGTGGTCCTGGTCGGGGCGATGCTGGCTGCGGCGACCGGTGTGGTGGGGGCGTCGGTGGTCGCGATGGGCAGCATCTCGCTCCCGGTCATGCTGCGCTACAAGTACTCGGCGCGGCTCTCGTCCGGCGTGATTCTGGCGTCGGGGACGCTGGGGCAGATCATCCCGCCGAGCATCGTGCTGGTGGTGCTCGCCGACCAGCTCGGTATCTCCGTGGGCGATCTGTTCATCGGCGCGCTCGTTCCGGGCCTCATGTTGGCGGCGATGTACGCGCTCTATGTGGCGGGCGTGGCGGTGGTGAAGCCCGAGGCCGCACCCGCGCTGCCCAGGGAGATGACCGACATCTCCGCCAAGGTGCTGTTCCGGCGTGTGGTCGTGGTCATGCTGCCGCCACTGGCGCTCATTCTGATCGTGCTCGGGTCGATCTTCGCCGGGGTCGCGACCCCCACCGAGGCCGGCGCCATCGGGTCGGTCGGCGCGATCGGCCTCGCCGGCGCGCGGAAGCGGATGTCCTGGAACGTGCTGAAGGAAGCCTGCGTCGGCACCACCAAGCTGACCACCATGGTGATGTTCCTGCTCATCGGCTCGACCGCCTTCGCGCTGGTCTTCCGCGGCCTCTACGGGGACATCTGGATCGAAGATCTGCTGACCGGCCTGCCCGGCGGCAAGATCGGCCTCCTCCTCGTCGCCAACCTCACGATCTTCATCCTCGGGTTCTTCCTCGACTTCTTCGAGATCGCCTTCATCATCATCCCGCTGCTCGCCCCAGCGGCGGCGCTCCTCGGGATCGACCTGGTGTGGTTCGGCGTCATGATCGGGATGAACCTGCAGACCTCGTTCCTGACGCCGCCCTTCGGCTTCGCCCTCTTCTACCTGAGGGGTGTGGCACCGCCGGAGGTGAAGACCACCGACCTCTACCGTGCGGTGATCCCGTTCATCATCATCCAGCTGATCGGGCTGCTGCTGATCATCCAGTGGCCGGTGCTGGTGACGGGGCTGGTGCCGTAACGCTACCCCACCGCGTCCTCCAGGCCCCGCTCCGGATTGAGCCCCAGCAGAAAACCTCGGACCGGCAGGCATAGCACACCCCGTCGCGACAGCCGGTGCTCCCCCCGGTAGAGGAGGATCAGGCGAGCCTCCGGGTACTCGTCTCCGAAGGCGGTCAGCCCGCGGAGGTCGGCGGGACGGACGCGGTCCGCGTTCATGACGTCGAAGGCCCAGATCCCCGGCGTCCCGTAGAGCACGAGGTCCACCTCGGCCCCGCCGCGAGTGCGCCAGTAATACAGTTTCGCATCGCTCTCCCGGTAGGCCAGCCAAGCGCGCAGGTGCTGCGCGAGCAGTCCTTCCAGTGCCGCGCCGCCCATCTCGGCGGGCCGGTCGAGAGGGCCCGCGGGGCGCAGGCTTCGGAAGACGCCGCAGTCGAAGTAGAAAAACCGTGGGTGGGACACGAGGCGACGTTTGGCCCGCCGCGTGAAGACCGGAAGCCGGAAAGCCAGAAGGAGGTCTTCCAGCAGTTCCAGGTAACCCGCGACCGTGCTCCGGCTCGTCTCGCATTCGCGTGCGACCTCACTGACGTTGAGCGTCGCCGCGTGTGAGAAGGCGGCTGCCTCGAGAAACCGGGAGAAGCTGCCGATGTCGCGCGCCAGCCCTTCCGCCCGAACCTCCTGTTCGACATAGAGCGATGCGTAGGCGGTCAGCGCGGACGGCGGATCGTCCGAGTCCATGACGGTGGGGACGGTCCCGAGACGCAGGCTCATGTCGAGATCGAAACGCTTCCCCATCTCTCCCGCCATGAAGGGGTGCATCGTGTGCAAAGCGGCACGGCCGGCGAGCAGGTTCACCCCGCCGCGCCGGAGCTTGCGCGCGCTGGAGCCGGTCAGGACAAAACGGTGCCGGCGCCCGGACTGCATAAGGCCGTGAACGACGTTCAGAAGTTCCGGGACCCGCTGGATCTCGTCGACCACAATGTCGCTCCCCGCCGGGGCACTGAGCACCCGTTCGCGAAGGCGCTCCGGGCGGGCGGACAGTCTCCGGTATTCTTCGGACTTCAACAGGTCCACGACCAGCGCCCCTGGAAGCACCGAGCGCAACCAAGTGGTCTTCCCCGTCCCCCGTGGGCCGAAAAGGAAGAAGCTTCCGCGCGGAAGGGTGAGGAATCGCGGCAGAGTCGTCATAATGACAGGTAAAATGACGACTTCACCGTCATTATGTCAACTGAGGACGAAAATCACAGGCACTTCGGGGCACGCTGTCCTCGTATGCCCGCGCGCCCTACAGCTGGAAGGCGAACCCCGCGTATCTCAGTTCGGCGGTGCTGAACCAGCGATACGACGCCTCCTTGAAGTTGCGCCAGTGGTCGTAGACCTGGCGGTACTGGGCGTCGGCCGCGGCGTTCTCCTCCAGGATCTCGCCGATGGTGGTGCGCGCGGCGGTCATGATCTCGTCCGAGAAGGAGCGCAGCTGGGTGCCGCCCGCGATCAGGCGCTGCAGGGCGGGCGGGTTCTTCGCGTCGTAGGTGTAGAGCATGCGCCGCGCGGATGCCTGCGCGGCGACCTCGAAGACGGCCTTGTAGTCGGCGGACAGGGTGTCCCACGCGGCACGGTTGACCTCGAAGGAGACCGAAGCCGACGGCTCCCACCAACCCGGGTAGTAGTAGTAGTCGGCTGCCTGGTGGAGACCCAGCTTCTCGTCGTCGTAGGGCCCTACCCACTCGGTGGCGTCGATGGCGCCCCGCTCCAGCGCCTGGTAGATCTCGCCCCCGGCAAGGACCTGCACGGTAACTCCCATCCGGTCCATGACGTCGCCGCCCAGCCCGGGGATGCGCATCTTGAGGCCGCGCAGGTCTTCCGGCGAGTTGACCTCCCTGCGGAACCATCCACCCATCTGCGCCCCGGTGTTCCCGCCCGGAAACGTGATGATGCCGAAGTCGGCGAAGACGCCGCGGACCACGTCCAGGCCGCCGCCCTCGTTGAGCCACGCGTCCTGTTGGCGCGCGGTCATGCCGAACGGAACCCCGGCGTCGAAGGCCAGCGCCTGGTTCTTGCCCGTGTAGTAGTAGCTCGTGCTCTGTCCCACCTGCACGGTGCCCTGCTGCACGGCGTCCATGACCTGCAGTCCGGGGACCAGCTCGCCCGCCGGGTAGTCACGGATCTCGAAGCGGCCGCCGGTCAGCGCGGAGGTGATCTCGCCGATCATCTCGGCGGATCCGTAGATGGTGTCGAGGCTGCGCGGGAAGCTCGATGCGCAGCGCCACCGAATGCGCTGGCCGGTCTGGACGGCGGGGGCGCCTTCGAGGGTCTCGCCGCTTTCGTCGGAGTCGCTTCCGCATGCCGCGAGGAGGCCTGCGCCGGCCGCGCCGGCCGCCGCGTGGGTGAGGAAGCTGCGGCGGTTGAGGGGGTCGGGGGTGGGGGCGGCGGAGGTGGCGGGAGAGGTCTCTTTCGCGGGCTTCTTGGTCATCTGAGTGCTTCCCAGGGGATGTGGGACTTGCCCGGGCCGCGTTGCGGGCCCGAATGGGTGACGGTGTAGAGTAGCACGGGAGCGGGGGGCGGGCGAGTGGGGAGCGCCCACCTGCGGGGCCGCTGCTCGCATTCGCCTCCAGGCGAGGCCGCGCACGCGACGAGTTCTGTCGCCTGTTCTTCGACCCGGACGTGCCCGGCGACTCGGCAGAGGGGCTCCGCCGGTACTTCTTTCACTTTGCGCTTCTTGCCCAGGAGGCCCGCCACCGCGGACGCCGGCGTGACGACGCCAAAACGTAATGTGCGGATTACATTCTGTCGTGTTTGGTTGACACGATTGGCGAAAGCCCGGCTCAGAAGTCCCGCACAAACTCCCGCATGCGACGCTTCATCGCCTCGTCCGGCAGGCGGCCGAAGCCGGCCTGGACGTTGTCCTCCATGTGCTCCGGACTCGTCGTCTCGGTGAGCGCGCACGTCACGGCGGGGTGCGCGAGGATGTACTTGAGCGAGAACTGCGCCCAGGTCGCGCAGTCGAATTCGGACGCCCATTCGGGCAGCGTCCGCCCGCTCACGCGCCCGAAGTAGCTGCCGTTCATGAAGGGACGGTTGATCAGGACGGCCATCCCGAGGTCCTGCGCGAGCGGCAGCAGCCGGTTCTCCGCCTGCGGTTCCATCACCGAGTAGTTCACCTGCACGAAGTCGAGGGGCTCCGCGCTCATGAAAGACTCGAACCTGTCGTGCTGGCGGTTGCTGGAGACGGTGACGCCGATGTAGCGCGCCTCGCCCGAGTCCTTCCACCGGAGCACGTTGGGCCAGTGCGCGTCGAGATCACGCATGCTCTCGACCTGGAGCACGTCCAGCGTGCGGCGCCCGACGAGCCGCTGGTTCTGCCGCATCTGCGTGATGCCCGACGCTTCCCCGTCCGTGTTGATCTTCGTGGTGACGAAAAGGCGGTCCCGGAATGCGGGCGCGGCGAGGACCTGGCCGAACTCGGCGTCGATCTCGGGTGTGCGCGGGGAGGTGTCCACGACGCGGCCGCCGTGCTGGAGGAGGACCCGGATCACGGCCGCGAGGGGATCGGTGCCTTCGGTGGGGATCTCGAGGACGGGCTTGGAGGAGCCGAGGCCGACGATGGGCAGGGTCTCGGCCGTGCCGGGGATGGGGCGGGTGGGGAGGGCCTGGGTGCTCTGCGTGGAATGGGTGCTCCCGAGCGCCGCGCGCGGGGCAGCCAGGACGGCTCCGAGGCCGGCCATCCGCGTCAGGAAGTCGCGGCGTGTCTGTTCCTCGGGGTCGTCATGATGTCTTCCTCCATGTCAGCGTCCGACTGGTTGCCTCATTTTGTCGGTCAGCGGACCGATCTCCGCTACAGGCAGCACCGATATCCTGTCGTCAAGAACGTATCCTTCGTCCCCCGGATACACGACCCATAGATGCTCAAGTCCCAGATCCTCGAGCGCCACTCGCATGGACCGGGTGGTACCGGGCGCATCGGCGAACTTGCATTCGAACCCGTACCGCTTTCCTTCGTGGAGAATGAGCAGGTCGAGTTCGGCTCCGGCGTGAGTCGCCCAGTAGTATGCGTCCTGCGACTCCAGCCCGCTGAGCAGCTGTTCGACGACGAATCCTTCGAATGATGCACCAACCTTGGGATGACCCATCAGCTGGTCCTCCGCGGGGATCCCGACAGCGCATGCAGGAGGCCGGTGTCGCGCACGTACACCTTTGGCGCCTTCACCTGGCGCTTCTTCAGGTTTTCGAACCAGGGTGGCAGTACACGTACCATGAAGGCCCCTGCCAGGATGTCCAGATAGCGCCGGGCGGTACCCTCGCTCGATCCCAGCGACCGGGCGAACTCGGCGGCGTTCCACTGGCCGTGGTAGTGTGCGATCATGGTCGAACCGCTACCGGCAGCCCGCTCCAGAAACGTCCGAATCCGCCGCCATAGCGATCGCCCTCGTGCCGCGGGCGAGAAAGGCGCGTGGAAACCCCCCGCGCTCCCAAAGCGTTCGCCATTGGTCGCTTCCCGTTTCGCCCAGGTCGAAGCCGCCCAGGTCGACGAGACCGATCCGTCCCGCGAGGGACTCCGAAACGCCCTTCACCAGCTGGGGAGAAGCGCTGCCCAACAACAGGAAGTGCCATCGCTGCCGGGACGGTCCACGAGTACGCGCAGGGTTTCGAAGAGCGCGGGCATGCGCTGCCGTCAATGACCACGCCATCGAGGCGGCCGAGGGTGTGCTAAATAGGTGCTCCCCGGGGCTTCGACACTGAAGGCGGCGCAGGGATGGACCGCGAGGGCTTCGCGGATGCGTCGGGCGGGTGTCGGGCGGTCGAGGAGCATGGAAGTACAATAATCCTTGAATATCCGTAATGGCACAGCGACCGGATTGGCTTACGCTGATTGGGACTCGGCGCCTGGGGAGGCGGGCTTGTTCGAGCGCCGCCGTCCGTTGCCTGAACGCCGCTACTCTTCGAACATGAACACCATGAATATCTCGCTCCCCGCCCCCCTGAAGTCCTTTGTTGACGAGCAGGTCACAGGCCGCGGCTACGGCAGCTGCAGCGCCTACATCCGCGAACTGATTCGCCACGATCAGGATCGCCAGCACCTTCGAAGCCTCCTGCTGGAAGGCGGTGAGTCCGCTCCTGCCGTCACCGCCGATTCGACCTACTTCGAGACTTTGCGCGCCGGAGTTCGCAGATACTCGAAGGAGTGACGCCGGAATCCGTGGTCCTGAGGGCGGCGGCTCGCCGGGACGTGGAAGAGGCGATCGCGCACTACCTGGACGAGGCCGGACCGCAGGTCGCACTCAACTTCATCGACGCACTCCAGAACGCACTCCGGCACATTTCCGAGAACCCGCAATCGGGCTCTCCGCGCTACGGCCATGAGGTGAACCTTCCCGGTCTGCGCTCATGGCCGCTCAAGGGCTTCCCCCGCCTTGTCTTCTACATGACCGGTCGCGGCCAAATCGACGTCTGGCGTGTCCTGCACAGCCGACGTCACATCCCTGATTGGTTGCGGGAGTCCTGAACCATCCGGTATCCGACCATGATTGAATGGCTTGGCATCGGCCACCTCTTCGAGCTGTTCCGGACGGAAGCGATCGCGGTGGCCGTGTGGGCCCTCGAGCTCACGGGGATGCCGCATGACTGGTTCTACCGGTCCTCGCTCTACGCCGTGGCCGGCGGAACGGTCCTGTGCGCCTCCTTCGCCATCCTGGCGGTGTTCGGCGGGTCGGACGGCAAGGTGGAGCGTCCTTTGCCATGTCCGGGGCGGCCTGGCACTATGAGCTGTTCGGTGCGGACGCCAACCCGGGCGTCTTTCTCTATGCGGCGTTCCTCACGTTCTACGTCGCGGACTACTTCGTCTTCGAGCGCGTCCAGCTTTACACCTACGACGTGATCCATGAGCGATTGGGCTTCAAGATGCTCTGGGGCGGCCTCATGGTTTACGGTTGGCTTTACATTTTGCCGCTGTGGGGCATGGCCGTTTATCCGGATCCCGGGTTCTCGTCCGCGTGGTCGTACTTCTGGCTCATCGGGTCGGCCGCGCTGTTTCTGTTCGGGTGGGGCATCGCGCGCGGGGCCAACATGCAGAAATACACCTTCAAGCGATGGCCGGATCGCAAGTTTCTCGGGCTCATCGAACCCGAGTACATCGAGGCGGGTGACCGGAAGATTCTGTGCAGCGGGCTATGGGGCGTCGCGCGCCACTTCAACTACCTGGGCGAGGGTTTCTTTTCGCTGTCGATCGCGCTGGTGTTCGGTCACTTCGCCAATCCCTGGGCCTGGACCTACTTCGTCTTCATCGTGGGGCTGTTCATTTCTCGTCAGCGTCTGGACGACGAGTACTGCGCCGAGAAGTACGGGGCCGAGAAGTGGGCGGAGTATCGGGAACGGGTGAGGTGGCGGATTATTCCGGGGGTTTATTGAGCGTGGGTGGGTGATCAGGCTTCAGCGCCGGGCCTCCACGTTGGCGAAGAGGCCGTTGGGCGCCCCTGAATTCGCGGTGACGATCTCCGGGAAGCCGTCTCCGTTCAGGTCTCCGACCGCAATTCCGTAGGTGGCGCAGTCCTGGCATCCGAAGCGGAATTCGTCGAAGTCGTGGGCTTCGGTGCCCCGGTTGAAATAGACCGCGTTTTGCGCGCCCACGTTCGCGATGACGAGGTCCAGGTCTCCGTCGAGATCCAGGTCCGCGAGGCGGACGGCGTAGCTCTGGTCGTCGCTGGGGGCGAAGGGTCGGCTGCGTTCGAAGTTTCCTGCTCCGTCGCCGTAGTACACCGCGTTTGGTTCGCCGATGTTTGCGGTCACGATGTCGGGGTGGCCGTCGCCGTCCAGGTCGCCTACCGCCGCGCCGCGCGTTTCGTCGGTTCCGGTTCCGTAGGCGGTCGTCCGCGCGAAGCTGCCTGCGTCGTTCCAGTGGATGGCGTTGGGCCCGCCGTCGCGGTTGGCGAGTACGAGGTCGAGGTCGGCGTCGTGGTCGAGGTCGGCGGCGGCGACATCGATGGTGGAGTCGTCCCCCGAGCCGAACGGGATCCCGGCACCGAATCCTCCCGACCCGTCCCCGTGGAAGATGAAGTTCCGGCGTCGGCGGTTGACCACCAGGATATCGGTGTGTCCGTCGCCGTCGAGGTCGGCCAGTGTCAGGCTTCGCGTGGAACTTGGGCTTCCGAAGGTGGGGCCGGGTTTGAAGTGGCCGGTGCCGTCGTTGAAGTAGATGAGGTTGCGGGTGCGGTCGTTTCCTACTGCGATGTCCAGGTCTCCGTCGCTGTCGAAGTCGGCGAGGGGGGCGGCGTAGGTGCCGGCCTGTTCATCTCCGAGCCGCCGCGCGAGGGTGAAGGCGGCGCGACCGTCGTTGAGGTAGATGCGGTTCTGCCCGGGCCAGTGGCGGCCGTTGGCGACGATGACGTCGAGGGCGCCGTCGTTGTTCACGTCGGCCAGGCTAATTGAGGCGGTGAGTTCGCTGCCGGCGCCGAGGGATCTGAGGGGGCGGAAGGTTCGCTCGTGCTGTGCGAAGAGCGGGTTTGCGAGGATCGGGAGGGCGAGGAGGAGGGTGAATGGGGTGATCGGGTTGGCGGGTGGTGGAGGGACACCGGGGAGGGGGGTGGTGGGGGGGGTCATGCGGTCGCGCCCGGTGGTCCACCGCGTTCAGGTGGCTGTTGATGTTGAAATCCATGGTTGCGGAGCGTCAACGCCTCCAGGCCGAGGCGCCCGGGATCCCGCGGCTGAACAGAACGTCCAGCCCACCCGCCGACCGCGCGAGCGCGCCCGCCTCGGGATCCCCCACGTCGCGCAGGAAGCCCCGCACCCGGCCCGTAACAGGGTCGCGCAGGATGGCCATGGGGATGTCGCTGTCGCCGTCGAGGGTGGCGGTGCCGGCGGGGCCGGATAGCGTGACGCTCGCGAGCGCGTCCGCCCAGCCCGGCTGGGCAGGCAGCGCGAAGACGAAGGATGACGCCTCCGCCTCCTCCGACAGGGCCACGGGCATCGTGAAGCTGAGCGAGAAGAGATCTCGGCCGCTCGCGTCCCGTCCGGTCACGGTGTAGTCGCCCGCCGAGTCGGGCAGCGCGGGCGGGGCGTCCGCGACGAAGGCGGGGTTGAGGAAGGGGGTGCCCGTCGTGTCGACGCCGCCCCAGAGCAGCAGGGACCTGACCGCGGGGCAGCGTGCGCTGCGGCCGACGCGCCCTCGTCGGCCAGCCGGTGGCTGAGCGCGTTGGTGAAGTGGTAGTCGCTGGTCCAGGTGGGATCGCAGTAGGTCATGTGGTCCCTCCGCGTCGCCGGCACCAGAGCGGCCGCGGCGGAAGTCGTACCCCCATGCGCCGATCGTTCCGTCAGGATACGGGAACGACGGGTCCGGTCCCGGTGCGCCCCCGCACGGGGCGTGCCGGAGGCCCATGTTGTGCCCGAGCTCGTGGGCTACGGTCCCTGAGTACGGCTGCGAGAAGTTCGACCGGCCGGACAGGTAGGCGACTCCTCCGGCACCCGTCACATCTCCCGACATCATCCCCATGTAGTGGCCGCCGCCGCCCTCCAGCACGCGGACCGCCTCGGTCTGGGGAAGCAGGTTGTAGACGTTGTTGCTCGTGCTCGCCACGGGCGCGCGCGCCGTCACGTCAAGGCCGGCAACCGGCAGCAACACATGGGTGTCCTCGAGCAAGGCATGGCCGTCCGGGTCGGCCGCCATCCCCTCCACCAGCCCGATGATCGCCGAGTCCGGGTCGGAGTTCCACAGGAACGGGATCACCGTGAGGTCGAGGACGGGCATCTCCCGCACCTCGACGGCCAGACGGCCCTCCTGAGGGATCCGTCTGGCTACCCCGAGGCTCGGGTCGAGCACGCCATCGGGGTCGATCTCGACGACCATCTCCAGACCCGGCTGGATGAGCCAGCCCGGGATCTCCGCATTCGCCGACATCGCCAGGTCGCCCTCGTCGATCTCCGTCGGGATCGGCGTCGAACTACCGGGGATGTCCGCCACATGCCGCTCGGTCCCGTTCAGGTAGAAGCGCGCCCGCACATCGGGAATCCCCTCGGTCGTCTCCATCGCCGCCGTGACGAAGACGCGCAGCAGCGCATCCTCGCCCGCCACAAGCGGAACCGGGTGCGCGCGCGACTGCACCGCCTGCACCAGGTACGCCGCCGGAGGCTCCCCGCACACCGCGATCCGCCGTCTGGGGATGGTCAGGAGCCACTCCTCGAACGCCGGCTCCCGCGGCACGCAAAGCTCCGTGCCGCTCGCGATGAGCGACTCCAGCGCCAGATTCCTCAGGCCCGCCGGCATGGCTCCGGCCAACCCCGGGTTGTGCGACAGCTCCAGCTCGATCAGGCTCGCCAGTCCGCCGAACGTGGGGGGGATCGGGCCGGAGAGGGTGTTTTGGCCGAGGTACAGATGATTCAGATTCGACAGGCCGCCCAGCTCCGGCGGGATCGCACCCGTCAGGTCGTTCTCTTGGAGCCACAGCCGCACCAGGTTGGCGAGGTCCCCCAGCTCGGGAGGAATCGCGCCCGAAAGGGCATTCCCGGAGAGGAACAGATGCCCCAGATTCGACAGGTCGCCCAGCTCCGGCGGAATCGGGCCGGCTAGGTCGTTCTCATGGAGCCACAGCTGCCACAGATTCGACAGGCCGCCCAGCTCTGGAGGGATCGCGCCCGAAAGGGCATTCCAGCCGAGGTCCAGCTCCTCCAGATTCGACAGGCTGCCCAGCTCCGGCAGAATCGCGCCCGAAAGCTCGTTCCTGTAGAGGTTCAGCCGCTTCAGATTCGACAGGCCGCCCAGTTCCGGGGGGATCGGGCCCGAAAGGTCGTTCCACGCGAGGTTCAGCCCCTCCAGATTCGACAGGCCGCCCAGTTCCGGCGGAATCGCGCCCGAAAGCCCGTTGTAGCCCAGGTCCAGTCCGACCACGCGACCCTGAGCGTCCACCTCCACTCCAGACCAGCGCCGGAGCGGTGCCTCGGTGAGCCAGCCATTCCTGTTCGTCCAACCGGGACCGCCGGTGGTCCCGTACAGAGCGACCAGCACATCGCGCTCAGTCAGCGGCCCGCACTGGACTCCGGTACCCTGGTGCGACGGGATTCCGTCCAGCCAGTCGCGGAACCCGGCGTCCGCCGGTTCGCACAGATCCGTGCCGTCGTAGTGGAACTCATCGAGATCAAGAACGGTCAGCGAGAGCGGCAGGCGGCCGCCGAGTGCGTTGCCGTCGATGCGCAGGCTGGTCAACTGGCCAAGGTCGGCGATGGCTCCGGGCAGCGAGCCCGAGAGTCCGTTGTCGCTCAGCACCAGGGCCGTCACCCATCCCAGAGAGTCGGTCTCCACCCCGTGCCACTCCTCCAGAGCGGGGCCGCCCAGCCAGCCGCCCGACTCGGCCCATTCGCCCGCGGCCATGAGTTCGTGAAGACTGGTCAGCACCGCTTGGTCGGACGCGTTGCAGAACGCAAGTCGATCAGCGTCCAACAATCCCTTCGTCCAAGCGACGAACTCCGATGTGCCGGGCACGCATATTCCGGTAGGATCGCATTCATAGTTGGCATACCTTAGATTCCGCAAGTTCAGGAATGTATGCGGAAACGCCCCCAGTTCGTTGCCACCTAGCCCCAGCCTCTCCAGATTCTCCAAGCCGCCCAGTTCCGGGGGAATCGGCCCCGACAGGTCGTTATTGCCGATCCCCAGGAAATCCAGATTCTCCAGGTCGCCCAATTCCGGGGGAATTGTGCCCGAGAGATCCAGGTCGCGAAGGTGCAACCCCCGCAGATTCACCAAGCGGCCCAGTTCCGGCGGAATCGCGCCCGAGAGATGGTTCCAGCCGAGAATCAGACTCTGCAGATTCGCCAAGCCGCCGAATTCCGGCGGAATCGAGCCTGTGAGTTCGTTTCGATGGAGGTACAGATATTGCAGATTCGATAGATCGCCCAGCTCCGGCGGAATCGCGCCCGAAAGGTCGTTCGAGTAGAGGTTCAGTGTCCACAGATTCGGCAGGTCGCCCAGCTCCGGTGGGATCGGGCCCGTGAGGGCATTCCCGGAGAGAGTCAGGCTCACTAGGTTGGCCAAGTCGCCGAGTTCATCGGGAATCGGGCCCGTCAGGTCGTTTGCACCGAGTTCCAGCGATTTCAGGTTGGCCAGGTGGCCGAGTTCGCTGGGGATCAGGCCCGTCAGGTCGTTGACCCAGAGGTTCAGATACTCCAAGTTGGCCAGCCCGCCGAGTTCGCCGGGGATCGGGCCCGTGAGGGCGTTGTACCCGAGATGCAGATACCGCAGGTTGGATAGCCCGCCGAGTTCGGGCGGCACTGTACCCGTGAGCCCATGGCGCCTCCATTCCTCCCGTTCCCCGTCCCACCACCCGCTCAGATCAACCCGAACGACGCGCCCAATCGCATCCGTATCAACCCCATACCACTCCCCCAGCGGCGCATCCGTCAGCCAGTTGGTGTTGTCGACCCAGTTCGGACCGTCCGTCGCGTTGTAGAGCGCCATCAGCGCCGCCCGGTCGGGGTTCACCACGGTGATCTCGGATGTCCCCGAGACATCTCCCGCGGTGGCCGTGATCGTGGCCGTGCCTTCCCCGGCGCCTCGCACCAGCCCCGATGGGTCCACCGTTGCCACGGGGGCATCGCTTGACGACCAGGTGAACACGGCTCCCTCCACCACGTGGCCAGTCTCGTCGTACGCCTCCGCGACCAGCCGAATCGTATCGCCCGGCGCGATGGTGTCCATGGGAGGCGATACAGTCAACGAGTCCACCGACTGCACGACTGTCACAAGCGCGTCACCCGAAGCCTCGCCCGCCGTCGCTGTGATCGTCGCCGCACCACCGCCCACCGCGCCGACCAACCCGGCTGAGTCGACCACCGCGACGGTCGTGTCGGCGCTCGACCAGGCTACCGGGACCCCATCCATCGCGCGCCCGGCCTGGTCGCGCACCGCGGCGGTGAGTTGCGCGGTTTGTCCCAGCGAGGTCAGCACCACCGTGTCGGGGGTGACGGCGACCGCCGTGGGCACGGGAGCCACGACCGTCAGCTCCGCGCGGCCCGTGACCCCCGCCGCGGTGGCCGTCACCTGCACCTGTCCCGCACCGACCCCGGTCACCAGTCCGGACGCGTCCACCACGGCCACCGTTGTGTCTCCCGACCCCCACACAAACTCGGCCCCGGTCACCACCTGTCCGTTCGCGTCGGTGACGGTTGCCGCGAGCCGCAAGGTATCGCCCTCCACAACCGTGGCCGTATCCGGCACCACCGTCACAGCGCTGACCTCCTGGGCCACGGTCACCGTTGCGCTCCCCGAGACCGATCCCGACATCGCCGTGATCGTGGCACTCCCGCTGGCCACCGCCGTTACCAGCCCCGACGCGTCCACCGTCGCTACGGTGGCTTCGCTCGTTGCCCAAGAGAAACCGGCACCCGCCACGGTCTGTCCGTTTGCGTCAAGAGCCTCGGCCGACAGCCGCACCGTGTCACCCAGCGCCGCAAAGCTCGCTTCCGCCGGCGTCACCGTCACCGCGCTGACCTCCTGGGCCACGCTCACCGTCGCACTCCCCGAGGCCGATCCCGAGGTCGCCGTGATCGTGGCGCTCCCGCTGGCCATCGCCGTCACCCGCCCCGACGCGTCCACCGTCGCTACGGCGGAGTCACTGGACTCCCACGTGAACTCGGCGCCCCCCACCGCGCGCCCGTTCGCGTCAAACGCCTCGGCCGAAAGCCGCACCGTGTCGCCAAGCGCCACAAGGCTTGCCGTCGCCGGCTTCACTGTAACGGCGCTGACCTCCTGGGCCACGGTCACCGTTGCGCTCCCCGAGGCCGATCCCGAGGTCGCCGTGATCGTGGCACTCCCGTTCGCCACCGCTGTCACCAGCCCCGACTCGCTCACGGTCGCCACGGGGGCGGCGCTGGATGTCCAGGAGAACTCGGCGCCCGCCACCGCGCGCCCGTTCGCGTCAAACGCCTCAGCCGCCAGCCGCACCGTGTCACCCAGAGCCGCAAAGCTCGCTTCCGCCGGCGTCACCGTCACCGCGCTGACCTCCTGGGCCACGGTCACCGTTGCGCTCCCCGAAGCCGATCCCGAGGTCGCCGTGATCGTGGCACTCCCGCTGGCCATCGCCGTCACCAGCCCGGTCGCGTCCACCGTCGCTATGGTGGCTTCGCTCGTTGCCCACGAGAACCCGGCGCCCGCCACGGTCTGTCCGTTCGCGTCAAACGCCTCAGCCGCCAGCCGCATCGTGTCACCCAGCGCCGCAAAGCTCGCTTCCGCCGGCGTCACCGTCACCGCGCTGACCTCCTGGGCCACGGTCACCGTTGCGCTCCCCGAGGCCGATCCCGAGGTCGCCGTGATCGTGGCGCTCCCGCTGGCCATCGCCGTCACCAGCCCGGACGCGTCCACCGTCGCTACGGTGGAGTCACTGGACTCCCACGTGAACTCGGCGCCCCCCACCGCGCGCCCGTTCGCGTCAAACGCCTCAGCCGCCAGCCGCACCGTGTCACCCAGAGCCGCAAAGCTCGCTTCCGCCGGCGTCACCGTCACCGCGCTGACCTCCTGGGCCACGGTCACCGTTGCGCTCCCCGAGGCCGATCCCGAGGTCGCCGTGATCGTGGCACTCCCGTTCGCCACCGCTGTCACCAGCCCCGACTCGCTCACGGTCGCCACGGGGGCGGCGCTGGATGTCCAGGAGAACTCGGCGCCCGCCACCGCGCGCCCGTTCGCGTCAAACGCCTCAGCCGCCAGCCGCACCGTGTCACCCAGAGCCGCAAAGCTCGCTTCCGCCGGCGTCACCGTCACCGCGCTGACCTCCTGGGCCACGGTCACCGTTGCGCTCCCCGAAGCCGATCCCGAGGTCGCCGTGATCGTGGCACTCCCGTTCGCCACCGCTGTCACCAGCCCCGACTCGTCCACCGTCGCTACGGTGGCTTCGCTCGTTGCCCAAGAGAAACCGGCACCCGCCACGGTCTGTCCGTTTGCGTCAAGAGCCTCGGCCGACAGCCGCACCGTGTCACCCAGCGCCGCAAAGCTCGCTTCCGCCGGCGTCACCGTCACCGCGCTGACCTGCTGGGCCACGGTCACCGTTGCGCTCCCCGAGGCCGATCCCGAGGTCGCCGTGATCGTGGCGCTCCCGCTGGCCATCGCCGTCACCAGCCCGGTCGCGTCCACCGTCGCTATGGTGGCTTCGCTCGTTGCCCACGAGAACCCGGCGCCCGCCACGGTCTGTCCGTTCGCGTCAAACGCCTCAGCCGCCAGCCGCATCGTGTCACCCAGCGCCGCAAAGCTCGCTTCCGCCGGCGTCACCGTCACCGCGCTGACCTCCTGGGCCACGGTCACCGTTGCGCTCCCCGAGGCCGATCCCGAGGTCGCCGTGATCGTGGCGCTCCCGTTCGCCACCGCCGTCACCAGCCCGGACGCGCTTACAGTCGCCACGGTGGCGGCGCCACTCGCCCAGGTCACCGTGGCTCCCGCCATCACCTGGCCGTTCTGGTCGCGGACCTCCGCGGAGAGCTGTGCCGTCGCGGCCAGTGCAGCCAGCTCGACCGTGGCGGGGGTCACCGTGACCGTGGCGGGCCGCGGGGGATCGGGGGGAGGGGTTGGAGGCTCCGTGGCTCCGTCCCCGCAAGCGGACGTCCAGAGAGTGACCGATGCGATAGCCGAGAGGAGGAGGAGCAGTCGTTGACGTCTCATTCTCTTGTTGTCCGGTGCAGGTGGGTTGGGGACACTTGGCGCCGTCCGAGACGCACATCGCCGAGCTCTGCTTTCCCGTCACGTCACACAGCTCCATCCTAGTCCCAACCGGGGTGTCCAGCTACACTGCCGGCGATCCTGGCGCCACCGTCACCCCAAGTCGAACCGATCCAGATTCATCACCTTGTCCCACGCCGCCACGAAGTCACGCGCGAAAGCCTCCTGCCCATCGTCGCACGCATACACCTCCGCGAACGCCCGCAACTCGGAGTTCGAACCGAAGACCAGGTCGACGCTGGTACCGGTCCACCTCACCCCACCCGTTCTGCGATCGCGCCCCTCGAACCGGTCCTCGGATCCCGCGGACGCCTGCCATTCGATGTCCATGTCGAGCAGGTTCACGAAGAAGTCGTTGGTCAGCGTCCCCGGGCGGTCGGTGAAGACGCCGAGTTCGGACTGCCCGAAGTTGGCGTTCAGGGCGCGCATGCCGCCGACGAGCACCGTCATCTCGGGAGCGGTCAGGTTCAGCATGCTCGCCCGGTCCACCAGCAGCTCCGCAGCCGGTCTCCGGTGACCGTTTCCGCGAAAGTTGCGGAACCCGTCCACCCTGGGCTCGAGCACGGCAAACGACTCCACGTCGGTCTGGTCCTCTGACGCGTCCGTGCGGCCGGGCGAGAACGGCACCTGCACGTCGTGCCCGGCGTTCCTCGCTGCCTGCTCGACAGCCGCGCACCCCCCCAGCACGATCAGGTCGGCGAGTGAAACCCTCTTCCCGCCGGACTGCGAACTGTTGAACTCCTCCTGGATCTCCTCGAGTGTCCAGAGCACCTTTGCCAACTCGGACGGCTCGTTGACTTCCCAGCTGTTCTGCGGCGCAAGGCGAATGCGCGCCCCATTCGCCCCACCGCGCTTGTCGGTCCCGCGGAACGTCGACGCCGACGCCCACGCGGTCGAGACCAGTTGGGAAACGGACAACCCCGACGCGAGGATCCTGCCCTTGAGGTCTGCGATGTCCTGCGCGCCGATCAGCTCATGGTCGACGTCAGGGACGGGATCCTGCCACAGCTGCGGCTCGGCCGGCACCATGGGACCGAGACACCGTGTGCGGGGCCCCATGTCGCGGTGCGTCAGCTTGTACCATGCGCGGGCGAACGCGTCCGCCAGTTCCTCGGGGTTCTCCAGGAAGCGCTTCGCGATCGGCGCATAGACAGGGTCCAGCCTCAGTGAGAGGTCCGTCGTCAGCATCATGGGGGCGTGCTTCTTCGACGGATCGTGAGCATCCGGTACGGTGCCCGCGGCAGCGGCATCCTTAGGAGTCCACTGCGCCGCGCCGGCGGGGCTCGTCACCTGCTTCCACTCGTAGCCGTGCAGGTTCTCCAGGAAGTTGTTGTCCCACTTCGCCGGGTCGGTCGTCCACGCGCCCTCGATCCCGCTCGTGACGGAATCGGCGCCCTTGCCGGTGCCGAAGCTGGTCTTCCAGCCGAGGCCCTGCTCCTCCAGGTCGGCGCCCTCCGGTTCGGGGCCGACGTGCTGGCCCACATCGGCGGCGCCATGCGCCTTGCCGAACGTGTGTCCGCCGGCAATGAGCGCGACGGTCTCCTCGTCGTTCATCGCCATGCGACGGAACGTCTCTCGAATGTCCCTGGCTGCCGCGAGGGGATCCGGCTTGCCGTTCGGCCCCTCCGGATTCACGTAGATCAGGCCCATCTGTACGGCGCCGAGAGGCTCCTGGAGCTCGCGGTCGCCACTGTAGCGCTCGTCTCCGAGCCACGTGCCCTCGGGTCCCCAGTCGGTGTCCTCGGGTTCCCACACGTCCTCGCGGCCTCCGCCGAAGCCAAGCGTCCTGAAGCCCATCGACTCCAGGGCGCAGTTGCCGGCGAAGATCATCAGGTCGGCCCAGGAGATCTTCCGGCCGTACTTCTGTTTGATCGGCCAGAGCAACCGGCGCGCCTTGTCGAGGTTCGCGTTGTCGGGCCAGCTGTTGAGCGGCGCGAAGCGCTGGGTGCCGGAGGCGCCGCCGCCGCGGCCGTCGCTGATGCGGTACGTGCCCGCGCTGTGCCACGCCATCCGAATGAAGAGCGGCCCATAGTGGCCGTAGTCGGCAGGCCACCAGTCCTGCGAGGTTGTCATCAACTCGTGGAGGTCCTTCTTCAGGGCATCCAGGTCGAGCGACTTGAATTCCTCGGCGTAATCGAAGTCCTCACCCATGGGATCCGGGGAGCGGGAGTGGCGGTGAAGAGCCTTCAGATTCAACTGGTTCGGCCACCAGTCCTGGTTCGACCTGGGCATCTGATGTATTCCTCGGGTTGAATGGATTGTGGAGGCGGGTCCCCGCCGGTGGTTTGGGCCGTGTGGACTGTAAATGGGTGTTATCGTCGCGGCAATGGGGCCTGGCACCGGACGGGCGGGGGCGTGCGACGACGACATCGAGGGCACCGTCGCCGTTCACGTCGCCCAAGCTCACCGACGCAGTCAGTTCGCTGCCCGCGCCCAGGGACCTCAGTGGGCGGAACGTCCGATCCTGCTCGCCGGCCAGCGGGGTCACGGTCTTCCGAGCCTAGCTTCGGAGCTCCGATCACCCCGTTGCGAGCTTGTATTCACGTACCAGCACATCGGCCGGAAGACTCCATTCCGCAGCCAACAGTCGGATCATGGCGAGGGAGAGCGGGCGGCGGTGGCCGTCGGATCTCTGAGGCGTGGGACTGTGAGCCGATCAGCGCTGCCAGATCCCTTTGTCGCAATCCGCGAGCCTCCATGACATGATGGATTACGGAAATCGGGTCTGGGGCGTCGATGCTCCAGCGCTCGGCTTCGTATCTCTCGACCAGGGTTACCAATACCTCCAGCCTGTCAGACTCGGGCGTGCCCGAAGTCACGCCCATCAGGCGGTCGATCTCTGCCAGCGCCGCATCGTAGTCGGCCTCGCTTCTGATCGGCTTGATCGTCATCTTTGATTCCCTCCTACACCTTTGACGCCTTGATTCGATCGTATTCCGCGTGGGTTCCCACGAATCGCACAAAGCCGATTCGACGCGAGTAGTCGAAACGGATAATCAGTCGATACCGGTTCCCGCCAATGTTGAAGACCACCCGATCCTTACCGATGTGGCAATGATCCGGGCGCACGCCTGTTCAGACGTGTCACCACCAGTGGCCGCTCACCGCCACCCGAATCCCCATTCGGAGCCACAGATGTAAACCGCACTTGACATTTGGTAATGCCGAGTTGACAACCACCCCCAGGAAGGCGCCCCCACCATGACCACCCCACCCCGCCCCCACCCCACCCTGCCGGCCGCGCTGCTCGCCTGCGCCCTCCTCCCCGCGTGCGGCGACCCCTCGCCCGGCGACGCCTCCGACCCGGCGGCCTCCGCCATCGCCGCCATGTCCGCCGAGTCCTTCTCCGCCGCCATCCAGACCCTTTCCAGCGACGAATTCGAAGGCCGCGCCCCCTCCACGCCCGGCGAGGAGCTCACCATCGCCTACCTGGTCGACCAGTTCCAGGCGGCCGGCCTCGAGCCCGGCAACGGCGACTCCTTCTTCCAGGACGTCCCCCTCGTCGCGCTGGCGGAACAGGGCCAGCCCACCCTGACCGTGAGCGCGGGCGGCGCCGCAGACACCGAAGCCACCGACCTCGCCTACACCTGGTCCACCGACTTCGTCGCCTGGACCAAGCGCGTCGTCGAGACCGAGTCGATCACCGATTCCGAGATGGTCTTCGTCGGCTACGGCGTGGTCGCGCCCGAGTACGGCTGGAACGACTACGAGGGCGTCGACGCGACCGGCAAGACCGTCGTCATCCTGGTGAACGACCCGGGCTTTGCGACCCAGGACGAAGCGCTCTTCCGCGGCAATTCGATGACCTACTACGGGCGCTGGACGTACAAGTTCGAGGAGGCGGCGCGGCAGGGCGCGGCGGCCGCGATCGTCGTGCACGAGGAAGCGGCGGCCGGCTACCCCTGGGAGGTCGTGAGCGGCAGCTGGACCGGCCCGCAGTTCGGCCAGGAAGCGGCCGACGGCAACATGAGCCACGTCGCGATCGAGGGATGGGTGCAGGGGCGGGTCGCGCGGGAGATCTTCGCGGCGGGCGGACACGACTACGAGGCGCTCGCGCAGGCGGCCACGCAGCCCGGCTTCCGCGCCGTCCCCCTCGGCGCCACGGCGTCGGTGACCGTTACCAACGACATCCAGCGCTCCGAGTCGAAGAACGTGCTCGCGCTGCTGCCCGGGAGCGAGCGGCCGGACGAGTACATCATCTACACCGCCCACTGGGACCACTTCGGCCGCAGCGACGACCCCGCCATGGAGGATCCGATCTTCAACGGCGCCTTCGACAACGCCACCGGCACCGCCGGGCTGATCGAGCTGGCACGGGCGTTCGGGGCGCTGCCGGAGCGCCCGGCCCGCTCCGTCCTCTTCCTCGCCGTCACCGCCGAGGAGCAGGGCCTGCTGGGGTCCGCCTACTACGCCGCCAACCCCGTCTACCCCACGTCGAGCACGGTCGCGACCATCAACATCGACGGGCTGAACGTTGACGGGCCCATGAACGACATCACGGTCGTGGGGATGGGTGCCTCGGAGCTGGACGACCATCTGGCCGAGGCCGCCGCCATGGTCGGGCGCACGTTGCGGCCGGACCCGGAGCCCGAGAAGGGGTTCTACTACCGCTCCGACCACTTCAGCTTCGCCAAGGTGGGAGTCCCCTCGATCTACACGGATTCGGGGATCGACCACGTCGAGCACGGCACGGAATGGACGCTCGCCAGGCGTGCCGACTACACCAGCAACCGCTATCACAAGCCGTCCGACGAGTTCGATCCGGAGTGGGACCTCACCGGTGCCCTCGACGACCTCGGCCTGCTCTTCCGGGTGGGCCACCGGCTGGTCACGTCGGACGACTGGCCGAATTGGCGGACGGGGAACGAGTTCCGGGCGATTCGGGATGGGGACCTGGGGGAGAGATAACAGATTCGAAGACGAAGTCCCTTTGGCTCCGAAGGTAGTGGCCGCGAGGAGGGTGCAGCCTAGCCGTTCTGCCGCGGCGCCCCCCTCACCGCTCCACCCCCACATTCGCAAGAACCCCATTCGGCGCCCCCGAATTCGCCGTCACAATGTCCGGAAACCCATCTCCGTTCAGATCGCCAACCGCCAGCCCGTAGGTGGCGCAGTCCTCGCACCCGAAGCGGAACTCGCGGAACCCCGCGGCATCGCCGAACCCCCCGGCCTCTTCGCCCTGGTTGAAGTACACCGCGTTCCGTGCGCCCACGTTCGCCACGACGATGTCCAGATCCCCGTCGAGATCCGCGTCCGCGAGACGGACCGCGTAGCTCTGGTCGTCGCCGGACCCGAACGGCAGGCTGCGCTCGAACCCTCCTGAGGCATCACCGAAGTACACCGCGTTCACTTCGCCGATGTTCGCCGTGACGATGTCCAGGCGGCCGTCGCCGTCCACGTCGCCCACCGCCACGCCGCGCGTCTCGTCGCTGCCGGTTCCGTACCCGCTCGCCCGCTTGAAGCTGCCCGCGTCGTTCCAGTGGACTGCGTTCGCTCCGCCGTCGCGGTTGGCGAGCACGAGGTCGAGGTCCCCGTCACCGTCGAGATCCGCGGCCGCGACATCGATCGTCGAGTCGTCCCCCGCCCCGAACGGGGTGCCGGTGCTGAAGGTTCCCGACCCATCGCCATGGAAGATGAAGTTCTGCCGCCCCCGGTTGACCACGAGGATGTCCGTGTGCCCGTCACCGTTCAGGTCCGCCAGCGTCAGGCTCCGCGTCGAAGTCGGAGTGCCGAAGGTGGCTCCGGCCTCGAAGCGGCCGCTGCCATCGTTGAGGAAGACGAGGTTGCGAGTGCGGTCGTTCCCCACCGCGATGTCCAGGTCTCCGTCGCCATCGAAATCAGCCAGGGGGACCGCATAGGTGCCGGCCTCTTCCTCCCCCAGCCGCCGCGCGAGGGTGAAGGCGGCGCGCCCATCGTTGAGGTAGATCCGGTTCTGCCCGGGCCAGTGACGGCCGTTGGCCACCACGGCGTCGAGGGCCCCGTCGCCGTTCACGTCGCCCAGACTCACCGAGGCCGTCAGTTCGCTGCCCGCGCCCAGTGACCTGAGTGGCCGGAAGGTCCGCTCCTCCTGCGCCGCCAGCAGGCTGCCGGCGACCAGCTGCCCGAGGAGGCCGGTAACCGCGAGGAAGCCGGCAACCACGAGTCGGCTGGCAACCGCGGGCAGGCGGAAGCGTTTCATGTCAACTACAGTGGTGATTATGCACTTGATACAGGTAGCGTGAATGAACATGCTTGTTGCCGGTGTCGGGCTGGCTGGTGACGCATTTTTTGACACGGTGTGCGCGGGTGGCGTTAACATGACGCTGGATGGACTGGCAACCAGAGATCGTCTACGCCGTGCTGGGTGCTGTCGTGACCGGCGTGCTTGGATGGATTCGTGCGGTGTAGACTCGCGTCGTCAAGGTGCCGCAAATGAAGGCATGTCGGAACGCAAGATCGGAATCCGGACGGAAGGAAGTGCTGCACTGCGCGAACAGGTGTCCACACGTCCGAAGGCGGCGATTCCATCGCTCAAAGCTGCGCAGGCCGCGAAGACACGCGAAGAGGTACTGGATGCAGGAAGAGCAACGTGAACGTACCTGGCTGCGGCGGATGGGGTTCTAAGTCGTGTCGAGCTCACTCGCTACCCCCTTCGGGAGTTAGAGATATGAGCCAGCCGAACGATCCCGACGTGAACCAGATGACCAGGACGGGAGTTCTCATGGTCCATTGCTTCGGCAGAACGGTTCACCGCCGCCGTGAGACCATGGCTGGCCGACCACAACGGCAAGCCGCCGCCCATGATCCGCCATCCGTACCGGATAAGCATTCACTACCTGCGTCAAGTGCATAATCACCACTACAGTTGTCAAAAAGTAAAGTGCGGTTGACAACGATGGGCTCAACGACCGGCCGGTGAAGCTCAGAAGCGCGGATCATGCCGTTGCGAGTTCGTATTCCCGCACCAGCACGTCGGCCGGGAGACTCCATTCCGTGGCCAACACGCGTATCATGGCGAGGGAAAGGGGGCGGCGACGGCCAAGAACCTCCGAGGCATGGGACTGGGAGCCAATCAGCACTGCCAGGTCCTGTTGTCGTAATCCACGAGCTTCCATGACGTGGTGGATCGCCGAAACAGGGTCTGGAGCGTCGATATCCCAGTGCTCCGATTCGTACCTCTCCACCAACGTCACCAGTACCTCCAGCTTGTCGGATTCCGGCGTGTCCGGGGGAACCCCCATGAGGCGGTCGATCTCGGCGAGCGCCGCGTCGTAGTCGGTCTCGCTTCTGATTGGCTTGATCGTCATCTTGAGTTCCTCCTACACCTTGGACGCGTCGATCCGATCATAGTCCGCGTGCGTTCCCACGAAACGCACGAAGCCTATTCGACGCGAGTAGTCAAAGCGGATGATCAGTCGATACCTGTTCCCACCAATGTTGAACACCACCCGGTCGTTGCCGATGATGCTGGCGTGTCCATACACCCTCTTGACGTCCGCGGGAGACGACCAATCGGCCTTCCGGGCGATCGCGTACCATGCCTTGAGTGGCTGTTCCGCCCTGGGCTCTCGCTCCCAATAGGCCCGCAGCGTCCTCTTCGCGATGATCCGCATGACCCTGAACGTAGCTATCCCGATTCGGGATGGGTAGTCTGTGTTGGTCGAGCGTCTGCGACGGTCTTGCCGGAAGCTGGCGGCGCTAGCCGGTCCGTCAGACAGCGGAACCCGTGTAGAATGCGGTCGTCCGGTTTGCCGCTGCGCGCGCGTCGCCGGGGTCGGCCCCGCCCGCTATGGCCGCTTCCCCCCATGCCTCGCTGCTGCTCGTTATCAACGCCTTGCCGTTGGGTGAAGTCGCGAATTCGGCAGCGTCCGGCTTCGGCGCGTCCGGTTGCGCGAGATGCATCGCGAGTCCGACGAGACCCATCTCCCAGCCGACGCCGGTCGCGCCCGGGCCGTACTGGACCCAGTGCTCCGACACTTGCTGGGTGTGCGTGAGTGTAAGCCGCGCCTGGCCAGCCTCGTCGTTCGAAACACGGACCTCCACCCAGCTGACCTGTTCGCCGAACTCCCATGTGAGCGCGAGGCGCGATGGGGGCTCGCAGGCCGTGATCACGCCGCCAGCGTTCCCTTCGAACTGATAGCGGCCGCCAGGTTCGAGTTCGCCGCTGATCGGCAGGAACCAGCGCAGAATGCGCTCACGGTTCGTCAACGCGTCCCAGAGGTCCGGGGCCGTTGTCGGGTAGCTGCACGACAGAATGACCGCGCAAGCGGGTTGGCCGCCGCGTTCCAGCGACGACACGGAACGCTCTGCCGCGCCGAGGTGAAGTGCCGCATTGCGCCCGCTCCGGGGGTGGCGCCCTGCCCTACTTCCCACTCGGCAACAGCGCCGTCGCGTCCCCCTGCTTGATGTACAGCTCCCGCTTCGGATACGGGATCTCCACACCTTCACGCGCGAACGCGGTCAGCGCGATCCCGGTGATCTCGTCCGCGATCCGCCGCCGCTGGCGCGCTTCCTTGATCCAGACGCGGAGCTGCAGGTTCACCTCCGACGGGCCGAAGCCGCGCACGATCACGATCGGGTCCGGGTCCGGCTTGACGCCCTTCACCTCCAGCGCGGCCTGGATCAGCAGCACCTTGGCGCGGTCGATGTCCGCCTCGTAGGCCACCGAGAAGGGGATGCGCAGGCGGATGTCCTCACCCGACATCGTGTAGTTGATGATGTCGCGCCGCATGATCTCGTTGTTCGGCACGACCACCACGAGGTTGTCGGGGTTGCGTATCTTGGTGGCCCGCAGCCCGATTTCGAGCACGTCTCCCCAGGTACCGGTCTCACGAGGGGCGTTCCACAGCTCGATCCGGTCCCCCACCTGGAATGGGCGGTCCATGATGAGCAGCACGCCGGCAATCAGGTTGGACAGCGTGTCCTTGGCGGCCAGCGAAAGTGCCAGACCCACGACACCGGCACCGGCGAGGAGGGGGGCGATCTTGATGCCCACATGGGCCATCGCCAAAAGGATGCCAATTGCGATCACCGTGAACCGGACGAACTTGTTGATCATCGGCAGGGCGGTCTCGTCCAGCGCCGTCTCCCCACTCCGGGCCATGATCCTCGATTCGAAGCTGCGCATCAGGTGGCCGATGAAGCGGCTCAGCGGGAAGAAGACCATCACGATCCAGATTCCCCACACCCAGTCGCGGGGCTGGGTCGCGTGCCGCACCCATTCACCGTCGTCGTTCTCCGCGCCGAGGATCGGTACCCACAGTCCCATGATGTGCCACAACGCCCATGCCACCACGGTCAGCCGAAACGCCTGGCGGATGGTCCGGATCAACTCGTCGTCGAGGTCGGTCTCGGTCCTCGTCGCAAACCGCCGCTGCACCCCGCGCAGAATCCAGCCACCCACCAGGTATGCGAGCGCAGCAAGCAGAAGTGCACCCAGGCTCGGAAGCCACCGGGTTGCGGAATAGGTGACCGCTTCATTCCACCACCCCACAAGCCTGCTGAAATCGATTCCCAGGACGTCCACGGTCTATCGCCTCCTGCTGACGGGGAGCACCACTATGGATGGGGCCATCCTGTAGGCCCCCCGATGTTGCGTCACCCGCTCATGCTCCCCGAACCGGCTCCGCCTGTCAACCGCCCACCGCCCCCGTCCGCCGCAGTTCGGCGATCTCCTCGGCACCGAAGCCGTACTCCCGCAACACCTCGGCGGTGTGTTCTCCCTGCCCCGGCGCCCCGCGCTCCACCGAGGCCGGCGCCTCCGACAGCTTGACTGGCACGCCGAGCGTTTCCACCTCCTCCGCGCCTTGCTGGACCGCCAAAACCATCTCCCGGGCCACCGTCTGCGGGTGGCGCAGCGCCTCGAGCATGCTGGAGACCGGCCCGGCCGGCACTTTCGCCGCCTCCAGCCGCCGCAGCCAGTCCTCCGCCGTGGCAGTCTTCAACCGGGCTGACAGCAGTTCACGCAGTGCCTCCAGATTCTCCATGCGGTTGGCATTGGTCCGGAAGCGGGAGTCGCCAGCCAGTTCGGGCAGCTCCAGGGCGTCCACGAGGCGCAGCCAGTTCACCTGGTTCCATCCCCCGACCGTGATCCAGCCATCCGCGGTCGGGAGCGCCTCGTAGGGGGCGGCAAGGGGGTGGGCGGAGCCGAGTGGGCCGGGAGACTCACCGGTCGCCAGCGCCACCGCGGACTGCCAGAAGGTCTGGATGAGCCCCGCTTCGAAGAGGGATGTGTCGACGCGCTGACCCTTGCCGGTGGACTCGCGGGCGTACAGGGCGGTCACCACGCCCATGGCGCCGAGGATCCCCGCGGTGATGTCGGTAAGCGGCGGACCGCATTTGACGGGGGGCCGACCCGGGCCCTCGCCGGTGACGCTCAGCAGGCCGGTCATCCCCTGGGCGATGAGGTCGAAGCCGCGGTGGTCAGCCAGCGGACCCGTGCGCCCGAAGCCGGTGATCTGGCAGTAGACGAGGCCGGGGTTGGCGGCCCGGAGAGACTCGTACCCGAGCCCGAATCCCTCCATGACCCCTTTGCGGAAGTTCTCGATGACGACGTCGCAGCGGGCCAGCATTCGCTGCGCCGCCTCCCGGCCCGCCTCCGTCTTGAGGTCGATCACGATGCCGCGCTTGTTGCGGTTCATCATGACGAAGGCGGCCGCGGTCCCCCCCACCTCCGGGGGCGCGAAAGCACGGGTCGGGTCGCCGGCGCCGGGGGGCTCGACCTTGACCACGTCGGCCCCCATGTCGGCAAGCATGCGCCCGCAGACCGGCCCGGCCATGACGTGCGCCAGTTCGATGACGCGGATGCCGGAGAGCGCTCCGCCCGGGCCGCTGCCCCCCACCCCTATTCCCCCTCGAAGCGGGGCGTCCGCTTCTCCATGAACGCCGCGATCCCCTCCCGGTAGTCGCTCGTCTGGAACGCCTCGTATGCCTCTTCGCGCTCGGCGTCGGTCAGCGGCCGCCCCTGCCCCACACGCCGCACGAACTTCTTGTGCCAGCGATTCACCAGCGGCGCCCCGGCGGCGATCCTGCGCGCGATCTCCACCCCCCCCTCCCCCACCGCCCCATCCGGCACGATCCGGTTGACGATCCCCATCTCGCGGGCGCGGCGCGCGTCCACCAGATCGCCCGTCAGGAGGATCTCCAGCACGGCCCCCGCACCGGCCGCGGCGAGGAGCGGCGCCATCTCCGCGTGCGCCATGGTGGCTCCGAGACGGTTCACGGGAGCGCCGAAACGGCTGGACTCGCCGCACACACGCACATCGCAGCACGCCGCGACGATCAGCCCGCCGCCCACGCACAGCCCCCGCACCGCCGCCACGGTCGGGTGCGGGCAGTCGTACACGCCCTCGATCCCCCGCCTCAGCGCGGCGGCGTAGCGCGTCACCTGCTCAGGGGTGCTGCGGTGTGCCGCGAACCCCCCGATGTCCGACCCGGCGGAGAACGCCGCCTCCCCCGCCCCCTCGATCAGCGCGCAGCGCACCGAATCGTCGCCCGCCAGCCCCTCGAAGATCTCGCCCAGCGTCTCCCAACCGGCCAGGTCCAGCACGTTCATCCTGCGAGGGTGGTCGAGCGTGACCGTCACGATGCCGCCGTCGCGGCTGGACGTGACGCGCGGGGACGGCGGGCTCATCGGTAGAACAGCTCCACGAGCGCAAGCGAGAAGGCGGGTACGTACGTCACGAGCAGAAGGATGGCGAGCAGCACCCCGATGAACCAGAGGTTGGCCTTCGTCACCTTCCAGATGTCCGCCTTTGCGACCGAACAGGCGGTGACCAGCACCGAGGCCACCGGCGGCGTCTGCTGGCCGATCCCCAGGTTCAGCGTGACGATCAGGCCGAAGTGCACCGGATCGATCCCCATGGCCTGCACCAGCGGCATCACGATCGGGACGACGAGGATGATCGCCGCAGCCGAGTGCAGGAAGAGCCCGATCACCAGGAGGAAGAGGTTGAGCAGCGCCAGGATCGCAAGCTTCGAGTCGGTGAAGCCGGTGATGGCGGCGGCCACCTGCTGCGGCACCCTGGATTCGGTCAGGAAGTCGCCGAGCAGCGCCGACGCGGCCACCAGCAGCATCACCACCGCCGTCTGGTGCCCGCACTCGAGCACGGCCTGCCTCAGTCCCTTGAGATTCAGCTCCCGGTACACCAGACCGCCGATCACCAGCGCCGCCACAACGGCCAGTCCGGCCCCCTCGGTGGCGGTGACCCAGCCGCTGAAGATCCCGCCCAGGATGATCAGCGGCAGGAGCAGCGACCACCCGGCCTCCCGGAAGGTCCGCCACACACGCCGGAGCTGGAACGCCTCCTCCATGGGGAGATTTTTGCGCCGCGCCCACAGGTACGCGACCAGCATCATGAGGATCCCGCCCACGACCCCCGGGATGATCCCCGCCACGAAGAGCTCCACCACCGAGCTGCCCGACATCACGCCGTAGAGGATCATCGGGATGGACGGGGGGATGATCACGGCCAGCGTCGCCGAGGAGGAGGTCACCGCCGCCGCAAAGCTGCGCGAGTAGCCCCGCTTCCTCATCGCCGGAATCAGGATCGAGCCCAGCGCCGCGACATCGGCCACCGCGCTCCCGGAGATCTCCGCGAAGAACATCGAGGCCGAGATGCTCACCATCGCCAGACCGCCCCGAATGAACCCGAACACCGCCGACGCGAAGGCGACGAGCCGCCGCGAGATCCCCGACCGGTTCATGATCGCGCCCGCCAGGATGAAGAGCGGGATCGCGATCAGAGGAAACTTCGTGGCCCCGGAGAACATCAGCAGGCCCGCGTTGGGGAGCGCTTCGAAGCCGCCGGAGGCCAGAATCGCGACCACCGTCATCAATCCCAGCGCCACCGCGATGGGTACGTTGATGAGGACGAGGAGGAGGAGCAGGGCGAGGAGGACGAGGGTCATGGAGGGCCGTCCCTCAGCGCCTCCGGCAGGCTCAGCAGCTGGGCGATGATGAACAGAACCGCCCCGATCGGGATCACTGACTGTGCAATGGCGGCAGGAATGGCCGGCAGACTCACCAGCGTGGCCCCCGAGAGTGCACCTTGCACCTGCCAACCCGTCCACGCCAGCACCAGGAAGAAGACGATGACCGCGGCCTCGGCCACGATCAAGACGCTGATCCGCACCGCACCCCGCAAGCGCTCGACCAGCATCGGCACACCGATGTGGCCTCGGGTCAGCGCCACCAGCGCGGCGCCGTAGTAGGTGAGCCACGCCAGCAGGATCGCGGCCACCTCGTCGTACCAGACCAGCGCGTTGCCCGCCTGGCGGAACCCGACGCCGAGGATCACTACCAGCGCGAGCGCGCCCACCAGCGCCGCGACCACCCCCTCCATGGCGCGCTGGAAGATCTGCCGCACCCGGGAGACCCAACCCGGGTCCGGCTCGCCCTGCCTCGCGGCCACTGCTACGGCTGCAACAGGCCCAGGACCCGCTCGATCAGCTCTCGTCCCCCCGGCACCTCCGCGGCGAATTCGTCGTAGACCGCCTGGCTCTCCCGCTGGAATGCGGACTTGTCCGCCCAGTTGACCTTGATGTCGGTGTCGGCCAGCGCCAGCAGCAGCTCGCGGTCCAGCCGCTGGGCGGTCTCGTAGACGAACTCCTGCAACGCGCGCGCTTCTTCCTCGATCACGGTGCGGACTTCCTCGGGAAGCTCCGCCCAGTGTTCGCTGGAGGCGGTAACGTACGCGGGAGTGTACACGTGTTCGGTGATCGAGAGGTACTGCTGCACCTCGTTCAGCTTGGAGGCGTGGATCTGCGCGAGGGGGTTCTCCTGCCCGTCCACATTCCCCGTTCGCAGCGCGAGGAGCACCTCCGAGAGGGCCATGGGCACGGGGTTGGCGCCGAAGTGCTGGAAGAGCTTGACCCGCCAGGTGCCGCGCGGGGTCCGGAGCTTGAGCCCGGCCAGGTCGGCCGGTACGCGGATGGCGCGGGTATTGTTGGTGACGTGGCGAAATCCGTTCTCCCAGACGGCGAGGATGCGGTAGCCCTGCGCCTGGGCGAGGGGGGCAAGTTCCGGCCAGACCACCGCTTCCTCGATCCTGGCCATGTGCACCCGGTCGTCCACAAGGTACGGCATCTCGAAGAGCCCGAACTCGGGGATCCGTGACGACATGATCGACGACGGGAGCGCCAGGTCCACCGTGCCGAGCTTGAGTTTCTGAAGGAGGACCTCGTCTCCGCCGAGCTGGCTCGACCCGTAGACGACGACCTCGGCCCGGCCTTCGAGGCGGGCGTTGACGCGCGCCGCAAACTCCTCGGAGCTGATCGCGAAGAGCGAGCCCGGCGCTCCGACGTGGCCGAAGCTGATCTCGATGGCATCGTCGGCGCCCGGGCCGGCGCAGGCGGCTGCAAGGAGGGCTGCCAGGGCTGCCGGAAGGAGGCGCAAAGTCGCCGTCCGCCAGGGTCCGCGAGTCGTCAACCGCAGGGGGCCGACCGTTGTGCGCCCCGCGCGCGCCGCTCCGTGAACAGTTTCCCGCCCTGGCCGCATCTGTACCTCCTGAAGGGTTGCCGGTTGTGTCCGCTGACGTGCTTCGCGCCGTCTGTGCCGTTGTCGCCCATCAACATAGTCGGCAGTTTGCGAAATGTCTTTACTCTCCGGGCAGAAATCCCGTCTCGCCACGAGACTCCGCGCGCACGTCGAGGGGCCGGTCCGCTTCGACGCGCTCACACGCGGCCTGTACGCCACCGACGCCTCCATCTACCAGATCGCGCCGCTGGGGGTCGTGCTGCCGCGGAGCCTGGACGATGTGGACGCCGTGATGGCCATCGCGCGCGAGGAGGGCGTGCCGGTCCTCCCCCGCGGCGCGGGGACCTCCCAGTGCGGGCAGACGGTGGGGCGAGCGGTCGTCATCGACACTTCGCGGTACCTGAACCGGGTGCTGGAGGTCGACCGCGAGGGGCGCACAGCGTGGGTGGAGCCGGGGGTCGTCCTCGACCACCTCAACCGGCGTCTCGTCCCCACGGGGCTCTTCTTCCCGGTCGATGTCGCGACCGCCAGCCGCGCCACCATCGGCGGGATGGCGGGCAACAACAGCGGCGGCGCGCGCTCCATCCGGTACGGGATCATGGCCGACAACGTGCTGGAGATCGAGGCGACGCTGGCGGACGGGAGGGTGGTCGGGTTCGGGGGCGGGGGTGCGGCGGCCGCGGGAGCAGGAGCGGCGGCGGCGACCGCGGCCGCCGCTCCCGCGCGCGAACTGGTCCGACGGATCTTGCGGATTGCGGAGCGCGAGGCCGGCGAGCTGGAGGCACGGGTACCGAAGGTGCTCCGACACGTCGCCGGCTACAACCTCCATCGGCTGCTGAAGCCGGATGCGTCGTTCGCCGAGGTGCTGGTGGGCTCCGAAGGCACGCTCGCGTTCTTCCGGCGGATCAGGTTGAAGCTGTCGCGGCGGCCGTCGCGCCGGGTTCTCGGGGTCTGCTGCTTTCCGTCGCTGCTGGACGCGCTGGACTCGGTGCAGCACATCGTGACGCTGGAGCCGCACGCGGTAGAGTTGATGGACGAGTCGCTGACCACGCTGGCGCGCGAGAACGCGCAGTTCCGCAGCGCGGTCGAGGAGCTGGTGCCGAAGTCGGCGCGCAGCGTGCTGCTGGTCGAGTTCGCGGGGGATGAGGACGGCGTGCTGCGGACGAGGCTGTCGCGGCTCGAGGAGGTGGTGAGGGGGACGGGGGGCGGGGGGGCGGGGGGTGGGGGGGAGGTGCGGCGCGCCGAGGAGCCGGCCGCGCAGGCGGCGATCTGGGCCGTGCGGCGTGCGGGGCTGTCCATCGTGATGTCCATGAGGGGCGAGCGCAAGCCGGTCTCGATCGTGGAGGACTGCGCGATACCGCTCCCCGCGCTGGCCGAATTCGGCGCGTCGGTCGAGGAGATCTTCGCGCGACACGGCACCAGCGCCACCTGGTACGCGCACGCCTCGGTGGGGTGCCTGCACGTGCGGCCGTCGCTGAACATGAAGGACGCGGGCGACATCGCGACCTTCCGCGGCGTCGCGGAAGAGGTGCTCCGGGAGGCGGTGCGGCTGGGCGGGTCGTACTCGGGCGAGCACGGCGACGGGATCCTGCGCTCGGAGTTCATCGAACCCCTGCTGGGGGGACGGCTGGCCCGCGCGTTCGGCGAGGTCAAGGAGGCCTTCGACCCCACCGGGATGATGAACCCGGGGAAGATTGTGGCCGCGCCCCGGATGGACGACCGCGAGCTCTTTCGCTACGGGCCGGGGTACCGGGAAGCGCCTCTGCCGGTCGCGATGGACTGGTCCGGGCAGGGTGGCTTCACCCGGGCCGTAGAGGCCTGCAACAACAACGGCGCCTGCCGCAAGATGGACCCGGATGTCATGTGTCCGTCCTACCGCGTGACCCGCGAAGAGGCGGACACGACCCGGGGCCGCGCCAACGTGCTCCGACTGGCCCTGACCGGGCAGCTGGGGCCGGAGGGGCTGTTGGGGGATGAAGTCGCCGATGTCCTCGACCTCTGCGTGGGCTGCAAGGCCTGCAAGCGCGAGTGCCCGGCGGGGGTGGACATGGCCGCGATGAAGGCCGAAGTCCTCCACCACCGGAACCGGCAACGAGGCGCTCCCCTGCAGGAACGGCTCTTCGCCTCGCTGCCCAGGGTCGCGCCCCTCGCGTCGCGCGCTCCGTGGCTGTTCAACCTGCGCAACCGGAGCCGGGTGCTGGCATGGCTCGGTGAGCGCACGCTCGGCATCGCCGCCGCGCGGGAGCTGCCCGAGTGGGCCCCGAAGCCGTTCCGGGACGAGGAGCTGGGGGCGGGGGGCGAAAACCCGATGGCGGACCAATGGTCAGATTCATCCTATAATCTGTCACACAGGGCATCGAGTGCAACTCCTGAATCCTCTGCCAAGCACCCTGTAACCCTCTTTGTTGACACATTCACTAGGTATTTTGACACTGACGTGGCTCGGGCAGCCGTGACTGTCCTTCGTCGACTCGGCTTCCATCCCGCCGCCCCCCGCCCCCTCCCCACCCGGGAACGACCGCTCTGCTGCGGCCGCACCTACATCAGCGTGGGGCTCCTCGACCACGCCCGCGCCGAGCTCCAGCGCACCATCACCGCCCTCGCCCCCCTCGCCCGGCAGGGACTGCCCATCGTGGGCCTCGAACCCTCCTGCCTCCTGACCCTGCGCGACGAAGCCCTCACCCTCTGCCCCGGCGAAGACGCCCGTGCGGTCGCCCGGCAAGCGGTCCTCATCGACGAATTCCTCGCCGCCGGTGGTGCCGGGCCCCCAAAGCCCGCCACCGCCGCTCAACCCGCCCCGTCCTCCGGCCCCGCAACAGCACCCCCCACCACCCACATCCACGGCCACTGTCACCAGAAAGCCGCCGGGACCGCCTCCGCCACCGCCGACGCCCTGCACTCCCTCACCGGCGCCCCCTCGACCCTGATCAAGTCGACCTGCTGCGGCATGGCCGGCTCCTTCGGCTACACCGCAAAACACCTGCGCACCTCCCGCGCGATGGGCGAACTCGCCCTCTTCCCCGCCGTGCGCGCCGCCGCCCCCGACGACACCGTCATCGCCAACGGCTTCAGCTGCCGCGCACAGATCCGTGCGGGAACGGGCCGCACGGCTCATCATCTTGTGCAGGTCCTGGCGCGGCTGATCGACAAACCCTGAAGGTCGGGGGGCGCTGCATCGTATTCCTCCTGGCGGCCACGAATTGAGCGGCCGACCGAAGTCCACACGCCAGGTCCGACAAACCGCTCCACAAGGAGCTCAATCAAAAGTGAGCCGACCCATGCTGCCCGCACCAACCCGCCCCACCGGGGTTGCCCTTGCCGCACTGGCCCTCGCCGCCGGCCCGGCAACCGCCCAGCAAGTCGTCGAACTCCCGCTGGAAGACCGCCTGCTCAACTCCGACTTCCCGGAGGTCTACCGCATCGGGGACGGCGTGCGCGACTGGGAACTGCTCACCAGCGTCACGTCCATCGGATTCGACGCGCAGGGCAACCTGCACATCGGAGACTTGTCCGGCGGGAATCTGTCGGTGCTGGTGGTCGACCCGCGTGGCGAGCTGGTGGTGCGTTTCGGCCAGCCCGGCGAAGGTCCGGGGGACTTTCGCGACGCGACCCACGCCTTCGCCCTGCCCGACGGGCGCACGGTGGTCGCCGACAACGGGCACCTCGCCTATCAGCTGTTCGATGCCCGGGGAGCCCTCGAACGCTGGGTCCGCTATCCAGGGGTCTCCGAGGGCGAGACGCCGCCTCTTTTTTTCGTCAGAAGTGCGGATCCGCGGGTTCGGAAGGTGGACCGGTGGGACGGCAGCATGCTTGCCCGGGTGACCATCGCGCGCAGGTTTGAGGTCGACTCGGCGGCCAGGGAGTTCGACATGCAAAGCCGGCTCGGGTCCTCGCACCGTGCTGCGCGTGCGTCTTGACGGCGACGAGGCGAGCGAAGCGGAGATCGCGCGCGCCTCGCGCCCGGATGTTGAAGAGGAGTTCCATTTCGCGGCACTCCCCGGGGTCGGGTCGCATACTCGGACACGACCGCCTACCTGATCAAGGTGACGGATCCCGCAGGGAACGTGGGCAGGGTCCTGGTCCGCTCCTTCGCTCCGCGAAACTGGGACGACCGCACCGCCAGGGCCTTCCGCGAATACCTCAGGACAAGCATCGATGAGGCCATCGCCGTAGGAGGTACCGCGCCGAATTGATCGGCATGTTCGGAGGAGCTTCAGTTTTCCGGCAACAGGCGGACGACTGGGAACCGGAGGGCGCAATTCCCCACGTCGCCAGCCTGGAAACGACCTGGAACGGGACCATATGGGCGCTGCGCACTCCCGCTCGCGGATTCATCGATGTCGACCATATCGGGATGTTCCAGACGGCCTTGCTCTCGACCCCGACCGGATTGACGGCAGCCGGGCCGGGTCCGATCGACGTCATCACGCCCGAGGGCGAGTACCTCGGCACGATTCCCGACGCGCGCATGCCCAACGCCTTCGGTCCCGATGGGCTGGTGGCCTACGTCGGGCTGGACGAGTTCGACGTGCCGACCGTGGTGGTGCGGAGGGTACCGGAGGGGATTCGGTAAGGGGGGCGGGTCAGAGCCCGAGGGCTCTTCGACCTCTCGGCCCAGTTGAAGACCGACATCTGCATGTCGAAGGCCCGCGACTCCTATTCGGACTTCCTGATCGCGTAGACCCGGATCTCCTGAACGCCGGTTTCCTCATTCCGCGTCCTGGCCACCACCGCACCATCGCCGAACGCCAGCACCTCGGTGGAAGGAAATCTTCCCGGAACGTCCAGGCGGGCTAACAGCTCGCCCGCAGGGCCGAAGACCAGCCACTCGGGGCCCCGCAACGGACGGCCTTCCCGCACGGTCCACCTCTGCACATAGACGAAGCCGTCGGTCCCAATCTTGAGGCTCGCAGCCGACGGGAAGCGCGCAGCGCCGTCCCAAAAACCGGAAGCCCCCTGGGGAATGGAACGGTCACCCGCCTCCCACCCGACCTCAAGCAGGATGTCCCCTGAACGATGGACAGCGAGAAGCATGGGCTTCTCCGTGGGGACGATCCAGATTGTGTCACCGGCTACGGCGGACGTACGGCGGGGTTGATGGGCCCATGGTGGTGCCGACCTGCGGGCGTTGGTGGGATCCTTGGGAGTAGCCGTCTTGAAGAGCACTTCCTCTGCACGCACGTCCGCGGGATCATGCCTGACCTCTACCGGCCAGGCAGCTACAGTCATCGAGACGATGGTCGTATCAGTCGAACCCGATTCCACCATGACGACCAGCGATCCTTCCGGAAACACCCCGAGCATTTTTCCGAAGCTGTCTACGAAGGACGTGGGCCGGGTGAATCCGTTTTGCCGACCGGCATGCCACATGTCCGTCCTTCCACGATGGATCAGCGGCGGCCGGTTGTTGTCCCTCAGAATGATCTCCCCGTCGAAAGTAGCCATGTTGACGTGGCCCCAGCTCGGTGAAAGCCCATCTTCCAACCACGGCGCTGGAATCTGGACTTCTTGGTCACTTGCGGGGTCGAAGATGTGTAGCAGGATTGAGTCCGGCGCGCTCGTAGCGTAGAGGAGAACGACCCGTTGATCCGGCAGTACAATTGCCTCGTTAACGTATCGCTGTCGTCTCGAAACCTGGTTCCCGCCCAGGCCCATCCAGTCCACCGAGTCCGGCACCAACACGAATGCGGGCTCATCGCCGATCACCCACCGCTCCGCGGCAGTCATTTCATCCTTGGACCATTGCCGAACCTCCCGCGCTTCCAACGGCTCGCCCCAGCCCAGCGGCATCCCTCCACCTCGTGAGCCACCCCCGTCACAGGCAATGCCAAGGAGCAGCGACCCCCATCCAGTCACCGCAATCGTTCGAACTGCCAGACCCCTCATCCCTCTCCGGCCTCTTTGGCGCCTGTCCGATACCCTCACCGAGCCACCAACTCCACGCTCACGATCTCCACGAAGGGCAGGCCGCCTTCGCTTTCCTGGTACCGATACCCCCGGAGCGAGCCGCGGAACAGCCCTTGCGGGATGATGTCGCGTGCTTCCGGCCACATGTAGGGATCGGAAGCGAGGAGCTCACCGGATCTCGTGTCGATCACCTCGACGACGACCTCCATCGCCGCATCCATCCGTTCTTCGTGTTCCTGCAGTTCGCGGGAATCCACCCCTGCCCCGTGCTCCCACGCTCTCTGCGCTCTCTCGTACTCTCTCACGTACTCCTCGGTGGGGCGGAAGACGACGGCATAGAGAAGGCCACTCCGTGCGACGTGCACCATCCCCACTTGTGGTGAGATCTCGCTCTGCCCGCGCCACCGATACCACGACACGTCACGGTGCAGCGTCCGGAGCAGCGTTCCGTCGGAACCCCACTCCTCCAGAACGTAGGCGTCCGCGCCTTCCTCGCCGGGCCCCGCCCAGAAGGTGCTGCCACCCGCATGGGAGATTCGCCGCAGGCCGTCCCCGGATGGTCTGTCGCCTACCGTTCCGAAGGTCCGCGTAACTGAACCATTGGAGTCCAACATGCGAAAAAGGTGCTTACTGTCAGTCCCTTGCCTCTGACTGCCCAAAACCCATCCATCATCAAGAATGACCGTGGACCGGTTCCTCCCAACCACGTTTTGGCGTGGGAGTTGCCTAATGAACTCCTGTCGCGGCGAAAAAACCGACCAGCCACCAAAGCCGTGCGCGACATGCAAGTTGTCCCGGCCGTCGATGAACAGGAGGAGCATCCCGCGCGCGATCAACTCTCCGGGACCTTCCCCCTCTCCTCCGAACGATGAGAGATACCTTCCCCGCGCGTCCCATACGCTGATCACGGCATCCCACCCCGGTGCATTCGCCGAGATGAAGCGACCATTCGAGTCCACCAGTACGGTTCGGCCCGGGTCCGGCCTGGAACCATCCGCAGTCCCTTCAAGCCGAATCCCGGTCTCGCGAAATTCGATCCGGCAGGGGGGCTTTGAGTCCTTGATCTCGGTGACGCTGCCTACCGGGTAGCTTCGCGCCGGATTCCTCGGGCAAGGGAACGCCTGGGCGCGCGAAGCATAGCAAGGCTCGACGATCGCGAGGCAGAAGACCAACGTCGCAACCGGCAACCTCACCAGGGACACTGGGTGTGGTGGTCGTCCAAGGTCCATCCGCGCTCCAACCCGTGCGGTGTTCTAGTGGCCCGCAGATTCATGGGGCACAACAGTAGCCTGATAGTGTGGACGAGTGCAAGAACTTGGGGTTCGTCGCTCTGTCCTCTGCGCTCCGACCAGCTCGCCGAGCTGGACCAGCGCACCCGGGACCGCAGCCCGGATCCCGGGCTTACCCGATGATCGGCATTCTCCCTGTCGTACCGCTCACCCCTCTGGACCCTGTTGCAGCCGTTGACGACCCCTGAGTGGCCTCCAGGCTGAACGGCTTGACGAAGATCTCGGCTCCGAACCAGGATCAGGGTTCATCCCCTACGTGGAGGGAGTCATGAGCTTGAGTGGAAAGCGAATACCGAAGGGCAGGCGCGGAGCGCGTGTCCGCAGGCAACCGGCCAGCGGCGCACTCCGGGCAGCGGCCGCGGTCGTACTCTTGCTCGCATGCGGGGGAGGGGAAGCCGGGACATCTACCGGGGGGTCGTCGCCGGAAGGCACCCCCACCCTCGTCCTCCGCCCCGACCGCATCCTCGACGGGCGCGGGGGCGCGCGCGAGGGCGCCGAGGTGGTGGTGCGCGATGGTCGGATCGTGGCCATCGCAGCCGCCGGATCCACTGCCGACGCCCTCGTCTACGACCTCTCCGGCGCCACAGTGCTCCCCGGCCTGATCGACACGCATGTGCATCTGGGCTGGCACTTCGACCGCGAGACGGGCCGGCTCCACAGCGCGGCCTCGACCGATGGTCCGGAAGACCGCGCGCTCTACGCCGCCGCGAATGCCTGGAACATGCTGCGGAGCGGGGTAACCACGGTTCAGAGCCTGGGCGGGCCCGAGGACATTCCGCTGCGCGACGCCATTGCGGGCGGGTCCCTGCCGGGCCCCAGGGTGCTGACATCGATCCGCGCGGTGACGGCGGGAACGGGCGGGCCGGACGAGATCCGCGCGCACGTGGACGAGGTCGCGGAGGCGGGGGCCGACGTGATCAAGATCTTCGGCTCGGCCAGCATCCGCGTGGGCGGCACCCCGACGATGTCCCAGGAGCAGCTGGACGCCGCCTGCGGGCGGGCTGCCGGGCACGGACTGCGCGCGGCGGTGCACGCCCACGGCCCCGAGAGCGCACGGCGGGCGGCCCTCGCGGGCTGCTCCCAGATCGAGCACGGCGCTCTCCTCGACCGCCCCACGCTGGAACTCCTCGCCGAGCGCGGCCTGTACTACGACCCGCACATCCACCTCATCTTCGACAACTACTTCACCAACGCCGATCGCTACCTCGGGATCGGCAACTACACTGAGGAGGGGTTCGCGCAGATGCGCGCGGCGGTGCCGGTGGCCCTGGAAGTGTTTCGGGAAGCGCTCACGGTGCCGGGGCTGCGGACCGTCTTCGGGACGGACGCGGTGGCGGGCGCGCACGGGCACAACTGGAGGGAGCTGGTCTACCGGGTGGAGGAGGGCGGGCAGGACCCCATGGCCGCCATCGTGTCGGCGACGAGCCTGGCGGCCGAGTCGCTGCGCCTCGGTGATTCGCTGGGTGTGGTGGAAGCCGGCTACGAAGCCGATCTGATCGCGGTGGAGGGCGACCCGTCGGTGGACATCACGGCGTTGGCGCGCGTGGTGTTCGTGATGCGGGGCGGCGTGGTGTACCGGAACGAGCCCGGGTGAGGTCGGCGGCGGCGGGCCGGACGCGAGTGGGCCGAGGCCGCGCCAGCTGCGGGTCCGCGTGAGGTGTTCGCCGCCTTCCAGCGGCGTAGATTACGAAGCCACTTTCCACTCGCCCGATTCGGAGGACACGCCCGTGCGCAGTCAGGATTCCCCCGCAGACCCGTCTTTCCCCACAAAACCCCGGCCCGTGCTCGCCCGGATCGCCGCGTTCGTTGCGGTCGGCGCGGTATCCGCCGCCAGCCTGATCGCCACCCACCCGGTGGCCGCCCGAGCGCAAGCCTTCGGCAGCTCCGTCCTCGTAACCGACGGCTACATCCTGGTCGGCGAATCCGCCCATGAGCGCGAGCCGGGCACCGTTTGGGTCTTCGCACCCGACGGCGATTCCTGGGCCAGCGTGGCTGCCCTCAGAGCCAATCCCCGGAGCACCCGTGTCCTGCGCAACGTTCAGCCCCGCACTCTCGACCGCTTCGGCCACAGATTGGCGCAGGTGGGCGGCCATGTATTCGTGACGGCCGGCGGACAGGGTGGAGGGCAACTCTACTCCTTCCGTCTGGAGGACATCGGTGACCCGGATGCCAGGCCGGATTTGCAAGTGGTGGGCCCATTCGGGACGATGCTTGCGGGTTCGGGAAACGAGTTGGTGATCGGCCATCAGCAGGGCGAAGGCTACCTGATGGAACGGATCCGGATCAACGGAGACGGCGCTGTTTCCAACGCTGGAGAATTCACGGTTGCCCTGCAATCGGCAGGGACGGGCACGATCCCGCTGGCCCACGACGACCACCTTCTGGCCATCGGCGATCCGTTCAATGACGCAGTGCACATCTTCGAGAGGCCGGTCGATGGTGGCGAATGGGAATCTGCTGGAACCTTGACGGCGCCCGGAGAGCCTGCGCAGCCGACATTTTTCGGTTTCTCCCTGGCCCTCGGAGGCGGCGAGCTTCTCGTCGCTCAGTTTCAGCAGCAGGTCGTCCACCGCTACGCGAAGGTCGACGGAACCTGGCAATCGGTCGGGACCCTGGAACCCGAGGACGACGTGATGCGCCTGGGATACGGCACGTCCCTGGCGGCGGATGGGGAGACCCTGCTCGTGGGCGGTGCCCGCCAGTTCCACGAGTATCGCCGGAGCGGAGAGGGCTGGATCCGAACGGGGGGCTCGCCGCTGTACAACGCGGACGGTGCGCCGGCCTCCAGAGATGCGGGGCTGTACCTCGGGGACCAGGTCGCGGTCCTGGCCGATCCCTCCGCCGACTTCGGACTCGGCGCGGTATCGGTGTTCTCCCGTGAATCGGGCGAATGGGTGCAGTCCACCCGCTTGGTAGCCGGCCACGCACCGCTCCCGGCCATCACCGGCGGCGAAGTCACCTGCGAGGACGGCGAGGCCGCCGGCTACGACTGCGATGAGGTCGACCTGCTGGCCTTCGTCCCCTGGGAAGAGCTGGGCGGAGCCAGGGGCGCGCGCCTCAACGATGTCTGGGGCTGGACCGATCCGGAGACCGGGCGCGAGTACGCGATCGTGTGCCTGATGGACGGGACTTCGTTCGTGGACGTCACCGATCCGTCCAATCCCCGCTTCCTCGGCAACCTGCCGATGACCGAGGGCAGCCGGGCCAACACCTGGCGCGACGCCAAGGTCTTCAACAACCACGCCTTCATCGTGGCCGACGGCGCCGGCGAGCACGGGATGCAGGTGTTCGACCTCACGCGGCTGCGGGACGTCACCGAGTCGGAAGTCTTCGAGGCCGACGCCCTCTACACGGGCATCACGTCGTCGCACAACGTGGCGATCAACGAGGCGACCGGTTTCGCCTACCTCGTGGGTTCGTCGGGGGAGGAGTCGTGCGGCGGCGGTTCGCACATGGTGGACATCAACGACCCCCTCAACCCGGTCTTCGCCGGCTGCTTCGCGCACCCCAACACGGGGCGGAGGGGCACCGGCAGCTCCCACGACGCCCAGTGCGTCATCTACCACGGCCCTGACGAGGACTACCGCGACCGCGAGATCTGCGTGAACTCGAACGAGACCGCCCTCTCAGTGGCGGACGTGACCGACAAGGACAACCCGGTTGCGGTCGCCTCCGCCGCCTACCCCAACGTCGCCTACGCCCACCAGGGCTGGCTCACCGAGGACCACCGCTACTTCTACTCCAACGACGAACTCGACGAGGTGAACGGTCTGGTCGAGGCCACGCGCACCCTGATCTGGGACCTCGAGGACCTGGACGACCCGTTGCTGCTGACGGAGTACTTCAGCCCGACCCAGGCCACGGACCACAACCTCTACATCCGCGGCAACAGGCTCTACATGACCAACAACCGGGCGGGCCTGCGCGTGCTCGACATCAGTGATCCGGAGAACCCCGTTGAAGTCGGGCACTTCGACACGACCCCGTGGAGCAACGACGAGGCCGGCTTCGATGGCACCTGGAGCGTGTATCCCTATTTCGAGAGCGGGACGGTGGTGATTTCGAGCCGGCGGGAGGGGCTGTTCATCGTGAAGCCGCGGGTGCGGCCGCTGATTCCGTAGGGGGCCGCCCCCCCCCTACTCCGGCTGCGGCACGATCCGGATGTAGGGCAGCGGCTGCTTCCAGCCGTCCGGGTACTTTTCGCGCGCAGCCTCGTCGGACACCGCCGGCAGGATGATCACGTCTTCACCCTGCTGCCAGTCGGCGGGCGTGGCCACCTGCTCCCTGGCCGTCAGCTGAATCGAGTCCAGCAGCCGCAAGATCTCGGCGAAGTTGCGCCCGGTGCTCATGGGGTAGGTGAGCGTGGCCTTGATCCGCTTGTCCGGACCAATCAGGAAGACGGACCGGGCGGTCGCATTGTCCATCGGGGTGCGGCCCACGCTGGTGTCGCCCGCGCCCGCCGGAAGCATGTCGTAGAGCTTCACGACCTTGAGCTCGGGGTCCCCGATCAGCGGGTAGTTGAGCGCGTGGCCCTGGGAGGCTTCGATGTCGGCCGACCAGGCGTGATGGTCGCTCACCCCGTCCACGCTGATCCCCAGCACCTTGCAGTTGCGCTTCTCGAATTCGCCCCTCAGCCCGGCAACCGTGCCCAGTTCAGTGGTGCAGACAGGGGTGAAGTCCTTCGGGTGGGAGAACAGGACGGCCCATCCGTCACCGATCCATTCGTGGAAGTGGATCGGCCCGGCGGTGGTCTCGGCGTCGAAATCGGGTGCGATATCGTTGATTCGGAGGGTCATGGTCGGGTTCTCGTGTGTGTGGAAGTGAACGTTGGCGGACAAGCGCATGATAGCAAACAGCGGCTCGATTGCGCCACCGTCATTGGGGGGACGCTTCCGCCCCGTCAACGACGACGCCACTCCGCTGTATCCGGCATCCCGCGGCTGAAGAGTACCTCCACACCCGCCCCAGACCGACCGACCACCTCCGCGGTCGCCCTGGTCAGGTCGGCGGCCGATGCGCCGCGCAGGATTCCACGCACCTGACGGCTGTCGGGATCGCGCAGGATGGCCATCGGCTGTTCGGTCGCCAGATCGATCGTAGTCGATCCCTCGGGCCCGGAAAGGGTGATGCTCTCGAGCTGGTCAGCCCACTCCGTCCCCACGGGCACCGTGAAGACAAAGGAAGACTGTCCGTCCGCGTCGGCCATTTCCGACATGTCGAAGCTCAGCGAAAAACAACTCTTCCCCGCTCGCAGTTCGGCCCGCAAGCTCGTATTCACCGGGGGACCGGGGAACGCCGGGGAGCGCATCCACCAGGAAGGCGGGCTCGAGAAACAACTTGCCGTCCTCGCCGGCGCCGCCCCAGAGGAGAAGCGTGCGCGTGGGCGTATCGGGGTAAGGGCGGTCGAGCGCGGCGGCATTCGCCTGGCTCGCAAGCCGATGACCCAGCGCCCTGGTGAAGCCGTAGTCGCTCACCCAGTACGGAGGACCGCAATAGGACATCATGTCCGGCACCCCTGGCCGCACAAGCGCGCCACCGTTGCGCGAGTCGTATCCCCAGACACCGATCGATCCGTTCGCCATGGGAAACGCCGGGTCCGGGCCACCGGCGCCTCCACACGGCGCGTGAGCAAGATTCAGGTTGTGCCCGAGTTCGTGAGCCACGGTGAGCGGTCCGGCAGCCGAGAAATTGACCTTGCCGGGACTGTACGCGACCCCCGACTCACCCCCCACGACGCGCTCCTCCATGATGCCCATGTAGTAGCCGTCGCCACCCTCCAGCCGTCGAATCAGATTGGTCTCGAGAAGCAGTTCGACCACGTCGTTCGTGGAGGTGACTACAGGTTCATGAGCCGTCACGTCCAGATCGGCAACCGGGAGCAGGGTGTGCGTGTCCCACAGCATCTCGTGGGTCATCGGTTCCGCGGCCATGCCCTCCGCGATCTCCACGATCGTCGAATCGGGACCGCGCACAAACAGGAACGGGACCACCGTCAGATCCAGCGGAGGAACCTTCTCGACCAGGACTCGGGCACGGCCCCTCTCGGGAATCCGCTTCGCCACGCCCAGGGCCGGATCCAGAACGCCGTCCGGATCGATCTCGATGACCATCTCCAGTCCCGGCTGCACGACTGATTCCGGAATCCAGGCGTTCGCCGACTTCCGGAGGTCGCTCTCGGCGTCTTCGATTTCGGTGGGGATTGGCGTCTCCGAGCCGGAAATGTCCACTGTGTGCGTCTGCTCGTCGTCCAAATAGAACGTCACTCGCACCCTCGGAATGCCCGCGGTCGTGGCATGGGAGGCGGTCACGAACACCCGGAGCAGCGCTCCCTTGTCCGCGACCAGGGGAACCGGGAACGCGAGCGACTGCACCGACTGGATGAGGTACGCCCGCGATCCGGTGTCCACCCAGCAATGGGCCACCCGCGCTTGCTGCACACCACCCAGCCACCTCTGGAAGCTGGCATCCGTGGACGCGCAGAGATCGGTACCGGTCACGCTCAGCTCGACCAGCGGAGGAAGCGCCGTCAGGCTGGACGGAAGCGCTCCGTACAACTCGGGATTGCCGGACAGGTTGAGCCGCCTCAGGCTGGTCATGCTTCCCAATTCGTGCGGCAGGGAACCCGAGAGCCGGTTCTCCATGAGCCATAGCACCCGCAATCGGGACAGGTTGCCGAGTTCGGTGGGAAACGGCCCCGAAAGCTGGTTTCCTTCGAGTCGCAGCCGGGTCAGGTTGGACAGGTTGGACAGCTCGGGCGGGATCGGTCCCGTGAGCTCGTTCCCGTTCAGTTCCAGCTCGGCAAGCCTGGGCAACTCGCCCAATTCCGGAGGGATCGGTCCCGTGAGGTTATTCCCGCCCAGGCGCATTCCGGACAGGTTGGGCATGTCGCCCAGCTCGGGCGGGATCGGTCCCGTCAGCTCATTGGCATCGAGTTGCAGTTGGATCAGACGGGGCAGGTTGCCGAGATCGGAGGGAATCGGTCCCGTCAGCCGATTGTCGTCAAGGTACAAGTACGTCAAGCCGGACAGGTTGCCCAGCCCGGAAGGTATCGGTCCCGTCAGGTCGTTACGGCCGAGGAGCAGCCAGTTCAGCCGCGACAGGCGACCCAACTCGGGCGGGATCGGCCCCGTCAGGTTGTTCCCCCAGAGGATCAACCGTTGCAGCCCGGACAGGTTGCCCAGCCCGGAAGGAATCGGTCCCGACAGCCGGTTCCAACTGAAGTCCAGGGACTCCAGCTTCACAAGGTCGGCCAGCCCCGCAGGGATCGGTCCCGAAAGGTCATTGTTTCCAAGGTCCAGAAGAATCAACTCGGACAGCTCGAACAACTCCGGCGGGATCGGACCCGACAGCTCGTTTTGGTCGACCTCCAGAACGACCAGGTTGGAAAGGTTGCCGAGCTCGGGCGGGATCGGTCCGGTAAGGTCGTTGCCGTCAAGGTACAGCGCAGTCAGGCGGGACAGATTGCCCAGCGCGGCCGGGATCGGGCCCACCAGGTCGTTTTGGCCGAGGATCAGCCAGTACAGCCGGGACAGGCGACCCAGCTCGGCCGGGATCGGTCCCGACAGCCGGTTCCAGCTGATGTTCAATCCGAACAGCTCGGAAAGGCCGGCCAGCTCGAGAGGGATCGGGCCCCTCAGGTTGTTCCTGGACAGGGACAGCTGGACTACCCGGTCTTCCGCGTTCGTCGTGACTCCAAACCATTCGCCCATGGGTCGGTCGGACAGCCAATTGTCGTCGTTGGTCCAGGCGGTTCCCCGGGTGCCCTCGTACAGCAACTCCAGGACTTCCCGGTCTGAATGCGGGGAGCAACCGGTGGCCGTGCCGTCGTGGCTCGGGATGGAAGCCAGCCATTCGCCAAACGACGGGTCGGGCGGAATACACAGGTCCGTGCCGTCGTAGCCGAGTTCCTGAAGCGCGAGCGCGGAAAGTGACACCGGCAGCGGACCGGTCAGGTTCGGGTTGTTGCCGATTCGGAGCGCAGTCATGCGCGCAAGTTGGGCGATTGACCAAGGAACGCTGCCCACGAGTCCGTTGCCGGAGAGATCGAGCGCCGTGACGCGGCCGAGAGAATCGGTGGTCACGCCGCGCCATTCTTCCAGGCCGCCGTCACCGAGCCAGCCGTTGGAGTGCGTCCAGTTTCGGCCTCCGGTGGCCTCGTGCAGCGACGCCAGGGCCTCTCGGTCGCCTTCGTTGCAGAGCGGCCCGACGTAGACTTCCAGCTGCACGAGCCACGCTGCAAAACGCGCCGACCCGGAGGCGCAAAGAGTCTCGTTGCCCGCGAAGTGCATAAGACGAAGTTGCCCGAGCTCCATGAAGCTGGAGGGGATCACTCCCGTGAAATCGTTCCAATCGATGCCCAGCCCCTCAAGGTTGTGCAGCTTGCCAAGTTCGGCCGGGATCGGCCCCGTCAGATCGTTACGGCGAAGCCGCATGTCCTCCAGGCTGGTAAGGTTGCCCAGTTCAGGCGGGATCTCCCCGGTCAGGTCGTTGACTCCCAGGTTCAGGGTCCTGAGTTCCTGCAAGCCGCCCAATTCGGGGGGAATCCCGCCAGACAACTCGTTTCGCTCCAGATCCAGAATCTCCAGGCGCGACAGGTCGCCGAGCTCCGGCGGAACCGAGCCAACCAGGTTGCTCGCGGCAAGCGTCAACCCGGTGACGCGGCCGCTCGACCCTATCGTCACGCCGTACCATTCCTTGATCGGCCGTTCCGACAGCCAACCGTCGTTGGCTATCCAACCCGCACCACTCGTGGCTTCGTAGAGCGCCACCAGTGCGGGCCGGTCCGGGTGGAACACCATGAACTCCACCGTCGCCTGCATACTACTCGCAATTGCGGTGATCGCTACTGCGCCTTCGCCGACGCCCCGCACAAGACCCGACGCGTCCACCGTCGCGACCGAGACATCGCTGGACGACCAGTTGAACTCGGCACCCGCCACCGCATGGCCGTTGGCGTCCGTAGCTTCCGCAGAGAGGCGGAGTGTATCGCCCACCGACACACTATCGATGGCGGGAAACACGTCGACCGCGGCCACCTTCTGTGTCACGGTCATGGCCGCGCTCCCCGACGCGGTCCCCGCGGTAGCGTTGATCGTGGCGGTTCCGTTGCCCTTCGCAGTCACCAGTCCGGCCCCGTCCACCATCGCCACCCCGGTGTTGCCGCTCGCCCAGGTCACCGCGGCACCGGCCATCGGCTGGCCGTGCTGGTCGCGGACCCGGGCGCTCAACTGCACGGTCGCGTCCAACGCCGCCAGTTCGGCCGTGGCCGGGAACACCGTGATTGCAGCCGGCCGGGGAGGCTCGGGAGGGGGCGGCTCAGTCGTGTCGCCGCCGCAGCCGGAGGCCCATGTGCTCGCCCCCAGCACTATCGACGCCAGAAAGACTGCTCGGAAACGCATCAGCGCTACCTCCTTACGCGGGGAGACTGCCCTCAAGCCTTAGCCTAATTGCCGCCGCAGTTCCATGGCAAGGTGGTCAGCGCCGCCAGCTCGCCGCGTCCGGGATCCCCCGACTGAACAGCACTCCCGCCGGACGCGCCTCCGTCAGGCCGGCAGGCTGTGCGGCGGCTCCGATCAGGTTCGCCACGTCCTCGCCGCGCAGGATGCCGCGCACCTGGCCGCTATCGGGATCGCGCAGGATGGCCATGGGCTGATAGGTCGCCTGATCCATCGTCGTCGATCCTTCGGGCCCGGACAGGGTGATGCTCTCCAGGATGCCGGCCCACTCGGGCTGCACAGGCATCGCGAAGACGAAGGAAGACCTCCCGTCGGCGTCGGCCAGTTCCATCATGTCGAAGCTCAACGAAAACAGGTCAGCGCCGCTCGCGGTTCTGCCAACCAGTTCGTATTCGCCCGTGGCCCGGGGGACGCTGGGTGGGGCGTCAGCCACGAAGGCGGGCTCCAGGAACGGATTCCCCTGCTCGTCAACACCACCCCAGAGGAGCAGAGTCCGCGTGGGAGCGTCAACGGAAGCCCCGGCGACCGCCGCGGCGCTACTCTCGTTCGCAAGCCGATGGCTCAGGGATTTGGCGAAGCTGTAGTCGCTGATCCAGCGCGGAGGACCGCAGTAGGACATCACGTCCCGAACATGCGGCGCCACCAGCGCGCCACCGCCACGGGAGTCGTACCCCCAGACGCCGATCGACCCATTCTTCTGCGGAAAGGCCAGATCCGGGCCACCCGCGCCTCCGCACGGCGCATGGTCGAGACTCAGATTGTGTCCCAGTTCGTGCGCGATCACAAGAGGCACGGCAACCGAAAAACCAACCTGGCCGCCAAGAGACGCAACCCCCGATTCGCCGCCGACAACGCGCTCCGGCATGATGCCCATTGGGTCAGGTTGCCCAGTTCAGGCGGGATCTGGCCTGACAGTCTGTTGACCTCCAGGATCAGCGCCTTGAGGTTGTGCAACTCTCCCAATTCGGGAGGAATCGATCCGGTCAACGTGTTGCGTTCGAGATCCAGGGTCTCCAGGTGGGACAGACGGGCCAGCTCTGGCAGAATCGACCCAATCAGGTTGCTCGCGGAGAGATCAAGCGCGGTGACGCGACCGGTCTCGTCAGTCGTCACTCCGTGCCACTCCCCGACCGGCCGGTCCGACAGCCAGCCTTCGTTTTCGATCCAACCCTGCCCGTTTGTGGCTTCGTAGAAGGTCACCAGCACGTCCCTGTCCACATCGGCGACCGTGATCTGCGCCGTGCCCTGCAGGCTGGCCGAGGCCGCAGTGACCGTCGCCGTACCCAGGGCGACTCCCGACACCAGACCCGCTCCATCAACGGTCGCCACCGAGGGGTCGCTTGACGACCAGGTGAGCGAGGCGTCGCCCGCCACCGCATGGCCGTTCGCGTCCCTGACCTCTGCCGCCAGGCGCACCGTATCGCTCGCGGTGATCGTGGCCGAGCCGTTGCCCACTGCAGTCGCCAGCCCGGTGGCGTCCACCGTCGCCACCTCGGGGCTGCTGCTCCCCCAGTTCACCGTGGCGCCGGCGATCAACTGGCCGTTCTGGTCGCGGACCTCCGCGCTCAGCTGCGAGGTCGCGCCCAGCGCCGTGAACTCGGTCGTGGCCGGGGTCACCGTGATCGTTGTCGCGCGGGGCGGCTCGGGTGGGGGCTCCGTCGTGTCGTCGCCGCAGGCGGCGGCCAAGGCGACACCGGCCAGCAACATCAACGAGAGGATGAGGATCGAACGCCGGTTCGACCCAGCCAACACGACCTCCTCCAGGAAGTCGTTGCGAAACACCCCGCCAGGATCGAACTCCTCGCACACCTCCCTGAAGTCCGCCAGGCCCGGATAGCCCCGCTCCACCTCGGCCGCGCCGAGCGGGAACCACTTCCCCCAGTGAAGGCGCGCGCCGAAGTCCTCGGCGAGGACCGCAGCGAGAAACCGGGCGACCCGCTGGAAGGGGTCGCGCGGCCGGGCGTAGGTGATCAGGCTGATGGCGTACCAGTCTTCGGGGTCGAGGCCCTCGCAGGACGACATCGACAGCAGCGTGTCGTCGGGCAGCACGCGCCGGACGCAGATGGGATAGTGGTGGACGTAGGAGCCGCGAAGCTCCTCGAATGCGTCTCGCATCCCCAGCCGCTCGATCCGGGCGCACGCGTCGGGCGTGACTTCGTGGCCCCTGTCGTCCGCGGCCCGCAGAATCTGGGTGACAAGGTCGAGGGCCTGCGCGAGGCGGGCCCGCGGCACGAACACTTCCATTTCCAGGTGGCGAAAGAGGTCGTGCCGCATCAACAGCTGCCGGTCGCTCCGGTCGGTGACGCGCCAACGGGGCACGATGAATGCGCGCAGGATGCCCCGGTAGAGGAGATGCACCAGAAGCCGGCTGCGCAGCAGCGATGCGACGAATTTCATCACCAGATGGAGCCGCACATCGATCACCAGCAGCCGGTAGGCGCGGTAGAGCGCTGCCGCTCCCGCCCGCCGGTTGCGCGCCGCGACCCGTCGCTCGTGCACCAGGTATTTCCAGGAGTGCGGGATGAGATAGAACTGCTGCAGCGGGGCCTCGGCTTCTCTCTCAAGAATGGCCGTCAAGCCGGGGCTCCAGATGCACTGTTCCGTCACGTAGTACTGGGGCACGCACCGGAAGGTGACTTCCAGGACGATCCCGAGCGCCCCGATCGAGCATCGCGCGGCCCGCAGCGCCCGACCCGGATCGCCGCTCCGCGCATCCCCGTGCCCGCCCTGGCCGACCGAGCGGACCATGGCCTCACCGTCCGGGCCGTAGCAGGCGATCCGGAGCGCCTCCACATGGTGCGACATGGACCGGCGGCCGGACCCGTGGGTACCGGTGGCGATCGCTCCGGCAACCGTCTGCCGGTTGATCAGCCCGATCGACGGGAGCGTCAATCCGCGGCTGGCCAGATGCTTGAGCACCGGGCCGATCCGGCAACCGGCGCCCACGGTCACCCGAGCGCCATCCTCATGAACGCGGATCGCGTGAAAGCGCCGCAGGTCCACGAGCGCATCCGGCGACTCGATCCCACGGTTCCAGGAGTGCCCTGCCCCGATGACCCGCACGGTCCCGCCGCGGTGCTCGTTCAGGATTTGCAGGACATCCGCCTCGGTTTCCGGGCGGTATTGCCTGCGCGGCCTGAAGCGAATATCGCGTCCGAAGTTGGTGACCGATTCCGGTATGCGACTCGCCATCACCGCTACTCCGACCTTGCCCGCAGCGCCCTCGTGCCGTCCTTCAGCGCGTAGGCCTCGTATCCCACCGTCTGCAGCAGATTCGCGAACTGCCCCGACTGAACCCCGTTGTCACAGAAGAGCACATAGGGCGCATCCTTGTTGAGGGAGGCCGCGAAGTCCGGAAAGTCGGCCGGCAGAACCCGCCGGGCGTGGGGGTGCCGCCATCCGTCGTCCTGCTGCGGGGGCCGACAGTCGATCACGCGGGCGCCATCCGGCAAGTGGTCGACCCAGAGATAGTCCCTGCGCAGGTCGTCGTCGGCCAGGCCGCGCAGATCCAGCACCGTGCGAGCCTCCACGGCGCGACCGACCACGCCGGGGTCGAGCGGCGCCTCTTCGCGGTCCACCGCAATCACCTTCGCGGCCGTGACCGGCTTGCCCTCCAGGATCGCGCAGTACTCCTTGATGCGGGCGGAGAGCGCGGCGGTTCCGATCCGCTTGGCGACGCGGATGATCTCCTCCTTGTCGAAGCCGACGAGTGGGCGTAGCACGGGGCGCTTCGCCACCGATTCGATCGCGCGGAGGTTGCGCAACGTCTGCGAGGACACCTGCCCGAGCGACTCGCCGGTGACCACCGCGTCGGCCCCGATCTCGCCGGCCACTCCTTCGGCGGCCCGGTACATCAGGCGCTTGAGGACGACCTGCCAGTAGCGTGGCGTCACGCGGCTCTGCAGCTCCGCCACGGCCTCGCCGAAATCGACGATGTGTATGCGCGGCCGGTCCCCGTAGCTCCAGCGATCGGCCAGCACCCTCGCCACCTCGATCACGGAGCGCTCGAAGGCCGGGCCGGCCAGGTTGCAGAAGACGTAGTCGAGGGCGACACCGCGCTTGAGGAGCAGCCACGCCGCCACCGCCGAGTCGAAGCCGCCCGAGATCAGGCAGACCGCCCTGCCCTGCACGCCGAGCGGAAGACCGCCGGGCCCCTCGGAACGGCTGCTGAAGAGAACGGCGCGCTGGTCGCGCACCTCGACGGAAACGGTGACCTCAGGCGTGGTGAGGTCGACGGTGCCGTACGGGTTGAGGGCGGCACCCAGCTCGACGCAGATGTCCCGCGACGAGAACGGGTGGCGCCCGACCCGGCGCGCGGCGACCGCGTAACGGCGGCCGCGAACCGCGTCCCTGTAGAGATCGTGACCCACCCGGACGATCTCGCCGAGGTCGGCGTCGAGGTCGGCGTCCACTCGGGAGAAGGAGCTGAGGCCGAAAACGCGCCTCGCGGCGGTCATGGCCTGGTCGGCGGCATCCCGCCCTTGCCCGGCGCCTTCCGCCGCGTCCGTGACAGATAGTTTGACAAATAACCGGCTCCATCTGTCACGGACCTTGGCCTGGGCGCCCACCGAGGCCAGCGCGTCGTCCAGATTCCGCACCAGCTGCTGCTGGAAGCGGCGGCGTGTCCGGTTGGACTTGTTCGCCACCTCGGCGGCGATCCGGACGATGAAGCGGGAGGGGGGGTCAGTCGTCATCAATTCCAGGCCACCCCCCGCAGCTTCTCCACGTCCAGATTCCCCCCGCTGATCACGCACACCGTCTTCGTGCCCGGCGGCGCATCGATGAGCCCCTGCAGGAGCGCCCCGACCGGCGCCGCGGCCGCGCCCTCGGCGACCAGTTTGGTGCGCGTCATCATCCAGAGCACGGCGTCGAAGATCTGCGCGTCTGGGAGCGTCACGATCCCGTCCACGAAGCGCGAAGCCACCGAGCAGGTGTGCTCGCCGACCCGCATCACGCGGAGCCCGTCAATGATGCAGTCCACCTTGTCCAGCGTCACCCGGTGTCCCGCGGCCACGCTGCGCTTCATGGCCGGGGCCCCGGACGACTCGACCCCGATCACCCGGATGCCGGGCTTCACGGACTTGACCGCCATCGAGGTCCCGGAGATGAGCCCGCCACCCCCGATCGGCACGATCACGAGCTCCACCTCCGGAAACTGCTCCACGATCTCGAGCCCGACGCTCCCCTGCCCGGCGATCAGGTCCGGATCGTCGAACGGGTGGATGTAGGTGAGGCCCTCCCTCTCCACGAGTTCGAGCGCCTTCTCGTTGGCCTCGTCCCAGATGCTGCCGTGCAGAACCACGCAGGCACCATACCCCTCCGTGGCGGCGACCTTGGAACGGGTCGCATTCTCCGCCATGACGACCACGGCCCGCACCCCATAGTGCCGCGCCGCGATCGCCACGCCCTGCGCGTGATTGCCCGCCGACGAGCAGATCACCCCGCGCGCGCGCTCCTCCACGGTCAGCCTGGCGATCTTGTTGAGCGGGCCGCGCACCTTGTAGGACCCCCCGCGCTGGAAGAGCTCGGCCTTGAGGCGCACATCCAGCCCGCACGCCTCGCTCAGGGAGCGGCTGGTGAGCATCGGCGTGCGTTGGACGTGCGGAGCGATGTTGCGGTACGCCGCCTCGAAGTCGGCCCGTGTGAGGGTGATGCCGGGGATGCCGGTCCGCGTGGCCCCACCGCCCCCACTCACGAGCTGATCCCCGGCAGCCGCACCGCGCCGCCCAGCCAGCCGCGCACATCGTGGGGGCGATAGGGCGCCTCGAGCTCCGCGCACTCTTCGTCGGTGAGGACGAGGTCGACCGAGGCGGCGGCCGCGTCCATCTGTTCGACCTTCGTGAACCCCACGACCGGGGCGACCACCGCCGGCCGCGACAGGAGCCACGCCAGCGCCACCTGCACGGGCTCGACGCCTCGCCGCCGCGCCACCCGCAGGGTCGCGTCGACCACGTCCCAGTCCGAGTCATGATCGTAGAGCTCCTCGGTGAGGGTGTCGGTCTCGTCCCGTGGCGACCGGGCATCCCGGCCCGCGCTCGCGTCCCCCAAGCCATCCCGGCTTCCCCGCGACCGCTTCCCCGTGAGGAGCCCGCGGGCCAGCGGCGACCAGGGGATCACCCCGAGACCCTGGTCCACGCACAGCGGCATCATCTCCCGCTCCTCTTCCCTGTACACGAGGTTGTAGTGGTTCTGCATCGAGATGAAGCGCGCCCAGCCGTTGCGCTCCGAAACCGACAGCATCTTCATCAGTTCCCACGCGAACATGGAGCTGGCCCCGAGGTAAAGGACCTTGCCGTCCTGCACGAGGCGGTGCAGCGCGGCCAGCGTCTCTTCGACGGGTGTACTCGCGTCGGCACGGTGGATCTGGTAGAGATCGATCCGCTCCACCCCCAGCCGCCGCAGCGACGCCTCGCAGGACTGGACGATGTGCTTGGCGGACAACCCGCCCCGGTTCGGCCCGGTCCCCATCCGCATCCGCACCTTGGTCGCGACCACCGCCTCGTCCCGGTCCGCGTACTCCCTTACCGCCTTCCCGGTGATCTCCTCGCTCACCCCCAGCGAGTACACGTCAGCGGTGTCGAAGAAATTGATGCCGAGCTCGACCGCGCGCCGGAAGAACGGCATGGCCTCGTCCTCTTCGAGGATCCAGGGGCGCCACTCGCGGCTGCCGAAGCTCATGCAGCCGAGGGCGATTCGCGACACGACGAGTCCACTGTTTCCCAGAAGGGAGTATTGCACGGGGGTGACTCCGGGAGAGGAGGGGTGGGTGTGATGTGGGCCAGTCCACTAATATGACGGGGGCGGCCCCTCGGAACAGCCGCGTATCCCGGATCAAGCTCTCCCCATCCGCTGCAAGCCCGCATCCGGGACGATATGATATCCATGACAGAATCCTCGACCCGAACACGCCAGGTGCGCCCATGACCCCACTCCCCACCCCCCGACCGCTGCGCGGCCCGCTCTTCGCCCTTGCCGCCGCCTCCGCCCTCCTCCTCCCCACCCCCGCCTCCGCCCAGGACCGCCCTCTCGTCACCCCCGACGACTACGGCCGCTGGGAGAGACTTGGCGGCGGCACGCTCTCCCCCGACGGGACGTGGCTCGCGTACACGGTCAACCGGGTCGACGAGACGTCGGAACTGCGGCTGCGCAAGCTCGACGAGGACTCCACGCGCGTGTTCCCGTGGGGCTCGGGGGCGGTCTTCTCGCCCGATGGCCGCTGGTTCGTCTGGACGGCCGGCATGTCACCCGAGGAACGGGAGCGGCTCGGCGAGTCCGCGCGCACCACGGCCACGGTGATGGAACTCGCAACCGGAGAGACGCGCGAATTCGAAGGGGTCTCGTCACGCAGCTTCGACAGCTCCGGGCGTTTCCTGGCGCTGCGCGGCAGTCCGCCCGGCGAGCCTCGCGGCAAGGGAGCCGACCTGCGCGTGGTCACCCTTGCGGACGGGGCCATGACGACCTTCGGCAACGTCAGCTCGATGTCCTGGTCCCCGGTCGCTCCGCTTCTGGCGATGGTCATCGGCACCGGGTCCGACCTGGGCAACGGCGTGCAGCTCTTCGACGCGGAGGCCGGTACCCTGCGATCCGTGGACGCCTCGGGCTCGCGCTACCAGAGCCTGCGCTGGCGCGACGATTCGGCCGACCTGATGGTCATGCGCTCCCGCGAGGATGCGTCGGCGGATGCCACGGCCTACGATGTGCTGGCCTGGCGCGGCGTGGACCGGGGTGGTGCCATGATGGTGCTGGACGGTGACGTTGCCGGGGTTCCCGACACCCTCGAAGTCGTCGGAAGCCGCGGTCCGGTCTGGTCGGACGACGGCGCCATGGTCTCGGTCGGGTTGAGGCCGGTGGAGGGGGATGAAGAGGAGGAAGGGGAGGCAGACGAGGGCGACGCCGCCGCGGAGGGAGAAGGCGACGAGGAGCCGGAAGAGGGGGAAGAGGAGGGCGGCGACGAGGGTGACACCGAAGCCCCGGAGGCCGCCGAAGAGGAGCCCGATCTTCCCGGTGTGCAGATCTGGCACACGAAGGACGTCGATCTCTTTCCCGCCCGGCAGAACACAGCGCGATTTGACGCCACCCGCACCCTCCTGGCCATCTGGCGTCTGGACGAGGACCGTGTATCGGTGGTCGGGTCAGACCTCGAAACCGGCTCCCGACTGCTGCACGGTTGGGAAACCGCGCTGGAGGAGACCGACGAGCCCTATCCGTGGGGAGCCATGTTCGGGCGTCCCTACCGGGATGTATGGGCCGTTGACACGGAGAGCGGTGAACGCCGCCAGCTGCTCACCCGGGTTCGGCACGCCTGGCCGAGCGCCGGGGGCGGCTGGATGCTCCGGTGGGACGGTTCGGCCTATCACAGCATGAACCTCCGCACCGGTGCGCAGCACGACCTGACCTCGGCGCTGGACGCGGAGTTCGCCGACACCGAAAACGACACACCCACCGACCTCGTGCGGCCGGTGGGGTTCGGTCCCGGCGGCTGGCTGGAGGACGAGGCCGGCGTGCTCCTCTACGACAAACACGATATCTGGCGGGTCGCGCTCGACGGCTCCGGCGGGGAGCGGCTGACCCACGGCGCCGAGACGGGAATCACCTACCGCGTCGCCAGGGACGACGACGACGATGACGAGCCCGGCATCGATCCGGACGCTCGTCCCTACCTGTCCCTCTACAACGAGAAGACCGAAGAGCGCGGCTACGCCCGCTTCACCCGCGGCTGGAGGTCGGTCGAGACCCTGATCATGGAGCACGCCTCCGTCGGCGGCCTGACCCGCGCGGACAGCGCCGACGTGATGCTCTATCGCGTCAACGCCTTCGACGACCCGCCCGACCTCTTCGTCGCCGGCCCCGACCTGGCCGATCCGGTCCAGGTCACCGAAATCAACCCCTTCATCTCGGAAGTGGCGTGGGGCCGGGCGGAGTTGGTGGACTTCGTCAGCGAGAGCGGCCGCGACCTGCAGTTCGTCCTGCTCTACCCCGCAAACTACGAGGCCGGGACGGCCGTCCCGACGATCGTGTACACCTATGAGATGCTGTCGCCCCAGATGCATTCCTTCCGGGTCCCCAGCGAGCGCGACTACTACAACTACACCGTCTGGAACCAGCACGGGTACGCCGTGCTGCTCCCCGACATCGTGTACACCGCGCGGGAACCCGGGGTGAGCGCGATCGAGTCGGTGCGCGCGGCGGTCGCGAAGGCCGTCGAGATGGGCGTGACCGATCCGGACGCGGTCGGGCTGATCGGCCATTCATGGGGCGGCTACCAGGCGACCTACCTGCCGACCCGCACCGACATCTTCGCTGCCTCGGTGGCGGGCGCGCCCCTCACCGATTTCGTCAGCTTCATGGGCCAGATCCACTGGAGCGGGGGCGCGGCGGAACTGAGCCACTGGGAGACCGGGCAGGCCCGCATGGAGGTCCCCTTCTGGGAGGATCCGGAGGCGCACCGCCGCAATTCGCCCATCCACGAAGTCCACAACATGGAAACGCCGCTGCTCATGGCCTTCGGCGACGACGATGGTGTCGTGGATTTCGACCAGGGCACCGAGTTCTACAACTTCGCCCGCCGCGCCGGGAGGCAGATGGTGCTGCTCGTCTACGAGGGCGAGGGCCACGGCTTTGGCCAGGAAGCAAACCAGAAGGACTACCATCGCCGCATCCTGGAGTGGTTTGGCCACTACCTGAAGGGCGAACCGGCGCCGGCGTGGATCACCGACGGGGTGCCGGCGTCGGAGCTGGAGGAGGAGAAGAAGCGGGTAGCGACCGGGAAGCGCTAGGAAGCCCGCGCCTCGGGAGGGCTCAGCTCAGCGCGTTCTTGCGGTGGGCCGGCATCGAGGCGACCACCACCCTCTGCATGTGGTCGTCCCAGAAATAGTAGATGCGCAGGCACCGCCGCGGGTCCCGCGTGTTCGCGCCGCGCTTGACGTGCCAGTCCACGGTGTGGCGGCGGCCGTCCCAGGTGCACTCGAAGGAATCGCCCCCGCAGGGGAGATTGAACACGCTGTCGTCGATGTCGCTGATCCGCCCGTGCAGCTCCGGATCGCCGCCACTCATACGCCCGTCCCGGTACTCGTATCCGAGCCAGCTCAGGCACTGCACCGCCAGCCCCACGTCCTGGAACTCGGCGGCGCCCATCTCCCGCCGCGCCGATCCGGTCAGGGAGACCCGGCCCTCCAGACTCTGGTCGCACCACGCGGCCACCTCGTCCCACCGGGTCGGGAACGGGATCTCGGCGTCCGGGTCGCCCCCGAGCGATCGCACCAGGCCGGCCAGTTGCTCCGCCCGCTTACGCAACTCGTCTCGCTCCCTTTCGGCGTCGTCGGCCCTCTGTTTGGCCTGCTCGTAGCGGTTGGCTCGCGTCTTTGCCTTGTTTCGTGCCTGCGTCAGCTTGCGGCGCAGAAGCGGCGTCTCCTCCCCGGCTCCCGCACGCGTTGCCGCCGACGCCCGCTCCCGTGCCACGGCCACACCCGGCTGGCCGGAATCTCCGTCGGACACCGCGGGAGCGCCCCAGAGCGTATTGCGGAGGAACGACACCAGCCTTGCCGGACCGCGACCCGTGCCCGCGGCCGCGCGGGAAATCGCGTCGAAGGTGAGCGCGTCCCGGTCGCCACGGCCGAAGCGCAAGCGTTCCCTGGCGGCCAGCTGCCGAAACTGCCTCGTCGTCACGCCGAGCCCGCGTGGGTCGGTCAGACGGTTCCAGAGTACCAGCGGATGGCGCGCCCGATCCGCGCGATCATTGAATCCCGGGCGGTAGAATCGCCACGCGCCCAGGAATACGGACAGCGGCTTCCCCACCGTATCGCTCAGGCGAAAGGTCATCGCGGGCGGCAGCACCCAAACCACGGCCAGGCCCGCCAGGGCACGCGCCAGCGTTCCCCACTGCTCTTGCAGCATGTCCACGTCGGGTTCTTCCGGCGGCACCGAAACCACCGCGAAGGGCATGTCGCGTCCCCGGTCGACCAGCATCTGCAGGAAGCTGTTCATGGCATCTTCGGTGTCGAGCACGATCGGGTCGCGGGCGAACCGCCTTCCGTTCTGGAGGAGCGGCACCCGCCCCGCGATCTCGGCGAGCAGTTCGGAGGGGTACTCCGCCACGGCCTCGCCGGGCACCACGGAACGGTCATGCACCTCGATTCCGATCACGGTCGAGCGGCCGAGCACGCTCCCGACCGTGATCGACGTGACCACCTGCCTGCCCGGCCCGGAACTCCGTTCGATCTGCAGCGCCCACTGGTCCTTGCCGGCGCTCCGAACCCGGACCGCCCGGCAGGACGCGTCCTCTTCGCGCAGCGAGAATGGGCGGTGGCGCAGGGCCTTGCGCGGCAAGCGACCCTCGAAGCTCTCCTGCAACCAGTCCAGCACTATCGAACGGCACTCATGGTCAGCGGATCGTTCCGCGTGCGGAGCCACATGCGCCTGGACCCACAGCCTCTCGGTCCCCGAAACCGGGGCCTGCGAGGACGCGCGCGCTGTGGATGCCCGGGGCCGCCCCCGCTGCACCTGCCCCAACTCTTCGAACGACTTGTACCGTTGTGTGGACATTATCCTCCCTTTGCGTCACTACACGGCAACCTATCGAAGTCAATTTCGGAAGTCACGCCCAATGCGCAAGGGAGAGCCGCCACAGGACTCCAGAGAGGAGGGCAAGGCGGGAGGGATTTGCGGCAGAGATGCAGGGCAGCCGTCGGGCTGGAAGGTGCCGCCTACCGCGACACCGGTCGGGAACCGCCCGAAGTCCTCAGGATGAAAGCGTCGAGCACCTCCCTCCAGTGCGGCAGCAGCGTCTGCTCCACGTACATCATGTGCCCGGTTTCGACGCCGCCAGACGATTCCCCGCGCTGACTCGCCGCCGCACCCGGTCCCGCCAGTTCAACGCCATGGACAGCAGGCACGCACCGATAGCCGACCCGATCACGAGTGCGTCGACTGCCGCAGAACTCCAGTCGAGCCCCGTCATGCGGTCCAGATGGTACTTCACCCAGGATGCCGGCAGCCCCGTCTCCCCCAGCGCCCGCTTCACGTCCCAGTGCCAGTCCGTCAGGGGACAGTACCCCCATCCGTATGCCACCCCGAGCCCGAACCAGGACAGCAGGGTCGCGGAAATGGTGATCAGGTGGAGACGCCGGGTCCTGCGCCACGCCCAGCCGAGGAGGTTGAAGCCCACCAGCAGGGCGTGGAAGGCGACGAAGAGCACGTCGAGCAAGCGGTAGAGGATCGGGTCGGTCATCGTCGGTTCGCTGGTCTCCGGTCAGTCGACCGAGACAACGCCTGTCTCGCTCGCTGAACGGAAAAAAGCTATGCTAGTGGACTCCTGGTGCGGGCGCCATTGCCCGCTTGCCGCCGGCCCGGACCCTTGTTCGAAAGGGCGGGACCAACCGTGGATCACCTTGGCAATCCGGCACAAATGGGAACAATTCAGCGCGAGGGCAATTCAATCGCCGTCAGGGACCGGGTTTTCCCCGACGACCTGCACAAGCTGTGTGCATCCCTCCATCGCTCGATCGGCCAGAAAGAGGGCTTGCGCATTACGCTGGATTTTTCTGGATGTACGGCCATCTTTCAATCCGCAATGCTTCCGGTAATACCCATTGTCGTGCGATACCGGGAATCGCAGGGGATCGTTTTCAATCTCAATCCCCCACAGGATCGGGAACTGAGAAGGCTCTTCCTGAACACCAATTGGGCGCACCATATCGATCCGGAGAACCATCCCCCGAACCGGCATCCCCACGCGCACATGCCCGCCCTCCAGTTCCAGGGAGAAGGTGAAGACGGCCAGGGGGCCATCCTGGAAAGAGTCCTGGAGCTGATTCTCGGCACGCTCAACACGAGCCGCGACACCTTGAAAGCTGTCGAGTGGTCGCTCGGCGAAATCATGGACAACGTCCCCATGCACGCCGAGTCGCCGGTAGGTGGATTCGTGCAGGCCACCGCCTACGGAGCATCGAATTCGGTGGAGTTTGTTGTCGCTGACGCCGGGATCGGCATCGCCGCCAGCATGGACATTGAGGACGATCTAGTGGCGCTGCGGGATGCCATTACCGAGGGCGTTACCCGGGACGAGAAACACAACGCCGGCAACGGTCTCTTCGGAAGCTATCAGGTCGCTGCCCTGTCCGGCGGAGAGTTCGAGATCAGGTCGAACCGGGGAGTATTGCAGCGCGCCGGCACCGACGGGCTCAAGACCTGGAAGCCATTGGCGCCCTACATGGGAACATCCGTCCGCTGCAAGATCGGGCTCGACGAATCCGGGTTGCTGGAGCGGGCTCTGCGATTCAAGGGGAGGCCCCACGACCCTCCCTTCGATTTCGTGGAGCGGGAATTCGAGGGCGACGCCGGCATGCTGGTCATGAAGATGTCGGACAAGGCATCCTTGCATTTCGGTTCTCGCAAGGGAGGGAGGCACATTCGCCAGGTAGTCCGGAACCTGCTGCGTGGCCAGCCCGCCATCATCCTGGACTTCGAGGGAGTGGGTGTGTTCACCAGCAGCTTTGCCGATGAGGTCTTCGGCCGCCTGTTCGTCTCCATGGGACCAAGGGCGTTCATGACCCGGATCCGTATGCGCAATGTCGATTCGACGGTCGAGGGTCTGATCGATCGGGCCATCCTGCAGCGTGCGCGGCTGGGTGGTCACGAGGCGAATCAGGAGTGATGTTCCTTTGGGCGCTACGCGCCTCGACCCCACGCCAAACGGAGCCAAAAGATCATGCGAATCGTCATCTGGGCTACCGCCTTCCTGACTCCGGCGACCCTCCTCGCCCAGGATTCCGAGAACGGCGACAAGTCCCCCCTCCCCCTCCCCGCCGACCGTACGGCCGCCATCGACATGACCGAGGGCTCGTGGATGTCGCTGGACGTGAGTCCGGACGGGCGGACCATCGTCTTCGACCACCTGGGCGATCTCTTCACGATCCCCATCACCGGCGGCGACGCCACGCAGATCACCTCCGGGATGGCCTTCGACGCGCAGCCCCGCTTCTCGCCGGACGGCACGCGCATCGTCTTCACCTCGGACCGCAGCGGGGGCCAGAACGTCTGGATCATGTCGCTCGACGGCTCCGACACGACCCAGGTCACCAAAGGCGCGACCAACCGCGCCGAATCGCCGGACTGGGCGCCGGACGGCGACTACATCGTCTCCTCGAAGGGGGGCTTTCGCGGCGGCGGCCTGCCGAAGCTCTGGCTCCACCACGTCGACGGCGGCTCGGGCGTGCAGCTGATCAGCGAACCCGACAACCTCAAGACGATCGGCGCCGCCTTCGACCCGACCGGCCGCTACATCTGGTACGCCCGGCGCACCAGCGACTGGACCTACAACGCGCAGTTCCCCCAGTACCAGATCTCCGTGTACGACCGCGAGGACGGCGAGAGCTACACCCGCACGTCGCGCTACGGCTCCGGCGTCCGCCCCACCCTCTCGCCCGACGGACGCTGGCTCGTCTACGGCACCCGCCACGACTTCCACACGGGGCTGCGCATCCGCGACCTCGAGTCCGGCGACGAGCGCTGGCTCGCCTACCCCGTCCAGCACGACGACCAGGAGTCGCGCGCCACACTGGACGCGCTGCCCGGCATGTCCTTCACCCCTGATTCGCGCCACCTCGTTGCCAGCTATGGCGGCAGGATCTGGAAGCTGGACGTGCTGGACGGCGGCGCGGAGGAGATCGCCTTCCGGGTCCGCTACGATCTGGAGCTCGGCCCCCGCGTCGAGTTCGACTACCCTATCGAGGACACCCCCACCTTCACCGTGCGGCAGATCCGCGACGCCGTGCCTTCGCCGGACGGGTCGCACGTCGCGTTCACCGCGCTCGACCGCCTCTGGGTCGCGAACGCCGACGGCACCGGCCCTCGCCGACTCACCGACGCCGAACACTCCGAGCACTACCCCGCCTGGTCGCCCGGCGGCGCCTGGGTCGTGTACGCCACCTGGGACGGAGAAGCGGGACACCTCCACAAGGTCCGCGCGGACGGCCAGGGAGGATCGCCGGTACGGCTGACGGGGCGCGGCGCGGTATACGTCACCCCGGCCTGGTCCCCCGCGGGCGACCGGATCGTGGCGCTGCGGAGCTATGCGCGCGACTTCCAGGAGTCGGCGGGCGGGTTCGGATCGGGCTCGCCTTCGCCTGGGGAGATCGTGTGGGTCGCGGACGGAGACGGACCCGGTGCGGCTACCCTGATCGCGCCGGTGGACGGACGCCGCGGGCCGCACTTCGCGGCGGGTGTCCGGGGCGGCCGAGGGGGCGGCGGCGCGGACGGTTCCGGCGCGCCCGACGCCGGCCGGATCTACCTCCAGCGCGGCGCCGACATGCTGGTCTCGATCCGCTGGGACGGCACCGACGAGCGGGAACACGTGCGCATCCGCGGCAGCACGCCCCCCGGGAGCCAGGCCGGGCTCACCCCGTCCGTGCTGCGCATGGCGCCGCGGGGCGACCAGATCATGGCGCTGATCCAGGGGCAGATCTACACCGCGACCGTGCCGCTGATCGGGGGAACCGCTCCGCTCATCAGCGTCGGCAATCCCGGCAGCGCCCAGATGCCGGCCCGGCGCCTCACCGACATGGGCGGCGAGTTCCCCGCGTGGGCGGCGAGCGGGCGTGCCGTGCACTGGTCGCTCGGCCGCGCCTTCTTCACCTACGACCTGGACGCGGCCGAGGCCTTCGAGGAGGCGCGGGAGGCGGAAGAGGCGGAGCGTGACGAGGAGGAGGCCGAAGAGGAAGAGGACGACGAGGAAGACGACGACCGCTACCAGCCCACCGAGGTCTGGATCGAGATCGAGGCCGAGCGCGACATCCCGCGCGGGACTGCCCTGCTGACCGGCGCGCGCGTCATCACCGTGGCCGACGCCGGCGTGATCGAGCAGGCCGACATCCTGATCCGCGACAACCGCATCGCCGCCGTCGGGCCCTCGGGCTCGCTGGATGTCCCCGCCGACGCCCGCGTCATCGACGTCGCGGGGAAGACCATCGCTCCCGGCTTCGTCGACACGCACGCCCACATGCGCCCGGCCAACAGCCTGCACCGCTCCGACGTCTGGCCCTACCTTGCCAACCTGGCCCACGGCGTCACCACCACGCGCGACCCCCAGACCGGCACCACCGACGTGCTCAGCTACGCCGACCGGGTCCGCACCGGCGAGCTGGTCGGCCCGCGCGTCTATTCCACCGGCCCCGGCGTCTTCTGGCAGCACATGATCGGCTCGGAGGAGGAGGCGCTGGACATCCTGTCCAAGTACTCCAGCTACTTCGACACCAAGACGATCAAGATGTACGTCGCGGGGAACCGGCAGCAGCGCCAGTGGATCATCATGGCGGCCCGCGAGCTGGGGCTCATGCCGACCACCGAGGGCTCGCTCAACATCCGCCAGAACCTGAACGAGACGATCGACGGGTACTCCGGGCTCGAGCACTCCATCCCGATCTATCCGGTCTACGACGATTACGTCCAGCTCTTCGTGGCGACCGGCCGCGCCTACACCCCCACCCTGCTCGTCTCCTACGGCGGACCCTGGGCGGAGAACTACTTCTACAGCCGCGAGAACCCGCACGACGACGCCAAGCTGCGCCGCTTCGTGCCCCACTCGGTGGTCGACGGGGGGACGCTCCGCCGCGCGCAGTGGTTCCGCGACGAGGAGCACGTCTTCGCCGATCACGCCCGCTTCGTGAAGGACCTGGTCGAGGCGGGCGGCCGGGCGGGGGTGGGAAGCCACGGACAGCTGCAGGGGCTCGGATACCACTGGGAGCTGTGGGCGATTCAGGCCGGGGGAATGGATGAACACGACGCGCTGCGGGTGGCCACCATCCTGGGCGCCGAGGCGATCGGGCTGGACGAGGATCTGGGATCGATCGAGGCCGGGAAGCTGGCCGACCTGGTCGTCCTCGACGCGAACCCGCTGGACGACATCCGCAATACGAACCGGATCCACATGGTGATGATGAACGGGCGGCTGTACGACGGCGACACGCTCGCCGAGCAGTACCCTGGGAACCGGGAGATCGCGTCGTTGTGGTGGTGGGACGACGAGCCGGCGGGGGTGCCGGGGGTGGGCAGCCGCTCACCATGAACGCGAATTCAACCCGCCAACGCGCCCGGATCCTCGCACTGGAAGAGGCATCGCGGCCGCTCGAGCCCGACGCGCCCGAGCGTGACCGGCTCCTGGCGCAGGCGCACGGATACGCACAGCAGCTCCTGAACGGGATCCGGGAACGGCCGGCCTACAACCACGACAAGTCGGCCGCGCTCGAACTCCGCGATATGCCGTTCGCGCCGGTGTCCAGGCCAATGGAACACCTGATCGACCGCTTCCACGAGTCTGTCGTGCAGCCCGGACTCCTGCCCTCGCACGCCGGGCATCTCGGCTACATCCCCGGCGGCGGGATCTACTCATCCTCGCTCGCCGACTACCTCGCCGCGGTGACGAACGAGTACGCGGGCGTGCGTTTTGCAGGCCCGGGGTCGGTTGAGATGGAGGACCTGATCCTCGACTGGATGGCAGAGCTCGTCGGGTTTCCCGAGACCGCCGACGGCAACCTCGCCTCGGGCGGATCCATCGCAAGCCTGATCGCGATCGTCGCGGCGCGCGAGGCGGCCGGGCTCCGGGCCCGCGACTTTGACCGGGCCGTCGTGTACGCCTCCCCGCACATTCACCAATGCCTGCACAAGGCACTGCGCGTGGCCGGCCTCGGCGAGTCCGTGCGCCGGGATGTTCCGGTGGACAGGCGGCGGCGTCTGCGCCCTGAATCGCTCGCCGAACTCATCGCGGAGGATCGGGCGCGGGGGCTTCAACCCTGGCTCGTGCTCGCCTCGGCGGGCACCGCCGACACCGGCGCCATCGATCCGCTGTCACAGGTCGCGGACATCACCGAGCGGGAAGGCGTCTGGTTCCACGTCGACGCCGCCTACGGTGGATTCTTCGCCCTGCTTGACGAGTTCCGCCCGGCGCTCGCGGGAATGGAGCGCGCCGATTCGCTGGTCCTCGACCCGCACAAGAGCATGTTCCTGCCCTACGGGACCGGCGCCGTCCTCGTCCGCAACCGCGACGCGCTCCAGGACGCGCACGCCTACTACGCCAGCTACCTGCAGGACACCGTGGAGTCGGAGGGTGCCGGCCGTTCGCCCGCCGCCGTGTCGCCGGAGCTCACCAAGCACTTCCGTGCGCTGCGCGTCTGGCTGCCGCTACTGCTGCACGGAGAGGAGCCGTTCCGGACGTGCCTGCGGGAGAAGCTGGAGCTGGCGAAGTACTTCCATCGCGAGGTCCAGGCGCTCGGCTTCGAGGTGGGCCCGAAGCCGCAGCTCACCGTGGTGACCTACCGCTGGGTCCCGGAGTCGGGCGACGCGAACGCGTTCAACCAGGCGCTGATCGAGGAGACGCACCGGGACGGCCGGGTCTTCCTCTCCTCCACGACGATCGACGGGAAGTTCGTGCTGCGGATGGCCGCGCTGGCGTTCCGCACGCATCTGGACACGATCGACCTGGCGCTTGAGGTGCTGCGGGAGGCGGTGGGGCGGCTTGAGGCTCAACCGGAGCGGTGGCGTCCAGCGGTGAAGACCGCCGGGGCGTAGACCTGACGGCGGGACCCAACCCGGCATTTGCCCGCGGGGGCCGGGTACATCCTCGTGATGGGAAGCACGAGCGCGTCCGCGAACGTGCCCTCACAAGAACCGCGGAACCCTTTTCCGGTACTCCCGATACGCCTCCCCGTACTGCTCCTCCAGCCACGGCTCCTCCGTCAGCGGCGCAACGACGAATACCAGCGCCAGCAACAGGTGGGCGATCCAGAGATAGACCGAGTTCGCGATGACGCCCACACCACCGACCACACTGCTCCATACAGCATGACGACGAGAATCGCGACATCGGCGACGAAAGCGATGTCGGACATGTGGCTACGGTCGCTGATCGCTGTGATCGATTTCGATCCCGCAGACGGTGCCTTTCCAGGAAAATGTCGCCTCCGTGGTTGTTCTCATGGAGCTCTCGACGAGATCGATGTCGCACGTCCCGTTCCGACCATCGTTCACCGCGGTATAGCGAAGGCGTCCCGTGAAGGTAATCTCGCCCTCAATCTCCTCTGTCCCGTTGAGGAACGACAGCGTGATTCCTCCGGCGATACTCGGTTCCCCCCAAATGACGATATCCTCCCCCGAGAGCACACAGCCATCCGGCTTCGCCTCGTAGTCGAAGGAAACAGTCTGCCCCGAGTCCCGGGCCTCGAGATTGCTCAATCGCAGGTTCACCGTGCCGCCGGCGCACGGAATGTCGATCCCTGACCCGAGAATCCCTGACCCCGGGTCTTCGAGCTCGGCGAGTCCCGAAAGCACCACCTCGCTCATGCGCTGGCTGATCTGCAGAATCTCCTCCTCGGTCAGCGTTCCTTCGGGACTCGTCGAATCGTCCGAGCACGCGGACGTGAGCAACAAGACTGCAACGATGGTGCAAAAGAGCTTCCTGGCCGGCATGGCGTCCTCCATTGGAAGAAAGCGGAGTGGTGTTGAACAAGATACGCCGAATCCACCTGCGGTGTTCCCGAATCAGGTTGTGCGCCGCCGGACCGAGGGTGCCGCGACAGTCCCGACTTCCCGCCCCGAGGCACCCCGCGGGGAACCCTGGAACCAATCACCGTTCCGGAGGTAGGGATGCATAGATCGTGCACGGTCCGTTCAAGGGTGGATAAACAGTCAACTTGCAGGCGCCCTGACGGGCGCGGTCTCTCGACCCGCACGGCAGGGACGCCAAGGGCAGAGGTGTGAGAAATGAATACGAACGGAAAGAAGGAACAGGCTGGATGGCGCGTCCATAGGGGGCAGTTCGCGATGCTGGTCCTCGCGGCGATCCTGGCGCTGCCCACCGCTGGCACGGCGCAGGGGAACGTTGATGAACGGGGGGGCTTCTGGACCGATCCGCACGGAGAGTTCTTCGTGTACGGTGAGGGGGCCGTCTCCGTGGGCGGGCTTCACAGCTACGCCGGCCTCGGGCGCGGTCTGGGAGCGGGCGGGACGCTCTTCCTGAACCGGGCACGAAACGCGGCGCTGCGGGTGGAGGGCAACCTGAACGCGTACGACGGCAGGTTCAACCACCCCCCACACAGCACCATGGGGCCGAGCGACCTGCGCGTGCGGACCGACATCACGATTCTCTCGGCGGGGATCGGGCCCCAGATCTACCTCCTGACCGGGGCGGTGAGGCCCTATGTGTACGGAACCGTGGGCGTCGCCAGACTCGTCGGTGACATGAACGTCCGCGGCCACCTCGACCAGGAAGCCCTTGACCGCAGCATCAACCTGGACGGCATCGGGGCGGCGCTCAGCGCCGGCGGGGGCCTTTCGGTCCAGGTGCGCAGGGGCAACCGCCCGGTCGCCGTGGACGTCTCGGCGTCCTACCGGAACAACGGAATCGGCGACCACCTGGACCGCCCCTTTTCGGCCCGGCAGCAGGAGAACGGGGACGGGACCCAGGTCGGTGGCGACCACCACCACGGGGGACAAGCCAGCGGAGACCACCACCACGGGGGACAAATCATCTTCCCCCACATGGTGAATGACTTCGACTTCGTCACCTGGCGAATCGGGGTCACGTTCGGGCTGGGCTGATCCCGTCGGACGAGCGGGGCCGCTGGCCGGGATTGCCTCGGTCGGCGGCCTCCTCGAGACTACCTGTTCGGGTTCGGGGCCATCGCCACCAGCAGGACCAGGTCGCCATCGGACTCGTTGGCGACCCCATGCGGCTCATCCGGCTCTGACCAGGCGACCGCGCCGGGGCCCAGGCTGACGCGCCGGTCCCCCACCGTGAAGCGACCCTCTCCCTCGATCACGAAGTAGAACTTGGTTGCGCCCGTGTGGGTGTGAACGTGCTGGGACTGTCCGGGGCGGAGACAGTAGACGTCGCAGAACATCTGGCCGGTCTCGAAAAGGCTGAGCTTCTGCATCTTCTCCGCGGAGAAGCGGCGGTGGCGGGTCGAGTCGATGATTCCCATGGTCAGGTCCGGTGGGGGTTGGAGGGATTCACGCCTAACCCCGGCTTCGCCATGCGATACCCAACCCCGCGCTCGTTGAAGATGTAGGTGGGGTTCGCCGCGTCGTCGCCGAGCTTCCGGCAGAGTATCCTAACATAGGACCTGCGGATGCCCGTGGTCCCCGAGTCCCCCGACATCGGCGACCTGTTGCCGGGCGACGGAGCGGTGGTGCCTCCGGCGGACGCGCCGACAATGGCGGCGGCGCCCGGGCCGGCGGATTTGACCGGTGATAACACTATTGCGTCACGTGATAACACCAATCCCCCGTGCGAGGGAACCGACAGGCGCCTATCTTGAATCGAAGTGGCCAAGCCCGGAGCAGCGCATGGCCAGTCTCGCCGTCACACCGGAGCCTCGGAGCAGCCGACATGATCATCCGCCACCCAATCCCCCTCGCCCGCCCCATTCCCCTCGTCCTGGCCACCCTCGCCCTCCCCTTCGCGACCGTCGCTTGCGCCCCCGGCGACGACGCCCCACCGGCCGAGGAGACCGAGGAAGAGCTGATCGCGCGCGCCCAGGCGATTCACGAGCGCGTCATCACGCTCGACACGCACGACGACATCGGCACGGCCAACTTCACCGCCGAGCGCAACTACACGATGGACCTGCCCAACCAGGTCACGCTGCCGAAGATGGCGGCAGGCGGGCTCGACGTCGCGTGGTTCGTCGTCTACACCGGCCAGGGTCCGCACACCGAGGAGGGCTTTGCGGCCGCCTACGAGAACGCGATCGACAAGTTCGACGCCATCCACCGGCTGGTCGAGGAGTACGCGCCCGACCGGATCGAGCTGGCGCTGACCTCCGACGATGTGCGCCGGATCGCGGCTGAGGGCAAGCTGGTCGCGATGATCGGGGTCGAAAACGCCTATCCGCTCGGCACCGACATCTCGCGCGTCGAGGAGTTCCACGAACGCGGCGCGCGCTACATGTCGCTGGCGCACACCGGCCCGAGCCAGCTTTCCGACGCCCACTCGGGTGAAGCGGACGGCAACTGGATGCACAACGGCCTCAGCGAGATGGGCCGCGAGGCCGTCGCCGAGATGAACCGTCTGGGGATCATGATCGATATCTCGCACCCGTCGAAGGAGTCTATCCTGCAGACGCTCGAGATGACGCGAGCACCGGTCGTGGCGTCTCACTCCGCGGCCCGCGCGCTGAGCGACGTGAGCCGCAACCTGGACGACGAGTCGCTCCGCGCGGTGGCCGAGAACGGCGGCGTGGTGCAGACGGTGGCGCTCGGCAGCTTCGTGAGCACCGACAAGGCCGCGGCCCGCCGTGAGGCGATGCAGGCCGCAGTGGCCGAGATCGCCGCCGAGAGGGGTTTCGAGATGCTCGGCCGCGCCGCCATCAACTCCCTCCCCGAAGACAGGCGGGACGGCTACCAGACCAGGATGAACCGGGTGCGCACGGCGGCTGCCGAACGGCTCGCGGAATCCGGCCCCGGCCCCGTGGACGTCGCGGACTTCGTGGACCACATCGACTACATGGTCAACCTGATCGGCCTCGAGTATGTCGGAATCAGCTCCGACTTCGACGGGGGCGGCGGGATCGAGGGCTGGAACGACGCGTCCGAGACGTTCAACGTGACGCTCGAGCTTGTGCGGCGTGGATACACCGAGGAACAGATCGGCATGCTCTGGAGCGGGAACCTGCTCAGGGTCTTGGACGAGGTGCAGGATGTGGCGGCAATGATTCAGAGAGAAGAGGGGTAGGAAAACGATGGAACGGTCGAAGAAGATCAAGCGATTCGTCACGGGATTCGGTCTGGGAGCGCTGGTCGTGGTGGCGGTGTGGGCGCTCGCGGGGGTTTCGGCGCCCGGCGCGGCGGGCGGCCCGGGCGCGGTCGCGTCCTCCCACCCCGGCGACCCGGCCACCGGCCCCGGCGACATCGCCGCCCGCGCGGCCACCTTCCTCTTCCTCCTGGACGGTGAAGCCCGCGCGAAGGCCACGTATGCCCTCGGCGACGAGGAGCAGTTCAACTGGGCCTTCACGCCGGTGTCCCGCAACGGCCTCCCCCTCAAGGACATGACGATGGATCAGCGCGCCGCGGCCCACGCGCTCCTGCAGACGACCATGAGCAGCCAGGGATACCACAAGGCCAACGCGATCATCGAGCTGGAGCGGATCCTCGGCGTCCTCGAGGGCCGGCCCCAGCGCCGCGATCCGGAGGACTACTACGTCACCATCTACGGCACTCCCGATGCGGGCGGTCCCTGGGCGTGGCGCTTCGAGGGCCACCACCTGTCGCTCAACTTCGCGTCACCGGCGAACGAGCTGACCCTGACCGGGCCCGCCTTCATGGGGGCCAACCCGGCGATCGTCCCGTCCGGCGAGAAGGCGGGATGGCGCCCCCTCGGCCGCGAGGAGGACCTCGCGCGCGGGCTCCTGTTCATGCTGACGCCCGAGCAGCGCGAGATGGCGGTGATTGCGGCCGAAGCGCCCCGCGACATCATCACGGGCAACGACCGCGAGGCGCAGCTGGAGTCCTTCGAGGGGATCCCGGCATCGCAGCTCTCGGGGGAGCAACGCGAGATGCTGATGGGCGTGATCCGGGAGTATGTGGGCAACATGGAGGCCGATGCCTCGGAGGCGTGGATGGCTCGCATCCGCGACGAGATCCCGCCGGGTGAGCTCTATTTCGCCTGGGCCGGTTCCCCCGAGCCCGGCGAAGGCCACTACTACCGCGTGCACGCGCCACAGTTCCTGATCGAGTACGACAACACCCAGGGCAACGCGAATCACGTGCATTCCGTGTGGCGCGACCTGGAGAACGACTTCGGGGGCGATGCACTGGCGCGTCACTACGAGGGCGGGCACGAGCACAACTGAGGGGGGGTCCATGCGATTGCGTGCGATCTGGACATCGCCGTGGCCGACGGCCTCGATTGATGGCGGGTTTTCCCCGGCGATACTCCATCTGGCACGGTCGCCGTCTGTCCCCACATCCCAACCCTCCGTGCGAATGGCTTGAGTACGATGTCTCACAGAATGATTCCGTCGGTCCTGATTGTGGCTGCCGCTGCCTCCTGCTGGCGTGCAGGGCCTCCGCCCTCGCAACTGGCGTTCGACCGCTACACGGCGGTCATGGCGGTCACCGGCCATCATCCGATCGAGTCGATTGCCACGCAGGTCAACCGTGCGCTCGGCAGGCCGGACAGCGCCGACATGGTGGTCTACGTTGGACACGAAACGGACATGACTAGCGCGACGGGTCGCCGCCAAATGTCGCGTGGCTTCCGTCCCGAAAGTCTCTGCGAGTGGGATGTCACGGACGCGCCTGAGGACCTGGACTCCTTCCGGCAGTGTGCCGAAGACACGGGGGATGAATACCTGCTCGAGGCCGTGGTGAGCGGTTATCGGTTTGACAGTGCCGATTTCGGGAGGTTGCAAAGTCTTCACGTGCACAAGGGAGACCGCCGGGTTGCGGGGCTCCGCCGTCCACAGCCTGCGACCTACCGCCACAGCGCGGTCCTGGAGGTGTCGGGGTTCTACGCTGAGCCACCGATCTCGCTCTTCAACGAGTTGTTTGATCGGCCAGCCGATGCTCGGATGCCGGTGGATGTTAGCGAACGTCATGTGGAGACGGACGATGATCCGAGGGGCTACACGATCATAACGGAACATCACACCGGGGCTCGCCTGTGCGAGTGGCATACGATGTACCCGCCCGAGCGGTGGGGCGAGTTCTGGCGGTGCTACCGTGAGGTTGCCGATGCGGCTTGGCTTGAGCTCCTGGTGATCGTCGTAGTCCCCCGACATGGAGAGGAGCTGATCCTTCCGGTGGGGTTCCATGTACACCCGCTCGAAATGAGATAGGGCCGCATACCGGACCGCCGGTCCCGAGATCCATGCCTCGCGTGGACGCGCTCGCTCGCCGTCGGCCTTGAAGCGCGGCACGCGGTTTGGATCGGAGCGTATCCTACCCCGGCAACCTCAGCGACACATGCAGATGATCCGCGGTCCCCTTGTGCCGCAGCGAGTGGAACCCCATCGCCCAGAACGCCAGCTCGACGGCGCGGTTCCGCCACTCGGGGCGGTCGATGGTGCGCAGGTCCAGGGCGTGCACGAAGCCGTCGTCCTGCTCGAAGTGCAGTGACGTCTCGTTCGGCGAGAGCCCCATCCGGCGGTAGAAGTCGGGAGTGCGGCCCGCGTCGGTGATCACGGCCTCCTGATCCGCCAGGATCAATGTGCTGGCAGCAACGCGCACCAGCGGGTGCAGCGCCGAATACTCGGCCCGCACCTCCTCCGACTTGACGTTCGCGCCGCCCACGTAGACCAGCGAGTAGGCGACGTAGGCGATGCCGATGGCAGCCGCGCCGCGGGTCATCAGCCACTTGAGCCCCTTCCCTGCACGGAGGCGCCGGCCCACGGCCCACGCGTAGAGCGCGAGAAGAAGAAGGGTGGCCGCAGCCGAGACGGCCAGCGATGGCCACGCGCCGAGTCCCCATTGGTGGTACGCGAAGACGCCGCCCCGGATGAGGAGGAAGAAGGGGATGACGGCGAGCACGGCCGCGAGCACGCCCCAGCGCAGGAGACGGAGGGGGATGCGCCGCAAGCGAATCGGCTTTTCGCGGCGCTTACGGTCAATGCCGGAACGGCGGGTCGATGCCTTCGCTGACTTGGCCCCACCTGATTCAGGGACTCCGGGATAGTCGACCTTCAAATTGCTCACTCGCTGCCCCCGCTCAATCGTGCTCGACCCCCAACTCAGCCGCGTCCTCCCCTACGCTTCCGTGTTCGCCCATGTTCCCGGACGAAATCCTCCGCGCCCTCCGGCAGGAAAAGGTTGTCGGCGATGCCGGCAATCTCCTCGGCTTCTTTCCAGGCTTGCTCCAACACCCACAGTTCGCCTTCGAGGGCGCGTCTCTCCTGCTCCTCGTGGAGCGCCATCTCGAGGGCCAGCCGAGTCGGTTCGGGCATCTTCCAGACGAAGCCTGGCGACCCGTCATTCATATTGAAGTCGTCCGCTGACGCAAGATCGGTCACCAGTCGCTCGGGAGTGCCCGCGGCCTCGATCAGGTCCACCGCGTCCGCTACGGTCCGCTTCTTCCCACCGGCTTTGTTGATGGCGGGAAGGATGACCGCGGCAACGCGACGTGCTTCTTCACCATCGAGCCAGATTTGCTCCCCCAGTAGCGAGGAGTAGTTCGCGACGTGAAGCCGCAAGTCCGCGCCGTCCTCCGAGAGGCAAAGGCGAGTCGTGCTGACGTCCAGGCTCCTCAGAACCATGGTGCGGCGACCGTCGCGCGGAATCTCGACCACCTTGCGCCTCTGCTGCCAGGGAGTCCCGACGAGAAGCATGAACAGTACGCTGGCGGAGACCGTAAGGCCGACCACCACGCCTCCGGCCGCGGCGACACCCAACACGCCCGCAGTGTACAGGGCTGTCCTGCGCCGCCGCTTCCCGAACTGGTCCCCATACCGCCACGCGGCAAACTCGGGGCGCAGCGGCTCGCCGATCCGGACCAGCGTCAGCCCCTCCCGGTGCCGGGCCAAGCCGATGTTTTCGGTGGAGACCCGCAATCGCGTATCCCGGAAGATCCGCTCGCAGTCCTCTACCGCCTCCCAGCGTTCCTCCAGCGGCGTCAGGTTCCAGCGCTCGCACTTGCGGCAGACGACCCAGAGGCGCCCGCGGTGGGCGTCGAAGGCGAGGCGCCTGCCGACGGGGAAGGTCTCGATGACACCGTTGGTGCCGAGGGGCTTGCGGCAGAAGATACAGGTGGTGTACATGGTTGATTTCCCCTCACCCCCCCCATCCCCAACAAGTCCATGCTTGGAACTGGACCCGCGACCCCGCCTCATCGTCGGTGCCTTGAACGCATCCTCCCGGGCCATTGGGACCACGCCGCGCCTTGTCGGAGCTACTTTGAATGCCCCGACGATGCGAACTCGACTCATGGCAACTCGCGCGGTATCCGCCCAAGGCGCTGGTCGAGGCTGCCGGGCTCGACGTTTCGCTACGTATGCGGGTCGTGGATGAGGGTCTTCTGCTGGAACGCGTTGAGGATCCCAGGGCCGGATGGGCAGAGGCGCCCGGAAGCGGAGGATCGGGGTGAGGGCGGCCTGCTGGACGATCCCGGCCCGCCGTCTTTGACGAGTCGGAATGATGGAAGTAGCCCACCCCGGCGGGGGGATGTCCTGGACCCCACTCGCGGCTCCGAGATCAGGAAGACGCGGCCATGTGTCGTCGTGTCGCCTGACGAGCTCAACGATGGGAACCTTGGCTCCGATGACCACGGGGGGTCACCCCTACCCCTTCCGGATCGCGTGCCGGTTTGGCGGCACTGGCTATGTGGTCGCGGACCAGCTGCGCACCGTCGACCAGGTGCGGATGGTCGCGCACGACAGCTGCCAACGGGCACCATGGCCGAGGTCTCGGCGTGCTGCGACGCATGTTCGCCGCCTGAGGGGCGACCTGGGGGTCTGGACCGCTACGCAGCACTTGTAATGCACACCTTACAGAATGTAAACTGGCGATCGCCGGCGCGTGCCCCACCGCCGGTTGTTTCGCTCCCTCCCCAAGGGAACCCCGAAAGGGTCAGGTTTCGACGGCCATTGGAATCAGTCCCATGGCGCCATTCGGCCCCCGCCCCTCGGTGATCATTCCGCTACCACCGAAGGACCCGCAGGCCGCCCCGCCCGGGCTCGCGGCCAGCGCTACCCGACGTGCTGTGGCGCATCGAGAGGGGCCGAGTTGAAGGGGAACGGGAGCCACCCGGAGCGGTCCCGGTACCGCTCAGTTTCTACCCGGCTCAATGAGGGAGCGGCCGTGGCCGACGCAGTGATCGAATGCCGCCGCCGAGGAGTTTCTTCGGCGGGTCAGAGAGGCCGAGGGCTGGACAGGGCGCGGGCGGAGGTGCTCGCGACCCGTCGAATGCGAGACGGGAACGGAGCTTCTGGAGCCAGCACTGTCACCCCCCCACCATCCCCAACAGCCACGCGCACACCATGGCCGTAGATGCCCAGGATGTACCCCACCACCGCCATCAGCAGCCCGATCGGCGCCATCGAGCGGTGGTACACCCCGGCCACGACCGGCGCCGACGCCGCCCCCCCGACGTTGGCCATGCTCCCGGTGGCCACGAAGAAGAGCGGGGCGCGCACGAGCCGGGCCGCGATCAGAAGCACCGCCACATGGATCGCGATCCACACGGCCCCCGCCAGCAGGTAAACCGGCGCGTCGAGCACCGCCCGCAGATCGGCCCTCGCCCCGATCCCGGCCAGAAGCAGGTACAGCGCCGTGTAGCCGAGGTCCGAGGCGCCCTTCGTCTCCAGTTTTCGCAGCGGCGTGAACGAAAGGATGAGGCCGCCCGTGACCACGATGAGGACCGCCCAGGTCGTGCCGCTGATGATCGTCGGGTCGCCGAGCGGCGGGATCCGGCCTCCCGCGACCCTGGCGGCCACCGCGCACGCCATTCCCAGCCCGATCATGATGACGGCGTCTCGCAGGCCGATCGGCTGTCGCTCGAGGCTCATCGCCGCCAGGCGGGCGTTGGTTTCCCGATCGAGTCCGTCCGGGCCCTGATGCGGCGGTCGAAGCGTCCCTGCAGCCCGACCATCGCGATCAGCACCCCCATCCACCCGTACCCGACCACGGTGTCGACCACGATCACGGGCCCCATCGCGTCCGGCGTCGTCCCCACGCCATCTCGGCGATGGCCACCATGTTGGCCGTGCCCCCGATCCAGCTCCCCGAGAGCGCCGCGAAGCCCGTCCACGCGTCCGCCGGCAGCATGTCCCGGAAGATCAGCAGCGAAATCGGCCCGCCGATGACGATCCCGAACGTCCCGGCAGCGACCATGAAAAGCGCGATCCCCCCGAGCCGGGCGACGCTCCTCAGGTCCACCGACACCATGAGCATCAGCAGCGCGAAGAGGAGAAGATAGCTCGACATCCAGTCCGTAGAGAGGGGAGGCGGACGGAGTAATCCCGACGGTCGTGGTCAGCATCGGGAGGAAGTAGCAGTAGATGACCGGGGGGATCACCTCGAAGACCTTGCGGAACCGCGGCAGCTCGGAGACCCAGAAGATGAGGGCCACGATCGCGGCCAGGAACCCGAAGACCGCCATCGGGTCGTTGATGAGCGCGGTGTTCGCGGTTTCCATGGGATTCCTCCAGCTTTGGAGACGGTTGTGAGACGGGCCGAACGGTCGGCCCCTGGGTGCACGATGGGTTGCGCGGCTGCGCTCAATAGTGCGGTTGCACCCATCGACGGACAAGAAACGAGCCAGAAGAGACCAGCGTGTACAAGTCGTGTATGTATTGCCGGAAGCCCCTCGGCGCCAACGAGGTCATCGAGACCTTCCCGGTCGGGCGCCGCCTCGCCTTCGACAGCGCGCGCGGACGCCTCTGGGTCGTCTGCCGCAGGTGCGAGCGCTGGAACCTGACGCCGCTGGAGGAGCGCTGGGAAGCGGTGGAGGACTGCGAGCGAATCTTCCGGGATACGCGCATTCGGGTCACCACGGAGAACATTGGATTGGCGCGGCACCGGGAAGGGCTGACCCTGGTGCGTGTCGGCGCCCCGCTGCGTCCCGAGTTCGCCGCGTGGCGCTACGGGGACCAGTTCGGTCGGCGGCAGCGGCGGGCGATTCTATATGGGGCCGCCGCAACTGTCGCGATCGGAGGGCTCGTGGCTGGCGGGGTCGCCGCTGGCGTGCTGAGCGGTACCATCCTCAGTCAGAGCGGCAACATCGTGAATGTGGCGATGAACCTTCGCACAAGGGTCAGACTGCACCCGGACAGCGGCGGGGTCATCAAGCTCAAGCGCCAGGACCTTCTCGGCACCCGCATCCGCCCGACAGACGACGATCAGGGCTTCAAGGTTCAGGTTCGCAAGAGAAAGAAGAAGGTCTGGTACGAGGGAGCGGAGGCACGCCGATTCGCCGGGGCGATCCTGCCGAAGATGAACGCGATGGGCGGAAGCAAAGTGATGGTGAAGGACGCGGTGGGGCTGATCGAAACCGCCGGGCACCCCGAGCAGTACCTGACCCGCATAGCGGACGGAGATCGCTTCCAGGACTGGAAGGGCGTACCGGGCTACGTCAACAAGATGCCGAAACCCATCAAGCTGGCGCTTGAAATGGCGCTCCACGAGGAGCAGGAGCGGCGGGCGCTGGAGGGTGAGCTATGGCTGCTGGAGCGCGCGTGGGAGGAGGCGGAGGAGATCGCGGAGATCTCGGACAACCTGTTCCTGCCGGAGGGGGCGGAGGAGTTCATTCAGGAGCATCGGGACGGGACGCCCAGGGAGGGGACCGCCGGACCGGTGGAGCGCGACCCCGCCCGGCCCCCTACCAGCTGAACCCCATCTTCACGTAGTAGAACCCGCCGCTCGACCCGAAGGGCGTGTTCGGGCTGTACCGGTTCCCCGCCAACGCCGCCGCTCTGGGATTCTCCTCCGGGTACTGGTTGAGCGCGTTCTGGGCGCCAAGGGTAAGCGTCGTCGATGCGCTCACCGAATAGGACGCCTCCAGGTCGACCACGTACTCTCCGGGGTAGTCGCGGTCGTCGCGGGAGTCGAACCAGCCGGCGAAGTAGCTGACCCGCCCAAGCGTCGACAGCCCGCCGCCCCATGTGCGCCTGGCCGACCCCACCCACCGGATCCCCGGCAGCGCGTCGCGCAGTTGGCGGATGCGCACCTCGCTCAGCACGTCCGGGTTGTGGCGGGTGACCGCCGTGTGTGTGTGTAGTTGAACGCAAGATTCAGTTCCGTGCTGCCCCCGCTGCCCGCCGGAACGAAGGCCGCCACCACGTCCACGCCCTGGGTACGCGTGTCGAAGTCGTTCGTGAAGAATCTGAAGTTGGCGAGGTTGCCGGCGCTGGTGATTCCCTCGGCGACGAGCCGCGCCGCTTCGTCGGGGTCCAGTGCGAAGGTCCGGCTCAGCGCCAGTCGGTCCGACAGGTCGATGCGGAAGTAGTCGGCGGAGAGGGTAAAAGGGCTTGCGTCGACGACCAGGCCGAAGCTGACGTTCACGGAAGTCTCTGCATCGAGCGCCTTGCCGCCCTTGATCGCGGCCACCTCCGAGGTCGACGGGATCGTCCCGTTGTTGACGAGCTCGCGGCGGTCCGGAGCGAACTGGGTGGACACGTTGAAGGCGTTCTGTTGGCCGGGGGTGGGGGCCCGGAAGCCGGTGCTGACGCTTCCCCGCACCGCCAGCGCGCCGGTGAGCCCGTAGCGGGCGGCCACCTTCCCGTTCACGGTCGTTCCGAAGTCCTCGAAGTACTCGTCGCGGAACGCCGTGCCCAGCGTCCAGCGGTCGTCGCGGGCGCGCACCTCCAGGTCGCCATAGGCCGCGTAGTTGGCCCGGTGCCAGCCGCCGGCGGCGATATCGCTGAAGCCCGGAAAGCCGTTGGAGCCGGCGCTGAAGCCTTGCGGGGCGAACGGGCCGATCACCCATGCGGCGGTCTCCCCCAACCCGATCTCGAAGTACTCGTCGCGGAACTCTGCCCCTCCGGCCAGGGTCACCATGTCGTTCGCGGTGTAGTTCAGGTCGACGTTGGCGCCGAGCTCCCGCTGCTGGTACACGCCGGGGTCGAAGGAGCTGGGTGACTCCGGGCCCAGCGACGCATTGACCGTCCTGTCGATGAAGAAGTCGACGGCGTTCTGGCCGAAGACGGCGCTCACGTCCCAGAGCAGCCCGCCGTGCGTATGCCCCTTGAGCCCCGCAACGACCGACATGTCGGTGGCGTCCCCGCCGAACTGGGGCGTGAATCCCCCCGGGAACATCTCCTGGAAGGTGAAGCAGTTGGGGTCGTCGAAAACGCGCTGGAGCTCGACCGGGTCGGGGATGTGGTTGGTGATCGTCACGACCGGGCAGTCCGCGGAGCCGTCGAGCTCGCCGTCCTGTGCGTCCAGCACGTCGCCGACGAGCAGCGTCTGGCCGCCGTCAATGCTGAAAACACCCGCGCGCGTGTTGGGGTTGCGGTAGAAGAAGCCGCCCGCGACCGTCTCGCTCGCGTAGTTGGCGTGCCCGTAGAGCCTGAGCCCGTCGCCGAAGAACTGGCCGAAGTTGCCCCACAGCTTCAGGTCGTTGTCGACATCGTGCGCGCCCCAGATCTGCGCCGGGTCGCGCACGTGCGTGTTGCCCGCCGCGATCAGCGCGGCCGCGTCGTCGCGCTGCACGCTCCGGCTGGTCGGGTTCGACGCGCCGTACTCGGCGCTGAGATTCGCGAAGCCGTCTCGCCCCAGCGGCAGGCCGATGTTGCCCGACACGGTGTACGACTCGCCGTCGCCCTCGTAGAAGCTGCCGGTGCGGACCTCGATGCTGCCGCCCGAGCGCGCGTCCCTGAGGGTGAGGTTCATGACGCCCGCGATGGCATCGGAGCCGTACTGGGCGGAAGCGCCGTCGCGCAGGATCTCCACCTGGCGGAGCGCGATCGCGGGTATCGTGGAGAGGTCGGGCCCCTGGGCGCCGTCGGCGAACCCGCCGCCGATCCACATGATGATCGACGCCCGGTGACGCCGCTTCCCGTTGACGAGCACGAGCGTGTGGTCGGGAGCGAGGCCGCGCAGGCTCGCGGGCCGCACGATCCGGGCCGCGTCGCCCACGGCCTGGGGGTTCACGTTGAAGGAGGGCACCACGGTGCGCAGAAGGTCGCTCACGTCGGTGTCGCCCTGCTGGATGAAGTCCAGCCCCGTGATGGCGTCGATCGGCACCGCCGACTGGGTGGCGGTGCGGGGGCGGGCCCTGCTGCCCACCGTCACGAGGCCTTCCAGCGCCACGGCGGTCTGGTTGAGTTCGACATCGAGGTGCACGGTTGCGCCATCGGCGATCGTGATCTCGCGGGTCTCGGTCGCATAGCCGATCAGCGTGATCCTCACCGTGTGCGAGCCGGCGGGAATTCCGCTCACCTCGTAGTGGCCGGCCGGCCCGGTGATCCCGCCCAGCGAGAGTTCGGGGATGTCGACCTGGGCGCCCGGCAGCGGCTGCCCGGTGGCCGCGGCCCGGATGGTGCCCTCGATCTGGCTCTGGGCCGAGACCGACTCGGGGAGCGGGAGGCTGGCGAGAGATACGCCGACGGCAACACATACTGTAAAGACTACTTTACGAAATGTCATGTGTGGTTTACACTCCGCCGACGTTGGAAAGAATTGGGCATTGTACCTGCCCCCCAGGTCGTGGGAGGAACGAAGTCACGAGGGGGAACGTTGTTTATACTCACCATTGCGCATTCGGGCCGCAACCGCGTTCGAAGTGCGTGTTCGGTTGTGCCGGGACGGGAACCAGCGCCTCCCGCAGCTCGGCTTCGGCCTCTTCCAGCCGGCCCGCCTTGCGCAGGGTGCGCCCGAGGGCCCGCTGCAGACTGACGCCGGGATCAACCGCCATGGCCGCCCGGTAGATTTCGATGCCCGACTCGTAGTCACCGGCAAGTTCGTCGATCCTCCCGCCGATGCGCCCGAGATCCTCGAGGATCTGGCCGAACTGCATCGCTACCGCAATTTGGACCGCTCGACCGTGGGCCTCCCGCGCGGCTTCGAGGTCTCCCCACTCGGCGAACGCCGAACTCTCCAGGTACGGAAGGAGGTAGTCGTCGAGTGGCGCCGGAATCTGTGACTTCATTTCCTCCAGGAATCCGGCGGCGGCCTCCCTGCCCGCGGCATTGTAGATGTACAGGTCGCCGATTCGCTCCTGCGCGAGCACGAGTGGGCTCATGTAGCTGGACGCCTCTTCGACCCACGCCTCCGCGGCACGGATCGCGTCGTCGACTTCTCCGCGGAACAGGTGGTAGCCCTTGAGGCCATCCAGCACGGCGGCCCGTTCGGCCGATGTGCGCGGCAGGTCGAGCGCACGGTCGTACCCGGCGCGGGCTTCCGCGAAGTTGCCCACATGCAGGTCGAGCGTCGCGAGCGCAGCCGTGACCTGCGACGACAGGGGGTCCATGAGGAGGGCCCGCTCCAGGCTTGCGCGGGCATCGTCGTGGCGCCCCAGCCGCCGTTGCAACCGGGCGAGGCGCATGTATCCGGTCTCGTCGTCCGGGAACCTGTCGACGTAATCATTGAGCGCCTCGAGCGCCCCGTCATCGTTCCCCAGGTCTTCCCGCACAGCGGCGATCTGGAGGAGAACGCCGCCATCCCGGGGGTCCAGCCGGTGGAGCGCGGTCAGGGTCTCCAACATTCCCTCCGAATCACCCCTGCCCTGCCGTACCAGCAGTTGGTACCTGAGCGCCTGCGTGTCGTACGGATGGAGTTCCACCCACATGTCCACGACCGCGGCCCCCTTGGCGACATCCCGCGTGAGGAAGTAGTACTCGGCCTTGACCACGAAGCGGTGCCGTTCCGGAAGCCGGTAGAGGTTCGCCATGGACGCCTGGAGCGGGACCATGGCGTCCTCGAGTTGGCCGGCATTCAACAACAGCAGGTACAGCGTGAACTGCGCGGCCGTGAAGGTGGGATCCCGTGTCGTCGCGGCGGTCAGCAGTTCGATCCCGGCGTCCAGATCCTGGTCGACGAACATCGCTGCATTGCCCCTGAAGTACTCGGCCACGGCCTCGGAATCCTCGGAAAGCCAATCGCGAACCGGCAGGTCCTCGATCCCCTCGCGATCGGGGATCCCCAGGGCGTCCTTGAGCCGCACGGACATCTCGTCGACAAGCGCCAGAACACCTCTTCGGAAAGCTCGCGTTTCAGCGCCGTGGGGATGCCGAGCAGATCGGGGAATCCCAGACCCTCCAGGCGGTCGCGCAGGGCGTAGACCAGAATCGGTTCGAAGAATTCGTCCGGGCTCAGGTCGTATACGAGCGCCCCCGGAACCGCGTATGCGAGCCAGGACTCCTCCTCGCCGAGGCCGTCGCCAGGGTCGAGGGGGAAGAGGATGGTGCGTTTGCGGAATTCGGGCTTGGCGACATCGCGCTCGACAACCTCACCGTCTTCGTTTTCGACCGTGATGGAGGTGGTCGCCGCCCCCAGATCCTCGCCGCCGAAAAGCATCCACAACACGCCTGCGCAGAGCGCAATGTTGACCGGGATCCCGATCTTCTCCGTGCGCGGCATCTCGTCCACATCCTTTCCCGGCTTGCCGTGGAACCAGGCGAGCATGAAGACCGAGGGAAAGAGCAGCAGGAGCGCCACCAGCGCCACCCTGATCCAGTGCGGCGAGAGCAGGAATTCGTCCACCGCGAAGTTGACGAACTCGACCAGCCCCCAGGATGCGCCAGCGTAGAGCGCCAGGATGTGGGGAACGCGGCGTTCCAGAAGGGTGCGGGCCAGTTTGGGCATTTCAGATCCAAAGGGTCGAGCGCCAAAGTCCGACGGGCCGGAATATAGTCCGCGAGCCGAATGGGGGGCAACGCGATGGCGTACGCAGCGAGCGATTCGGCGGATGTCCGATGCCGCTCCGGCGCGCACACTCGGGTCGGACGGAAGGGTGCGCGTGCGCGGCTTGCCATCGCCGTTGCGGGTCGTCATCCTGAACGGCTGTATCCGCACCCTCGCCACCCTCGAAGCCATGAGCAGACACGCCACCGCTACGCTGGCCACCCTCGCGGCACCCGGAACCGGTCGAGCCTTTCCGGTGATCCACCCATGACTTTCCGCGGCTCGCAGGTCCTGATGGTCGGCGCCTACCTGCTCGTCCTCACGATGGTCGGCACCATCGGCTACCACTGGATCGAGGGGTGGAACTGGGCCGATTCCTTCTACATGACCGTGATTACGATCACGGCCGTCGGATACCACGAGGTCTACCCGCTGAGCCAGGCCGGCCGCTACTGGACGACGTTCATGCTGGCCGGAGGGCTGACCGGGCTGGGCATGTGGTTCGCACTGGTGACCGCCTCGCTGGTGCGGATGGACCTCCGCAACCAGTACAAGAAACGCAAAACCATGAAGGGACTTGCACGCATGAAGAACCACGTGATCGTGTGCGGGGGCGGCAGGATGGGGCTTCAGGTCATACACGAACTCCGGGACGCCCGTCAGGACTTCGTACTGATCGAGCGAGACGCAGACGCGATCCGGTCGCTGCGCGGGCTTTCTGCCGACGCGCTCGTCGTCGAGGACGATGCAACGAAGGACCGTGTGCTCCGGGAAGCGGGCATCGACCGGGCGAAGGGGCTGGTTTCGTGCCTCTCGGCGGACGCGGACAACCTGTACGTGTGCCTGTCGGCGCGGCACCTGAACCCGGATCTGGTCGTGATCGCAAGGGCGGAAGGCAAGCCCGCGATCAAGAAGATGTACCAGGCCGGCGCGACCCATGTGGTCAGCCCCAACGTGAGCGGCGCGGTATGGGTGGCGTCGCTGCTGGTGCGGCCCTCGGTGGCGTCGTTTCTGGACATCACCGCGCCGGGCAGCCACCTCTCCCGGCACATCGACCACGCCACGGTGGGGAGCGGTTCGGCGGTTGCGGGGAAGACGCTCGCCGAGGCGCGCATTCCGGCCGAGACCGGCCTGGTCGTGCTCGCCATCCGCAAGGAGGGCCGGGCCCACGACGACGTGCTCCTCAACCCCACTGCGGACACGCGCCTCGAAGCAAGTGACGACGTGATCGTGCTCGGCGACGTGGAGCAGGTCGAGAGGCTGCGGAAGTACGTGGGATGATGATGAGACAATGATGAACAGATGATGAAACGATGATCGCACCCGCACACTGTTGACAGGACGCTGATCCAATGATGATGAGACATGGCTTACCAGCCGCCCTCGCGGCCACCCTCGCCCTCGCCCTCCTCCCCACCCCCCTCCTCGCGCAGGACGGCGAGATGAAGGACATGGCCACCTTCCCCCGCCCCATCGCGGCGGCGGACAACGTCTGGATCGAGGAGCTCACCATGCTGGAGGTGCGCGACCTCCTCGCGTCCGGCACGAACACCGCGCTCATCCTCACGGGCGGGATCGAGGAGAACGGCCCCTACCTCACGACCGGCAAGCACAACCACGTCCTGCGCGTCATGGGCGAATCGATCGCGCGGGAGCTCGGGGGCACCCTCGTCGCGCCGATCGTCACGATCGAGCCGGGCAACCCGGAGCGGGCGAACACACCCGGCGGCATCCGCTTCTCGCAGGAGACCTTCATGGCGGTGCTGCGCGACATGGCCACCAGCCTGAAGGCGCAGGGATTCACCTGGATCTTCCTGCTCGGCGACTCGGGCGGCAACCAGCGCGGGATGGCGGCCGTCGCGGAGGAGCTCACGACCGCGTGGGCGGGAGAGGGCGTGGGCATCGCGCACATCCCCGAGTACTACAACTACGGCGATGTCCTCACCTACCAGCGCGACGTACTCGGGATCGACGAGGACCCGCGCCTGGAGGGGCTCCACGACGACTACTACATCACGTCGATCATCATGAACGACGACCCGCGGCATGTGCGGCTCCAGGAACGGATCGACGCGGGCAAGGCCTCGATCAACGGGATCAGCATCCTGCCCGCGGAAGACGCGATCGAGCACGGGAGGCGGCTGATCGAGTTTCGGACGCGGGTGACGGTGGAGGCGATCAGGGGGGTGGTGGCGGGGGGGTAGCCGCCGTTGTCGTACCTCTGGGCGCGTGCGAAATTCAGGGTCCAGACAACCGAGGGGAGCAATGATGGAACCTGCACTGGACACGCTGCCGCCGCCCCAGCGACAGCTGTGGCACGAACTCCATGCGACTCCGGCCCAACAGATTCGCGAGCGCTTGACCAGGGCGGCCGGTGAGGTCGATATCGCGAAGGTGAAGGCGCTGCCGTCGATCCCGGACATCCTCCCGACGGGAGCGCCCGGACCGAAGATGATTTCAAACTGGCGTTGACCGAAGCGAGTCCGGGGTTGTTCGATCCTCGTTCGTGGGCCTACTGGCACTTTCGTCTCGGCTTGGGACCACCTCCACCTCTCCCGGTCCGGCAACTGCCCGACTGAGTGGGCGGCAGAGGTTCAAAGCAACAAAGAGCGGAGCCTCGAGGACGGTAAATAGTAAAGACAACATGACATTTCGTAAAGTAAACGCTACAGTGGGGCCGGCCCGGTTGGCGGAGCGGTCCAACGCGGCTGGACCGCCAGTTGATGTAGGTCCCAATGGGCGCTGCTGGATTCGAACCAGCGACCTCCTGCTTGTAAGGCAGGCGCTCTCGACCAACTGAGCTAAGCGCCCCGCTTGAACCTAACGGCACGCCGCTGGGAGGCTCCCTCACCGACTTACCTCATCGCCGAGTGTGAGCTCTTCGGCCGGGTACTGCCGCCGGATGAAGTCCCCAAGAAGAGGAACTGCGAAGGAGTACTTGCCGTGCCGGTTCCTGAAGACGATCCCCGAGTTGATGAGCGCCGCAAGGATCTGGCTCGCGTGACTGGGGCTGAACCCTTTCACCGGCATTTCCCTGGAAAGCTCCACAATCTCCTGAACGCTGAACTCGGATTCAGGGTGGTCCAGCCTCGACACGACATACAGGAGATCGCGCTGCCGGTCGGTCACCCTCGACCACCGGCCCGCAAAGAAATCGCTGTCCAGCTTTGCCGTGATCTCCTCGATCGGGACGCTTGGGTTGTCTGCTCCGGTGGTGATCTGCGACACGAAAACGTCGAAGGCTTCATGGCAGATGAACTGGATGAAGTATGGGTATCCGCCCGAATGCCTCTCGATCTGGCGGATGGACTCTTCGGTGAAGCTGATCGGGCAGCCATCTTCCTGGATCGGCTTCACGATCGCCTCTCGAAGGTCGGGGGGATCCAGGCGATTGAGGAAGAGCACGCGAAACATTCGTTCCGAGTAGGTCCTGGCCTCGACCAGCTTGGGAAAGAGCGTGGGCAGACCGGTCAGGGCCAGGAGAAATGGAGCGCCTTGTCTCTGGATGGACTGGAACACGTCGAGCATCACCGAGAGCGGGTACTCGTCCTTCCCGGCATGGTCCGCCATGTTCTGGGCTTCGTCGTAGGCGAAGACCATTCCCCGGGGTGCGTTCGGCGATGCGCGCAGAGCCCGCCAAACGAATGTCAGCGTGGCCTTCAATCGATCGGCGACCAGGCCCCGCGTCTGTTCGTACACCGCGCGAAGCGTCGGATAGTTGAGGGTGGCGTCGAATAGCTCCGCCGGGCGGCCGAAACCGGGACGACGAACCTCCTGCCTGTCGTAGACGAAGTTGGACGTTGCCAGGGCCACGTCAGTGAGGATCCTCGTGGCCACGCGCTCCTCGTCGACGGTCGTGCTCTCGGAAAGGTCCGCGCCCACCCAGAGCCAGCCTTCCTGCACCGCCAGTGGCTTGAAGGTGTCGAGAAGGACCGTCTTGCCGACACCGCGGAGCCCGGTGAGGACGAGGTTGGAAAGGACGATGTCCTGGTTCAGGAGCTTGAGAAACTCCCGTCGCTCCTCCTTCCTTCCGGCGAGATACGGGGGCGTGTGGCCAGCTCCGGGACGGAACGGGTTCCGAAATTCAATTGCAGCTTCCAATGGGGTCCACCCGATCGTTAGGTGTTGTTAGGAGAAGACATAAAGTTAGCGTCGTTCCTAATTTTAGGTCAACACCTCCGTCGCCGAGCGCCAGGCGCCCCCGGACTGCGTAGCCCGTCCTGCTACGGCTCGACCCTGTACTGGCGCCGCCGCAGGAACGGATCCGGTCCGTACACGTTCCGGCCGATGGTCCCCCCGCGGCAGAGCAGGAGGAACCACAGGTACAAATTATAGATCGGAATCCCGAGCAGGAGGAAGTGCCAGCCCGGGCGGTCCAGGTCGTGGAAGCGCTTGACGGTGACGGCCAGCCCGACCCACGCGCCGGCCCAGAGGACGCCGAGCATAGGCAGGATGAGGATCGGGCCGAAGGCTTCGGCCAGGCCGGCGAACAGCAGCATGTGTGCCGCGAAGATGACGGTGCCCAACACCTGCACCAGCCAGAAGCGGGACCGGTTCGCACGACCATCGACGGTGAACAGCTCGACAATTTCGTCCATCGTTCTTTCTTTCGCTGAGGGGGTATGCCAAGGCCTACGGGAGCGGCGGCCGGATGGTTGCGCGGGCGGGGACGCGGGGGCACCTTCGGCGGGCAGGGGGCGAGTGGGCGACTGGGCGCGAAACGGAGTGAATGTGAGCGAAGCAAACGGAGCGGCTTGCGGGCCGGGGCGCAGAGCGGGCCGGCCGGCAGGGGCACAGCTGGGCGTCCTGGCGGTGCTGGCGCCCCTGCTCTGGGCGGGTTCGGCGTGCCGTGCCTCCGCGCCGGGGCCCGAAGCCGGGGACCAGGCGCTCGCATCCGCACCCGAGCGCCCCGCGAAGCGCGACGAACCGAACACCACCCACGGGATCTACACGGAGGAGCAGGCCGATCGCGGACACGCGGTCTACGGAGCGATCTGCTCCGAGTGCCATGTCGTCAACGACTGGACCGCTCCTGCATTCCTCGACCGGTGGGAGGAGGCTTCGGTCTACCGCCTCTGGTACTGGATCTACGAGCGGATGCCCCACGGCCAGCCCGGGACCCTCTCCCGCCAGCAGGTCACCGACGCCCTGACCTACATCCTGCAGCTGAACGGTCTGCCGTCCGGCGAGACCGAACTCGCGAGCGACGACGATGTCCTCGACGACTACTGGATCATCTGGAAGGTGCAATAACCATGCGCATGCGCAACAAAGTGGTGCAACTCCTCCTCGCCGCGCTCCTGCCGGCCTCCGCCTCCGCCCAGGCCTCGAGCCTCGTCGCCCCGGACGGCGCGGTCGACTGGAACCGCTTCTACACGGCGGCCGAGACCAACCAGATCCTGCGCGAGTTCCACGCCCTGTACCCCGGGCTGACCGAGCTGCACCAGGTCGGCGAGAGCTACCGCGGCCAGCCCCTCATGGTGATCACGATCACCAACGAGGCGACCGGCCCGGCAAGCGACAAGCCCGCGCTCTACGTGGACGGCGGCATCCACGCGGGCGAGCTCACCGGCTCGGCGGTCGCCACGCACGTCATCGGCCACCTCCTGAACGGCTACGGCAGCGACCCGCGCGTCACCGCGCTGCTCGACACCCGCGCCTTCTACGTCCGGCCCAAGTTCAACCCCGACGGCTCGGACCTCGCGCTGATCCACGACCAGTCGCTGCGCAGCACCACCCACCCGGTCGACGACGACGAGGACGGCGCCGCCGACGAGGATCCCGCCGAGGACCTGGACGGCGACGGGTGGATCACGCAGATGCGCATTCCCGACCCGGACGGCGTATGGGTGGCCGACCCGTCCGACGACCGCATCATGGTGCGCGACCCGGAGCTCCAGCGCGCGGGCCTGCGCTTCTCGACCATGCGCGAGGGCATCGACAACGACGGCGACGGCCAGCTCAACGAGGACGGGCTGGGCGGCCTCGACATGAACCGCAACTTCCCGCGCAACTGGGAGCGCGTGCACCAGCAGCCGGGCGCCGGGGACTACCCGCTCTCGGAGCCCGAGACCCGCGCCGCGGCCGAGTTCATCAACGCGCACCGCAACATCACCGGGATCGTGCACGGGCACACCTCGGGCGGCTTCGTGTACCGGCTGCCGTCCGCGTCCGCGCCGTCGCTGTTCCCGCAGATCGACCTTTCGCTGATCATCCACCTCGGCGAGGAGTACACGCGCTCGACGGGCCGGCCGGTGCGGCCCAGCGCCACGCACCCCACCGAGCACCGCTACGGCACCCTGATCTCGTGGGGATACTGGGACCACGGCGTGATCGGATGGGTGCCGGAGTTCTCGCCCGGGCCCGAGGAGTGGGTGACCGACTACGACGGCGACGGCGAGATCAGCGAGGCCGAGGAGCACCGCTTCAACGACGAGGAGCTGGACGGCCGCTACTTCTCGGACTGGACGCCGTTCGAGCACCCCGAGTATGGCACGGTCGAGATCGGCGGCTGGCACTCGAAGTTCTGGGGGCAGAACCCGCCGCCCGAGTTTCTGGAGGCCGAGACGGAGCAGCAGCTCCACTGGATCCTCTACCTGGCCGAGCAGGGCCCGCTGATCGAGGTGGGCGACCCGATGGTGACGGCGGTGGGCGACGGGACCTTCCGCGTCGAGGTGACGGTGACCAACACGGGGTTCCTGCCGACGAGCATCACCGACCGGGGCGCGGTGGGGCGTGAGCGTCCGGATGGGAGCATCGACCGGCAGGTGGTGCGGGCGCCCGCCGTGACGCTGACGCACCCCGGGCTCGAGATCGTGGAGGGGAGGGCGCGCACCGTGATCCCGCACCTTGCCGGGTCGAACCCGTTCCTGGAGGCGGCGCCGGCCGCGTCGCACACGGTGACGTGGGTGGTGCGCGCGGTGGGCGGCGAGCAGGCCGTGCGGGTCGTGGCCGAGTCGGACAAGGGCGGCACCGTGCAGTCGGGGTGGGTGGTGGTGAGGTGAGGGGGGTGGCGGTCGAGCGCGCGAGGGTGGGGGCCCGGTGGGGCCGGGTGGGACGCGGAGCCGCGCTGGCCGCTCTGGCCCTGCTGGCCACCGCGCCGTGGACGGAGCCGCTCGACGCCCAGGAAGCCCGCCGCCGCTGGGAGCGCATGTGCCAGATCCGCGCCGAGAAGTTCGACCTCGTGCTGCCGAAGGCGATGCACGACAACGATCTCGACATGTGGATCGTGGTGATGCGCGAGGGGCTCCTCGACCCGATGTGGGAGGCGCTGGGGCGGGGCTACGTGGGGGACTGGGCCTACTACGTCTTCACCGACCGGGGCGAGCGCACCGAACGGGCCGCGCTGGGAGTCGGCGGCTACAAGCTGGAGCAGTGCGGCGTCTACGACCACTTCGGCAGCGCCGCATCGCTCCCAGACTACGTCGCCGAGCGCGATCCGGAGCGGATCGGGGTCAACATGGCGGCCTCGATCGGCGGCGCCGACGGTCTGTCACACACCTCCTACCTCCACCTGCGCGAGGTGCTCGGGGCGCCGTACGCGGACCGCCTGGTATCGGCGGAGCGCTTCGTGTCGGACTTCCGCGCCACGCGCACCGCCACCGAGATCGCCGCCTTCGCCGAAGCGGGCGAGATGAGCCGCGAGATCGCCGAGCGCGCCTTCTCCAACGAGGTCATCACCCCCGGCGTCACGACCCTGGAGGACGTGGCCTGGTGGATGCTGGACCAGCTCCTCGCGCGCGGACTCGACTCGTCATTCGACATGCCGTCGGTCTACCTCACCGGCCCCACCGGCATCGAGGCCTCGTCCACGGACCGGATCATCCAGCGCGGCGACCTCCTCATGATCGACTGGGGGGTCGGCTTCCTCGACTTCTACACCGACATGAAGCGGGTCGCGTACGTGCTGCGCGAAGGCGAGACCGAGCCGCCGCCGGGGATCCGCCATGCATTCGAGCGCGCCATGCAGGTGCGCGACATCATGAAGGCGTCGATCAAGCCCGCGCCCACCGCCCAGCAGGCCGTCGACGCCACCTGGGCCGCGATCGAGGCGGCGGGCTTCAACCGCATCGAGTTCAACCAGCCCACCGACGACCCCGACGTGACCGACGTGGTGATCGGTCCGCACTCGGTCGGCAACTGGGGCCACGGCTTCGGCCCGTCGCTCGCGTTCTTCAACCCGACGCGCCTCACCTACGAGCTCCGGCCGGGCACTCTCATCTCGGTCGAACTCTTCGCCTACACCGCCAACCCGGAGTGGGGCGGCGCCAAGGTGCGGATCCCGCTGGAGGACGACGCGGTGGTCACCGAGCGCGGGGTCGAGTGGCTCTACCCGGTGACGCGGCGGATCCTGGTGGTGAAGTAGATTCAACGCCGGTAGATCACACGCTTCGGCCCACCTTTCATATCCACCAGCATGATGGGTGTGTACAGGATATCACCGCTGAGGTCCACGACCGGACCCTTCATCCGGGCCATCGCAGCCGCTGACGAACCGGGAAGCCGATAGTCCTCAGCTTCGTCGAGATTCACGGAATGGCCGAGGTCGGCGAAGGAATCGATGGTGATCGCACTGAACACGGAACCGTCCGCAGAGATGTACGGGGTCATGAGCTCGTCCCCGAACACGGACTGTCTCCAGTGTCCATCGGAGATGCCCCGTTCGGCGCCGCTGTGTACCGGCACCTTGGCTCCGCCAGTGTATCCGTCCCCCCCGGCGGCGTCGAAGGCCGCGATCGACACCGGGCCGGTGAAGTGCGTGTCGGCAGTCGGGTTGCTGGGAACCGACGGATTCACGATCAGGCCGTGGTCGTCCCAAATCGTGCCGAAGCCGAGCACATGGCCGATCTCGTGGACCACGGTCCCGGCAAGCGTGCCCTGGGACTCCAACCGCGTCATGTCGGCTTCGTCCAGCAGGATCCGGCCGGTGATCACGCTGAAGGTCCTGTCCAGAGCCGCAATGACCCTCACGTGACACGGCGTGGATTGCCCCAGGATGTTGCCCACCCCGTCGATCGAGTCGATCGTCACAAAGATGCGGATGTCGTCGACAACATCGCTGATCGCCGGCGAACCGTCCCCACATGCGCCGGCCGCCGCGGGACTCCCCGAAAAGTCGAGGTCCTGGACGCCAGCCGCGATGACCGATTCCCAGAGTTCGACGGCCTCCTCCACCACCTCGTCCTGCGAGCTGGTACCGCGACTCACGAACACCAGGTCGATATCGTAGGTCTCCAGCGGCTCGCCGCCGACCGTCACCGTCATCCTGGTTGGGCCGAAACTGGTGAACGCGTGCACGGCTACGTGATAGATCCCGGCACGGGTGGGCGCAGTCTGACAGATCTCCTCGGCGGTGGGGCCCGCGCTGAAGCACTGGAAGTCGAGCGGGTCGGTCGGCCGCTCGCCGAATTGCAGGAAGAGATCCGCGTCGTTCCCGGGATCATCTTCGATCCGGATGGTGAGGAACTCGTTTACCGTTTCGGCAACTTCCAGGCGGAAAAAGAGTAGTTCATCCTCGGTGCCCGAAATCTCACCGGACCATACCTCGCCAGTCCCTTCCACCCTGATGGCCTCCTGACTGGCAACGTCCGCCATCACGGAAGCCGAGTTGTTGTCGTCGGTCCACTCCTCGATCTCGCCGGCGGCGTCCAGCGCAAAGGAGATCTCGTGGGAACCGGCTTCGAACGGGCCCAGGGTGTAAGTCAGGTTGACGCGTGCCTCACTTGCGAGCTCGTCGACTTCGAAGGTCTCCACGACCGTGCCATCGATCGAGAGCGTCAGGGGGAACACCGCCGGGGTGGCCGCGTTCCCCAGGTTGGCGACCCGGAGGCTGACGTCGACTGTCTCCAGGCTGGTCGGATCGTCGCGGCTCAGGCGCAGACCACCCTCGATGGCCAGATCCGGGATGGGCGTCTCGGGAACGGCCCGGGCGTTGACCACGGTCGCAGCGCCCTGCTCGATCGACACGCGCAGCGACTGGCTGCCGAATCTGCCGCCCCCCAGCGTCCATTCGGTCGACACCTCGCCATCGGCGTCGGACACGCCGTTCTGCGGGTTGACCGACCCGGCCCCCTCCCCCGGCGCAAAGGACACCACGACGCCGCTCACGCCGGCCCCGCCCTGGTCCGTCACCTGCACCACGATCGAGTTGGGCAACGCCGATCCGGCAACGCCTTCCTGATCGCCCCCGGATCTGACCAGGAGAACCGTGGGCGCCTGCTCCACCGTCACCGCCGCGGTCGCCGTAAGGCCCCCGGCAGATGCCGTAAGCTGACCCGAACCGTTGGAAACTGCCGTGACCGTCCCGGAGGCGTCCACGGTGAAGACCGCGGCGTCCGAGCTCGTCCAGGAAACCTGGGCGGTGACGTTTTGGCCGGCGGCGTCGCGAACGTTCGCGCTGAACGCTCTCGTCTGGCCGATGAAGGTCATCATGGTGGACGCCGGAGAAATCGTGATCGTCGAGGGACCGGCCGGGGTGGTCGGCCCGTCATCGCCTCCCCCGCAGGCGGCGAGCGCCAGAACCGGCAACAACGAAACGGGGACTGCAAACCTGGGTATTCTCATGACGCCGATTCCTTTGGTGGCGAATTGTGCGAAGCGAATGGTGAATGTAATCTACCGCCGCGGCTGCCGAACCCCGGCCACACGCCCCTTCTGATCGATCAGGACAACCGGCCAGCGGGCGATGTCGTCCCCAAGATACACCCCCGGGGCACGCCTGGCCGCCAACCCGGCCCGGCCCACCGCCGGGAGGGAGTAGGACTCGGCCTGCGTCACATCGACGCCGTAGCCCAGGTCGGCCAGGGATTCGATGGTGATCAGGCTCAGCGCATGCTCGCCCCCGATGAACGGGGTCATGAGTTCGTCGTCGAAGACGCTTTCCCTCCAGTGTCCGTCGGACGACCCTGCCTCGGAGCGGTTCTCCACGGGCACCTTCGCGCCCCCGGTGTAGCTCGCCCCCCCGGCAGCGACGAAGGCCACTGTCGCCAGGGAACCCGTGAAATGCGTGTCGGCTCCGAGGTTGGCGGGCAGCGACGGGTTCCGGAGCAGTCCCTTCTGTTCCCACCGCGTACCAAAGCCGAGGACATGGGCCATTTCGTGAACGACGACAGGAAGCAGCAAGCCGTTCGCCTCCATACGGCCCACATCGACTTCGTCCAGCCGCATGGCGCCGAGGATGGATTCCTGGAAGATGCTGTCACTGGCCGGGAACCGGACCAGGCGCGAGGCGCAGGGTCCCGAACTCGCTACGCCTCCCCCGACCCCATCGATCGAGTCGATCACGACCCAAATCCGAAGATCATCGATTTCTTCGCTGACGGCCGGCTGCCCCGGGAAACACTGGTCGGCCGCGATGCTGTTCTGGCCGGCAAGGTCGATGTCCACCGCACCGCGCGCGATCACCGACTCCCACCGCCTCGCGGCCTCGCGCACGATCTCGTCCTGCGAGGCCGTGCCGTGGTCGAGAAACACCACCTCGATGTTGAAGTCCTCGACCGGCTTTCCGCCGACCGTCGCGGTCAGCGTCGAGGGGCCGAAGGCGGTGAACGCGTGGACGGCCACGTGGTAGCTCCCCTGCCGGGCGGGCACCATCTGGCACAGCTCGTCGGAAGCCGCATTGCCGCTGACGCACTCGTAGTCGTAGTGGTGGCCCGGGCGCTCGCCGAAGTGGACGAACATGTCCGCGTCGCCCGAGCCGCCCGAGAGCTCGATATTCAGCGCTTCCTGCGCGGGCTCGGTGATGTCGACGCGGAAGAGGAGCACCTCGTCGACCGTACCGGATGACACCGTCAGCGACTGCCCCGGGGCGATCAGCTGCTGGCGCGCGACCGGGACGGCCATGGTGGCCTGGTTGTTCTGCTCGTTCCGCTCCTCGATCCGGTTGTCGGGGTCGAGGACCACGGCGATCTCCCGGATGCCGGGTTCGAGCGGGGGCCGGTCCAGCGTCCTCAGTTGCCGCTGGTTGGACCCGAGCTGGTCGATCTGGAGAGACCCCACCGCCGTGCCGTCGATTGTGACCACGAAGGGAACGTCCCCGGGCGTGGCGGCGTCTCCAACGTTCGCGAGCTGGAAGCTGATCTCGACCCCCTCGAGATCGGTCGGGTCGGGGCGCGATACCGTCAGCGAGTCAACGACCAGATCCGGCGCCGGTCCCTGGGGGCCCATCCGCGTGCTCCCGTCGTCTCCGCATGCGACGAGGGCTGAAGCGGACAGCAGTGCGCCGGCGATCCAATGGCGGGGCGTTCTCATGGTAACAATAGGAATATGTGGAGAAGCTCGCGACAACTGCCACAGGGACTGCTTATCTTGTTTGTTGGTGCTGGCGCAGACGTAGCCTGCAGGTGCGTAAGGTAAAGTTAACATGACATTATGTAATGTTGTCCTTACAGATCAAGGATGGGCAATGGAAGACCGCGCCCGGGGGACCGCGCCGAGGCCCGCAGTCGCAGCGGCGCTGTGGGTCCTCATGGCCGCCGCCGTGACCCTCACTTGTGACGGCGCCGGAACTGATCCGGTGGAGGAGCCCAATCAGCCACCGCAGCCCGTCGGCGTGATTCCGCCTGTCGACGTGTTCGTGGGCGATTCGGCCTCGGTCGAGGCGAAGGGTCATTTTCGGGACCCGGACGGCGACTCTCTGGCTTATTCGGCCATGTCCCCGGACGCGGGGGTCGTCGCCGTGAGTGTCGTTGGCGGTGCCGTGGTACTGCGGGGGGTATCGCAGGGGGCGGCGACCGTCACCGTTACCGCGACCGACCCGGGGGGCCTGTCCGCAGTGCAGACCTTCGCGGTGGCCGTGCCCAACCGGGGGCCGGAGGCCATCGGAGAGATCCGGGACATCGAGGTGGGGGTGGGTGATTCGGTGGCGATCGGCCTTCCGGGCCACTTCACGGACCCGGACGGCGACGGGTTGGTCTTCGCGGCGAGCTCCTCGGACACGAGTGTTGCCGGGGTCGCGGTGGCCCGGGACACGGTCAAGGTCGCGGCGCGGGCAAAGGGGGCCGCGACCATCACCGTCACCGCACGCGACGCCGGCGGCCTGGAGGCGCAGCACACCTTCGAGGTGACGGTGCCCAATCGGGCGCCGGTGGTGCTGGAAACGCTGCCGGACGGCCGCCTGGTGGTCGGCGACACCGCCCGCACCGACCTTTCGCTGCACTTCTCGGACCCGGACGCGGACTCCCTCAGCTTCGCGGCCGCGTCCTCGGCGGCGCACGTCGCCACGGCCACGGTTTCGGGCACGACCCTCACCATCGCCGCGCTGGCCCCCGACACGGCCACCATCACCGTCACGGCCACCGACCCGGACGGCCTCGCGGCCACCCAGGCCTTCACGGTCGTCGTCCCCAACCGCGCTCCCGAGGCGCTCGGCGCGATCCCCGACACCACGGTCACCGTCGGCGACACGATCCTGCTGGTCGCGTCCCGGCACTTCCGCGATCCGGACGGGGACTCGCTCGGCTACACGGTGAGGACCTCGCGCCGCATACGGGTGGCGGCCACGGTGGCCGACAGCACGGTCACCCTGGCCGCAATGAGCGCGGGCAGCTCGAACATCACGCTCACCGCCCGCGACCCCGGCGGCCTCTCGGCGACGCAGCGCCTGCGGGTGGTGGTGGAGCCTGTCCGGCTGCCCGACCTCGTGGTGAACGACCCGACGGTGGACCCGGACAGCGTCGCGGTCGGAAGTGATTTCACGCTGAGAGCAGCGGTGCGCAACCAGGGCGACGGGGACGCCACGTCCTCGACGACCCTGCGGTTCTTCCATTCCGATAACCCCAGAATCACCCCCACCGACTCCCTGTTGGGCACTTTCCCGGTCAGGCCGCTGAATACCGCGGAGAGGAGTGTCGGCTCGTTCATCGCGCAGGCTCCCACGGATCCAGGGACCTACTACTACGGTGCCTGCGTCGGGGCGCTGGACAACGAGTCCGACACAGGCAACAATTGCTCCGGCGCGGTGCGCGTCCGGGTCTGGCAGCCCAACCGGGCCCCGCGGCCGGTCGGCACGATTCCGCTCCAGGAAGTGCCCCACGGCGATTCCAGTCTGGTGAAGCTGACCGGGTACTTCCGCGACCCCGACGGGGATCCGTTGAGCTTCGCGGCCATGTCCTCGGATACGGGCATCGCTGCGGCGGCCGTGGCCGGCGGCGTTGTGATCGTGAGACCGAGGTTCCGGGGCACGGCGACCGTCACCGTGACCGCGACGGACCCCTCGGGGCTCTCGGCACGGCAGGAATTCGAGGTGTCGGTGCCGAACCGGGGGCCTGAGGCCACCGGCGTTGTCGACGAACAGCAGCTCCACGTTGGTGACTCCGTCACGATCGGCGTTTCCGTCTACTTCACCGACCCGGAGGGTGATACGCTGAGTTATGCGGCGGAATCGTCCCGGGAGATACGGGTGAAGGTCGCGGTTACCGGCGACAGCCTGATCCTCGTGGCCGAGACGGCAGGCAGCTCGACCATTTCGGTGACGGCGCGCGATGCGGGTGGCCTTTCGGCAACGCAGCGCTTCCGCGCCGTCGTGGAGCCGCCCCGGTGCCCGACCTGGTGGTGGACACCCCGACGGTGGATGCGGACAGCGTCGAGGTCGGAGGAGAGTTCACGCTCAGCGCGGTGGTGCGCAACCAGGGCGAAGGGGACGCCACGTCCTCGACGACCCTGCGGTTCTTCCATTCCGATAACCCCAGAATCACCCCCACCGACTCCCTGTTGGGCACCTTCCCGGTTGGCCAGCTGGATACCGCGGCGACGAGTGTCGGGTCGCTCATGGTACTCAGCTCCCACCGCTGCGGGGACCTACTACTACGGTGCCTGCGTCGGGGCGCTGGACAACGAGTCCGACACAGGCAACAATTGCTCCGGCGCGGTGCGCGTCCGGGTCTGGCAGCCCAACCGGGCCCCGCGGCCGGTCGGCACGATTCCGCTCCAGGAAGTGCCCCACGGCGATTCCAGTCTGGTGAACCTGACCGGGTACTTCCGCGACCCCGACGGGGATCCGTTGAGCTTCGCGGCCATGTCCTCGGATACGGGCATCGCTGCGGCGGCCGTGGCCAGCGGCGTTGTGATCGTGAGACCGAGGTTCCGGGGCACGGCGACCGTCACCGTGACCGCGACGGACCCCTCGGGGCTCTCGGCACGGCAGGAATTCGAGGTGTCGGTGCCGAACCGGGGGCCTGAGGCCACCGGCGTTGTCGACGAACAGCAGCTCCACGTTGGTGACTCCGTCACGATCGGCGTTTCCGTCTACTTCACCGACCCGGAGGGTGATACGCTGAGTTATGCGGCGGAATCGTCCCGGGAGATACGGGTGAAGGTCGCGGTGACGGGCGACAGCCTGATCCTCGTGGCCGAGACGGCAGGCAGCTCGACCATTTCGGTGACGGCGCGCGATGCGGGTGGCCTTTCGGCAACGCAGCGCTTCCGCGCCGTCGTGGAGCCGATCCCGGTGCCCGACCTGGTGGTGGGCACCCCGACGGTGGATGCGGACAGCGTCGAGGTCGGAGGAGAGTTCACGCTCAGCGCGGTGGTGCGCAACCAGGGCGAAGGGAAGGCGGCGTCCTCGACGACGCTGCGGTTCTTTCATTCCAATAACTCGAGGATCACCCCTTCCGACTCCCTGTTAGGCACCCATCCGATTGGGCAGCTGGATAGTGGGGCGACGAGTGTCGGGTCGCTCGTGGTACTCGCTCCCACCGCTGCGGGGACCTACTACTACGGTGCCTGCGTCGGGGCGTTGGACAACGAGTCCGACACAGGCAACAATTGCTCCGGCGCGGTGCGCGTCCGGGTCTGGCAGCCCAATCGGGCCCCGCGGCCGGTCGGCACGATCCCTCTCCAGGAAGTGCCCCACGGCGATTCCAGTCTGGTGAACCTGACCGGGTACTTCCGCGACCCCGACGGGGATCCGTTGAGCTTCGCGGCCATGTCCTCGGATACGGGCATCGCTGCGGCGGCCGTGGCCGGCGGCGTTGTGATCGTGAGACCGAGGTTCCGGGGCACGGCGACCGTCACCGTGACCGCGGTGGACCCCTCGGGGCTCTCGGCACGGCAGGAATTCGAGGTGTCGGTGCCGAACCGGGGGCCTGAGGCCACCGGCGTTGTCGACGAACAGCAGCTCCACGTTGGTGACTCCGTCACGATCGGCGTTTCCGTCTACTTCACCGACCCGGAGGGTGATTCCCTTGCCTTCTCGGCCGAGTCCTCGGACTCGAGCGCGGCCTCCGCGGGGGTGGCGGGCGACAGCCTGCGTGTGGTGGCGCTGGCCGTGGGGACGGCGACCGTAACCGTGACCGCGCGCGACCCCGCAGGCGAAGCCGCCGTGCAGCGCTTCCGCGCCGTGGTGGAGCCGGTTCCGGTGCCCGACCTGGTGGTGGAAACCCCGATGGTGGACACGGACAGCGTCAAGGTCGAAGGTGAGTTCACGCTTAGTGCGATGGTGCGCAACCAGGGGAACGCTGAGTCCCAATCCTCCACGTTGCGCTTCTACGAATCCTCCGACGCGACGATCGCGTCCGACGACAACGATGTCGGAACGGGCTCGGTGCTGCCCCTCGGAGCCGACCAGGCCAGCGACGTGTCGATACAAGTGACCGGACCGTCCGATGTCGGAACCCGATACTACGGTGCGTGCGTCGATGCCCCGGCCACCGAGACCAACACAGGCAACAACTGCTCTGCCGGGATTCCGGTGAGATTCCGGCCGCCCAACCACAAGCCGGAGCCAGGGGATCGCTTTCGCGCGCGGGCGATGGAGCCCGGGCATTCGGTCCGGATCGGCCTGTCCCGCTTTTTCACGGACCCCGATGGCGACTCCCTACGTTATACCGCCACGTCGTCCGACCCGGCCATCGCGACAGTATCCGTCAGGCGCGACGCAATCATCATCGAGGCCAAAACCCTGGGCAGCACGACCATCGCGGTGACCGCCCAGGACGTTACGACCCATGCACCGAGTGGTCTCACCGCCACCCAGGAGTTCGAGGTCACGGTAAGGCTGAGGCCACGTCCCGATCTTGTCGTGGACCTGCCCCAGGACTCGTTTGCCATCGGGCCGGACCAGTCGTTCCTGCTCAACGCGTTGGTCCGTAACGAGGGAAGCGCCGACGCGGCTACCACCCTGCTGCGCCTTTTCCTCTCCTCCGACACGACCATCAGCACCGCCGACAGCGAAGTCGGGAGCCACACCGTCGGCACAGTGCCGGTATCCGGGACCGCAACCGCAACGACCCAGCTGACCAGCCCGGCCACCGAAGGGACCTACTATTACGGCGCCTGCGTGGATGCTGTGGCCGAAGAGTCGAAGAGGGACAACAACTGCTCCAGAGCCGTCACTGTAGTGGTTGACGAGTTGAAGCCGCCGAACCGGGCGCCGGAAACGCCCGGAGGGTTCGAGGACATAGACGACGCCCGGCCGGGGCAGCGCTACCAAGGATCCCTGGCGGAGGTGTTCAGCGACCCCGACGGGGATCCGCTGACGTACGCGGCTTCGTCCAGCGACGACGCCATAGCATATCCCGAAATCGTAGGCGACGTGATCTATGTGCACGCCGTCGCCGCCGGAACCGCGACCATCACAGTCACCGCGACCGACCCCGGTGGCCTCTCCGCTAGCACGGACTTCGCGGTCACGATCGGCACGGAGACGCCAATTTCGGCCTTTTCCATCAAGTTCGGCTTCACCGGCACGGTGACCGAGGGTCAGAAGACTGAAATCCGTGCCGCGGTGGGCGCCTGGGAGGCCATCCTGGCGGGCACGGAGTTGCCGGATGTAGACCTGGGAGACGGGTTCAAGTGCGTGAACCTGGTGCTCCCCGATGGCACACAGGTCGACGACCACCTTTTCATTGCGCATGTCTGGCCCATCGACGGCCCCGGCGGGACGCTCGCGAGCGCCGGGTTCTGCGAACAGCGCGAGGGCTCCGGTGGCTTCCCGACCGTCTCCCGCGCCGTCTTTGACGCGGCCGACATCGATGTGCTGGTCGCCGAAGGCATGCTCGCCGATGTCGCCTTCCACGAGCTTGCCCACGGACTGGGTTTCATAGGGGGCCATCTGGAAAGCCTTGGGCTGATCGGCGACGGAACGGACCCGCATTTCACCGGGTCAGGGGCGAGGGCGGCCTTCAATGCGGCGGGCGGCGCCAGCTATACCGGCGCCAAGGTGCCCATCGAGCCCGACCACGATCACTGGCGCGAGTCCGTCTTCGACGTGGAGGTCATGACACCGCTCATCGAACGGGGGGTCCCGCAGCCCGTCAGCGCGATCACGCTCCGGGCGTTCGCCGACCTCGGCTATTCGGTCAACGTCGGTCTGGCGAGCTCCTATACCCTACCCGGCCCCCGCCCCCCTCTCGCGGCCAGGGGACAGCCCCGGCGGGTTTTCGACCTCTCCGGCGATGTCGCGCACGGCCCCGTGACCATCCGGGGCCCGGACGGCCGTGTTGTCGACGTGATCCCGCCTCCGCCCGGCTACGCCCCCCTACCCGGGCCCTTCCACAAGGTCACGATCGACCGGCCTTCGGAGCCCGTGCGCACGCTCTCCCTCTACATCTCCTGGATCCGTGAACCCCCTGCCCGCCCCGCCAGGTAGACCGGCAGGTACAGCAGCGCGAAGAACCCGAACGCCAGCACCTCCAGCCAGATCAGGTACCACGGCCACGGCAGGAAGAGGAAGGGGGACGCGGTCACCGGCGCCTCGCACAGGTACAGGTAGTTGCTGTCCAGCGCGAGGTTGACCAGCACCGACACCACCGCCAGGGCGTTGAGCCAGACGAACGCGCGCAGCAGGGACTTGAATGTCGGGCGCATGCCCAGGCCGAACGTCGCGAAGAGCGCGGTCGCGACGACGCCGCCGTGGGAGGTGAAATACTGGAAGAAGTGGTAGTCGGGGAACCCCTCCGTGAGCTCGGGCGTGATGATCGCGTTCGTCGTCCCGGCCAGGCCCCAGAAATAGGTCAGCTCGTACGGTAGCCGGGCGCGGGTCAGAAGCACCACGATCGACAGTACGACCGCGATCGAACAGAGGTGCAGCGGCAGGTGTTCCCGCAGGAAGACGAGCGCCCCCTCCGTCCCGAAGCGGTAGGCCCAGTACGTCACCTCGTTGACCGCCAGCACGCATGCGAAGGCCACGCAGATCCCGCGCGTCACCCTCTCCGACCCGGCCCGCCTCACAATGATGCTCAGCGCGACGGGCACGAGGATCGAGAGCACCATCGCGACACTGTGCGCCGCGCCGAATAGCTCGAAGGGTACCGGGGAAGCATCCATGGGCTGGTGCCGCGGAATGGGAGTGGGGTGTCGGCCCAACCTACCGCCCGCGCTCCCGGCGTGCCAGCCGTGAACCGCCCCACGCGGCCCCGGGGCGCCCGCGCCGCCGCAGCAGCTCGCGGGGGGTTTGCGGGCCGGATCGCCGCTGGCCTCTCGTATGCCTGCTCCACCAGACACTCCCAGGAATTGTCCCGTACGGGAATATTTTGAACGAGAATTTTCCTGTACGGGATTATTTTGGCCAGAATTGTCCCGTGTGAGCCACGAATTGTCCCGTACGGGATTATTCCTAGGACGGCGTCCAGAGGGACGGGGCCCGGAGACTCCCCCGGGGCGGTTCCATGCGCTTCGCGGCCGCCCTCACGCGGCCGGGGCCGCACCACAATGGGCCGCCGCGTAGAGCTCCGCGTTTGCGAGGCAGGCCCCGGCCGCGCCGCGGATCCCGTTGTGCGCAACGACCACGAAGGCGAGGTCGTGTGGCGGTGGGGCCGCGCGGATCCGTCCCACGCTTACGGCCATCCCGGCCGCGGCGTCGGCGTCGAGGCGGGGCTGGGGGCGGTGGGGTTCGGTGCGCAGCACCAGGGGCCGCGCGGGGAGGGTGGGCAGCGCCCGCACCGCCGCCGGCGCGCGGAAGTCCTCCAGCACGCGCACCACGTCGCCGGGCGCGGCGCGGCTGCCGAGCCTGAGGAACACGTGCGCCGTGTGGCCGTCGAGCACCGGCACGCGGTTGACCGCCACCGCGACCTCGATCTCGGCGCCCAGAACCTTGTTGAGCTCGGGGCCGATCTTCTCCTCTTCCCCCTCGATCGCGGGGATCACGTTCCCGGCAACCGCCATCGCGCCGAGCCCGCTCAGCCCCGCCCCCGAGATCGCCTGCAGGGTGACGACCGTCGCGGCCTCGATCCCGAACGCCCGCGCGATCGGAGCGCACGCCATGGCCAGCCCGACCACCACGCAGTTGGGGTTCGCCACGAGCGCCCCGCCCTGGTCCCTCCACGGCTGCGCGGCTACCTGCTCGACCGCCTCCGGGTTGATCTCGGGCACGATGAGCGGCGTATCGGGCCGCATCCGGTGCGCGGAGGCGTTGGTGCAAACGGCGTGCCCGTCACCCACAAGCGCGATCTCGGCCTCGCGGGCCGCGCTCGACGGCACGGAAGAGAGCACGACAGGGCTGCTGAACTGCGCCCCCGGAGCCAGCAGCTCCAACTGCGCGGCCCGCTCCGGCACCGATCCGCCCAACATCCACTGCACCGACCGGCCATACCGCTGCCCGGCCCGCCGCTCGGACGCCACCACCTCGGCCAATCGGAATCCCGGGTGCCCATCGAGCAGCTGCACCAGGCGCTGCCCGACGACCCCGGTGGCCCCGAGGACAGCGACCGGTATGCGGTGGCCCTTCACCCGGCCGGACACGCGACTCCGCCCACCCAGGTCCCCCGCCCCCCCAACCCGGCAACCCGGAACCGCATCCGGTGACGCTCCGCGAAGTCCACCGCCTTGCCCTGCACGATCTCGCCCCCGACGCGACGCGCCTCGCCCCATCCCATCTCGTTGAAGGCCTCGACGCCCGGGTTCGTGCGCGGGTCCGCCGGGTAGATCCCGTCGACGTCCTTCACCAGGCACACCTGCGCGTCACCGAGCGCATGCCCCAGAAAGAGCGCGGTCAGGTCCGATCCGCCACGGCCCAGCAGCGACGGCACGCCCGTCACGTCCACCCCCACGAAACCCGGAAAGACGACCACATCGCTCTGCTCCAGAGCAGCCCCGAGCTGTGCGGTGTCCACCGCGACCGGTTCCGCGTCGTCGAGGGCGCCCCGCGTCAGGATCGGCAGCCGCGACGCGCCCATCCCCTCCGCGCGCACGCCCCGCGCCGCGAGCGCCAGAACGAGCAGCGCCACCGAGGCGTCTTCGCCGGTCGCAAGCAACGCCCCGATGAGCGAATGGGGGGGCGCCGGCGTAACGGCACGGGCCGCCGCCAGCAGTGCGTCGGTCGTCCCGCCCATCGCCGACACGACCGCCACGACCTTGCCGCCCGCCGCCGTCTCGGCCCGCAGCGCACCGGCCACACGCACGTAGTCCGCCGGGCACTCCAGCACCGATGAACCGAACTTGAGGACGGAGACGGGCGTCCTCGGGCCCGGCGCGGAGCTCAGGCCGGCATTCCCCCGGCGCGGACCCTCCGCCACCTCATCGCGCAACAGCGCGTCACCGAGCGCAATCATGTTCGGGCCACCCCCAGGGCCTCGACGCCCTCCGCCGGGTCCTCCGCCAGCCACACGTCCAGCGCACGGTCGAGCGCACGGTCCAGATCAGCCTCCAGGTCCTCGGCCGCCTCGATTCCGACCGAGAGCCGCAGCAGCCCTTCCCCGATCCCGGCCGCCGTGCGGGCGGGCGCGTCCATGGACGCATGGGTCATCGTCCAGGGGTGCGACACCAGGCTCTCCACGCCCCCGAGCGACTCGGCGAGCGCGAAGTGGCGGATCCCGTCGACAAACGCGTTCACCGCCGGCTTCCCTCCCCGCAATTCGAAGGAGATCAGGCTGCCCCACCCCAACTGCTGCCGCGCGGCGATCTCGTGCCCCGGATGCCCGGCAAGGCTCGGGTGATTCACCCTCGACACCGCTTCGCTACGAACGAGCGCGTCCACCACGCGGAGCGCGTTCTCCTCGTGCACGCGGCTGCGGGCGTGCAGGGTGCGCATCCCGCGCAGCGTCAGGTAGGCGTCGAAGGGCGCGCCCGACACGCCCATCGCGTTGGTCCACCACGCCACATCCTCGAGCAGCCCCTCGTCCGCGGCGATCACCGCGCCGCCCACAACGTCGCTGTGCCCGTTGAGGAACTTGGTCGTGGAGTGGACGACCAGATCGGCGCCCAGCTCGAGCGGGCGCTGGTTCACGGGAGACAGGAAAGTGTTGTCGGCCACGCAGATCGCACCGATGTCACGGGCCAGGCGCGCCCACGCCGCGATGTCGGTGATCCTGAGGAGCGGATTGCTCGGCGTCTCGAGCCAGACCATCCGGGGACGCAGCGCGCGGGCCGGATCGAAGGATCTCTCCTCCCACGGGTCAAAGAAGCGCACATCGTAGGAGCCCCGTTTCGCCTCGGCCGAGAACAGCCGGTGGCTCCCGCCGTAGCAGTCCCGGGGCGCCATCAGGAGGTCCCCCGCTGAGAGGAGCCGCGCCACCACCGCGATCGCGGACATTCCGGAAGAGGTCACCGCCGCGCCGCAGCCGCCCTCCAGGTCGGCGATGGCCCCCGCCGCCAGATCGCGGGTCGGGTTGCCGGTGCGCGTGTAGTCGTACTTGCCGTGCACGCCGGGCGCGTCGAAGAAGTAATTGGAAGACAGGTGGATCGGCGGCATGACCGAGCGATGCGGGCTGTCGGCGCCCAGGCCGGCACGCACGGTGCTGGTTACGCGGGATGGGGCGGCGGGGGGGGCGTGGCGTCCGTTAAGGGTACTCATCGAACTACCTCCGGGGGTGGGGGTGCGCATGAAGCAGAGACGAGACCTGTCCGGCCTCCTTGAGGAAGGCGTCGTGGCCGAACGGGGAAGGGATGGTGACGTGCCTGGGAACGTGGCCGCTCTCGCGCGCCAGTTCCTCGACCAGCCAGGGCGGGACCAGGAAATCGCTGTCGACCGAGATGAGCAGCGTGCGCGGCGGCAGCGAGGCGGGCCGTGTGCGATGCAGATCGATCGATTCGGAAAGGGCGAGGAAACGGTCGGCGTCGAAGCGCTGCACGAAGTCCGCGCCGCGCGCGTCGAGGTACTCCTCGACCGGGAAGCGGGCCGGCTGCCCACCGGGCTGGCCCGCGGTGAGGGGGGCGCTGTCGAAGCGCTCCTCGAACTCCAGTGCGCTGCGGTAGGTCGTCATCGCGAGCGCCCGGGCCAGCGCGACACCGCGACCCTCCTGGCCCGATGCCGCGCCGAGCGACGCGGCCGAGCGCTGCAGGGCGCGCAGCGCGGTGGCCATGGGGTGGGTGCGGTGGGCCGCGCACAGCACTGCGAGGCGCCTGGTGCGCTCCGGGAAGAGTTCGGCGAAGGCCAGCGCGACCATGCCGCCGTACGACGCGCCCACCAGCGACACCTCCGCGATGCCGAGGTCGTCGAGCACCGCCGCGATGGCGCGCGCCTGGTCGTGGGTCGTGACGGGGCGCAGCAGCCCCGCGCCGGCGCGCCCGCCCAGGTAGTCGATCCCGACGAGCCGATGCCGCGCCGGGTCGAGGGCGCCGCCTTCGGCAACGACGCCGGGCCACCAGCCGCGCCGCGGGTCGAAGGCGGTGGGCGCGAGGTGGCGTCCCGCCGAGATACCGCCCAGCACTACCGTGGCGGGGGCCATGGCCGGGCCGAGGACTTCGTACGGCAGCCGAACGAAGTGCTCGCCGAGGTGGTCGAATGGAAGCCGGACGGAAGGCTCGGAGGTGGGTACGACAGAGGTTTCCCCGCTGGCGGCGCGAAGGCTGGCCATTTTGAATCTCCCCGAGTTCGATTCACCTCATCGGACTCCGGAGATTCGACGCCCTGTTACTCGGCTACCACCCGGGGGGTGGTGGGCGGCTCATCTTTACGATGGACTTTACACTTCCATCGCAGGAGTTGGCACCTTTGTGGGAACGCCAATTCCCACAGGTTGCCCCGGCGTCTACGGGCCTGTCCCTCAACCGGTCTCGATGAGTTGTTGCGTGACACTCTATGTCCCCGGGACGCGGGTGTCAAGGTTTCCTGGTGACGGGTGGCCGACGGGCCGTCCCGTGAGACACCCGAGTTCGCGCGGCTGGATCTGGCGGAATCCGCTCGTTCGAATGAGGTTAGAGGGTTGTGTCACAACCACCCCCGAAAGAACGCCTCATGAAGATACGCTCCGTACCGTTTGCCTCCGCCCTGGTCCTCCTCGCCGCCTTCAATCCTCTGTCCGCCCAGAACGCAGATCCGGGCATGACCAACGGCGGGAACGGGGGCACCGTGCCCGCCACGGCCACCGCGATCGAGGTGACGGAATCGCCCCGCGTCGACGGTCGCCTGGATGAGGCGGTGTGGCGCCAGGCGGCGGCCATGACCGATTTCACGCAGCGCCTCCCCTCCGACGGACAGCCGGCGAGCGAGCAAACCGAGGTGCGGGTGCTCTTCGACGGCCAGGCGATCTACGTCGGCGTCTGGGCCTTCGACAGCCAGGCCGACGCGATCACCTACGGGGAGCGCATCCGCGACTACGAGGTCAATCAGAGCGACGCGATCGTCTTCGTGCTCGACACCTACAACGACGACCAGAACGGCTTCGTCTTCGGGACCACCCCGACCGGGATCGAGTACGATGGCCAGGTCGCCAACGAGGGACGCGGGGGCGGCCGCTTCCAGGGCGGCGGGTTCAACTCGCGGCAGCGCTTCCAGTCGGGCTCCGGCGGCGGCTTCAACAAGAACTGGGACGGGAGCTGGACGGTAGCCACCACGACCGACGGCGAGGGCTGGTATGCGGAGTTCCGCATCCCCTTCAACACCCTGCGCTACGCGGGCGATGCCGAGATCTGGGGCTTCAACGTCATGCGGCGCATCCGGCGGCTCAACGAGGAGTCGTTCTGGACGCCGGTGCCGCGCGAATTCAACCTCTACCGACTCAACTACGCGGGTGATCTGGAGGGGCTGCGGCCGCCCTTCCGCCGTCTGGCCACCGTCACGCCGTACCTCCTCGGGTCCACCGCGCGCGACTACGCCAACGCAGCCGATTTCATCCAGGATGGCAACGTCGGCGGCGAGGTGAAGTTCCAGGTAACGCAGGGGCTCACCCTGGACGTGACCTACAACACCGACTTCGCCCAGGTCGAGGTCGACGACCAGCAGCTCAACCTCACCCGCTTCTCGCTCAACTTCCCCGAGAAGCGGCCGTTTTTCCTCGAGAACGCCGGCTTCTTCAGCGTGGGCGGCGGCGGCGCGGACCTCTTCTTCAGCCGCAGGATCGGGATTGCGGGCGGACAGCCGGTGCCGATTCGCGGAGGAGCGCGGCTCTCGGGGCGGACGGCGGGGCTGAACGTCGGCCTGCTGCACATCGAGACGCGGGCGGAAGACGAGTTGGCGGACGCCCACGGCTATTCCGTCGCCCGCCTCGCGAAGGAGCTTCCCAACCGCTCCCGCGTCGGCGGCCTCTTCGTGAACAAGGGCGGTCCCGACGGCGACTTCAACCGCACCTACGCGGCCGATGTCTCGGTCGGCGTGGGCGAAGCGCTCACCATCAGCAGCTTCGTCTCCCGGACCGACGACGCGGAGTCGGCCGACGACGAGTACGCCCTGGACCTCTCCGGCAACTACAGCAGCCGTGACTGGACGGTCACCGCACAGGCCCGCGAGATCGGCGAGGGGTTCAACCCCGAGGTCGGGTTCCTGCCGCGCAGGGGCTACCGGTACTACCAGGGCCACGTCATGTACAAGATCCGGCCGGATTCGTCCTCGGTCTCGAGTGGCCGGCAGCGGCCGATGTCCTGGCTCCGCGAGATCCGGCCGCACATCTCCTGGTTCACCTACCAGAGCCGCAAGACCGGGGTCGAGCAGGGCTTCGAGGAGTCGGCGCGCATTCACATCGACTCGCACTGGGAGTGGCCGTCCGGCGCCCAGATCCACACCGGCGCCAACTTCAACACCGAGGGCATCTACGCACCCTTCCAGATCCTCGGCACGGACGTGACCATCCCCGTGGGGACGTATCGCGGCTGGGAATCGCAGATCGTCATGAACAGCAACGCCGCGGCCCGGTTCTCGGCGACGTCGCGCATCAACTTCGGCAGCTTCCTGACCGGCAACCGCTGGGGCGGCAACGGCTCCGTCACCTTCCGTCCGAACGCGTCGTTCAGCACCTCGGCGCGCATCAACTACTTCAATGTCGACCTGCCGCAGGGCCAGTTCGAGACCGTACTGCTCGGGATGAACTTCGGCTACTTCTTCACGCCCCGGATCTACCTGCAGTCGCTGGTGCAGTACAGCAACCAGGCAGACAGCTGGTCGGCGACTCCGCTTCGGCTGGCTCAACACGGCCGGCACCGGGCTGTTCATCGTGTACAACGACGTGCAGGGCTTCGGCTATCCGGACGGGCTGAATCCTGACGGCGGTCGCTTCGTGGAAAGCGGAACGCTGGCGCGGTCGTTCATCGTGAAGTTCACGCGGCAGTTCAACGTGCTGGGGGGGTAGCCCCCTCCACCCGCACCGACACGATGTCCGTGTCATGGTACTTCTGGTGCCGCACCGAAGTAGCGACGTGCCGCAGCAGGCGCAACGAAAAGTCCTGCTCCACCGGCACCTCGGCGGTGCGCGTTCCGGCAAAGGCCATGCGGTCCTCGATGTTGCCCTCCCCCGCCGCGGCCAGGAACTCGAGTTCGGCCCCGCCTCCCTCGGCGCGGGCCGTCACCCTGAGGCGGCGCTGGCCAAGGGCGTCGTCATTCTCGATCTGCTCGAGCAGGACCAGCAGCGTTTCCTCGGCCGCGAGGCTGACCCTGCCCGCCGTCTCTTCAGGACAGCCTGGCGCGGGCCGCGAAGCGCTCCAGGAACTCCTGGATCTTCGGCTGCGCCTCGACGTTCAGGCCGGTTTCGATCCGCCTTCGCCGGGGCCCGGACAGCTCCATGAAGGTCGACAGGAGGATCGCGGTCAGCCCGCCCGACGTCATCCCGTTCCCCAGCAGCGAGCCCGCCCAGGTGCCGAAGAGCTCGGACGGGATCTGGCCGCTCTGGAAGCCGGCCCCGATCCAGAACGAGACCCCGATGATCGTGGCCTTGCGGTAGTCGATTCCGTCCTGGGCGACCATTTCGAGGCCCAGCACAAAGAGGATGGCGATCAGCACGACGATGTAGGCGCCGACCACCGGGTCGGGAATCGCGAGCAGCACCGCCGTCGCCTTGGGGAAGAACGCGAGCGCGATGAAGGTCAGGCCGATGCACAGCCCACGCGCCGGGCCGCGATCCCGGTGATGTCGACGTCGACACCTGTTCGAGTAGGTCGTGTTGGGGACCGTCGCGAAGAGGCCCAGCACAAAGAGGATGGCGATCAGCACGACGATGTAGGCGCCGACCACCGGGTCGGGAATCGCGAGCAGCACCGCCGTCGCCTTGGGGAAGAACGCGAGCGCGATGAAGGTCAGGCCGATGCACACGCCCACGCGCCGCGCGGCGATCCCGGTGATGTCGACGATCGACACGCTGTTCGAGTAGGTCGTGTTGGGGACCGTCGCGAAGAGACCCGACAGGAGGTTGCCGACGCCGTCCGCCGCCACCGCTCCCTGCACCGCGCGGAAATCGGTGGCGCGGCGCTTCCGCCAACTGACCCGCTGGATGGCCATCCCGTCGCCGATGGTCTCGATGGCGCCGACGAGGGTAACGAAGATGAAGGCCGGGAGCATCGCCCAGAACTGCGGGCCGAGGCCGAAATCGAAGCCCGGCCACCCGGCCGCGGGCACCCCGATCCACAAGGCCTCGCCCACGATGTCCATGTTGTAGATGCCGAACCCGGCAGCCACCAGGCAGCCGACCACGGCGCCGATCACCGCCCCCCAGAGGCGCAGGGCCCCTCGGGCCCGCAGCACGATCACCACCGTGACGACCAGGGTCGCCAGGGCGGTCAGCGGAGCGGCGCCAGCGCGACGCCCCATCCGGCGCCAGGAAGGAGAGGTCGAAGCCGATCGGCATCACCGTCACCGCGATCAGCATGATCACGGTGCCCGCGACGGTCGGCGTGATGAAGCGCCGCAGCAGCGAGAGCCGCGACGAGATGAGGAACTGGAAGAGCGACGAGGCCACGATGAGGGTCGCCAGCAGCGCGGGACCGCCCCGATCCAGCGCCGCGACCGACACCGCGATGAAGACCCCGGAGGTACCCATCAGCAGGATGTACCCCGCCCCGATCCGTCCGCCGATGGGCTTCGCCTGGATGAGCGTCGTGATGCCGCAGACGATCAGCGCGGCGAAGGCCGCCCAGGTCAGGTAGGTCTCGCTGCCGCCGCCGGCCCGCACCACGATCGCCACCGTGATGACGATCCCCGCGATGTTGAGCAGGATGTACTGGAAAGCGAGACCGAACGCGACCGGGTAGCTCGGGGTCTCGTCGGCCTGGAAGCGAAGATCCTGTCTGGTGCTGGATGGGTTGGCCATGGATGGTCTACGCTTCCGGTTTGGTGGGGTCGACCCGAACGGTCACGACATCCGTGTCCGCATACTTGTGGTGTTGAACCGACGCGGCCAGGAACTCGACCTCGGCTGCGCCCGCGTCGGCCCGGGCGGTCAGGCGCAGGCGCTTCTTTTCCGGGGTCTGGTCATCCTCGGCCTCTTCAATCAGGAGCAACAGCGTTTCCTCCGCCGCGTGAGCCGGCCGGCCTGCAACCTCGCTGCCAAGTCCCTTGCGTCCGGCGAACTGCTTCAGGAACTGCTGGATGGCCGGCAACGACTCGACCTCCAGCGGAGTCTGCATGTGCACGCGCCGGGGACCGGTCAGCTCCATGAAGGCGGTGAGCAGCAGGGCGGTCAGTCCACCCGACGTCATCCCGTTCGCGAGCAGCTGTTGAGACGGACCGGACCGGTGAACCGGAGCATGACGGCGACGACGCGATCACGAGCGACGCCAGCAAAGCGGGACCGCCTTGCTGAAGCGCCGCCACCGACACCGCGATGAAGGCCCCCGACGTGCCCATGGTCAGGACGTATCCGGACCCGAGGCGCCCGACGCGACGCACCTGGACGGTCGCTGCGCCTGCGCTCGTCTGGGGCGACATTGGCATTTTCAGGGACCCTATTGGGGCGGTTCGAGTGATCCGGGCAATCCGTAGCCCGGCTCCTCCGGCCGCTTCTCGCCCGCCCTCACGGCGAGCGTGAGCCGGTTTTCCCGAGGCGGGAAGCTGCACACCGAGTGCGGAGTGAACGCGCAGGGCGGGCTGTAGGCCCGGTTGAAGTCGATGACCGTCCAGCCGTCATCATCCGGGAACGGGACGTGCATGTAGCGCCCCAGCTGGTAGGTGCCGGTAAAGGCCGTGGAGTCCCGCAGCATGACCAGGTAGTCCCGGCTCGACTCCGTTGCGAAGGCGATCAGCCGGTGCTCGCGGCCTTCAGCCCGGAAGACCAGCTGGCCGGGAGAGACATGCGCGACCGTGCCGCCCGTCACGTCGGCCATGGGAACGAGGAGGGGCTCGGGATAGGGATCGAAGCGGGCCGCCAGCCGCCACTCGTTGGTGACGGGGAAGTAGGGAGGAAGGTCGAAGGCGGCGGCGCGCGGCGAGTCCGTGTCCCAGGCGCGCAGCCACAGGCGGTCCGTCCCGCGTTCGGCGTGGACGCGCAGGCCGAGCGACCCCAGGGTCAGGTACGTCGTGTTCTCGGCCCGGTCGTGGGCGATGGCGATCGGCTCCTCGACCGCGCCGGCTTCGCGGAGGCCGATTCCGGCACCTTGCTCCGGCACCAGACGGATCCGGGCGGCCGACTGCTCGCCGGACCCGGGCGCGGACGCGGATGCGGTTTCGAGGTAGAACGTACCGGCGAAGGGAGGCGAGTCCTCGGCGGGAAGCACGATGACCAGATCCGGATCGGCGCCGAAGCGGTTCGCCCCCTCCCGAAGCTCCCACAGTCCGGCCCAGCTGACGACGCCTCCGTTCGGATTTGCGAGGCCATTGCGCCGCCGCTCGCGCCATTCCTCATGCTCGGTTGCGAGGACTTCCGGGGCGATGGGCGGCGGCGGCCGGGCACGGTCGTCAGTGCAGGCGGTGGCGAGGACCACGAGGGCCAGGGGGCCAGCCGACTGCGTGGCCCACCGGGCGGGCGAACGCAACGCAGCGTCCGGGGCAACCCGGCCGTTCAGGCGATTGGCGTACGATGAGAACATCGGTCGAATACGGGACTTTGCGTGTGAGAACCGGACTTTCCTCCAACAGAGTGCGGGGTTGCTTATGTTGTGCGCAAGGGACGGAAGCCCGTGCTTCAGACCTCTTTGGAGGGGCTGATCCGAAATCGAAAGTGGAGGCGAGCGATCCACGGTTCGTGGCCGGGTTCCGGGGGTGCTTTAGCTCCCGGCCACCCGCGGGTACGCCCCCAGCACCTTGAACATGGAAGCGCGGGCCCGTATGCCCGCCAGCGCCTCCTGGACGAGCGGATCTTCCCGATGGCCCTCGATGTCGATCAGGAAGATGTAGCGGCCGAGGCTGCGCCGGTCCGGGCGGGACTCGACCCGGGTCATGCTGATGTTGCGGCTGGCCAGCTCATCCAGGGCTCCGTGCAGCAGTCCCGCCGCATCCTCGCTGAAGTCGAAGCAGATCGATGTCTTGTCACGCCCGGTTCGGGGCGCGTCCGACGCGGCGAGCACCACGAACCGCGTCTTGTTGCTGCGCACGTCTTCGATATTCCGGTCGACAACCGCCGCGTCGCACAACTCGGCGGCCCGCAGGCTGGAGATTGCGGCCGCCCGGCGATCGCTGCGCTGCATGTCCCGGACCGCACTCGCGGTGCTCAGTGACGCCACGGGCTCCGCCTGCGGCAGGTGACGACCAAGGTACCCGCGGCACTGCGCGAGCGCCTGGGGATGGGAATACACGACACGAACATCCCGGCGGGCCACCCCCGGTTGAACCAGCAGGCAATGGTGGATCGCAAGCACGATCTCGTTGCTGATCCTGAGCGGTGTGTGGTGGATGAGCAGATCCGCGGTGTGAGTCACGACGCCCTCGAGGCTGTTCTCGATTGGGACCACGGCCTGGTGCGCGGCACCGTCTTCGACCGCACGCACGGCGGCCGGTATGCTCGCGAAGGGGACCAGGCGCACGGGATCGGGGTCGTGGAGGGCGGCGTGCCTGGCGTGCTCCAGGGCGGCCTGTTCGCTGTACGTGCCTTCGGGGCCCAGGTAGGCGATTCTCAAGATGCAGCCTCAGTGCGGAGAGCGTCCAGTGTGATGTCGGGGGGGAGTCGTTGCGGCATGGTTTCGTGGGAGATATCCAAGCGACCGGCGGTCTGCAACCCTGCCGATGTCAGCACGGGCCGCCGCATGCACTATCTTGGCCATGGCCCGGCGCGCCATTCGACAATCCCGACCACCCTCCGGAACAGCCCCACCATGTCCAACAGCTACGACGTCATCGTCATCGGCGCCGGCTTCGCGGGCCTCGCCTGTGCGCGGCGGGCGGCGCAGCGAGGCCTTTCGGTCCTGGTGCTGGACCGGAAATCCGAGCCGGGGAGGCATGTCCACACGACCGGGATTCTTGTGCAGGAGGCATGGGAGGAGTGGGCTGCCCCGGCCAAGCTCGTGCGCAGAATCAGCCGGGTGAGGGTTTACGCGCCGAGCCGGCAGTTCGTGGAACTGGATCGTGACGGCTACTTCTTCATGGCGACCGACACCGCGGGGCTCCTGCGCCATCTGGCCGGCGAGGTGCAGCGCGCGGGCGCGGAGGTCCGGTTCGGGGAGAAATACCGGGGCGTGAAGCCGGGGCGGACCTCCCTGAATCTCGAGGGCTCCGGCGCCAGCTGCCGATTCCTGGTCGGGGCCGATGGAGCGCGATCAGTGGTAGCCGAGAGCTTCGGGCTCGACCGCAACACCCGACTTCTCACAGGCGTGGAGTGGGAGTTCGAGCCCGTGGGCGCGGCCGGCGATTGCCTGCACTGCTTCATCGACCGGGAGTGCGCCCCAGGCTACATCGGCTGGGTCGTGCCCGGCGTCGGCGTGACCCAGGTCGGGCTGGCCGTCCATCGGCACCTCCGGGCCGACATGAGCAAGTTCATCGCCCGGATCGACCCCCTGTTCGGCCTGTCGGGAAAGCGCGTGTTGGAAAAACGCGGAGGCCTGATTCCGATCGGGGGCCTGCTGCGGAACTCCTACCGCGATCGCGTCCTGCTCATCGGAGACGCGGCCGGAATGGTGTCGCCGCTGACCGCGGGCGGAATCCACAAGGCTTACCGTTTTGGGAGGATTGCCGCCGACGCCATCGCGGATTTCCTCGATTCGGGCGGCGCACACCCCGGGGAGGTGGTCCGCCGCGCGTATCCCGGGCGCGCCTGGAAACACGCAGCCCGCTGGAGCTACGACCACCTGCCAGTGACCCGGGCCCTGGAAACCGGATTCCTCACGCGGAATCTGTTCCGTAAGTTGGCCGAAAAGGTCTTTTTCGACCGGTTTCGCTAACGCCGTGGGCGGCGAGGTCTGCCGCGGCTCCTGACCTGTCCCGTCGCGCCATGTATACGCCCCTCATCTCGTGCAACCATGGAACGCGAGTAGCTGTTGCGACGCCCGTCCGCTCGTCGGTAGCTTCGGGAGGTCGGAACCGAACATACGACGGGGGATGCATGGATTGGTGGCAGGCGGCCAGCATGATGGGAACGTTCGTCGCGACCACGGTCGCGGCGGGAGCGTTCTTTTGGCGCGTCCTTGAGAGAATACGCCAGGAGAACCTGGAGGCTCACGAGAAGATCGGGGAGAAGATTGCCCGGATGCAGGAGAGCTTCCGCGCCGAAATCGCGAAATCGCAGAATGGGCTGCGAGCCGAAATCGCACAGTCGCACAATGGCTTGCGTGCCGAAATCGTCGACCTGCGGGATGGCTTCCGCGCCGAGCTCACACAGTCGCAGGACGGCCTGCGTGCCGAAATCGTCGGCGCGCGGGATGGCTTCCGCACCGAGCTCACACAGTCGCAGAACGGACTGCGCGCCGAAATCGTCGACGTGCGGGATGGCTTGCGTGCCGAGCTCACACAGTGGCAGGACGGCCTGCGCGCCGAAATCGTCGGCGTGCGAGACAGTCTTGGTGCCGAAATCGCCCAGCTGCGGGATGGACAGACGCGTTTGCACACGGGACTTGGCGAGATTCGTGGTGAATTGAAGGGCGTCACCCGTTCCTTGCAGGATCTGCGGGAGGACTTCCGAGCGCATGTTCTCAGAGCGGAGACACAGTGACGGTGTGCGGCGCAGAGCTGCAACAACGTAATGCCTACATGACATAATGACATGTATAGTAGACAGCAACAGCTCTCACACGTCGGGCCCGAGGTCAGCTGCGGGTGCTGACATCTCCGCAGCGCCGCCGGGGACCGCCCCGACCGCCGCCGCGCATGCCTCCAGCCCGTCGAACAACTCCACCAGCGGCGCCTTGTCCTCTTCCCGCACCGCCGTCAGCGTGGCCCGGATCTCCCGCGCTGTCTCCGCCCCGTCCGGCTCCCAGTGCACCTGCGCCCACCAGTTCTCCTCGCGCGAACCCGTCTCCGCCCCTCGCACGGCGTTGCAGGTCTCCAGAAACTCGCTGAGCCGCGCCGCCGAGATCGTGACAGCCCGGGCAACGCGAGGGCCACGCGGAAACTCGGTCCAGTATCTGGCCAGCTTGTCCGCCACCTCGACGCGCGCGGTGCACGTAAACTCACCTTCGCAGTCGTGAGGGGCCGGGCCGGTAACCATCTCCCAGAGGATTTCTTCGGCCGCGGGGTCGGCGCGGTGCTCGTCGAACAGCTTCTGGAAGGCCTCGTCGCGAACGTACCAGGCTGCCCCGATCGACCAGAGCCGGACTTCGTCTTCGAGTTGGCTGGCCCACCCGCGCACCAGCGCGCCCGCGCTGTACGGATCGACCGTCTTCAGCACCTCACCCAGAACCTGCAACCGTCTGAGGGTCAGGACGACGGAACCGTCCACCACATCCCGGTACCCCAGATGGCGGCTGGCCAGGACGTTGTATATCCGGATGGAATGATCGAGCGTCCGCCCCTCCCCCGACGTGAGGAAGCGGTCCGCGATCGCCAGGACGTGCTCGTCCTTGCCCGCGGGCGCCGTCTCCGACAGCGGTACCCAGCACCCCCACCAATTCCGTGTGGAGACCCACGCCTCTCCGCCTGCAACGGTATCGGGGCGCTCGGTCGTGAAGTGCGTATCCAGCGGAAGCACCGTATACCCGCGGGCCGTCCTCGAGGGCTCGACCCGGCAGGCGACCCCGGAGGCGATGATCGCCAACTCCCTGGTCTCCGCATTCGATCCAGGCTCCGCAGCGTCCCGATCGGACGGCTCCGGCGCTCCCGCCGACTGCCGGGGATCCTCGATCGGTCGACCCGCCCCCACTTCGATCGCACACCGGTCCAACTCATTCAGGTAGTCGACCAGCGGCGCCCTCTCTTCATCGCCGACCTCGTTCAGCGTGGCCAACAGCTGCCGTGCCCCGAGAGCGCCCTCCCGGTCCCACACCAGGCGGTCCCACGCTTCCACCACCCACGACCCCGCCTCGGCGTCACGAGCCTGCTCGCATGTCTCCAGGACGCCTCCTGGGCCAATGCGGCTGCCCCCCAAGCCGTCGATCTGTCCTATCGCCGTCCACACGGCTTCGCCGACGAACACGCCGTCCGGGAACGCGAGCCAGTACCTTGAGACACCATCCAATGGGAGACCGTACTGGCACTGAAGGCTTCGGAAGCACTCGTCCGGATCGTACGGATACCTCACGCTCTTCCACAGGATCTCCTGGGCCGCGGGATCGGCCCGGTGCTCGTCGTAGAGGGCGTCGAGCGCCTTGCGCTTGACCACCCACCGCTTCTGCCCCCGCCGGTTCGCCGTGTATTCGACCTCGTCCCCCAGCGATTCCAGCCACGCCAGAGCAAGCGGATCCGGCTGCCCCGTCAATCCGGCCTGCGCCACCTGCAGCGCCCTCATGAGCACTTCCAGCCGGCGCAGCTGCCTGACCGCGGAATCGTCTGCCGGCTCCCCGTAGCGCCGAAGGCCAAAGTAGTTGTGCGCTGTCACCCAATCGGCCAGCGCGACCCCGTCCGGCATGGCCAGAAGTCGGTCGGCCATGGCCAGAAAGAGGTCTGCTTCGTTGTACGGTACCACGAGCGCGTCGGGCACCCAGCACCGTCCGAACCCCAGCCAGATCCGTTCGACCGCAACCCAACGCTCGCCCGCAGCATCGAATGCGGTATCCCCGACGAGGACGCGTTCTCGCCATCCGTCGCCCGTTTGGGTGTAGACTCCGGCTACAGTGGCCGACTGCGAGGGTGCCACGCGGCAGACAACGTTCGGCGAGATGAGCATGCCGAAGGTTGGTTCCTGGGGGGCAGCGGCGTTCGTCGGCGCGAGTCCTGCGGCTGCGTCGGGCTGCGCAAACCCCGCGGCTGCGGCAACCAGCGTCGCGGCCAGCCCGAGTGTGCCGCGTTTGCAGACTCCCGGCTCCCATCGTTTTCCCGCTGACATGGCTTCGGCTCCTTCTCGGTGGGCAGTGCAATATCCGTCATCACTGTCCAATGGTGCCAGAGGCGTGCCACTGCAAAACCGCCGTTCACGGGGGGGAAACCGGTATGAATGGTGTCGAGACGGCCCCCTCGCGTGTCCGCAACGACACAACGCAAGTGCGTCGACCGATGGCGGGTATGACCGGCCAAGTGCTTGCGACTTTCACCGTGCTGTTCGCATTCCTTGACAGATTCTGCCATGAATTTGTCACACAATCTGTCACGAGGCATCCCACTTGCCCCCGTAGCCCCGTGCGCTAACATCAGCACGGCCTCGTCGACCCTCCCGATCCTGGACGTTCTCGCCATGAAGATCTCGAACTTGCCCACCCTCCCCCTCCTCCTCACCCTGCTGGGCGCGGCCGTGTGTCTCCCCACCCCCACCTCCGCCCAGACCCCCGAGCTCGTCTTCCTGTCGAACATCACCGCCACTTCAAGCGGCGGCGCTCCCCTCACGACCGTCGAGGAGCAGACCACGGCGGCGCTGGACGCTCTCGGCGAGCAGCTGCAGGAGCGCGGGCTCGGCTACGAGGACGTCGTCGCGATGAACGTCTTCCTCAGGGACACGCGCCACTTTTCGGCGATGAACGGGGTCTACCGCGGATACTTCGCCGAGAACCCGCCGACCCGCGCCACGGTGGAGGCCGACCTCCCCGACATCGGCGCGCTCGTGCAGATCTCCGCGGTGGCCACCCCGGACGAGACCGAGGTGATCTCGCCGCCGGGGCTGCAATCTCCGGCACTGCCGTATTCGTGGGGCATCCGCGCCGGCGACGTGCTCTTCATCGCGGGGGCAACCAGCCGCGACCCGGATAGCTATCAGCCCGTCCCGGGCGACGTGCAGACCCAGACACGGCGTGTTTTTGGCAACATCGGGATGGTGCTCGAAGAGGCCGGGATGGACTACGGCGACCTGGTCGCGTGCAAGGTCTTCCTCGACGACGTGCGGCTCTGGGGCGACATGAACACGGCGTACCGCGAGTTCGTCGCCGCGGATTCCCCTCCGGCGAGGGCGGCGGTGCGCGGCGGACTCATGAACCCGGCGTTCCTGGTCGAGATCCAGTGCGTGGCCGAGCAGTCGGACGAGCGGCGCGTGGTGCTGCGCGAGGGCCAGCGGCTTGGGCGCTCCCCACTCTCGCCGGCGATCGCGACCGGCGAGCGGGTGTGGCTGTCGGGAATGCTCGCGCGCGGAGAGGGCGCGCGGGGAGAGGCGGAGGCCACCCTGGCGAGCCTCGGCGCGACGCTCGAGGCCGCGGGGCTGGACTTCGGCGACGTGGTTGACGTGTGGGTCTACCTCACCGACGTGCGCGACGCGGGGGCCGTGCTGGAGGTGCTGGGCGAGGTGATGCCGGGCGAGTTGCCGCCGGTGACGGTGGCGGGGTTGCCGCTGGTGGGCCGGCTGGGCGTCGAGATCCAGATGACGGCGGTGGGGCGGTGAGCCCTTTGTGAGCGGGGCCGCCGCCTCGCTGCTGCAGGACGGCATCGCGGGCGTGGCCGCGCCCCGGGCGATCCGGGGTCCGTGCAAGCATATATCTTGACGCGCTGACCAAGCCGCCCGGCAGTCTCGGCCGCCTGGAGTCGCTCGCGCTGCAGGTCGGGGTCGTGCTGGGGGATCCCCCGCCCCCCCTCGACCGCGCAGCGGTCCTGATCTTCGCGGTGGATCACGGCGCCACCGCGCGGGGTGTCTCGGCGTACCCGGCCGAAGTCACCGCGCAGATGTGCGCGAACTTCGCGGACGGCGGCGCGGCGATCAACGTGCTGACGCGGGCCTGCGGGGCGGAGGTGCGGGTGGTGGATGTGGGGGTGGCGGCGGATCTCGCCGGGCTGGATGGGATCGAGCACCGGAAGGTGCGCCCCGGGACGGAGGATCTCTCCGAGCGACCGGCCATGACGGCGGATGAGGTGCTGGAGGCGCTGGCGGTGGGGTGGGGGTGCTGGGTGGCGGCGGCCGTCGCGACCGCGCTCTGCGGCTGGCGGTTCCGGGCGCGGGCTGGCGGGGTGACCGGCGATTTCCTGGGCGCCGCGGAGCAGGTGAACGAGATCGTGATCCTGCTCGCGGTGCTGGCGGCGGGCGTCGCAGGACCCTTCGGGGGCGGCGGATTCCTCGGGGCCGTCCCTTGAGCCCCCCCCGTCCGGCTCCTCGCAATCCGGCACGCACCCGTGGCCGTGGAGGGGATCTGATGGCGCACGCGGGCGTGGTGCACTGCCTCGACGTCGTTGCCGCAGGCCTGAAGTGGGAGGAGAGCATCGAGCAGCGCCTCGATTTTCTGGAATCGAAGCGGTTTGAGGGGGAGACGGGTCCGCACTTGTAATGTAGACATTACATAATGTCATGTTCTCTTTACTTACACGGCGCGTGGGAGCGCCGATCCGTCCCGGACCGCTCGCTTGCCTCCCACCCCTCCCGGCGCTATCGTCCCCCACTGTCAGCGAGGTGGCCACCGGAAGTCCGGTCTGAAGCCGGCGCGGCCCCGCCACTGTAGGAGGCCCGGATCCCCAAGCGGATCCGGCACGACCCGCTCGATTGCCACTGGGGTGCAAGCCCCCCGGGAAGGCGAGCGATGTCGCCTCGAGCCAGGAGACGCGGTCCCCTCGCCCTCACGCACCATCCTTCGAGGGAGGGAAACCGGTGTACAAGATGGTTTCAGCGACCGCCCGCCTGCCCGGCCCGCTCGGCCTCGCCTCCTGCGGCATCCTCCTCGCCGCCTGCGCACCGGTCGAGGACCCCGCACCCCCCGCGATCAGCGTCACCGACGACCTCGGACGCACGGTCGCGCTCTCCGCGCCGGCCCTCCGCGTATTCTCGGTGATCCCGTCGCTCACCGAATCGGTCGCCGCCCTCGACCCCGGCGTGCTCATCGCCCGGACCCGCTTCGACCGCGCGCCCGAATTCGCGCACCTGCCTTCGCTCGGCGGCGCCATCAATCCCAACCTCGAGGCGCTCGCGCGCCTGGAGCCCGACCTCGTGATCAGTTGGGACGATGCGACCCAGCGGACCGTCGCCGACCGGGCCGAGGCGCTCGGGATCCCTGTCTATCGAGCCAACGTCCAGACCATCGACGACGTGCGCAGCCACCTGCGCCGGCTGGGAACGCTGCTCGGGCGCGAGGAACGGGCGTCGCTCATCATCGACTCGCTGGACCAGGCGCTCGCGACGGTGGGCACGGCGATCCGTGGCCGCGATCCCGTTTCCGTCTACTACTCCGTCTGGCACGACCCGCCGCAGACGACCGGTCCCGGAACCTTCATCGACGAACTGATCGAACTCGCGGGCGGCCGCAACATCTTTGGGGACGCAAGGCGCGCCTGGCCGCAGGTGTCCGTGGAAGTGGTTCTCCAGCGGGCGCCCGATGCGCTCGTCATCGCCCGCCACGCGCCCGGCGCGGAGGGCGTCCCCTGGCTGGGGGCGCCGGGCTGGCGGGAGCTGGATGCCGTCCGCACCGGCCGCTACCTCCTGGTCGACGGCGACCTCTTCAACCGCCCGGGACCTCGGGTGGCCGACGCGGCGGCGCACCTCGCCCGCTTCCTGCACGGCGACGATGTCCTGGTGGCGGGCTCCGGCCCGGCGCAGCCCTCCGGCCCATCCGGCCATTGACACGCACGCCCCTTCGCATCGCCCTCCTCGCACTGGCCGTCCTCTTCGCGTTCGCGCTGAGCGTCTCCTTCGGCGCCTCCGGCCTGGGGCCCGGCGACCTCTGGCGCACGCTCGTGGGCGACGCCGACCCCACCACGCACGCCATCCTGCTTCAGCTGCGACTCCCGCGCGCCGTCCTGGCCGCCCTTGTCGGGGGCGCACTCGGCATCAGCGGCTGCACCTTCCAGGCACTCCTGCGCAACCCGCTCGCCGAGCCCTACGTGCTGGGCATCTCCGGCGGTGCCGCGGTCGGCGCGGTGGCGGTGTTGGTCACGGGCCTCGGCGTGGCGTTCCCCTGGATGCTTCCCGCGGGCGCCTTTCTCGGGGCGGTGGCGGCGATGGCGCTGGTCCTCGAGGTCGCACGGCGCGCCTCTCCGGCCCGCATGGACACGCGCGTTCTGATCCTCTCGGGGGTGATCATCGGCGCCTTCTTCAACGCGATCATCCTGCTCCTCCTCTCGACGGCCGACATCGAGTCCTTCCGGTCGGCAATCTTCTGGATGATGGGGAACCTGTCCGGCGCAGAGTGGGGTTCGAACGGGCTGCTGGCCGTGCTGCTCGTGCCGGGTTCGGTGGTGCTCCTCTCCCTTGCCCGCGCCTTCAACCTGCTGTCGCGCGGCGAGGAGGTCGCCCACTACCTCGGCGCCCCGGTGCAGCGCGTGAAGCTGACCGCCTACCTGGCCGCGTCGCTGATCGTGGGCGCGGCGGTCGCGGCGACCGGCGTGATCGGCTTCGTCGGGCTGATCGTTCCGCACGCGGTGCGGCTCGCGTGGGGGAACGACCATCGTCTGCTCCTTCCCGCGTCGTTCCTGGCCGGGACCGCCTTTCTCCTCCTGGCGGACACGGTGGCCCGGCTGGTGGTCGCGCCGGCCGAGCTGCCGACCGGGGTGGTCACCGCGGTGGCCGGGGTGCCGCTCTTCGTGGCGCTGCTGATGCGCGGGGGGCGGCGGTGAGGGGCGGCGGGCAGGCAGGGGCGGAAGCGCGGCCGGGGCGGGCGGGCGGTGAGCGCGAGGCCGCGCCCGGTGTGGCCGCGCCGCCGCGCGGCTCACGCCCCGTGCTGCGGGGACGGGGCCTCACCTTCAGGCACCCGCGCGCGGAGGTGGAAGCCGTGCGGGGGGTCTCGCTCTCGGTCTCGCCGGGACGGCTGCTCGCGGTGGTGGGGCCGAACGGAGCCGGGAAGACGACCCTGCTCAGGCTCCTCTCCGGGGCGCTCGCCCCGCAGGAGGGCGAAGTGCACCTCGACGACCGTCCGCTGATCGGCCTGAGCGACCGGGAGCGGGCCCGCGCGATCGCGGTGGTGCCGCAGTCGGAGTCCTCCCCGTTCCCCGTCACGGTGCGCGAGATGGTGGGGATGGGACGGTACCCGCACCTCGGCCCGTGGGAGCGCGCCGGCACCCGGGATCACGCCACGGTGGACCGCGCCCTTGAGCGGTGCGCCGTCACCGCCTTCGCCAGCCGCGACCTCGGCCAACTCTCCGGAGGCGAACGCCAGCGCGCCCGGATCGCCCGCGCCCTCGCCCAGGAGGCCCCGATACTCCTCCTCGACGAACCCACCGCCGGCCTCGACCTCCACTACCGCATGGAGCTCTTCCACCTGCTGCAGGAACTCCGCGACGACGGGCTCGCCGTGCTCGTGATCACCCACGACCTCAACCTCGCCGCCCGGTTCGCCGACCGGCTGCTCCTGCTCAACCGAGGCCGCGCACACGCCCGGGGCACCCCAGCCGAGGTCGCGTCGCGCGAGACGCTGGAGGGTGTCTACGAGTGGCCGCTAAGGGTGGTGCCTCACCCCGGACCCGGGAGCGACACGGGCGCGCCCCAAACGATCCCGCTTCGGAAGGGCGACCCGTAGCACGGCATCCGCTTGGCCCGCCCGCAGCCGGCGGTGCTACCTTGGGCAGGCGAACCCGCATCCGAATCCGCGTCCTGACCTGGGACAACGCCATGAAGACCACATCCCGCTATCGGCGCGCACCAACCGCCGGCGCCGCGGCCACCTTCGCCCTCCTCGCCGCCACCGCCTGCAACCCCGGCCCCCGCCCCATCCCCGTCGTCGAAGCCACGATCTCCGACATCCAGGAGGCGATCCTCTCGGGCCGCACCACCTGCCGCATGGTCGTGCAGGCACACATCGACCGCATCGAGGCCTACGAGGACCGCATCAACGCGATCACCGTGGTGAATCCTGCCGCCCTGGACCGCGCCGACGAACTCGACGCCGACCTGGCCGCGGGCGAGAACCCCGCCCCCCTCTTCTGCGTGCCCATGCTGGTGAAGGACAACTTCGACACCCACGACATGGTCACAACCGGGGGGTCGATCGCGCTGGCGAACAGCATTCCTCCCGACGACGCCTTCATGGTGCGGCGCATCCGCCAGGCGGGCGCGGTCGTGGTGGCCAAGACCAACATGGCTGAATGGGCCTTCAGCCCTCGCCAATCGGTCAGCTCGTCGTTCGACACCACCCGCAACGCCTACGCGCTGGACCGTGTGCCCGCGGGGTCGAGCGGCGGCACCGCGTCCGGCGTCGCGACCGCCTTTGGCCTGATCGGGCTGGGCAGCGACACCGGCAACTCGATCCGCGGGCCATCGTCCAGACTGGCGCTGGTGGGGATCCGCTCGACGATCGGGCTAACCAGCCGCGACGGCGTCATCCCGCTCTCCTTCGACCGGGACATCGCGGGGCCGATGGGGCGCACGGTCGCGGATGTGGCGCTGGTCTTCACCATTGTGGCCGGCTACGACCCGGCCGATCCCTACACCGAGGCCGGGCGGGAGCGCCGCGAGGTCGACTACACGCGCTTTCTGGACGAGGGTGGGCTCCAGGGCGCGCGCATCGGAGTGTTCAGGGCGCTGGTCGACACCGAAGACGCCGACTCGGCCGTGCTCGCCGTCTTTGCACAGGCCCTGGCGGAACTCGCCGGGCTTGGCGCCGAAATCGTCGACCCGTTCGACTTCGACCTTGCGGCGCAGTCGCGGCGCCCGGGCATGTACTGCCGCCGCTTCCGCTACGACATGCACATGTACCTGAAGTCGCTTGGGGACCGCGCACCCTTCACCGACGTGCTGGCCGTGCTGGAGACAGGGGACTACGGCGCCGACGCGGAGCGCTCGCTGGGCAATGCCGAGAGCGCGCCGCTGGACGTCCCGCCCGCCGAGTGGGACCCACCCTGCCCCGACTACGCCGAGAACGAGCAGCGCCAGGGCTTCCTGGCCGACCTGGTCGCCGCGATGGACGAAGCCGGGGTCGACGCCCTCGTCTACCCGACCTGGCTGAGCCCGCCCGCCCACATTGATCGCGCCAACGAGGAGTACAGCGGCGACAACTCCCAGCGCGTGGCGCCAGCTACCGGAATGCCCGCGATCACCGTCCCGATGGGGTATACGGACGGCGTGCATCCTGCGGGGCTGCAGATCCTGGCGCGCCCGTACGACGAGGGGCTGCTGTTCCGTCTGGCGTACGGGTATGAGCAAGGGACGCGGCATCGGCGGCCTCCGGACGGGTTTCCGGAGCTGGGGCGGTGATTCGCAGGCCGCCGGTATCGTAGTCGCGCGGAGGGTGACGCGGCTGGAGCGACGCGTCGTGCTGCGAAGATCGGAGCGGGGGCGCCGGCTACCAGATCCGGAGGCTCACCCCCCTCCAGTTGGTTGATTGCGGCGTAGTTGAAGGATCGGAGAATTCTGCCCTGGACCAGCTCGAATCCCTCGTCGCTTACAGCGGTCACCGAGCCGACATAGGTCGAATCCGTTACGGAAACGCGAAGACGGTCCCCCACGCTTTGAGCCTGCAAAGGAGGCGAAACCGCTAGCAGGGTCGACGCGAAGAGGGCCGAAACACAGAGTCGAGTCACCATGAAGACCTAATTGCGCGGAGGGGTCGTGCGCCACCGGAGAACGCCGCCGCCGGGGGGCCAGGATCCCTACAGACTGGGAGGAGCTCCGCCGAACCACCATCCCCATTTTTGGGGACACCGGATGTCCGTTCAACGCTGACGTTTGCGGAAACTTTGCGGATATCCCCTCAGTTCGGGATCACCCGCACCGGGCGCCCAGCGCGGTCGTAGAGGGTGATCGGACCCTTCGCGACGTCGTCCCCGTAAAGGATCATTCGCGCCGGATCGAATCTGCCCATCAGCCCCGCTGCAGGCAGGCTGTAGGACTCGGCCTCGTCGAGATCCACCGTATAACCCATGTCGGCAAAGGCCTGGAGCGTGATTTTGCTCAGGGCGCTGGTAACGCCCCGGTGGTATACTGGCGACATCAGTTCTCCGCCGAGCAGTACCTCTCCTTCCCGGCAGCGACTGTCGTGCAATTCGTCGCTCCAGTACCACTCTCTCCAGTGGGAATCGCCCGATCCGGCGCCCCGGCAATTCTCCACCGGCACCTTGCCGCCATCCGTGTAGCTCGTGCCGCCCGCCTCGTTGAAGGCCGCCAGGGCCAGGCTGCCCGTGAAATGGGCGTCCTTGCCCGGGCTGTGAAGCCAGCCGAAGATCAGCCATGTCAGAGTGGGGTTTTCGAGCAGATCGAACCGCGACCAGGAGAAGCGGCTGAACCCCAGCGTGTGAGCCATTTCGTGGCGAACGACTTCCTCGACGCCGCCATCCTCCGCAATCGAGTTCAGGTCGGCTTCGTCGAACTCGATGACACCCATCCACGGCAGCATCGAGTCGTCACGCGACCGGCAGGATCCCGCGCTGGCCAGAGTCCCCCCGGAGCCGTCGATGTACCTGACCGACACCACCAGAAGCAAGTCATCTACACTGTCGATTTCCCGGTCCGAAGTGAGATCCCAGCAGCCCGTGGGTGTGCCGGGCGACACCGGCATGTCCGGGAGCTCCGTATCCGCGAGGACCGCCATCCATTTCTCGGCCGCGTCCCTGAACGCCGCCGCGTGGGACTCGGACATCGGCGTGACGGATATCAGGTCGAGATCGAACGACCCGATGTTGGCCGTCGCGACGGCGACCGTAAAGAACAATTCGACCGCCAGCCCATTCGGGTCGGTTGCGGTTACTGTTGCGGTCGTCGTCCCGCGCGCCGCGCCGGTGAGGGTCAGTTCGTCACCCTGTGCCGACGCCCGCGCCACGCCAGCCGTGGAAAACGCGGTCGAGTAGGTGAGGGCATCCCCGTCGGGGTCGCTGAAATGGGAAGACAGGTCCACCGGAACGGACTCGCCGGCTTCCAGGAAGTGGACCGGGATGTCTCCCAACGTCTCCGGCGGACGGTTGTCCTGCTGACCCGTCACGGTCACGGTCACGTCCTGGGTGGCCGACGCGCCGTCCGTATCGCTCGCCGTGACGGTGACGGTCGCCGTTCCCGGGGCGGCCCCCGTGATCGTCACCTGGCTGCCCTGTCTCGATACCGTCGCGACCGCGGAGTTCGAACTCGCGGCGGCGTAGGAAAGCTGGTCCGCATCCGGATCGCTGAAGTACGAAGCGGCATCGACCGTGACGGCCTCGCCGGTCTCGACGCTCTGGGCGGGTACCGTGCCGTCCGGTTGGGGCGGCTGATTCCCCTGCTCGACCGTGACACGGATCTCCTGGGTGGCGGCCGCATTGCTCGGGTCGGTGGCCGTTACGGTAACGGTTGCCGAGCCCGGGCTGTGTCCGGAAACCGTAACCACGCTGCCCGACACCGATGCGGTGGCGACCGCCGCGCTCGACGTCGCCACCGCGTAGTCGAGGAGGTCGTCGTCCGGGTCGCGGAAGTAGGAAGCGACGTCCAGGTCGTTCGATGCGCCGGCAGCCAGCGTCTGTTGCGGGATTGTGCCGCGCGCCTCCGGTGACTGGTTGGTCGCCCGAACCGTCACGCTCGCGCGTTGCCTGGCCTCGAGGCCTGCGGGATCACGTGCGCTGATCGTTACCACCGCTGTCCCCACGACCACTCCCGAGATCCTTACCGTGCTGCCCGACGCCGAGACCGTAGCCACGTTGGCGTCCGAAGTTTCGGCGGAGTAGGAAAGCTGGTCGCCGTCCCGGTCGCGGAAATACGAAGAAGCGTCGATCGTCGCCGTCGCGTTGACGGCTATGGTGCTGGCCGGGACCGTGCCCACCTCCTGCGGCGCGCTGTTGCTCACCGTCACGTCGAACTCCTGCGTGGCGGTGAGCCCGCCCGGGTCGCGGGCGGTGATCGTGACGGTGGCAGTCCCACGGGCCGCTCCCGTAATCGTCGCGGTGCTCCCCGACACGGACGCCGTGGCCACGCGTGCCGGCGACACCGTGGCCGTGTAGGTCAGTGCATCCGCATCCGGGTCGTCGAAATAGCCGGACAACCTGACGGTGGCCGACTCGTCGGCATCGAGGGTCTGGCCCGGGATCGTGCCCGCCGCCTCTGGTGGCCGATTGTTGGGGCGGCCCACAGTCACGGTGATACTCCGCTCGGCCTCGAGACCACCCGGATCCCTCGCCGTCACCCTGACGTTCGTGCTTCCCGCGGTGATCGCCCGAATCGTCAACGTGTTGGCGATCACGCCTGCCGTCGCCACGCCGGTGTCGTCCGATGATCCCGTGTAGGTGAGCGGGTCACCGTCAGGGTCCGAGAAGTAGGATGACAGATCCAGATCGACCGAACCGCCCGCGGTTAGCCGCTGCGCCGGTATCGGGCGCCCGGAGGGCTGGCCGTTCGGGCGCGGCTGGACTGTCACGGCGACATCCTGCGTGGCCGTGAGGCCACCCGGGTCGCGGGCCGTCACCGCGACTGTTGTGGAGCCCGATCCCGCTGTCCGGATGGTCAGCTTGTCGCCCACCGCGCTCGCCGTCGCCACGTTCCTGTCGTTCGACTCACCGGTGTAGAACAACCGGTCACCGTCGGGGTCCGTGAAGTAGGACGAAAGGTCCACCTCGGCCCTTTCCCCCAGGGCGATGACCTGCCGAGGAATCGGTCTGCCCTCAGGCGCGCGGCTGGCTACGGTCACGCGGATCCTCTGGCGGGCCGACAAACCGTCCGCATCCCGCGCGGTCACCGTGATCGTGGCGCTTCCCCTGCTCATGCCGGTGATCGTCACCCGGCTGCCCGACACGGATGCCGTGGCCACCGACGCATTCGATGTGCTGGCGCTGTAGGTCAGCGCGTCTCCATCCGGGTCGCGGAAACCGGATGCTACGTCCACGGTGACCGCGTCCCCGGGGTCGATGGTCTGTTCCGCAATGGTGCCCACCGTCCTCGGGCCCCGATTGTCCTGCTCCACCGTCACACCAACCTGCTGCTCGGCGCTGAGGCCGTCCGGGTCGGTGGCTTTCACGGTGACGATCGCCGAGCCCTCCGCGACCGCCGTGATGGTCACCTTGCTACGCTCTACGGTGACGGTGGCCACGCTCGTATTGGAACTCTCGGCCGAGTAGGTCAGCGGATCGCGGTCGGGGTCCGCGAAGTAGGCGATGCCCAGGAACCAGTATGTGTCGCCCGGCTCGAGGGTCCGGTCGGGGATTTCGTCCTTGGATACGGGCGCCCGATTGGGCTGGATGACCTCGACGCGCGTGCGTTGATCGGCTTCCTCACCCTCCGGATCACGCGCCGTGACCGTCACGGACGTGCGCCCGTCTCCCAACCCCTCGACCGTCATCACGCTGCCCGAAACGGTTGCCCTGGCAATGTGGTCGAAGAACACGTCAGCCGCGTAAGTCAACGGGTCCCCGTCCGCGTCCGTGAAGAAGGGGAACACATCCACGCTAAACGTCTCGCCGACGTTGATGGTATGGTCGGCAATCGTACCGGTATCTTCCGGGCCGCTGTTGGGCACCGTCACGCCAAACGACTGCCGTGCCTCCAGCCCGTCCGGGTCGCGGGCGGTCACGGTTACGCGGGCCGTCCCCCTGGATTCACCGGTGATCATCACACTTCGACCCTCTATGGAGACGCTGGCCACGCCCACGTTCGATGACGCCGCGAGGTAGGTGAGCTGATCCCTGTCCGGGTCTTCGAAAGCGAACGCCAGTGACACGCGATCGGTATCGCCGAGGTCGACCTCCTTGTCGGTGATCGTGTTCCTCGGCGTCGGCGCCCGGTTCGGCTGGATGACCGTCACGTAGGTTCGCTGCGTGTCCTCCAGACCCTCGGGATCGCGGGCCGTGACGGTCACCGACGTGCGCCCGTCTTCCAACCCCCTCATCGTCATCAGGCTGCCGGACACGGTGATGGTCACGCGATCGAAGAAGGGGTCTGCCGAATAGCTCAGGGGATCCCCGTCCGGATCCTCGAAGTATTGCGACAGGTCGACCGCGGCAGTGGTCTCGCCGACGTTCACCGAGTCCCTGGGAATGTCGCCCACGGCCTCCGGGGCGGCATTGGGAACCGAGACCTGGAAGGATTGCCGCGCTTCGAGGCCCCCCGGATCGCGGGCCGTTACCGTGATCTGCGTTGTCCCCCGGGCGACTCCCAAAACCTCCACCCTGCTGCTCGAAGCAGTCACGGTGGCGACTCCCTCGTCCGATGAGACGGCGTGGTAGGTCAGCCGGTCACGATCCGGGTCGTCGAAATACCTGAACATGAAGACGCGCAGCGTACGGCCGGCAACCACCGCGTCGTCGGGGATCTGGTCCGCGGCCTCGGGTGGCCGGTTGGGCTGGACTACCGTGAACCGCGGCCTCTGCGTGGCCTCGAGGCCCTCCGGATCGCTCGCCGTGACCGTTACGGAGGTCGACCACCCACCCCTCACCCCCTCGACCGTCAGGACGCTGCCCGACACGGTCGCAGTCACCACATCGTCAAAGAACGGGTCGGCCGAGAAGGTCAACGCGTCACCGTCCGGGTCCTCGAAGTAGCCGGACAGGTCAACCGTAACCTCGTCTCCGACGTTCACGGTGTCGCGCGGGATGGTCGCAACCTCACGCGGGGGGTTGTTCGGCACGGTCACGGAGAATCCCTGGGTGGCCGTGAGACCGCCGGGATCCGTTGCCGTCACCGTCACGGTCGCGGTGCCCCGGGCCACCCCCGTCACCTCCACGCGGGTGCCCGTCACCGAAACCGTGGCGACATTCGCATCCGATGTCTCCGCCGTGTACGTCAGCTGGTCGCGGTCATCGAAGTAGGATCGCAGGTAGACGCTTCGCATCCTGCCCGCCGCGACCGTCTGATCCGGGATCGTTCCTCGCGCGACCGGGGCCTCGTTGGGCAGGACGATCGTGACCCGAGTCCGCTGCGTCGCCTCGAGGCCGCCGGGATCGGTCGCCGTCGCCGTGATGGAGGTGCTCCCCTCGGCCAGTCCCCTGACGCTCAGCACGTTCCCGGACACGGAGACCCCGGCGATTCGCTCGAAGAACGCGGTGGCCGCGTACGTCAGCGAGTCCCCGTCCGGATCGTTGAAAAACCCCGAGAGGTCGACGGTCGCCGTATCGCCCACCTCCAGCGTGTCGCGCGGAATCGTGCCGACCGTCACCGGAGGACTCGGCGACACCATCGCGGCGAACTCCTGCATCGACGTGAGGTTGCCCGGATCCGTCGAGGTTACCTGGATGGTAACGGTTCCCAGCACCACACCCGAGATGGTCAGCTCGCCTCCCGACACGGAGATTCGCGCAGCGTCCCCGTTCGCCAGCCTGGCCGAATAGGTGAGGGAGTCCCCGTCCGGGTCCCAGAAGTACGATGACAGATCGAGCCGTGTAGCCACCGCCACCTGGGACCCCTGGTCGGGGATTACCCGATTGACTTGTGGTGTCTGGTTCCCCCCTTCCTCGACCGCCGCTCCCACGGTCTGCGACGCCTCGAGCCCCCCGGGGTCGCGGGCCGTCACGGTTACCGTCACCGAGCCCGACGCCGCTCCGCTGATGACGATGATCGTCCCCGAGACCGACGCCAACCCTACGGCGGCATCCGAACTCTCGGCCGCGTAAACGAGCGAGTCACCATCCGGATCCGTGAAAAACGAGGAAACCTCGATCGCCGCGTACTGCCCCACGCCCATCTCCCGGCCCGGTATGGAGCCAACAGCCCGCGGCGCCTGATTCGCCGGATCCACCGTCACCCCTACCGCCTGCGTGGCGCTGAGTCCGCCCGGATCACGGGCCGTGATCGTTACCGTCGCGGCCCCCTGAGCCGCCACCACAATCGAAACTGTCGTCCCGGATACCGATGCCGATGCCACCCCAGCATCCGAACTGGCCGCGGCGTAGGTCAGTGCGTTCCCGTCCGGATCCCTGAAATGCGACGACACATCGAATGCGACTGTGTCCCCAGCCGTCAGCATCCGGGCGGGGATCGAGCCCACCGCCTCCGGAGCCCGATTGGGCGTCTCGGGTGGGTCTGGGGTGACCGTTCCGCCGCCATCGCCACAGGCGAGGAACCAAACCCCGAGGAGCGTAGCCACCAACCAGGAAGTGTTTCGACGCCCTGTAGCGAACGTCGAACGACCCCCGGCTCGCCTACGGTCTCTCACGGGGCCCAAGGGGGCATTGGCTAAGGCCCTCGGACCAGGTTCAGTGTGCGAACGGGATCGTCGCCAAGCTCAAGCTCGCCGCGGATGGTGTTGGAATCATCCTCCGTCGATTCCAGGTGACCGTTGTAGACTCCCGCTTCCATCCTGCCATCGCCGGTGAAATCGAGATCGAGTGTCACTTGCGGGAATGAGTGCCGCCCGTCGACCGTGCCCGACCAGGTCTGCTGCGAGGCCTGCATGGTGACGGTGCCCGTGACGAGTCCTCCGGTGGATTCCGTCAGTTCGAACCTCCAGACCTCTGGCACGATTCCGACCGTGGTCAGCCCGATCCACCTGCCGGTGATCGTTGGTGTCGGTTCCTCAAGGTAATAGCAGTGTTGGTCGCCGTAGCAGGCCCATAGCCCGAGCGCAACCGCGAGCGCGATTCGTACCCGAATCCGACGCGATCGTGGGCGGGGACTCCCTGCTGACGCGGACATATCGGTCGCCACGCTCAATTCAGCCAATCGAATAGACGATTCCGGCCTGCAGGCTCATAACCCGGTTCTTGACAGTTTCGTCGCTACCGCTGTCGTCCATGTTGAGGAGCCCGAAGTTGTACAGCGCGCCTACGGAAACCCCCATCTTGTCGGACACCCCGAACTCCAGGCGGGCACCGCCAACCAGGCCCAGGTCCATGGCTTTGGGGCCATCGTCACCACAGTCTCCGTCGAGTTCCTCACCCAGGAACGTGGCCGACACCTGACAGGATAGTTGGAAAGCGAGTGCAGGGCCGGCCAGCAGGTGCACCGAGGCGCGCTCACTCACGGAAAATGGTATTCCCGCCAGCGCGGTGAGCTCGAGATAGTCGATGCTGGTTGTGGCATCCGCCCCGAAAGCACTAATCGAGAAGCCCTTCTGGGAGTAGCCGGCACCGAGGTGAAGTCCCCACCTCTCCGACATCGGGATTCCGACGCTGGCCCCGATCGCCAGCCGGGTGACCGATTCCGGGGTCACGCTCAAGCCCTCCGCCTCCGCTGTCACCGACGCCAGGTTCAGGCCACCGGCCACTGTGAGCCTGGTCTGCGCCATCGCAGCGTGGGGCCACGGCGGAGCGAGGGTGATCGCAGCCAGCGCAAGGATAACGGTTCCGAGATGATTCCTGGTCATGCTTTCTCCTGGGCAGCGTTGTTTCCGAAACGTGAGCACGGCAGGCGTTGCTCCCAGGTACCAATGCCGATTTTCCCCTGGAACCCGGGCAGCGATGGAACGAAGATATGGGGCGGAAATCAGAACCGCGTCCCCTCTTTTGGGGACCGCGCAGAATCCGCTCTATCCGAAAGACTTGCGCAGGCCTTCCAGCGACAGAATCCTCCGCACGAGCTCGGTCTGCTTACGAATCCCCAGCTTGCGGTAGATCCGCTTCACGTGCGTCCGCACGGTGCTCTCGCCGCAGCCCCGCGCGTCCGCAATGCCGGCTACCGTCTGGCCGGTCGCCAGCGCCACCGCCACAAGGCTCTCCGCGGGCGTCAAACCCAGGACCTTGGCAGCCAGGTCCGGATCTACCCGGGGCCGGTCTGCCGGGTCGACGACAAGCACCAGTGCCGCCAACCGCGACGCCCGATGGTCCGCACCCATTCCCCGCACCGGGTGGATTTCCAGCACCAGCGGCCCTCGTGCCTTCCTGCGCGTGATCTTCATCGAGCCCCCGGCGCCCTGAACGCCGTGCGCGGGCAGCGCCTGCGCGAGCAAGCACTGTAGCTCCGCGTTCTCCCCCTGGTGCCCGGCAGCCAGGACACCCCCCCGGTCGGCGAGCCCATCACGCTTCAGCAGGATGTACCGGGCGCGGTCGTTCGCCTCCAGGATGCGACCGCAGCGGTCCAGTTGGATGATCCCCAACCGCCGGGTCTCGAGCAGTCCGCCTAGCGACGCGCCCAACGCCCTGGCATCGGCCATCGCACCTCGAACACGCGCAAACCGACGCATGTGAGGCGCGAGACGCCTGACGGCCTGTATCTGATCGTGTCCCCAGCCTCTGCGCTCAGTGGAGTCGCCGAAGGACAAGACGATCCCATCCCCGTCCAGCCCGTCGAGCCCCATGAAGAAGCCGTTCTGCGTGTTGTTGACGCACCGGAACTCATTGTATGCGGCGGATGTCCTCTTCTCCTGGTCGGTGTAGAGATCCGACTTATGGACCAGTTCGCGGTCGCCGATTCCGTAGAGTCGCGGAATAGCCTCATCCCGCCAGAAATAATCGCGATAGTAGAGTTGCTCCAGATCGTCCCGGTGTTCGGCACCCACGAAGAAGCGAGAAAACCGGATCTGGGACTCACCCCCTGGACCCGCTTCCGCGTACGTCACGCTATGGCCGTTCGTCCGGACCATGTCGTTGATCAAGCCAGCGACCGATGCCCACTCGACATCCCCAAGCGCCGCCTGGTGCAGATTCTCCAGGACGCGCTGGAACCTCTCCTCCGTGGCCATATGCCTCCCTCCCGGATACACGCGGTTTCGGCGACTCCAAGCTTGGCCGCAACTCCAATAAATGAATCTGGCAAGCAAGACGCCAGACAGGCAAGCCAGGCACTCGAGTGGCGCCGCGTCCAGGATGATGCGACACGACCTGCACCGGTAGACCCGCAGCAGCAGGACCGACTTCGAGTATGGACGCCCTCGGGATATCCCCAAAAGAGGGGACGCGATTCGCGTGTCCCCTCCACATTCTGATTCTACGGCTGCCCCCGGCTCATGGGGTGAGCGCCCACATGCAAACAGGCGGACCCCATGCTCGGGACAAGGCATTTCATGGAGCATCCCTGCTCTCTCCCGGTGCTTTTTGCCCTGGCGGTCATCACCGCATCAACCCCGCTACAAGCCCAGAGCGTCGGGGACCGCGTTCGCGTATCCGTCTCCGGAAACACATATGTCGGCGAAGTGACCGCCGTGAGCGACGGAGGCTTCGAGCTCGGTGGGGGTAGATGGGTGCGGTCCATTGACTATGCCGGGATACAACGCCTGGAACGGAGTACGGGTACTCGATCCCTATGGAAGAAGGGACTTGTCTATGGCGCTGCCGCCGGCGCGGGGGCAGGAGTGCTTTATGGCGTCCTGGTGAGTGGCACCTGCGAGGTCCTCACCGTGGGCACGGCGACCGAGGAATGCAACGAAGTTGGTATCCAGGTGGCCCTGGTCGCTGGAGCGGCCTGGGGTGCGATCGGGGGTGTGCTCGGCATGGGGGTGGGCGCGCTTTTCAGGACCGAGGCATGGACGACCATTCCGCTTGGCGACAAGGTGATCACGTACACTCCCACGATTCAGCCGCGGACCGGCCCGGACGGGCGTCTGGGGCTTTCCCTGGGGGCGCGTCTACGATTCTGGTAGGGGCACCCAGACTCAACCGATCGGGAACGGCATGAGGCGTCACCGGAGCATCAGCTACCTCTTGGCCGCGCTGGTGGCGGCCACCTGGGCCTCCGCGTGCGGCGACGGGGGCACGGAGCCGACGCCTCCCGATCCGCCCAGGCCAACAACGGTCACGGTAACTCCGGCCACGCCTACACTGACCGCGCTGATCTCGGCGCGACCGCGCAGTTGCGGGCTGAAGTGCGCGACCAGAACGGCCAGACCGTTTCCGGTGCCGCCGTCGCGTGGACAAGTAGCAACGCCCAAGTCGCGACAGTGGACGCGACCGGACTGGTTACCGCCGTGACCAACGGAGCCACCTCAATCACCGCGAGGTCAGGCACGGTCTCGGACACCGCGGCGGTCACGGTGGCCCAGGAGGTTGGCACCGTCACCGTGTCGCCGCCCGCGGATTCACTGCTCGAAGCCGACACGCTGCGGCTTTCCGCCGAAGCGACCGACGCGAACGGCCACGCGGTGGCGGGGGCGGAGTTCAGCTGGGCATCGAGCGACACCCGGGTGGCCCGGGTGGACGATTCAGGCCTCGTGACCGGCGTGGCCGTTGGCGCAGCGGAGATCTCGGCAACTTCGTCGGGGGTAACGGGCCGCGCGGAAATCACCGTCGTGGCTCCCGTGCCGACGACCGTCTCGGTTACGCCGGACACGGTGGTGTTCACCGCCCTGGGACAGACGGAACAGATTGCCGCGGAGGTGCGCGACCAGATCGGCCAGACCGTTTCCGGTGCCGCCGTCGCGTGGACAAGTAGCAACGCCCAAGTCGCGACAGTGGACGCGACCGGACTGGTTACCGCCGTGACCAACGGAGCCACCTCAATCACCGCGAGGTCAGGCACGGTCTCGGACACCGCGGCGGTCACGGTGGCCCAGGAGGTTGGCACCGTCACCGTGTCGCCGCCCGCGGATTCACTGCTCGAAGCCGACACGCTGCGGCTTTCCGCCGAAGCGACCGACGCGAACGGCCACGCGGTGGCGGGGGCGGAGTTCAGCTGGGCATCGAGCGACACCCGGGTGGCCCGGGTGGACGATTCAGGCCTCGTGACCGGCGTGGCCGTTGGCGCAGCGGAGATCTCGGCAACTTCGTCGGGGGTAACGGGCCGCGCGGAAATCACCGTCGTGGCTCCCGTGCCGACGACCGTCTCGGTTACGCCGGACACGGTGGTGTTCACCGCCCTGGGACAGACGGAACAGATTGCCGCGGAGGTGCGCGACCAGATCGGGCGCGTAATGGTCGGTGTGGCGGTGTCGTGGTCGAGCAGCGACACGCTGGTGGCAACCGTGGATGCGGGGGGGCTGGTGACAGCCGTGGGCAGCGGAGCCACCTCAATCGCCGCGAGGTCAGGCACGGTCTCGGGCACCGCGGCGGTCACGGTGGCCCAGGAGGTTGGCACCGTCACCGTGTCGCCGCCCGCGGATTCACTGCTCGAAGCCGACACGCTGCGGCTTTCCGCCGAAGCGACCGACGCGAACGGCCACGCGGTGGCGGGGGCGGAGTTCAGCTGGGCATCGAGCGACACCCGGGTGGCCCGGGTGGACGATTCAGGCCTCGTGACCGGCGTGGCCGTTGGCGCAGCGGAGATCTCGGCAACTTCGTCGGGGGTAACGGGCCGCGCGGAAATCACCGTCGTGGCTCCCGTGCCGACGACCGTCTCGGTTACGCCGGACACGGTGGTGTTCACCGCCCTGGGACAGACGGAACAGATTGCCGCGGAGGTGCGCGACCAGATCGGGCGCGTAATGGTCGGTGTGGCGGTGTCGTGGTCGAGCAGCGACACGCTGGTGGCAACCGTGGATGCGGGGGGGCTGGTGACAGCCGTGGGCAGCGGAGCCACCTCAATCGCCGCGAGGTCAGGCACGGTCTCGGGCACCGCGGCGGTCACGGTGGCCCAGGAGGTTGGCACCGTCACCGTGTCGCCGCCCGCGGATTCACTGCTCGAAGCCGACACGCTGCGGCTTTCCGCCGAAGCGACCGACGCGAACGGCCACGCGGTGGCGGGGGCGGAGTTCAGCTGGGCATCGAGCGACACCCGGGTGGCCCGGGTGGACGATTCAGGCCTCGTGACCGGCGTGGCCGTTGGCGCAGCGGAGATCTCGGCAACTTCGTCGGGGGTAACGGGCCGCGCGGAAATCACCGTCGTGGCTCCCGTGCCGACGACCGTCTCGGTTACGCCGGACACGGTGGTGTTCACCGCCCTGGGACAGACGGAACAGATTGCCGCGGAGGTGCGCGACCAGATCGGGCGCGTAATGGTCGGTGTGGCGGTGTCGTGGTCGAGCAGCGACACGCTGGTGGCAACCGTGGATGCGGGGGGGCTGGTGACAGCCGTGGGCAGCGGGAGTGCGATAGTCTCCGCGGCGGCTGGGGAGGTCTCAGGGAGCGCGGTGATCACGGTAACCCAGTCGGCGGGCACCATCACGGTATCGCCGCTCGCAGACACGATCGCACCGGGAGACACACTGCGGCTGGTGGCGAAAGCACTTGACGAGAACGGCCATCCGGTCGAGGGCACGGTGTTCGCCTGGTCCTCGAGCGATGTCTCTATCGCGCGGGTGGACCGGTCGGGACTGGTCCGGGGCGTCGCCGAAGGGGTCGCGACGATCACGGCGGTGGCTGGCCGGGCGCGGGGAACCGCCGAGATCACGATCCAAAACCCGGACCGGGGAGTGCTGGTGGCGCTCTACGAGGCCACCGACGGGCCGAACTGGGTCGACAACGAAGGCTGGCTGACGGACGCCCCGCTGGGGGAATGGTACGGGGTGGAAGCTGATGGTTTCGGGCGTGTTGTCGGGCTGAATCTTCAGGGCCGATGGGACAGCGAACGGAGAGAGTGGATCCCCCACGGCCTTCAGGGCTCCATCCCCGCGGAAATCGGAAGCCTGACCGCCCTGAGCTACCTGCGCCTCAACAACAATGCCCTGACCGGCGACATTCCACCCGAACTCGGCAGCCTGGTCAACCTCAGGAGCTTGAACCTCGGCAGCAACGCCCTTACAGGCTCGATCCCAACCGTGCTCGGTAGCCTCTCCAACCTGGACAACCTGCAACTCTACGGTAACGAAATCACGGGCGGAATCCCGACCCAACTCGGGAGCCTGACCGCCCTGCGCCACCTGTCACTCGGAGAGAACGAACTTGCTGGCCTCATCCCGACCGAACTCGGCAACCTGTCCAACCTGGTAGGCCTGTACCTCGGCAACAACACCCTGACCGGACCTATCCCGACTGAACTCGGGAGCCTGACCGCCCTGCGCTCTCTGTCCCTCGGAGGGAATGAACTCACGGGCACCGTCCCGGCCGAACTCGGCAACCTCCCCAACCTCGAGACCCTGTCCCTCGGATGGAACCAGCTCACGGGGCCCCTCCCCCGGAGCCTCTTGCAACTCGCCAATCTGACGTGGCTCTATTTCCTATCGACCGATGGTCTATGCGCGCCGGGGACCGCCGAGTTTGCCGCATGGCTCGAAGGGATTAAATGGTCCCACGGGCCATTCTGCAACCAGGCTGACAGAGAGGCACTGGAGCTGCTCTTCGAGTCCGCGGGCGGCTCCGGCTGGACCGGGTCGGACGGCTGGCTCGCGACTCAGGCCCTGGAGGAATGGCACGGAGTGACAGCCGACTCCCTCGGTCGGGTGGAGACGCTGGATCTGACTCGGAACGGCCTGGAAGGCGAACTCTCGCCCGCCATCGGGAATCTGGACAGGATGACCCGGCTCCGCATCGGCGCTAACGAACTGTCCGGCCGGTTGCCGCTTTCCCTGGCCAAACTCTCACTCGTCGAGTTCCACTATGACGACACCGAGCTGTGCGCCCCGACCGAAGAGTCGTTCCGGGAATGGTTGAGTGCCATCCCGTCGCGCGAGGGCACGGGCCTCGAGTGTCTGTCGGTGCGTGGCATCCTCAAGTCGCTCTACGAGGCCACCGACGGGCCGAACTGGGTCGACAACGAAGGCTGGCTGACGGACGCCCCGCTGGGGGAATGGTACGGGGTGGAAGCTGATGGTTTCGGGCGTGTTGTCGGGCTGAATCTTCAGGGCCGATGGGACAGCGAACGGAGAGAGTGGATCCCCCACGGCCTTCAGGGCTCCATCCCGGCCGAAATCGGAAGCCTGACCGCCCTGAGCTACCTGCGCCTCAACAACAATGCCCTGACCGGCGACATTCCACCCGAACTCGGCGACCTAGTCAACCTGGAAAACCTGCAACTCTACAGCAACGCCTTGACGGGCCCCATCCCGACCGAACTCCGGAGCTTGACCGCCCTGCGCTCCCTGTCCCTCGGAGGGAATGAACTCACGGGACCCGTCCCCACCGAACTCGGCAATCTGACCAACCTGGAAAACCTGCAACTCTACAGCAACGCCTTGACGGGCCCCATCCCGACCGAACTCGCAAGCCTGACCGACCTGCGCGCCCTCTCCCTCGCGCGGAACGAACTCACGGGCCCGATCCCCACCGAACTCGGCAACCTGACCAACCTGGAAAACCTGCAAGTCCACAGCAACGCCCTGACGGGCCCGATCCCGACCGTACTCGGGAGCTTGACCGCCCTGCGCTCCCTGTCCCTCGGAGGGAATGAACTCACGGGACCCGTCCCCACCGAACTCGGCAATCTGACCAACCTGGAAAACCTGCAACTCTACAGCAACGCCTTGACGGGCCCCATCCCGACCGAACTCGGGAGCTTGACCGCTTTGCGCTCTCTGTCCCTCGAATGGAATGAACTCGCGGGACCGATCCCGACCGAACTCGGCAACCTGTCCAACCTCGAGAACCTGTCCCTCGGCAGCAACGCCCTGACGGGCCCCATCCCCCGGAGCCTTTTGCAACTCGTCAACCTGAGGTGGCTCTTTTTCCCAAGGAACGATGGTCTCTGCGCCCCGGGCACCGCCGAGTTCGCCGCGTGGATCGAAGGGATTGAATCTCTCGAGGGGCCATTCTGCAACCAGGCTGACAGAGAGGCACTGGAGCTGCTCTTCGAGACCGCGGGCGGCTCCGGGTGGGCCCGGTCAGACGGGTGGCTCGCGACTCAGGCCCTGGAGGAATGGCACGGAGCGGCGGCCGACGCCCTCGGACGTGTAACCGCCCTTGACCTCAGTGGCAACGGGCTTTCAGGAAGGGTACCGAATTGGGGCTGGGGGGCATTGGCGCACATCACCGAACTGAGGATCGGCGGAAACGCCGACCTTGCCGGCCGGCTGCCCTTGTCGCTGGCCGGTTTGTCCCTTCGGGCGCTCCACTATGAGGGCACGGGAGTGTGCGCTCCCGCGGACGCAGCTTTCGCCAGATGGCTGAATGCGATTCCGTCGCACGAGGGGACCGGAGTCGAGTGCGCTCCCCTGTCGGACCGCGAAATCCTGGAGGTGCTATACGACGTAACCGGCGGGCCGGACTGGACCAACAACGAGAACTGGCTGACCGACCACCCGCTGGCGGAGTGGCATGGAGTCGAAGTGGACAACGGGGAAAGGGTCGCTGAACTGGAGCTCTTCGCGAACAGGCTCCGGGGCACGATCCCGCCCGAACTCGGCAAGCTGACCGAGCTTCGGCGACTGGTATTCGCCAGGAACCGCGGCGGCCTCAGGGGCCCGATCCCGGCCGAACTCGGCAACCTTCCCAACCTGGAGGAACTGTACCTCTACAGCAACGCCCTGGAAGGCCCAATCCCGCCCGAACTTGGTGGCCTCCAGACCCTCGAAACGCTGTCCCTATTGAGCAACGACCTGGAAGGTGCGATTCCGCCCGAACTCGGCAACCTGGCCAATCTGCGTGGACTGTACCTTCACGACAACGACCTGGAAGGTGCAATCCCGCCCGAACTGGGCAACCTTGCCAAGCTGCAACACCTCTTCCTCGCGGGGAATCGCCTCACAGGTTCCATTCCGTCCACGCTCCGCACCCTTGCCAGCCTGCGGGCGCTGTCCCTCGTTCGCAACGATCTCACGGGGTCGCTGCCAACCGAACTTGGCGGTCTTGGCGCATTGGAGCGTCTGTACGTCGGCCACAACGCTTTGACCGGCCCCGTACCGCAGGAGTTTGGCGGGCTGACCGGATTGCGGGAACTTGCCCTTTCGGGCAACATCGACATGTCCGGAGCCCTTCCGTCCAGTCTCACCAATCTCCGGTCGCTGGAGACCCTCGAAGCCAGTGGGACGCAGCTCTGCGCACCCTCCGACCCGCGCTTCCTGGAATGGCTGGATCAGCTTCCAAGCCCGAGGGTGGCGCTCTGCGGACATGAACCCGCGGCGGCCTACCTCGTCCAGCCCGTGCAGTCCCGAGTGCTTCCGGTACCGCTCGTCGCCGGTGAGGAGGCGCTCCTGCGGGTGTTCATCACCGCCGCGCGAAACAACGAAGAGCGCCTGCCTCCCGTCCGGGCCTCGTTCCACCTGGACGGCGCTCTCGTCCACGTTGCCGACATACCGGGCAAGCCCGGCCCGATCCCGACCGATGTGGACGAGGGGTCGCTTGCCGGATCCGCCAACGGAGTGATTCCGGGGGACGTAGTGCGACCAGGGCTCGAAATGGTCATAGAGATCGACCCGGACGGGACGCTGGATGCCGGTCTGGGCGTGGCCAAGCGCATTCCGGAAACCGGCCGCATGCCGGTCGATGTTCGCGAGATGCCCTTCTTCAGCCTCACGGTGATTCCCTTCCTCTGGACCACCGACCCCGACTTGGCGATCCTGGAGCAGACGGAGGGTATGGCGGCCGATCCGGAAAGCCACGAGCTGCTCGACCTCACTCGTATCCTGCTGCCTGTCGGCGAGCTCGATGTCGACGCCCACCAGCCCGTGCACATCTCGAGCAACGATGCGTATGCGATACACGGCAAGACCTGGATGATACGAGCCATGGAAGGCGGGACCGGCTACTACATGGGCATGATGTCCGGCCCCGTCACCGGGGCTGGGGGACTGGGGTCCCTGGGGCGCCCGGTGAGCTTTTCGGTACCTGGCAACGGAGTCATCGCACACGAGCTGGGCCACAACATGAGCCTCAGCCATGCGCCGTGCGGAGGGGCCCCCGGCCCGGATCAGGCGTTTCCGTATTCCGATGGTGTCACGGGCGCCTGGGGGTACGACTTCCGCGAGGGCGGCAGGGTCCTGGGGCCGGAGGAAAAGGACCTGATGGGCTACTGCGTGCCATGGTGGATCAGCGACTACCACTTCACCAAGGCGCTCAACTTCCGCCTGGATGACGAAGAGGATGCCGGCGCGGACCCGGTCGCGGAAGCCGCGACCTCGCTCCTCTTGTGGGGCGGCGTCGACTCCACGGGCACCCCGTTCCTGGAACCTGCTTTCGTGGTTGACGCCCGGCCATCGCTGCCAGCGTCCGGCGGCGAGTACGCGGTCACCGGACATACCGCCAGCGGCGGCGAACTCTTCTCTCTCCGCTTCACCATGCCCGAGGAGGCCGATGGCGACGGGAGTTCGTCCTTCGCCTTCGTCCTGCCGGTGCGGCCAGGCTGGCAGGGCAATCTCGGCAGCATCACCCTAACCGGGCCCGGGGGCACCTTCACGCTGGATCGGCAAAGCAACCAGCCAATGACCATCCTGCGAGACCCCCGAACCGGCCAGGTGCGAGCCATTCTGCGCGACGTCCCGGGGCCGAACGGGGCGCAGGCGGACGCCGAGGGCGCGCTCGGGGTGGGACGGGGCCTGGAAACACTCTTCAGCCGCGGGATCCCGGATTCAGCAGCCTGGCGGCGTTGAACCACCAACCGCTAGTCGGTCCGCGCGTCACCCGAACCCACCCGTTCCTCCCTCCGCGGCAGGTCGCTCCCTGACCGCTCCTGGAAGGCCCGGAGGCCGAACCTTGGCAGGATCGCAAAGAGGTGGTCGAAGATCTCCGATTGGAAGGCTTCGTAGCCCAGCCATTCCGTGTCGTTCGAGAAGCAGTATATCTCGATCGGCGCTCCGTGCGGACCCGGCGCGAGCTGACGCACCATCAGCGTCATCTCCCTGTGCGTCTTCGGGTGCGCCCGCAGGTATCCTTCCACGTGGGCTCGGAAAGCCTCCAGGTTGGTGATCTCCCGGGCTTGTGCACCGCTGGGCCCGGATCCGGAAAGCTCGACGACCTCTTCGTCCGCAAGGAACCTGACCGTATTGACGTCGATGAGAATCGCCCGCTTGATCCGCCGGCCTCCCGACTCGGACATGGCGCGCCAGTTCTTGAACGAATCACCGGTCAGCTTGTGAGTGGGAATCGTCGAGATCGTCTTGTCCCAGTTCTGTACCCTGACCATGTGCAGGTCGATGTCGACGACGGTCCCGTTGGCGTTCGCGTGCGGCACCTCCACCCAGTCGCCGATCCGGATGATGTCGTTGGAGGTGATCTGGATGCTGGCGGCCAGAGAGAGAAGCGTGTTCCGAAAGACGAGCATCAGAACCGCGGCCAGGGCGCCGACCCCGGAGAGGAAGACCACGGGAGAACGTCCAAGTAGAACGGCCACGATGACGATTCCGGCAATCACATAGATCAGCAGCGTGGCGACCTGCATGTAGCTCTTGATCGGCTTGGCCACCGATGCCGGAGACGTCCGGTGGTAGACCGCGCCGAACGATTCCAGCACCGCCGCAAGGGTTCTCGCGATGGTAAGCGCGATGTATGCGGCCGAGAGCCGACGGACGAGAGTCCAGAAGAGGATCAGGATTTCCGCTTCCGCTCCCGCCTGGACCTCCGACCGGGTTACCCCCAGGGCCGGAACGATGCCGTAGTAGACGACGAGGGCGGGCACGATGGGGGCGAGCCGCCGGAGCACCATCCTGTTGAAGGGGCCGTCGTCCAGGGAGATCTGGGCCTCGGAGGCCACCTTTCCCAGTGTTTTGGCGATGACGCGCGACTTCATCCAGTCCGCAACGATCGCCAGCACGGCAAGGGCTCCCAACCCGATGCCCAGGTGCCACCAGTTCAGGGTGATGAATTCTTCCATGGCAATATCATATACGATAATATATTTTCGCAACAGAATTATATACGAACGTATATCGTTCGCCGCCGGACCTGTCCGCGTCCCGTCGGCGCCGGTAACCTTGACGTTTCGGAGCCCTGAAGGGTCGCCTCACGGTGGACGACAGCTTCTTCGATCCGCTGCCGGAATCCGAGTTGGCCGCCTGGGAGGGGTGACCGGCGTGCAGCTCCTGATCGACACGTCGCGCACGCGGAGCGCGCCGGGAGACTGCCGGGCCCGCACAAGGATCCGTTCGACCGCATGCTGATTGCACAATCACTTGCGCACGACCTGCCTCTTGTGTCGATCGAGTCGCTCTTTGACGGCTTTGGGGTGCGTCGCATCTGGTAGCCGGCCCCAGTGGCAGCACTCCCGCTTGCGTTCGCCCGGCGCATAGGTGCCCAGGTAGCGCCCGTCCGGGGTGAGCACATTGATGGGGCCATCGCTCACCGGCTCCTCACCACGGCGCTGGACCCATATGTGACCCTCCCAGCTTGTGCGCAGCCCCCGAACGACGGGAACCACAGGGTGGAACTCCATCGACTCGGCCGCCCGGCGGCGCATCGCATCGGCCATGCCGCTCATCGCGGCACCCCGTTCGCCACCGAACCTGCCTGCCCCCGGAGGGTCGCCCTCCAGTCCCCTCAGGCGGCGCTCCCTCTCCTCCCGGCGGATGCGGTCCGTAACCGGTTCGGGCACAAGTGGCCTTGTGAGGACCCGCTCGAGCGTCCCATCGGCACCGGTCACCTTGATCGCATAGGCGGACGAATCCGTGTAGGCCACGCCGCCGTCCGGCAGGGCGCCCGCAACCAGAGGTGGTATGAAGCCCGTCGCCTCGCCCGGCGGCAACCAGGCGTGCGCCACCGTGTCCACGACGACCTGGTCCCCGGTCAGATCCATTCGCACGACATGGCGAAACTCCGGTTCGGCGATGGTACCATCCGCCCGGCCGCGCAGGATGGCATTGTCGAGGATTCGGACGGCCCCGGTCGCAAGGACGCCCTCTCCCCGACGATCCACATCCAGACGCGGCATGAAGATCAACGCGTCGTTGCCCCCCATGCGTACCGTGCGCTCGAACTCCCCCTCGGGGCCGAACACGCTGAACCGTTGGTCGAAGGCCGAGACGCGCCCGTCACGCAGCACGGCGATCCGCATCGAGGAGTCGGTCCGCCGCAGGCAGCTGGATGACCTGCTGCGCTGCGAGCGGGGCCCCGATCAAGGAAGGCGTGAACGTGAGGACCGACCCTGCGACAGCCAACATCCGGCATTTCATGACGTCTCTTCTCCGTTCCTGAGCGAAACACCTCCGTGGTCGGCGGAGCCTCCGTGGCTGGCAGGGCCATCGATCTGGTTCGACCCATCTGCCAAGGGGCGTGGTCCACCGGCGGATAGACACCATGTGACGCTCGAAGGTTGCACCTCCCCGCGGGGCGGCCACAGTGACCTGCGGTTCATGGGCGAAGTGGGTATTCAAAAGGGATTGACGACTCGAATTCCGCCGTAGTCCTGCTCCGCGCTCATGTCCTCGGAAAACTCGCGGCACCCGCCGCAACACCCGCCGCGACGACAGCCACCTGCGCAGCCGCCGTGGCGGCCCGAACGGAAGCCGTCGCCGCGTGGACCGACGCATTGGCGGATTGGCTGGCCCCGCCGGCGTCCCCGGGCTCGCCCGCCTCAACGACCAGGTGCTTCCCTTCGCCGATTCGCTCCAGCCGATGCTTGCGGCGGGAGAGCAGCTTGCGCTCATAGTGGACCTTCAGGAGTCCGGTGGCATGCGCGACTCCGATGACGACCCCGAGCCCGGCCTCGACGTCTCCATCTCCGCTGATGGCATCGCGCATGCGCGCCAGCAGGTCCCGCTCCGGACCGGGGTCCAGGGTTGGATAGGTCCTGCGATTGAAGATCAGCAGCACCCTTGCCTCCGACTTTCGCAGGATGCCGCGCCGACAGAGTCCCAGCGCGGTTCGGTGCCGCAGATCCTTGATTGCGGCGAAGACCGGCACCCATCGCACGGCTCGCTGACGCCGCTTCCGGCTCCGCACCAGCCCGAGGGCTTCCGCCAGGACAGCGTCGCGCAGCCGATCGCCCCCGGGCACACCTTCGACCAACGCCTTCCGGCCCTCTTCGATGTGAATGCGGCCGCCGAGCGCCAGTTCCGCGAGAATCGCACCGCCGAGAGCATAGTGCTGGAAGGAGGATCCGGATTCCGGGGTGCCCCTGTCGTCCCGGAGCGCGAGGAGCAGGAGCTGTTCGTGCAGGTGAAGGTCGGTACGCGATGATGTCATGTGCGACGTGCCTCCGGTGTTGGGGTGGACAGGTCTGACCGGCTATTCAGAACCTACGCCCCCGCAGGCGCCGCAGATCCTCGATCGCCCGATCGACCTCCTCGTCCAATGTAGCCACCACGGCGTCGATCACCGCCGGATCCACTTCGCCATCCCCGGTGACCGCTTCGTGGAGTCGCGCGACAAGCTCCGTCTCCGGGCCCGGATCGACGGTCGGATAGCTGATCCAATCGCTGAGCGCCAGCTCCGCAAGGATCGCTCCGCCCATGGCCAGACGCACATGGCTGGACCCGGATTCCGGAGTGCCCTTACGGTCCCGCAGCGCGAGCGCCTACCTCAGCGGCTCCAGCGACAGCACCCTCCGAACCAGCTCGGTCTGCTTGCCGATCCCGAGCTTGCGGTAGACCCGCTTCAGGTGCGTCCGCGCGGTGTGCTCCGCGCAGCCCAGTTCGTACGCAGTGCCGGCGACCGTCTGGCCTGCCGCAACCGCCACCGCCACCCGGCTCTCCGTGGGCGTCAAACCCAGGAGCCTGGCTACCAGCTCCGGGGCTACCCTGGGTCGCATCGCCAGGTCGACGATAAGCACCAATGCTCCGAGTTTCCACGGAGCGGCAACGGTACCCGTTTGCGGGACGGGATGGATTTCGAGGACCAACGGCGCTCGATCTTTCATGCGCGTGATCTTCATCGAACCTCCGGCACCGTGAGGGCCGTATGGAGACAGCGCCTGCGCCAACAAGCGCTGTAGCTCTTCGTGCTCTCCCGGGGTCCCCGCAGCCAGCGCGCCCCCCTCGTCACGGAGCCCATCGCGTTTCAGCAGGATGTCCCGGGCACGGTCGTTCGCCTCCAGGATGCTTCCGTGGCGGTCCAGCTGGATCAATCCCAACCACCTGTTTTCAAGCAGCGCAACAAGCGACGCACCCAACGCCCCGGAATCAGCCAGCACACGCCGCACGCGCGCAAACCTGGCGTATGTGAGGCAAGAGCTCCTTGATGATCCTGGTCTGTTCGTTCCCCCAGCCTTCGCGTTCGGTGGAGTTGCCGCAGGACATGACAATTCCGTCGCCGTCGTGCCCGTCGATCCCCACAATGAGGCCGTTCTCCGCCCCGTGGACGCGAAGATACTCATTGTATGCGGCGGATGCCTTCTTCTCCTGGTCGGTGTAGAGATCCGACTTGTGTGCCAACTCACCATCGCGAAGCCCGTAAAGCCGCGGGATAGCCTCGTCCCGCGGGTAGTAGTCGCGAAAATACAATTGCTCCACGTCCGAACGACGTTCCTTTCCGATAAAGACCCGAGCCAGGTGAATGACTGGCACCCCCCTCGAATTCGTCTCTGCGTACGTCAAGCTATGGCCCACCGTCCGGATGAGGTCGTTGATCGAGGCAGCGACCGAGACCCACGAGACATCCGCAAGCGCCGCCTTGTACAGATTTTCCACGACCATCCCGAACCTATCCGCCGCGCCCATTTCGCCATCCCTTCCCCAAGAGCGATTCCGATATCGTGCTGACGGTCATTGACAGTCTGTCCAGCGTGAGGGTGGATGCTGCATCGCGTGGCCTGCCAGATCGGACCGTTATCGCGTTCCTCTTCTGAATTTAAGCGTTCATTTGTGAGGAGTTTGTGGCACCTATGCAACTTTCGTGTTCTTTGTGTGACAATCTCGCTCGGGTGCGTTACATTGTAATCTTCGGAAGCGGTCCGGGCCAGACGCAACCCGCTCCGCGCAACTCCTCAAGCGGTGGGGAAGCTTTGAGCGATCCAGACCGGACCGAACTTCGGGGCGCGGCCTCCGACGATCGCATTTTCCGGCTGAGCGCGGCGATCCTGCGTATCAACCGGAGTCTCGACATGGCCACCGTGCTCGACGAAGTGGTCGAGAGCGCCCGCGCGCTCACGGGCGCCCGCTCCGGCGTGATCACGACGCTCGACGAGCGGGGCGAGATCCAGGAATTTGTCACCTCCGGCCCTTCTCCCGAGGAGCGGCGTGCGATGGTGGAGTGGCCCGACGCGCCGCAGCTCTTCGAGCACTTGCGGGACCTTCCGGCGCCGCTCCGGGTGGCAGACCTCCCCGGCTACCTTTGCTCGCTCGGCCTCTCCCGGACTCCCTGGCACGCGAAGACGCTGCAGGGCACACCGATGCACCATCGGGGCGAGCATCTCGGGCACTTCTTTCTCGCCGACAAGGACGATGACGAGGCGTTCACGGCCGAAGATGAGGAGATTCTCGTTCTCTTCGCCTCGCAGGCGGCAACGGCGATCGCGAACGCGCGCACGCACCGCGATGTCGCGCGGGCGCGGGCCGATCTCGAGGCGCTCATCGAGACCTCGCCGGTCGGTGTCGTGGTTCTTGACGCGGGCACGGGCCGCATGGTCTCGCTGAACCGCGAAACACGGCGGATCGTCGAGGAGATCCGCACTCCGGGGCAATCTGTGGATCAGCTGCTCGAGGTCATGACATGGCGCGGCGCCGACGGGCTCGAGTTGTCGCGGAAAGATCCCCCGCTGGCCCGGCAGCTGGAGGACGCCAACATGCTGCGCGCCGAGGAGATCGAGCTGTCAGTGCCAGACGGGCGGAGCGTTCGAACGCTCGTCAACGTCACGCCGATCCGCTCGCAGGACGGGCAGGTCGTATCGGTGGTCGTCACCATGCAGGACCTGGGGCCGCTCGAGGAGCTGGATCGACAGCGGGCGGAGTTCCTGGGGATGGTGAGCCATGAACTCCGCGCCCCCCTTACCTCGATCAAGGGCTCGACCGCGAGCGTTCTCGGTGCCGCGCCGATCCCGCCTCAGGCCGAGATGCTCCAGTTCTTCCGCATCATCGACAGGCAGGCCGACCACATGCGCGGCCTCATTGCGAACCTGCTGGATGCGGGCAGCATCGAGGCGGGCACGCTGACCGTCGCGCCCGCGGCCTGCGATGTCGCCGAGTTGGTGGACCGCTCCCGGAACACCTTCCTGAGCGGAGGAGGATGTAACCCCGTCCTCATTGACGTCCCGCCGGACCTGCCGTGGGTGATGGCAGACGGTGAGCGCATCGTACAGGTGCTCAACAACCTCCTCGCCAACGCGGCCCGGCACTCTTCGCCATCGTCGCCGATCCGGGTGGAGGGAGCGCGTGAGGGCGCCTACGTCGCGCTCACGGTCTCGGACCAGGGCCGGGGGATCCCGCCCGACCGGCTTCGGCACCTCTTTCGCAAGAGATCCGGCCTCGCCGGCGGCACCGGGCTCGGCCTCATGATCTGCAAGGGCCTTGTGGAGGCGCACGGCGGCCGGATCGGGGCCGAGAGCGGTGGACCGTGTCCGGGAACGCGCGTCACCTTTACGATCCCGGTCGCCGAGAGCGCTCCGCGGGACGCAACGCCTCCCAGCCTGCCGCCGCCCGCAGACCGGGAGGAGAAGCCGCGCATCCTCGTCCTCGACGACGACCCCGAGACGTTGCGCCATGTGCGCAACGCGCTTTCCGACGCCCGCTACGCTCCGATCGTGACGGGCGATCCGGACGGGCTCTCCGAGCTGATCCGAGCCGAGAAGCCCCACCTCGTGCTCCTCGACCTGATGCTCCCCGGCACCAACGGCATCGAGCTGATGAAGCAGGTCCCCGAGCTCTCTGACCTGCCCGTCATCTTCATCTCCGGCTACGGCCGGGACGAGACGATCGCCAAGGCACTCGGCAGCGGCGCCGTCGACTACATCGTCAAGCCGTTCTCCTCGACCGAACTCGTGGCGCGGGTCCAGGTCGCGCTCCGGGGCCGGATCGAGCCCGATACGTTCGTTTTCCGCGAGCTCACCGTCGTTTACAGCCGGCGACAGGTAACCCTTGCCGGGCACCGGTTACGACTCACCCCTACCCAGTTCGAGTTGCTCCGCGTCCTCACACGCGACGCCGGCCACGTGCTGACCACACGCACCCTGCTCCGCCGGGTGTGGGGGAAGCAGGCGTCCCGCCACAACGATCGCATCCGCACCGTTGTCAAGCAGCTCCGGGCGAAGCTCGGCGACGACGCGGACGATCCGGCCTACATCTTCACGGCACACGGGGTCGGCTACCGTTTCGCATCTCCTGATGAGGCGTAGGGGCCAACGGACCCCGCGGCGCCCTGACCGTCGGACGTGCTGGTCGCGCCGAACGGCCAGATCTCAAGGTCGTATCCGGACGCCCAGAAGTCTCGCTTGCGAGGCGAACGACTTCCTCGGTCCGGTGACGGCCCACTCGTTGGCGCGCAACCACAGGGCGGCGGGCACAAGCGCGAACGACCCGGCCCACACCCAGTAGGCGGGACCGAGATGTCCGTACATGAAGAGGTCGCCATCGACCGTGACCGGAAGCGGAAGCAGGAGATTGAGTAACCCGAATCCCAGGGCAGAGACACCCACGGCCCCGAGGGTTCGCCCCACCCACCCCTCCATCCGGCGTCGGGTCCGTCCGAGCAGCGGCAACGTCATGGCCATCGCCAGGTTCGGCAGCAGCTCAACGATCCAGCCGTTTCTGAGCGCGAGCCACAGGAACTCCCATCCCGTAGCCGAGACCCCGAAGCTCGGGCTGGACGGCTGGAACGCCACGATGCCGAACCCGGGGAGAAGGAGGGATAGCGCGTACAGCCCCCAACCCGTCAGCAGGATAGACCTCCACACGGGCGCCTCCGACCTGGCGTACTCCCGGAAGAGTTGGGCCGGGTCACCGATTTCTTCACGGACGGCAGCCTCGAACGCCGCCGCGGAGCCCGGGGCGGGACCCGACTCCCGTTCCTCGGCGGCGTGGGACCGCAGGTGATCCTCCAGCTCATTCAGCTCGAGCGGCGAGAACCACCCCTTGCTCTGCAGATCGTCTCGCCAACTCCGGACTTCGTCATCCAGCCTACACACCACTGCCTCCCCACGATAGCTCGAGGGTTGCGTGCACCGCCCACCAGTTCTCCCTATCGGTCGACAACTGACGCCGGCCCAGGGTGGTCAACCGATAGTACTTGCGTGGCCGTTCCTCCTCGGTGACTACCCAGTAGCTCTCGACAAGCCCGTCGCGCTCGAGCCGATGGAGCAGGGGATAGAGCATGCCGCCGGACCACTGCAGGTCACCATCCGAGAGGTGCTTCACCTCCTTCAGGATTTCGTACCCGTACTTGTTGCCGCCGACCAGGATGGAGAGCACCAGCGGGCGCGAGCAGGCCGCGACCAGCTCCTTGGAGATTCTCTTCTTCATCCACTCCTCACTTTCTTCATCCACTCCTCACATGCGCCTGTGGGTCGAGGGCCTGGAGATGGTTCTGGATCTATTCGCGCCTACGCCAACCAGGGATCCCAGCAATGTGAGCGCGACCGCTCCCAAGACCACCCTCGTCCCCACCAACCGCAGGAACCGCTCCCTGGTCGCTGCCCGTCGTTGCGTCTCACTCTGGATCAGGTCGGCGACAGCTTCGTCTTCGGCCCAACCAAGGGGGGTACCGCCATCGAGAGCCTCCGCGGACAGGTCGGCGCCGTGCCTGAGGAGGACTCCCACGATCCCCGGACTCGGGTTACCCACCCTGCCCTCATCATTCGGCCCTCTCCGGGCGGCGTCGTGCAGCGGCGTAAAGCCCTCCCTCGCCCGGATGTTTACGTCCGTTGCCCTGGCGAGTTCTTCCACCACGGCCGGGTTGTCGTTGAACAAGGACGCAAGGTGCAGTGGTGTGCGCCCCAACCCGTTCACGGCGTTGACGTCCGCACCATGCCGGAGCAGCACGCGTACGATCTCCGGGTTGCGGTTGTACCGGGCGGCGGTATGAAGCGGCGTTCGGTTCAAAGGTGGAAACGAAGCCGCCAGGTCGGCTCCCGCCTCGACGAGCACCGCAATGACCTCGGGATCGTCGTTGAACGCCACCGCAGTGTGCAGGACCGTCCACGACAAGCCAAACTTGTCGTGGACGGAGTACCCGGCGGCAAGGCACTCCTTTACCCGCGCTGGATCGGCGGTCCTCCAGAACTCCTCGGTCGTCCAGCCTTCGCACGGGGGCTGGACGGCAGCCTGGGCGACCGACAGCGCAGTCAGCAATGGAATAGCAACATAAGTAGGCATGCAATTGATCCCTCAAAGACGAAATATGATGCCTCGACGCCATTCCCGCCAGAAGCGCCACAGGGAGATCGCTCCCGCCAGCACTTGTCCCCTGCCCTTCCCGCACCTACCGTCCCTCTCTGCATCCACAGTCACACCCCAACCCGGAGCACCCACCGATGAGTCGCCGCACCCACGCCTCCATCAGCGCTGCCATCCTCCTCTGCGCGGCCGCGGTAGCCGCCCCCGCCCCCCTCCACGCCCAGCACAACACCACCAACCCCTTCCGCCCCGTCTACGGCTGGGGCGAGCTCCCCGAAGGCCGGACCTGGGGCTCCACCAGCGCCATCGAGATCGCGCTGGACGGGAACATCTGGGTCGCGGAGCGCTGCGGCCGCAACTCCTGCGTGGGCTCGGACCTCGATCCCGTCCTCCTCTTCGACACCGACGGCAACCTGCTGCGCAGCTTCGGCGGCGGGATGATCGCGTGGCCGCACGGCATCGACGTCGACCACGAAGGCAACGTGTGGATCGCCGACGCGTGGGCGAACGGCGCCGAAACGACCGGCCACTCGGTCCTCAAGTTCTCCCCCGAGGGCGAATTGCTGATGACCATCGGCACGCCCGGCGAGGCCGGCGACCCGCCCAACCACCTCACCCGCCCGTCGGACGTGCTGGTCGCGCCGAACGGGCAGATCTACGTGGTGGACTCGCACGACCGCACGGTGGGGCGCGTGATCCGCTACGCCGCCGACGGCACCTACATGGAGACGTGGGGTGAGCTCGGCTACGGGCCCACACAGTTCCGCGACCCGCACGCGCTGGCGATGGACTCCCAGGGCCGCATCTTCGTCGGCGACCGCTACAACAACCGCATCCAGATCTTCGACCAGGAGGGCGAGTTCCTCGCGACCTGGACGCAGTTCGGCAGGCCGAGCGGCATCTACATCGACGCCGACGACAACATCTACGTGGCCGATTCCGAGTCCAGCCCCGCGCGCAACCAGTTCACCGGGCAGCGCAACGCCGGGTGGGAGAAGGGGATCCGGATCGGGGACGCGCGCGACGGGTGGGTGCATCACTTCCTGCCGGACGACATTCCCAACGTGATGGGCTTCAGCGGGCCGGAGGGCGTGGCGGTGGACCGGGACGGAAACGTGTACGGCGCCGAGGTGTCCCAGCGGCGGATCACGAAGTGGGTGCGGTTCAGGCGGTAGGGGGGCTGAAGACTTGCGCCCGGAAGTGCGATGGAAATATATTGACGCATTGCAGGTCCATTGTGGTGAGGTACGAAAGGAGATGGAATGGGGTCCGAGTGGTGGCAGCCCGTCGCGGCGGCGGCGAGCGTGGTGCTGGCGGTCGTGGCAGCGTATCAGGCTGGGCGAGCCGCGAAATCCGCGGAAGCGGCAGCGGGCAAGGCGGCGAAGGAAGCGTCCGACGAGCTCTATGAGCGGCTGAGGACCAACGACTTCGCGCATGTCGAGGAGGACATCCGGAAACTGGACGCGAAGATCGACTCCACAACGCAGGGGCTGGACGCGAAGATCGACTCCACAAGGCAGGGGCTGGACGCGAAGATCGACTCCACAAGGCAGGAGCTGGACGCGAAGATCGACACGACCCGGGTGCAGCTCGAAACAAGGATCGACCGGGTGGATGCCCGCGTCAGCCGGGTCGACGACCGGCTCAAGGAGACCAGGGTGGAGCTGAAGCAGGACATCCTCGCCAGCGAGGGCCGGTTGCTGGAGGCGATCGCGGGATTGCGGGAGGCCCAGCTCTAGCAGTCCGCGTGAGCACCGAGAGCGGGGGTTTTGTCCACGGGCTGCCAGAGGACGCCCTTCACGCCCCCCGCACCGCCCGTTTCACGAGGTTCCTCAGCAGCGGGATCTTGAAGTGGTTGTAGTCGAGGGGGTCGGCGCCGCGCACGGCCAGCTCGCCCGCCATCTCGGCCGTCTCCTCGTCGCGGGGACGCCCCCGCACAAACTCCTCGACCGCGGTCATGCGCCGCGGGACGCACTCGACCGCGCCCGCGACGATTCGGGCGTCCTCGATGCGGCCGCCGCCGTTCATCCGCACCGCCGCCGCCACGCTGACGAGCGCGAAGTCCCAGGTCTTGCGGTCCGACACCTTCTCGAAGTGGAAGTCGGCGCCGGCCCAGCGGCCCGGGACGCGGATCGCGGTGAGGAGGTCGCCCGCGCCGAGGACGGTCATGCGGGTGATGTCGACGCCGGGCGGCATGAAGAAGTCCCCCGAGGGGACGTGGCGCTCGCCGCGTGTGCTTCGCACCACCATCTCCGCGTCGAGCGCCACCAGCGCCGGGGCCACATCCGACGGCGTGACCGCCACGCACCGGTCCGCGCCGAAGATCGCGTGTTCGCGGTTCATCGCGCCCGTGGCGCCGGCATAGCAGGTGTTGCCGCCCGCCCGGTAGCAGGTCATCCCGTAGCGATAGTACCAGCAGCGCGTGTCCTGGCAGACGTTCCCGCCGATGGTGCCGGCGTTGCGGATCTGGGGACTCGCGACGTGCCCGGCGGCGTCGGCCAGCAGGGCGAAGCGTTCCCGCACCAGGGGGTCGCGCTCCAGGTCGGTGAGGGAGGTCATGGCGCCGATCTCGATCCCGCCAGCATCCGCGCCGTCCCCGCCGCCCAGCTCGCGCACGCCCTTCAGCTCGTCCAGACCCTCCAGATCGATCACGACGGAGGGCCCCTTGCCGCGGTTCTTGAACCAGTCGAAGCTGTCGTAGCCCCCGGCGAGCGGCCACGCGTCGGGGCCGTGGCGGTCCAGCAGCTCCAGCGCGCTCTCCAGGTCCGCCGGCTGGAACAGCTCGAAGCGGGTCATCATGTCCTTCAGCATGGCTGCCTCCTGGCTGTCACGGTCGCCCTCCTCACTGCGTGTTGACCTGCAGCGGCCGGTGCGATTGCTCCTGCTGCGCCACGGCGTTCACGATCATGTCCGGCACTATCGGAGTGCGGTTGAAATAATGGCCTCCGAGCGCGTCCGAGATCGCGCACAGAAGCGCCGCCGCCGAGCATCCCATCAGCGGCTCGCCGACGCCCTTGGCGCCGACCGGGTTCTGGGGATCGGCGATGTCGGTGGCGTCCCAGTCCAGGTGCGCGGGCACGTCCAGATAGGACGGCGGCTTCGCCTGGTGGAAGCCGATGTTCCCGGCGACCCCGTAGCGGCGGTCGTAGACGTGGCGCTCGAGCGCGGCCATCCCGAAGCCCATCACCGCCCCGCCCTTCACCTGCGCCGCCAGGCCCTGCGGATGCACGACGGTGCCGCAGTCGGCCACCCCGAGGTAGTCGACGATCTCGAAGGTGCCGGTCTCGAGGTCGAGCTCGATCTCGATGAAGCCCGCCGCGAGCGCGGGAACCGTTCCGTTGCGCGGCAGGTTGTCGCGCGCCACGCCGATCAGACCCGTCCCCGCGAGGTTCGCGACCGACGCCGCCGTGACGCCGTTCAGGTCCTCGGGAACCTCGTGCCCGCTGTAGCGCCCGCCCAGCGCGATCGCCCGCTCCGCCGCCCGCGCGTAGCTGATCCGCCGCGACGGGTTGTCCCGTGCGAACACGGCTTCGCCCCCGACATCGTACGCCTCCGGTGAGCCGCCGAGCTCCATCGCCGCGATCGCCTTGAGCTTCTCGACCGCGTCGGCCGCGGCCACGTACGCCGCGCGCGTCATGGTAAAGGTCGTGTTGCTGCCCACCTGCGGGCTGCTCGACGCGAGGTTGCGCGACGAATCCCCCCGCACGATCACGCAGTTCTCCCAGTCGTAGCCGAGCACTTCCGCGGCAACCCGCGAGACGCCGGCATACGAATATGTGCCCAGGTTCCCAACCCCGCAGTGGATGTGCAGCTTCCCGTCGGGCGCGATCCGCACGAGCCCGTCCTGGCCGCTCATCCCGGCCGAGTGGAACGCCTGCCCGACGCCGACGCCGGTGACTTTGGACCCGCGCGGCACCCTGCTCCGCGCCCGCCGCTCGTCCCAGCCGAACCGTTCGGCACCCTGGTCCAGCGCCTCGCGCAGGTGCGCGCTGGTGACCGCGCCCTGATTCCTGCCGTAACGCGAATCGCCGTCCGGCGCGTTGACCCGCCGGATCGCCACCGGGTCGATCCCGAGCTCGCCCGCCGCCTTGTCGAGGATCGGCTCGACCGCGCAGGCGATCTGGTTCTGGCCCGGGCCGCGCTGCGCGCCCCGCGCGGGCGTGTTGGTCAGCACGGGGATCCCGCGGAAGCGCATCGCGAGCGGCGTGTACACGATCGACACCGCGCCCGCCGCGCTGCCGAGATCACCGAACCCGCTGTTGGGACCGTTTTCCTGCACGATGAACAGGTCCACCGCCGTGATCCGGCCATCGTCGCGAAACCCCATGCGGATCCGGCCCTGGAACCCGGCGCGCGCCGACCCGATCGCGTATTCCTCCGCCCGGCTGATCCGCATCATGACCGGGCGGCCGGTCTTGCGCGCCATGTGGGCCGGAATCGACATCACCGGGTACGCGCCGCCCTTCGACCCGAACCCGCCCCCGCAGAACTCGCCCACGTAGACGAGCTCGTCCACCGAGATCCCGATGTAGCGGGCCAGGCCGCCCAGCACCGCGCTCTGGCTCTGGCTCGAGCCGAAGACGTGGCACTTCCCGTTCTGCCAGTAGGCCATCGCCGTGCGCGGCTCCATCGAGTGGTGCGAGGTGCCCGCCGTGACGAAGCTCTCGTCGAGCACCAGCGCCGCATCCCCGAAACCGGCGTCGATGTCCCCGTAGGACCACTCGTTGTTGGCCTCGCCCATCGGCAGCTCGCCTTCCGCCGCCGCCGCGAAGTCGTCCTCGGTCCACTTCACCTCGGTGACGCCCGTGCGGCGCTCCGTCGTGTTGCCGTCCTCCCGGGCGTTCGGCCCGCCGGGGCGCAGGCTCTCCAGAGGATCGACGACGAACGGAAGCGGCTCGAGATCGAGCTTGACCCGCTGGATCGCGTCCTGCGCGGTCGTTTCGTCCACCGCCGCGATGGCCGCGACCGGCTCGCCCACGTAATGCGGAGTGTTGGTCAGGATGGGGTTGCCCGGCGCGGGCATCTCGGGCACCTCGTCGGCGGTGAGGATGGCGACGACGCCCTCCATCGCCAGCGCCTCGGAGGCGTCGATCCCGAGCACCCGCGCGTGCGGCATCGGGCTCGTGATGAGGCGGCAGAAGAGCATCCCGTCGGCGCGGAAGTCCTCGGCGTATTTCGCCCGCCCGGTGACTTTCGCGACCACGTCCGGCGGCGTGAAGTCCTTCCCGATCAGGTCAGGCATTGGACACCTCCCCGGCGGCCCGCATGACGCCGTTCAGATAGTGGTCGTAGGCGCCGCACCGGCACAGGTTGCCGGACATCGCGCGGCGCGCCTCCTCCCGGGTCGGGTTCGGATTGGCCCGCAGCAGCGCCGCCCCCGCCATCACCTGCCCCGGGGTGCAGAAGCCGCACTGCGGACCGAGCTCGTCGATGAACGCCTGCTGGACCGGGTGCAGCGTGCCGTCCGCCGCCTCCAGCCCCTCGACCGTCGTGACTTCGCGCCCGCGCACCCGGTGCGTGAGCGTCGAGCACGAGTAGTGCGCCACCCCGTCGATCATCACCGTGCAGGCCCCGCACTCGGCCCGGTCGCAACCGAGCTTGGTGCCGGTGAGCCCCAGCTTGTAGCGCAGCGTCATGGCCAGCGTCTCCTGCGGCAGGACGTCGACCCGGCGCGTGCGCCCGTTGACCTGCAGGGAGATCAGCCGGCCCACCGCGCCGCGCGCCTGGGGGGCCGCCGCCACGCGCGGGTATGCCGACCCCGCGAGCAGCGAGATCGCCGAGACCGAAGCCCCGGTCGCGATCACACCCTTGATGAAGTTCCGCCGCGAGACGCTCGGCCACTCGCTCATCTGTCTGCCCCCTTTCGGAACCAGGGTCACTCGTTGCGCCAGACTGCTCTTTTGACAGACACCCCGGCAGAATCCCAGAATGAATCTGACACGATCGCCCGCAGGCAGCCACAGTACGGAAGGTGTCCGACATGGATCGAACCCTCGCAGCGAGTCTGGTCTGCGTGGTCCGCCGGGTTTGCGGGGTTTGCCTCGTGGGCGTGGCCTGCCCCGCGGGAGCAGCACCGGGGGTATCCGCCATCGAGCCGCCACTGCCGCGCGCCGGGCAGCAGGATCCGGCCCCCGCCGACACGACGGTACAGGACCCGTCCCCCACCCTCCTCAACCCCTTCGCCGGCTTCGAGACCCACTCCCTCTCCAACGGGGTCAGGGTCTGGTTCAAGCAGTTGCCGGGCGTCCCGAACGTGTCGGTCAGCGCCGGGATCGCGGTCGGGTCGGACGCGGATCCACCCGGCAAGGAGCAGTTGGCCCACTTCACCGAGCACATGCTCTTCTCCGACCACGACGGCAGGACCGAGCAGGAGATCAAGGACGCGGTGGAGGGCATCGGGGGACGCCGCAACGGATTCACCTACTCCGATCACACCTACTACTACGTCACGATCGGGAAGGAACACGGCCTCTTCGCGATCGAGTGGCTGGCGGGGATCCTGTCGCCGCACGAGATGGACCCGGCAGTGGTGGAGCGTGGACGGCAGCCGGTGCAGAACGAGATCGGCGTGCGGCCGCGGGAAATCATCGACCACCTTCAGGCGCTGCTCACGCCGGCATGGCTGTCGCCGCCGGACTTCTGGGAGCGCGAGTTCGGGATCGAGCGGCGGCGCGACCCCTTTCCCTACGTGTGGAGGAGCCTGAACGGGATCACCCCGGAGGATCTGCGCGGGTTCTATGAACGCTACTACGCGCCCGGCGGCATGACGGTCACCATCGTCGGCGACCTCGCCCCCGCCGAGGCGCTGGCCGTGGCGGAGCGCACCTTCGGCTCCTTCCCCGACCGCCCCGTCAACCGCTGGGAGGTCGAACTCGAGGATCCGGGGCGCAGCAGGTCCCGATACACCTGGGGCCCCCGGGCCACCATCCTGTACCAGTCCCGGCACAAGCTCTTCGACCCGACGGCTGAAGAAGTGCTGACCGCGCTTTTCGTGCGCGACCTCCTGAACCGGCGCCTCGGCCAGCGCCTGCGCTACGGCGAGCGCAAGGCCGTCTACGGAGCCAGCCTCAACCTGGTGCAGCGCGGCCCGGCCAAGTTCCTCCTGCTCGACACGCGAATCGACAAGGAGGACTACGCGTTCGCCAGGGGGATTATCGACGAAGAGATCGAGTTCCTGCGGACGGGCACCTTCGATGCGGGCGAATTCGAGGCGGACCGCGCCGCCGTGGTGGAACGGCTCCGCTCCTCGAACCAGACCGCCCAGTCCCTGAACTCCTGGACCCAGAACCATTTCTACGATCCCGCGACATTCTCCGACTTCCCCGATGTCCTGTCCTTCTACCAGAACCTCACGCAGGAGCAGGTCGCCTCGTTCGCCCGGGAGGCCTTCGCTGAATCGCGCTCCGGGCTGACCGTCTGGCGACCGCAACCCTTCGATCAGGCAGCGCTGGTGGTCGCGGCCGGGATGCTGGCGTGGCTCACCCTGACGTTGGTTGGGCGACTCCTGACCAAGCCCGTCGAAATGAAGGAAATCCGGTACATCGCACGCTTCCGCCTGCCGGTGGTCCTGCGCGTGGCGTACGCCATCGGCCTGGTGGCGATCCTGACCGCGCTGGCCATGCTGGCGGAGTTCGGGGGCAGCCGAATGAGTCCCTGGCTCGCATCGGTTGACAACTACTGGCTCCAGATCGCCGCCATCGCCGCCGCGCTCTTCGTTGGGTTCGCGGTGGTCCTGTTGGTTTACGCCGCGGCCCCGCGCAAGCTCCTCCTATTCACCGACCACATCCGCATCAAGTCCCGAGCCTGGCGCTCCCGCCCGCTGCACGCCGAGGACATCGCCGACATCTCGATCCGCCGCTTCCCCGGCGCCTGGCTGACCCCGAGGATCCTGCGGGGACTGCCGCTCGCCTTCGGCCTGCTCAAGCCCGGCATCCACCTGCGGCCGCGCAGGGGCAGAAGCTACTTCTTCCACACACGGGACACCGAGGAAATGGCAGAGGTGCTGGGCGAGTGGTGGGGGAGTCCGGTGGAGTAGTCGCGGGGCATGTCATGTTGTCTTTACATTTTGTAAATCAGACTTGACACGCCCACTAACACATTGGAGCGGGTGAAATCGCTGAAGGAGGCAGAAATGATCTACGCAGGAGTGGAAGAGCTCAAGGAGCAGTATCGGGAGGCGGCGGAAAAGGCGCGGACGAAGGCTCGTGCGGAAGGCCGTGCGGAAGGCCGTGCGGAAGGCGGCAGCTCTCTGGTGCGCCGCCAAGCCGGGCTGAAGTTCGGAGCCGACGCGGCTGACGAGCTAGCCAGGCTGGTGGGAGGGATCGCGGACCCGGAGTGCATCGCCCGGATCGGCGACCTGATCATCGAATGCGGGACGGGAACGGAACTGCTGGAGCGTGCCCGCGAGGAGTGCCGCGGGTAGTCGATGGACAACGCGGATGGCCCGAGGTTCCGCTGAACGCGTTGACGCCGAACCCGGCCCCTCACCCCACCCCCAGCTCCCCCTCCACCCCCTCCCACTCCGCCATCCGCGCGGCCACCTCCTCGACCAGCCCGGCGCGCTCCTCTTCCAGCTTGCGCACCTCGCCCGGCGACGCCCCTGAATAGAACGCCGCGTCCGCGAACACGGCCTCGATCTCCGCCACCCTGGCCTCGGCCGCCTCGATCCGCCCGGCCAGCTCCCCGGCGCGCTCCTCCAGCCGCCGCCTCTGCACATGTGACAGCCGCGGCCGCGCACGCCCCCCGCCCCCCCGCCCCCCACGCCGGCCCCCCGCCCCAGCCCCACCGCCCGCCACCCCACCCCCACCCCGCCCCTTCCGCCGCTCCTCCCGCGCCTTCAGCACCACCGTGTCCGCGTCCAGGTGGTCGTCCCCGCACGCGTGCACGTACTCCTTGTACGTCCCGCGGTAGTCCGTGATCCCGTCCTCGGTGATCTCCACGATCCGGTTGGCGAGCCGCCCGACGAACCAGCGGTCGTGCGACACGAAGACGAGGGTGCCGGGATACGCGCGCAGCCCCTCGACGAGCGCCTCGATCGCCTCGAGGTCGAGGTGGTTGGTGGGCTCGTCGAGGACGAGCACGTTGGGCTGCCGGACCATCAGGCTGCAGAGCACGAGCCGGGCCGACTCGCCGCCCGACAGCGTCTCGAGGCGCTTCTCGGCGTCGTCGCCGCTGAACAGGACCATCCCGAGCTGGCCGCGCGCGAAGCCGGTCCGACTTCCGTCGCAGTACTGCTCGATCCAGGCCTCCGCGGTGCGCTTCGGCGTGCCCAGGTGGTCGGCGGGGTCCTGGGCGAAGTGCCCGGGGTGCGTCTCATATCCCCATGCAACCGTCCCGGCATCTGCCGCCAGGTGTCCCACCATGACATTCAGCAGCGTCGATTTGCCGATCCCGTTCGGGCCGACGATCGCCAGCCGGTCACCCCGCACGACGTCGAGGTCGACCCCGTGCAGCACCCGGTTCTCGCCGAAGGACTTGCCGACGCCCCTCACCTTCAGCACCTCGCGCCCGCTCGGCCGCACCTGCCCGAAGCGGAAGACCGGATACCTGCGCGAACTCATGGGCAGCGGCTCCAGCGTCCGCGCCTTCTTCTCGATCAGCCGCAGCTTGCTCTGCGCCTGCCGCGCCTTCGACGCCTTGGCGCGGAACCGGTCCACGAACTGGCGGTGGTGCGCGATCTCGCGCTCGCGCTGGGCGATCTCCTTCTCGCGGCGCTCCCGGTCGGCCGCCTTCGCGGTGACGAAGCGCGTGTAGTTGCCGGGGTAGCCGGTGACCGTCTCGTAGTCGATGTCGAGGATGTGGGTGGCGACGTTGTCGAGGAAGCGGTGGTCGTGGCTGATCACGACCGCGGGCCCGCGGAACCCCTTCAGGAACTTCTCCAGCCACCGGATCGAGAGGATGTCGAGGTGGTTGGTGGGCTCGTCGAGGAGCAGGGCGCCGGGCCCGCCCGCGAGGACCTGGGCCAGCAGGACCCGCAGCCGGAAGCCGCCGGAAAGCGTAGACACAGGGTCACCATGAATACGTGCCGGGAGCCCCAATCCTTCAAGGATCGCCGCCGCGCGCGCGTGCGCCGTGTAGCCGTCGTGCCGCTCCACGATGTCCTCCAGCGCCGAGAAGCGGGCCGCGTCGAAGTGCTCGCCGGAGCGCGCCAGGACGCGTTCGCGCTCGGCCATCGCGCTGTGGAGCTCCTCGTTGCCCATGAGCGCGACATCGAGGATCGGCTCGCCGGCGTGCAGGAACTGATCCTGCCGCAGGACCCCGAGGCGCACGTCCCGGGGCATGGACACCGCCCCCGCGCTCTCCGGCACGTCGCCCGCCAGGATGTTCAACAGCGTCGTCTTGCCGGACCCGTTCCCGCCCACCAGCCCGTAGCGCTCGCCGGGGTTCAGCCGAAAGGACGCCGCGCGGAAGAGGGTGCGGTCCCCGAAGGACTTCTCAAGTTCGGTGACGGCGATCATGGCCGGAAGCTAGCACCCGGAACCATGGAACTCCACAGAGCCTGCGGCGTATGCATGTGCGAACCCGGCAAACGGGTTCTCCGCTCAATGCCAGGAGCCTGGCGGCGGGGGTTGCAGGAGGTTGGGAGGCATGGTGACTGAGAGTATTGAGGGGTACCCTTTTCGTGGTATATGTTCGCGTCCATCTCATCCGTATATTCATAAGACGTCAAGCCAGTTGTACGCTTGGAGTCGCTGCTATCCCTGCTCCAGGCATGCGCCGGAAATCGGCGGTTTCTGATAACTGTAGGGATACGCGATGACGCGTCCACAACGACTCAACGCCACTTTTGTAAAGGCGGTAAAGCATCCAGGACGGTACGGGGACGGCCGCGGGGGGCACGGGCTTTCCATCCTGGTGAAGCCCACCAAATCCGGGCGGCTGTCCAAGACCTGGTCCCAGCGGCTGCGTATCGACGGCAGGGCCGTCAATGTGGGTCTCGGTCCGTACCCGGTGGTCACACTCGCAGATGCTCGCAAGGCCGCGCTCGAGAACCGGCGCGTGACGTTTCAGGGAGGGGATCCACGCGCGGGCGCCACGCCCACCTTCGCGGAGGCGGCGCAGTATGTGGTCCGGCTGCGCCGCGCCACCTGGCGGCGGGGGAGCAAGTCCGAGGCACAGTGGAAATCCAGTCTGCAGACCTACGTCTTCCCCGTGATCGGGAACAAGCCGGTGGACCAGATTACGACCGCCCACGTGCTGTCCGTACTGACTCCCATCTGGAACGGGAAGCGGGTCACCGCCCAGCGGCTGCGGGGCCGGATCAGCTACATCATGAAATGGTGCATCGGCCGCGGCTACCGGCACAACGATCCCGCCGGCGACGCAATCACCGCTGCGCTTCCTCATAAAGTCAAGCGCAAGCAACACTTCCGGGCGCTGCCCCATCCAGAGGTGGCCGGAGCCCTGGCGAAGGTGCGGGCTGCGAAGAAGTGGCCCGGGATCAAGCTGGCCTTCCAGTTTCAGGTACTGACCGCGGCGAGGGCGGCCGAGGTGCGCCGGGCGACCTGGGACGAGATCGACTGGGAACAGCGACTGTGGAACGTTCCCGCGGAACACATGAAAGCCGGGCGCAGGCACCGGGTGCCGCTGTCCACCCAGGCCCTGGGTGTGCTGCGCGAGGCACGCAAGCTCTCGTCGGACTCGGGCTTGTTGTTCCCTTCCCCCCGCGGCGGGATGATGGGCCGCAATGCACCGGCCACGCTCGCTCACCGTCTCCAGCTGCGATGCGTGCCGCACGGGTTTCGGTCCAGCTTCCGGGACTGGACCGCCGAAACGGAGGTCAACCGCGAGGTTGCGGAAGCCGCCCTTGCGCATGTCGTCCAGGACCCGGTCGAGGCCGCCTACCGGCGCACCGATCTGTTTGAGCAGCGGCGCTCCGTAATGGAACGATGGGGCGACTATGTCATGCCAGAGGGTCTTGCAAAATAGTTGCATCAATTATAGTCGAGCGATAGCAAGTGCACCCTGACAGGGTGTCGTGGCCCGTGGCCTTGTATACCCGAATTGATAACGACAGCGCCGTCCAGCCTGTACCTGCTTGACAATATTGCATTTGTGGAGATAGAAGGATCTCCGGGGTCTCCGTCACCCTGAGCAGCGGCGCCGCAACCACGACCAGTGGCGGTGGCTACTACTCCTTTACAGATGTGGAGGGTGGCACCTACACCATCACGATCAGCGGCCTGCCGGCCGATGCCAGCTTCGACGCGACGACCGCGGAAGTGACCATCGCCCAGTCGGGCCAGAGCGTCACCCGGAACTTCGCGGGTGCCTGGGTTCGCACCGCCAGCCTCATGGGCATGGTGACCGTCGAGGGCACGGGCCTTCCGGGCATCACGGTGTCGATCACGGGGCGCCAGGACGACCAGATGGTGACGGACGACAACGGGCAGTACACCTTCACGGGGCTGCGCGCGGGCAACTACACCGTCGAGATCACCGGCTTCGACGCGACCGGCGTCGCGTTTTCGGCCACGTCCAGCGCCATTGAGGTGGGCGCGGGCCAGTCGAAGGTATGGAGCTTCGACGGCACGTACGTGCGCGAGTCCGCGATCGCGGGCCAGGTCAGCGTCGAGGGCAACGGGCTCTCGGACGTGACCGTGAGCCTGCAGGGCATGGGCGCCGACGACACGGAAATGACCGACGCCGGCGGCCAGTTCACCTTCTCGAACCTGCGCGCGGGCGAGTACCAGCTCGCGATCAGCGGCTTTGACGCCCGCGAGTACGGCTTCTCGACGACTTCGGCGACGGTCCGGCTCGAGCACGGCAGGACCGCCAACGTACCGTTCGAGGGCATCATGCTCCGCACCGCGTCCATCATGGGCCAGGTCAGCGTCGAGGGCGAGGGCCTTGAGGACGTGACGGTCAGCCTGAGCGGCGAGGGCGAGAACCAGACCGCGATGACCGACGAGAGCGGTCAGTACACCTTCAGCGATCTGCCGGCCGGCAACTTCCAGGTCGGGATTTCGGGGTACGACACGGACGACTACTCGTTCGAGACGACCTCGAAGAACATCCACGTCCCGCTTGGCGAGACGGCGACGGTGCCCTTCGAGGGCATTCTGCTGCGCACCTCCGGCATCGCCGGGCGGGTGAGCGTCGGCGGGGCCGGCCTTGACGCCGTGACGGTCACGCTTTCGGGCGCGGAAGAGCGCACGGAAACGACCGACGCGACCGGCCAGTATGCGATCTCCGGGCTGGCCGCGGGCGACTACACGGTCACGATCTCGGGGTACGACGCGCTCGAGTACAGCTTCGAGGACAGCCGGGATGTGACGCTGGCGATGGACCAGACGAGGATCGTCAACTTCGCGGGCACGTCGCTGCGGACGGCGGCAGTCGCCGTCATGGTGACGGCCGATGGCGACGGCGTCGCCGGTGTGACGGCCACGCTGTACAAGATCACGAACCTGGTCACCCAGCAGGGCTCGATCGTCGGAGCCAGGGCAACCGGCGCCGATGGCGGCCATACGTTCAGCAATCTCCTCGCTGGCGCGTACCTGGTCCAGATCTCCGGAGCCGACGCGGAAATCGACTTCGCAGGCGGCACCAGCATGGTGGTTAACGCCATGACCGACATGACGGCCGAAGCCAACTTCCCGGGCATGATCAACCGCACGGCGAGCATCAGCGGGACAGTGATGGTCGACGGCGCAGGGAAGTCGGGCGTCATGGTGATGCTCTCCGGCGACGAAGGAGATATGACCCGTGAGACCGATGCCGATGGCGCCTACAACTTCCCCGGACTGCGCCGCGGCGACTACACGATCTCGATCACCAACCCCAACGAGGCGATGTACAGCTTCAACAGGACGTCGCAGGAAGTCGATCTGGGCCTGGGGCAGGCGCCGGGAGACATATCGTTCGCAGGGTCGCTGATAAAGCAGTCCAGCATCAACGGTCAGGTGAGCGTCGGGGGCAGCGGCCTCGAGGACGTGACGGTCACGCTTTCGGGCGCGGCAGACGACACGGAAACGACCGGCGAGAGCGGCCTGTACTCGTTCACCGGGCTGGCCACAGGCAGCTACACGGTCACGATCTCGGCGTACGACGCGGAGGAGTACAGCTTCGCCAGCGCGTCGGAAGACATCGAGCTCGGAAACAGCGACGATCAGACCGAGAACTTCTCGGGCACGTCGCTCCGCACGGCGAGCGTCACCGTCACGGTGACGGCCGAAGGAACAGGCGTCGCTAGCGCGGTGGCTACCCTGACCAAGACCACGGGCAAGAGCGAGCCCGACAGAACCGGGGCAACCGGTGACGAAGGTGCCTACACGTTCGAGAATCTGCTTGCGGGTACGTACCAGGTCGACATCTCCGGAACCGACGAGGAAATCGACTTCGGTGACGACGGCACCAGCTGGACGGGCCCGGTTGCGACTGACGGCATGGCCGAGGCCGCCTTCCCGGGTACCTACAACCGCACGGCGAGCATCAGCGGGACAGTGATGGTCGACGGCGCAGGGAAGTCGGGCGTCATGGTGATGCTCTCCGGCGACGAGGGAGATGACACCTACGAGACCGACACCGATGGCGCCTACAACTTCCCCGGACTGCGCCGCGGCGACTACACGATCTCGATCACCAACCCCAACGAGGCGATGTACAGCTTCAACAGGACGTCGCAGGAAGTCGATCTGGGCCTAAGGCAGGCGCAGGGAGACATATCGTTCGCGGGATCGTTGATAAAGCAGTCCAGCATCAACGGTCAGGTGAGCGTCGGGGGCAGCGGCCTCGAGGACGTGACGGTCACGCTTTCGGGCGCGGCAGACGACACGGATACGACCGGCGAGAGCGGCCTGTACTCGTTCACCGGGCTGGCCACAGGCAGTTACACGGTCACGATCTCGGCGTACGACGCGGAGGAGTACAGCTTCGCCAGCGCGTCGGAAGACATCGACCTCGGAAACAGCGACGAGAAGACCGAGAACTTCTCGGGCACGTCGCTCCGCACGGCGAGCGTCACCGTCACGGTGACGGCCGAAGGAACAGGCGTCGCTAGCGCGGTGGCTACCCTGACCAAGACCACGGGCAAGAGCGAGCCCGACAGAACCGGGGCAACCGGTGACGAAGGTGCCTACACGTTCGAGAATCTGCTTGCGGGTACGTACCAGGTCGACATCTCCGGAACCGACGAGGAAATCGACTTCGAGAGCGGCATGAGCCAGATGGTCGAGGTCTTGACCGACGACACGGCCGAGGCCGCCTTCCCGGGTACCTACAACCGCACGGCGAGCATCGCCGGGACGGTGACGATCGACGGTGCAGGGATGCCGGACGTGGTGGTCATGCTCTCCGGCGACGAGGGAGAGAAGGCCGATACGACCGATGCCAACAATGGCGGCTTCAGCTTCGATGAGCTGCGCCGCGGCGAATACACGGTCTCGATCACCAATCCCGACGAGGCCATGTACGATTTCCGTGGAAGGACATCGCAGAAGGTCGACCTGGCATTGGGCCAGGCGCAGACCGACGTGTCGTTCGCGGGGTCGATGGTCCAGCAGTCCAGCATCAGCGGCGTGGTGACCGTTGAGGGCGCTGCGCTCCCAGGCGTGACGGTCACGCTGGGCGGCGCCAAGGACGACGAGCAGACGACCGGCGACAACGGTCTGTACAACTTCCGCAACCTGGGCAGCGGCACCTACACGGTGAGCATGGCGAACCCGGATGACGCGGCGTACATCTTCGACACCGAGCCGGTGGAAATCATGCTCGGCAACACTGACGACCAGGGCCATGACTTCGGCGGCAAGCACACCCGCGAAGCGAACATCTCCGGGATGCTGTTCGTTGACGAGGGAACCCCGAACGACTTGCACGACGAGGGCGAGTATCCGCTGGCGGCGGAAGGCGTCAAGGTGATGCTGGTGGGTCCGACGCTCCTTAAGCGGGACTCTACGGAGACGAACGCAGACGGCATGTTCACGTTCCCCGAACTCCGCCAGGGCTCGTACCAGCTGATGTTGAAATCGCCCGACGCCGCGGTGATGGACGACTTCGGCTACGGCGGAGACGCGAGCTACACCATCGAGGTCGGTGTCGGTGCCGACGGGGGCGCGACGCAGAACCTTCCGTTCGACATCACGCACCAGACGGTCAACTTCGCGGTGAATCTGAGGTCCGGCGAAGACGAGGGCGACGCGCTCCCAGGCGCGATGATCACGCTCTTCTCCGACGCGGCGGGCGCGACACAGATCGAGAGCGGCATGACCGACGAGAACGGCATGGCGTCGATCAGGTTCGAGCGTGCCGGCAGGACCGCCAACACGGTCTACGCGGCCATCGCGGCGCCCGCGGGCGACTACCACGCGGCCGGCGGCATGCAGGCCGTAACGTGGGATTCGCAGCACAGGATGACCGACGCTGCGAACGCCGGAGACATCGTCAACCTGAAGGCCGAGATCAACTTCGGCGCCGCAACGGTCGAGACCGACTTCGGTGGCGGCGTGGCGCTCGGCGGATGGGCGATCAGCGTCACATCCGACAAGAGTGCAGCCGAGGACACCCCGGCCGCGCTGGGTGCGAACGGCACGGCGTCATACCCCGAGGTCGTGGTGGCCGACTCCCTGCCGGTGACCTACACGGTCAAGATGGCTGGCAACCAGGCTAACACGCTGGACGGCGGCGAGAAGTACGAGGCTGACCGAGCTGAGCACACGCACGACGGCCTTTCGCTGCCAGCTGCAGTGGAAATGGGCATGATGGAAGTGACGTACACGACCCAGACGCTCAAGGTCTACGTGTACCACGAGCGGGACCAGGTCCAGGGCTACACCGGAAACGTTCTGGGCGGCGACGAAAGAGCGTCCGGGAGAATCGATGTCGAGATCCGGCACATTGACGCCAACGGACGCTCACGTGCGTTCGCGACGTCACCGGCATCGGCCAGGGTCGGGAAGTCCGAGAGTAAGGCGTGGTAACGTTCAGCAACGTGCCGGCGGCTGCCAACGTCGTCGTCAACGCGGATGAGGTTCGCGGATGCCACATAACGCTCCTGGACCCGGATAACGACGAACTTGCCGCGTACGAGGATGTGGCAGACAACGGCATCACCGGTGGCGCGTTCGGCGCCAACGGCGGCTACCACCACACGGTGGAACTCTGTCCGCTGAGCGCAGGTTGACCCAAGCGGCCAGGACCACGGCGAATGCGCAACGTTCGCCTACGTCAACACCTACGCCGTTCACGGACAGGCGTGGAAGAACGCGGTCTACCCGGATCCGGCCAGCGACGGGTTCAAAACATATTCGCCTGTTGGGGGTTCCCGGAACGTCCGTCACCATGGACCCGGTCGACCGGCAAGAACCTCGCGGGCGACCCCGAGTCCTTTACCGCCGCGGCGACTGACAGCCGGCTGACGGCCCACGACGACAGCAAGCAGTTCGTCTGGGGTCAGATGGCGGCGGGCGTCTACACGGTCGCCGTTACACCCGGATGGGTGGCGCAGAGGGGAACCCACGCCGCCACCAACGACCTTGCCGGTCACATCAACCCGCTCGCGGGCGATCTCCAGATCGACGTGACGCCGACGACCGGCTTCGTCTACGGCCGCGTTACCGACGGCGACGGCTTCGCCGTGGCAGACGTGACGGTGCACGTGAACGGCAAGACGGCCACGTCAGACGCGTACGGCCGTTACGTCGTGGAGGGCTTCCCCGCCCAGACGCGCACCATCAACCGCGTGCGCCACGCGGACATGACGTTCGTGCAGACCGGCACGGCGGGCCACAACCAGACATATGACGTCGTCGACTTTGCCGCGAACACCCCGATGGAGCACAACGTCAGCCTTGTTGGCGAGACCAGGACCGCCTCGGTCAGCGGTACCGTCAGAAGTTCCGGTACCGGCCTGCCGCTTGAGGGCGTGACGATCAAGGTGAACGACGCGAACCCGCTCGGCGGTGCGCTCAGGACGGGTGACGATGGTACATACACGGCCACTGTCGCGGCAGTGGGTGCAGGTCAAACCGTCACGGTGACCGCATCGATGGCCCGCATGTCCTTCACGCCTTCTGAGCACGAAATCTCGGCGGTGGAAGGATCGGCCATCTCGGGAATCGACTTCACCGGCTTCAACCACGCCACGATTTCGGGCAGGGTGTCGAATGCTGGCGGGCCCATGGCAGGCGTGACAGTGACGGCGACACCGGCAGCCGGAGGCGATGCAGCAGATATGGCCACCACCGGTGTGACGGGAACCTACGCCCTCAGCGTGGCATTCGGTCAGTACGACGTCGCAGCCACGATGACGGGCGTCGAATTCACTCCGGCGACCCAGCGCGTAAACGTTGGTCCGGGCGAAGCCAAGTCGATTGAAGACTTCGCGGCGGTGATCCCGCCATCTTCGGTCGCTACGCTGAGCGATCTGAGCCTGAGCGCCGGCGGAGACCTGACGCCGGAATTCGACAGCGAACATAACGCGTACACCGTGAGAGCGGTGAACGCCGTGGACGAGGTTACGGTCACGGCCACGAAGACTGACGCTGACGCGACAGTCGCAATCACTCCGGCCGACGCGGACGACGCTGCGGCTGGTCACCAGGTTGACCTTGACGTTGGTGACGGCAATGTGATCAGCGTGGCAGTCACCGCTGCCGACGGAACGACCACCAACACCTACACCGTCACGGTGGACCGTGCCGCACCGCCGGTCCTGGACGACGCGACACTGAATTCCCTGAGCCTCAGCGACGGGGAACTCGATCCGGAGTTCGCAGAGGACGTGGTGGGATACACGGCCAGCGTCGACAATACCGTCGAGTCGGTGACCGTCACGGCAGTGGCAAACCATCAGGACGCCACGATGGTGATCATGTCGGATGGCCGACGCCGTTGCGGACGGGCAGGTCGCTCTTGAGGTTGGTGACACCGAGATCAGCGTGGTAGTCACTGCCGCGGACGAAACGACCACGAAGACCTACACCATCGAGGTCACACGCCGTGACGAGGTCCCGAGCGCGCCACAGCAGTTGACAGTCACGTCGCCCGGGACGCAGGCACTGACAGTCGGGTGGCGGGCACCGGCGAACGAGGGAGCGGACGGCATCGATCGCTACCAGTACCGCGTTGTTCCATCGCAGACATGGCTGGACGCCGACGCGGACGGCCCGAAACTCCGTCACTGGTGAGAGAGGCCGCGATTACCGGACTGGTTGACGGCCAGGCCTCGACGATCGAGGTACGTGCCGTGGCCTCCGATGACCAGACGGCGCCTGAGGACATCGTCGCTGGCGATATCGAGAGCGTCACAGGCACGTCCTGGTCCGAGATCTCAGACGTAACGGCCGATCCCACCGTAATAGACGAGGGCGACGATCCTACAACCACAGACGTCACGGAAAACGAGACGACGGTGACAGTAACCCTCGGGAACGATGCTTTCTTCGCGCCCACCGATGTGGAGATCACAATCGATGGTGACGCCGGGGCGAGTGTCGTCGGGGAGAGCACAATCACCTTCCAGGTTGGAGTCACATCCATGAAGGTGCAGATCGTCGCGGACGACAACCTGACGGACGACGACGACGCCGCCAACACCTTCACGGTGACGGCGAAGGTGGCAGAGACCGAAGCGGAGGACAGGGAGGTCATCACTGACCCATACCGTCGACGTCACCGTTAACGATGACGACGAGCGCCGAGTGTCAGCCGAGGTCACCCTGGTGGGAGCCGCCGGTGGGCTCGACCTGACCATCGAGGCGGCTGACTGGGGAAGCGCGGCAGATGCCAGCCGCAAGTACCAGTACCGGTACAAGATTTCCGTTGCGAGCGACGATGCAGCCTGGTCTGCCTGGATAACGCTTGCCGCAACCGCGACTTCAGCCGAGATCAGAGGCCTGGTCAACGGTGTTGGCTACACCGTCGAGCTGAAGGCTGTCACCGCAGCGGGTGAGAGCACGGCAGATATGAACCGTCGCTGGTCCTACGGGGCAGTAAGCAGGATCGCCAGCAGGTCGTAAGACCTCGCTGACGCAAAAGGGAAGCCCCCGTCCGGTTCGCCGGGCGGGGGCTTCCTGCGTCGATGCCGGCAAAACCCGGCCATCCCCTACGTCCTGATGACCCCCCCCAAGCCCCCCTCCCTCACAGTAGCCGCACTTGTACTATAGACAAGCTATCTATATGGTATCTATATGTACGGTACTTCATGTCGATCGACCGCCGGGAGTCGTCGCCAATCCCGCCCTTGGCAAGCGTCAGAACTGGCAGTCCTTGATAACTGGGGGGATACCCGATGACGCGTCCAAGGCGACTCACCGCCAGGTTTGTTCGGGCAGTGAAGCGTGCTGGACGTTACGGGGATGGCCGGGGCGGGCATGGACTCTCTCTGCTGGTGAAACCCACGAAGGCCGGGCGGCTGTCCAAGACCTGGGCCCAGCGGCTCCGGATCGACGGCAGGTGCGTCAACATCGGGCTCGGACCGTATCCGGTGGTGACCCTCGCGGAAGCGCGCAGGGCGGCGCTCGAGAACCGGCGTGCGACGTTTCAGGGAAGAGATCCGCGCGCGGGCGACACGCCGACATTCGCGCAGGCGGCACAGTCCGTGATCCGCCTGCGCCGCGCGACCTGGCGACGGGGCAGCAAGTCCGAGGCACAGTGGAAAGCGAGCCTGGAGGCCTATGCCCACCCCGTGATCGGCGACATTCCGGTGGACGAGGTCACAACGGCCCACGTGCTGGCCGTGCTGACTCCCATCTGGAACGGGAAGCGGGTCACCGCCCAGCGGCTGCGGGGCCGGATCAGCTACATCATGAAATGGTGCATCGGCCGCGGCTACCGGCACAACGATCCCGCCGGCGACGCAATCACCGCTGCGCTTCCTCATAAAGTCAAGCGCAAGCAACACTTCCGAGCGCTGCCCCATCCAGAGGTGGCCGGAGCCCTGGCGAAGGTGCGGGCTGCGAAGAAGTGGCCCGGGATCAAGCTGGCCTTCCAGTTTCAGGTACTGACGGCGGCGAGGACGGCCGAAGTGCGCCCGGCGACCTGGGATGAGATCGACTGGGAACAGCGAGTGTGGACGGTTCCCGCGAAACACATGAAGTCCGGACGCAGGCACCGGGTGCCGCTGTCCACGCAGGCCCTCGATGTGCTTCGCGAGGCACGCAAGGTCTCGTCGGTCTCGTCGAACCTGCTGTTCCCTTCCACCCTCGGCGGGATGATCGGTCGCAATGCACAGGCCACGCTCGCTCACCGTCTCCAGCTCGGATGCGTGCCGCACGGGTTCCGGTCCAGCTTCCGGGATTGGACAGCCGAGACGGACGTCAGCCGCGAAGTCGCGGAAGCTGCCCTTGCCCATGTCGTCCGGGATCCGGTCGAGGCGGCCTACCGGCGTACCGACTTCCTCGAGCAGCGGCGCTCGGTGATGGAACGGTGGGGGCTCTATGTCATGAATGGGACGACCCTTGTGCAATGACGAAAGTGTTATTGTATTTTCCGTCAAGACGCATTACAACCCCCGCTTGACAGAGTGCAGGCTCGTATGCTGGAAGTGATAACCGATTAATCTATAAACTCATATATTCTTGATAATATTGCAGTTATCCAGGAATACGGGCACTCCGGGGTCTCCGTCACCCTGAGCAGCGGCGCCGCAACCACGACCAGCGGTGGCGGCTATTTCTCCTTCACGGATGTTGAAGGGGGCACCTACACCATCACCATCACCGGCCTGCCGGCCGATGCCAGCTTCGACGCGACGACCGCGGAAGTGACCATCGCCCAGTCGGGCCAGAGCGTCACCCGGAACTTCGCGGGTGCCTGGGTTCGCACCGCCAGCCTCATGGGCATGGTGACCGTCGAGGGCGAGGGCCTTCCGGGCATCACGGTGTCGATCACGGGGCGCCAGGACGACCAGATGGTGACGGACGACAACGGGCAGTACACCTTCACGGGGCTGCGCGCGGGCAACTACACCGTCGAGATCACCGGCTTCGACGCGACGGGCGTCGCGTTTTCGGCCACGTCCAGCGCCATCGAGGTGAGCGCGGGCGAGTCGAAGGTATGGAGCTTCGACGGCACGTACGTGCGCGAGTCCGCGATCGCGGGCCAGGTCAGCGTCGAGGGCAACGGGCTCTCGGACGTGACCGTGAGCCTGCAGGGCATGGGCGCCGACGACACGGAAATGACCGACGCCGGCGGCCAGTTCACCTTCTCGAACCTGCGCGCGGGCGAGTACCAGCTGGCGATCAGCGGCTTTGACGCCCGCGAGTACGGCTTCTCGACGACTTCGGCGACGGTCCGGCTCGAGCACGGCAGGACGGCCAACGTACCGTTCGAGGGCATCATGCTCCGCACCGCGGCCATCATGGGCCAGATCAGCGTCGAGGGCGAGGGCCTTGAGGACGTGACGGTCAGCCTGAGCGGCGAGGGCGAGAACCAGACCGCGATGACCGACGAGAGCGGCCACTACACGTTCAGCGATCTGCCGGCCGGCAACTTCCAGGTCGGGATTTCGGGGTACGACACGGACGACTATTCGTTCGAGACGACCTCGAAGAACGTCGCGCTCGCGCTTGGCGAGACGGCGACGGTTCCCTTCGAGGGCATTCTGCTGCGCACCTCCGGCATCGCCGGGCGGGTGAGCGTCGGCGGGCCGGCATCGGGGACGTGACGGTCACGCTTTCGGGCGCGGAAGAGCGCACGGAAACGACCGACGCGACCGGCCAGTATGCGATCTCCGGGCTGGCCGCGGGCGACTACACGGTCACGATCTCGGGGTACGACGCGCTCGAGTACAGCTTCGAGGACAGCCAGGCTGTGCCCCTCGACATGGACCAGACGAAGATCGTCAACTTCGCGGGCACGTCGCTGCGGACGGCGGCAGTCGCCGTCATGGTGACGGCCGATGGCGACGGCGTCGCCGGTGTGACGGCCACGCTGTACAAGATCACGAACCTGGTCACCCAGCAGGGCTCGATCGTCGGAGCCAGGGCAACCGGCGCCGATGGCGGCCAGACGTTCAGCAATCTCCTCGCTGGCGCGTACCTGGTGCAGATCTCCGGAGCCGACGCGGAAATCGACTTCGCAGGCGGCACCAGCATGGTGGTTAACGCCATGACCGACATGACGGCCGAAGCCAACTTCCCGGGCATGATCAACCGCACGGCGAGCATCAGCGGGACAGTGATGGTCGACGGCGCAGGGAAGTCGGGCGTCATGGTGATGCTCTCCGGCGACGAAGGAGATATGACCCGTGAGACCGACGCCGATGGCGCCTACAGCTTCACTGGGCTGCGCCGTGGCGACTACACGGTCTCGATCACCAACCCCAACGAAGCGATGTACAGCTTCACCAGGACGTCGCAGGAAGTCGATCTGGGCCTGGCGCAGGCGCCGGGAGACGTGTCGTTCGCAGGATCGTTGATAAAGCAGTCCAGCATCAACGGTCAGGTGAGCGTCGGGGGCAGCGGCCTCAAGGACGTGACGGTCACGCTTTCGGGTGCGGCAGACGGCACGGATACGACCGGCGAGAGCGGCCTGTACTCGTTCACCGGGCTGGCCACAGGCAGCTACACGGTCACGATCTCGGCGTACGACGCGGAGGAGTACAGCTTCGCCAGCGCGTCGGAAGACATCGAGCTCGGAAACAGCGACGATCAGACCGAGAACTTCTCGGGCACGTCGCTCCGCACGGCGAGCGTCACCGTCACGGTGACGGCCGAAGGAACAGGCGTCGCTCGCGCGGTGGCTACCCTGACCAAGACCACAGGCAAGAGCGAGCCCGACAGAACCGGGGCCACTGATGCCGATGGCATGTATACGTTCGGCGATCTGCTTGCGGGTACGTACCAGGTCGACATCTCCGGAACCGACGAGGAAATCGACTTCGGTGACGACGGCACCAGCTGGACGGGCCCGGTTGCGACCGACGCGACGGCCGAGGCCAACTTCCCGGGCATGATCAACCGCACGGCGAGCATCAGCGGGACAGTGATGGTCGACGGCGCAGGGAAGTCGGGCGTCATGGTGATGCTCTCCGGCGACGAGGGAGAGAAGGCCGATACGACCGATGCCGATGGCGCCTACAGCTTCACTGGGCTGCGCCGCGGCGACTACACGATCTCGATCACCAACCCCAACGAGGCGATGTACAGCTTCAACAGGACGTCGCAGGAGGTCCCTCTGGCGTTGGGCCGACCGCAGGGAGACATATCGTTCGCGGGATCGTTGATAAAGCAGTCCAGCATCAACGGTCAGGTGAGCGTCGGGGGCGCTGCGCTCCCAGGCGTGACGGTCACGCTTTCGGGCGCGGCAGACGACACGGATACGACCGGCGAGAGCGGCCTGTACTCGTTCACCGGGCTGGCCACAGGCAGCTACACGGTCACGATCTCGGCGTACGACGCGGAGGAGTACAGCTTCGCCAGCGAGTCGGAAGACATCGAGCTCGGAAACAGCGACGAGAAGACCGAGAACTTCTCGGGCACGTCGCTCCGCACGGCGAGCGTCACCGTCACGGTGACGGCCGAAGGAGCAGGCGTCGCTCGCGCGGTGGCTACCCTGACCAAGACCACAGGCAAGAGCGAGCCCGACAGAACCGGGGCCACTGATGCCGATGGCATGTATACGTTCGGCGATCTGCTTGCGGGTACGTACCAGGTCGACATCTCCGGAACCGACGAGGAAATCGACTTCGGTGACGACGGCACCAGCTGGACAGGCCCGGTTGCGACCGACGACACGGCCGAGGCCGCCTTCCCGGGTACCTACAACCGCACGGCGAGCATCGCCGGGACGGTGACGATCGACGGTGCAGGGATGGCGGAAGTGATGGTCATGCTCTCCGGCGACGAGGGAGAGAAGGCCGATACGACCGATGCCGATGGCGCCTACAGCTTCGATGAGCTGCGCCGCGGCGAATACACGGTCTCGATCACCAATCCCGACGAGGCCATGTACGATTTCCGTGGAAGGACATCGCAGAAGGTCGACCTGGCATTGGGCCAGGCGCAGACCGACGTGTCGTTCGCGGGGTCGATGGTCCAGCAGTCCAGCATCAGCGGCGTGGTGACCGTTGAGGGCGCTGCGCTCCCAGGCGTGACGGTCACGCTGGGCGGCGCTGGCGACGACACCCGGACGACGGGTGACGACGGCCTGTACGCCTTCCTCAACCTGGGTAGCGGCACCTACACGGTGAGCATGGCGAACCCGGATTCGGCCGCTTACAGCTTCGACACCAAGCCTGTGGAAGTCACGCTCGGCAACACTGACGAGCAGACCCACAACTTCGGCGGCAAGCACACCCGCGAGGCAAGCATCTCCGGGATGCTGTTCGTTGACGAGGGAACGAAGAACGACTTGCATGACGAGGGCGAGTATCCGCTGGCGGCGGCAGGCGTCAAGGTGACGCTGGTGGGTCCGACGCTCCTTATGCGGGACGAGGCCGAGACGGACTCGACCGGCGCGTTTGCGTTCGGAGAGCTCCGCCAGGGCTCGTACCAGCTGATGTTGTCGTCACCCGACGCCGCGGTGATGGACGACTTCGGCTACGGCGGAGAGGCGAGCTACACCATCGCTGTCGGTGTCGGTGCCGACGGGGGCGCGACGCGGAACCTTCCGTTCGACATCACGCACCAGACGGTCAACTTCACGGTTAACCTGAGGTCTGGCGAAGACATGGGCGACGCGCTACCCGGCGCGATGATTACCGTCTTCTCCGACGCGGCGGGCGCGACGCAGCTAGCGACCAAGGCGACCGACGCGGACGGCATGGCGTCGATCAGGTTCGCGCGTGCGGACAGGATCGCCAACACGGTCTACGCGGCCATCGCGGCGCCCGCGGGCGACTACCACGCGGCCGGCGGCATGCAGGCCGTAACGTGGATGTCGCAGCACAGGATGACCGACGCTGCGAACGCTGCGGACATCGTCAACCTGAAGGCCGAGATCAACTTCGGCGCCGCAACGGTCGAGACCGACTTCGGTGGCGGCGTGGCGCTCGGCGGATGGGCGATCAGCGTCACATCCGACAAGAGTGCGGGTGCGGACGCCCCGGCAGCGCTGGGTGCGAACGGCACGGCGTCATACCCCGAGGTCGTGGTGGCCGACTCCCTGCCGGTGACCTACACGGTCAAGATGGCTGGCAACCAACTCAACACGCTGGACGGCGGCGAGAAGTACGAGGCTGACTCGCTGATGCACGCGCACGACGGCCTTTCGCTGCCAGCTGCAGTGGAAATGGGCATGATGGAAGTGACGTACATCACCCAGACGCTCAAGGTCTATGTTCACCACGAGCGGGACCAGGTCATGGGCTTCACCGGAAACATTCTGGGCGGCGACGAAAGAGCGTCCGGGAGAATCGATGTCGAGATCCGGCAGCTTGACGCCAACGGACGCTCACGTGCGTTCGCGACGTCACCGGCAGCGGCCAGGGTCCGGAAGTCCGAGAGTAAGGGCGTGGTAACGTTTAGCAACGTGCCGGCGGCTGCCAACGTCGTCGTCAACGCGGATGAGGTTCAGGATTCCACAGTAACGCTCCTGGACCCGGACGAGCTTGCCGCGTACGAGGATGTGGCAGACAACGGCATCACCGGCGGCGCGTTCGGCATCAACGGCGGCTACCACCACACGGTGGAACTCTGTCCGCTGCAGGCCACTGACCCAAGCGGCCAGGACCACGGCGAATGCGCAACGTTCGCCTACGTCAACACCTATGCCGTTCACGGACAGGTGTGGAAGAACGCGGTCTACCCGGATCCGGCCAACGACGGATTCAAAACATTTTCGTTGTTGCAGGTTCCCGGTACGTCCGTCGCCATGGAACCGGTCGACGGCAAGAACATCGCGGGCGACCCGGAGTACTTCACCGCCGCGGCGACTAACAGCCGGCTGACGGCCCACGACGACCGCAAGCAGTTCGTCTGGGGTCGGATGGCGGCGGGCGTCTACACTGTCGCCGCTACACCCGGATGGGTGGCGCAGAGGGGAACACCTACTGCCGCCACCAATGACCTTGCCGGTCACATCAACCCGCTCGCGGGCGATCTCCAAATCGACGTGACGCCGACAACCGGCTTCGTCTACGGCCGGGTCACCGACAGCGACGGCTTCGCCGTGGCAGACGTGACGGTGGCCGTGAACGGCAGGACGGCCACGTCAGACGCGTCCGGCCGCTATGCCGTTGAGGGCTTCCTCGCCCAGACGCGCCGCATAGGCACCACGACGCACCGCAACAAGACGTTCGTGCAGACCAACACGGCGGGCCACAACCCCTCAACGCAAGTCGTCGAATTTGCCGCGAACACCCCGAGGGAGCACAACATCGCCCTTGTAGGCGCGACCAAGACGGCCTCGGTCAGCGGTACCGTCAGAAGTTCCGGTACCGGCCTGCCGCTTAAGGGCGTGCGCATCATGGTCAACGGCGCGAACCCGCTCGGCGTACCGGCGTCCGGGCTCAAGACGGACGACAACGGTCTATACACGGCCACTGTCGCGGCAGTGGGTGCAGGTCAAACCGTCACGGTGACCGCATCGATGGCCCGCATGTCCTTCACGCCTTCCTCGCACGAGGTCTCGGCCGTTGAAGGATCGGCCATCTCGGGAATCGACTTCACAGGCTTCAACCACGCCACGGTTTCGGGCAGGGTCTCGACTGCCGGCCGGCCGATGGACGGCGTGTTGGTGAGCGCGACGCCGGCAGCCGGAGGCGCAGCAGTAGATACCGCCACCACCGGCGTGACGGGAACCTACAGCCTGAGCGTGGCATTCGGTCAGTACGACGTCAGAGCCACGAAGGCGGGCTTCACCTTCAACCCGGCGACCCAGCGCGTAAACGTTGGTCCGGGCGAAAGCAAGTCGGCTGAAGACTTCGCTGCCGTGGTGGTGCCGTCTTCGGTCGCGACACTGAGCGCCTTGAGCCTGGGCGACGAAGTGAACCTGGTTCCGACATTCGTGGACACCACGACCGTGTACACGGCGAGCGCGACGAACGCGGTGGAGCAGGTTACGGTCACTGCCACGACGACTGATCCGGGCGCGACAGTCGCGATCACGGGCGCCGACGCGGACCTTGCTGCAAGTGGTTGGCAAGTTAACCTCGCTGTTGGTGACAACAATGTGATCGAGGCAACGGTCACCGCTGCCGACGGAACGACCACCAAGGCCTACACAGTCACGGTGACGCGCCGTCCACCGGCGGCACAGGACGATGCCGACCTGGCGTCTCTGAGCCTGAGCGAAGGAACGCTTGAGCCAGCGTTCTCGAGCACCCAGGTTGCCTACAATGCCGAAGTCGCGAATACCGTTGCGCAGGTGACCGTCACGGCGGCGACAAACCACGCGGGCGCCAAGGTCGCTATCGTCCCGGCTGACGCCGACGACAACGAAGCGAATGGCCACCAGGTCAACCTGACCGCCGGTGCAAACACCATCACGGTGAGCGTCACTGCCGCGGATGGGACGACCGAGAAGGTCTACACAATCACGGTCAACCGCGGTGCGGACGTACCGAGCGCGCCACAGCAGCTGGCAATCACATCGCCCGCGTCGGCTGCACTGACAGTCACGTGGCGGGCGCCGGCGAACGAGGGCGCGGAAGGTATCAATCGCTATCAGTACCGCGTTGCTCCGTCGCAGACATGGGAGGACGCGGATCCCCAGGGTGGCGAAGATGCGTCACTGGTGAGAATGGCCGCGGTTACAGGAGTGGTTGACGGCCGAGCCTCGACGATTCAGGTACGTGCCGTGGCTTCCGATGACCAGGTGACGGTCGACTCGCTCATAGTCGCTGGTGACATCGCGAGCATCTCAGGCACGGCCTGGCCCCACATCGCGACGGTGGGGTCTGATAACGGCAACATTGAGGAGGGTGACACGGTGACGGTGACGGTAACCCTCAACAGCAGTGCCTTCTTCGCACCCACCAGAGTGACGCTCTCGCTCGCGGGTGCCGCGTCAGCCAGTATCGAAGGGCCGAGCACCATCGCCTTCCAGCCTGGAGACCTGAGCAAGGAAGTGAAGGTCATCGCGGCGGACAACCTGACGGCCGACGACGCGGCCGACAACACCTTCACGGTATCGGCGAAGGTGGCAGAGGCCGAAGCGGAAGGCAGGGCTGCGGTTGTAAGCAGTGCCGTCACCGTTAACGATGACGACGAAGCGCCGGGTCAACCGAGTATCGATCTGGCCAATGTGGCCGGTGGGATCGACGTTACCTTCACGGCGCCCGGTAGCTGGGGAACTGGGGCTGAAGCCAGCCGCAAGTACCAGTACCGGTACAAGATTACCAGCGCGAGTGACGACGCTGCCTGGTCGGGGTGGATAGACCATCTCGCCACAGTGACTACAGCCGCCGAGATCAGAGGCTTGATCAACGGTGTCGGCTACACCGTCGAGGCGAAGGCAGTTACCGCAGCGGGTGAGAGCACGGCAGGCTCGCAGGCCGTGGACGCTGGTGCTCAGGAGCAGTAAGCAGGATCGCCAGCAGGTCGTAAGACCTCGCTGACGAAAAAGGGAAGCCCCCGTCCGGTTCGCCGGGCGGGGGCTTCCTGCGTCACCCCCCCCCCGGCTAGTTGTCGCCGGCAGGAGCGCCGCGCGGCGGCCACGGCCACGGGACGGGATCGTTCGAGAAGGGCGGCGGCCCCGCTGAGGTGTGCCGTCGCAGCTCGTCCGGGTCCATGGCAGCGACCTCCTCCGTCCAGTAGATCACGCCCATGGGTTCGGTGACCTCCATCAGTATGCCGGCCAGCACGCCGGCCTTCACCTGGCCGATGCGTTCGTCCAGCACTACGGACGCCGCCAGCGCCATCCACTCGCCGAACCTCTCGTGTATGGTGCGGCCGAGCGCGTCGTGCATACCGTCATGGTGTCCCTCGAGGATGCCCCGGATCCATCCCCGGAAGGCGCCCGGGAACGGCTCCGGGAGAATGCCCTCGGTGGGGACCCCGGCGAGCGCGCTTCCCGTCTCCGCAGCGTGTTGTGCGTCCCGAAACGCCTTCCTCAGTTGCGGGATCGGCTCCGGCACCACTTCCGGGCGAGCCATGGACCGGGCGAGACGCGCCAGCGCCGCATCCCGCAGGTCGTAGGGCCTGTCGACCTTGACCAGCACGGCCATCACGTCCAGCACGCACCCCGTATCCAGGATGTCGGCGAAGAGCGAAGACACCGCGTCCGCGACCTGCCGGTCGAACTTCCACCTGATCGCGTTCCAGAGCACCAGGGTCACACCCGCGTCATACCCCACGGCGTGACCCCATTGGAAACCCGCGACGCCCGGGCGGTCGCGGTACTCCCCGAGCACCTCCAGGGCCTGCTCCACCGTGGGCTCGGCGAATACCTGACGGAACGCCCGCACCCCGATCTCCCGCAGCCTCTCCCTCTCCCGCTCCCCATCGTTCCCCATCGTCATCCCCTCCTCCCCTCCATGTAACCCCGCTGCGGGGCCTGTGTTCCTCCCCGCGGGCATCCACGGCAGGGCGGCCCGAGGGCTACATCGTTCCGGGCCGCCCGCAAACGCAGGAAGCCCCCGCCCGGCGAACCGGACGGGGGCTTCCCTTTTTCCCGTCAGCGAGGTCTTACGACCTGCTGGCGATCCTGCTTACTGCTCAGCACCAGCGTTCGCGGTCTGGTCGACTACGTCGCTTGAACCCGCTGCGGTGACTGCCTTCGCCTCGACGGTGTAGCCGACACCGTTGATCAAGCCTCTGATCTCGGCGGCTGTAGTCACTGTGGCGAGATGGTCTATCCACCCCGACCAGGCAGCGTCGTCACTCGCGCTGGTAATCTTGTACCGGTACTGGTACTTGCGGCTGGCTTCAGCCCCAGTTCCCCAGCTACCGGGCGCCGTGAAGGTAACGTCGATCCCACCGGCCACATTGGCCAGAGCGATACTCGGCTCTTCCGGCGCTTCGTCGTCATCGTCAACGGTGACGGCACTGCTTGCTGCAACCGCAGCCCTGCCTTCCGCTTCGGCCTCTGCCACCTTCGCCGATACCGTGAAGGTGTTGTCGGCCGCGTCGTCTTCCGTCAGGTTGTCCGCCGCGATGACCTTCACTTCCTTGCTCAGGTCTCCAGGCTGGAAGGCGATGGTGCTCGGCCCTTCGATACTGGCTGACGCGGCACCCGCGAGCGAGAGCGTCACTCTGGTGGGTGCGAAGAAGGCACTGCTGTTGAGGGTTACAGTCACCGTCACCGTGTCACCCTCCTCAATGTTGGTGCTAACAGGCACCACCGTCCCGATGTGGGGCCAGGCCGTGCCTGAGATGCTCGCGATGTCACCAGCGACTATGAGCGTGTCCGGCGCATCTTCGGGGTTGTTGGCCACGGCGCGTACCTGGATCGTCGAGGCTCGGCCGTCAACCAATCCTGTTGTAATCGCGGCCATTCTCACCAGTGCCGCATCTCCGGCGTCGCCCACTTGGGCTTCCTGCCATGCCTGCGACGGAACAACGCGGTACTGGTAGCGATCGATGCCACTCGCTCCCTCGCTCGCCGGCGCTCGCCACGTGACTGTCAGTGCAGCCGACGCGGGCGATGTGATTGCCAACTGCTGTGGCGCGCTCGGTACGTCCGCACCGCGGTTGACCGTGATTGTGTAGACCTTCTCGGTCGTTCCGTCCGCGGCAGTGACGTTCACCGTGATGGTGTTTGTACCGGGTTCCAGGTTGACCTGGTGGCCATTCGCTTCGTTGTCGTCGGCGTCAGTCGGGACGATAGCGACCTCGGCGCCCGCGTGGTTTGCCGCCGCCGTGACGGTCACCTGCCCAACGGTATTCGCGACTTCGGCACTGTAGGCAACCTGGGTGCTCGAGAACGCTGGCTCAAGCGTTCCTTCGCTCAGGCTCAGAGACGCCAGGTCGGCATCGTCCTGTGCCGCCGGTGGACGACGCGTCACCGTGACCGTGTAGGCCTTGGTGGTCGTTCCGTCGGCAGCGGTGACCGTTGCCGTGATCAGGTTGTCACCCTCTGCGAGGTTAACCTGATGACCACCAGCAAGGTCCGCGTCGGTCGGCGTGATCTCGACTGTCGCGCCCGGATCAGTCGGCGTGGCCGTGACCGTGATCTGTGCCGCCGCATTCGGCGCACTCGCCGTATACGCGGTCGTGGTGTCCATGAATGTCGGATTCAGGCTCACGTCGTTGCTCAGCATCAGATCGCTCAGTGTCGCGACCGAAGACGGCACCACCACGGCAGCGAAGTCTTTTGCAGCCGACTTGCTTTCGCCCGGACCAACGTTTACGCGCTGGGTCGCCGGGTTGAAGGTGAAGCCCGCCTTCGTGGCTCTGAGGTCGTACTGACCGAATGCCAGGCTCAGGCTGTAGGTTCCCGTCACGCCGGTGGTGGCGGTATCTGCTGCTGGGCCTCCGCCTGCCGGCGTCGCGCTCACCAACACGCCGTCCATCGGCCGGCCGGCAGTCGAGACCCTGCCCGAAACCGTGGCGTGGTCGAAGCCTGTGAAGTCGATTCCCGAGATGGCCGATCCTTCGACGGCCGAGACCGCGTGCGAGGAAGGCGTGAAGGACATGCGGGCCATCGATGCGGTCACCGTGACGGTTTGACCTGGACCCACTGCCGCGACAGTGGCCGTGTATAGACCGTTGTCGTCCGTCTTGAGGCCTGCTGCCGCCGTTACGCCGAGCGGGTCCTTTCCGTTGACCATGATGCGCACGCCCTTAAGCGGCAGGCCGGTACCGGAACTTCTGACGGTACCGCTGACCGAGGCCGTCTTGGTCGCGCCTACAAGGGTGATGTCCTCCTCCCTCGGGGTGTTCGCGGCAAAGTCGACGACTTGTGTTGAGGGGTTGTGGCCCGCCGTGTTGGTCTGCACGAAACTCTTGTTGCGGTGTATCGTGGTGCCTATGCGGCGCGTCTGGGCGAGGAAGCCCTCAACGGCATAGCGGCCGGCCGCGTCTGACGTGGCCGTCCTGCCGTTCACGGCCACGATCACGTCTGCCACGGCGAAGCCGAAATCGTCGACAACCCGGCCGTAGACGAAGCCGGTTGCCGGCGTCACGTCAATCTGAAGATCACCCGCGAGGGGGTTGATGTGACCGGCAAGGTCATTGGTGGCGGCAGTAGGTGTTCCCCTCTGCGCCACCCATCCGGGTGTAGCGGCGACAGTGTAGACGCCCGCCGCCATCCGACCCCAGACGAACTCCGTGCTGTCGTTCTGGGGTGTCCTGCGGTTGTCAGCCGCCGCGGCGGTGAAGTACTCCGGGTCGCCCGCGATGTTCTTGCCGTCGACCGGTTCCATGGCGACGGACGTACCGGGAACCCCCAACCGCGAATATCTTTTGAATCCGTCGTTGGCCGGATCCGGGTAGACCGCGTTCTTCCACACCTGTCCGTGAACGGCATAGGTGTTGACGTAGGCGAACGTTGCGCATTCGCCGTGGTCCTGGCCGCTTGGGTCAGTGGCCTGCAGCGGACAGAGTTCCACCGTGTGGTGGTAGCCGCCGTTGGTGCCGAACGCGCCACCGGTGATGCCGTTGTCTGCCACATCCTCGTACGCGGCAAGCTCGTCCGGGTCCAGGAGCGTTACTGTGGAATCCGGAACCTCATCCGCGTTGACGACGACGTTGGCAGCCGCCGGCACGTTGCTGAACGTTACCACGCCCTTACTCTCGGACTTCCGGACCCTGGCCGACGCCGGTGACGACGCGAACGCACGTGAGCGTCCGTTGGCGTCAAGGTGCCGGATCTCGACATCGATTCTCCCGGACGCTCTTTCGTCGCCGCCCAGAATGTTTCCGGTGAAGCCCATGACCTGGTCCCGCTCGTGGTGAACATAGACCTTGAGCGTCTGGGTGATGTACGTCACTTCCATCATGCCCATTTCCACTGCAGCTGGCAGCGAAAGGCCGTCGTGCGCGTGCATCAGCGAGTCAGCCTCGTACTTCTCTCCGCCGTCCAGCTCGTTGAGTTGGTTGCCAGCCATCTTGACCGTGTAGGTCACCGGCAGGGAGTCGGCCACCACGACCTCGGGGTATGACGCCGTGCCGTTCGCACCCAGCGCTGCCGGGGCGTCCGCACCCGCACTCTTGTCGGATGTGACGCTGATCGCCCATCCGCCGAGCGCCACGCCGCCACCGAAGTCGGTCTCGACCGTTGCGGCGCCGAAGTTGATCTCGGCCTTCAGGTTGACGATGTCCGCAGCGTTCGCAGCGTCGGTCATCCTGTGCTGCGAATCCCACGTTACGGCCTGCTTGCCGCCGTCCGCGTCGTAGTCGCCCGCCGCGGGCGCCGCGATGGCCGCGTAGACCGTGTTGGCGATCCTGTCCGCACGCGCGAACCTGATCGACGCCATGCCGTCCGCGTCGGTCGTCTTGGTCGCGATCTGCGTCTGGCCCGCCGCGTCGGAGAAGAGCGGTAATCATCGCGCCTGGAAGCGCATCGCCCATGTCTTCGCCAGACCTCAGGTTAACCGTGAAGTTGACCGTCTGGTGCGTGATGTCGAACGGAAGGTTCTGCGTCGCGCCCCCGTCGGCACCGACACCGACAGCGATGGTGTAGCTCGCCTCTCCGCCGTAGCCGAAGTCGTCCATCACCGCGGCGTCGGGCAACGACAACATCAGCTGGTACGAGCCCTGGCGGAGTTCGCCGAACGTGAACATGCCGTCTGCGTTCGTCTCGATAGAGTCCCGCATAAGGAGCGTCGGACCCACCAGCATCACCTTGACGTCTTCCGCCGCCAGCGGGTACTCGCCTTCGTCGTGCAGATCGTTCTTCGTTCCCTCGTCAACGAACAGCATCCCGGAGATGTTCGCCTCGCGGGTGTGGTCGCCGCCGAAGTTGTGGCTCTGCTCGTCAGTGTTGCCGAGCATGATTTCCACCGAATCGGTGTCGAAGCTGTAAGCGGCCGCATCCGGGTTCGCCATGCTCACCGTGTAGGTGCCGCTACCCAGGTTGAGGAAGGCGTACAGGCCGTCGTCACCCGTCGTCCGGGTGTCGTCGCCAGCGCCGCCCAGCGTGACCGTCACGCCTGGGAGCGCAGCGCCCTCAACGGTCACCTGGCCGCTGATGCTGGACTGCTGGACCATCGACCCCGCGAACGACACGTCGGTCTGCGCCTGGCCCAATGCCAGGTCGACCTTCTGCGATGTCCTTCCACGGAAATCGTACATGGCCTCGTCGGGATTGGTGATCGAGACCGTGTATTCGCCGCGGCGCTGCCCCGGGAAGCTGTAGGCGCCATCGGCATCGGTCGTATCGGCCTTCTCTCCCTCGTCGCCGGAGAGCATCACCACCACGTCCGCCATCCCTGCACCGTCGATCGTCACCGTCCCGGCGATGCTCGCCGTGCGGTTGTAGGTACCCGGGAAGGCGGCCTCGGCCGTCGCGTCGGTCGCAACCGGGCCCGTCCAGCTGGTGCCGTCGTCACCGAAGTCGATTTCCTCGTCGGTTCCGGAGATGTCGACCTGGTACGTACCCGCAAGCAGATCGCCGAACGTATACATGCCATCGGCATCAGTGGCCCCGGTTCTGTCGGGCTCGCTCTTGCCTGTGGTCTTGGTCAGGGTAGCCACCGCGCGAGCGACGCCTGCTCCTTCGGCCGTCACCGTGACGGTGACGCTCGCCGTGCGGAGCGACGTGCCCGAGAAGTTCTCGGTCTTCTCGTCGCTGTTTCCGAGCTCGATGTCTTCCGACTCGCTGGCGAAGCTGTACTCCTCCGCGTCGTACGCCGAGATCGTGACCGTGTAGCTGCCTGTGGCCAGCCCGGTGAACGAGTACAGGCCGCTCTCGCCGGTCGTATCCGTGTCGTCTGCCGCACCCGAAAGCGTGACCGTCACGTCCTCGAGGCCGCTGCCCCCGACGCTCACCTGACCGTTGATGCTGGACTGCTTTATCAACGATCCTGCGAACGACACGTCTCCCGGCGCCTGCGCCAGGCCCAGATCGACTTCCTGCGACGTCCTGGTGAAGCTGTACATCGCTTCGTTGGGGTTGGTGATCGAGACCGTGTAGTCGCCGCGGCGCAGCCCAGTGAAGCTGTAGGCGCCATCGGCATCGGTCGTATCGGCCTTCTCTCCCTCGTCGCCGGAGAGCATCACCATGACGCCCGACTTCCCTGCGCCGTCGACCATCACTGTCCCGCTGATGCTCGCCGTGCGGTTGATCATGCCCGGGAAGTTGGCCTCGGCCGTCGCGTCGGTCGCAACCGGGCCCGTCCAGCTGGTGCCGTCGTCACCGAAGTCGATTTCCTCGTCGGTTCCGGAGATGTCGACCTGGTACGTACCCGCAAGCAGATCGCCGAACGTATACATGCCATCGGCATCAGTGGCCCCGGTTCTGTCGGGCTCGCTCTTGCCCGTGGTCTTGGTCAGGGTAGCCACCGCGCGAGCGACGCCTGTTCCTTCGGCCGTCACTATGACGGTGACGCTCGCCGTGCGGAGCGACGTGCCCGAGAAGTTCTCGGTCTGATCGTCGCTGTTTCCGAGCTCGATGTCTTCCGACGCGCTGGCGAAGCTGTACTCCTCCGCGTCGTACGCCGAGATCGTGACCGTGTAGCTGCCTGTGGCCAGCCCGGTGAACGAGTACAGGCCGCTCTCGCCGGTCGTATCCGTGTCGTCTGCCGCGCCCGAAAGCGTGACCGTCACGTCCTTGAGGCCGCTGCCCCCGACGCTCACCTGACCGTTGATGCTGGACTGCTTTATCAACGATCCTGCGAACGACACGTCTCCCGGCGCCTGCGCCAGGCCCAGATCGACTTCCTGCGACGTCCTGGTGAAGCTGTACATCGCTTCGTTGGGGTTGGTGATCGAGACCGTGTAGTCGCCACGGCGCAGCCCAGTGAAGCTGTAGGCGCCATCGGCGTCGGTCTCACGGGTCATATCTCCTTCGTCGCCGGAGAGCATCACCATGACGCCCGACTTCCCTGCGCCGTCGACCATCACTGTCCCGCTGATGCTCGCCGTGCGGTTGATCATGCCCGGGAAGTTGGCTTCGGCCGTCATGTCGGTCATGGCGTTAACCACCATGCTGGTGCCGCCTGCGAAGTCGATTTCCGCGTCGGCTCCGGTGATCTGCACCAGGTACGCGCCAGCGAGGAGATTGCTGAACGTATGGCCGCCATCGGCGCCGGTTGCCCTGGCTCCGACGATCGAGCCCTGCTGGGTGACCAGGTTCGTGATCTTGTACAGCGTGGCCGTCACACCGGCGACGCCGTCGCCATCGGCCGTCACCATGACGGCGACTGCCGCCGTCCGCAGCGACTTGCCCGCGAAGTTGACGATCCTCGTCTGGTCCATGTCGAGGGGCACAGCCTGGCTGTCCTCGAAGCTGTACTCGAGCGCGTCGTACCCCGAGATCGTGACCGTGTAGTCGCCCGCGGCCAGCCCGGAGATCGCATACTGGCCGGTCGCGTCGGTCGTTTCCGTGCGCTCTTCCGCGCCGGAAAGCGTGACCGTCACGTCCCCGATGCCGGTCCCGCCGACGCTCACCCGCCCGGCGATGCCGGAGGTGCGCAGCAGAGTGCCCTCGAAGGGAACCGTCGCCGTCTCGCCAAGCGCGAGCGCGACGTTCTTCGAGGTCGTCTCGAACGAGTAGTCGTCCGTGTCGTACCCCGAAATCCCGACCTGGAAGTTGCCGGCCGGCAGATCGCTGAACGTGTAGTGGCCGCTCTCGTCGGTCATCGCGGTCTGGTTCTCGCCCTCGCCGCTCAGGCTGACCGTCACGTCCTCAAGGCCCTCGCCCTCGACGCTGATCTGGCCCATGATGGCCGCGGTGCGGAGCATGATGCCCTCGAACGGTACGTTGGCCGTCCTGCCGTGCTCGAGCCGGATCGTCGCCGAAGTCGTCGAGAAGCCGTACTCGCGGGCGTCAAAGCCGCTGATCGCGAGCTGGTACTCGCCCGCGCGCAGGTTCGAGAAGGTGAACTGGCCGCCGGCGTCGGTCATTTCCGTGTCGTCGGCGCCCATGCCCTGCAGGCTCACGGTCACGTCCGAGAGCCCGTTGCCCTCGACGCTGACCTGGCCCGCGATCGCGGACTCGCGCACGTACGTGCCGTCGAAGCTCCACACCTTCGACTCGCCCGCGCTCACCTCAACGGCGCTGGACGTGGCCGAAAACGCGACGCCGGTCGCGTCGAAGCCGGTGATCTCGACGGTGTAGTTGCCCGCGCGCAGCCCCGTGAAGGTGTACTGCCCGTTGTCGTCCGTCACCATCTGGTCTTCCTGGCGCCCCGTGATCGACACCGTGATGCCCGGAAGGCCCTCGCCCTCGACGGTCACCATGCCCATGAGGCTGGCGGTGCGAACCCAGGCACCCGCGAAGTTCCGGGTGACGCTCTGGCCCGACTGGGCGATGGTCACTTCCGCGGTCGTCGCGTCGAAGCTGGCATCGGCCGGCAGGCCGGTGATCGTGATGGTGTAGGTACCACCCTCCACATCTGTAAAGGAGAAGTATCCACCGCCACTGGTCGTGGTTGCGGCGCCGCTGCTCAGGGTGACGGAGACCCCGTCAATCCCTTCGCCTTCGATGACCACCTGGCCATCAATGTCGCCAACCGGAGGCGGAGCAGTGTCCGACTCGCAGGCAGCGAGAGGCAAGCCGAGCAGCGCAACCGCCACAAGAAGCTTGAGTCTGTTCATGTTGTCGTCCATTCCTTTGCTGGAAATTCGATCCTGCTGTGAAATCTATTCCTGAGCGTCCCCCGATTTCGGGGACGATTGTCAAGGGTTGTCAAATCCACCCCGCACTCCGGGGTCGGATGCTCTGCATATGCAATTGTGGTGCCAAACTTACCGGTGCTCCTAAAGTCATGGCACACAAGCATATACGCCTCCTGATACCCATGTCTGAACCGCCGAAAAGTGGGAGGCGGACAGGTTTCTGACCGGCCAGCCAGCCCACCCGGCGGCAGTATGTCGTGTTTACTTTACTTTCTGTCAACTTTGCTTGTCATTCTCCAGGTACTGCTCCGCGAGCTTCACGAGGCTGGCCGAGCCCAGGTAGAGCGGCGTCCGGTCGTGGAGGCCGTTGGGCTCCAGGTCCAGAATGTTTCGCGATCCGTTCGACGCCCGCCCGCCCGCCGCCTCGCACACCAGCGCCAGGGGAGCCGCCTCGTAGAGGATCCTCAGCTTGCCCTCCGGAGCGCCGGAGTCAGTAGGATACATGAAGATTCCTCCCTGAAGCAAGGTACGATGAAAATCCGACACAAGCGAGCCGATGTAGCGCGACTTGAAACCGCCCCCTCCGGTGGCTTCGCCTTCGCCGTTCACGCCGCGGAAACGGTCGACCAGGCGCTGCTGGCCCCGCGACCAGCGCGCGTAGTAGGCCTCGTTGACCGAGTAGACCTTCGCCGGGGGCTCGGGGATGCGGATATCGGGGTGGCTGAGCAGGAATTCGCCGATCGAGGGATCGAGGGTGAAGCCGTGCGCGCCGCGCCGCGCCCCGGTCGTGTAGACCAGCATGGTGGACGACCCGTAGATGACGTACCCCGCCGCGAGCTGCTCCCATCCGCTCTGCAGGCAGTCCTCCATCGTGCCGGGACGCCCCCGCGGCGAGCGCCGGTGGTGCACGGAGAAGATCGTGCCGATCGAGACGTTGACGTTGATGTTGGACGAGCCGTCGAGCGGGTCGAAGAGGAGGACGTAGGGACCGATGTCGAAGCGCTCGGGGATCGGGATGATCTCCGCCTCTTCTTCGGAGACCATGCAGCACAGGTGCCCGGCGTGGTCCATCGCCTTGACGATGGCCTCCTGGGCGAAGACGTCGAGCTTCTGCACGGCCTCGCCCTGCACGTTGACGTCGCCGGTGCGGCCGAGCACGTCGATGAGCCCGGCCATGTTGACCTCGCGCGAGATGATCTTGGCGGCCAGCGCGATATCGTACAGAAGCGCGGAGAAGCGCCCGGTGGCGCCCGGGTGCAGCCGCTCCTGGTCGAGGATGTGGCGATCGATGGTGACGACCTTGCTTCGCATGGCCATTCAAGGTCGCCCGCGCGGTGGCGGGGGGCAAGCCGCTACCGCGAGGTCCGGACCCTGACCGTTCCGTCCGCGCGGGCCGCCAGCAGGACCGTGCCTCCGAGGTCGGTGCGGAAGATGCGCGTGCCGGCGCGCTCCAGGCGGCCGAGCACCGCCGGGTCGGGGTGGCCGTAGCGGTTGCGGGCGCCCACCGAGATCAGCGCGTATTCGGGCCGCACCCGGTCGACGAACGACTCGGCGCTCGAGGTGATGCTGCCGTGGTGGCCGACCTTGAGAAGCGTGACGCGGCCCCCCGGGACGCGCGACTCGATGGCGGCGTCGGCGTCGCCCATGAGCAGCGCGGAGAAGTCTCCCCAGGTGACCTGCAGCACGACGGACCAGTCGTTGGGGGCGTCGGGGTCGGGGGTGTTTGGCGGCCCCGGCGGGCTGAGCACCCGGAAATCGACGCCGTCGATCGTCCAGGCGTCTCCGGCGGCGGCGCGGCGCCAGGGCACGCCCGCCCGGCGGGCCTCCGCGAGGCCGGCCATCTGGCCCGACTGGCCCATGCTGACGCCCGGGCCGATCACGGCGCCGGCCGCGATGCCGCGCAGCACCGCCCCGAGGCCGCCCGCGTGGTCCTCGTCCGGGTGCGTGAGGACCACCGCCTCGAGGCGGCGCGCTCCCCGCGCGTGCAGGTAGGGGATCACGCGGGTGAGTCCCGCGTCGCTGCCCCCGAAGCCGCGCGGACCGGCGTCCACGAGCAGCCACCGGCCCCGGGGCGTGCGCAGCGCGATCGCGTCGCCCTGCCCCACGTCGATCGCGATCACCTGCAGGGTGCCGCGCCCGGCAAGCGAGAGCGCGGCCTGCCCGCCCCACAGCACCGCGCAGGCGGTGAGCACCGATACGGCGGCGCGTACGGCCGGGCGCCTTCGCCACGGCGCGGCGGTGAGCGCCATCGGCAGGAGCGCCCCCGCGGTGAGGAGGCCGGCCTCGAGGGGGGTGACCGGCAGGGTGGCGCCGGGCAGGGCCCCGAGCCACGCCGCGGCGGCGGTGACCGCGTGCAGCAGCCCCTCCGCGCCGGCTCCGGCGAGCCCGGCGCCGGGGAGGTGAAGCGCGTCGAGCACGATGGTGAGGATGACGCCGGGCACCGCGGCGGCGATGAGGGGCGTGAGCAGGATCGAGGAGGGGAGTGAGAGCAGGGGGACCTGGCCGAAGTGATGCGCGAGAACCGGCGCGGTGAAGACGGAGGCGCCGATGCCGGCCGCGACGGCCGGCGCGATGACGGGGCGGCCGGGGTGGGGGGGCCAGTGCGCGATGATCCAGCGGGAGAGGATGAGGATGCCGGCCGTGCCCGCCACGGTGAGCTGGAAGCCCGCGCCGGCAACCACGCCGGGGCGAAGCAGCGCGATCATCAGAGCCGAGAGGCCGAGCGCACCGAGCGCGCTCGAGGGTGCGTGCCGGAGACGTCCCAGTACGAACGCAGTGGTCATCCAGGCGGCGCGGGTGGCCGACGTGGGGGCGCCGATGAGGAGGACGTACGCCCATACGCCCGCCGCGACGAGGGCCGCGCGGCGCCGCGGCGGCTGTCCCGCGGCCGAGAGGAGCGCGCCGAGAAGCGTGGCGATCACGCCGACGTGGAACCCCGAGATCGAGAGGAGGTGCGCCGTCCCCGACCGCGCGAAGGCGTCCCAGAGCTCGCGCGGGATCCCCTCCCGCTCGGCGAGCACCAGCGCCGACGCCGTCCCCGCCTGGCTGCCGAGCCTGCGCTCGAGCGCATCCGCCGCGCGTCCGCGGACCGCCGAGCGGAGGCGGGTGGCCCACGGCACCTGCGCATCCCCCGCTTCCTCCACCGATGACGCGCTCAGGTACACCGTTTCCGTGCCGTCGGGCCGCACCGAGCGGATCCACCGCCCCTCGACGGTCACCGCGCGGGCCTCCGGCGGCGCCCCGCCCCGGGTGTAGACCCGGATTTCGCCGCAGCCGGTCCTCAGCGCCGACGCACCCTCGGCGCTCGCGCGGATGAAGTGGCCGCTGACCCGGGCCGGGTCCCCGTCGGCGATGCCGGCGGTGCAGGCCTCTTCGGCGCGGCGACCGGCCGCAGCCCACAGCAGGCCCGCCAGGAGGCAGGCCGCGAGCGGGAGGGCGCGCGATTTGGGACCGCGCCATATCAGGATGGGAACGCAGCAGATCAGAAGTGTGGGGAGGGTCCGGTCGAAACCGAACGCCGCGCTGGCGGCCGCTCCGGCGGCGAAGCCCGCGGCTGTCCACAGAACCGGGGGCGATCCCCTCACTCCAGAAGCTTGCCTCCCTCCCTGCTGTCCTCGAGGTGACGCTCGCGCAGCAGCCGCCGCACCTTCAGGTCGGCGTTGATCCCCGCGACGAGCACGACGCCCATCCCCACCACCATCCCCCCGAAGGCCACGAAGGTGACCGGCACGCGCCGAAGGGTGACGATCCACAGATCGATCGTGACTTCAATGCCCGCGTTGGCCCTCGCGAAGCCGACGGCAAGCACCACGAGGAGAGCCAGTCCGATCCCGCTCACGAACCGGTTCACCGGACGTCGAGCTCCGGCAGGGGCGGCCACTGGTGCATGATCGGCTCCGCCTTCGGGAAGCGCTTCGCCACGAAGGTCGCTCCGGTCGACCGGATCAGCCGCACGTACATGTACTCGCCGATGTCACTCTCGTCGCCGGGCGCCACCACGACCTTGTTGCGGCGGGTTCGCCCCATGATCATCCCGTCGTCCCTGCCCATCTTCTCCACCAGCAGCTCCTCCACCTTGCCCACGTCCCGCTCGTTGACAACGGCCTGGATGGTGCGGGTCTCCCGGATCAGCCGCTCCAGCCGCTCCTGCGCGACGTCGTCCGGGACGAACTGATGCCGTGGCAGGCGCGTGGCGGGTGTTCCCGCGCGCGGACTGTAGCGGTAGGTGAAGGCCTCGTCGAACGCGACCTTGCGCACCAGCGTGAGCGTCTCCTCGAAGTCCTCGTCGGTCTCGCCCGGGAAGCCGGCGATGATGTCGGTGGAGATCGCGATCCCTTCGACGCGGTCGCGGAGCCTGCGCACGGTGGCGAGGTACTGCTCGATGGTGTGGCGGCGCAGCATGCGCCTCAGCACGCGGTTGCTGCCCGACTGGACCGGGAGGTGGATCTGCTCGCAGACCCCGTCCTCCTCGGCCATCACCTCGATCAGCTCCGGCGTGACGTCGTTGGGGTGGGGCGAAGTGAAGCGCACGCGCTGGATCCCGCGGATCCGGCTCACGGAGCGGAGGAGCCACGGGAAGTCCCAGTCGCCGTACCTGTAGGAGTTGACCGTCTGGCCGAGGAGGGTCACCTCGGTGACGCCGCCGCCGGCGATGCCCTGGATCTCGTCCAGGATTTCCACCGGGTCGCGATTCTTCTCGGGACCCCGCACGTACGGAACGATGCAGAAGGTGCAACGGTGGTCGCACCCCCGCTGAATCGGCACCCACGCGGTGACCGCCGAATGCCGGCGCTGCTCGAGCCCCCGGTAGTCCTCGTCGATCCTGAGGTCCACCATCGAGAGCTGCCGGCGCGGTTTGCCGGGGCCGTGGGCGGCGCGGATGTCGTCGAGCGCCGTCGCCAGCCCCCGGTACTCGTCGGGCCCGACCACCAGGTCCACGTACGGCGCCTTGTCGAGCAGCGCGTCCTTCATCCGCTGGGCCATGCACCCGGTGACCCCGAGCACCACCTCGGGCCGCAGCCGCTTGAAGTAGTTGAGCTGGCCGACCCGTCCGAGCACGCGGGTTTCGGCGTGCTCGCGGATGGCACAGGTGTTGACGAGGATCACGTCGGCTTCCTCGGGCGATCGCGCGATATCGTACCCCGCATCCCCGAGGATCCCCTCCATGAGCTCCCCGTCCGCGATATTCATCTGGCAGCCGTACGTCTCGACATACGCCCGCGGGCTTTCCGTTCGGTCCATGACGTTAATTCACCCTGCCGGGCTCCCGTGTGTCAAGGGTCACGCGGGACCCTTCGCGGGACAGCCTTCCCCTGTGCAGGACCGACGGGTCCGGTGGGCAGGCCGCATCGACCGCGACCCGCAGATAGTCCCCCGTCAGCGCCGTGCCACTCCGTCCTTCCATCACCACCTCCACCTCCGTCCCTCCCCTGTCGCACGCGTAGAAGGCCGACTTCTCGTCGGCGAGTTCCCTCAGCTCCCGCCCCCGCTCGCGCGAGACCCGTTCGGGGACGCGGCCGTCGAGCTGCACCGCCGCCGTGCCGTCGCGGGGCGAGTAGGGGAAGACGTGAAGGTACGTAAAGGGAAGCTCGCGGACCAGCGCCACGGTGCTGGCGTGGTCGGCGGGCGACTCCCCGGGAAATCCCGTGATGATGTCCGCGCCGAGCCCGATCGGGGAGATGCGCGCGGCGATCTCGAGCGCGCGGCGCCGGTACTGCTCCCGGGTGTGCCAGCGCCGCATCCCGCGCAGCACCGGATCCGCCCCGCTCTGCAGCGGCATGTGCAGGTGCGGCGCGAGCCTGCCGCCCGATTCGGCGAGGAGGCCGAGCATGCCGTCGTCGATCTCGGTGGCTTCGATGCTGCCCAGCCGCAGGCGTGGAGCCCGGGCCTCCGGTGACCCCCCCACCTCGTCCAGGAGGCGGCGCACCAGCGCGGTGAGGGTGGTGCGCGGCGGGAGGTCCCTGCCGTAGTGGCCGATGTGGACACCCGTGATGACCAGTTCCGGGTGCGTGCGCGCCAGGACGCGCGCCTCGGCGACGACCTCGTCCGGGTCGCGGCTGCGGCTCCGGCCCCGCGCGAGCCGCGTGGCGCAGAAGGCGCACTTGCGGTCGCACCCGTCCTGCACCTTGAGCCACCCCCGCGTGGCCCCGGCGCGGCGGCGCAGCACGGTGGCCCCGACGGGCTCCAGATGCCCGCGCTCGAGGGGGGTGCGCGCGCCGAGCTGAACCAGCCCCCCGCCCAGCGCCCTCAGCACCTCGCTGCGCACGGCCTCCGGATCGTGTCCCGCAACGACGCCGTCCACCTCGGCCATGCCGCGGTATTCCTCCGCGCGGAGGGCCGCGGAACAGCCCGCCACCACGATCCGCACGCCGGGATTGACGCGCGCGGCCCTGCGAATGAACCGCCGCGCCCCCGCGTCGGCCGCGTTGGTCACCGTGCAGGTGTTGACCACGCAGAGGTCGGCGTCCTCGAGCGCCACCGGGCGCGCCGTCCCGACCGTCTGGCGCATGCGCTCGGTGTCGTACTGGTTGGCTTTGCACCCGAAGGTCTTGAAGTGCAGCCTCACCGGCAGAGCCTCAGGAACGCGAGATTCCCAGCGAGATCGTGGCCCTCCAGAACTGCTCGGTCAGGGGATGGCTGGTGCGCGAGCCCCGCTCGACCGCGAGGTCCATCCACCCGAAGCGGTTGCCATCCAGCTCGACGAAGTTGATCCCCACGCCGAGCGACCAGACCGACTCGACCGGGTCCTCGTCCCCGTAGCGGAAGGGCGGCGCGACCCGGCGGTACCCGGCGCGCAACGGGAGGCTGCGCGTCTCGCGCTGCAGGGCGGTCCACTCCACCCCGCCGCCGAAGCTGAGGGCGAGGCTGCTGACCGTGCCTTCGGGAAATCCCGCCGCCCCCGACCAGTCCTGATACGCCGCCGACCCGTTCATCGACAGCCGCGGGGTGAGCCGGGTGGTGGCCCCGGCGGACAGCCGCAGGGGAACCGAGTAGCTGCCCCCTCCCTCGGTGCCGCGGTGGGGATGCTCGGTGATGTCGCTCGACCATTCCACCGTCCCGGCCACGTGAAGGAGTTCGTGCGGATCGGCCGAGACTCCCGCCGTGACGTTGTAGCCCCCGTAGCGCCAACGGTTCCCCTCGGAGAACGACCGCACGTCGACCGGAACCGTGAGGGTGTCGAGGGTGCGGTTGAAGAACTGTTCCAGCCGGCCCACGTACGCGCCGGCGCCCACGCCCACCGCCACTCCCCGGCCGAGCCGCTGCGCCCACCCCACCCGCGCGACCGACGCTCCGCCGGAGGTCTCGAACGTGTCCTCGACGCGCACCTGCCGGCCCCCCAGATCGACCACCCCGGTGCGCTCGCCGGCCCAACGCTGCTCCATGTACCCGGCCAGCGAGACCGTGGCGACCCCGCCCGCGCGCGGGAACGGAAACCCGATCGCGACGAGCGGAAAGCGGGTGGTGTTGGAGGTGCCGGATTCGTCCCCGACCTCGAAACTGCCCCAGGTGGGCTGCATGGTGAGGCTGATCGTCGGCAGGGCCAGCCGCGCCGCCGCCGCGGGATCGCCCGCCGACAGCCCGGCTCCGGCCAGTCCGATCCCCAGGTTGCCGACCCCGACCGTGCGCCCGCCGGAGGCGACCACCGGATAGCCGAGCGCCCGGAATCCGAGGAACGACTGGGCCGCGGCCGGTGCGGGCAGGGCGGCGGCCAGAAGGGCGGCAAGGATGATCGTTCTCATGTTCAGCCCCCGCGCGAGAAGTTCAGGATCAGGCGGAGCGACGGCGGCGAACGCGACATGCGGCCCCCGAAGGTCGCGTACTCGATCGACCACGGCTCCAGAATGGACATCAGCGCCACCGTGCCGGTGATGGGATGGCCGAGCGCGTCCTCGCCGCGCAGCTGGTCGCGCACGACGTCGGTGACCGGGATCTCCACGACGTGCCCCGCCGGAGCCCGGAAGAGTTCCGGGGCCAGACCCGCCCCGCCTTCGCGCGACAGGGTCGACGGCCCCAGCGGCGACTTGGGAAGGAAGTCCGGCGCGGTGACCATTCTGACGTCGAGCAGCAGCGTGTCCGAGGGCACGAAGGCCGGAGATCCCGCGATGGTGGTGAGCTGCAGCCCCGCGTAGGAGACCTGGTCCGCGTTGATCTCGACCGGGCAGCCGAGCGCTTCGCAGAGGGCGGGAGGCCCGCTGAGCGAATGCGGCACGTCGAGGTTGAGGATCGTCCTCCAGGAGGGAGCGCCCCCCACCCTCAGGGCGCTGCGCGGCGGGCTCGGCAGCGGATCGTAGATGAAGGTTGCGCCGGTCGTGCCGATCGGCACCCTCAGCACGGTATCGGGCCGGATGCTGGGGACGATGCTCAGCCGCAGCTGCACCAGGATCAGGCGGAGCCGCACCCCGGAGTCGTTCGTGCCCACGCGGATATCCCGGGCGGTCAGGGTGCTGTCCCTCCACATCTCGATGAGCGCCGAATCGAGCACGATTTCGACGGTGTCCCCCTCGGCCGGATCCCAGACGGTGGTGGCGATCTCCTCCACCTCGCCTCCGCCCGGCTCCGACCACGGCACCTTGTTCCCGAGCGTGTCCACCGCGAGCTGCCAGTTGGCGCTCACCGGATCCCAGTCCTCGCTGACCGTATGCGTGGTGATCTCGACCGGGCCGTCCGCGACGCTCCCCACCGTGTCGAAGCGGACCAGGATCGTCGCCGCCTGGATGGTGATCAGCGTGTCGATCCGGTTCGTTCCCGCCGTGTCGACGACCGTAACGTTGCGCGGGAACCGTGCGAACCGCACCAGCGTCGCGGCCTCCAGCCCCGGCCCTTCCACCCCATCCTCGTCCGGCCCGGGCCCGAATTCGTGCGCGACGAACCCGCCGCCGAGCTGCGAGGCCCGCCCGAATCCGCCGTAGACCGCCGTGCTGGCCACGAAGTCGTCGTACGGGATCGTGACCTCGACCGCCAGCCCCGGCTGGACCAGCTCGTCCCGGGCAGCCGTGGGAACCTCGTCGGTGCAGCCGCCCAGAATGACCGCGAGAGAGGCAAGTGCGGGCGCCAGCATGCTCCGATGCGTCATTTCCCCAGCGCACTCCTCGTGAAGGCGTGCGGAATCAGCTCCTTCAGCAGCCAACTGACCGTCTCCTTTTTCCCTACGCTGCAGATCATCGTGTCGTCCCCGAATTCGGCGACGAACTGGCAACACGCCCCGCAGGGCGGCGCTGCGCTGTCCCCCTCGGTTGCGACCACCAGGCGGCGGAAGCGCCTGTGCCCGGCGGAGACCGCCTTCACGGCGGCCGCCCGTTCGGCACATATCGTGAGACCGTATGAGGCGTTCTCAACGTTGCACCCGCTGAACACTTCGCCCGATTCCGTCTCCAGGGCCGCGCCGACCCGAAACCCGGAATAGGGCGCATATGCGTTGCGCAACATAGCGCGCGCGACGGTTGCCAGGTCCGCGTTCTGCTTCATCCAAATCAAACCGTGATCCTCGGCAGCCTGCGTGACAGCCCCGTGAGGATCTCGTAGGGGATCGTACCCGCAAGGTCCGCGACCGCCTCGAGCGGCAGTTCGGCGTCACCTTCTCGACCGACAAAGGTAACGACATCTCCGGCGCCGACGTGACTGCCGGTCCGCAGCACGGTCGTGTCCATGGAGATCCGGCCCACGATCGGCACGCGCTCGCCGCCCGCGATCGCCCACCCCCGGTTGCCGAGGACCCGGGGCAGTCCGTCGCCGTAGCCGATCGCGGCGGTGGCCCAGCGTTCGGCTCCCCCGGCGCGGTAGGTCGCCCCATAGCCGACGGTGGTGCCCGCCGGCACATCGCGCGCCAGGACGACCCGCGCCCGCACGCTGGCGACGGGGTCGGGCGGTTCGGCGGCGGCGACCGGCGCACCGTAGAGGTAGATCCCCGGCCGGACGGCGTTCGCGGTGCGCGAGCCGAGCCGCAGCGCCCCGGCGCTGTTGGCGCAGTGGAGGAGCGCGTCCGCGGGGATGCCCCCCGCGCTCTCCACGAACCGGTCGAAGCGCTCGATCTGCCCGCGCGCGGAGTCCAGGTCGGCCTGGTCCGCCGAGTGCAGATGCGTGAAGACGCCGAAGAGGCGAAGCCCGGCCGCGCAGGCGCGCAGCACCTCGCTCCACCAGCCGTCATCACCCGCGCCCAGGCCGAACCCCGCCCGCCCCATTCCGGTGTCGATCTCGATCTGGAAGGGGATCGGCGCCGCGCGGGCGCCCTCCTCGCCGAGCCGGCGGAGAGTGGCCAGGCTGGCAAGGTCGCAGACCGCGGGGACGAGCCCGCCGTCCACGGCGCCGCGAAGCTCATCCGGAAGCACCGGGCTGTACAGCATGACGGGCTCGGGCACGCCGATTCGCCGCAGTTCGAGGCCCTCGCCAACGGTCGCGACCCCGTAGCCGAACGGGCGCGCCGGGCCGAGAGCGGCCACCACGCGCTGCACACCAAGGCCGTAACCGTCCGCCTTGACCATGGGGATGATTCTGGTCGAGGCGGCGGCGGACGCGCGGACGCGTTCCAGATTGCGCAGGATGGCGGCCGTGCGCACTTCCACCCATGCGCGGTTGCGTGGGGCTGGGGTGGGGTTGGGGGAGGTGGGGGGCATGGGATGGGGTGGGGGGGGTGGGGGTGAGGGGGGCAATATGGGGGGTGGGGGGGTGGGGGGGCACCCACGGCCGTGCCGGGCTGTGATCTCCCCGTCACGGATCCATCCCTTCCCGGGCGGCGATGGTGATCTTCCATGGGACGGCCCAGTCCTTGAAGCGCGCGGCCCCGTTCCAGAGCCGGCCGGGGGGTTCGGGGGGGGCGGGGGGCAGCGTGCCGGTGGCCGCCCGCGGCGGCGGCGCGCTGCCGATCACCTTGCCCGCGCGTGTGAAGAATACCGCCTTGCCCTCCCGGTCCAGGGCCATCTTCGCGCGGCCCTCGTGCACCGCCCGGTGGTGCCGCCGGCACAGCAGCACCAGGTTCGCCAGACTCGTCTCGCCCCCGTCGGCCCAGTGCCGCACATGGTGTGCGTCGGTGAACCGGCTCCCGCACCCCGGGTACCGGCATCCCCGGTCCCGCTCCTCCAGCGCGCGCCGGATGTGCGCCGGGACGGTCCGCGTCTTGCGCCCCACGCTCAGCACCTCCCCGCCGTCGCCGTGCACCATCGGCACCACCGCCGCGTCGCACGCCAGCCGCCGCGATGTCTCCGCGCACACCCGCACCCCGTCGAGCTCCGAGCGCCCCGGCTCGCCCGCCTCGGCCAGGGTCGCCGCCTCCGTGTGCACGACCACCTGGTAGCGCTCGGCCCGGCTGCCCGACTCCCCACCACCCCCGAACCCCGCCGCCAGCGCCCGCTCCCCCACCAACCCCGCCGCATCCGCCCGGCGCTGCGCCCCCGTCGGCCGCGCCCCCGGATCCTCCTCCCGGTACGCCGCGTCGCCTGCGGCCTCGATCGCCCGCATCAGCACCGCCCCCGCCTCCGGCTCCAGCCGCCCCCGCACCACGTACATCCCCTCGTCGTCGACCGCCACCGACAGGTGCCGGCTCCGGTGCCGCCGCTCCTCGGCATCCACCTCGCCCTCACGCCCGAAGTGCTTCCACCCCAGCACCATCCGCCGCAGCTTCACCGCCGAGCCCGCCAGCGCATACTCCAGCAGCGCCGCCTCGTTCTCCGGCGTCCCCGCCCGCGTGATCTCCCGCACCTTCGTATACGAGATCAGCCCCCGCTTCATCGCCTCGGCCGTGCGCGGCAGCTCCGGCAGCGCATAGGCCACCCGGATGTGCTCCCGCGCCGTCGGCGGCGTCACCCCGATCCGCCACGCCAGCCAGTCCACGCCCGTCTCGAACCCGTCGGCCACCCATCCCTCCCGCTCGTCGAACTCCCGCACCAGCGTCAGCATTTCGTAGCGCGCCACCGCGATCCGCGCCGCCAGCTCCGCAATCCGCTCGCTCAGTTCCGATACACTCATCGCTCCCCTCCAGGTCGCAGGCTCGGGCGCGCAGAGGCGGCCCCCAAAGGCCGAGGGCGGGCTCCCCGACTCCGATATACCGAAGATAAGCCGAATATTGGAATCGTCCATGACGAAATGGGCCTATCGCATGGGCCGTTGGGACGCGTGTTGGCGTTATGGCCCGCAGGGGCACGCCGGCCTCAAGTCCGAGGCAGAATGGTCGCCTGTGGCAGAGCGGATGGCCGGCGCCAGGACGGTGCCCCCCCAGCGCTTCCGCGGCAAAACCCGGGACAGCTGCATGCTCCATTGGGCGCGGGGCCATCAACCGGTAGCACCCCTCCGGCCTCGCCAACATCCGCGCTCCCCCAAGCGCTTCCGCGGCAAAACCCGGGACAGCTGCATGCTCCATTGGGCGCGGGGCTACCCTGGCAGGAAGGCACCTCTGGCAGGCACGCCATCCCCCAAGGCACCGCCATCCTCCCTATCCACGGACTGCTAGTATTAATAGTCCGGCTTGCCGTTCGGACCCCCCATCCACAAGGATCGTCGCCCACCCCTCCCCACTGGCCTGACCATGACCCGAACCGATCATGACTGCGCCCTGACCCGGGCCGCCGCCGTTCAGGCGATTGCGGCGGACAAGGGCTTCGACTGGACCGACCCCGGCGGCGCCCTTGAAAAGGTCCGCGAGGAAACAAATGAAGTGGCCGCCCTGGTCGCTGTGGGCGGCGCCGGATCAGCTGGCTGGCGGCTCGCTGAAGAAGTCGGGGATCTGCTCTTTGCGGCTGTCAACGTCGCGCGCCTGGCGGGCATCGATCCGGCGCCGGCCCTGGAGCGCGCGACTGCGAAGTTCGGGCGACGGTTCGCAGAGGTCGAGCGCATCGCACGGCTGCGCGGTCTGCCCATGCCGGGAACCGACCTCGAGCCGCTGGACAGGATCTGGGACGAGGTCAAGTCGCGGGAAGGGTCGGACCCGCTGTAGCCGGCCACCCTCAGTAGCCGGCCGCCTTGTCCACCAGATTGCGGAGGCGCTCACCGCGCGCGAACCGCCCGATGTTGTCCGTGATCAGTTCGGTCTGCCGGTCCCAGAACCGGCGGGTCGTGGCGGAGACGTGGGGCGTCATCAGTACCCGGGGATGCCGATAGAACGGATGGTCCGGCGGGAGCGGCTCGGTGTGGAAAACGTCGAGTCCGGCGCCTCGCAGCGGTCCCGACTCCAGGGCCTCCAGGAGCGCATGCTCGTCCACCAGGCGGCCCCTTGCGACATTGATCAGCACCGAGCCCGGCTTCATCGCGAACAGGCGCTCGCGGGTCATGAGTCCGCGGGTCTCCGGGGTCTCGGGGAGTGCCAGGACGAGATAGTCCGATTGGCATATTGTGTGGTCTAGAACATGCCGCCCAGACCCGATGTGATATTCTATTCTGTATTTTTCGTCATCAATTATACACGTTAGCATATCACCCCCGCCCCGCCTCACCCCGATCACCCTCGCGCCCAGGGCGGCAGCCCTGCGGGCGACCTCGCGGCCGATCCCGCCGAAGCCGACGATGCCCACCGTCGAGGCGCCGACTTCGGTGACCGGAGCGGTGGCCGCCCAGTACTCGGGGGCGCTCCAGCGCCCGTCCCGCTGGGCGCGCACGGCCACGTCGAGACCCCGCGCGAAGTGGAGGATCATCGCCATCACGGTCTCGGCCATCGGCGCGGCGTGGACGCCCGCGGAGTTGGTGAAGAGGATGTCGCTGGAGAGCATCGCGGGGTGCAGCGATCCGGCCACCCCGGCCGCACCCGAGTGCACCCATTCGAGCCGCCGTCCATGATTCAGCACCTCGGCGGGGATACCGTACCCCATGTAGACCCTCGCTTCCGCCACCGCTTCGAGCAGCTCGGCGGTCACCCGCCCGGCGCCGTCGCCCGAGCCGTCCGATAGCGTCTCCATGAACCGGACCGTCCAGCCGGGCGGGAGCGAGGCCGTGATCGCCTTGCGGGCCTGGTCGGGCAGCTCCCAGATCGGGCGCCGGTCGCGCAGGTCGATGACGATGGTGGCCATGGGCGGGCCTCGGAAGCCTCGCCGGTCAGGGCGTCAGCCGATTGATCAGCCTCGGGAAGGGGACCAGTTCGCGGATGTGGGGGCGGCCCGTGATCCAGCCGACCGTCCGTTCCAGCCCCAGGCCGAACCCGGAATGCGGGAACGTTCCATAGCGGCGCAGGTCGAGGTACCAGTCGTAGGCCTCCTCGGGGAGGTCCTCCTCGCGGATCCTGGAGAGGAGCCGGGTCATGTCGTCCTCGCGCTGGCTGCCGCCGATGATCTCGCCGTAGCCCTCCGGGGCCAGCAGGTCGTTGCAGAGGACGGTGCGCGGGTCGTCCGGGTTCTCCTTCATGTAGAAGGCCTTGGCCTCCCGGGGATAGTTGTACACGAAGACCGGGCGGTCGAACCAGCTCGAGATGGTCGTCTCCTCGACGGCGCCGAGATCGCGGCCCCACACGAAGGGACGGGCGGGGGAGTCGGGGCCGGCCGCGTTCAGCCGCTCGACGGCCTCGCTGTAGCTGATCCGCGGGAAGGGCGGCGTGACCGATTCGAGCATGCCCACGTCCCGTTCGAGGATCTCCAGTTCGGGACCGCAGCGCTCGAGCGCGCGTGCGACGATGTAGCAGATGAATTCTTCCTGGAGGTCCATGTTGTCGCTTGAATCCGCGAACGCGACTTCGGGCTCGATCATCCAGAATTCGGTCAGGTGACGGCGGGTCTTCGACTTCTCCGCCCGGAAGGTCGGTCCGAAGCAGTAGACCTTGCGGAACGCCGGGCACGCGCATTCGACGTAGAGCTGCCCGGTCTGCGCGAGGAACGCGCGTTCTCCGAAGTAGTCGGTCTCGAAGAGCGTCCCGGCCGATTCGCCGATCGAGCCGGTGAGGATGGGCGTGTCGATGCGCACGAAGTCCCGTTCGTAGAAGAAGTCGTGGATCGACTGCTCCACCTCGGCGCGCACCTTCAGACCGGCCCGCTGCATGCTCGATCGCAACCACAGGTGGCGGTGATCGAGGAGGAATTCGACCCCGTGCTCCTTGGGCTGGATGGGGAACTCCTCGCTGGCGCCGATGAGCTCGATCGCGGTGACGGTGAGCTCGTGTCCGCCGGGCGCGCGGGCGTCGGCGCGGACCACGCCGGTGAGCGCGATGCAGCTCTCCCGGGTGAGCGTGGTGGCGAGCTCCCAGACCTCCTCGTCAAGCTGCGATTTGACGAGGACGCCCTGCACCACCCCCGTTCCGTCGCGCAATACGACGAAAGCGACGCGCGCATGCACGCGCAGGGTCGCGATCCAGCCGGAAACGGTGACGGTTTCGCCGGGGTGTTGGGGAAGGTCTCGGATGGTCATGGGTTGGGAAGCTACCAGAATCAGCCGACGCCGAACAACTTCGCGCGCTCTCCGTAGCGGCGGTCGAGGTGGGCGCGGATCCGCGCGTTGGCGGGGTCGGCGAGCCGGGGGTCGGCGTCGATGAGGGCGCGGGCGCGTTCGCGGGCCGGGCGGATCAGGTCCTCGTGCTTCAGGAGGTCCGCGAAGCGCAGCTCCGTTCCGTGACCGTGCTGCTCGGCGCCGAAGAAGTCGCCCTGGCCGCGGATGCGCAGGTCTTCCGACGCGATCTCGAAGCCGTCGGTGGTTCGGGCGAAGGCCGCGAGGCGGGCGGAGGCGGGGTCGGGGCGGTCGGATGCAGGCTCTCCCACGATCACCACGCACAGCCCCCCCTCCTCCCCCCGCCCCACGCGGCCGCGCAGCTGGTGCAGCTGGGAGAGTCCGAAGCGCTCCGCGTTCTCGACCACCATCACGGTCGCGTTGGGGACATCGATCCCGACCTCGACCACCGTGGTCGCGACCAGCACCTCGATCTGCCCGGCCTGGAAGTCGCGCATGATCCGGTCCTTCTCGTCGGCGGGCATGCGGCCGTGCATCAGCGAAACGGCGCGGCCGGCCAGATCCTCCCTGCACAGCCGCTCGAACTCGGCCTCGGCGGCGAGCAGGTCGGCGCGCTCCGACTCCTCGATCGCGGGGTAGACGAGGTACGCCTGGCGGCCCCGGTCGAGGTGGCGGCAGACCTCGCGCAGCACCTCGCCACGCTCGCCGGGGGCGGCCACGCGGGTGGCGACCGGACGGCGCCCGGGGGGAAGCTCGTCGATGATCGAGAGATCAAGTTCGCCGTGCAGCGTCATCGCGAGGGAGCGCGGGATCGGCGTGGCCGACATGAGCAGCGTGTCGGGGCGGGGGTCGCGCTCGGCGAGGGCCATGCGCTGGCGGACCCCGAAGCGGTGCTGTTCGTCCACCACCACCAGCCCCAGCGCCTCGAACTCGACGCCCTCCTGGATGAGCGCGTGGGTGCCGACCACCAGGCGTGCCTCGCCGCCCGCCACCCGCGCGCGCGCCTCGTCGCGGCGGCGCCCCGTGACCGAGCCGCGGAGCACCTCGACCCCGACCGGGAGGCCGCCCAGCATCGCCCGGATCCCGCCGGCGTGCTGCTCGGCGAGGATCTCGGTCGGCGCCATCAGCGCGGCCTGGTAGCCCCCCTCGACGGCGAGCAGCATCGCGAAGAGCGCCACCACCGTCTTGCCGCAGCCGACGTCGCCCTGGAGCAGGCGGTTCATGCGGCGCGGGGAGGTCATGTCGGCGTAGATCTCGCGCAGCACGCGCGCCTGCGCCCGGGTGAGGCGGAAGGGGAGGGCGTCGTGCAGCGCGCGGATCAGCTCGTTGGTGCGGACGAATGCGATTCCGGGACGCTCCCGCGTGGCCTGGTGGCGGACGCGCGCCTGCATGAGCTGCAGGAAGAAGAGTTCGTCGAATGCGAGGCGGCGGCGCGCGGCGTCGACCCGCGCGAGGGAGGGGGGGCGGTGGAGGTCCTGCAGCGCGGCGGAGAGCTCGATCAGGCCGAGGGCCTGCCGTTCGGGGGGGGTCAGGTACTCGTCGCGGGCGACCTGGCTGATAAGGGAATCAAGATTCAGGGCGAAGAGGCGGCGCAGGATCCACTGTGGGAGATCTTCGGCGGCCGGATACGTGGAGAAGATCGTGCCGGGCGAGGTGGGGGGGTGGTGGCATCGGCCCGCGACAGGATCGTGTGCTCGCGGGGCTGGATCTGGCGGCCGTGGAAGAACTTCACAGGGCCGGTGACGAGGATGCGGTCGCCTTCGCGCAGCAGGCGCTCCACCCAGGGCTGGCCGGGCCAGGCGCAGGTGATGAGCCCGCTGTCGTCCCGGATGACGGCCTGGAAGATGCGGAGGCCCGAGCGGGTGGGGACGATGCCCTTGCTGCGGACCTCGCCCGCGACCGTGACGTCCATCCCGACCTCGGCGAGGGCGACGGGGGTGATGGTGGAGGCGTCGTCGTAGCGGCGCGGGACGTGGTAGAGCAGGTCGCGGGCGGCGAGGATCCCCATCCGCTGCAGCGACTCCGCCCTGCGCGGGCCCACTCCCTTGAGGAACTGGACGGGCTTGTCGAGGGCGGTCATGACGCCGCCAGCACCCCCTGGACGAATTCGTCGGGGTCGAAGGGCTCCAGATCCTGCGGGCGTTCGCCCACGCCCACCAGGCGCACCGGGATGCCGAGTTCCTGGCGCAGCGCGACCACGATCCCGCCGCGCGCGGTCGAGTCCATCTTGGCCAGCACGATCCCCGTCACCGTGACGCAGCGGGAGAATTCGCGCGCCTGCACCAGGCCGTTCTGCCCCACCGTCGCGTCGAGCACCAGCAGCGTCTCGTGCGGGGCGCCCTCCTGCCGCCTGCGGATCACGCGTTCCACCTTGGAGAGCTCCTGCATGAGTCCCTTGTGCGTATGCAGGCGCCCCGCGGTGTCGATCAGGAGCACGTCCGCGGCGCGGGCGCGGGCGGCTTCCAGGCCATCGAAGGCCACCGCCGCCGGATCCCCACCCGGCTGCCCCCTCACGAATCCGGCCCGCGCGCGCTCCGCCCAGCGCGCGAGCTGCTCGGTGGCGCCCGCGCGGTAGGTGTCGGCCGCCGCCACCATCACGCTGCGCCCCTCGCCGGCCAGACGGTGGGCCAGCTTCCCGATCGTGGTCGTCTTCCCGGTCCCGTTCACGCCCACGAAGAGGTACACGGTGGGGGAGGTGGGAGCAACGGCGAGGGTGCCGGCGGCGGCTTCGGCGCTGGACGCGTCACCGTCGAACACCGCCCGGATCGCCGCGGCCAGGGTGCGCGCCGGGTCCTCGCCGCTCCCGGCCGCGCGCTCCACCGCCTCGACGAAGCGCAGGCTCGCGTCGACCCCGAAGTCGGCCATGATGAGCCGCTCCTCGAGCTCCTCCAGCGACTCGGGATCGACCTTGTGGAATGTGCGGGGGAGGATCCGGCGGAGCGCCCGCGCCCACTTCATCAGCGCAATCCTGCCCGCCGGCGCCCGATCCACTCCATGCACAGCGCCGCCAGGATCACCAGGTAGGCAAGCGGCCAGGTGCGCAGCGGACGGCTCCGCGGGAGCGCGGCGCTCGCGGGCGGCACGGGCACGCTGAGCTCGGTCGCGGGCACGGGCAGCCGCAGCATCTCGTCGGTGTAGGATTCGACCTCGAAGGCGCCGGTATCGGGGGCCGGGGCGCTGGGGGTCACCACCGTGTGCGCGTAGCGGCCCGGCGGCAGCACGCCGCTCGTGAAGCGGCCGCCGGAGGGGACCGTGACCGCCGAATCGAGCACCGCCCGGCCGGCCGAGTCGGTGATCGCGATCCGCACTTCCTCTCCCTCGTAGCCCCGGCCGAGCCAGCTCACCGCAACGCCGCGGGGGAGGATGGGGGCAGCCGGGCGCACGCCGGGGCCCGCGGCCAGGGGTTCGTCGGCCATCATCCAGCCGCCAACGGCCGCCCAGAGGGCGCGGTAATGCTCGCGCGGAGCGCCGTCGCGGAATGCCCAGCGCCAGAATCCGCGGGCGAGCACGACTCCGACCCGGCGGCTCCCTTCGGTCCTGAGGACGAGCGCGGCGCGGGGCTCGCCCGCTCCCCCCAGGCGGAGGTGGAGCGCGGCTCCGCCGCCCTGGTCCAGCAGCGGCAGGACCCCGGTGAGGGGGGGCAGCCCGGAGGCCGCGAAGCGCGCGACCTCGCCCGTGATCGGCGAGGGCGGGGCCTCGTCCAGGTACCATTCGCCGGTGAGCGCGGCGCCCGCCGCGACGCCCCCCACCGCCGCCCCCACCCCGTCCGCGGGGAAGAGAAGCAGCCTGCGCGTGCGCGCGGTCGGCCCCTCGATGAACTCCGCGGCGCCGCCGTCGAGCCCCATCGCGACCACCATCTCGGCGCGGCCGAGGAGCCGTTCCATGGCAGCCGCGTCGATCGTCGCGGCGGCGGTCCCGGTCGCGCCCGCGGCATCAGGGTCCATCGCCTGGTAGCGGTCGGGACCGGTGCGCAGGAACCCCCGCACCGGCAGCCCCGTCACCTGGTTCAGCACGGGGAGGAGGAAGCGCGGCTCCCAGTCCGGCGCAAAGGATACGAGGAGCACGCCGGTCTCCTCCGGGTCCACCTCCACGATCGCGGCGCGCTCGTCGTCGTCCGGGAAGGCGTCCGCGCCCTCGACGCGCGCCGTGACGCGGTGGGGGCCGGCCGCCAGGGAGCCGCCGAGGGTGAACTCGGCCGCGCTGGTGCCGCCCGCGGCGGGCATGGGGAGCCGGAGCGCCTGCACGGGGCGGCCGTCGAGCGAGATCGTGACGGTGGCGGAATCGGAGTCGGCGGCGCTGCCCTCCAGCTCGACGCGGCCGCGCAGGGTCTCGCCGCGCTCGGCGGTGGCCGGGAGGAGGAGGCGGCCGATTCCCAGGTTGGAAGCCGCGCCGGGGAGGGTGTCGACGGTGAGGCCGACGCCCAGGCGGCGCGCGATGGCAGCCGTGGCGACGGGGTCGCGCACCCGCCGGTCGGTGAGGAGCACGACTTCGCGCGCGCCCGCCTCCGCCGCGACGGTCACCGCGCCTGCCAGCAGGGAACCGGTGCCGGCGGGCTGGAGGGTGCCCAGCCGGGCCGGGTCCACGGCGTGCACGCGGTCTTCGAGGACCAGGATGCGGGCGCCGTCATCGGCCAGCGCCGCTGCGCGCCGGACCGCCTCGTTCCAGATCGTGGCGCCGGTGGTGGAAGTCGCCGCCATCGAGGCGCTGGCGTCGAGGATCGCGAAGCGTTCGGGTCCCGCGCCGCGGGGGCCGGTGGGGAGGACGGGGTTCCAGAGCAGCGCGACCACCCCAGCGACGGCGACCAGGCGGGCGGCGAGCAGGACGCCCCGCGCGCGCACCTCGAACTCGCGCCGGTAGTAGATCCAGCCGCAGAAGCCTCCGGCCAGCAGAAGTGCTGCGATCAGGAGGAGCTGGGGCACCCGGGGCTCACGGCTACTGGTCCGCGCGCACCGAGCGGAGTTCCTGTGGACCGGGGAGGCTGAACAGCAGGGCGATCCTCGCCGCGCTCTCCCGTTCCCAACGCGTGCGGTCCTCGTCCGGTACCGGATCTTCGGCGGGGAGATCGATCGCAAGCGGATCGACGGCCCTGCCCGACGCGTGCATCTCGTAGTGGAGGTGGTACCCCGTCGCCAGTCCGGTCATCCCCACGTGCCCGATCACGTCGCCCTGGGCCACGCGCGTCCCCACGACAAGTCCACTCGCGAAGCTGTTGAGATGGGCGTAGCGGGTCAGAAAGCCGTTCGGATGCCGTACGTCGATCACGTTCCCGTAGGTTGCACTCCGATTGCGGCGGACGACTACCCCGGCGCCGGTCGACTGAACCGGCGTACCCCTGTTGGCCGCGTAGTCGACGCCGTTGTGGCTGCGCCACTGCTTCAGGATCGGATGATGCCTCATGCCGAAGCGGGACGAGATGCGGCTGAGGTCGATGGGCTTCATGAGGAAGGCGCGGCGCACGGACTCGCCGTCGAGGTCGTACCAGGTGCCCCGGCCATCGTCGTTGGGATCGAACCAGATGGCGTGGTAGGCCTTCCCCGAGTTCACGAGTTCGGCCGAGAGAAGGTGTCCCGCCCGCATGCTGCCGTCGGGCCGCTTCTCGCGCTCGAAGACGAAGCGGTAGGTGTCCCCCACCCTGATCTGGCGGGAGAAGTCGACCTGCCACTGGAAGACCTTGTCCAGGCTGATGATGAACTCGAAGCGGTCGCCGGGGGGGACCTCCGCGAGCTCGGGCAGCTCCCGCACCGCGTTCCACAGGTTGCTCTCGATCACGCCCGCCGCGTAGACGGTGTCGACGGTGGTGGCCAGTGTGACGGTGGAGGCCGTGCAGGCGCCCACACCGCAGTCCACATTCACGGTGCGGTCCCGGTCCAGCTCCACCTGAATGGCATGAAGGCGCTCGTCCACCCAGCGGATGCGCACCTCCGTCCCCGTGCGCAGACGCCTGGGCTCGGCCTCCTCGCGGAATGCCTCGAGCACGCTTGCGCGCTCGGCGGTCCCCAGCCCCGCGTCGTCGAGGATCTGGCCGAAGGTCTCTCCGAACGAGAGCGTCTCCACCTCGACGCGGCCCGGCAGCGCAGCGTACACGGCCCCGGCCAGGTCGACCTCCGGGACCCGTTCGCTCGTGAGCGCGGCGCCGAGCACGGCCGCCGCGGCCACTCCCGCGCATCCGCCTACAACGATCTGTCGCCTGTTCATCATCTCCGGATGAAGGTAGGCAACTCCAGCTCGGATGCGCCACCCTTGCGGGCGCGAATGACGACGGACGCGGGCCGCGGCGCCTGGGCCGACCGGGCCTGGGCGGGGCCGGCCTGCGAGGGCCCGGCCGCGGTGGCGCTGGTCGGCGGGAACGGGCTGGCGAACCCGGCAGGGTCGGCTCCCGCGGCTGCGACGGCGCGGACCGGCCGCCGGGCCACCGGAACGCGCTCGCGCTCGGCGCGTCTGCCCGCGGGGGACGGATCGCCCACCGCCTTCTGCAGCACCGGTTCCGCGAAGTCGCTCTCGGCGGGGCGGGCCACGAAACTCGGACGGATCATCGGGCTCCCGGCGCGTCTGTCCACCCTGTCGTCGAAGCCGGTCGCGATCAGGGTGACCCGGATCTCCCCCTCCATGGTGCTGTCCAGGACGGTGCCGAAGATGATCTCGGCCTCGTCACCCGTCTCCTCGGCGATCATGGTCGAGATGTCCGTGACCTCGTCGATGGTGAGGTCCGAACCGCCGGTGATGTTGATCAGGACGCCCTTGGCCCCGAAGATCGAGATGTTGTCCAGCAGGGGCGACGTGATCGCGTCCTGGGCCGCCTTGAGGGCGCGGTCCTCGCCGCGGCCGAAGCCGCTACCCATCAGCGCCGCGCCGCACGACGACATGACCGTGCGCACGTCGGCGAAGTCCACGTTAACGTCGCCGCTGACGCGGATAAGGTCGCTGATCCCACGGGTCGCGTTCAGCAGCACCTCGTCCGCCTTCTTGAGCGCGTCGGTAAAGGTGGTGCCCTTGCCGACCACCGGGAGCAGGCGGTCGTTGGGGACGACGACCATCGTGTCGACGGTGCGGCGGAGCTCCTCCAGGCCCTGGTCGGCCTGCCGCATGCGCCCCTTGCCCTCGAAGGAGAAGGGGCGCGTCACGACGGCGATGGTGAGCGCTCCGAGCTCCCGGGCGATCTCGCCGACCACCGGCGCGGCCCCGGTTCCGGTTCCACCCCCCATCCCGGCGGCGATGAAGACCAGATCCGCTCCGTCCAGCGCCGTGCGCACCTCGTCGGCGTCCTCGGCGACCGCCTGGCGCCCGATCCCCGGACGCGCGCCCGCCCCCAGTCCGCGGGTCAGCTTCTTCCCCAACTGGATGACCTGAGCAGCCCTTGACTGCTTGAGCGCCTGGGCGTCCGTATTGGCGGAAATGAAGTCGACGCCTTCGAGTTCCTCCTCGATCATCCGGTTGATGGCGTTCCCCCCGGCGCCACCCACGCCGATCACCCGCATCAACGCCGTGTTTCGCGGAGCGTCTTCCAGTTCGATCTTCATCGTCTCATCTCCTTGCCGACCGCGTTGTCGAATAAAGTTATCATCTCGTTGGACATTAGAAAAACTCCCGAAGCCACGCCCCCACCCGGGTGACGAGGCCCGATGCCACGGTGGACGCACCCTCGCCGGTCTCCAGGAAGCGGTCGGCGCCGTGCAGCGCCAGCCCGGCCGCGGTTGCGAAACCGGGGCGTGCGATCATGTCGGCCATGCCCGCCAGGCATTCGGCGGGAACACCGGTCCGCACGGGCGCGGCGAGGCAGCCGCGGGCCAGTTCGCAGATCCCCGTGGTCGCCGCGACGCCCCCCGTGAGCACGATTCCCGCGCCGAGCGCCCCCTGCGGGAAGGTCTCGTGCAGCCGGCGATTGATGCGCCGGAACACGTTTTCCAGCCGCTGCTCGATGAGCTCGGCGACGTAGGTGCGGGGCACCGAACGCCCCCGTCCGTTGACGCCGGGGAGGCGCACCACCTCCGACGGGTCGACCAGACGGGCGCAGGCCGCCCCGTGCAGCTCCTTGACCCGGTGCGCGTCGGCGAAGGGAATCGACAGGCCGCGGATGAGATCGCCGGTGATGGTGGAGCCCCCGAAGGGCAGCACCCCGAGGTCGCGGATCTTTCCCTCGTAGTGGACGCAGATCCCGGTCGAGGCACCGCCCATGTCCACCATCGCGACGCCCAGCTCCTTTTCGTCCTCGGCGAGCACCGCCCGCCCCGCCGCCAGCGGCTCGAAGACGCGGCCCTGCACCCGGTATCCGGCCTTTTCGACGGCCCGCATCAGGTTCCCCACGACCACAGAGGAGCCGGTCACCAGGTAGAGCTCGGTCTCGAGGCGAGTGCCGGACATGCCGACCGGGTCGGAGATGCCGCCGTGATAGTCGACGAAGTAGTCGCGCGGCACCGCGTGCAGCAGCTCCCGGTCCTGGGGCAGCGCGATCGCCTGCGCGACCTCGTGCACGCGTTCGATGTCGCGCGGCACGATCTCCTCCGCCGCGACCGCCACCACGCCGGAGGAGCGGTCCACCGAGATGTGGTCCCCGGAGACGCCGAGGTACACGCGGTCGAGCCTCACCCCCGCCATCACCTCCGCTTCCCGCAGGGTGGCGCGGATGCACTCGGTAGCCGCTTCGAGGTCGGTGACCACGTCCCTGCGCACACCCACCGACCTGCTGCGCCCGATCCCCAGCACCCCCAGCGTGGGGTGGTACTGGTCGCCCAGCAGCTCCCCGATCACCACGCGGGTGCAGGCCGAGCCGACATCGAGGCCGGCGACGAGGATCGACCTCACTGGGCGCCGCCCGTCCTCACCACGACCTGGTCCGCAAAGCGCAGGTCGACCTCGCGCAGCACGTCGCCGGGGAACCTCGCGACCGCGTCGCTCATCGCGATGAGCGCATCGCGCAGCCGCTCCTCGGTGATCGGCGGGTGGTAGCGCACGCGCAGCGCCGAGTCGCCCAGCAGCAGCACGACCTGCTCGTCGTCGATGCGCGCCTCCGAGAGCACGGCGAAGAGCTCCGGCGCGACGTCGGCCATGCGCGCCACCTCGCGGGCCAGGAGGCGCGCGCCCCACAGCGCCCGGGCGCGCTCCGTCAGGACACGCAGCACGGGAAGGTCCAGAACGGGATCGCCGGGATCGATTCCCAGGACGTTCCCGTGACGGTCCACGGCGACGACCAGGGGCAGCGCGATCAGCCCCACCGGCTCGGCCTCGTCGATCTCGAAGAGGAGGGTGCGGGGAAGCCTCCGGGTGACGCGGGCGGACTCCACCAGCGGGTGCGCGAACAGGCCGTTCAGGAGGCCCGCCTCCCGCGACCACACGCTGACCGGGCCCTGGACCCCGGCGGCCGCGCGCACTTCGTCCCGCGTGAGGTAGCTGAGCCCCGTGACCTCGATGTCGTCCACCCGGAAGTACGGGGAGGCGGCCGCGAGGAGGATCGCGCCCCAGGTGATCAGCGCGGCGAGGGACACGGCGGCGAGGAACCGGGCCGCGCGGCGCAACGCGTGGGGGATGGGCGCGGGGCGCGGGGGGGGTGGGCGGTGCGGGGGTGGCAGCCGGCTCATGACCCGTCTCCGAGCAGCGCGAGGATCCCGGGCGCGGTGGCCTCGATGGAGCCGGCGCCCATCACGACGCAAACGTCGCCGGGCGAGAGGTCTGCGCCCACCGCGGCTGCCAGGGTGGAGAGATCCGCGTGGTAGACCGTCCGTGACTGGGGGGGCGGCACGGCGCGCGCGACGAGCGCGCCGGTGACGCCGGGGAGGGGGGGTTCGCGGGCGGGGTAGACATCGGTGACCCAGACCCGGTCCGCCGCGCCCAGCGCGCGGCCGAAAGCCTGGTGGAAGTCGCGGGTGCGGGTGAAGAGATGCGGCTGGAACACGGCGACGATCCGCCGCCCCGGGTTCGCCCGCCTGGCAGCCGCCAGCGTGGCGGTGATCTCGGTGGGGTGGTGCGCGTAGTCGTCCACCACCTCCACCCCCGCCGCGCTTCCCAGCACGTCATACCGCCGCCCCACCCCCCCGAACCCGTCCAGCCCGGCGCGGATGTCGTCCCAGTGCGCCCCGAAGGTGCGGCCAACGCCCACCGCGGCCAGCGCATTGCGCACGTTGTGAACCCCGGGGACGGGCACCCTGAACCTGCCGGCGCTCACCCCGTCCTCGATCACCTCGAAGTGGCTCCCCGTCCCGTTGCCGCGCACCCCGACCGCGCGCAGCTGGGCACCGGCCCCGAGCCCGTAGCTGCGTGTGCGGGCACCTCCGCGCACCCCCGCTCTGGCCGCCCCGGCGTCGTCGCCGCAGATCCATAGCGTGCCCCCCGGCGTGATTTGATCCACGAAGCTGGCGAAGGCACCGCGGACCCCCCTCAGATCGCCGTAGATGTCGAGGTGGTCGGCCTCCAGGTTCGTGACGATGGCCACTTCGGGGCGCAGCATCAGGAACGACCGGTCGTACTCGTCCGCCTCCACCACGAAGACATCGGAACCGCCCGCGCGCAGGTTGCCGCCCCAACCGGGGACCTCGCCGCCGACCACGCCCGTCGGGTCGATTCCCGCCTGCACCAGCACGTGGGTCACGAGGGCGGTGGTGGTCGTCTTCCCGTGCGTACCGGCGACCCCCACCACGCGCCCCTCGTTCACCCACTGTCCGAGCGCCTCGGCGCGCTTCAGCACCGGCACCCCCCGCGCGTGCGCCGCCTCCACCTCGGGATGGCCGGCGGGCACCGCGGAGGTGATGACCAGCGCGGCCGCCGCCCTGACGTGCGAGGGATCGTGCCCCGGTGTGAAGCTCAGGCCGAGACGGGTCAGGGCCTCGGGGCCCGTGCCGCCCGCCAGATCGCAGCCGGTCACGGAACCGCCGCCCCGCAGCACCAGCTCCGCGAGCGGCGTCATCCCCGCCCCGCCCACCCCCATGAAGTGGATCGTGCCGCGGGCGGCCAGGGCGCGCAGACCGGGTGCGTTCACGAGATCACCTCCCTGATCGCGGCCGCCACCTCGCGCGCGGCGTTGGGGCGCGCCCGGGCGGTGGCGGCCCGGGACATTCGCGCCAGCAGCTCCGGGGTGCGGAGAAGGCGCTGCACCTCGGCCCACAGTCGCGCCCCGGTGAGCTCCGTGCCGTCGGCGTCCCGCTCGGGGAGGTGCACCGCGGCGCCGGCCGCTTCCAGGGCGCGTGCGTTCGCGGTCTGGTGGTCTGCGGCGGCGGTGGGGAGCGGCACCAGGATCGAGGGCAGGCCCCAGGCGAGGAACTCCGATGTCGCCATCGCCCCGGCCCGCGACACGGCGAGGTCCGCCGCGGCGAGCACCTCGTACATCCGCTTCGGCTTCAGGTAGGAAACGACCGCGAACCGCTCCCCGCACACCCGTCCCAGCGCCCCCGTGGCCGCCTCGTGGTGTGCCTGTCCGGTGACCCATAAGACGAACTCGCCATCGATCGGCATATCGTCTTGCAGAATCTCGATCAAACCGGAATTCATCTTGCGCGCGCCCTGGCTGCCGCCCACGACGAGGACGAGCGCGCCGCCCGGGGGAACCCCGAGCCCCTCCCGGACGGCTTCGCGGTCGCGCTCGGCGGCGGGAGGCAGGGGGCGGATCGGGTTACCGGTCTCGCGGATGCGGCTGCGGGCGCGGCGTGGGAGCGCCGCCGCGGCCTCGGGGTAGGCGAGGTGGATCTGGCGCGCCCAGCGGGAGAGCAGGCGCGTCGCCTTGCCGGGGTGCCGGTTCTGCTCCTGGAGAACGACCGGGATGCCCAGCAGCCGGGCGGCGATCCCGGCCGGGGCGCACACGTAGCCGCCCGTGAGGACCACCGCGGCCGCGTCCCGCCTGCGGAAGTCGGGGACGAGCCGGGCCACCGCGACGAGGAGCAGCCGGATCGCCCTGAGGTTGGCCGCGGCGGCGGAGAGGACGCGTCCCCCGCGCGGGCGCTGCAGTCCCGCCACCGGCAGCAGCCTGTAGCTGTAGCCGAGCCCCGGCAGCTCGCGCGCCTCGATCCGCCCCTTCGTGCCAACGAAGTAGGGCTCGACCCCCGGCACGGCCGCGACCAGCGCGTCGGCGATGTTCCGCGCGGGATGGAAGTGTCCCGCGGTTCCCCCACCGGAGAAGACGATCACCACATCACCCTCCGTCGGCGTCGGCGCGCCCGGAGCGCCCTTCCGGCGCCTCCCGGGCGACGGACAGCAGAATGCCCACCGCGGCGAGCATCGCGATCAGGTTGGTGCGGCCGAAGGAGACGAAGGGAAGCGACAGCCCCGTCGCCGGGAATACCCCCAGGCCGACGCCGATGTGGAGGAAGGCCTGCAGCCCGATCAGCGACGCGACCCCGACCGCCAGCAGCTCCCCGAAGAGGTCCCTGGCGCGGCGCGCGACCCGGAAGGCGATCGCGATCAGTGCCAGGTAGCAGAGGATGAGGACCAGCGCTCCCACGAACCCCCACTCCTCGCCGATCATCGCGAAGATGAAGTCGTTGTGGGCCTCCGGCAGGAAGCCGAACTTCTGGCGCCCGGCCCCGAAACCGACCCCGGTCACGCCGCCGGACCCGATGGCCACCAGGCTCTGGTAGCTCTGGAAGGACGAGCCCTCCACCACACCGCCGGGATCGAGGAGGAGCGACTCCCAGCGGGCGGCGCGGTATCCGGCCCGCAGCATCGGCGCCAGAACGGGCAGCGCGAGGATGCCCAGGAGGATGAAGTGCCCGATCCGGGCGCCGGCCACGAAGATGATGACGATCCCCAGGGCGGCGATCAGGCACGCGGTGGAGGTGTCGGGCTCCAGCATGATCGGTGCCAGGAGGGCCGCCCAACCCACCAGGAACGGCACCAGACCGCGCCCCAGCTTCCGGATCAGATGGTTCTTGCGCACGGCGAGCGACGCGGTCCACACCAGTACCGCGATCTTGGCGAGGTCCGAAGGCTGCACCGTCACCCCCAGGGCGCGGATCCAGCGGCGGGCCCCGTTGACCTCCGGGGCGATCGATTCGGTGAAGGGCAGCACGACCACGACGAGGAGCAGAAACGAGCCGATCATCATGTGGGGGGCGAGGCGGTTGAGCCATTCGGTCGGGATGCGCGCACACGCGAGCATCACCACCAGCCCCAGCAGCACGCCGGTGCCCTGACGAGCGACGTAGTAGTAGTGCGGGAGATCCCCCCGCTCCGCCATCACCGAGCTGGCGCTGTGCAGGCTGATGAGGCCGAAGAGGAGGAGCGCCACCGTGATCGCCATGATCATGGCGGGCTCCCAGCCCCTGCCGAGGCCCGTCTCGGGGAGCGATCGGGGGACGTGGTTCGCCACGTCGATGGCCCACACGCCCCGGCCCGCCCTCGCCCGTCGGCCCCACGCCCCGGTCAAGGCGCGGCTCACCCCGCCCCCTCCCCCGCCAGCGCGCGGAAGGCGTCCCCCCGGTGCTGGTAGTTGTCGAACATGTCGAAGCTGGAACACGCCGGCGCCAGCAGGAGCGTATCGCCCGGCCGGGCCAGCGCGCGCGCCGCGGCGACCACATCCTCGAAGGGGCCGTCCACGCGGGTCACGGGGACGCCCCCGCCCGGCGGGGCGCGGCCGCCCATTTCGGCGGCCACCCTGCCGCCAGCGGCCCCGTACGCCACCACGGCGCGCACCCGCCCGCGCATCGCGGGGATCAGCTCGCGAAAGTCCTCTCCCTTGTCGGTCCCGCCGGCGAGCAGCACGACGGGGCCCTCGAGGCTGCCGAGCGCGCTCGCCGCCGCGGCCACGTTGGTCGCCTTCGAGTCGTTCACCCAGCGCACGCCCCGCACGGTCCCAACCGGCTCGAGGCGGTGCGGAAGCGGCGCGAAGTCCCCGAGGCCGGCAGCTTCCCGTCCACGCGGCGCACCGGACGCGGCCGCCGCCGCGATCGCGGCCAGCGCGTTGGCGAGGTTGTGGCGTCCCAAAAGCCGCAGGTCGCCTGCCCGGGCCACCTCCCGGGGGGGCTCGCCCGCCCGCGAGAGGAAGAGGCCGCCGCGCGCGAGGAAGGCGCCGCCCTCCACCTCCCTCTCCAGCGAGAACGCGAGGTGCGTCCCCGGCACGCCCGCCGCCATCGCCATCACGGCGGGATCGTCGGCGTTGACCACCCATGTCGTGTTCGCGTCCCCGGCCTCGAAGAGGCGCCGCTTGTCGCGGTGGTACGCCTCGACCGAAGGGTAGCGGTCCATGTGGTCGACCCCGAGGTTGGTCATCACTCCCACCGCGGGGGTGAGGTCCCGGATGTCGGCCAGCTGGAAGGACGACAGCTCGAGCACGATGCGTCCGGGAGCGGGATCCACCACGGCGAGGGCGGAGGCCGGCGGACCCAGGCCGCCGCCGATGTTCCCCCCGAGGGCCGCGTTCACGCCGCCCGCGCACAGCAGGTGCGCGCACAGCGCCGCGGTCGTGGTCTTCCCGTTGGTCCCGGTCACGACGGTCAGTGGACTCGCGATGAACCGGCTGGCGAATTCAGGCTCCGATACCCAATGGACGCCCCGAGCGCGTAGAGCGGCGAGGACCGGGGCTCCCGGCGGGATTCCCGGGCTGACGACGACGGTGTCGGCCGCGGCGATCCCGCCGACATCGTGACCGCCGAGGCGGACATCGGCTCCGAGCGCCCGCAGAACGGCTCCACGAGCTGCAACTGGGTTCTCGTTCTTCGAATCCGTGACATGAACTCTCGCTCCTTTCGCCAGAGCCAGGTGTGCAGCGGCCTCTCCGCTGGCACCCAACCCGATTATTGCGACCCTTTCCCGTTTCCCGGTCTCCGGCGTCATCGCAGCTTGAGCGTTGCGAAGCCGACCATTGCGCAGAGGATTCCCAGGATCCAGAACCGGACCACGATCTGCTCGTTTCTCCAACCCACCATCTGGAAGTGGTGATGGATCGGAGCACACCTGAAGACGCGCCGGCCTTCGCCGTGGCGTCGTTTCGTGTACTTGAAGTACTGCGTCTGGATGATCACCGACGCCGCCTCCGCAACGAAGACGCCGCCGACGGCCAGCAGCAGCAGTTCGGCCTTGAGGAGGACGGCTATTCCGCCGAGCGCCCCGCCCAGGGCAAGCGAGCCGGTGTCGCCCATGATCACGCGGGCGGGCTGCGCGTTGAACCACAGGAACCCCAGGACGGTGCCGGTGATCGCGGCCGCGAAGACCGCCAGCTCCCCGGCGCCGGGGAGGTAGAGCAGCCCCAGGTAGGCGGAGGTGTCCACACGCCCGATCACATACGCGAAGACGCCGAAGGTCGCCATCGCGATCGCGGCCAGCCCGGGTGCGAGCCCGTCCAGCCCATCGGTCATGTTCACCGCGTGGGTTGCGCCGTTCACGACCACCGTGACCCACAGCAGGTAGGCCACCGGCGTGAACACCAGCAGCCACTCGTCGAAGAGCGGCAGGTTGGTGGTCGTTGCGCCCGCCGGGGAAGGCGGTCCCCAGTTCAGCAGCCAGATGCCGAGCGCCAGCGCGAGCAGCAGCGACCCCGTCCACTTGTAGGCTTGCACCAATCCGCGCGGCGAGCCGCGGACCACCTTGAGGTAGTCGTCGAGGAAGCCCAGTCCGCCCATCCAGAGCATGACGATGAGCCCGGTTACGGCGTACAGGTTGGCCAGGTCGGCCCAGAGCAGCGTGGCCAGGGTGACGACCCCGACGATGAGCACCCCGCCCATGTTGGCCTTGCGGTCCCCGGGTGGGGTGTCCGCGAGCCTCGACCTGGGCACGTCCACGATGTCCTTCCTCTTCAGCCACTCGATCACCGGGCGCCCCAGGAACAGGGTGAGGATCAGCCCCGTGGCCATCGCGCCGGCCGACCGCACGGTGATGTAGTTGAAGAGGTTGAAGACGATGTGGACGTCCTGGAGGCTGGGCAGCAGGTGGTGGAGCATCAGGCGTCCCCCTCCCCGCCGCCGAGCGATTCCAGCACCGGGATGGCGCGTTCCAGGCGCACCCCGCGCGACGCCTTCAGCAGGATGGTGTCGCGGGGGCCGACCAGTTCGGGGAGACGGTCCGCGAGCTCGTCCACGTCGTGCACGAGGTGGACGCGGTCGTCGGCGAGGGGGGCCCGTTCGTCCGCGAGCTGGGCGGCGGCGCGCGCGAAGGCGCCGGTCAGGACGTACCGGTCGATGCCGGCGCGCAGCGCCCGGACGAGCGCCTCGCGGTGGATGGCGCCCGAGCGCTCGCCGAGTTCGAGCATGGTGCCGAGCACGGCGACGCGCCGGCCCTTGGCGGCCATCCCCTCCAGGGTGGTGACCGCGGCCGCGACGCCCGCCGCGTTGGCGTTGTAGCAGTCCACCAGCAGGGTGAGGCCGCCGGCCCGGCGCACCTCGCCGCGCATGGCGCCCGGGCCGACCGAGGAGACTCCCGCGGCCGCGCTGGCGGGGGGCACGGTCAGCCGGTGCGCCACGGCGAGCGCGAGCAGGGCGTTGTGCACGTTGTGCGCACCCGGGATCCGCAGCGTGACCGGGTGGCCCATCCAGGTGAACGTCCAGGTCCCGTCGGGGCGGCGGCGGGGGGCGCGGGGGCGGAGGTCCGGGTCGGCCGCGGACGACCAGCCGGCCACCGACACGGCGGGGTGAATCCGGCGCGCGGCGGGGGGCAGCTCGCCGGGTTCGTCGCCGACGATGGCCGCGCCTGGACCGGCCGGGGGGGCGGCGGCCGCACCCACGCCCGCGACGCCGCGCAGCAGGTCCAGCTTCTCGTCGAGGACGCCGCCGAGGTCGCCCAGGCGTTCGATGTGCGTCTCGGAGACGGTGGTGACGACTCCGATGGTGGGGCGCGCGATGCGGGCCAGCTCCGCGATTTCCCCGGGCTCGTTCGTGCCCAGCTCCAGCACCAGGACGGTAGCGGTCTCCGGCATCGAGAGGATGGTCAGCGGGGTGCCGACGCGGTTGTTGAGGTTGGCCTGCGTGGCGTGCGCCCGGTGCGAGCCCGCGAGGGCGCCGAGGGTGAGGTCCCTGACGGTCGTCTTCCCCGACGAGCCGGTGATCGCCACGACCGGGACGGGTGACTGGAGGCGCCGGTGGAGCGCGAGGTCGCCGAGGGCCTTCAGGGTGTCGGGGACCCGGTAGACGGGGACGGCGCACTCTCCGGGATCGCGGTCGGCGACGACCGCCCCGCATCCGGACCGCACCGCCCGCGCGATGAAGGCGTGGCCGTCGAAGCGCTCGCCCCGCAGCGCGACGAAGACATCGCCGCGCCGGATGGTGCGGGTGTCGGTCGAGATGTCCTCGTAGGCGCGGTCGGGGTCGCCCGCGCCCAACCCGAGCGCTCGCCGGATCGCGGCATCCGTCCAGCGGAAGGTGGCGGGCATCATCCGTCCCTCCCTCCCGCCAGATACTCCCGCACGATGCGGCGTTCGTCGAACGGGCGCTTTTCGGTGCCGACGGTCTGGCAGGCCTCGTGCCCCTTCCCGGCAAGCAGCACCGCGTCGCCCGGCCGCGCCCGGTCCAGCGCCCAGCGGATGGCCTCCTTCCGATCCACGATCTCCACCGAATCGCACCCCGAGACACCCTCGGCGACCCGGGTCACGATGGCCGCCGGATCCTCCGTTCGCGGATTGTCGGAGGTGACGACCGCGAGGTCCGCGTGCCGTGAGACGGCCGCCCCCATTTCGGGGCGCTTGGTCGGGTCGCGGTCCCCACCGGCGCCGAACACGACGATGAGCCGCCTCTCGACGAGCGCCTTGAGCGTCCCGGCGACCTGGTCCAGGGCGTCGGGGGTGTGGGCGAAGTCGACAAACACGTCGAAGGGATCCTTCGCGATGCGCTCGAGCCGTCCCGGCACGGGAGAGGCCTCGCCCAGCCCCTCGGCGACGGCTTCCAGCGGGTGGCCCAGGGCCAGGGCGCACGCCGCGGCGCAGAGCGCGTTGCAGACATTGAAGCGCCCGGGCAGGTTCAGCGCCACCGGGACGCGCGCGCCCCCCAGGGCGAGGTCGAAGCGGGAGCCCCGCGCGGTGAGCCGCAGCGCCAGGGCCTGCACGTCCGCCCCCCCACCGGTGCCGTACGTGAGGACCGGGCCGCGGGGCCGCAGCGCCGCCCACGCGGGGTCCTCCGCGTTGATCACCGCCGTGGCGCCCTCCCGGCCGAGCTCGAGAAGGCGGGCCTTCGCGGCGAGGTAGCGCTCGAAGGTGCCGTGATAGTCCAGATGGTCGCGCGTGAGGTTGGTGAAGGCCATCACGTCGAAGCGGACGCCGTCCAGACGGAACTGGTCCAGCGCGTGCGAGGACGTTTCGATCACCACGCTGTCCACCCCAGCGTGAACCAGCTCGGAGATCAGCCCGGCGATCCGCACCGGCCCGGGGGTGGTGAGCCCGGTGTCCTCCCGGATCCGGCCTTGCGGGCCGACCACGCCCAGGGTGCCGATCGCCGCGGCCCTGGCTTCGCGTCCCAGAAGGCCGCGCAGCAGAAATGCCGTCGTGGTCTTGCCGTTCGTCCCGGTGACGCCCGCGGTGCGCACGCCCGGCCACGGCGAGCCCGCCACGAATCCCGCGGCGACGGCGGCGGCGAGGCGGGCGTTGTCGACCTGGAGCTGGGGAATCTCCGTCCCCGGAACCGGCCGCTCCACGATCGCGGCGCGGGCACCGGCGGCTGCGGCCGCACCCAGGTAGTCGTGCGCGTCGCGCGACGCCCCGGCCCAGGCCACGAAGAGATCGCCCGGGCCCACGGACCGCGAATCCTGCTGCACCCCGCTCACCGCGAGGTCGCCGACCCGCACGCCGTCCGGCACCACCCCCTGTACGGCGACCCCCGCGTCCTCCAGCGCGGCCACGATCCGGGCAATGGACACGGTCACCTCCCCCGCCCCACCACGACGATCGTGTCGCCCGCGGCAACCGGCATCCCGACTCCGGGGCGGGTTTCCGTCACCGTCCCGCTCCCTTCCAGCCGGACCCGCACGCCCATCTTGTGGAGACGGCGCAGCGCGACCCGCAGGGAAGCACCTTCGAGATCGGGCACGCTCATCGCGCGGGCCGCTTCGGGAAGGGCCTCCGCCCTTTCGGACGCGCCGGCTTCACCCGCCCCCGGCGCCCACGTCTCCGGCTCGAGCGGATCGGTCGCCACCGCGAAGCGCACCGGGGGGCCGGCGTGCGGCGGCGAGAGAGACTCCCGCTGCGAGCGTGCAAGCGCCCGCCTGTCGATCGGCGATTGGCGCGCCGAGAGAAGCGCCTCCAGCGTCGCGAGGATCACGGGGGCCGCGGTCGCGCCGCCGTAGTACACCCCGTCGGGGCGGTCGAGCCTGACGAAGAAGAGGAGCTGGGGATCGTCGGCCGGGAAGTGGGCGCCGAAGGAAGCGTAGTAGGCGCCGTCCTCGTAGCGGCCGTCCGCGCCCGTCGCGCGGGTGGTGGCGGTCTTCCCCGCCATCTGGAAGGAGGCCATGCGGGCGCGTGTTGCGGTGCCGCTGTCCACCACGTCGACGAGCACCGGCGTGAGGGCACGGGTCACGCGCTCGGGCGCCACCCGCCGGATCACCCTCGGCTGGCCGAAGCGCTCGGGACTGCCGTCGTGGTCCCTGACCTCCTTGACCAGCCGGGGCTCCATCAGGAGTCCCCCGTTCGCGATCGCGCCGAAGGCCATCGCCATCTGCAGCGACGTGACCGCGAGCTCGTAGCCGATGGCGAGGGACTGCGGGGACTGCGCGCTCCACAGCTCGGGCCGCCGCAGGACTCCCGCCGCTTCACCCGGCAGCGAGACGCCCGTCGGCGTTCCGAAGCCGAAGTCCCTCAGGGCCGTGTACTGCTGCCCCTCGCTGAGGCGGCTCGCGAACTTGGCGATCCCCACGTTGGACGACTCCCGGATGACGTCGCGGAGCGTCATCCATCCGCCCTGGTGGATGTCCGTGATCACCCGTCCGTTCACCTCCCAGCGTCCCCCTCCGGTATCCACCGAATCGCCGAACGAGGCCAGACCGTTCCTGACTAGCGCCGCGGCGATGAACGGCTTGATGGTCGAACCCGGTTCGAAGGTCGTGTTCACGGCGGAGAGCGCCGCGGTGGAGCCCTCGGCGATCGAGGCCAGCGCCAGGATCTCCCCCGTCATCGGATCCGTCACGACGATGTCACCACCGCGCGCGCCGGTGCTGTCCAGCGCCGCGGCCAGCATCTCCTCCGCGATCGCCTGCAGGTCCTGGTCGATGGTCAGGACGATGTCCCGGCCCGGGAGGGGCGGCTCCACCGTGACCACCTGCCCCGGGATCTCCCGGCCGCGGTTGTCCCGCGCGACCAGGTCGCGTCCGGCCCGGCCCGCCAGAACCGAGTCCATGGCCTGCTCGATGCCTCCTGCTCCGATCCCATCCTGGACCACTCCCAGCAAGCCCCGTGCCAGCTCCTCGCGGGGATACAGGCGCTTGAGTTCACCCTGGATGTGGATTCCAGGCAACCCGCGCAGCCCGGCGACCTGGGTCATGGAATAGCGTCCCGGGACGACGTTCCACTCCCGTGTAGGATCGGACACGCGCGCGGCGGTCTGGGCGCGCACCCCCAGTTCGTCGGTCAGCGCCACCTCCACCACTCCCCTGTCGCGGAACTCGTTCGGCGCGACCCCCACCGTCCCCCTCCAGTGGCTCACGGCAAGCTCACCGCCGTTGCGGTCCAGGATCCGGCCCCTCGGTGCGGAGACATCCCGGGTCTTCTGGTGCTGGTTGACGGCATCCCTGGCCCAGGCGGTCCGCTCCACGATCTGCACTTCCGCGGAACGCACGATCATCACGCCCGCGAGGGCGATCCACCCGACGAGGAGCAGCCGGCGCCGGATGCGCATGCGGCGGACCGCCCTCCGGCCTCCCCGGTCGCGGCTCACCGGGAACCTCCCGAGGTGATGATCACCTCCCGCTGCGTGGGCGGGCGCAGGCCCAGGCGCCGGACGGCTTCGTCGCCGATCCACCGTCGGCTCTCGATGCCCGTCAGATCGCGCGCCACCTCCTCCCGCTCGTCGACGATGACGGCCAGCTCCCGATCGGCCCGGTCCAGCTCCTCCATCGTCTCGCGGGTCGTGGACTGGCGCCACGCCACCGCCGCCAGCGCGGCCAGGACGGCCGCGAGCGCGAACACCGCCCGGCGGGCACGGCGCCTGCGGCTCATGCGGCCCGCCTCCAGGCCCTCAGCCTGGCAGCGCGCGCACGCGGATTGGCCTCGGCCTCGGCGGCCTCCGGGACGACCGGCTTCCTGGTCAGCGCACACCCCAGGGCAGCCAGTTCGGCGGCTCGCACGGGGAGGCGGCGAGGCAGCCCGCGCGACGGGTCGCTCCAGTCGCGGAACGCCCGCTTCACGACCCTGTCCTCCACCGAGTGGTAGGAGATCACGACCAGGACGCCCCCGGGGCGCAGCGCGTCCCGGATCGCGGGCAGCCCCTCCTCGAGCGCGGCGATCTCGTCGTTCACGCGCATCCGGAGCGCCTGGAAGAGCCGGGCCTTCTCGGCGTGGCCGGCCCGGCGCGCCAGCACCGACTCCAGCGCCGCGACCAGGTCGTCGCTCGTCCGCAGCGGCCCCGTGGCGCGGCGCTGTACGATCCGCGCCGCCAGCGCCCCCGGGCGGGGTGCGTCCCCGGCCCGAAGCACCCGGTGCAGTTCCCCCCTGGACGCCCCGGCCAGCAGGTCCGCGGCGGTTTCCCGCGACCCCTGGTCCATCCGCATGTCGAGGGCGGCCCCCCGCCGGAAGGTGAACCCGCGGCGCCGGCGGTCCAGCTGGTGCGAGCTCACGCCGAGGTCCAGAAGCGCTCCGGCCAGCCCTTCCCCGCAGAGGCGCGGGTGGCCCGGGGCGTCCCGAAACGACATGCGGGCGAACGTCACCCGGCCCGCGTGGCCGGCCAGCCGCTCCCGGGCTGTCTCCAGCGCCTCCGGATCACGATCGACGGCCAACAGGCGGCAACCCGGGCACCGCTGCAGCAGCGCCTCCGCGTGCCCTCCTCCCCCGGCCGTCCCGTCCAGGTAGAGGCCGTCGGCCGCGTTCAGGTACCTCATGACCTCGTCCACGAGCACGGGGGCATGGTAGTCGGAAGCGTGCACACGGGTCCTCCCCTATCCGAAGATCTGCGCCGCGAAGCCGTCATCGTCCCCCTCCCGCTCGTCGAGGTGCGCCTCGAAGCGCCGGGGCTCCCAGAGCTCGATCCGGTCCAGCGCCCCAACGAAGAGCACCGTGTCTTCGAGTCCGGCCTGCTTGAGGAGCCACCCCGGGATCCGGATGCGGCCGTGCGCGTCCGGTTCGATCTCGACGGCGCTGGCCGTGATGCGTCTCAGGTACGCACCCCCGTCCCTCCGGGCCTTCCGGTGGGCCAGCAGATTCCTGCGGATCTCCGTCCAGGTCTCACGGGGGAAGAGGTCGAGGTGCGTGGGCTGCCACTGCAGCAGAACCAGCGGATTCGCGGACACAGCTCGGCGGAACGCGGAGGGCAAGCTGACTCGCCCCTTCGCGTCGATCTGGAATTCGTGACGGCCAAGAAGTCCGGACATGGTTTCGCATCCCATTTTATCCCACAGTATCCCACTCTAATACACAAGGACCCCCACCGCAACCACAAAGTTCCGTCCGGGCAAAAAAAAAGGGCGCCGCGGGCTCGTCTGCGGCCCGCGGCGCCCCGAAGGGGAGGTCAGGCGTCTAGCCGCGCCGCCGCCCCCTCTCGATCACCCGCTCCTGGCGGACGATGAACTGCTCGGTCGAGCCGAGGACATCGGTCAGGTTGGACTTGAATGTCTCCTGCGTCTCGGCGAAGACCGCCACGTTTGCCTGGTTCAGGACACGCTGGACCTCCTGGAACTTGGGCAGCGTCAACCGGGCGCTCTCCACCGTTTCGGGCTTCTCCAGAACCTCGGCCTGCTTGAAGAGCGAATAGCCGTAGAAGAAGTCGGTCCGGCCCGACAACCCCTCCGGAACCAGGTCCCCGAAGGCCCGGGCCATTCCGAGGATCCGCAGAGCGTAGTCCCAGTCTTCCGTCAGGACGCCCTGCTGGTACCCATTGTTGAAGATGATGTTGACCACCTGTTGGGGGTCCAGCTCCCCGGCCGCGATCGCTTCCTCGAGGTAGGGGATCGCTTCCTCGTGCCTGCCCGCCTCCAGGAGCCAGGCTCCCCGGCGCGCCTTGATGTTCTCGTATTCCGGATCGAGCGAAGCCAATGTTTCCAGTGCCTCCAGGGCACGGTCGCCGTCGCCGGTCTTGTTGAGGATGTTCGCGTAGTCCGACCAGAACTGCGGCTCCTCGCCGTGCGTCTGCCGAACGTTCTCCGCGAGTTCGATGGCCTCTTCCAGCTGGTCGAGCCGGTTCAGCGTCGCGAGCATGTTGCGGAGGTGGCTCCATTCCATCTCCATGCCCTTGATCGCGTAGGTCCTGCGGTAGCCTTCGAGCGCCTCCGAGAAGTACTCCCCGGCTTCCATGTTCAGCGGCGCGCCCGGTCCCAGCGCGGCCATTACCTCCTGGGCCGCCACGGTCGCGTAGGCCGCGTACCGCTCGAGCAGCTCCACGTTTTCCGGCTCCAGATCCAACCCCGCCTTGATCAGGTCCTTGGCGCCCGCGGCGTCGCCCGCCTGGGCGAGATCGTAGCCCACCTGCATGCGAACCGCCGCGTTTCCGGGGTTGAGCTGCAACAACTCCTCGTAGTGCGCCCGGGCCGCGGGCTTGTCATCCAGCGTGGCGGCCAGGAAGCCCGCGAAGCTGAGTGCGTCCTCGTGGAGACCGTCAAGCTCCAGGACATGCAACACCTCGGCGTAGGCCTCCTGGAGCCGCTCGGTGTCTTCCAGCACGTGCGAAAGAACGTACCGCGCCGGGATGTTCCCCGGATCCAGCTCCAGCGCCTTGCGGCAGTTGTCCTCCGCGCTGGCGTAGTCATTGGCCTCGTAGTACTGGCCGCACCACATCGCCCGGTTCTGTTGCTCCGTGAAGGCGTCGAGCTGCTCGGAGAAGAAGGTCGCCGCCCCTCTGGCGTCCCGCCTGTCCCAGGTCCTGTCTTCGACGTTGAGGGCGGTGCCCCCGGGCGCGGCGAAACGGACGCCGGTCGTCGTGAAGGTCCCGTCGTCCCTGTTCTCGACGGTGAACCCGCAGAAGATGACCTGGGCGTCGACGAAGCGGGACATCTGCTGGCCCCCGACACAGTCGAGCCTGCGCTCGTCCACGTCGTACTCCCGGGCGATGTCGCGCACCTCGCTCTCTTCGATCGGGTTGTGAGTCGGGAACTGGCTGAGCAGTCTGCGCAGCTCCCTGGCCACGTCGCGGCCGAAACGGTCGCTTCCGTCTTCGCTGGGCTGCAGGTTCAGGATCATGACCCGGTGGGCCTCGCCAACCTGCGCGCTCGAGCGCTGCGGCACGAGGAAACTGCCCAACAGCGCGAGCACCCCCAACCCGGCGATTGCGATGCGATTCCAACTCCTCATTTTGCTGTCTTCTCCGTTGTAGGACTTCGCGGACTCGTCTCTTTCAACCCCACGGAACCTGGGCGGCCGGGAGAGCATCCGCCAGTGAGGTTGCCGTCGCCGCGCGCCGTCGATTCCGCAGACTAATGGCGGGAAGCTGTGTAATTTATGAAGCGCACCGCCCGCAGGTCAATAATCTGGACCGAAGACCCTCCTGGTAACACATTACCATGGTAAGAGAATAAAGTTCCCTTCGGAACCCGCGCCGGACCCGATGGGCGGGCCGGTGCGACAGGCGCAACCTACACGGAAGGTGAGGAAGGCAACATGAGGAAATGGATCCTGAGCGCGGCCGCGCTGGCTTCGATGATGGTGATGAGCCCCGCGGCGCTGGACGCGCAGAACTGCTGGGTCAGGAGTGGCAACCCGGCCGAGCGGCCCAGCCCGCTGGACTCCGCGGTCGTCGACATGGGCGGCGACATGGTGAAGGTGTGCTACGGCGCGCCTTCGGCCAGGGAAAGGACGATGGTCGGGGGCGGCGGCGAACATCCCTTTGGGGCGCCCTGGCGGACCGGTGCCAACGAAGCGACCTCGATTCATCTGCCCTTCGCGGCGACGATCGCCGGGGTGGAGGTGGCGGCCGGATCCTATTCGCTCTACACGGTGCCCGGCGAGGACTCGTGGGAGATCTTCGTCAACGGGACGGTGGAGCGCTGGGGGATCCCCATGAACGACGACGTTGCCGCCGAGAACGTGGGGTCGGGGTCGGCTCCCTCCTTCGGCAACGAGCACACGGAGCGGCTCACGATGTCGTTCGAGAACGCGTCGGCCAGCTCGGCTACCCTGGTCCTCCGCTGGGAGGGCTATCGGGTCGAGATCCCGGTCATGCGGCGGTAGGATTCACACCCTTATAAATATTCGGCGCGAGTTGAGGGGCCCGACCCAGGAGGCGAAACCGGTCTCGTAGACGAGATTGTAGGCCGAAGTGGTCTCCCCGGAGCCGTCCGAGCCGCGCGGGGCTCGTCACAACAGGTGTCCCTCGACCAGGTCGGCGATGCGGGCGGCGGTATCCGGCGCATCCGCATCCAGGACGGGGACGGACCATGGCAGATCGGGGCGGTCCGTCGCTACGGCCAGGACGCGCCGGTCACACGCTTCGTCAGGCGGGAACACCGGTTCGGCCTGCGCGGCGGCGCGGTAGATCTCGATCTTGGGAAGGCGGGTCTGGCGGAACCCCTCCACCACGACGATCTCGGCGTCCGCCAGGTGACGGCTCAGAAGCAGGTCCAGGGGCGGCTCTCCCTCCGGGCCCCAGCCCGCCAGAAGCGCGAACTCGTCGGGCCCCGCGAGGAGCACGCGTTCGGCGCCGCCTTCGTGCCGGTGGCGCCAGGAGTCGGTCCCGGGGGTGTCCAGCCGGAAGTGATGGCCGTGCTTCACCGACATTACGCGGCGGCCGCGCGCTGCGAGCTCCCCGATCACGGCGACGGACAGCGTCGTCTTCCCCGACTTCTTGTTCCCCACGATGGAGAACGCCGGAGGCGGCAGGTCCACGGTTTGATTCACGCTGCGGAAGTCCCACGGCGAGAGGCCGGTGTCCACGACAACGGGATCAAGGGAGCGGGCGAAGGCTCCGGATTCCAGCTTCCTCTCGGCGAGCGCGCCGTTGAGCGGTGTGAGCGCCCCGAGCGGATAGATCCCGCAGAGGGGGTGGAATCCCCACGGCCCCCCCGCCCGCGGAAGCGTCGTCCGGCCGTGCTGCCGCCACACATCCACCAGCAGGCGAAGCGCCTCGGTTCCCACCCAGGGCATGTCCACCGCAAGCACCAGCACCGCGTCATGGCCACCGCGCACGGCACGGGCCAGAGCGGCGTCGATCCCCCCCAGCGGGCCGATCAGCGGGCGGCGGTCGGGGAGCGTCTCCAGCTCCATTTCGTGCGCGACCTGGGGGTGGTTGACGACCGCGACCACCTCGTCGCACACCTCCCGCAGCCGGTCGGCCACGACCTGCCAGAGGGGCGTGCCATGGAGCCGGGCGAGCGTTTTGGGCGAACGGAAGCGGCGGCTGCCGCCCCCGGCAAGTACGGCGCCGAGAAGACTCATTCCGTTTCACTTCCGAGCCCGGTGACCCGCTCGTCACCGGAGTAGACGTTATAGCCGTCGGACTTCGCGAAGCCCACGAGCGTCATGTTGAACCGCCGGGCGAAGGTCACCGCCAGGCTCGAGGGCGCGCCCACCGCAACGACTACGGGGAAGCCCGCCATCGCGGCCTTCTGCAGGATCTCGAAGGACGAGCGGCCGGAGACGACCAGGCCCAGCGCCGACCCGGGGAGCCCACCGGACAGGATCAGTGCTCCGATGATCTTGTCCACCGCATTGTGCCGCCCCACGTCCTCGCGCACCAGTGTGACCCTACCATCCGCGTCGAAGACCCCAGCGGCATGGATGCCCCCCGTCCGGTCGAAGACGCGCTGGGCCGACCGCAACCGGTCCGGGAGCGCCCGCACGTCCGCGTCGGCCACCGCCAGGGTACCGTCGGGCACAGCCTGGCATCCCATGATCTCGACCGACTCGAGCGACGCCTTTCCGCACACGCCGCACGACGACGTCACGTAGAAGTTGCGGGCGAGGCTGGCCGGGTCGAAGGCGGCCGGATCCCGGAGCGACGCGGTGACGACGTTGTACTCCTGGGGATCCACGCTACGGCAGTACCTCACGTCGCCCAGGGCGCGCGGGTCGGTCACCACGCCCTCGGTGAAGAGGAAGCCCGCGGCGAGCTCGAAGTCGTCACCCGGCGTCCTCATCGTCACCGACACGGGGTGTTCGCGCACTCCGTCCTCGCCCGGCACCTCCAGGCGCACCTCCATGGGCTCCTCGACGGCGACGCTGTCGCTCCGCGCCCGGTACCAGCCATCGCGCATGCGTCCCACCCGGATCCGGGCGGCCCTGCGCCGGGGTGTCGTTGCCAACCTTGGGGTCCTCCCGTCGAGCGTGCGGCACTCGTTCGCTGAGCGTGCCGCACTCGCCAAATGTTTACGATGACTATATCTATTGTCCCCCCGCTTCCACCTCAAACCCCACCGCCGATGCCAAGGCCGACCAACGACGAACTCGTGCTGCGCTGGAAGGGCGAGCCTGCGCCCCTCCTTCCCCTCCTGCACGACCTGCACGCGCGCGACGGGTACCTGTCGGAAGATGCGCTCCGCGCCGTCTCGGCCGGACTCCGCATCCCGATCGCCGACCTCTTCGGCACGGTCACCTTCTACCACCACTTCTCGCGGGACGCCGCCGGCCTCGACCGGCCGCGCGTCTGCAACGGCCCCGTTTGCACCATGCGGGGCGCCGATGTGCTCCTGGCGAGCCTTCGCGCGGCCGGACACGACCCGATGACGATGCCGTGTCCGGGCCGCTGCGACCAGCCCGTGCCCGTGATCCATGGGGGGACGGTGCTCACCGGCCGGACCGCCGGGACGCTCGTCAGCGGGCCGTCGCCGCTGCCGCTGCCGCCCCCGGACGGGATCGAGGAGTGCGTGTTCGCGGGGATCCGGCGCCCCGGGCAGGCCACGCTGGAAGGGTACCGGAGCCAGGGCGGCTATGAGGCGCTGACGCGGGCGGTCACCGGGATGTCGCCGGGGGAGGTGATCGACGTGATCGACCAGAGCGGGCTGGCGGGGAGGGGGGGGGCGGGGTTTCCCACCGGGCGGAAGTGGCGGGCGGTGGCCGACGCGCCGGGCGGGCCCAAGACGATCGTCTGCAACGCCGACGAGGGCGAGCCCGGGTGCTTCAAGGACCGGGTGCTGATGGACCACGACCCCCACGGGACGATCGAGGGGATGGCGCTCGCCGCCTACGCGACGGGATCGGTGCGCGGGTTCATCTACCTGCGCTACGAGTATCCGGAGACGTTCGACATCCTCGAGGGCGCGATCGCGGAGGCGGAGGCGGCGGGGCTGCTGGGGGCCGGCGTCCTGGGCACGGACTTTTCGTTCCGACTGATGGTCAGGCGCGGCGCCGGCGCCTACATCTGCGGCGAGGAGACCTCGCTCCTCAATTCGCTCGAAGGGCAGCACCCCTTCCCCCGCAACCGCCCCCCCTTCCCCGTCACGCACGGCTACGAGAACCTGCCCACCGTCGTGAACAACGTCGAGACGCTGGCCTCGGCACCCCCCGTCCTCGTGCACGGCGCCGACTGGTACCGCGGCCTGGGGCGCGGCGACCACGCCGGCACCAAGGTGATCAGCCTCTCGGGCGACATCGCGCGGCCGGGCAACTACGAAGTCCCCCTCGGGCTGCCCCTGGGTGAACTGCTGCACGGGTGGGGAGGAGGACCGCCGCCCGGCCGCACCGTCCAGGCGGTCACGATGGCGGGGCTTTCCGGCGGCTTCCTGGCCGGCGCGGACCTCGACGTCACCCTCGACGAGCCCTCGATCCGATCGAAGGGCAGCTTCCTGGGCGCGGGCGGGATCATGGTCTTCGACGACTCCCGCGACATGATCGCGGTGACCCGCGAGTCGATGGAGTTCTTCGCGGAGGAGTCGTGCGGGAAGTGCTTCCCCTGCCGGATCGGGACCCAGCGCCTGGTGGAGCGGTTGGAAGGAAAGGGACCCGGCACCGTGGACGCGTGGGTGGATGAAGTGGTCGACCTTAATGAAGTCATGAAGAAGACGAGCGCGTGCGGGTTGGGCCAGGCGGCCCCACTATTGACGGAGAGCCTGATCCGGTACTTTCCGGACCGGGTCCGGGCGCATGTTGAGAAAGGCTGATGACGATGAAGAGGAACGGCACCCCATCGACGAACGGCAAGGGTGTCCGGCTCAGCATGACGCTGGACGGCGAGAAGGTCACTTTCAGCCGCGGCGAGACCATCTACGAGGTCGCGGAGCGGCACCGCAGAGAGATCCCGACGCTGTGCTACGACCCCCGCCTCGATCCCTTCGGGGGCTGCCGCCTCTGCGTGGTCGAGCTGGAGGGCGCGCGCAACCCGGTGGCCTCGTGCACCACGAAAGCCGAGCCCGGGATGCGAGTGCGCACCCGCTCGGCGAGCCTCGAGGTACAGCGGCGCATCCTCATGGAGATGGTGGCGTCGGAGAACCGCGACACCGATGTCGACCCCATGCACGGGTACGCCTCGCAGGAGATGGCCGAGCTGCTCGACCGCTACGACGCGCGCACCGGCCGCTTCGAGGGCGCGCTGTCGGGCGCAAGCCGCGACGACGACGACAACCCCTTCATCAAGCGCGACTACGACAACTGCATCTCCTGCTACCGCTGCGTGCGCGTGTGCGCCGAGCAGGAGGGCGACTACGCGATCTCGATCATGAACCGGGGTTTCGACACGCAGATCACCACGGAGTTCGGCGGCCTGCTGAAGGACTCGGCGTGCACCTTCTGCGGGCAGTGCATCCAGACGTGTCCCACCGGCGCGCTGGGCGACCTCAAGGCGCTGGCCAACCGGGAGGTCCCCGGCGAAACGAAGACCACCCGCACGGTGTGCCCGTACTGCGGGGTGGGCTGCTCGGTGGACGTCATGACTCGTGGGGACAAGCTGGTGGGGGTGCTCCCCGCGATGGACGGCCCCGCCAACGAGGGCGCGCTCTGCGTGAAGGGCCAGTTCGCCTTCGACTTCGTGGGGCACCCGGACCGGCTGGCCACGCCGTTCGTGCGCGACGAGGAGTCGGGCGAGCTCCGCCCCGCGTCGTGGGACGAGGCGCTGGACCGGGCCGCGGGCAAGCTGCGCAAGGTGGTGAAGGACCACGGGCGCCGCGCCGTCTACGGGATCGCCTCCGGACGCGCCCCGCATGAGGCCGCCTACATGATGCAGCGCTTCATCCGGGCGGGATTGGGGACGAATCACATCGACAACTGCAGCCGTGCCTGACACGCTCCCACAGTCGCCGGTCTGGCGGCAACAATCGGAAGAGGGGCGATGTCGAACCCGCTCGCGGACATGGACAAGCCGGATGTGATCTTCTGCATCGGCACCAACATGACCGAGTGCCACCCGGTCGCGGCCACGCGGCTGAAGCGGGCGCTGGCCAGGGGCGCGAAGATGATCGTGGCGGACCCCCGGCGGATCGGGCTCGCGGAGATCGCGGACGTTCATCTGCCCCTTCGCGTCGGTTCCGACGTGTCGCTGCTGCTGGCCATGGCGCATGTGATCGCCCGCGAGGGGCTGGTGAACCAGGCCTTCGTCGACGAGCGCACCGCCCACGGCGAGGACTTCTTCAAGCACGTCGAGCGCTACACCCCCGAGTGGGCGTCCGAGATCTGCGAGTGCGCGCCAGAGGACATCGAGCAGGCGGCGCTGTTGTACGGCGGGGCCGACCGCGGCGCGATCTACTACACGGTCGGCATCACCGAGCACGTCTGCGGCGTGGACAACGTGCAGAGCCTGTGCAACCTGGCGCTGATGACCGGCAACCTGGGCCGCGAGGGCACGGGGGTGAACCCCATGCGCGGCCAGAACAACATCCAGGGGGCGGGCGACGCGGGCGCGCTGCCGAACAACTACGCGGGCTTCCAGGCCGTCACCGATCCGGCGCACCAGGAGAAATTCCACAAGGCCTACGGGCGCAAGGTCGACCTGGAGACGGGAATGACCAAGGTCACCGCGCTGGACCTGTGCGGCGACGGCATCCACGCGATGATCATCGACGGCGAGAACACGCTGGTCACCGACCCGGACCGCCACCACTGCGAGCACGCGCTGGGCAGCCTCGACTGCCTGGTCGTGATCGACATCTTCATGACCGAGACCGCCAAGGTGGCCGATGTGGTCTTCCCGGCCACCGCGTGGGCCGAGACCGACGGCGTCTGCACCAACACCGAGCGCCGCGTCCAGCGCCTGCGCGCCGCGGTGCCGGCGGTGGGTGAGGCGAAGCCCGATTGGTGGATCCTGTCGCGGCTCGCCCAGCGGATGGGCTGGAAGGGGTTCGAGTTCGAGTCCGCCAAGGAGGTCTTCAACGAGCTCTGCTCCCTGTCACCCATGTACGCGGGACTGGATTGGGACCGGATCGACAAGGGTGAATACCAGTGGCCCGTGCCGGAGGAAGGGCACCCGGGAACGCCGATGCTCCACGAGCACGTGTTCGAAAACGGTCGCGGAATCTTCAAGATGCTCAAATACCGGGATCCGGAGGAGACGATTTCCGACGAGTACCCCATGTGGCTGACCACCGGACGCCGGCTGCCCCAGTACCACACGCGCACACAGACGGGGCGGTCGGGGGGGATCGACTACCTGCTCTCGGAGGAGACGCTGGAGGTCCACCCCGCCGACATCGCGCGCCTGGGGCTCGAGGACGGCGGCTGGGCCGAGTTGAGCAGCCCGCGCGGGTGCCTGCACGTGAAGGTGCGCGGCACGACCAAGTCGCCGAAGGGGACGGTCTTCGCGTCGTTCGCGTTCGAGGACGTACCGGTGAACGTGTTGACGGGGGGTGGGTACGACCCGGTCACGCAAACAGCGGCGCTGAAGGCGTGTCCGGTGGCGCTGAAGGCGGTGGGGCAGGCGCCGGCGGTGGGGGCGGTGGGGGTGGGGTCGGGGGTGGGGTCGGGCCGGTTGTAGGGCGTCGGGGAGGTCGGGGGGCTGGCAGCCCGTGGACAAAACCCCCGCGGCATTCGAGCGGCTGAGGGAACGGACGTCATGTCAAGATCACATTTTGTAAACTTTACATTACACTTCAGCGACGGAGAATGGCGAGCGCGGACCGCCCCCCTCACCCCCCGTACATCTCCCCCATCACGCCTGCGATATCCGGCGCGTCGCCCAGGTACCGCTCCCGGGCATGCGCCTTGATGTCGCCCGGTATCCCGTGCAGCGCCTCCGCGATGGGCCCCGCGATGGCGGCCACCGTGTCGGAATCGCCGCCGAGCGAGACCGCGTTGCGGATCGCGTCCTCGAAGGAGGCCGACTCCAGCGCGCAGGTGATCGACTCGGGGACGGTCTCCTGGCAGGTCTCGTTGAAGGCGTAGCCGGGCCGGATCTCGTCGACGGTGCGGGAGAGGTCGTAGGCGTATTCGGTGGTGACGGTCGTGCGGATGGTGGCGGGATCGGCGCCGTTGCACGCCAGCCAGATCGCGTGAACGGTGGCCCGCGCGCCCTTCATCCCTTTGGGGTGATCGTGGGTGATCGCGGTCACCCGGTCGGAGGCGGCGAGGGCAGCGGCGAGGTCGCCCCGGTTGAGGAACGCGGCGGGCGAGACCCGCATGGCCGCCCCGTTGCCGTAGCTGTTGTACGGCTCGGGGGACTCCTGCCGGATCCACTCCCTGAACCATCCGCCGTAGGACACGCCGGGGTAGCGGCGGCACCACGTCTGCAGCGTCGTGGCTTCAGGCAGGTCGTGCAGCAGCACGTCCGCCACCGCCGCGGTGCAGACGGAGTCGTCCGTGAAGTGCCCCCTCGGGCTGAAGAACTCGAAGTCCTTCTTCTTGATCCGGTCCCATTCGTAGACCGAACCGACGATGTCGCCGATGATTGCGCCCCACATGGTGATCCCCCTTTGCCGCGGGCCCGTCTTGCCCCGCGGGCCGGTTTCGCGCCAGACTTCGGGCGCCGTTTTGCCTGCCACCCCGCTTCCCCCCACAGGACACCCATGCTCTCCGACATCGAAATCGCGCAAGCCCACGAGATGAAGCCGATCGCCGACATCGCCGCCAGGGTCGGCCTCGGCGAGGACGAGATTCTGCAGTACGGCCACTACAAGGCGAAGGTCCCGCTGGATGTGGTGAAGGCCCGTCCGCACCGGGCAGCCAGGCTCGTGCTGGTCACCGGGTGCAGTCCCACCGCCGCCGGGGAGGGCAAGTCGACCACTTCGGTCGGGCTCGCCGACGCGCTCAATCTTCGCGAGCGCAATCCGGTGCTGTGCATCCGGGAGGCGTCGCTGGGTCCCGTCTTCGGGATCAAGGGCGGGGCGGCCGGCGGGGGCCACTCGCAGGTCGTGCCGATGGAGGACATCAACCTCCACTTCACAGGCGACTTCCACGCGATCACGTCGGCGCACGCGCTGCTGTCCGCGATGCTCGACAACCATCTCTTCCGGCCGAACTCGACCGGGCTGGACCACCGGCGGATCACGTGGGGACGGGCCGTGGACATGAACGACCGGGCGCTCCGCAACGTAATCGTGGGGTTGGGCGGGCCCTTCGGGGGATCCCGCGGGAAGAGGGGTTCATGATCACCGCCGCATCCGAGGTAATGGCGATCTTCTGCCTGGCGCGCGACCTGGCGGACCTGGAGCAACGGCTCGGCAACATCGTCATCGGGTACACGCGCAGCCGCGAGCCGGTGCGCTGCCGCGACATCGGCGCCGAGAAGGCGATGACGATCCTGATGCGTGACGCGCTCGACCCGAACCTGGTGCAAACGCTGGGCGGGACCCCCGCCTTCATCCACGGCGGCCCCTTCGCCAACATCGCGCACGGCTGCAATTCGCTGATCGCGACCCGGGCGGGGCTCAAGCTGGGCGACATCGTGGTGACCGAGGCGGGGTTCGGCGCCGATCTGGGGGCCGAGAAGTTCTTCGACATCAAGTGCCGGCTGGGCGGGCTGAGCCCCGACGCGGTGGCGATCGTCGCGACGATCCGCGCGCTCAAGATGAACGGCGGCGCGTCGAAGGATTCGCTCGCGACCGAGGATCTGGAGGCGCTCGGGCGCGGCATGGAGAACCTCTACGGGCATGTCGAGAACGTGGCCCGGTTCGGCGTCCCCGCGGTGGTGGCGCTGAACCGATTCGCGAACGACACCGCCGCGGAGGTCGCCACCGTGCTCGACGGCTGCGCGGCGCGCGGTTTTCGTGCCGTCGAGGCGGACCCGCACGGGGGCGGGGGGGCGGGCTGCCTGGATCTCGCCGACGCGGTCTGGGAGATCGCAAACAGCGGCGAGGCCGCCTTCCGGCCACTCTATCCCGACCACATCTCCCTCAAGGAGAAGATCGAGACCGTGGCGACGCAGATCTACGGCGCGGACGGCGTGGACTTCCAGCGCGGCGTCACCGCCGAACTGGAGCGGCTCGAGTCCTTCGGGCTGGCGGGCGCGCCGGTGTGCATCGCCAAGACGCAGTACTCGTTCTCGGACGATCCGACGCTGCTGGGGCGCCCGCGCGGCTTCAGGATCGCGGTGCGGGAGGTCACGCCGTCTGCGGGCGCGGGGTTCGTGGTCGTCAAGACCGGGTCGATCATGACGATGCCGGGCCTGGCGGCGAAGCCGGCGGCGCTGGCGATGACGATCGACGAGGACGGGGTGATCGGCGGGCTGATGTAGGGGCATCGCGCACGGCACTCATCGCGCCCTCGAACGCTCGTCTCTGAATGTCGGAAAACAAGCGCACCAACGGTCGAAGATCCCCGGCATCCGCTGCCTCCAGCGCGTCGATGTAGTCCGCCCGCCCGGCATCCGTCACCACCAGCGGGAACCACCCCGCCCGAATCATCACCAACGTCGCCAACGGCATCTCCACGCGCCGCCCGAAGATGTCCCGTGCGCTTGCGGTCACCTGGTGGGCCAGAAGCGCCGAGTGGAGTTCCTTGATGTAGCTCGTCGAGAGCTGACGCTCCTGCTTCACAAAATCGAACAGCCCGTCCACCGCGGCGGCATGGTCCCGAATCATGTCGAAGACGAGGGCCGGATCCCGGTCGGTGGCTGAAGAGGGGATGAATTCCTCGCGCAGACCGCGCTCGATCAGGATCTCCGTGATTCCCCGCGTCAGGGTGTAGACGCGTTCGATCAGGCCCGTCTCGATGGCCCACTCGCGCTTCAGGCGTTCGTTGAAATCGGCGATGACTCCCTGTGCGCCGAGATCTTCCCGGCGCTCACGCCAGTTGTCGGCCAGCTGGTGGAGATCGGAGTCGGCCAGTCGTCGCCAATCGTCCGGCAGATCTTCGATGGGCCGCCAGGGGTGACCCACGGTGACGTTCCGGGACTCCTGGTTCATGTCCGCTCCGCTGTGAATAGGAATCCAATGTGGCAATATAGCAGGGCATGACGAACCCACACCGACCACGCAGGACTGGCGAACGGCACGGCACCGGCCCAAGTTGGGGCGGCACCGATTCCACCCTTTTCGTCCCCAACCCCTCCCCCATGCCCGACCCCAACGCCTATTGGGCCCGCAACCTCCGCTACCTCTCGATCCTGCTCGCGATCTGGTTCGTCGTGTCCTTCGGGTGCGGGATCCTCTTCGCTGACGCCCTCAACGCGATTCGCATCCCCGGCACCGGCTTCAAGCTGGGCTTCTGGTTCGCTCAGCAGGGGTCGATATACGTGTTCGTGGTGCTGATCTTCGTGTACGCGCGCCTGATGAACCGGCTGGACAGGGAGTACGGAGTGGCCGAGGAATGAGGGGGCGCCCGGCAGTGCCCAGGCGCCGCTGACCCATGGACGTGCGCCTCTGGACCTTCGTGCTGGTGGGGCTCTCGTTCGCGCTCTACATCGGGGTCGCGATCTGGTCGCGGGCAAGCTCCACCAGGGAGTTCTACGTGGCCGGCACCGGCGTGTCGCCCCTCGCCAACGGGATGGCCACGGCAGCGGACTGGATGTCGGCGGCGTCGTTCATTTCGATGGCGGGGCTGATCTCGTTCATGGGGTACGACGGGTCGGTGTACCTGATGGGATGGACCGGCGGCTACGTTCTGCTCGCGCTGCTCCTGGCGCCCTATCTGCGCAAGTTCGGGGCGTACACGGTGCCGGAGTTCGTGGGGCAGCGGTACTACTCGCAGGTGGCGCGGATCGTGGCGGTGGCGTGCGCGATCTTCGTCTCGTTCACCTATGTGAGCGGCCAGATGCGGGGCGTGGGCATCGTCTTCAGCCGCTTCCTCGAGGTGGACGTCACCGTGGGGGTGATCATCGGGATGGCGGTCGTCTTTTTCTACGCCGTGCTGGGGGGGATGAAGGGGATCACCTACACGCAGGTCGCCCAGTACTGCGTTCTGATCTTCGCCTACATGGTCCCCGCGATCTTCCTGGCGGTCATGCTGTCAGGGACGCCCATCCCGCAGTTCGGCTTCGGAGGCGCGGACCCCGAGACCGGCGTCTTCCTGCTGGACAAGCTCGACGGGCTCCACGAGGAACTCGGCTTTGCGGCGTACACGGACGGCACCAAGTCGATGATCGACGTGTTCTTCATCACCGCGGCGCTCATGGTGGGGACGGCCGGCCTCCCCCACGTCATCATCCGCTTCTACACCGTGCCCAAGGTGCGGGACGCACGCATCTCGGTGGGCTGGGCGCTGCTCTTCATCGCGATCCTGTACACGACCGCCCCGGCCATCGCGGTCTTCGCGCGTGCCAACCTGCTGGACACGGTCGCCGGGCAGCCCTACGACGCCATGCCCGAGTGGTTCAACAAATGGGAAGACACGGGGCTGATCACCTTCGAAGATCACGACCAGGACGGCAACATCCTGTACGTGGGCGACCCCGAGCGCAACGAACTCACCGTCAACCCCGACATCATGGTGCTCGCCAACCCGGAGATCTCGCGCCTGCCGAACTGGGTGGTGGGGCTGGTGGCGGCGGGGGGACTGGCCGCAGCGCTTTCGACGGCCGCCGGACTGCTGCTGGTGGTGTCGTCGGCAATCAGCCATGACCTGCTGAAACGGGCCTTCAAGCCCGACATCTCGGAAAAGGGCGAACTGGTGGCCGCCCGGATCAGCGCGGCCCTCGCCGTGGTTGCCGCGGGTCTGCTCGGGATCAGCGACCCGGGGTTCGTGGCCCAGGTGGTGGCCTTCGCCTTCGGATTGGCGGCCTCGTCGTTCTTCCCCGTGATCATCCTCGGGACGTTCACGCGCACGATGAACCGCGAAGGGGCGATCGCCGGGATGCTGTCGGGGATCACCTTTACAGCGGCGTACATCATCTACTTCCGCTTCGTGAACCCCGCGGCGGATTCGCCCGAGAACTGGTGGTTCGGGATTTCGCCCGAGGGGATCGGCACGCTGGGGATGCTGCTCAACTTCACCGTCGCGCTGGTCGTGTCGAAGTTCACTCCGGCGCCCCCGGCCAGCGTGCGTGAACTCGTCGATCGCATCAGGGTGCCCGGGGGTGACGGGCAGGGAAGCGCCCGTTGAACCGGAGGCCCCCAATGAAACCACGGAGATCCGCGTTCCTCCCGGCGGCGGGCCTGTGCAGGGCGGCGCGCTCGGCGACCAGCCTGTGCCTGGCTGTCGGCCTGACGACCGTTTTCCTGACGGCGGCGTCCTCCCCCGCGATCGCCCAGACCGAGGTCCATTTCCAGTACGGCAGCCTCGCCAACCCGTTCAGCGAAGCGTCGCACGGCACGGTCGTCCTGACCCTGCAGCACGCCTCGCTCTGGAAGTACGGCGACAACTTCTTCTTCGTGGACTTCCTCGACGACGGAGGCAGCGACGGCTTCAACGACAAGGACGCCTACGGGGAGTGGTACTCGAACTTCAGCCTGGGGAAGCTGACGGGGCAGGACCTCGGTTTCGGCCCCATCGCCGACTTCGGACTCATCGCGGGAGTCGCGATCGGCACCGACGCCAACCATCTGCAGTGGCTGCCGGCGGCCCGCGTATCGTGGGATCTGCGGGGGTTCATCTTCCTGAACACCGAGCTGATGCTCGGAATCGACGGGGGCAAGGGCCAGGCCGGCGGAAGTCCCCCGGAACTCGACAGCCGGTTCGTATTTGACGTGAATGGGCTGCTGCCGTTCGACATCGGCGGTCAGTCCTTTTCGATCGCGGGCCACGCGGAATACTCGACCGCCACCTCCGACGAGGTGGGCAACGATGTCCCCTCTTCAATCCTGGCGCAGCCGCAGCTCAGGTGGAACATCGGTCACGGCAACGTGCACGTCGGCATCGAGTACCAGTACTGGAGCAACAAGCTGGGGACGGAGGTCACGGAGAGCGTGGTTCAACTGCTGGGGGTGTGGGAGTTCTAGCTCCTGGTAAAACCCCGCCGCAATCGGCCGACGATTACATCCGCCCCTTCAGCTCCTCAGTCCAGTCGCAACTCATACCCGAACATTTACCGTCCCCCACGGTCATGGCAGCGCCCTCCCTGGTCACGGCAACGCCCTGCCTGGTCACGGAAGACGGCTCGCGCGTTTCAGCTGAAACGTCTTCGCGCCTCTCCTGCGATGCGGAGGTCGTGCCCATCACGCGGGGAAGGGACCGCTCGGTGCTCGACGTCGGGCGGGGAGACGGCCCTGGCGAACGCATCGACTGGGGCTGGGCCATGGCGTGCCTCTGGGGGGATGGAGGTGGTCAGGGAGTCGGCGCCCGGGCCGGCGGGCTTGGACGGTGATAACACTATTACGTCACGTGATAACACCCGTTCCCGTGCCAGGCATCCGCAGGTGACTGCCTTGAAGCCTCACTCCGCCTCCCGCGACAACGCCCACAACTGCACGTATTCCACCCCCAGTTCATCTTCCGCCAACCCCAAAACGTAGTCGGCGCCGATTTCGAATACGTTCAGCCCTCCCGGAGTCTCGACCAGCCCCTGAACCCGCCCCTCCGGATCGAACACGGTCCATACCATGGCGCCCTCGCCGGACATCCGGTACTCGCGGACCCAGAGATACCCGGCCCGGTCCGAGAGAATCTCGTCGAAGGCGGGGTAGGCGTCCACCGGGGGCACGCCCCAGGGCGCCCGCTCGTCGTACTCGGCCTGGGTGGGGGTTCGCGGGTCCCAGTCGCGGCGGACGATCCTGACCAGCGACCCATCCGCGGCGAAGGCCTTGATCTCGTAGCTGTCCGGTACCCCGACCGCCACGAGGTTCCCCCACACGGCTCCCACGGTGCTGCGCTCGAACGGGTGCTGCATGTCTCCTCCCCACAATTGGCTGAAGTACGCCTCGCCGCGGGGAAGCCTCCCAAGTGAGGCGTACAGCGTTCCGTCCACGTCCAGAACCGACCATTCCGTTTCCAGGCGAACGAGGTCCCTGGTCTCAAAAACGGCCTCCCGGTTGAATACCAGACTGCCCTGCGAGACAATCCTGCCGTTTGGCAGCAAGTCGAGGATGTTGCCCCGGGTGGCGTCAAGGGCCACGTCGCGACCGTGGTTGCCGTTCATGTCGAAAATCGACATCCGGGGTCTGACAACGGCATCGGAAGCGGCAATCGAGTCGCCGGGCCAGGGTGCGACGGTGGCCGGACCGCGGGCGCTGAATTCACCGGGCCCCTCGCCCCGGCTTCCCCAGGTTCTCTCGTGAGAACCGTCCGCGTTGAAAACCCTGAGTTCGGCGCTACCGGAGTTGGCGATCACGATCCGGCCGTCCCCGAGCCGGGTGGCATCCGAAACCTGGAACAATTCGTCCGCCCCGCCGCTTTCGACGGAACCGATCGAAAGGGACGGTTGTGCGCCGAACTCCCACGGAAGCCGGGAATCGGGCGCGGGGCGGGCGTTCTCGACGATGGTGATGCCGGCGCTGTCCTCAATGACCGCGTGGAGCCCGGTCCCGGCGATCTCGGCCGTGTCCGCGCACCCGATCGCGAGAAGGGACAAAGCCAGGATTGTGGTCGGTAGAGATCCCGAGGTGGTCGAGTGGCTCATTCCTTTGCCGTTCCTTTCGAGGGTGTCCATACCAGGCTAACCAGACGGATACTCCGGACCCGAGACTTTCACGAGCTGCAGCCCAACCTCCTCTGACCAGACAAGCAGCCGGCTGGCATTCGTCGGATCGAATGCGGCGGAGATGAACGGTATCGACCAGGCCCCGTGGAGTGTACCGTCCGCGCCGTACAGCTCTACAGAGCGTTCCTCGGTATCGGCCGTCCCTACCGGGAGTGCCCCGTGGGTCAGAATACGACCATCGCGCAGTACCTGGAAGTTCTGGAGGGTGGTGCGTGCGTAGCCGGGGCGGACGGGTGTGACGTGTTGGTTGCGCAAGCGTTCGGGGATGCATCTTTCCAGGACCAGCCGCGGCCCAGGCGGCTCCAGATGCCATATCCTGGAACCCCACTGTGAGCCGGCGTACAAATCCCGGGATGGGCTCGCATGCAGTAGCACCGGAGAGCCCCCATACGGGACGAAAGCTCCTGGCGGAGCCTCAATGCCCAGGTCAGCGTATGTCCATTCCAGTTGCATCTCGCCAGGACTGAACAGCGAGGTCTCGTACAGGCCCACACCCATGATCGCCAGCACTTGCCGATCTTCCGCGGGTAGGAAAGCCGCGTCGCCTATTGGCATCGACACCACGAGAACTCGTTCATTCGGATCCGTGCCGAACACCATGACAGATGGAGGATCCCGGTCCACGACAACGACCTGGTCTTCGCTTCCCCAGACGGCAACGGGCTGCGAATACTCCATCGGGCCTGGGCCTGAGCGGCCCCAGCGCGCAATCTCGTTGAGATCGTCGTCCAGCTCGATCAGCTGTCGCTCATACCCCTCATAAACCAGCCACCCGCCTGGTACCCGCGACGGAGGCGTCACAAGGGTTGGGTACACCTCCGGATTGTGTGCGAGCACCTCAAGTCTGAGCGGGAGACGGTCGAGGTCGCAAGCGACAAAACCGCGGTCTTGCGCAGCGAGCTGTGTCCAAGGCGACAACCCAAGCAAGATGACGGGGGTCGCACCCAACGCTGTACGGGTGAAGTCGATACACCGTAAAGGCAGACCTTCGGTCAGCGCCGACTTACGTGGCCCAGCTTTCCGAGCTGTAGGACGGCGGTTGACTTCCTCGTCGGCCACACCAGCTTCGGCATTGAACGGGCTCGGTGCGGCGACAGCTGCGGCAGTACCGACTGCGTGTGAGGGAACTTCCGCTGCCTCCACCTGGGCCGGTGTCAGCGACGCAGCCATGGCAGATCGTGCGCCCGGACAACACTCCATTAGTCTGCGCCGGACGCATCCCGGTCGCCCGGCGGAAGCACCCCAGCCCCGGGACGCTCGGCCAACAGATTCTCGAGGAACTCCACCTTCTCGTCGAGGTGCCGCACTTCGTCTTCGAGATCCTGCGGCATCTGCCCGCCCGCCAGCCGCTTAACCTCGGCTTCGAGCCGGCTGAACCGCTTCTCCCAGTCCCGGCCTCCCAGTGACTTCTGGGCGAGCAGCCACATGATCGAGCCCGCAACCGCGAAGCCGCCAAAAAACACCAGCACGAGAAACATGATTGGAACCATCGTAACCCTCGCCTCTAAGCCCTCGAATACCTCGCCGTCACCACCCCCGCCACCCCCAGCCCACCCAGGATCACCGCCGCCCCCACCGCCAGCCACGGCTGGGTCCCCACGATGACTCCCAGGATAACCACGTACAGGACCATCGTCACCCCGGCGGTCCACACCCCGCCCGGCACCCGCAGCGGCCGCTCCAGTTCGGGGCGGGTGCGGCGCAGACGGAAGAACGCCGACAGCACCATCAGGTCCACCGAGATCGCGACCAGCATCATGAACTGGATGAGAAACTCGAGCGCGCCGGTCGAGGCCAGGGCCAGGATCACCACGCCGATCAGGAACAGGCCCGCAACCGGCGTGCCCTTGGGCGAAATGTACTGGAAGACCTTCGGCGCGAGACCCGAGCGGGCCAGCGCAAAGGCCACCCGCGGCATCCCCAGGAAGTTCACGTTCCCCGAGCTGATCAGGATCAGCAGGCTGGCGACGACCACGAAGGTCGCGGCGGTGTCACCAAAGACGCCCTGCACGGCGTCCCGCGCGACGAGCTCGGAGCCCGCCATCTCGTCCGGGGTGAGCGCCGCGAGATAGGCCGTGTTGACCATCAGGTAGAGGACCGCAACCGTGATCGCGCCCCCGATGAGGATCCTGGGAAGCGACCGTCCCGGGTCGCGAATCTCCTCGGCCATCTTGGCCGCGTCCTCCCAGCCGTAGTAGGCGAAGGCGACCGACTGGTACGCCAGCGCGAAGCCGAGCAGCGACGCGCGCTCCACCGTGATGGGCGCGATCAGCCCGCTCCCGTCCCCCGCGGCGATCCCGGCGGCGGCGATCGCCACCAGCACGACCACCTTGATCGCGGTCGTGATGTTCTGGAAGGTCGTGCCCACCTTGAGGCCACCCATGTGGATGATCACGTACCCGACCACGACCCCCACGGCGAGAAGCCGCACCGATCCGCTCCCGATCAGGATGATCAGGTACTCGGCGATGGCCACCGCCTTGATCGCGCCGGAAAACGCGCGGCTGACCAGCAGCTCCGACCACCCGGCCACGAACCCCGCGACGGGCCCGTAGGCTTCGCGCGCGTACACGTACTTGCCGCCGGCATGGGGCAGCGCGGCCGCCATCTCCGCGAGCACCAGCGTGCTCAGCGCGGCCACCACCCCGCCCACCACCCACACGGCCAGGATCAGCCACCCGTTCCCGAGATACTCGGCGATCAGACCCGGCGTGCGCAGGATCCCCGCCCCGATCACGATTCCCACGGTGATCGCCAGCCCGTCGCGCACGCGCAGCACACGCTTCATTTCGCTCATGGGCGCAGCCCTCCCTGCGGTGATCTCCCGCCCCCGGCCTGCGCCTCCAACTGCCGCAGGACGTCCCGGGCCGACTGGTCGTCAGGAGCGAACTCGACGGCGCGGCGGGCGTGGGGAATGGCCTCGTCGAAGCGGCCGGCCCGCCCAAGCGCCACGGCGAGGTTGCGGTGGGCGGCGCCGATCTCGGGGCCAACGGCCACCGCCCGCTCGTAGACGCTGATCGCCTGGGCGGTGCTGCCGCCTCGCAGGTAGATGTTGCCCAGATTCACGTAGGCCATGGCCTCGTACGGGTTCAGCGCGATCGCGGCCTCGTACTCGCGCACCGCGCCTTCCTCGTCGCCGACGGCGGCCCGCACGATCCCCAGGTTCACCCGCGCGACGGGCTGGTCCGGGTCGGCGGCGAGGCTGCGCGTAAGAGCGTCGATCGCGCCATCGGGATCGCCCGCGCCGCTGCGCACCAGCCCCAGCGTGAGAAGCGCGCCGGGATCCTCCGGCGCCACGGACAGCGCGCGGTTCAACAGTTCCGTGGCAGTCTCCCAGTCCTGGCGCGCGCGCGCCTCGTCGGCGAGGAAGCCCAGAAGCATGACCCAGCGGCGGCGTACCGGGGGGGGCTCGCGCCGGGCGGCGGCGGCCATGGCGTCGGCGTCGGGGGCGCCGTCGGCAGCGGCCATCCCCGGCGCCGGGGCAGCGACGTGCCGGGCCACCAGCGCCATCGCCCGCAGGTCGGGGTCCTCGGATTCGGCGAGGCTGGCGATCCGTTCCGCGCCATCCCGGCCCAGCCCCTCGCCGAGCCGAACCCACCCCATCAGGTAGCGCGCCAGCCCCCGGGCCTGGTCCATGTCGCCCCCCTCCCCCGGGCGGAGTAGCAGCCGCGCGGCCAGGTCGCTCCCCATTCCATCGGTCACGTTCAGCAGCCCCGCCGTCACCGGATCCTGCGGCCGGGTCTCGCCCCACCGCTCGTCCACCCATGCCTGCAGCCGCAGCTCGCTCTGGTCGGTGTGACACCCGCGGCAGGCGCTCACGAGGCCGAGGCGGCCATCGAGCTGCGGCCGCGGAATCGGGATCGTGTGGTCGGAGCGCGCGAAGGGCACCGCGTCGCCGACGACGGGGTGCTGCAGGTAGGGCATGTGACACGACACGCACCGGGCTCCCGGCGATCCGGCGGGGTGGAAGGTGTGGGACTCCGGGTCCGCGGCCTTGGATGCGTGGCACGCCGTGCACTGGCGGTCGTCGGTCTCGCTGGCCAGCGGCGCGCGGTTCACGTCCCAGTAGCCCAGCCCGTGGGGCTCGTGACAGCTCACGCAGGTCATGCTGCCGTCCACGTAGCAGGAGGAGGACAGGTGCGACCCCTGGTAGGCGAAGGTCCGGACGCGCCCGTCCGCGAGGTGGGGCTCGTCGCCCAGGGCGGGCAGCAGAAGCGCGTAGTAGTCGGCCAGCGGGGCGCCCGAGAGGTAGTCCTCCCGGACCACGTCGCCGAGCGAATGACAGCGGAAGCACACCTCGAGGGATTTGTCCACGCCGTCGAGTACGCGGCTGTCGAGGCCGATGTCGGCGGGGGTGGCGGCGACCGGGATGTCCCCCGCCAGCGAGGCCCCGGCCGGCGAGGAACCGCCTCCCGCTCCGGCGGCGGCCATCAGCTCCACGTGGCGCCGGGCCGGACCGTGGCAGGACTCGCAGTTGATGTCCAGCGAGGTCCAGTTGGTCGTCACGCCCGCGCCGGGCTCGAAGGTGGCGGTGATCTGGCTGCCGTGGCAGGACTGGCAGTTCGCGAAGCGCGACATCGTCCCCAGGATCCGCACCGGCGGCCAGTCCCCGCAGTCCCCGAGCGCCAGATCGGGCGTGACCGGCTCCCAGCCCCGCTCCGCTCGGCTTGCCGTGTTGCAGAACCACGCATCCAGATGCCGCGAGTAGTCGAAGGGAAGGAAGCGGACGGTCCCGTCGGCCAGGCGGGTCACGAATCCCTGGGTGCCGCCACCCAGCATGTGACCGCCGCCGATCACCCCGTCCACGGTGATCTCCCGCTCCGGACGCCCCTCCTGGCGAACCACGAAGAGGTGCCGCCCGGCGGAATCGACCCGCGGCAGCACCGTCCCGTCGCGGAAGACGATGGGGGTGCCGTCGAAGGGTGCAATCAACGTCTCGGGACCGGGTTCGCCCCCCGCCCGCCCGTGGGTGGACGCGGCCCACCGCCCGTACTGGGCGTCGTGACAGCCGGCGCACGCCGCCGAGCCGACGAAATCGTCCGCGCTGATCGGCGCCGAAGCGGACGATTCCGCCCCTTGATCAGCGGACGAGCCCGCGCCATCGCCACAGGCGGCGAGGATGAGAAGGACCGTCGCCCCTGCCGCGGCGCGCATCATCGGCCCCGGCGTCCGTCGCGGGACCAGTAGGGGCCCTGGCAGCGGCACAGTGTGCGGATGTGGGCGACCAGGCCCGCTTCCGGGCGTCGTCGAGCGAGGCGCCGAAGGCGGGCATGCGGTGGCTCTTGCCGAGGATCCAGCCGCCGGCGTGGATGCCGTCGTAGAGGGTGTCGTCGGTGCGCAGCGACATCGCCGCCGAATCGGCGTGCACCGTGGGCGCGACGGGCATGAAGGCGGCGTTGAAGCCGTCCCCCTCGCCGCGGACGCCGTGACAGGCAGCGCACTGCGCTTCGTAGAGGGCGGCGCCGGAGGCGGAGGCGTCGGAGGCGGAGGCGGGGCTGGCGGCGGGATCGCCGGGGCCGGGCAGGGCCGGCATGCCCGCAAGCCGCTCGCTCCCGGTCCAGGGGGCGTCGCGCAGCAGCAGATAGGACGCGATGAGGTCCATCCGGTCGGGCTGCTCCAGCGACCCGGGCATGATCGTGCCGGGAGCCAGATGCGCGGGATCCTCGATGAGATGGCGGACGTACTCGGGGCGCAGCCGCTGCGCGATCCCGTCGAGGCGCGGACCGATCCGCCCGCCGTCCTCGCCGAGCTGGTGGCAGCCGAGGCAGCTCCACCGGTCCTCGAGGAGCGTCTCCGCCTTCTGCATCGAGAAGGGGGACAGCGCGAGGGGCTCCCAGGGAGGGATGTGCGCCGGGGGCTGATCGGGCGTGCGTGCCGGGGGGTCGCCGGGCGACGGGGTCTCCAGGGTGAGGAGGAAGCCGCTGATCGCGGTGATCTCCGCCGGGCTGAGGCGGAAGTCGGGCATGCGGCCTCCCCGTCCGGGTGAGGGGCCGGCCGGGCGGATGGTGACCGGGCTGGCCAGGTAGGCCTCGAGCCAGTCCTCCCCGACGCGCAACCCCGTGGCGCCCAGGTCGGGCGCGGTGACGCGGGGCGGGATGTCCGGGTGGAGATGGCAGCCGCCGCAATTCAGCGTCTCGAAGAGGACGGCGCCTTCCGCGCGGTCTGCGTCCGGGTGGCGGGCCATCGCCGCGCGGAAGGCGTCGTCCACGCCGCGCAGTTCCCGTTCATCGGTCACGAAGAGGGCGAGCGCGACGCGCTCGCGCTCGCCCAGGTCGTAGCGCGGCATCCTTGCCGGTGCGATCTCGGGCCGCACCGTTTGGGGATCGGCCAGGTAGTGGAAGATGTAGGCGGGCGCGAGCGGGGCCGCCCCCTCCCCAAAGGGGGGAGCCAACTCCCGGATCGCGTCGCCCCCGGGCACCCCCGCATGGCAGGCACCGCACCCCAGCGCCCTGGTCAGCACTGCGCCGTCGGGGACCTGCTGCCCGGCCCCGGCGGAAGCCGCAACGGCGAAGACGGCGGCTGCCAGCAACGGCAGCGCTCCCAACGCGGACTTCCACCCGAAACCCGGTCGCATTTCGTTCGCCATGTCCTTCACAGGAGGTATACCGCGGCGACGAGCCAGTAGGGGACCATACCCAGAAGTGCCGCCGCGATGGCCCGAACGATACCGATCCCGAGCGCCTGGCGAATCCCGAACGCACCGGCGATCAGCACCCAGGCGTGCGCCGCGAACTGGATCCCCCCGATCACGGGAACGAGAGCGACAAGGAGCCCGGGCGTCCTGGCGAAACCGAGAACACGCAACAACCGAACCCAGTCCCCGCGTCCCCCCCCACCGACCAGGTACGCGACCCCCGCCCAGACGGGCCACTGCAACAGGTTCGCCGCTCCCGTCGACAGCATCGGCAACCATCCGAGTCCGTAGTCCAGAAACGTTGCGATTGCGGAGACCAGCACGACGACCGCGGCGGCCTGGCCGGTCGCGCTCCGGGCGCCGCCCAGCTCCCGATACCCACTCCCCCTCAGGATCGCGGCACCGAGCATCCGGGCCGGCATACGCCGGAGATCCCCCTTGCGAACACTGAGATCCCCCTTGCGAACACTGAGATCCCCCTTGCGAACACTGAGATCCCCCTTGCGAACACTATTTGGCACTGAGATCCCCCTTGCGAACACTCGGTCAATGACGACTCCAGAGCTTGCGGCAACAGTACCCAAAAGATGCCCCGCTCCGGGCCACGCGCCAACTCCACCTTGTCGAGCGCGGCGGCGACGCTGCACTTTCCGGCCCGACCCTCCAACGGATGCCCAAGAGATCGAAAACCGACCCGACACTCTCCCGTCCCGAATCGCACGGCCGCCTTTTCCCGGACGGATCGCGCTCTCGGACTCATCCGGCAGCTGGAGCTACGCCGACCTGCTGGGCGAGGCGATGGCCTGGCGGGACTCCCTGCTGACGGGCTGTGCGGCACCCACGGAGACTGCCGGCGCCTGTACGCGAGCGGCCATATCGCCCAGGGACCGCGTCGCTTACCTGATCCCCCCGGGGCGGGACCATGTGGCCGTGCAGCTCGGTATCTGGCTGGCTGGCGGCATCGCGGTGCCGCTCGCGATTTCGCATCCGCTGCGCGAATTGGAATACATCCTGGACGACGCCCGGCCCGGCACCCTGGTCGCGGACCCCGCCCACCCCGCCACCCACCCCCTCGCGGCCTCCCCCTCCGCGCGCTCCGCCACCCTCCTCACCCTGGACGCCCACCACCCCACGCACCCGGCTGCCACCCCCGCCCGGGACGCCCCCACGCCCCACCCCACCCTCCCCCACCACCCGGCGCTGCTCATCCATACGAGCGGCACCACCGGACGGCCCAAGGGAGTCCTCACCACCCACGCGAACCTCACCGCCCAGATCACCGCGCTCACGGAAGCCTGGGCGTGGACGGAGCGCGACCGCATCCTCCACACGCTTCCCCTCCACCACATACACGGCGTCGTCAACGCCCTGGCATGCGCGCTCTGGTCCGGCGCGGCCGTCGAGTTCGGCTCCGGCGCGCCGGCCTCCACCTGGGACCGCCTCGCGTCCGGCGAGATCACGCTCTTCATGTCGGTCCCCACCGTCTACACGCGGCTGATCCGCGCCTGGGAGGAGGCGGCCCCGGCGGCGCGGGAACGCTGGTCGCGGGGAGTCGGCGGCCTGCGCCTCATGGTCTCCGGCTCGGCCGCGCTCCCGGCCCCGACGCTCGAGCGGTGGCGCGAGATCACGGGCCACACCCTCCTCGAACGCTACGGCATGACCGAGATCGGCATGGCGCTCTCCAATCCGCTACGCGGCGAGCGCCGCCCCGGACACGTCGGCCTCCCCCTCCCCGGCGTCGAGCTCCGCATCGTCGACGGCGAGATCGAGGCGCGCGGCCCCCAGGTCTTCCGGGAGTACTGGCGGCGCCCCGCCGAAACCGCGGCGGCCTTCCGGGACGGCTGGTTCCGCACCGGCGACGAGGGGTGCGTCGGCGAGGGCGGCTACTACCGCATCCTGGGGCGGCGCGACATCGACATCGTCAAGACCGGGGGGTACAAGGTCTCGGCGCTGGAGGTGGAGGAGCTGTACCGCGCCCACCCCGCGGTCCGCGACGTCGCGGTGGTGGGCGTGCCGCACCCCGAATGGGGCGAGCAGCTGCGCGCGGCCTGGGTTCCGGCGGGGGCCGGCGGGGCGGTGGACGACGCGGCTGCACCGGACGGCGCGGAACTGCGCGCATGGGGGAAGGAGCGGCTGGCGCCCTACAAGATCCCGCACGAATTCACTGCCGTCACCGCCCTGCCCCGCAACGCCATGGGAAAGGTGCAGAAGGCGGCCGTGCGCCGCATGTTGGTGAACCCGGGAGACCCCCATTGATACAAGCCATCCTCGAAAACCTGCGCACCTACTGGATCGTCCACCTCCTCCTGCTCCTGTACACCGTGCTCCTCGCGTACCACGCGTGGTCGGGCAACCGGGAGACGAAGGGGGTCGCCGACTACTTCGTCGGGGGACGCGCCATGGGACCGGTCGCGATCGGTCTTTCCTTCTTCGCCACCTATTCCAGCACCAACTCCTTCGTCGGCTTCTCCGGACAGGCCTACGACTGGGGCGTGACCTGGTTCCTGCTCGTGCCCTTCGTCGTGGCGCTGTCGCTCTTCGCCTGGGTCGGGGTGGCCCCGCGGCTGCGCACGTTCACCGAGTCGCTGGGTTCGCTGACGATCCCCGACTTGATCGGCTTCCGCTTCGGCAGCCCCGCCGCGCGGGTGATGGCGGCGGTGATCGTGATCTTCGCGTCCTTCTTCTACATGACCGCGGTCTTCAAGGGGATCGGCAATCTCCTGGAGGTGTTCCTGGACATCCCGTACCGCGCGGCCATCATCATCGTCTTCTTCATCGTGATGCTCTACACGGTCCTGGGCGGCTTCATCTCGGTGGTGAAGACGGATGCCGTGCAGGGACTGGTGATGGTCGTCGCGGCGGTGCTGCTCTTCCGGGGGGCGGTGGCGGCGGCCGGGGGGCTGGACTCGGCCGCGCTGCTGGCGGACGATCCCCTCACCGAGCCGCTGCTGCGCTGGGGCGGGGGCGTGTCGGTGCCGCTGGCGCTGGGCGTCGTCTTCGCCGGCACCGTGAAGTTCGCGGTGGAGCCCCGCCAGCTGTCGCGCTTCTACGCGCTGGAGAGCCGCAGGGCGATCCGCAAGGGCGTGTGGGTGTCCACCGTCGCGTTCGTGGTCGTGTACAGCCTGCTGATCCCTGTCGGACTTTACGCACGCAATATCATCCCGGGGGGACTCGCCGACACCGACCTCGTGGTACCGCAGCTCCTCACCACACCGGGGGTCTTCTCGGCGGGAGTGAGCGCCTTCCTGCTCCTGGCCATGGTCGCGGCCGCCATGTCGTCGCTGGACAGCGTGCTCCTCGTGATGGCCTCGACCGCACAGCGCGACATCGTGGGGATGGCTCGCCCCACCGGGTCGGAGCGGTCCGCCCTCACCGCCACACGGCTCTATGTGGCGCTCTTCGCGCTCATCACCGCGATCATCTCGCTCAACCCGCCCGAGGGCATCGTGGCTCTCACCGCGCTCTCCGGCGCGATCTACGGCGCCTGCTTCGGGCCGGCGCTGCTCATGGGGCTCTACTGGCGCCGGGGCAACGGCAGAGCCACGATCGCGTCCTTCGTCACCGGCCTGCTGGTCCTCCTGGTGTGGAACCGCCTGCCCTGGAGCGGGGCGCTCCACCAGGTCTTCCCGGCGATGGCGCTCTCGTTCGCGGTCTACTGGCTGGTCGCGAGGCTCACCCCGGGCTACGAATCCGGGGAGCTGGACCGGCTGTTCGAGGCGGAGCGGGAGGGGCGCCGGTGAGAGCGCTCCACGCGCGCCGCTAGCGCGTCTCGAGCATCTCCTTGTAGACGACCATGATCGTCGTCTCGGCGTTGCCGTCTTCCCGCGAGATGAGAATCGCCGTCCCGGCGCCTCCGGGACGCCCGTCGTCAGCCTCGATCCGTGCGCGGTAGCGATTGAAGACGGTGGCATGCGACGACATCCGCACACGGACGGGACCCTCTTCGCGCAACCGCTCCACGTACCAGTCGCGGATCTCTTCGGGGTCGCCATCCACGACCATGACCAGGCCCCCGCTCCTCGCGTCACCGGAGTCGTAGGAGAAAAGCTGCTTGTGGAGGCGAGCGCCCCGGTATACGGGAAGCCAGCCCGGCGCCCGGGCGGCTTCGTCGCCCAGACCGAAGAACATCTCGCGGTCCTCCCCGGAAACCCTCATGAATCCGCCTTCTTCGTCGCCCTCCAGTTCGAAGAAGGCCCGGCCGTCCGGGCCGCGGACCGTAATCGACACGCCGGACTCGTCCGCCTTCCCTTCGAAGCGCATGCCCTCGCTGACGCCTTCCTGAACCAGGGCGAGGCCCTCTTCGACAAGATCGCCGACATCCGAAAGGTCGACCGGAACCTCCTGTCCCTCCTCCCCGAGGCGGAGCGCCACCTGGCCTTCGGGCAGATCATCGGTGACGATGGTCACATCGTCCCCCAGGACGTTCTTCGCCATGTCCGCAAAGACCTCGGCGGGGGAGCCGGTGAGTTTCGAATCCAGCCTGTCGCCCAGTCCGTCCACGGCCCTGAGGCCCACCAGCACCAGGACGGCAAAGCCGGCGGCGGACAGCACGCCCAACGCCAACAGAACCTTGCCCCAGGTCGGCATGCCCTTCCTGGTTTTCCGCGTGGCCTCGTAGTAAGGATCGGACATCGCTCTTCCCCCTGTGTTGTTTGCCGGATATTCTGACGGTCTGCCCTCGGCTCGCCCGGGTCCGCTCGCGCACCGCCGCACGGCCACCCGCACACCCGCCTACGAATCGGTGGCATGATTGTTTCATGCCCACGTTTAGTCCCGAACAGCGAGCGCGCCAGCCCTTGACCGCAATCGACCCCCCTGCCCGGCCCGGAATCGCCGAAGGGCTCCGCGTTGGCCTCAAGGTGCTGGCCATCGGCGCCTGGACCACTCTGCTTGTCGCGCTGCTGGTCGTCTCCTGGCTGCCTGCGCTGCTGCGGCCCCGCACCGGCGCAACCTCGAGGGCGCGGATCCGGCGGTGGTACTCCCGGCTGTGGGGGCGGGGGATCCTTCGCGCGATCGGGGTGCGGGTGGAGACGCGGGGCACGCCCCCTCCCCCCGGCTTCCTGGTCGTCTCCAACCACGTGAGCTACCTGGACATCCTGGTCCTGTCGTCGCTCCTCCCGGTGGTGTTCGTCGCGCGGGCCGGACTGAGGCGCTGGCCGTACTGGGGGTTTGTATCGACGGTGGGCGGGACCGTCTACGTCGACCGCTCCAAAAAGCGGGACGTGGTCGGCGCGCTGGCCGGCATCGAGCGCGCGCTCGAGCGGGGCGACGGGGTAGTGGTCTTCCCGGAAGCCACCACCAGCGACGGCTCCTCCATGCTGTCCTTCAAGCCGTCGCTGCTCGCCACCGCGGCCGCGCGCCGAGCTCCGATACACTGGCTCACGGTGACCTACCGCACGCCGGACGGGGCGCCCTCGGCCCGCGACCGGGTCTGCTGGTGGAGCGATGTCACATTCCCCAGGCACTGCGCCGGGCTCCTCGCGCTGAAGCGCATCGACTGCACGGTGCGTTTCGGCGGCGCACCGATGCGGTCCCGCGACCGCAAGGGCCTGGCGATGGCGCTGCGGAACGAGATGCTGCGACATTTCGAACCGGTGGACGGGTGACGAGGAGCGAAAGATGGCCTGGATCACCGAGATCCCCCGCGAGGAAGCCACCGGGGCGCTGCGGCGCGAACTCGACGCCGCGGTGGCGCGTTCGGGGCGCGTCTGGAAGATCGTGCTGCTCGCCACCGTCGTGTCCGCCGAGCTCGACTGCTTCTACTGAACGCAGGCGCACGCGCACGACCTCCGAGCCGAGGTCACGACCGAAGGATGGGACGGGGCACAGGGCGACGCCTTCGTACACCAGGTCGTCCGTGACTGGCGCAGGGCGGCGCTGCCCCCCGCGGATCGGGCGCTCTGTGAATACGCGGTAAAGATTTCACGTAAGGAAGAGCATATGACCCCGCGCGACCTCGAGGCGCTCCGTGCCCATGGCCTGACCGACCGGGCCATTCACGACGCGGCGCAGGTGATCGGCTTCTTCAACTACATCACGCGGATCGCCGACGGCCTGGGCGTGGAGCCGGAAGATTTCATCGAGGAGTGGGGCGCGGGGTAGGATCCGGCGCCGATGCCCGCTTGCGGCGGGGCGCTCCGGTCACGCACAATGTTCGGCTCAGGCCGACCACGGGACAGGAGGATGAACATGTCAGACGAGCGCAAAGGGATGTCCACACTTGCAAAGGTCCTGCTGATCGGGGGGGCGGCGCTCGGCACGCTGGTGTTGGCGATGGTCGTGGTGGGGATCTTCGCCGTCCGAAACCTGGTGGAGAACGCGCCGGAACTGCTCGAGGAGTTGGGCGAACAGCTGGAGACCGTCGCCGTGGCGAGTCTCGGCGACGTCAGCACCAGTTTCGCCCGGGTCGTCTCCGAAGCGGGAACCCTCATGCTGCTGAGGGAGGGGATGGCAGTCGAGCCGGCCGAGGAAGGTTCGGGATTCACATTCAACCTGGAGACGATGGACGGGGAAACCATCGGGTTCGACCTGGTCAGCGTCAGCGAATACCTGGACAGGGTCGGACGTGGCGAGATGTACTTCGCCGACGTCGGCCGCGAGGATGCGGGGGACGGCGCCGGCGCCGCGACGGAAAGCGCGGCGCCGGAGTGGGTGTCCATCTTCCCGGGTGCACGTCACAGCGCAGGCGTGCTGACGGAGTTCGACGAGTTCTCCTTCGGCGTCGAGGTGCTGCTGGCCGATGCCGGCGCCGAGGAGGTCCTGGAGTGGTACAAGGAGTCCGCGGGTGACCCGGACGGCTGGTCGCTCCGGGCTTCGTCCAGCATTTCGTTGAACGCCACGAGCGCCGACGCGCCCGGTCACGGCAGCGTCATGTTGGCTCAGGAAGAGCGCAGAATGACGGTGCTGGTCGCCGAGGACGACCGCCGCGACAGCTTCTTCGTGATCCTCTACAAAGGGTGACGGCGCGCGCCACCCGGCCAGCCCCCGCGCGCCACTGGACAAGGGTGTCGCTTGACGGTACTTTGCGGCGAGCCGGTGGCCGGAGCCATCCGGGCAGGCAAATCACCCAAGGAGCTGAGTGAATGACTGGACAGGGCGGAACACGGATCAGGGTCACCTTGCGCTGGTTGCAGATCCTCGATGACCTTGAGCCGTTTTTCAAGGACAAGGGGGAATTCGTCTTCTGGGCCAAGGTCTGGACGAACAACGGCGGGGGGAAGGTCCAGGAAACCCGCATGCCCCGGAAGGGACACTACCCGATCTCGGACCATCCGCGCTGGAACCGGCTGAACGATCTGGACAAGGTGCTATTCGAGGGCGAGGTGAGCGATCACCTGGAAATCCAGCTGCGCGGCGAGGAGCTCGACCAGTTCTCCGCGAACGATGAGCTGGAGTTCTACCACCGCACCTTCAACGGGCCGATCCAGAGCCACATCCAGTTCATCCAGCCGGGGGACGAGGGCTCGGACGACCCCGAGAACATGTCCAACTGGCGGATCGGCTACGAGATCGAGGCCGTCTAGCCGGTTGAAATGGCTGGCCGGATCACGTCCGGCGATCCGCCGCGTCAGGCCAGCGAGGCCGCGACGCGGCGGATCTTCTTAACCATCGAGTAGAAGCCGTTGCGGCGGTTCGGGCTGAGCGCTTCCCCCAGTTGGAGGCGCTCGAAGATATCCGACAGGTCCACGGCCAGCGCGTCGTCCGGGGGCTGTCCGTTGTAGACCTCCGCGAGGATCGCGAAGAGTCCCTTCACGATGACCGACTCCGAGTCTCCCACGAACCTGAGCGTGGGCGGCTCGCCGTCTTCCAGCCAGCCGGCCAGCCAGGCCGGGCTCATGCACCCGCGCACCTGCGTCTCTTCCGTCTTGAGCGCGGGGTCCATGGGCGGAAGCCGCCGTCCCAGCTGGATGATGTAGTGGTAGCGCAGGGTGCGGTCCGCCAGCGTATTGAGCCTCTTTTCCAGCTGTTCGATGGTCACCTTGTTGTGCTTCCTCTTGCGCGGAACCGAATAAAAGCCGAAATTGGGGGATGCGCGATCTACCCATGCACCTCCCGCTCAAGGGCCGTGGAGTACCTTACGACCCGCCGAACCGTTTCGAAACGGTCCACGTCGAAATGGAACCCGGGCACGAGGGTGGAGAAAGGCCCCGGACCGAATTCATCGCAGACGGCACCCGGTCGATCGTCGCCCGGAACCGGAGCCCGGACCTTGGCTTCGACGCCTCGCTCAATCCGTACCGCGGCTGCGAGCACGGCTGCGTCTATTGCTACGCGCGACCGACCCACGAGTACCTGGGGTTCTCCTCGGGCCTCGACTTCGAGCGCAGGATCCTCGTGAAGCACCGCGCGCCCGAACTGCTGCGCGCCGCGCTCAACCGGCCCTCCTGGCTGCCGCGGGTGCTGGCCGTCTCCGGCGTCACCGACGCCTACCAGCCGGTCGAACGGAGGCTCGCGCTCACGCGCCGCTGCCTCGAGGTGCTGCGCGACTTCATGAACCCGGTCACGATCATCACCAAGAACCACCTCGTCACCCGGGACGTGGACATCCTGCGCGAGATGGCCTTTCACGACTGCGCGCACGTCACCGTCTCGGTGACCACCCTGCGGAGCGGCCTGCGCCGGGTGATGGAGCCGCGCACCTCCATCCCCGCCCGCCGCCTCGACGCGGTGCGCAGGCTGTCCGAGGCCGGGATCCCGGTCGGTGTGTTCGTCGCACCGGTGATCCCCGCGCTGAACGACGAGGAGATCCCCGCGATCCTGAATGCCGCCGCGGAGGCGGGCGCGCGCTACGCCTCGTTCATGCTCCTCAGGCTGCCGGGGGCGGTGGCCGACCACTTCGTGCGCTGGCTGGAGGCGCACTTCCCCGACCGGAAGGACAAGGTGCTGGCCCGGATCCGCGAGGCGCGCGGCGGCAAGCTCAACGACCCATCCTTCCACGACCGCTTCCGGGGCGAAGGGGAGTACGCGGCCCAGATCCGGGCGCTCTTCAGGGCCGCGGCGAGGAAGGCGGGGCTCGATGGGGAGCCGCCGCCGCTGTCGACCACGGCCTTCCGGCGTGGTGGAGGGATGCAGGGGGATCTGTTCTAGCGCCTACATCCGGCTCAGCATGTAGGCATACGCGGCGAGCGCGTCGACCTGCTCGTCGGTCAGGGGCATGCCGGCACGCGGAAGCATGGAGCCCAGGTGCTCAACGGGTTGCGACACCCCCGTCTTGATCACCTCGACGATCGACTGATACTCGCCGTCCACGTTGAGCCAGACATCGTCGGTCAGGTCGGGGGCCAGCGGGCCTCCCTTCGCGTCCATCAAGTGGCAGGTGTAGCAGATGCCGCCGCCGAAGAAGAGTTCCCTGCCATCCTCGACCATCTCCGCGGTGACGCCCTCCGGGAGGAGCGCCGGGTCGATGTTCAGTTCTACCGTGGATGCGTCCGCCACGGCAGGCTCCGCAGCTTCGGCCATCGGCACATCCGCCTCCGCGGAGCCGCCGGAGTCGCCTCCGCCGCAGGCCGCGAGCAGTGTCAGAACGCCCAGCGAGGCGGTCCGGGCCCGGTTCGCACCGCGTCCGCCGGTCCGCTTTTCTTTCGTCGTCATTATCTTCATTCCCGTGTTGTAGCCCCTTCAACCCATCCCTTCAAACTTCGATTCACGGAAGCTCGCCAATGAACCTCGGGGCGGTCAACCGGCCTCGGATCGCGATCGTGGGTGCCGGACCGGCCGGCTTCTTCGCCGCCGAGGCACTTCTCAAGGGCGGGGATCCGGTCGCGATCGACCTGATCAACCGGCTCCCGGCACCCTATGGGCTCGTGCGCGACGGCGTGGCCCCCGACCACCAGGCCATCAAGTCGGTGGCTCGGGTGTACAGCCGCATCCTGGCCCGGGACGAGGTGCGCTACTTCGGCAACGTCACGCTGGGCGAAGACGTCAGCGTGGAGGAGCTGAGGGCGCGCTACGACCAGATCGTCTACGCCGTGGGGGCGCAGAGCGACCGCCGCCTGGGCATCCCCGGCGAGGACCTCGAGGGCAGCCACGCGGCTTTCGACTTCGTGGGCTGGTACAACGGGCACCCCGACTTCCGCGGGGCGCGCTTCGATCTGGGGTGCGAGCACGTCGTGGTGATCGGCAACGGCAACGTGGCCATCGACGTGGCGCGGATCCTGGTGCTTTCGCCCGATCGGCTGGCCCGGACCGACATCGCCGATCACGCGCTGGCCGGGCTGCGCGACAGCCGTGTGGGACGGGTCACGCTGCTGGGCAGGAGGGGGCCGGCGCAGGCGTCGTTCACCAACCCGGAGCTGCGCGAGTTCGGCCGCCTGGATGAGGTTTCGGCTGAGGTGGACGGGCGCGAGCTCGAGCTGGAGGCGACGAGCGAGGCCGCAATCGCGGGCGACGCCGTGAAGACGCGCAACATGGCCACGCTGCGCGGCTATGCGGACAGCGCGCCCGGCGATGGCGACCGCGTGGTGCGGTTCCGCTTCCTGGTCTCGCCGCTCGAGATCGTCGGCGAGGGAGGGCGCGTCGCCGGGGTGCGGATCGTGCGGAACCGCCTGGTGGCCCGGGACGACGGCTACATGCGCGCCGTGGGCACGGGCGAGACCGAGGTGGTGCCGTGCGGGATGGTGGTCCGCTCGGTGGGGTACCGGGGCAAGCCGCTGCCGGGCGTTCCCTTCGACGAGCGGCGCGGGATCGTGCCGAACGAGGGGGGCCGGGTGGTGAGGGGGGCGGGGGGGGTGGTGCGGGGCGAATACGTGGTCGGTTGGGCCAAGCGGGGGCCGTCGGGCGTGATCGGGACGAACAAGGCGGACGCCGCGGCCACGGTGGCGCTGATGCGCGAGGATCTGGGGGCGGGGTTGGTGGCGGGGGGGCGGGGCGGGCGGGGCGATCTCGCCGACCTTCTCCGAGAGCGCGGGGTGTGCCGGGTCGACCACGAAGGCTGGAATCGCCTGGACGCCCACGAGACCGCCCGCGGCAAGGCCCAGGACAGGCCCCGCGTCAAACTGTGCAGCGTGGCGGAGATGCTGGAGGTGGCGGGCCGGCCCGGCTGATCAGCCCCCCACCAGCCGCCACACCTGCGCGACCAGGAAGCAGACCACGAAGCCCATGACGAGCGGCAGCAGCGCGGACAGGGTCGTCCAGCGGCCGCTCCGCGTCTCCTTGTAGATCGTGTAGATGGTCGTCGAGCACGGATTATGAAGGAGGCTGAAGAGCATGAGGTTCACGCCCGTCAGCAGCGTCCAGCCACCGGCGCGCAGGAGCCCTTCCACCTCCCCGGCCGAGTCGCTCTCGAACATGACGCCCGCGCCGGCGCCCAGCTCGGGGTTGCCCAGCGCCGTCACCGTCAGCATGAGCACGGTCGGAATCACGATCTCGTTGGCGGGGATCGCGATCACGTAGGCGAGCAGAATCACCCCGTTCAGGCCGAGCAGCACGCCGAAGGGGTTCAGCAGCGCGACCCCGTGCTCGGCGAGCGAAGTCCCGCCGACGGAGATGTTGGAGATGAGCCAGATGACCGCGCCGGCGGGCACCGCGAAGAGGACCGCCCGCCACAGGATGATCAGGGTGCGGTCGATGACCGAGGTGTAGAGCGTCTGCAGGACGCGCGGGGGGCGGTACGGCGGGAGTTCCAGCGAAAAGGTCGTGGCTTCGCCCTTCAGTACGGTGCGCGAGAGGCCCCAGGAGGTGAGGAACATGAAGAGGATGCCCAGCAGCGCGATCGACACCACGGCGCCTGCCGACACGACTCCCGCCAGGTGCGGCGGCACCAGCGCGCCGATGAAGATGGTCGCGATCAGGATCTGGGTCGGCCAGCGCCCGTTGCACAGGGAGAAGTTGTTGGTGATGACCGCGATCAGCCGCTCGCGGGGGCTGTCGATCACGCGCGTGGCGACCACCCCGGCCGCGTTGCAGCCGAAGCCCATGCTCATGGTCAACGCCTGCTTGCCGTGCGCACCCGCGCGCCGGAAGAGCGAATCGAGGTTGAAGGCGACGCGGGGCAGGTAGCCGAAGTCCTCGAGGAGGGTGAAGAGGGGGAAGAAGATGGCCATGGGTGGCAGCATGACGCTGACCACCCAGGCGGTCGCGAGGTACACCCCGTCGAAGAGGAAGCCGCTCAGCCACCAGGGGAGTCCCGCCCAGGAGCCGAAGCCGTGCAGCGCGGGGTGAACGCGGTCGATGAAAAATGCCGCCAGCATCCCGGAAGGGACGTTCGCGCCGGCGATCGTGAGCCAGAAGACGCCCGCCAGGATGGCCAGCATGAGGGGGAAGCCGAATACGCGGCTGGTCAGCCATCGGTCCAGCCCACGGTCCAGCTGCGCTCCCGTTTCGCTCATCCCCTTGCGAACGCTCGCCCCGGCAATGCGCTCAGCCTCGCGGTAGAGGTTCTCGGCGAGGGCGTCGTGAAAGCCGGGGCGGAGCGTCCAGCGGTGCCGGGTGGCCGCCTGGAGGATTCGCGCACGGCCCTCGGGGATCGGGGCGTCGGCGGCGGATGCGGCGGCCGATTCGTGTGCGGCAGCGTCGCGGCCCGCGGATTCCCCGTTGTCGCCCAGTTGCCCGATCTCGCCGGACCGTACCGCCTCGGTGACGCGCTCGTCGGCGTTCAGCAACCGCAGCCCGACCCAGCGCGCGTTGGGCAGCTCCGGAAACTCCGCTGCAACCAGCGGCTCGATGGCGTCCACGGCTTCTTCGACAGCCGCGGGCTGCGAACGGATCCGGTGGGGCCGGTTCCTCCGCGCGCCTGTCGCCACGTCGGTCGCGGCCCGCAGCAGCGCATCGATCCCTTCGCCCTGGCGGGCCACCGTCGGCACCACGGGCACGCCCAGTTCGCGTTCCAGCCGCCCGGCGTCCACGGATATCCCGTGCCGCCGCGCCTCGTCGACCAGGTTGAGGCAGACCACCACCCGGTCGGTGATCTCCAGGATCTGCAGGACGAGGTTGAGGTTGCGCTCCAGCCGCATGGCGTCCACCACCACCACCGTCACGTCTGGCTGCCCGAAGAGGATGAAGTCACGCGCCACCTCCTCGTCGGCGCTGCCCGCGTGCAGGGAGTACGTCCCCGGCAGGTCCACCACCTTCACCCTGCGGCCATCGTGGAGGAAGGCCCCCTCGGCACGCGCGACCGTCTTTCCGGGCCAGTTCCCGGTGTGTTGCCGCAGCCCGGTCAGCGCGTTGAAGACCGTGGTCTTGCCGACGTTCGGGTTACCGGCCAGCGCGATCAGGTGGTCCCAGCGGTGGGGACTCAGCCCCAGGCGAACCAGGTTGCGTGCGCGTTGGGGAACACCCGGCGCGGCCGTGGCCCCCGTCCCGGACCTCGCAGCCCCTCTGGCGCTGGCGCGCGCGCGCCCCCTCACGACGCCCGCCCGGCGACCGGAACGCCCCTGACCCGGATGTGCCGGGCCTGATCCCGGCGCAGCGCGATCAGGGCGCCGCGGATGTCGTAGGCGACCGGGTCCCCGGCGGCGCTCTTCATGCGGGCGTGGATCAACGTGCCGGGAACCACCCCGAGGTCGAGGAGGCGGCGACGGGCCGGTCCGCGGCACTGGGGAGAGATCCCGGCCACCGTCGCGGAGTCGCCCGGGGGCACGTCGGCGAGCGTGCGGGACCAGCGCGGATCGGCCACGTCGCTGGACGGCTCCACGGTGACGTTGCGGGCGAGCGCGCCGGAGACCTCGAAGCGCTTCGCCCCGGTCCGGAAGTGCACCCGCCCCGCCTCTCCCCGGAGCCGCTCCACCGGCGCCATCAGTCCGAGCCCGAGACTGACGAGTTCGCGATAGATCTCCTCGGGTTCGTCCTCGAGGTGGGTGATCAGCCCCCGCTCGCCGGGTTCCAGGGAGGACAGCGGCACGCCCGTGCGGGCCGGCATCTCGCCCGCGGCGGTCGGGATCGGGTCGCCGTGCGGATCGTAGACCGGGTGGCCCAGGGCGCTCGCGAGATCGTCAGCCTCCGAGGCGGAGATGAGGTGCTCGTGCTCCTCGGCCCGCTCGTGCCACTCCTCGGGGCGCGTCCCGGTCCGGTCCGCGAGGAAGCGTTCCCAGAGGCGGTGCGTGCGGACGATGTGCAGCGCCTGGGTTCTCCCGGAGTCGGTGAGGCGGAAGTGGGAGGCGCCCGTCGTCACCAGCCGCTTCTCCTCCAGCTGCTGCAGGAGCCGCACCGCCTGGCCGCGCGGGATCTGGACCCCGCCAGCCACGCTTTCCACGGTCGCGGGCAACCGGTCGTACTCCAGCTTGTAGAGCTGCTTCAGAACGTCTTCCATCCGGACCCGCTCGGTGAGTCGGGTCAGGCGGCGCACTCGCGCGGCGAGCCCGCGCCCCGGCCAGAGGACGGCCGTGGAGAGCGCCGTCAGGGCGGCGAAGATCAGGAGAGCAAGCGCAGGATCGGACATGACAGGGAATTTAGGCAAGCCTAAACTTTACCGCAAGCGACGACTCGACGGCCATCGCGCTCCTGCCGGCGGAGGGCCTCGCCCAGCGTCTCCCGGGAACGCCGGGGGGCGACGGATTCTCGGCCGCTTTGAACCGGGCGGAGTTCTTCGCGGACGTGATGTTCCACACCGACGAGTTGCTGAAGAAGTGGCGTGAAGCCTGGGCGGCGGACGACACCGAAGCGCTCCTGGACCTCTACGCCGAGGACGCCGTCATCATCTTCGAGCAGGATGAGCCCGTGCGGGGGCACGAAGCGATCCAGGCGAAGCTGGCGTGACCCGCCCGGGAAGGGACTGGAAGATCCGCAGCCAGGTCATCCGGCTGGGGACGGATGTGGGGAAGGCGACCCGGACGGGGACGCCCGGGGGCGTGTCAGACGGGCCGGTGAATCGCCGTTAGGCAAGCTCGTCTGCGCGCCCGAAATCGCTACCGGTTCAGCCGGTACATCCGCACGTACTGCACGTCCAGTTCGTCTTTCCAGACTCCGAGGATGTAGTCGTCGCCGATCTCAAGGTAGGGGGAACGGTAGTGGATATAGGCCCGCACAAGCCTCGGCGGCAGCGAGACGGTGCCGAGCCAGGTTCCATCGGGTGCAAAAACGTCGAACGGAACCGGATCGGCCCCGGCCAGATGGAACGGCGCCACCCAGACGTTGTCCTGCGCATCGACATGGACGGAGCGCAAGACCGGCAGCACCGGCGCTCTGGCGTAGCCCCTCCACATCCGCCTGACCATTGATCCGTTCGATCGCGCCGTCCAGCGGGGAAACGAGTTGGACTTGATACGCCTCGGTGTCGATCACCGCGAAAGTTCCCGCCGCCGCTCCGAACTCGGGCATGTTGCCGAATACGTAGCGATTCTCGGAATACCCGTTCCCATCGCCAACGCGCAAATCGACCTCCTCCCCGTCGACCACGATGAGCGAGGTGGCGGAACCATCCGTCAGGTCCACCGCCACGAGGCGATAGTCGATCCATCTCGCGATGCCGGCCGTCGCTTCGTCGTCCAGTTCGACGAACCGAACGATCAGTTGATCGTCTACCACGCCCACCGCGCGATCCGGGGCTGATCCACCCGGCGAGCCGATGTCGCGCGGGAGCTCGGCCCGAAAGGTGCGGAACAGTCGGCCGCCCGGGTCAAAGACCTGTATCCGTAACAGTATGGGGTCATAGGTCATCAGCGAATCGCCGGCCATCCGGCCCAGAAAGTCGAGGCGCTGGAACTCGCCGGGCCCCTCCCCCTCCCTGCCGACGCGCCACTGGAAGTTCCCCTCGGCGTCGTAGCTGCGCAGTTCGGATGCGCCGCGGTCCGCGACCACGATGTCGCCGTTGTCGAGGCGGACGGCGGCTACGACATCCGCAAACTGGTATTCGGGCGGGCCGTCAACGTTGCCGATCTCGGCCAGAAGCTCGCCGACGGTCCATCCTTCGCCGGCGCTCCTCAGCGGGGTGACGGCGGTCGCGATCTGGATTCCGGCGGAGTCGGTATGGAGGGTACCGGTGGGGGTAGGCGGGGCGTCGCAGCCCGCGGCGATCAATAGGAGTGTCGCCGACAGACAGGAAAAGTATGGTGGACATGACATTTGGTAATGTTTTCTTTACATTCTTAGTGCTTCCGGCCACCCGGGTGGCCACCGACCAGCCATCGGAGCCGAAGCGAGCGAGCGAGCGGCATCACTGATTTCCTTCTGTCGGCCACCGCGGAATCGGCCGCCCCGGCGTCCACGGCACCCCTGCGGCTTCCAGTTCTGCCCCGAGCGCCGCAAGGTCCGCCTCGACGAGCACCCGCAGCATTTCCGACATCTCCGCCAGCTGCGCCGACGCGACCGCGTAGCTCTCGCGCTGCGTGGTCGTGGGCGCCGAGGTCGACCTGAACTGCGCGCCCACGACGCGCGAAATGCGCTGCATCACCGACGGCGGGGCGAGCTCGGCCCGGTCGAGCGCGGTGCGGTCGCGGGACAACACGCGCCCGATCTCGAAGAGGCGGTCCTCGAAGGACGAAATGCGGGCCTCGTAGGGCGCGGCGTCCAGCCCGGGGGAGGCGCGCACCGCTCGGCGCAGGAGCGCCAGCCGTTCGGAGGTCTCGCGGGCGGCGCGATCGGTGGCGACGGCGACCCGCTGCAGGGCGGCGACTTCGCGCTGGAAGGCGAGCAGAGCGTCCCGGTCGGCGGCGGCGAGGGTGGCCGTGCCGAGGGGACGCACCGTGAAGGACCCGGGGGCCGTGAGATCTTCGTGGCCGTCATCGGTGACGAGGATGACGCGGGCCGAATACTCGCCGGGCGCCACCATCGGGCCGTCGGCCTCGCCGCCGCCGGGGGAGGGGGGCTCCAGCGAGGCGTAGCGCAGGTCCCATGCGATGCGGTGGAGGCCGGCGCGGCGGGGGGCGGGGACGCGCCGCACCACGTCGCCCGCGCCGTCCGACACGACCAGGAACACTTCCGGCGGCCGCTCCATGTCTTCGGCAGTCAGCGTGGTGTGGTCGGGGTAGGTGATGTCATCTCCCCGGGCGAGGGCCTCCCGTTCCAACCGCTGCCGCCGCTCCTTCAGCGACTCGTAGCCATCGCGCACGAAGTAGGTGAAGACGGCCCCGAAGGGCGGGTTGGACGCGGTGAAGAAGGCGTCACCAAAAGTCCCCTTCTGTGCCCCGCCCAGCGGCCGCGCCGGGATGTACGCCCACGGGTCCTTCACGGGGAACAGATGGGCCGCTCCCGCCGCCACGGCCTCATCCATCCCACGCAGCGGCGAGTAGTCGTCCAGGATGTAGAAGCCCCGCCCGAACGTCGCCAGCACCAGGTCGTTCTCGCGGCGCTGAATCTCCAGGTCGCGCACCGCGATCGTCGGCAGCCCGCCCCGCAGCCGCACCCACGCCCCGCCCCCATCCAGCGTCACGAACAGCCCGAACTCGGTGCCCAGGAAGAGCAGGTCCGGGTCGACGTGGTCCTCGACCAGCGTCCAGCTCGACTGTCCGTCCGGCACGTCGCCCGTGATGTTCGTCCAGCTCGCACCCCGGTCGTCGCTCCGCGTCACGTACGGCCGGAAGTCCCCTTCCTTGTGGTTGTTGAAGACGGCGTAGACCCGGTCCGGGTCGTGCCGCGAAGCCACCACGTCAGCCACGTAGGCCATCGCCGGCACCCCCGCAAACTCCTCCTCGCGGCGCCACTCCCCTCCCCCGTCCTCGCTCACCTGCACGAGCCCGTCGTCCGTCCCCACATACAGCAGCCCCTCGGCCAGCGGCGACTCGTCGAGCGCCACGATCGTGCCGTACGGCGACGTAAACACGTTCTTCCACACCGCTTCCGGCGGCCAGATCCGCCCCATCACCGGCCGCTGGTTGCGGTCGAGCCCTCGACTCAGATCCCCGCTCACCGCCGTCCACGTCTCCGCCCGGTCGTCCGACCGAAACAGCTTCTGGGCCGCGAAGTAGATCCGCCGCGAGTCGTGCGGGCTGATGATCAGCGGCGAGTCCCAGTGCCAGCGCAGCGCCCCCTCCCCCGCCTCCGGCTGCGGCTGGATGTCCAGCTCCTCGCCGCTCGCCCGGTCGTAGCGCACGATCCCCGCGTACTGGGACTGCGTGTAGACGATGTTCGGATCTTCCGGGTCGACGCGCGCCTGAAAGCCGTCGCCCCCGTGGGTGATGAACCAGTCGCTGTTGCGGATCCCGTGAACGTTGTCGGTGCGCGACGGCCCGCCCACCGACGAGTTGTCCTGCGTTCCGCCGTATACCGTGTAGAAGGGCGCCTTGTTGTCGATGCCGACGCGGTAGAACTGCATCAGCGGCATGTTTCCCGACACGTAGCGCCAGGTCTGCGTGCGGTCGAACGATTCGTAGAGGCCCCCGTCGGTGCCGACCAGCATGTAGTCGGGGTCGTCCGGGTCGAAGACGATCGCATGGTTGTCCACGTGCCTGAAGCGCGAGTTGACGCGCTCGAAGGTGCGTCCCCCGTCCTCGGTCACGTGGATGAAAACGTCCACCGCGTAGACCCGGTCCATCCGGTGCGGATCGGGGTAGAGCTCCCCGTAGTACTGCGGGTCGACGACGATGTAGTCCGACATGCGCCGCCACGTCTCGCCGCGGTCCGGCGAACGGTAGAAGCCGCTGCGGTCCTCGGTGGCGGCGGCATTGGCGTAGAGGACGTCGGGGTCGATCGGGGAGACGGCCAGGCCGATCCGCCCGAGGTCGCCCGATGGCAGCCCGCCCGTGATGTCGCGCCAGCTCTCGCCGCCGTCGGTGCTCTTCCACACCCCGGACTCGGGGCCGCCCGCGACGAGGATGCCCACGTGACGACGGCGCTGGTAGGACACCGCGTAGAGCACGTCCGGGTCGCGCGGGTCCAGGTGCACGTCGGCGATGCCGGTGTCGTCGCTGAGTTCCAGCACGGGGAACCAGCTGTCGCCGCCGTCGGTCGTCTTGAAGAGCCCGCGGTCGCCGCCGGGCGCCCACAGCCCGCCCATCGCCGCCGCATACACCACATCCGGGTCGCGGGGATCGATCAGGATCTTGCCGATGTGCTCCGAGGTGTGCAGCCCGGTGTTCCTCCAGCTGCGCCCGCCGTCCAGGCTCTTGTAGACGCCGTCGCCCCAGCCCACGCTGCGCTGGCTGGTGTTCTCGCCGGTGCCGAGCCAGATCACGTTGGAGTCGGTGGGGTCGATCGCGATCGCGCCGGTCGAGTACGCGGGTTGGTTGTCGAAGATGGGCGTCCAGGTGGTGCCGCGGTTTTCGGTCTTCCAGACGTTCGACGAGGAGGTGGCGACGTACCAGACGCTCCGGTTGGTGGGATCGACGGCGATGTCGGCGATTCTGCCGGACATGAAGGCCGGGCCGATGCCGCGGAGCTCCAGCGCGGAGAGGAAGCCGGTGGTGACGGCGGGGGGTGGGGGCTGGGCGGTGAGGGGGGCGAAGGTGGTGCAGACGGCAGCCAGTGCGAGTGCGGCGGCTTTGGTGACAGGGCTCATGCGTGGCCTCGATTCCGGTGCATGTCGGCAGGTGGCGCGGCAGGTAGCATGATGCTCCCGGCCGCCCGGCGCCGCAATCAGGGAGGACCTGGTCGCCTTCGCACCAGCCACGCGTCAATGCTCAGGTTGTCTTCCTGGAACATCGCCATCGCAAGCACCAGCAGCACGACGCGCGGGATGACGTGGGTATTGAATGCGTACAGCGGGTCGGCGACGACGAGGTGCCCACCAGCACTCCACCCAGGCCGAGCGCGGCCGGGAAACGCTTCCAGCCGGCGACCATGAGGGCGCCGCACACGAGTTCCACGAAGGGGATGGTCGTGCCGGCGATCCAGAGCAACCACTCGGGCAGGAAGCTCACCGCGTACGGCACCACGAACAGGTCGCGGGCATGTTCGACGGCGCCGAGAAAGAACACCTTCCAGAACCCGGCGGCCAGGAAGATCAGCCCCAGGATTACCCGTGCCACGAATGCGGCCCAGCTTTTCGGTGTGATCATATTGGTCATCTGTTCGGACATTCCGTTGGCTTCGTCTCTTGCGGGGGCCGACCGGACAGACGCTGCGGTCGGACAAGGCACTAGTGTCTATCTTCGATCCGGCGCGCAAGTGGCGCCGAACCCGGTTATCCGGTACCGTCAATGGACCATGAGCATCAATCGCTAGGAGGTCTGGCGTGGACCTGCAATGCACGGCAGTGTTCCGGAGGGTTCCTGAAGGCTACATCGCCTTCATCGAGGAATTCCCCGGTGCGAACACCCAAGGCGCTTCCCTCGAAGAAGCCCGGACGAACCTTCGCGAAGCCGTCGCCTTGGTGATCGAAGCCAATCGGGAAATGGCCCGCGAGGACGCCGCCGACGGTGCGGTCATCAGAGAGCCCATCACCGTCACGGCGTGAAGCGCCGGGTCTTGCTGCGGCACTTGGCACAACACGGGTGCGCCTTCCTGCGTGAGGGCGGGAATCACACGCTCTTCATCAACCGGCCGGCCAAGAGGGTGTCGACGATTCCCCGGCACAACGAGATCAACCGGGACCTCGCCAGAAAGATCTGCAAGGACCTCCAGGTGCCCCGGCCTCCAGAAAGCTAGTCTAGAAGCATCGGGAACTCGCCCGACGGATCCCGTAAGTGCTCTTCAAGCTCGTGGCCCCTTGGGGTGCCTACCTGACCGGCTTCCCCGAGGCGGAGGAGCGGATTGCGGAGATCGAGGAGTTGCTGGAAGCCGCTAATTCGGCGGCAAGTCAGCAAGAACTGTAATGTCGATATTACAGAACGTAATGTAGCCTTTACATTCTGACGGCTACAACACGTCCCGCACGACCTCGCCCGCTGCCCTGACGTCGTCCATCGACACGTCCCGGTGGGCCACCGCACGCACGGCGCGCTTTCCCGAAACCAGCATGGCGACACCCCGCGCCAAGCACGCGTCCACGAATTCCGCGGCGGTGCCCGGGACGTTGAAGCGCAGGATGTTGGTCTCCACATGCTCGCGCACGAGCTCGACGCCCGGGATCGACACCAGCACATCGGCGAGGTGCCCCGCCTTCTCGTGGTCGTGGGCCAAGTCGCCCCGATGGTTCTCCAGCGCGTGCAGCGCCCCCGCGGCGATGATCCCCGCCTGGCGGAACCCTCCGCCGAATTGCTGCTTGAAGCGCCGTGCCCGCGCCACGAAGTCGGTCGAACCGGCCAGTGCCGAGCCTACCGGCGCGCCCAGCGCCTTCGAGAAGCACACCGAGACGCTGTCGAAGTCCCGTGCGTAACGAGCCGGCGGGATGCCGGTCGCCGCGGAGGCGTTCCAGACGCGGGCGCCGTCGAGGTGGCAGCGCAGCCCGGCCGCGCGGGCGGTGGCGACCACTTCGTCGAGGAGTTCCAGCGGCCAGATGCTCCCCCCGCCTCCGTTGTGGGTGTTCTCCAGGGTGAGCAGGGTCGCGGGCGGCGTCAGGGTGGTTGGCGATCCCGGATGCGTGACGCCGAGGGCGTCGCGAAGCTGCGAGGTGGTGTATATGCCGCGGTCCCCCAGGAGGGGCTGGACGGTGACGCCGGAGAGTGCCGCGGGCCCCCCGCCCTCGGAGCGCACGACGTGCGACCCGATGTCCATGATGACCCGGTCGCCGGGCTCGGTGTGGGCGCGGATCGCCACCTGGTTCGTCATCGACCCGGTAGGCATGTAGACGGCATCCTCCTTGCCGAGCAACTCCGCGGTCCGGGCCTCGAGGCGCTTGACGGTGGGGTCGTCGCCGTAGACATCGTCGCCGACGACGGCCTGGGCCATCGCCTCGCGCATGGCCGGGGTGGGTCGGGTGACGGTGTCGCTGCGGAGATCGATCATGTTCGATGAGGGTCCTGGTGAAGGTGTCAACGTAGCGTTTCCGCGGCGGCCTTCAGCGCGCGGTCGAATGTCTGAATGCGGGTGACGCCGCGCCGCTGGCAGCTCGCGAGGTGGCACAGGTCGCGCGCGCCGATCCCCGGATAGCGGGCGGCAAGCTCAATGCCGAGGATCACGTCGTCACGCTCGAGGGGCCACACCTCCATCCGGGTCCGGTCGACGACCCGCAGCGCAGCGGCCAGGTCCTGCACACGGTCCACGGGCAGATAGGCGTGGGCCAGTTCCTGCAGGACTTCGGACGATGTCGTGAGCGGTTGCCGGTCCATCGTCACCCTGGCGAAGAAGCGGCGGGCAGGCAGGCGGAGCGGGTGCTCTCTTCCCACCGCGTACATCAGGACGCTTGTGTCAACGAAGATCATGGCCCGGCCCGTCAGGTTCCGGGTGCGCCCCGGCCCCGGGACGCGCGGATGACGTCGAGATGCTGCTCCCAATCCGGCTCCGTGCCGCATTCCATCCCGGCGTCCCGGTCCGCGAAAAACCGCCACACGTCATCGTCCGTGCGAAACGGCTCGGAGCTCGCAAGCCGGTCCAGGCGGTCGGCGGCGGCGGCGCGCAACCAGGCGCTCACGGTCAGGCCTTCGCGGCGGGCGGCAGCGGCGTAGCGCGTCCGGTCCGGCTCCGAGACAATCAGGTGTATTCTGGGCATCGGGCGCCTCGTCGCATGTGTCTGGAGCATGGGTGATCACATGTAATATACACATTTTCTTGCCATTTGCCTCTCAAGGTGCCTCGCCAACGCGGCAAAGCGCCCAAAGCCCGACCCGTACCCGAACGGAGGGAACCCGAAGGGGGACACACGGACTTGCCCGTACAGGCATTGCACGACGGGGGCAACTCTCCCATTCTGCGCGATGCGGTTTGTCGCCGGCTGAACCGACAACCGAAGGAAGGCGGACATGAATTACGGAATGAGCGCAACGACGCTGGCACTTGCCATCCTGTACTCTGCGGTTCCAGCCGCTGGGCAGGCAGGTCCACGCCCCGCCGATGGTATGGTGCTGGACGGTGGCGAGTGGCGGTACCCGACCGTGGAAGAGGCGCTGCATGTGCTGACGCTTGGGCGGGGCGAATGGCGCCCCCTGCGCACGCAGGAAGTTCACAGGCCCATCACAGCCATCCTGCGGCAGCTGTGGGGGCACGACCCCGCAGCGGACCTCGACGGGCTGGCCGACGCGCTTGCGGACATGATTCTGGCCGATCGGTCGCCGGAGGGGCGCGTCCGGCGCAACGCGGCGAGGGCACTGAGGGCGGCAGCTTCGCCTGGCTCCGACTACGGGGGCACACCACACCCGAAGTCGTTTGACGCCCTGGTTCGGGTGTACGAGACCCGTACGGCCCAGGTGTTGGCCGCCAGCGGCGGAGAGGATCCGTTTCGTGAGGCCCGAGGGAGCCAGGGGGTCTTACTGAGCATGAGTCTTTCCGACGTCTATTGGGCGGATCGCGAAGGCCGCGGGCGTGACTACGTCCTCGAACTCCACGGGAGAAGCAACCCGCCGCCGGACTACTGTGGACTGCGCCGCGGGGGGGTGGTGATCGGCGTCATTCGCGACGGGGAGCGGCGGTTGGAGTTCCCTCAGGGAGACCAAACCAATCTCGCGCTGTGCCGGGAGGGGAAGGACTCCACCTGGTGCGTCGCGGGCGGTACCGTGTACGCGAGGATCGTGCATGACGCCCGCGAGGAAGACGCCAGGAGGCGGGGTGTCCCCTTGTGGGAAGTGAACGATGGGGGAACCCCGCCGCTGCCGCCTGGGCTCGACGAAGCTGCCGTAAGGTGGTTCCGGCTTTGTTATTAGCGACTGACCCGGCGCGCGGCGCTCACTCGGGTTTGTCCACGGACTGCTACCCGAACTCGACATCCATCACATCCTGCACCGGCCGGTACCCGATCGCACGGTAGATCCTGTTCGAGGTGGGGTTTGCGAGGTCGGTGTACAGGACGCAGTGCCCGAACCCCGAGTCGAGGACCTGGCGGCTGAGGGTGGCCACCAGGGCGCTCGCGTAGCCTTTGCGCCGGTGCTTCTCGGGCGTGTACACGTAGCCGATCCGCACCCCGTGCCGCGTTCGCGCCGGGAATCCGGCCATCGACACGGGGACGCCGTCCTCCCAGAGGGCGAGGCGGCTGTCGTGTCCATCTCCTGCGAGACGGAGCGCGAGCGCGGCCGCATCGGTCTCCGGGTGTCCGGTAGCCGCGGCGAAGGCCTTCAACCAGGGGACCACGAGCGGGATGTCCTCCGGTCGGGCCGGACGGATCGTCCCGGGCGCCATCGGCGAGGGGAAGGTGACGTGTTCCAGCGAGTGGATTCGCTGGCGTGGCCCGGGTGTGGCCGTCACGCCGCGCAGGGCCGCCCAGGCTTCTCCGAAGGCCCGAACCACGTCGACCGGGCCAAGCGCGGCAGGCAGGTGATCGTAGACTTCCGCGACATCGCGAGCCAATAGCGGGGCCGCATCGAGCGGCATGCGCGTGAGACCGATCTTGTAGGGCGGCGTGCGGAAGGCACACCCGGCGACCTGCCCAGCCCGTTCAACCGTCGCGAAGTAGAGGGGGGACGAGTAGCCGGATGCACCCTCTGCCAACGATGCCGCAAGGCCCAGCACGAGGTTGTTCTCGGCCTCGCGCTGGAGCAGCCAGGGTTCGGCGCGTTCGAGGAAAGCGCGTGGTCCGGAGTGGCGCACGATCACCGTCTCCACGTCTGCCCCCCTCACACCAGCCGAAACAGCCCGTTGAGCTTTGTGCGCAGCACCCGCACGTAGCCCCTCTCGGTAATCCATTGCTCGAGCTCTCCACGGCGCCCCTTCAACTCGACGATCAGATACCTCGGCCACGCGGCGCGCGGCTCGGTGGACAGGTACGGCTGAATGACCTCGGCTTCGCGCCCCTCCACGTCGACCTTCAGGCAGTCGATGCGGTCGATCCCAGCCTCCTCCACCAGATCGGCGAGGGTGGCCACGCGCACCGGCACCGTGGCTTCGCCAGCGCTCCCGGCGTCGTCCACCAGACGATTCTCCCCCGAGTTGCGCGCCCCCACCGTGAGCTTACCCGTCCCGCTTTCCGCCCCCACCGCCGCCTCCACCACACAAATGCGGTCGCCCGCGCGATTGGCACCCACGTTGTAGCGCAACTGCCGCGCGAGCGACGGGTTCGGTTCCACCGCGAGGACCAGCCCCGTGGGAGCCATCTGCGACGCGACCCAGAAGGAATAGCCGCCCACGTTTGCGCCGACATCCACGAAGGTGAACCCGGGGGCCAGTGCCCACTCCCCCAGCAACCGCCGCTCCGCGCGATCCCAGGAGCGCGGCAGGAACAGGATCCTGGCTTCGGAAACGGAGCGATCCGGAAACAGCCGGAGTCTCTGCCCCCACACCCGCGTGTCGACCGGTCCGCCCATCCGGCGCCGCGCGACCCTGCGGGCGAGGAGAGCGAAGCGGCTCCACGGCCATCCCCCCGGGAAGGAGCGCGCGACCTTCAGCCAGAATCCGCCCCATCCGCGGGGCCGGTGGGCTCCCCACGGGTCGGTGGACAAGGCCCTCATGGCGTTCGAGCGGCGATGCATCCGGGTCCACCCCCTTGGCGCCGAAGTTATCGTTCCTGTTGGCAATTCCACGGAGACTGAATCCTAAATGAATCCGGTTCCCGGCGGGACGCTCTCCGCCGGATACATCACCCGCTTCTGGTCGCCTCTGGCAGCGACCTGGGTCATGATGGCGGTGGAGGGCCCGCTGATCGCCGCCACCATCGCGCGCCTGCCGGACCCGAAGCTCAACCTGGCGGCCCACGGGGTGGCCTTCGCGATCGCCATCCTCGTCGAGGCTCCGGTCATCATGCTCATGACCGCAGCCACGGCGCTGGTCCGCGACGCGCACAGCTACCGCAGGCTCCGCCTCTTCGCGCACGGTCTCAACGGTCTCGCGACGCTGCTCCTTTGCGTGCTCCTCATCCCTGCCGTCTTCGAGCCGCTCATGCTGGGGGTGCTGGCGCTGCCGCGCGAGGTGGCGGCCCTGGTCTACGGGTCGCTCTGGATCTACCTGCCCTGGGCCGCGGCGATCGGCTACCGCCGGTTCATCCACGGCGTGATGATCATCTCGGGGAAGACGCGCCAGGTCGCGGCGGGCACCGTCTTCAGGCTGGCGACGATGGCGGGCACGGCCCTCGCGCTCGCCGCGTTCACGGATCTGCCCGGCGCGTGGGTCGGCGCGGCCAGCCTCACGGTGGGCGTCTGCTCGGAGGCGGTGGCTGCGCGGCTGATGGGGGCCGGCGCGATTCGGCGCACCCTGGCCACGACACCCGCCGAGAGCGGCGCGCCCCCAATCTCCTGGTCCGGGATGGCGTCATTCTACTATCCACTCGCGCTGACGTCCCTGGTCGCGCTGGCAACGCACCCCGTGCTGACCTTCCTGGTCGGCCGGGCACGGGCGCCGCTCGAATCGCTGGCGGTGCTGCCGGTCGTCCACTCGCTGTCGTTCCTCTTCCGCGCGGTCGGGCTCAGCTACCAGGAGGCCGCGATCGCGCTGATGGGCCGGGAGTTCGAACACCGCCGCACCATCGCGCGATACGCGGCCGGCCTGGCAATCGCCACTTCGGCCGGCTACGCGCTCTTCGCCGTGACGCCGCTCTTCGACTTCTGGTTCGGCACGGTGTCGGCGCTCACGCCCGAGCTGCAGGAGTACGCCAGGATCCCCACCGCCCTGATCATCCCGCTTCCGGCGCTGTCCGTCTGGCTGGCGTACCAGAGTGCCGTTATGGTGATGAAGCGCCGGACCAAGTCCATTACGATGGCGACGTCGCTCGGGGTAGCCGGCATCGTCGCGATCTTCGCCGTGCTGGCATGGGGCCTGGGCTGGATCGGCGCCACGGCCGCGTTCGCCGCCTTCGCGGGCGGGCGGTTCCTGTCGAACCTGTACCTGCACTGGACCGATTCAAGATGAGCATCAGCCGCCGCCGCTTCGTTGCCGCCTCTGCCGGCTGCGCGTCCGGTCTTGCCGCGGCTGCGAGCTGCGCGTCCTACCTGGCCGCCGTGGGCCGGTTTCTGCCGCCGGAAGCCCTGGCGAGGTGGGGGCGGGCGGGTGTGGGGACGGGCGTGGGGCGCGGTGAGGGCGCCGGCGCGGGGCGCGTGGGGCGTATCGTCGCGCAGGAGCCCTGGGCGCGCATCGAGGAGGTCGGCCCCGGGATGTACGCGATCATCTCCACGCCGCTCGGCGGGGACTACACGACCGTTTGCAACGGCGGCATCATCGGGGGGTCCGCGGAGACGCTTGTGGTGGAAGCCTTCATTTCGGAGGGCGGCGCGGCGTGGGTGGCCGGGAAGGCCAGGGAGCTGACCGGTCGCTGGCCCGGCCAGGTCGTGGTCAGCCACCATCACGCGGATCACTCGGCGGGGGTCGAGGGGTTCGCGGGCTCCGCTGACGAGGCCGCCCCGGCGCTCCATGCCACCGAGATCACCCGCAACCTGGTCCTGACCTCGCCGACCAACGAGGGGGCGCTGGCCCCCTGGGCGGACGCGATCCTGGTGCCGGAGGGAGCGCCGGTGAACTTCGACCTGGGGGACCGCGTGGTCACCGTGCAGCCGCGCCGGGGCCATACCGCGAGCGACCTCACCGTGGAGGTGGACGGGGGGGAGGGGCCGGTGTGGTGCGGAGACCTCGTCTGGAACGCGATGTTCCCCAACTACGTGGACGCGATCCCGTCGCGGCTGTCCCGTTCCGTGCGGGCGCTGCGGGGTCTTCCCGCGACAACCTTCGTCCCCGGTCACGGCCCGCTGGCCGACGCCGAGGCCATGGCGAGGTACACCACGGTGATCGACTCGGTGGAAGAGGCGGCCAGGGGCGCGATCGAGGGTGGGAGGACCGCCCAGGAGGCAGCAGAGGAGTACGAGGTACCCGAAGAACTCGGCGAGTGGTCGCTCTTCAACCCGGCCTACTACCAGCGCGCGATCGAGGCCTGGATGCGGGAGTTGGCGGGGAGCCCCTGATGCGGTCCCGGTTCATCGTCGTCGCAGGGGTCGTCGCCCTGCTGGTCGTGGTGATGGTTTGGAATCGCCCGTCGCCCGGCCCGGCACCGGCGGCGACCCCGCCGGCGGACAGGGACGCGCCGGAGGCTTTCGCGGAAGCGGACAGTGATGCAATGGTGGCTCCCGCGGAGGCGGAGCTGTTCCCCCAGGTGCTGTCGGTATACGACGCCGCGGTGCGCGATGGCTTGTGGTACCTGCTCGACGTGGCCGGCCCCCAGGTTCACCGTCTGGATCCTGCAACCGGCTCGGTGCGCACGTTCGGCCGCAGAGGCGAGGGACCGGGTGAGTTCCAGGGGCTCCCCCGCAACATCGTGGTGCACGGCGACTCGATCGTGGTAACCGATCGCCTGACACTCCGCATTTTCGGGCCCGAGGGCCAGCACTACGCCGACCGGGTCCTTCGCTTCAACCCTATCTGCAGCATCGAAGACGCTCTTTCCCTGTCGGGCGCCCTGGTGTTTCTGGTCAGGTGCAGCAACCTGGGAGAGATCACCTTGCATGCCCTGCTCGAGGCGCATGACGGCTCGCTCACCGAACTGGCCTCGCTTCCTCAGGTGGAGGGAGACGTCATGGAGGGACAGGTGGTGATGGGTCCGCATCCGGACGGCATTCTTTTCGGCCGTCCCTACGACGATTGCATGGAGCTGTTCGGGCACGACGGCGCCAAGGTGGGTGAAGAGTGCCACGAATGGATCGAACGGCTCCCGGTACCGGAAATGACGGAGGACGAGAAGAAAGAACTCGAAGCGCTTGAGGAATACGCCCAGCAATACGGCATCGAATTCGAACTGTCGGATCACATGCCGCCGTTCCTGCGGATCTCCGTGACGAGCGCCGGCGAGCTGGTGTACGAGGCGAATGCGCCCGACGGCAAGGTAACCCGGCTGCTCAGGCGATCGGCGACCGGGGAGCAGACCGTGGTGCCCGTGCGCTCCGCCCCCGTCATGATCGTAGACGGTGACCACATCCTCCTGGGGTGGCAGGAGCTCGACGGGACGCGCCTGCTGTTCAGGGAGATGCCCGAAACCCGACCCTGAGCAACCTCGATTCGATCCTCACGATCGTCCTCCTTACATCGCCCGCCGGAACCGCTCCCCCAGCCCTCGCAGCCGCCCCACCGGCTCATTGCTGAAGACGACCCGCACGAACTGCCCGGCGTTCTCCCGTCCCCAGTGCGTCATCGGCGTCGCGGCCACCTTCCCACGCTCCAATAGCCGCGCCGACGCGGCTTCCCCGTCCAGCCCCATCCGCCCAGTATCCACCAGGAGCGACCACCCGCCGTCGCCCTGCACGAAGGGCAGCCCGGCCAGCTCGGCCTGCACCACGTCACGCCGGCGCTCCCACTCCCGCACGGCCTCCATCACGCCACCGCCCTCCGGGTCGGTCAGCGCGGCAAGCGCGCCCGGCTGCGCGATCCCCACCGGGGTCACCACGTTGTAGATGCTGACCAGCCCGATCCGGTTCATCGCGCGGCGCGGGCCCGCCACCCACCCCACCCGCCACCCGATCATGCGGTACTCCTTCGACACGGACCCCACCGTGATCGTGAGGTCTTCCAGGCCCGGGACGCTCGCGGGATGAACGTAAGGACGGCCACCGTACAGGATGCGCTCCATCGCGGCGTTGTAGAGGAGCCAGATGCCGCGCGGCTCGCACAGCCGGGCCACCTCCTCCCAGTCGTCCCGCGTCATGACCGCCCCCGACGGGATCGACGGGTTCATGAGGAACACCACCCGGGTCCGGTCGGTGACGGCATCGCGCAGGCGTCCCAAATCGAGGGCCCAGCGCGCGTCGCGCAGCACGAACGGCACGAAGCGCACCACACCCCCCGCCAGCCGCACCCGGTAGAGCATCCCAGCGTAGGTCGGGTCGGTCACCACCACCTCGTCGCCCGGCTCGATCAGCGCCAGGAGCGCGTTGAAGAGCCCTTCGGTCCCCCCGGCGGTGATGATCGTCTGCGCGGCAGGGTCGCAGGGGACGCCGCTCAGCCGGGCCACATGGGCGGCGGCGGCCGCGCGCAGCTCGTCGCTCCCCAGGAAGGGCAGGTAGCTGTTGGCGTCGTCCTCGCCGACCGCCGCCCGGGTGGCCTCAATGGCCGCGGCGGGGGGCGGGATGTCCGTGTCGAGGTTCTCAAGGCGCAGGATCTCGGGGTCGGCGCCGGCCGCGTGGGCGACGCGGTCGATCGAGAAACCGGCGATGCCGTGCAGGCGGGGGCCGGGCTGGCTCGTCACGGTGCGTTGGCGGTGGAGCCGGCCGCGGCGGGACCGTGGCCCGCAAGGCCGTCCCGCAGCCGCTCGCGGACGAACGCGATGACCTCCTCCACCGTGCGCGCCGTGGCCACTTCCGAGGGGAGGCCGCGGGCCCGGTCCAGGTCGCCGAAGAGGACGACGGGGCGCCCATAGCGCACCGACAGCGCGACCTCGGAAGCCGTACCTACACTGCCGGGAAGCGCCACGACCACATCCGAGGTGAGCACGTTGACGTGATTGCGCGAATCGGGCTCTGCCCCGTCCTGACCCAGGTGGGTGCGAATCGTGATCTCCACCCACCGATTCGGGTATCCGGGGTCGACTTTCTCCCCGGCATCCGCCTCGTCGAACGGCAGCACCCCGATCACCAGCCCCGCCCGCTCTTCCACCGCCGCGAACGCCCGCGACACGGATTCCATCACCCCACTCCCGCCCCCGGTCAGCAGATGAACCCCCAGCCGCGCGAGCCGCCGGCCGAGCGGCGCGGCAAGTTCCCCGTGGGCATGGACACCCGAGCCCATCACGCCAACGATCGGAAGTGGAGTCACAGGGGCATTTGAAATACGTATGAGGTGCGAAGTTTCTTCATCATCGGCATTCATCGTCGGCACTCATCTTCGCCAATCCGGAGGTTCAGCGCCAATGAACGGGAAGGGCCGCTACGGGCCCTACGCCGCCACCTCGGTCGTCGTCGCCAACATGATCGGCACCGGCGTCTTCACGAGCCTCGGCTTCCAGCTCCTCGACATCCAGTCCACCTTCCCGCTCCTCCTCCTCTGGGTGGTCGGCGGCGCGGCTGCGTTCTGCGGCGCGCTCTCCTACGCCGAACTGGGCGCTGCGAGTAAACCTTCCTGACGCGCGTCTATCACCCGGCGGGCCGGTTTCGTCTCGGGGTGCGTGTCGGCCACCGTCGGCTTCGCGGCCCCGACCGCGCTGGCCGCGATCATGGGCGTCACGCTGGCGGTGCTGCTCGTATCCACGGTGAGCGCGATGGTTCTCGCGGGGCCGCGCGTGCTGCAGGTGATGGGCGAGGACTACCCGGCGCTGCGGCGCCTCGCGCGCACCAAGCCGAACGGGATCCCGGCGGTGGCGGTGCTGGCCCAGCAGTCCGTGGATAAATCCGCCCGAGCACCGAGAGCGGCGAGGCGCCGGGCTGGCATGTGCGTTTTGGTCGGCATCTTCTTGTGGTGCTTGTAGTTGCATGTTTGGCAGCCCGGATTCCCGCTGTTTGACTCCCGCCATTCTCGATTTCAGCCGCGAGCCCGTCGGCGGTCTTCCAGAGCCTTCCGAAGCTGTCCCTCGTCGGCTCTCTGATAGCACCGAAGCACCGTCTTGGCCGTCTTCCAGCCGCCGAGTTGGCAGAGAACCTTGAGGGGTTGGTCCATCAGGTCGCTGGCAAACTTCCGTCGCAACGAGTGCCAGCCCCTGCCGGGCTTCGGCTCCAGACCCGCAAGAATCTGGGCGTTACTCCACCAAGCGTGCAACCGAGCAGCCCCGAGACACGCCAGCGGATTCCTGGGCGCGGGCAGCACCGGTGCTTCTCCGATTCCGGGGTTCCTTCTCCGCGCATCGTCGAGAGCGGCGAGCGCGTCGCCCGTGACGGGCGTGGCGTGTTCGTGGCCCGACTTGTCGTGCTCGGCACGCCAGAGGATCGTCCCGCCCTCGAAGTCGATGTCGCACCACCGAAGCTGACGTATGGCTCCGATCCGGTGGCCCGTCTCGTGCGCGAGCACGAGTGCGACGCGAAACCGCCAGTCCAACCGGCCCGCCACCTTCAGGAGCGCCCGGTACTCGTCCTCGGTGAGCACCACCCGGGTCGGGTTCTTCTCCGTGGGCTTTCTGAAGCCCTTGAGCGGATTCCTGTCGAGAAGCGGGTGGCCCCGCTCGTCCCTCGATCTCGCGGCCCAATTCAGAACCGCGATCAGGAACTTGAGGTCGTATTCGACCGTCCGGTCGGACACGGGCCTTCCGCTCGGACCGATCCTTCCCGCCCGACGCTCGCGGATGAAGCGGTCCCAGTCCCGTTGGGAGAGGGTCGCCGGGTCGCGGTTCCGTCCGAACAACCCGAGGAACATCGCAATCGTGGTCCGGTCGTGCTGCCGGGTGTGCTCGCCCTTGGTGGGCGTCACCTCCTCACCGTAAATGTCAAACAGCCCCCCCAGCGTGAGCGGCTCGGGCTCGGCTTCCGCCTTGCCGTTCAGCTCCGGGCCGGCGAATCCGGCGGCGAACTCGTCCGCCTGCTTCTTCGCCCTCACCCATTCGCGGTGCCCCAGCGACCGGGTGAGCCTGCGCCCGTTCTCGCGCCACTCGACTTGGAACAGGCCGGTTTTCGGGTCCGGGAACACCCTCACCCGATTGCGGCCCCACTCTCCGGCGCCGTAGGAGCGCCGACTTCGTTTCGTGCGTGCCATCGTTCGATTCCTCTCGATTCGATGGACTGCACGATCTGCGCGTTTGAAACCTCGCGCAGGGCGGGCGCGTCGTCCAGTGTTGGCGGCCCGGTCGCGGGCGCGCCACGGGGGCGCTGGTTTCTCCGGTCTGTGGAGGAGCCAGATGTGTTTTCGCTTCACGAAAACCTCTGGCCGGGGGACACCCCCCGGACCCCCGAACGACACTTCCGCGCGCCACCAAAGGAGGCCGCCCGACATGGCCCGTCCCCGGAAGCCCGAGGCCGAACGCAGGAGCCGCACGATCGGCGTGCGCGTCACGACCGCGGAGGCCGCGGAGATCGCCGAGCGGGCCGGAGCGGCCCGCATGACGAGGGGCGGCTACATGCGCTGCAGGGCGCTGGGCCAGCCCATCCGCGAGGCGACCGTTCACCGTCTCGGCGCCAGGGAGCGGGTCGAACTCCACCGGATCGGCGTCAACCTCAACCAGATCGCCCGCGCCCTGAACTCCGGGGCCTCGGCACCGGACGGGACGCTGGAGGCCGTCGAGCGGGTGGGCGAAGTCGCGGCGAGCCTTTTGACCGGCGAGGCGCTGGACCGGTGATCCCGAAGATCAACGGACTGGGGCGCTCGTTCGCCGGAGTCGCGGCGTACTGCCTGCACGATGCCCCGAAGCCGGACGACCGCCGTCCGGAGACCTCGGAGCGGGTCGGGTGGACCGACACCCGGAACCTTGCGACGATCCGGGTGGAGCGCGCCGCGCCGCTGATGGCCGCGACGGCGACGGCGGCCCCCGACCTCAAGCGTCTGGCGGGCGGTGCGCCAGGGGGCCGGAAGCTGGCGAAGCCGGTCCTGCACTACTCGCTCAGCTGGGCGCAGGACGAGACGCCCGACAAGCACGAGATGAGCCGGGCGGTGGACCGGAGTCTGGAGGCGCTGGGGCTGGAGGGCCACGAGGCACTGATCGTCGCGCACGAGGACACCCGGCACCCGCATGTCCACGTCATCGCCAACCGGGTCGATCCGGAGACCGGAAAGGCGGCGAAGCTGGGCAACAGCAAGCTCCGGCTGTCGCGCTGGGCCGAGGGCTACGAGCGGGAGCAGGGCCGGATCCGGTGCGAGAGGCGGGTCGAGAACAACGAGCGGCGGCGGGCGGGCGAGCAGGTGCCTCGCTCCACGGGGGACCGGCCGCGCCACTGGGCGCGCGTCCGCCGCGAGGGGATGCAGCCCGGGCGGGCGCGGCGGGCGAGGGCACCGCGCGATGAGGAGCGGGTCGACCTGGAGGCATGGCGGCGCCTTGAGGCGGAGGCGTGGGAGAAGGTCGAGGACGGGCGCTGGCTGGGGTTCTGGCGGCTCGAGAGCCGGGCGCGGAAGGAATGGGCCGAACTGCACAAGCGGCAGGAGGACACGCGGCAGAGGCTCGACCGGGAGAGCCGCACCGTGCTCGGGCGGCTCAGGGTCTGGCGGATCGAGCGCTCGCTGTGGGAACTGGTCGGTGCGGTCCGGGGACGGAAGGATCTGGTCGAGGGCTGGCGCGAGGATCTCGACCGGTACCTCAAGGACGAACGGACCGCGCTGGGCAAGGCACACGGCGACAGAGCCCGGCAGATCGAGCACGGTGTGCGCAAGGTCTATCGAATGGATCTGGTGTTCGCGGAGCGGCGCGCATGGGCAGTGCGGGAGACGATGAGGGAGCGCGAAGAGATGAGGGAGCGCCAAGAGACGCGGGAGCTGGAGCGCGGTCCGGGAATCATCATCCCCATTCCCCGGCCGCCCCGGCCCAGAGGCCCCGAGCGCGGCGGGGGAGGGTTCGAGCGATGAGCCTTGTCTCTTCGGCCATCGCTACGCAGATCGGGCAGAAACGACTGATCCGGGAGTGGTTTCGGGGCATCTACGGGCTCTAGGATCGCCCAGGATCGACGAACGCCGGTCTCCGAGGGGTACGGGTAGGGTGAGAATCGCCTTCGCGCATCGTCCTCCATGCTGTCGTCACGAGGGGCCAGCGCGGCGAGCGCCCGCCTGATGGCGATGAGGTGGCCGATCACCTCGACGGCCTCGACCGCCTCCCTGTGGGTATTCGCCCACCGAGCGATCTGGTTGAGGTTGTTGCCAACGCGCGCCACCTGCTGGGTGCGCTCGCGCTCGACCTCTGCGTGCGCCACGGTCCAGGTGCGCGTCCGGCCCACCGCCCGGCGCACCAGATCCGACAGCGTGAGGCCAGCGAAGCGCGTCTTGGCGTGCCACTCGGCACGCTCCGCCTCGCTGGCGCGAACCTTCACCCAGACGGCGCGTCCAGGGCTCACGGCGCGCCGTTGGCGTTAGGGGGGTCACAGGGGGCACAGCCCCCCGCCAGCCTCCGCAGGGGACGCACGAAGTGTGGCCACGGGGAGTATGCTGGCTTGTCTCTACCAATCATGCAGATTCCCGCGTGATTTGCATGACCGGGTCACGGGGAAGGCCCGGGCTGTTGAGCGCCCGCAGAGGCGAGCGTAGCGAGCCGGAGCGGGCGCTCAACAGGGACGGTGGTCGGATCGATGGGCTGGCTGGCCGTAAGGGGCCGTGGCTAAGTGTGGTCGCCACCGTCCTTCCCAATGTCCTGAATGGATACACGAGCATCGAGGCTCGCACGACAAGCACAGGAGAAGGGAAGAACACATGAGCAGCATCCTCCGCACCGTCGGGATCGACATCTCCAAGGACTGGCTCGACGCCTTCGCCGCCCCCGAGGGGAGAGCGTCCCGGTTCCCGAACGACAGGGCCGGCTTCCGGAAGCTGATCGCCTGGATCGGCTCCGGGATCGTCCGGATCGCTTACGAACCCACCGGAGCCTTCCACCGCGACTTCGAGGACACCCTCCTGAAGGCCGGGCTCCCCCTGTACGCGATCAACCCCTTCCAAGTCCGGTCCTTCGCCCGCTCCATCGGGCGGCGCGCCAAGACCGACGCGGTGGACGCCCGGATGCTGGCCACCATGGCGGCCGCTGTCGAAGACCTGCGCCCGACCCAGGCGCGGTCGGAGCGGCAGCGCGACCTTGCCGAGCTCCACCAGATCCGCGACGCGCTGGTCAGGGATCGCACCGCAACCACCAACCGGGGCAAGAACTTGCGCACTCCCGTGGGCAAGCGGGTCACCAAGCAGAGGCTGCGGCAGATCGACCGCCAGCTGAAGCTCATCGATACCGAGATCCGGCAGCGGATCGGGGAGGAGAAGGCAATGGAGCGCCGGGCCGAGATCCTGACCTCGATCCCGGGCATCTCGGACATCACCGCCGCGGGACTGATCGTCCACTTGCCAGAACTGGGTATGCTCACTCGGTCGCGCGCCGCCAGCCTTGCCGGACTCGCCCCGGTTAGCCGGGAGTCCGGACACTGGAAGGGACGGAGCTTCATCCAGGGCGGCAGGCACCGGGTCCGCAGAATGCTCTACATGCCCGCGGTGGTCGCGGTCCAGTACAATCCCGACCTCAAGCGCAAGTACGAGGCGCTCCTGGCCCGGGGCAAGCCGCCGAAGGTCGCCCTGACGGCCGTGATGCGGAAGCTCCTCGTCCTCGCCAACACGCTCGTCCAGCAGGACCGCATCTGGACAGAGCATCCGCCGAGAGAGTACACCACCCCCGTCTTCCCCACCCCCTGTCACGCGGGGAGCGCTCACGGATGATCGAGCCGGGGAGAAGCGGACACCGCAACCGAGCCGTCGCGAGAGACGCCGCGAGGCAGGTCTCTACAAAGAAAAACGGCTTCCGCTTGACATGGATACTTGCTGGCTTGCTGGCTTGCTGGCTTGCTGGCTTGACCGCCTTAGCAGCGTGCGACGAGCGCGTCGCAGACGTGTCGGAGACCCGTCGGCGGCGACCGGCAATGCGGTGGCGGGGCACCACCGCAAGCGCTCCGGGGAACCCGTTCAGACGGCCCGCGCGTAGCGCCGGCGCCAGCGGGATGAAGGCCAGCGATGCGGGGCCGCCCATGTACCCCCGAAACCGGAGCGCCGACTGAGCCCGCCAGCGCCCCTGTCGATGGACATGGGCATCACTTCCGCCACGGGGTGGATCAACCTGACTACGTGCCCCTCCTCCGGCAAATTGCCTCGTGCGATCGTGCTACCGTTCCACGCTGTCGGTGAGGGGACGAAGCCCGCCGAAACTTGATCTGCCCCGATCTCCAAAAGGTCGTCGATGACCCGACCGTCCCGTAAGGACCGGATCGGAGGAGCGGGAGCCGCCCGGTCTCTCGGGAAGTGGGGTCACCGCCGCTCATCACAGACACCTTTGGGTCTCTCCGCGTGGAGATCACTGGAAGCTAGACGATAAATCACCACCCGCCGGACACCCAAGTCATCGCGTATCCCGCCGACGATTGCCCCGTGGCCGATCGCCAGAACCTGTAAGCCCACGGGCATTGCCACATGGCCAACCGGGCAACCGTCTCGATCAAACACGTGCCATGGTGTCATTGGTGACGCACCGGAATTGAATCCGCCAACCCAAAGCTGCTGGCGACCGTCGAGCATCACGCGGTTGAAGGCAGGAAGCTCCTTCGGCACGGGGATCTCATTCAGCAGTTGGCGCCGCCTCGGCCTCTCGTCCTGTTCGTAGTCCTGCAAATCCGATTCGATGAACCTAGTGACATCTTGATCAGTGACGAGACCCATGGACGGGAGCCTCAGGATAATCCTCACCTCCCCAGCCAAGTCGACCTTACGAATCTCTCGGTTTACCCCGCTGCCAAGCCAAAAGCTCTCCGGGCCGACCGCGACGGTCGGGAGCACGGTAAAGGGAACCTGCACGATCCGCATGTCGTTGCTGAGGTAGGCCACCTGACTGGGCACGGTGGCCAGTCGGTGCATTTCGGGCAGCATCTCCCCGTTGGCCACGCCGACTACCATCTCGCCACCGTTGACTCGTCCCGGGACGGGAGATGGACTGTCCGGTCCCGGTCCGACCAACAGGACCCAGTCGGCTCCCACGATCCCCCTGGGCTCGGCATGCCAGGGGACCACGTTCAGTCGGCGGCTCGACATGAAGGAGAGAGTGGAATCACCGATAGCAATCGACGTAAGGCGCGATGTCCTACCATCCCAAGCGAAGAGGATTCCGTCGGGCCCCTGCTGTATCCAAGACAGGTTTGCAAACTCTCCCGGTCCCTCTCCTTCTCTTCCTAGCGACGTGAGAAAGCGCCCCTGCCTGTCGAAAAACCGAATCTCGCGCGACAACTGATCGGCGATCAGAACCCCTTCACTGGTTAGTACGGCACCCCGAAGGTACGAAAACTGATAGGGTCCGTCGCCCAAGCCGACGCCGATCGTATCAACCTTCGCCAGTAGCCGCATGGCGGGAAAATGCTCCGCTCGGAGAGAGTCATAGGCTATCACGATGCGCACACCCGCACTGTCGGTCACCTCCAGGGATTGGTTGGACTGCCTTTTTGCCGGTGGCGTGCAGCTGCTTACGAGGCTCAACAGGCCAACGACCTTGCACCACCGAGTTCCGATCTGCCTAACCGCGTTCAAGGCCACGAACATCGCTGGCTCTTCACCTGTCTTGGTGGGTTAGGGAACAGCTGAAGTCGAATCATGGGTGTGGGCTGGCGGGCTGTCGCAACACCGGCCGCAGTGGGAGTGGTGCGGTTGGAAAGGGGGTGAGCTCGGGGAGGAACGTTGCCAAGCAACCTTCGGCGACGCGGTGGACAAGGTGCGCCGTGCTTGAGCCCCAGGCGCTCGTGAAGGAAGGCAACGAGATTCTGGTCGGCACCAAAGTGGCGTTGGCGGAAAAGCCGGGGCGGCAAGTTGCGCCGCGAGAAGCTGGCCGTCGCGAGGCTTCGCGCGGGCACGCGCAGGGCCGCCCGGAGCCTTGGGAGCCGAAGAAGCGACCGCGAACCTCTGGACACTACCGGCGCCGGAGTTGGGCACTGGCCGGATTGCACCGGTGGCTCGACTCGGCCTCGCGCTGGGGGCGGCCTGGCGTGGTCGTGGCGACCGCCAGGATGATCCGACTACACCTCTGGGGAATCCGTCAATGCGATCATCCTCCACGCCACCAACGAACCGGCCGAAGGCACCAATAGCCGGATCAGGGCGGTGAACGTGCGCCAGCCGCGGCTCTCGCAACCGCCAACGCTTCGCGAACGCGCCACTCTCTTCCACCTCAGCGGCCTCGACCTCTTCCTGCCGCGATGGCCTTACGTGCATGACCGGAATACCCACCCGAAAAGGGGAAGAAATTACCCTCTCTTATTCACCAGCTCCGTCTGTCGGAGCCTCTGAAGAAGGTGGGGGCGTTGGGCGGGGGGTGCAAGCAGCGGATGGAGAGGTCGGGGGCCGGTTGTGGGCCGGGAGACGCCCCGCGAATGTAACGAACGTGTAACGGAACGTGCCCGGATGTGCGTGGAGCGGCCCGCGGCAGTGCCGGACGGGCGGGTTCACAAGGGCTGCAGACACCTCCGCGGCGTCCGGGGGACCGATCGAAGCGGAGTGGGCCGGGCCGGGTGTCGGCGGCTACCCGGCCGGCTCGGCGAGGTGGTCCAGGTGGCGCAGTAGCATGTGCCAGTGCGGCGTGCCCGCGCCCGTGATCATGGTGATGCGGCGCCCCGATACGGTGAAGCGGGCCGGGGCGCGCAGCACCCGCTCCAGCACCCTGCGCAGGCCCCAGCCGGTGCCGGTGGCCCGTTCGAGGACGGCGCGCTGCGTGTGCATGATCTGGTAGCCGAACAACGCGAGGAGCAGGCGGGCCTCGTTGTTCGCGAAGGCGTCCGCGCCCGGAGCCCGCTTCCGGACGGGCCGCCCGCGATAGTGGCTCTTCGGCCTGGGCGACGACGACAGCGCCGGCGCGACGACGCTCATCAGCTCGCCCATGTGACCCTCCGCCTTGCCGCGCTGCCGGTACATCGCGAGCAGCGCCCCGGCGGACATCTCGCCGGCCGGAAGCGACGTGATCAGCCAGAAGGAGCGGGGGAAGAGCTCTCCCGGGCGCTCCACCAGGATCTGGACGACGCGCCGGCCGCGCGACCAGGAGCCGGCGCGGTACTCCTCGTCCAGCTCGCAGCTCCAGGTGGCGCACCGGTCGCTGTCCTCCAGGCGGTCCAGCGCCTCGTACGCCAGCGCGTCGATCGCCGGAACGGCCAGCCGCTTCAGCACCGCGTTGTTGCGGATCCGGGCGACGAAGTGCGTGCCCCGGGCCTCGAGCGCCGACATCAGCGCCTCGCCCGGATACCCGGCGTCGAAGCGCACCAGCGGCTTCTTGCACAGATGCCGCTCCGCCCGTTCCAGGACCTCGGTGATGAAATCGAGCCCGCCGTCGGCCGTGTGCACCCGCCCGTTGCGGAGCCGGGCATCCACGAGATCGCCCGTCTCGCCCACCGAGGCGATCAGCGGATGGTAGATCCGGGCATGGTAGTGGCCGTTCCACTCGCTGCCCGGCTGCGCGCCGTGGACCTCGACCGGCAGGCTGTCGATGTCGATGACGAGCCGCTTCGGCAGGCGGCCCCCGTTCATCGCCCGCAGCCGCCACCCCGCGAACCGGGCCAGCCCCGCGCGGAGCACGCCCATGTTCCTCTTCCCCGACAGCGCCGAGACCAGCCGCGACAGCGTGGGCTGCGACGCCAGCGCCCCCCGCCCGCCCAGCGGCGTCGTGCCCGCCCGGCCGCTCACGGCAAGCCGGAAGGCCGGGTCGTCGCCGAACACGGCCGCGTCGTTGTGGTCCCTGCGGCCCTGCGCGACCAGAAGCATCGCCGTGCGCAGCAGGCTGGCCAGCGGGTGGCGGACCCTGCCCGGATCCCGGGCGTCCGACAGCCTGCCCCCCATCCACCGCACGATCCGGCTGCGGCACAGCACCTCGCGGCCCGAGACCGCTCCCGAATCCCCCGTGATCCGCTCGTCGCGGGCCTCGATCCTGACCGACTTGTTGAAGCTCGGAGTCCAAACCATTATCTTCACCCTGGCGTGATGGCCGGTGAGTGTTGCTCAATGCTGCTAACACATTGAATTTACAACACTTACCGCCTCACGTCACCCCGGTATCGGAGAGCTCGTGAATAAGCCGGGTTAAAAGGAAGAGGAGGTCACGATCGAAGTCGAGGACGACCCCAGCCAACATCCCTCCTCACGGTATCGTTGCGTCGTCACGACGCGAGATGGTCGTAGGGCGACCGGCAACCCAGCTTCCACCCCGGAAACGGCGATCACAATCGTGCACTGGTGGGATCTCGACAAGACCACTCGGAGGTAGATTCTGGGGACATCGACCAGTGCTCACCGAACTCAGATACTTGGTGACGGCGGTCTGGCGGCGGGCGGCGGGACTGAGATTCCGCTCATCCACGCTCTTTAGATGGCGGCTCATCGAATCGGGAAAACGGCTGAGACACGGCTTGGACTCCGCTCGCATCTGCTTCGTCGGCCTCACTCTGGCAGTCGTTTTTCTCCTCTTGGTGGGATCGGCCATCGCGGTCATTCTGCTGCTTGGCCTGTTTCCGTCTGAGTCGATACCAGATGCCTTCTGGAAGGACGTGCTGGAGACGGCAAGGACGTGGACCGACGAACTCGCCATGACGGGCATAGCTCTTGTCGGTACGATTGCCATGGCGCTGGCCGTGTCAGTCCTGCTATCTCGCCGACGCCGTCGTGGTTCAACGCTGCTGCACTGGTCCGCCATGTGGGATTCAGAGCTAGTGACCAAAGCGGTGATGGCAGTGGGCGTGAAGGGCTTGGAGGTCGGTGACAGATCTGGAGGTACTCCCCTGCATTGGCCGGTGGCAGCGGCATCGGAGGCCGTCGTGAATGTTCTTCTTGGTGCGGGCGCTCAAGTCAGCGCGCCGGACGAAGCGGGTGGCACCCCTCTCCATTGGGCCGCCTCCATCGGCCACAAGCTGGGCAACCGTGACCCGGACGCACTTGACCGCCTCAGTGCCCAAACGCATGCAGTCCTGGAGTCGCTTCTGAAGGGTGGAGCCCAGATCGACGCTTGCGACCAAGCAGGTCTCACTCCCCTTCATTGGGCGGCAAGCGAAGACTCGGACGTGGTCGTTGACGCACTCCTGCGTGCCGGAGCCGATATGGAAGCGCGTGACCGATGTGGTCGCACGCCGCTTCACGGGGCGGCGAAAGAGGGCTCGCATCTCAACGTGAGGGCACTCTTGGCCGCAGGGGCCGATGTCAACGCGACCGCCAGCCCGTTCGGCGTCGCCCGGGGTCGCGCGCCGCTCCACTGGGCAGTTGAGAAAGACGCGCTTGAGGCCGTCGTGGGCCTCTTGCGCGCGCGGGCCGATGTCGAGGTCCACGACGGCTATGGCCGTACGCCTCTGCGCTTGGCCCGCTCGGCTGCCGTGGCCACGGCTCTCCTCCACGCTGGTGCCTGCATCCACGACCGGGACGAGAACGCTGGCACTCCCCTGCACGCTGCCGCAGACTGGGGCAGGCCCATGGTTGTGAATGCTCTTGTGGACGCAGGAGCGGACGTTGAAGCGCGCGACAAGTACGGCTGCTCGCCTCTGCACTTGGCGGCGGCTGCGGGCGAGCCCGCAGCCGTGAGAGCCCTTCTGCACGCTGGGGCCGATGTGGAGGCCCGCGACCAAGACGGTCGCACACCGCTCCACGACGCAGCGAACCACTCCTTCGGGGCGCATTCGCAAGTGGTGGAAATCCTGTTGGCGGCAGGCGCGCCGGTTGATCTCCGTGACGAACACGGATGTACTCCGAGTGACCTCACGCGTGGAAGACGGGCAGAATGGGAAAGCGACCCAGCCAGCAAGGCATACCGCACGTACACCTCGATGTTGCGACGACTCAGTGCGCCGAAGAGTAGCTGATACGAGATGCCCGTGGGCGTGATTGAATTCGCCGAGCCAAGGGCCAAGCACGACTCCCGCCAATCAACCCCGTTTTCCCGCTATCGCAGCACGATGCAGCCCGGTATCTTCTAACGGCAGAAAACGCAAATCGTGCAGTCCTGTAAGACTTTAGACGATTTCCTGCCGCGATTCAGCCCTCAGGTACTCTGCCGGGCTGGCAAGGCGCCTTTCGGGCGAAGAGCGGAGCCTCACAGACGCGGCTTGTATGGTAAACATGACATTTCGTAAAGTTGTCTTTACAGTGTGGCCAGGTGAGCGGAGCGGTCCAGCGCGGATGCATCGCCGCTCGAATGCCGGGGGGATTTTGTCCACGGGCTGCCAGGCCGCGCTCACCCTGGTGTTCATCGTCACGGCCTCCTTCGAGACGATCCTGGTCTTCGCGGGCTTCGTCCTCGGGCTGAACAGCCTGCTCACCGTGGCGGGCGTCTTCGTGTTGCGGATGCGCGAACCGACGCTGGAGCGGCCCTGCCGGGCGTGGGGATTCCCGGTCACGCCACTGGTCTACCTCGGGCTGACCTCGTGGACGCTCGTCTACATCGCGCTGGACCGTCCCGTGGAGGCGCTGGCCGTGATCGTGGGAGGCTTGCTGCTATTCCGTCTGGCGGGGCGGTCTACTCGATCCCGATCAGCTCGATCTCGAAGATGAGCACCTGACCGGGGCCGATCGAGGGCGGCCCGGAGTCGCCGTAAGCCAGTTCGCTGGGGATGAAGGCGCGCAGGTGGCCGCCCACCTTCATCAGCATGATGGCCTCGGCAAAGCCGTCGATCACGCCGTTCAGGGCGAAAGTCGCCGGCTCTCCGCCGTAGGAGGTATCGAATTCCGTCCCGTCGATGAGCGTCCCGCGGTAGTGAACGACGACCCGCTGTTCCTCCTCGGGGTTTTCGCCGTCACCCTCGCGCAGCACCTCGTACTGGAGCCCCGACTCCGTGGTCATGACCCCTTCCTTGTCGGCGTTCTGCGCCAGGAATGCCTCGCCCTCGGCCCTGGCGCCCGCAGCCTCCTCGACCTGGGCCGCGGCCAGCATCTCGTTGAACGCCATGATGGCCGCCTGCATCTCGTCGTCCGTGAGCGCCGGGCTGACATCGGCGAGCGCGTCCGAGAGCCCCCTGACCAGCGCCGAACGGTCGAGCATGTCTTCGATCCCACTCAGCGAAGCGGCAATGTCCTGTCCGATCGAGTAGCTGGCCCTCCGGACATCGGTGTCGAGGGGGACATCGGCACCCGGGGAGCCATCGGGGGCGCAGGCGGCGAGGGCCGCGAGCAGCGGCAGTGCGGTGAGACCCGAGAGCGGCATTGCGGCACGGGCGCGGAGGCGAGCGAACATGGGATTCCCCTGGCAGGCGGTATTGGTGCGAAAGGGAGAATGTAACGTGAAGCGACCGCGACGGCGCCTGCTTCCCCTTACCGTCTCGACACCAGGGTCATCCAGGCGACTCGATCAAAGGCCTCAGGCACGTCAGATCCTCGATCACCGCAACCGCGCGCTTTTCCGCCCCGCCGCCATCCAGACCGGCCGGGTTGTGCCAGACGACCTTCAGCCCCGCCGCATTGGCGCCCCCGATGTCGCGCGGCGACCCCGCCACGAAGAGCACCTCGTCCATGGCCACGCCCAGCGCTGCCACACCCGCCGTGTACACGCGGGCGTCCGGTTTGTAGAAGCCGGCGGATTCGGCGGTGATCACCGAGCGGAAGGGGGCGCCTACCAATTCGGCCGCCCGCACCCCCAGCATCTCCGAGCAGTTGGTCGCCACGCCGATCGGCCTGTCCCGCGCAATCCGTCGAAGCGCCGCGCCCGCACCCGGCCAGGGGGCCAGTTCGTCCCAGCGCGATTCCAGTTCGGCAGCCAGGTCGCGGGGAAGCCCCACGGCCACGGCCGATTCAGCCACGAGATCGAGGTAGGGCACGTATGCACCGGTCCTGTAGGTGCGCCGCAGGTACTCGAAGCGCCACTCGCGCCCCCGTGTCTCACTGCCTGCGATGTCGTCCCACAGCGACCAGGAGTCGAGGAGGGCCGACAGCAGGTCGAAGAGTACCGCCTTCACGACACCTCCGCGTCAACCTCGATCTCGACGAGCAGGTCGTCGCCGACGGTGTTGGCACGCACCAGCGTGTTGGCGGGCCGGATCTCCGCAAAGCGGGCTCCGTGCGCGCGGGCGACCGGCTCCCAGTCGACATCGTCCCGGATGAACACGCGCGTCCGCACGACGTCCTGCAGGGTAGCGCCGAGCGATTGCAGCGCTCCTTCGATCTTGTCGATGATGAAGTGGGTCTGGGCGGCCGGGTCGCGTCCCCCGATCAGACGGTCGCCGTGCGAGGCGGTGGTTCCCGCGACGTAGATGTGGTTGCCCTTGCGCACCGCGCGGCTGTAGCCTGCGAGCTCCTCCCAGGGCGTGCCGGTGGAGACGTACTCGGCCGCGCGGGAGCGCCGGGCCGGGTAGGGCGGGGGAAACGAGGTGACGTGGTGGCTCAGGTCGCCGGAGGCGGTGAGGTACGGGGGGCGCCGGTATTCATCGCCGCAGTCGCCGCCGATCGGGTCGAGCCCGGCACAGGCGGCCTCCAGGTCGCGGCGGGCCTCGTCGTCCAGGGAGAAGCGGAAGAGTTTGAGGTTGTCCTCGACGTGGCTGGTCTCGCCGAGGCGCGCCCCGACGATGATCCCGGCCACCGCCGGCTGCTCCAGCACGTAGCGGCAGGCCACGTTGGCGATTGACACGCGTGAAGGCTGCCCCACGCTCAACCGCCTGGCCACCCCGTCCACCGCCCGCAGCAGCCCCTGGAAGCGGTCCCACCCCCCGGCCTGGTCGATGAAGCGGCGGTACTTCATCTGCGACCAGGTCAGCGACTCGTCGATCGGCGGCTCGTCGCGCCCCAGCCAGGGCTCGCTGAGGAAGCCGCCGGCCAGCGTCCCGTAGGCGAGCAGCCGGACGCCGTGGGCGCGGCAGACCTCGGTCATCGCGCCCGCCGCGCGCCGGTCCAGCAGGGAGAAGCAGACCTGGTTGGAGACGATCGGCACGCCGCTGCGCACCGCCATGTCGAGGTGGACGGCGTCGCAGTTGGTCAATCCAAGGTGCCGGATGCGGCCGGCCGCCTGGTGCTCGGCCAGCATGAAGAGGCAGTCCAGCCAGCTCGGGTCGGCATAGTTCCAGGCGTGGAACTGGAGGAGGTCGATGCGGTCGGTTCCCAGACGGGCGAGGGCTCGCGCGACCGCCTCGTCCACGGCCTCCCTGCTGGCAGGCCCCGGCTCCGGCACCCACTTGGTGAGGAGCTGGACATCGTCGCGATGGGCGGCCAGGGTGCCCGCGATCACTTCCGCCGAGCCGTAGTGGTCGGCCATGTCGAAGGTGGTGAGCCCGACGTCGGCGTAGGCGGCCAAAGCGCCGGCAGCGGCCACCGGATCGAGTGCTGCCCCGTCCCGCTCCTGATCGGCGACCTGCCAGAGCCCGGTGACGATCCGGGAGATCCGGAGGCCGGGGGCGAGGAGCGTGCGGGGGTCTTCCGCCAAGCGGGTTTCGTCGGTGGTCAGAAGGACCTCAGGGGGTCCTGCTCCAAGACCCTTCGCCCCGGGCATGGTAGAGCAGCAGGAAGACGCTGTCGCCGTGGTCATCCTCGACGACGAACACCGTTATCTGGCGACCATCCCATCGTATGTGGTAGCGCCCCGGATCGTGACGCAGGTCAAGGCCTCTGGCTCTTTCATCGAGGATCACCCTGTGTTGGAAGGCCGTCCCAGCCCGGACCATCCGATCTGCGGTTCGGTCATACCAGTCGAGAATCCTGTGACCCCCGCCTTCCGCCACAAACGTAGTGAAACCGAAGACGAAGCCCTCCCTCCCCACCAACAAGCTGCTATTGCGGCGCGCGCCAGGGTAGACCGGTACCCAGTCGGGGGCGACGTCATCCCCGTCAAGTCGTCCCGCGCTGGCAAGGACCGATTCGCCCTGGGCGACCTTGTCCAGGAGCTCATTCACCGACGTGAAATCGATGCTCCACGAGCTCACCGAACCCTCACGAGTGAACTGAAGGCCGAATCCGGACTCCGTGGGTTCCAGGTCGAACTCTGCTTCCTGGAACCACCCGCTCATCACCGACGCAACCGCACTGCCGAATTCCTCGGTCACGGGCTCCTGGGCCTTCGCAATCGGCGGCTGAACCTGCGCCAACCCTACAAGCAGGGCGCTTCCAACGAGGAAGACCTTGGCGACGGCGGGCAAGCCCCTTCGTTCGTGGCGTATAGCCTCATTGCACGGGTCAGTCACTTGTTCCTCCCGTCACCCTTGTAAATGACGACGAACAGAGTGTCGCCGTAATCGTCCTCCGTGACCAACACCGTCAGCGACCGGTCCTTCGACATTGCGGCGAACCGATGAACGTCGAGGCGGCTGGCCACCTGTTCCCCGTCAGCCGTTTCCCTGGTCGAGGTGATGAACATGGAGACGCGGTCCAGTCCCGCGCGATCCGCCGCTTCCCGGTACCAGTCCAGCAGATCGTGCGCGCCCGCGTCCGCCACGAGCACCGTGACCCCAAAGGAAAAATCGGCGTGAGCGTAGAAGCCGCTGCCGCTGTGCCGTGCGCCCGGGTGAATGGGGACCCAATCCGGCATCTTGCCACCGTCGGCCGCGGCTCCCTCGTTCACGTCGGCAAACCGCATCTCGCCAAGGGCAACCTTGTCCAGAATCCCGGTTGCGCTCGGGAAACTCATGCCGAACGCATTTCCGTCCGGTGGCTCGAAGTTGAAGGCCATACCGGAACCCTCGCCGGGCGTGGCCGAGAACCCGTGTTCCTTGAGGATCGCATCCAGGGCGCTCGCCATGGCACTCGCCAGCTTCGGCGCGACGCTCTGGCCAGGCTCGACGGCGCCCTCCGGGTGCTCGAACACTTCCATCTTCACGGCGTCCATGGCGAAGGTTCCTGCGGTCATCACTTCCGCCGACACCTCCGGTCTCATCTCGTTGGCGGCTTTGACCATGTCCTCCACCATTCTGTCCACGGCCACGGACACCCAGACGAAGAATGCAATCACGACGGCCACCAGCAGTCCGCCCCCAATCAGGAACACCTTCGCTACTGTGGACAGGCCCGTGCGTTCGTGGCGGGTGGCTTCCTGGTACGGATCAGTCATTTCTTCCTCCTTCGGTGGAACATGAGTCTCACTATAGGTACGGGCGCGGCGTTGAGCGAGTGTCGGCGGCGGCGCACGGACCCTTCAGCTCTTGGATGCGCGACACGGGGTAGTGGGATGCTCACGGGGACTCCCCCGCTACCCGCGCGGCAACTCCCGGAATAGCGCGCGGATGTCCGTGCCGGCGTCGCGCAGCCGCCTCACCCCCCGGAAGAAGATGCCCGAAGCGACCGCCATCACGCCCAGCCACACCCAGGTGGAGTGGAAGTACCAGGCCCCCGCGTCCGCGGTCAGGTCCTTGTGGATGTGGACGACGAGGAAGACGGTGAGCAGCGCCACACCCGCCGAGCCGGCGACGAGCCGCCCCGTTTGCCCGCGCAGCACCTTCATGCGGGCCGCGTGCTCCGGATTGCGCCGCGACAGCGTCAGCAGCGACAGCGACATCAGCAGGAAGTTGACCAGCATGGAGGTCACGAGGATGTCGATCCCGAGGAAGAAGTCGCCGGCGAAGTGGCTGCCCAGGATGCCGACGGAGGCCATCAGGCCGCTGGCGATGAGCGCCACGTGGGGGGTGCGCCAGCGTGCGTTGACCGCGGCCATGCGGCGCGGGAAGACCCCGTCCTCGCCCCATGCGAAGACGAGGCGCGAGACCGCCAGCAGCATGGCGGGGAGGTCGTTGATGAGGGCGATGGCGGCACCGGCGACGATCGCCACCGTCCAGCCCACGGGGAGCAGGTAGCCGAGGAGGCCGGGCGCGGTGAGGTCGCGGAGTTGCGCCTCCTCGGCCATGAAGCTCCACGGGATCGCGTGGTAGATGGCCGCCGTGAAGAGGAGGTAGAAGGTGCCCACAATGACGACCGCAAGGCCGGTCGCGAGGGGGAGGTTGCGGCCGGGTCGCCGCGCTTCGCCCCCCGCCTGCGCTATGGAATCGAAGCCGATGAAGGAGGAGAAGAGGAGGGCCGAGGCCGCGAGGAAGGGGCCGAGGCGGAAGGGGGCGGCGGGTTCGGGAGGGACCGCGCGGCCGTCGGTGCTCGCCAGGGCAGCCGCGAAGTCTGCGTGGTCGAACATGAACCCGGCCACGATCACGACGCTCCCCAGCACGAACATCAGGAACATCATCGGGATCAGGGTGACCTGGTAGGCGCCGAGGCCGCGCAGGTTGACCAGCACGAAGGTCCAGAGGAAGGCGAGGGCGATGCCGACGCGCACGGGTCCCGTGTCGAGGGCTTCTGCGGTGCCGGCCCAGCCGAGCGCGTCGGCGATGTCCCGTATGAAGGGGACGAGCACGTAGGACACCACCCCGATCGCGATCGACAGCCCGAACCACTGCGAGAAGCTGGCTACGAATCCCCAGTAGGGGCTCAGCGACCGGCTCACGTAGACATAGCTGCCGCCGGCGCGGGGCATCGCCGAGGCCAGGCTGGCGTAGGCGAGGGCCGCCAGCAGTGCGGGGAGTGCCGCAAAGATGTACGCCGACATCACGTGCGGCCCGATCCCCGGCACGTTTCGCTGCAGCATGATCGGGATCACGTTGATCGCGACCCCGAGCATCGCGCAGATGCCGGTGGCGGTCAGGCCGAGCAGGCCGAGTTGCCGGACCAGTCCCGGGGATGAGTTGCGGCCCCCGGGTGCCACGCCGCTGTGCCCCTCACCTACTCCGTTGCCGGCCCCGGGGGTCACGGGCGTTCCCCGTCCGCCGACCCGGCGGGCGGCGACGAGGTGTGGCCGGATACGAACAGCCAGCGTCCGCCTTCCCGGCGCAACACAATCGTCATCGCCCCGGAGTACGAGAACCCCCCACCGCCGTCCGTTCCTACCGCCATCGTGAATTGGCAGGTCGCCACGGCGGCGCCGGGTGACAGCCCCGTCACGGACAGGTCGGAGAGCGTGAGCCGCGCTGACGACGCCATCGCCCCCAGTCCGGTCAGCGACTCGCGCGACTCCCGGGCGGAGCGATACCGGATTGCGCCGTCTTCGACCCACTGGAAATCGGCCGCATCGGAGTAGAAGCTTCCGGCGGAATCGAAATCCATGGCGTTGACCGCGACCACATAGGCGTCAACCGCGGCGCGTGCTTCGTCGCCAGAGGCAGCGAGCGTCCCGGGGGCCGCGCTGCGCTCGCAGGCAACCGGTCCCGCGACCAGAACTGCGAGTAGTGCAACGGCCGAAGTGCGCGGCACTATTCAGCCGTGCCGGTCGTGGCTCTCTTCGTACCGGATGCGTTCGTGCATCCGGTCGCGAGCCTGGGTCGCGTCACGGCGCTTGGCAGCACGCATGGCCCTGTCGTGCGTGCTGGAGGACTTGACGCGCGGCAGCGACATCCGGCGCTCCAGATTCTCGCTCTCGCAGGCCGGGCAGGTGGGCGTCTTCCGCCCCAGCACGAGGCGCTCGAAGTCACTTGCGCAGTCCAGGCACGTATATTCGTATATGGGCATGGGATGAAGGTAAGGCGAGGGGCATGGGGCGGGCCAGTTCGAGCAGGTCCGTTCCGCCCTCAGCGAACGCCGGAATCGAAGGAGCCGGCAGAGGGAGTATCGAAGACGATGGACACTCGCATTGAATCCTGTCGGGGCTGCCCGCCCACCCTCCTCCTCGCGGCAACGCTGGCCACCGTGGCGGGCGCCTGCCAGCCAGCCGACGATCCGCTGGAGCCGGAACCCCCCGGCATTCCGGTGTCTCTGGTGTTGCCGGCACAGCCCTACGACTACGAAGGGGTCGTGCTCCCCAAACACTTTCGGACCAACGGCTTTCCCTCCAGATTCTCCCACCAGCGCGCCGCGATCGACCTCGACAACATGCCCGCCGACAACCCGGTGACCAACGACGGCGCCACCTTGGGGCGGGTCCTCTTCTACGACCGGTCGCTGAGCTCGAACGGGGATGTCGCGTGTGCGACGTGCCACGACGTCGACAGGAGCTTCACGGACGGGCTGCGCTTCAGCGTCGGGGTCGGGGGATCGACGCGGCGTACCGCCATGAGCCTCCTGAACGTTCGCTTCTACCGGCCGGACAGGTTTTTCCGGGACGAGCGCGCGCCTTCGCTTGAGGAGCAGGCGCTCATGCCGATCCAGGACCCGCTGGAGATGGGGCTGACGCTGGACCAGCTGGTGTCCATCGTCGAGTCCAGGCCGTACTACCCGCAGCTCTTCAAGAATGCCTTCGGCGATGAAGTGGTCACCCCTCATCGGATCGGCAAGGCGCTTGCACAGTTCCAGCGCAGTATCGTCACCGCAGATGCCGCCTACGACTATGGACGAGCGCAGGTCGAAAGTCCCCTCGACCCGTTCCCGAACTACACGGACGAGCAGAACCTGGGGAAGTCACTGTTCATGGATCCGGGCTCCCGCCCCGTCGCCTGTGCGAACTGCCACATAAGTGAGGCGTTCGTCACACGCTCCACCGCGAACAACGGGCTCGGCCCGGGGTTGCGCACGGACCTCGGGGTCGGCGACGTCACGGGCCAACCGCCGGATCACGGAAAGTTCAAGGCCCCCTCGCTTCGCAACATCGCAATCTGGCCTCCCTACATGCACGACGGACGCTTCGGGACGCTGGAAGAGGTCGTGGAGCACTACAGCTCCGGCATCCAGGACCACCCGAACCTTCACCACCTGCTCCGGGACGAGAACGGCGAGCCGTTCCTCTTCGACTTTACCGAGGAGGAAAAGGCCGCGCTGGTCGCTTTCCTGAAGACCCTGACGGACTTCCGGGTCATCGACGACCGGCGGTATCAGAATCCGTTTCGCCGTGGCATAAGCTAGGATCCCTCCGGCATCACCCGCTTCAAGTATTGGTCAAAGAGCGGCACGGTGAAGGCCGTGTCACCATGGGCCGGACTGTAAATCATGCCCTTCCCGACCAGCTTTGCCCGGGTGGGGGCGACTCCCTGGACCGGACGGCCGAGCGCATTGGCTATGGCTCCTGACCGGTGCGGGCCCGGCCCCAAATCGGCCATCGCGCGTAGGTAGCGTCTCTCGAATGGCGTCGTGCGCTCCAGACGAACCCGGAAGAAGGTCGAGTCCAGTTCCCGAACCGCGACCGGAGTGGCCGCCCGAACGTCGGGCAACGTGATGGTTGGCCCGGGAGCAACGCGCCAGCAGGCACTGCCCCATTCCTGCAGAAAGTAGGGGTAACCGTCCGTAAGCCCCAGAATCTCGACGAGGGCTTCAGCCGAATAGGACACGCCGAGCCGGTTCGCGGGCGCCTCGAGCGCCCTAGCCGCCGCCTCGCGGGAGAGGGGGCCCACGACCGGAAACGAGAACATGCGCTCGGCATAGGACTTCGCGGATCCCGCGTGTCCCAGCAGTTGCGGCAATCCCGACCCGATGAGCACCACCGGCAGTCGCAGCTGTGCGGTTCGGTGCAATGCCGCGATCAGGGCGCCAAGCTGGCGTTCCTCCACGTATTGCATCTCATCGACGAACAGCACCAATGCCGTGCCCCGGGCGCGCGCGGCCTCCCCGGCAACCTGTAGCAGGATCGTCAGGTCGGTGTCCAGGTCACCGCTGTCGGCCACGCCTTCCTCCTTCTCCAGGTCGAGGGAGAAAGTGACATCGTCGAAGGCGAGCTTCATCGCGCCCACGAAGCCCGCCAATGCTCTGCGGGCGTGTCTGGCCAATTCCGCGGCGGCTGCGGTTCGGCTCATGCGTATGAGAGCCGAGTTCAACGGTCCGGCCAACGCTGCGGGCAGCGAACGATCTTCGGGCGCCTCGATGAGAACGCACTCGAACCCTCTGCTGTCCGCGTCGAGGAGGAGTCGGTTCAGCAACACGGTCTTGCCGACCCCGCGCAGGCCGACCATGAGGAGGCTTTTCGCAGCCAGTCCGTTGCGGAGCCGGTCAAGGGCGATTTCGGCGTCCTCGATCAGTTCGTCACGGCCCACCAGATCCGGCGGAGGAGTGCCCGCACCAGGCGCGTAGGGGTCGGTTCGTCGGTCCATTTATATCGAAGTTACCGAGGTTTATATCGATAGGCAACGATTAGATACGACCATCCGCGTTGGGACGCTTCGCCCATACGTCCAATTTGTAGTGTCTGCTTTACGAAATGTCACGTTCTCTTTACAGTCCCCGCCCTCAAGGCACCTCTCCAACGCGGCGCCTCGCCGCTCTGCTCAGGCGGGTTTGTTCACGTACGTCTACGAAATCCTCCTCGCCCTGAATCCCAGTCCGAGCTCCTTCCCCTTCAGGATCGCCGGCACGCCCTCCTCCATCCAGATCGGCGCGGGGGCGTCCATCAGGTAGTGGTCGAAGAACTGCTGCATGCGGATTCCCCAGTCCTTGCGGTCGGCCTCGCGGCTGAGTCCGTGCCCCTGGCCGTTGTAGTTGAGCATCCACACCGGCTTGCCCAGGCGCCGCATGCCGACGAAAAGCTCGATGCCCTGATACCAGGGAACGGCGCCGTCCTCGTCGTTGTGCAACATCAGCAGCGGAGTGTGGATCTTGTCGGCGAAGAACACCGGGGAGTTGTGAATGTACTCGTTGGTCGCCCCCCAAAGCGTACCGCCGATGCGGCTCTGCGTGCGTTCGTACTGGAACATGCGGCTCATTCCGGACTGCCAGCGGATGCCGCCGTAGGCGCTGGTCATGTTGCTGACCGGGGCGCCGGCCTCGGCCGCCGCGAACAGGTTCGTCTTGGTAATCATGTAAGCGATCTGGTAGCCGCCCCAGGAGTGGCCCTGCACCCCGATCTTGTCCAGATCGATGAAGCCCTGCGCGACGATGCTCAGCACACCGGGCACGACCGCGTCCAGCGCGCTCTCGCCGGGGTAGCCGATCTCGTAGGGGATGTCGGGGACGAATACCACGTACCCGCGGCTGGCGTAGAAGGAGAGCGAGACCGATGACCCGCCGGGGACGGGCGAGCGGTAGGAGTGGAGTCCGTCGGAGCTGCGCTCGTAGAAATAGACCATCATCGGGTACTGCTGCGTGGGGTCGAATCCGTCGGGCTTGACAAGGATGCCCTGCAGCGGCGTTCCGTCGCTCGATGTCCATTCCGCGATCTCCGCCGTTCCCCACCGGTAGTCGGCCTGCTGGGGATTGGCGTCGGTCAGCTTGACCATGTCGGTGATGTCGCCGTTGGTGACCCACATGTCCGGGTATTCGCGGAAATCCTGCCGGGCGATCAGCCAGCGGTCGGCGTCCTCGGCCTTGCCGCGGAACTGGAACCTCTTGTCCGCCATGATGACCCGCTGCGGCTCGGCCGTCCTGTCGGTGCGGCCACGGTAGAAGCCGTGCTGCTTGTTGGTGTAGTGGAACGCGTCCCAAAGCGCCTCGCCGTTCTCGATGCCGGCGCCGCCCTGCCCGAAGGAGGTGCGCGCGTAGCGGAAGCGCATGCCCGAGGCGCGGCCCATTCCGCCGGTCAGGTTGGTGGTCGCGCCGGTGGCGGGTTCGAAGCGCCAGACGTCGTGGCGGTCGTAGAACAGAAAGGCCTCGTCGTTCTCCGTCCATCCGGCGATGCCGTAGGAAGGGGGCAGGTCCGGGTGGTCGTCCAGCTCGTTCCAGACCGGGTGGGGGACATCCCCGCTCGCGACCATCACGTCGCCGCCCACCATCGGGGCCACCATCCAGTGCCGCGCGGCGCCGTCCCACCAGGACATGTAGGTGCCCTGCGGGGAGACGGCGGGAGCGCCCCGGGTCATATCCGTGACCATGCGGCGCCCGCCGGTAGCGATGTCCACGACGTAGAAATCGCTGTAGCGCCCGTCCCAGGAGACGAGCTGGCGGTAGGGCATGTCAGCGGTCCCGACTGCGTATGGAGCATCCCCTTCGGGGGCGAAGCGCACAGTGGGGAGATCCTCGGTGGCGAGCTGGACGACCTTCCCCAAGTCCAGATCGGCCACCGCCGTGTAGGTGCGGTTCCTTTCCCGGTTGGCCTGGACCAGCTGCATCGGCTGCAGGTATGGGTCCTTCCAGTTCCAGATGTCGAGCGTCACCCTGTCCGAGTCCAGCATCTCCTCTTCCTCTTCCGGCTCCGGCCTGGGCGCGGTCCCGAAGACCAGGCGGCCGCCGCCGTCCGAGAAGCTGACACTGCCGTTGTCGCTGACCCACCAGCCGTCCGGGATACCGTCGGTCTGCGAGTTCGCGATCGCCGAGCCCTGCCAGTTCGGACCGGAGCCGTGGTAGAGGGTGAACTCGGGCTGGTCGGCCTCGTAGTCGTCGCGGTCGGACAGGAAGGCCACCTGATCGCCGTCCTCGGCGATGACCAGCCCATCGTAGTTCCCCATGCCCTCCATGACGGCGTGCTGCGACATGTCGTCCAGATTCACCACGAAGACACCGTCGCCCTCGCCGTCCTCGGCGGAGGTGACGTAGGTCATGACCGTGGCCTCGGCGGCGAAAGAGTAGCTGGTAACCTTCTCGTACCGGACCTCCTCGGCGGTGGAGAGGTTCAGGAGGACGACGGGATCTCCATCGCTCTTCTCCCGCTCATCGTCTTCCTGTCCTCCAGGACGCCCTCCCCCGGGACGCGCGCCCCTGCCGGGCCGTGCCGGAGGTTCAGGCTCGGCTTCGGGTTCCTCGGCTTCCTCCCCCTCCTCCTCCTCTTCTTCCTCCTCCTCGTCCGGCTTGTAGGCGATCCAGCTTCCCTCCGATGCGACCCTGAAGTTGGTCACCACGCCGATGCGGCGCGGCAGGTACCCGTCCTCCCCAAGGGATGCGAGTTCGGCGATCGCGAGCGTGTCGGACGGCAGCGCGTCGCCCCGCTCGCCCGCGAGCCTGAGCGAGTCCACCAGAGCTTCCGGCGGCGGGATCTGGAAGATCACGAAGCGCGAATCGGAGGTGAGGGTCGGGCGGTTGCCGCGGAACGAGAACACCTGCGCGCCTTCGCGGGCCTCGCGGATGTTCAGGACGGGATCGCCCTCCATGGCGGTGAGCACGTAGACCAGCCAGGTGCCGTCCGCTGACAGGGAGGCGCTCCCGATGTTCTTCCACTGCAGCGCGTCTTCGTGGTCGAGGGCGGGCTGCTGCGCGGTGGCGGGGGCGGCCGCGGTGGCGAGGGCCAGGGCGGCGCCGAGGGCGAGCGCGAACGTCCGAGCATGCGCTACGGAGAAGGCACGCACGACCGGGACGGCGAGCGCGCGGGCGAGGGGGCGGATGCGGGGGAGCGTCATCTTTCGGGTCTCCGGGTTGAGGTACAGCGGTCCACCTTGGTCCAGGAGACAGATTGCGCAGGAAAGCGGCCGGACGCCAGTAGGGGGAGCCAGGAGCCCGAGCGAACTCTCAGCCGGCAGCCATTCCGAAGACCGAGGCGAGGATGTCCTGGTTGTACCCGACCACAAGGGTGGTGCCGACCCTCATCGTCGGCGCACGAAGCTTGCCCCAGCGGCTGACCATCAGCTTCACCAGCTCTTCATCGGGCGGGCGATCCGCGGCCGCAAGGTCCACCTGCACGACTGTCTGCCCCTTCGCGACCCGAAGCTCGGTCATTCCCTCGAGCAGCGTGAGCGCCTCGGCTGCGTCGACGGGCTGTTTGGTCGCGCTACGCGTCTCCGCGGGCTCGATTCCGTTCTGCGCAAGAAACTCCTGCGTGCGTTTGCAGCTCGTTCAGCCGGGGCGGTGGTATCGCCAGTCGAGGCTCGGGGTCATTCGGGGCAGGTCCTTTGGGGATGGATGGCGGCTCGGCCCGCAGTCGGGGTGCGGCGCCCTACTTCAAGGTAAGCTCGCGAATCTGGACACGCTCGACCCCAAGTTCGTCGGTAGCGACGCCGACAGCCTGGCCGCGGCCCACTTCCTCGATTCGGAAGGATGCGGGGACAGAGACGCGGCCGAGATAGACGCCATCGGCGGCGAACACGTCCCAGCGAGCCATTGACTCGCCCGGCAGCGCGGTAACGCCGCGCCCAAATCTCTCCCTCTTCGGCGAACAAGACATCCGTGTACCCGGGCAGCGAGTCCGGCAGCGGGGCCTGGCGGTACCGTTCGATCCGCTCGCGGATCTCTGCTTCATCGGGCTCGGAGCTTCCGTAACTTGCGTACCTCTCCAGATGCTCGTCCGTACGGACGGGAAGGGCTTCGTCAAGGCGTCCGATCATGCGCAGTGAGCCGTCGTCGCCATAGACGCCTATCTCGTAGAGGGCGCCTTGCGCGACCACGACCCCGTGAGCCGACCCCGCCGCGGCCGACCTGGGCGAGAAGGGGATCGTAAAGGTATTCACCTCCATCTCCATGCCGCTCCCCCGTGACACGTTGGCCCGCGCCGCGTCCCTTCCCTCCGCGACGGTATCGACCAGGGCCCCGTCAAGCCGGTGGCGCACGAAGAGGAGCCGCCGGTTTTCCTCACCCGCGAACATGGCGTTCATCATATCCTCGATTGATCCAGACAGGGATTGCAGACGGACCCTGTTGAAGTGGGAGGCGCGGCTTAGCACCGCGTCGGGGCCAGCGAGCCCGATCGTCAGGATCGACATGTCCTCCCTCCCAGCAAGCGTCGCCGTTCCTACGGGCGTCCCTTCCGCACCAAAACGTGTGATTCGGTCCAGGAGAGCGTCCGCCGCCACGATGCCTCCATCCGAGACCGGCCATGCCCCGCTGAGCGACTCGAACTCCCCCGGACCCTCTCCCTCTCTCCCGAGCGACTGCAGGTGGCGACCCTCCTCGTCAAAGACGCGGATCTCATGGGCCTGCCCATCGGCCACGATGAGGTTCCCGGCCGCGTCGCGCCGAGCGGAAGCGATTCTGCCGAAAAGCAACTCCTCCGGGCCGCTGAGCAGGCCGATCGACAGTGCCGGTTCCTCGGCCAGTTCCGCGTAGACGAGGTCGCCGGGAGGGGTGGTGACTACACGAATCCCGGCGGAGTCGGTGACGGTGGTGGCGGACGGGGCCGGCACGCCCGCGTCGCCGCAGGCGAGGAGGGCGAGCAACGGGGCAACAACGACTGTGCGTTTCATCGAAATCCCGTGGCGTGAGAGTGGCTACCGGAGCTCATCCGAGATCTGCGCCGCTACCTGAGGGTAAGGTCCCAGGCCTGCACGCGCTCGACGTCCAGGTCGTCGCGGACCACGCCGAATAGCTGGCCGTGGCTGACCCCGTGCACTCGCAGCCCGGCAGGGACCTGCACCTGGCCCAGGTGGCGGCCGTCCACGGTGAACACATCCCAGCGGTGGCTCGACGAGCCGGGCACACCGTAGCGCCGTGCCCAGAGTTCACTGGTGTCGGCGAACAGGAGTCGGTCGTATCCGGGGAGCCTGGGTGGAAGAGGGAGGTTCCGGAACCACTCAATGCGCTCCTGAATCATCTCCTCGCCCAGTATCGTCGCCGCCCTCGCATAGGCCTCGATATGCTCATCGGTCCGGGGCGGAGGTTCGTCAACCAGGCGCGCAATGTGGGTGATCGTTCCCGATCGGTCCACGAAGCGAACTTCATAGGCTTCGCCGCCGGTGATCGCCATCCCATCGGCAGATCCCGCCGCCCTCGGCCCGCTCGTCAAAGGCAAACCCGGCATGCCGATCCGCGAGCCCGGCGTCCTTGCCGGGGGCAACGCCACGGAAGATTCGGGCCGACCCGGGAGGACGGCTATGGTGTCCAGAAGGGTCCCGTCGAACCCGTGCCGTACGAACGGGACGGGTGGGCGGACCGGTTCCCGGGAGTCCTCCTGGGCGCGTTCCACCGAGCTCACTACGGATCTCCCCCCGCCGAGCCCCACCGGGTCGAGAACCGTGAACGCCTGCCAGAGGTCCGGGTCGGTCAGGTTGGCCGTTTCGACGACGCGGCCGGTGGCGTCGAAGTGAGCGAGGCGGGGAGGATACATTTCCACCGCAACGACGCTCCCGTCCCCCACCGGCCAGACACCGCGCAGCGACTGGAACTCTCCGGGGCCCTCGCCTTTGCCACCCATCGTTCGAAGGTGGTTTCCCTCGCTATCGAAGACGCGGATTTCCTGGGACCCGCCGTCAGCGACGATCACGTTCCCTTCGGAGTCCCTGGCCACCCACTCGATCCGGTCGAACCACAGCGCGTTGGGCCCGTCCAGCCCGCCGATCGACAGGGCGGGCTGTTCGCTGACCTCGGCGTAGACCGCGTCACCCATGTCGCTGGTGACGATGGGAATGCCGGCCGACTCGATGACCTGCCCGTGGACGCCGGGCGGGAGACCCGTGACAATGGCGACGAATGCAAACAAGGAACAGAGACGGCGGGTGGCTCTCATCGGTCGTTCACTCCCTTGGACGTGTCACGTGCACCGGCCTCTCACACCACGGGTCAGGCCGGCCGACGGCCTTGCCGTCACAAGCCGGGTCGCCGTAGAATCGCAACCGGACCAACTATGCAAACCGGCTGCCTCCCGGGCACCCGGAGAATGTGCGCTCGCCCACCACCCCTTTGGTGATACACCCAACTTTCCATGGAGTTGCAACGATGACCCGATCAGCACTGCTCATCCTCCCGGTTTTCCTGCTCGCTGCCGCGTGCGAAGATGACGAGGCCGAAGAAATGGACGCGATGCACGACGAGATGCACGAGATGCATACCGCCGTCGAGTACGTCAACCCGCGCTCCCCCGCCGACGGCAACGTGGCCCCCTACAGCGGCGCCGTGTGGGTCGGCAACACGCTCTACCTCTCCGGCCAGCTCGGGCTGGAAGGTGGCCAGCCACCCGAAACCGCGGAGCAGGAGGCGACCAACGTCCTCGACAATATCAAGGGCACGCTGGAAGCCGCGGGGTTGACGATGGACGACCTGGTCAACGTCCAGGTGTTCGCTTCGGACGTGGGGGACTACGGCGCCTTCAACGACGTCTACCGCACCTACTTCACGACAGAGTACCCGGCGAGGGCGTTCCTCGGGTCGGGCACCCTGCTCTTCGGGGCACGCTTCGAGGTGATGGGGATCGCGGTACGGCGCGAGGGAGCTGCAGAGGGTGGCGCCGACGACACCGAATCGTAAAGCTTACACGACATATTGTAATGTAAACATTACATTCGGTCCGCGGGGTGATGCGGCTGGCGGTGCTGATGGGCCCCGGTCGGCTACCAAGCGACTGGCCTGTTCCGCGCGCTCCCTGGTCACCCCAGGATCACCTCGCGGAGCGTCTTCACGGCGTCAGTGGCGCGGGCGATGTGTTCCATCGTGTTGTAGACGTGGGGGCAGAGCCGCAGCCCCCCCGTCCCCGCCCCCGCGATGCCGTGTTCCTCGTACAGGCGGCGGAGCGCGGTGCCGCGGTCGCCCGGCACCTCGATGATGCACACGCCGCCGGAGACTGCGGGGTCCTGCGGCGTCACCAGCGTCATCCCCAGCTCGGCGAGCCCCTCCTTGAGCGCGGTCGCGAGCTGGGTGATGCGTGCATCGACCGCGTCAGCGCCGATGGCCGCGTGGAAGGCGGCTCCGGTGGCGATCGCGGCGAGGCAGGCGTCGTCCCGCTGCCCCAGCGACTCGAACTTGCGCGCGCCCACCACGTCCGGATCGGCGTCGCTGCCCCATCCCGGGGCCACGATGTTGGGCCAGATCTCGCCGATCCGGTCTTCCTTCACGTAGAGAACGCCGGCCTCCTTCGGCCCCATGAACCACTTGTGCGCGGAGGCGGAGTAGGAGTCGCAGCCGAGGTCGCGGAGGTCGACATCGAGTGCGCCCCAGCTCTGAGCGCCGTCGACGTGGACGTGGATGCCGCGCCGGTGGGCGATTTCGGCGAGCTCGCGCACCGGGAGGCGGATGCCGCTCACGTTGGACACGTGGGTGAGCGCCAGCACGCGGGTGCGATCGGTGAGGGCCGCGGCGAAGGGATCGATGAGCGCCTCGATGGAAGCCGGGCGGCGGGGCACCGTCACGCGCTTGACCGTGATCCCGAAGCGGGCCGCGCGCACGTCCCACGCCACGTTGTTGGTGGGGTGGTTCTGGTCCCAGATGACGACCTCGTCGCCCGCGCGCAGCGGCACGCCGTTGTTGATGGTATTGTTGGCTTCGCTGGTGTTGCGCACCAGGGCGATCTCGTCGGCTCTGACGCCGAGCTGCGCCGCCACCGCCCCGCGCGACTCCTCCGTAAGGGTGCGGAACTTGGCACGGTTGTTGAAGGAGCAGTCGCGGTCGATGTCGCGGGTGAGCTCCTCGACCCGAACCGCGACCGCGCGCGGAGACGGGCACAGATTGGCCGCGTTCATCGGCACCCGTTCCTCGCGGAAGGCGAACTGGGCCCGAACCTGCTGCCAGTAGGATTCGTCGGCGGGGTTGACCGGCGGTCCGGGAGGCGCCGGGGACCGGTTCGGTTCCGCCGTCAGGCCCGAGAGCGTCCGCGGCATCAGGGCGGCGCCTGCCGCCATCCCGGTGAGGAACGAGCGTCGTGTGGGATCGCGCTTCATGCGGCGTGCTCCTTGCTGCCGGGGCGGTTTTCGCTCGGCCGGACGGGGGCCGGCGTCATCTCCATGATACGGAGTGGCCGCCCGCTCAGCCATTGCATCGCCCACGGGCCTGCTCCAGCTTCCTTCGCCAGATCCGGCGACCGATGGACGGAAATCCGCCGGAGCATGGACCCGCCCAACCGTGGAGACTCTCGCCGTGGCCCTGATCGCGCGCCGCATGAGCCATCTGGGGACCGAAAACGCATTCAAGCTCGGCGACGACATCCAGCGATGCGTGGACCGGGGCATGGACGTGATCCGCTTCAACCTCGGCGCCCCCGACTTCCGCAGCGCGCCGCACCTCAACCGGGTGGCCAGCGAAGCCCTCGACGCCGGCCGGTCCGGGTACTGCGACCCCGCCGGCATCCTGCCCTTTCGCGAGGCGATCGCGACGCACGTTACGCGCTCGCGCGGGGTCGAGGTCGGCCCCGAACGGGTCGTCGTCACCCCGGGTGCGAAGCCGCCGATCGGCTACACCCTGCAGACGTACGTCGACGAGGGCGACGAGGTCATCTACCCTTCCCCCGGCTTCCCGATCTACGAGTCCTGGGTGCGGTTCGTGGGCGCCGTCCCGGTTCCGCTCCACCTCTCGGACGACCGCGACTTCGCCTTCAACGCGGGCGACCTGGCGGGCCTCATCACCGAACGCACCAAGGTCATCATCCTCTGCTCCCCCTCGAATCCGACCGGAGGCGTGCTGTCGCGCGCGGAGCTGGCGGGAATCGCGGAGCTGATCCGGGAACGCGGCCGCCCCGACATCCGCATCTACTCCGACGAGATCTACGAACAGATCCTCTTCGGCGGCCTTCGGCACGAGAGCATCATCTCGCACCCGGGGATGGAGGAGCGGACCGTGCTCGCCAGCGGTCACTCCAAGGGCTTCGCCATGACCGGATGGCGGCTCGGCTGGGCGGTCCTCCCGACCGTGGAGGAGGCAGCGATCTTCAAGCGCATCAACATCAACATCATGTCGTGCGTGCCGCCGTTTCTGCAGGAGGCAGGCGCGGCGGCCTACGAAGACCCGGCCTCGGCGCCGGAGGTGCGGCGCATGGTCGGAGAGTTCGAGAAGCGCCGCGACTGGATCGTACCAGCGCTGAACGCGGTCGCCGGGGTGACCTGCCGGACGCCCAAGGGTGCGTTCTACGTCTTCCCGGACGTGGCAGGGATGTGCGAGCGCCTGGGCGTTCATGCGGCCCACGCCGCGCTGCCCGCCGCCGCACGGAACCGCACGAGCCCGGCTGGCATGTTCCAGATGTTCCTGCTCTACCGGTTTGGGGTGGCCACGATGGACAGGGCCTCGTTCGGGCGGATCGGCGCCGAGGGGCAGGACTTCCTGCGACTATCGATCGCGAACAGCATGGACGACATCCGGCGCGGGGTGGCGCGGATCGAGGAGGCGGCCGGGGACGCCGACGGGTTCGCCGCGTTCGTGCAGGGCGAGGCGGCGAAGGGCGGCGAGGGGCTCTTCGCGTGAGGACTCGTCGCTACCCCCCGTCGATCGCGATCTCGAACATCTGCGGCCAATACTTGCCGGTCACGTAAAAGGTCCCGGCGGCTTCGTCCCACGCGATCCCGTTGAACACGGCGCCCGCATCGGGGGGCCGGTTGCTCGACAGCGCCAGCGACAGCGCGTCGAGTGCCCCCGTGATCTCGCCGGTGACCTTGTCGATGCGCAGGATCTCGTTCGTCATGTACACATTCGCGTACACGTGCTCGCCCACGCACTCGAGTTCGTTGATGTCACGCTCGGAAAAGCCGTCGCGGGTGACCCGGATCTCCTCCAGGACCTCGAAGGTCGCGGGATCCCGGCGGAAGAGGACGCTGCTCCCGTCACTCATGAAGAGCGAGGCTCCGTCATAACAGAGCCCCCAACCTTCCCCGTCATACTCGAAGGTCTGCTGAAGGGAGAAGGTCTCAACGTCGTATGCGAAAGCGAGCCCGGCCTTCCAGGTCAGCTGGATCACGCGGTCGCCCACGACGGCAATCCCCTCGCCGAAGTGCTCATCCGCCAGCGCGTGGCTCCGCAGGACCCGGCCGGTGGCGATGTCCACCAGGCGGAGTTCGGAGGCGCCAAGCTTCCCGGTGCTCTCCAGGAACGCACCCTCGTGGATCAGAAGCCCCTGGGTGTAGGCCGCCGGGTCGTGCGGCAGGGTTCGCCGCACTTCGAAAGCCAGCTCGGCGATGGGCGCGTCGCCGCATCCGGCGGCTGGCAGAATGAGGGCGCAGGCCGCCAGGGGCCAGCATCGAAATCCGTTTCGTGTCTTCATACTCGTTTTCTCCAGCGTATTCTCACCCGGTGGCCGACTGGCTAACGTATCACATTCCCGATTCCGCGCATCATTCCGCGCTGCTCAAGGAGGTGAACGTGCCCGGGTTGCTACCCAATATCGACCCCGACGGGCTTCTGGAATACTCGGTCGTCTTCACGGATCGATCATTGAACCACATGTCGGCCCGCTTTCGCGAGGTCATGAAGGATATCTCGGCAACGCTGAAGGAGGTCTATGCGGCGGACTCGGTCGCGGTGGTCCCGGGCGGGGGCACCTACGCGATGGAAGCGGCCGCGCGCCAGTTCGGGACCGGCAGGAAGTGCCTCATCCTGCGCAACGGCTGGTTCAGCTACCGGTGGAGCCAGATCTTCGAGGCCGGCGGGATCCCCGCCACTTCGACGGTTCTCAAGGCCCGGCCGGCCGATGACAGCGATACGCCCGCCTTCGCCCCCGCGCCGATCGACGAGGTGGTGGCGACGATCCGGTCCGTCCGGCCCGATGCCGTATTTGCCCCCCATGTCGAGACATCGTCCGGGATCATCCTGCCGGACGACCATGTGCGCGCCGTAGCGGACGCGGCCCGCGAGGTCGGAGCGCTCTTCGTGCTCGACGCCATCGCATCCGGCGCGATGTGGGTCGACATGCGGGAGTCGGGGGTGGACGTGCTCCTGAGCGCCCCGCAAAAGGGGTGGAGCGGGTCGCCGTGCGCGGGTCTCGTCATGCTCGGCACGCGCGCCCGCGACCGCCTGGACCCCGCCGCCAACACCAGCTTCAGCTGCGACCTGCTCCGCTGGCTCGAGGTGATGCGGAGCTACGAGGGAGGCGGCCACACCTACCACACGACGATGCCCACCGACGCGCTGCGCGTGCTGCGCGATTCGATGGCCGAGACCCGCGCATTCGGGTTCGGCAAGGCGCGGCGGCGCCAGCAGGAGCTCGGTGACAGAGTCAGGGGCCTCCTGGCGGAGAGGGGATACAGGAGCGTCGCCGCACCGGGCTACGAGGCTCCGGGCGTGGTGGTGAGCTATACCAGCGACCCGGCCATCCAGAACGGCAGCCATTTCGCCGCGGCCGGACTGCAGATCGCAGCGGGGGTGCCGCTGAGGTGCGGCGAACCCTCACCCTTCCGAACCTTCCGCCTCGGCCTCTTCGGACTCGACAAGCTGGGCGATGTGGACCGGACGGTGAACACCCTCGCCGAGGCGCTGGACTGCGAGATCGGCTAGAGCCGACGGACCCCCAATCCCCCACCCGCTACAGCAACCCATCGCCATGGCTGGCACCGGAGTCTCTCCACGGACTGTCCAACGCACCCGGTTGCGCCGACCCCCCGCAAGACCAAAGTTTTCCGAAGCGACTGAATGGAACCGCCTCCCGGAGGGGCTCATAACAATCATGTCCCTGACACTTCGACCTGCGCTTGCCCGGACTCGGGGCGCCGGCCCGCCTTGCGGCGCCGCTCTCGCCTCGCTGTCCTTGCTCGCGGCTTGTTCCTTCGCGCCCGCACCGTCGGTTCCGGAGCCGGTCGCGGAACTCCCGGACGCCTTCGCCGAGCCGGCCGCCGCGGGCAGCCCCGTTGCGCGGGAATGGTGGCGGGGCTTCGAGGACCCCGCGCTGAACGCCGTGGTGGATTCGGTGCTGGCCTCGAACTTCGACCTGGCAGAGGCGGTCGCGCGCGTCCAGCAGGCCCGGGCCCAGGCCGGGATCGCGCGGGCCGCGCTCTTTCCCGTTGTTCAGGCGACGGCAGCGGCGACCGACCAGGACACCCCCGCGAACGCGGGGTTCGGCCAGCAGTTCCGTGAGCTCACGGGTACCGGGGAGGGCGGATTGCCAGGCGGCCTCGAGTTCCCGGACAGGTTGGGGATCACGACCTATTCACTCGGCGCCGAATTCGCGTACGAGCTCGACTTCTGGGGCCGGGCCCGCAACGACGCGAAAGCGGCCGGGCTGGACTACCTCGCAACCGAGTCGGACTACGATGCGGCGCGCATCGGCGTGCTGGCCGAGACGATCACGACCTATTTCGAGATCGCGGATCTGCGCAGCCGCATCGCGCTCACCGGCGAGTCCGAGGATGTCCTGCTCGAACGCGAGGAGCTTACGGACACCCGCTACCAACGCGGACTGGTCACGTCGTCCGAACTCTATCTGGTCAGGCAGGAGCTGCTCAACACGCAGGCGGTGCTGCCACAGATGGAGAGTCAGCTCGTGAACGCGGAGGGGCGGCTGGCGGTGCTGATGGGCGGATTCAGGGACAAGCTGGACGGGGTGCTGCCGGAGTCGCTGGCTCCCATGCCGTCCGCCGATCCGATCGCCGCAGGCGTTCCGGCGGACCTGCTTTTGCAGCGACCGGACGTGCGGGCGACGGCGCTGCGCCTCGAAGCCACGCGCCACTCGATCGGGGCGCGTCGCGCCGAACTGCTCCCTTCGCTGTCGTTCTCCGGGACGCTCGGTGTCCAGGCCGCCGAGGCCGACGGTCTCTTCAACGTCGATCAGTGGTTTCGCAATCTGCTCGGCAACCTCACGGCGCCGATCTTCCAGGGCGGCCGCCTCAGAAACAACGTCGCGCTCGCCGAGGCGCGCTTCCAGCAGGCGGCCGCAGCCTACGGCCGCACCGTGGTGACCGCGGTGCACGAGGTAGAGGCGGCGCTGGCGGCATTTCAGAACGAAGGCCGCCGCCACGACTACCTGACAGCGCAGCTCGACGAAGCCAACGCCTCCGTCGCGCTCCAGCTGGACCGCTATACGTCCGGCGTGGCCGGCTACACCGACTATCTCGACGCACTGCGTGCCCGGCTGAACGTGGAGTCCACACTGGCGGGGTCCCGCCGGGATCTCGCCCTCGTGCGTCTGGCGGTGCACCGGGCGCTGGGCGGCGACTGGACCGCCCCACCGGAAGTACTCGAAGCGCTCCGGATGGTGCCCGCCAACGGTTCCGGAGACGATGGGAACCCCGAAAACGGAAGGAACAGATAGATGAAACGCGGCCGCAGCCTGCTGATCTCCGTGGGGATTCTCGCGGGAGCGATCGTCATTTCCGTCGTCATGGTGAGCCTCAGGCCCGAGCCACCGCTGCGCGACCCCCCCTCCAATCTGCCCTTCGTGACCACGGGCACGGCGATGGCCGAAGAGGGCGCGATTCCTGTGTTCGGTGCCGGAACGGTCCGCCCCAGGGCCGAGATCGACGTGGCGGCCCAGGTGAGTGGAAAGGTCACGTGGGTGGCCCCCTCCTTCCAGGGCGGGGGACGGGTCCGCGCGGATGAGGTGCTGTTTCGCATCGAGGACGCGGACTACCTGAACCGCGTCCGGCAGGCGCGAGCCAACGTCGCCGCGCAGCAGGTCGCCCTGCTTCAAGCGGCGGAGGAGGCGCGGATTGCGCGCGACGAGTACGCGAGGCTCCAGCGCCGCAGTGAAACCGGCAGGAGCCGCCAGGCCAGCCCGCTCACCCTGCGCCAGCCGCAACTCGCAGCCGCGCGAGCCGCCCTTGCCCGGGACAGCGCCGCGCTGGCCGACGCGGATCTCGCGCTGGCGCGCACCGAGGTTACGGCTCCCTTCAGCGGCGCTGTCCGCTTCGAGTCGGTGGATGTGGGGCAGTTCGTGGGGCCCGGGCAGAGCGTGGGCCGGCTCTACGCGGACGACGCGGTCGAGGTGGTAGTCCCGCTCTCGGACGGCGATGCCGCGCTGATCCCCCGGCTGTGGAGCCTCGGTGCCGGCGACGGGAACAGAAGCGTGGGCGCAACCGTTTCGGCGACCTACGGCGACGTGCGCTACACCTGGCGCGGATACGTGGACCGCGCTGAGGCCGCGCTCGATGAACAGACGCGCACGATCGATGTAATCGTCCGCGTCCCGAATCCGTTCCGGGGCGGCACGCCCGAGGAGGGTGCGGAAGAGGGCTCCGCAGGGCCGCCGCTGCTGGTGGGCCAGTTCGTGGACATGCAGATCGACGGGGTCGCCCCGGAACGCTACTTCACCGTGCCGCGCGCCGCGCTCAGGACGGGCAACGAGATCTGGGCTGTGCGCGATGGCTCCCTGATCACGATCGTTCCTGTGCGGGTGCTGCAGCGAATCGATGACGTGGTCTACGTGACCGGTGCGCTGGACGCGGGCCAGATGGTGGTGGTGAGCGGCATCCAGATCGCCACCGAGGGGATGGAAGTGCGGACCGGAGCGCGGGGAGAGGGGTGAACTCGCCGCGGGGAGGCGGGACGGATTCCCCGGTCCGGGAGGCGACGGGAAGCGGCAAGGGCCCGATCGCCTACATGGCTCGCAACGGTGTCGCGGCCAACCTGCTCATGTTCTTCATCCTGGCCGGGGGTCTGTTCGCTCTGCGCGGCCTCGTTCAGGAGGTGTTTCCCGAGGTGTCGCTGGACCGGATCAGCGTCGCGGTCCCCTATCCGGGCGCCACCCCGGACGAGGTCGAGGAATCGATCATCGTCAAGATCGAAGAGCAGCTCGAGGGCGTCGACGGCATCAAGCAGATCCGGTCGACCGCCCTGGAGGGCCGGGGGTCGGTCGTAGCAGAACTCAATCTCGGAGAGGATTTGAGCCGGGCCCTGGACGATATCAAGGCCCAGATCGACCGGATTCAGACGTTCCCCGCCGATGCCGAGCGCCCCGAGGTCACCGAGCTGACAACCCGGCAGAGCGTGATCCGGATCGTGCTCTACGGCGACGTGCCGGAACGGAGCCTCAAGGAGCTGGCCTACCGTACCGAAGACGCACTCGCAGACCTCCCCGAGGTTTCCTACGTGGAGACGACCGGCGTACGCGAGTACGAAATCTCCATCGAGGTCCCCCTGCGCCGTTTGCGCTCCCTGGGCCTGACCCTCCAGGACATCTCCAACGCCGTGCGCGGCGGCTCGCTGGATCTGTCGGCCGGGAGCATCGACACCCGGGATGAAGAGGTGCGGATCCGCACGAGGGGACAGAACTACACCCAGCAGGACTTCGAGGAGATCATCGTCCTCAGCCGCGCAGACGGAACCGTGGTGCGGCTGGGCGACATCGCGCAGGTGCGCGACGGGTTTATCGACGTGGACCTGATGGGTCGCTACCAGGGACAGCCCGCGGCCTACGTCGAAGTCTTCCGCACCGCCGACGAGAAGGTCCTCAGGATTGTCGACGCCGTGGAGCAACACCTCGAAGAGGAGGTGATCCCTTCGCTGCCCGCGGGCGTGCAGCTCGAGATCTGGAACAACGACGCCGACATTCTGAAGTCGCGGCTGGGGCTCCTGGTCAAGAACGGACTCCTGGGGCTGGCCCTGGTTCTCATCGCGCTGACGCTCTTCCTCGAGATACGGCTGGCCCTCTGGGTCGCGGTCGGAATCGCCGTCTCCTTCGTCGGAACCTTCGCGGTGATGGCGCTCCTGGGCGTGTCCATCAACCTGATGTCGCTTTTCGCCTTCATCCTCGCTGTGGGGATCGTGGTGGATGACGCGATCGTGGTGGGGGAGAACATCTACGCCGAGCGGGAGAGGGGCGTGCGGGGCGTGGCCGCATCGATCCGCGGCACCCGCCGGATCACCAGGCCCGTGATCTTCGCGGTTCTGACCACGATGGTCGCCTTCTGCCCGCTTTTCTTCATTCCCAGCTCGCTGGGCAAGATCATCGGGGAGATTCCGATCATCGTCATGTCGGTGCTCCTCTTCTCGCTGCTCGAGTCACTCCTGGTCCTGCCGAACCATCTTTCCCACCTCCCACGCGTGGGAGGGCATCCAGGCGGGCCACAGAGGGTCCATCTGCTCAAGCGGATTCAGATACGGGTGGACGGCGGGCTCAAGCGGTTCGTGGAAGGGCCGCTCGACCGCAGCCTCCGGTTCGCCACGGGGCGGCCGGGAATCATCATCGCCGCGGGGGTCGGGTTGATTATCGTCTGCGTCGCGATGATCCCGGCCGGCATCATCCGGGTCAACTTCATGCCCACGGTGGAGGGCGACCTTGTGACCGCCACGCTGGAGATGCCGGAAGGCACCCCGGTACAGCGCACTTCGAACATGGCCACTGTCGTGGAGAGAGCCGGATACCGGGTTCTCGAGCAACTCGCCGCGGACGCCGGCGAGGATCTGGACGACCTTCTGGAAGGGGTGAACGTCACGATCGGCCAGGGAGCGCGGCAGTCCGGACCCGCCGGGGCCCCGGGGGAGGACCTCAACCGGCGGGCCACCATTGCGGCCGTGGAATTCAAACTCGTCACCGCCGACCAGCGCGATATCTCCGCGGTCCAATTCCAGCTTGCCTGGCGCAGAATCCTTGGTCCCCTGCCGAGGGCCAAGTCACTCACCATTACCTCCGACATCCTCAGCTTCGGCGACCCCGTCCACGTGGAGTTGTCGCACCCGGACCCCGAACAGCTGGCGATCATCGCGGACACGGTGATGGCGCGCCTCCAGGGGTTCGACGGCGTCTACGACATCCAGGCCGACCAGGAGCAGGGGCTCCGCGAGATACAGCTCGACCTGCGCCCGGAGGCGCGGACGCTCGGGCTTACCCTGGACAATGTGGCCAGACAGGTTCGCGCGGCGTTCTTCGGCACCGAGGCTCTGCGCATACAGCGGGGCCGCGAGGACATCCGCGTGTACGTGCGCCTGCCCGAGGAGGAGCGCAACGCGATCGCGGATGTGGAGGGGTATCTGGTGCGGACTCCGGCCGGTGGAGAGGTACCGCTTGGCCGGGTCGCCGAGCTGCGCTTCGGCAACTCGCCCACGACCATTCGCCGCAAGGACGGCGACCGGGTCGTGACGGTGACCGCCGATGTCTTCCGCGGCGTCGTAACCGGCCCCGAGATGAATGCGGTTCTGGAGAACTCGGTCCTCCCCGAACTCGTGGCCGGGAACCCGGGACTGAGCTATTCCTTCGGTGGAGAAAGGCAGGAACAGGTCGACTCCTTCGGCGCCCTCGGCGGCGGCTTCGCGCTCGCCATGCTGGCGATCTACGCCCTCCTCGCGATCCCCTTCGGGTCCTACACCAAGCCCCTGATCATCATGGCGGCCATCCCCTTCGGGATCATCGGCGCCGTGCTGGGCCACCTCATCCTGGGTCTCGACGTGGCGATCATGTCGCTCTTCGGCATCGTCGGGCTGAGCGGGGTCGTCGTCAACGACTCCCTCGTGATGATCGACTTCATCAACGAGCGCCTGGGCCAGGGCATGCCGGGCCGGGAGGCGATCATCGCGGGGGCGAAGGCGCGCTTCCGCCCGATCTTCCTGACCTCCCTGACGACCTTCCTGGGCGTCGCGCCGCTGGTGTTCGAGAAGAGCCTGCAGGCCCAGTTCCTGATCCCGATGGCGGCGTCGCTGGGCTTCGGCATCGTGTTCGGGACGGGGGTGCTGATGATGATCGTTCCGGCGCTCGCAATGGTGCACCATCGGGTGGTGGGCGGGGATACCGCTACCTGAGCTTGATCATGCCGCTCGCCGTGTAATCCCACCACAAGCGATACGCCGCATGGGATGCCCGGTTCCTCGCGCGGAGTTGCTCGCGCATCATCCCAGCAACCCCAACACCTCCCCCTTCCCCACCACCTGCCCGCTCCCCTGCAGGAACGGCCGTACGTCCGCCACGACCTCGTCCCAGGGCAGTCCTTTCACGCGCTCGGCCACGACCTCACGCCAGGTGTTCTCCGCCAGCGGCTCGGCCTCGGGTGCGCCCTGTCGCACCGCCGCATTCAGCAACTCCAGATTCGGGGATGGCCAGCTCGGATCGCTCAGATACCACGCCAGATCGTAGATGTCCCTTCCCTTGGTCCAGGGACGGCAGAGCACGGCGTGCAGCTTCCCGGCCAGGAGCGACGCCCGGTCATGATGGTGGAGGCGCAGCGAGACGTGCCGCCTCACCAGGCGTGTTGCGGTCACGGCGCCCGTTGGAGGATTGGTGTCCACGTCGATCCTGACGCCCAGAACCTCGTCCCGATGCGGCGACAGCCCCGTGTCGTGGAGCACTTCCCGGAAGCGAACCCAGCCGGCGTGAACATTGCCGCGCTCGCGGAGGGAGCCTGCGACCTCGTATCCCTCCCTCCGGAACTGCCGCGCGATTTCGGTGATCCAACGACGCAGGTCGCAGGGCTCGCGCGTACCCTCGAGCGCAAAGTCGAGATCCTCCGAGTATCTGGGCAATCCGTAGAGGAAGCGTAGCGCCGTGCCACCCTGAAAGGCCAGCGGCGACATGGCTCCGGCCCTCTGCAGGCCCTCGAGAATCCGGGCCTGCAGGTATTCGCGGAGAACGTTGCGCCCGGCCAGCGGATCCATGCCGCGGACCAGTTCGCGAAGATGGTCCTTCATACCGGCTTGAATGCCAACGCCGGATCATCCGCCACACGGCGCACATGCGCCGCCGCGCGGGCCAGCTTGGGGCTCGCCGCCTGGCAGGCGATCCCTTCCATCCTGTCCGGCGAAAGTGCGCCAGGGTTGAGCCGCAGGCCGTCGATCCAGACGGGATCATCGCCCTTCGGCTGGAGGTGCACCAAATCCAGGAAAGCCTTCTCCGGCGAAGCGACGAACGCCCGCTGATCGCTCCCGAGGTCAAGGAGACGGTATCCGCTTCTCAGGCCGGCCTTCAGATATCGGAACGAAAAGCGGCCGAGCGGAGTGGTCCTGACGTGCGGGCGGCCGGGGCCGCAGCTCGTCACCTCGGGAACGAACTCCGGAATGGCGCCGGCAAAGGCCAGTGCCGCAAGACCGCTGACATAGGACCCCGGCACCAGACGGTTTGCCACCAGGAACGGGTGGGGGATCACCTTGCGGTAGGGCGGAGCCAGCGCGAACAGGCCGCGCCGCAGCCGGAGCAGCCTGCCTGAAGCGCACCAACGGCTCAACTGGGCCGGAAGCCCCGTTTCCCGGGGGCGCCCGGCTGTGAGGAAGCCGGTCTCGAATACGGGCTCGTCCTCTATAATCTCGAGCAGTTTTGAGAATTTCATCTTGAAAATATGACTGAAACTACAATGTTATGCAATGAACTATGGCTTTCGCGGATCCCTCTGACTGCCTACCCGCCCGGCTTCCGGTCCCGTGGATCCGGCCCCGTCTCCGCCGGCAGGTCGTCGCGGGTTCCCCAGTCGTACCAGCTGCCGTCGTAGAAGTGGATGTCCAGGCCCATCATGCGCGCCGCAATGTAGTCGACGCTGGCCCGCATGCCGATCATGCAGTAGACGACGTGAGTCTTGCCCTCGCCCGCGCCGTGGCGATCCAGGATCCGCGCGATCTCCTCGCGCGGCCTGAAGAGCGTGTTGTTCGCCGGATCCATCAGCTCTTCCCAATACAACTGGGCCGCGCCCGGGATGTGGCCCGGGTTCGCCATGCCACCCAGTCCTCCGTCTTCGCCGGTGTACTCGTCGTCGGGCCGGGCATCGAGGAGAACGAGCGCAGGATCGTCCAGCCGCGCGTGGATCCAGTCCGCCGGGACGCGGAAGTCGACCGGGTTGTGCGGCACCACGTCGCCCGGCTCGACCGCGGCGGCCTCACCGCTCTCCACCGCGCCACCAACGGCCTTCCACGCCCTGATGCCCCCGTTCAGCAGGAACGCCCGGTCGCCGAGCCCCAGGAGATCGAAGGTCACCCAGGCGCGCGCGGTCGCGGTCATGCTGTTCCCATAGATGACGACCCTGTCATCGCGGTCGATGCCGGCCTCCCGCAGCGCGGCGACGGTCTCCTCCACCGTCCGGAACTCGGAGCGCCACTCTTCCGCCCCGTCCCAGGTGATGTCGCCGAAACGCAGGCGCCGAGCCCCTGCGATGTGCTCGGCCGCGTACTCGCCTGGACGGCGCTCCAGCTCCACCACCACGAGGTTGTCGTCGCCGATGTTGCGCATCAGCCAGTCGACCTCGACCAGCGGCTCGACCGGGTTCCTCTGCAGTCCCGGACTGCCGAACCCGGGGGCAAGGCCTCCGGAAGCGGCCGGGGGATTCTGGGCCGCGGCGGCGGTCGCCGCGATGAGCAGGCAGGGAAATGCGGCCCAGGCCAGCAGCCAGCGGACGAATCGTACAGGAAGTTGTGGCTTCTTCATCGGCCCGGGCAGCAGCGCGAAGCTGCAAGGGTTGGGGGATCGGCAGCGCTTCAGAAGCGCGAGGTGAGCGTGATGCGGAAGCTGCGGGTGGCTCCCGGGTTGCGCTCCTGGACGTCCACGTACTCGGCCTGAAGGACATTCTCGATCTTGGCCTGAACCTCGATGTCCATCACAGTCGTGCCCAGGCGCAGGTCCACCAGGTTGATGTCGCCCCGTTCGTCAAGGGGGAAGGCCAGAACCTGTTCCGCGCGGCTGCGGTAGCGCAGATCGAGCGCGATCCGGTCCGCCCAGGCGGAGAGCGTCGTCGTCAGGTTGTGGGCCGAACGGTATGTGAGGGGGCGGCCGCTGTGCTTGTCCTCCGAATCGAGGTAGAGGTAGGTCGCGCGCAGATTGAGTTTCTCGGGGATGAGGCCGAGCTGGGCACCGGCATCGAGGCCGCGAACGCGCGCCTCGGCGACGTTGCGAAACTGGAAGGTCAGCACCCGGCCCGGCGCGCCGGCCACCTCGATCAGCCCCTCGTATTCGCTCCAGAAGAGTCCCGCGTCGAACCACAGCCAGTTCCACGGGCTCATGGTAAAGCCCACTTCGCTGGCCCAGGCCGACTCCCCGCGGAGCTCCAGATTGGGGACCACACGGAATCCGAACACGACCGTCGAGCTGTACTGCTCGGCGACGCTCGGGGCCCGGTAGCCGCGGCTCAGCGAGGTGCGCAGGCTGATGCGGTCGGACAGATCGTACACGAGGCCGACCTTGGGGTTGATCGAAAAGTCGTCCTCGACGGAGGAGGCCCGGTGCAGGTCAAGACGGACACCGGTCGTGCCCCGCAGTCGTTCGGAGAGATCGATCTCGTCCTGAAGGAAGACGGCCAGATCGGTGACCGAGGGAGTCGGGCTGAGGAAGTTGGAGGAGATTTCCGTGTACGCAGCCTCCGCGCCGGTCGTGAAGGAGTGCCGTTCGCCGGTGAACCGGGACAACTGGACGTCGGCACCCCAGCGCGTGGAGCGGTGGAAGTCCTCGTTGTCGTGGAAGTAGTTCTGCGAGCGGACGTGCTGTATCTGCGGCCGGAGCTGCAGCTTCAGGACGTGCGTAGCGACCGGGACGGCGGTCATTCCGACGACGACGTCGATGTCGCGCTTCCAGTCTCCGAGCTCCAGGGGGTCCACCTCAAGCGGGCGCTCCGGCGAGAGCCAGGTGAAGAACTCCTCCGCTTCCTCATGCTTCCAGTTGACGAACACCTCCCAGGGCGTGAACGTCTCCGCGCCGAAAACGGTTTTGGCCCGGAACCGCCACCGCTGCACGCCGCCGTTCTGCCTGAAGCCGTCGGAGCCCTCGCGTCCCAGGAACACGATTGTGCCGGCGGGGCCGATCTGACGCGCATGCTGGATCTGGAGCCCCCTCATGCTCAGAACCTCCTCGGTGAAGTCGCGCTCACCGGGGGTGTCGAAGACCCCGTAGTATCCGCGCACCACGGTTCGCGTACCGTCGACCGGGGGACGCGTGATCACGTTCACCACGCCACCCATGGCGTTGGTGCCGAAGAGGGTCGAATGCGGTCCCTTGACGATCTCGATCCGCTCGACATCGAGGAGCGGCAGGAGGCCGAAGTCGATCGAAGAGCCGATGCCCGCAAGCACGCGGTGGCCGTCGAGCAGCATGAGTACCCGGCTGCCGACACCACGCGCGATGCCGCTGGAGCCGCGGATGTCCATCTGGCCGGCGTTGAAGGTGACCCCCTGGGCAAAGGGGAGCGCCTCGTTGAGGCTGGTGACGTCCCGGCGGCGCAACTCGTCCCGGCCGATGACAGAGACGCTGACCGGTGCCGCCCCGGGCCGCGCGTTGCCCCGGTTGGCCGTCACCGTGACCCCCGGCAGCTCGAAAAGCATCTTCTCCAGTGAGATCGTCGGCGGCTCCCTGACCGCCGTGCCAGGATCGACCTCACGTTCCACCGTTCTGTAGAAACCGGCCACCACGACCAGCCGGACCGGCTCGCTCTGCTCCGGCAGCGTGAGCTCGAACCGGCCCTCGGCGTCGGTGAGGGTGCGCAGCTGCATGGAACGGACCAGCACTTCGGCCCCCTCGATGCCCAGCCCGGACGCGGAGTCGATCACGGTTCCCCGGATCGTGACCTCCTGTGCCGCCAGCAAACCCGAGGAAACGAGAAGCGCCAGCGACACGGACACCGGCACCCGGAACGCCCCTGACACTCCGCGGAGTCGACGGACCGCGGGACCGTTCCGCCCAACCCGGCAGGTCCACCGCGGCAGACGACGGAAACCCACCGCTACCCGCGTTGCCAGACCGTGGTGGAGACCGCGAGGGCGGGCTCGGTGACCATGACCGTAAAGGTTCCCCCTGCAAGGGTGTAGGTGCCCCTGGTCTGAAAGTCGGCTCCGTTCTGGTCAAAGGACCCGTCAGTGCGGACCGTGTAGGTTCCCTCATCGTCGATGAGTGTGGTCCCCCCCAGGCCATCCGGAACCGTCAAGGACATCTCGAAGGTCCCCATGGACTCACTGCCCGTCGGCGGATCCTGGCGCAATGTGAAGATTCCGGAGACCAGGGGCGGCTCAAGGGTCTCGCCTCCCGTAACCAGCGCCGACGAAAAGGCCACCAGGCTCCACGTCCCCGAGAGGTTCGGAGCCAGGTCCTCGGTCGGTGGCATGGGGTCGTCTCCGCCACAACTCGCCAGGGCAATGGTGCCGGCAAGGAGCGAAACAAGTAGCATCGAACCACGCTTCATTGTCTTTTTCTCCATATGCACCGGATCCCGCGCCACAGCCACGACCACCCGGGCCCCGGGACATCCCCCTGTTGAACCAGCGATCGGAACGACAACGTAAGACGGCACCGCACGCCTGACCAGACCACAACGAGAGCATGGCAGACATACGACCACCTCTGCTCGACGGCAGCGCGCCCCGCGGGTCCGCGGACCTCTTTTCCCGGCTCGACGAACTGGGCGTCACCCACCAGACCATCGATCATGTACCCGTGTTCACCGTGGAGGAGGCCCGCCGGTTGCGAGGACGAATCGACGGAGCGCACTCCAAGAACCTCTTCGTGCGTGACAAAAAGGAGCGGCACTGGCTGGTGTCGTGCCTGAGCGAACGGAAGGTCGACCTCAAGTGGCTCGCGCTGGAACTGGGGACCAGGCGCCTCACCTTCTGCAGCGCGCGCCGCCTGGCCGGGTATCTGGGCATCCGCGCGGGGGCCGTTTCGCCGTTTGCAATCCTCAACGACACCCAGGGCGTCGTCCGGGTGGCCATCGACGCGGAACTCCTCGCCCGCGAGCCGCTCAACTTCCATCCGCTCGACAACGCGAAGACCACGTCGGTCTCCCGGGAGGGCCTTCTGCGTTTCCTCGAGGCGGAAGGACACCCTCCGAAGATCCTGCATTCCCCGGCGGCCCTGCCACCTCCTCGGACATGAACGCCGGCTTTCGCTTCCGCCAGCGCTAGCGAAACGCAGGAATGATGTTCTGGACCAGGATGTCCATCGTCATGCGCTCGAAGCGGCGGGCGCCACCGTCCTCCCCGACCCCTTCCCAGTCGTTGGTGGCCACGACCACGAGAAAGAGGTCCGGCACGACAACCACGTACTGTCCGCCGTGCCCCCACGCGAAATGGAGCGGCTCGCTCGCCCCGGGAACGATCCACCATAGATAGCCGTAGGAAATCCCCTCGAGAGCGCCCAGGTCGAATCGCCAGTCGAACCGCGACGCTGTGGAGCCGTCGACCCAGTCGGCGGGAACGATCTGGCGTCCGCCGCTCGATCCGTGCTGGAGGAACAGCTGTCCGAACCGCGCGAGGTCCCTCGGCCGCAGGTCCAGCCCCGCACCGCCGTTGTGCGACCCATCGCCGAGCGGCTCCCAGGGGCTCTGCGAAATCCCGATGGGATCGAAGAGCGTGAGCTGGGCCAGCGTGGGCAACTCCATCTCCGTGGCCTGCTCGAGGACGACACCGAGAAGATGGACCGCCGCCGAGTTGTAGTTGAACACCTCCCCCGGAGGCGCCGCGAACGGCTTGCGCAGGAGGAATCCGAGGTAGTCGCCGGAGCGAATCCATTCGATGTACGATCCGAACCCGCCGGTCTCGTCCCATTCCAGGCCGCTGGTCATCGTGAGCAGTTGCCGGATCGTGATCGCTCCCCTGGCGGGGTCGAGATCCGGCACGAGAGAGCCGAGGTAGTCGGCAACGGGGTCATCCAGGCTGCGAATGTCCCCACGCGCGAGGGCGATTCCCGTCAGCGCCGACACCACGCTCTTGGTGACCGAGCGCACATCGTGCAGGGTATTCGCGCGAGCGCCGCCGAAGTACTCCTCGACGACGAGCTGCCCGTTACGGACAACCAGCAGGCTGCGCATGCGGTGATTGGCGCTGGCCCGGTCGACTCCCCGCTCCACCATCGCGGGAGAGCCACCGACCCCGGCAACCGTGGCGGTGGTCCAGGGCCGCGCCAGGTCGATGTCGCCGAGCCCGTCCGGGCCGGGGGCCAGGGTCGCGTCCGCGCAGGCTCCCAGCGCAAACAACGCGGCCGGCCCGACGAGAAGGACTCCGGGACGGCGACGCGGCAACCTCCTGTGGCCCGCCTGGAAAGGCACCGATTCAGTCTCCGCTGCAGGTTTGTCGTTCTCATCCACAGGTGGAATCTGGAAGCTGAACCGGCACGGGCGCCAATGCGACGAACACCGACGTCACGGAGCAAAGTCGGCAACCGGCGGGCGAAAACCGCGCGCGGATCATATCTTGGACACCGTTGTCCCGCACCGTTGGCCGGAGACCTCCGGATCGGCTCGCGGGCTCCTGCTACCAGTAACCAGGGGAAATGAATGTTCATCGAACGTGCTTCCGTTTTTCTGACCGCCTTGGCGGTTTCCGCCTCGTGGAGCTGTGTTTCCTCCCAGGTCGCGAACCCCGAAGAGCAGATCACGCAGGCGTTGGCGGCGGCGCCTGAAGACAAGGCCGAGGGCGCGCGCGTCCTGGGGTACGCCACGGACGGCAGCGTCGTGGAGCTGCGGCCGGGCTCGAACGACTTCGTCTGCCTGGCATCGAACCCGGCGAACGAGCGCTTCTCCAGTGCCTGCTATCACGCGTCGCTCGAACCCTACTTCGCGCGGGGCCGTGAACTCGATGCCGAAGGTGTGGACCGCAGCGACCGATACCGGATCCGCTATGAAGAGATGGAGGCGGGCACGCTGCCCATGCCGGTCATGTCGGCCACGCAGTACATCCTCGACGGCACCTGGGACTCCGGGACCCGCACGGCCGCTGGAACGCTGCGCTGGGTGATCTACGTCCCGGGAGCCACGCCGGAATCGACCGGGCTTTCGGAGCGCCCCCAGGAGGGGGGACCGTGGATCATGTTCCCGGGCACGCCCGGCGCTCACATCATGATCACGCCCCCGAGCGGCGGATAGCCCGGCAACCGACCGCGCGACGGTAATCCCGCATGTTCGGCACGCTGTCAGGGTTCACCCTCGCCGCCGCGGCAATCGGCCTTCAGCTCGTCTTCGTGGTCGCGGTCCTGCTGCGCCCGCGTACACGGCAGACGTCGTCCATGGCGTGGATCCTGGTGATCGTGGTGCTGCCGGTGGCCGGGATCATCCTGTACCTCATCGTCGGAGAGGTCCGCACGGGAAGCCGCCGCAAGCGCCGCCACAGGACGATTCAGACCAGCATACGCACGGCGCTGCGCCGGGTATGGCGAGACGAATCCGACGCGGCGATGATCCCGTGGAGCACCGAGGCGGTGGCCCGACTCGCACGCCTCGGGAGCGACACCCAGCCGCACGCCGGAAACCGCCTGACGCTGCTGGCGGGGGCCCGCGACTTCGTCGAGACGCTGACGGCGGACATCGACCGGGCCCGGGAGCACGTCCACCTCCTCTTCTACATCTACCTGGACGACGGCACCGGCCGCGCGGTCGCCGACGCCCTGATCAGGGCCGAAGCCAGAGGCGTGCAGTGCCGCCTTCTGGTCGACAACGTGGGCTCCAGCGCCTTCCTGAAGTCCGAACTCCAACGCGAGCTCCTGCGCGGGGGCGTCCAGGTGGTCGCGGCACTGCCGACGCGCATCACGCAGATCGCCGCGATCCGGCTGGACATGCGGAACCACCGGAAGCTCGCGGTGATCGACGGCCGGATCGGGTACACGGGAAGCCACAACGTGGCCGAGGAAGCCTTTCACCCCAAGCCCCGCTTCGCCCCCTGGGTCGACGCGACGCTGCGCATCGAGGGCCCCACGGTCCGGGACCTGCAGGCGCTCTTCATCGAGGACTGGTTCATGGACACGGCCGAGAACCTCGACGGCCTTATCGCGATCGCTCCGCAGGCGTGCCCCGATGGGCGCATCGTCCAGGTGGTCGGTACGGGGGTGAATTCGCAGAACGAGGCGCTCGTGCGCGTGGTCCAGTCCGCCATCCACATGTCCCGCGAAGAGCTCATACTGACCACGCCCTACTTCGTGCCGGACGAGGGCACCCTGGCCGCGATCACCACCGCCGCCGTCCGGGGCGTCCGCACCATCGTGGTGGTCCCCGCCCGCAACGACTCACCGATCGTATCGCTGGCCAGCCGCAGCTTCTACCAGCCCATCCTCGACGCGGGGGCCGAAATCCACGAGTACACCCACGGACTTCTGCACGCCAAGACCATAACGGTGGACCGCGATTTCGCCCTCGTCAGCACCGCCAACCTCGACCGTCGCAGCTTCGAGATCAACTTCGAGGTGACCACCCTGGTCTACGACAGCGACTTCGCGTCCCAGCTCCGGCTGCTGCAGAAGCGGTACCTGGAGGACTGCCGGATGGTGGATCCGGCCAAGTGGTCGGCTCGCCGCTGGCCCCGGCGGCTGATCGAGAACGCGGCCGGGCTGTTCAGCCCCCTGCTGTGACCCCCCCGCGCGGCGAGATCCCCTCCGAGGTGGCGGCCGAATGGGCGCTGCACCCCCACCCCCCCCACCCCACCCCCCCCACCCCACCCCTCACCGCCCTCGTGCTGGGCGATCCCGCCCCCCACCTCCCCCGCGCCCTCACCGAAACCGGCTACGCGGTGACCCGGTGGCGCCGCGCCTTCACGCGCGGCCGGCCCTGCACGCCGTGGCCCCCTCCCGGTCCCTTCGGCGAGGTCTGGGTGCGGATGCCGCGGTCCTCGCTGGAGGCGGCCATGCTCCTCCACGCCGCCGCGGCACGGGTCGCCGACGGCGCCCGCATCCACCTCTACGGCGCCAGCAACGAGGGCATCCGCGCGGCGGCGCGGCACTTCCCGGACGGCATCGAGGCGCCCGTCGCGCTGGTCATCAAGCGCCGTTGCCGCGTCCTCGCCGCGACCAGGCGCGCCCCCCCGCCCCGCCCCGACGGCCTGGAGAGCTGGGAGATCCGCGTCCCCGTCGACTGGGGCGCCGGCCCCCGGGACTGGACCTTCTACCCGGGCGTGTTCGCGTGCGGCCGCCTCGACCCGGCGACCGCCCTGCTCATCGACTGCCTCCCGGCCATGCCACCCGGGACGCGCGTCCTGGACTTCGGCGCGGGAACGGGGATCATCGCGGCGGCGGCGCTGGAGCGCGGCGGGGCCGGCACGGAGGCGGTGCTGCTCGAACGCGACGCGATCGCGCTGGTCGCGGCCTCACGCAACCTGCCCGGCGCGACCCTGGTGCTGGGCCGCAGCGTGGCCGCGCTGCCCGGCCCCTTCGACCTCATCGTCTCGAACCCGCCGATCCACGCGGGCAGCGCGCAGAGCCTGCACACCGTGGAGGAACTCGTCCGCGAAGCCCCGGCCGTTCTGTCCGCGGACGGGCGGCTGATGCTGGTTGCGCAGCGCCGGCTACCGGTCGCGCGCATCCTGGCGCAGTCATTCCCCCATGTTAATACGGTTGCCGACCGCGATTCCTTCAGAGTTTGGGAGGCGCGCCCCCGTCAGCCGTACCGTCCTTCAATGTAGTCCCCGGTCTCGGAATACTCCGGCGCGAGGAACAGCTCCTCCGTCTGGCCATGCTCGATGATCTTCCCCAGCAGCATGAAGACGCACTCGTCGGAGGCCCGCCGTGCCTGGGCCATGTTGTGCGTGACGATCAGAATGGTGTACTCGCCGCGAAGCTTCCAGATCATCTCCTCGACCGCCTCCGTCCCGGCCGGATCCAGCGCCGAGCAGGGCTCGTCCATCAGCAGCAACTCGGGCTTCACCGGCAGCAGCCGCGCGATGCAGAGCTTTTGCTGCTCCTCCAGCGAGAGCCCCGTCGCCGGCTTGTCGAGGCGGTCCTTGACCGCGTCCCAGAGGAGCACCTGGTGCAGCGCGGACTCGAGCACTTCGTCCTCCTCGGCGCGGGCAGCCTTCCGCGCTCGCGCCTCGTGCAGCCGGAAGCCGAAGAGGACGTTGTCCCGGATCGAGATGGGAAGCGGGTTGGGACGCTGGAAGACCATCCCGACCTTCTTGCGTACCTGCACGATCTCGACGTCGTCCGCGAAGATGTCGTGGCCGAGGACAAACACGCTGCCGGTCGTCCGCACGTAGCCCAGCCTCTCGTTGATGCGGTTGCACGTCCTCAGAAGCGTGGTCTTGCCGCACCCCGAAGGACCGATCATCGAGGTGATGATCCCCTTCTTCACCCCCAGGTCGACGTCGAAGAGAGCCTGGAAGTCGCCGTACCAGAGGTTCAGCCCCCGGGTCTCGATGGCGTACTCGCCGCGCCGGCCGTTATCCAAACCGTCCCTCGATGTAGCCGGTGGTGCGTTCGTCCTTCACCTTCCTTCTGAACAGGTCCTCGGTGTCGCCGATCTCGACGAGTTCGCCCATCAGGAAGAATGCGGTGCGATCCGCAAGCCGCCGCGCCTGCTGCACCAGGTTGGTCACCAGCACGATGGTCAGCTCCGAGCGCAGTTCCCTGAGCACGTCCTCGATCCTCATCGTCGTCACCGGGTCCACCGCGATCGAGAACTCGTCCAGCAGCAGCAGTTCGGGCTCCTGCGACAGCGCACGCGCGATCGTGAGGCGCTGCTGCTGCCCCCCCGACAGAAGGCTCCCCAGCGAGTCCAGCCGGTCCTTGACCTCGTCCCAGAGCGCGGCTCGGGTCAGGCACCGCTCGACCAACTCGTCGAGCTCCGCCTTCCTGCGGATCCCGCGCAGGCGCGGCGAAAAGGCGACGTTCTCGTACACGGTCAGCGGCAGCCCCACCGGAAGCGGGAACACCACCCCGATGCGGCTCCGCAGTGCGTACACATTGCGCCAGTCGTTGATGTCCTTCCCGTTAATCCGGATGTCGCCGCGTACCTTCATTCCGGTGTTGAAGTCGCTCATCCGGTTGAGCGCGCGCAGGAACGAGGTCTTGCCGCTGTTGGCGGGTCCGATGATCCCGAAGATCTCGTGCCGGTACACGTCCAGTGTTGCGTTCTCCAGCGCCGGCTTTCCGCCATAGGAGATCGTGAGGTCCCGCACCTCGATGATGGGCGCCTCGTCGTACAACGGGCCTGCTATGGTGGAGTCCTCGCTCGAAGGGCCCCTGATCAGCTCGCTCGCGTTGGGCGTCACCTCCCCCTTCACCACGTCTACCATTTCTTCTGTCCGCGGAGGTAGACCCGGAACGCAATCGAAATCGCGTTCATGAACAGCACGATGCCAATCAGGACCAGGGCCACGCCGAACGTGATCTGCTCAGGCACGTCGGTGGCCTGGGTCGCGATGTAGTACAGATGGTACGACATGGCCATCGTCTGGTCGAAGACGCTTTCGGGAAGGAACGCCACGAACGCGGCGGCCCCCGTGAACATGATGGGAGCGGTCTCTCCAGCCGTCCGGGAGACCTCCAGGATCACTCCCGTGAGAATCCCGCTGATCGAATTGGGGAGGACCACCTTGCGGATCGTCTGCCAGCGGGTCGCCCCCATGTTCCAGCAGGCCTCCCGGAAAGCCTGGGGAACCGCCTGGAGAGACTCGCGGGTGGCAACGATGACGACCGGCAACGTCATGACGGCCAGAGTCAGGCTGGCCGCGAGGATGGAAGCTTCGAAAAAGACCACGAACGCGCCCACACCAAAGAGCGCGTGCACGATCGAAGGCACTCCGGCCAGATTGATGATCGCCAGGTTGATGGTTCGCGTGAGCAGATTGTCGGGCGCGTACTCGCTCAGATACACAGCCGCCGCCACACCGACCGGCACCGACGCCAGAAGCGCGACCACGACGAGCCACACCGTCCCGATCAGCGCAGGCAGCACGCCCCCCTCCGTCATCCCGTTCCGGGGTGGCGTGAAGAGGAACTCCCAGGAGATTGCCGGCCCACCCTTGTAGACCAGCGTCCCGATGATCACCAGCACCGGCACCACCAGCGCAACCGTCATCAGGAAGAAAACGGCCTTCGCGAGTCCTTGCGTCCGGTAGCTGCGTCGATTGAGGGAAGTCGCGGTGAACACGGGCTATTTCTTCCTGATGCCGCGGACGACGAGGTCAGCCGTGAGGTTGATGATGAAGGTCACCACGAACAGGAGGATGCCCAGCGTGAACAGAGCGCCGTAGTGATCGCCCCCGACTACCGCGTCGCCGAGTTCGGAGGCGATCGTCGCCGTCAGGGCACGCACCGAATCGAAGGGGCTCGTTGGAAGGTTGATTGCATGCCCCGACGCCATGAGCACGGCCATGGTCTCGCCGAACCCCCGCCCCACCCCGAGCAGTACCGCCGCCAGCAGCCCGTTCTTGCTGGCCGGGATCACCACCTTGAGGATCACCTCCCAGCGCGTCGCCCCCAGGGCTTCCGCCGCTTCGCGGTAGGTATCCGGCACGGCCTTGAGCGCGTCCTCCGCGATCGTGGTCATGATCGGTGCCGCCATCAGTCCGAGGATGAGCCCGGCATTCAGCACGCCCAGCCCCAGCGGCACGTCAAAGGTCCGGATGATCAGCGGGTTCATGATCGACATGCCGACGAACCCCCACACCACCGAAGGGATCGCCGCCAGCATCTCCACCAGAATCTTCAGCGTCTCGCGCGTCTTGCCCGTGGCGAACTCCGCGATGAAGAGCGCCGCCCCGAGTGACAGCGGCACCGAGAAGAGCATCGCGAACCCCGTAACGCTTGCCGTTCCCACGATGAGCGCCAGCGCGCCGTAGGTAGCGTTATTGGAAGTGGGCCGCCACGCTATCGATGTGAAGAATTCCCACAGGTTCAGCGGGCCCAGGACGAAGTCCACGCCTTCCTTCGTCACGAAGACGAAGATCCCGAGGATGAAGATGATCGCCGAGATGCCGCCCACGAAAATGAGCCACTGGGCAACCCGGTCCACGTACCACGCGGCGTCCCTGCGGTCCATTGCGCCGAGCCGGGGGGCGACGCTGGGGCTGCCCGGTGCCGTCACTCGTCGTCCAGTACTCCCAGGGTCGTCATCAGCCCCCGAATCCGGACCATGATTTCACGGTACAGTTTATCCAAATCCATCTCGGCGCTTCCACCGTCCTCCCCGAGATCCCACTGGAGCACGGCGGTGCGGTACGGGACGTCGAAGTGCCGCGATGGATCGACGCCCAGACCCACGATGACGTGGTAATGCGGCCCCACGTCGAGCGCCTCGTCGAAGGAGCGAGGCTCGTCGTCGGCCGTCAGCCCGATGCCCCTTCGCCGGCAGAAGTCCAGCAGCCTCGGGTCGAAGGCGGGCACGGGCTCCAATCCCGCGGAACCGAATTGCCCGGCGTGGGGATGGCTCTCCGCGAGCGCTACCTCCGCCAGCTTGCTCGTCATCGCGTGGTCGGCATCCAGGAACAGAATCCGGTACCGCTTTGCCTTCTTTCGCTTCCCCGTGACGGCGAACAGGGTCTGCCGGCAGATGTTCTCCGCCTGCTCGGCAGTCCGCTGCATGAGCCGGAACACCAGCAGCGCCCCGAACAGGTCTCGTGCGGGGCGGCGGTCGGGCTCGGCGGCCGCAATCAGCACCTCGAAGGCGTAGGGGTAGATGGCAGCAGCCTGCGAGGCGACTCCACGCGAGACTCGTGCGCTGTCGGGGTCCCCGTCGAGAAACCCCTGCAGTGCAGTCCCGAACGCCTTGCCGGCGTGCCTGCTCATCATCTCGATGTTATGCACGACCGTGTCAGGCAGCGGCGACTCGATCTGGCGTGCCACCCTGCAGATCGCCACGCTGTAGTCTCCGACGCGTTCCAGGGACACCACGAGCCTGAGCACGGCGGAGATGAAGCGGAGGTGACTCCCGCTGGGCAGGTGCCGCACCACGAACAGGTGGCAGAGGTGATCCAGATCCCGGATATCCTGATTGACCCCGCGGTCCTTGATGACCGTCTCGTTCGCCAGCTTCGCGTCACACTCGAGGACCGCCTGCACGGAGTGCCTCAGGTTGTCTTCGACTCGCCCGCCGACCGCCTCCAGCCGCGAACGGATGGCCAGCAGGTCCGCCTCCAGCCGCTGGTCGTAGACGCTCAAGCGCACTCCGTCTCAGTGTAGGGTGCATAGCCGCGGTCAAGGATGAGACACTGGCCGGCCGTTGACCGGATCCAGTCCATGTAGTCCTTGACCGCACCCTGCGGCTCGCCCGCCGTGTACATCATCAGCGGCCGGGCGATGGGGTAGCTCCCGTCGACGGCCGTCGCGATCGTCGGCTCAACGCAGTCCGCGCCCTCCTCCGAAGATATGCACGGCATGCCGACATGATCGGTCGCGTATGCGAGCCCGCTGAAGCCGATCGCGCACGGGGTGTTTTCGACCAGGTCGACGACATCCTTCGAACCGTGCATGTCGCGGGAACCCAGCTTGTACTCGGTATCATCGCCGAGCACCGCTGCCTTGAAGTAGACGTAGGTTCCCGAGTTGTTCTGACGGCTTACCAGCACGATCTCGTCCGAGCTGCAGCCGGGGACCTGCACGCCCAGATCGGACCACCGGGTGAAGCTGCCCCCCTCCCCGTAGGTCTCCCTGAGCTGGCCGATCGTCAGGGTTTCGATGGGGTTGTCCTCGTGCAGATAGACGGCCAGCGCATCGTACCCGACGATGAACTCGATCGGCTCGATGCCGTTCGCGCGCGCCGCTTCGATCTCCGAATCACGCATCTTGCGGGAAGCGTTGGCGATATCGACGGTACCGTTGATCATCGCGGAGATTCCGGTTCCGGAGCCTCCGCCGGTTACGGCCACGGCCACGTCCGCATTGACGGCACTGTAGGCTTCCGCCCATGCCTGAGCCACGTTGAGCAGGGTGTCCGACCCCTTGTTCTGGATGACCGCCCGCTGGGCTCGGTCACCGGACCCGCCGCAGGATGCAATGGCCAGAACCGCAAGTGGGATGATTCGCTTCATGTCTCGTTTCGCTCCGTTTCTCGTTTGAACACAGTTCAATGTACCCGCCGATTGTCACAACGCGGTCACCTCGCCGTGACGGGACGGTATCGAAGGCCCTCCAACCCCGCAAAGGGAACCGGCTCCGACTCAATAGTAGAGATACGTCTGCAGCTTGAGGGAGAACTCCCTGATGCCGGATCCCGCTCGATACATGTCCAGGTTTGCCCCGATCCGGTTCTTGCCCTTCACGTAGAGGAACACGCCCGGGCTCAGGAGCAGCCCGCCGTCGTCCTCCGCTCCGCGGTCCGGATCCCCCCAACTGACGCGGGCCACCGGCTCGACGCCCTCCCACCCGTTCCCCTCCCAGCGAAAGTACCGGCTGAGGATCGCCTGCCCGGTCAGGAACCGGGGAATCCCGGGCGAGGGCGCTTCTTCAAGCCGCCAGTTCTCCCCGCTCACCACGCCGATCTGCAGATGGGCTCCTTCCCGGAAGCGGCCGATCTCCAGGTCGCCCCCGAAGGCCGTGGCGGCTTCCGTGCCCCCGCCGGCCGCCACGAAGTCGTGCCGGGCAACGTTCCCCGAGATCCAGACATCGCCCGCCAGCCGCACGGAAACGCGCCCTGCGAGCGACTTTCCCGAGTTCTCGTCAGCGCCACCGGTGCCGGTGCCGTTGGTGAGGGTGGCCAGGTAGCGAAGGCGCCCCCCGAGGGACCCGTCGACCTTCACGCCGATGTCCCGGTCCGAGTACGCGAGCTTTTCCGTGAACCGGCTAAGGGAGCACGTGCCACCGACTCCCCCGCACCCATCGACCCCATCGATCCTCCCGGTTCTCTCCACCACCACGATGTCCGTCGAGCTGTTGAGTTCGAAGACGTCGAAGGCCCTCTTGAACTGGCCCGCGGAGAACCGGAAGCCCGGATCGAAGTTCAGTCGGAAGTAGGCGTCCTTCAGTTCCAGCTCTCCCCCGCCGAAGTCCGGCTGCACCCGGGCGTCGAGCAGGGGCGACACGCGCACGTCCACCGTGAAGCGCGCTCGGCGCGTGAAGAAGTCGGTGGACTTCCCCCCGGCCGCCGAACTCGTGGCCAGCTGGCTATGGAGACGTCCGCCGAACTCCACGCTGGCGCCGCGGGCGCTGATCTCTTGCTGGGCAAGGATCGGCCCGGGCCCGCCCCCGGCAAGGACGGCGATCAGGGTGAACGAACGGAGCCTGAACATCGGGACGCTGTCGCCTACTCTTCCCCGTCCCCGATTGCCTTCTTCAGCACCTTCTGGATGTCGAGGCCGAGCACCGACGCCAGCCCCTCCATCGTGCCGTACGCGCCCCTTACACGCTGGTTCAGGGCGTTGGACACCCCTTCACCCTGTCCCCCGTCCATGACCACCAGGCGGTCGATATCCACCCCCTCGACCGCTCCCACCGCGATTTCCAACAGCTCGGGCAGCTTCTCGGCCATGAACACCGCGAATGCGGTATCGCCACCAGCCCCGACCTCCGCGTACAGCCGTCGCAACACCTCGACCTGGGCCTTGCCTCGCTCGAGGATCGGCGCGGCTTCCGCCTCGGCGCGCGCGAATGCTGCCATCTTCTCCGCCTTCGCCGGCTCGACGATATCGGCACGGAGGCGCTGCTCTTCACGCTCGACGCGCTTCATCTCGAGGACCTGTTCGGCCTCGACCTCCGCCTGCTGAGCCTGGACCCGCGCGATCTTCTCGGCGGTCTCCCCCTCGCGGTCCAGCTCGGCCTGCCTCACACGCAGCGAGTTGCGGGCCTCCGCCACCTTGATCGAAGCGGCAGCCTCCCGCACCTCGGCGCGGCGGCGGGCCTCGGCCTGCGCCTCGCGGGTGTCGGCCTCGGCCTGCGCCTCGGCGATCTCGGCCTGCCGGATCGCTTCGGCCGACTTCTCGCGGCCGATCGCCTCCAGATAGCCGCGCTCGTCGCTCACGTTCTGGATCTTGAGCACATCGAGGTGGAATCCCAGCGACGCCAGGTCCTCGCCCGCGTCCTCGGCCAGCGCCTTCGCGAAGCCCAGACGGTCCTCGTTCACCTCCTCGGGCGTGAGGGTGGCCAGCACGCCGCGCAGGTTACCCGTCAGCGTATCCTGCGCCAGTGAGCGGATCTCGTCATCCGTCTTCCCCAGCAGACGCTCCACCGCGTTGTTGAAGACCCACTCCGGCTGGGAAGCGATCTTCACGTTCGCGATCGCCTCGACGTTGAGGGGGATGTTCCCCTTCGAGAAGGCGTTGCTCACCAACACGTCGATCGGGATGGTCTCCAGGTTCATTGGCTGCACCCTCTCGATGATCGGTACGCGGAAGGTGCGGCCGCCCGAGATCGAGCGGTATCCCACCTTCTGTCCATCCTGGAGCACGCGGTTTCTGCCTGTCAGGACCGCAGCCTGGTTCGGCGGCGCGATCACGATGAGGTTCTTGATCGTCACGATCACCACGATGATCACGACCAATGCGACAACGGCCAATCCAAGGGCCGCCAGCGGGCCAGTTAACACTTGTTCTACCTCCTCATGTCGGGGGGGGGGCCGGGCGGCCCCTCGTATCGGGGCGCCAGGCCCCGGCGGGTGAATCAGTCTTCCAGCAGCTTCATTTCCAGGGGCGCGACCAGCGCCACGCCCTCCCTGACCTCGACCACCACCACCGGGCGGCCCGTCTCCAGGGTCGTTTCCGCGCCTTCAAGGTCGTCGGCGCGGGCGCGCATGCGGAACTGGCGCGTTCCAGTTTCAATACGCACCTCGCCGATTCCTCCTTCAGCGATCGCCATCCGCACTTCGCCGCGCAGACCGATCAGCGAGTCCTCGCCCTGGATGGTGCCCGACTCGCTGCGCTTCAGGTAGCCGAAGACTGCGCTGATCAGAGCACCGGACGCGAGGCCCATCCCACCCGCGATGACGGCCGTGAGCCCGGGGCGCGCCCCGCCGAGAATTGCGTGCAGCACGGCGCCGGCCGCGCCGAAGCCGAAGAGGGCATACACGATGGCGCGCAGCGAGAACAGATTGGTGAAGTCGCCGGCATCGACGCCCATGTCGACGTGACCGTCGAAGTCGAGCGCACCCCCCGCGTCGACGTCGCCCTCCAGGAAGTCGCCGAAGAACGACAGGGCCAAAAGACCCCCTCCCAGGACAAGGCAGAAGATGTAGGCTGTGAGCATTTTGGGGCACTCCGTTCCCGGACACTACTTTCCTACGCGCTACCCGTGCATCATCTTCACCCGTTGATCCACCGGCAAGGTGCCCGCCGGTTCCTCGCCGGGAACAAACATACTCGGACTGGAGCCAGGCTGTGCGCGCGCGATTTCCCACCTCGAAGATGACGGTCCCGACTACGCGGGTTGCGGGTACCACGTTCCGGCTTGCCGCCCTCGCGGCGCTCGTGTCTCTGCCCGCCGCCGCATCCGCCCAGCAGGGCGCCGCCGCAGGACAGTGGCGCTACTACGGCGGCGATGCCGGCAGCACCCGCTACTCCGCCCTCGGACAGATCGACCGGAACAACGTGGCGGACCTGGAGGTGGTTTGGCGGTGGAAGTCGGACAACTACGGGCCCAGGCCGGAGTTCAACTACCGCGCGACCCCCCTGATGGTCGACGGCGTCCTGTACGCGACCGCAGGGTACACGCGCGCCGTGGTGGCGATCGACGCCGGCACCGGGGAGACGCTGTGGACCTACCGCCTCGACGAGGGTGAACGCTCCGCACCGCGGCGCAGCTCGGGGAGGGGCGTGGCCTGGTGGGAGTCGCCCGGGATGGCGCCGCAGGTCTTCGTGATCAGCCCGGGGTTCCATCTGGTGGCGCTCGACGCCGCGTCGGGGGCGCCGGTGAGCGGCTTCGGTGACGAGGGGGTCGTCGACCTGCGGCGCCAGCTGGGCCGGGAGGTGGACCTCGTGAGCGCGCCGATCGGTTCGAGTTCTCCCCCCGTCGTGGTGGGGAACGTGGTGGTGGTGGGATCCGCGCTGCCCTCGGGGGGCGCTCCCCGGACGAGGGAGATGCCGCCGGGACACGTTCGCGGCTACGACGCGGTCACGGGCGAACTGCTGTGGACCTTTCACACCATTCCGCAGGCCGGCGAGTACGGAAACGAGACCTGGGAGGACGGATCCTGGGAGTACACCGGCAACGCAGCGGTGTGGCCCCCGTTCAGCGCGGACCCCGAGCTGGGCCATGTGTACCTGCCGGTCGAACTGGGGACCCACGACTACTACGGCGGCCACCGTCCGGGCGACAACCTCTTCTCGCAGAGCCTCGTCGCGCTGGACGCCGCAACCGGCGAACGCGTCTGGCACTTCCAGACGGTCCACCACGGCGTGTGGGACTACGATCCGCCTGCGGCTCCCATCGTCGCGGACCTGGTCGTCGACGGGCGCGTGATCCCCGCGGTGGCGCAGATCACCAAGCAGACCTTCACCTTCGTCTTCGACCGGCGGACCGGAGAGCCGGTGTGGCCGATCGAGGAGCGGACCGTGCCGCAGACCGACGTGACCGGGGAGCGGACCGCCCCCACCCAGCCCTTCCCCACCAAACCGCCCGCCTACGACCGCCAGGGCGTGGACCTCGACGAGATCATCGACTTCACCCCCGAGCTGCGCGCCGAAGCGCTGGAGATCCTGACTCAGCTACGCCACGGTCCCCTGTACACGCCGCCCTCCATGCCCGTGGAGGGAGGCACCCAGGGCACCCTCATGGTCCCCGGCTCGCTGGGCGGCGCGAACTGGCCCGGCGGCGCCCTCGACCCCGAGACCGGCTACCTTTACGTGCAGTCGGCGACCGCGCCCAGCGTCATCGGGCTCGCGCCTGCGCCCGAGGTCTCCGAAATGGACTACATCCAGACCCGCGGGCGGATCCGTCTCCGTGGCGGCGGCGGTCCGCAGGGTCTCCCCATCTTCAAGCCGCCGTGGGGCCGCATCACCGCGATCGACCTCAACGCCGGCGAGATCGCGTGGCAGGTCCCCAACGGAGATACTCCCGACTACGTCAAGGACCACCCGGCGCTCGAGGGCATCGACGTGGGGAGGACCGGCAGGCCGGACCGGGGGGGGCTCCTGGTCACCAGCACCCTGCTCTTCGCAGGCGAGGGTGGCGGGATGTACGCCGCCTTCGGGTCCGGGGGCAACAAGCTGCGCGCCCACGACAAGGCCACGGGCGCGGTGATCGCCGAGTTCGAGCTGCCCGCGAACCAGACGGGGCTCCCGATGACGTACATGCACGAAGGCCGGCAGTTCATCGTGGTGGCGGTGGGGGCACGGGGGCACGCGGGCGAGCTGGTGGCGCTGGCACTCCCGGAAGGTTGAGGAGCGGATGACTTCTCCGGCGCACATCTCCGCACTGCTTCGCGCGGGGGCCGCCGACACGGTGGCGCTCTCCGCCCCAAACCGCCCCGACCTCAGCTACGGCGGCCTGAGGCGCCAGGCGGATCGTACGGTGGACGGGCTCAACGCGCGCGGCATCGGGCGGGGCGACCGGGTGGCGATCGTGCTCCCCAACGGACCCGAGATGGCGAGCGCCTTCGTGTCGATCGCCGCGGGGGCCGCCACGGCCCCGCTCAACCCCGCCTACCGGCAGCCCGAGTTCGAGTTCTACCTCGAGGATCTGGAGGCGAGGGCGCTGGTGCTCGCCGAGGGCGACGACTCCCCGGCGCGGGCAGCCGCCGCCACGCTCGGCGTGCAGGTGCTGGAGATCCGGACGGAGGACAGGTGGCCCGCGGGCACCTTCGACTTCGCGTCCACACCGGTGGGCGGCGTCGCCGCCCGGAGAGGCAGGGCCGGGCCCGACGATGTCGCGCTGGTACTCCACACCTCGGGGACCACGTCGCGCCCCAAGATCGTGCCGCTGCTCCACGGCAACGTGTGCGCGACCGCCGCGAACATCCGGCGCACGCTCGGTCTCGAGGCCGCGGACCGCTGCCTGAACGTGATGCCGCTCTTCCACATCCACGGGCTGATGGCGTGCGTGCTGTCGACGCTGGGGGTGGGCGGCAGCGTGTACTGCGCGCCCGGGTTCAACGCGCTCAGGTTCTTCGCATGGCTCGCGGACGCGGATCCCACCTGGTATTCGGCGGTCCCCACGATGCATCAGGCGATCCTGGCGCGGGCGTCGCGGAATGCGGGGATCGTCGAGCGGCTGCGGCTGCGGTTCATCCGGTCCTCCTCGGCCGCGCTGCCGGCACGTGTGATGGCGGAGCTGGAAGAGGTGTTCGGCGCACCCGTCGTGGAGGCCTACGCCATGACCGAGGCCGCCCACCAGATGACCTGCAACCCCCTCCCCCCCGCTCCCCGCAAGCCCGGCACGGTCGGCGTCGCGGCCGGCCCGGACGTCTCGGTGATGGACGCCGACGGCAACCATCTCGCCCCCGGCGAGGAAGGCGAGATCGTCATCCGGGGACCGAACGTCACGCCCGGCTACGAGAACAACGAGGCCGCGAACCGCGAAGCCTTCACGGGAGGGTGGTTCCGCACCGGCGATCAGGGTTTCCGCGACGGGGACGGGTATTTCACGATCACGGGCCGCCTCAAGGAGATCATCAACCGGGGCGGGGAGAAGATCTCGCCGCGCGAGGTGGACGAGGTGCTGATGGACCACCCGGCCGTGCAGCAGGCGGTCACCTTCGCGATGCCGCACCCGAAGCTGGGCGAGGAGGTCGCCGCGGCGGTGGTGCTGCGGGAGGGGGCGGAGGCCGGCCCGGGTGACGTGCGGGACTTCGCGGCGGAGCGGCTGGCCGGGTTCAAGGTGCCGCGCAAGGTGGTGATCCTGGACGAGATCCCGAAGGGGCCGACGGGCAAGCTGCGCAGGATCGGGCTGGCGGAGCAGCTGGGGCTGGGGTGACGGGCGCGCCGGGGGGACCGGGCGGGGGCCCCGGCCGGGTGGGCGTTGCCGAGCGCGGGGGCGACCAATGAGGGTCGCCATCTACGGGGCGGGCGCCACGGGCGGCTACCTCGGCGTGAAGCTGGCGCTGGCCGGGGTGGACACCACGCTGATCGCGCGGGGGCCTCACCTGGAGGCGATGCGGCGGGGCGGGGTGCGGCTGCTGATCGACGGCGATGAGCTGGTCGCCCACCCATTCTGCACCGACGACCCCGCCCAGGCCGGGCCCCAGGACTACGTCATCATCACGCTGAAGGCGCATTCGACGCCGGGCGTGGTCGACGCCATGCAACCGTTGCTCGGCCCTAACACCGCGGTGGTCACCGCGCAGAACGGGGTGCCGTGGTGGTACTTCCACGGGGTGGGCGGGGAGTGGGAGGGCACGCACCTGGAGAGCGTGGACCCGGGCGGCCGCCAGTGGGACGGGATCGGGCCCGAGCGCGCGATCGGCTGCGTCGTCTATGTGGCAAGCGCGATCGCCGAGCCGGGAGTGATCCGCCACCTGTCCGGGAGCCGGTTCACGCTGGGTGAGCCCTCGGGGGGAAAGAGCGAGCGGGTCCGGGTGCTCAGCCGTGCATTCATCTCGGCCGGGGTGCGCGCGCCCATCCGATCCATCCGCCCGGAGATCTGGCTGAAGCTCCTCGGCAACGTCTCTTTCAACCCCATCAGCGCGCTCACACTGGCAACCCTTGACACGGTCGCGACCGAACCCGGCACGCGCGCCGTGGCCCGATCGATGATGGAGGAGACGCGCGCGATCGGCGAGGCACTGGGGATCCGCTTCCGGATCGACATCGAGCGGCGCATAGACGGGGGTGCTGCCGTGGGTGCCCACCGCACCTCCATGCTGCAGGATCTTGAGAAGGGCCGCGCCATGGAGATCGACGCGCTGGTCACCTCGGTGCAGGAGCTGGGCCGGCTGGTCGGAGTGGCGACACCGACCATCGATACCGTGCTCGCGCTGGTGCGGCAGCGAGCGGAGGTTGCGGGGCTGTATCCGGGGTAGCGGTCGCAGACGGTTTCATCACCCGCGCAACGTTTTTTGTTGCGCCGATGGGTCAAACGGTCCCTTTGTCGCCGCTTTTACGGTCTCGCGCAACGTTTTTTGTTGCGCGGCCTTCGCAGCCCGCGAGCCGCCCTCACCCCCCGAACAGCGCCACGTTGAAGATCCTGCCCAGGATCAGGATCAGGCTCATCCCCGTAAACACCACGATGCTCACCCAGGTGAACACCCGCGCAAAGGTCGACGGGTAGAAGTGCGGGTCGTCCTTCGGGATCACCTTCAGGCAGTAGTAGAAGTTCAGGCAAAAGATGACCGGGGCCACGAAGTACGCGAGCGCCGACGCGATCAGCACCAGTTCGACGGGCCGGGGCACCAAAGCAATGAAAACGACCGCGGCCACCAGCGAGAACAACATCGTCATCCGGTAGATGTTGAACTCCGAGTACCAGCGGCGGCGGCGCTCGGGGGTGAGCCGGTCGGCCGAGGTGCCCGCCAGCGCCGCGGTCGGCCGGAAGAGGTTGCGGCAGCACGCCCCCACGATCCGCGGCCAGCCGTCGAAGTAGTTGAAGGCCGTCGAGAAGGTCGCCGCGAAGGCCCCGAGCATGAAGATCGTCATCATCCACGGTCCCACGCTCTCGGTGAACATCCCCGCGATCTCGCCCATCACCGCACGACCCTCGATCGGGTTTGGGTACAGCCAGACGGCCGCCAGAAGCAGGAAGATCGTCGCGATCACGAACGACACCACATGGCCGAGCCGGAAGTCCCACAGGCTGATCCGGAAGCAGCGGCGGCTGTATTCCACGGCGCGATCGGGCAGGCGGCGGACATCGACGGTCAGGTCCGAAATCCTCGGCGCGAACGCATCGAAGGTGGGCGCAAGCCCCGCAGCCTCGAGCCGGTCGCGGATCCGGGCCATCCCGGTGCGCTTTGCCTTCCCCCACTCGGAAGCCTGAAGCGACACGTCGATCCCGGTCGGCAGCAGCCCCAGGAACCCGGCGATCACCAGCCACGACCCCGGCGGCGCGTCGAAGATCACGAAGTGCTCCAGCTCGCCGATCGGCGCGGGACGCACGAAGTAGACGACCACGGCGGAAACGAACAGCAGGCCGCCCGCAATCTTCGCGCCGGCCTCAAGCGCGGCGTATCTCCCCCACAGCAGGATCAGCACCGATAGCCCGCCGAGGAACGCCGCCCATCCCCACAGCGGCACCGCCAGGCCCAGTTGCGCCGAGAAGAGGTAGTACAGCACCGCGGCCGCCGCGATCAGCCGGCCCGCCTGCCCCACCGCGCACTGCACGATCGTCGTCACCAGCACGTACCACACCGGCAGCTTCTTCCACGATGTCGCGTAGGCCGCCATGAGGCTCTTGCCGGTCGCATTGGTGAACCGGAAGGCCAGCTCGAAGCCGTAGTACTTGAAGACGTACGCCAGCAGAATGCACCAGAGCAGCGCGAACTCGAACCGCCCGCCCGCGGTCGGGGCCGTGACCAGGTGGCTGGTGCCGATCCCGGTCATCATGAGGATTATCCCCGGCCCGAACTGGCGCAGCAGACTGCGCGGGCTCATGTCCGGGATTTTGAGGTCGTCGAAGGAGGGGGGTGGATTGGACACGGGGCTGGTCCTACCGCGGCGTGAAGGTGATGTCGAACAACATCCAGATTGCAACCTTCTTGTCCCGGTTTCTCGCGGGGCTGAATCTGGCGACCCTGACCACCCTGAGGGCCGCGGTGTCGAGTTCTTTGCGGCCGGAACTCTTCGCCACGAGCTGGTTCCGAACAATCCCCTCCTCGTCAATGAAGACATTGACCGTCGTGGTCCCCCCGATCCCGCGCTCCTTGAGAAGCCGGGGATATTCCCGCTCCAGGGCACGGTTCAGATCCTCCGGGTTCAGAAGCCTCGGCCTCGCCGTGGACCCTTGGCCATCCATGGATTCGGGCGCTGCCACGGGAGGCCGTGCGGCACAGGCCAAGCTGGTCAACGCCAGCATAACTGCCAGAATCGCACACTTCATCCTGAACCTACCGCGCGCTGAAGGTAAACGTCACTTCGATCCAGAGTGCAACCCTCTGATGCCCGTTTCTCGCTGGAGTGAACCTGGCGACTTCGCCCACCTTGAGCGCTGCTCTGTCGAGCGCCGCGTTGCCGGAGCTCTTCTCTACGATCTGGTTCTCCACACGCCCCTCCACGTTGACAAAGAAACGGACCACGGTGATGCCCCCGATCCCGGCCCTCTTCAGGTGCTCGGGATACTCCCGCTGCAGCGCGCGATTCACCTCGTTCACATTCAGCATCCTGGGCATCACCGTGTGGATGAAGCGCCGCGGCGCCTGCGAGGAGTCGGCCGGAACTGACACCGCGCTGTCACGAACCTGACCGGTTTGACCCGCCGGGTCAGGATCCGGCACGCCCCCGATCTCACGCCCGTCCTGGACCTCGGCCGATGTGGCACAGGACAACGCCAGCGCACTTACCAAAACCGCACGTTTCATCCTGCTCGCTCCTGTTGTGGCAAAGCGCTCCTCCGGATGACGCCCCTGCCAAGATGACATGCTTCATCCCGCGTGCTCTTGTTGAGTCCCGCCGACCCGCGACCAGGGCAGAGCGGCATGTTCATGCTGGGGGCCGAGAGACACCGTCGCAAGCCGAAGCACCGGGTGGGAGGTCGCAGGCCGGGCTCGCTCAAGCAGTCCGTGGATGAACCCGCATGAGCACCGGCCTTGAGTTGATTCACCCTCCTGTGTAATGTTGTAAGGATTCCTTACTTCACGGAAAAGGTGATTCCCATGCTGGCCAAACTGACCTCCAAAAACCAGTTGACCCTCCCCAAGGCGGTCATCTCGGATTACCAGGGGACGCAGTACTTCGACGTGAGCCAGCGAGAACGGGCGGATCGTGCTGACGCCCGTGCGCGTCAACCGCGCCGATGCCGTTCGCGCAAAGCTGGCCGAGATCGGGATCACCGAGGCTGACGTGGCCGATGCAGTCGCATGGGCCCGCAACCGCGAATGACCCCTGCCCGCTGGATCCTCGACACCAATGTCGTTCTCTCAGCCCTGCTCTTCCCCTCCGGCAGGCTGACCTGGTTGCGGGACGCCTGGCGATCCGGAGTCGTAGTGCCGCTGGCAGCCCGGGAAACGACCACCGAACTCATCCGCGTACTCCACTATCCCCGCTTCGGACTCGCGCCGAGTGAACGCGACGACCTTCTTGCCGACTACCTGCCGTACTGCGAATCGGTCATCGTCTCCGGGCCGGTCACCGTCCCCGAGTGCCGGGACCCCCATGACCGCCCCTTCCTCGAGCTGGCCGTCGCCGGCCGGGCCGACGCGCTCGTGACCGGCGACAAGGACCTGCTCGCCCTGGCCCGGACCTTCCCAATCCCCATCCTGAATCCCGCCTCCGCCCTTGCCACGCTCCCCCCGGGGTGATTACTTCGTGACGGCCATTCAACGGACTAGATTCTCATCCATGAAACCGACCGACACCCGGAACCCGGACCACTACCACCGCGTCGTCGACTGCCAGTGGGGATGTCCCGCGCACACCAACGTGCCGGAGTACATCCGGCTCATCGCCAACGGGCAGTACACCGAGTCGTATCTGCTGAACCGGAAGTCGAACGTCTTTCCGGGGATTCTGGGACGCACCTGCGACCGCCCCTGCGAACCGGTGTGCCGGCGGGTGCGGCTGGACGGCGAGCCGGTGGCGATCTGCCGGCTGAAGCGCGTCGCGTCGGACCTTCGCGACGACATTACCGGCTTCCTGCCGACAATTCCCGAGGAGAAGAACGGGAAGCGGATCGCGTGCGTGGGAGCCGGATGCGCCTCGCTCACCGTTGCCAACGACCTGCTGCCGCTCGGGTACGAGGTCACGATCTTCGAGAAGCTGGCCAAGCCCGGCGGGCTCATGTGGACGAACATCCCCGAGTTCCGGCTGCCGGCGAAGGTCCTCTGGGAGGAGATCGACTACATCACCGACATGGGGGTGGACCTGCGCCTCAACCACCCGATCGACAGCCTGGCCGCGCTCCTCAAGGAGGACTACGACGCGTTCTTCATCGGCTCCGGCGCGCCGAAGGGGAAGGAGCTGAAGATTCCCGGACGCTGGGATTCCGACCGGGTCCACATCGGAATCGAGTGGCTGGAGTCGGTCCGCTTCGGGCACATCGACAGCTGCGGGGACCGGGTGCTGGTGATCGGCGTCGGGAACACGGCCATGGACTGCTGCCGCACCGCGCAGCGCCTCGGCGCCAGCGACGTCAAGGTCATGGCGCGCAAGACCAAGCCCCACTTCAAGGCGTCGACGTGGGAGATGGAGGACGCAATCGAGGAGCAGGTCGAGATCCTGGAGAACCACTCGCCGTCCCGGTTCATCGTCGAGGACGGGAAGATGAAGGGGATGGTGTTCGACCTCGTGACGTGGCACCCGGGCGAGAACGGCCGGCTCAGGGCGGAGGTGCACGGCAGCAAGGTGATCGAATGCGACGAGGTCATCCTGGCGATCGGGCAGGACACCGCGTTCCCGTGGATCGAGCGCGACATCGGGATCGATTTCAACGACTGGGACATGCCGATCGTCGACAAGACCACGTTCATGACCTCGCGGCCCGGTGTCTTCGTGGGCGGCGATGCGGCCTGGGGCCCCGAGAACATCATCTGGGGGGTCGAGCACGGTCATCAGGCCGCGATCTCGATCCACGCCTGGTGCGAGGACCGCCCGCTCACCGACCGCCCACCCCAGCTGATGAACCTGGTCAGCCAGAAGATGGGTCTGCACGAGTGGTCGTATTCGAACGACTACGACGAGGCCGAGCGCGTCAAGATGCGCCACGTCGACCTCCAGGAACGCTTCAAGCGGTTGGACATCGAGGTCGAGGAGGGCTTCGACATCGAACAGGCGCTTACCGAGGTGGAGCGCTGCCTGAACTGCGATGTCCAGACGCACTTCGAGGCGCCTCTGTGCATCGAGTGCGACGCGTGCATCGACATCTGCCCGCTGGACTGTCTCACGATCACCCACAACGGGACTGAGGAGGACCTCACCCAGCGGCTGACGGCCGCGCTCCTCACCCCCGACGAGCCCCTCTTCATCTCCGAGGACCTCCCCCAGACCGGCAGGATCATGGTCAAGGACGAAGACCTCTGCATTCACTGCGGACTGTGTGCCGAGCGGTGCCCCACGGCGGCCTGGGACATGCGCCAGTCGGATCTGCTGTTGCCGTATGCGGGGCTGACCGCGGGCGACTACCATCCCAGCCCGCTTTCGGTGGCGCTGGGGGGGCAGGTGGTCCTGGCGGGGGCGGAGATCGGTTAGTGGCAGACATCCCCGTGAGCCCCAACGGCGTCCCCCCTGCGCGCCGGATCAACGATCTCGCCTTCAAGATCGGGACGGTGAACGGGACGGGGTCGGCCAGCGCCAACGGACTGCTGCGCAGCGCGATCTTCCGCATGGGGATTCCCGTGTCGGGGAAGAACCTCTTCCCGTCGAACATTCAGGGGCTGCCCACCTGGTACGAGATCCGTGCCAACGCCGACGGCCACACCGCGCGGACCCCCCGCTTCGATCTGACCGTCGCGATGAACCCGGCCACCTACAAGCGCGACATCGAGGAGGTCACGACGGGCGGCTGGGTCCTGCACGACTCGAGCTGGCCGCTGCCACGCGATCTGAATCGCGACGACGTCACCTTCCTGGGCGTCCCGCTGGCGAAGATGACCGTCGACAACTTCCAGGGAGCGCGGGTGCGGATCCTCATGAAGAACATCTGCTACGTCGGCGCGCTGGCGGCCCTGCTGCAGATCGACATGGAGATCGTTCGCGCACTGCTGAAGGAGACCTTCGCGGCCAAGGCGAAGCTGCTCGACGCCAACTACCTCGCGATCGACCTGGGGTACGAGTACGCCCTCAAGCACTTCGACTGCCCGCTGCCCGTCCACCTCGAGCCGATGGACGGCAACCGGGACTCGATCGTGATCGACGGGAACACCGCCGCGGCGCTCGGCTGCGTCTACGCGGGGGCGACGGTGGCCGCCTGGTACCCGATCACGCCGTCCACCTCGCTCGTCGACGCCTTCACCGCATTTTGCCACCAGCTCCGCAAGGACCCCGAGACCGGGAGAAACCGCTTCGCGATCGTGCAGGCCGAGGACGAACTGGCCGCCGCGGGGATGGTGATCGGAGCCGGGTGGGCGGGGGCGCGCGCGTTCACGTCCACCAGCGGGGCGGGTCTGTCGCTGATGAGCGAATTCATCGGGCTGTCGTACTACGCCGAGGTGCCGTCCGTCTTCTTCGACGTGCAGCGGGTGGGCCCATCGACGGGGATGCCCACGCGGACCCAGCAGGGCGACATCCAGTTCGCGGCCTACGCGTCCCACGGGGACACGAAGCACATCGTGATCTTTCCCGCGAACCCGCGCGAGTGCTTCGACTTCGCGGTCAAGGCGTTCGACCTGGCCGAGCGGTTCCAGACGCCGATCTTCGTCCTTACCGACCTGGACATCGGGATGAACGATTGGGTCGTGCCGAAGCTCGAATGGGACGATTCCTACCGGCCCGACCGGGGCAAGGTGCTGACCGCCGAAGAGCTCGAGTCGGCAACCGGCCCCTTCCAGCGCTACCTGGATGTGGACGGCGACGGGATCCCGTGGCGAACGCTGCCGGGCGTGCACCCAAAGGGCGCCTTCCTGACGCGCGGATCGGGTCACGACCGTTACGGCAACTACACCGAGGACTCGGAGCCGTACGCGGATGTGCTGGCGCGGGTCGGGCGGAAGATCGAGCGCGCGGCCCGGTATCTGCCCGCACCCGAGATCAGGCTGCGCGAAGGGGCGAACATCGGGCTGGTGACGATCGGCGGGTGCCGGGGGGCTGTGCTTGAGGCCGTGGAGGAGTTGGCCGGGCGGGGGATCGAGGCGGACTACCTGGGCGTGCGGGCCTTCCCCTTCCACCCCGACATCGAGCCGTTCCTGGCCGCGCACAAGGTCAACTTCGTGATCGAGCAGAACCGCGACGGGCAGCTGCGCAAGCTGCTGATCGCCGAGACCGAGGCCGTGAAGAAGTCGCTGCTGTCGATCTGCTACTACGGGGGCTATCCGATGAGCTGCCACCATGTGATGGACGGGCTGGCGTCCCATGTCGACATCGGAACGCCCGCCGCGGCCCACCAATCCGCCGGAGCGGCGCCATGAGCTACATCAAGAAGCCCCGCATCCACCACCCGGGTCTGACCAAGAACCGGCTCGGCCTGACCCGCCGCGACTACGAGGGCACCATGTCCACGCTGTGCGCCGGGTGCGGGCACGACTCGATCACCGCGTCGATCATCGAGGCCTTCTGGGAGCTGGAGATCGCGCCGCACGAGGTGGCCAAGACATCCGGGATCGGGTGCAGCGGCAAGACGCCGACCTACTTCCTGCAGGAGGCCCATGGCTTCAACGGCGTGCACGGCCGGATGCCGTCGATCACGACCGGAGCGCACGCCGCCAACCGCGAACTGATCTGCATCGGTGTTTCCGGGGACGGCGACAGCCTCTCGATCGGCATGGGCCAGTTCGCGCATGTCATCCGGCGCAACGTGGACATGCTCTACATCATCGAGAACAACGGCGTCTACGGCCTGACCAAGGGGCAGTTCTCGGCCTCCGCCGACGTCGGCTCGACGGCCAAGCGCGGCCAGGTCAACCGCGAGCACCCCATCGACTCGGTCCTCCTGGGCCTGAGCCTTGGCGCGGGTTTCGTGGCGCGGAGTTTTTCGGGCGACAAGGAACAGCTCGTCCCCATTGTCAAAGCGGGGCTGCGGCACCGCGGGTTCGCGCTGATCGACATCATCTCGCCGTGCGTCACCTTCAACGACCACCGCGGCTCGACCAAGAGCTACCAGTACACGCGCGACAACTACAACCAGCTGGTCTACGCCGACTTCGTGCCCCCCGCCGAGGAGATCGCGGCCTCTTACGAATCCGGCGACGTCCGCTCGGTCCAGATGCACGACGGCAGCCGCATCCAGTTCCGCAAGGTGCCGGAGGACTACGACCCCACCGACCGCGACGCAGTCTACAGCTACGTCAGGGAGCGGCAGCGGGCGGGGGAGGTTGCGACGGGGCTGCTGTACGTTGAGGAGGCGGCGGACGACGGGTGACAAGGCGGACTTCCACGGGCTCCAGGGGACGGTGGACGAGCCGTTGGTGGGGTATCCGTATGAGGAGCTGTGTCCGGGGGCGGAGGCGCTGGAGAGGTTGCAGAAGAGGTTTCGGTAGGGGGGGACAAGGGGCGGGAATCAAGCGGGTTGTCCATTCGCTCCGCCCGCAAGCTCTTGCGGATGCGGCTTGTCACCACTTCCAGCAGCGTCAGGAAAGGGCCTTTCCGTTCTCACCGACTCGAGCGGCGCGCCGGGAGATGGATCGCGATGTATCGAGAACTATCTCGCGAACAGGGCCATGCACCCCGCTGGCTGGGCTACAAGCTGAACCTGAGCGCGCACTCCTCCTTCGAACACGCCCAGGCGGCCGGCGAGGCGGCAGCCAATCTCTGGGAGCTTGGAGTCCGTCCTGCGGAACGACTTCGGTCCGTCATGGAGGATCGACTCCACATCCTGGTCCTGTACGTCGATACCCCCCCCGGGATATCGGGCGCGGCCTCCCGGGTACCGGGACTGAACTGCGCGCTCGTGAATCGGCGCGAGTCCGAGGGACGAAGGAACTTCGACCTGGCCCACGAGCTGTTCCATCTCCTCACCTGGGATGCGCTTCCCCCCGAACGCGCGGTCCCCGCCGACGAACCGCCCCGTGGAAAGCGATGGCGAGTGGAGAAGCTGGCCGAGAACTTCGCGGCGGCCCTGCTGATGCCCGAGGAGATCATGAAGCAAGCGTGGGCCGCGAAGACCGCCGACGACGCCGTACACGAACGGGTGAACGAGATCGCAGGCGAGATGGGCGTCTCCTCGCTGGCCTGCAAGTGGCGCCTGCGGAACCTGGGCCTGCTGTCAAAGGCGGAAGTGGAAGCGATCGACGACGGCCTGCTCGCTGCGAATGGTGCACTGGCATGCTGGACGACGGAGGTCCCCACATTCAGCAGCCACTTCATCGGGGTGGTCGCCCATGCGCTGGATATGGGGCGACTTTCTGTCAGGCGGGCAGCCAGCCTCCTGGGGGTTTCGGTGACGCAGTTGGCGCGGATTCTCCGGACGCACGGTCACGAGACGTACTTCGAGGCTTGAGGGGGTGCTGTTGGCCACGGCCGGCATCGTGCTCGTCGACACGATGATTGTCATCGAGGCGGTCGACACCGGATGCTGGAACGCCTTGACGGGGCAGGTGGCGGTGGTCACCGCTCGAGGCGCTGGCGGCGTCGGTAGGCGCACGGCCGGGACGACCCTTCAGAGCGCAATACCGCGAAAGGCTGCTTGGCGTGTGGCGCACCTCTTTGTTGCTCGGCAACCGCGTGTGAGGGAAGCAGAGTAGCACCCAGGACTAGGAAGCGATCGCCATCTCGCGGAACCGCTCGTACCGCTCTTCCAGCGATCGGATGGCTGGCCGCTGGTCTCGCTTCCTCGGAAGCTGGATTGGCCTTCCGTGGAGGCCTTGAATCGCATGACGGAGGGTCGGGCCATCCCGCTCGACCAGGACATCGGGCCGGATTTCGATGATGTAGTCGGGTCTCACGCCAACAAAGAACCGGTCGAAGGCCGAGTGGTGCAGTCTACAAAGGGCAAGTCCGTTGGTGACATCCGGCTCTCCCCCAGCTTCCGAGTCGGGAATGATGTGCGCGGCGTCAAGGAGTTCGTTGTGTCCGAGTTGGCACAGCGCGCATTGATGTCGATAAGCGCGTAGCACCCTCTCCCTGAAGGCGCCCTGGTGTAGACGCTGCTGTACCAGCACCGACGCATACCTGCGCCGAAGTCGTGGCTCTACATCCCTCCAGTCGGTCGAGGAAAAAACATCCGATTCCACAGCCCCAACGTCGACTGAAAAGGTCATGCCACTGCGGTCATCTCCAACAACATGCACCGGCCAGACGGCCAGATACTTGCCAGGGACGATTCCATGGAAGTACGCCAGCGGGAGACCGTGCTTCATCGCTATTCGCAGACCGACATTGTCGCGATGATCGCGGTCTCCGGGGCCTCCGCGGTACCTGTACCGGAGCATATGGTCGGAGTCGAAGGCATCGTCATACGGTCCCTTCGGTGCTGTCGTAATGGAAAGTGGTACCTGCATTGCCGCCGGCTTGAAGATGCCTTGAGGTCCCAGAAAGCGTACCCGGGCATCACCAAAGACGAATCCCCGTGCGAGGAGCTTTCGTGGCAGGACCTCTCCATGAATGGAGCATTGTGTTGTCAACCAATCGAACGCTCTGGTCCTCACTCGCGCGTCGTGGCTTCTATCAAGAATGGTCAATGGATTCACCACCCCGGCCCCGGAACTCGATAGGCAACGTGGATGGGTAGCGCCGAGATATCTCCGATCCTTCGCTCGTTGATCAGCACTTCCAAGGTGTCCAAGGCATCATACCAATGACCTTGCGCCAGTACCGCTTGAAGTTCGTGCAGGGCTACGTGATAGATGCACTGACTCCCGATACCGAACGCGATCGCAGCGAGTCTGCTGGGAAGCGGCTCGGCGGTCACGATTGCCCGGTGGACTGAAAGACGCTTTGAAGATCGCAGCAGATTCACGGCCTTCTCGCCAATGTCCCGAGGGATCGTCCACTTGCAAGCGACCATGCCTTCAAGCACCGATGACCTGACATCCTCCGGTCGAGCCAAGCTCGGACAGGCGCCGCTTTCCCACCGCAGTTGGCGCGCGATGAAGCTGCTGGGGGCCAGGGTGTAGTCGTCGACCAGAATTCTCGCGAGTCGGTCGTCTGTCACAGCCGCATGGCGGATGGCTCGCAGGTAGTCGTGGCCACCCGTGTCGTCACCCGACGACGCCACCTCGATCGACCAGTCGACTTGGGACAGCTCAGCCACGCGAGAGAACGCTGCTACAATGAATCGGGCGGTCAGCTGCGCGAACTCGATCTGGGCACTTCGGCTGTCAAGCCGAGGGAAATCCTTCGTGGCGCCCGTGACCTCGGCCAATGCGAGGCCAATGGCAATGCTGGCCCGGTTCCCCGGATCAGAATTGCTCGGCAAGCCGCGGCTCACGGACCATAGCTTCTGCTGGAGGTCTTCGTGATACTCCGACCGCTCGTCGGTCAGGATTTGATCTGCGACTCCGTTCGCTTCACGCGCGCAATCGGAAATCGTGTGCATCGCCGCCTCCCTTTTCTCACTGTCCTCTCTCGCACCATGCCAAGATGATTCTGATCCTGCGTTACACACCTCGCAAGCCCCCTCACACCACCTCACCCCCCCACAGCCCCTCCAGGAACAGCTCCCACGGCAGGATCCAGATCCCGTCGTCCGTCCGCCTTGGCGCTCTGTCGTTGCAGACCACGAAGGCCTGCAGCGGCCCATGCTCGTCGGCGAACGCGCGCAGGCCCCGCAGCTCCCGGCGGCCCACCCTTTGCGCACCCGTCACCTCGATCGCGGCGGCGCCGTCCGTCCCCAGCACGAAATCGAACTCCAATCCAGATCGTGTGCGCCAGAACCGGACCGGGAAGTCGCGGCCGCTGTACGCTCGGTATGCGAGGATCTCCATCAGGATGAAGTGTTCGAGGGCCCGCCCGAAGTCCTCGCCCGCTGTGCGTTCGATCCGCCGGCCCGTGAGGTGCCCTGCGACACCAACATCAAAGAGGTAGAACTTCGGCGCCTTCGTGATCACTGCCCGCGAGCGGCGGCGGCTGAACGGTTCCACCAGGACGCCGACCAGGGTATCGACCAGGATCCGGAAGTACTCCTTCACGGTCTTGGAGGTCACGCCGGAGGTCCGCGCGACATCGCTGTAGTTCAGCATCTCGCCGTGGCAGAAAGACAGGGAATGGAAGAACCGGGCGAAGGCGGGGGGATTGCGCGTCAGGCCCTCTTCGAACACCTCCTCCCTGAGGTAGTCGTCAACGTATCCGGCCAGCGACTCGCCGACCGCCGGGGAGTCGTAGTGAGCGGGCAGGAGGCCCCGGTTCAGCACCCGCAACAGGTCGAAGTCCGGGATCTCGGGCCAGGTCAGCGGATGCAGGGCGAGGCGCCAGGTGCGGCCACCGAGAGGGTCCGCATCCCCACGCCTGAGCTTTCTCGCGCTGGATCCGCAGAGGACGAAGCTGAGGCCGTCTTCTTCGATGAGGCGGTGAACTTCGTCGAGGATCGACGGGACCTTCTGGATCTCGTCAATGAGGATGGGTTGGTTTCGCTGCGCGGGCTCGAGGGCCCGGATACGCTCCGATAGAGTCCATGGGGCGCGGGTGAGCTCCAGCATCAACCGGGTGTCGAGGAGGTCGAAGCGCGCGGAAAGGGGGAAACGGCGCCGCAGGAGGGTCGTCTTGCCGGTCTTGCGGGCGCCCCAGAGGAAAGCCGACTGGCGTGGAGGGAGCTCGAGGTCGGGGGTGCGGGCGTACATGGTCATGGATTTCGTAGTGCACTCCGAAATAGTTAATCTATTTTGGATGATACTACGAATTCATTGAGACGCCAAGCGCGGGTGACCGGCTCCTGGCTCAGTGGACGTCAGCGGATCACTGGGGCAAGTCCAAGCGCCCCTTCACCTTATCTTGGCGGACCGCAAATCTCCAGTCTGTAAACCGACACGATCGGATTCCCGACCTCGTCGGTGTCCTACCCCGCGAGGGCGGCCGTGCCCGTGCGCGCAGCCTGCCGAATCCGCGCGGCCCCCCAGCGCATCCCCACCGCCTACCCCACCCGCTTCAACACCATCGCCCCAACCGCTCCCGCCGCCCCCATCAGCACCACCGTCACCACCACATCCACCAGCACCGCGGTCATGGTGCTGGTGTTCATGGTGCCCAGGTTCATGAATCCGTAGAACAGGCTCAGCAGCAGGCCGAAGAGGGCGCCACCCTTGAACCCGTCCGCGGCGCTTTCGACGCCCTTCCACGAGAGCACGGTGACCAGCAGCGCGGCCCCACACAGCTGGCCGACGATGATCTGCCAGAAGACCGGGTTCTCCTTGATCACGCCCGTGGCGGTGCCCGCGTTGGCCGCGAAGAAACTGCCGAGCACCGGTTGGTAGATGACAAAGCCGAGGACGAACATGGTGGCGAAGGCGGCCAGGGTCGCCAGAATGCAGCTCTTGTTGATCACGGGATCACTCCTTGTGTGTGTATGCCCGGTCCGTCTTCGCCGCCATGACGAAGTCGTTCACGTGCAGGTTGCGGATCTTGTGCGTCCACCATGTCACGGTCACGCGCCCCCACTCGGTCAGCAGCGCGGGGTGATGCCCCTGCTCCTCGGCCAGCTCCCCGACGCGGTTGGTGAACTCCATCGCGGCGACGAAGTTCCCAAACGGGAACACCCTCTCCAGCCGCGGGATCCCGTCGCGCTCGACGATCGCCCACTCGGGGATCTGCTCGCTGTACTCCGCGATCTCGGCCTCGGTGGCCGGGGGCGCGCCCTTCCGGCACGCCTCGCATGTCTGCCCGACGAGCTCGGTCATGGCCACAGCCATCCGAGGACGAGGGCATCCACGACCCCGTCCTCGCCGGGGGCGGCACGGTAGTCCTTCTTGTGATAGGGGAGCATGTGGATGACCGAGCTCGCCACGAAGACGAGCAGGCCGGATAGCAGGATGGGTAGCCAGAGGCTGAGGATCGGGACCATTTGCGTTCCTTTGTCGGGAAGAGGTTGGTGTGCTGGCCTACTTCATCTTGCCGCCCGGGGACCGGACCGCAAGTGTAGCAGTAGACGTGAATCTCCCCAGCCCGGAGTCTCCGCCATGCGAATCCCACGAGCGAGCGCCCTTGCCACCCTGTTCGTCCTCGCCGGCTGTCAGCCCGCCGACTCACCCGGCGGCGACGCCGGCCCACCCCCCGGATCCGAGTTCGAGGGCGCCGCCTTCGAGTTCGAGGAGGTCGTGCCGGGCGTATACCACGCGCGCGGGACAGGCAGTCTTTCGGTCGGCTCGCACGGGGCGGTGATCGTGAACGAGGAGGACGTGCTGCTGGTCGAGTCGCACATCTCGCCCGCGGCCGCATACGCCGTCGTCGAGGAGATCGAGGCGCTAACCGACAAGCCGGTCCGGTACGTGGTCAACACGCACTACCACTTCGACCACGCGCACGGCAACCAGATCTACCCGGACGACGTGCACGTGATCGGGCATGAAGTCACCCGCGAGATGCTGGAGAGCGGGGCGTCGCTGGGGCGGTCGTACGAGCTGTTCGTGGGAGGGTTGCCGGACCAGATCGCGGCGATGGAGGGCGCGCTCGAGGAACTGCAGAGCAGCGTCGACGAGGCAGCGGACGAAGCCGCCCGCGAGGAGGCAGCGGAGCAGCTGGCCCGGTTGGAAGCCCGCCTCGCCTACATGAGGAACTACGCCGCCGGGCAGGAGGCCCTGATGCCGAAGGGGCCCAACACGACGCTATCGGAACGCATGACGCTGTTCCGCGGCGACCGCGAGATCCGCATCCTCTTCTTCGGGCGCGGCCACACCGGCGGCGATGTGGTGGTGCACCTGCCGCAGGACCGCGTCATCGTCACGGGCGACCTGCTGGTCCCGGGGCTGCCGTACATGGGCGACGGGTATCTCGCCGAGTGGGTCGAGACGCTGGAGCACGTGAAGGGGCTGGACTTCGACTGGGTGTTGCCGGGCCACGGCCAGCCGTTCCAGGACAAGGAGCGGATCACGTACCTGCAGGACTACATGCGGGACCTGCAGGCGCGGGCGGCTGAGCTCCACGCGCGGGGGATGTCGTATGAGGAGGCCGCCGCGCAGATCGACATGACGGACCATGCGGAGCACTACCCGCAGATCACGGGGCCGGGGGTGTCGGCGGTGGCGGTGCTCCGCGTGTTCGAGTTGCTGGATGGGGGGAGCTGACGACGTCCAGCTACCCGCTACGCCGCCGCCCAGACCACCAGGCGCAACTCGCTGTCGTCGATCATGGTGTACTCGGGCATCCGCCCCGACAGGTCGTCGCTCTCACCAAGGATGATCGGTACTCCATCCCCCCGGCGGTCCATGATGCGTGATCTCCCGAAACTCCCGTCAACCGGCATTCGGCATCTTGCCAACAGCGAGACGATCAGCTCGTTTCGGCTGTACTGCCTAAGGTGCATGCTGTCCGTCGTAAGCGTATTCGCCAAAGGGCCCGGGACATACAGCTCAAGGCGGTCGGCAAACATGTGAAGGCGGATTCGCGCGCCGGCCATGGAGTAGTCGCGGTGGGCAACCGCATTCGCGAGCGCCTCGAAGACTGCCCTCTCGCTGAATTGAGGACGCTCGATCCGAGCTGTCTTCTTCGCGGCTCGCACGAGCATGTTTCGGCGCACGAAGTCCAGCGTATCGAAGATCTGGTCATCCAAGGGACCGCTGAAGTCGCGGGCGTCGATCTGGTAGTTCACGTCGCGTCGTTCGCCCGCGTAGCTGACTGCCTGAACATACGCGTGAGGCAGCCACTGCGTTGGTTCCGCCGTGCAAAGCAGCGCCCCACTCACCGTAATCCGCGCGATATCGTCTTCGTCCCTCGCGATGAGCCGGAGCTTCATCAGCGAGGTCTCCCCCACTCGGGCATCCGGCGCCAGAAAACGGCGAACCAGCCGTGATTCGAGATCGTCCGGCGTGGATCCCGGAATCGGCGTCTCGTCGAACCGGATGATGCGGGACTGGCTTCGCTCCTGGAGGAGTCGTGCCAACACCTCCGCAGGGAGTCTTCGCCTGGAACTCCCGATACGGCGAAAATAGCCCCCCGGACTCTCGTGCACGAAGAGGCTCCGGGGCACGACAACTTCGATGACACTTTGAAGCCTGCCATCACTATCGGGGAGTTCCAGCTTGTTGATTTCCGCATCGAGAGGGGGCTTGATCGAGTCGTTGCACATCTCCCGGACCCAGGTTTCGACAAGGTCGATCCGCTGCAAGGGTATTCCCACGACTTCGCGTGTCCTGTCCGCCACGCCCAACACCAGAGTCCCTCCTCTCGAGTTGGCCATGGCCGCCATTTCGTCCGCGAAATCGTCACGCTTGGGATCGGTAACCCTGTTACCGGAAACGAGGATGCGCTTCAGCTCCAGGGTCGAGTCTTCGCCGAGCCGAATCCTCCTTGCCAGGGCGTTAGTGTCCCTCACGACACCGACCTCTCAAGGGGCATGATCCGCCTGTAGCGACTCGCGAAGGCTTCCCGTCCGCCTTCCATGACCTCGCAGATCGTGTCTCTCACCTTCTGTTCCTGGAGGCCGCCTTCACAAGCCTTTCGGCTCTGACCGTCTCCGGCCTCCAATGACAGGACGAATTCGGCGTCTCCGTGTACCACGATGTTCGGATTGTGGGTGACGACGATCACCTGGCGCTTGAGCTTCGTTTCCTTCAGCTGGGTGACCAGCAGATCGTAGATCAGGGTGTTGTCGAGATCGTCTTCCGGCTGATCGAGAATGATCGGTTCCGAGCCATGGCCGAGGACGAAAGCCAGGAGAGCGGCCGTCTGCTGCCCTGGTGACCCTTTCGTGAGCGGCCGCCAGCCATTCTGTCGATCCCGGAACGACACGCGCACGTTGTCATCGGGACAGTACAGAGCCAGCCGGTCCATGCCCTCGGGCGCAACTCTCTTGAGAGCCGCCTCGAAGCGCCGGTCCTCCGTGATCCAGGCCTCCGACTCGTCCGCCTGGAACCTGCGGACGTCCGACACCAGTGCATTCAGCTGGTCCCAGTTCCAAGCCCTTCCAGGCCCAGGCCGGATCCTCTCGGCAAGGGCCCTGCGGTCGGCGTCAAACCGATCGGTCCCCAGAATCCCCATCAGTTCATCCCGAAGCCCACGCATATTCTCAAGAGGGATCACTTCAACGCGAATGACTTCGCCTGTGGCCTCCGCTGCAAACGCGCTTCTGGCGCGGCTCAGATCCTCGCGCCGCTTACGATATAGTTCGAGGGTTAGCGCGGCTTCCCGCTCAAGTTCCGTGGCACGGCTTTGCTCTCGGTCCAATCCGTCGATCTCTCGCTGCAGACGGGCTGCGTCCGCGACCAGACTCCGGTATTCCCCGGGACTACTGATCCCCCGGTCGGCAAGCTGGGCAGACGCTTCCCGGAACCCTTCCTCGCCGGCCTCCAAAGCCGCCTGCCACCGTCGGATGTGCTCGCCCGCCAATACCCGTTCGATTTGCCGCTGCGCATCGTCAACGGTCTCGAGCACGAGTCCCCGAAGACTTGCAACGGCCCGGCCAAGCGCCTCGTGAGCCTTCTCGAGATCTTCCGGCGGCGGATCTTCGTCCGAACCAGCGGTTCCGAGGTCGAGATCGGCAACCGAGAGCTGTTCCGCACCTTCCGCTACCGCGCCCACGCTCTGCCTGGTCGCCGACACTACTGCTTGCCACGTGTCGTCTTGCTGGCGCCTCCGGCGGTATTCGCTCAGTTGCCGAGCCTGGTCACCTTCCTGAAGGAAATCGAGCTTGTGCTGAACGTCACTGAGCGCCGCCCGCCGATCGCTGCGTCCCTTTACACGGGCGGCGGCCGTACGGGCCTGGGCGCGCAGGGACAGATACCTGGACTTGAGGTGTTCGATCTCGCGGGTTCTTTCGGCTGCCTGGACATCAGGACTGCGATCAATGACGGTCAGTAGCGCGCCCAGATCCTGAGCCATTGCGAACAATTGTTTCTGGCTGTAGATGCGCACCGGAAAACGCTCCGAGACACTTCCTTCCTCGGGAGTTCGTCCTTCTTCGCTCAGGCGACTGATGGAAGGCGTCCCTCCAGATGGACTCCACGACAACGCGAACCGTTCAACGTTCTTGCGGTAGATCACCTCGACGTGAGTGCCCTCTGCAAGGAGCCCTTCACGGCCACGCGTTGGTGGGACCGGCAAACGGCGGTCGAAGATCCGTCGCAACGATCCCTCGTCACCAGTTCCGCTTCCATCCAATTCCGAATCCAGCCGTAGCGTCTTGCGGCAGAAGTCCACCAGCGTGGATTTCCCGGTCCCCCGGCCACCGATAATCGCGTTCAGCCACGGATTGAAGCGAACCACCATCGGCTCCGACCGTCCCATGAACCGGGCGTCGGAAACGGTGATCTGTTCGATGAGCATCTCCCCGTGACGGGAATTGGGATCTCCGGGCTCGGCAGATGTCGCAGGCTTCAGAGAATCAGGCCCGTCCATCAGCGCCAGACCCAACCCCTCAATGTCGGGACGGGTCATCTTTACCCATGTGAAGCGCCGCCCCAGCTCCTCCAATTCGTGCGCGTCCGACGACCATACCCGTGAGATCCGGCGACCCACCTCCGCTTTGCTACCGTCGAGCCAGCTCTCGTCAAGATCCCGGTCAGGATCGATCTCGACTGCGGCCAAGCGGAAATCCCTCAGCACCGCCAGTCTCTGTTGCCCTTCGTGTACAGTCAGGATCCCTTTTGGCCCGTTGACGTGCGGCCCAAGGATCAGAGCGTCTCCACCCAGTTCCTCCAGAATCTTCTCGATCCCGAGGTTCGATCGCGCGAGTTCGGTGCCTCGCTCATCCACCGCTATTCCTACTCGGGAAAGCAAGTCCTCCACGTGCTCTTCGCGACAAGCCGGATCCAGCAGGACGAGCAGGTGAACCCCGTCGCTGGCCGTTAGTTCCACGCCGGGGAAGATAGTCGGAGCGTCCGGCAAGCTCTCGGCCGCGGACTGGATCTCCGAAATCGCCCCGGCCGTGTTGTGGTCCGTGATCGCTATTGCGTCGAGACCAGCCGCAAATGCCGCTGTAACCCAGCCGGGCCAGTCCCTCTCATCGTCGTTTTCCCTACGGAAGTCCTTGGACTCGGGGGAATGGGCGTGCAGATCCACGCGCCACCAACGCGAGCCCGGCCATTCCTGACTTCGGTCCATGGACGTTGCCTCTTGTTTCGTGATACCCGGCCCCACCGACGATTCGAGAATATTTCGGTACCCGTGTTGGAATATAGGGGGTCGGGCCAACTCACCAACGTCGGCGGCAGCGGTGGCGTCCTTCTATTCCTCGGTCACTGGCCGCATGCACGGGGGATCGGGAAAGCTAGGGAGGACCAGACGCCCCACCCCGTTCCAGGCCGTACACCTGCACGTACTCCGCGCCCAGTTCGTCTCGTGCGACGCCGAGCACATAGTCCATGCCGATCTCCATCACGTCGAGGTCTTGCGGGAGCTTCACTGTTCCGAGGTACACGCCGTCCGGCCGAAAGACGTCGTGAAGGCCCGAGGGAAGCCATACCACCCAACCGGGCTCGCCGTCAGGAGGAGCGGGCACCTCCAACCGCCTTCCCTCGTCATCACCGACCGGCAATCGGCGAACCCACAGGCATCCCTGGTCGTCCAGGAAGAAGCTCTCGGCGATGGACAGCGAATCGACCACCGGCCCCGGATGTGTTGTCAGACTCAGCTCGGAGCGGTCGGGTTCGCGGAGGTATAACAATCGCCGCCGGGGCCGAAGCGTATGCGTTGCCATCCATTGTCGACCTCCAAGGGTGTCGCCTGCCTGTCGCTGGAGACGCGGTCGCTGAAGTCTCTCGCTGCGTCCCCATCTCGCCGAAAGACCCGTCGCCACGGCCCCCCGCGGTCCACCGATGGCGCCCGGAGTAGTCAAAGGCACGGAGCTCTCCGCTTCCGCTGTTGAGAACGACGATCGTGCTGTCGCGGGGCCGAAGCGTACCCCATCTGATCTCCATGTCGAACTGCCTGTGTTGAAACGGGGCTGATCCTGCTGCGTCCCCATCTCGCCGGGACCGTCGCCACGGCCCCCGGCCGTCCAACGATGGCGTGGAGTAGTCAAAGGCCGGAGTTCCGCTCTCGCTGTTGAGAACGACGATCGTGCTGTCGCGAAGCCGGGTCACCCCTCTGATCTCATGGAACTGCTGCGGGGTGTCCACCACCCCCAGGGTCAGCAACGGCTCCGGAGTCTCCCATGTCCCGTCGGCGCGTTCATCGAGGCAGTGTGTCTCTCTCCCAAGTCAGCAACCCCTCGGTGACCGAGGGTGTCAAAGTACAGACACTGGTCGGTTGTCACGGACAGTGGGGTGCCAACGCTGCGGAGGATACTATGAATCCCCCGGTCCACACGGCCTCGGAGTCGGCAGAGCGCCTGCTTCGACGGTCACGGCTCGTCCTGCTCTCGTCGCTTCTCATCTCCACATCGTGCGGCGACGGCGAAGCAGCCGGCTCACAGGGCTCGCTCGGAATCTGGCGCCTCTCCGACGAGCCAAGCGTTGTCATCGGGGGCGCCGACGAACGCGAGGGCTACCTTCTCCACCAGGTAGTCGGAGCGACGCGTCTCAGCGATGGTCGCATCGTCGTCGCCAACGGAAGCAGTCTGCAACTGCGGTACTACGATCCGGAGGGGGGGCACCTTTTCGATGCCGGGGGCGAGGGCGACGGCCCCGGCGAGTTCCGGATGTTCCAGCAGCTCACTCGCATTCCCGGGGACTCGGTCCTGGTACTTTCCTGGCGGTCGGGCATTACTCGATTCGGGCCCGATGGCCGGTACGCAAGCTCGAGTCCATACGAGTTGCCACCGCTTGGCGACTGCAGACGCCTCACCGAGGGTGGCCAACGCCTGCTTCCCGATGGTTCGATCCTGCTGCGTTCCTCGGTATTTGTTGGTCTCAACGATGACCACGAGGAATGCCCTCAGCCCAGCGAGGCGCGGCCACCGGTGACAGTCGGGCGATTCGACCCCACAACCGGGCTTCTCCACACGATCGCCGAGTTGCCGGGGGTTGAACGGGTCTACGATATCGAGAGCCAGTATGCATACGCGAAGAGCCTGGTCGACGGGATCGCGCGCGACCGCGTCTATCTCGGCGACACCGGGTCGGACGTCATACTCGCGATGAGCTACGGGGGTGACACCCTCGCGATCCTCCCCGTTCCCTTCGAGCCGGTTGCCGTTCCCGCCGATGCCAGGGCGAAGCAGTTCGAGGACCAGGAGTGGACCGGGGGAGGGCAGACCTTCACCGAGCGTACGACTTTCATCTATTCGGATGACTATCCTCGCTACGCGCGCTTGGTTGCGGCTCCCGAGGACCGGGTCTGGGTGATGGCCTATCCGCCGTTGAAGGAACCGGGGTTCCCGTGGGAGCTGGAGAGCCCGACTGCTTTCCGGCGATTGAACGACGGAGGGGCCCGGTGGAAGATCCTCGATCGTGAGGGTGTCGCGATCGCCGAGTTGCAAACGCCTCCGGGCTTCTTTCTTCTTGAGGTGGGCGATGACTACATTTTTGGGTTGCACAAGGACGAGTTCGAGCGCGAGAGTGTCCGGCTCTATGGGTTGATGCGGTGATCAGCTCGTTCCGAAGGAGCACATGATGGCATCGGAAGACGTCACCTCCCAATCGTCCGCGTGCCGGCTCGGGGGCATTTCACCTGCCCTGCTCGCGACCTTGCTTGCCAGCACAGCATGCGGTGGCGACGTGGATCCCGGCCCGCGGGATGCGAGCGCCAGCTGGACCCTGTCGGAGGAGCCCAGCGTCGTCATCGGGGGGGCCGACGAACGCGAGGGCTACCTTCTCCACCAGGTCGTCGGAGCGACGCGTCTCAGCGACGGCCGGATCGTCATCGCCAACGGAAGCAGCCTGCAACTGAGGTACTACGATCCAGAGGGAAAGCACCTCTTTGACGCCGGAGGCGAGGGCGAGGGGCCGGGCGAGTTTCAATCGCTTGATCACTTCACCCGCCTGCCGGGAGACTCCATCCTGGCGCTTTCCTGGCCATCGAAACTCGTTCGATTCGGGCCCGAGGGCCGGTACGCAGGGTCGAGTCCGTACGAACCGTCACCCTGCCAGGGCTGCATGTGTCACGAGGGCCGCCTCATCCCTGATGGCTCGCTCCTGATGGTCTACTCGCTCTATGCCGGCATCTACCAGTCCCAGAGGTGCCCGATCCCGAGCGAGCCGCGGCCTTCGGCAGTGATCGGACGATTCGACCCGGCAATCGGGGCTCTCGATACAATCGCCGAGTTGCCGGGCGCGGAACTGAGCTACCCGGCCGAGGGAAGGATGTTTGCCTACCCGAGGAATCTGGTCCACGGGATAGCGCGGGATCGAGTCTATCTCGGGGACACCGGGTCGGACATCATTCTCGAACTGAGTCTCCGGGGCGACACCATCGCGACCCTCCCCGTTCCCTTCGATCCGTCTTCCGTGCCCGCCGACGCCAGGCAACAGCCCGGGGAGCGGGAGTCCCCCTGGACATATACTTACCCGGATCACTACCCTCGCTACGCGCGACTTGTCGCGGCCCCCGGCGAGCGGGTCTGGGTGATGGCCTATCCACCGGCAAGGGAGCCATTGTCGCACTGGGAATTGGTGAGACCGACCCAGTTCCGTCGTCCGGAGGAGGGAGGGGCGCTGTGGAGGGTGGTGGGCCGCGATGGACAGTCTGTCGCCGAACTGCGAACGCCGGAAGGGTACTTTCTGCTGGAAGTGGGCGACGACTACATCCTGGGGATCCACAAGGACGAGCTCGATCGCGAGAGTGTCCGGCTATATGGGCTGATTCGGTGAGGAGTTTCCCGGTCATTCGGTGCTGGACAACCTGCTGACGGGGCGTGACTCCCGGTCTGCGATCACGCGCCTGGCAAAACCTCGATGTCGCGACACCGAAGGAGCGACCTGTCGGCGGTCACCAGTGTGAGTCCGTGCACCATCGCGGTCGCCGCGATGAAGCGATCGGCTGGGTCGTCGTGGCCAAGGCGGATGCTGCGGCTGCCGAAGGCGATGTCGAACGTGACCGGGATGGCACGCATGGGCCGGACGGTGAGGGCGGTGCGGATCCAGCTCCAGGGGTCGGGATGGAGCAGGACGCGCTCCTTTTCGGCGAGCACAAGTGCCTCCCAGACGCTCACGGGTGACAGGGACAGCGTGTTCGCGGATTCGGTCAACTCGCGGCGCGCGCGACCCGAGAGGCGATCCGGGTCAAGGAGGCTCCAGAGCCAGATGTGGGTATCGAGGAGCAGATTCACGGATCCTCAAGGTCGTGCGGTGGGGCCGTCTTTGGGCGGAGGGCGTCCCAGTCGGAAGGCTCGGCTGCAGGAGAGACGATGTCCCCGACGATTTCACCGACGTCCCTCATCGCCCCCATCCATTCGGCGGCGGCGTCCCGGTGATCCGGGCAGGTGTCGGCGGCTTCGTCGGCGGCTTCCGTCGGGGCGTGCCGGACGGTTGCGGTCGCCTTGAACGCGGCAGCCAGCCGAGCCCGCTCTCGCACCAGGCCGAGGGCGGGCCTCGGCATGGCATAGCGGCCCAGGAGATGGCGCAACTCGCCCTCCAATGAGCGATGGTTGGCCCTGGCCCGTGCCTTGAGCGCCGCGATGACATCGTCGTCCACGTTGCGAATGGTGAGTACTCCCATTGTGCCCAGCCCGGTTTCGGTATTGCATGGTGACAGCATAATGTAGTGGAAACGCATGCATTATGCCAGCATCGCAGCGAACGGGCGGCCTCGCCCTCGCGGGAAGTGCCGCTTACGGGCTCCCCCTCACCGCCCCACCATCACCACCACCTCACCCGGCTTCGGCCTCACGCCCTGTGCGTAGAGCTGCGCGTTGAGATCCGGCATGCGCGACGTGATCAGTACGTTGAGCGCCTCGATCGCATCGGGCATCATCTCCCAGGCGCGGTCGGCGCGCCAGCGCTGGTCTTCGGTCGGCAGGGTGGACGAGCCCTGGATGGCCCCCGCCACACCCGCGTGGCCGCGCGCCTCCGAAACGTCGCTATCGACCTCTTCGAGCGCTTCGCGGATCGCTTCCAGCTCCTCATCGAGGCCCTCGGGGGGCTCGTCGGCGCCGTCGATCACCTCCTGCGCGGCGTCGAGCTGCTCCTCGAGACGCTGGATCGCGCGGCCCGCCTCATAGATCGGCACCGCGAGCGTGTGCAGGCTCATCAGGATGTCCTGTCGGGCCATGCGGTCGGCACGGGTCATTGGGCGGCGCGGGTCGGCCTGGATCTCTACGGTTGACGAGAAAGTCTCGCCGGCGATGGTCATGCTGACCGTGTAGACGCCGGGGAGGACGATCGGGCCGGAGGGCGCGCCGCCGCCGCCGAAGCCGCCTCCTCCTCCACCGCCACCGGGCCCGCCACCGCCCGGGCGCGCTTCCGGCTCGTACGGTGGGTCGTGGCGCCAGTCCCAGATGACCTCGTTGATGCCCGGCTCGGAGGGGGCCTCGAGGGTGCGGATATGGTTGCCGCCGGCGTCCGTGATGGTGAGGGCGAAGGTGGCGTCCGCACCTCCCGCAGGCGCTCCGCCCCCCACATCGCCGCCGTCGTCGGCATCGGAATCCTCTCCGTCGCCATTCCCATCACCCTCCTCCCCACCCTCCTCCTCCGCCACAACCGGCGCCTCCCACCCATCGCGCAGATAGTACCGAAGCCGCGCGCCCCGGGGCGGATTCGGCGCCGAATACGTCGCGCCCTGGAACGGCCAGTCGCCGCGCTCGGCCCACATGATCGACTCGCGGGCCGAGGGGAAGACCCGCCCGGCCTCGGCGAGCACGTCTGCCGACAGCTGCTCAAGCGGGGTCATGTCGGCGAGGATCCAGGCGGAGCGGCCGTGTGTGCCCACCAGAAGGTCGTTGTCGCGGGGGTGGATGAGGATGTCGTCGACTGGGACGACGGGCAGGTTGTTCTTGAGCTGTACCCAAAGCCCGCCACGGTCCACCGACACGAACACGCCGACCTCGTTGCCGACGAAAAGCAGGTTCGGGGCGCGGTGATGCTCGGTTACGACGTTTACCGACCAGCCGTCGGGCAGACCATCGGTGATGCGGGTCCAGTTCTGGCCGTAATCCTCGCTTACGTACACATATGCGGCGTAGTCACCGTTGCGGTGGCCGTCGAAGGTGGCGTAGACCCGCCCTGCCTCGTGCGCGGAGGGTTCGAGGCGACTGACGTAGGTGCGCTCGGGCAGCCCGGGGACGCGATCGGCCACGTTGGTCCACGTCGCGCCATCGTCGCGGCTTACCTGGACATTGCCGTCGTCGGTGCCGACGTACAGCAGGCCGCGCGCGACCGGCGACTCCGCGAACGCGGTGATGTTGCCGTAGTTGGAGGTTCCGTCGTTCAGCGACATCTGGGGCTCCGAGCCGGCCACTCCCATGATCTCCAGCTCTTCGCGGTCGATCTGCCTGCTGAGATCGACGCCGCCGACCTCCTCCCAGGACATGCCGCGGTCCCGCGAGCGCATGAGGTAGTTGGCGCCGAGGTAGACGGTCGACGGGTCGTGGGGCGAGAGCTGGAGCGCCGAGTTCCAGTTGAAGCGGTAGGTCTTGGTGGTGTCGCCCTCTTCGCGGGGCCCCGTGATGGGGCGCATCGGTATCTTCTCGCCGGTGACCAGGTCGTATCGGTTCATGTTCCCGCCCTGCGACTCGGAATAGACGATGCTCGAATCGGTCGGGTCGACGATGGTGAAGAAGCCGTCGCCGTAGACGGTCTCGTACCAGTCCTGGTGGCGGATGCCGTGGAAGGAGCGCGTGTTGGACGGGCCGCACCACGCGTCGTTGTCCTGGAGGCCGCCGCAAACGTAGTACGGATCGCGCATGTCGTAGCCGATCGCGTAGAACTGCCCCAGCGCGAGGTTGTCGAACATGCGCCAGTGGCCGGTGCCGTCCCAGGACGCCGAGACGCCGCCGTCGCTGCCCAGGATGAGGTGGTCGGGGTCGTTGGGGTTGATCCAGAGCGCGTGGTGGTCGACGTGGATCTGCGCGGCTCCGTCGCTGCGGAAGGAGCTACCGCCGTCGTCGGAGACCATGAGCGAGCTTCCCAGGACGTAGATGCGGTCCGGATTGCTCGGGTCGATACGGACCTGCGAGTAGTACATGGGGCGCGGATTGGTGTTCGACATCCGCTCCCAGGTGTCGCCGCGGTCGAGTGAGCGGTAGAGGCCGCTCTGATTCTGGCCGCCTCCGCCGCCTCCTCCTCCACCACCTCCGCCTCCACCCCCGGCACCCGGCCGCCGAGGGGTGCGCGCGTTGGCCTCGATCAGGGCGTAGACCACGTTGCCGTCCTGCCGGAAGACATCCACGCCGATCCGTCCCTTGTCGCCATCGGGAAGCCCATCGGTGAGCTCGATCCAGGTGTCGCCGCCGTCAAAGGTACGGTACAGGCCGCTCCCCGACCCGCCCCCGTTGAATCCCCACCCCGTGCGCTGCCGCTGGTACATCCCGGCGAAGATCGTGTTGGGGTCGCCCGGGTCCATGGCGAGATCGATCGCGCCGGTGTGCTCGTCGATGTAGAGGACCTTCTCCCAGGTCTCGCCGCCGTCCACCGTGCGGAAGACACCCCGCTCCTCGTTCGGGCCCCAGAGGTCGCCGACCGCGGCAACGTACACCACATCCGGGTTGCGCGGGTGGATCAGGATGCGCCCGATGTGCTTCGTCCCCTCCAGCCCCATGTGCCGCCAGGTGTTCCCCGCGTCGGTCGACTTGTAGACACCGTTGCCCCAGCCGGAGGACTGGCGGTTCTGCGGCTCGCCGGTGCCGACCCAGACGAGGTTCGGGTTCGATTGATCGAGGGTCACGTCGCCGATCGAGCTGGCGGGCTGGTCGTCGAAGAGAGGCGTCCAGGAGGTGCCGTGGTTCTCGGTTTTCCAGACGCCGCCGGTACCGGTCCCGATGTAGAAGACCTGCGGCTTCGACTCGACGACGGCGAGGTCGGCGATGCGTCCGCCCATGAGCGCAGGGCCGATCTCGCGGTACTCGAGGTGCGAGATGGCGGTCTCGAGGGGGGTCTGGGCGGTGGCGGGCGCGGGCGCCATCAGGGTGAGGGCGGCGGCGAAGAGGCGGGGACAGGTCTTCATGGGTGGGCTCCCGGTTTTGGCACGGCAGGCGGTAAAGTGGGATAATACGGAATGGCACTGAAGAACGCGATTGAGGCCGCCGTCCGGCCGATCTACATCCGCGCCAAGCTGGTTGCGGAGCGGCTGCGGAGCGGCGTGGTTTGGTGGCCGCTGGCGCAGGACTTCATCGCCGACCCATATCCGGCCTACCGCCGGCTTCGCGAACTCGACCCGGTCCACTACAGCATCCTGACCCGGCAGGTCGTGGTTTCCCGCTTCGCGGACGTGGACCGCATCCTCAGGGATCACAGGAACTTCTCCAACAACCTGAAGAGCGCGCGTGACTCGCGCGGCATCGTGGCCACGCGAAGGAAACTCAAGCCGAGCATGCTCGCGCTGGATCCGCCGGACCACACTCGTCTGCGTCGGCTCGTCAACCGGGCGTTCACACCCCGTTCGGTCGCGAAGCTGGAGGATTTCATCCGGGCCACCGCGCACCGCTTGATCGACATGTTGGAAGAGGCCGATGAGTTCGACCTGATGAAAGCCTTCGCGGCGCCCCTTCCCACGATCGTGATCGCAAGGATGATCGGTGTCCCCGAGAGGGACCTCAATCGCTTCAAGGTGTGGTCGAGCCGCCTGGCGCGCGCGCTGGAACCCATTCTCTCAGCGGAAGAACAGGAGCTGGTCTACCGGAGCGACCAGCAACTCGCGGAGTACTTCACGGCGATCATCGAGCAGCGCCGCCGCGAGCCCCGCGACGACCTGGTGTCGCGGCTGGTGGAAGTCGAGGAGCAGGGCGACAAGCTCACACGCGACGAGACGATCGTGATGTTGCGCCTTCTTCTGATAGCCGGAAACGAGACAACCACGAATCTGATCGGCAACGGGGTCCGGGCTCTCCTGCGGCACCCCGGCCAGCTGGCTTTGTTGCGCGAGCAGCCGGAACTGGCTCCTTCGGCCGTCGAGGAACTGTTGCGCTACGATTCGCCGGTACAGCTCGACATGCGCATTGCAAGCCGCGATCTGCAGATCGGGGGCTCGGCTGTGCGGTCAGGTACGATGATCGGCTTGATTCTCGGGTCCGCCAATCGCGATCCGGATCGGTTCCAGCGGCCGAATGAACTGGACATCACACGGGCCGACCACGGGAACATCTCGTTCGGGCGCGGCATCCATCACTGCCTGGGCGCCCCGCTCGCCCGCCTGGAAGGGCGAATCGCGCTGGAGGTATTGCTGGAGCGATTCGACCAGATCGGGTTTGGAGCGCGGCGCCCGAAGTATCGGCCCAGTATCGTGCTCCGGGGACTTGAGCACTTCGACGTTCGGGTCGTCTGAGCAATCACGATAGATATGCACGCGAAGGCTTCAACCCCTACCTTCCTGCTCGTCGTTCAGGCTCCAACACTCGCCCCAAGAAAACCGGAGTTGTATCCATGCGCTCAATCGCCCGGGCCGCCGTCCTTGCGGTCGCCTTCCTCTCCCTGACGCCGCCGCCCGCCCACGCCCAAAACCTCGAAGGACTCAAGGACGAGGTCCTCGGAATGGTCGAGGCCCGCGCCAAGCAGGTCCAGGAGATCGTGGACATGCTCTTCTCGTTCAGCGAGCTGGGAATGCAGGAGTTCGAGACCCAGCGTTACCTGACGGGCATGCTCGAAGAGGCCGGATTCGACATCGAGCTGGGCGTCGCGGGGATGCCGAGCGCCTGGACCGCCCGCTGGTCCAACGGCAGCGGCTCGCCGGTGATCGCGCTGGGGTCCGACGTGGACGGGATTCCGCAGTCGAACCAGAAGCCGGGCGTGGGGTACCGGGATCCGGTCATTTCGATGGCTCCGGGACACGGCGAGGGACACAACTCGGGACAGGCGGTCAACATCGTGGCGGCGCTGGCGGTCAAGGAGCTCATGGAGCGGGACAACATCTCGGGCACGCTCCTGATCTGGCCCGGTATCGCCGAGGAGCAGCTCGGGTCGAAGGCGTACTTCGTGCGTGATGGCGTCTTCGACGGGGTGGACGTGAACCTCTTCACCCACGTGAGCAACAACTTCGGGGTGTCGTGGGGGCAGTCGGGCGGGAACGCGCTGATGTCGGTCCAGTACCGCTTCACCGGCGAGACCGCGCACTCCGCCGGCGCGCCGTGGCGGGGACGTTCGGCGCTCGACGCGGTCATGCTGATGGCGCAGGCGATCGAGTACAAGCGCGAACACCTCCGGCCCGCGTACCGCATCCACTACATCATCGTTGACGGGGGCGACCAGCCCAACGTGGTGCCGCAGACCGCGACGATCTGGTTCTTCTTCCGCGAGCGCGACTACGACGGCGTCATGGAGATCTACCAGGCCGCGAACCGGATGGCGGAGGGCGCGGCGCTCATGACCGACACCCAGATCGACACGATCATGACCGTGGGTTCGGCGTGGAGCCGCCACTTCAGCAGGCCGGTGGCGGAAGCGACCTACGCCAACATCGAGCATGTCGGCCTGCCGGAGTGGAGCGAGGACGACATCACCCTGGCCAAGGGGATTCAGCGGGAGCTGGGCAGCACTGAAACGGGGCTGGCCACGCAGATCCGCGGGCTTTCGGGACCGGTGGACCTGAGCCGGTCGCTCGGAGGCGGCTCCGACGACATCGGCGACATCTCGTGGAACATGCCCACGGTCACCCTGCGGTACCCCTCCAACGTGAGCGGGACCCCCGGACACAACTGGGCCAACGGGATCGCGATGGCGACGCCGATCGCGCACAAGGGGGCGGTCGCGGGCGCCAAGGTTCAGGCGCGCACCCTGCTGGACCTCCTGCTCAACGAGGATCTGGTCGCCGAGGCGTGGGACTACTTCAACAACGTGCAGCAGGAGGAGATGACCTACACCCCGTTCATCACCCCCGAGGACCAGCCCGCGATCTGGCTCAACGCCGACATCATGGCCCGCTGGAAGCCGGAGCTGCAGAAGTACTACTACGACCCTTCCAGGTACGGCAGCTACCTGGAGCAGCTGGGGATCGAGTACCCGACGATTCGCGCGCAGCCGATCAGTGATGGCGGGGGCGGCAAGCAGAGGTAACCATGCCTGACTCCATCGATCCCCGTGTATTTCTCTTCACGGCGCTCGCGCTGCTCACGGTCTACCTCCTCCATACCTGGTACCAAACCGCATCGGCCGCGACCCGCGCGGGGCGCCGGGTCGACGGCTGGAGCGAGCCGCCGGGTTTCTACGAGAACGCCGTCGGCTTCGTGACCAACTTCTTCGACACGCTGGGGATCGGGTCGTTCGCGCCGACCACCTCCCTGTTCAAGCTCAGGCAAGTCGTTCACGACGAGAACATCCCGGGGACGATGATGATCGGCCACACCCCGCCGGTCGTGATCCAGGCGTTCTTCTTCATCGCGATCATCTCGGTGGACCCGGTCACACTCTTCACGCTGCTCGTGGCGGCGGTCCTGGGCGCGTGGCTGGGGGCGGGGGTGGTCGCGCGGCTGCCCCGCTACCGGATCCAGGTCGGGATGGGTGTGGCGCTGCTGATTGCGGCCGTGACCTTCCTGCTGGCCATCTTCGACATCGCGGCGGTGGGCGGCGACGCAACGGGGCTCTCCGGCGCCAACCTCGCGATCGCGTTCGGGTGCCTCTTCGTCCTGGGCGCCCTGATGACGATCGGGGTCGGCATGTACGCCCCGACGATGGTCGTGATCAGCCTGATGGGGATGAACCCGCTTGTCGCCTTCCCGATCATGATGGGCGCTTCGGCGTTCCTGATGCCGGTGGCGGGCCTGCGGTTCCTGAAGGCGGGGCGCTACGAGCTGAAGGCGGCGCTGGGGCTGGCGATCGGGGGGATTCCCGCCGTGCTGATCGCGGCGCTCGTCGTCAAGTCGTTCCCGCTGAACGTGATGCGCTGGCTGGTGGTCGTGGTGGTGCTCTACGCGGCGATTCTGATGTTGCGGTCGGCGGTGCGGGAGCGGCGGGGGGTGCGCGCCCACGGCGGAGGCGGGCCCTCGGACCGCTGAGCCGGCTGAGGCCCCACCGCCGGGAGCGAGGGCCCCTGACGCACCTTCCGCGAGTAGTTCCCGTGCACGCTGAGGCGGTCGATCGTGTCGCCGTCCCTATGGAAAACATACGCCTCGCCGACCTCCCCGTCGTCGCGCACGCGGCGGAAGTGCGTTTGCACATCCCCCCTGGCAAGGTCAAGCCCCCTGGAGCTTTGTCAGAGCCACTCCAACAGGCCTCTCCCCGGCAGCATCTGCCGCAGGAATTCGTCAACCGGCAGACACCAGATCCCATCGATCCGAAGTCGATCGCGACCGCGGTACAGCACTGCGGCGTCAGCCTCCGGATAGTCCGCGCGGAAAGTCCGTAGCGCCCTCAGGTCGGCGGAGTGCACACGTCCCGCGTTCTTGACCTCGCTTGCATGGAATCCGGTCCCTCCGTACACGACGAAATCGACCTCGGTGCCTGGCCGTCGATTTCGCCGGTCCGGTCGAGCGGGCCGGTGGGACGCAACGAGCGGAAGACGCCGGCATCGAACAGAAAATAGGCGCGACGAATGGTTCTCGCGAAAGGTAGGGTGTAGGGGGTGGAACAAGTCCCAACAACCGCTTCCTCGGCGTTGCGGCCGTGGGTTTGCTCAAGAGGGTCGATTGGTCGAAAGCAAGCCTTTGGGTGCGATACGGGAGGTTCTCAGGCCTTCGCGTGCGGGTGGGGAAGCGACGTGTGCCCGCCACATACGAGAAGGGGTTCATGGGTGCCGAAGTCGAGGTATCCGTAACCAATGCAAGTAGGCGTCCCATCGTCGTCCGGGACGTGCGGCTGATGTTATCGGGCGCCTACGGTGCCCCGGTGGAGTCCTCCGTGCTTGGCGAACAGAGCGACCCCTCTCTTCCGGCAACCCTCGATCCGGGAGCCCAGCGGCAGTGGTACGTCAAGGGTTATGATCAGTCCTGGACACGATCGAGATTCCTGCGTCGATCCGCCAGCCTGTTCGAGGGGTGCGGATTCGTCCTGTCTAGGAGGCCGATCTTCCAAAACGGTCTTACTGGCGGTTCGGAGCCTCGAACCGATACCAGTCGACACCTCTCCCGGGAAGACCGGCAGGATCTTCAGGAAGTCGCTCCACCAGCACTACCAGGGTGTTGCCCAGCAGATCGTAGCCTTCCACTCGATCGCGTACCTGCACGCTGCCGACGTAGGTGGTGTCCGAGAAGATGCTGAAATAGGAGAACGCGGTTCGGTCGCGCTGGGTCGCAACCCAGAGCCGGCCCCAGTCATCGTAGATGAGCGACCGGCCCGGAATCATGCCAGGCTTGGGGGTCTCGGCAAACTGCAGGACCTGCGCTTCCGGAGGCGTGGCTCCAAAGAGTCGGCGCGCGCGGTACCTCTCGATCTCCGCTGCGGACGGCAGCTCGGGCACATACGTCGGATCATGGAAAGTCGTCACGTCCTCGTAGTCCCACAGTACCAGCGTGCTGGCGCATGTGCAGAACGCCCACCTGCCCTCCGGGGTGGCCGCCCCGTCGCTGAGACCTCTTTCACAGTCCATGGCCACACCCATTTCGCTCGGGTGGGGCAACGCGCGCTCCCACAGGATGTCGCCCGATTCGATTTCGAGTTCGATAACGTGCGCTCCAGAGGCGGCCCGCACCGTGTAGGAGCCAACGGCAGTCCGGCCCAAGGGGGCCATCGGCGCAAAGAGGAATGGGGCTATGGAACTGGATACGATCGCCCCGGTCGGTTCAAAGACGGTCAGGCGGCGCTGGCCACCATCGGACACGCCCACCGTTCCGCCAGGCCCGCGGGTCAGCGAAAGCGCCCTGCTGCCGAACTCGCCGGGCCCTTCGCCTTCCCTGCCGAACGCCCCGACGGTCGACCCGTCGCTGTGCATGCAAACGACCCGGACCTCATAGGAGTCGACGACGCAGGCAGTGGTACTGTCAACCAGCGCGATGCGGATACTCCTGCTTAGAGGCACCTCAATGGCCGCGAAGCGCTCGGCAGGGATAAGAGTGAGACTGCCCGGCTCGGCCTCCGGGGTTGAGCAAGCCGACAGGGCGACGGCCGCGGCACCAAGAAGGACCATCCCAGACCGCTCGCGGTTCCTCGGCCGCCATGTGAAACCGAGCCAGGCATCCTGACTGGCGGGACTAGTCGTTGGACGACTGTGCATTACAGCACACGTAGCATTCCCAGAAGTATTCCTCCGCCTGGGCTTCCGAACTTCTTCATGCTACCTCCCTTGCTGGAGAGTGGGTTTCCACACGTCGTATGCGACGATGGTAAGGATTGTGTCCGCGCGAGACACAAGAATTCTGGATGGAGGGCGGTACCTGAGCCACTCGCTGAACCGCCGGCTTGCGAGCACACGCCCCGAGCCTGGGTCCACGACCTCAATGACCCAGTCGTAGGTCCGGCTGTATTGCTGCCGGTCGACGGGGCGATGCTCGTTGGCGCGGGGTGGCGGTGCCCAGTCGACATCCGCATCGCGAACGATGGTCCAGACAAGCCCATGCTCATCTTCCCACAGCCCCACGACCAGCGGAAGCGGGCGCACCGTCTCGTCGGTATACGGCTCGGTAGACTCACGGAACCAGTCGGACCGTATCCGGGTCGACTGTAGCTGTTCTCCGGTAGACGGATCCCAGCGCTCGAGGATATACCTGGCGGGAGCCATCGCCCAGACCGTGCCGTCCCGACCTGGCGCTACCTTTCGGGTCAGGATGTGATTCAAATCCGGGCGATACTGCGGTTCGTCGGTGCCGAAGGATCGAACCACCCGGCCCTCTCGATCGACCACGTGCATGGGATAGCCGATCGACTCGCTCGTCCGGATCTGCTCGGCCACGAGAAAAGACCCATCAGGCATCACAAAAGCCGGAACAAAGAAAAAAAACGGCATCGGAAGTGTCCCGGCCAGCGCGCGGTCAGGGCCGAACATCGAGATGCGTGCCTGTGCCAAATCCGGAACGAACAGCGTATCGCCCGGTCCCGGGATCGGAGTGATCGCTATTCCGAACTCCCCCGGCCCCTGCCCCGCCCGGCCGATCACCCCGGTGAGGCGTCCATCCGGACCGAACTCCGCGATCTGTGTCTCATCGAGGCTTGCCGACACGAACGTCCCCGCTTCGGTCTCCTGGGGCCGAAACACGTGTGTCGGCAGAATACCGGGGTCGTCCGCGTCGGTGATACGTGTGATGTGTTCGAGTTCGATCTGGCAGTCGCCCAAAGGGCATGGGGCGGAAGCTTCGGGCGGGGGCGCCTGCGCACGGCATCCCGCGATAGCCACGCAAAGAAGCACGATCGGGAAAGGGGGGCGTCGTGGTTCCCTAGAAATCATCCGAGCGTGTCCTGGCTCCATCGCGCTACCTCACGATCTCGCGTCACGACGGTGCGGGACTTCGGCGACCCTGACAGCAAGTCGCGGAGCCGCTCCGGACGCGCAGCCAGACTGCGATGGAGTCTCGGCTTCAGGAGGTCCAGATAGAGGGAGTCGGGCAGACGGGCGCGCAGCCAGGTGGACTTCCCGGTGCCGCGGGGGCCGAACAGGAAGAAACTCTGCTCCGGAATATCGAAAAATCGACTTACCAAGTACATTTTGCGTCCTGAATTGGCAGTAGCACTACCAAAACGTAGATCGAGGAGTCGAATCAAACAACGGTATTGAAGACCAAGCGTGTTGACGATTCACGCCGACCGCGGGCACTGTAACAGCCGTTCCGACAGTGTCACTCCCCGGCCGGAAAGCCCCGCTCCATGCCCCAACTCCCGCAGGTCGCCGTTTGCGCCGCCCTCGCCCTGGGGCTCTCCCCCGCGCTGCCCCCCCTCCCCCCCACCCTCTCCGCCCAGCAACCCACCACCGTCTCCGGCGAGGTGACCTGCGCGGAGTGCGTGATCACGCTGGACACCGTCGCGACGATCGGCGGCTGGGAGGACGCCGGCCTCCATGTCATCACCCCGTTCTCCCAAGTGGCGGTGGACCGTCGCGGCCGGATCCTGGTCACGCACCTCAGCTATCCCGAGATCTCGGTGTTCTCCCCGGCGGGGGAATACCTCGGGACCGTCGGACGGGGAGGGACTGCCGACGGCGAATACGAGGCGATCGCGCATGTGAACGTCGGCGGGCGCTACATCCACGTCTTCGAGTTCCAGCGGGGGCGCACCGTGCTCGACCACGACTTCGAGGTCGTGCGCACGGACCGGTCGATCCCGCAGGTGTTGTCGTCGGTCGTCACGGACACCGACGAAGTCGCGGTCGCGCTCCACGTCCCCACAGGGACCGGCGTCGCACACCAGCGCCTGGTCCTCGACATGATGGGAAGATCCGTCTCGTTCGGCGGCGCGGAGCCGGTGCGCCGGGGTCCGCAGGTGCAGCGGTTCGTGGTGGCTGGCGACGAGGGGACATTCTGGGCCGCGCGCCAGCAGGCCAACCGGATCGTCCGGTGGGACCTGGAGCCGTCGCCAGCGGTCGTCCGGGTATTCGACCGGACCGTCGAGGAGTTCGAGCGAGACAACCCGGCAGAGCAGAGCTGGCCCCGGTCCCTCAACGTGGGTGCCATGCTCGACGAGAACGGGCTCTGGATCGCGTGGCAGACCCCCGACGCGGATTGGACGGAACGGATCAGCCCCGGAGAACCGATCCCCGAGGTCCCCTGGCAGACGGTGCTCGACGGCTGGCTGGACCTGGTCGATCCATCAACGGGGCAAACCATCGCGCGCTACCAGGGTGACGACGCGCTGCTGGGGTTTGCGCACGGGTCACGGTACGTGGTCTCGTATCACGAACCGAGGGCGGGCGGGGCGTATATTTACCTGTTGGAGCCGAAGCTGTCGCGGGTCAGCTCGGAGACATCTGTTGACAGACTGCACACAATGGATGACTTTTGGGATCATGAGTCCAAGCGTCGATTGGAACCTGGAGAAGAACCGACAACTCGTTGAACGGAGGGGGATCTCGTTTGAGCGGGTCATCTCCGCGATCGAACGAGACGGCTTGCTGGATGTTCTGGAGCACCCGAATCAGGAGCGATATCCGGGTCAAATGATCTACGTCGTGGAAATCGAAAGCTACGTCTACCTCGTTCCTTTCGTGGCGGCTGCTGACGGGTCGAGGTTCCTGAAGACGATCATCCCAAGCCGGAAGGCCACACGCGAGTATCAGAAGAGGCGATCGCAATGAACGACCAACTGAACCCGGAAGAACGCGAGATCCTGGAGAAGTTCGAGCGGGGCGAGTTGCGCCGCGCCACCGGGGCCCAGAGCGAGATGGAAGCGGCACGCATCGCGGCCCGGAGCACATTCAAGAAGACCCGGCGGGTGAACCTCCGGGTGACCGAACGCGACTTCAACCTCGCTCACGCACGAGCCCGCGAAGAGGGAATCCCGTATCAGACGCTGTTGTCGAGCGTCATCCACAAGTACCTGTCGGGTCGCCTGACCGAGAAGAGGTAGGCTACGCGCTCTCCGACTGCCGACGCGTCCTTGTGAAGCACGATTGGAAACCGCATCAGCGGTCCTCCCACTTCCAGTCGGCCTGCGCCGGTAGAGTCTCCACATCCATCTCGTCCATCTCGATGAAGGCCACGAGGCCATCGGGGCCGAACGCGTCGGGCATCTCGGTCGCACCCGCGGGGTAGCTGCCCAGGTACCGGCTCCCTCAGGACTCCCCTTCAACCCGCCCGTAGACCAGGACGATTGGAAGCGGGGCGCTTGCCTCGCCGAAAACCCGCACGGTACGGGTCATCTTGAGCTGGCCATCGACGACCTCCATGACCACTCGAACGCGGTCGTCCGGATTCACGGTGTGCTCAAGCCCGAGCTTGTCGTCTTCCCATATCACGCGTGTCTGCACCCGATGCTCCCCCTCCATTTGCGTGGCCGATCCGCCATCCATCGGGACCGTCACGCTCTGTCCAGGCGTCGGGGTGTACACCAACTGCGCCCCATCCACCCCGAGCACGAGCCTGATGGGCCGCCGAGCCAGCACCTCAAGCGTATTCTCACGATCTGCCAGTGAACTCTCGCCACCACCGACATCGCCGATGATCTGGCCCGATCCGCCCGGCCCCTTGATGATTGTGAACGAACCGGGAGTGTCCGGTCCGGCCGTGGTGGGCATGCCCATCGGCGGCGAACTCTCGCGCTCGTCCAGCACCCACGTGCCGGTGAGAGCCGCGAAGAGAGCTTCCGCTTCCGGGCCCGTCACCGGGGTGGCGCGCCCACTCGAGGCGCAGGCGGCGGTCAATGCCACCATGCCCGCGAGCGCCAGACCGCCAGAGCCGATCCCGACCACCGAGTGCGATATTCTGCTCCTCATTTGACACCTCCTGCTGTCGCTACTGCCCTACCATCCGCCTCACCATCACCGTGTGCACCCCCACCAACTCGTCCGTTTCGATGAAGGCCACCAGCCAGTCCGGGCCGACTCTCACCTGCTTTCAATTCAAGACGCCTGGCCTTCCGACCGCTCCAGGGACCAGAGCTGAATGGACTGCACGCCAAGTTCGTCCCCGACCCTTCCGAGGATGTAGTCGGCCCCGATCTCGTAGATCTCCAGCCCCTCGGGCGTCTCGACGAAGCCCAGCACATGCCCATCCGGATCGAATACCGTCCATAGCCCGCCGTCCTCCTCCTCCCCCGGCACCGCGTATTCCTCGACCCAGAGGTGACCCAGACGATCGGACATGACGGATGCGAAGGCCGGAAAGTACTCGGCGACCGGTGCAGCGCTGTGGTGACGGCGGGCTTGTTCACGCCTGTTGACCCGGGCCCCCGAGACCTTTGCCTCGATGTGCGCCTTGACGTGGGCCGCGGTCGGCGAACGCCGCACATGCTCCATGCGAACGATCCGCGCCAGGGTGCCGTCCGCCCCGAATGCCCTGATCTCATAGCGGTCGCTCGGGGTGACGATGGCCAACTTGCCCCAGGGTGCCAGCTTCATGTTCCAACCGAATGTCTCGAAGTGCCAGAAATCGCTCGTCCAGGTGCGCGGCTCGTGTTGCAGATGGGCTCCCAGCATGCCCCGCAGGTTCCCCTCCACATCCCATACTTCTACCACCACGGTGTCAAGGCTCTCCAGCGAAACACTGGCCAGAAGCGAACCGTCATCCAGGACTGCCACCGGAGTGGGCGGCCTCGGCCCGGCGGAGGTTTCCGCGAGCCTCTTCATGTGGGAGGTGCGGACAAAGTTGCCGTCCGGGTCGAAGACGGTCACGCTCCTGTGGTAGCTCCACGCAATGATCGAGTCGCCCGGCAACCGGGCCACGTGGCCCAGCTCCGAGACCTCTCCCGGCCCCTCGCCCCTTCCCGCCCAGGTCGCGAGATGGGTACCCGACCCGCCATCGAAGACTCTCAGCTCCGCCGAACCGGATTCCACCACGACGATTCGCCCGTCGCTCAGCCTCATGGCGTCGGGCACCGACCCGAACACGTAGGGATCCTCGCCGTCCACGACGCCGATCGACACGGTCGGCTCCGGCCCGATCCGCCACCCCAGCCGCGAGCCCTCCGGGGGACGGGCGTTCTCGATGATGCGGGCGCCGGTGTCGTCGGGGATCCGGGTGGTGGGATCGCTGACTCTGGAATGGTCGGATTGGCAGGCGAGGGCTGTGAGGGTCGCGAGCAAGGAGACGGTGACGCGGAGCTTCATGGCGATCTGGTGAGATGGGGGATGGTGAACACGCCTGGTAGCCAGGGTCGGCCGGGATGCCCAGACATGCTCGTTCCAGGCAACGTGTACACCCCCAGCTCGTCCGTCTCGATTGCGTAGGCCGAGGAGTCGGAGAAGGCCACGCTCTCATGGATAGAGCCGAACTGCTCCCAGTCCTCGCCGCTCAGCGATCCGACGCGGTAGAGTTCCTCGAATCGGGGCTCCAGCCAGCGGTCCTCGCCGGGGAGGGTGATGGCTTGCTGTGCGGTCAGCGCGGCAGCCGTGAGGAGCCAGCCGGCGATGACGACGCCCGCGGCGACAGCTGCGCGCAGGGCGACCCGGTTCACTGGCGCCCCACCATCCGCTTCACCACCACAGTCTGCACACCCAGCTCGTCCGTTTCAATGAAGGCCACCAGCCCGTCCGGGCCGAAGGCGACCGGCAGCGCGGTCGTACCGGGAGGATAGCTGCCCAGGTAGCGGCCGTCAGGAGTGACCACGTCGATGGGACCGTCGCTCCAGGGCTCCGCACCCCACCGCAACACCCAGATGCGGCCGTCCCAGGTCACCTCCAGGCCTCGGACTACGGACAGTTCGTGGTAGTAGTCCTCGTTTTCAATCGTCCGGCGCGCGCGTTCCAGCCGATCTGCTGACGGCGCCGATTCCTCGATTCTCCGCAGGCGACGATCCTTATCGGCACGGATCATGCGGTCCGTCAACGGTTCGGGCCGGAACGGCCGCTTGATGATTCGCACAACGCCAGCACCCGCCTCTGCAATCTTCACCGTCCAGGTCGTCGAATCCGAGAATGCCACCCGGCCATCGGGGAGGACTCGCCAGTGGAGGCTCGGGCTCAATTCGGGGAGGAGTGCGGTGGGGATGTGGATGTAGTTGCGTTGGAAGTTCTCATCCTCATCCTCGAGTCCGGTCGGCGGCAGCCAGGCCTCGGCGACGGTGTCGGTTTCGCTCCGTTCGCCGGAAAGAACCGTGCGTTCGATGCTGAACGACGACGGCAACACGATGGGGCCGCTAAAAGCGCCCGCCGTCATGGTGACACCCTGCGCCTGACCCGGCACGCTGATGACCGCGTCTGTCCCGGGCTGTGCCCTGATGGGCCCCATCCTCCACGCGGAAGGAGACCCGGGCTTGCGCACCATTCGCTCGAATTCGCCATCGGCGCGGAACAGGTGATAGCCCTGGCGGTCGTGATCCGCCACCACCACCCGTCCATCGGGCATGACCGCCATGGCGACCGCGCGCTCGAACTCGCCCGGACCCTCGCCCGGTCCACCTATCTCACGCACGAGCCGACCCTCGGGATCCACAACGTAGATCTTCTGGGCCTGTTCGTGCTGGTCGAAAACCAGCAGGTTGCCCGCCGCGTCAAATGCGACGCTCTGGACGTCCCCGAACTGTTCCCATTCCTCGCCGGCAAGCGTGCCGAGCCGGTAGAGTTCCTCGAACTCGAGTTCCAGCGTGCGGTCCTCGGCCGGAAGTTCGATGATCTCCTGGGCGGCTGCGGGAATCGCAGCGAGCAGGCAGGCCGATCCGGTCCAGCAGATGGTTCGGCGCAAAGTTGATCGGCTAGACATGATCGGCCCCTCCGTCAGGACTCCCCTGCTTCTTCCCGATTGTAAACCAGGACGAGCGGCGACGGGGAGTTCGCATCGCCCAACACGCGCATGGTACGGGTCATCATCAGCCGGCCATCGACGACTTCCAGGACCTCTCGAACCCAGGCCTCCGAATCCACGCTGTGCTCAAGCCCAAGCTTGCCGTCATCCCAGACAACCCGCGTTTGTACTCGATGCTCTCCCTCGAATTGCGTGATCGCGTCGCCATTCATCGGGACCGTGACGCTATCTCCGGGCGCGCCCACTCGAGGCGCAGGCGGCGGTCAAAGTCGCCATACCCGCGAGAGCCAGCCCGCCGAAGCCGATCCCCACGACCGAGTGCGATACTCTGCCCTTCATGTGACACCTCCTGCTGTCACTATAGTCCCAACACCCGCTTGACCACCACCGTCTGCACCCCGAGGTTGGGGCAAAAAGTGTGTAAACGTCGGGTGGGCGTGACCCCATTCAGTGACGTTCGGGTAGTCTGCTCAGAATAGGCGTTCCTTCGTTGTTGCAAGTTGCGACGGCGTGCGAGGGATGCAAGAGACCGGATTTGCTGCGGGGTGGGGGTAGGCCGAAGGGTGGGGGCGGCCTCTGCGGACGGATCCTCGGGGCTCTGGAGACCGCGCCGGGAACCGTGCCATTCGCCGGGGATCAGGCGATGTTGGCGGCCCGGAGCCTTGCCGCGGCGCCCCCCCGGGCGGGTCTGGTGCGCCCCGTCGTTCGGCGGCCCGCGCTGGACGGACCGGAGTTCGCAAACGGTCGTCAGGCCGCGCGCCGTTCCTCCGCAGGAACGGGCTTGCCGTCGGCGTACCGCCTGCCGGCGAGCACCCCGGGCAGCAGGTGGGGGGAGTTGAGCTTCCGGAACCGCATCTCCGCGACCATGAGGAGCTTCCAGATCAGCGCCGTGGCACCGTCGACCTTCCTGAACCGCTTGGCGGCCGATGTGCGCAGCCGCACCGCCGCGAACGGGCTTTCGACCACGTTCGTCGTGCGCAGATGCCTCCAGTGCCCGGCGGGGAAGTCGAAGAACGCGGTCATCCGGTCCCAGTCGCCGGCCAGGATCTTGACCGCCTTGGGGTACGTGTCGGCGTAGCGGTCCGCGAAGGCATCACGAGCCTTCTCGGCCCCGGCCCTCGACTCCGCGTACACAACCTCCCGCAGCTTCGCCTCCGTCTGCTCGCGCTTCGGCAGACGATCGCACGTTGGCCATCTTGTGGTTCCAGCACCGCTGCTCCCCGGCCTCCGGCCACACCTGCCGGGCCGCCGCCCAGATGCCCAGGTTGCCGTCGGCCACCAGCGCTTCGGCACGCCGAGCCCCCGGGCCTTGAGGCCCCGCAGCACCGCGGCCCACGACTCGGCCGACTCGCGGAAGCCCGGCGCCACGGCGAGGACTTCCTTGGTGCCGTCGGCCATGGCTCCGATCACGACCAGGAGGGCCGCCTTGTCCTTCTCGAGGCCCGCCTTCACGTAGATCCCGTCCGCCCAGGCGTAGACCAGCTCCCGGCCCGCGAGCGAGCGCCGCTCCCACTCGGCGTGCTCCGCGACCCACCGCTCGCAGGCGGCGCACCGTGGACTTCGACAGCGGCGCCCCGTCGCCCAGCAGACCCCGCAGGGCCAACTCGAAGTCCCCCTCGGCCAGGCCGTGCAGGTACAGCTGCACCACCAGCTCGGCCGCCTCCTTCGTCCGCCGCGCGAACAGCGGCAGCACCCGGCTCTCGAACCGTTCCTCCACGTCGCGGACCCGAGGCCGGCACACCTCCACGGTCCCCGAGGCCAACGTCAGGTTCCGCGGCTTCCCGTAATCCCCTCCGCCCGCCCTCGATCGCCCTGCGCTGCGACTTCGCCCGCCCGCCCAGGAACCCGTGACCTCGTCTTCCAGGATCTCCTGGATGAACTCCTGGACCCTCCCCCGCACCATCTGCTCCAGCGTCTCCCACAGATCACTGGACTTCCACCTGCTCCCCTGCGTAGCTTCCCTCCTTTCCCGGGGTCTCTTCCCCGGCTCGCGTGAGTGATGTCACCGATTGAAAGGTACGCCGTCTCTCCTTTTACACACCTTTTGACCACCACCGTCTGCACCCCCAACTCATCCTCTTCGATGAACGCGACCAGCCGATCCGGGCCGAAGGCGGCCGGCATCTTGATCTCGCCCGCCCGATAGCTGCCCAGATACCGGCCTTCGGGGGCGAGCACATCGACCGGACCATCGCTCATGGGCTCTTCGCCCCGCCGCAGCACCCAGATGCGGCCGTCCCAGGTGGTCGCCAGTCCACGGATGACGGGAATCTCCGGGAAGAACTCCAGGTCACCGAGGCGCTGGCGCGCGTCAAGCATGTTCCAGCCCGTCCCGACCTCCTCGTCCGGGAGCATGCGGCGCCGACTCCTCTCGGCGCGCATCGTACGGTCGGTCACACGTTCGGGCGGCAGCGGGCGCTTGAGGATCCGTACGACCCCTCCATCTGCCGCCAGGATCGTGATCGCGTAGTCGGACGAGTCCGCGTAGGCTATGCGGCCATCGGGCAACACGCTCCAGTGCAAGTCGGGCGTGAAGGCGCGCCGCAGGCCGCGGAACATCGAGGGGAAGGCCGCCAACATCGGGCGGATCGCTGGCGCTGGCTACTTTGGGCCTCGGCTTTCGCATTCCTGCTATCCAGCGGGTACAAACGCGGTTCGGCGACCGTATCCGTCTCGGCCTGCCTTTCCGCAAGGCTAATGCGCTCGATCGCATGGGACACGGGCGGTGGAGGCGGGCCGCCGCCGCCCGCAACGTGGAAATCGTTCGCCGCGCTCGGGACCGCGATGAGTGCGTTGGAGCCCGGCTGGGCCACGATCCTGTCGAACCTCAAGGTCCCGTACACAACGCTCATGCGTGCCCTGTGCCCGGGATCGCCGTTCGGAGCGAAGATGTGAAAGACGTGATGCCCGACATCCGCGACGACCGTCTTTCCGTCTCGCCCGACCGCAAACGCCGTCGGCTGGCTGAACTCGCCGGGCCCTTCGCCGGGGCGGCCGAATTCCCGGACAAGCGCCCCGTCCGCGCCGACGACGACGATTCGCTGGCCCAGGCCATCGAAGACGTAGAGATTGCCCGCACTGTCGAACCCCACGCCGGCGACGTTCGGCCGAGAGCTCCTCGAAGCCCGAACTGCTCCCAGTCCCCGCCGTCCAGCGCTCCCACCCGGTAGAGCTCCTCGAAGCGGAGGTCCAGCCAGCGGTCGTCGCCGGGCAGGTTGATGGTTTCCTGGGCGCCGGTTGAAACCGCAGTGAGCAGACAGAACGCCCAGGCGCAGGGGCCGAGAAGTAATCTCCGGGTTACAAAATGTAATGTCCGCATGACTTTCGGTGGTGAACGATCCGGACTCACGACCCCATCACCCGCTTGACCACCACCGTCTGCACCCCCAACTCATCCTCTTCGATGAAGGCGACCAGCCGATCCGGACCGAAGGCGTCCGGCATCTTGATCTCGCCCGCCCGGTAGCTCCCGAGATACCGCCCGTCCACTGTCAGGACATCGATGGGCCCGTCGTCGTCGAGCGGTTCCTCGCCGCGCCGCTGCACCCAGATTTCGCCGTCCCAGCTGACCCCCAGTTCGCGGGTGATCGAAACGACCCTCGGAGAACACCAGGCCATCGATGCGCTCGCGCTCCATCCGTTCCATTCCCGGCGGGACCGGCCCCTGCCGCTGACGGTCCTTCTCGGCTTCGATCATCCGGTTGGTGACCCGGACCGGCTGCAGCGGCCGCCTCAGAATCCGCTGCACTCCCGCGCCTGGCGGCACGATCTTGATCGCGTAGGCCGACGAATCCGAGAACGCGACCGTCCCGTCCGGCAACACCCCCACCAGCATGCGCGGACCGAACTCCGTTGGCTCCCGGCTGCCGCTCATCAGCCATTCCACACCTGGAGGCAGCCAGCCGTCGGCGACGGTGTCCCTGGTGACCACGTCCCCAGCAAGGTCAAGGCGCTCGATTGGCCGGGTGGTGTGCGAGGGAGTGTTCTCGACAAACCAGAAGACCAGCATCTGGGATCCCACTGCCGAAAACAGTGCGTCGCCAGCCGGATCGGGCATGAAATCCCATAGCGTACCACCCACGTCCTCCAATCCCATCCCCACACGGCGTTCGTAGTCTCGCGTCGAAGATCTGGAATGCCCGATACCCGGTGTCCCCGACCACCACGCGGCCGTCCGGCATGACGGTGAACGATGGCGCCCACCGGAACTCGCCCGGGCCGTCCCCCCGGCCTCCCAACGTGCGGCGCAGTCTGCCGCTCCGGTCGACTACATGGATATGCAGCACCTGCCCGTCCAAGACGTAAAGCTGCCCCGCACCGTCGAAGGCAACCTTGCGGACGCGGCCGAACTGCTCCCAGTCCTCGCCGGACAGCGACCCGATTCGGTAGACCTCCTCGAAGCGGGGCTCCAGCCAGCGGTCCTCTGCGGGGAGGTCGATGATCTCCTGGGCGTGCAGGACCGCTGACGCGAACAGGATGGGTGCGGCGCAGACGAGGGCGAAAGCCCCTATGCGACCGCCGCTTGCGAGCTTGTCCGCTACCGGCATGATGACCATCTCCCTGCGCTGGGTGGGCCTTTGGCATGGCAGCCCCGCCGCCCTGATTCTTACTCCTAATACTTTAGTTGACATTAGCGCGTGTGGCCGCGAGAGTCAATCGCCGGGCGCACCAGGGTGCTCAACAGGTCGGCAGCCGCTAGCGCAGCAACCGCTTCACCACCACGTACCTCACATCCATCTCGTCCCGCTCGATGAACGCGACCAGGCCGTCCGGCCCGAAGGCAGCCGGCAACGCAACCTCACCTTCGGCGTAGGTGCCGATGTAGCGCCCGTCCATCGTCAGGACATCGATGGGGCCGGCGTCGTCACCCGGTTCCTTCCCGTGGCGGCGCGCCCAGATCTCCCCGTCCCAGCCGGTTCTGAGTCCCCGCACGATCGACACCTCGTTGAAGAAGCCTACCTCATTGACGATTTCATCCATCACGAATTCCCGGGGGCTCTCCGTCCTTCTGTTCACGCCGTTGATGATGATTGGTGGCACACCCCGCGCCTCATATATCCTGATTAGACGTTCCGTTTCGGCCTCGATCACCCGGTTCGTAACGCGGATCGGCTGGAATGGCCGCTTCAGGATTCGCCAGACTCCAGCCCCCGGCCGCGCAATCTTGATGGCGTAGGTCGACGAGTCGGAGAACGCCACGCTTCCGTCCGGGAGTACTGCGGCCAACATCATGGGTCCGAACACCTGTCTCGGCCACGCGCCCCTTTTCGGAGGGAGCCAGCCCTCTGCGACCGTATCCTTCATAGCCTCCTCCCCGGTGATTGTGATGCGTTCCACCGGTTTGGACGTGGGCGGAGTAGTGCCCCTTGTGACACCGCTGGCCGACAGAGTCTGTGCCCCCACCGCGGAAAAGATGGCCTCGCCACCGGGATCAGGCAGAAGATCGGTGATGGTCACGGCACCCGGTTCGGGGGCCATCCGCACCATGCGCTCGAAACTGCCGTCCGCGCCAAAGATGTGGTATGCACGGTGCCCGGTGTCAGCCAACACGACGCGTCCGTCCCGCATGACCGCGAGTCCGTCCGCGCCCCGGAACTCCCCCGGGCCGTCCCCCGGGCGGCCGAAGGCCCAGAGGAACTCGCCGTCCGGCCCGACGACTGTGACGCGGTCCGCCTGATTGTCGAACACGTAAAGGCGTCCGGCGCCATCAAACCCCACGTCGCGCACGTTTCCGAACTGTTCCCAATCCGCGCCCGACACCGATCCGACCCGGTAGAGCTCCTGGAAGCTCGGCTCGAGCCAGCGGTCCTCTGCGGGTAGCTCGATGATCTCCTGGGCAGCGGTGGGAACCGCAATGAGCAGCCAGAACGCCCAAGCGCGGGGTTCGATAAGTAATCTTCGCTTTACAAAATGTAATGTCCGCATGACATCCAGCAGCAAGGATTCCCGCTCACGACCCCACCACCACCCTCTTCACTACTACCGTCTGCACGTCCATTTCGTTCCGCTCGATGAAGGCGACAAGGCCATCGGGGCCGAAGGCATCCGGCATCTCCGTCGTGCCGGTCCGGTAGCTGCCAAGGTAGCGGCCGCGACGGAGGCAGGGAGAGCCAGCGCCATCGCGATCCGGGCCGACACGATCTTCGAGCGTTCCCTACCGGTCATCGTGTCTTCCATCGTGGCCTCCTCGGCTTGGGGCGGCGGCCGCATGCCGCTCAGCGCCCCCGCAGCCCGCTTTACCACGACCGACTCCACCTCGAATTCGTCCCGTTCGACAAACGCCATCAGGCCCCCCGGTCCGAAGGCGGCCGGCATCTCGATGGCCCCTGCCGCGTAGGTGCCGACATACCTGCCGTCCATCGTGATGACATCGATCGGGCCAAGGTCATCGCCGGGCTCATCTCCGTGCCGCTGTACCCAGATCTCTCCGTCCCAGCCGGTCGCGAGGCCGCGAACGATCGACACTTCGTCAAAGAACACGAGGTTCTCGAGCTCGCACGAAGCGGAGTTGGCTCGGAATCGCTGCCCGGCAGGGTGTAGGCCGCCGCCTCGGCTTCCACCACGGTGAAGACAGCCCCACCCTCCGGATCCGGCAGCCACTCCGGGCGGTAATCCGGTCTGCCTGGGTATCGAAGATGTACAGCTGGCCCGCGTCGTTGAAGGCAACCTTGCGGACGCGGCCGAACTGCTCCCAGTCCTCGCCGGACAGAGACCCGACCCGGTAGACCACTTCGAATTCGGGGTTCAGGCGGCGGTCTTCACTGGGCAGGCTGAAGATCTCCTGGGCACTCACCGAAACCGCGCACAGCAGCCAGACCGACAAGGCCCAGCATCCCAAACGTAAACGCCGCTTTACAAAATGTAATGTTCTCATGACAGAAAGTGCCGAAGGGGTTGCGCTCACCTCCCCACCAGCCGCTTCACCACCACCGTCTTGACATCCATTTCGTCCCGCTCGATGAACGCGGCCAGCCCGTCGGGACCGAAGGTGGCCAGCCCAACCGGACGCACGGGAGTCTGCAATCGGATCGTACCCGCCGGAATCGTGCCGAGGTAACGACCGTCCATGTCCAGGACATCGACGGGGCCGTAGCGGTCTGCCGGATCCTCTCCGTGGCGCTGCACCCAGATTTCGCCGTCCCAGCCGGTCTTCAAGTTACGGATGATGGAGACCTCTTCGAAGAACTCCAGCGCTTCGATCCGTTCGAGGGCCCTCCGGCGGCTGCTTTGGGAGGACTCGCGCACGCCGTTGAGCACGATTCCTCCACCCCCGGCGTTGCCCGACTGCGCTTCCAGATTCTCCAGCTGACGCTGCTTTTCCGCTTCGATCACCCGGTTCGTCACGGGGATTGGCTGGAGCGGCCGCTTCAGGATTCGCCAAACTCCCACTCCGGGGCGCGCGATCTTGACCACGTAGGCCGTCGAGTCCGAAAACGCCACGCTTCCATCGGGGAGCACCCCCGCCAGCATGAGCGGGCCAAAAGTCTTTTGCGACGGGAGACCCAGGGTCCGCTGGTCTCCGACTGGAAACGAGCTCGGGTCGCCGTCCGGCAGCCAGCCTTCCGCGACCGTGTCCTTCGCGGCCACCTCAGCCGACAGCATGACCCGTTCCACCGGCCGCGTCGTATGCGAGGTGGTCCGCACCGAACCCCCTAAAACCATCCCCAGCGCCTGGCCCCCCACCGCGGAAAAGACGGCTTGCCCACCCGGATCCGGCAGAAGTTCCGTCAGCCTCAAGTTGCCCGGCTCGGAAGGCATGCGGACCCTGCGTTCGAATTCTCCGGCGGCGTCGAACAGGTGGTATGCGTGGTGACCGATATCGGCGATCACCACCCGCCCGTCCCGCATGACCGCGAGTGCATCGGGACTCCGGAACTCGCCCGGGCCGTCTCCCGGGCGACCGAAAGCGCGCACGAACTCTCCGTTGGGGCTCACCACGAAGATGCGGTCGGCCTGGCTGTCGAAGATGTACAGTTGCCCTGCACCGTCGAAACCCACCATGCGCACATTTCCGAATTGCTCCCAATCCTCGCCGGACAGGGAGCCGACCCGGTAGACTTCCTCGAAAACGGGCTCCAGTCGGCGGTCTTCCGCAGGCAATTCGATGACCTCCTGGGCACCTGCCGGCACCGCGGTCAACCAGCACACCAGCGCAAAAAGACCCCTCGAAAGCCCGACTGTCTCCCACGCTCCTCCGGTCACTTGCAACCTGTCGCTCATTCTGCCGTGTCTCCCACCCGCTGAGTGTTGTTGGCTGACTGGCCCCCTCGTGCCCCACCCCCCTCCTCCATCAGATCCCCCAACCGCCCCGACAGTTGCCGATACAGCGCACCCAACCCCCAAACCGCCACACCCACAATCAGCAGCAGCAACACCCAGCGCAGCACCATCGCCCAGAAGGCGGCGTCATACGTCGGCGCCTGGAAGTCGTACGCGGTGAGCACGCCCCAGCGCTCCGTCATCCAGTGCCAGGCGGTGTGTGCGACCAGGGCCGAGAGCAGAATCACACCGATCCGCGGCGACATCACCTTCCTGAACAGCAGCGCCAGCCCCGGGACCATGAACAGAAGCGCGAAGAGCTGGCCGAACTCGACCCCGACGTTGAAGCCGAGGAGCGACGTGTACAGGTGCGAGCCCGCGAACTGGAGCGACTCGCGGAGCAGGAAGGAGAAGCCGAAGCCGTGCACGAGTCCGAAGCCGAAGGCCCACACCCAGCGCCGCCGCAGCGTCTTCCCCACGATGTTCTCCAGCGCCATGAAGACGATCGACACAGCGATCAGCATCTCGATCAGCGGGGGAAACCATAGCGCGTTGGGCGCCAGGCCGAGCACCGAGGCGCCCAGCGTGATCGAGTGCGCCGCGGTAAACGCCGTCACCACCGAAACCAGCGGCCAGAAGCGCCGGATCGGGATCACCAGGCAGAGCAGGAAGAGGAGGTGGTCGATCCCGTCCAGAATGTGCGTGAAGCCGAGCGCGACGAAGCGCAGGAAGGCCTGATGCCACCTGGGGTCGAGCCGGACGCGCCCGGGATTCCCCGTGTACTGGAACACGCGCTCCGCGCCGGTGGGGGTGATGAAGCGCAGCACGGTGGTGGTGCGGATGCCGAGGTGGGCCCAGGCGGGATCGATCGAGAAGCGCGCCTCGTGCGACGCGACGGGCGTGCGCAGGATGACGTCCAGCATGGCCTGTTCCAGCACCAGGTCGGTCTCGGGGGCGAGCGGTGGGGCGCGGATGTGGGCGAGGGCGCGGTCGTAGGCGGCGAAGGAGGGGTCGGAGGGAGACGAGATGCGCGCCGCGACGACAACGGGCGTGGGGAGCCGCGTGGACTCCTCGAAGAGTGTGACGTAGTCGGCGATCCAGATCTTCGCCTGGTCCGCAAGGAGGTCGCTCGCTTCGTTGATCTCGACGTAGCCGGGGCCGCGCACGGGGAAAATCACGTCTCGCATCGAGGTGAGCGGCACCCGGACAACGAGCCAGAGCGCGCCGTCCTCGGCCTTGACGAAGGCGCGCACCACGACATCTGCGGGGATCTCGTGGGGGAGGGTGGGCTCGGCCGCAGCTGCGACCGGCGGCGCCAGAGATGCGAGCACCGCAAGGAGTGCGCGAACCAGCAGTCTGTGTCCGTTCATGGAATCCTCTTCCGGGCGTCGTCAAGCGGCTGGCAGCCCGTGGACAAAACCCCCGCGGCATTCGAGCGGCGATGCATCCGCGTTGGACCGCTCCGCCCACCCGGCCACACTGTAGTGTCCACTTTACGAATTCCTTCAGCAACAACGCTGGGGGTTCGCAATCTCACTCGCAACGCGGAGTCCCGCCATCCACACGCCCCCCTCGGCCCATCCTGCCTCCCTTCACCCTTTGCCAACGCACGACCACCGCCGTACTTTGCCCCCAGTCAGCAACATCTCCGTCCCAGCGAGGGAGCTTCCCCATGAAGCGCAATGTTCTCATCGTCCTGATTCTGGTGTTGGTCGCCGCAGGCATCTACGTTACCCAGGATCGCCTTCAGACCGCGTCCGCCACCACCGCCGACGCCCCGATCTTCGAGGTTGACCCGTTCTGGCCCAACCCGCTGCCGGATCACATGGTCCTCGGGTCGGCAATTGGCGTCGGGGTCGACTCGCGCGACCATGTATTCATCGTCCACCGCGGCAATCTCACCGAACGCACGGAGGGCGGCGCCGACGCTGATCCGCCGATCGGCGAGTGCTGCCGGGCCGCGCCCCCGGTGCTGGAGTTCGATCCGGAGGGCAATTTGGTCAACGCCTGGGGAGGCCCCCCCGAAAACGGCGAATACGTGTGGCCCGCGTCGAATCACGGGATCACCGTCGACCACATGGACAACGTCTGGATCGGGGGGAACGGACCCAACGACACGCACATCCTCAAGTTCTCGCGCGACGGCCAGTTTCTGGCATCGTACGGGGAGCCCGAGGCCGGGCCCGCCGACAGCCGCAGCGAGACGCGCTTCAACCGGGTCGCCAAGCTGGCGTTCGACGCCGAAGCCAACGAGGCCTACCTGGCCGACGGTTACGGAGGCCGCCGCGTCGCCGTGCTCGACGCCTCCACCGGCGAATTCAAGCGCTACTGGGGTGCGTATGGCAACGAGCCGGACGACGCGCGGACGCCGCCCTACGATCCGGATGCTCCTCTGATCCAGCAGTTCCGGACGCCCGTGCACTGCGCCGATCCCTCGCTCGACGGATTCGTCTACGTCTGCGACCGTCCCAACAACCGCATTCAGGTCTTCCAGAAGGACGGGACGTTCGTGAACGAGGTGCAGCTGGCGCCGCGCACGCTGGGCGACGGATCGACCTGGGACGTGGCGTTCTCGCGCGACCCCGAGCAGAAGTACATGTACGTGGCCGACGGGAAGAACATGAAGGTCTACGTGATGGACCGGCTGAACCTGGAAGTCCTCACCAGCTTCGGCGACGGCGGCCGCCAGCCCGGCCTCTTCTTCGCAGTTCACTCGATCGCGACGGACTCGCAGGGCAACATCTACACGACCGAGACCTATGAAGGGAAGCGCGTCCAGAAGTTCGCCTACATGGGCATGGGTCCCGTTACGGCGATGGATCAGGGCGCGCCATGGCCGCGAGGCAACTGAGCGTTGGACACCCGCAGAGAAGGAGAGGTGAAAGCATGAAGACTTCCACACTTGCAACCCCGGTGCTGATTGCAGCCGCGCTGATGGCGGCCGGATGCGCCCAGGGAGGCGAAGGCGACACTGCCGACATGGAGGAGATCAACCCCCAGATGGAGGAACTCACCCCCGCGGAGTCGGGGCCGATGACGTTCTTCATCACCAGCGCGGGGCCCGGAGACGGCGCCAACCTGGGTGGCATCGAGGGGGCGGACGCCCACTGCGAGATGCTCGCCGATGCGCAAGGGGCCGGCGGGATGGGGTGGGCGGCCTACCTCAGCACCATCAACGAGGACGGTAGCGCCGCGGTGCACGCGCGGGACCGCATCGGCACCGGACCCTGGCACAACCAGGCCGGAATGCTGATCGCCAACAACGTCGACGAGCTCCACTCCGACGCGGCGAACCTCACCAAGGAGTCGATCCTTTCCGAGATGGGCGACATGGTGAACGGCCGCGGCGACGATCCCAACATGCACGACATCCTGACCGGTTCGAACATGGACGGGTCCGCGATGACCGGCGACGGCTACGACAACTGCGGCAACTGGACGAGCAACGGTGAAGGCAGCACAGCGGTCGGCCACCACGACCGGCAGGGCGGCGGCCAGAACCCCGAGTCCTGGAACTCGGCCCACGGGTCGCGCGGCTGCAGCCAGGAGAACCTGCAGGGGACCGGCGGCAACGGCTTCTTCTACTGCTTCTCGACAGGGGGGTGATGGGCGCGGGCAGGGAGGGCGGGGCCTCGGCGCTGACGGCCGTGGCGCGAGCGCTCGCCGCCGTCGCCGCTGTGACCGCGGCGGCATGCAGCCTTGAGAGCGCGGACGGCGGACCCGACGCGGCCAACGCCTCGGCCGGCACCTTCACCTCCGAGGACGTCAACACCGTCTTCATCGAGGAGATGACCTGGACCGAGATCCAGGCGGCGATCGAGCGGGGCGCGACCACGGTGATTCTCCCCACCGCCGGGACCGAGCAGAACGGGCCCCACATGGTGATGGGGAAGCACCGCTACATCATCGAGGAAGCCAGCGACCGGATCGCGCGGGAGCTGGGAGACGCGCTGGTCGCGCCGACCGTCACCTATGTGCCCGAGGGCAATGTCGACCCGCCGTCGGGCCACATGCGCTACGCCGGGACGATCACGCTGCCGAACGAGCACTTCATGACGCTGGTGGAGTACGCCGCGCGCAGCTTCCGGGTCCACGGCTTCACCGACATCGTCTTCATCGGCGACAGTGGGGGGAACCAGCGCGGCATGGAGGCGGTCGCGACCTTGCTGAACGAGGAGTGGGGCGGCGAAGGCGCCCGCGTCCACTTCATCGGGGACTACTACGCGAACAACGGGTTCCGCGACTGGCTGGTCGAGCAGGGCGAACTTCCCGACTCGATCGGCAGCCACGCCGGCATCTCCGACACCTCGATTCTGCTCTACGTCGAACCGCGCCACATCCGCCAGGACAAGCTCGCGCCGGGCGGCGGGTTCGAGGGCAGCGGCGTCTCGGGCAATCCCACGCGTGCCTCGGCCGAATACGGCGAGGTCGGGATGCGGATGCGCGTGGACGCGGCGGTTCGGCAGATCCGGGCCGAGCGAGGTTCGCGGTAGCAACGTAGAGCACTGTCCCGGCAGAGCAAAAGTATGGAAAACATGACATTTCGTAATGTTCTCTTTACAGTGTGCGCGATTGCAGCCGCGGTGGGAGGGCGGCACGCGTCCGCCCAGGAGGTTCCAACATTCACCCTGACGGGCAAGGTGGTGGACAGGGTGAACAACGCCCCTGTCGTGGCCGCGGTCATCAAGGTACCGGAGCTCCAGCGCTTCGTGTTCACCGACGCCAACGGCAACTTCCGCTTCCCCAACTTCCCGCAAGGCACCTGGGAAGTCGTCGTCGAGCAGATCGGTTATCACCCGATGGACGACTCGGTCACCGTTTCGGAAGGGAACGGCCTCTTCATTCCGCTGGCTCCAAATCCCGTGGAACTCGACGAGCTGCGAGTGCGAACCCGTTCGGAGCGGCTGCTCACCAGACGCCGGCAGCGCATCCCCTTCCGGGTCGTCACCATTCGGACCGAGGCGTTCGCGAACGCCATCAACACGGACCCGACTGCCATCTTCCGGCGGGCCGCGAACATGGCGTTCGTGGGCTGTCCGGGTGTGGTGGGCGAGTGGATCGCCCAGGGTTGCCTCGCGCGCAAGGGCGGGGTCGTCACCATTCGCGTGTACCTTGACGAGGGACGGATGTACGGGGGAATGTCGGAACTGCGTGCCATGAGCCACGAGTCCATCCATTCCATGGAGTGGATCCCGAGCGCGGCGATGCTGCGCGTCTATACGAAGCGGTTCATCGACAGGCTCGACAACTCCAGAATCGCGCTGGAGCCACTGGTGTGGTGAGGCCGGGGTGCGCGGGCGGCTAGGATTCCCGCGCCCGCCTGAGCGCCGACCACCGGCGCAGCCTCCGTATCGCCAGGGAAAGACCGGTCCACACCATCAGAGTGGCCGCGAGCGAGCAAAGTGCCGCGATCACCCTGCCGGCGATCCCCCAGTATTCGCCAGTGTGGGCGTACCGGAGGAACTCCTGGGCCCGGTGACCGGCCGTCTCGTTGACGAAGGTCTCCCAGGAGCGCGGAGTCCCGGTGGCCGCGTCCAGGGTCAGCGTGCCGGTTTTCTGAGGCTGGCCTGCGCCTCCGCCCCGGATCTCCACACGCACCTCAGGGTCGCGGGGGCGCGGCAGCGTCACGGTCAGCGACCGCCAGCCCCCCACCCACCCCTCCGCCACCCCCAGCACGGCCTCGAGGTCGGCGCCTTCCTCCTCCGCGCCCCGGCCCACCTCTGCGCTGCCGCCGACCTCCACGGCGCTGCCCACCCCACCCCCGCCCGGCCCCACCCCCACCGCCTCCCCACCCGGCCACCTCCCCCCCGAGACGGCACGTCCCACAACCGGGTACACCCGGTCGGCCACCGCCGGGTACGAGGTCAGCGCCCCCGTCACCGCGATCACCGCCAGGGGGACCACCGACCAGATCCCGATCACCTGGTGCCGGTTGAGGTCGCGCCATGCGCCCCGGGCGCCGCGCTGGAATAGCAGGATGTTGGCCAGCGCGCGCTTCGTGAAGCGGCTGGGCAGCCAGAGAAATGGCCCGGTGAGGAGCAGGAAGAGGAAGGCGACGTTCACCGCACCCGTGACAGCGCGCGCCCCCCGCACCGACCCGCTCGGCACGGCGAACCAGCGATGAAGGTCGTGCACGGCGGTGAAGAAGCGTTCCACGGGGCCGGGGCCGTGGCCGAGCACCTCCCCGCGATAGGGGTCGACGTAGACGTGCAGCTCCCGGCCCGCGTCAACGCGCACGGGGGCGCGGGGATGCGGCCGGTAGCGCAGGGAGGTTGCCGTGAGAGGGGTTCCCTGCGCCGTGCCCCACGCCTCCGCCGCCTGCACGATGGCGGCGGGGGGGAGGCGGGGGGGCGGGGCAAGCCGGTCCACTGCGACGAAATGTCGCCGTTCGGCCCACCCGGTGACCGTCCCTTCCAGCGAGAGGATCACCCCGGTGGCCGCCATCATGAGGATGACCACCCCAACGACCGCCGCGACCGACAGGTGCAGCCTGAAGACGATCTTTCTGATCATTGGACGCGGACCGCCGATCCCGGACGGAGGTCACCCGGCACAGGTACCTACCGGCCGGCCAGACCCGGCACTCGCGACTCGCCCGCGCGGCGCCATGCCGCCCTCGGTTCGGGCACGGGCTTATCCACGGGCCCCTAGTTCAGCGTGACGTACCGCTCCAGGCGGGCGACTTCCCCTTCGTCGACGTACTTGCCCATCTCGCGGCGGAACTGGTCGAGGTCGGTGTACGGGCGGTACTCCTCGAACTCGTGCACCATCCGGTCGGTCATGCCGGGAATCATCATGATCTCTTCACCGGTGGCCGTGTTCAGGTCGATGGGCAGGTAGACATACTGCTCGAGCCGGGCAACCTCTTCCTCGTCGACGTACTTGCCGATCTCGCGGCGGAACTCGTCCATGTCCTCGTAGGGACGGTACTCCTCGAACTCGTGTGCCATGCGATCCCCGACGCCCGGAATCAGGAGGACCTCCGCGTCGGTGACGTCGTTGAGGTTGATCCGCAGCCAGAGGTGATCGTAGGCCGCGAGCACAGCCTCTTCGCCCACCGCGCCCACCAGGACCTCGTGCAGGTCGGCGGCCCGCAGGTAGGGACGGCCCCCGACGATCGCGCCGGTCGCATCACCGAGCCCGGCCACCGCTGCGAGTTCCTCTTCCGTAGCCAGGTTGGGGTTGAGCAGGCCCGCCATGGTGGCCGGGGCCGCGGCCGTCATTGTGGCCATGGGCTGTGCGCCCTCGGCGGCAGCGGGTTCGGCTTCGGCCGACTCGGACTGGTCGCCGGCGCAGGCCAGCGCGAGCAGCGGAAGGAAACAGAGTGCAGCAGGAGTGCGCTTACGGTTCCGGAACATGGTGCTCTCCGATTCGCAGAAGGTTACAACGCGGGGGATGACGTGGGAATAATAGGCTGCGGCTTCCCGACGTGCCAACGAAGCGCGGCCCACGGGTGTCTTTTGCCCGTTGGGGAACTGTTCCGGACTCTCGAATCCGCGGGGCCCGCGGGGCGGAAGAGGATGACGATAGAGCGCAGCCGTTTTCATGTCAGCCCGCGTGGCCATCGCGGTGCTCCAGGACCGACAGCCCGTGCAAGAGGCTACCTCCTCCACGGACTGCTGGCGTCGGCGGCGCTGCTGTCCCAGCCTGGAGCTGCCGCCGCCCAGCGCGCCAACGGCGACAACGGTGCCGCGCCGGTTCTCGAGGCGCTTCCGCTCCCCCCATCCGCCGCCATCGTCCTGGACGGCCAGGTCGTGGAGGACATCTGGCAGTCCGCCACGCCGATCACCGACTTCACCCAGCAGGAGCCCGTCGAAGGCGGCACCCCGTCGGAGCGCACGGAGATCCGGGTCATCTTCGACACCGACCACCTGTACATCGGCGCAATCCTCTACGACGACCCGGACGGGATTCTCGCCTACCAGCGGCAGCGCGACGCGGGCCTGAACACCGACGACCGGTTCATGTGGATCCTCGATACCTTCCTCGACGGCCGCACCGGCTACTTCTTCGAGATCAACCCCGCCGGGCTGATGGGCGACGGTCTCCTCTCGGGAGGCGGCAGAGGTGGTGGCGGCGGCGGCGGCGGTGGTGGTGGTGGCGTCAGCAAGGCCTGGGACGGCATCTGGGAGGCCCGTACGGCCCGGCGCGACGACGGCTGGTCGGCCGAGATCCGGATCCCCTTCCGGACCCTCAACTTCAACCCGAACCTCGAGACCTGGGGGATCAACTTCCAGCGCACGATCCGGCGCAGGAACGAAGAGATTCTGTGGCGCGGATACCGCCGGAACGAGGGACTCTGGCGCCCGGTGTACGCGGGGCGCCTCTCCGGCCTGAGAAACCTTTCACAGGGGCTGGGGCTGGAAGCCAGGCCCTCGGCGGTCGCGAGCTGGAAGGATGTTCCGGACAATGCCGACCCCACCACCTTCCCTCGCGACATCAGCCTGGACGTCAACTACAGCCTCACCTCGAGCCTTCGCGCCTCCGCGAGCATCAACACCGACTTCGCCGAGGTCGAGAGCGACCAGCGGCGGGTGAACCTGACCCGCTTTCCCCAGCGCTTCCCGGAACGGCGCGACTTCTTCCTGGAGGGCTCTGGGGTGTTCAGCTTCGCGCCGAGGAGCGGCCCGTCACCCTTCTTCTCACGCAGGATCGGGCTGCGGTCGGGACAGCAGGTGCCGATCCAGTACGGGACCCGGCTGACCGGCCAGGCAGGGCGGTACGAGCTCGGCTTCTACCAGATCGGCACCGCCGAGCACGCCTACCTCGACGAGGGCAGCGCGGCCAACGTCACCATTCCGCGGGAGAGCTTCACGGTCGCGCGGGTGAAGCGCTCGATCCTGGAGCAGTCCAGCATCGGGGCCATCTACACGCGCCGCGCCGCGTCGCCCGCCCCCGATGGCTCCACATCGCGCGACGGTCACACCGCCGGGATCGACCTGCAGTTCAACACGCGTTCCTTCATGGGCGACAACCGCCTCGAGCTGGAGGCGTTCGTCGTCTGGAACTCCAACCCCGACCCGTCGGTGGAACGCTCCCTGAACGACCTCACCGCACGCGGATTTCGCATCAACTTCCCCAACGACGTCTGGACCGCGCACGTCTCCTACCGCGAGTTCGGCGACGACTACAGCCCGACGCTGGGCTTCGTCACCCGGAACGGGTTCCGCAGGATCGAGCCGCGCATCGGCTGGGCCCCGCGGCCCACGAGCATCGACTGGATCCGGCAGCTCGATTTCGCGATCCAGTTCCGCAACCTGGCGGATCTGCACACGGGGGTGCTCGAGGAACGGGAGTGGAGCTTCGACCTCCTCGGAATCGACTTCGAGAGCGGCGACAACATCGAGATCGAAGCGACGCGCACCATGGAGTTCCTGGACTACGGGTACGAGGTGAGCGACGGGATCGACATCGTGTCGGGCGAGTACACGACCTGGGAGTGGGGCGTGCGGGGACGCACCGCCGGCCACCGCCGGGTATCGGGCGGCGGCGGATTCAGCCGCGGCGGCTTCTGGGACGGAGACCGGACTCGGGTGAACGCGCGCATCTCCTTCAGGCCGAACCCGGGCGTGAGCATCTCGACCAACTTCGAGCACAACGCCGTGACCCTCCCCCGGGGGGACTTCACCGCCGACGTGTACGAGGTCGAGGGACAGTGGAACGCCAATCAGTGGATCAGCGTGACCAACCACGTCCGCTACGACAACGACAGCGACATCGTGGGGCTCTTCGCGCGAATGCGCTGGATCGTCAAGCCGGGCAACGATGTCTTCCTGGTCTACACCCACAACTGGCGCAACCTCGGCGAGGACATCCTGAACGACCGGGACCTGATCACGCTGTCGCGGGGTGGGGCGGTGAAGGCGAGTTATACGTACCGGTTCTAGGCGCTGGTTCAGCTACCTCACGTCCCCGGGCAACCTCTTCACGACCAGGGTCGGCACATCCAGCTCGTCGACTTCCCAGAAAGCGACCAGACCTTCAGGGCCGAAGGCTTCCGGCATCGCTGTGGTGCCGGCCGCGAAGGTGCCGAAGTATTGTCGATCCGGGCCGAAGACATCGATGGGGCCCTCATCGTCCCAGGGCTCCTCTCCGATCCGCCGGACCCACAGGCCGCCCTGCCACGTCGAACGAATCTCCCGAATCACCGCAACTTCGGGGTAGAAGCCGCGCTCTTCGATCCTCTCCCGGAACTCGTCGGGCATGCCGCCCTGATCTTCGAGTATTTCCGTGTACCTGCCAATCTCCCGCTCGATCGCGGCCGACCGGAGGCGACCGGTGACGGCTTCGGGCGGAAGCGGCCGCAGCAACACTTCGACTTCCGGCCCGCCGGGCACGACAACCTTGATGGCGTAGGCCGAGGAGTCGGCGTAGGCGACCCTGCCGTCCGGCAGAATGTCCCAGCGCAACGTGGGTTCGAAGAACACGCCTTCGAGGGCTCCGCCGACCATTAGCATTCGCGCCGCGGAAACCCTCCCGGAGCTGTCCAGGAAGTCGTCCGCGGACACTTCCCCGGGGGGATCTTCGCGGGGTGCTCGCCATGCCCGCAGTACGAGTTCGGAGACGACATCGTCACCGGTCAGGTCGATTCGACCGATACTGAAGTCGTCGATTTCGTCGCCTGGCCCCGATGACCCCTGCGCGTATAGGGCGTCAGCGTTCGGATCCGGCCTTATGAGCTCGGGAAGCGTGCCCGTCCCCACGGAATGATCGAACTCTCCGCCAGGGCCGAATACCTGAACTGCTCCGCGCGCGATGTCCGATACGGCCAGCCGTCCGTCGCGCCAAACCGCGAGGTGGTAGGGAAACCGGAACTCTCCGGGCCCCCCGCCCGCGCGACCAATTGTTCTGACCAGCCGGCCCTGCGGATCGATGACGACCACTTGTGGGGCAAACGGGTCCAGGATGTAGAGGTTGCCCGCACCGTCGAAGCTCACCGGACCACTGCGGCTGAACTGGGCCCAGTCGGGAGCGTCTGACCCGCCCAGGCGGTAGACCTCGGTGAGGTCGGCGGTTAGCGGCCGATCCTGGGCGCTCGGGCCGGCGGCCCCGGCGTCGAAGCCGCAAGCCGCGAGAGCGACTAGTACGGACGAGCACGCCGCGATGGCCGCCGTCACCAGAACCGCGAGCGCCGCCCTGGCGCAACTGGGTCTCACCGGTCCTGGCACTGCTTTTCGATGAATTGCTGAAAGACGATGTCCGCCAACTCCTCGTTTCGAGTCATCTCGAAGAACGCGGTCCCTCAAGTCATCGCCCTCTTCGCAAGACAGCGGCGCGCGCGCCGCCTAGATCCGGATCTATCCGGGCCGTAACGATAAGGATGAGGACGGGTTCGCCAGCCGCGCGGCGAGGCGTTCCCAGCACCATCCTCTGATCGTCGCTGAGCGTGGCCGTGACCTCGAGAAGTGGGAGTGGCTCGGTTCCCAACAAGCCGATACTTCGCGTGGTCACTTCACTGAGGGCCACCTTGGCACGGACGGTCCTCGTTGCCCGGCGTGAACTGATCTCTGCACTGATCATCAACGGCGACTCGGAATCGACAGGGGCGATTCTTTGCGATCCCGTGCCCTCCAGCCAGTTGGCGCTTGACTGAGTACGTATCAGGCCGACGTTGAATACCGACGTTGACAAGAGCCGGTAACCCCGGAAGTTGAAGAGCTTCCTGAGCTCGGTCACCACATCGCTGATCTCGGGATCGTCATCGGTGAAGCCATCGGCCTCGACCAGATGAAAAGTCAGCAGCACGTTCTGGATGTCTTGCGGGGCCTCCTCACCTTCCTGTGCGTTCGCGACACCCGTGGGTACCCCCAGGGCCAACGCGAAGATCAGCGCGCCCCGAATAGTCTTATTCACCTTCTCAATCATCATTCGCTCTCCTCCAGGTTGAGTGGCCATACCACGGCGATGTTCGGATCGCTCGTGGGGAAGACCACGAAGGGCCCGTCGGCCTCCACGTCCATCTCGCGTACCATGCTCGGCGCCGCGGCCGCGAAGCGCCCACCGCCCTCTTCGACCTCGTCGCCGCGGACAAGGATCAGCGCCGCGATGGCTGCGGCGGTCGCAAGCGCCACCATGGCCCGCCGCCTCCACGCGGGCCGACGCCGCAACGGCACGACCTGTCCGTCAGCCACCGCGGGAAGCCCATCCCCCACCTGCTCCCCCATCGCCGACAGAACCGCGTTCATGTTCCGCACATCCCGGGCGATCTGCTCGGCGCTCCGTCGCGCCGCGGAATCCTCTCCAGCGATCGCCTCAAGAGCCCCCTCCAGGATCTCGTCCGGCCAATCGTCTCGTTTATCCATGACCCATCACCCCCTGTGTCATGTAGACATGACATAATGTCGTGTTGTCTTTACATCAGGGCTCATCCACTGGCTCCCTGCGCCAGCATCTCCTTGCGCATCCTGCGCCTCGCGCGCATCAGCTGCACCCTGAGCGTGCTCGGATTCATCTCCAGCAGGCCGGCCGCCTCGACCGGCTTCAGCCCCTGCAGATCCACCAGATCGAAGACCTCCCGCTGGGTCACGGGAAGCTCCGTCACAAGGGTCCGAATCAATCGCAGGGTCCTCTTCATCTCGATCTCATCGAGCGGGTCCTCAAGCCGGGGTGTCGCCTCCTGGCCCAACTGCTCCATCCTCTCGGCCAGCCGCTCGCCCCGTTGCTTCCCTCGCTGGTAATCCAGACTGGCGTTCCGGGTAATCCGGTAGAGCCAGCTTGTAACCTTGGAGCGACCATCGAATCCTCCGATCGATGCCAGCATCTTCATCATCACGAGTTGCGCGACGTCCTCCGCATCGTCGGGATCGCCGGTCATGACCAGGGCCCAGCGGCATACGAGAGGTCGGAGAGCGCCCGCCAGCCTTCCGAGCGCCTCGCTTTCTCCCTCCCCTGCCCTTTCGGCCAACTCCAGGATCTCTCGGTCGGAGAGCATACGCTCCTCGTTCGGTTTCGAGAGTGAGACGCCGAGAGGGGGAGGACCGTTTACATGGAGTGGAGCCAACCGGGATCGAACCGGTGACCTCTGGCTTGCAAAGCCAGCGCTCTCCCAGCTGAGCTATGGCCCCGAATGCCGGCGGGTGCCGGCGGAGATGAAGATAGCCCAGCCCGTCCCTGGCAGGAACTGCGAACACGGGGTGAGAGCCCATCTGCCAGCGGATGCCGGCGGGGCTCCGCGCCCGACGCCGACTCTCTGATTCCGCTATCTTTGTCCATGAAGAATCTGCTTCGGTTGATGCTGATCACGGCGGTTTTCGCAGCCTGCGAAGCCGATGGCGGTTCGTTCCCGGGCGGCGCTGACTCGCCCGGAGGTCAGCCGGCGACACAGCCCCCAGTCGACGCCGCACCGCCCGCCGATCCCGGGGCAGACGCCGAGCTCGCGCCGGAAGTGGTGAATCCGCCGGACGCCGACCTTCCGCCGGACGAAGGTGCTACCCAAGCCGCCGCGAATCCGGACCCGCCCGAGCGAGATTTTTTCCTCTTCGAGCGGCCGGAGAAGGTGCGGGGACTGTACGTAAACTCCTGGTCCGCGGGGTCGCGGCGGCGGCTGGCGGCGCTCATCGCGCTAGCCGACAGCACCGAGGTCAACAGCTTCGTCATCGACATCAAGGACGCGAGCGGCTACGTCAGCCACCCCAGCCAGGTGTCGCTCGCCCAGGACATCGACGCCACCGGCGAGATCCGCATCCCGAGCCTCGCCTACCTGCTCGGCAAGCTCGAGGAGGCGGAGATCTACCCCATCGCGCGCATCGTGATCGTGAAGGACCCGCTTCTCACCGCGGCCCGGCCGGACCTGGCCGTTCAGGACACGGCGGGGGGCGTGTGGATCGACGGCAAGGGAATCGTCTGGCTGAACCCGTACCAGCGCGAGGTCTGGGACTACCACGTCGCGCTGGCCCGCGAGGTCGCGGCGTGGGGCTTCCCGGAGATCCAGTGGGACTATGTGCGGTTCCCGGACGCGCCGGCTTCCGAACTGGGGCGGGCCCACTTCCCCGGCGGGGACGACCAGCCAAAGGCCGAAGCCATCCGCGACTTCCTGGCCTACAGCCGGGACGCGCTCGCGGACATGGGCGTCCGCGTGACCGCCGACGTTTTCGGCGTCACCACTTCCGCTACGCGCGACGTGGGGATCGGGCAGGTCTGGGAGTCGTTCATCGATGTCGTGGATGTGGCGCTTCCGATGGTATACCCGAGCCACTACTGGAAGGGCAGCTTCGGCATCGACACTCCCAACGCCTACCCCTACGAGATCGTTCGTTCGGCCCTGGAGGACGCGCTGAGGCGGTCGGCCGAGATGCCGGGCGCCGGCGCGACCCGCCCGTGGCTGCAGGACTTCACCCTCGGGGAGCCGCGTTACGGCGCCGCTGAGGTGCGCGCCCAGATTCAGGCTACCTACGATGTCGGAATCGACGAGTGGATCCTGTGGAACCCGGGGAGCCGCTACACGGAAGAGGCGCTCGAGCCGCTCGGCGGTTTCGCGGACGAGCCGCTGGTGCGGATCGCGAACGAACTCATTCCCGTGTCCCGGCGCTACGAACTCTACGACACGACCACCGTCACCCTGGGTGATGGTGCGTCGGACGGATCCGAAGGCACCGGCGCGAAGGTAGGCAGGCAGCCCCGCCGGTGAGCGGGGCCGTCATCGGTCCGCGTAGCTAAGTCGTTCGCAGCGCCGCCGCGTACCGGCGAACCACGTCGCCCGCCACTTCGATCTCGGAGATTCCGGCCACACTCTTCCCCGCCTGCCACAGCTCCCTGTCCTCCCGGGTCAGCGACCGCTTGAGCTGCCAGAACGATTTCACCGAGTAGAGCAGCCGCATCCAGTGCCTGGTGCGGTTGCCGCGGAGCAGCCGCTTCGCGACCGGACCCGCCCTGAGTCCCATCCGCTGGATGTAGGGGGTATTCAGCACGGAAACGGGCACGCCGGTGAGCCGCTCCGACAGCACGACATCTTCCTCACGGGCGTCCAGGATCGCGCGTTTGTACGTACCCGACGCAATGCACTCCCGCGTGGCGATGAAGCGCGTCCCCAGCTGCACCCCTGCGTAGCCGAGCGAGAGCGCGCGGGAGAACTCGGCGGGCGTCCCCACCCCACCGGCACACACGACCGGGACCCCCAGGTCTCCCACCTCGTCGATCAGTTCCCCCACCCCCCGCGGCCCCGCGTGCCCCCCCGCCCTGCGGTTCACGGCGATGAGCCCATCCACCCCCGACTCCATCCCCTTTAGCGCCCACTTCCGCTCCGTCACGTCGTGGTAGACCACCCCGCCGTGCGGGGAGACCCGGTCCACCACCCACCGGGGCTTGCCCAGCGACGTCACAAAAAACCGGACGCCCTCCTCGAGCGCGATGTCGATCCACTCCGACATGCGTTCGTGGTACCGCCGGGACGCCCTCTCGATGAGCGCGTTCATCCCGATCGGCCGCGAAGTCAGCCGCTTCATGTAGCGGAGCCCATCGCGAAAGTCGTAGCCGTGCACGTAGGTGAGGCTCAGGGGCTGCAGGATCCCGATCCCGCCAGCCTCCGACACCGCGGCCACCAGTTCGGGGTTGCTGCACGGGTACATCGCGCCGCAGATCAGCGGCACCTGGATGTCGGCGTGTTCGGTGAGCGGGGTCTTCCAGGCCGGATCCGGGTCCGGCCGCCCCCGCCCGCGGAGACCTACCAGGAGGACTTGCGCACCCCCGGGATCAGCCCCTGGAGAGACATTTCGCGCAGCGCGATCCTGGAGATGCCGAACTTCCGGATGAACCCGCGGGGCCGCCCCGTCATCTGGCAACGGTTGCGATGGCGGACGGCGGCGGAATCGCGCGGGAGCGCCTGGAGCCTGGCCATCGCTTCGCGCTTCTGGTCGAGAGTGGCCTTGGGATCCTTCATCACGCCCCTGAGCTGCGTGCGCGTTTCGGCGTGCTTTTCGATCAGGCGGGCTCGCCGATCGTTCTTCTGAAGTTTGCCCTTCTTGGCCATTCGGTGATTCTTCGCAGGTGGTTGGGGAGTGCCGCAAGGCTGGTGGCCCGGCAGTGAGCGGGTCACGACAGTGGAGCCGAGGCCGCCTAGCCTTTAATTTTCGCGGAAATGTGGGTGCAAGTCAATGGCGGCCTCAGTGCGTGCCTCAGTGCGGCCGGTGTGCCGCCACCCGGGACGAATCCGTCTCCAGATACGGCCCCCCGATCAGGTCCACGCAGTCGGGAACGGCCGCGAACACGGCGTCGAGGCACTCCCGCACCGCCTTGGGCGAGCCCGGCAGGTTCACGATCAGCGCCGATCCCCGCACCCCCGCCATCTGGCGCGACAGGATGGCCGTCGGCACGTGGGGACGCGACACGGCCCGCATCGCCTCTCCGAACCCGCGCAGCTCCTTGTCCAGCACGGCGGCGGTGGCCTCCGGGGTCACGTCCCGGGGCGCGGGCCCGGTCCCGCCCGTGGTGATCACGAGGCAGCACCCGGCTTTGTCCGCGAGCTCGACCAGCGTCGCCCGGATCACATCCACCTCGTCGGGGATCACCCGCGTGACCGCCTCCCAGGGCGTTGACAGCACGTCGTCCAGGTACGCGCGCACCGCCGGCCCGCCCCGGTCCTCGTAGATTCCACGGTACGCGCGGTCCGACACCGACACGATGCCGACGCGCACCGGGGGTGCGGATGAACTTTCGGAAGACGCGGCCATGTTCGACAATATGGGCCAATCCCGGCATTTTTCCACTGCGCCGGTGCGCCAACCCCAACAACCAACAACCCGACCGCCCATGGCCCACGACACCCGAGACGATCCCGCCAGCTCGCTGCTGCCCGCCAGCTACACGGGCCTCCGGAACCTCCAGAGCGAGTTCCGGCGCTATCAGGAGGCCGCCTTCCCCGAGCGCCCACCCCGGTTCTTCGCACTGGAACTCGCCGGCGAAACCGGCGAGCTTGCGAACCTGGAGAAGAAGGTCTGGAAGGGCAGACAGGTGGCGCCGGACGACTTCGAGGACGAATCCGCCGATGTCTGCATCGCCCTGCTCAACTACGCGAACAGCCGTGGCATCGACCTGGCGCGCGCCGTGGAGGAGAAGATGCGCCGAATAGACAGGAGGCGACAGGCCGAGCCGGAGGCCCCCGGCGAGCCGGAAGACCGATGATCGAATCCGTCGAAACACCGCCCCTTGCGGACGTGCAGGCCAACCCGGACGGGCGCAGGGTCCCGATCAGCCGGGTGGGCGTCAAGAACATCCGCTTCCCCATTGCGGTGAAGGACCGGCAGAAGGACGCGCAGCACACGGTGGGCACCATCGACATGTCCGTGGAGCTTCCCCATCACTTCAAGGGAACCCACATGAGCCGCTTCATGGAGATCCTCAACTCCCACGACGGCGAGATCTCGGTGGGGGCGCTGCCCGCGATCCTGCGCACCATGCGCGAGCGTCTGTCCGCCGAGACGGCCCATCTGCGCATCGCCTTCCCGTATTTCATGGCGAAGGAGGCCCCCGTCACCGGCGCGACGGGGCTGCTTTCCTACGACTGCGCCTTCGACGCGTCGAGCGGGGTGGAGGACGACTTCGTGCTCACGGTCAACGTTCCCGTGACGACCCTTTGCCCCTGCTCGCGCGAGATCAGCGCCCGCGGGGCACACAACCAGCGCAGCATGGTCACCGTTCAGGCCCGCTTCACGGGGGAACTCTGGATCGAGCAGGTGGTCAATCTGGTGGACGAATCCGCATCCTGCGACCTGTACCCGGTCCTCAAGCGCGCGGACGAGAAGTGGGTCACCGAGCAGGCCTACGACAATCCCCGCTTCGTGGAGGACCTGGTGCGGGAGGTCACGCTGCGGCTGCGTTCAATGCCGCAGGTCACCTGGTTCAAGGCGCACGTGGTGAACTTCGAGTCGATCCACGAGCACGACGCCTACGCGCAGGTTGAGGAGCCGCCCGAAGGGTAGCGGCGCGGGGCGGTGCCGGCCGGGCTTCGCGCGACGAGGCCCAGCGGCCGACGATGGTCCCGCGTCAGGTCCGTGCGAGACCGTAGCGGCGCTGGAAGCGCTCCACCCGGCCCGCACTGTCCAGCAGACGCTGCGTGCCCGTGTAGAAGGGGTGGGAGGAGGATGAGATCTCGAGGGTGACGAGGGGGTATTCCTTGCCGTCCTCCCATTTGGTCTTGCGCCTGGTCTCGACCGTGGAGCGCGTCAGGAAGGCGTAGCCGGTCGAGACGTCCTGAAAGACGACGGGCCTGTACTTGGGATGGATGTCTTTCTTCACTTGCCGATTGTCCGGTTTCTCGCACTCCGCCGGGATCGCCGCGCACAGCCTGGGCGGCGGCCGACAGGGATCGTAGGAGGGAGCACTAATTCTATTCCATCTGGACGTTCGCGGTCAACTGGCTATCTTATCTTGTTGCGTCCGTCCCGGGGCGTGCGTCCGGCCGAAGGGCCGGCGGAGGCCGGCGGGACACGCAGAACCGAGGAGAAGTCATGGCGAAGAAGTCGGGCAAGGGTCCCCGCGTGACCATCAAGATGACCAGCACCGAGAGTCCCTACCGCTTCACCACCACGAAGAACAAGCGGAATCATCCCCAGCGCCTCGAGCTCAGGCGGTACGACCCCGTCCTGCGCCGGCACGTCCTCTTCAAGGAGGAGAAGTAGGCGGCAAGGGGTCTCAACGGAGGATCAGCGATGTCCCGCAAGTGCGTCATCACAGGGAAGCGGCCCCTCGCCGGGAACAACGTCTCCCACGCACACAACAAGACGAAGAAGCGTCAGCTGCCGAACCTGCAGACGAAGCGCATCTTTGTCCCGGAACTCGGCAAATCGATCCGGATCAAGGTCTCCACCTCCGCTCTGCGGTCGATCGACAAGATGGGGTTGACGGCATTTCTGCGGAAAAACGGGCTTTCGCTCCGCGACGTGACCTGACCCGGCACCGCCGGGTCGCCGCTATCGTTTCCGTCCTTTTCTGCGCCCTGTTTGCGGGTGCGGGCACCCTCCGTGCCGAGTCGCCGGGTGTGGGAGCGCCGGGACAGATGCGCGAGTTCGACGACTCCGTCACGCTCGCCCTGGTCCGGCTGGCGCGCGACTACAGGCGGCTTCCCCCGTCCGACACCGCCTTTCCCGCCTACAAGGCCACGGCCGAAGGACACGTCTACTTCTTCCTCGACCGGGACGACGGGGGCGAGCCGATCCCCCTGCGGGTCGATCAGGTGGTCGTCGACCTCTATCAGGATTCCGACGGGCGCCGGCGCCAGGACATCCGCGGTCTGCGGAAGAAGGAGCTGCTGCCGATCCGCGATTTCCGCTACTACATCGACCGCCTGACCGCGGTCCAGAACGGATTCGGGGACTTCATCGAGATCGGGGAGGGGCTGGACGTCAGCGATGTCCCCCACCCGCTCGGCAGCGACGGGGTGTTGCACTACCGCTACCGGCTTGTGGATTCGGTCAGCATCAGCCCCCAGGGCTTTACCGAGCCGATTCGCGTCCAGGAGATCGAGGTGCGGCCCCGCCGGGAGGACCGGCCCGCCTTCGTGGGCAGCGTGTTCCTGGATGGAGCGACCGGCGCCCTGGTGAGCATGCGGTTCAGCTTCACGCCCGCCTCCTACGTGGACCCGCGGGTCGACCGGGTCACGGTGCGGCTCGAACACCTCCGCGTGGAGGGGGACTTGTGGCTCCCCCACCGCCAGGTGGTGGAGGTGCGGCGCGAGACGCCGGAGTTCGACCTCCCCGTCGGTTCGGTGATCCGCGCCACACTGAGGGTGACGGACTACGACTTCGATTCGGACCTGCCACCCTGGCGCTTCCGCGGGCGGCCGGTGACCGCGGTTGCCTACGGGACCGCTGACTCGGCGGTGTTCGAGGTGGGGCTGATGGACCGGATGGCCGAGGAGGGGCTGTCTCCGGTGAGTCTGGAGCGAATCGAGGACGAGGCACGGCGCCTGGCGCGCCAGCAACTGGTGAGCGGACTGCCCCGTCTGCGCCTCTCCGCCGACCGCTTCTCGTCGCTGCTGCGGGCGAACCGCGCGGAGGGGGTCCGCGTGGGGCTGGGCGCGTCGTACTCGCCCCGACCGACGCTGAAGCTGGACGGCCGCGCAGGGTTCGCGACCGGCAGCCGCACGGCCGGTGCCACCGTGCGCGGCCGCTGGACGATGCCCGCAGTCTCCGCGACCACCACGCTGGAGCTGTACGCCAGGCAGCTGCGCGACACCGGTCCACGCCCCGGCGCCTCGAGCGCCGTGAACACGCTTTCCACCCTCTTTCGCAACCTCGACTACACCGACCCCCACTTCGCCACCGGCGTGCGCCTGGCGCTGGACCGCCGGCTCGGGGAGTCGGTGAGCCTCGAGATCGGCGGGGCGATCGAGGAGCACTCGGGCGCCGCCCGGGCGTGGTCGACCGGGTGGGGCCCGGACGCGCTTCTGCGACCGCTGCGAGCGCCCGAAGAGGGGGTGTACGCAGGGGTCCGGGGGGCGCTGGTGCGGAGGTGGGGAGGCCTGGGACCGTGGAGCGCGGAGGTGGCGGTCGCCGGGACGGCGGGGCGGTGGGAGGGGGGTGGAAACGGGTCGCTGACCGCGCGGGTGGAGAGCCGCGCCGCGTCGGAGGACCTGACACGCCACCGCCGGGTGTCGATCGAGGCGGGGGCCGCGTGGGGCCGTACGCCGCCGCAGCTGCTCTTCCTGCTGGGGGGACGGGGGACGCTCCCGGGCCACGCGTACCGCGCCTGGGGCGGGAGCCGGTACGTGCTGGCCCGCGGGGAGGGGGCCTTCCAGATCGTGCCGGGGCGGGTGACGGGACGCCTTCTCGGGGGGGCGGGGGCGGTGGGGGGCACGCCGGCGTCGCTGCGCGAGGGGTGGGGGGTCGGGCCGTCGCCGGGGCCGCGCGGGTATCTGGGCGGGGGGGTCGCGCTGTTCCACGACCTCCTGAGGCTCGATGGCGCGTTGGGCATTCCCGGCGGTACCCTGGAGGTGGTCTTCTCGTTGGATCCGAGACTGTGGCCGTATCTGTGACGGCGAGCCGTGGCCCGGCAGTCCCTGCCAGGGAGGGCGAGTGAATAGAAGCATGCTGATCGCGCTTGCGCTGATGGCGTCGATCCTTCCGCCGGGGGCCGGTGGTGGGCCGGCAACGCTGTCGGCCCAGGACGAGGTCCTGTCCATGGGAACCCGCCTGCGCATCACGGGGGCCACCGTGCTGAGGGGCGGTCCGGCGTCCCCGCCGATCTTCGCCCCGATCCCGATCGAGGGGAACGCGGTGGGGATGCAGGGCGACACCCTGCTCTTCGACATCGGGCCCAACGAGCCGGTCCTGTGGATCCCGCTCGGCGACGAGCCGCTGGTCGAAAGGCAGGACCTGGTCGGCGACCTGAAGCGCTCCCTGATCGTGGGCACCTCCGTCTTCGGCGCCGCGGGCGCGACCTTCGCCTGGGCGCTCAAGGGAGAGTGCACCCCGAACGAGACGGCGGTGGAACTGGGGCTCGCGGACCCGTGCGAAGAGCAGGAGAGCGACGCTGCGGTCGCGTTGCGCGGGTTCGCGGTGGGCGTCGGGGTGGGGGCGGTCGCGGGCCTCGTGATCAACCGCTTCGCCAGACGCCAGGCCTGGGTCCGCGTGCCCCTGCAGGGACTCCGCTTGAGCGAGGGAACCGGTGGAACGGGGATCGGGTTGTCGGTCCGCTTACCGGCGCCGAGGATTCCGGGCTTACGGTAGAGGCACGGGCATCAGCGTCGCGCGAGCCCGGCCGAGTCGCATGGGGACGCAGCCGCGGTCCGGGCGCCCGAGGTCCCTACGCAGCCGTCTCTTCGTACGTGTAAAGGAAGTTGGTGAAGCCCCGGTCGTAGTCGGACAGTCCGTTCTGCCCGGTCATCTTCATCCGGGTGTCGTACATCTGCTTCATGGCGTTTGTCACGGCGCCGGCCTGCCGATCCGGGGGCCGGAGACGGCGGAAGTCCTCCAGCACGTCGCCCGCCAACGGCGTCGCTTCCAGAAGTTCGCCGTAGCGCTCGGGGTCATCACCGTCCAGAACGCGCAGATTGCGGTAGATGCGCTCGGCAAGTGCGGACTGGCGAAGCTGCGGATCGCGGGATCTCGAAAGCGACAGGTAGGCCAGCGCCTGGGCCTCCAGCTCCTTGAGGTACCCCTTCCGGTGGCTGAACTCGTGCGCCAGGATGTGCGGCTCGAAGATGCCGGTGGGCCGGAAGACGGCGATATCGCCCGAAAGGATGTCGCAACTCCCGGAGGCAAAGGGCATCATGAAGCGGGCCAGGGTGACGTTGCGGATCGCGCTGCTCGTCTCCACCCGCTGCCCGGTGACCCCGGCCATGTACGAGGTCAGGCGCTCGTTCACGTCGGCCGCGAGGATGTCCCGCTTGCGCGTCACGGGCGTGTAGATGTCCATGAGCTCTTCCGAAAAGCGTCGCACGTCCTCATGGCGCCTGGACTCCGGCGTCTCCTCCATGTGGTCGACATCGGCCGAGTAGGTCGCGAGGAAGTCGATCTTCCTGACCCCTCGCCGGCTGGCCCAGTCACCGATCACGCTGCCCGCGTACACGCCCGCGGCGGCCAGCTGCAGGATGCGTCCCGGGAGCGTCGCGCCGATCAGCAGCCGCGACGCCAGCGGAGCCGCGAAGATCAGGTCGGTGAGCGCAATGGGAGAGTAGGTCGCGCTATTGGGAATGCGTATCGTCTCCATATCTTATCCTATCAGCTCTTGGATGAATCCGCGCCTGCGCCGCGCCCGGTTGCCGCGGGGACGCCGTCCACCGGCTGCCACACCTTCAGAGGAAACTGATCCATCATGTCCGCTCGGAACACGGCGGAGGAGGGTTCGGCCACCGGGGCCGGGAACGAAGCCCGCACGCGGGAGGACGGGGACGCCGGTCGGGCGGATTCGCCGCGCGCACCGCTTGCCGGGATCCGCGTTCTGGACTTCTCCCAGAATCTTGCCGGGCCCTTCGCCGCGCAGATCCTGGGTGATCTGGGAGCGGACGTGGTCAAGGTCGAGCCGCCCGGGGGCGACCCTGCCAGGCAGTGGGGACCACCGTTCGTGGGCGGGCAGAGCACGCTCTTCCAGGTCGTGAACCGCAACAAGCGCAGCGTGATCCTGGACTTGAAGGAGGAGGCCGACCGTGACCGGGCCCGCCGGCTGGCCGCCCAGGCCGATGTCGTGATCCAGGCGCTGCGCCATGGCGCCGCCGATCGGCTGGGGATCGGCCATGAGCGCGTGAAGGCGGACAATCCGTCGGTGATCTACGTGTCGGTCACGGCCCATGGACACGAGGGTCCGCTGCGGGACGAGCCCGGCTACGACCCGCTCATGCAGGCGCGCTCCGGGCTGATGTCGGTGACGGGCGATCCCGGGGGGACTCCCGCCCGGGTGGGGACCTCCATCGTGGACTTCGGCACGGGGATGTGGACGGCGATCGCCGTCATGGCCGCCCTCATGGAGCGGCTGCGAACCGGACGCGGCTGTCATGTGACCACCTCGCTCCTCGATACCTCCCTGGCATGGATGTCATATCACCTGACCGGCTACCTCGCGACCGGCATCCTCCCCGGACCGATGGGCTCCTCGATCGGCATGATCGCGCCCTACCAGGCGTTCCCCTGCACCGACGGGTCGGTGATGATCGCCGCCGGCAACGATGACATCTTCGGCCGGCTGTGCGGCGCGCTGGGTCTCGCCCTTTCCGTCCATCCAGACTACGCGGACAACGCGTCGCGGGTTGCACACAGCGTGCGGCTCGCCGAACTCATCTCCGAGCGGACGCGCGAGCATGCAGCCGGCGCCCTGCTGAAACTCCTCAGCGACCACCGGGTGCCCGCGGCCCCGATTCACACCGTGGCTTCGGCGCTGGAGGATCCCCAGACCGCCGCCACCGGCATGCTTCGGCCCGGCGACCACCCCGGCATCGAAGGCTACGTGGACGTGCCGATGCCGGTCCGGTGGGACGGCCGCCGGGCGGCGCTACGGCGCGTTCCTCCCGGCGCCGGCGAGCATCAGGGGGAACTCTTCGCGGATGACGAAACCTTGTGGCCGCGTCGGCGGTAGGGTATGCATGATCTATCCCCGGGAAGCAGCCAGGGCGGCGCGCGAGGCGCGATGCGACAACACGGCGCTCGAGGAGCGAAACGTGAAGACGGTGGTCAGGACTCGACGTAGCGGGACGGCGCCCAGGGCGCGAAGCGAACGGCGCGCGGTCATGTCCAGACGGGGAGCCGTGCGCGCGTTGACGCTGGCGGCCGCGATAGGGCTGGACGCGTATCTGATTTGGCCGGCGGGCGCACCGGCCGTTGGCGGAGGACCTGCCCTGCTGGGCTACGAGGACCTCGCCGCCGCCATCGCGGTCCAGGAGCATCACAACCCGGATCTGCTCGCCATGCCCGGAGTCGCCGGCACCGCGGTGGCCTTCGGCCCGGCCGGTCAGCCGGTTGTGAAGGTGTACCTCGCCCACGAGAACGTCGCCGGGATACCGGCCAGCCTGGACGGCCACCGCCTCGTTACCGAAGTCACCGGGCCCTTCGGGGCACTGGGTGACCCGCCCGCCGTGGCCGAGGCGACTGCGGCCGACGACACCGACCCCAGGCGGCCCTTCGCGCGCCCCGTGCCCATCGGCGTTTCGACCGGCCAGGTGGACGTCACCGCCGGCACCATCGGCGCCCGGGTCACCTCCGGCTCGGAGGTGTTCGCGCTCAGCAACAACCACGTCTACGCGAACCGGAACCAGGCCAACCTGGGCGATCACATCCTGCAGCCCGGCTCGGTGGACGGCGGCATCAACCCGGCCGACGCGATCGGCACCCTGCACGACTTCGAGCACATCCGCTTCTGCAGCCCCTTCCCGGTATGCCCCACCAACCGGATCGACGCCGCCATCGCCGCCACCACGACCGACAATCTCGGCAATGGCACGCCCTCCAACGGTTATGGCACCCCACGCACCGAGGTGCTGGCGGCAAAGCTCGGCATGGAAGTCCAGAAGTACGGCCGCACCACCGGTCACACGCACGGCAGGATCAGCGGTCTGAACGCCACGCTGAACGTAGGCTTCGGCGACAACACGGCACGCTTCTCCGGCCAGATCGTCATTACGGGCACCGGTTTCTCGGCTCCCGGCGACTCGGGCTCGCTCATCGTCGCGGGGGGTGACGGCCCGGACAGCCGCCGCCCGGTCGGCCTCCTCTTCGCCGGCAGCGAGACCAGCACGATCGCGAATCCCATCGGCCTGGTGCTGGACCGGTTCGATGTCCGGATCGACGGGAACTGACCCGTGAGCGGCTCGATCGAACGGGCTCACGACCGCGTCACCCGCAAGGTGATCGGGATGAAGGGCGTGACCGGCACCGCCATCGGCATGCGCGGTGGGAAGCCCTGTATCAAGGTCTACGTGGAGAAGGACGACCCGCGGCTGCGGTCCCGGCTGCCTCGCCGGACGGGCCGGTTTGCAGTCGACATCGAGGTCACGGGGAAGGTGCGGCGGCTGTAGCCGGCCCGGCCCGGATCGGACCGGACCCTCACAGCAGGGCGTTCGCCACCCAGGCTCCCGCGTAGGCGAGGACCAGCATGTACGCGAACTGAAGGGCCGGCCATCGCCAGCCTCCCGTCTCGCGGCGCATCACCGCGATCGTGGACATGCACTGCAGCGCGAAGACGAAGAATATCAGCAGGGCAACCGCCGAACCCAGATCGAGATCCTGCTGCAGCGCGGCCTGCAGTTCGAAGTCGGCCTCACCCTCGTTCTCGACGCCGTAGATGGTCCCCAATGTGCCGACGATCACCTCCCGTGCCGCCAGCGAGGTCACCAGCCCGATGCCGATGCGCCAGTCGAAGCCCAGCGGCTCGATGGCGGGTTCGATCGCCTGGCCGATCTGCCCCAGTGCGCTGTCCCCGATCTCCGGCGCTCCACCCCCCGGCGCTCTCGGGAGCTGGGTGAGGACCCAGAGCACCACCGACAAGGTCAGGATGATCTTGCCGACGCGGCGCAGAAAGATCTTCGTGCGGTCCAGGAGGCGGTTTGCGATCGAGCGCCAGCTGGGCAGGCGGTACGGGGGCAGTTCCATTACGAAGGGTGCGGAGCGGCCGCCGAGCAGCGTGCCCCTGAGGATGGCAGCCGTGACGAGCGCAGCCGCGAGGCCCAGCGCGTAGAGGCCGATCATCACGGCGGCGCGCCACCCCAGGGGACCGATCAGGGAGCCCGCCGGGATGAAGGCGGCGATCAGGAGCGCGTACACGGGAAGCCGCGCCGAGCAGGTCATGAACGGGGCCACGAAGATGGTGGCGATGCGGTCGCGCTCGTCCTCCACGGTGCGGGCCGCCATCACCGCCGGAACCGCGCAGGCATAGGCGGAGAGGAGCGGCAGGAACGACCTGCCCTGCAGACCGACGCGGTGCATCACCCGGTCGGCGATCACCGCCGCGCGCGCCATGTAGCCCGAGTCCTCCAGGATCGCGATGAAGAAGAAGAGGATGAGGATCTGCGGGAGGAAAACGAGCACCGATCCCACGCCTGCCCACACCCCATCGATCAGGAGGGCCTGGAACCAGCTGTCGGGAAGCAGCCCGGCGACGAACGCCCCCGACGCGCCGATCGCCGCCTCGGTGGCGTCCATCAGCGGGATCGCCCACGTGAAGATGGCCTCGAAGACGAGCGCCACCACGACAAGGAAGAGTAGCGGCCCCCACAGCCGGTGCAGCACCACCGCGTCGATCCGCTGCGTCGTGCGGGACGGGCGGGGATCGCGGAAGTCGGCCGAACGGCCCAGCGCGCGGGCCCGCTTGCGGCGCTTGGCGAAGAGGTCGACCACGGGGAGGGGACGGCCCGGGTGATGCTCGGCGGCAGCGGCGTCGGCCACCGCGATCGCGGGACAGGCGCGCACCTCCTCGCCCCCGGTGTGGAGCGCCCGCAGGAAGCGCCGCACGGTTCCCAGCGTGGAGGGGTCGCGCGCGTTGACCAGCGTCACCTCCACGCCCAGTTCGGCTGCCAGCGCCCCGGCATCCACCGCGCCCTCCCGCCTGCCGAGCTCGTCGGCCATCGTCAGCACGACCAGCGCGGGAATTCCCAGGCCGAGCACCGGATCGGCGAGCATCAGGTGCGAACGGAGGCGAGTGGCGTCCAGCACCAGAACCACCGCGTCGGGCTGCCTGCCGCCTTCCAGATCGCCCATCAGAACATCGCGGGTCACCATCTGGTCCAGGCTGCGCGGCGACAGGCCGTGCACGCCGGGAAGGTCGATCACCTCCACCGACCCGACGGGCTCGTCGACCACGCCGGACCTCCGCTCGACGGTCACCCCCGGATAGTTGGCGACCCGCTGCCTGAGCCCGGTGAGGGTGTTGAAGAGGGTGGACTTGCCGGCATTGGGCGGTCCCACCAGCGCCACCAGCGGGTCAGTGCCGGTCAAGTGGCGTCCACGACCCTCGCGGGCTCGAGCGCCTCCTGGCCGAGTCCCCCGCGGCCTTCGGTCCGCGAGCGGCGGGCTGCCAGGGCGTTGCGGACACAGAGACAGGAAGCGGTGTCCTTGCGGAGGGCGATCAGGTCGCCGTCCACTCGATACACGGTCGGCCCCCCGGCGGGCGCATGCCGCACGGGACAGAGCTTGCAACCCGGCACGATGCCCCTTTCCAGCAGAGCCTCGATGTCCTCCCCCGCCACATCCATCCGGACCAGGACGACTTCCTCGTCGAGGGGAACATCGGCGAGCATGCGCTCGGCACGCTTCGATCCCGTATCTTCAGTGCTTCGCCGACCGTCTTCCACGCGAACGCCCTTCTGTGGTTCAGCACGTGCCTCAATGGCACCGTTGAGATTGAGACCGATTCTCAATCAGCAAACGCCGCGTACTAGAGTAAGGAGGCACGCAGGAAATGGAAAGTCCCCGCGCGCGCGGCGCCCAGGACACCGACTAGCCCGCCGGCGTGAGTGACACTTCCGGCGTGGGCCGTACCTGGAGCGCGGGCGACCCCTATCCCGTGCCCGCGAGCACCGTCGAAGTCCAGGAAGTCATCCGGCGGAGCCGCTTCATCACCGTTCTGGGCCGGGCGGAAAGCCGCGCCGATGCGTCCCGTTTCGTGGAAGAGGTGCGGGAGAGGCACCCAGGCGCCACCCACTACTGCTGGGCGTTCAACGCGGGTCCGCCGGGCTCGACCGCCCAGGTGGGCAGGAGCGACGCGGGCGAGCCGCGTGGTACGGCGGGGAGGCCGATGCTGAACGCACTCCTCCATTCGGGGCTCGGCGAGGTGGTGGCGGTGTGCGCCCGCTACTACGGCGGCGTCAAGCTGGGGACGGGCGGACTGGTGCGCGCCTACGCTGGAGGCGTGAAGCAAACGTCACAGATCTGCCCGATCGTGAAGAAAATCACACGAACCACCGTATTGGTGAATGTTTCGTACGAAATGGTCCCCCGGGTGAAACACGTCCTCCGGGCCCTCGGAGCCGAGGTCGATGACCAGACCTTCGGGACCGATGTCCGGATTTGCGTGCTCGTGGCCACGCAACGGCGAGCGGAGCTGGAAGCCGCGATCGCCGACGCCACAAGTGGACGCGGCGTGGTCACGGACCCGGGCGACTAGATCGCTCGGGGTTGGCAGCCTGCCGGGATAGTGGCCCGGCCCGCCGGAGATGGCCAGCGGACCGGGTCCAGATGTTGCCGCGGGGTTAGTCCCCCGCCGGGGCGACCCGGACGACGTTCTCCGCCGCCGGACCCTTGGCTCCGTCCACCACCTCGAATTCCACCTGTTCTCCTTCGGTCAGGGTCCTGAAACCCTCACCTTGAATGGCGGAAAAGTGGACGAAGCAGTCCTTGCCGTTGTCGGCTCTGGAGATGAAGCCAAAACCCTTCTGGTCATTGAACCACTTGACGCTTCCCTGAGTACGCACGCTCTGTCTCTCCTGAAGTGTTGGGGAGCCGCCCGGCGATCCGGTGCTTTGCGGGCCCGACTGGATTGGAGTCCGTCCGACACCGCGGAAACAAAACGACGGGCTCCCCGTTATGGGTTTGGGGCCCGTCGTCCAAAGATCGATTGGTCCTGACCGCGCAGACATACTCCCGTTAGTGCTGTGACAAAACTGACCTGAAAGACGGCTCAGGTCAACGGCAAGCCGCTCAACTACATGATTCCGGTACGCGTTCGTTACCGATACGGCACCCACAAGACGTTCGATTTGTCCATGCCTGGTGGAGCACCCCCAACGCAGTCTTGCGAGATTTCCCTATTGGCTGATCTTCATCTCGTAACGGGCGCGGGCGAAGTGGGCAACTGCTATCTGGACACCGGCCGGGACGAATCGGCAAGCCCGGACCGTGAACGCCCGGGATCCGTGTGTGTCGTGATCCCGGCGCTCAACGAGGAAGAGCACCTGCCGGCTGCGGTGGATGCCCTCGCGGCCCAGACGCTGTCACCGGGACAGGTGATCGTCGCCGACGGCGGCTCCACCGACCGAACGGCCGAGATCGCCCTCGCGCGGGAATGCCGGGTGGTCCGGGGTGGACTCCCCGGGGTCGGGCGGAACAACGGCGCGCGGGAGGCTCGGGACAGCTGGCTCCTGTTCCTCGACGCCGATGTGGTCGTTCCTTCCACCGCGCTGGAGGAAGCCCTCTCGATAGCCGAAGCGGGAGGTCTCGACGCGCTCAGCTGCTGGTTCGTCCCGGACTCCGCCGGATGGCGCGTGCGGCTCATGCACTGGGTTTCGGCCAGCTACTTCTGGCTGAGCACCCGCCTGCGATGGCCCCATTCGATCGGGGGATTCATCCTGGTCCGCCGGGAACTGCACGAAGCCGTCGGCGGCTTTGACGAATCGGTGGTCGTCGCGGAAGACCAGGACTACGCCCGCCGCGTCAGCCGCGCGGGCAGGTACGCCTTTGTGCGCAGGCCACGCGTGGTGATTTCGACGCGGCGCTTCCGCACTGACGGCTTCGTGCGGGCGTCGGCGCGCTGGGTAGGCATCGAACTTCACCGGATCCTGCTCGGCGAGGTGAGACGACCGCTCTTCCGCTACTTCGACGGCACGACCGAGCAGCAGGGCGTTGCACGTTGGTTGCGTCGCTGACGCGCCAATGTTGCCAAGGTTCCACCATATTGCTTAGCATTGTCACCCGTTTGGACCATACCGGGAGAATCCGTAGTGGCTAGCTGGAACGTTCGGCTGGGTGGAGTCGATGAGCGGCTCTTTCTGGCTCTCCTGTCGCATCGACGTCCGTGGATCGATCGCCTGATGCGCACCGTGACCGTGTTGGCGGAGCCTCCCGTGATCATCGCCATCGCGCTCGTCCTGGCCTCAGGAGCCTTGCCGGGTGCCGCGCGCGCCGGCCTCGAAGCGCTGGTGGTTCTGACCCTTTCCCACGGCATGGTGCAGATCGTCAAGCGCCTGGCCATCCGTCCCCGTCCCCGTCTCCCGGTGGGGGTCCGGTCGATCATTCAGGCACCGGACCGGTTTTCGTTCCCATCCGGGCATGCCACGGCGGCACTGGCCGTCGCCCTCCCCCTCGCCGGGGTGATCTCCCCGGGCGTCGCCGCGCTGGTTCTCTGTCTGGCCGTAGCCGTCGGAGTCTCCCGGTGCTACCTGGGCATCCACTACCCTGGCGATGTAGTCTTCGGCTGGGGCCTGGCGACGATCACGTGGGCCGTCGGCCACTTCGCCTGGTTTGCCTGAGACTCTACGTGTCGGTGTGTTCTCCGAAGTCGGACGCCCCGGCTCAGGCAACCGCCATTTCAGTGGCGTAAGCAACTTCCTCTCGTACAACATCCGCTACTGCAAGCAACGCGGCCTGGCGATGGATCTGCACAGCTACGCCGATGACGACCGGATCGACGAGGACGGCTCGGTCCACCTCTTCGGGTGGCGGCCCCGCGTGCCGGTCCGGGTCGACCCGACCATCCCGCAGGACCTGCGCCACGTCGTGCCCGACCCGCGCATCCTGCGCACGGCCACGGCCCGCTGCTACGACGTCATCAACGTGATCGCACCGGGCACGATGGGGATGCAGGGCGTGTGGGTCGCCCGACGCCTGGGTGTGCCGGTGGTGGCCATGTACACTACCAGCATCGCCGAATACGCCGGCAAGCGGGCGGCCGAGGTGCTCGGCTCCATGGAGGCGGTGAAGGCCGCCACCGTTTCCGCCACGGAAGCGATCGGGTGGTGGATGATGCGCCGGTTCTACTCCAGACGCAACGGAATCGCGGCCGTTCTGGTGCCCACCCGCCGGACGCTCGATGCCATCGGGCCCCGGTTGGACGCGCCGCTCGCCATACTGGGGCGAGGCGTGGATACGGAGCTCTTCCGGCCGGCCGGCGACGAAGTGTCCGCAGCCAGCGAGGCCGGGGATGGGGACGCTCGCGCCGTGGACGCCGGACCCCTGATCCTCTATTCGGGAAGGCTTCACCGCGGCGACAAGGGCCTCGACCGCTTCATCGAGATCCTCGACGCGGTTCCCGAAGCGCGGCTCCTGGTGGTTGGGGACGGCCCGCACCGCGAGGGACTGGAGGCCGACCTTGGCCACCGTGCGGAGTTCACCGGCAAGCTGGCCGGCGAAGCGCTCGCGGCAGCCTACCGCCGGTGCGACTTCTTCGTCTTTCCGAGCAAACACGACACCTTCGGCCAGGTCGTGATGGAAGCCATGGCGTCCGGACTGCCCGTGGTTGTGACGAACCGGGGCGGGCCGCAGGAACTCGTGGACGACGGTGTCACCGGCTTCGTGGCGGACGACGACCGGTTTCTGCGACGGGTGCGCGAGCTCGCGGAATCCCGGGAGTTGCGGCGCACAATGGGGCTCAAGGCGAGGCAGGCCGCGGAAGCCAGAAGCTGGACGCGCATCTTCGACGAACTGATGGGACACTACCGGCGCCTTGCAGCGAGCAGGGAGGGGTCAGAGTGATGAGCAGCGACAAGCCGAGGAGGGCGGCCCGGATCCTCGTCGTCGAGGACGAGGCCGAAATCGCCGCCCTGGTAGCCTTCCAGCTCACTCGTGAGGGGTATCGGGTAGAGACCGTTGCCAGCGGCACCGCGGCGCTCGATGCGATCCGCAGGGAAAAGCCGGATCTCCTGGTCCTCGACCGGATGCTGCCCGAGGTATCCGGGGATGAGGTGCTCCAGGCGATTCGCTCCGACCCCGCGACGCTGGCGCTGCCCGTGCTGGTGCTGACTGCCAAACGCGAGCAGCAGGACCGGATCGCCGGGTTGGAACTCGGCGCCGACGACTACCTGACGAAGCCGTTCAGCCCCCGGGAACTCGTGCTGCGGGTCGATGCGATCCTCAGGCGCGCCCACGGCGAACTCAAGCCGGTCGCCGGAGGCGGACGGATCCTGCGCGTGGGTTCGCTCCGGGTTGATGTGTCGGCCCACATCGTGACCCTGGACGGCGAGGAACTCAACCTCACACCCACGGAGTTCCGGCTCCTGCGCACCCTCATGGAGAGGCGGGGCCGCGCCCAGACCCGTCGCCAGCTCCTCACCGAGGCATGGGAGATCGACTCGTCCTCGGCCAACCGTCTCCGCACGCGAACGGTCGACATGCACGTCCGCCGACTGCGCGGAAAGATGGGAGTCGCGGGCGACTGGATCGAAACCGTGAGGGGATTCGGCTATCGGTTTCAGGAGAACGCGAACGCACAGCCGCGGCGCGCCCGTCAGAGTTCGTCGTAGTTCAGCAGCTTCCAGCCGCTGGCGTGGGGGGGGCGGGCGCGGGCCCGCGCCCCCCTTGGCGGTTAGCCTCGGCCGCGGCCTCCTCCCCGGCCCGGCTGCCCGCCGATCGGGTCCCCGGCGGGGAGTGTGAGCGACGGTCCCGGCGTGGTGTTCTCGATCCTGGCCTGCCACCGCCTGATGTCGGCCGCCACCAGCCGCTGGTGCGGTGCGGGATTTACCATGGCCTCGATCCGGCCGGCGAGGTCGTGGAGCCTGTCCGACAGGACGGCGCGCACCTCCGTCATGGTGCCCGCGCTGCCGGCCTGCGGCATCATCCGGTCCACCACCGCGCGCTGGATGGCGTGCTGCACCTTCAAGCGGTACTCGCCGGTCTCCGCCGCCGCGCTCCAGGTCACCTCCAGCAAGCGGTCCACCACCTCCTCGAGGCCGGGGAAGTCCCCCATGCTTCCGTACACGACCAGACGCGCCATCCGCTGCGGGTGCAGGATCTCGCCCACCGTGAAGGCGGCAGCGGCCTCGGCCGCGCCCAATGGGTCGAAGAGCAGCTCCGTGTGGCCCGCGAAGACCTCCCCTTCGTCGTGCCGGAAGGCAGGGGGCGGGATCATGAGTGCCACCTCCTCCGGAAGCGCCAGGAAGTCCACGGAGAGAGCCGACAGGATTGTCTCGAGCGCGTCCCGCTGCTCCTCGCCCGGGACGATCTCCACCGGGGTCTGGCCGTCCCCCTTCACGGTATAGCGGTAGTCCGCCCCGCCGAGGCTCTGGGCGGCCGAACGCAGCTGGAAGCGGTGGTGCATGTAGAGCGGCAGGAGCACGAACTCGAGGTCGGAGAGCGGCCGGCCGGTGCGGATCAGGTCCTCGCCGAAACCCTGGAGTCCGATGTTGCGCACCCGGATCTCGTGCTTGAGGTGGTCCACCAGGTTGGCGCCGTTGTCCCAGACGCTCGCGTAGGGGTGCCCCGCACCGATGAAGTTGTTGTTGGTGTGGGCCATGAAGAGGAGGCCGTCGCGCATGCCCTGGGCGACGATGTTCCCAAGGGCGGCGGCCTCGTCGGTGCCGGCGGGGAATTCCCGGTAGAGCCAGTTCACCGAGAGCCTGTCGTACTCCCCGATCCTCTGCACGTAGGCGTTCGACAGGTCGAGCCGGCCAGCCCCATCTATTTCAACGTACGGCGCCGGATAATCCATCACGCTCTCGCGGCCGTAGGTGCTCGCGATGTAGTTGTGCGGGAAGCCGAGCGTGTGGCCGACCTCGTGGGCGGACAGCTGGCGTACCCGGGCGAGGGCCATCTCGACCGCATCCGCGCTCTGCGCGACCTCGGCGAGGTACTCGAAACCGGGGGCGAGCGCGAGTTCGCACGACCAGGACTGCTCGAAGGCGGCCTCGTAGCCCCCGGACGACCCGCCGCCATCCGCACCGCCACCCACGGTCCCGGCGAAGGGCGCGACCATCCCCTTCCCGAGCAGGTAGTCCTGCCGCAGCCGCAGGCTCCCCAGGTTGACCACGCCCCGGATGATCTCGCCGGTGCGGGGGTCGGTCACCGTGTTCCCGTACGAGTATCCGCGGGTCCGGCGATGCGTCCAGTGGATCATGTTGTAGCGGATGTCCTGCGGATCCACTCCTTCGGGGAGGATTTCGACCCGGTAGCCGTTTACGAATCCGGCGGCCTCGAACGCATCGGCCCACCACGAGGCGCCTTCGATCAGAGCGCTGCGGATGGGCTCGGGGGTGCCCGGATCGACGTAGTAGACGATCGGCTCGACCGGCTCGGACGGGCCCGGTCCGGGGTCACGTTTCTGCAGACGGTGCCTGGCGGCGAGGCGGACGCGGAGGTCTTCGTCGATGGAGGTGGCGTAGTCGAAGATGGTCGGGCCGTTGACCCCGATGCGCGGGTCGGCCATACGCGGTCGGTACCCGTCGTCGGGCAGCCTGATGAACGAATGGTGCTGGCGCAGCGTCACCGCCTCGGGGTTCACGGCAACGCCCCTGACGAGGCCCCCGGGATCGGAGCTGGTGAAGGTCAGCAGCGCTTCGACCTCCGTGTTCTCCGGAAGCGACCGAGTCGCGGGCAGGTGCATGGCGGAACGGGACGCGCTGAGCTGGAAGTTGCCCTCGCCCCGCTGCGCGATCTGCCCGACCACGTTGCGCGCGTCGCGGATGAAGAACGGGGTGGCGTCAACCAGCACGCGGTCCCCCGTTTGGGCGACGATGTCGAAGCCCCAGTAGACGGACGGCGCGAACGCGTCGCGCACCGCCTGGACCTCGGTGGCGTTGTCGCTCTGCGCCTGGAACTGGTAGTTGGGTTCCATGAGCAGGACACGCGGCCCCACCCGCACGGCTTCCAGGACGTGCGTGCCGCGCAGCTGGCCGCGGTCGATGCCCACCGGGTTGGATCCAAGTCCCGAACCCATCGAGATCTGGTAGAGGAATTCGCCCATGGACAGGTCGAGTTCCCAGTACAGGGAGCCTTCGTCATCGTCCCAGTAGAGGTTGAAGAATCCCTCCATGGCGGTCGCGCCATCGGTCCTGGCGGCAATCGTGGGAAGTGCCTCCTGGGCCGCGGCGCCGGGCGGGGAGACTACGGCGGCAAGGACGATGGCGACGACGGCGGCCGTCACTGGAATGGATCGCGGTGCGGTGTGTGAACGGGACATCTCGCTGCCTCACCCGGATGTGGTTCCGGCGAAAAAGGGTCCTGGAACCGCCCCGTCATCTCTCGGAGCGAGTGCGGAGCGGCCGCGTGATGGTACGCCGGAGAGACTGGAAAAAGCCGCGACTCAGCGCAAGCCGCGGCGGGCGAGGGGGCCGACGGGCAAGGACCAGCTCACCGAAGCCGCTTTCGGGCCTGCGGGCGCTGCCCCACGACCCGATCGGTCCGCCTATCCCGGTCCTTCCGTGAGGCTCGGTGCGATCCTTGCCAGAGTCGCCTGCTCAAGGTCGTACGCGTACGACAGCAGCTCCGCGTCGGTCCAGAGATCGCCGATCAAAGCCAGCACGAAGGGCGTGCCGTCCTCGTAGTAGGCGAAGGGGACCGTGACGGTCGGCAGGCCGATGTCGTTGATGATGTTGCTCGGCAATTCAGCGTGGTTGTTGGGGCGGTACTGAGGGCGCTCCGGGTCCTCGACCAGGGGACGAATCGGTTCGCCCGCCTGCGGGAAGAAGAGCCCGTCGAGCTGGTGCTCCTCCATGACGGCGCGGAAGAGCGCCCGCATCTCCTTGCGCCAGGCCTGGAAGGCGTCGCCCGCCTCGGTTGCCGTCGGCGCGACCGGGGCCCGGCGGCGGCCACCCCGGAAGTCCCGCCCCGCGAGCGCTTCCCACTCCTCGACGCTCCGGAAGGCGGAGGAGGGGCCCAGGCCCTGCATGTACACCGCCATGTCGTGGCTCCCCGCAGGCGACCCTGGACTCTCCGCGTACAGCTCGACCCACCCGCTGTTGGCGAAGGGATCCTCCGCAACCTCCGCACCTTCGGCCACCAGTGCCTGCACCGCCTCCGCGTAGAGCGCCGCGGTCTCCGGGGCGAGGGGCAGGAATGAGGTGCGCCACCCCGGGCCGACGAGGCCGAAACGCTTCCCCGCCAGCGCCGTGGTGGCGAGCCCCGCGGCGAAGCCCTCCTCGGGGATGTGCTCCGCCCCGGCATAGGAGGCAAAGTCCTCCGGGCTCGGGCCCGCGATCACATCCAGGGTCAGTGCCGCGTCGCGAACGGTCCGCGCGAGCGGGCCCACGACATCGCGGTAGGTCGCATCCATGGGGACGACCCCTTCGAGGGGAACGAGGCCGAATGTGGGCTTGACCCCGACCAGCGCCTGCGCGGCCGCCGGGTTCTGAATCGACCCGCCGGTCTCGGTGCCGAGCCCCAGGATGGCGAAGCTCGCGTTCACCGCCGTTGCGGTCCCCCCGCTCGAACCCCCGGGCACCCGGTCCACCGCGTACGGATTGAGCGTCTCCCCGGCGACACTGCTGCGGGTGCGGGTACCGTGCCCCGCGAAGTCCGGCATGTTGGTCTTGCCAAGGATGATCGCGCCCGCCTCCCTGAGCCGTTCCACCGCCACCGCATCGTCCCCGGGGACCATGTCCACGCCACCCGTCGCGGCGCTGAAGCCATCGAACCCGGCCGTCGTGACCATCCCCCCGTAGTCGAGGTTGTCCTTGATGACGACCGGAACGCCGTGGAGCGGCCCGCGGGGCCCGGTTGTGCCGAGTTCTGCATCAAGTGCCGCCGCGATTTGCAGCACCTCCGGGTTCATGGAGATGAAGGCGTTGTAGTGGTCCTCGTACCGCGCGATCCGGTCCAGGAAGGCCTGGGTGAGTTCCGTGACGGTGTACCTGGACGCGAGGAGATCCTCGTGGACCTGGACGGCGGTGAGTTCGACGACGTCGACGGCGGGGGCGGAACCGGGCGAGGGGAGATCGCCGGGCGTCACCGCCATGGCCGCAATCGCGAGGATCGGCCATGCGATCAATCGGATCGCGTTGTTTGTTCGTGTTGGATGGGTCATGGGTCTAACGGCGCTCGTCGAGTCATTTGATTTGCACCGGCTTGACATTCTTACCTGACGGTGGGACACGAAACGCGAAGGGTACGTTGGTCTTGTCGGCCAGCTTCTTCATACGAGGCCAGTTGCGTACGAGCTGCTGAACCAGTTGGCACGCGCTGAGGTTCTTCCCGCCCATGAAGAAAGCTCCGACTCCGTGTTCCCTGAGCGCCGCCCACTCGGCAGGCCGATAACGGATCCGGTCGTCGCGTGTCACCAGGCACCACCCCCTCGAACCGATATGGGCCAACCATTCGGTGTCGCTGACATCCTCGCCGAATGCTTTCATCCCTCTCGCCAGTCCCCGGCTGAGATTGTTGTCGACGAAGAACTTCATGCTGCCAAAGCGACCTCGAACTCCACCGCCGCTTCGATTTCTACATCAGTCAGATCCCACCAGGCGCGAACTGCTCCCACGTCCCGCTTCTCTGCGATGAACAGATCGTGAATGTTGGCGGTCTTGACTCCGCGTCCCGCAATCGAAGGCGCACCGAACGAAACTAGTGGATCGAGGACCACGGGCTTTCCTCTACCGAGCGGATACCACCGCCGCGCCAGACCCTCCGGGGATTCAAATTCGATCTCCTCGGCCAGCTTCCGAATAACCGAGGGGATCACCCACTGGCCGCCAGAAATGAGTTCAAGGATTGCGTCTCCCTTTTCGCGGACCTCCAAGTAGATGTTGCCACCGTCAGTGAAGAACGTCTGCCTCGCGAAATGTCTCGTCCCCAGGATCCGGTGGGCTTCATCGAGCGCGAGGCGGACTCTTTGGAGTGAGATCCCATAGTCCAAAAACCGCTTTACGAAGAGAAGGTCCACCAGATCCAGGAAGGACGCGTACGAGCCCGCGGCCCCTCTGCGTTGCAGCACCGGCGGCTGGTGGCGCACAGTATCGCCGTACGTATATCCGTACCCGCTCAACCATCGGCGCACTCTCGTAGCCGTAAGCCCGACCAGCCGGCCCGCCTCGGCCGCCGGGTAGGACGGCCGGTCCAGTTGCTCAAGCGATGTCAGGTCGGCCACCGGTGTCTCCCCCTCTCGAGTCGTTAGCGTCCAGTCCTTCGGCAAGCTACCGGCGCGCTGCGCGTGTTCGAAAGGTAACGCGGCCCCGTTAGCTTTGAATGAGCGGTCACTCCGTCCACTGATGACAACCCCCCCGCCCATGCCCGACCCCACCGAATCCCTCATCGCCCTGCTCGACCTCGAACCGATCGAGCGGAACATCTACCGGGGGGAGAACCGCGACATCGGCTCGGGGCGGATCTTCGGCGGACAGGTGCTGGCACAGGCGCTGGTGGCGGCCCGCCGCACGATCCCGGACGAAGACCGGGAGGCGCACTCGCTGCACGGCTACTTCATCCTGGAAGGGGACCTGAGCATCCCCGTGGTCTACTTCGTCGACCGGACGCGGGACGGGAGGAGCTTCACGACCCGGCGGGTGACCGCGATTCAGCACGGCCGCGCGATCTTCACCCTGTCGGCGTCCTTTCACCGCACCGAGCCGGGCCTGACGCACCAGTCCGCCATGCCCCCGGTGGCACCCCCGGAAGGCCTGCCCTCCGAGCTCGAAATCCTGCGGGACCAGGCGGACAGGATCCCGGAGGATCTGCGGACCGTCCTGACCCAGGACCGCCCTCTCGAATTCCGGCCAGTCGAGCGCTACGTCCCCTTCGATCGCACCCGCCGCCCCGCGGTCCGCCACATCTGGCTCAGGTCGGTCGAGCCGCTGGGCGACGACCCCGCTCACCACCAGGCCGCCCTCGCCTATGCGTCCGACTACGGGATCCTGTCGACGGCGCTGCAGCCGCACGGCCGCACGGTGCGCGACCCGGATCTGATGGCGGCGTCGCTGGACCATTCGCTGTGGTTCCACCGCCCGTTCCGCGCAGACCAGTGGCTCCTCTACCGGATCCAGAGTCCGGTCGCCCATGGCGCCCGCGGGTTCGGGAGGGGAACTTTCCATACCCGCGAGGGAGAACTTGTGGCGTCGGCGGCGCAGGAAGGCCTGCTGCGGACGGGGATCAGGCCCCGGCGCAAAAAGCCGCCCCGCGTCGACCCCACGCAGTGACCACCAAGCGCCCGTTATCACCCCAGTTATCACCACCCCAGCCTACGACGAGACCACCCAACCCATGCGCGACCGATTCGACTCCGCCCTCACCTTCACCGAATACCTCGACACCGTCCAAAAGAACGAAGAACTCTGGCGCGGCGTGTACCAGCGAGTGCGACTCCCCGCCAGCACCATGGCGGAGGACCCCTGGTGGGGCCCCAGGCCCAGCGAGCTCCAGGAATGGGTGATGACAGATGGGATGAAGATGGAACCCGGGCCCCGCTACGCGCAGACCCGCCGCTTCTACGCACGCGACAAGGGGAAGGCGATCGTCGCCGAAGTCCTCAATCTGCTGCGCTCGGCGGCCACCAGCCCGGCTTCGACCACCACACAACCCGGCAACGCCTCATGACGACCCTCACCCACACACGGCTTCCCCTCCGCGCGGACCGGCTTCATCGTCGCGCGTCCCCCACCACAGCCGCGATCCTCGCCCTCGCCGCGGCCGCGATCCTCGCCCTTCCCACCCCCGCCCTCCACGCCCAGGCGCGCGACTACCACCCGGAGCGCCCCTTCGGCACTCTGCGCGAGCAGGCCCGCACGCAGCAGGCCTGGCTGGAGGAACGGCTGGAGAAGAACCTCCCCATGCTGATGCGAAAGCACGGCGTGGACATGTGGGTCGTCACCATGCGCGAATACAACGAAGACCCCGTCTTCCCCGCGCTCGTGTCGCCGACCACCTTCGCCGCGCGGCGGCGTACGATCTACATCTTCCACGACCTCGGCCCGAGTGAGGGGGTGGAGCGGCTCGCGCTGGGCGGCACCTCGCAAGGGGGCGTCTACGAGGCCGTGCGGGCCACCGCGACCGCCCCGGACGGCCGCGCGGCCGAGCTCTGGGGCAAGGACCAGTGGGACCTCTTCGCCAGCATGGTGCGCGAGCGCGACCCGGAGCGGATCGCGGTCAACATCTCGCACGAACACAACTTCGCCGACGGCCTCAGCGCGGGCGAGTGGGAGCAGATGCAGGAGGCGCTCGGCCCGGAGCTGACGGAGCGTGTCGTGCGGGAGCCGCTTCTCGCGATCGACTACCTGGCGATGCGCGTGCCCGCCATGACCCCCGTCTACCGCAAGATGCAGACGATCGTGCACGAGATCATAGCGACGGCCTTCTCGGACGTCGTGATCGTTCCCGGGCAGACCACCACCGCCGACGTGGTGTGGTGGATGCGCCAGCGCGTCCACGACCTGGGGCTGGGCTCGTGGTTCCAGCCCTCGGTGTCGGTGCAGCGCCGGGGCGTGGAGATGACGGAGTCGGTCGCGCCGGTGATCCAGCGGGGCGACATGCTCCACTGCGACTTCGGGATCGTCGCGCTCGGTCTCACGACCGACACGCAGCACATGGCGTACGTCCTGCGCGAGGGCGAGATGGACGCGCCCGAGGGGCTGCGCAAGGCGCTCGCCAACTCGAACCGCCTCCAGGACATCCTCCTCGAGGAGACGAAGGTCGGCCGCACCGGCAACGAGATCCTCGCATCGGTGCTGGAGAAGATGCGCGCCGAGGGCCTGGACGGGACCATGTACACCCACCCGATCGGCGACCACGGCCACGGTGCCGGGCCCCTTATCGGCCGGTGGGACAACCAGACGGGAATACCCGGACGCGGCGACCCCTTCGTGATCCCCGGCATGTGGTTCTCCACCGAGCTGCAGGTCACCACGCCGGTGCCCGAGTGGGACGGCCAGCCGGTGCGCATGGCCCAGGAGGAGGAGGCGGAGGTGACCCTGGACGGGGAGATTCGCTGGATGCTGAGGCGGCAAACGGAGCTGCATCTGGTGCGGTAGGGGGGTACAGGATACAGTGTCGAGGGAGCCGTTGGCGCCCGCTGACGAGTCGCTGGTCTGTTCGGGCGAAGAGCGACGACGGGCATGGTCCCGACAATGAGTGGTCAAAGTAAAGTAAAGCAAATATGACATTCTGTAATGATCTCTTGACATTCATGACGTCTTCCGCCACGCGGGTCCCGCACCACCGGTCATGTAGGCATGCGCATCTTCGGCTCTCCATGCCGCTCGCGCTGTTCGCGCTGCTGGTGGCCACCGTACCTCGCGGAGCCACCGCACAAGCGCAGCCGAATCCCTGCCCTCGCTCCACACCGCGATCGTTCCCCGTCGGCAACGAGATCCTCGTCGATGCCCGCGAAGCACCCTGCCGCATCGTATTCCGCCCGACTGGCGTGCGCCTGGAGGCTGTTGCGGACGGGTCGAGGCCGGACCCCGGAAGAAGCGTCGTGCGCGACGGGAGGGGGCGCTATTACTCGGCCAACGCACCCGGCTTCCTGACGAACATCAGCGTGTGGGGCCCGGACGGGGCGTTCCTGACCCATCTCGGGGGAACCGGACAGGGGCCCGGGGAATTTCCCGGTACCGGAACCATACTTGCGATATACCTGGACGGGCACGACCAGCTGCACGTGTGGGCACCCGGATCCTGGTCGGTCTTTTCCGCGGACCAGGAGTTTCGCCGCCGGTATCCGGCACCGGCTACGCGGTTGCTGAATCGGGAGCCGATGGCGGCCGTCCTTTACGACGGCACGGTGCTTACCGGCAGCGGCCGCGATTCCGACGGGGAGAACTTCTTTCGAATCGTGCACCCGGACGGTACGCACCTGCATTCATTCGGGCCCGTGGACCCAGGGATCGAGTGGGATGAGTACCAGCCACCCGAAAAGCACATTTCGTACGACGGCGGCATTACCTTCTGGGCTGCCGCCACCCAGCCCCTGACCGAAGATTGGGAGGGTTGGGTGGCCGAGGAGTGGACACTCGACGGAGAACTCCGGCGGACGATTCGACGCCGAGTCCCCGGTTACGAGATGTTCGAGGCCAACGGCAACGTGTCGGGCGCGACGCCTTTCCTGCACGCCGATGACGACGCGGGCCTGCTCTATGTGGGCTTCGCGGAGCTCACGCCCCAGGGCCGCGACCGGGCAAGGGATCCGGCACGAATTACGCCGGAGGAACGCCGTAGCGGACTGGTCACGGTGCGCCTGGAGATGCTCGACCTCCGGTCCGGCGAACTGTTGGCTTCGGATGCCTACCCGGCCGACTGGGAACTCCAGACCTTCATGCCCTGGGGCCATTTTCCCGGCACAATGGAGGGATACGTCTACAAGGAGACGGAGGCCGGCCTGCCCGTGGTGGAGATTGTGGCAATCGAGCTGGTGGCGAAGTGAGCAGGCGGCGGCGGTTCTCCCTGCCGCAGGGGCGCACGCGACCCTGGAGATGCAGGTTCGCGCTCGTCGCACTTTTTCCGTCTTCGGTTCTCGTCGCTTGTCAGAGCGGGACTGCGGATGCGCCGTCCGTCCCCGCGCCCGGGACCGGGCCCCCGCACCTTCTCGGCTGGGAAGGGCCACCGGATGCTCGGGTGGTTCGTCGCTGGTCCGAAGCCGACATTGCCCGGGCTCCCTGGTTGACCCTGGCGGAGTCCGCAGTTGGGTCCGTGGTTCCGGACACCGCCGAGACGCGAGACGGCCGGCTCGTCCAGAGGTACGTCAGCGCCGGCACGTTGCTCGCCGGTGGGAATGTTGCTCTGCTGCTGGCCGGTTCGGCCGGGCAGACGCGGGTAATCGTCACCGACTCCGCGCTGCAGGACGTCAGGGATGCCAATGACCCCGACGGCGTCCGCCACGACCGAATCCCGGCGATGAGCCAGGGATGGGGGTATTCCTGGCTCGAGGGCGGAAAGTCCTATCGCTTCGGCACGCAGGCTTTGCTCGGCGACTTCGTTCTCGAGTTTGACCGTGGCCGGGGACGGCGCGGGCCCTTCGAAATGCTGCGAATGGACCACGGTGGCCGCTTCACGGGACCGCCAGTCCGGATCCCGGGGATCGACGGTGTGTGGCGCGGTGTCTTTCGGGACGGTTCCCTCCTCTTTGCCGGCGCGTTCGAGGAGGTGCCCTGGGTCGATTCCGTAATCTCGACTCCCTTCCGAATCGTCCGGGCGCCATCGGCTTCGGAGGTGCCGGGCGACCGGGCCTCGCAGCAAGTCCTCTTCACGACCGGCGTCCTTCGAGATCGCGGGAGACCGCGCACGCTCAGTCCCCTGCCGTTCTCTCACGCCGCCAGCTTCACGGTCGCGGTGAGCGGTGACACGATCTGGGTCGTGCCTTCGGAAAGGCCCGAGCTGCTCGCCCTGGACCGCTCGGGTGAAGTCCTCCTCCGAATCGAGTGGGACGCAGAAGACCGTACCGTCCCGGCCGGGCTCCCCGATTGGGCTGGCCTCGAGCGATTCCCCGCCGCCTCCGCACTGGTCGCCGGTAGCGACGGGCGGATCTACGTCCAGCGCTGGTCGGTGCAGCGCGGCTACCCGGTGCGGGGCCCCGAATGGCTCGTGTTCAGCCCCGCGGGCGAGTTGCTCGGCCGTCTCGAGATCCCCCGAGGACTGCGCGTACTGGCGTTCGGTACGAACACGGCACTGGTCAAGGGTACCAATGACGAAGGTGTTGACGAGGTCCGGCTCCATGCCCTGGAGGCGCGCTAACCGGCAGGCGGTTCGCAGCACGCGGACGCAACAGGACGCGCCTGGGCCGGAGCGGAGCCTCGCCGCTCACAGGCGCCGCCCCTCCCCCCACTTTGCACGAAAACGCCGCGCACCATAATATATCTTCAGGAAAGAAGCTCGCCCCTGACACGGAATTCAATGTCGACCAAACGCTTCATCGCCTGCGGCACAGTCGTCCTGTGCGTCGGTTTCGCGCTCCCGCACCGGGCCACCGCCCAGGTTCCGCTCGGCATCAGGACCGCGACCGGCCTGTCGGTCACGCCCGCCTACGAGGGCTGGTACCAGAACGCCGACGGCACCTTCAGTCTCTCGTTCGGCTACTACAACCGGAACTTCGGAGAGATCGTCAATGTCCCGGCCGGGCCCGGCAACCACATCCAGCCCGCGGCCTTCGACGGCCGCCAGCCCACGCAATTCCACCCGCGCCGTCACTGGGGCGTGTTCACCGTGACCGTCCCGGCGGACTTCGGAGACCAGGCGGTCGTGTGGACGATCGACTTCCGGGGGGAACGCTACTCGATCCCGGGAACCCTCCATATCGACTGGCAGATCGACGCGCTCGAGGGGGAGGTGGGAGCCGGCAACACGCCGCCGGTCCTCGCCTTCGCGGAGGGGGGAGCGGAGGGTGCCGGACCGGCCGGGATCTGGAGCGACCCGATCGAGGCGAGCGCGGGAACGCCCGTCGCCGTCGCGGTGTGGGCGCGTGACGACGGGCGGGGCGCCTTCGTGAGGGGGGAGGACGAACCCCAGGTGGCCCTGAGGTGGTTCAAGCACCAGGGTCCGGGAGAAGTCACCTTCAGCGAAGCCGCGGGCGAGGTACCCGTCTCCGGGGGCATGATGATGACCACGGCCACCTTCGCGGAGCCGGGGGAATACGTGCTCCGCGTTCGCGCCAACGATGCATCGGGAGTATCCAGCGGAGGCCACGCGCAGTGCTGCTGGACCAATGGATTTTTACGAGTAAACGTCACCAACTGACGACCAGGAGGAAACTGATGCGGAGAGAGAAAACCGTCCGCGGGATGACAACCGTCTGCCTCGCGATCACCTGCGCGGCCCTTGCCTGGCCCGCGCCGGCCGGAGCCCAGGACCACCCCACCTTCGCCCGCGATGTAGCGCCCATCATCCAGGAAAACTGCCAGGTGTGCCACCAGCCCGGGTCGATCGCGCCGATGTCGCTCATGACCTACGAGGCGGTGAAGCGCTACGCGCCCAGGATTCGGGAGAAGGTGACGGCGCGCGTGATGCCGCCGTGGCACATCGACCGGTCGGTGGGCATCCAGGAGTTCAAGAACGACCGGGCGCTCACGGACGAGGAACTCGAGACGCTGGTCGCCTGGCTGGACAGCGACATGCCTTTCGGCGACGAGGCCGACATGCCGCCTCCACCCGAGTTCCCGGACCGGGCGGCCTGGCAGTTCGCGGAGCAGTTCGGAGAACCCGATCTGGTGGTCCAGTCGGAGCCGTACACCCTCGCAGCGAAAACCCAGGACAAGTGGTTCCGGCCCACGGTCGAGACCGGCCTGACCGAGGAACGGTGGGTGAAGGCGATCGAAATCCGGCCCTCGTACCCCGACGGGCGCCAAATCGTGCACCACTCCCTGGCCTACCTGCTGCAGCAGGAGGATCCGGACGAGATGACCGCGGAGACGGCAGCGCTCAGCACCAGCAGTCGCGCCATGGGCGGCGCCGGTCTCTTCATGGAGTGGGCGGTCGGGAAGGTCGGCGAGATCTTCCCCGACGGTGCCGGCAAGCTCATGCTCCCGGGCTCCAGGATCCGGTGGGAGGTGCACATGCACGCCATCGGCAGGGAAGTCGAGGACAGCTATGTGGAGCTGGGCATCTGGTTCTACCCCGAGGGCGAGGTCCCGCAGAACCGCACCCGCCTGCGGATGTTCAACGCCACCGGCGACGGGCTCGACATTCAGCCGGGCAAGATCGCCGTTACCCAGGACTTCCATGTCCTGCGGTGGCCCGCCCGCCTGGAGAACTTTCAGCCGCACATGCACATGCGGGGCAAAGCCATGTCCATGACGGCCATCTACCCGAGCGGCCGCAAGGAGATCCTCAGCCAGGTCAGCAACTTCCAGTGGAACTGGCACGTCAACTACATCTACGCGGACCACGCGGCGCCGCTGTTGCCGGCGGGCACGACGCTCGTGTTCACCGCCTGGCACGACAACACCCCGGACAACCCCAACAACCCCGATCCCACGCAGTGGGTCGGATGGGGCGACCGCACCGTTGACGAGATGGCGCACACCTGGGTCGACGTCACCTACCTGACCGAGGAGCAGTACGCGGCGTTGGTCGCGGAGCGCGAGGCCCGGGCGGCCGAGCAGAACGAAAACAAGGAAGAGGGGAACAACCGGTAGAGACCCGGCCCACAAGCCCGCGGCCCCCTAAAGACGGAGAATGCCGGAACTGCACAACATTCTTGCGAAGAGCCCGAAGCCGGTCGTCGTTGATGTCGAGACGACCGGCTTCGGTGCGTTTGACCGGGTCGTCGAGATCGCGATCATCACGCTCGATCCCGAGACCTGGGAAACGCAGGACGAATTCGACACGCTGGTCAATCCGGAAAGGGATGTCGGCCCTACCGGTGTTCACGGAGTCACCGCCGGAATGGTGGAACTCGCCCCGGTCTTTGGAGAGCTTCTTCCTCCGGTAGCCCAACGCCTGCGGGGAGCCGTATTGATCGCGCACAACCTTCCGTTCGACACCCGGATGATGCGTTACGAATTCGAGCGGCATGGAGTGCTCATCAACTTCGGCCGGGGCTGGTGCACTCTCAGTGCAACCGGGGCGAAGTTGGGAGTGGCCTGTGAACGCGAGGGAATTCGCCTGACACATGCTCATCGCGCATTGGCCGACGCCCGCGCGACCGCGGAACTTGCGCGACGACTCCGAATAGCGGAGAAGAGACAGGACACCCAGCCCGTCCAGGTCGATGCCCTGGACCCTATGGCAAATGCGCGCACCCATCGCCGAGGACTCGCAGATGCAGGAACGAGTCCCATGCATCGGGTGGTTTGCAGGTCGACCTATCCGCACGGCGACGAGGCCATGGCCCAGTACCTCGATGCCTTGGACTGGGTCCTCGACGACGGGGTCATCGACCGAACCGAATGGGCGGCGATGAACGATCTCGCGAGGGAATGGGGGCTCTCGCAAAAGGGGCAGCGGGAGGCCCACCACGCCTACTTGGAATGCATGGTTGGCGCAGCCGAAAGGGACGGCTTCGTTAGCAAGACTGAACACGACATACTCAGGAGAATCGCCGACCAACTTCAGGTCGATACCAGGATACCCGAGCCAACGCCGACAAAGCGGGCCGAACTGGCTCCCGGGATGCGTATCTGCTTTACTGGTGAGGCCGTGGTAGAGGGTCGAATGTGGAAGCGTGCCGACCTATGGAAGATTGCGCGAGCGAACGGTTGTGAACCCGTCAGGAACGTCACGAAGAAGACATGTGATATGCTCGTTGCTGCCGATGTCTCCAGCGCATCCGGTAAGGCGCAAAAGGCGCGGTCCTACGGAAAGCCCATCATGTCGGTTGCCAGATTTCTCGATCAATGTCGGAGCGGGCTCAGCGCCTTGGCGCATCGATGAGCCATTCCACCGGCCCGGGCACCACGCCCGGTCCTCAAATGATGGTCCGGGTGATCCGCTCGACCACGCGCGGCATGCACGGGATCGCCACCTATTTCAACGTGGACCGGTCGCGGTCCGTGGCCGCCACCGTATTCGCGCTCATCGTGGTTTCCGTGCTCACGACCAGCTTCGTGGTGCTGGGGGTCGAGAGCGGGGCACCGGAAGCCAACATCCTGACGACCGAAGATGCCCTTTGGTGGGCCGTGTCGACGCTATTCGGGGCGGAGGCAGGGGGGGTTGGTGATCACTACACGGTTACCACGGCGGGTCGGGTCATGTCGCTGTGGCTTGTAATCCTTTCACTGGGCCTGATCGGTTCCCTCGCGGGCATCATTTCCGCCTGGATCGAGGAAGAGCCCACTCCAAGCGAAGACAACTAGGAAATGGCCGTAGAAAAACACATATCATCGAGAGGCCGGGCCATCGGTCTGTGGCTCGGCCTCTCCGCATTCATCCTGCTGCTCATCTTCCCGGTCGACCCCGGGAACGTGCCCGCCAGCCGCCTGGCGGCGGTGGCGCTCCTGATGGCGATCTGGTGGGTCACCGACGCGATCCCCCTCTTCGCCACGGCGCTGCTCCCGCTGGTCCTCTACCCGCTTCTGGGCATCATGTCTGGCGGCGACACCGCGCCGATCTACTTCAACAGCACCATCGTGCTCTTCCTCGGCGGGTTCATGATCGCCCTCACGATGGAGAAGTGGGACCTCCACCGGCGCATCGCCCTGAACATCATCCACGCGGTGGGGGGCGGGCCCGCGCGGATCGTGCTGGGGTTCATGATCGCGGCCGCCTTCCTCTCGATGTGGATCTCGAACACGGCCACCGCGGTGATGATGGTGCCGATCGGGCTGGCGATCATCCTGCAGATCGAGAGTGAGGCGGGCCGCGAAAAGGCGCGACACTTCTCGGTGGGACTGATGCTCGGGATCGCCTATGGCGCCACCGTGGGCGGACTCACGACCCTTGTGGGCACCCCACCCAACCTGTCCTTCGTCCGCATCTTCCAGATCCTCTTCCCGGAGGCGCCGCCGATCGCCTTCGGCCAGTGGATCGTCATGGCCTTCCCGATCGGCGCGATCATGCTGGTCGCGGCCTGGCTGATGATCACACGGGTCTTCCACCGGGTGCCCGAGAGCGTGAACGTGGACCAGAAGGTCGTCACGGCCGAGCGCGCCCGCCTCGGCCCCGTCGCCTTCGAGGAGCGAGCCGTGCTGGGCGTCTTCGTCACCACGGCGCTGCTGTGGGTCTTCCGGGTCGATCTGCAGCTCGGCTTCCTCACCGTACCCGGCTGGTCGCGCATCCTTCCCGACCCCGGAATGATCGACGACGGCACGGTGGCGATCACCCTTGCATCCATCCTCTTCTTCATCCCGGCCCGGAACCGGGAGAGCGGCGCCACCCGGGTCATGGGGCCCGACGTCATCCCGCGCCTGCCGTGGAACATCGTGCTGCTCTTCGGAGGCGGCTTCGCCCTTGCGGCCGGCTTTCAGGAAACCGGACTCGCCCAGCTGATCGGCAACCAGTTCGAGGTCCTCGGCAACCTCCCGGTCTTCCTGCTGATCCTGATCGTCTGCCTGGCGCTCACCTTCCTGACCGAGTTCACGAGCAACACCGCCACCACCGAGATGATCCTGCCGATCCTCGCGTCGGTGGCGGTGGTCACCGGCACCCATCCCCTGGTGCTCATGATCCCGGCCACCCTGTCCGCCTCCTGCGCCTTCATGATGCCCGTCGCCACGCCCCCCAACGCGATCGTCTTCGGCAGCGACCGGATCACCGTGGGGGAGATGGCGCGCACCGGTATCCTGCTCAATCTCATCGGGGTCCTGGTGATCGCCACCCTCGTCTTCACGGTGGGGTTGACGGTCTTCGACATCGACCCGGCGGTGGTGCCGGACTGGGCGAGGTCGCTGTCCGGCGAGCCGTAGGCAGTAGCCCCGCCTTCGGCTATCTGCTCGTCGCCCCGTGGGCGGACGGGTCAAACGTCCTCCACGACCCGGTCTCCCTCGGCCGCCGCCTCGCAGACGTGGTCGAAGACAGCGACCGCGATTCGGCCACAGGCGGATTTGACCTCGGTCCAATCCTGCCATTGCGGCGCCAGGTTCCTGTACTCGGAGAGATCGGTCTCGTCCAGATCGTAGGGGAGCGGATTCGACAACTGCGCCTGGAGCTGCTGAAGGGCGGACTCCCCGCTCTCCTGGGGATAGAGCCGGTCGAAAGACCGCAATGCCTCCCCGGTCGAGCGGGTCCCCATGCGGGTCGCCAACGCGACAAAATCGAGGTAGTCCCTCGTGGCATTGCGCTTGAGGATCAGGACGCCGTTGATGCGGAGGATCTCCGCGTCGGTGGGGATGGTCAATGCCGCTCCGCCCACATCGAGCGTGGTCGTCTCGAGCGGCTCCGTGCGGATGAGCTGCCGTATTCCGGTCTGGATCCCGTCCAGGCTTCCGGGAATCTGCACGGGCCGCGCTACCCGAGCCGTCTTCCACCCGGCGACAGACTCGAGTTGCAAGAGAACCTCGTCAAAGCGCATGCGGAGATCCGTCAGGACATGATCGGCATCCAGAGAGAAACGGTGCTCCGCGTGGATGGCGGCCGCCGTACCTCCAACCAGCACGGCGCCTGGCAGAATCTGCTGGAGACGCGCGGCCGACGACAGCAGCCGCTCCCACTCAGGAAGGCTTGCGGGATTCCCTGGCATACCGCATCCAGAAGTGATACCGCTGGGCGTGCGGATCCCCTGCGTACCGGGCGCAAACCCGCTCGATCCTGTCCAGTACCAACGGGTCTCGCCGGACCGCCTGCCGAAGCTCGGCCCAATGCCGCCACCGCCCACAAGCGATGATGTCGTCGATCGCGGCAGGGGTGAGACGGCTGTGATTCAGGTGGCGGTGACGCATTTTTCCGCTACGGATGTGGCACCCGAGGACCAATCCGGTTCAGAACCCGACGACCACAAGGCGCGTTTTGCCTCAAACCTAACATATCAGGCTTTGCCACCCCGACTGCCTGGCAGTCCGTGGCTGGAGCGAGCGAGCGGGGCAAAGAACTCGCCCCTCAGAACGCCTTCAGATACGTCAGCTTCACCACCCCCGTCCTGCGCTGCCAGCGCTCGGTCCGTGGGTCCAGCAGATCGCCCGCCAGGTAGCCCGTGTCGAAGACGACGAAGAGGTCGCTCCCGGGCGTGTGGATCCAGTCGATGCGCACGTTGGCCCGCGCCACGTTCGAGACATCGTCGTACTGGACGAGGGCGTTGGCGAAGAGTGAGCGGCTCACCGCGCCGAGGAAGGTGACGCCGACGAGGCGGGTGGTGAAATCGCCGTCCCGGGTGGGAAGGCTGATGTCGTTCCAGGCGTAGTCGCTGCCGATGGTGAGGTGGGGGCCGGTCTTCCACATTCCGCCGATCGACAGTTCGGTCCGGTTCCCGCCCCAGAATCCGCCCGTGGAGAAGCCGCCGCGCCCCGAGAATTTGCGGCTGTCGTTGGTGTTGAAGCGGAATTCGGCCCGCGTGAAGCCGTAGTCCCCTGCCGCGAGCTCGCGACCCTGGATACGGGCCGTCGACTGGAGGGCCTCGGTGCGGCGGCGGACGTTCAGCATCGCCCGGTCGCCGGTCTGGAAGGTCAGCATGTTGTGGGACAGCAGGACGGTGGTTTGCCGCACACCGTCGAGTCCGGTGATGCGCTCGCCGTTGCCCACCACGATCAACTGCCTGGCCCAGGGGCTCCGCTCGAAGCGCGGGAAGACCGCCAGCGAACCGGTCAGCCTCTGCATGTCGCGCCGCCGCACGAACCCCAGTGCGGGGCTGAAGTCATCCGGAATGCGTGTGAACCCCGCCCCGGCCGACAGGAGGCTGTTTCGGAGGTCTGCTTCGATGGAGGCCGCCGTGGAGGCCGCAGCGGCATCGGCCCCCAGTCCCCCCGACGACCGAGCAACCCACCCTCGCACGTAGCTCGACCCGCCGAAGCGAACCTGCAGGTCACCGCCGACGACCCGGTTCTGCCCGTCTCCAGTGTCCAGCGAGGTGAAGATTCCCCCCACCGTCGTCCGCGGGAAGGGATCGGTGCGCAGCCGCAGCACCGAGTTCAGTCCGCCGGACACCACTCGCCCCTCCGCGTCGCGCGCGTCGTCGGTGAACAGGCTCAGCGCACCCACCGACACCGGGCCCGCCTGCCCCGTCAGCCGACCGCCCCCCGCGATGTCGTTGGTGATCCCGATGCGCCGGCTGAAGAAGATCTGGGTCTCCGCCGCGTCGCCGAAGTCGAAGAGCCCCGCGCGCTCCAGGAAGAACTCCCGTTTCTCGGGGAAGAACAGGCTGAAGCGCGTGAGGTTGATCTGGACGTTGTCCGCCTCCACCTGGGCGAAGTCGGGGTTGAGGGTCGCGTCAAGCGTGAGGTTCGAGGTGATCGAGTACTTGAAGTCGAGGCCGAGGTCAGTGAGGGTTTCCGTCTCCGGATCGACGTCGCCGCGGCGGCCCGAGACGGAGCGCCCGGTGATCGCGAACGGCTTCAGCTCCATGTAGCGGCCGCGGCGCAGGCCTTCCAGCCCGGTCAGGGTGGCGTACTGGGAGACCTGGGTGAGGCCCTGGCGGAACTCCTGGCCGATGTGGGGGAAGTACACCATCTCGTTCTTGCGCCGGATGGTGCGCTCCATGAGGATCCCCATCTCGACGACGTCCTCGTCCGGGAAGCGGATGGTCGTGAACGGAACCGCCGCCTCCACGACCCACCCTTCGTCGGTGATCCTCCCCTCGCTCTCGTAGACGCCCTCCCAGTTCCAGTCCGCGAGGGTCATCGACTCGTCGGTGATCAGCGCGTCGCCCTGGGTGCCGAAGGGGTTGATCTCGAAGATGTAGGCGTTGCGCTTGTCGTTGTACGTGTCGAGGCCGATGCGGATGTTGTCATCCTGGTCGATACGGCCCTCACGGTGCAGGATGCTGCGCCGTATACCCTCCGGGTCCGAGTCGTGGAGAACGATGGCGAAGTAGAGCCTGTTGTCGTCGAAGGCGACTCTCAGCTCGGTGCGCTCCGACGCGGGCGCGCCGTCGACCGGGACGCGCTGGCGGAAATCGGTGATCGGCTCGATCCGCTGCCAGAAGGGCTCGTCGAGCACGGCGTCGATGGCCGGGGGACGGTCGACGCGTACGGCGCGAATGGTCTGGCCGCGCGCGCTCTGGCCGAGCGCGGTGGCAGGCGCCCCGGCTGCAAGGCCCGCCAAGGCAATGAGGACACCCCGGCGGAGTCTCAAGTCAGGAGTCGCCGGCCTCGGTTACGACTTCGGCCTCAACCTCGACTTCGGCCTCGGCTTCGGCCGCCGCGTCGCACGAGCCCCCGCCCTGGCAGCAGCAGAGGCCGCAGGTGCAGCCGCACTGCGTCCCGCAGCAGCAACGGTGGCCGCCCTGCCCGCCCGACCCGCAGGACCAGGTCCAGCAGCAGGACTTGCCGCCTGACTTGTCGCCGCACTTGCGACAGCGTGCTCGGCGCAGCCACATGAAGATGAGGACCAGAAGCACGATCTGGGGCAGCCCGAGCCGCAGGGCGGTGCCCCAGAAGTCGACGAGCGCACCGAAATACCAGCCGAAGAATTCGCTTATCATGATGGACTTTCCCGTGTTTGTTGATTCAACGCGGACCGTTAACACCTGTTACGGTCGCGGCACGGACATTGTTTCGCCGCACACGCCGCTATATCAAGGAATCGTCCCTCAGGCGGTAGATGGCAAGCCCCACCCACGCCCCGATGAGCGTGGCACCGACCGTGGCCCACGTCGTCGGAGGAACGACGAGACCTGTCGCGGCCAGTCCGCCGAGGGCTGCCGCGCCGACTGCGCAGTAGATCGCGAGGATGCGGAATTCGCGGCGACGGTCGGTCATCGGGACCTCACAATCGCGATTGTGGCGCCGTCCGGGCTGACGGCGATCCGGGAGATGTCGCCAGGGGCGACGCCCATGACCTCGGTCCAGCTCCCAACCTGTGTCCAGGCGTAGAGCGCCGCGCCGTCTCCCATGAGGATCTCGCCGCCGGGCGTCCACGCGTAGTCCTCGCGGCCGGGGAGCGTCTGCGCGATCCGCTCGGTCTCGCCGGTCGCCGGGTCGAGCCGCTCGATCCACCATTCGTCCTCCGAGACCTTGCGCACAAAGGAGATCGCGGCCGTGCCGGGAATCCGGTGGATGGAGCGGCCGGGGCTCTCGGCGACGGTGCGCACCTCGCCGGAGAGCGCGTCGCCGACCTGCAGGGTGGGCGGATCGCCCAGCACGAACATCGCCGCGGTGCGCTCGTCGGCCCACGCGTGGTAGCCCACCGGTTCGACGGTGGCGAAGATGGGGCCCAGATCGGTCCCGTCCGTGCCGTAGCGCCACAGGTATTGCACGCCGCGCTCCTCATGGATGGCGGAGAAGGCGTCCTGGCCGGGGATCACGATGGCGGAGAATTCGCTGGCGCCGGGGGTGCGGGTGACCTGCTGCGCGGCACCGGGAGGCTGGCTGGCTCCCGTCGCGCCGCCGCTGTCGAGGCTGTAGCGGAAGATCTCCGTTTGGGTGGCGTCCACCGCCGAGGTGTAGTAGAGGGCCGCGCCCGAAGGGTCGAAGGAGGGCTGGTTGTCGTAGCCGTCGCGGTCGGTGGCGTTGGTGAGGCCGCTGACGGCGAGCGCGCCGTCGTCGCCGCGCTCGAGGCGGCCGAGCCAGATGTCGGTCGAGGGGGCGCCGGCCGCGGTGGGGCGGTAGTCGTCCGGGGTCGGGCCGATCTCGGGAGCCGGTCCGTCCGCGGGGGTGGCCGCGAAGGGGTCGCCGGCAGGCGACCCTGGCGGGGCCGCGTCCGCCGTGCAGGCCAGGGTGAGGGCGAGGAACAGGGCCGTGACTGCCGGGGCGGTGGCCGATCCCGAGGCTGGCGCGTCCGCCGGTGGCGTGGCCAGGGCAGCCGTGAGGGCGTCCTCTCTCACCCCCCAATCCTCCAACACACCGCGCGACTCCTCGTCGCCGACTTTCACGACTCCGACCAGGAGGTGCGCGCTGGCCGTCGGGTTGTCGGGACCGGCGGATTCGATCGCGGCCGTCAGGACCTCGTGGGCGTCCGGGGTAAAGGGAAGGTGCCCTCCGTACACCTCGGGCGCGTCGCGGAGATGTTCGGGGAGGGCTTCGATGTCGAGGGCGAGCCGGTCCAGGGCCTCGATGAGGGACGGGTCGCGCTGGGAGATTGCGCCCGCCAGGATGTGCCCCGGCGCGATCGCCTCGCTGCCCTCGCGCGCGGCCGCGGCGGCGGCGCGATTGAGGGCGTGGACAGCGTCTGCGGTCAGGTTGATGGCCATGGTGGAATCCGGGAGCCGGGCTGCTAACCGCCGGCGCCGACGAACCACGCCACCACGCGGGCGCCGAAGTCGTCGGGGTCGAAGCCCGGAACGTGCCCACCGCCTTCGATGGTCCAGAGCTCCACTTTCAGGCTGCGCTCGCAGCCAGTGTCATAGCGCGTCACGTCCGTCTCTTCGGCGGGCAGTGTCTCGACGAGGTCCATGGCGGCCATGGTTTCGGCGGCCTCCATGTCGCATCCCGCGCGGGCGGCCCAGCGGTGCACGGTCTCTTCGGCGCCGGGATGGCCCGGGCCTCCACCATCACCCCTTCTGCCTCCCTCGTAGCGGATGGTGTTGTCCGCGGTGCCGTGGATGTGCAGGACCGAAACCGGCCGGGCGCCCTCGCACCTTGCGGGGTCGGAGAAGGTGGCGCCGGCGACGGCCGCGATCGCCCGGAGGCCGGGCATCGATTCGCACGCCATGCGGTAGGACATGAAGCCGCCGTTGGAGAGGCCGATCAGGTAGACGCCGTCAACCGCCATGTGTTCCGACGCGTCTTCGACCAGACCGTTCAGGTAGGCGACATCGTCGACTCCGCTCCCGAACAGGTCACAGCAGTAGTCGGTACCGTTCCAGAAGGGCAGGTTCCGGGTGTTGCGGGTGCCGTTGGGCAGAATCACCGCAATCTGGTCCGGCTCGATCCGTTGCGACATGCCGAAATAGCCGTCGGTCCACCTCGCGTTGCTGGTGTAGCCGTGCAGGACGATCACCAGCGGGATGCGAGTACCGGCTTCGTAGTCGTTTGGGAGCATCAGCGTGGCGGGGCGCGCACCGCCGATCGTGCGGACGGGGTCGTTGACGGGGGCGCCGGTCGCGGCTTCGTCGTCGCACGCGGCCAACGTCGCGAGCACCAGCGCCGTGGGTGCGATTGTAGTCCACCATCTCTTCACGACTCTTCCTCCTGAATGCCGTACTCCCGAACTGCTGCTTCCGCGGTAACATACCCATCGAGGACGTCCTCGCGCACCTTCTCCCGGTCGCGGCGGCGCGGATTCCCCAGCCCCCCGCCCCCCGGCGTCGCCATCACGATCCGGCGTTCTGGCGGCACCACCTCCCGGCCCTTCACGCGCAACTCCCCCGCGCCAGGGATGTGGACCCGCCCGGGAGCGCCTGCCCCGCCCCCGTCCCTGCCCCGCGCGGCGTTGCGGACCCGCTCGAACATCTTGGAGACCGCGAAGGCGGCCCCCTCCGCATGCGAAATCTCCATGACCTGGCCCAGACCGCCCCGGTACTCGCCCGGGCCGCCCGAATCCGGGATGTACTCCTTCCGCCAGAAGATGAGCGGCGCGACGGTCTCGGTGATCTCGATCGGCGTCGAGCGCACGCCCGACGGGAAAGAGGTCGCGGAGAGTCCGTCCTTGCCCGGGCGCGCGCCGGTGCCACCGGTGTGGAACGGATTGACGACGAACGGCTCCGCGTCGCCGTAGCCGTACGAGCCGGCCAGCCCCGGACCGCCCATGATGACCGGGTTCCAGAGGCAGGACGAACCCTCGGCGGGGACCGAACCGGGCGGCATGGCCTGGCCGAGGCAGCCGAGGACGACGTCCGGCAGCATCTGCCCGATGGAGTGGCGCGCGGAGACGGCGGCGGGCGGCGGCGCGTTGAGGAGGCAGCCGGGCGGGGCGGTCACTTCGATCGCGCTCAGGGAGCCCGCGTTGTTGGGGACCTCCGACCCGACCACGCACCGGACGCCGAACGAGGCGTAGGCGCGGGTATAGGTGACCGGCACGTTGATTCCGTACGGCGACTGCGGAGAGGTGCCGCCCCAGTCGATGCGGATGCCGTCGGGGGAGACGGTCAGGCTGCACACGAGTTCGAGGTCCCGGTCGTAGCCGTCGATCGTCATGCGGTGGTGGTAGGTGCCGGCGCGGAGCGCGCGGATTCGGTCGAGCATGGCGCGCCGGGACGCCGAGACGATCATATCGGCCAGGCCGTCGAGGGAATCGAGGCCGAACTCGGTCATCATGGCGGCGAGGCGCTCGCAGCCGGTTTCGTTACACGCCGCGAGGGAGTAGAGATCCCCCTGGGCGACGTCGGGGTCGCGGACGTTGGCACGGACCATCCGCATCAGGGTCTCGTCCACCTTGCCGGCGCGAATCATGTAGCCGATCGGGATGCGGATGCCTTCTTCGAAGACCTGGTTGGCGTCGGCGCCGAAGCCGCGCCCGCCCACGTCGGCGATGTGGCTCGTGGCCGCGAAGAGCGCCACCAGGCGGCCGTTCCGGAAGGCGGGGGTGACGACCGTGAAGTCGTTGAGGTGGCCGGTGCCTTCCCAGGGGTCGTTGGTGACGAGAACGTCGCCTTCGCGCAGGGTGTGGGCAGGGTGGTCGCGGAGGAAGAAGCCCACCGAGGCCGCCATCGCGTTGACGTGCCCGGGCGTTCCCGTGACGGCCTGGGCCAGCATGCGGCCCTTGAGGTCGAAGACGCCCGCCGACAGATCGCCCGCTTCGCGGACGGGGGTGGAGAAGGCGGTGCGGACGAGGGTGCGCGCCTGTTCCTCCACCACCGAGAGGAGGCGGCTCCACATGATCTGGTCCTCGATGGCGCTCACGCCGGTCCGGGCGGCCTGGCGGGCGCGGCGTTCGACCAGGAGGTGGCCGCCCGGGAGAACGCGCGCTTCCCAGCCAGCCGGGACGACGGTGGTGGTCTGCTCCTCGGCGATCAGGGCGGGACCGGGGATGGCCGCGCCTCTGGGAAGTTCGGGGCGCAGGTGCACGGCGGCGCTGACGTGACCCTCGGCGGCGCTGGCGAAGAGGTTGGCGAAGGCGGCGGGTCGGACCTCGCGAACGGAGCCGGTCCCGGCGTCCGCCCCGCCCCGGGCCAAAGCGAAAGCATCCCCCCCGGGCGCCGACACCACGAGCGTCCAGCTCAGCACCTCGACGTCGAGCCCCGGGATCGTGCGCCCGTACACGGTTTCGTAGGCGCGGTCGAAGGCTTCCTTCAGGGCGGAGACGGCATGAGCGCCGCCGTGCACGACGGAATCCGGCAGCTCGACCCCGATCTCGTGACCCTGCCCCACGTAGCGCATGTACGCATGAGCGCGCGCGCTCGTCACGGCTCCGGGTGCACCGCTCGCAACCACCGCCGCCGCCTCTCCCCTCATCCCGGCGAGCACCTCACGCACCAGCGCCGGATCGAACCCGGAGAGGCGCATGTAGCGGCTCTGCACGACCTCATACGAGATCGGCGCCAGGAGGAACCCCACCGCCGAGCCCACCCCTGCGTGTCCCGGCACGAGGAAACGGTCCAGCTCGAGCTTGTCCGCCACGCGCGCCGCGTGGATCGGCGCCGATCCCCCGAACGCCACCACCGTCCGCCCGGAGAGACCCTTCCCCCACTCGATCGCGTGCGTGCGCGCGGCGTTGGACATGTTCTCGTCCACCATCTCGCTGACCCCCAGCGCGGCCACCGCCCCACCCAGCCCCAGCTTTGTCCCCACGCGGCTCCCGATGGCCGCCTCCGCCCGGTCCCGGTCCAGCCCGATCGCACCCCCCGCGAACAGCTCGGGATCGATGCGCCCCAGCACCACATCCGCATCGGTGACGGTCGGCTCCTCCCCACCCCGCCCGTACACCGCCGGCCCCGGCTCGGACCCCGCGCTCTCGGGCCCCACATGGATGCGGTCCAGATCGTCCACTCCCGCGATCGACCCGCCCCCGGCCCCGATCTCCACCATCTCGATCACGGGGATCCGTACCGGCAGCCCGCTGCCCTGCTTGAAGCGGTAGCTGCGGGCCACCTCGAAGGTGCGCGAGTGGAGCGGCTCACCGCCGTCGATCACGCAGAGCTTGGCGGTGGTGCCCCCCATGTCGAAGGAGAGCACGTCTCCCAGCGCCAGTTCCCGCGCGAGGTGGCTGGCCAGGATGGCGCCGCCCGCCGGGCCGGACTCCACCAGCCGGATCGGGGCGGCGACGGCGGTGTCGAGCGTGGTCAGGCCGCCGCCCGAGGTCATCAGCAGGAAGGGACAAGTCAGGCCCGCCTCACGCAGGGAGGCCGCGAGGCCCGTCAGGTAGCGCGCCATCAGCGGCCGCACGTACGCATTGGCGCACGCCGTGGAGAGGCGCTCGTATTCGCGGATTTCGGGGCAGACGTCCGAAGCGAGAGTGACCGCCAGACCGGTCCGCTCGGCCGCGAGGATCTCCGCGATGCGGCGCTCGTGCGAGGGGTTGGCGTAGCCGTGAATGAGGCCGATCGCGACCGACTCGACGCCGTGCCGGTCGAGGTGGGGAAGGACGGCCCGTACGGAGTCCTCGCTGAGCGGGATGAGGACGCGGCCGCGACGGTCGACGCGCTCCTCGACCGGGAGGCGCAGGTGGCGCGGGACCAGAGGCGGTGGACGGTCGACCCCGATGTCGTACTGCTCGAAGCGGTTCTCGTGGGCCATCTCGAGGGCGTCGCGGTGCCCCTCCGTCACGATCAGCGCGGTGCGCGCGCCCTTGCGCTCGATGATCGCGTTGGTGGCGAGGGTCGTGCCGTGGATGACGAGCCGCACCGACGAGGGAGCCACCGCACCCATCTCGAGGACCTTGTGGACGCCCTGCAGGACGCCCCGTTCCGGAGCCGCCTGGGTGGTGAGGACCTTGGTGGTGACGAGGCGACCGCCCGCCTCCAGCGCAACATCGGTGAAGGTGCCGCCGATGTCGACGGCCAGACGGGCGCCGTCAGCCATCGTCCCTGAGCGGCACGGTGTAGTTGAGCGACAGCCGGCCGCCGTCGGGATAGATCGTGTCTCCGGTCACGTACGACGCGTAGTCCGACGCGAGGAAGACGGCGATGCTCGCCACCTCGGAAGGCTCCCCGGTTCGGCCCAGCGGCGTGCGCGACAGTATCGTTCGGCGCGCCGTCTCGTCGGCCATCACCACCTTGGCCATGTCGGTGAGAATCGTTCCCGGCCCGATCGCGTTGACGCGGATGTCGTGGGGGGCCAGCGCCATCGCCATCACGCGGGTAAGCTGCGCGATCCCCCCCTTCGACACCGCGTAGGGGAGCTGGTCCGGGATGGCCACCACCGAGTTCGTGGACGACATGTTGATGATCGCCCCCTTGATGCCCCGCTCCACCATGTGCCGCGCCACCAGCCGGCTGAGCAGGAAGGGGCCGCGCAGGTTCACGGCCAGCACGCGGTCGAAGTCCTCCACCGTGCCGTCCAGGATCGAGCCCGGCGCGATGATCCCCGCGTTGTTGAGCAGGATGTCGCAGGCACCGAAGCGGTCCACGCACGCGTCGACCAGCGCGGCGCAGTCTTCCTCGCGGCTGACGTCGGCGCACACAGCGAGCGTCGCCTCTCCCGTGTCATCCGCGATCCGCCCCGCCGTTTGGGCGCACTCCTCCTCCAGCACGTCGGAGAGCACCACCCGGGCGCCGTGCTCGGCGAAGGCTCGTGCGCACGCCGCCCCGATCCCCCGGGCCGCCCCCGTTACGATGGCGGTCCTGCCGGCGAGCGAGATCATCAGCTGTAGGGCATCTTCGGCGTCTTGCCCATGAGCCGGGCATACACCGTGAGCGCGCCGCGATGGTGGGCCGAGTGGTCCGAGATGGAGTTCACGATCGCGTACCGAGGCGCTCCCCCCATGATGCGCTTGTCGGGGATCGAAGCCGACAGTTCTTCTTCCGTGGCCGACTCGATCGCCGCAATCGCCGCCTCGCATGCGCGCTCCAGCCAGGCGTGCGCCTCACTCAGCGAGGTCACCCCCTGGACCTCCGCAATCATGCCCTCGAAGTCCATGTTCCAGCCCTTGCCGAAGGCCCCCTCGACGAACCAGTCGACCGAATGGGCGGAGTGGGCGACGTGACCGGCCACGGTGTAAAGCCCGGGTTGCGGAGCGAAGCCGGAGTCCCCCTCTTCGAAGGTGGACGCCGTGGCCTGGAAGTACTTGAGCGAAGAGCGGAGCTGCGAGACGAGCGTTTCGTGTATTGTCACAGGTCTTTTCGGGGTTCATTGTGATTGATGGCACCTGGGCTCGGCGCGAGTTGCCGGACCATCCAATCCATCCGGACAGTCCCAAGTCTAGCCTACCGCCCCGCTCACCTCCACCCCAAAAGCGCATGTTGCCTCCACTTCGCACGACCGACCCGGTTCGGCACCGCACAACCCGACATCCTGCGACCCCCGACGGGGTCAGGCCGCGCTTTCCGGCCTTGCCGTTCGCCGCAGCCCTCCTCCTCGCCAATCTCGCCACCGTCGCCGCTGCCGCCCAGGAACTCCCGCGCGTCGACCCGGCCGACGCCGGCTTCATCCCCGGGCGCCTCGACCGCATCGGGGCCATGCTCGACGATTACACCTCGAACGGCAGCCTTCCCGGCGCGGTGGTCACGATCCTGCGGGACGGGGCGGTGGTGTACGAGAGGGCGGCCGGACACCGCGACCTGGAGTCCGCGGACCGCATGCGCGCGGACGCGATCTTCCGCATCGCTTCGCAGTCGAAGGCGGTCGTGAGCGTGGCCGTGATGATCCTGCAGGAGGATGGCGCGCTACTGATCTCCGACAGGGTCGGGCAGCATCTGCCGGCCTTCGCCAGAACCACCGTGGCCGTGCCGAGGACCGACACTGCCGGCTACGAAGTCGTCGGCTCCAACCGGCCCGTCACGATCCGCGACCTCCTCACCCACACCGCGGGCGTCGCCTACGGGAACGGGCCCGGCGGCGACCAGTGGCAGGAAGCGGATATCACCGGGTGGTACTTCGCCCACCGCGACGAGCCGATCAGGGCGACCGTCGACCGCATGGCCGAGCTGCCCTTCCAGTCCCAGCCCGGGTCGCGCTTCGTCTACGGCTACTCCACCGACATCCTCGGTGCGCTCGTCGAGGAGGTGTCCGGCATGAACCTGGACGAGTTCCTCCATACACGGATCTTCGAACCCCTGGGAATGGAGGACACGTTCTTCTACCTGCCCCCCGACAGGATCCGGCGGCTGGCGACCGTCTACGGCCACGACGGCGAGGGCGAGCTCACGCGGTCGCCCGACGGCCCCGGGATGAACACGCAGGGCGAGTACACCGACGGCCCCCGAGTCAGCTATTCCGGCGGCGCGGGCCTTCTCTCGACCGCCCGCGACTACGCTCGTTTCCTCCAGATGATGCTGAACGGAGGCTCCCTGGGGGACGCCCGCGTCCTTTCCCCGTCGACAGTCGCCCTCGTGACCGCCAACCACATCGGCGACCTCATGGGCAACGGCGTCGGCTTCGGCCTGGGCTTCCAGGTCCGCCTCGACCTCGGTGCGGCCGGCGCACCCGGCTCCATCGGCGACTACGGCTGGGGCGGCGCGTATCACACCACGTATTGGGTCGATCCCGCCGAGCGGCTGGTCGTCGTCTACTTCACCCAGCTGCGGAGCTTTCGGCCTGTCGACGACCACGGGAAGCTGCGGGCGCTGGTGTACGGGGCGCTGGCCCGGTGACATGCGCCGTTGATGAATCGTGGAGCAAACGCAGATCGCGGGCGCCCTTCCCCTTGGCTTATGATCTGGATAACGTGGTGTAAACAAACGGAGTACGACCACAAGTGATACTCATCGACCGGCATACACAGTCGGGCGAGGGCCCGTTCCACGCCACGCTGCGGATCAAGCCCGCGGCGCGCATCCAGCTTACCGATGTGCGCGGCAAGCTGCTCGACGAGTTCGGCAACGATTTCACGAAGTACTCCCGGTCGTTCTACATCTCGAACCACACCACCGCCGGATACCTGGACCAACGTCTGGCGGAGCTCCTCGAGCACGATGGCCGCGGCATCCAGGGCTACCTGCAGCTCTTCCGCGAACTCTTCCCGCCCGGCGCGGACTACGTGCACGACAAGATGCACCTGCGGACCGAGCTGTCCGAGGAACAGCGGGCGAGCGAGCCGCTGAACGCGGATTCCCACCTGACTTTCATCGGTGCCGGACTGCGGAACTCCGCCTCCTACCAGCTCGGGGGATCGGAACCGGTCTGGTTCGTGGAGCTCGACGGTGTCCATCTGGGCGGAACCCGGCACCGGCGCACCTCGGTGATCGCGTACAACAAGGAGGAGGAGGTGGCGCGCAGGGTGATCCCGGTCCCGTCGTCGCCACACGCGATCGACGCCCTGAACCTGCGTGAACCCACGCTGGGGTTCATCGGCACCCTGGAGCAGATGGTGGCCCGGCACAAGGTGGCGTTCGGCCGCTTCGACGTGTCCCTCCCCGAAGACGAGCAGGACGCGGGCCTGACGGTCAACGAATACGAACCGTTGCTGATGAACTACGACCTGCGGGAAGCGCTCCGAAACCCCTTCCGCTTCATGGCCCAGACCGGCAAGGACGTGCGGGACGTGCTGCGCGATCCGCGCACCATCCCCGCCAAGGCGATCAATTTCGCGCAGTTCGACGCGGTCCAGGTGATGAACCAGGTGCTCGACCGGATCGGGCTGCGTGACTCGGTTGTCGAGCGCGTCGTCAATAAGGCGGTCGCGTTTCCCGTGTCACACTTCCTGCGCATGAAGCGGGGGTTCAGCCTGCCGGTGCTGGATCGCAGTGGAGACGGCACCGGCGAGATCGGCTGGGGCACCTACCAGAGCCCGATACTGGTGCAGTGGAAGGGTGCGGCGGAGAGGACGCGGGCGCTGGAAGTGAGGCTGGTGCGGTTCGTCTGAGGGGGGTGGGGCGGGCCCGGGCCACGTCAGCCGCGGTCCTCGGCATCGAGCCGTTCCCCGGCGCACCGAGCCGGTTCTACTCACCATGGCAGTATGCTGGCGGCTGGCGTATGGTTGTCATGTAGCGATGCCCCCCAGCCCTGGAGTCTACAGCGGAACATGCCAGCCACGGAGTCTGCCGAACGCGCGCTTCGGCCCGGTTGGCCGGCCCGGCCGGAAGCAGCCGCCGCGCTCCTGGCCCTGGTCCTTGCCGCGTGCGGCGACGGGGCGCCGACGGTGGGGCCGTCGGGGCCGTCGTGGGTGTTGGTGACTCCGGACACGGTGAGGATGACGTACTTCGGGGAGCGGGCGCGGGTGCATGCGTCAGTGGGGCCTGAGCAGCCGGCGGGAACGAAGGTGAAGTGGACCAGCACGGACCGGTCGGTCTTCACGGTGGACGCGGACGGGGAGGTGACGGCGGTGGCCAACGGGTTTGCGGTGGTGGTGGCGGAGCTGGGAGGCGTGCGGGACTCGGCGGTGGTGTGGATGCGGCAAGTGGCGAACAGGCTGAAAGTGCTGAACGGCGGCCAGCGGGGCGGTGCGGGCCTGCCGCTGCGGGAGCGGGTGGGGGTGCGGGTGCTGGACGCTGGGGGGAGTCGGGTTGTGAGCTACCAGCCGCGGGTTCGCTTCGACGCGTCTGCCGATGGCGGGCGGGCGAACCCGGCGGAGGTATGGGTGTGGGCCGGAAGGGACGGAGTCGGGTGGACGACGTGGACGCTGGGCCCGGCGCCCGGGCCGCAAGCGCTGGCGGTGACGGTGTCGGGAGTGAGCGGCGAGATCGGAGCGGTGGGGATCGAGCCGGACTCGGTGGTGGTGGCGGTGGCGGCGCATTCGGGCGAGGGGCAGGGGGCGCCGGCGGGCGAGCCGCTTTCCGAGCCGGTGGTGGTGGCGGTGCTGGACGAGCTGGGGCGGCGGGTCCCGGGCGCGACGGTTCGGTTCGAGCCGGCGGCGGGGAACGGCCGTGCGGATCCGGCGGAGACGGCGAGCGACAGCGCGGGCCTGGCCCGGACGGTGTGGACGCTGGGCGAGGCGCCGGGCCCGCAGACGCTTGTGGCGTCGCCCGCGAAAGGCGCGAGCGTGGAGATCGGGGCGACCGCGCAGAGCGACGAGGGGGTGTGCGCGCGCACACCGGCGGTGGCCGACGAGATCGTGAGGCAGGCGGGCGCGGCGAACTGCGCGGAGGTGACCGAGGTGCAGCTGGCGGCGATCCGGCAGCTGTATCTTGGCGGCCGCGGCATCCGCCGACTCGGCAGCGGCGACTTCGCGGGGCTGGCGAAGCTGCGCGCGTTGTTGCTGGACGAAAACGAGCTGGAGGAGCTGCCGCCGGACCTCCTCGCGGGCCTGCAGGCGGTGAGTCACGTATGGCTGCAGGGCAACCGTCTGGAGTCGCTGCCGCCGGACCTCTTCACGGGGTTGGCGAAGCTGCGCGTGTTGTGGCTGGATCGCAATCGTCTGGAGGAGTTGCCGCCGGGTGTTTTCGCGGACCTCTCGTCCCTCAGGAAGCTGCGTCTTTCGGATAACCGTCTGGCGGCCTTGCGGCCGGATGTGTTCGCGGAGATACCGGAGCTGACGGACCTGGGGCTGGCGTTCAACGAGTTGGAGGCACTCCCGCCGGGCATCTTCGACGGGCTTTCGAGGCTGGGGTATCTGTACCTGAACGACAACCGGCTGGCCGAACTCCCGCCGGACGTCTTCGGCGGTCTGTCGAACCTGGTGTGGCTCAGACTGCAGTTCAACGATCTGACGTCGTTGCCGCCTGGCGTTTTCGACGGGCTTTCGAGGCTGAGCGAACTGCGATTGGAACACAACGAGATCCTCGAACTCCGTGCGGGCATCTTCGACGATCTGGAGCGCCTGGTCCGGTTGGAGCTGGTTGGCAATCGTCCCCTGGCCGAACTCCCGCCGGACGTGTTCGCCGGGACGCCGAACCTCGAAAGGCTGGACATGGATGTCAACGACCTGGCCGAGCTGCGGCCGGGGGTGTTCGGGGGGCTGCCGAAGCTGCGGCATGTGTCACTGCGATGGAACGAGTTGGCCGGACTTCCGCCCGGCGTCTTCGCGGGGCTGGGGGCGCTGGAGGAGTTCTACGTCGAGGGAAACCCCGGTGTGCCGTTCCCGGTGGTGGCGGAGTTGGAGCGTGTGGATACAATCGACGTGCTGGCGCCGGGCCCGGCGCGGGTGGTGATGCGGGTGCCGAGCGGGGCGCCGTTCGCGCTGCGCATGCCGGTCTCGGTGCAGGGCGGTGCGGCGTCGGCGGGTTGGCTCGAGGTGGGGGCGGGCGACACGGCGAGCGCGCCGCTGGTGGTGGAGCGGCCGTCAGCAAGCGCGGGGCCGGTGCATCTGAGCTTCGGGCAGCCGCCGGGACTGCCGCCGACGTACTTCGGGCTCGAGGTGGCGGCGGGCGAGCAGATGGCGCTCTTCGCGGCGGCGGCCAACCGCACGCCGGTGTTCCGCGCCCAGCTGCCGCCGCACTGGATGCAGGCGGGGGGCGGGGCGGTGGCGCTGGAACTGGCGCCGTACTTCTCGGACCCGGACGGCGATGTGCTCGCCTACGCGGTGGAGACGAGCGATGGCTCGGTCGCGGGCGGGCGGGTCGAGGGCGGCGTGCTGTGGCTGGAGCCCCTGGCCGAGGGCGAGGCCGAACTCGAGGTGGCGGCATCGGATGCCGGAGGCCTGATGGCGTCGCAGCGCGTGCTGCTTACGGTGGCGCCGGCGGCGGATCCGGACCGGTTCAACATCCATCTGCTCTTCGCCCCCGGCTTCTCGGAGCGGCACAAGGAGGTGGTGCGGCGCGCGGCCGAGCGCTGGGAGGAGGTGGTGGTCGGGGATCTGCCCGACGTGCCGATCGACGGCTACCTGGACAACTGCGGCCTCGACACCGGCCGCCGCCTGGTCGGCATCGTCGACGACCTGGTGATCCAGATGTACCCCAACTCCCAGGGGTTCGCGGAGTTCTCCATTGCGGGCGATTGCGGCAATCGGGAGGCGTCCGGGCTGGCGTTCCACGGCGCCGTCTGGTACGGAGGCCAACATTTCGAGCCCGGATACGACCGCTGGGAGTTGTTCTACCGAATCACCCTCCACGAGTTCGGGCATGTGCTCGGCATCGGCTCCAACGAGTGGCTTCGCCGGGTGCGGCCATTCCGCCAGGGGGACAAGCACTTCCCGGGCCCGCTGGCGATCGAGGCGTTCAACGCCGCGGGCGGGCTGGCCCACGACGGTCCCAAGGTGCCGGTGCAGAACATCCCTGGCACGGGGGGACCCATACACTGGCGATTAAATATGTTCGCCGGCGAGATCATGGGGCGGCTTGGCAACGCCCTCAGCGCGATCACGGTGCAGGCGCTGGCGGACCTCGGGCATGGGGTGGACGTGAGCAAGGCGGATCCCTACACGCCCGGGCTGGCCCTGGGAGGTGCGGCCGCCGGAGCGGCGGCGGCGGACGGGGCCGGCCAGGAGGAGTTCATGCGCCCAGACAGCATCCGCCGGCTGCCGGTCGTCGTGGTGGACGAGAACGGCAAGGTCGTGCGCGTCATCCGCAACTGACGGGGCCGTAGGCAACCGGCCCTCCAATCCATCCAATCGGATATAGTTGTATAGTAAAGTACACATTACATTCTGTCGTGTATACATTACATTCTACACCAGCGACCTCCCCTGCCCCCCGTCCACCGCTATACACGCCCCCGTAATCAAACTCGCCCGCTCCGACGCCAGGAACGCAACCAAGTCCCCCACCTCCTCCCCCCGCCCGAACCGCCCAAGCGGCAGGTTGGCGTCCACAAACGCCCGCATCCCATCCGGGTCGGCCTTCACGCGCTTGTCCCAGCTGCCCCCCGGGAACTGAATCGAGCCCGGCGCGACGCAGTTCACCCGGATGCCGTCCTGCGCGAGCTCCAGCGCCATGATTCCGGCGGCCGAGATCAGCGCCGATTTCGTCGTGTTGTAGATCGAGAGTCCCGGTCCGCCCTTTTCCCGCCCGAAGACCGACGACACGAAGACGATCGAGCCGCCGCCCCGCTCACGCATCATTGGAATCGCTCCGCGGGCGACCCGGAACCCCGACAGCACATTCAGCTGGATGATGTCCAGCCAGTCCTCGTCGCTCGTCTCCTCGAAACGACCGCGGCGGTTGCCCCCGACGTTGTTCACCAGCACGTCGATCCCGCCGTACCGCTCCCGCACGGCCTCTATCAGCGACTCCGCCCCCCCCTCCTCCGCCACATCGCACTGCACGGCGAGCACCTCGGCCCCATCCCCCCGCAGCGTCTCGGCGGCCGCTTTCAGCCCCTCCTCCCCCCTCGCGCAGATCGCGAGCTTCGCACCCTCGGCCGCCATTGCCCGCGCGCTGTAGAACCCCAGGCCGCGGCTGCCACCCGTGACAGCCGCGACCTTGCCCTCAAGTCCCAAATCCATATGTCAGCGCCCGGCGCGCGCACCCACAGCGTCCGCCCCACCGGCCGCGCTCCCGCCATCCGAGATATTCGCCCTGAGCAACCGCTCCAACGTGCGAATGTGCCCCTGCAGCGCCGTATTCAGGTGGTCATAGCGCCGCACCGCGTCCTCACCCGTCTCCTGATCGGCCCGCGTCAGGTTGCCGTACAGGTACTGCAGCTGGTCGACCAGCATCGGGCGGGAGTAGCGGCGCGGCTCGGTGACCAGCTCCTTCTCCACCGCCTCGACGGCGTCGGCCAACTCGCCTCCCCCGCGCTGCCGCGCCTCGTTGATGCGGTGCACGGCCAGCCGCGCCTCGCTGAGGGCGTCCCGCACCTGGAGCGCGAACGCACCTGGCGCTCGACCAGGTCGGCGTCGATCCCCTCGGCCGCGACGCGCGGGTCGAGCATGACCTCGAAGGTGTGGCTCGCGCTCCAGTCCCCGGTCGAGAGCCGCGCCGTGTACGTCCCCGGCGGCACCATCGGGCCACCGCGCCCGGCGGCTCCCGGGTTGGGGGCCCAGGGCCCCGGATGGGACAGGTCCCAGGTGAAGCGGTGCGTCCCCGCGTCGGCGTCCAGACGCGGCGTGCCGAAACGCTCCAGCCGCCACTCCCGCATGCCGGGCTCGGCCGGCACCGTGTACTCGCCGGGCCCCTCATTCGAGAATGACCGGACCAGGTTGCCCTCCGAATCCATGATGTCGAGCGTGAGCGGGCCGTCCGCGTCCTCGGCCAGCATGTAGTCGATGTTGGTGCCCGCGGGCGGGTAGCTCGGACCGGCGCCGAACCCACCACCGCCACCGAAGCCGCCGCGGTAACGCAGTCTGTAGGTGTCGCCAACCTCGTAGAAGTGTGCGCTAGCGCCGGCTACACGGTCGCTGAGCTCGTGCAGCGGCGTGATGTTGTCCATGATCCAGAAACCCCGGCCCATCGTCGACAACACCAGGTCCCCGTGGACGACCTTCATGTCCGAGACGGGCGTCACCGGAAGGTTCAGCTGGAAGGGCTGCCAGGAGCCGCCGTCGTCGAAGGAGATGAACATCCCGAACTCGGTGCCGAGGTAGAGGAGCCCCTCGCGGTCCGGGTCCTCGCGCACGACGCGCACGGGATGGTTGGCCGGCACGCCGTTCTCGCCGGTCGTGATCCGCGTCCAGGTCGCCCCGTAGTCGTCGGTGCGGTAGGTGTGCGGCGAGAGGTCGCCCATCATGTAGCGGAGGATGGCCACATAGGCCTTCGCGGGGTCGTGATGGGACACTTCGATCGTCTGCACGCGCCCGTAGGGGCCGACACCGGGGGGCGTCACGTCGGTCCAGTTGGCGCCGCCGTCGCGGGTGACGTGCACGGGGCCGTCGTTCGCGCCCGCCCAGATCACGCCGGGCTCGAGCACCGACTCCTGGATGTCGTACAGCACCGAGAAGTGCTCCTCGCCGGTCACGTCGATGGTGATCGGATACCCCGAAATGACCTGCGTCTCGGGGGTGAAGGCGGTCAGGTCCGGCGAGATCGTCTCCCAGAGCTGCCCACCGTTGGTGGTCACGTGCACGAACTGCGAGCCGTGGTAGACCTTGTCCGGATCGTGGGGCGAGACGTGGATCGGCACGACGCGCTGGAAACGGTACTCCAGGTCGCGCGGGTTGTGCCCGTAGAGGTTCCCGAAGCCGACGTAGTACTGCTGCTCCTGTCCCGTTCTGCGGTTGTACAGCCCGAAACGGCCCTTGCAGTTGGCGTAGACGATGTCCGGATCGCCGGGCTTGGGCACCACCGGGCCGGTTTCGCAGCCCCCGTGCGCCTCCCACGCCGACTGGGCGCCGCCGGGCTCCGAGCGTTCCGGCAGGCTGGGCACCGAAATGGTCGAATTGTCCTGCTGGCCGGCGTAGAGGCGGTAGGGGAAGTCGTCCGAGACGTCCACCTGGTAGAGCTCGGCGGTCGGCTGGTTGTACTGGGTCGACCAGGTGTTGCCGCCATCGATCGAGACGTTCGCGCCGCCGTCGTTCGACTGGATCATGATGTCCGGGTTGTCCGGGTTGACCCACAGGTCGTGGTTGTCGCCGTGGGGCGTGCGGCGGGACTGCCAGCTCACACCGCCGTCGGTGCTCATCCAGTGGCCCTCGGCCATCCCCCAGAGGATGTCTGGATCGGTCGGGTGACCCTCCAGATTCATGTAGTAGAAGGGCCGGTTGAGGATCGGCTGGAAGTCGGTGACCTGACGCCAGGTCGCGCCACGGTCGTCGGAGCGGTAGACGCCGCCGGTGTCGGGGGGCGCCTCGATGAGCGCGTACACGCGGTCGGGGTCGCCCCCGCTCACCGCCAGGTCCGACTTGCCGCGGAGACCGGTTGGAAGCCCGGCCATGGCCTGCTCCCAGCTGTCGCCGCCGTCGCGCGAGACGTAGACGCCGCCCTCCATGCCGCCCGAGATGATCGTCCACGGCTTGCGCTCGCCGCGCCACATGCTCGCGTAGACTGTGTTCGGGTCGTCGGGCGCGAACTCCAGGTCCACCGCGCCGGTGCTGTCCGAAACGAAGAGGACGTTCTCCCAGTTCGCGCCCCCGTCGCTGCTGCGGTAGACGCCCCGCTCGGGGTTCGGCGCGAAGGGGTTGCCGATGGCCGCCACGTACACGAGGTCGGGGTTGTCGGGGTGGATGAGGACCGCCCCGCTGTTGCCGGTGCGCTCCAGCCCGATGTGCTCCCAGGTGGCCCCGGCGTCGGTCGATTTGTAGACCCCGTCGCCGATGATCACGTTGCTGCGCAGCCCGTCGGACCCCGTCGACACGTAGACGACGTTCGGATCCGACTCCGCCACCCGGATCGCGCCGATCGAGCCGGTCCCGAAGTAGCCGTCCGAGAGGTTGCGCCAGTTGTGGCCGTAGTCGGTGGTCTTCCAGACCCCGCCGCCGGTGGCCCCCATGTAGAAGGTGGAGGGGTGGCTGCGGTGTCCCGCCACGGCGGTGACGCGCCCGCCGCGCGACGGGCCGACGTAGCGGTAGCGCAGGCTGCCGAAGAGATCTTCAGAGAAGCGCGCGCCGCCGTTCTGGGCGTGGGCGGGGGTGGGGGGGGCGAGGGTGGCGGCGGTGGCGAGCAGCGCGACCGCGGCGAAGGTGACCGGAGATGGGCGCGTCCTGGTCATTCGTGCATCTCTTCCTGTTTGGGGGTGGTGTCTGGCGGTGAGGCGCCGCCGGGGCGGCCGGGGTTCGGGGTTCAAGATACCGTGCCGGAATGGCCCGGAACAGCGAAACCCGGCCCCAACAGCCCGGCGCCTCGCCGCTCTCGGTGCTCACGCAGGATTGTCCACGGACTGCTGAACGTACGGAGCCACGATTTCGACCCCCGCCGGCTCGAAGTCCTTGCGGTTCCGAGTGACCACCACGAGCTCGTGGGCCAGCGCGGTCGCCGCGATCAGGCTGTCCTTCACGGGCATTGATCTGCTGCGAGCGCGCAACCGGGCGAGAAGCTCCGCCCAGCGGAGCCCGGTCTCCGCATCCAGCGGCACGCAATGGATCCGGCGCACGACCTCGTCGAACCAGCGTTCAAGCGTGTCCCGGCGCCGACCTGGCGCGAGCAGGCGTATGCCGTACCAGAGTTCCCCAAGCACCACCGGATTCACGGCGATATCCTGCTCGTGGGCGCGCAGCCACTCGATCACGCCGGGTTGGGGGGACGGCCTGGTGGCTTCCGAGAGGACGTTGGTATCAACCAGGTATCGGATAGCGCGGCTCCTCGAATCCGGGATCTTCGAGCTCCGCTGTCGATTCGGAGGGAACCGGGACGAACCACCCCTTCTCGGGGCAGGCCAGCAACAGGTCCACCAACCCCGAGTTGGCCGCCGCCCCGGTGCGCGCGAGGCGATAGACCCCCGGCCCAAGCCGGTCGATCTCGAATTCCTGGCCTGGGGCGACACCGTCACGCTGGCGAAGCTCGGCCGGCAGGACGAGTTGACCCTTGGTCGAGATTACGGTTTTCATGGCTTGTAAGATAGGTGACTTACCCGAATCCGCAATCTCTCGCGGACTGTGCGGGAGCCCGTCACGGCCGCCTTGAGGATTCGTCCCATCCAGTCCATTCTGTCCTAGGGGGATCCTCTACGTCATCGACGCCGAGGAACCGGAAGGGATCATGCGGCGATGCACACACGCTGGTGCCCGATAGCTCCGCCGCAAGCGGAGGACCGCAGGATTGAGCTATCGTTAGACTGGGCACCCGGCGGGGATTGTCGGACTGGCGAAGGACGGGGAGCGAGAGATCGCTGACTCCCGAAGCCAACGATCATGGACGGAGGCAATCGTGACGGACAAGCTGATCGACAGGAACACAGACATTTTGGGCGGAACTCCCGTGTTCAGCGGCACGCGCGTCCCGGTGAGGATACTGATGGAGCATCTTGAAGCGGGCGACCGGCTTGACGAGTTCCTCGACGACTACCCGACGGTCACGAGAGACCAGGCCGTCAGACTGCTTGAGCGCGCCACAACGGCACTGGTGGGCGATGGAAATGAAAGTGTTGCTTGACGAATCCACGCCGAGGCGGCTCGCGTCGTCGTTTCCGGGTTCGTTCGAGATTCACACCGTGCAGCAGATGGGTTGGGCCGGTTGCGGAAACGGAGATTTGCTGCGCCTCGCGGCCGATCATGGATTCGACTCCATCGTCACGGTCGATCAAGGGTTCGAGTACCAGCAGAACGTCGCCGACCTGCCGATCCCGGTGGTTGTCATGATCGCACGGCGCACTCGATTGCAGGAACTGAGACCCATCGTCCCGGAAGTGATCGCTGTTCACTCTGGCGATCTCGAGCGCCGAATCTACCGCGTGGTGGCCTGAAGCGCAGGGGTGGGCACTGTTCTCGTTGGGGCTCCCGTCCGTTGTCGGCGAGGTGCGTCGATGACCTAACGTATATATATCGTTGTATCACAACACCTTATTCCCTCCACCCCGTCGAGGTACCATGCGCTGCACCCCCGCACACAAGACTCTCGGCACGGCGGCCCTCCTGCTGTGCACCGCCCTCACCCCCACCCCCGCCACCGCCCAGACCTTCCCCACCGACGACCCCATGATCCAGGCGATGTGGGAAGAGGGGATGGGCGAAGGCAGCCAGGTCTTCGAGCTCAGCCAGGCACTGCTCGACTCGATCGGCCCGCGGCTGATGGGCACCCCCGCCTACGCCCGCTCCGCCGACTGGCTGATCGCCAACTACGAGCGCTGGGGGATCGCGGCCGAGCGTCAGGAGTACGGCACCTGGACCGGGTGGAATCGGGGGATCACCCACATCGACCTGCTGGCGCCCCGCGTGCGCAGCCTCGAAGGGATGATCCTGGCGTGGAGCCCGGGGACCGACGGGCCGGTCGAGGGGGAGGTGGTCGCGCTGCCCGCCGTTTCCAGCGCGGATGAATACGCCGCGTGGCTCTCCACGGTGGAGGGCAAGTTCGTCGCGACCTCGTTCGCCGAGCCCACCTGCCGCGAGGACCAGTCGTGGCAGGACCACGCAACGCCGGAGACCTTCGAGGCCATGAACGACGCGCGCAACCAGGCTCGGCAGGAGTGGTTTGCGGGCACGGCCCGGTGGTTTCAGGGGGGCGGCGGCGGGCAGGCGCTCGAAGAAGCCGGCGCGCTTGGCGTCCTGTCCGGCAACTGGTCCAGGGGCTGGGGCGTCGACAAGATCTTCTCGTCCCCGACGCGCGAGATTCCCGGCGTCCACCTCTCCTGCGAGGACTACTCGCTGGTGCACCGGCTGGCGTCCCGCGGCCAGGGCCCCCGCATCCGCCTTGACGCCGACGCCGAGTTCCTGGGCGATGTCCCCGCCTTCAACGTGGTGGCGACCATCCCGGGCATGGAGCTCCCCGACGAATACGTCGTCCTGAGCGCGCACCTGGACTCGTGGGACGGGGCGTCCGGCGCCACCGACAACGGCACCGGGACGATCATGATGCACGAGGCGATGCGGATCCTGAAGGCCACGTACCCGAATCCCCGCCGCACGATCCTGGTGGGGCACTGGGGCGGGGAGGAACAGGGGCTGATCGGGTCCACCGCCTTCGCCGCGGACAACCCCGAAGTCGTCGAAGGTCTGCAGTCCGCCTTCAACCAGGACAACGGCACCTGGCGGATCGACTACATCCGCATGCAGGGGTTCCTGGGCGCGGGCAAGCACTTCGCGCGCTGGTTCGAGATCATGCCGCCGGAGATCACCGGGCCACATCGAGCTGGACATCCCGGGCGTCCCCGAGTCCGGCGGCTCCGACCACATGTCGTTCATCTGCAAGCCCGCTCCCGGATTCCGCCTCCAGTCCAACTACCCCGACTACCGGCAGTACACCTGGCACACCAACCGCGACACCTTCGACAAGATCGTCTTTGACGACCTGCGCAACAACGCGACGCTCGCGGCCATGCTGGTCTACGCGGCTTCCGAGGATCCGGAGCGGATGGATGTGACGCAGCGGGTGATGCCGGTGAACGCGAGGACGGGTCAGCCGGGGCCGTGGCCGGGGTGCCGGCCGCCGAGGAGGAGTGCGGGGGGATAGCGGGCCACGCCCTCAAACCACCACCGACATCCCGAGCGCGTCGGCGGCCTCGTGGAGCGCGGGGGTTTCGGGAGAGATGACCTCGGGTTCGCCGAAGTGGAGTCCGCGCCGCGTCCGTTTGGTGAAGAGAACGACGCCTTGCCAGTCGCCCCAGAAGCTGGCCCACCAGCGAAGGCCCGCGTGACCGCTGTCCCAGGCCGAGGCCGCGATGGACTGGGTCGTCCGGCGGTGCCGCGACGCGATCCGGTCGGGATTCAGGCGGAAGCTGCGCAACGTGCGTGGATCGCAGAGGTCCAGCAGGTTCGACGCTTCATCCGGCTCCAGCTGCACCCCCACCAGCGCCAGGGGATGTCCGGCTCGCAGAAGGTGGGGTCTCCGCAACGGGCGATTGCGCCAGGGCTGAATGGTTTCGGCGATCGCGTGTTCGGGTGACTCGGCCACGTAGAGGACAGGTGAACAGGCCAGAGGCAGGTCGAAGCGGCCGCGGCCGGTCGACGGAGGAATGTAGGACGCAGAAAACGGGTTTCCCTCCTTGACGTCAGGATCCCAGGGAAAGACGCGCCAGAAGAGAGCCATCAGGCGAACACCCCGGCCTTCATCGCCTCCACCGCGCCCACCACCTCGGCGATCCGGCTCCGCTGAATGAAGTACGCCGGCGTGGCACCATCAAGGTGGGCGTTCGCGCCGGTGAGCCACTCCTCGACGATCTCCGCGTCCACCCACCGCACGAGCATCTCCACGACCAGGGCCAGAGCCGCCATCCTGTCGGCATTCTCGCGATCCGGGCGCTGACCCTGGCGCCAACGCGACACCTGCGAAGACGATACCCCCAGGACGGTCGCGATCGACCGGTCCGAGCGCACGCCGACCCGGATCATCTTCAGATGACTCACGGCCCTGGCAGCGCGGCGATCGGGGGTCGGCAACGGGGTTTCCGCAGGCTTGCTCATCGTGACTGAAGGTAGCGGGAAAAGATGACCACGCGCAACAAGAAATGTTGCGCACACGCTTGTCGAACTCGCCTCAGCACCTGTACGCAACAAAAAACGTTGCGCCGAGTCGTGAGCCCGACCCCGACTACCGCCTCGTCACGGGATCCTACGGACTGCCTAGGCAGCTTTGGGCAGCGCCTTCGGGTCCTTCACCCGCTGCAGCAGGACGAGACCGATCAGGAAAAGCCCGGTGAGCACCAGGAAGCCGGGGCGCTGGTTGCCACCGGACAGGTAGGTTACGCCGCCGAAGAGCAGCGGGCCGAGCACGGACGAAGACCTCCCGCAAAGGGCATAGAATCCGAACATCTCGGACTCCCTTCCGTCGGGGATGAGCGACGCCATGAACGCACGGCTCGCCGACTGCACGGACCCGAGGCCGAATCCGGCCGCAACCGCCAGCCCATAGAAGATCCTGGGACTCTCGACGAAGTACACGGAGATGCCGGCGGCGACCCACAGGAAGAGCACACCTGTCAGCACCTTCTTCGGCCCAAGCGTATCGGTGGGCTTCGCCATCGCGAACGCCCCGGCGAGCGCGGAGAACTGCACGATGAGGAAGAGGATGATGACCTGCTGCTGGTTGAACCCGAAGGTCACCTCAGCGATGACCGCAGCCATGACGATGATCGTGAGGACGCCATCGATATAGAAGAAAAAGGCGAAGAGGAACCGCCTCAGATTCCGGTCGCCCCACACGTCGGCGGCGATCCGCTTGAAGTCCGCAAGCCCCATCACCGCGGCCCGCGCGATCCCGGTCCCGCTCCTACGGTCCGCCGGGAGGAACCGGAACGCCGGGATCGCGAAGATCAGGTAGAAGGCGACGACCGTGAGCCAGACGAGCTCGAACTCCCCGCGCTGCGCGAAGTTGAGCACGGCGAGCAGGCCCAGCGCAGACCCCAGGTATCCCATACCGTAGCCGTAGCCCGACACTCTGCCCAGACGTTCGGGCGGTACGATGTCGGGAAGATAGGCGTTGTAGAAGACGTTCGCGCTCTCGAAACCGACATTTGCGAGCAGAAAGATGAAGAAGCCCGCAACGACCATCCCCGGCTGCAGCGTGGTCATCAGGGCCACGCCCGCGAGGCAGCAGGTCACATAGAAGGCCAGGAACGGCTTGCGGGCGCCGCCACGGTCGGCAATGGCCCCCAGAAGGGGGGACGTGAGGGCGACGATGATCGCCGAAGCGGCCACCGCCATACCCCACCAGAGCTCTCCCAGCCCGCCCTCTCCCCCAACTACGACACCGCGGTAGAAGCGTGGGAACACCGCCGTCGTGACGACCGCCGGAAAGATGGAATTGGCGAAGTCGTACCCTATCCACGCCCTGACGGTGCGCTTTTCGTGATCCACGGACGGGCTTCCTCGGGTGAGAGGGTGGTCGAGACCCTTAGAGCCTACACGAACGTTGCGCGTAGTCTAATCCCCGCCCGCCTTTTTAGCACATCGCAGCCCGGCTGGACGGCGGAATCGGTGGCCGGACGCAGGAGTGGCCCTCGCCTACTCCCCGCGCGCCTGCTTGGCGCCGATGGCGACGCCGGTGCCAACCCCCAGTCCCACGATGACTGCCGGGAGTAATGGCACCGCAAGGAACGGCACGACGCTCCCTACAGCCCCGACCACCACGGCCGTCACCCCACCGGAGGCCAGCCCCAGCACAGAGGCCGGCTTTTCCACGATGCTGGTGTAGCGGAGCCTGCGGCGCACCCAGTCCTTCGACTTGACGTGCCCGAAGAGTCCGGCGCCTCCGGCAATGCCCAATCCTATCAACTCAAACATGGTTTTCGGTCCTTTCCCGGGATTTCATCCCGCACTATTGGAGCGTCCCTACGCCATTTGCCACCGAAACGTTTCGGTGGCCCGGCTCGGGATCGGCATTCACGACGGCTGCTCCATCTCCGACCAGGCACGGCTGACCTGTGTTGACACGTCCTGAAGCGCGAAGATCGACGCCGCGTCCAGCTTGCGGCTGATTTCCGAACCCACCAGGTGCTTCAGGAAGCGCAACGGCTCCTTGAAGTCCGCGTCGAACAGCGGGTCCGGGCCGCGGTTCAGGTTCTCCATGATCCGCAGTGCAAGGTAGGTGTCGTCGAGGAGCCCGGCCATTCCCTTGGTCATCTCGGGGATGAGGTCGACCGGGTTGATGAAGTAGCGCGCGGCGTGTTCGAGCAGCGGCATGACCACCACGCTGAGCCCGCGCTCCTCCGCGGCCTGCGCGGCGCGCGCCAGGAGCAGCGGGACGGTTTCGACCACCTCGATTGCCACCGAAGCGGCGTCCTCCACCTCCTGGTCGGTCGAGCCCGGCCACGTCGCGCGCACGAACTCCTTGAGCTGGCCGCTGTCGCGCACCTTGGCGCTATCGATGACAGCGCGAACGTCGGCGAGGTTCATCCGGGGCCCCCCGTGCGGCGGTAGAAGACGAGGCCGCCACCCGCTCCGCCCGTCAGGAAGTCCAGGTCCCCGTCGCCGTCCAGGTCGGCGAACACCGGAGTGGCGAAGGCGGGCACGGGGAACGGGATCGGGTCGGTCTCCACGAACACCGGCTCCCGGCGCGACCCCTCGTTGAGGAAGATCCGCACCCCCTCCACCTCGTAGCCCACGGCAAGATCCAGGTCGCCGTCGCCGTCCAGGTCCACGAGGGTGGGAACACTGCGGCGCCCCAGGTCGATGTCCTGGAACTCGTCGGAGACGAGCTCGAAGGCGGGCGCGCGGGGACCGCCGTCGTTGCGGTAGTAGTTCAGCGCGCCGGACGACTCGCCGACGAGCAGGTCGAGGTCGCCGTCCGCGTCGAGGTCTCCCAGCGTGGGGGTGGTGTAGCGTCCCCGGGAGAGGGTGGCGGCGGCGGAATCGACCAGCGTCCAGCGCGGCAGCACCCCGCTCGCGCGGCCGTCCCGCCCGTCGTTGCGGTACCAGGACATGCGGTCGCTGTAGCTGCCCATAAGCACATCGTCGTCGCCGTCGCCGTCCAGGTCGCCAAAGGCGGGGGCGTAGTGGTACTGCTCGGGGAGCCCCGGGACCGCGCCCCGCGCCGCGAAAACGGGAGCGGTGGCCGAACCCGTGTTCTCGAAGACGAAGAGGTGTCCGGTGCGGTTGTTCTCGGTGTCGATCTTGTTGGAGAGGAGGAGGTCGAGGTCGTCGTCCCCGTCAAAGTCGCTCAGCGCCGGGAAGGACTCGCTGCCCGCGTCCACGGTGCGGATCAGGCGCGAAGTCACCGCGCGGAAATCGCCGTCCGCGCCCTGCTCGAACTGGTACAGATTCTCCACCGCCGAGGTCTTCGGGTCGAAGGCGCCGCCCAGGACGCCCATCGTGAGGTCCATGTCGCCGTCGCGGTCCACGTCGCCGAGCGCGGGGGCGTTGTAGCCGGACGTGGTGACCGGGTCGCCCAGCGGGAAGGAGCGCGGGGTGCCCCGCAGCACGGGGGTCCTGCAGGTGCCGGTGTTCTCGATGAGGAGGAGGCCGGGTTCGAAGAAGTCGCCCCAGAAGAGGTCGTGGTCGCCGTCCTGGTCCACGTCGCCGAGCGCCATGGTGTTGGCGCCGTGCAGGCTGCCCTGGAAGGCCCCGATGATCTCGATGTCCTCGAATGAATCGGTGATGTGGCGGAAGCGCGGCACGCCGTCGCCGTCCATGGTCTCGGCCTCGTACCGCGTGATCGTTCCCGTGAGGCGGCCGATGAGCAGGTCGAGGAAGCCGTCGCAGTCGATGTCGGCCGCGTTGGGAATGTTCTGGCGGTCCGAGAAGATGGCCTCACCGGCCACATCCCGCAGGGTGTCGGTGGCAAGCACGTAGGAGGCCGGGCCCGACCCGCCGTCGTTGCGGTAGTAGCGGATGTAGCTGTAGATCTCTTCCGCGAGCAGGTCCAGGTCGCCGTCCAGGTCCACGTCGACGAAGCGAAACCACTCGCCGACCGCAAGGTCCTCGTAGCTGTCGGTCACCCACAGGTACTCGGGAGCGCCCCCGGTGGAGATGTTCCGAAAGAACATCACGCGGTCGGAGCGCTCCTGGAGGAAGAGGTCGAGGTCGCCGTCGCCGTCCGCGTCGGCGAGCTGGGGGCGCGGCAGGTTGAAGCCGCCGAGGAAGGGGTGGCCGATGATCTCGCCGCTCTCGTCCCGGAACTCGATGCCGTACACGATGCGCTCCCACGCGGCGGGGTCCCCGATGCGCGATCCGGCCGGCTGGGGCTGGGCGGGGGTGGCCTGGAGGCCAGCGGCGGATCCGAGCGTGGCGAGCACGGCGGCGGCGCCCAGCCACGCGCTCCGCCCACGCTGCATGCCTGACGCGGCAGCCCGCCGTGAGCCGCCGCGCTCAACCGGGATCGCCATCATCGCCGGCCCCGGCTATCCCGCGGGCCCGATCGAGATGCCGGCCGGATAGGCTCCGACCTCGATCACCTGGACGACCTCGAAGGTCTCCAGGTCGATCTTCACCACCGTGCCCACGTCGGCGTTGTTCTCGACCGCGGCCTTGGGCGTGTACGTCCCCTTGAGGTTGCGGTTCGACACGAACAGGTAGCGTCCGTCCCCCGTGACCGCGCTGCCGTGCGGCTCCACGATCCCCTCGCCGGAGAGGCGCCGGCTCACCGTCCACCCCCCGGTCTCGACCTCGACGATCTCGTCGTCGTCCTTGGCGCCGAAGTACACGTGCGCGCCGTCGGGCGAGAACACGGGGTGCCACGGCTGGGTCCCCACGTCCACCTCCGCGACCAGCGCGAGGTCGGGGCTGGCCGCGTCGAAGACCAGGAGCTTCCCGGTCAGCTGCGTGGTCGCGACGAGGTGGGCGCGGTCGGGCGACAGCGCAAACTGCACGAGCGTGTGCGGCGGGCCGTCGACCCTGGCCAGCTCGGGATCGCCGGACTCGCCGTCCACCACCGCGATGCTGTTTTCGACCAGCGAGGCCGAGAAGATGCGGTTCGCCTCCGCGTCCACCATCAGAGCGTGCGGCCGCGCGAAGAAGACGTCCAGCTCCTCGATGCTCATGTCCGCGGGGTCGATGACGCCGATCCGCTGCGGCGGGTTCACCGCCATCATCGAGCGCCCCACGTAGAGCATGTTGGTAGCCGGGTCGACCGAGAGCAGGCCGGGTGTCTCGAAGGGCGCCTGCCCGACGAGTTCGAAGTCCGAGTTGAAGCGCAGGACGTTCCCGCCGCCGATCAGCGACACATACCAGTGCTCCCCGTCGGGATCGGCCGCGGTGTGGTGCGGGCGGCTGTTCATGTCGAAGTCGAGCGCGGTCACGTCGACCGTGTGGATGACCTCACCCGACGCCGCGTCGATCACGGACACGCTCGCCGACGACTGGTTCGCGACGTACACGCGCTCGCCGGGGGCGGCCGCGGGATCCGCGCACGACCACGCCGCCAGGCCCGCCACCGCTACGGCGACGCCCGTGACGAACCGCCGCGCCCGGTCGTTGCGCGGGCGCTCGCAACCGTTGCGCACCCGCCCCCGGCCGCCGTCCCCAACCGACCGATTTGTAAAGAAGACTTTACCAAATGTCATGTTAACCATACTTTTCCGGCGTGGGGCCGACCCCAACCTCAGGGGGCTGACCCCGCGCGCGGGCTTGGAAGCATACTAGGAAATCGGCATCCTGGCTCTGTGTTTCACCACGAAGAGCCCCTGGCTCCCGGAAGTGACGACCACGATCCCGGACTGGAAGAAGGGGTAGTTGCTCCACGATCCGTTCATCGACGGGAAGTCCTCGCCCGGCACCGTGTCGAGGTAGCCGACTTCACGCGGGTTCTCCGCATCCGTGATGTCGAACACGCGCAGGCCGCTGTTGTAGTTCGACTGGAACATCAGGTTGCCCCTGATGTACAGGTTGTGGTCGCTGGCCGTGTTCTCGGAGAAGAATTCCTTGACCAGGATCGGATCGTCGAGGTCGGTGAGGTCCCAGATGAGCGTCCTGGTGTTGGGCACCAGCCTGCCCGTCTCGTCGGTTTCGTCGCCCATGAAGAAGTAGCTGTGGTCCTCCGTGAGCCACCCCTGATGGCCGTACCCGACGTTGGGGTACGTCATCATCGACAGCGCGACCGGGTTCTCCTTGTCGCTGACGTCGGCGATGCTGATGGCGTTCTCGTTCGCGCCGATGCAGATCTCGCTCCCGACGTGCTCCGCGTCCGGACCCCGGTAGACCACGCACTGCGCGTCGTGGGAGTATCCGGTGGAGCGCCGTCCGGTCCTCTCGTCGGCGAAGCAACCCGCGAAGGTCGGGTTCCCCGGGTCCTGGATGTTGATCATGTGGAGGCCGCCGCCGCAGGTTTCCCCGCCCCGGCTCGACCCCACGGCATAGGCGAATCCGGTCTCTTCGTTGATCACGATGTTGTGAACGCTGTTGATGCGGTCGTAGTGGGCATCGTGGTCGAAGGTGAGCGGCGTCCCCGAAAACTCCCTCAGGCGGGTCAGGTCGAACACCTGCATGCCGTGTTCCGCGGCGCCGTCCGACACCACGAAGACATGGTCCATGTAGACCTTCATGTCCCGCCAGGTGGAGCCGGGCGCCCAGTCGGGCTTGGGCAGGTTGCCGACGACCACCGGGTTCGGCGGATCGGTCACGTCCACGAAGGAGGTGCCGTCGGTGCGGCCGACGATCGCATAGTCGCGGTTGGTCTCCGGGTCGGTCCAGCCCCAGATGTCATTGACGCGCACGCCGCGATTGCCTCCCAGGTCCGACACCGGGATGAAGGCCACCAGATCCACTTCGTCGCACCCGAACACGGTCGCCTCGCCATCGGCACAGTCGACCTGGCCGCCGAGCACCGGTTCGATCCCTTCCACATCCTTGAATACCGTGTGGCCCCCCGACCAGCCGCCGGGGCCTCCGTCAAAGATCGTCGCCGTGCCGAGGCCGTAGTCGTCACGCGGCATGCCGGAGACCAGTACGCCGTCGTCGTGGGCGAGCAGCATGCCCATCCACTCCCCCAACTGGCGGTGTCCACCAAGCTTGCTGACCGCGCCCCAGCCGGCGGCGTCCATGGTGAATTCGTAGATCGCGCCTCTGCCTCCGCCGGCACCCGGAGCACCCACCCACACCGTACTCCCGTCCGAGGTCATCGCGGAACCGAACTGGTCTCCGGCGGAACCGTCAAAGGCCCGCAGGCGGCCGCTCTCGCTCCATTCGTCGCCGTCGCGCGCGAAGGCGACGATCTGTCCGGCAGCATTCGAGGGGTTGCCCGCTGCCACGAATACCCGGCTTCCCGCCGCCAGCACGGACATCCCCAGGAACTCGGTCCCGTCGCCGAGGGCGAGCTCGCCCGTCAACGCCCAGCCGTCGGAACCGGGCTCGTAGATGAATGCAGCGCCGGCCAGGGAGTCGGTTTGCGGAGCTCCGACCACCAGCATCTCTCCCGACATCGCCAGCGACCCTCCGAAGGCAGTCACCTGGTCCGTCCGTGGAGACTCGAGCACGGCCTCCTGAACCCATTCGCCCCCGCGGTTGCGGAAGACCAGGACCATGCCGTCGGTGGCCGGTTCGCCCCGCTGCCGGCGCCGCGCGGTCGCCACGGCGGCCACGTCTCCGCCCAGCGCCACGGGGCCGATCATCGTGCCTTCGGGCATTCCCTCGGGTGCAAGCATGCCGGCGGGGGTCCATCCCGCCGCCGTCCGCTCGAAGACGTAGATGCGACCAGGCGGCGGTGGTTCCGGCGGCCCGCCGCCTCCACCGGGGCCGCCGCGCCGCCCTCCGCCACCTGGCGAGGATGTAACCAGCAGACGCCCGCCCGAGAGGGCCAGGCTGGCACCGAAGCCGTCACCCACAGCCGCGTTCGGGCTCATGAGGCTGGCCGACTCCACCCATTCTCCGCCGGCTCTCATGTAGACGTAGACGGCCCCGCCGTCCGCGCCTCGCGGGTGTGCAACCAGAACCTCGCCGTCGACGACGGCAACCGCTCCTCCGAAGCCCTGTGCGAACCCGGCGTGCGGCAGGATGCCGGCAACGACGAAGCCCAGAAACGCTGCGACAGACGCTTTCTTCATGTTTCTCTTCCTTGGCCAACTTGCTGAAACGAACTGACGATTCATGTAGGCTGGCACCTTTCGGCCCCCGGGACAAGACTGGACCAACAGGGAAAGGACTGGTACAGCGCCCCGTTCAGGGACTGGGGCCGACGCGCCCCAGGCGGTCGAGCAGCCAGGCGACCTCGGCGAGCCGCTGGGCCACTTCGTTCGCGCCCCGCCGCAGGTCGGTGCGGACGAAGGGGAGCCGGGGGGACACGGTTTCGCCATCCATCAGCGCTGCCAGCTCGTGGATCCCCGCGAGCCGCGGGATCGGGGTGCGGGGAGTCGCCGGGTCCTGCTCGAACCGCGCGCGTTCGGTGTACCCCAGAGGGACCAGGAGCCTTCCGACCCTGAGGAGGAGGTCGTTGGCCGCCGCGGGCGGGATGTCGCCGTCCTCGATGCTGGTGTACAGCGCATCCAGGCGTTCGGCGACCGCGTTGAGCCCCGAGCGCACGGCGCCGAGAGCGAACCGCTTGACGGCCTTGGCCTCGTAGTCCTCGAGCGCCTCGTTCAGCTCGGCGACGGTCTCGCGATAGTCGAGCGGGAGGAGCTCGTCGCTCAGGAAGCGCCCGATGGCGGTCAGGTAGACCCGCAGGTCCCGCTCCAGGTTCGTGCGGTCCGCGATCTCGATCCTGTCCTTTTCGGTGTGCCAGGCGATGTTGCCGCCGCACCCGCCCACCGGATAGAAGCCGAGGCGCTCCCGCTCTTCCGTCGGGATGTTGGACAGGAGCATGAACAGGGAGCTGATGCCGAGGTGATTGAAGGAATAGTCTCCCGCCCTCAGCGGCCGCTGCCGGGTGGGCTCGACGCCGGCAACGGCCTGGATCGACGAGCGCGCGACCTCGCCGGCTTCGGCCATCCAGGCCACCTCGTCGTAGTCGGTGGCGCCCCGGCAACCCGGCGAATCGATGTTCACCGCGGCCACGCAGTGTCTGTGCAGCTCGAGCGCGAAGTTGTCGGCGTACCAGGTGGAGCCCGCGTAGCGGCCCGTGGAGTGGCCGGGCCACCAGGCGATCCTCACGGACCGCCGCAGCTCCTCGCGATTCCCATGGAAGATCCGGGCGAGTTCGAGCAGCGTCGCGTCGCCCACGGCGTTGTCGCCGATCCCGATGTCCCACGAGTCGTAGTGTCCGTGCACGAGCACGAAGTCCTCTTCCTGCCCGTCGATGCGCGCGACGGGGAGCGGGCAGGAGAACCAGCCCTCCTCGAGCTCCGTCGTGATGGTGACGCGATCCAGTCCGCCCTCGATCGCCTCGATGACGCGGTCGCCGTCCGGCCGGTTGATCGCAACGACCGGCGTGGACGGCTTCTGGTCGAGCTGCGCCTCCCCGGGTGCGCCCCAGATGGGCGTGCAGATGCCCCAGTGAATCCGGGGGCCCGGATTGATGTACACCTGCCCGGCCGCGCCGGCCGCCTCGAACCGCTTGACCGATGCGGGCATTGGGTAGCCCTCGGTGATGACGATCTTCCCGGCGACATCCGGCACGTCTCCCTCGAGAGTAGCCTCGAAGAGTTCGGATGCTTCCCGGATCGGTGCCGCCGGCACGTGGACCGGCGCCGCGGAGAGCCCCTTCGATCCGGTCGATACCGAAAACGAGGGGGGTTTGGCAGCGAGTTCCGTCCCATCGAGATCGACCGACGCGCTACGCGGGATCGACAGGTACAGCTCCGGCTCGTGGAGATCGAACGGGACCCCCAGCACTTCCAGCCGGGACGTGATGAAGTGCGCGGCAGCCCGTTCGTCGATCGAGCCCGACTCCCTCACGAGCACCGCGAAACGCTCGATCAGGCTCCAGCCCAGATCAAACGAAGTGTCGGCCAGCAGGTTGTCCGGGAGCCTCATGGGGCACCCGCGGTGCGAGGCAGCATAACGTCATCCGTACCCAAAAAATCGCGTAAGATTTTTAGTATAACCCCGCTGACAAGGGGATCCCGGACCTACCTGAGGGCCTCCAGGGCCGCCAGAATGTCCTCGTTGGACGGACGCACCCGGTAGTCCACCTCCACGAAGCGGTACCTCACGATCCCATCCTTGTCGATCACGTAGGTCGCGGGGTGGGGAAGCGGGCGGTTCGGCGGGGCGTCCTCGTTGAACAGGCCGTAGCGGTCGATCACGCTGTGGTCGGGGTCGGACAGCATGATGAAGTCGGGGGCGACCCCGTCGGTGGCGGTCACGCGGTCGATCATCAACTGCATGCCGTCCGTGTCATCGACCGACACGGTGACGATCTCGGTGTCGTCCTGCAGCGCGTCGGGGAGAAGGGCTCTCAGCTCCACGAGCTGACCGGCGCAGTAAGGTCACCAGTGTCCCCGGTAGAAGACCAGAACGACGTTCTTGTCGCCGCGGAAGCCCGCCAGCTCGACAGGTCCCCGGTCGAAGGACTCCAGGGTAAAGAGCGGGGACTCGCCGCCGACCATGACGCGTTCCAGCTCGGTGGGCGGCAGGTCGCGGCCGTCCGCCGGGCCGAGGGTCTGGGCGCTGGCGGGGGCCGCGGCAAGGAGGAAGACGGCGGTCAGCGCGAAGAGGAACGCGCCCGCGCGGGATCGAATCGAAGGACTCATGGATGGCAACCTGTGGCGGAGGTGATGTTCGTCTATCTTAACCGCATGTGCTCGGTCCTCGCCATCCTCGATATCGATCCCGCCGCTCCGCCGGCCCGCGAACGGGTTCTCGCGCTCTCGAAACTGCAGCGGCACCGCGGCCCCGACTGGTCCGGCGTCTTCACGCACGAGCGCGCCGTTCTGGCGCACAACCGGCTCGCGATCGTGGACGTCGAGCACGGCGCGCAGCCGCTCGTCAACGCGGCCGAGACCCATGTGCTCGCCGTGAACGGGGAGATCTACAATCACCGGGAGATCGCGGCCCGGCTGCCGTCCTTCCACCCCCTCACGGCGAGCGACTGCGAAGTCATCCTGGGCCTCTACGCCGAGGAGGGCGGCGCCTTCCTGGATCGCCTCAACGGCATCTTCGCCTTCGTGCTGTACGACATCGAGCGGGACAGGTACATCGTCGCGCGCGACCACCTCGGCATCGTCCCCCTCTACACGGGGCGCGACGACGAGGGCCGCTTCCACGTCGCCTCGGAGATGAAGGCGCTCACCCCCGTCTGCCGCTCGGTCGCGGAGTTCCCCCCCGGCCATGTCCTCGACTCGGCGGACGGCACGCCGCGGCCCTACTACCGCCGGAGCTGGCGCAGCCACGCCGCCGCCACCGGCGACCCCGACCCGGCCCGCATCCGTGAAGCGCTCGAGGCCGCGGTCCACCGCCAGATGATGTCGGACGTGCCCTACGGCGTCCTCCTCTCGGGGGGACTCGATTCGTCGATCATATCCGCCGTGACCCGGCGCTTCGCCCGGCACCGCATCGAGGACGACGACCGGACCGAGGCCTGGTGGCCCCGGCTGCACTCCTTCTGCATCGGGCTCGATGGATCGCCCGATCTGGCGAGCGCCCGGCTCGTCGCCGAGCACATCGGCACCGTGCACCACGAGTTCCGCTTCACGGTTCAGGAAGGCCTGGACGCGCTCTCCGACGTGATCCACCACCTCGAGACCTACGACGTGACCACGGTCCGCGCCGCGACGCCCATGTACCTGATGGCGCGGCGCATCCGTGCGCTCGGGATCAAGATGGTCCTCTCGGGCGAGGGGGCCGACGAGGTCTTCGGCGGCTACCTGTACTTCCACCGCGCGCCCGACCCCCGGTCCTTCCACGAGGAGACCGTGCGCAAGCTCGACCGGCTGCACCAGTTCGACTGTCTGCGGGCCAACAAGGCCATGGCGGCGTGGGGGATCGAGGCCCGCGTTCCCTTCCTGGACAAGGAGTTCCTGGACGTGGCCATGTCGATCGAGCCGGCGGCCAAGATGCCGGCGGGCGGGATCGAGAAGCGGATCCTTCGCGAGGCGTTCGCCGAGTACCTGCCGCCCGAGATCCTCTGGCGCCAGAAGGAGCAGTTCTCCGACGGCGTGGGGTATTCCTGGATCGACGCGCTGAGGGAGCATGCGGAGGCGGCGGTGACGGACCGCCAGCTCGCCAACGCGCGGTTCCGGTTCCCCCACAATCCCCCGACAGACAAGGAATCGTACCTGTACAGACGGATCTTCGAGTCGCACTTTCCCCTGCCCGACGCGGCGCGCTGCGTGCCGGGCGGCCCCAGCGTTGCGTGCTCGACGCCTGAGGCATTGGCGTGGGACGAGGAGCTCTCGAAGACGATCGACCCGTCGGGACGGGCGGTGGCGGGGGTGCATCGGGCGGCGTACTGACAACGGTGGCGAGGACGCCGCACCTTATGATGTACTACAACAATAGTTGACTTCCGACAGTACCGCTCCGTACGTTCGACCATGGCTCTGGCTTGTGAGCCCGGCTCGAAGTGGATTCCGGTAGGGAGGCTTTCCAATGACGCCGCAGATCGTTGCAACACGGATTGGTGACCTGATCCCCGGTCACCGTTCCAACGGTCCGCGACGGGCCTTCGGATTGTCGGGATTGTGCTTGCTGTCCGTTCTCACCGTGGCCTGTGCCGAAGCACCGGACGACCCCCCACCTCCCGCGTTCACCGTCACCGACAGCGGGGGCGTGCGGATGGTCGTGAACTCGGGCCAGGCGTGGGGTGAGGGAGATGGATGGCAGGTGACGGCCGAACCCGTGGTGACGCTGGGCGTAATGGACTTCCCGGTGGAACAACAGTTCCAGAACATCGCTGGCGCGACGCGTCTCAGTGACGGGACCACCGTCATCCTCGAACAGGCAGACTTCGGGCTCCAGGCCTTCAACGTTGACGGAGACCTGCTGTGGACCGCTGGCGGAGTCGGGGACGGTCCCGGGGAAATGAGGAGCTACCCCGATACGAGACCGGTCCTGACGAAGCTCGATGGCGACATTCTTCAGGTGCAGAACGGTCAGGACCGCGTGCGCTACACCCCCGCTGGCGATGTGCACGAGCACCGGAAGGTCGACTACGCACGATTTCGCCGTTGGGGGCGAATCTTCCTCCAATACTGCCCATTCGATGCCTACTTCGTGCAGGATCAGATCGTGGTTTGCCACGGCATGCTGCTCGAGCCACCATACCCCGATTCCTGGGACGGTCGGCACACCATCATGCGGACCACGTGGGATCTGGACAGGCTCGACACGCTCGGCGTCTTCCTGAAGGCGAGCTTCTTCCGTGCAGGCCCTGCCTGGGTCGGCATCCGATCCCCACTGGCAGCTCAGGGGATGTTCCGGGTGGCCACCACTCCCGAACCCAAGCTTCTGTACGCCCGCAACGACGCATACCGGATCGAGGTGTGGGACATCCCGGCCGGCAACCTTGCCATGGTCGTGGAGAGGCGGGTGCCGCGGCGTGCCCGGACGGACGAGGAGGCCGACTACCTGGTGCGGAGCGGCGACCTTGGTGTGGTTCGTCTCATAGGCATCGAAATGGGCTTCGCCATCGATTTCGAGGCGGAGTTGGACAAGGCCCATTCGGCGGCCATCGACTCCGTGTCGATCGCCGAGGCCCTCTTCCTCGACGAACTCGGCTACATCTGGGTCCGGCGCGGTCCCTCGCCGCTGGACGGCGACCACGCAGGAATGCGGGAGGTCACCGGGCCCGACGACACGCGGTGGACGATCCCGGCCCTGTCGGGACTCCACGATGTATTCCGCCCGGACGGCGTGTACCTCGGCGCGGTGAAGCTGCCCGCCGACCTCCGCATCACCGAGATCGGGCCGGACTACGTACTCGGTATCGTGACGGACGAGATGGACGTCCAGTACGTGTGGATGTACGGGCTGGACCGGGGTGGAGGAGGGCCGAGATGAGCCGGAGTCCGTCCACGATTGCGCCGGCCCGGGCGCGCCGACACTTGGCATGCTGGCTGTTCCTGGTTACGGCAGGCTGCTCCGAGTCACCGGCAGACCCCCCACCTCCCGCGTTCACCGTCACCGACAGCGGGGGCGTGCGCGTGGTCGTGAACTCGGGCCAGCAGTGGGGTGAGGGGGAAGGGTGGCAGGTGACCGCCGAGCCCGTGGCGACCCTGGGCGCAATGGACTTCCCGGTGGAACAGCAGTTCCAGGACATCGTCGGTGCGACGCGGCTCAGTGACGGGACCATCGTCATCGTCGAATTGGCAGACTTCGGGCTGCGGGCCTTCAACGGCTCCGCAGATCTTCTGTGGACCGCCGGCGGTGTCGGGGACGGTCCGGGGGAAATGAGGAGCTATCCCGACACGCGACCGGTGCTGTCAAGGCTCGACGGCGACATCCTTCAGCTTCAGAACGGGCTCGACCGCATCCGCTACGGTTCCGATGGCGAGGTGATCGAACACGTCCGGCTGGACTACGGGCGATTTCGCCGATGGGGGCGCATCTTCATCCAGTACTGCCCGTTCGACGCCTATTTTCTGCAGGACGACATCGTGTTTTGCCACAGTCCGCAACCCGAACCGCCTCCCGATTCCTGGACCATTCATCGCACAATTATGCGGACCACGTGGGATCTGGACGCTCTCGATACGCTGGGGGTCTTTCTCGATGAGAGCTACTTCCGGCTGAGCGGAGTCCCTCTTGCCATGCGGTCCCCCCTGGCTGCCCGGGGCATATTCGGCATCGGTGGCGGCCCGGAGCCCAGGTTCCTGTACGCGCGGAACGACGAATACCGGATCGAAGTCTGGGACATCCTGGCCGGAGGCCTGACGATGGTGGTGGAAAGGCGGGTCCCCCGGCGAGCGCGGACGAAGGAGGAAGCCGATTTCCTGGTGCGGAGCGGCGACCTCTACAATGTGCGCAACTACGTCGACGTCGAGGCCGGTATGGACCTGGCCTATTCGGAAGCCATCGATTCCGTCTCCATCGCCGAGGCGCTCTTCCTCGACGAACTCGGCTACATGTGGGTCCGGCGCGGGCCCTCTTCACTGGATGGCGAACACGCAAGGGTGCGGGAGGTCACCGGACCCGACGGCACGCACTGGACGATACCGGCTTCCTCTGGCCTCCACGATGTCTTTCGGCCCGACGGCGTGTGCCTCGGGACCGTGAAGTTGCCCCACGACCTCCGCATCATCGAGATCGGGCCGGACTACATCCTCGGCGTCGTGCGTGACGAGATGGACGTCCAGTACGTGTGGATGTACGGGCTGGACCGGGGTGGGGGGGGACCGGGGTGACCGGCCGCGCTGGCGCCCGCGAGGTGTTTGCTGCCTGCTGGGTCTCGACATCCAATACGTTCACCTGTACGGGCTCGATCTGGGTCAGCAGGCCGCGGATAATCACGCCAATGCGTATTTCGGGCTGGAGGGTGGGAGATTGGATTGCATTCGCTGCTCTTCGAGTCGGCGGAGTGGCGGGACACCGGGGATTGGAAGACGCTCGCAGAGAAGGCCAGCGTGGGCACCTTGGTTTCGTACGAACGCTGCCTCAGGGACGAAGCAGCGAGACAAAGGCCGGAGGAAGACATGAGACTCGGAGACGGAGCGACGGACGCTCTACGTAGACCGCTACCGAAACCGCTGCTCGTCGTTTCCTGCGTCGCGCTCTGCGCCGCCTGCCTGGACGACGCATCGGAACCGGCGGCCACGGGTAGCGCGGAGGTCGTGGACCTGTTCTCCCCGTGGCCTGGTGACGAGTCGTTGCAGATCGCCGCGGAACCAAGCCTGGTGGTGGGATCGGACGAGTCTCTCCCGCTGGGCCGGGTCTCCGGAGCAGTCTTCTTCGGCGACGGCATCGCTATCGCCGATGTCCGGTCGTACGAAGTCCTGATCCTGGATGCTGCGGGCCGGCTGCTTTCTCGGCACGGCAGGAGGGGAGAAGGTCCCGGCGACTACATGAATCTGGCCGCGATCGCTCGCCACGGGGACGGACTGGTCACTTGGGACGCATACCACATCCGAGTAACCCGGCTCGACGCCTCCGGGGTGTACGTCGGCCAGACGAAACTCCGACCGGTCGGCGGTTATCGAATGACCAGGATCGTTGGAGCTTTCGGAAACAGCGTGCTGCTCGAAATCTCGGAGACGGGATGGCGGGGTCGCTCGCCCGCCGGGCCGATGGAGATCCGGCACCCGGTGACATATGAGATCGTTCGTCTTTCTGACGGGGAGGTCGTCTTCGAGGGCACCCGTCCCGGTGAAGAGCAGTGGGCGTTGAGGGAGGTTTATAACGACGCCGGCAGGTTAATTCACGGCGTGAGACCCGTGACCTTCGGACGGACTGCCGTGTCTGCCGTCACCGATCGCTACGCCTACCTGGCGGATACCGACTCGATCACGATCACGCGCTACGACGAGGCCGGGACCGCCGTGGAAGTCTCATTCGAGCAGCCCCGAGAGAGCGCTGAGGCAGACTGGGTGCGGTTCGTCAGCGATACCCTGCGGGCGAACGAGTTCAAATCGGAGTTTGGCCTCCGCCTGCTCGAGGACCTGCCGGCCCGCTCCACCCTTCCCGCTTTTTCCGCTATGAAGGGCGGCGCCGACGGGCTTCTGTGGATCCGGGAGTACCCTAACCCGCTGCAGGACCAGGTGGTCTGGGTCGGTTTCAGCGAGGCGTGGGAACGGAAGAAGCGGATCACGATGCCCGTGAGCCTGAACGTTCTGGATATTTCGGAGGACCGGGTACTCGTCCAGGCAAAGGGCGCCCATGACGAAGATCTGATCGAGGTCTATCCGATCGGGCGCTGATCACGCAGGGCGACCGAAAGTGGAGCCGAATCGGGATCGAACCGAAGACCCACGATGCCTCCGCGCGAGATGGAGGCCGTACCCCTTTTGACTTTAGACGATTTCCTGCCGGGATTCGCGCGTCAGGTGATCTGCCGGGCTGGCAAGTATGTTTCAATTGGCAAGGTCAGCGGCGGCCGACAAGCAATCGCCGACACACCTTGGATTCGCGGTTGTCACCGTCCATGCAGCGCTTAAGACGGCCATCCGTCCACCACTCGAAGTCATACCACCGCGGTGTCGGATCCCGCAACATCCTCTGGGCACGCTCCTGTATGTCGGCAATCCGGCCCGCATCGGTAATCCCAAGGGCCTGCACCGCAGATGGTGTTGCCGCAAGGCGCTGCACCTTGCCCGTGAGCTCGGCATCCCCGAGCAGCACGCTCAGGTCTATGGCCTCCATGACGAGTTCCGGGTCGTCGAGGGCCGACGCCGCCAAGCCGCGGATGTCCGAACGGAGCCTAGCATCGAGTTCTTGCGCGCCCCGCTCGTCTACGAACATAGCCATCACGACAAACGCCGAGCGCCGGGCCGAGCGCTCGGCCCATGTCCCGACAGGGGCCTTGGCCGTGGCGACCACCTCCCGCAACGCGGGTACGCCTTGGAAGACCAGCCAGTCGTAGATATCAAACCCAATCATTCCGAAGTCGGCTAGCGGTCCGATTGCGACCGGATCGTCCAACTTCGCTATGGCCCAGACGGCTTCGTACAACTCCACGCTAAGCTCCCCCCAGTCCTCCGGAGCGTCGAGCCACGCTTCCTGCTCGACTGCCTGCACCACGGCGGCACGGAGCTCAGGACCCCACTCCTCGGGCGGGATCCCCGGCAGCTGAATTGCGTCGCGCCGCATTCCCAGTTGCAGTATTCCGCGCCGCACTTCCCCAGGTCTCGACGACACCAGAAGACGTGCGATCTCTGTTTGGGTAAGTGAAGAATCCTCGTCCGGTTCCTGGCCATGCACGCTTGACGGGATTGCCACGGTCGCCACGATCAGCGCGGATCCCGTGAATTGCACCAGTCTCAGTGCTCTGCTTGACATTCGTTCATCCTCCTTCTCCCCCTCCCCATCGGGCGTGTATGTGAGGCCTCGAGGAGCAACGCAGAGCGGCGCTCCAGGTGTCAGGCAGGTCAAGAGAACATGACATTATGTGATGTTTTCATGACAGAACAAGAGCGTGAGCGCCGCGCCCAGCCCGGATGCATCGCCGGTTGAATGCAGCGGGGACTTATTCCATGGCCTGCCAGGGGGACGGTGGCGCGTTGAGACCCGCCTGGTTCATCGCGCCCCCTGCTCCGACGCCGGACGCGCCGCGTTCAGGTAGTCCAGCAGCAGGTTCGACATCGCGCGGATGCCCACCGGGACCGCCGAGTTGTCGGCCTGGAAGTCGGGGGTGTGGTGGCCGCCCGACGTCCCACCCGGGATGACCTGCCCCAGGCGGAAGAAGAAGCCGGGGATTTCGTTCGCGTAGTAGGCGAAGTCCTCGCCGCCCATGGTGGGGTCGAGTTCGACGACTTTGTCGGCGCCCAGGACCCGCTCCAGGGTCGGGAGCATCTGTTCGCCGAGCGCGGGGTCGTTGATCGTGGCCGGGGTGCCGCGATCGTAGTCCAGCTCGTAGGTGCCGCCGCCCGCCGCGGTGATGCCGGCCAGGATCTCGCCCATGCGCCGCTCGACCGCGTCGCGCACGTCGGGGTTGTAGGTGCGCACGGTGCCCTCCAGCTCGACCTCGTTCGGGATGATGTTGAAGCGGGTGCCGCCCCGGACGATCCCCACGGTGACCACGCTGGGCTCGAGCGGCGGCAGGTTGCGCGAACGGATGGTCTGGAAGGCGGTGACGGCCTGCGAGGCCATCACGACCGGGTCGATCCCCAGGTGCGGCGCAGCCCCGTGCGACTGCTGCCCGATGATCCGGATCTTGAAGTGGTCGACCGCGGCGAGCGCCGGTCCGGAGGTGAAGCCGACCTTGCCCACCTCCATCTCGGCGAAGCTGTGCAGCCCGAAGATGGCGGTCGGGGCGGGGTCCTGCAGCACGCCCTCGGCCACCATCAGGTCCGCGCCGCCCTCCTCGCCCGGCGGCGGCCCCTCCTCGGCCGGCTGGAAGATGAACTTGACCGTGCCGGGGAGCTCGTCGCGCATTCCGGCCAGCACCGATGCCACGCCAAGCTGCACGGCCACGTGGATGTCGTGGCCGCAGGCGTGCGACACCCCCACATCCTGGCCCAGGTAGGTGGTGCGGACGGTGGACTTGAATGCGTACGGCGTGTCCTCGGTGACGGGGAGCGCGTCCATGTCGGCCCGCACCGCGACCACGGGGCCGGGACGGCCGCCGCGCAGGATCCCCACGACGCCGGTGTGAGCGACCCCGGTATGCACCTCGTCGAAGCCGAGCGCGCGCAGGTGGTTCGCGACGAGTTCGGCGGTCTCGAACTCGCGGTTGCCGAGCTCGGGGTGCTGGTGGATGTGTTCCCGCAGCCGGATGATCGAGTCCTGCACACGGGCCACCGCCGCGTCGATGTCGGGGGTTTGGGCGTGGAGGGGGGTGGGGGGGGAGAGGGCTGCGGTGGCGGCCATCGCCAAGGCGGCTGAAATCCGGAAGGTCATGGTCAAGTCCGTTGGGTTAGTGGAAAGGAGGCGCACTGTAAAGGCAAGTTTACAAAATGTCATGTTAACCATACATCCGCACTCAGCGGGGCTCAGGAGCCGGTCAGACTCGTGTGCACCGCGCGCACGAACCGCTCGGAATTGGCACCCCAGACCTCGTCCAGGTCCGCTGTCGGCGCCGCCTCAACCACTTCGTCCGCCGTCCGGCCCGCCGCCACCATGCCGGCGACCCGCAAGCGCACCGTCTCCAGCATGTCGCGGTAGGCGCGCAGGTCCGCCGGCGACGCCAGGTCGCCGTGGCCCGGAATGATCCGCGTGGCGTCGTCCGAGCGCTCCAGCACGAAGTTCGCCGCGGCGATCACCCCGTCGATCCCGCCCCCGCTGTCGGTGTCGATGAACGGGTAGCGGCCGTTGAAGAAGGTGTCGCCCATGTGGAAGACGTTGGCGCGCGGGAAATGCACGATCGCGTCGCCGTCGGTGTGGGCCCTGCCAACGTGCGTCACGCGGATGTGGCGCCCGTTCCAGTGGAAGGTCACGGCGTTGTCGAAGGTGACGACGGGGAGCGCGGCGCGGGGAGCCTGGCCGGACCGCCCGATCAGATCCGCGAACTCGGCGGGGTTCATGCGCCGGTACACGTTCTCGTGCGCGACGATCATCGCGCCCGCTTCGCCCAGGTTCTCGTTGCCGCCGGTGTGGTCGCCGTGCCAGTGGGTGTTCAGCACCCAGCGAACCGGCTGGTCGGTCACCGCCGCCACCGCCGCCTGGATCTTCGCCGTCAGGGGCGCGTACTGGTCGTCGATCAGGAAGGCCCCGTCGTCCCCCACACTCAGCCCGATGTTGCCGCCCCGGCCGACGAGCATGAAGAGGTCGCTCTCCAGCCCGATGGTCTCGATCTCGACGGCGGACATGTCCTGCTGGGCGGCAAGGGATGTGGCGGAGGCGGCCGCGGAGCACAGCAGGGCGGCAGTCGCACACAGTCTCGATTTGGTCATTCTCCGAACTCCGTTTGGTGGGGAAACCGGCGCGATCGTGCGGGATCCGCAACCCTTCACGCGAACGGTCGTGCTTGTGAAACGATTCACATGCCGCGAAGGCGGGCCCGGCGGTTCGCATCCGAGTCACTATATCATTAATGATAGGAGACTGGAAAACCATTGGGGACCGGAAACTCGCAGTGGAGGATACTCGCAATGCGTCCCTCAGCCGCCACCTGTTGGCTCGCCCCCGTTCTATTCGCGCTGCCCCTGCTCGCGGCGGCGTGCGCCGGCGATTCCGCGTCCGCCGCCAACGGCGCCACCGCCGAATCCACGCCCCGGCAGGACCTCCCGCCCGCGATCGTCGGCAACGGCGGCCCCCTGGAGGGCTGGGACCATCGCTACGTCGAGGGCGACACGCTCACCACCGGCTACCTGGCCATCCCCGATGGCGACGGACCCTTCCCCGCACTGGTGATCATCCACGAATGGAACGGGCTGCAGGACCGGGTGCGCCAGCTCGCCGACGACTTCGCCGACGAGGGGTACGTCACGCTCGCCGCGGACCTCTTCCAGGGGCGCACCGGGAGCAACCCGCAGGAGAACATGGCCCTGGTACAGGAGGCGCAGGCCAACCAGCCCGCGATGATCGCGAACCTGAACGCCGCCGTGGCCAACCTGAAGAGCCGATCCGACGTGACCGGACGCGTCGGGGCGATGGGGTGGTGCTTCGGCGGTGGCGTCGCGCTCTCCTTCGGGCTGGACGGCGATAACCACGAGGCCACCGCGATCTTCTACGGTCGCCTGGTGGAAGACCCCGAGGTCGTGGCCAGGCTGGATCACGAGGTCTACGGCACCTTCGCCGCGCTGGACAACGGCCCATCGCCCGCATCGGTCGCCGGCTTCGAGGCCGCGCTGCGCGCCGCGGGGATCGAGAACGACCTGCACATCTACGACGATGTCGGCCACGGCTTCTGGCTGCGCGTGGACGGCGATCCGGAAGTGCGCACCGCCCCGGCCACGGACGCCTGGCAGCGGCTGAAGGCCTATCTGCAAAGGACGCTGGGTTGATACCGGCCGGCGCCGACGTGATGGCGGCGCCCCTGGGGGGAGATCGCGGCGCGCGCCAGGGGATGAGCGATCGGGGACGGAACGACTGTCCGAATCCGGCGACGCCGTGTCCTCTGTTGGCTCCACGCCGCCGCCGCCGGCAGCGCGAAAACCCCAATGTTGACCCGTGTATGCTCCGGCACATCTCTTGCAGCAATTATGCAGACTGACACGGAACACACCCTGGAGGCGCCCATGAACAGATTGACGACACATCGACTTGGACTGAGCCTTCCGGTCATGACCGGGCTGGCGCTGATGGCAACCGCGGGCGCGAGTCCCGCGGCGGCTCAACAGCGCGCGGACTTTCTCCTGGGGGTCCCGAAGGTCGCATTGACGATCAAGGCCGGCTTCGCGCAGCCGCGAGCCGGGAGCGGCGGTGACACGCAGAGCCTGTGGGACCTGACGCGCGAAGAGCTGACGGTCGACAACCGGGATCTCAGCGGCGCCTCGATCACCGGCGAAATCGCCGTCCGGGCCTCCGAGCGGGTGGATCTGACCTTCTCGATCGGGTACGCCCTCAGCGCGACCAGGTCCGAGTTCCGCGACTGGGTCGACCAGGACGACCTGCCGATCGAGCAGACCACCGAATTCTCGACCCTGCCGCTGACCGTCGGCTTCAAGGCATACCTGCTGAATCGCGGGCGCGCGCTGGGGCGCTTCGCCTACATCCCGCGCACCTGGAACCCCTACATGGGGGTGGCGGGCGGGCTCGTGTGGTATCGTTTCGAGCAGTACGGCGACTTCGTGGACCACGAGACGCTGGACATCTTTTCCGACAGGTTCCTTTCGTCGGGGCGGGGACCGACAGTACATTTGCTTGGAGGCATGGAGGTGACCGTCAACAAGCATGTGATGCTGGTTGGCGAAGGGCGCTACGCACTTGCCAGCGCGCCCCTGGACAGTGACTTCATAGGGTTCCCGGATCTGGATCTCGCAGGTTTCCAGGTCACGGTAGGATTCTCGCTCAGGTATTAGGAGGAAGGGGAATGAACATGGCCAAGAGGAATGTGAGCATCGGCGTACTGGCCGGCATCGGCGCGGCGATCGCGCTTGCCGCAACCCCGGGCGGTGCGGACGCCCAGGCCGCGAACACCCGCATGGGCTGGCAACCCTTCCTGGGATGCTGGCAGGCGGACGGCGCGGAAGCGGAACTGGGGATCCTCTGTTTCGCGGCGGTCGGCAACCAGGTCGAGATGCTGACGATCGCGGACGGCGCGATCACGCACCGCGAGCCCTTCCCGGCGGACGGCCAGCCGCGCCAGATCGAACAGGACGGCTGCATCGGCACCGAATCGGCCAGCTTCTCGGCCGACCAGCGCCGGATCTACACGGCTTCCGAAATCACCTGTCAGGGCCAGTCGCCGCGCAGCGGAACGGGAATCATCTTCATGCCGAGCGCTGGTGAGTGGGTGGACGTGCGGTCGTCGCATGCGCGGGGCGAGGAGGCCACGGCGTGGGCTCAGTGGTATGTGCGCACCGACGAGAGCCAGTTGAACGAACTGGGCATCCGCAGCGGCCGGGCCACGGGCCCTCTGGCGGTGAGGGGCGTGTCGGCGTTCACCATGGCGCCGATCACCATTGATGACGTGATCGATGCATGGGAGAATGTGGACGAGAAGGCCGTCGAGGCCTGGGTCGCGGAAGTGAGCCAGGAATTCGCCGGACTGGATTCCGAGGACCTGCTCCAGTTGGACGCTGCAGGCGTGTCCGGGGACGTCATCGACATCGTGGTCGCGGTGTCCTTCCCCGAGCGGTTTGCGGTCCGCGAGGACGATCAGCGCTATCCGGCCAGGTACGTGGGGGGCCTCAGGCCGTTGTGGGCGGACCCGTACTACTACGGCTACAACAGCTATGGATACGGCGGGTTGTATTCCCCGTACGGGTACAGCGGCGGCTATGGTCGTTACTACCCCTACCGAACCGTGATCGTCGACGTGACTCCCGTGCCCAGGAACACCGGGGGGCGGGTTATCAGCGGGAGAGGTTACAGCCGGGGCAATTCCGGACCGTCGAGCATCGGCTCTTCCAGCAGCGGGGGCTCCTCCTCGGTCGGCTCGTCGAGCAGCGGCAGTGGCAGCTCCCGGAGCAGCACCGGACGGACGGCCAAGGCGCGCGGTGGAAGCGGGAAATGACCTGGCCCGACCGGGTGCGGTGACGCGTTGACGGCGCCGTTCCTGCAGCTCGGCGACACAGGGGGACTTTCAGAAGCGCTGGCAGCGAACCCGCTGCTGGCGCTTGTCCTTCTGTTCGGGGGGGGCGTGGCGATCAGTCTCACGCCCTGCGTCTACCCGATGATCCCGATCACGGCGTCGGTGATTTCCGGGACGGCCCGGGAGGGGCAGTCCTGGCGGCGCACGCTGGCCCTCACCATGACCTACGTCGTGGGGATGGCGCTGCTCTACGCCTTGCTCGGCATGTTGGCCGGGCTCACCGGGACGCTGTTCGGAACGGTCAGTGCGAGTCCGTGGGCGCTGCTGGCGATTGGCAACCTGCTCCTGTTCTTCGCGCTGGCCATGTTCGACGTGATCCCCGTGCGGGTCCCGCAGCGACTCATTGCCTGGGCGGGTTCGCGGGGGGGCGGTTCGTACGGGGCCGTCTTCATCCTGGGGGCGACGTCGGGGATCGTGGCCGCGCCGTGCGGCGCCCCCGCCTTTGCCGCCGTGCTGGCCTGGGTGGCGGCGACCCGTGCGGGTCTGATGGGATTCGTCTACCTTTTCGTGTTCTCGCTGGGAATGACCGCGCTGCTGGTCGTGGTGGGGCTGTTCTCGGGTTCGTTGTCGCGGCTGCCACAGTCCGGCAAGTGGATGGTGACTGTGAAGCGGGTCGCCGCGGTGATCATGCTCGGGGTCGCGCAGTATTATTTCATTCAGGCGGGATACAACCTGTGAGGTCGATCGTGAAGAGATCCGGTGCGCTGGCCCCGTTCGTCGTGTTCGGAGCGATGGTTGCGATGCTGGTTGCGCCACAGAGCGCGGCCGCTCAGGCAGGCACCCAGCTGGGACTGCCCCCCGGGACGCCGGCGCCGGATGCGCAGGTGGAGGATCTCGACGGGAACGCGGTGTCGCTGCTCGAAGTGGTGGGCGGCGGTCCCGCGCTGATCGAGTTCTGGGCGTCCTGGTGCGAGCAGTGTGAGGGGCTTCAGCCCGAGATCGACGCCGTGCAGGAGCGGTTCGGGGACAGGATCAAGGTCGTGGCGGTCGCGGTCGCCGTTTCGCAATCGGTGCGACGGGTGCGACGTCACGTCGACCAGCACGAGCCCGGGTACACCTTCGTGTACGACGCGAATGGCGAGGCCGTGAGGGCCTATGAAGCGCTCACGACGTCGATCGTGGTGCTTGTGGACGGCGAGGGGCGCATCGTTTCTACTGGTGTGGGGCCGAAGCAGGGGCTGGTTGAGGCGGTGGAGGGGATGCTGGGGGTTCCGTCCTCCCGGTAGCGCTGGCTACTCCCCCCCTTCGACCCTACCCCTCCTCCGGCTCCGGCGTCACCTCGTCGATGATGGCGGCCAGTTCCTCGTAGGCTGCCGGGTCCACCTGGTTGAACTGCGGGATGACCTTGGCCACGCTCCCGTCGGGCCCGATGACGATCACCGCCCGGCTGTCGACCATGTTGTTGTCGCGCAGGCCACCGCCGAACAGCGCGTAGGTGCCGCCGTCGTTCTCGGCGTCGCTGCCGAACAGGTACGGGAAATCCTCATCCTTCAGCCATGATGCCAGATCTTCGGGGGAGTCGTTCGAGATCCCCATGAGCACGACGTTGCGGCCTTCGTTGAACAGCTCTGCGTACTGATCACGGTACGCTCTCATTTGAACCGTTCAGCCACGCGTCCTGACTCTGAAGAAGAACGCGAGCACCACCGTTTCGCCCCGGTAGTCGCTCAGCCGGAACTTGTCCCTGAGAACGCCGTGCCGGGTCGCGCCGGTCAGCTCGAAATCGGGGGCCATCGCCCCGACCTCGATCAGGCCGTCGCCGGGTGCCTGAGCCGCAGCGCGGTCCGGGGCGCCGAGGCCAACCGTGGCGACCAGCGCCGCCGCCATTAGAAGCTTCCGCATTTGTCCGATGTCTCCGTTGTTCCCGGACCGGGGCACGTCCGCCCCATGCGTGCGGCGCCCGGTCCAGTGTGAGTCTCCGTCTTCAGTTGCCCGAGTCCTGCCCCATGATCGCCGTCTGGATCGCCTCTACCGTGCGGTCCACGCGGAACGCCAGCAGCTTCCTGCCGATCTCGATCGTGGCTTCCTTGTCCTCGATACTCAGGCCGTTGATGGACGCCTTCCCGGCCACCACCCGTTGCGCGTGCCGCACCGACTCCGGATCCTCGGCCATCATGATCGACGTGATCACGAAGTCGTCGTGGAGACCGTCGTTGGTGGGCTCGGTGATCCCGAGTTCGCTCTCCATGTAGTCGAAGACCTCGCGGTAGCGGTAGAACTCGGGGATGAAGTGGGCCCGCGCGCTGCCGCCCCAGCGCTCGTTCAGCGCGGTCGCAACGGCGTTCATCCCCCCCTGATTGCCCCCGCTGTCGCCGATGAAGACGATGTCCGTGAAGCCGTGCGCCCGCAGACTGCCGGCGACGTCGGTCAGAACGGCGCGGAAGGTCTCCTCGCGCAGGCTGATCGTGCCCGGGTACTGCATGTGGCTCGACGGGCTATCGATGTTGCCCTCCGGGACCAGCTTGAGGATGGGGGCACAGAGCGCGTTGCCCAGCTTGCGGGCGATCCCTTCGCAGGCGCCTGCCAGCACATAGTTGTGCTTGCCCGTCGCCAGGTAGGGGCCGTTCTGCTCGATCCCACCCGTCGAGATGATCGCTGTGGTCTTTCCGTCGCGCAGCGCGTCGCGCACCTCCATCCACGTCAGTTCCTCGATCCAGACCGAGTTGAGGGCCTCGATGGGCCGCTCCGTCTGCATGTCGGCCAGGAGGGCCTGCGCCTGCTGCACCGCCATCTGCGCGCGCCGCTCCGCGCTCATGCCGCGGCGACCCTGCTGCGCCTGGCTCGCCAGCGGAGCCACGAGCATCAGCGCGGCCGCCATCAGGATCCATCTCCCGTACTTCATTTCGTCAGACCTCCGTTGTGGGGGATCGAGTCCGCGCATCATTGTAGCGCCGGAGCGCCCCCAAGGCGACATTTCCGCCCCGCTCGACCGCTCACTCGCCCCGCAGAGAATCGACGATGAAGACCCTGTCCACCCACACCACTGCCGCTATCGCATTATTCGCCGCCCTCTCCTGCGCCGCCCCCGATGAGTCGGCCGACCCCATCCGCACCGCCGATCCCTACGCCCGCGGCTACACCGACGACGACTTCCCCCGCGTCCAGGAGCTCGCGCCCGGCGTCTACTCCTACGAACAGCTGCGCTCCGCGGGCGACGAGCGCTTCACCACGGTGAGCATGTTCGTCGTCACGGACCAGGGCGTTCTCGTCGCCGACGGCCAGGGCAGCCCGGAGGAGACCCGGCGCCTGATCGACACGATCGCTACCATCACCGACCAGCCGATCACCCACGTCGTAATCTGCTCCGACCACGGCGACCACACCGCCGGCAACGCCGAATTCCCCGCAGACGCCCGCTTCTACGCCCACCCCACCTCTCACGCGGTGCTGCAGGCGGCCGCCGACAACCCGAACCGCCCCGCCGCCGCGCCCCCCGTCGTCGTCCCCACGGACCTGGTCGAAACCGCCGCAACGCTTCACCTCGGCGGCACGGAGATCCGCCTCCTCTACCTGGGGCGCGCCCACACCGGCGGCGACCTGGTCGTCCACCTCCCCGCAGAGAAGATCCTCTTCATGAGCGAGGCGTACCTCAACCGGGTCTTCCCGGCGATGCGCTCCGCGTATCCGTCGGAGTGGGCCTGGATGATCGAGGCCGCCCAGGCGATGGACATCGACACGTACGTGCCGGGGCACGGCTTCGTCGACCCGCCCGAGGTGCTGGCCGAGGAGCTGGAGACCTACCGCCGCGCTGTCGTCCAGGTGATCGAGGAGGCCACGCGCCTGCACGCCGCCGGAATCGAGCTGGACGCGGCGATCGAGCAGGCCGAGTTCGGCGACCTGGAGAGCTGGTCGCTCCGTTCGAGCCAGGCCGCGCGCGCGATCGGCCGTGTCTACATGGAGCTGAACGGGGAGTTGCGGCCGGGGGGTTGAGGCGGCCGCCAGGGGTCCTGGCGGGCGTGAGCTCGCGCGAGGAGCTGCAAACGCCTCCCGCCCGGCCCACTGGCCGAACCGGCATCCCCGGGACTATTCTGTTCCGGCGCACGCAAAAAGGCGCCGACACCTCAAACCAGGACCCACCCGGAGGGACATGTGAAACCGACGACTCGGACCCTCGCCGCAGCCGCCCTGCTCTTCGCAGCCGCCTGCTCCTCATCGCAGCCCGCCTCGCGGCTCACTCCGCCCGGTCCGCCGGCGAGCCCCGCCGCGCCCGGCGATTGGCGCCACTGGGGCGCCGATGCCTCCAGCACCCGCTACTCGCCCCTCGACCAGATCGACGCGTCGAACTTCGAGGAGCTGGAGGTGGCCTGGATCTGGAAGAGCGACAACTTCAGCCCCTCCCGCGAGCCGCTCCTGCGCGCCACCCCGATCTACGTGAACGGCACCCTCTACTCGGTGGCCGGATCCCGGCGGACCGCGGTCGCCATCGATCCCGCGACGGGCGAGACGCTGTGGGCCTTCCGCGAACCTTCCACCAAGCGGTGGGAGGACTCCATGCGGAAGAACTACGGCAAGGGCGTCGCCTACGCGGAGCCCGGCGGGCGGCCCACGATCTACCTGGTGACGCCGGGGTTCTTTCTTCACGCGCTCGACCCCGACACCGGCCGGCCCATCGAGTCCTTCGGCAGCGGCGGCATGGTCGACCTGCTCGGCGACCTCGGTGACTGGGAGTATCACCCCGAGGACGGCCTGCCTCCCGAAGTCGGCTACATCACCAATTCGTCCCCGCCGATCGTCGTGAACGGCGTGGTCGTGGTCGGCAATTCCCACGAGCAGGGCTACTACCAGTCCATGCAGGAGAACGTGCCGGGCAACGTGCTCGCCTATGACGCGGCCACCGGCGACCACCTGTGGACCTTCAACGTGATTCCGCAGGAGGGCGAGTTCGGCAACGAGACCTGGGAGAACGACGCCTGGCAATGGACGGGCAACGTGTCGGCCTGGGCGCCTCTCTCCGCCGACCCCGAGCTGGGTCTGGTGTACGTGGCGACCGACCCGCCGACCGTCGACTACTTCGGCGGCTTCCACCCCGGCGACAACCTCTTCGCCACCACCATTCTGGCCCTGGACGTGCAGACCGGAGAGCGTCGCTGGCACTTCCAGACCGTGCACCACGACGTCTGGAACTACGACAATCCCACCGCGCCCAACCTGGTTGATATCACGGTGGACGGACGTGATATCAAGGCCCTCGTGCAGACCACCAAGCAGGGCTGGGCGTACGTCCTCGACCGCGAGACCGGCGAACCCGTCTGGCCGATCGAGGAGCGGGCCGTGCCGCAGTCCGACGTGCCGGGCGAGCAGCTGTCCCCCACGCAGCCCTACGTCACCCGCCCCGCCCCCTACGAGCTGCAGGGCATCACCGAGGACGACCTGATCGACTTCACGCCGGAGCTCCGCGCGCAGGCGCTGGAGATCGTGAGCCGCTACCGGATGGGTCCGCTCTTCAATCCGCCTGCGCGGGCGGACGGACCCGGCGGCCCCTCGATCCACTGCCCGGGCGCCAACGGCGGCGCGAACATCCCCGGCGGTGCGGCGGTCGACCCCGAAACCGGCGTCCTCTACGTCGCCTCCACCCGGGGCTGCAGCGCGCCCCGCCTGATCCCCGGCACCGACGTCAACCCCGACTCCAACGTCGACTGGGTGAGCATAGGGCCGGGCGGCGTCCGCGGTCCGCGGGGGCTGCCGATCACCAAGCCCCCCTACAGCACGATCACCGCGATCGACCTCAACACCGGCGACCACATCTGGCAGATCCCCAACGGCGAGACTCCCGCATCCGTCCGCAATCACCCGGCGCTTGAGGGGGTCGAGATCGGCAACACGGGGTCGCGGGGCCACGCCACCAAGCTGGTTACCAGCACGCTGCTCATGTACGGCGAGGGCCGCGGCGCCGCGCCGGTCTTCCGCGCCGTCGACAAGATGACCGGCGAGGAGCTGGGTGCGGTCGACCTGCCCGGTTCCACCATCACCGCGCCGATGACGTACATGCACGAAGGCGTCCAGTACGTGGTGGTGGCGATCACGATGCAGGGCAGTTCCGGGGCGCTGGTGGCGCTGCGGTTGCCGGAGTAGGCGTTCGCGAGGAGTTCGGCAGGCAAGAAATGTAAAGTGAACATGACGTTTTGTAATGTTGTGTTTACGCTGGAGGAGAGGATGATGGCGCGAGCGCCGACCACTTTGGCCACACTGACCGGCCTCCTGCTCGCCGCGGGGTGCCTGCAGGATGCCCCGCCACCCGACCACGCGGCCGTCTTCACGGGCGGCGCGGGCGAGTGGTTCGAGCTCTCCCACGCGTTCGGGCCCTCCACGATCTACTGGCCCACCGACACGGCCGGCTTCCAACTCACCGAACTGGCATACGGCAACACGGACGGCGGGTACTTCTACGCGTCCTACTCCTTCGCGTCGGCCGAGCACGGCGGCACCCACCTCGACGCGCCGATTCACTTCGCCGAAGGCCGCATGACGACCGACGAGATTCCACTTTCCAGCCTGATCACCACGGCATCGGTAGTCGATGTCTCAGCCGCGGCCGACGCCGACCCCGACTACCTGCTGTCGGTCGAGGATCTCACCGCGTGGGAGGCGGAGTATGGTGAGCTCGCGGGCGGCACCGCGCTGCTGGTACGCACGGGGTGGTCGTCGCGCTGGGACGACCGCGCCGCCTACCTGGGAACGGATCTTACCGGGCCCGAAGCCGTGCCCGAGCTGCACTTTCCCGGGATCGGTCCGGAAGCCGCGCAGTGGCTGGTGGACAATCGCAGCGTCGCGGCGGTGGGGATCGACACGCCCAGCATCGACCATGGCCAGTCCAGCGACTACCGGTCGCACGTGATCCTCTACAGCGCGAACATCGTGGGGTTCGAGAATCTGACGAACCTGGATCGGCTGCCGGCGACGGGGGCCGGGATCGTCGCGTTGCCGATGAAGATCGTGGGGGGGAGCGGGGGGCCGCTGAGGGTGGTGGGATGGGTGCCGGGGTGATGGGGTTGGCATGAGCAAACGGAGACCGTTCAAGATTGAGATCTTCGTGGCCGAGGGGCTGCCGGATGGCCTTCGGCTAGTCAAGAAGTCCAACTGGATCGGCCAGGGTATCGTGTGCCCGAGGGGCAGATACTCGCAGGCCAAGAAGCGAGACGAGTTTTCTCGCAGCGGGGTCTATCTCCTGGTCGGACAGGATGGCGACCAGCTGCCCAAGCTGTATGTGGGCGAGGCGGAAACGGTCAAGAGCCGCCTCGACCTGCACTACGCCAACAAGGATTTCTGGCAGCAGGCCATCATCTTTACGACCAAGGGAACCGCCCTGAACAAGGCGCAGGTCAAGTACCTCGAGTCCAGTCTCCTGGAATTGGCAACGGCCTCCGGGCGGGCGAAACTGCAGAACAGCGTCAAGTCCCACCCTCCAACGCTGTCCGAAGCGGACCGGGCCGAAATGGACGGTTACCTGGACGAGTTGCTGTCCCTCCTACCCGTCCTCGGGGTACCCTTCTTCGAACGCGACGAAACGCCCTCCAGGAATCGCAAGGTCTATCATGTGGAGGGACCGGGCTGCAAAGCGGCGGGCTTTGAAACCAATACGGGATTCACGGTGCAGAAGGGGTCGGTCGCACGGGAACCGACCGTGCCTTCCATGAAGAAGAAGGCACCAGGGTACTATCACCAGCGGCAAGACCTCATCGATGACGAGGTGTTGGAGAAGAAAACCGACGGCTATCGCTTCGCAAAGGACTGGCTCTTCGGCTCGCCGTCCGCTGCTGCGTCTGTCTGTCTGGGTCGCAGCGCTAACGGTCTCACCGAATGGAAGGACGAGGTTGGCACCACTCTCAAGGCCAATCGCGAGAAGGCAACAGGCGCTTGAACCACCACCCTCGAACTGACGACCGATCCGACCGCCCAGTCCACCGTCAGAGTCCGTCATGACCCGAACCAGGATGAGCCGAACGATCGGCGCGCCGGTCGACAGCGTCTTCGAGATCGTCGCCGATCCCGTCAACTTCACGAAGGCCGTGCCTCAGATCGTGAAGGTGGAATTCCTTACCGACCAGTCGGCCGGCGTCGGAACCCGATTCCGCGAGACGCGGGTGATGAGAGGCAGGGAAGCGGCGACGGAGCTTGAGGTGACCGAGTTCGTGAGGAATAGGCGCGTTCGCCTCGTGACCAAAGCGGGGGGCACGGTTTGGGATTCCGTCTTCACGGTGACACCGGCGGAGGGAGGCCACGGCACGCGGCTCGAGCTGGTCATGGAGGCGAGGCCATACCGCCTCCTGGCGCGCGTTTTCGTCCCCTTGATGAAGGGGATCGTGGCCAGGGCAGTCGCCGGAGACATGGATGCGGTCAAGGCCTATCTGGAGGACGCGGAATAGCATGCAGGGGGGCCATCGGGCCCCGGGTGACGGTCGCACCGCGTGACGGTCGGGCCCACGGCGACAGGCTAACCCCGGCGGGCCCTTCCAAGCCCACCGGGGTCCCTTTTCACGCAGCCTGATTAGCTAACTTAGCTAACCTTCAGCCAACGCGGCCGCCGAGCTGGCGCGTCCCCCCTCCTACCGCGTCGCCCACCGCCAGTTGTAGTTCAACCGCACGTAGTAGTACCCACCGTTGAACCCGAACGGCGCGCTCTCGGGATACTGCGCACCCACGCTGGTCGCATTCGGGCTCACCTCCGGGTACGCGCTCAGCAGATTCTGCGCGCCGAAGGTGATCGACGCGTCGTCCGACAGGTCCGTCGAGAGCTCCGCGTCGACGATGAAGCGGCCGGGGTAGTCGTACTCGTCGAACACATCGTACCAGCCGTCGTACCAGGTGGCCCGCACGAGGCTGCGCACCGGTCCGAAGGGATGCGTGCCGGTCACCGCCGCCCGGAAGTTCGGGAGCGCCTGCTCCAGCTGGCCGACGCGGTCGTCGTCCACGACGTCGGGGTTGCGGTCGGTCACCTCGGTGCCGGTGTAGTTGAAGAGGAAGTTGAGGCTCGTGCCGCCGCCCATCGACTCGGGAGTGTAGTTCGCCACCAGATCGAATCCCTGGGTGAGGGTCGCGAAGTCGTTGGTGAAGAAGCGGAACTCGGCCAGGTTGCCCGCGCTCGTGATCCCTTCGGAGATGAGCCGGTCGACTTCGGACTCGCTCAGCTGGAAGGTCCTGGTCTGCGCGAAACGGTCCGAGATCGAGATTCGGAAGTAGTCTCCGGTGAGCTTCAGCGAACCGGCGTTGTAGACCACGCCGCCGGCCATGCTCACGGAGGTTTCGGGCTGAAGCTGTCTGCCACCCTTCAGCGCCGCCACCCGCGAGGTCGAGGGGATCGTGCCCCGGTTCACCAGGTCGCCGATCTCGGAGTCGAAGACCGTGGACACGTTGAAGGCGTTCTGCTGGCCGGGGGTCGGCGCGCGGAAGCCGGTGGTCACGCTCGCGCGGACCGAAATCTGGTCCGTCGCGGCGATCCGCCCCGACACCTTGCCGCTGAACTGGCCGCCGAAGTCCGAGAAGTCCTCGTAGCGGCCGGCGGCACCGACGTTCCAGCGCTGATCGCTCTCGCCACCGATGTCGAGGTCGGCGTAGACGGCGGTGTTCCTGCGGGTCCAGTCCCCCGCCGCGAGCGGGCTGAATCCCGGGAACCCGTTGGAGGACGAGCTGAAGCCCTGTGACGCGTACGGGCCGATCTGCCAGGACTCGTCCTGACCCTGTCCGACTTCGAAACGCTCCTCACGCCGTTCGAATCCGCCCGCCAGATGCACCATTTCATTGACGCTGTATGCCGCGTCGAAGTTGAAGTTGAGCGCTTCCTGGTTGTAGAGCCCCGGGTCGAAGGACGTGGGCGTCTGCGGCCCGAGCGCCGCGTTCACCGTGTTGTAGATGAAGAAATCGACGAGGTTCTGCCCGTAGCTGGTGCTCGCGTCCCAGCTGATCCCGTTCTCCGTGCGGCCCTTGATCCCCGCGACGATCGAACGGTCCTGGACGTTGCCGCCGAACTGCGGCGTGAAGCCGCCCGGAAACATCTCCTGGAAGGAGAAGCAGTTGGGGTCGTCGAAGACCTGCTGGAGTGCGACCGGGTCGGGAACGTTGTTCGCGATGTTGACGACGGGGCAGTTGGCGGAACCGTCGTCGATGCCGTCCTGGGCGTCGAGCACGTCGCCGATCAGAAGCGTCGAGCCGCCGTCGCCGCTGAACACGCTGCCGCGCGTGTTCGGATTGCGGAAGAAGAAGCCGCCGTCCACTTCCTTCGACGCCATGTTGCCGAAGAGGTAGGCCTGCTCGTCGTCGGAGAAGACGTAGCCCAGGTTCGCCCACACCTTCAGGTCGTCCTTCACCTCCGGCGAGCCCCAGATCTGGGCGGTCGGCTTGCGGACCGCGTCGTTGCCGGCCGCAAGCAGGCCCATGGCGTCGGAGCGCTGAACGGCCCGGTCCGTGGGATCCTGGTTTCCGTATTCGGCGGTGAAATTGGCGAATCCGGACTCGCCGATGGGAAGGCCGAAGTTGGCGGCCACCGAAAGCGCGTCACCGTCGCCGGCGTAGAAGCGGCCCTGCTTGACCTCGACGCTGCCGCCCGAGCGGTCGTCCTTGAGCATGAAGTTCAGCACGCCCGCGATCGCGTCCGATCCGTACTGTGCGGAGGCACCATCCCGCAGCACCTCGATCTGCCGGAGCCCTATCCCGGGGATGGACCCGATGTCGGGGCCCTGGGCGCCGTCGGAGAGACCTCCGCCGAGCCAGGTGATGACCGCCCCGCGGTGCCGGCGCTTCCCGTTGATCAGCACCAGGGTGTGGTCGGAAGACAGGCCGCGCAGGTTGGCGGGACGGGTGATCGTCGCCGCGTCGCTGATCGGCTGGATGTTCACGTTGTAGGACGGGACCACGGTCCTGAGCAGGAAGTCGATGTTGGTCTCGGCCTGGCGGGCGATCTCCCCGACCGGAATCACGTCCACGGGGACCATCGACTCGGTGACCGTCCTGGGCCGCGCGCGGCTGCCGACCACGACAAGCTCATCGAGCATGAAGGCGACCACATCGAGCGACAGCTCCACGTCCGTGGTCCGGCCGCTGGAGACCGTGACCTCCTGGGTGAGCACCCCGTAGCCGATCAGGCGGACTTCGATGGTGTGGGTGCCCGCCGCGACGCCGGTCATCGAGAAGGCGCCGCTGGGGCTGGTGAAGGTGACGACGTCGAGTCCGGGGATCGCGACCCGGGCGGTGCCGAGTCCGAGTCCACTGTCCGCGCTGCGGACGACTCCGTCGATCGTACCCTGGGCAAATGCCGCGGTGGGCATCGCCATAAGGGCCAGAATCAGGAATCCTCTTCTTAACATGTGTAGCTCCTTGAATGCTTCGATTGGATGAATCGTTGTTGGTGAAAACCGAATCCGCGTTCTGCATGGCGGACCCGAAGGGGTTCTACGTTGCGCGCGACCCGGGATTACAGGAGACGACGCATTGTCGCGGTGTCCGGCAGGGGACAATCGGGAGTGCCCGAGGACTCGGGCGAAGAGATCCGCGCGTGTCCGCAGTTGACCCCGTTACCGTTTACCCGGTCCACTCGATGGTTGTTCCGCGCAAGTGCGGGGGCTCCAGGGAAGGTCGCCGCTTGACCTGCTGGAGAACGATGTCGGAGTCCGGATCGTGGAGCAGGTCCTGGGTCGGATCGAGCACGGTCTGGGCGCTTAGCAGCAGCCCGCTGCCGATCCCCGCATGCTCTGGCGCATCGCCCGGATGGCGCACACCGGACTCGACGGCGAGGGCGCGCGCCTCCACGGCGCTCGCTGGAGTTCCAAAGGTGTCGCCGTGGTGTACACTGCGTCCCACCTCTCGCTGGCGGCCCTTGAGTACCTGGTCCACATCGACCCGGAAGACGCGCCGGACGACCTGATCGCGCTCGGCTTGCAAATCCCTGAAGACGCGAGTGAACTGGTGTGTGGACCCGCCGATCTGCCAGCGGGATGGCGGCAGACTCCTCCGCCGCCCGAGTGCCAGGCGGTCGGCGATGACTGGATCCGCGCTGGCGACCACCTGCTGCTCCGGGTGCCTTCGGTGCTGGTGCCCGAGGAAGCCAATGTGCTGGTGAATCCGGGCCATCCGGAAGCGCGCGGGGTTCGGGTTGCCGTGTCTCGTCCCTTTTCGTTCGACCCCCGGCTGCCCCCCGCAGGCAGACCGCGGGGAATATACTGAGTCCGGATCTACACCGACCCCTTCGGCACCACCCACTCCATCGGCTGCCCGGTCACCGCCGCGATCCGGTCGAAGTCGGCATCGTAGTGCAGCAGGACCATTCCGGCCTCCTCCGCGGCCGCCGCGATGATCAGGTCCGGGATCGGCACCCGGTGTTGTCCGCGCTCCGCCAGCAGTCCCTGCACCTCGATCGCGCGGTGGAAGGTGGACTCCGTCAGCGGCACCTGCCGGTAGGCGAGGGCGCGGCGGCGGCGAGCCCTTGAATGCTCGCGGGCATTGCGGGTCGAATACAGGACTTCCAGGTCGATAATGGCGCAGGTGGCGGCCTCGCCAGCTTCCAGGATCGGCACCAGCCTGGCTTGCACACGTGCGTGCGGCATACGGGCCAGGGCGCTCTTGTCGATCAGGTAGGGCACGGTCGGTTGGGCAGGCGCTTCAATAGCGCCAGCTCGAAGCCATCACACGCTCGTCCGCGAGGTCGAGCCCGTCCATCCCGATCAGCGCCTTGATCTCCCGGCGCCTCGCCTCGTGCCGCTCAACCTCGCGCAGCGCCGTGTCGATGGTCTCCTTGATCGTGGAGGTGCCGAGCAGGACCCGCACCCTCGCGATGAGGTCATCGTCGATTTCGACGGTTGTCTTTCTCAGGGGAGCCTCCTGCAGTCTTCGCATATGTACGAATGGTGATTCATAGTATATCCTACTCATCAGATATTGTATATCCACCGAGCTCGATAGCAGGATGGTGCAATGCGTCGTCGCCTGCCGGGTCGGGCGGTCGGGCCCGGTTGTCCGTCAGGTCCTGTTCCGCATAGCTTCAGGCGCACGCAAGACCAGCACTTCTTCGAATAAGGGAGCAAGCAGAGTGGCCCTTCCCGAATCTCCGAAACGAACCACAGCGCTCGCCATGGCGTTGGCAGTATCGCTGCCGCTTGCCTCGATGGCACTGGCCGCGCCCGAATCTCCGTTGGAATACCAGAACCCCTGCCCCCGCAAGGCCCCCCGGGATTTCCCGGCAGGCAGCGTGATGGAGATCGAGGACCGGGAGCCTCCCTGCCGCTTCGTGTTTCGCCCGACGGGTGTGCGGCTGGAGGCGGTGGTGGACGGCTCGAGGCCGGATCCGGGAACGGAGGTCTTGATGGACGGCTTGGGACGTTTCTACTCCGCAAACGCCAGGGGATACGACGCTGTCATCAGCGTGTGGAACCCGGAGGGAGAATACCTGACATCGTTCGGGAGGGAAGGCGAAGGCCCAGGAGAGTTTACGGTGCGGGGCATGCTCAGCCTGTACTTGGACGGTCGGAACCAGCTTCACGTCCGGGATGGAGGGCTTTCCTGGTCGGCCCTTGCCGCTGACGACTACCGGTCCGACCGGAGCAACTATTTCCGGGTCCTGCGCCCGGATGGCACACTGGACCGGTCATTCGGGCCCGTGGAGCAGAAGTTGGCCGGGAATCCAGGCGCCCGGCTCAGTCGACTGATCTCGTATGAAGGTGGCGAGACATTCTGGGCCGGTCCCCGCTTCGGGGACCAGGACGGGTACGTCGTCGAGGAGTGGGGAACGGATGGTGAGCTGCGGCGGACCTTGCACCGGCCGGCTTCCTGGTACGCTTGGGATGAGGACCTGCCGATGGGCCCGCTTCAGTTTCACATCGACGAGGATGACGGACTCCTGTACATGATCTTTCAGCGGCTTACCAGTGAGGGCATCCGACTCATGAAGCAGGCCATCAGGGACGATCAGCCCTTCCCCCGTGACAAGAGGTACACGGAGACAGAGGCCATCATTGAGATGATCGACTTGCGGTCAGGCGAGCTCCTGGCCTCGGAGACATACCGTGTGTCGGACGCCATGGACTTCATCCCCAGAGACCTCTTCCGAGGCGCAATGCAGGGATACGCCTACAAGGAAGCGGAAGACGGCCTGCCCTTCGTGGAAATCGTGGCCGTCGAGCTGGAGGCGAAGTAACGAGGAGCAGGGACCCCGCGCCGGGGCCCGCCCAAAGGACTGGATTCACGCACCGCCCCCGATAGATTACCTGTAGTCACACAACCCGAGGTGCGCAGAATCATGAAGACCGCTGTCGCGGGCACTATCAGGCCCGCAACCGATATCGAGCGACCCCCCTTCAAGGTGGCCGACCTTTCCCTGGCCGAATGGGGCCGCAACGAGATCCGCCTCGCCGAGCACGAGATGCCCGGACTGATGGCGATCCGGCGTGAGCTGCGCGCCAGCCGGCCGCTCGCCGGAGCCCGGATCATGGGCTCGCTGCACATGACGGTGCAGACGGCCGTCCTGATCGAGACCCTGATCGACCTGGGGGCCTCGGTGCGCTGGGCGTCGTGCAACATCTTTTCGACGCAGGATCGCGCGGCGGCGGCCGTGGTCGTTGGGCCGGACGGAAGCCCCGACGATCCCCGGGGGCCCGCCGTCTTCGCCTGGAAGGGCGAGACGCTGGAGGAGTACTGGTGGTGCACGGAGCAGGCCCTGACCTGGCCGCGCGGCTTCGGCCCCAACCTGATCCTCGACGATGGCGGCGACGCGACGCTGCTGGTCCACAACGGCGCCGAGTTCGAGCGGCTGGGCAGGGTGCCCGATTTCGATCCCGCCAACGACAGCGAAGAATACGGCGTGATCCTCGATCTGCTGCGCGCCCACCAGCGAATCGACGACGGGCGCTGGCAGCGCACCGCGGCCGACATCCGGGGCGTTTCCGAGGAGACCACCACCGGCGTGCACCGGCTCTACGAGATGGCGAAGAACGGCACCCTCCTCTTCCCCGCCATCAACGTCAACGACTCGGTCACCAAGTCCAAGTTCGACAACATCTACGGGTGCCGTCACTCGGTGATCGACGGGCTCAACCGCGCTTCGGACGTGATGCTCTCCGCGAAGGTGGCGGTGGTGATGGGGTACGGCGAGGTCGGCAAGGGGTGCGCGCAGGCGCTGCGGGGCCAGGGGGCGCGCGTGATCGTCACCGAGATCGACCCGATCTGCGCGCTGCAGGCGGCGATGGAGGGCTTCCAGGTGGCGCGCCTCGAGGACGTGGTGGCGACGGCCGACATCTTCATCACCGCGACGGGCAACCGCGACGTCGTCACCATCGACCACATGCGCCGCATGAAGGACAAGGCGATCGTGGGGAACATCGGCCACTTCGACAACGAGATCGACATGGCGGGGCTGGAGTCGTCGGAGGCGGCGCGCAAGACGATCAAGCCGCAGTTCGACGAGTGGACGTTCCCGAGCGGCACGGAGCATCCTCGTGCTCGCCGAGGGGCGGCTGATGAACCTGGGGTGCGCGACCGGCCACCCGAGCTTCGTGATGTCGGCGAGCTTCTCGAACCAGGTGCTCGCGCAGATCGAGCTGCACCAGCGGGCGAAGGAATACGAGCTGGGCGTGCACATGCTGCCCAAGGCGCTGGACGAGAAGGTGGCGCGGCTGCATCTGGAACACCTCGGTGTGCGCCTTACCGAGTTGACGGAAGAGCAAGCGGACTACCTCAACGTTTCGGTCGGCGGTCCGTACAAGCCGGAACACTACCGGTATTAGGGGGGAACGCGTGTTCGCCCGGCAGGCCCGCCCGCTCCCCGCCAGGCAAACCCGCGTAGTGCCCGCGCTGCTCGCCGCGCTCATCGCATCGGTCATCTCCTGCGCCGCGCCGAACGATCCGCTCCTGGGAGAATGGGTGTCGGTCGGCTCCGAAGACATCCGTATGACCTACATCTTCGAGGATGGCGGGCGCGCGCGGTGGATCCTCGGGCTCGCGGAAGGTCCCGACACCTTCGAGGTCGCCTTTGAAGTGCGCCACCTATCGACCCCGATCGAACTCGACGTGGGGCCCTGGACCAGCGGCCCGCTGGCCGGCCAGACCCTCTTCGGGATCGTGGAGTTGCAGGGACCCGACCGCTTCCGCGTGGACTTCGAGCCGGCGAATCCGGACAGCGATGGGGCGGAGCGGCCCGCCACCTTCTCCGAGCAGGCGGTGACCTTCGTCAGGAGGGTTAACTGACTCGGGGGCCGTTCGATGAGCCCCGCGTCGCACCGGGGGCACCGCCAGGTCGCCAGGACCTTCACCCCCGGCCGTCCCACATCGAACAGGAGCGTTCCGTCCGGCGTCCAGACCGACACCCTCGACAAGCCGGGTTCCAGGACAAAGACCCGCTCGCTGTCCCTGTCGACCCGGACGGACCGGATGATGTGGAAAACGGCGTCCCCCTCCAGCGCATCCCCGAACTCGTACTGCAACTCCGTGGTCCAGGTGGACTCGGTTCGGTCGGGGGCCACCGGTTGCGGGTCTGCGCACGCGACCGGGAGTGCCAGCGTTAGGAGTGCGAACCACCTTCGGAGCATGGGGCGCGCGACTTCGGCCGTGATGCCGTCCGCACGGATCGTGCGAGGCAGCGTGAAGGACCGGCGGAACGACCCGAAGCCGCGCTCCACGAGGTGGAACTTGCCACCCGCCTCGCCTTGTTCGCGGCACTCGCGCTTCTCGCCGGAGATGGTGAGGACGTTGTTCTCCAGGCTGATCTCGACCTGGTCCTCGGTCAAGCCGGGGAGCTCGGCGGTCAGAAGGATCTCGCCGTTGCGCTCCTCCACGCTCACCGGCGGCGTCCCGTCGGAGGCGTAGGTCGGGTTGCCGCATTCCGCGTCACCGAAGATGCGGCTCATGCGGTTGGCGAAGGCGTCCAGGTGGTTCTGCCGGAATGGCAGGAGGTGGCTGCCAAGATGGCAGGAGGCTGCCAGCATGGCAGGGGTGGACTGCCAAAATGGCAGGGGTGGGCAGCAAATGGACAGAACAGGGAGAGGATGGGAGCACGCAACGGGTTGAGCCGCCAGCGCGCCTCCTACCCTTGGCAGTCCTCGCGGGCACGCGCCAGCAGTTCCGCCCCCGTCTCGCATTCGATGATCAGGTCGCCGATCCGGGCGATAGCTTCCGGGTCGAAGATCCGTCCCACCAGCCCGGAGAACTCTTCAGCCGTGCCGGCTCCGAACTTCAGCCTCGCCTGACGGCGGACCAGGGAGATGCCGCCTTCCGCCCGGCCCTCCGTCCGCGCCTTTTCCGCCTGCTCGTCCGCCTGCTCGAAATACTGCTCCTTGAGCTCCTCCACACCTGCATAGATCATTTCCGCCTCCTTCAGCGACTTCACCCGTTCCAATGCGCCTTCATCGAGTCCCCACGATTCTGCCGCTCCCAGCCCCATTCCCGAAATGCTTCCCGGAGCCGCGCGTGCTCCGATCCGGGGAAGGTCTCCAGCACCTCCCGCACCACTCTCGTGACGTTCCCCGGCGACGGGTCCAGCTCCAGGCTCGCCACCCACGACACCACGTTCGCCTCCGTTGGAGGTTGGCGCGCCAACTCCCGCAGGTCAAGCACCTGGTGGCGGAGCTTCGGCTGCCGGCTGGCGAGCCAGCCCCGCACGGGCTCAATGAGGTCGAAGACATCGTTCGGGGCGGTCCAGGGCCGGCGCCCGTTGTAGACCGTCACGGTGAGCGCTGGCGCCAGCCGGCTTCGGGGACCCAGTGTTCCCTTGCGCCCCCTCGATGCGACCAGTCCGCGGTACGCGCCAGCGACGTAGGTGAGTGCCCGCAGGGCCATGTAGCGGTCGACTGCCGACTGAAACTCCACCGCAAAGAGCAGATAGCGCGAGCTTCCGCGGAAATGGATCCTGCAGACGAGGTCGGCCAGCGAGCGGGTCAGCCCGGCGGCGGCGCGTTCGGTAGCAAGGTACTCGACCCGGTCGAAATCGAGTTCGCCGGCCAGGCCATCGTCAATATAGCGGCAGACGAGGTGCTCGACGGCCAGGGGAAGGGAGAACAGCAGCTTGTAGGACTGGTCGTGTCTTCGGGACAGTGTGGGCCTCCGGCGTTTGTGGTGTCTTCGCGGGGCTGGCGGGCTGCAGGGGCCCCCCTGCAGCGCCGAGGGCCGCCGCCGCTTGCGTGAATAGTCGCACGGACACCGGGGCGAATACATGGCAGGATGGGACTGTCAGGTCGACATGACAAACCCGGTTCGCCAAGTGGGGCTCGCGAGAGGTCGAGATTCCGATGTATGACAGCGGGTTGCAGCGCCTCAGTCTGTCATTCGGATCGCGCTCAGCAGGGCGCCCCGTTCGGGCACGACCGGCCCGGGATGCACGTCGCACCCAAGGTCAAGGGTGATCCCCTTCACGGCTTCCATCAGGACGCCATTCTCGCCGATCAGCCCACCCACCATCGCCACGGTGGGACGTTCGTCCCAGGCCAGCGCCGACTCCGCGGCGGCGACCCCCTCCGGCCCGGCCACCCTCTCCGGCGCGGCATGTTCCTCCACCCCGTTCACCCTCCCGGGCCCGGCCACCCCCTCAAGCGCGGCCACCAGGTGCTCGCGGATCGCGCCCAGCGCGCGGTGGATCACCCGGGCCGCGACCGTGTCCCCCGCACGGGCCTCCCTCGCCACCAGCACCGACAGCGCCGCGATCTCTCCCTTGGCCGCGCGCGCGGCCCACCCCACCAGTTCGCGCGGCTCGATCTGCCCCGTGGCCTCCAGCAGCACGCGGGTCAGAGTCGTGCGCGGCTCCCGCCCGTCATTCGCCCGCATCACCGCGCGCAGGCCGTCCAGCCCGATCCGGTACCCGCTCCCCTCGTCTCCCAGCAGCTGCCCCCACCCCCCCACCGTCACCACCCCCCCACCCGGCCCCACCGCGCGCACCACCGACCCGGTGCCGACCACCAGCAGGATCCCGGCGCCGTCCCCGAACGCGTCCGCGTACGCGGCCTCGACATCGGTACCCACGGCGACCCGCTCGGCGAGCCCGGCATCCCGCAGCCCGGCCTCGACCGCCGCGCGGGCGGCCTCCTGCCCCGCCCCGGCCAGCCCCACCCACATCCCCCTCACCGGCAGCGCCACCTGCGCAGCCGCGGCCGCCGCCGCCGCACGCACACCTCGGTCACCGCGCGAACCGCGCGCCCCGGATCGGTGGGATCGATCAGCCCGGGTCCGCCGTCCGCGGCTCCGAGTTCGCGGCCCTGCGCGTCGCCCACCACCGCGCGGGAACGGGTTCCCCCTCCGTCCACACCGATCCAGCGGTCGTTCCCCGCCCCGGACCGGCCCCGCGTCACTGCCGGCGCCGGAAGAGCAGCCCCACCGCCACCGTCACCACCAGCCCGATGAACACGAACCAGGGCCACGCGACCGCAGTGCGGGCTGTGGCCCAGATCACCACCACCGTGCCCACGCCGACGGTCATGCCCGCCACCGCGCCGGCCTGGCTGACCCGCCCGGCCAGCACCCCCAGCGCGAAGGCGCCGAGCAGCCCGCCGTACGCCATTGAGGCGGCGGCCAGCGCTACCTCGACGGCCGCGGTGCCCTGTGAAAGGGGGATGAACACGATCGCGCCGACGATCAGCAGACCCGCCCACACGAGCGTGAAGACCTTGCCCGCCAACATCGCGGAGCGGTCATCGGGGGTGGCGTCGGATCCGCTGTCCGCCGCCGCGCCCCCCCGGTTCACCAGCGGCCGCCAGAAGTCATAGGTCGTCGCCGACGCAAGCGAGTTGATCGACGACGACAGCGACGACATGGCAGCCGCGAACACCCCCGCGATCAGCAGGCCCCGCAGCCCGGTCGGCATCTCGTTGATGATGAAGCTCGCGAAGATTGCGTCGGAGCTGTCGAAGGCGCGCCCTTCGAAGAACGCCCACAGGCCGAGGCCGACGAAGAGGAAGAGCGCGAACTGGAGGATCACCACGACGCCGCTTCCGATCAGCGCGCGCTGGCTCTGGCGCACGTCCCGGCAGGTCAGGAGCCGCTGCACGATGAGCTGGTCGGTCCCGTGCGACGCCATCGACAGGAATCCCCCGCCAATGAGTCCCGCCCAGAAGGTGTAGGCGACGGCCGGTGAGGTCGAGAAGTCGAGCACCTGGAGCTTGCCGGCCGCCCCGGCGCGCTCGAGGATCGCCGGCCAGCCGCCGTCCACCGCCCCCTGCAGGAGGAGCAGCGCAATCAGGCCACCGCCGACGTAGAGGACCATCTGCAGGGCGTCCACCCAGACGACCGCCTTGATGCCGCCGAAGTATGTGTAGACGAGGGTGAACGCGCCGATCACGAGAATCGAGACCGGGTAGGACCAGCCCGTGATGAGCGCGAGGGGGATTGCCGTGGCGAACAGGCGGACCGAGTCGGCGAGGAGGCGGGTCACCATGAAAGTCCCGGAGGCGTAGCGACGTGCGGTCGTGCCGAACCGGGTTTCCAGGAGTGCGTAGGCGGTCGAGATCTCGCCCTTGTAGTAGGCGGGCAGCAGGACGCGCGCGACCACGATGCGGCCGATCAGGTATCCGAACGCCAGCTGCAGGAATGCGAGCGTGCCGAGGTAGGCGACCCCGGGGATCGAGAGGAAGGTGAGCGTACTGGTTTCGGTCGCGACGACCGAGAGCATGACGGCCCACCAGGGGAGGTTGCGGCTTCCGAGGAAGTAGTCGCTGCCGCCCTTGTTGGCGCGGCCGAGCCAGGCGCCCCAGGCGGTGACGCCGGCCATGTAGAGGAGGAGGACGGTGAGGTCGGGGCCGCCGAAGGTCATGGTGGAGGGCTCGAGGGCGCTGGTGGCTGGCCGACGGGTGCTGGCGGCTGGTCGACGGGCGCTGGTGGCTGGTCCGCGGGCGCTGGCATGTCGCGATGGGACGGCGGTGTGTCCGTGATAGCGCGGGCGATGCGGTCGTGGACGCCGCGGCGCAGCGGGATGTGCTTGCCGTTCTCGCGGGTCGGGTTCACGCGGTTGGTGAGGAGGATGACGGCGAGTTCCTGCGTGGGGTCGACCCAGATCGAGGTGCCGGTGTAGCCGGTGTGGCCGAAGGACCGGGGGGAGAAGTAGTCGCCGGCGGACGACCGCTCCGAGGGGGTGTCCCAGCCGAGCGCGCGGCTTGATTCGGGCGATTGGCGGCGCGTCATGCGGTCGACCCGGCCCGGGGCGAAGATCGCGACGGGGCCGAAGCGGGGGCGGTGGCAGGGCAGGCCGGATACCCGATCTGCCTGGCAGGGTCCCGCGACGCCGCGGTCGAGCATCATCTGCACGAAGACGGCAAGGTCGCGCGCCGAGCTGAAGAGCCCCGCGTGCCCGGCGACGCCACCGATCGCATGCGCGTTCTCGTCGTGCACGACGCCGTGGACGTGGAAGCCGCGGTAGCTCTCGTCGAGCTCGGTGGTGGCGACGCGGTGCCACAGGGAGGGGTCGGGGGCGAAGCCGGTGTCGGCCATGCCGAGGGGGCGCCAGAGTTCGCCCTGAAGGAAGGCGTCGAGGGGCTGGCCGGCGACCTCTTCCACGATGAACGCTACGGTCATGAGGCCGATGTCCGAGTAGACGGTGCTTTCGCCGGGGGGCTGGTCGAGGGCGAGCGCGCCGATCGCGTCTTCGTAGGCTTCGCGGCCCTCCATCTCCAGGAAGAAGCGCCGGAAGGGGGGCAGGCCGGCGCGGTGCACGAGGAGCTGCCGGATGGTGACGCGGGACTTGGCCGGGTCGCCGTCGTCCCACCAGGGGAGGTGGTCGACGACGCGGTCGTCCAGGGAGATCGCGCCGCGCTGGGCGAGGATCATGGCAGCCGAGGTGGTCGCCACGACCTTGGTGAGCGACGCCATGTCGAAGATCGAGGCCGGGGTGACCGGGGGGGCGGCCGGGTCCCAGTCGAGCCGCCCGTAGCCCCGCAGCCGCACGATCTGGCCCCGGCGAACGACCGCCAGCGCCGCGCCCGAGGCGGCGGAATCGGCGAGGGCGGCCAGGATGAAGTCGTCCAGGGCGACGAGGGAGTCGGCGCTGAGGCCTACCCGGGCGGGGTCGACCTCGCGGGGGGAGATGACGGTGGGGCCCGCGCGGCAGAAGGTGGACGCGAGGTCGGGGGGGGCGGGGGGGGCGGGGGTGGGGTTGGCGCGGGCGTCCGCGGGCTCCGTCGAGGTGCCTCCGGAGCGGGCGCGGTCGTCCGCAGGCTCAGCGAGGGCGCCCGCGGGCCTCAGCTCCCCGCATTCCGGCAGCGGTTCGGCGGCGCGCCACATTCCGGGACCGCCGGTGGGGCCGCCTTCCGCCGCCTCATCGCCAGCGCCCGCACCCGGGATGAAGCCCGCCTCCTGGAGCGGGTCGATGGGGGCGTCGGGATCTTCGGCGACGAGCGTCGCGGCGGCCCGGTCGAGTCCCTCCCCGGCGCGGTGGAGCGGCGGGATCGAGACCGGCAGGCGCCCGGAGATCGGTGAGGCGCCCGCGACCGCGCGGCCCGCGGCCCGCTGCGAGACTTCCCAACCACCCCACGCGGCCATGTAGGTCCCTGCACCGGGGAAAGCCGAGAGCAGGTAGGGGTTGCCGAAGGAGATCACGGCCGTGCCGGTTCCTTCGATTCGGTTGAGGGTCTCGACGAAAGTGCGGAAGGTGGCGGGCACGCCGACCGAGCCGACGCCCGATCTTGGCGGCACGTAGGCGCTGATGACCACGGCGTCCACGTTGCGGGCGGCGTAGAGCAGCGAGTCGTAGACCGCCCAGGGCGTGTCGGGGCCGACGCGCGCGGTGTGGAGTCGGCCCTGTGCGGAGGGGGCGGTCGCGGCGCCGGGCACCCCGGCAGCGATGCCGGTGGCAGCGGCCGCTCTCAAGCTACGCAGCGTCGTGTTGAAGGTTCTTCCGGCCAGAAGATCATCGCTGCGGGCGTAGGTGACGCTCAGGACCGTCGTGCCTGGGGCGAGGGGCAGCACTTCGTCCGCGTCACGCACCAGGGTGAGGGAGGCGGTCGCCGCGCGATCGGCCACGGCCCGGTGTTCCGCCGTGCCCACCCGGGTCGCCACCGTCGCTGGATCGACCTGCGCGCCTCGGTGGAGCCCCAGCCGAGCCTTTGCTTCGAGGAGGCGGCGCACGGACAGGTCGATCCTCTCGCGGCTCACTCGGCCCGACTCCACCGCCTCGGTGACGGCATCCAGGGTGGCGCCGATGCCGGCGGGCGCGAGCAGCACATCCGAACCCGCCTCGAGCGCGAGGACGGCGGCCTCGCCCGCACCGTAGCCGTCGGTGATCGCGCCCATGCGCAGCGCGTCGGTGAAGAGGATGCCGCCGAACCCCATCTCGCCGCGCAGCAGCTCGGTCATGAAGTAGGGCGACATGGTGGCCGGGCGGTCGTCGCCGAGCACGCCCGGCACGGCCACGTGTGCGGTCATGACCGCGTCCACCCCCGCGTCGACCGCCATGCGGAACGGGAGGAGCTCCACCCGGTCGAGGCGGTCGGGGTCCGCCGCGATCACGGGCAGTTCGATGTGCGAATCGGTCTGCGTGTCGCCGTGTCCGGGGAAGTGCTTGGCCGTGGTGAGAGCCCCGCCCGCCCGCGCGCCCCGGATGAAGGCGGCGCCCAGCCGGCCCACCGCATCCGGATCTTCGCCGAACGAACGCACGTTGATGACCGGGTTGTCCGGGTTGCTGTTCACGTCGAGCACCGGAGCGAAGAGCCAGTGGACGCCGACCGCGCGGGCCTCCCTGGCGGTGATTCGCCCATACTCGAAGGCCAGCTCCTCGTCGCCGGCCGCCCCGAAGGCCATCGTCGGCGGAAAGCTCGTGCCGCCGCCCTGCGCGAGCAGCGACGGAAGCGCGTAGCTGTGGTTGATCCGCATCCCCGGCCCGCCGTTCTCGAAATCGGCGGTCACGAGCAGTGGCACAGGCGCGCGCGACTGGAGCCGGTTCAGCTTGGCCACGTATGCGTCGGGCACGCCGATGGAGATCGACACGCCCCCCAACCCCTGCTCTACCCACCCCACCAGCTCCTGGAAGTCCGGGTCGGTATCCGAAGCGTAGCCGCCCGGGATCCAGGGGATCACCAACTGGGCGATAGCCTGACGTAGCGTCAGGGTTGACAGGGTCCCGTCCACCCATCGGCGCGCCCCGGCGTTGAGGGCGCCGACCGGGGGGACCGGGTCGATCGAGGCGGGCGCCATCTGGATACCCATCGGGCCCGAGCGACTTCCAGCACCGCTGGAGCACGATGTCAGAGCCGTGAGCGCCAGGACAGCAAGCGCCAGGGGTCCGAGGATCAACCTCCGCGAACGGCGAGCGCGGCCGGGTGCCGGGCCGGCCCGCACCCTCCCGCCGCCCGCTCTCACCAGCCGGGCCCGCCGCACGGCGTCAAGACCCTGATCCATTCACCACGGTCTCCGTGCGCGCCGGGATCTGGAGTCCATGCCCGATCTGGAAGCCGGCAATACGGGTCGGCGTGCGGCCGGTAACCTCGATACTGCCCAGAATCGCATCGGCGGCGGCGCGTTCCGACACGGGAACGCCCGACCACGCGGTCAGGTACGTCCCCACCTCCGGGAACTCGGACAGGAGGTATGGGTTCCCGAAGGCGACCACGATGTGCGGTCTTCCCGAGCGCGCCAGCTTCTGCACGAAGTCGATGGCGGGCTCGGGCAGCGCCACGGAGCCGGACGCGGTGCGCACCCCCACGTGCAGCGACACCACCGTCAGGTTCGACCGGCGGGCGCGGCCGAGGATGTCGCTGTAGTCCGCCTCGTCGGTTTCCGGGTCCACGAAGACGGTGCGAAGCCGGCCGTAGGTCTGGCGCAGCCGGGAATTGAAGGACCGGCCCGCCCGCAGGTCGTTGGGGCGGCGGTAGGTGACCGAGTAGACGCTGGCGGTCGGCGTGCCCAGCAGCGGCAGCAGTTCCCGCTCGTCCTTGAGGACCGTGACCGACTGGTCGGCCAACTTGCGCGCCACCGCAAGGTGTGGCGGAATGGCAACGATGTCGCGGATCCGGCCGATGTCCACGGTGCGCCGGCGGTCCAGCCCCATCTTCTCCTTGGCACGCAGGATGCGCAGCACCGAGGCGTCGAGGCGCTCCTCGGAGACCCGGCCGGACTGCACCGCTGCGACGATTCCCTCGCGCGCCGCGGCCAGATCCGGCGGCATCAGGATCACGTCCGCGCCGGCCTCCAGGGCCAGCACCGCCGCCTCGCCGCGGTCGAACATCCGGTCCACCGCGCCCATGTCCATCGCGTCGGTGATGACCAGGCCGCCGAACCCCAGATCGTCGCGCAGCAGGGTGGTCATGACGGCGGGCGCAAGTGTGGCGGGGGTGCTCGCACCGGTGATCTCGGGCACGGTGATGTGCGCGGTCATGATCGCGCCCAGCCCGGCGTCGAACGCGCGCCGGTATGGGAGCAGCTCCACCGAGTCCATGCGTTCGCGGTTCACCCTGATCACCGGAAGCGAGATGTGCGAGTCGATCTCGGTGTCGCCGTGGCCAGGGAAGTGCTTGGCGGTCGCGATCGCGCCGTGATCCTGGATGCCCCGCACGAAGGCGGCGCCCAGCGTGGCCACCTGCTCCGGGTCCTCCCCGAGCGAGCGCACGTTGATGACCGGGTTCTCCGGGTTGTTGTTCACGTCGAGCACCGGCGCGAACGGAACATGGACCCCGATCGCGCGCGCCTCGAGCGCCGTCACCCGCCCCATCTCGTAGGCCATCCCGGGATCGCCCGACGCGCCCAGCGCCATGAATGCCGGGAAGCGCGTCGCGCCGCCGAGCCAGATGTTCGTGGGCGCGTGGACCACGCCATCGAAGCGGAAGCCCGCGCCGGCCTCCAGGTCGGAGCCGATCAGGAGCGGCAGGTCGGAGAGCGTCTGCAGCCAGTTGAGCTTGGCTGCGACCTCCGTCGGAGAGCCCACCGAGATGACGATCCCGCCGACCTGATGCTCCTCGACCAGCGCCTGGGCACGGCGGCCCGCGGACGTGCCCGCCGGCGCGAAATCCCCCATCAGAATGGGCATCATGAGCTGGCCGACCTTCTCCTCGAGAGTCAGGGAGTCGAGTGTCTGCTCGGCCCAGCTGCGACCGTCGTACCAGGCGTCGCCGAGAGGGTCGGGGCGGTAGGGGGCGGGGGGTGGCGGGTCCGCTTCGGCCATCGCGGAATCGATGGCAGATTCCTCCGAGTCTGCAGGCGGGACCTCGGGGGTGGGACCGATGCCCGGGATCCCTTCAAGGAAGCTGCAGGAGGTGAGGAGGGTGAGGGCTCCGAAGATCAGGATGGCAGCCCACGGAAAAGCTTCGCGTCGCATCGAGGACGGCGAGGCGCCGTATGGCAAACATGACATTTCGTAAAGTCGACTTTACAGTGTGGTCAGTTGGGGGCATTGGCACGGCACGGGCGCGTCGCCAGCCGAATGCTTCGGGACCCGTCACCAGGCCTCCCGGTGTCGGGGCGGCCGCCACAGTCCAAGATAATGTGAAACGGCCTGCTCCGTGGGCGCCCGCATGGCTGGACGGCGACACCGAAGGAGCTACAATTGAACCCATGACCCGTCCCCTGCTACTGATCATCGCGCTTCCCCTCGTCGCTGTGTCCGTCTGCTCCCCCGCAGGCGACGCGAGGCAGGATGCGGATGCCGCACCCAGCGGCTCACTCGACGGATCGACCACCCCACCCGGCGACGTCCGCCCCGGCATCGAAGTCCTCCTGAGCGACTCCCTCTCCCTGGTGCGCGGCCGCCGCGCGGGGCTGATCACCAACCACACGGGACGGGACCGGAGCGGCACCCCCTCGATCGACCTGCTGGCCGCACACCCCGAGGTCGAGCTGGTCGCGCTCTTCTCACCCGAGCACGGCATCCGGGGCAGCGCCGAGGCGGGGGTCCGCGTGGAGGGCGGCGTGGACGAGCGCACCGGGTTGCCGATCCACTCCCTCTACGGCGAGAACAGAGTGCCGACGACCGAGATGCTGGACGGCGTCGAGGTGCTCCTCTTCGACATCCAGGATGTGGGCGCCCGCTACTACACCTACCTCTCCACCATGGCGCTGGCCATGGAGGCCGCGGGAGAGCACGGCATCCCCTTCGTGGTTCTCGACCGCCCCAACCCGATCGGCGGCGATCCCGTGCAGGGCAACGTTCTCAACCCTGACTTCTCAAGCTTTGTCGGCCTCTACTCGATCCCGATGCGGCACGGCCTCACGGCCGGCGAGTTTGCGCGGATGGCTGTCGGTGAATTCGGCGTGCGCGTCGACCTCAGCGTTGCGGCCCTGGACGGCTGGGAGCGGACCATGCCCTTCGAGGACACCGGCATACCCTGGATCGCGCCGTCGCCCAACATGCCGTCGGTGGAGAGCGCGCTGCACTACCCCGGGACATGTCTGTTCGAGGGCACGCCAATCTCGGTGGGCCGCGGGACGGATCGGGCGTTCCAGCTGGTGGGCGCGCCGTGGCTCGACGAAGAGGAGCTGGCGTCGCGGCTGATCGAGCTCGGCGTACCGGACGCCCGCTTCATCCCCGTCCGCTTCACGCCGAATCAGCCCGGTGACGGCAAGTTCGGCGGCACCGAGGTTGGCGGCGTGCGCCTTGAGGCCGCCGGGCCGGGCTACGATCCGACGTTGGCGGCGCTGGCGCTGCTGGCCGAGATAAAGGCCATGTCGGGTGACCGGTGGAGTTGGCGCACCGGCCACTTCGACCGGCTGGCCGGGACGGACGCGTTGCGGATGGCGGTGGATGCGGGGGCGTCGTACGGGGAGCTGGCGGAGGCGTGGGGGGATGGGCTGGGCGACTATCTGGTGCAGCGGGAGGGGTATCTGCTGTATCGGTAGGGGTTGGAAGCTACTTCCAGAGTCGAACCGTGAATTGATGCTCGTCCTCAATGAACACCGGTTCCGTTCCGTTGTGCTCCTGCATCCCGGGGATGATCTTGATACGCACCCCCATCCCGCGAGCGTCCACGTATCCGTAGTCCCGCATGATGTTGACCAAGGCTTGGTTACGGGCGTAACGCATACCCGACCTCATCCCATCCGGCGTAACCGTATTGGGTAGTCGCCCAGGGCTCGTGATCTCCAATCGATTGGAGAAAACGCAGAGCATGATGTCGGTTCCGGCTATGCTGTAGTCCCGGTGGACCAGGGCATTGGTGATGACCTCTCTCATCACGCTCTTTGGATACTCCCAGCGGTCGGTCCTGCGAAGGCCCTCCAACCGAGCCGAGGGAGTAGTGTTTCGCCGCACGAAGTCCCAAGCCTGGTCGACCAGGCCCGGCTCCACCAACGCACCGTCTGAGTCACGGAGGGGAACGAGAGGCCCCCTGAGGTCTTCGTCCGCTCGGGTCGCGTAGTCCGGCTCCTCGCCCGCATGGCAGATGGCCCGAATGCCGGATTGCGGTATGAAACGCTTCGGGTTGCTGCCAAACAGCAGCACTCCATTCACGGTAGGCGCCGTTCGCCGGTGCGTCCCAACCGCCAAATCCAGATTGACAAGCTGCGTTCTCCATTCCTCCGATTCCGGATCGTCAAGTGCCTCCCACTGCAACACGCGCTCGAAATAGTCCTGTAGCCGCCGGTGGTCGAGAATCGAGGCTTCCACACCCGGCACCGGCTTCAAGCCATACTCGATCTGCCCGGACTGCTGACATAGACGTGCCTCTTCCTCGCGGATCGCATCGCGCGTGGTGGTCCCCACTCTCACCTTGGTGACCCAGGCCGAACCCTTTTTCGCCTTGTAGGGCTTGTCGGGCGCATCTTCGGGCAGCGATACGATGCCGACAACCGTTTGGTGATCCCAACGAATCGTCTCCCAATACGGAATGACCGCTGGTTGAACATGGACGCGGGCGACTTCCATGACCCACTCCTCGGCCTTCCTCGCGTCTCGTGTCAAGCCGCTCACCGTCTGATCGTCTTCGACCCCCAACAGGATGTGACCACCTCTGAGGTTGACGAGTGCGGCCATCTCGGCAGCCAGTTTGGTCGCCGCAACATCGTCGCGCTTGAATTCCAGCCCGGAACTCTCGTCATTGCGGATTAGTTCGATCAGTTCGGCCTTGGTCATCTCTACGCCCCCACCCCAGTCCGTGGACAAAACCCACGCGCGGCATTTGAGCGGCGATGCATCCGCGTTGGACCGCTCCGCCCACTCGGCCGAGATGTCGTGTTTACTTTACGAAACGCCATGTTTTCTTTACTATTCTCGTCCTTGAGGCTCCGTATCCACGGACTCCTAGAACCCGTACTTGTGACGCCTCTTCTCGAAAGCGTCCTTGCCGCCCTCAAGCAGATCTTCGATGAGCTCCCGAACCAATTGGTCGTCGATTGAACCCATGTGTTCCCGAGCTATCCTGGCTCTGCCCTCCTCAGCTTCACCCACAGGGGTGAGGCCCAGGATCAACTCTGCGTCCCCAAGCACCGGGATGTTCGCGTTGTGGGTCGAAAAAATGAATTGTCGGTGCCGCTTCTCTTCGCGCATCCGTGGAACGATGCCCTCCGTAATGAAACGGTTGTCCAAGTCATCCTCGGGCTGGTCCACAATCAGGGGAGCGTCGGACTCCAGGAGCAGGAGGAGGAGAACCGCCGTGGCCTTCTGACCCGTCGATAGTTTATTGAGGGCACGCCACGAAGGCGACTTACCCGCCAGGGCCAGGTTGAGCTGGATCTCCGTAGTATGAGGCAGGTCAAGCTCTTCGACACGCATCAGGGTTTCCTGTGAGGCGTTCGCCAGCAGGTGCGCCTGCTTCGGGGTAGTATCGTACTTTGCCAGAATCGCATCGGATCCCTCCCGGCAGGTGTCCGCCAAGTCCGTAAGGGTAAGATCTGCCGCGGATTCGAGGGTTTCGATCGTCTTCGCGAGGTTGCCACCGATCTCTTCGCGGACAAGACTGGATAGCGGCGTACGATCCCCAACGGCCACAACCTCTACCCGGATTCGGTCTTCAAGCCGCTCGGTGACTGCTTTGGCGGCACGGCCCAGCAGCCGAAACTCCTCCGCTTTCAGTTCTTCCCACTCCGTCAGTAGTGCGCCACGGCGTTCCATCTGTTCCGCTTCCGCCCGCTCCGCCAACGACACTTGACGCCGCAGAGGACGAAGGCGCTCTATCCTGCGACGGAGACGGATAAACTCCTCACCATGCACCGCGGACCGCTCGAGTCCCCGGAGAAGGGCCTCGTAGGCCTCCTGTACCTCCCGGCGACGATTCTCCCACTTGGCCTTGATCTGCGCGATACTTTCGTCTGCCCGGCGCAATGCCTCTCTGAATTCGCTGGCCAACTCCTGTAGTTCGCCGCTCAGTTTCGCCAGGACCCTGTTTCCAAGAGCCAGAATGTCCTTCCCGGGAAGGCTGCCGAGCGCTCCCGGCGACAAGAACGCCAAATCCAGAGGCAGCTCCTGGCGGAGACTCTCCAGGCACTCACGAAGTGGTTCCATGCGATCCGCGATCGAGTCGAGAACCTGCTCTTCCCGAACCAGGAGACTGCGGTCGCGCAAACGTTCTTCCAGTCCAGCCTTGCGGTACTGATCGAGGGTCTCTTCAAGTCCGGGAAGTGCCGCCAGACGCTCTTTCAAGTCTTCCAGCTCACGTCGCACCTCCAGGATCGATTGTCTGGTCTTCTTCAGGTCTTGACGAATCTCGGCTTTCCTTCTCTCCAACGACGCGTCCTGCTCAACAAACCGATCCAGGAGGCGAGTACGTTGCACGGCACTTCGCGTTAGTTGGGCGATCTCGTGCTGTCCGTAGATCTCGACGCGAGGGAGGACATCCCGGGGAAGCCGGTTCGAGATTCCACCATCCTGGTCGCGGACTATGGGTGGGTTCGGAACCGTACGTTCTATCAGGTAGTCCTGCGTGCCCGGCCCACGGGTCCGTACCAGAAGCGATATCCTGGTCCCACTCTGGAGGACATTGCGGACGATTCCCTGGTGGGCTTTCACGGCGTCCTCACCGATCGGATTCAGTCCCAACACATAGCGGAGGCTCTCGATCACCGTCGACTTGCCCGCACCTCTTCCCCCGATCAGCACGTTGAGGTTGGGATTCAGGGGCATTCTCGTGCCGTCGAGGAATCCCCCTTTCCAGGCCATTCCCAGCATTTCAGTATGGGGCTCCCGCGTGGCCCCGGGGCTCGGGGGATTCAGCTGGATACGTGAGCCAGGGTCCAGGAAGGCCTGCCGCAGACCCTCGATACAGATCCGCGACATCTTGATCAGACACGTCCCCGCGCGGTCTGCAAGGTCCTCGGGACGCACGATGTCCTTCGCGTTGACTGGAGCGACCGCAAACCCGCCGCCCGCGGTTCGAGACCGGCGATACTGGGGATTCTCGTTGCGAATGATGGATTGCACCGACGCGTGTAGCTCGTCTACCGTTTTCGGAATCTGGACGGCGAGCAGATCCTGGCTTTGCCACGCCCTGATCCGGGCCTGGCCGCTGTTGAGGACCTCCAGGAGGCCCCCGGGCTGGCTAGTGACATGGGCCGCGATGGTGATCCCCCCCTGATCCCGCACGGTCGCCAACAGATCCAGGAAAGTCTTGTCTGACAACGTGGTGGACGATCCTGGTTCCCGGATCCTCAACTCGCCCAGGAACCGTGCCAGGTGATCGTCTTCCATATCCGGAGGATAGATACAGAGGACATGAATCCCTTCAGAAGAGGACACTTCGAAGCCGGGGAAAATCGTGATGTCGTGACCCTTGGCTACCTTCCGGAAGGGGCCGACTCCCTTGAAGTCATTGTGGTCCGTGATCGCGAGCACGGAGATCCCGAGCTCCGACGCCTTGGTGACCATCTCACGCGCGTGAGACTCAGGGTCCCCGGACGACTTGATGCCTCGATACCGGCGACCGTACTCAAACGGGTTCACCTGCAGAGCGCACCGGTGGAACACTGCTCCCTTGGGCGTATCGCCGAATCCGGGCAGCCTGTTGGCCGTCAAGCTCATCTCCATGCTGTATTGTAGCCTACCGGCGCCGCCAACGGGACAGAGTCCCCCGGGCGAACCCCCTACCACCAGCTAACCGGCCCCAACTCGCCGTCACTCTCGAAGAACCCCGGAGCCGGCTCGAGTTCGAAGTCCGGATAGTCCAGCGGCTCCCCGGTCGTCTCGTCGATCCCCAGCGTGACCCCGCTGTTCCAGTCGGGCGGCTCGACGCCCAGCAGCCACTTCACGAAGTAGTCGTCGCGCCGCTGCCGGAACTGTCCGCCCACCCCGTGGCCTCCGCCCGGCTGCACGTAGAGGTCGAATTGCCTGTCGGCATCGATCAGCGCCTTGACGAGCTGCATGGTTGACGACGGGTCGACGTTGGTGTCGTGCTCGCCCACCGCAAGCAGCAGGCGGCCCGTCAGCCGGTGCGCGTTCACCACGTTCGAAGACGCCTCGTAGTGGGGGCCGAGCGGCCAGCCCATCCAGTGCTCGTTCCACCAGATCTTGTCCATCCTGTTGTCGTGGCAGCCGGCACTCGACACGGCGACCTTGTAGAAGTCCCCGTGGAAGAGCAAGCCGCCCGTCGAGTTCTGGCCTCCGGCCGAACCCCCGGTGATCCCGACGCGCGAGATGTCGTACCACGGGTACCTCTCGGCGACGGCCTTGTGCCAGAGGATGCGGTCGGGGAAACCGGCGTCGCCCAGGTTCTGCCAGGCCACGTCGTGGAACGCCTTCGAGCGGTTGCTGGTGCCCATGCCGTCGATCTGGACCACGATGAAGCCGAGTTCCGCCATCGACAGCATGTTGGAAACCGGACTCCAGGTCTTCGGGACGAAAGAGCCGTGCGGACCCGCGTAGATGTTCTCGATGACCGCGTACTTCCGGCTGGCGTCGAAGTCGGTCGGCCGCACGATCACGCCCCAGATGTCGGTCACGCCGTCGCGGCCCTTCGCGACGAAGACCTCGGCCGGCTGCCAGCCGGTGGCAAGCTGCGCGGACATGTCTCCCTTCTCGAGTTCGGCGAGCAGCCGCCGGTCGCTCGCGCGCCGCAGCTCCACCACCGTGGGCATGTCGACGCGCGAGTACCGGTCCACGTAGTACCGGCGGTCCGGCGACCAGTAGATGGTGTGGTTGCCGTCGGCCTCGGTATACTGGACCAGGTTCGACCCGTCGAAGTCGATGCGGTAGTGGTGGACGAAGTACGGGTCCTGGTCGGGGATCATCCCGCTCGCCTCGAACCAGATCCGGCGGTTCGCCACGTCCACGCTGTCGACGGCGCGCACCACCCACTCGCCCTTCGTGATCTGGTTCTTCACCTCGCCGGTGTCGCCGTCGTAAAGGTGGAGGTGGTTCCACCCGTCCCGTTCCGACATCCAGATGACCTCCCGCCCGTCGTCGATGTCGTAGCGGAACTGCTTACCCGAGTCCCGCGAGTTGGGGCGCATCCTGCGGTAGTTGAAAAAGGTGGGGACCTCCTCGGAGATGACGGCCCGCGCCTCGCCGCTCTCCGCGTCCACCTCGATGACGCGGTAGACCTGATGGCCCCGCTGGTTGTACTCGAAGGTGAACGCGCGCCCGTCCTCCCTCCACTCCACCGACGAGATCCGGTACGCGTTCGGGAAGAGTGCGTCGTCGACCTCCACGCCGGTGCCGCTCTCGACATCGAAGAGCACGGGCCGGTTGAGGTCGAGCACATCGCCGGGCTTGCGGTAGAACATCGAGTCCAGCCGGGGCTGCAGTTGGTCCTCCGGGGCGGACAGCACGAAGTACACCGTGCGCCGGTACCCCGGGCGCTGGCGGTATGCGACCAGCTTCTTCGAATCGGGCGACCAGCGGATCGACTGCAGCTGGTAGGAATCGCCCTCCGAGCCATCGTAGCTGAGCATCTTGTGGGACGGCTCGGCGCGGCCCGTACCCCCACCTTGCCCGGTCCCCTCCCCTTCCCCCAAAGCCCGGACCGCAACGTTGTAGTTGTGGATGAAGACCTCGGTCAGGCCATCGGGCGACACCCGGGGCGCTCCGTTGTTCCGGTTGACGGGGAAGCTCCCGAAGCCTCCTCCACCACCGCCGGGCCCTCCGCCACCGGCCACCTCCGCGGCCTCGCAAGCGAAGTCGCTGAGCGAACATCGCCAGCGGCCACCGGCGGCACCGACCTCGATGGCCTGCCCGTCCTGGATGAACTCGAAGGTGCGGAAGGGCAGCGTCAGCGCGGCGTATTCCCGGCCGGTCGCGGCGGAGAGGCCCGTGGCGAGTCCGGCATGATCGAAGGCGGGCGTCTTCTGCTGCGTCTCCGCGTCGACCAGGACGAATTCCTGCCCACCGGCAACCGACAGCCGGTACCAGAAGCGGCTGGTGCCATCGATCCAGGTGGGCGCGTCGGCCACACCCACCGTGAGGCCATCGAGCCGCTGGCGGACGGTGGCTGCCTGCCGGTAGTCCTCAAGGGTCCCCTGGGCGGCGGCTGGCCGGGCTGCGGGGAGAACGGCATATGCCAGGGCGACACCGTAGATGATCGCGCGGATTCGCATGGTTCCCTCCTCGGGACGCAGGGACGCGCCCCGCGGCAAAGTCGATGATCAGCCGGACGGGCACGATGGCCGCCAGCTCCGGTCTCCCATGAAGCGCTCCAGGATGGTGGACAGCAGCGGGTCGTATTCCTTGAGCTCGGCCCTCGTGTCCACATGGTTGTGAATGCCGGGCTGCGGTTCCTGATTCGCGTCGAACCAGGACTGGACCCCTTCGGCCCAGTACTCACTGGCGACGATGAGGGCCCGGTCCTCGACCTCTTCGGAGCTGATCACGGGGATGCCGCCCGCGTCCATGTACTTCTGGTAGAACGGGTGGTAGCCCAGTGCTTCCAGGGTCGGCCGGTCACACAGCGGCGTCCTGCAGACGGGGCCGATCGGGACGACGGTTTCCGCGGCATCGCCGCACCCGGCGAGGAGGAGGAGGAGGACAACGGGGGCAGACCTACGACGCATTCGACTGCGGGCACGCAACCGGCCGAATGCGTTTCCCGTGGTAGTTGGAGAAGAACCACCACTGGACGCCCTCGGCCCAGTACTCGTTCGGGTTGGTGGTCCATCTGTTCACGGCGTACCCTCCTCCTGGCACCATGCCCGCGCCGGCAGCCCGCGACTTCGCCGCTGCCTGATCGTGCCATCACTATACGTCGTTGGCCACCCTCCCCGCATCGGCCGCCGATGACCTGACCCGGTCTCAGCGCCTCCAGGCGACCACGCTGGGCAGCCCGTCGCTGACCATGATGTCCAGCCCCGGCTCGGGGGCAAGCGCATCGAGGGCCCCGGGGGGCATGGCGCCCGAGGGGAGATCGCGCAGGATGGCCCGCACTTCGCCCGTTACCGGATCGCGCATGATGGCCATCGGCGGCTGGCTCCCTTCACGAATCTCCACCGAGCCGTCCGGCCCGGTGAGCGCAAGGCTCGCCAGCTCAGCCTCCCACCCGGCCTCCACCGGAAGCGCGAAGGTGAAGCCTGAACGCCCGTCGCCGTCCCATACCTCCTGCATGTCGAAGCTCAGCGAGAACAGTTCGCTCCCATCCGCCCGCCGGCCGGTCAGCTGGTACGCCCCGCCGACATCCGGCAGGATGGGCGTCGTCTCGACCAGGAAGGTGGGATCGAGGTGGAGCGCTCCGTCCGCGGATGCACCGCCGGACACGAGAAGCGTGCGCGCGGCGGCGGACACCTGAACCTCGGTCGTGTCGGCGAGCCGGAAGCGCAGCGCGTTCGTGAAGTAGTAGTCGCTGACCCACACCGGATCGCAGTAGCTCATAAAGTCCGCCCGGTCCGGGGGTACCAGCGACCCTCCGTCGCGCGGATCGTACCCCCACACACCTGTCCGCGCGTTGTCGTACGGGAAGGTCAGGTCTATGCCCGCCGGATCCCCGCAATCCGTATGGCGCAGGTTCAGGTTGTGTCCGAGTTCGTGCGCGATTGTCCCGACGCTCAGTCGTGAGACGCTGATCTTTCCTCGCCCGGGAACAGGGTTGGCCCCAAGGTACGCGACTCCGCTGGCGCCGGCGGCGGTTGCGTTGAGACCCATCCAGTGCCCGGTCCCCTGCTCGATCGCGCGGATTCGCTCCACCTCGGCCAGCATAGCAAAGATGCTGTTCGAATCGATCGTTACGCTCGAGTGTTTCCGGATCTCGAAGACGCCCACCGGGAGCAGGGCCTTCGTCTCGAAAAACAGCTCGTGATCCGCGCTGGCGTTGCCCACGAACGTCACGGCTTGCCGGTTGTCATCATTGGAGATGAACGGGACCAGGGTCAGGTGCAGCGGGGGCACTTCCCGGACCTCCACCGCCACCCGTCCCTCCGCGGGGATCCGCTTCGCCACGCCGAGAGCCCCATCGACGGTCCCGTTCGGGTCGACCTCCACGACCATCTCGAGGCCGGGTTGAATCACCTCGCCCGGGATCTCCACGTTGGCCGACAGATCGAGTTCACCCACCTGCACTTCGGTCGGGATCGCGGATGACCCGGCGGGAATGTCCGCCTCGTGCACCTGGCTTCCATCCACGAAGAACGTGGCCCGGCCCGGGGGGATGGTCTCGGTGGTCTCCTGCCCGGACATGACGAAGACGCGCAGCAGCGCGCTCCTGCCGGCCACGAGCGGGACCGGATACTCGCTCGACTGCGTCGCCTGAATCAGGTGGGCCTCGGCCTGTACCACCGCTCCGCACGACGGGACCCGCCACTTGGTGACCACGTCATTCAGCCAGGCTCGCAGCTCCGGCTCGGTGGGTGCGCACAACCCGGTCTCGTGCGCGATCAGTTCCTCAAGAGTAAGAAGCGAGGTGAGTTCACTGGACAATGGACCGGACAGGTCGGGATTGTTCTGAATGTGCAACCAGACTATGGCATCCATGTCGCCGAACTCGGGCGGCAGCGGGCCGGACAGCTTGTTGTTCTCCGCCGAAATCCACTCGAGGCTGTTGAGTTGGCCGAGTTCCCCGGGAAGAGGCCCGTCGATCATGTTGTTGCGGAGAATGAGGCTCCGCAGGGTGACGAGTTGGCCAAGCTCCGGGGGGAGCGGTCCCGATATGAAGTTATTATCTACCGCGAGCACTTCCAGACTGTCGAGTTGGCCAAGCTCCGGAGGCAGGGGCCCGGAGAGTTCGTTACCGCTGAGGTCGATGTAGTTGAGTTGCTCGAGTGCCCCCAGGGTTGCGGGAATGGAGCCATCGATCCGGGTATCCCTGAGATCCAGCCGCCGTAGCTCGGTCAGCGCACCGAACTCCGCCGGGATCGAACCGTCGAACGCTGCCTCATAGAGAGTAAGCTCTCGCAGACTCGTGAGGTTGCCGAGCTCGGGCGGGATGGGGCCACTCATCCGGTTCGCTCCCATCCAGAGCACTCTGAGCTTCGTCAGGTTCCCGATCTCGGGAGGGATTTGGCCGCTGAACAGGTTTCCGTCCATGTCCAGCCGCCGCAGTTCGGTGAGTGTACCGATTTCCGGCGGGATCTCGCCCTCGAGGTCGTTGTAGTCCAGGCGGAGCTGTCGAAGGTGCGGGAAGTACTGGATTTCGGTGGGCACCTCACCAGAGAGGTCGTTGCGGTTCAGGTTGATCATCGTGACCCGCCCCGTCACCGAATCGACCGCGATGCCGAACCAGTTGGCGAGCGGGGCACTCGTCCCCCAGTTGGCCGAGATCGTCCATTCCTCTCCGCCCATGGCGTCATGGAGCTTCATGAGATCCGACCGCTCCTCGTTGCATGCGACGAATTCGCCACCGCCCGCCGGAATGGCGTTCAGCCACGCCCGGAATCCCTCGTCTCTCACCGTGCACAGCGTCGTGCCGCCGTACTGTAGCTGCTGGAGGTCCAGCTCGGAGAGTGAGAACGGGATGGGACCCGAGAGCCCCTCGTTCCCGTCCACATCCAGTTCGGTCAGGAAAACCAGGTCCCCGAGGTCTTCCGGGAGATTGCCGCTCAGCCCGTTGTCGCTCAGGCGCAACGCCGTAACACGGGCGTCCGCGTTCGCCTCGACGCCGTACCAGCTGCCGACCGGTTCGTCCTCCCCCCAGTTCTCCTGGTTGGTCCAGCTCCCTCCGCCGGCCGAGTTCAGGAGATCCATGAGCGTCGCGCGGTCCTCGCTATGAACCGTTGCGGCGGCGGAGGCGTTGATCGCACCAGCGGTGACGCTGACGCTGGTCCTCCCCTCCCGGATTCCGGTCACGACGCCCGCCGTATCGACCGTCGCGACCGCGGGATCGCTGCTGGTCCAGGTGAGCGGGGCATTGAACATGCGCTTTCCCCGCTGATCCAGCACGACGGCCTTCAGACTCACGTTGTCGCCCGCCGCGACGACGAATGTTTCCGGCTCGATGGAGACCTCCGTCGGACGCGAAGGCTCCGGCGCGGGCGTCGTCGTGGGGGTGTCTTCGCCTCCGCACGAGAGGACGAGGACAAAGGCGCCCATCGCCACTGTGAGGTATGCGAACTTCCGTCGCGCGCAACCAATGGATGCTTCCGGGCTTGCGATGGTCGGTCTCATGATGTATCCGCTCCTGGTCTGTGCAAGTCAAGCTGCAATCGACTGACAATCAACCGGCTCCTTCCCGCCTGCCGGCTGTACATGGCCCAATGTAATCCCGAATTCATTGCGGTGGCTAGTGGTATGTGGACCGGACCACTGCGCTCAACGGGCCACACTGTCAAGAGAGCTTTACCGAATGTCATGTTTATCTTACACAGTCTCTTCCCCGCAACGTGGGGTCGATCCAGGCTTCAGGCTTTGGGAGCCGATGGCCAGGTTCAGCCGCGAGTTCCTTCGCAAGCACGGCGGGGATGCGTACTACGGGCAAGAGTGAAGGGGGGCGCGTCGACATCGTGGCGTGGTTCGAGAAGTACCGGGTGAAGCCGACGGCGAGTTGAGCGGCTAGTGCGCCGATGCGCCATCGGCGCGTACGATCGCGTCAGCCTCCAGAACCTGAACAATGCGAGCCACTGGTCGAAGGTGAGGCCGCGGGGTGGTCCGGAAGGATCGAACCCGAGATCTCGACTCAGCCGTTGGATTTGCGTTCGCGTGAATTCGGATCGCAGACACCGCCTGATTGAGCGGCCGTCGCGACCGAAGCAACTCTGGACTGCCGGCAAACCGTTCGGCCGCTTCACGCTGGATCACGAGCCAGGCGTCCTGCGGTGGAGAATCGGCCTGGACAAGGCGCCGGACGATGTCGGCAGTCCGATTGAACGGAATGTTCCCCAGGACCTTGTAGGGGACATCGGGCAGCCGAAAACGCAGGAAGTCTGAGCTGACGATCATGACACGGTCGTCACTCAGGAAACGCGTGCGAAGCGCCTCGGACAGCGCCCCGTCGAACTCTACCGCGACGACCTCACGGCATCGACGTGCCAGTTCCCGAGTGAGAATACCACGGCCCGGCCCGATCTCGACGACCAGATCGCTTCGTGTGACGGGCGCCTGAGCGATCAGGCTAGCCGCAAGCGACCTGCTCCGCAGGAAGTGTTGTGAGAGGTCCGCACGCCTGGGTGTCCGATGTTTGGACACGACGAACCATCACGAACGTAGACATGGAATCTCCCGGGCTGCACGAGCAAGATCGAAAAGCCTTCGCATACCACGCTAGGCATCGGGCGTCTCGCGCGCAACCTCGACGCACCTCTTGGCAAGCCCTGACCATATATGCTATCATGATTCATGACTAATCATCATGAATCCCGATCCGGACGCCGCGTCGCCGAGCCCGTCCAGGTATACTTGCGCCCCGCCGAGAAGGACCGCCTTGACCGGCTGACGGCCAGACTGGACACCTCCAAGTCCGATATCCTCAGGCGGGGCCTCGAGGCGCTGGAGCGCCAGATCTCCGACCCGGAGCACCATCCCGCGCTGGGCATCATCGGAATCGTTTCCGTGGCCGACGACCCGGAACTCGATGTCGCGCGGGACCACGACGAGGTTCTCGCCGACTGCGAGGTCGATTCGTGGTTGGGCCCGCCGCTGGACCCGCAGCCGGGCCGGTCCACGCACCCAACGCCGCCCCCACAGGAGGATGAACCCGAGTGAGGGCGCTCTTCGTCGACACGAGCGCGTGGTATCCCCTCGTGAACGCCGCGCACCGGGATCACGACGCTCTGGCCCGGGAGCTGCGCCAGAAGATACGCAGCGGCGGGCGAATCGTCACCACCAACCTGATCGTGGCGGAAACCCACGCGCTCCTACTCCGCCGAGCGGGTCGCCAGGCCGCCCTCACCTTCCTCGAATCGGTTCACCAAAGCCCGAACCGGATCGAGACGATCACGCCCGAGCGCACCGCGACAGCGATCAGCCGCTGGATCGAGCCGTTCTCCGATCAGCCTTTCTCGCTCGCTGACGCCGCCAGTTTCGCCGTGATGACCGAACTCGGCATCCGCGAAGCTCTCACGCTGGACCGCCACTTCGCGGCGGCGGGCTTCGTCATGCTGCCGCATTCCGGCTGACACCCCGGTCCGGGCGGGCCGGCCTCCCGGCGCTCAAGATCAGGAACCACCCCTCGGCGCCAAACTGAACGGCTCCCGCGCAAAGATCCGGCGCACCATCGGTTCGAAGAACTCCAGCGGCAGCGATTCATACTCGGGATCGAACGCGCACTGGTCCCACCGGTGACAGAAGTCCACCGCGTCCTGATACCAGGGATGATCGCGATACTTGTCGCGCGCGTGGCGGTCGCCGCCCACGTGGTGGCCGTAGTAGTAGTACTGGAACAGGCCGTGGTGCCGGACGATCCAGCACGTCCGCTCGGTCACGTAGGGGCGCAGCAGCAGCGCGGCCAACTCGCCGTGGCTGTGCGGGGCCAGCAGGTCGTCGCGGTCTGCAGGGAATGCTCCAAGCGGTCGACCTGGTAGCCGGCCAGCGACCCGGCCAGCTCGCGGAGGTGCGCCAGGACCCGGTCGGCGGTGCCGGCGACGAACTCCTCCTCGAGTTCGTCAAGCAGCTCGTAGTCCTCGCGGGTGCCGTCCGCCATGCTGGTGAAGCTGACCATGGGAGCGGTCGGCTCTGGCATATCGTCCATGTCTGTCACTCTCGCAGGTGAGGGGTTCCCGCCACGCAGCGTGCGTCCAAGCGGAAAGCCGTGTCAAGGCGGGCGCACGGACTCGGAGCCGGGTGCGGATGTCCCTGCCGCCGTCCACCCAGCCCGGCGGGCCAGGAGCACCGTGTCGAGCTGGCCCCCATTCTATATGCCCACCTCGGCCTCCGGGTCCTCCATGAGCAATCGCCGGACGCGCTCATAGATCTCGTCCGCGACCTCGTGGGGGCTGGTTAGCGACAGACCCGTGTCCCGGCTCGCGTCCAGCGCCTTGCCTAAATCAGCACTGGAGGCGCGATGATCGGGAGAGAGAAGCGGGTGCTTCTGCGACACTACCTGGAGCAGGGCATGACGAAGGCGGCGATCGCCCGGCATGTGGGGGTGAGCCGCGACACGATATATCGTTGGATCGCGACCGGGCAGTTGGACCGCGATCTGGACGAGGGAGCGGTACGGTATCGGCCGAGGCCGTCGGTGCCGTCAAAGCTGGACCCCAACAAGGCGATCATTGAAGCTCGGCTGGCCGAGTATCCGAAGCTGACGGCCACGCGGCTGTTCAAGGAAGTTCGGGAAGCGGGCTACCCGGGGAGCTACAGCCAGGTGAAGCGGTACGTGCGACGGGTGCGGCCCCGGCCTCCAGAGGAGCCTGTGCAGCGGTTCGAGACCCCTCCGGGCCACCAGGGCCAGGTGGACTTCGCAGACTTCCGGTTGCCCTGGGGCAAGCGGCACGCGCTGATCGTGGTGCTGGGCTACTCGCGTCTGCTGTGGCTGCGCTACTACGAGCGCCAGACGATGCCGGTGGTGATGCGAGGGCTGGATTCGGCGTTCCGGTACTTCGGGGGCGTCCCGTCGGAGTTGTTGTTCGACCAGATGAAGGCGGTGATCATCGAGGACGGCGTGCAGAGGGCGGTCGGCTGGTCGAGAACCCGGAGTTCCTGCGCTTCAGCCATCACTGGGGCTTCCGGATCCGGGCATGCCGCCCCTACCGGGCGCAGACGAAGGGCAAGGTGGAACGGCCGATCCGGTACATCCGCCAGAGCTTCTTCTATGGCCGGGACTTCGTCTCCGACGACGATCTCAACGCCCGTGTGCTCGCGTGGCTCGACGGTGAGGCCAACGTCCGGATGCACGGCACGCTGAAGGAGCGCCCGGCGGACCGGTTCCAGCGGGAGCGGCCGCACCTGACGCCCCTGGCTCTGGGGCCGTATCGGCCCGTAGCACCGATGCCCGAACCCCGAAGGGCGGGCCGGACCCGGACGGCGCCGGCTCCCCCCGTCGTGGACGTCGAACACCGTCCTTGGCCACGTACGCCCGGATCACAGGGGATGTCCAGTGAAGACGCCCTCGCGCAGGGAGCGGATCGCGGCCCAGCTGGCCGATCTGAAGATGCCGGGGGCCCTGGAGGCCTTGGACTCGCTCGAGGAGGCTCAGGCCGCGGGACGCCTCAATCAGCGCCTCAAGACCCTCACCCACCCCGCGCTCCTGGTCGTCGACGAGATCGGCTACCTCCCGGTCACTCGTAGCGGCGCTATCCTCTTCTTCCAACTCGTCAACCGGCGCTACGAGCACGCCTCGACGGTGCTCACCTCGAACCAGGGCTTCGAGCGCTGGGGCGAGATCCTGCACGACGAGGTCATGGCCGCCGCACTGCTGGACCGGCTGCTCCACCGCTGCTACATCGTCAACATCCGCGGCAACAGCTACCGGATGCGACGCCACACCGAACTCTCCAAGGCGATCCACCCGACGGCCGCCCGGGCCCTGTCCGCCGAGCGCTCCGGCGATGGAGGCACCCCGTGACGGCCGCCCGGCAGAGACTCCAGGCCCGCCCCGCTCCGCTCCCTCCGCGGCGCGGGCCTCAAAGTGTCAGATTTTCGATGCCCACAAGTGTCAGATTTTCGGCAGTCAGATTTCCGGCGGCCATTGACAGCGGAGGCACATACTCACTCACTTGCACCGCTGGACCCCCTGAGCACCGGACCCCCTGAGCGCCGGACCCCCTGAGCGGAGAGCACCCATGGCAATGCACACCTACCCGAAGCTCGGCGGTAACCTGAGTCTCCCTCGTACCCTGTTCGCGATCGTGGCGGCTGCCGCACTGTGGTCGGCGGCGTGTGGAGACGAAACCACGGAACCTCCCGATCCGCCGCGGCCAACGACCGTCACGGTGAGCCCAGCGATGGCCGAGCTGGCCGCACTGGCCGCTACGGTACAGCTGTCCGCGGAGGTCAAGGATCAAAACGGCCAGGTGATGGTGGGGGCTACGGTAACGTGGGCGAGCAGCGCCACCGGCGTGGCGACCGTGAGCGCTGCGGGCCTGGTTACGGCGGTGGCGAACGCGAGTGCAACGATCACGGCGACATCGGGATCGGCGAGCGGGAGCGCGGAGATCACGGTCGAGCAGCAGGTGGCGGAGGTGGTGTTGACGACACGCTGAATGCCCTTGGGGACACGGTCCGGCTCACGGCGGAGGCGAGAGACGCGAACGGCCATGTGGTCGCCGGGGCCGAGTTGGCGTGGTCGTCGGACGACGAGTCGGTGGTCATGGTGGATGAGGATGGCGTGGTGACCGCGGTGGGAAATGGTACGGCGGGCGTGACGGTGTCGTCGGGTGGCCAGTCGGCAAGTGCGATGGCGAGCAGCGCGAGGTGGTGGTGACGCCGGCTGCGGACACGCTGAATGCCCTTGGGGACACGGTCCGGCTCACGGCGGAGGCGAGAGACGCGAACGGCCATGCGGTCGCCGGGGCCGAGTTGGCGTGGTCGTCGGACGACGAGTCGGTGGTCATGGTGGATGAGGATGGCGTGGTGACCGCGGTGGGAAATGGTACGGCGCAGGCGGAGGTGGTGTCGTCGGCTGCGGACACGCTCGGCAAGGCGATGGTCCGGCTCACGGCGGAGGCGAGAGACGCGAACGGCCATGTGGTCGCCGGGGCCGAGTTGGTGTGGTCGTCGGACGACGAGTCGGTGGTCATGGTGGATGAGGATGGCGTGGTGACGCGGTGGGAAATGGTACGGCGGGCGTGACGGTGTCGTCGGGTGGCCAGTCGGCAAGTGCGATGGTGACGGTCGAGCAGCAGGTGGCGGAGGTGGTGGTGACGCCGGCTGCGGACACGCTCGTTGCGGTAGGCGATACGGTGGGCTCACGGCGGAGGCGAGAGACGCGAACGGCCATGTGGTCGCCGGGGCCGAGTTGGCGTGGTCGTCGGACGACGAGTCGGTGGTCATGGTGGATGAGGATGGCGTGGTGACCGCGGTGGGAAATGGTACGGCGGGCGTGACGGTGTCGTCGGGTGGCCAGTCGGCAAGTGCGATGGTGACGGTCGAGCAGGAGGTGGCGGAGGTGGTGTTGACGCCGGCTGCGGACACCCTCGTTGCGGTAGGCGATACGGTCCGGCTCACGGCGGAGGCGAGAGACGCGAACGGCCATGTGGTCGCCGGGGCCGAGTTGGCGTGGTCGTCGGACGACGAGGCGGTGGTCATGGTGGATGAGGATGGCGTGGTGACCGCGGTGGGAAATGGTACGGCGGGCGTGACGGTGTCGTCGGGTGGCCAGTCGGCAAGTGCGATGGTGACGGTCGAGCAGCAGCTGGCGGAGGTGGTGTTGACGCCGGCTGCGGACACCCTTGTCGCGCTGGGCGATACGGTGCGCATCTCGCTGGAGGCTACCGACGCAAACGGGAACGCAATGACGGTCACGGACTTTGATTGGTCATCCGGCGACGAACTGGTTGCGACGGTGGACTCGTCGGGCCTGGTGACGGCGGTGGCGGACGGTAGTGCAACGATCACGGCGACATCGGGATCGGCGAGTGCGAGCGCGGAGCTCACGGTCGAACAGTTGGCTGTGGAGATGCGACTGTCGCCGGATGCCGATACCCTGGGTGCCCCGGGCGGTACGTTGCACCTGATGGCGGAGGCGGAGGATGCGAATGGCCACCTGCTGGGTCATCCCCGGTTCACCTGGACATCATCGGACGTGACCGTCGCGGCGGTGGACGAGTCGGGGCTGGTGACGGCGGTCGCCGAGGGTGAGGCGGAGGTCACGGCGGTGGAGGCCACGGCCGGGCTGACACGCTCGGCGGTGCTGTTCGTCGTCGAGCCGAGCATGGAACTGCTCATGATGTACGAGACTCTGGACGGATCCGGCTGGACCAACGCCGCGAACTGGGGCACCGACCAGCCACTGGATACGTGGTATGGGATCACGACGGACAGCGAGGGACGGATCACGGAGATCAATCTGAGCAACAATGGTCTGGCGGGCGCGATCCCGCCGGAGATCGGGCGACTGGAACACCTTGAGGTGCTGGATCTGAGTGGCAACGCCTTGTCCGAGGCGGCGGCCGACGATCCCGGTCCACTCGGCCCGGCGCTGGACTTGTCTGCGGACCTCGCCTTCAGCCCAGTGCCGCCGCGACCGGAGCAGCTGGAGCGGCGTGTCGCGTACGCAGCGGGGCAGTCGCCCGGCATCGACCCATGGCCGTGCTACCTGAACTGGTCCCGGCTGACATCGGGGACCGGGGTGACGAGCGTCATCCCGCCCGAACTGGGTTCGCTGCCGAACCTCCGTGTGCTGGACCTCAGCAAAAACTCCCTGACGGGTACGATTCCGCCCGAACTGGGCAATCTGGAGAACCTTGAAATCCTGGACCTGGGCTTCAACACGCTCGAAGGTCCGATCCCGCCTGAACTGGGACAACTCGACAACCTCGAGGCGTTGAGCGCGTGCTACAACCGCCAGTGGGACCCGAGCGTCGGTTGGGTTAGTGGACTGACGGGCGCGATTCCTGCCGAATTGGGCGGCTTGGCGAACCTGGAGGTACTTGACCTGACGTCGAACTTGCTGCAAGGTCAGATTTCAACGGCGTTTCTTGGCAACAACCTGGAAATTCTATCACTTGGCGGCAACTGGCTGACGGGCGTGATTCCTGCCGAGCTTGGGAACCTTGCCAGCCTGGAAATCCTAAACCTTTCCAGTATCGGGCTGAGGGGCGAGATTCCTGCCGAGCTTGGGAACCTTGGCAGCCTGGAAATCCTATACCTTGGCGGCAACCACCTGACGGGCGCGATTCCTGCCGAGCTTGGGAACCTTGCCAACCTGGAAGTGCTATACCTTGGCGGCAACCAGCTGACGGGCGCGCTTCCTGCCGAGCTTGGGAACCTTGCCAGCCTGGAAATCCTACACCTTGCCAGTAACCAGCTGACGGGCGTGATTCCTGCCGGGCTTGGGAACCTTGGCAACTTGCGGCAGCTACAACTTTTCAGAAACCAGCTGACGGGCGCGATTCCTGCCGAGCTTGGGAACCTTGCCAGCCTGGAAGTGCTAGATCTTCTTTTCAACGAGCTGACGGGCACGATTCCTGCCGAGCTTGGGAACCTTGCCAACCTGGAAATCCTAGATCTTGGCGGCAACATGCTGACGGGCACGATTCCTACCGAGCTTGCGGACCTTGGCAACTTGCGGCGGCTGCAGCTTAGCGGCGAGCTGACGGGCGCGATTCCTGCCGAGCTTGGGAACCTTGCCAACCTGGAAACCCTATCCCTTGTCGCCAGCGAGCTGACGGGCGCGATTCCTGTCGAGCTTGGGAACCTTGGCAGCCTGGAACGGCTACACCTTTCCAACAACCAGCTGACGGGCGCGATTCCTGCCGAGCTTGGGAACCTTGGCAACCTGATATGGCTATACCTTTCCGACAACCAGCTGACCGGCGCGATTCCTGCCGAGCTTGGGAACCTTGGCAACCTGGAAAGCCTATACCTTCGCGACAACCAGCTGGCGGGCGCGCTTCCTGCCGAGCTTGGGAACCTTGGCAGCCTGGAATTACTATACCTTGACCGCAACCGGCTGACGGGCGCGCTTCCTGCCGAGCTTGGGAACCTTGGCAACCTGGAAAGCCTATTCCTTTCCAACAACCAGCTGACGGGCGCGATTCCACGCGAATTCATCAACATTCCGTTGCGGGTGTTCTATTGGTACAACACAAACCTCTGCGCTCCGGCGGACGGGGTTTTTCAGAACTGGCTAGCATCGATTGTGTCCAAAAGGGGCGGAGAGAACTGTGCTTCGGCGAGCAGAAGTCGCGACTAGTACTAGTAGTTGGTCCCCCAACAAGCGTGATCCGAGGGGAGGTCCTGTTCAAGAAGTTGGGAGTTGAAAGTGAGCTTTCCGCAGACGAGGTAGGCCATGGTGATGAAGTTCTCGGTGGTGCGGTAGCCGCGGGCCCGGACCTTCGCCGTCTGGACGAGCGAGTTCATGGCTTCCAGCATGCCGTTGCTGATCCGGGAGTGAAGCCAGCGGAGGATTCCGGCCGCGTGCGCGCGGATCGTCCCGGCGACGGTGACCATCGGGGCAAGGCCGCTTTGCTCGGCGAGAGCGCACCATCGTTCCAGATGGCCCAGGGCCAGTGCCGGAGGCAGGTTCCAGAACTCCTGGAACGACAGCTTGAGCTGATACGCCCGGGCCGTGGCAAGCGCGATCCGCGACGGATCCCAGCAGCTCGTCGAGGCGTTGCCGTTGCGCAGGTCTGAGCCGCTCGGGGTTCCACAGCCAGAGCCACCGGCTCCGCTTCAGCTCCGGACGCTCCTTCTGCTCCGTGCGCCGCACCTCTTGCGCCCCTCGGTCGCGTATAGCAGCCGGCGCTCGTCCAGGTCCGCGAAGAATGTCACGTAGCTGTGGCCCCGCCGGCTTGCCTTCTCGTCCACGCCGACGGCCCGGACTTCCGAGTGGTCGGCTGCCGCTCTCGCCTCGCTCACATAGTGCTTGGCGATCCGCCACAGCCGGGTGTCGTGCTCCCCGACGATGCGCGCCACCGCCTTGACCGGCATCTCGGTCATCATCGCCATCGCGAGCGCCTCGAAGAGCAGGGTGACCCACTGCGCGGACGACGCCCACGGCAGCCGTGCCTGCCGGACCCCGCACTCCGGGCACTCCACCCGCGGAGAGGGTGCGTGCAGGTACGCCTGAAGTTCAGGTGCCGCCACTGCTTCTGCGCAGTGTCGTACGCCTTGCATCCCTCGCCCCCGCAACCGCCACAGGCGAACGTTCCCCCCACCTCGAAGTTCAGGTAGAGATCCAGACGCCCGCTCCCCGGCGTCGAACTCCGTCCGCTCCACGTACCACAGCCGCTCCAGCACCAGTGCCTGCTCGAAAAGCCCCGTCGCCTGCATCTCGTTCTCTCGCTCGCCCGGTCCCCCATGGCCGGTGACCCCGGGAGAACCTGGAAGCCCGGGCCGAACCAAGCTCCCTCGGGGAACCGGGACGCTCCCCGGTCTCATCCCCCAATCTCCGCCGAGCTTGCCCCCTCCCGAAAGACCCCCCGCTTCCTACCCAGCTTGACAGGGCGCTACCCGCCTACCCATTCTGCTTGGCGAGGAGCCTTCCTGATGGATCGTTCGATGTAAACGCGCAACGACAACTCGCAGAGCAGTACACGGCCATAAACAGAGCCGCATGTGACGCCCGCTATCTGCTGCAGGAAGTCATGCCCCTCAAGGCGAGGGTGGAATTGCCTGCCGAGAACAGCCCGGAAACCCCCATGGGGTAGGGCCCCCATGAGTCGGAAGACGGGAAGAGCCCCATCGATTTGGCGGATCACCTCGCGGATCCCCCTCGACCTCACTCCTCCCGCAACCGGTTCACCAGGTTGCGCAGGGTGTACTGGGCGGCTTCGTTGAGCGCTCCCTCCTCCTTCTCCTGGAAGATGTGCATCGCGAACATCAGCACTGCCGACTGAAGTAGCGCAAGGAGCGTGGTGTAGAACGCCACCCCAAGGTCTCCCGTGACCTGTTCCATCATCTCGGGGCCGATAGAGCCCTGGGCGATGCTGGCGCCGGCGAACATGACGCCCGCCGTACGCATGGCGAAGGCGATTCCCAGGACGGTACCCACGAAGCCCAGTGTGGGAATCAGCCAGATCACGTAACGGAGCATGTTGTACCTGAGCTCGATCTCGTGCTGGTGGAGCTCCACCGAGAGGTTGACCATCGAGTTCACGTGATTGACGGCGCCGTTGTTGCGAAACTGCAGCATGGCCCTGGCGAGCAGGCGTTGTAGCAGGTACCGCTCCTCCGGGTCAGACCGGATCACACGGTCGTAGAGCGGTCCGATGTCGCGCTGGCGCACGATCGTTTGACTGTCTTCGGGCAAAAGCCCCATGCGGACCTGATCGCTTTCCCGGCTTCCCGCCAGATAGCGGAGGATGAGTTCGCCACCAGCCACGCAGAATGCCAGCCACATCAGGTTCTGAATGGTGAGCGGGTACGGGAAGACCCGCGTGTTCCGGTCGATGAGGAGCTCCGCACCCACGCTGTCGTCGCCGGCGGGAAAGATGTAGGACAGGATCGTGACCAGCGCGAGCCCGGCCAGAAGAGATCCGAACAGCGAAACCGCTCGAAACGGAACCCGGTCGTCGGTGCGCGGCGCCGCCTCTGCTCCGGTGGCGCTCTCTTCCGGGCCCGGTTTCACGGGACCTGGCGGACCGCGCACACGGGCAGCACGCTGCCGTCCCGCTGGGGGTTGATCTCCCGCTCGAAGCGACCGAGCGACTCGGGGATGCACCCCGACAGCATGTTGTTCTGCAGTCGCAGCTCCCTCAGGCCGGAAAGATCGGCGAGTTCCGGGGGAATCTCGCCATTCAGCTGGTTGCCGTCCAGTGCAAGCACCTCAAGCTTGGCCAGAGCTCCGAGTTCGGCGGGAATGGGGCCGGAAATCCCGCCCTCGGAGATCCGCAGGCGACGCAGGTTCGTCATCCGGCCCAGCTCACCCGGGAGAGGCCCCGACAACGTGTTTCCGTCCAGAAACAGGTCCTCCAGGTTGGTCAGGGAGCCCAACGCGGGCGGGATCTGGCCCGAGAGAGCGTTCCCATCCAGATAGAGGGCCTTCAGGTTGCGCAAGGATCCAAGTTCGGCCGGAATGTCCCCGGACAGTCCGGTCCTGGAGAGGTTCAGCAACTCGACCGCTCTCAGACTCCCCAGGGTCCCGGGGATGACGCCGCCGAGATTCCGGTCGCTCAGGTCGAGGGTCCTGATGTTGTTGCCGACGGTGGTAACTCCCGTCCATCGCACCAGGTCGACAGAGGCATGCCAGTTGAGCTCGCCCGGCTGTGAGACCAGGCCGGAGGCTGCCAGAAGCAGCACCGCATGGTCCCCTTCCTGCCGGGCCAGTGCAAGCCGTCGCGCCTGGGCCACCCGCTGGGCTTCCGCCTGCCTTTCGAGCTCCTGCTCGCGTTCGGCCGCCCTCTGCCGGGCCTCCTCCTGCTCGCGCTCGGCCTCCTGCCGCTCCGCTTCGAGCCGCTGCTCCTCCTGGCGGCGCTCTTCTGCCAGGCGTTCCTGCTCCCGGCGCCTGGCCTCCTCGGCCTGTCGTTCGTCCTCCAGACGCTGCGCTTCAAGTCGTTCTGCCTCGATGCGCTCCGTTTCCAGCCGCTGTTCCTCCACAAGGCGTTCCTGCTCGGCCCTCCATTCGTTCTCGATTCGCTGGGCTTCCGCGCGCTGCCGCTCCTGATCCTGCCGAATCTGCTCAGCCCGCTCCTCGGCGGCCGCCACGCGCTCGGCTTCGAGACGGGCTTCTTCGGCCGCCGCCTCGGCGTCGCGTCCCGCCGTGACCAGCTCTCCCACACTCTCCCGGTCCAGATAGCCGGTCTCGGGGATGCCCATGGATGCCTGCCACGCTTTCAGTCCGCTTCGGGTAGCGGAATCCATCACTCCGTCGGGTTCATCCTCGTGGTACCCGCCGCCCACGAGGGCCATCTCGACCAGGGTAATCGTCTCTTCGGAAGCGCCGAGTTGTGCTTCCGCGGCCGCGGCGAGCTCCGACGGAGTCAGACTCCGGTCGCGGGCGACATTCACGGTGACCAGCGTTCCCGCGACGATCACCAACGTGGCGGCAACATAGAAGACGCTGCGGCGGCGGATTACCAGAGACGACAACCCGCGCTGCCGTCTGGGCCTCCACTCCGCGATCCCCGGGGGTTCCTGCGACGGTCGCGCCGCTGCCGGCAGCATCGCCCGCCAGGCGCTCAGATCCTGGGGGCGTTCGGAGTCGCGAACGGCCAACGCAGCCTGAACGGCCGCTGCCAGCTCCGGGCTGATCCGGCGCCCGGAGGCGGAGATGTCGGGGTCAGCGGCGGTTCGCACCCGTTCGACGACACTCGGCGGCTCCTCGCCGGTGAGCGCTGCATACGCCACGGCCCCCAGAGCGAAGACATCGGTCCAGGGCCCCTTGCCGGCCGACGGGTTGTAGAGCTCGAGCGGCGCATAGCCGGTTGTGGGCGTCGTCCAGAGCGCCCTGGTCGCCTCGTCGGCGTGCGAGCGCGCGGATCCGAAGCCGGTCAGTACGGCCGTTCCGTCGGCTTCCCGGATCATCACGTTTCGGGCACTGATGTTCAGGTGCAGCAGCCCGAGTGCGTGAAGCCGGGCGAGCCCGCCGGCGAGACCGCCGATCATCGCGAGGACGCTTGCCTCCGGCATCGGACCCGACTCGCCGATCTCGTCCGACAGGCTGCGGCCCCTGACCTGCTCGGCAACCACGTACGCGGTGCCCCCGCTCTCGCCAATCCGGTGAACCCTTGCGATCTGGTGGTGATCGACCCGGGCAAGCGTGCGTGCATCATTCACGAACCGCTGCAGAGCGGAAGCATACTGGCTAGCGACCTCGTCCGACGCAGGGCCCACCCTTCCGTCGGAGGCCCTGGCCGCCCAGATCGCTGGCATGAACTCGGTGATCACAACCGGCCGGTCGGCTCGAATGTCCAATGCCCGGTAGGCGATCGAAATCCCGTCCGCGCCGAGCTGGCGCTCGATGCGATAGTCATCGAGCACCACCGTTCCCTCCGGGAGGGCATTCGGCAAGGGTAGCAGTGTCATGGCGTCAACGTCGCGTGCCTGTCCGGTCCTGTTCGGTCACCAGGTCCATCGGACACCGAAGTCCGCGCTATCGCCCGTGTGGTCCAGGAACAGGTCCATGTGGACTCGGGTGCCGGCAGGCGTGACGGGAAGCGACAGGGCGGAAAACCCTCTCTGGGCTTCCAGGCCCCCTATCCTCTGTGACGCCAGGACCCACTGGGCTACGCCCCAGGCGCCAAGAACGGCCCCCGCGCCTCCGACCCAGGCCGTAGCCGTCTCGACCTTCGACCGCGTGCTCACTGCGTCCAGATACTCGGCCTCGTCGTCAAAGTCCTCGGGATCCGGCTCCTTGAAAGCGGGAACAGCGGTTCTCGTCGCGTAGGCGGCGGCTCCCAGCACCGCACCCGTGATGACCTTCCGCTGGCCGAGCGTTCGGCCCAGCCGGGCCTCGGCGTACCGGGCGTCGAACGATTGCAGGGAGCCCTCGGGGAATTCACTGCGCAGCTGCTCCATCTTCCGCCAACCCAGAACGTACCTGCCGACCCCGTACGCGACCAGGGCACCCCCCACAATCAGGGCGCCGTCACGCAACTGCTCGCCCTGCTTGCGCCTGTCCTGCGCCGTCCGGTAGTCCACCGGAGTGTCGTAGGAAGACTCCTCCTCGACTTCGAAGACGATGGTGAACATCATCTGGGCCGACGCCGCCACGCCAGCGCCGAGCGCCGCGGTCGAGATGCCGGTCTTCCGGGACTGTTTGGCGTTGCTAAACTGCTGCTGTGGCCCCGGAATCGGCACGCCCGCGGATGTAGGCGCGCCTCCGGGGGCAGCCGCTCCCCCAACGAACTCGATCTCATTCTCATGAACGAACCCGATCAAGTCGTCCTGGCCCGGCGGTCCCGGGATCGACACGGAATACCAGGGGCCGGACCGGCCCACCCAGTCCAGCACCGTACCGGCCGACAGAGTGCCCAGAGACGGGCTCGAATCATCCGGATCCAGCCGTATCACCGTCTCGTCCTCGAGGATCCGGACCTGCTGGGAGGACGCGGAGTCGGGCGCCACGACGAGCGCGAAACAGGTTCCACTGACAAGGGCCCAAAAGCAGCCCGCCTTTACCGATGTCCGCTTCATTCCGGAAAACTCCCTTCTACCAGCTCCACTTGATGCCGAATTCGGTGCGGCCCCCGCCGACCCGGTCGACAAACAGTTCCGCGGGAAATGTGGGCCCGGACGGCCCCATCGAGGCCGATAGCGCCGACGCCCGAACCGCCGCCTCGACGGACGATATCTTTCGGGCTGCCAGGAACCACTGGGTCCCTCCCCAGGCACCGAGCGCTCCGCCCACAGCCGTCGTCAGACCCCTGGCCGACTCCGCCTGCTCCCTGCGGTCGAGGGCATCCTGGTATTCGTCGGCGTCTTCGAAGTCCGCCTCATCCGGAGCCGCGAAGTAGGGGACGAACTCGACGACGCCATACGCAACGGCGGGAAGAAGGACGGCCCAGAACACCTTGGTCTTACCGGCGGACTGCGCCCTGACGGCACCGGCATACTGCACTTCCAGCGGCTCCTCCGGCCTCTGGGGGAGCACCAGCTCCAGATCGCGCATGCCCTTCCACCCGAAACCGACCTGAGTCGCGCCCCAGCCGGCGAGCGCTACCCCCAACCCCATCACCACACTCGTCGCCGTTTCCGCACTCTCTCTACGGTCCAGCGCACCCTGGAACGAATCGGCATCATCGAAGTCCAACGGGTCCGGCTCCTGGAGCGGAGGGATGTAGTCGAGCGCCGCCTTCGCACTCACCACGAACACGGCCCCCCAAACGATCTTGGACACGCCCGCCGACCGCATTCTCTTCCGCCTCTCGTATTGCTGGATCAGGTCCGGCACTCCGGGCCCGGCACCGGGTCTGGCGAGGGGCAGAACGGCCAAGCCCGGTGGGACCTGGGGAGTCGCCGGGCCAGCGACCATCTCCACCTGACCCGCCAGAACGTAACCGAGGAGCTCGTCCGCACCGGGCGAAGGCGCGAACGAGACCATGTGCCAGTCTCCCGACTCGCCCACCCAGGTCAGCAGCGTCTGCGCATCCATGGTGGCCAGGACCGTGCTCGAAGTGTCAGGGTCGAGCCGGATGGGCGTCTCGTCGGCGATGATGCGCACCTGTTGCCCCGAAGTCACGGCGGGCACCAGAAGGGCCGCCAGCAGCAGCGAACCGGCGAGCATCCCCTTGAGGGTCGTAGCTCGACTTCGCAAGTGGTCCTGCGGCATGAATCTACCTTTCTCGTCCGGGCGGGTTGCCCTGGGGGTCGAGGGTTGGTGTGACTCGTCTCACTTCTACAGGAGGGACAGAAGAAGGTTGACCGTGATTGAGCCCCCCGCATCCTGAACGTACTGGCCGCCTCCGGCAATTGCCACGCGGCGCAGGAACGACTCCGTCTCGGGATCGGCGAATCCCTGGCTGTTGACATAGACGGTCGAGACGCGGTGTCCGGGCATCCTGCCGACGGAAGCGGCCAGGGCGACCGCCAGATCCTGTTCCTCGGGATAGGCGGGATTATCCGTCACGAGCACGATCACCCTTCTCTGCGCCTCCGCGCGCCAGGGCATGCGGGTGGCATCCGTCAGGGCTTGAGCAAACGCCTCGGGTGGATCGTTGTTGGTCCCGCGTCCGAGCCCCGCCCGCACGGCAAGTCCGTTGACGAAACCCCGGAACGCTGCCCGGTTGACCGTTGGCCCGGAGATCTGGCGCAGGGCGAATGTGATGGTCGGACGTTCCCAGTTGCGATCGCCGAACGCGACCAGACCGACGCCGAAGGAGGGCGCCATCCGGCTCAGAAGCTCGCTCAGTTGCTCCACCTCGGTCTTCAGCGATGCGACCTGCGGTCCCATGCTGCTCGTGATGTCGAGGGCGATCACCAGATCCAGGTGAGGAAGCTGGTACCCGGATTGCATGGTTGCGGGGACGGCTGGACACGGCTCCGGCTCCGGCACCGGCGGGCACACCGGGCAGTCAACGGGTTCGGCGGGGGTCGGTGCGGGCTGCACCGCAGGCAGGGGCGGGGGCGGAACATCGGCGACCGGAACAGCAACCGGACAGACTGGACAGGGCACGGGGGCCGGAAGTTCGGGACAGATCGGCATCAGAGCCGGCTCTGCCGAAGGTGCCGCAACGCCCGTGAAAGCGGATTCGGGCGTGGGAGCGGCGGACTGGTCCGCGATCAGGGGGAAGATGATGATCGATATGAGAATGAAGGCGCCGAGCCCCGAGGCGAACAGATCCAGGGCCGACATACCGAACACGTTCAGCTCGCGGTTGGTCCGCTTCATCGTGCTCTCCCACCAGGGGCAGAGGCACGCATTGCTCCGGAACGCGCACGGCCAGCTACGCGGATCAGCGGCGCAAGGCGCGCAGGAAATCGGTTGGCATGCATGTTTGAGGCCTCCTCGTCCACCAAAGCATGAGAGGACGGGTGGGGCGTGTCAAGCGCGGTGGCGGTCGTTTGCGCGGTGGCGGTCGTTCTGCATCGTTGGCAAAAGGCGGGGTGGCGTGAATCACGTATGTGGACGCCCCCGGGTGGGCAAGCGTGACTTCGGAACCGAGTTGGTGGCAGTCTGGTCAGGTACTGTCGTATGTCCGGCCTCGTGATGCAGCCCTCTGTGGCCGCGGGCCCGTATGGTGTTCGTGAGATCGGATCCAAGTCGGCAAGCCAGGCTCGTAGGCCCTCCGTGATTCACGGTTTTCCGACCTCGTCTTGTCGACCGTTTGCCCTTACCCCGTTCCTTGCGTCCTACTGCCCACCGTTCAGCCGTTGTGGGAAAGGTCGAATGCTCCGAGGTACACCAGACTATGCAGTTGTTCGGGGAGCGGGCCCGTGAGCTGGTGTGGGAAAGGTCGAGCGCGTCGTACCCCAATGCATACCCCCGGCGTCCCGCCGCCCGTGAAACTGGCGTCGCGTTCCTCACGCGAGCCGCTCCACATAGACGAAGACGGCGCGCTCGGTGCCGAGCGCGACCGGAAGGTTGAGCGGGAAGTAGCGCCGGACGTTCCCGGCCGCCCCGCGATAGATGCGTTGGGGCAGAACCCGGAGTTCGATGCCCAGCTTCTCCGGCTCGGTTAGGTGCCAAAGCAAGTGGCGATGTTCGAGCACGCAGTCCAGCGTGAGAAGCCGGGTGGGTTCTCTTCATCGGCCACGCCTTGTTCAACGAGGGCGTGACCGGCCCGGCGCCCGTGCTCATTGGTGACACCCCAGAAAGCTCGTCCTGATGGTGAGTGACATTTCCCACACTCAGTTCATGCCCGCTCTCGACGCCAGGGCTCGCTATGGCTTGATGGGTCAGAACGGCGTGCTGTTGATCTATATCCGGTAGAAGCCTCCCTCCCCCCCTCGAGGGCCGGAGTCAGCGCAGCCGGATCACGTAGATCTCAAAGTTGCCGTCACGGTCGGACGAGAACGCAATCCCGGTGCCGTCGGGGGACCACCCGGGGTATGCATCCCAGTGGGCGGGGTTGTTTGTGAGGTTTGTCAGGCCGCTGCCATCCGCGTTCATCACGTAGATGTCAGGGCCAGAAGTCTCGATTGGGTAGTTGTAGAAAGCGATTCTGGTGCCGTCGGGGGACCACTGGGGTTCCTCTTCTCGGAAAGAGTTGTTCGTGAGCCGCGTCACGCCGCTGCCGTCCGCGTTCATCACGTAGATTTCAAAGTTGCCGTCACGGTCGGACACGAACAGAATCCTGGTGCCGTCGGGCGACCACCCGTAAGGAATGTCGACGGCGGGGTCGGTCGTGAGGCGTGTCAAGCCGCTGCCGTCCACGTTTATCGTGTAGATGTCATCGTTGCCGCTGTCGTCACGGGACACGAGCAGAATCCTGGAGCCGTCGGGCGACCACGGGCGGAAATAGGTGGGGCCGGCGGCGTTCGTGAGGGGTGTCACGCCGCTGCCGTCCGCGTTCATCACGTAGGTTCCATAATGGTCGTCACGGTCGGACACGAACAAGATCCTGGAGCCGTCGGGCGACCACCCGGCGTGAAGGTCACGGCCCGGGTTGTTCGTGAGGCGTGTCACGCCACTGCCGTCCGCATTCATCACGTAGATCTCGTTGTTGCCGTCACGTTCTGACCTGAACAAAATCCTGGAGCCGTCGGGGGACCACTGGCCGGAAAGGTCCCAGCCGGAGGCGTTCGTGAGCCTCGTCAAGCCGCTGCCGTCCGCGTTCACCACATAGATCTCACGGTTGCGGTCGCGGTCGGAAAAGAACAGGATCCTGGAGCCGTCGGGGGACCACCCGCCGTCAAGAATATCAAAGGCGGGGTTGTTCGTTAGCCGCGTCACGCCGGATCCGCCGCCGCCGCCCGTGACCGTGATCTCGGCGGTCGCCGTCGCGTCTCCCGCCGCTGCCGTGACCGTCGCCTGCCCCTCGGCCAGCCCCGTCACCAGGCCGGATCCGTCGACGCGGGCCACTGACGCATCGCTCGACGACCAGTCGAACTCCGCCGCTTCGACCGCATGCCCGTTCGCGTCGAGCGCGGCCGCCGTGAGCCGCACGGTGTCGGCCACCATTACAGTATCCGCCGTTGGCGACACGGTGATTTCGCTCACCTCCTGGGCCACTGCAACCACCGCGGTCCCGCTGGCGGAGCCCGCCGTCGCCGTGATGGTTGTCTCCCCGTTGCTGACCGCCGTCACCTGGCCCGAAGCGTCAACGGTCGCGACCGAAGCCTCGCTGCTCGCCCACGTCACGGTAGTCCCCGCCATCGTCTGCCCGTCCTGGTCGAGCACTTGCGCGGCGAGTCGCACCGTGGCGTCGAAGGCAGGCAGCGTGGCGGTCGCCGGGGTCACCGTCACCGTCGTCGGACGAGGCGGATCGGGGGGTGGTGACGGCTCTACACCTCCGTCACCGCAGGCGGCGAATGCGCAGAGAGCGGAAAGGAGGAATATGCCGGCATGGAAGCGGCACCGGGAGAGCGAGAAGAACGGCCCGTCACTGATGAGTCCGACAGCACCCGGGATGGTGATCGTCTTCTTCATTTTCTCTCTCCGTAGGATTGGGAGGCGCTGAGGACGGCACTTCACTCCATGGCGACCGCCGTGTGTCGATTGACAGTGCACCGTTCTCGGCCATCGGGCGAGCGCGCCGCTTCGCCTGAACGATAGGCTCACGCCCGACTGGGAGTCTGTCAAGTCAAGGGAAGGCGATTGCGAGGGACGGGAATCGCGGCTGATTGGGGAATCCGATCCTGCGGCGCCGCGAATGTCAGGCCGGGTACGTTGACCGCCACGCGACTGTTCCAGGAGGTCCATCGACAACGTCAGGCCCGCCGCCAACACTCGGTCTGCGAACACCTCGCTGGTGAATTGGGCACCTTATCCGTGTGTTGAGGATCTTCAGAGACTCTCCAGCGCTATGCGTCGCTCAGCAGGACGCGACTGGGTACCCTTGCGAGGGCTGTCCGGTGGCCTCCAACGGCCTCGTTCAGATCCGTCCGGGTTCCCGCCATATGTCGGACGCCGATATCCGCCAACTGCATGAACTGCATCTTCGGGGACGCGGACTTCGGGAACCCGACCTACGCCTCCGACTGGACGCCGCCGGTGAGCGAGAAGTGCGAGTCCCGCGACAAGGCGAGGCGGGTGGCAAGTTCCACCTCGTGGAGCGCAGCTTCGGGTCGTCCGCCGGTCCTTCACGCTGCCGCGCACGATCCGCGCCGACGGCATCACGGCCGAGTTCGACAACGGCCTGCTCAACGTCCGGCTTCCGAAGGCCGACGAGGCCCTCAGCCGGAAGATCGAGGTCAACCGGAGGAACTAGTGGTCCCGGCTTTTTGGAAAGGTCGGGTAGGAAGAAGAGCTTGACGACCAGGTGACCGCGGCTCCCTCCACCACATGGCCGTTCTCGTCGTACGCCTCCGCGACCAGCCGAAGCGCATCGCCCAGCGCAACGGAATCCATGGGAGGCGATAGCGTCACCGAACCCGTCGACTGGTGGCGGAGGAGAAGCGGCTGCATGACGGTCACACGCGCTTCACCGGCCGCCTCACCCGCCGTCGCCGTGACCTTCACCGCACCATTGCGCACCCGCCGGCGCGTGCCCCGCACGCAGGCGACCCGGGGGGCAGCGGCGGAGGGGGCGCAAGCGAACTTCGACCACCGCGGACGGGTTTGTGCAGGGGTACAACGCGCAGCGGCGGTCGAGGAGGCGCAGGTCATCGTGGCCCAGGGCCACGGCCAGCCGCCGGACAACGGGAACCTGGCGCCGATGATCGAGCGCATGGAGGGACATCTGGACGAAACGCCGGCGAACGCGACGGCCGACGCCTGGAACCCGGAAGCGGAGGCCGGGCGCGCGGCGCTGGGCACCGAGGCGGGTCTCGACGGAGCGGCAGCGGGACGGTCCCAGAACGGAGCGATTCGGAAGCGGAACCGGCGGACGCCGAGACGGATCCCCTGAAGCGGATGCGGTCGCGGCTGGCGAGCGAGGAGGGGCGGGCCCTGTATGCCCGGCGCAAGGCGGTGGTCGAGCCGGTCAACGGCCAGATCAAGCAAGCCCGGGGCTTTCGGCAGTTCTCCTTCCGCGGACTGGAGGCCGTCGGGGCGGAGTGGGCCCTGGTGTGCCTGTGCCACAACCTGCTCAAGATGTTCCGAAACCGGCCACCCCGGCCGCCCCGCCCCGGAGCGCCGTGGCGCCCCCGGCGCGCGAAAAAGGGGGCGAAGCGTCCGCACTACGGCTCGGCGTGCTGCTTTTTTGCCTTTCGCGACCCACCGGTATCCTCATCCAGAGCTCGCACACGCGAACATACACCGAAACCGGCCAGGATCCGCGAATCCCGGCCCGCCGACGCCCGTGAATCCCGCTCGCCAGCTACAACCGTCCCCTCGCCTCCGTCCCGGCAAGCGGCTTCGCCGTACAGACTCCTAGTGGTCCCGGCTTTTTGGAAAGGTCGCTTGACGACCAGGTGACCGCGGCTCCCTCCACCACATGGCCGTTCTCGTCGTACGCCTCCGCGACCAGCCGAAGCGCATCGCCCAGCGCAACGGAATCCATGGGAGGCGATAGCGTCACCGAACCCGCCGACTGCATGACGGTCACACGCGCTTCACCGGCCGCCTCACCCGCCGTCGCCGTGACCTTCACCGCACCATTGCGCACCGCCGTGACCAACCCGGACGAATCGACCACCGCGACGGTCGTGTCGGGGCTCGACCAGGCAACCGGGACCCCATCCATCGCGCGCCCGGCCTAGTCGCGCACCGCGGCGGTGAGCTGCGTGGTATGTCCCAGTGCGGTCAGCACCACCGTGTCGGGGGTGACGGCGACGGTCGTGGGTACCGGCACCACCACCGTCAGCTCCCCGAGGCCCGTGATCTCCGCCGTCACCACGTGTCCGTTCGCGTCGGTGGCGGTTGCCGCAAAGCGAAACGTATCGCCCTCCACCACCGTGGCCGAATCCGGAGCCACCGCCACAGAGCTGACCACCTGCGCCACGGTCACCGTCGCGCTTCCCGAAGCCTCGCCCACGTCACCGTAGCCCCGGACATCACCTGGCCGTTCTGATCCTGAACTTGCGTGGTCAGCTGTACCGTCGCGCCCAGTGCCGCCACCTCGGCCGTGGCCGGGCTCACAGTGGGTGCGTCCAGCTCCGGCTACATTGCCGACGATACGTGCGAGATGGACACGGGCCAACAGGAGGATAGGCCGGGCCAGCTGTCCGATCCGGGCTCTGCCTGTTTTCAATGGACAACGAGGCGAGCCCCGGTCGCAGAACATCAACGCCTCCAGGCCGAGGCGCCCGGAATGCCGCGGCTGAAGAGAACGTCCAGCCCACCCACCGACCGCGCGAGCGCGCCCGCCTCGGGATCCCCCACGTCGCGCAGGAAGCCCCGCACCCGGCCGGTCCGCGGATCACGCAGGATGGCCATGGGGATGTCGCTGTCGTCGTCGAGGGTGGCGGTGCCGGCGGTGCCGGATAGCGTGATGCTGGCGAGCGCATCCGCCCAGCCCGGCTGTACAGGCAGCGCGAAGACGAAGGATGACACCTCCGCCTCCTCCGACAAGGCCACGGGCATCGCGAAGCTGAGCGAGAAGAGATCTCGGCCGCTGGCGTCCCGTCCGGTAAGCTCGTAGTCGCCGTCGGAGTGCGGCGCCACGGGCGGCGCTTCGACCACGAACGCGGGCTCCAGGAAGGGGACGCTGTCCGCGTCCATGCCGCCCCATACCAGCAGCGACCTCGTCGTGGCCGGCGCTGTGGCGTCACCGCCCTCGTCCACGAGGCGGAACGCAAGCGCCTTGGTGAAGTGGTAGTCGCTGGTCCACTTGGGCCCGCAGTATGACATGAGATCCGGCGTGGACGGCGGCTTCAGCCGGCCACCCTGGCGGAAATCGAAGCCCCACGCCCCGATCGATCCGTCCGGATGGGGAAACCGACGGTCGACGCCGCTCGGTCGGCCACACGGCGCGTGCAACAGGCTGAAGTTGTGACCCAACTCGTGCGCGAGGGTGGCGGGATTGGGTTGCGAAAAGCTCGACCTGCCGGAGAGGCGAGCGACTCCGCCGGCTCCCGTCACCGGAGAGGTCATCATCCCCTTGTAATGGCCATCGCCGCCTTCCATAACCCTGATCACCTCGGTCTGGCCAAGCAGATCGAACGCGCTGTTGCTCGAACTCACCACGGGTGGGTGTGCCGTCACCGCCAGATCACCGACCGGAAGCAGCGTGCGCGTGTGCTCGAGCATGTCATGGTTCTCGGGGTCTGCGGCCATTGCCCTCACCAGATCCACGACCGACGAATCCTGAGTCTCGCTCCACACGAACGGAATCAGCGTCAGGTCGAAGAGCGGCATGACCTCGACGTCCACCCCCAGCCGACCCGTCTCCGGTATCCGCCTCGCTACGCCGAGTCCCGGATCCAGCGTGCCGTGGGGATCGACCTCGATCACCAGCTCGATCCCCGGCTGAATTACATGTCCTGGAATCTCGGCGTTGGCCGATGCGGCCAGCTCACCTTCGGTCACCTCCGTCGGGATCGGAGCCGCCGTGCCCGGGATGGCTACGGCATGCGTCTCCCGGCCGTCGCGATAGAAACGGGCTCTGACATCGGGGATGCCCACGTCGGTGGCGCGGACAGCAGTCATAAACACGCGCAACAGTGCCTCGTCTCCAGCGACGAGCGGCACCGGGAACTCCCGCGACTGCACCGCTTGCGTCAAGTACGCGTCTGCGGAGCCTACGTCTACGCAGCGCGCGATCCAGCGCTCGCGGACGCCGGCCAGCCAAGCTTCGAAAACGGGGTTCCTGGGAGCGCAAAGCCCGGTGCCGCCCGCGAAGATCGTCTCGATCCGGGAGAGATCGGTCAGTTCCACCGGAAGAGCGCCGGCCAGAGCCATGTTGTTGCTGAGATCCAGCTCCTGCAGCCTCGACAATCTCCCCACTTGGAGAGGCACCGGACCAGCAAGATCGTTGGTGTTGAGGTTCAGCCTCCCCAGGTTGGCGAGGTCGCCGAGTTCGGGCGGAATCGAGCCGGTCAGATTATTGGAGCTGAGATCAAGCCAGTACAGCCTCCCCAGGTTGGCAAGTTCGGGCGGAATCGGACCGGTCAGATCATTGGAGTGGAGAATAAGCCCCACCAGGCTGCCAAGGTTGCCAAGTTCGGGCGGAATCGGACCGGTGAGCGTGTTGGTGTCAAGGTTGAGGTGCTCCAAGCTCGCCAGCCCGCCGAGTTCGGGCGGAATCGGACCGGAGAAGCGGTTGCCGGAAAGGACGAGGGACTCCAAGCTCGTCAAGCCGCCGAATTCGGGCGGAATCGGACCGGAGAAGAGGTTGCTGGTAAGGTAGAGTGACTCCAAGCTCGTCAGGCCGGCGAATTCGAGCGGAATCGGACCGGAGAAGAGGTTGCTGGAAAGGTCGAGGTGCTGCAAGCTCGCCAGGCCGCCGAGTTCGGGCGGGAGCGAGCCGGAGAAGCTATTGCCGGAAAGGTCGAGGGAATCCAGGCTCGCCAGCCCGCCGAGTTCGGGCGGAATCGGACCGGAGAAGTCGTTGCTGGAAAGGTCGAGGGACTCCAGGCCCGCCAGGCCGCCGAGTTCGGGCGGGAGCGGACCCGTGAGCTCGTTGGCGCTCAGGTCGAGCCGCGTCAGTTGGGTGAGGTCGGTGAGTTCGGGAGGGATCCCGCCTTCCAGACCGTGTCGAATCCATGATCCGCTCCCCCGGTCCTGCCGGCCGGCGAGTTGAAGACCAGTCACCCGCCCGGATGCGTCCGTTTCCACTCCGTACCACTCGTTCAACGGGGCATCGGTCAGCCAGTTCTCGCTGTTAACTGAGACAAGGCTGGCAGCCCGTGGACAAGACCCCCGCTGGTGCGGCCGGATCCCGTGTCCCATGTTGACAAGCGATAGCGGCGCTATTCGACCAAGGTGAAACGCAGAGCGGAGCTACGGAGGTCCAAACTGTATGGTACACATGACATTTGGTAAAGTTCTCTTTACATCTTGGCTCGCCCGCCGCAGTCGTCCGGCGGGAGTCCTGCTGCTCGCACTAACCACAGGCGCAGTGCTCCAGGACGCTTCCGCCCAGGAGCGTCGCCGTCCGGCGGACACCATCCCCACCCTCGGGCTCGATCAGGGGTTGGCAAGCCTGAACGCGGGCCCGATTCGCCTTGAACTCGTTCGCGCCTCGCAGACCGTGGCCGCGCTCCGGCCCCTGGCTGCACCACAGACCGTGGCCGCACCACAGACCGAGACCCAGAGCGGTTTCGACTTCACCCCGGCCGACTGTCTGGAGCGCCGCGCGGCCGACGGGTACTTCCACCTGGGCGATCTGACGCTGCGGCTGCGCTGGGAAACTTCAGACGGCTGGCGACACTTCTCCACCGCCACAACCCGTCGCCCCGTCGAAACGCTGCCAGCCCAGGCCCCGGTGCTGGCCGCCGCCAACCTGGCCCCCACCTTCAACAACATCCTGTCGGGGCGGACGCTCGACGAGGCGCACGCTGTCGCGTCCTTCCACGACCCCTACATCGGGCGGGACGCCGGGTACCTGCAGGTCACGCGCCTCAGCGGCCACGGTCCCACCCTGCTCGTCGTGCCTCTCGGTGACACCCCCTTCGAAGCCTACAACCCGCTGCTCAGCGACCCGACCCGCCGCGGCGTCACCTTCGAAGGCTTCTACGAGTGGATGGCCCACAGCCGCGCGCCCGCGGAGGACGAGTGGAGCGAGGCCGACCCATGGAATCCGCCGACTTCGGCCACGCTGGCCCCGGGCGAGACTCGCTCCTACCGCGTGAAGTTCCTCCTTGCAGATGAGATACGCGCGATCGAGCCCACCCTGCTCGCAGACGGGCGGCCGGTCGCTGTCGGGGTGCCCGGCTATGTGGTGCCGATGGACATCGAGGCCCGGCTCTTCCTGAAGCACGCGGCCGGCGTGCGGTCCCTGGAGGTGGAGCCGCCGGGGGCGCTCACGATCACGCCCTCCGGGGAGCCTTCTGGGGCACTCGCGGTCGCAGCCGCCGACCCTGCCGCCTCCGGCTGGAAGGCCTACGACGTGCGGGGGCGGTCGTGGGGGCGCGCTCGCCTCACGGTCACGTACGAGGACGGGCTGGAGCAGACCATCCACGACAAGGTCATCAAGCCGGCCGGCTCGTACGAGGTGGAGCGGGGCGCGTACGTGGTGCCGCTGGGCGACGGACCGACGGTCGTGGTACTGGACCGTGTTGCGTCCGGCTGACTTGGCGCTGCGCGCTCCGTTCCACGAGGGGATCGGCTGCCGGACGCGAAGGCGGCGGATGGGTGTGGTAGCGGCGCTGACGCTCTTGCCAGTCACGCCACTCGTAGCACAGGATGCCGGGTGCGTTCAGCCCGTCAGGACGGTCGCCCAGCTGGATTCCGCGATCGTCGCAACGCAAGGCCTGCTGGAGGCGGAGCCGGAGTCGCCGGACCTGCGCTGCCGGATGGCGGCGCTGCGAATGCAGGACGGCGCCTACGAGGAGGCGGACTCGATGCTGGCCAGCCTGCTCGACGGGCAGCCGCTCGCGGGCGACCCGAGACGCCTCGATGCCCTCCTCACGCAAGCGGTCCTGCGTCGCCGCCAGTATCGTTTTGAGGACGCCAACCGGATTGTGGCCCACGCCGCCGAACTGGCGGCGGTCGAACTGGCGGCGGTCGAACTGGCAGCGGACGGGCTTGCGACCCAACGACGGGACCTCGCCCTCCTCCGGGGCAAGCTGGCCCTCGACGCGATCGACATCGCCCAGGCGGACTCGATCTACACCGGCTTCCTCCGGAGCGACCCCAACTCGGCGGAGGCGAGGCACGGCGCGGCCGTGATCGCCTTTTGGCAGCGCCGAACCGAGGACGCCCGGGAGCTCCTGGAGGAAGCGCTGTCCCTCGACCCCTATCTCGCGCGCGCCCACCTGCTGGCGGCGCGCATCCACCGCGAGGCGCAGGAAAATGCCGATTGGAGGGCGTCCATACACCGGGCTGTCGAGGTCGATTCGCTGTCCGCCGACGCGCACGCCGCGCTGGCCACGGTGCTCAGGAACGACAGCGCGCTGGCGGATGCGTACCGGCACGCCCACTTCGCCATCGACCTCAATCCGTACTCCCAGGGCGCGCACAGCTACCTGGGCAACGGCGGCTCGCTCCTCGGCTACGACTCGGTACCGGGGGGTCCCGCCGAGTTCGATGGCCGGATCGGCGAGCTGCTCTCGCTGGGGGACGAGCACCTTCTGGCCCGCCGATACCAGGAAGCCATGGGACCGTTCCACGAGGTTCTCGCCGTGGACCCCGGCAACGTCGTCGCGCTCATGGGGATCGGCACGGCGCACTACCAGTTGGGCGACTACGAGGCCGCGCTGGAGTGGTTCGAGCGCATCCTGGCCGACCATCCCGGGTACGGTCTTGCGCATTACGGCGTTGCCATGGTGCTCGGCCGCATGCGGGACCGCGTGATCGTGGGCTTGGACGAGATGCGCGAGGTCTTCGCGCGGCGCGACGCGCCCGAGCCGGACGGACTGCGTGAGGTATTCCCTGACTACGCACGACTCGACCAGGAACTCCAGAAGATCGTCCGCCTGTCCGTGGAACCGTTCAGCAACTTCCTGCCCGTGCTCGCGTCTCGCGGCGCCACCTTCCACCTGCTCCCGTTTCACAAGCTTCTCTGGCAATCTCCCCACAAGGAGTTCACCAAGGGAATGCACACATTCGACCTGCGGCTCTGGGACGACGTTAAGGGGCAGGGCGGCTTTCACGCCGTCGGCGGCGAGGAGTGGGTGCGGGGCGTCCGCTACCAGCGCTGGAACGTCATCACGCACGAGTTCACGCACCAGGTGCACAACCTGTTGCCGGGGGACATGCGCGAGGAGATCTCCCGACTCTTCAGGGTGGCGAAGGAGGAACGGCGCACCCTGGACTACTACGCCGACTTCAACGAGATGGAGTACTTCGCCCAGGCCGCCGAGGCGTTCATCTCGGACGTCAAGTTCATCGATCAGCGGGGAACCTCGGGGCACACCCGGGACCTGCTGGCCGAAAAGGACCCCGCACTATTCGAGTTTCTCAGCCGGGTGAACGAGCGGCTGGCCCCGGTTGCATCCGCCGCAACAGCTCTTCCGCCAGCTGCTTGAAGTCCGCGTATGCGGCGTTCGCGGCCACGGAATGCGCCCCCATCGCGCCATCGGCCGGTGTCAGAGAGAAGATCGGTTTGCGGGCCTCCTGTGCCAGCGCGATCAGGCTGCGGAAGTGCTTGATGGTCGCGACGAGATTCGGATCATTCTCGGGTGTGAGATCATCCGTTCCCGACGGATCGTTCAGGACACTCCTGACGTACTCGGCGGGCATGCGCCTGAACCAGCGATCGTAGGCCCTTACCGGTCGGCTCAGTCGTACGCCGTGCTGCTGCATGAGGTAGCCGATCGGCCGCATGTCGCCCACGGGAAGCGCGAATTCGGGCGACTGCCAGTGGTTACGCCTCATGGTCCACTCGCTCCTCCACCTGCGCAGGGCGGGGCCGAGATTTCGCAGTCCCTGAAGGGAGAACAGATCGGCTCCAAGAGGAACGACAACGAAGTCCGTGGCGATCAGGGCCGACCGGTTGATGGCTCCCAGGCTGGGCCCGACATCCACAAGAACGATGTCGGCCTCCGCCTCCTCGATACCCATCCGGATCACCTGCCAGAAAGAGGTGATGGAGCGGAAGGAGCGGTAGGGCGCGCTGCCAAGGCAGTCCGGCCACTCCTTGGATAGCAGATCTTCGAAGTCCGAAAGAGCAAGGTCCCCCGGAAGGAGGTAGAGGCGATCGGACACGCGGCGGAGCAAGGGCTTCCGGATATCCCCGACCTTGGTCAACGGCTCGACGCACCGATGGATTGTCGTGGCGGCCTGAGTAGATCCCTCCCAGAGGCCGACGAGATCGTCTTCGTCCAGGAAGGCCGCCGTGAGATTGGCTTGGGGGTCCAAGTCGACGGCGAGGACGACGTGGTCCAGTTCGGAGAGCATCCACGCGACATGGTAGACGAGCGAGGTCTTCCCCACTCCCCCCTTGTTGTTGAAGAACGTCAGGGTGGTTCCGCTCATGGCCGGGCTCGCAGGGTACAGTGAAGCCAGTTGGGCTCAACAAGGAAACCGGGCTCCGGCTGTCCGTTGTCCAGCAGTTCCCGCCGCGCGATGCTGATTCCCATCCCGAATCGCTGCACGAGGCCTAGCACCCGCATGGATTCGGCCAGGCTCGGGTTGCGGTAGTCGGCGACCCACGGCTGGCCGAAGTTCTCGGAGGTGACCGCTCCGTAGGGACCACCTGGACTCACGATCTCGACGCGGTCGTCAAGCCAGCTGACGCGGACCGGTGAATTGGTCGCCTCATAGGTTCGGTGCATGACGGCGTTGTATGCGATCTGTCGTAGCGCCGCTGCCGGATAGGTAGAGCGACGCACTTCGCGCCTGGAGGACGTGAAGTCGATGGCGGTCCGGTTGTGGGCCTCGAATTTGTCGTTGAGGCGGGCGAGCTGGCCGGCGATCGGGCCCGTGCATCGTGTCTCGTCCGCTACGTCACCCGCGAATTCGGTGCCCGCGATGCGCAGGAACTGAATGTACGCGCCGGGGATGAAGTCCTGCGGCCTGATGCCCAGGATGAGCAATCCAACAACCGTTGGGGTCGGTTGGTCTACCGAAGTGATCATCTTCGTCGCCGCCAGGCGTTCCTCCGTGGTCCGATCGTTTGCGGCGAGCAATTCGCGGTTCAGGGCTTGGGGTAGATACTCTTCCTCGAATCGCCGCAGGTCCAGATCGGAGAGCGTTGCGTTGGGAACGGGCTGCACATCGAATGGGGCGTCGCGATGCCTCCGCCTCTCGTTCAGAATCCGCTCGTCCTGGACGTCGGCGATTGCCCTGCGGGGCCCGACACGGATCCAGATCTGGCCCCGCGCGCGCACTGGCGGGGCGTCCGATGGCTCGACTGTAACGACTGCCACGTCGCATCCGGCAAGGGTGCGTTTCGTGACGGACATTGCGGGCGGGGGAAGGGTATTGCCATCGGTCTTGATGTCCGCCAGCCGCTGCAGCAGACGGTCCGTGACCTCGATGCCGGAGGGCGTCCCATCGTCGCGCGCCCCTACGAACACGACTCCAGGGCGGCGGTGGCCCGGGAGGTCGTTGGCGAACGCGCAGACGGCCTGCCGGACCTTCTCGATAGGGCCGTCCTTCTTCGCCGGGGCTTTCCTGAGCGATTCCTTCCGCTCGACCAGCTCGGACTCGATGTCGGCCATCATGGCCTCGAGTTGCTGGTCGGAGTAGGTGGGGGTCACTTCGGAGCTTCCTCTCACGGCAGCGGGGCGCTTGGTGGACCGGCAATCTTCGCGCGAGGGGGGTGGGGTGGCAAGGTGGGGGGATGGGATAGGGACGGGTTGTCAGTCAGACCAACCCGCTCTCCACCACATACGCTCGACCCTTTCGAGTGATGCCGTACGTTGTCTCTCCTCCCCCAAGATAGATCGATTCTCGTAGCAACCCCTTCTCCACCAACCGATCGATGTGGTACTGCGCTATTAGGACCTCCTGATCCAGATAGTTGGCGGCTTCGCCTGCGTTGGGCTCGTACCCACCGTTGGTGGCAACCAGAACGAGTATCTGTTCCGCGTGATCATCCAACACCTCGGATTCTCTCTCATGCTCCTGAGTGCCGTTTCCGCGATCTTCAATTCCGGATAGATCAATCCCTTCCACCCTCTCACGAAGTGCCGGCCAGGAGTAGTCGAGAGACGTCTTGAGCCGCTTTAAGGACACCGGGGATTTGGCGGCGCTGTTGATCGACCGGAGCAGCTTGAGGACGTCGGCTTTACTGAACCGCGTACACTGGAACATCGAACAACGGGAGGCCACCCAATTCTTCTGCCGAGACACCCAGTAGGAGAGGGCTCACGTACGATTGCGACACGATCTTGGCGACCGCACCCGCCTCAAAGTTGACCCACGGTTCTCTCTGCACACCGGCGGTCACGCAGACGATACAGTAGGAAGTCTCCTCCAGGGTCTTACCGATCTCGGGATTCCAACGGGCTCCCTTGGTGATGTCCTCAGACGACATCCACGGGTCTACGAACTGCAACACCGTGGGAAGCCATTCGTGAAGAATGCTCGCGAGTGCGTGACTCGCCTCTCCCGACCAACTAAGGAATACCTTCATTGGACCCCTGGTTCCATCGCGACCGGAATGAGACGGGCACCGAGTCCTTCGCTCGACGCCCGCTGGCCCAAATCGCGGAGATACCGGACCCATTCGGGGTCCTCCACCAGGGATCGATCAATCATGGCCACACATGCGATCGGACATCCGGCGTGCCAAGCCACCGGAAGGCGATCGGGCGCACCGGAACCAAGGGTGCCTTGGAACACCACGTCGATGCCGGCCCCGCCAACGAATGTTGCGAAAACGATGAGTGCCGAAATGGTCCCGAATCCCCTCCGCGACCTCGGCAGCCGAATGGCAGTCGGGGTGCCATATCACATGGATCAGAAACGGCGGAGTAGGGAGATATGGCATGGATCGGGCAACCGTGCGGGTCGCAGTTTCCTCGCCCTCGCCGAGGGTATGGATCGGAGCGTCTCTCCGTAGTATGGCACCGTCCGGGTCAGCCACCGATCATCGATGGCCACCTCTGCCGATCAACGGTCCTGTCGGCGCAAATCCACCCCCAAAAGGCTGACGCCCCCCCCACCCCATCAAAAAAAGAAGTTCGTCGACAGAAACAGCACCCGCGGCACCGCCCCGAACTCCGAACCCAGCCGCGGCATAAACCCCTCCAGCCCCGCCCCCTCCCCCACCCCCATGAACGCCCCGAGCTGCACGCCCACACTCTCCGTCGCCGAGTAGCCGAGGCCCGGGCCCAGCAGAAACGACCCGTCGCGCAGGCTGCCCAGGACCAGGTTGCTCGCCGAGAGGAGCGGGTGGAGCGGGTACGATAGCTGCAGCGCGCCCACATCACGCCCCAGCGCCTGCATCTCTCCCTGTGCGAATGCGCGGCTGGCCGCGACGGAAAGCAATTCCTCCGGCGACGCCGCGCCGAGTCCGTCGTGCTGGTACTCGATCACGACGTACAGCTGCCGGCCGCCAACAGCGAATGTGCGGTCGACGCCAACGCTGCCGCGCAGGGCGGTGCGGTCGTCGACTCGCCGGACGACGGCCTCCGCACGCGCCGCCCACATCCCGAGCGCTCCGCTCAGGAACGCGGCCGCCCCGAAGGTGTCGTGCACGTTGCCGGCCCAGGCCCCGAAGTCCCAGCCGCGGTAGTTGCTGGTGCCGCGGGCCAGCAGGGTGAGGGTTCGGTCGCCGTTTGCACCGACCCGGGCGGGGCGCGCGACGAACTCGAACTGCGTGAAGGCGCCCGCGTAGTAGCGCAGACGGGCCGCGTCCACGCCGATCCGGTACTCGCGGAAGGGGTCGGCGGGGTCGAAGGGCGAGAATGGGTCGGCGGGTGTGAGAACGAGGGTGGTGGCCCAGGAGATCGGCTGGCGCCCGACGACCAGATCGGCATTGTCACCAAGATCGAAGCGCAGGCTCAGCCGGTCGATCCGGTGCCGCCACACCACGCCCTCGCCGGCGTCGATGTCGCCGTCCAGCGACAGCCAGTCGCCCCCGGAAGCGGAACCGGCCGCGGCGGTGAAGAGCTGAGCGCCGAGCGTCCCCGGTTCCCGGAAGGTCAGCGCGTGTTCGTAGGCGACGTCCACGGCAGCGGGTCCGGCCTCGCCGTCCCACATGAGTCGCATCCGCTGAAACGCCGAACTGTTCGAAGGACCCCCGAGCGCGCTGCTGCCCACCCTGGTCCAAAGGTTGAGGTAGTAGCCGGAGACGCCCGACTGCTGGGCCGCGGCGCCGGGCGCGATGAGACCGAGCAGGAGCGTGGCGCCAAGGAACCCGGCGCTCGCCCTCCGAAACTTCAAGCTCCGCCCGGCGCCGACTCGTCCTCGACCTGCCCGTCGACCAGCCGGATCAGCCTGCCGGCGCGCTCCATGACCCTCGGGTCGTGGGTCGAGAAGACGAAGGTGGTGCCGCGCGTGCGGTTGAGCTGCTCCATCACATCCAGCAGCGCCTCCGCCGTGGCCGAATCCAGGTTGGCCGTCGGTTCGTCGGCCAATACAAGCGCGGGGGCCCCGAGCACCGCGCGCGCCACCGCCACGCGCTGCTGCTGCCCGCCGGAGAGCTTGAGCGGAGACCTGTCCTCCATCCCCTCCAGACCGATCTCGCGGAAGAGCTTGCGGACGCGTTCGCGCCGTTCGCGCGCAGGAACCCCCTGAAGCAGCAGCGTGAATTCGGCGTTCTCGAGAGCCGTAAGAACCGGCAGCAGATTGTACGACTGGAAAACAAAGCCGATTCGATTGAGCCTCACGCGCGCCAGCTCCCTGTCCGACAGCGCCGTGATCTCCGTGCCGTCGATCCAGACCTGGCCCTTCGTCGGGCTGGTGAGCCCGCCCAGCAGGTTGAGCACCGTCGTCTTGCCCGAGCCCGACGGCCCGGCCATGGCAACGAACTCGCCTTTGCGGATCACGAGGTCGACGCCGCGTACCGCCTCGACGGGGCGCGGATCCTGCTCATAGATCTTCCAGAGGGACTCGGTGCGGACCGCGTACTCGGTGCTGCCCGCGGGCTCGGCGCTCACCGCGTGCTCCATCGCTCCCCCCGCCTCCTCATTCGAATTTGCTTGCATCATTCAACCTTTACCGACTCGGCCGGGTCCATGCGGCCCGCCTGCCAGGCTGGATAGAGCGAGGCCGACAGGCCGATCGCCACTGTCATGAAGACGCTCTGGACCACATGCTTCACCTGGATGACCGGGACCATGACCGGGTCGAAGGCAATGCCCCCGAAATTGATGTCCTCGGGCATCATCCCCGACATGTCCAGTCCGTCGCGGAAGAATAGCCATACCACTGCGAGGCCCACCGCTACGCCGACGATCCCGGCGGCGGCGGTGAGCAACACGCCTTCGATGTAGACGACCAGCCCGGTTTCCCCACCGCTCAGCCCGAGTGCCCGCAACAGTCCCAGCTCCCGTTTCCGGTGCAGCACCGACATGAACACGGCGTTGAGGATCGCCAGCGCCACGATGGCGAAGAGGATGAGATGGAAGGCCCAGTCTCCTCCGTCGTCCAGCTTCAGCGCCGAGTACAGATCCGGATTGGTCTCGGGCCAGTCAACCGCTGCGAAGCCCGCGGGGCCCGCCGCAGCCCGTACATCTTCCAGCGCCGTGCCGGTGAATGAGGAATGGGACAGGAGCACCGCGACGGTGGTGGCTCCGTCCACGCCCAGCCACGAGCGGGCGGTGGAGAGCGGGATGTGGACCAGCGACTGGTCCAGTTGGTCCACGCCCGTGTGATAGATCCCCACCACGCGCACCAGCTGCCCCTGGATGTCACCCGACGCGGCCTGCGCCGTCAGAACCATGCGCGAATTCGTGCGGAGTCCGAGCCGCTGGGCCATCCCCTCGCCGATGAAGGCGTGCAGACGGTCGCCATCCTCCAGGTAGCGCCCGTCGACGACCTCCTCGCCCAGTCTCGAAAAGGCCATTTCGGCGGCGGGCTCCACCCCTACGATCCAGGCGGGCAGCGCGCCCTCGGGCGACGAGGCCAGTCCCCGGGTTTCAACCCGCACCGATGTGACCGGGGGCTCGGGGACGCGGGCCTCGGCAACCGCGGCGAGCGAGGCGGCCAGTTGGGTGGTGGTGAGGCGGTCCTCCAGACTCTCGCTGTCCCTGTAGCCGGGCGCGTTGACGGTGACGTGCCCCGGCCCGAGCCGCACGCCCGAGTCGATCCAGTCCTCATGGGCGCCGTCAGCCAGCGTGCGGGACAGGATCAGCAGCGCGAGCCCGACCGCCATGGCGGCGGCGGTGAGAGAGCTCCGGCGCAGTTCCCTGCCCAGGTTGCGCAGCGCGAGCCACACGAGCGTGCGGAAGCGGACCATCAGCGGTTGGCGAGCGAGTCGGCGGGGGGCGCGCGGACGGCCCGCCACGCGGGGAGAAGCGCGGAGACGATTCCGGTGGCGAGCAGGGCCGCCGCGCTGATCAGGGGCCCCAGCCAGGAATACTCCACGGTGAGCATCGGCCGCACCGCGGAACCCGCGAAGGAATAGGTGCCCACGAAGGTGCTGAGGTCGATGGGGTTTTCGTGGATGTACACCATGAGCGGGACTGCCAGGACCACGCCCGCCACCAGCGAGATCAGTCCCAGGAGAACGCCCTCGTACACCACGATCCGGCCAATCCCGCCGCCGGATGTCCCCAGAGCCCGCGCCACCGCGAACTCCCGGCGGCGCTCGAAGGTGGCCAGGAGCATCGCGTTCGCCACGCCGAACGCCGCCATCCCGAAGATGAACGCGGCGACCACGCCGTTAATCGACCGGGCGTAGTTGACGATGAAGTAGAGCTGCCCCTGAAAGACCGACCACGGCTCGGTGAGAAGCCCCGGGGCGACTGCCGCCGCGGCCTCCCTTATCGCATCCGCCGCCGCGTCCGCCTCACGCACGCGGTCCACCGAGACCGCCACCTCGTGGATTCGGCCCGGATCCATCGCCATCAGCTCCGCGAGCGCACCCATCTCGAGCAGCGCGTAGCTGTCGTCGAACGCGCCGACCCCCACACTGAAGATCCCGGACACGGTGAAGAGGTCGTTGCCGGTCGACCCATCCGCCGCGGGAGCCACCAGCACCACCTCGTCGCCCACTTCCGCCCCGACCGTTTCAGCCATTGCATCGCCCAGCACGATCTCGCCCGGCCCCGGCATCCGCCCCGCGACCAGCCCGCTCCCGAAACGGCTGACCCGTTCCTCGCGGTCCGGCTCCACGCCCATGAGGATGCCCCCCACCGTCTCGTCACCGGAGCTGACCAATCCGCCGCCGTACAGCCTCGGCGCCGCGCCGGCGACCCCGTCCTGCGCCTCCACGGCGGCCAGCAGCGCGCCCACGTCGAGCCCTTCCCGGCCACCCATCGTGTCGTGGATGCTCCGCTCGGGCTCGTAGTCCTCGGCGTGTATCTGCACCTGCCCGGTCGCCACCCGGGTCCCGTTGGAGACGAGTTCCTCCATCATCCCGTCCATGTACCCGATCATGAGGACCGAGGCCACGAATCCGAAGGAAAGGGCGGAAGCGGTCAGCGCGGTGCGGCGGCGGTTACGCCCCAGGTTCCGCCACGCGATCCGCCACCAGATCTCCTGCGGGACACGGCTCACGGGGCCCGCCATCCCGTCATCGGCGCGCCCGCAGGTTGCGCAGGCTGAAGAAGTCCTCTGCCAGGCCCACATCGAACTCCAGCTCGAGGTAGGTGACGACGGTCCGCTCCTCGCCGTCCGCGGGTTCGATCACCATGCGCGCCGGCACGGTTCTGCCACCCAGGGCCCGGAAGTCCGAGAAGGCGATGGTGCGCGAGAGCGTGCCGTCCTCGTCGTAGTAGTGCGCCCAAATCGGCATGCGGTCGCGCTTGCGGATCTGCTGCTCGATCCGGCCCCAGATCACCGGCGCCTCGGGCTTGGGCGTCATGGTGAATTCCCAGACCTCTTCCCCGTCGCGGTCGCCTTCGAAGGAGATGACGATGTCGTAGTCCTCGATGATCCGGCTCTCCTTGACGAGGTCGTCGTTGGTGAAGTGGGAGCCCATCCAGGCACCGAGCAGCATCGAGGGCGGAATCTTGATCGTGCGGTCGGCGCGGGGCAGGTATTCCCACACCTCATTCTCGACTTTGAGGGTCGCGGCACCCGCCTCGCGCACCGGGCTCTCCACGCGAATCAGCGAATACTCCGTCCCGAGCGACCAGACGCTCATCTCCAGGGTCCGGGACCAGTTCTCCGTGTCGATCTCCATCCGCATCCGCCCGGAGCTGGACTCGCCGCGCATGAGGCGGTCGACCTCGTCGATGATCTCCAGAACCCTGGGGTCGGTCTGGGCGCTGGCCCGGGCCGGCAGCGTGGTCGCCGCCAGGGCGGCCAGAAGTACGGTAAACATGACATGTTGTAAAGTTTTCATGACAGTTTTGCCAATCGGGCGCCACGGCGCCGGACGAATGCGGCACTGGCCCGTGTCCATCCGCCGCACTATTCTGCCGGGTCAGCGCGGACGGGGCATCCACGGAACCCCATCCTGCAACACGGTCACCCTCCAATGGTAACCGTTCCGCCCACTCGGCCCCAATGGACGGCGGCCGGAGCACGGGCGGGCACGGAATGATCGGAGAACGTCCCCGATGAACGACATCGTCTACGAAGCAGACGTACGGATCGAGCGTACCCGCGGTCCCCACCGCCTCGCCTGGCTTCCGGCCCACGAAGGCCCCGTCGAGTTCGGCGTGCACGGCGCGATCGCGGAGCACTACGGAGTCCGCCTCAAGACCGAGACCACCACCACCCTCGACTATGTGATCGCCGCGACCGGCGGCTGACTCGTCGGCACCTTCGGAGGCGTGCTGGAGGCACGCGGGATAGCAGCATCGGACGGCAAGCTGGTCGCGGAAGTTCATGGGAAGGTCGGCAAGGAGGAGGGCGTGCTGGTGATCCGGCACATTCACGTGAAGTACCTGCTGCAGGCGGCGGGGGAGGACGAATCGGCAATCGCACGCGCCTTCGACCTGCACCCGATGCGATGTCCGGTCTACCGGACGCTCCACGGATGCATCGACATCACGACGGAGCTGGCGATTCTGTAGCGGCGGGAAGCCGCAAGGCGGGGGAGATGATCCGACGCGAAACGCCAGGCGAGTTCGAGGACCGGAGCGGTCGGGCGGCGGTGGACCGGAGCGGTCGGCCGGAGATGGGCCGAGGTGGTCGGCCGGAGATGGACCGGCGCCGCTGGCTCAAGCTCACGGCGGGCGCGCTGGCGGGCAGCTGGGCGACCGGATGCGTCTCTGTGGGTGGCGGCCGGTCGTGGGAAGGCACCGCGGCGGCGGGGGTCCTCCCCGCGAGTGTTTCTCCCGATCGGGTGATCCGCGTCGTCGCCGGACTGAGGCCGTATCGCCCCGAGGGGTTCGTGGTGCGCGCGGGTTCGTTCGCGGGCAAGCTGCTCGTTCACAACTATGGGCACGGCGGCGGCGGGATCACACTGTCCTGGGGGACCGCGGACATGGCCGCGGACCTGGTAGCCGCCGGCGGGGCGGAAGGGGACGTGGCGGTGCTCGGCGCGGGTGCCGTGGGCCTCGCGACGGCCCGTCTTTTGCAGCGCCGGGGCCGCGCGGTCACGATCCATGCCCGGGACCTGCCGCCGAATACCACGTCGAACATCGCCGGCGCCCAGTGGTCCCCCACCTCGGTCGCGGACAGCCTCGACGGCCCCTTCGGCGCCCAGTTTGAGGACGCCTCCCGGCGCGCCCACCGCCACTTCCAGAACCTCGTCGGCCCCGACTACGGCGTGCGCTGGATCGACAACTACTTCCTCTCCGAACGGCCGCAGGGCATTCCGGACTACATGGCGCCCATCCGTGACCTCTACCCCGAACTGGAGGACCTCGAGGGGGACGAGCACCCCTTCCCCACGCGCTTCGCCCGCCGCGTGGTGACCATGTTCATCGAGCCGCCGCGGTACCTGCGGGCGCTGATGCGGGACTTCCGCATCGCTGGGGGACGCGTGGTGGTGGGGGAGATCGCCGACCGGCGCCAGCTGGCCGCACTGGCCGAGCCGGTGATCGTCAACTGCACGGGACTCGGGGCCCGGGATCTCTTCGGGGACGATGCACTGGTTCCTGTGAAGGGGCAGCTCGTGGTGCTGCGGCCCCAGCCCGAGCTCGACTACCTGACGATCGGCGGAGGGCGCTTCTCCAGCGGCGGAAGCCAGTACATGTTCCCCCGCTCCGACGGCGTGCTGCTCGGAGGCACCTTTGAGCGCGGCGCCGAGAGTTTGCAACCCGACGCCGGGCAGACGGATCGCATTCTGGCGGTGCACGGCGCGTTCTTCGACGCGATGGCGCGGAAGATCGGCCGCAACCTTTGACGCCGCACCCCTCGTATGCCCATTAATTCGAAGGGGCCCCAACACCGGTGCCCCACCTGCAAGACCCAACACGGAAGGGATGGACCCTATGGCACAGATATTCAAGCGCGTCCTGCGCTTCATCCTCGACTGGCTACGGTCCAAGATCTGACGTACTATGCCCGCTGGGCAGAGGTCCAGGCCTGACGGAGCATGTACGCTCAGTAGCGGTCCAACATCCGACGTACCAACCTCCCCGGGTTCCGGCCCGGCGGGGGCTGGCGAGAGCTGGCCGGATCAACCGGGGGCGAGATGAAGGGTTTCACGGCGGGACGACTGACGCCGGTCGCGGCGGCGGCTCCGTGCCTCGGCCTGGCAGCCCTGTCCCTCTTCCTGGCGGCCCCGGCCCATTCCCAGCTTCCCTACGCGGTCAACGGCGCTGACCTCGCCGACGCGTCCGGGGAGGCCATCTACGCCAACTCCTGCGCGAACTGTCACGGCCTCGACGGCACCGGGCTGGACCGGTCGCTCGTCGCCTTCGAGGAGGAACTGCCCGACTTCACCGACTGCGACTTCGCCGCGCGCGAGCCCGACGGCGACTGGATCGCGGTGGCGCACGAGGGCGGCCCCGTGCGCGGCTTCAGCGAAATGATGCCGGCGTTTCGCGGCGCGCTCACCGAGGAGCAGCTGGAACGCGTGATGGGGTACATCCGCACCCTCTGCACCGACACCAACTGGCCGCGCGGCGAACTCAACCTGCCGCGCGCGCTCCTGACCGAGAAGGCCTATCCGGAGGACGAATGGGTGGTGGAGGCGGGGGTCGATCTGGAGGGGGACGGGGCCGCGACGGGGGCGTACGTCTACGAGCGGCGCTACGGTCCACGCAGCCAGATCGAGGTGGTGATCCCGTACGGGTGGCGGGGAACGCACGCCGGCGCGCACGGGCATGACGACGACGCGGCCGGGAGCAACGGCGAAGGGGGGCGGCACGGGCTGGGAGATGTCGTGCTGGGCATCAAACACGCGCTGTACCACAACTCCTCGTCGGGCACGATCTTCTCGCTCGGCGGCGAGGTCATCGTGGGCACGGGCGACGAGGACGCCGGGTTGGGTGCACCAGGCAACTCGCTGGAGGCGTATGCATCCTTCGGCCAGATCCTTCCCAACGACGCATTCATCCAGGCACAGGCCGGAGCCGCGGTACCCCTCTACGAGGACGCCGCCAACGAGATGTTCGGGCGGTTCGTGCTGGGAGCCAGCTTCACCGAGGGGCAGTGGGGGCGCACCTGGACCCCGATGGTGGAGGTGCAGGGGAAGCGCGAGGTTGAATCGGGGGCCGAGACGCACTTCGATCTTGTCCCGCAGGTGCAGGTCGCGCTGAACACGAGGCAGCACGTGCTTGGGAACATCGGCGTTCTCGTGCCGTTGGGGGGTGGCTCGGACGGAGCCGCGCGGCCGCCCATGCGGCTGGTCGCGTACGTCCTCCTCGACTGGTTCGATGGCGGCTTCTTCGAGGGATGGTGACGATGTCGAGACGTGGACTGTGGTTCGCCGGGCTGTTCGCGTGCCCCCTGGCGGGCGGTGCGTTGATCGCAGGGGTGTCCCTCGCCGACGGCACCGACAACTTCCTCACCGCCGACCGCTGCATCGCCTGCCACAAGGGGGTCGCGGCCGAGGACGGCACAGACGTGTCGATCGGATTCGACTGGCGCGCGTCGATGATGGCGAACGCCGCCCGCGACCCGTACTTCCACGCGGCGGTGCGGCGCGAGATCATGGATCACCCGGAGGCGGCCGCCGCCATCGAGGGCGAGTGCGCCCGCTGCCACATGCCGATGGCCACCGTGGCCGCAATGCAGGACGGGGGCTCCGGCGAGGTCTTCGCAAACCTGCCGATCGGGGGCGCGGACGGACCGTACGCCGATCTCGCCGCCGACGGGGTCTCCTGTGCGCTCTGCCACCAGATCCAGCCCGACGGCCTTGGCACCGAGGAGACCTTCACCGCGCGCTTCGAGATCGCGGCCGAGACGCCGCCCGAGGGCCGCCCCGTCTTCGGCCCCTTCGAGCCCGACGAGGGCGGCGCCGGCATCATGCACTCGGCGACCAGCTTCCGCCCCACGCTTGGGGAACATGTCACCTCGTCGGGGCTCTGTGCGTCGTGCCACACCGTAATCACCCATGCGGTACAGACTGACGGATCCGCCCCCCCCTTCCCCGAGCAGTCACCCTTCCTGGAATGGCAGGCGAGCATCTACGCCGATGGCGCCGAGCGCGCGCACAGCTGCCAGGACTGCCACATGCCGGAGGTCGGCGAGGACGTCCCCGTCACCCGCGTCCTCGGCCGCGCCCGCCCCGAGGTCTCCCGGCACGTCTTCCGCGGCGGCAACTTCTTCATGCTGCGCATGCTGAACCGCTATCGCGAAGAACTCGGGGTCATCGCGCTTCCGCAGGAGCTGGAACTCGCCGCCGAGCGCACCGCCGACCACCTCCGCACGGCGACCGCCACCGTCGAGATCGGCGACCCCGTCGTGAACGGCAACCGTCTCACGGCCACCGTCACCGTGCGCAATCAGGCCGGCCACAAGTTCCCCACCGCCTACCCGTCGCGGCGCGCCTGGCTGCGAGTGGCAGTCACCGACGCCGCCGGCCGCCTCGTCTTCGAGTCCGGCGCGTTCAACCCGGACGGCAGCGTCACCGGCGACGACCACGACGAGAACGGCGCCGGCTACGAGCCCCATCACACCACCATCGACTCACCGGACCAGGTCCAGGTCTACCAGGGAGTGATGGTCGATGCGGCAGGCGCCGTCACCACGGGCCTCATGTCGGCGGCGCGCTGGGTGAAGGACAACCGCATCCTCCCGGACGGCTTCGACCGGGGCCGCGCCGACGCCCGCGTCCGCCCCATCGGCGCCGCCACCACCGACCCCGACTTCGCGGCCGGCTCGGACGAGGTGCGCTACTCGGTGGCCGTGGACCCGGCGGCGGGCCCCTTCACCGTCGTCGCCGAGCTCTGGTTCCAGCCGATCGGCTACCGCTGGGCGGAGAACCTGGCGGCGTACGACGCGCCGGAGACGCGGCGTTTTGTGGCGTACTACCGGGCGATGGCGGAGTCGTCGGCGCTGGTGGTGGCAGCGGATGAGGCGGTGGGGGAATCGCAGTAGGAGCAGGCTCGGAGTCAGCTCTTCGATCGTTAGGCCCTGTTATGGTACAGGGAACCGATCGGCCTTCACGCAGGCCAAAACACCCCGGAGGGTCCGGCTAGCCCGGATGATTGGCCACCACTATGCGCACCGTATAGACTTCAAAAGGGAAACCGCCGGGGTCCATCTACAGATACAGGAGACTCGCGCCATGAACAGCGAGCTGCGAGCCGATGTCTGGAACGATATGGTCGATACCGACCGTTTGGCCCGCTATTATGGGGAACTCGCCGGGAAGCTGGCCAGAAAAGAACAATGGATGACGGTGATCACGACCGTAATGGCCATGATCAGCCTGGTCACGGCAGCGAGTCCTGCGGGATCCTGGACCTTGTTGCCAGTCGCCCTGACCGTTGCGTCAAGCGTGCTCCCGTTGGTCTATCGCGTCAGTGGCGTCGTGACTGCCGCGGCGTACCGCCAGCAACGCCTTAGTGATCTCTTGATAGAGTGGAAGGCACTGTGGCAAGAGATCGACGACCTGCCACCAGACCAGGTACGGGAGCAGTGGCAGCGCATGGCCAGAGAGCTGAACGAGATCACGGCGCGGATGTCTCGCCGTGGCAAAGATGACAAACTACTTGAATCGACTATGGAACAAGCGTATGACTACTGGGGAAACAGGCAGGTCCAGATCAGAGAGCAGAACGAGGCCCGACTCGCCATTCCCGCCGTCTAGACAGCTGCCGGACAGGGACGACCGGGTCGGTGGCGGCGGATGGCCTCCGGCCAGGAAGCCACCGCCACCACCGCCACCTGCTCCCAAGAAGTCGGCCGAGACTAGCTGATCACCCTCATCCTCTGCATCAGCTTGGTCATGTACTTCTCGAAGAACCACTTCTGGATGTCCATCATGTCGAGCTCGCGGCCATCGATGTAGGCCTGCTCGATCTCGCTGGTCATGTCCAGGGGAGTTCCGGTGGTGATGAGCAGCGTCGCCCGCTTGCCGAGTTCCAGCGAACCGACCCGGTCGTCAATCCCCATGAACTCGGCCGCGTTGATGGTCACCGCCTTGAGCGCCTCTTCTTCGGGCAGTCCGAACGCCACCGCGACGCCCGCTTCCCAGGGAAGCCGGTTCGAGTAGAGCGAGCCGGAGCCGCCGGAGATGGCGAAGCGCACCCCCGCCTCGTGCAGGCGCGCGGGCATGGTGTAGGCGCCGTCGTAGCCCTCGTACTGCCGGTTGGGTCCGGACATGGTGGACGTCAGGATGACCGGGATGTCGTTGGCCGCCAGGCGGTCGGCGACGTGGATGGCGTCGCGGCCGCCGCGAATGACGATCCTCAAGCCCTCTTCCTGCCCCCAGGTGACCGCGTCGTTGATCTGGGCCGCGCTCTCGGCGGCGACGACCACGGGAATATCCCCGTTGAGCGCCGGGACCATGGCGACGTAGCGGGAGTCGCTGCGCACCTCCTCGCCGGCCGCAACAGCGTCGCGGTAGGCGCGCGCCTCGGCGAAGAAGTTCTTCAGCTCCTCCACCTGCCCCTCATAGGTAGGCCTCTCCGGCATCTCTCCCCCGGGGAAGTTGGGCGGCCTGCGCCCCCCGAAGCCGCGGAACCGTCCCCCGCCCGGGTTGGGCCAGTTCACGTTCAGGGCCGCGGACGACTCCATGGACATCTCCTCCCAGCTCCACCCCTCCAGGTTCATCGCCGAGGACATGCCCGAGACGATTCCGCCGCCCGGTGTGGTCAGCGTCACCAGTACGCCGGCGGAACGCGTCGTCCCGATGTGCCGGCTCTCGGCGTTGACCGCGACGTCGGCGTGCACGTTGGGGTTGAAGTCGCCCAGCTCGTTGACGTCGTTGGAGACGTCGACCGAGCCGATCTCGGCGATGCCCACGCTGCTGTAGGCATCGATCAGGCCGGGGTAGATGTGCTTCCCCGAGACGTCCACGACCCGGGCCCCCGCCGGGACCTGGACATCGGCCCCGATCGCGGTGATCACTCCGTTCTCGAAGACGATCGTGCCGTTCTCGATCACCCCCTGGGTGACCGTGTGGATCGTCGCGCCCTGCAGCGCGACCGTCTGGGTCTGGGGGGGCACGGTCATGCGCACCTGGGCGTCCGCCTGGGCGGGCGACAGAGTGGTGCCGATGGCCGCGGCCAGGATCAGGGCGGCCACGCCGCCGATCCGGGACAGGATTCCGTTCGTCATGGCTCCTCGCTTCGTGGTTGTCATTGTCAGTTTCCTCCGGCCGAAAGGACGGCCTGTATGAGCTGGTTGCGTTCGCTTTCGACCTGTTCCCGCATGGCGGCGTCCTCTTCCACCGAGAAGTAGCGCCGCCCGTCGACCCACGTCTGCTCGGCGCGGGTGAACTGGGACAGGGGATTGCCGTTCCAGATGACGAAATCGGCGTCCTTCCCCGCCTCCAGCGAGCCGACGCGGTCGTCGATCGCGATCGCCTTTGCCGATCCGCTGGTCACGGTCGAGAGGGCCTGTTCCTCGGTGAGACCGGTGCGCAGCAGCTTGCCCGCCTCCCAGTTCATGCGGCTGGCGATCTGGCTGTTGTCGGAGTGCAGCGACGTCGTCACCCCGGCCTCGATGAGGATGCGGGCGTTGTACACCGTCGCGTCGTAGGCCTCCAGCTTGAAGGCGCCCCAGTCGCTCCACACCACCGCGGCGACGCCCGACGCGGCCAGCTCGGGAGCGATCTTGTAGGCCTCCACGCCGTGCTGGAGCGTCTGCACCCGGAAGCCGAACTCCTCGGCGAGCCGCACCAGCGCGAGGAACTCGTCCGCGCGGTAGCCGTGCGACGAGATGAGGAGCTCCTGACCCATGATGTCCAGGATCGCCTCCATGCGAAGATCGCGGCGCGGGGGAATCCCCTCTCCGTCGGCCTCCCAGCGCTGCCAATCGCGCTCGTAGTCGCGGGCCGCCATGAAGTGGTCGCGGATGATCTCCTGCGTCCCCATGCGGGTGTTCGGGTACCGGCCCTGGCTCCGCTTGGGGTTCTCGCCGAGCGCGAACTTCACGGTCCGGGGAGAGTTCTCGAGCTTCAGGTCCTCGGGCAGCGCGCCCCAGCGCATCTTCACGATGACGTTTTCGCCCCCGATCGGGTTGGCGGAACCGTGCTTGATGTGCGCGGTCGTCAGCCCGCCGGCGAGTTGGCGGTACATCCAGATGTTGTTGTGGGTCACCACGTCGCCCATCCGCACCTCGGGAACGATGGCGAATCCGCTCTCGTTCACGGAGCTGACGCCCGAGTGGATGTGCGGGTCGATCAGCCCCGGAGTCACGTGCTTGCCCATGGCGTCGATCTCAACCGCGCCTCGCGGAGCCTGCAGGTCACGGCCCACCTCGACCACCTTCCCGGCCTCGATCAGGAGGTCGGCATCCTCCATGCGCCCCTGCGGACCCTGCGTCCACACGGTGGCGTTGCGCACGACCACCGCGGCCGGCTGCTCCGGGATGGAGGAGCGGCCGTAGTCCATCATCGGTCGGATGAAGGGGAGGTCGATCTCGGGCACGTCCATGGCCACCGTACCGCGCTCCGCGCCCTCGAAACCCTCGATGCGGGTGCCCTGGAAGGACGGGTCCGCTCCGTTCGGGAGCGACGTCCAGCCGTAGAACTCGTCCCCCCGGACGGAGCCCGCGAGGAGGGCCGTTCCCTCGTAGCCCAGCTCCTCGCCGTCGAACCGGGCCTCGATCCGGCCCGTCTCCGCGACCGCGCTGGCCGACGCGAGATTGATCCGCAGGCCCTCACCGTCCGGAGCCCCTTCTGCGGCGACTTCGATGTTGCCGCGCATCCGGTTCAGCGGACCTTCCAGCGTCAGCACCGCTTCGAAGCCCCATTCGTCGTCCGACGCGATCGTCCAGGTTCCGCGGGGATCGATCTGGGTGGGGCGGGTGATCCCGTAGACCCTTCCCTGCACCCACACATCGCGGACCGTGGCCTCCTCGGTGAAGAGGTCGCCCTCGCTGACCACCAGGTTCGCAACCTTGCCTTCGGCGACGGTCCCGTGGGTGCGATCGATGCCGAGCCAGGACGCCGGCGTCGTGGTGAGCGCCGCCAGGGCGTCGTCCACCGACAGCCCCCGGGCCACCGCGACACGCAGATTCGGCAGGAACTCGTTCAGCGACGAAAGGCCGTCGGAGGTGATGGCGAAGGGAACGCCGGCGTCGGCCAGCTGGGCCGGGTTGGTCGGCGCCAGATACCAGTGGCGGAGCTGGGCGAGCGTCACGCCAAGCGCCTGCTCCGGGTTGCCGACTTCGGGCGCATCCGGAAAGTCGAGCGGAATGATCAGAGGCTCGCTGCGTCCGCGCATCACGTCGATCAGGCGGTACTCCAGACCGCTGCCCCGGAACCAGGGGTTGAGCCCGTACTCCGTGGCCAGCTTGTGGGCCCGCAGGTAGTCCTCCTCGCTGTTCGCCTCGAAGAGGACCGGCTGGCGACCCTGGGCGGCGTCCTGGAGCGCCGCGAGCGCCTCGCTCGTTTCGGGCGGAAGGAAGGCGCGGCCGCTCGACTCGTACGCATCCCAGGCCCGGGCGTACCATTCGGTGTCCATCCACGTCTGCTTCATGAGGGCGATCACCCCCATCGCGGAGTTCGGATACGACCCGCCCAGCAGGAAGGAACGCTGGAAGCCGATCGACTGCGCGATGTCAGGGCGCAGCACCCGGTCCCGGACTCCCTCTTCCCCGAGGCCGACCACCGAAGCAGTCCCCCGGAAGATCCCCTGCTTCGGAACCGCGAGCGCCGTTCCGAATCCCTGGGAGCGCAGCGCCGCGCGGCGATCCGCGTCGTCCTGCAGGTTGGAGGTCGTGCTGAACCAGGCCCGGACCTGGGGGTTCCAGTGGGTCGGTCCCACGTCGCCCCCCTCGGGCACGGCATCCATCCCGAGGTCGGCGTGCGCATCGATGAACCCGGGATAGACCGTCAGGCCCGTCAGGTCCCAGACCCGGGCACCCGCGGGCGCCTGGCCCCGGCCCACGCTCTGGATAAGCCCGTCGCGGATCACGATCGTGGCGTTTTCCATGACCTGGCCCGGACCCGTCACCACCCGGGCGCCGACCAGGGCGTGATACCCCGTGCCGTTGTCCCGGATGCCGGTTACCGGCTGGGTTCGAGTCGCCTGTTGGGCTTCGGCTGCACCCGCCAGTGCAAGGGTGAGGCCCAGCAGCCCGAGGACGCGGGCCGCCGGTGCGGCGAGAAGTGCTCTCATGGATATCCTCCCATGGAAGATGTGGTGTGCGCGTGGGCGCACGCGTTCGTTTTCGTTGAAGGGCAGTACTACAGGGACAATTGGGGGTGGAAGGGCGTTGAGCAACCCTTTCCGATGCTGTCGTGTCTCAAGAGAGTGGATGTTGGGTCGGCAATCTCCCACTAACGAGGCACCGGATTGATGAGACAACTCCTTCCGCACTCGCTCGTCCTTGCCGCCGTTCCGGTACTTGGGGCACTCGTTGTACCTCTCAGCGCCCAGGACTCGGCGCTCGTGGTGCCCAATGCCGTGGCGTGCGGCACCTGCTCGCTGGACGTGTCGGTCGTGGTTGAACTCGGCGATGCCGACGGCCCGGGTATCGTCACTGACTACGTCTCCCGCATCGGCCGCTCCGACGAGGGCGACTACTACGTGCCGTTCCCGCCGGAGGGACGCCTGCTGCGATTCTCTCCGGACGGCGTATTTCGCGCTGCCATCGGGCGAACCGGCGAGGGTCCGGGCGAGTACCGTTCCCCGGTACTGATGCGGGGCAGCGGGGAGAATCTCCGTGTTCTGGACATCCAGACCGCTCGCGTAACCACCATCCGCGACGACGAGATCACGACCAGCATGCTGCCATTCATGCCTGGCGACTGGGCCCCGTTGCCCGATGGCCACGATGTCTTCTTTGCCCTCACATACGAGCCCGGGCGGGCTGGTCACCCCCTGCACGTGTATGATGAGGGCAGTCGCCGAATCACCCGCTCCCTCGGTTCCGACGGAGTTCCCGCAGACCGGAGCTACGAAAGCCGAATGGCACTGGCGCGGCGTGTTGCGGCGGCGCCTGACGGGAACGTCTGGGCGGCCCGGGTAAACCGGTACCGGATCGACAAATGGAGTCCGGACGGAGCCCACATCATGCGAATCGACCGCGATGCGCCATGGTTTCGTCCCTGGGCAAGGTCACCGGGGCTGCCGCGCGAAGTTGAGCCGTTGCCGTTCATCGTCGGCGTACGAGACTGGGGCGATGGTCTGCTGATGGTTGTACTGAGCGTGGCGGACGACAATTGGCGGCCGATGCCCCCTGCGAGGGTAATCGGCACCGAGACTATGACGTCCTCGGCGCAGCGCGAGGATCTCTATGACACCGTGATCGAGGTGCTGGATACCCGTTCGGGACGCGTGCTGGCGCGCACTCGGGTCGATGCGAACGCCATCGGCCTGATCGGGCGGGACGGGCTCTATTCCTACGCGGAGCACAGCGGGGGCGAGCCCAAGTTCGTCGTCTGGTCGGTGAGCCTTTCCGACGTTCGTGAAGGACGCCGCTAGCCAAATCAGTCCCATCCGGACATTCCCTCGCCCGCGTCCCCCGGCGATCGTTCCGGCCTTGCCATGGTTACCTTACCTGAACACCCATGAGATCCCGGATCGAGGGGGTGTGTCGCAGCGCGGGGTACGAGCCTCCCGTCATCTGTACTCCCAACGAATTGATGGAGGTTCACAATGGAGACCCCTAGGAACGACCCAGTCATCGCTGCAGTCCGGGCGGCTGGCAGCGCCCCAGTCATCGCTGCGGTCCGGGCGGCCAGGAGCGACCCCGTCATCGCCGCAGTCCGGGAGGCAAGAGACGCGTACGCGGCCCTGCACGACCACGATGTCGCCGCCATTTTCAGGGACATTCGGGCTCTGCAAGCAGCTTCAGACCGTGCGTATGTCCGCTATGTCGAACCGCTTGCCAGGGCGGTAACACCGGTCGTCACACAGCTTTCCGAGACACTTCGGATGCTGGAACGCTCGCTCGGCCCTTCCCTGCAGAGGCTGAAGGAGTGGTCGGACTCCATCGAACCTCATATCCAGGAGTTCCGTGAGTGGAACCAGGTCGTGGACACCCTGAACAAGGTTGGCTGGCTGCCGTATCACTCAGCGCCCTTCCACTATGTCGAAGAATGTGGAGACGACCTTGACCTTCTGGATCGCCGTTTCTCCGATTACTACCGTGCCGGGTGGAGCGAGATACGCGACGATATGACGTCACGCCTGGAGGACTATCGCATAGATGATGAAGCGAAGGCGACTTTCCGCGAAGCCCTTTCGGCCCATGAGAGTGGGTTGTACCGGTGCGTCTGCCGTTTGTTGTTTCCCGAAATCGAGAGGATGGTCGGTGCCGGCTTTCGCTCGAATCGCTTGCTCGAGAAACTGACCGGAACGGGAGACTTGGCGGACTATGCGTTCCGGGAACGATTCGGCTATGTCCTCTTCGGCCGACTTGTGGACCACGCATACGAAAACGTGAAGGCCAACAGGACCAGATTCGAGCAGGATCCCGTCCCGAATCGGAACGCCGCCATGCATGGATTGGTGTCGTACTCGACGCACAAACACAGCATGAACATGCTGATCCTGACGGACTACATCTTCCAGATTCTGCCTCAGGATGACGATCCCCCGGCGTAGTTTGTTTCGCGATCTCGTTTTCTCGCCGTTTGTGATCCCGGCACATGCCACTGAACACTACCGAGGAAGGATGCGATCATCATGAATCAGGGCAAGTCAAGCACGCGGCAACCCAAGGAGAATCGATGACATGACGGTAGCAGCGAGGGGGGTTCTAGCAGACTGCGAGGCCGCGCTTGGAATGCTCGAGGACGAGCGGGACGAGCAGCGCTGGAGAGTGTTGTGGGCTGGCGCTGTGGCACTGTTGCGTGCGGTTGGACATGTCCTTCGAAACGTGGATGGACGGACCGCTGGGTCACGCGAATCGATCAATGCCGCATACAAGACATGGACGGCCAAGCGGCCCGAACACCTCGTTTTCCGAGAGTTCATCGAGAAGGAGCGGAACAACATACTGAAGGAGTATCGATCCAACGTTCTACCCTCGCCAGAGGTGCCTGTCGTAGTTGTTGATTCGGATGCAGGATCCGTCACACACGAAACACCCTTCGTTCTCGACGAAAACCTGTTTCGGCCCATGACGGAGGGTTTCGGGTCTGGCGAGGATGCACGAGATGTATATCGGAAAGCGATAAGGTGGTGGGAGGCGGAGCTTTCTCGCCTAGATGCGGTGTTGAACTCGTCGAAACAGTAAGGAGTTGGCCCAGGTCACCTGTCGAAAAGACGGGTGTACATGGAAGCCAAACCGATCTGGGTTGCCATTGGGGAGTCGAGCGAGTCGGGCTGCGAGCCGTTCGAGATCCTTGTTCTCGCACTGCCCAGCCTACCATTGCGTGCCAGCCGAGTTCGGCGAGGCCGAACATTTTTCCTGCGGTCCCGGACGATAGTCCTGCCCAAGCCCACCGGCAGATAGTGTGCTGTGCGCGTGGGCGCGCGCGTTCCTGATTAGTGCGGCCGTACTACTGGGACAATTGGGGGTGGACGGGCGTTGAGGGACAAGGGTTACCCGGCGACACTACCGCCACCTGGAAGCCAGCTCGACCCTTGGGCTCGGTGCAGACCTCAATCCCGTGTTACTCTGAATGACATGAAGACGCGCACCGACCCGGACCAAGCGGGACAGAACGATTTCGAGCGGCGGATGGCCGATGTGCAACGGCGTCCGGAGCGAGGGCGCCTGGTCGAGGAGACGGTCGTCAGGGAGGGTGTGGACGCCCGTCGGCCCCGAGGGAAAGGAAGTGAGGCCGGTTCCGCGTCGAAACGGATCCGGATTGGCGCGCTCGATGGGCTGAACCGGCGTCAGGCGGTCGCGCTGCGTCGCGGCGGGATTGCGATCGACGCGCGGCTGGACCTGCACGGATTCACGCGCAGGGATGCTGCGCGGAAGGTCGCGGCATTCCTGGCCCAGTCCGCGCCCATCGGGGCCTGCGTTGCGTTCTGGTGATTACCGGGCACAGGGAAGGAGCGACCCGCTCGCTGACGCCCGGGGCGTGCTGCGCCGCGGGCTCGAAGCCTGGCTGAACGAGCCCGCGACCCGCCCGCTTGTCCTTCGTGCGTGCCCGTACGGGGCAGGCATGGGGGCCAGGGCGCATTCTACGTGCTGCTGAGGCGGAGCGCTGGTCATCGGTGACGGCACGGTGACCTGCTTGTCCGCCGCCGACTCCACGATCGCCGTCCCGCGTAACCAACTGCCAATGTAGCCTTCGGCGGCCCAACTGAACGGTCCTCGATGGACCGTCCGAAGGCCCAGGGCCGCAAGGACTACGGCCCAAACGGCATCTCGATCTGGACCAAGTGGTCCTTGAGGAGCTGAAGACGCCGATGGCCGCGGATCTTCATGTATCCCCGCTCCGTGTTGAGGAACGATGCCGCCGCCCATGCGAGCGCCACCTCGCGGTCTCCCCAGCTCGGCACTCCGCAGATCTGGCGCTGCATCCCCGAGCTCGCGCAATCGATCACTGCGGTAGTTACGAGGCTCCCGGCCAGCCCGGAATCCAGTCCGAACCGGTCCACCGTGAAGAGTTCGCTCGATCCGGCACGGAGTCGGCTCGCCGCCCCTTCCCATCCATCCCGCGCGAGCCGTTCCGCCAGCTGCTTCAGCAGCCGCAGTCCCCGCTCCGCCCCGCCCGCCCATGCCTCTCGGAGCACTTCCCTGGCCTTGTCGCGGTCCTCTTTCGCACGCAGGCGTGACAGGACCTCGCGCTCTCGGTGCGGCCGGCAGGCCTGCACATATGTGTCCCCGCCGAACACCGCGACCGCCGCATCCCTCAGTTGCGCGGATCCGTCGGTCACGACGAGGCGCCGCCGGTCCGGGCGGACTCCCCGGCCCACAACTTCCCGCAGCAGTTCCTCGGCCGCGGCCTGCCAGTCGTCCGGGTCGCTGTCGGCCAGGCGCAGCCCGAGTACCCGTTTGGCTCCATCCGCGTCCACTCCGACCGCGCCGACGAGCGGATGTGGCCCGATCTCCACGATGTCCAGGTAGACCACGATCCAGGCGCGGTCGTCCAGAGGCCGCTCCGCGAGCTCCCGGACACGCCCTGAGGCCGTACCGACGACGAGAAAGTCGGCCGCCCTCTGCGCGTGGGAGGCGGCGCGGTGGATCGCCCTCTCGTCATTCTCCAGCGCCGATATCCAGTGATCGATGTACGGCGCGTGATCCCGTTCGACGCGGCAGGGCAGGTCGAGGCGGCCCATGACGAAGGAAGCGCCGAGCTCGGCGACGATCTCCTCGAAGGCGTACGCTGGGTCGCCGAAACGGACTCCGAACTCGCGCCCCATCCGACTGCGGTGACCGGTCCAGTGGATGGCCTCGTGCGCGAGCGTGGCGTAGTAGCTGACCGGATCATCGAAGCTGCCGAAAAGCGGCATCTTAATGATGTCTTTGGCGCGATTGTAGGCCGCTCTGTCGCCGCCCGGCACGATCGTCGCGCCGACCGCCCCGAAGAAGTCATCGGCGATGTCGATCCTGCCCCGCGGACCGGGAGTGGGACTCTCCTCACCGACCTGGAACCTGGGCGGCAACCGGTCGAACTGCTCGCCGTTGAACACCTGGTAGGGTTCCATGAGCGGGATGGGTGGTCGGTGCCGGGCCCCCTTCCCGCGATCCGGGACCGAGAACGGGAGCGGTCGCAGTACCCGTGTGCCCTCCTCGCCGTCCAGGATCTTCGCGCCGCACCGGCGTCCTTGTGCTCTGGTCAGCCAGAACGGATTCGCGTAGCCCCTCGCGTCGGCCGCGAGCGACAGCACGAGACTGTTGGTTCCCGTGAAGGGGAGCCCGGTGTACCGGGTCGGCGTCAACGAGCGCCATGGCCGCCGCCACGGAACCACGCCCTCCCTGAGAGCCGCCAGAATCCGGGCGGTGAGGTCCTTGAAGAAGTCCGACGTTCCCGGTTGGGCGCTCACGGGCCTCGCCACCCCCTCACTCCAACACCTTGAACACCCCGTCCTGCGCGTCCCGGTAGAACTCGATATTCACCTTCGTCCACACGTCGTCGTCGAGGTTCATCAGCTCTCGGCGCGCCCCCACCGGCATCAACAGCACGGTCGCCTGCTTGTCCACCGCCAGCTCCGCCATCGCCACCGGGTCCGCGATCCGCTCCAGTGAACCCCCCAGATTCAGCGGCCCCACGATGATCGTCGCCCCCCGGGTCTTCCGGTCCAGCAGCCCCCCCACCATCGCCGCCAGTACCGGCAGTCCCAGCCCCGTGCCGGACTTGTCGTTGTCCCGCGGCTGCATCTGGACGGTGTACTGGTGCGCGCGCGCGTCCCGGTCCCCCACCAGCGCCTTCGCTCCCGTGTACAGATTCTGCTCGCCGACCCGGACACTCTCCCGAAACGCCGGCGGGACCGGCTGGTTCAGGATCTTCGCACCGCCCGCCCCCGGCCCCACCACCACCTCGATCCGGTAGAGCCCTGGCCCGGTACCCTCCACCCCCGGCCCGATCGCCCACACCTGCCCCGGCGGCAACGGGTCGCTGTCGATCGCCTCGTCGCTCCGAAGCTCGGGGGTCGCCACGAACTGCTCCGTGCCGTCCACGCCGAGGGTGTATGAAAAGTGGGTGCTCCGGAACTCGGCCTTGAGACACCGCTTCTGCTGTTCCTTCACGCGCCGCCGTGACTCCAGAGCCAGCCGGACCATCCACTCCAGGTTGTCGTCCTCCACCTCCATCTCGGGATCCGGGAAGAGCAGCTTGATGAGACCCGAGACCGTCTTGTGGACCGCCTCGATGTCACGTCCGGACAGCGCACCGCCCCAGAACACCCGGTTCTGCAGGATCGGCAGACGCGTCGTGTCGCGCAGTTTGGTCCAGCACGCGCTCAGGAAGTCGTTGACCAGGCCGAAATGGTCGGTGAGGTGGTCGTTGGGGTTGAGCTTCGGGAAGTCCCACCCGGGAGCGTAGCCGTGGATGCGGTCGTGGAACGCCGTGTCGTCGCGCATCTGTTTGGGGAGAGGACTCAGCAGGTGGCCGATGCGCTGCTGTTGCTCCACCGACACGTCAAAGTTGCCGACCAGGACCAGCGACCCTTCCGCGCGGATGCTTTCCTTGCCGCGGCTGAATTCGCCCGACGCCATGTACCCCTTCATGATGTTCACGCCGTCCTTCTGGTCGAAGGAGATGCCGGCGACCTCGTCGAAGCACACCACATCGTACTGGCAGACCAGGCCGCGCTGCCCGTTCGCCATGTTGACGAACATCTTCGCGACCGTGGCCTTGCCGCCCGACAGCAGGTGGGAGTGCGGCGAGAGCTGCTGGTACACATGACTCTTGCCCGTTCCGCGCGGACCGAGTTCGACGAGGTTGTAGTTGCGCTCGACGAAGGGAATCAGGCGGAGCAGCGCGACCCGCTTGGCTCGTTCGTCCAGCGCCGAGGGTTCCAGGCCGGTCGAACGGAGCAGGAAGTCCATCCACTCGGCGGTGTCGAACTGGCGCCGCCCTTTGGCCAGGACCTTGAGGACGGCCGGGCTCGACATCTGGATCGGCCGCATCGCAGCGATGCTGAACGGGCGTCCCTGTTTCTCCTGCGCGATCACCGGGTCGTACTCCAGGGTGACCTCCGCGTAGAGTCCGTCGGCGAGCATCCGCTGATGGTCGGTGACGAACTCGGTCTCGATGCGGATGTCCCGCAGGCCGAGGCTGGGAAGTTCGGCCAGGTAGCAGTCGTTCTTGGCGTCCAGGCGCGCGCGCAGGATGTCGATGAGGCGGACGGAACCCTCCTCCCGGGCCCGCGACTTGAAGATCTCCTGCTCCGCGGCGCGGACCGTGCGCCCTTCGAGCTGGTTCTTCACGATCTCGAGGCCTTCGTCGATCTCGTCCTGCTCCACGCTCGCGCAGTACCGGCCCAGCAGAAACTCGACGACGTAGGTGGGGACGGGATACTGGCGGGCGTAGCGCCGCACCAGGTCCTTGCGCACCAGGTAGCCGGGGAAGGCTTCGTTGGCCTTGCTGTCCAGGGCGTCCATCTGGAACTCCGGCGCATTCATATGTTCTCTCCCTTGCGGGTCGGTTGTTGGGCGAGGACGCGGCCGTCGGCATCGGTCACCACAAGAACGAGTGCGGCGTCCTGGTGTTCGTCGTCCGCCAGGACCAGACTCGCGAGACCGTCCGCGTCGGTCGGCTTGGGCGACGAGGCAACGGACTTGCCTGCCGGGCTGCCCAGGCGCAGGTCGGCGGTTACCGGGCCACCACGGGCCTGGACGGTGACGTTGCAGCGGAAGCGCCGCCAAGAGACTCCCCGGATGACGGCGGTCGGCCCGCTGGGTCCGGTGCCTTCGACCCGAATGTCCGGGATGAGACACTCCTGAATGCTGAGTCCGCCATGGGTATACTCGTCCCTCCGGCTGAAGCAGGCGACGCCGGGCGGAGAGGCGAACCACTCGTTGGGATTCCAGTGCCAGGGGTGCAGCGAGGCGTCGGGCTTGGAGTCACCCGAGATGACGGCGCAGCGCGCCCACTTGGATTCGGTGAGGTGCCTGGGGAGGGTGACCATGGGCAGTCCGCCCGGAAGTAGCAGCCAGCCGTGGTCGGTGACGATTCGAACCGATCGCCAGCCAGCGTTGAGCAGTCGTGTGACCTGACGGACCAACCCGTCCAGTTCACGTTCGATTTGGCGGGCAAACGGGACCGCGCGTAGATGGTGGCCGTGCTTGTCGATTTCACCGGTCTCCAGCCAGCCGCGCGCCCCCGCGTCAAGGGGCATGTCCAGCGTTCCGGCGTTGATGATCTGATAGCCGGCCGACTCCATGGCTTCGCGGAGCTCCTTCACGCGGACCGTGCGGCCGGAACCCTTCATCGTGGGCTGGAACGTCGCGCCGAGTCGGTCACCAGCGACCTCGCCGGCAACGGGGGTGACGGCAGGTTTGGCGGTGGCAGTAACGGTCGGGATCGCGGCCCAGCGGTGCTCGATGGTGGTGCTCGAACCGATCGCCTCCAGACGTTCCGCCAGCCTGTGGCCAAGCTCGTAGCGCAAGCCGTCCACAAAGACGATGCACTCGTCCTCGCCGGCGACGATGGTCGGCTGGTCACCTGACGTCGGAAGCGGTTGGCGTTCCACCAACGCCTGAAACGCGCGCGCAGAGCCGTCCAGCCAGGGCTCAAGGAGATGGCGGACTGCGTTGGCGACGGTGTGCTCCTCCTCGGGGGGCGCCATGGCTAGAGCCTCCCGGGCGCTAGCGTCCGCAAGCCATCCGCGGTCGGTGTAGACCTGGGCCGCATCGCCAGGCGTGGCGCCCCCGATTGCGGTGCCCGCTGATTCGGCCAGACGGGCCAGGGGCTCCAGCAACATCGCGAAGGGGGAACGCCGGAGGCGGGCCCACACCCAGCTTCGGCGATGGGCGTGCTCTTGCTCGAGCGACGCAACCGCCTGGCGAGCATCCGGGTGGGCAACTCGGTGAGCCCGGCCAGAGCACGCCGCACCGATTCCTCGTCTTCTCCGTTGAGATCCGGCCAGCGTTCACGGTCGAACGCGAGCTCGTTGGCGGGCCGACTTCGCGCGAGCAGCTCAGGTATTCCGGGAAAGGCATCCGGCGCTTCAACAAACCGAGCCCATGCATCGGCCCAGCGGCCCGCTCCCGCACCGAGTCTCGTCCCGGCCGTCACGTCCGCTTCGGTCTCGGGGTCGAACTGGAGGGCGCTACGACACTCGGTGCGAAAGAGGTTCCAACTACTCCCGTCCATCCGGGACCGCGCCCCCTCGGGGTCGGCCATCCAGCGGAGGATGTCGCGCATAACGTCCACCCCGGCCAGTTGGCTGAAGTCGCTCGCGTCCAGGCGGCGGCCCCGCAACTGCCGGACCGGGGTCAGAGCCACCTGGTCCAGCGCTCCGTGCAGGCCGCGATGGTGTCATGGTCGGATGCGATGTCGAGGTCCGGCCCGGCGGAGGAGCCGAGAAAAGCCGCCACGGTCCAATCCCGGCCCTTCGGGTTGTGCCATAGGGCGCCGCGGTACATCAGCTCGACGAGCGGCTTCAGTTCGTCGGGACAGTCTTCGCCGGCCCGCAGCTGGCCGCGCTCCACGCCGGGGAGGTAGATGATGGGGGTGGCGTCGGGGGGGACGACGTCGATGTCGAGCACGCGGTCCACCACGCAACGCAGCCAGATTGCGGGGCCGGTGCGGTGGTCGGGGCGGTACTCGCCGAGGGCGAGCAGTTCGGGGATGCGGGCGAGGGCCGCCGAAAGGAGAGCGCGCCACTCGGCTTTGGGGTCGGTCCACAGGATGGCGGCGGGGGTGGCCTGGCCGGTGGGCGTCGAGGCGCGGGCACGGAGGCTGCGGGCGAGGTGGCCGAGGGGGGTGGCGGGGAGACGATCATCCGTGCGCATAAGTGGCCACCTTAGCGCGCATATTGATGTAAGTGACTGTGTACTCTAGGTTTACGATGTGCGCATAAACTGTGCTTCGACGATCATATCGCCGCTCAACCGATCGAGACGCCAACGGTTCATGTCGCCCGACAACCTCGGTCCACGTCGCGAATCGGTTGCGCATATCCACCACTCGTCGTGCGCATATTCCCACAACTCGTTGGCGCTCTGATGCTTGCATCGTGCGCACAATTGCCAGAGGAATGCTCATAGTGGTCGTTCCCCGGCGAGCGCCGCGGCCTTGTAGCGGGTCCCGCGACCGACCCCGGTGTCGACCAGCACCCCGAGCTTCACGAGTTGACGGAGCTCACGAAGCGCTCGATGGCGGTCCACCTGGAAAAGCGCCCGGTAGTCGGCGTTCTTGAGCGATGGCTCGCGCCGAAGGTGGCTCCAGAGCTTCGGGATCCGGTCGTTGAGGAACAGGCGAATCTCCTCCGTCTCCGCCGGAATGGCGAAGGCTGGCGCCGCATTGTCGTCGGGAGGCAGGCCAACCAGGAGTCCTCTGTTGACCAGATCCCGAATCCGCAGCGCTGCCTCCTCGGGCGCCATCGTGTTCAGCCGCTCATAGTCGCCCTTGGTGAAGCCGTGAGGCCGCAGGAGCAGCATCCTCCTCTGATCATCCGTGACGCGAAGCCGGCCGACGAAGTGGCGCCAACCAGGGCCGAAAACCTGCCAGTCCGGTTCGTTGAGCAGCGTGATCGTGAAGAGGCCGGACTCGGAAGTCATCTCCGGTTCCCGGAGGAAGCTGTCCGCCATTTCGCGAAAGACTCGGACAATGCCCTCCCCCTCGTCCCGCATGATCTCCGCATCGGCGAGAACACGAACCAGCCTTGGATTGCGGGTCACATGGGCCCTGCGGCCTTCCCGCAGCGCGTCCACGGTGACGGGCGGGAGGAGTTCTCCCGGGCTGGACACCTCCAGCCGGTCCTCGAAGAACCAGATTTCGGTCTCCCGGCCCTGCACCTCGTAGTCGCGGTGGGCGACGGCGTTGACCAGCGATTCCTGCCAAGCGAAATCGGGGTACTCGGTGACGTCCTCGAAGTGGAGGCCTACGAGTTTCTCGGATCTTCCGACCTGGTGCCGGGCCAGTTCCGTGATTTCGTGTATGGCCGAGGCGAGCGGCGGGTCGGCGCGCCCGATCTGCGTCACGTTGCGGCGGCGCCCATACTCGATCTCCGTTCCCGCGACCCGGAATACGCGAAGCCCGGCGCGGGGATGCCAACGCAGTGCCGGGCGCTGGGCGAAGAGCAGGAGAGCAGCGTTGGTCACTCTCCAGTCACGGGCGTCCCTCTCGATGAGGCTGTAGTACTCGAGTGCCTCCAGGACGGGACGGCCTCCGACCGGCGTGTCTTTCAGGAAGGACTCGGCGAGCCGCAAATCCAGGTCGTCCACTGTTGCCTCCGGCCGGAAGCGTTGCTCGTAGCCGACGCGGCGATATGCCTGCTTGCGCTGGTTGATGATCTCTTGCGGCTCGCGGACAATCCGGCTTCCCACCCGGTACGGGAATCCATCGCCTTCGATCATGACGGCTTCGGGCGCGATGGGGACCTCGAATGCGAGGATCTCGTGGCAGTCGAGGGTGAGCCGTTCGGTACGGCAGTCCACGGCGGGCGTGAGTCTGCGGCGGGGCACGGCGAAGAGTGCATCCACATGCTTGTCCGCGTAGCCGTGGCCGGTCGGGGTGCCGTCGTCGTCAACGCCGACCAGGAGCAGGCCCCCGTCGGCGTTCGCGAAGGCGGCGACGACATCGGCGATCTTGTCGCGCAGGGCTCGGCGTCGGAGGGGTTTGGGTCGCTTGGTGGCGCGGTCCCAGGCGGACTTGAACTCCACGAACTGGCCTTCGCCCCGGGAGAGGATGGTCTGCAGTTCGGTGGGGGAGAGGAGGGGTGGGGTCATGGGGCGCCTCCCGGGATCGGGTCCAGAAATCGGTCCGAAAACGACCGAAACAGCGCGTTTTGACTCATTTCTCGGGAGGCGGAGGCGGAAATGAGTCGGAAACCGGAGCCTGGAGCCCGAAGTGTCGCATTTCTTCCGGAAAACGAGCGCCGAATGCTGTGGAGCGCGTTTCGTTCGCATTCCTGGCAGGAAGCCTGACACAGTTTCGCCGGAAATGTCTTACGGAAAACAGTCTTTGATACTTTTCGCCCGGAAATGTATCGGCAAATGTATAGCGCATACATTTCGGTCACTCCCCACCAACCAGCGGACCCACGTACAGTCATCGTGCGCGACGTGCTGCGGCCGCTAGTGTCCGTGTACGGAGGCAATCCCGGGGTGGACGTGCATCGTTCCTGAAATACCGGGGTCGGCTTCGGGTCGGTCGAGTCGTACACGGCCACTCGGAACCGGTTCACTGACACTTCCGGCGGAACTCCGAGGATCGCGGACTCGCGGCCCACCAACTTGACCGCAACAACGAAGACCACCGTGCCTCCGCCGCCGTTGGCCATGCAGCCAGCGGCGGCCACGACGGTTCGAACCGATTGGCTCAGGCTGTGGGTGTCCCATTCCTTGAAGTCGAGGTTCTGGGACTCGAGGTCGTCGGCGGTGCGGTGATCCAACTCAACCAGCATTCTCTCGATCTCGGCCCTTCCCCTAGTCATCGGCACCACCCTCCTCCACGACCGATGTACGGGCGGATTCCTTCGTCGCCCCCGTGTCATGCAAATCGTTCCAACGGTTGCCGTCGAACTCGGCGTCTGCAGCTACATGCCTTACCTCAGGCAACGGATCGCCCCTTCCGAGTTCCAGCCACTGCCGCACGACTTCGGGCATATCTGAGTCCTCGGCTGCGATTGCTCGCGCTACGCGAATGCATCCCCACCGTGTGAGCGGGATGTCCAGAGCAGTGGCGTCCGCAGCTTGCCGGTCGTACCGCAATTCCTCAAGCAGGAATCTCATTCCCGCAAGGACGAGATCACGAATCACATCGCGGTGTTCGGTGCGGCCCTTCTCAAAGATCCACTGGGCTACGCTGAGGGCCTCTTCGGTCGCCGGTCGACGACGGGCAGCGATCGAGAAACCAAGCTCTCGCACCAAGTGGATCGGGGGAGATGGCAAGTTCTCGTCTGCCTCCCACAGGAGCCAGCGGTGCAACGAGCGAAACGCGCTCCGTGTCATATCATCGTCAGCCGACGCGAGTCCTTGCGCCACCGTAAGTTCGACATCGTCGAGCAACTCCGGGGCGGACCTCAAGATCCCGGGCAGGATGGCGAAAGCTGGAATGCCCTTCTCCGTCAATCGCGCATCGTGCAATTCCTTTACCTTCCGACTCAGGGCCTGGGCAAGTGACGCGGGTACGCGCACGTCGGACAGGAGCCACCCGAGACCGTGAATCGCACCCGCTAGGGACTGCCGAGCCGGCGTGACAAAGAACTCAGGAATGTCCTTTGGACAACGCAAGTTCGTCTCCGTCCATCGATCCACTATTCCTGTGACAAAAGTCATTTCGGACGATGACAACGCGAGCCTACGCCCGCGTTCACGCAAAAAGGCTATCGCGCCCCCTGTCTGGTACAGAATGTCATCGGCCTCCTGCGGATTCTGGTGCGTCACAGAGAAACCAACGGCGCTGCCTTTCTTGTATAGACTGGTCAGTGCGACCTCCGACACATCACCACTGAGCCATTTTCGACCGAAAGCCCTCCTCCCCATTCCTCGACTAGGTTCCGGCATTACGATAAACGTATAGTCATGGAGGGTGGTCCCGATCGGAAGTGGGCTATCGTCATTTGCTCCGGGGCCCCACCAGCCAGCCGCCGCTTGGGCAGCCTCAGTTTCGATCAGGAGTCCCCAGTCCGCGATAGCGTACAGTCTCCTGGAAGCGCGTTCGCGTACAATGCCGCCCTTGCCCAGACCTTGCACAAGGGTCTCCACCACCTGCGTCCAACGAGCCTCGTTCTCGGGTGTTCGCTCCGGCGGCCGTTCCAGACCGAAAAGGAGATCACCAGGCTCCGGGTACCTGGAGACCACTCCCGTCTTGTCGTCTCGTGGGATCACCGCTTCGAGGATATCCAGGACGCTAGTCTGTCTATCGTCTGCCCGTATGGCTTCCCACGACCGTCTCAGCAGATTTCCCAGAGCATCGTGCAGCCAAAAGTGCATCGAGCGACCGTGCAGCAGGAGCGCGTCTCGGAGCGCGCGCTCCGCGGTTTCGTTGTCTGTTCGCAGGATCAAGCGAGACCAGCCTTCCAACACGACTCGGGCACGCTTGAGCCATGGCATTCTCTCGATGTGAACGCCTGCCTCGACTCGGCCGATTGCATGAAGGGCCAACCGCTGGGCGGCGTCGCAAAGCCGTCTCGCCGCTTCCTTCGGCAGCGCGGCCACGCGCTCGCGCGACAGGACACGCAGGAGTGACCCGTCGGAGTCGATGTCCGCCGCCCGCAAAACAAGTCGGATTGCGAGTTGATGATCGACGTGTACGAGGCGCTCGGCAGCAAGTTTCAGCAGCGAGCGTGCGACATCCACCGACTCGACGGCATTGGGGAGGCCGGCGACCTCAGTCAATCGCACACTTCCATAAGTGGCGGCGTACCTTCCGCGGTCGGACGTGAACCAGCGGTGGACAGTCCGGCGAGCACCCAGATCGAAGTTGGGTGTGGGTTGCTCGTCCTTGTCGCCGTGCTTCAAGGCGTTCCTTAGGTCCCAAACATCTGCAGCATCGCATTTCATAGGTCCGAGCTGGCGCCACCGCTCACGAATTGCCTCGAAGTCTTCGACGGAAACCGTGCCCCAAAGGGCCCACCCTTCCCGAGATGCAGCGGCAAAATCCTGGCGCGCTAGTGGAGCAGCTCGAATCTCCGCCATTGCCTCTCTGACGAGCGTGTCGGCTTCCTCGTTCTGACCGACACTCCTCAACAGGGCACCCTTGCGCACCTTCCACATAGGATCGGCCCCGTGCGCATCCCATCTCCCGAGGCTGGCCTCCAGCGACTCGTAGTCCAGCTCCCAAAGTGACCAAAGGCAGCGCTCCTGGTTGATCCGGTCAGCGACATCGGGATCGTCGTTGACGTAATCCTCGAGCAGTTCAAGGCGCGCCTCGAATCCGGCCGCGTCCAGCCTGTATCGCGCAGCCGTCAGGAGGGCCAGCGCAACCTCGCGCCACTTGGCCCGAATCCTCGTCCAGTCAGTCGAGACGCTCTTGCTGTCCACCGTCTGCGCTTGGCAGTCGATGGCATCCAAAACCTCATGGGCAGCCGTTTCGAACGTCTCCGGCATTCGTGCCAGCGACTTCTCAAGTCGCCAGACAACTTCGTAGATGACATCTAGACGGCCTAGCAACGCCATGTTGGGGAGAACGTCGAGGATAAACGGAGTCCAGCGCTCGACGGTACTCCGCTGAGTTGATCGCATGTCTTGTGGGAACACGATCCAGCCTGGATAGTATTCGCGATTGTGTCGCCATGCGTCCACTGCGTTGGCGACTTCACGCAAGTCGGCCTCGACCGATGCTGCTTGAGGCGGAGTTATCTTGGGCTCGGCGACCGGACAGGCCGAGCGTCGAATCGCAACGGGTTCGATCCGTGGATCGATCTCTCTCGGCTTAGGTGGCGGTCTTGGCCACCGTGTCTGATCGTATGGCTTTCCGCTTTCCAGAGAGGTCAGGATCCAATCCGTGGCCCGGCGATGGCAGAGATGGTCCGGCCCCCAATCACCGACTCTCGGATGTCCCGCGAGGTCAATGGGAATGATGTGGCGCGCCTCCAGCATTCGTCGGCGCGTACGCGACAGTCCAAGGTGGCCAGCCAAGTAGATCTTCGGAGCGGCGTCACCAAGGTTGTCGCGCACCCAGCCGGACCAATGAAGGAAGTTCGAATCGTCACCCGAGAATCCGAGGAGGAGAACCACGGTCTCCATCATCGCCTGTTGCACAGTATTCACGAACGGCGCGTGCGTGCTTGGGTACGTCCGATAGGATTCCTCTGTCAGAATGAGTGGCGGGTGTGGCAGAGAACCGTGCAACTTGACGATGCGAGGGCGACTACTCGATGGCAGATCACTTCGGGCGCGGACAACGGTGTATGGGCGTTCCGGAACCTTCTCGCGGGCGGTCTCGAGGAGCGTGTCCCAATTCGTGGTAAAGACATCGCACCATAGCATCTTGAGAAGGCGCTCATGAAACAGCCCAGGAAGGTAATCGGCGTCAGCAATCATGTCCCGGAGGACTTGATTCAACTTGGTCTCTCCGCACTCTACCTCGTACTCCTGAGCCAGTCGTTCGGGAGGCGAACGACGATCCAGATCGTCAGCATAGAGCTCCCGATGAAGCTGGGACGCGATGTCTTCGAGCATGGGCATCGGCGACCCGTTCGGCCGTTTGGGCCGTGCATTCCGGCTGAACCCGCTGCCCACCATGACCGATGCTCCGCCACCAGTTCCCCACAGTGCCTCGGTGACGTGATCCATACGGAGTTGGTCTGGGAACGTCATGTATCGGATTCCTGGCGCAGATGTCTCTCACGAGCCCTCCGCTTCACCGCCCGCGAAAAATGCAGGTCATTCCACCGATTGCCGTCGAATCCGGCGTCCGACGCGACACCAGTCCGCTGGCCCTCGCTTCCACCGCCGGGGCAACCCCAGAACCATGGGAAGTCCTCGCGCGGCCTCGGTTTCTCAGGCTCCCTTCCCCTGTCCTTTCCCCACTTGATGTTGGGCTTCGAGCGAAGAATCCCCGCGCCCGCACGTCCCCGATTACGCAACTCCGCGCGCATGAAGGGTCGGATATTCAGGCGCACTCCATCGTTGATGTTCGGCTCCCAGCCGAGGGCCTGCCTGTGCAGCGGTCGCCAGCGCACGAAGATGTCGCAGGGGGGTTCACCGGCGAGAATGCGCTCCAGTTGTTGCTGGAGATCGAGGGCGGCCGCGAGGCGACCGTCAGCCCCCGGGACTCCTTCCCCCTGGTCCGCCCGCTGTCGCTCGATCCACTCGTTGAGGTAGGCGAAGGTTAGAGACTCGAGGGTACGACGGCCCTCGCCCTCCGGTCCGGCCAGCCGGTGGTAGTTGACGAGCGCGTGGAAACCGTCTTTGCGACCGTCCCAGATGTGCCATATGAACGGCCGTTTGCGAAAGAGGCTGCAATGTTCCTGAAAAAAACAATCCCGGAGCCAATCCTCCAGTGATTTCGGTGGCTTGGGGCTGGTCGCGGCAAGCAGAGCGCGCTCGGTCGCGGCAGACCAGTGGTCACCATAGGCCTGCGCGAGCAGGCCGCGGAGACGGTCGGCTGCTTTTGATTCTCCGCGAGCGGCCGAGAGACATACAATTCCGTCGGGATCCGTGAACTCGTTGAACGCGCGGCAATCGTCGGCTACGTCCCGCTGCTCTGGCGCGAGATGCATTGCCGGGTCCAGCTCGGCGGGCCAGCGATAGCCGAGCAGACGGGCCACGGCCACCTGGAGCACGGTGCCGCCAATGCGCGGAGAGCCGTGATCGATGAGTTTGGTCTCCTCGTTCCAGACCACGCTTCGGCACGGATCGCCGTGGAAGATCCATTGGGTGGGGTCGTCCGAGTAGGGTTCAGGGAGACCGTTGGGGTATTGGTCGGCGGCGATCTTTTTCCAGTGATCGAGGTCGAAGGGGACTTTGACCAAGGTAGCTGCCGTGATCTTGATGGCTTGGTCAAGCTGCCGCAGTGTCCTGCGATGCTCACCTGAGGCACAAAAGCAGAGAATCGCCGGTATGGCGTCTCCATCGCGAGGTGCCAAGACACCAATATTGTCATCAAACACCTCCCCGTCGTAGATGAACTCCTTCAATTCGCTCATCTTGCTTACGGCAACGCCAGGACGGCCCATGACCTGTTGGCCGTGTAGCCGACACCCGGGCATCGAGCGCAGTTCCGAGTCACCCAACGGGGCGGTGAGAATGAGGGAGCGACCTGTCCAATGACGTCCGCATCCCGGCGAGTCGAGCCACCTCACTGCTTGAGTGGGTAGTTTGTCGAATTCCCAATAACAAAGCAGATACCGGGGCCGATCACCAGTTGTACTACCCTTGCCGTAGTCCGCGATTATGGAAAGCGGGGGATGATCGCCAAGCGGTCGTAGCAATACTCGCGCATCTGGATTCTTGAACTGTTCTTCCTGCCGAGACATCACCACCGCCGCACCCCTCCGCAGCAACTCCCCCTTCTCCGCTGCTTTGGTCGGGCGCCGGCCCTGGGAAACCGACGCGTCCACCCCCGACATCTCCCAACCCCGCTCGACGTGCCCTTCCGAGATGATGTTCAGTGCCACATTCACGACATGCCCGGTAATCGTTTCGAACGCGCGCGGACCCAACGGCCCCACCAGATTCCATGTCCGCCGCTTAAGTAGCCTCTCCCGGAAGTGGCGATACGTCGTCTGGAACAACCAACTCTGCGGAGTGACGACTGCCTGTGTACCCCCTTTGCTGAGCCAACCAAACATCCGCGAGACAAAGACCGTCGCGATGTCTCCCTTGGCATCGCCATGGTGGGTCTCTGCGAAACCGCACAGCTTGCGCTCGTGCTTCTTCCTTGCCAGGAACGGCACGTTGGTGACGACCAGTGTATATCGCCCCTGCACAATCTCAGCCGCCCGGGCCATCCCCGCGGCCGCCACGGCCCGCTCATCACGCCCAGCCAACCCCGTCTGCCGGCGCATCGCCACATCGAGCAACTCGGCAAGAGACCTGTAGTCGGCCCGGAACAGATCGCTTCCCAGCGACTCCGGGTCCAGAAGCGAACCCAGCTCGGGAGCTCGCCTGAACAGCTTGTGCAGCGCGGCCATCCCCTCCTGCAACGGGCCGCGAGCCAGCGACGCGTCCCCCCCGAAAAGATCACGGTCCTTGGCCAAGCCGCTCGAATCCTCCGCCGACTCCGCCAACTGCCGCCACTCGGCCTCCGATGCGTTCGGTGCGAGTCCCGTGCATGCGATGTTGAGCGGCGGCAGGTCGATGGGCTCCCCCGCCAGGCGCCACGCGGCGAGGGCCAGGTTGAACGCGGCGATCTGGGTGCACCGCGGGTCGATCTCCAGCCCGAAGAGGTTGTCCCGCAGCACAGCACGGATGGCCTCCTCGACCGGGAGCCGCTCTTCGGCCATTCGCAGCCGCACAAGGCCCTCGAACGCTTCGACAAGAAAGTGGCCGCTGCCGCAACACGGATCGAGCACCCGCAGCGACGCGGCTTCAGGGGGCCAATCGGGAAAGGACCCGGAAGCGGGACGCCACGGGCCCTTGCGCTCGTCCCCCTCGTCCTCTTCGCGGACGCCACGCACGAAGCGCAGGTAGGAGAAGTCGTAGCCGCCCCCCGTCTCCAAGCGCACCGAACGCCGAAGTTCCTCCTCGTCGGCGGCGGTACTTGCCAAAGCCGGGCGTTCAGCCAGAATCCTGCCCGCACGCCACGCCCCGATGGAGTTGTGCAGGAGGAAGAGGACCATGTAGTGCTCGGTGAACAGCTGCGTGACCGCTGGCAGTTCGTCGGCCCCGATCTTTCCGCCCCCCCGGTTGATCTCGTCCTTTCGCTCCGCCTGCCAGAACTGGTAAGTCCAGCCGAGTGAATCCGGGGCCGTGAACACGGATTCGGGCAGCTCATCCAGCAGCCGTTCGAATTCCTGCCGCGTCTCCGGGGGGAGGGAGAGCTCGAGCACCGGATCGTCCTGACGGAAGATCTGGGGGAGCATTTGTTGGGCGCACCGGGCCGCGTATTCCCAGGGATCCAAGCCCTCGTCGTCCGCCAGCTCCCGGCAGTCCTCCAGCGACAGGTCGACACCGTGCTCGGGGTGTCTGAGGAGCCCGTTCTCAGCCAGAAAGCGGGCGAAGAGCATCCGGTGCCAATGCTCGTAGGCGGCTTCGTGGGCGAGGTGGTCCAGACTCTGAGTGCGGGTCTTACGATCCCGCTGGTCCCCGGCTTGCCGACCGCGCAACCGGAGTCGGTTCCGGAGTGACTGGTCGCGCAGGGCCATCGATTCGAAGGGCTTGGGGCGGTCGACAGCGAGTGGCTGGAGTGCCTGGAGGGCGCCCGCTTCGCCGGTGCGACGTGCCTGCTGGATGGTCCTGGCCAGCAGGTTGCGGAGGTCGGCGGGGAGGGCAATCCGGCTCCCGTTATCGAAACGACTGGATGGGCGACTCACTGTACCACCGCCTTTGCGCGAATCTCGACCGCCGTGTGGGTCCGGACGCTGGCTCGTAGTTCCTGATACAGGTCCACTTCAGCGTCCGAGTGCCAGAACCGGACGGCGACGCTGTATCGCTGTGTTGTCTCCTCGCCGTGCGGAAACCGCCTCTGACATCCCACCAGGAGGTGCAGCAGCGGATTGCCTCCGTCGTTAACGCTTGGCAACCGAGGGGCTCGACTCCACACCTTTCGCCGCACCTGCAGTGTCGACCACGCCAATTGGGTCTTTGTCGGCCGCAAATCCAGCACGTTGGATGTCGGCAAGCTCGGAGATTCTCCCGAACCACGGTACGGGGTACGATACTCCTCGACCTGACCCATCGTGAGCCCCTTGAGGACCTCCAGCCACATTGTGCGAGCAAGGTATTCCTTCCGGCTCGACCGAACCGGCGGGTCATATGCCAACGCGACCGATATGCTGCGTGGCCCCTGTCCACCCAGAAACCGGTCAGGCACCGGCACCGCGAACACCTGCCAATGGTCTTCCTCGATCGTGTCCGATCCGATCAAGCACGCATCGTTCCTGACAGACGCTCGAACGCGACCAGCATCGACCAGCCCGTAACCTACCCTTCGTAGCTTGTCCCAAGCCTCCCTGCCATCCGGGTCGCCCAGCCACTCCCTTCCGCAATCCGGCGTTACCGCGCTTACTCCGAGAAGTGCCCGAGCCACGTTAGCATGCGCTTGGCCCAACGCGGCCCTACCCGCCTGCAGGGCCAACGCCGCCGCGTTGCTGACCTGAGGTGCGGCAAAGCTGGTCCCGCTGATCGCTGTCAGTGGACGTTCGCCATGCGGGTCCAAGCGAGTTGTAGGCTCCCCCAGTTGCAGATCCTGACGTACCCAGCTCGCACCATCCCCCCCGAAGCTACGTACCGCGAAGTTGCCGCCATGGGCAACGAGTTCCGGTTTCACCGCACGTTGTGTACTCTTGACCTGATATCCGGGACCGACGCGGCTGAACGGTGCCAAGGCACCGGCTGGGGCGCCCGCAAGCGAGTCCGGCGTCCGCGGTGCGTCCGATCGCACGACAGCACCAACTGTGACGGCGATCGCGGCCGTGCCCGGGTTGCAAATCCGTGCTGCCGAGAGTTCGAGCATTTTGTCGCGCACTCCCGCCTGGAATCCCGCCCGGCTTGTCGCATCGGTCGGAATCACGGGATCCGCAACGTTACCGGCGGATACGACGACAACGATGTCAAGCTCCCGCGCCAACTCATCCAGCAACTCGGCCCACGCGAACTGGCGGCCACCGGCGTAGACATCGGCCGGATTCCCTACCGACAGGTTGAACACGCGGCACCCCGGGGTGCCGTGAAAGTGCCTGATCGCACGCGCCACCAGTGCCTCCGGTCGATGGTTCTCAGGAAACATGGTCGCGCTTTCGTCGGACGGGTGACATCGCAGGACCTTGGCACTGGCAACCAGGACTTCGGGGGTCCACACTCCGTCATCCATACATCGGGCTATGCTGCCATACACTGCCAGGCCAGCAACCTGGGTCCCGTGTCCCTGCTGATCGACCGCCGTGTTCTCGCCGCTGTCGAAATCGACCGCGTCAACGACCCATCCCCGCAGGAGCGGATGTCCTGGAAGGACCCCGCTGTCCACCACACAGACACGCGGCTCCTCGCCCGTCGGCTGGTCATGCTCGGGTAGCGGCGGCACGCTGTCGAACAGGCGTCCGTAGAGGCTGGGCAGCCGAGGCGGCAGGTCAACGCGTGCCACCAAGTCCAGGTTGAGGAGCGTTTCGGCGAGACTCCCGCTTGCCTGAACGCGAGAAAGGAGCAGGCTGCTCGTCCGCACATCTTCCAACACCCTTCCCCGATGGGTCGCGCACAGCTCCCGCAGTTCATCGAGAACCTGCCGGGCACCGTCCACGGTCCCGGGGTGCCAAAGGTCGACATCGAGGTGGAACGACTCATCGCCGGGCAGTCCTTCCTGTTTCAGGCGACCACCCATGCGGTCGGATCGAGAAACCTGCCCGACCGCTTCGAGACCATCGAAGAATTCTCGTCGGATTCCAGGCGGCAGATTGAGTTTCCCAACGGATTCATTGCGGTACTGTTCCGCTTCTGCTTGCAGTTGGCGAATGGATTCGTGTGTGGGGAATTGCACCATCATACGTATCAGGTCCTCGCCGTCACGCTCTTCCATTTGTTCGTCAACAACCGCGGCACCAAAGCGATCCTCCAGCACATTGCGGCACGCAGGATCCAAAGACTTGAACTCGAGGACCAGGAGGCGATCCGGTGCAATGCCGAGGTTGCGCCGTATGGTACGGACATCCGACGCGGCAGAGCGCATTTCCGCTCTGAGCGCTTCCCCGTGGCCGCGCCGGTTACGTGCGGGCAGAGTCGGCCCGCGCCCTTTCTGCCTCCGTCGCGGGCGCTCGACATCGGGTTCGCGACCGAAGCCGATGTGAGGATGCGTTGCCGTCCTCTGTTCACCAGCCATCGCAGCGCCTACTCCCGATCGATCGAAGGAGGCGCGTGCCCTCGCACCGCACGGACAAGCACGTCACGGCGGTACCGGAACCGGCGGAGGACTTCTTCCAGATCGTCGTCGCGCAGTGTCCCCGTACCTGCCAGCGCGCAACGCCTTCTCGCATCCAGGCAAACTCGCTCAGCGTCCGCGAAAGTGGTTCCCGCCACCGCTTCGAGCAGGATCTTGACCTGCCTGTCCGGCACTCGAAGCGGCCTGCACCGCCTGCGCACCAGGCGTTCCAAGGCAGCGGAGTCGGGCAGCTCGAAGCGCAGGACATCGTCGAATCGCCGCCAGATCGCGGGATCCAGCGCCTGCGCGAAGTTAGTCGCTGCAATCACGACAGAGCGTCCCGCAAAGCCGTCGAGGAGCTGCAGGAAGGTGTTCACCACACGCTTGATCTCGCCATGCTCCGTCGCATCGTCGCGGGAGCGCCCGATCGCATCGAATTCGTCGAAGAAAACGACCCAGTTTCCGCGGGCAGCGTACTCGAAGACCTTGCGAAGGTTGGCGGCCGTCGCTCCGAGAAGGGACGACACCACGCTGTCGAATCGGACGTAGAGCATCGGCAGCGCCAGCTCTGCCGCGACGGCTTCGGCACTTGACGTCTTGCCGCATCCTGAAGGTCCGCAGAACAGGACCCGGCGTGTGGGGGCCAATCCGTGGGCTTCGAGAATCTCCCAGCCGCGCACCTCGGCCATTGTCCGGTTGAGGGACTCCAACGTGCGCCGGCCCAAGACAAGATCGTCGAGGTACCGATCGGGAGTACGAATCGTAAGGAGAGGGGCCCGTCGATCCTTGTCGGTCGGCACCGGCTCGAACATCGACTCGGTGCCGCTCACCTCGTCGACAGAGCGAACACCGTTGTTTAGTATCCTCTGAAGCTCGTTCGCCAGGACCGGATGCTGCTTCCTTTTCTCGTCCTCGACGATTGCTGCGGCGACCGCGCGGAATCCCCGATCGTCGCGGCGTTGGTAGGTCTCGAAGAGTTTCTTCAGGAAATCTGCGCGTGCCATCATCGCCTCCGTAAGGCCTGGCCGGATTTCGCAACTTGAGTGACCGCTTCCGGGTCCAATGAAAGTAAGGGTCTCACGGGTTGGCTCCGAGCGCACCCATCCGCCAAAGGTCGCCGAGACAGTAGTCCTCCAGCCAACTGGCCAGCTTCGCCGGGTCCAAACGGCTGAGCTCGGTGCCCGCGCCGGGCCGTTCGCACGCCACAACGGAGTCAGGTTGGTTGCTCAACGCGGAAACGAGCGCGTCGGAGTGCGTCGTGACCACGAGCTGCACGCGGCGTGACGCCTCGATCAGCACTTCAGCCAGCAGCGCCGGATCCTGTCCGTCGGGGAACATCCGATCCTCTGGAAGAGACGCCGTCCAAGCGTCACGCCGAGGAGTATGCCTGCCGGACATCCACTCGTTGAAGGTCCGGATGCCGGACAAAGCCTGGTCGACCCCCGTGACTTCGCGGTACCGTTCGGGATCCCCGGTCCTGCCGTAGATCGTGGGACGGCCACCCTCAAGTTGATAGTACCAATAGGCGTGTTCCTCTTGATCGTTGGCCCCCGCCTTCTCGACGGCCTCGCCGAGGAGTTCCAGGCGCGCTCGAACCGGCCCCAACATCAGGCGGTATCTCAGCTCGCGGCGGTTGGGCGTGCTGCTTCGGTCCAATACGGCCTCGATCCGGGCCTCGACCGCTGGCGGATGGCCCTTCCACAGCCACTCGGCGGATCCCCAGCCGGCCCTGACCGCTTGGCCAAGATCCCGTGACGCAGCCGCCAGCAGACCCAGCGCCTCGATCATATTGGACTTCCCCGACCCGTTCGGCCCTATCAGCACGTTCAGGGGCCGCAGCTCGAACGGCTCCGACCCAGGCGCGAACGAAAGAAAACCGGCGAGGCGAAGCTGTTTGATCATCATCGTGCGGGTACCCTCCCGTCGTTCTCGTCCCCGTCTGGTTGAGATCTCATTTCGCGCCCTCCGCACGCGACGACAGCTCGATCGCCGCTGCGTTGATGCTGTCGATGGTCTCGTCGAAGACCGGCATCTCGATGCCGAACGGCCCGATCCCGCACTCGGTGAGACCCCCGTCCCCGGCGACGTACGCCCGGACGAGCCTCGGGTCGATCTCCTCTCTCGCCTTGTAGCCCAGCTTCCTGGCCAGAGCGATCTTCCCGCGGAAGTCCCTGCTGAGCATGATCAGGTTGTTGAGCTCCTTCACCAGATAGTCGCTGTGGGTCGTGATCAGCACCCGCAGGCCCGACGCCACGAATCCGGCCAGCAGGCGGGCGAGGAGGACCTGGTTCCGGGTGTCCAGATGGCTCTCCGGCCCGTCGATGACGAGCAGATGGCCGAGGGCGGCTTGGTGGCGGAGGTAGAAGTAGAGAGCGGACAACCCCCTGGCCGAGGACGACGCGAGGGACAGCGGGATGTTGAAGCCGCGGTCCGCGCCGCGCGCCCGGGAGATGAAGCGGATGTCATCGCGGGCGCTTGCGTAGTAGCCGCCGACCATGCTCCTGAGTTGCGTGGCCAGTTTCCGGGCGTGGGGGAGACTGGCGGCCTCGCCGCGCAACTCCGCGACATGTCGCGTGAAGTCGACATCGTCGTTGACGGACAGGGAGTGGCGGTCGGACCTCTCGGTAAGGAACAGGATCGGCGCGACGGATCGCCGGCTCGCTTCGTCCCCCAGTTTGTGCAGGACTTCGATCACCTCGCTCTTCATGAAGTCGAGTTCCCGGTGGAACAGAGAGATCCCGGCACGGTCCGAAGAGAGGACGAAGGAAGGAGGAAGCAGGCCGCGCAGAAGAAAGTGGTAGTAGCTCCAGGCGGTATCAACCTCGATCCTATCGATCGTTTCCGCTGGCCCCTTCTCCCTGAACGAGGCGACCAGCCTGGCACCATCGTGGGTCATCGAGACCGCCGTCCGCCGGAAGGATGTCCCCATCGGTCTCGGCGCCCAGGTGGCATCGGAATCCTCCACCTCCACCGAGAGACTCGACTCCGCGAACCCGTCGCTCGTCGAGCCCAAGGCGTACGGGATCCCCTCCTGCGAGAATCCCCGGCCGGCCTGATCGAGCAGTGTCCGTCTCTGGTGTTGAATCGCATCGGGGTCGAGCGGAATCACCGCCCTTCCCCTGGTCGCCAGCGTCTCGGCGATCCCCGCGATGTTCGGAAAGTCGGCGGGTGCGCCGAGGAGGTACTTCGGGGCCCCGGACCAGTCCTCCCAGGTCCTGAGGAAGCCATGCAGGACATTGGCGATGTACGATTTTCCCGTGTTGTTGCGGCCCGCGACGACCGTGAGGCGCCCGAGCTGGAGCGAAGCGTCCCTCACCGGTCCCAGGTTGGTGAACCGGAAGGTGGCCGGACTGGCGAGATGGATGTACGACCCGCCGCTCATCGGGTGCTCACCGTTTCGGGCCCGGGTCCGCCACCCGGCTCGGTCCCGGCCCGCGTCCGGAACCTCACGCGTACGTAGCTTCCCTCCACTTCGTTGATGAGTTCGGGTTCCGTCCCGTTGAAGTCGCGCATGCCGCGCCGCATCAGCAGCCAGCCTCTTCCCCGCCGCTCCATGAGGCGGCGGACGACCATCGCATTCGCCATCATTTCGTTGCGGGACCGCGGGGCGCCGCCCCCGACGGCCTGCGCGACGGTCATGTGGTTGGGCAGCGTTCCCGGGCTGGTGACCTCGATGCGGTCGCTGAAGACCTCCAGGAGGATCGGCGATCCGGTCTGCGCGTAGTCGCGGTGGATGACGGCGTTTACGATGGCTTCCCGGAGGACATGCTCCGGCATGAGGGGTAGGTCTTCACGATGGAGGCCGTGATACCGCTCCCCGCGCCCGAGGCTCTGGAACCAGCCCATCGCGCGACCCACCTGGTCCTCGAGCCTGCCCTTGGCCTCACCCACGCTGATCGCTTCGGCGGCGCGATCGAGTCCCGCGTACCGAGCGCACTGAACGAATAGGCTGAGGGTGCGGGGATATCGTTGGGGCCCTCTGCCGAACACCATCAGCCCGTAGAGGGTCGGCCTGAGCACGCCGTCAAGCTCCGCGCACACCGAGGCGTTCCGCAAGTCATCGTCGGTTTCCGGTTGTGGGCCGTCCTCGGTCTGCTTGCCCTGCGCCTTCATGAAGGAGTCGAAAGCTTCCATGTCGATCTCGTTCACGGTTGCCGACGAAACGATCTGGCGCTCTGTGAATACCAGTCCGAACGAGTTGAAGAGCTCCTGCAGCTCCGAAGGCGACGGGGCGACCGTCGCGCGGCCTCGGCGGACCCAGAAGCGCCCGTCGTAGCTGAAGGGTTCGTAACCGCGATGGTGCCGTGATACGTGCACCCAGTGCACCCAACCGTTCCCTGTCGAATGCCGGTCGCACTCGGCCGTCAGCGGTCTGCCGCAACCACTGTGAAGGAAGCTCGTGATCCGTTCCTGAACCGATTCCGGGTCCTCGCCTACCCCCGAGATCGAACCTGTATCGTCCACACCGATGACGAGAAGACCCCCGTCGCCGTTGGCAAACGCGCAGAGCGTCCGGGCGGGGCTGCGGAAGTTCCCGAGACCGCGCTTGAATTCCGTGTGCGCGCCTTCGCCGCTCTCGATGCGGCCATGTACCTCCGGCCACTTCATTCTCGCACCCCTTCAGATGCTGGCAGCCGCTTGCTCTCGTCGTCGGACAAGGCTTCTTGAATCAACTCCAAGACCCGCTTGAAGCAATTGACCAGCGGACCAGCATCTGAGCGTCGGGTGATGTACCAGCTGGGACTGTGTGCCAGAACGTTCCTGTACCGTTCGAGAAACGGCAGCTCACGCCGACGTAGAGTCAGGATACTCCGGTCTCTCGCTCTCCGCAGTAGCTTTCGGAACCCGTAGGTCTCGATGTGGCGAACTGGACCCGAGCCAGAGTTGCCCAGCGGCTCAGCATTGACTCCTTGTTCATGGCGTATCTGGTCCAGCATCCTCGGATCCTCTTCAGAGAGCCTCCGCACCAACATGTCTTCCAGTTGGATAAAATGCATGAACAACAGGATTCGCACGGGCACCTTTTGGAGATCCTCGACATCTACGGTGCCGATCTTGTTTCCTGGCATTTCGACCAACCGGAATGGACGTGTGTCCGCAGTGAGGATGTAGTCGATCAACGGACTGTCGCCGCGAAGACTGTTCTCCTCACTCAGTGGTTCATATACCTTTCCCACACTCAATGACGAACGTTCATCGTTGTAGCGCACCTGTCCGCGAGCCCTATCGAGATCGAGGATCCCGATGGCTTGCGTACCATCGACTACGGCCATATGCCTCAGTCGCGCTACTTCTGGATGTGCAAGCAGCTCGCGCACCTCATGTGTCTTTTGACATGCTTTGATCCACTGACCTGTACATATTGAACTTACCGTGAAGCCCTGGCGTGCAATTGCCTGTATCACATCTACGGGCGTCCCGGCATTCGCGGACAAGTCGGGCAGCCACGGATCGATGGCGAGCGACATCTGTGAGCCCATCGTTCCATCGGAATTGACCCACAGCTGCAACCCGCCCGGGGGTACGTAGGCCCTGTCTCCAGCGTTGATAGTCAGTCCTCCCTCCCTCTTATCAGCCATTTCTCACCTCACAATCACCGGCCCCTTCCGGACCGCCTCGGTGAGCTTTTTCTCGTGTTCCAACACCCACCGCTGCACTGCGGGTTCGTCGGACAGGGTGACGGGCCGAATCTTCACAGTGACTGCCGGCGGGCCCTTCCCCTTTGACTTCTTAGCCGCCTCTTCCAGCGCCCTCGCCAGTCGCTCCGGCACTGCGTCGATCTGGGACCGCCAGGCGGCGAGTCTCCGCGCGTCGAGCGTCCTCTTCAGCGCCTCGTTCGTTTCCACCGACAACGGCGCGGGCCGTTCCAAGCCCTCTCGACGAAGGATCGCCGTCTGAACGGCACCATCCAGCTTCGTCCACGTCGCGTCGCCCGCGAGTGTGTCGGACGCACCCGTGACGGCTTCCTCCAGCTCCCGATGCCGCTCCGCCAATTCCCCCCGCAACGCTCCGACCAGCTTCGTCAGGCACGGTGCGACGTGATCGGTGTCCGCGAGCAACGCCCGTTGTTCCATGACCGCGTCAAGCTGTGCCCTCGCCTCTTCCGCAATCTCCAACTCGCCCTCCGCGTGTCGGCAAAACGCCACCGCCAGGTCCCAGGCTCTCTGGCGTCCTTCGACCCGGTCCGCCAACGCCGTCCATCCCTTCAACGCAGTATCAATCTCCCCCTTGGCCGCCAGGATCGCTGCCAACTGCTCGTTCCCCGTCAGATGCGACAGGTCCTCGACGAAGCGCGTATCCGGAACCTGGGGCAGAGGCGCCTTCCCCCCCGCGCGCGCCGCAAGCCCCTGCAACGCCGCCAGAAACTGCGGAGCCCGCAACTCCTCTTCCCCACTCTTCGTGTGCACACCCAGCTTACCGAACAACCCCCGGAGCTCAACGCGCTGTTTAGAACTCAGACGGACCTTCTCGGGGCGGAATCGGGTCTTCGAAATCGCTGTCTGGTCCAGCTCAGCGGTAGCCACCGGACGCCCATTGCGTTCGGCTTTGAGGTGTCCGTTCCGGTGGAGCGCGACGAGCGTGGCATCAACCGCATCGCGCGGCCATCCGTAAGGAGCGCCTTCCAGCGTCCGCCGCACCTGTGAGCCCCGCGCCCCGGTGCCTACGGTGTCCAGAACCCTCTTGGATACGGGGTGCTCCGCGACCTTTCCGTCCCAACCCAGCACGGCAAAGGGTTGGCCCGACCCGTCGCGGGCCCGCTTGAACGCGGCCTGCCAAGCCCTGTGGTCACCCTCGTCGAAGCGCGGAAAGAGGCGAGCCAGGGAGGATTTGCCACCGGCTTGCAGCTTCGCCAGCAGATCTTCGCCGTAGATCTCGTTGCCGCCGCCCTGCACCACCCTTGCGGACCGCACGATCGCCCGCACGATCTCGTCGCGAGCCGCCTTGGCGCCGTCAAGCCGGCTCTTCATGCTTGCGCGCGCTTCCTGTCCCTCCCTGGATGCGGGATTGCCGCGGTGGTCTAGCACTCTCAACGCGGCCTCCACGCCGACGAGGTGTTTCGTCAGCTCCTCAGCACTCTGCCTGGGGAGGTAGACGTGAAGAACGGGATCCTCCATGCCCCGGCCGAGCGCATCGTCCCGCACCTGCGCCCACGAGGCCGACCATTCGTCGCGGAGCCAGATTCGCACTGCGTCCCCTTCGGCGGCGTCGGGATCGGTGTTCACGTGGAGCGCGACCTTGCGCCTGATCTTGGCACTTCCGTGAACCAACCGGACATCCCTGACGACCTCCTCGACCGCGCCGCTCAGCAGCTGCTCCCGGCGGGCCGCAATCTCGACCTCGTTGCGGGCCATCGCGGTTCTCTGCTCACGGAAGGCCCGTTCCCAGTCTGCGCCCTCCGTCGTCTGGATGCGGTACTCCTCCCCCACCTTCATCAGGACGCCTTCAGCGACCATCTCTTCCAGTTCGCCGGCGACACGGTTGCGGAAGGACCCCGAGTCCGCCGTGATGTCGGTGACGAGAAGGTCGGCCACGGTCTGCGCGTTCGCCCGGACCCCGAGATCCAGCGAATCCTGACGTGGCAGCTTCCCGATCAGGAACACGACGCCACACAGGTCGGCGCGCAGTTTGCCCTTGGGCTTTCCGTCATCCAGCTTGGCGATTCGCGTGTGGATTTCGTTGAGGAGCACATCGGCGGCGACGAGATCCGGGGCGAGGGCGTGGAACAAATCGCTGGAGGGGATCACCGCTCCGAGGGGCTTCTTCGCGATCTCCTGGAGCGAATCATGCAGGATCCTGAGCTGCGACCGGAGCTGGCTTTGCGTGCCGGCCGGGTCCGCGGCCTGAAAGCAGGCTTCCCAGAAACGCCGCCGGGTGCGGAGCAACGGGTAGTCGCCTACATGGTTCTGTCGGTCTTCCGGGCGGACCGCCAAGCGCGTCCCGTGAAGGTGCCGCGACACCTCGCCCGCGTGCCCTTCGAACATGTTCTGGATGGCCGGGGTCGCAGTGGCCTTCTTCTGGAGGAGAACCTCCCGGGTGACGACCTCGACCTCGGCATCCGTGAGCTGGACGGCAATGCGGAAGCGGTCGCTGAGCCACTGCAGCGCCTTCGTTCCGGCCGCCAGCGCGGATTGTCCCGATGCAACCAGAAGCATCCGGCTTCCGAACCGGGTCTGGATGGCCTCCGCCAGCTCTGTAATCGTTGCCGAACGGTCCTGCGCCTCGTTGATGTACTGCTGCACCTCGTCGAGCACGAGTATCGTCAGCGGCATTTCGCCATCGGGCGACAGCGCTTGTTCGGCGGCGGTGACGAACTCGTCGGTCGTGATGTCGGCCTTCGGCGGTGGGAATTGGTTGAACAGGAGCTGCCTGGCCGCCTTGACGTCCGCAGCGAAGGTCGGATCCGCGGCGATGAGTGCCTTCGCGATGACTGGGCTCACATAGAGGTTGTTGAGTTCCCCATCCCAACCCCTACCTGCGGCCTCGACGGCCCCCCGTACCCCTTCCAGCAGCCCATTGTCCCGTAGCCAGAAGCAGAACCTGGCCTGGGGGTACTGCTCGGGGAACCCGCACGCCCGGAGCAGGATGGACAACACCGACAGCCGCACATGGCCGACATTGCCCCCGAGCAGGGACCCCGCAGCGGCCACCAGGGGTTTCCCAATCCTCTGCCCCCGCACCTCGAGCTCCCGCAGCGTGTGCTCTACTTCAGACGGCAACCGACCGCCCACGAGACTCCGCGCCGTGGCACCGTCGTCGAACTTCGTGTTGACCCAAAGGTGCGCCAGCATCTTGAGCAGGTGCGACTTGCCGCTGCCGAAGAACCCGCTCACCCATACGGCGTCCTGCCGCGACCCGTCCAGGTTCGTGAGATACCGCTCCAGGATTCGTTGGAGCGCGTCGGCGAACCTGCCCCTGCAGACGAAGGTCTCCAACTCGTCGCGCAACTCGCGCATGACCTTCGGGTCCTCTCCGCCGGTAATCCGGGCCTGGCCGTTGTTGGCCAGCCGGACCCGCAGAGGGTCGCGATCGAGAAGTTCGTGGATTCTCATGGAGGTTCTAAGGCATCCAGGCTTCGTGGAGAGTGATCGGCTGCGCCAGGTAGCTCCACCCGTCGCGCGCGTCGAGTAGCCGATAGTTGCTGTCGTTCTTGGTACCGGGGAAGAATACCGCCAGGCGTCCCCGGATCGAAGGCTCCACCGACTGGATCAGCTCCGACACGCGCAGGAAGCCGTAGAGCGTCGCGGCGCCAAGCAACGCGACGACGGTATTCTCGTCTGCCGATTCCAGGATCTCGCACAGCCGTCTGGCGGCCTCGTCCTTGAACTCTCCGGCCAGCTTCATGTCGAGTAGCTCCGGGTCCTCGAAGTAGGCTTCCCGGTATTCGTCCTTCGCCATCCACTCGGCAAACCATCGGGTTGCGTCGGCCAGCATCCAGTCGTGTCCGGCATTCCGGGTGGCTTCTTCGAACTCGCCGATGTGATACCTGAGCGCCCGCTCCCGCTCCTTGGCGTACACGACGATCATGACCCTCTGCGCCCCCGCCATGGTCCGCTGCCACGGCACGCTGACGTGACGCTGATAGTTGGTTGCCAGTTTGGTGATCTGGTTCACTTGTCGAGGTCTCCCATGGCTTCACGGGTGGCGGTTCCGGGCGATCCGACGGCCGCGACGGTCACCATTGTCTCACCCCGGAGTCCAGCGAGCGGGTGCTTATCTCCACCACACTGCCCGCGATGCGAGCTTGAATCAACCCCAAGCGCTTGGCGTCGAACACGCGGGGCATGAGTACCCCGCCGCGAGCGTCGAGCACCGCCGCCCAGTCCGAATCCAGAAGGGACAATCCGGCCCGCCCCTCCAACTCGCCCAACCACAGGGCCATTGCAGTAGCGGCGGGCGTGGGCTCAACCCGGCGGCGGATCTTTCGCACGCGGCCTGACAGGTGCCCGGATTGGGCCCATGAGCTCGCCGCGTTCCGCGCGACCTTGTCGAGCACGGCGTCGTTCATGCGGTTGCCGACCGAGTCGCGAATGGCAGCGGCGAAGCGTGACCGGACCAGTTCCTCGCCTGGAGCCAGGACCAGCACCGAGTGTGCGGTGGCGCGGAGGAGCGGATCGCGTGCCAGAGCGCACAGGATGGCGAGCAGGGGTTGGCCGTGTGGGCCGAGCGGCCAGATGCGTCGGAGGACGCGGAAGATGGCCAGCCTCGGGTCGAGGCCGTACATCTCGGTGAGGCGCTGGCGGGAGCTGAGACGCGTCGCGTAGGTCCGTTTGCCCAAAGCGTTTTCTTCGACGATGGCGGTCTTGTAGTCGTCCTTGGTGGCGCTGGGCGGCAGGGCGTCGAACAGCTCGGTGAGCTCACGGAGCATGATCGTGCGGCTCCCGTGCGTGCCTCGGGCGCCGAAGCGGAAACCCGCGCGTTCCATGGTGGAGTTGCGGGGCAGGATGGCGAAGGTATTGGGCATAAGATGAAGGTACGAACACCCATAGAGTTGTCAAGAGTATTGGACGGCAAGTTTGCCGTCCAATCTTTCATCCTCCGTACGGATTACAGTTACATTCCCGATGGTCCGAGCGACGAATCGCCGAACACACGCACCGGAGACCGAATGGAAACAGCACCGAAGGAAGTGTTGATCCTGGACACGAGCACATTTGTCGAGGAGATCGGTCTGACGTCGAGAGGCGGGTCAGCGCTCAAGCACTACCTCTATCGCCGCGGGATGCAGTTGGTCGTGCCGGAAGTGGTCGCCGAGGAGTGCGAACGGCATCTGATCAATCGCGCGCGGGGAAAGAGAGAAGGAATCGAAAAGGGTCTGAAGTGGCTGGCGCGGTTCTGCGGAAGCGTGAGTGGATGGTCGGGCCCCAACGGTGAGGCAATTGTGGAACGTGTTGTTGAGCCACGTTCCTCGCATCCGAAACCTCGCTCTTCATCGCCGATACACCTCGCGGCGGTGGCCGATCGTGACCACGAGCACCGCGCGAGCGACGTCCTCGACGGTGTAGATGATCCGGTAGTCACCGGCGCGGATGCGCAACAGCCCGTCGGAACCCTGAATCCTCACGGCTTGGGGCGGCCGTGCGGTCGTGGCGAGTCCGTCGATCGCCCGGGTGATGCGTCGGCGGGCCGTACGATCGGCGATCTTCCCGAGTGCCCGTTCCGCCGCGGGCTTCAGGTAGACGGTGTATCGCGGAACGTCGGTCAAGACGCGGGGTCGTCCTGCAGAGCGAGCTCTGCCCTTACTTCGTCCCAACGCCGCCTGCCGGGTTCCCTCAGCGCCTTTCGGGCCGCCTCAATATCGATCCGGTCCTCGATCGCCTCGAGGAGCTCGAGGTCCTCCGGGCTGACGAGGGCGGCCACCGGCTTTCCATACCGCTCGACCGCAATCCGCTCGCCATGATGGACCACGCGGTCGAGGAGGTCCGATATCGTGGTTCGCAGTTTGGAGGCGGCAACTCTGGTCATTGAGGTTTCCTTCCTTTCTCGGGTGTGAGTACAATATATACAATATGTACAATTTTAGAACACCCGAAACCACTCCAGCGCCTCCGGGTTCGCCAGCGCCTCCACATTCCTCACCGGCTCCCCGTGCACCACCGCCCGCACCGCCAGCTCCACGATCTTCCCACTCCTCGTCCGCGGAATATCCGGCACCTGCACGACCTTGGCGGGCACGTGCCGCGGGCTCGCCTGCTTCCTCAGCACGGCCCGGATCCGGGCCTCGAGCTCCTCGTCGAGCCGCACCTCGGGAGCCAGCCGCACGAAGAGGACCATGCGCTCGCTGGCCCCCCACAGCTGCGCGATCGAGAGCGCCTCGGCGACCTCGTCCATCGCCTCGACCGGGCGGTAGACCTCGGCCGTGCCGATGCGCACGCCTTGCACGTTCAGCGTCGCGTCCGAGCGCCCGTGGATGATGTAGCCACCCGACGCCGTCTTCTCCGCGTAGTCGCCGTGGCACCACACGCCCGGGAAGCGCTCGAAGTAGGTGGCGCGGTAGCGTGAGCCGTCGTCGTCGTTGAGGAATCCCAGCGGCATCGACGGGAAGGGCCGGGTGCAGACCAGCTCGCCCTTGCCCGCGGCGAGAGGGGTGCCGTCGTCGGCAAAGACGTCCATGGCCATGCCGAGGACGGGGCCCTGGATCTCGCCGGAACGGACGGGCTGGGTCGGGACGCCGCCCACGAAGCACGCGCACAGGTCGGTGCCGCCGGAGACCGAGGCGAGGTGGACGTCCCGCTTGACGTGCTCGTACACGTATTCGAAGCCCTCCGCCGAGAGCGGTGAGCCGGTGGAAATGACGGTTCGCAGCGAGGACAGGTCGTGGGACTCGCGGGGGCGGAAGCCGGACTTGCGCAGCGCATCCAGGTAGCCGGGCGAGGTGCCGAGCAGGGTCATCCCGGTGGCCTCGGCGAAGTCGAAGAGCGCACCGTTTCCGGGATGCACGGGGGAGCCGTCGTAGAGCAGGATTGTGGCCTCGGACGCCAGCGCCGAGACGAGCCAGTTCCACATCATCCAGCCCAGGGTCGTGTAGTAGAAGACGCGGTCGCCGGCCCGGATGTCGCAGTGGAGCTGGTGCTCCTTGAGGTGCTGAAGGAGGACGCCGCCCGCGCGGTGCACGATGCACTTGGGCACGCCGGTGGTGCCGGATGAGAAGAGGATGTATAGGGGGTGGTCGAAGGGGAGCCGGGCGAAGGGGATTTCGGAGGGGGGGAATGGGGCGATGAAGTCTTTGAGGGGGAGGGGGGCGGAAGTCGGGGCGGTTGCGGCGCCTGGGGCCGTTTGGCCCGCGGGTGGAGCCGACCATTCGACGCGCGGCGACGCCAGGCCGGCGGCCGGAGCCGCCGGGTCGATGGGCGGGGACGCCGGTTTCCCTGCCGGGTGACCCCCGCACTCGAGGCTCGTCACCACCACCGTCCGCTCCACCGTCGGGAGCCCGGCAAGGATCTCCGGGACGCGCGCCAGCGTGTCGTAGCGCTTCCCGCGGTAGCTGTAGCCGTCAGTCACGAAGAGGAGGCGCGGCTCGACCTGGCCGAAGCGGTCGATCACGCCGCGGACGCCGAAGTCGGGTGACGCGGTGGAGAGAACCGCGCCGATCGAGGCGGCCGCGAGGAGGACCACGATGGCCTCGGGTACGTTGGGGAGCAGGACCGCGACGCGGTCGCCGGGGCCGATTCCCGCGTTGCGCATGGCCTGGGCGACGCGCGAAGTGTGGTCGTACAGCTCGCGCCAGCTCACCACCCGGCGCGCGCCGTCCTCGGACCAGGCGATGATGGCGGGGTCGTCGGTGCGGCGGCGCAGGAGGTTCTCGGCGAAGTTGAGGCGCGCGTCCGGGAAGTAGCGGGCGCCGGGCATCCGGTCGCCGTCGACGAGGACCCGGCCGCCGCGCTCGCCGCCGACGCCGCACCAGTCCCACAGCGCGGCCCAGAAGGCCTCCTGTTCCGTGATCGACCAGCGCCAGAGGGGGCGGTAGCGGGGGGTGGGGGGGTGGGGGGGTGGGGGGGTCGGCCGCGAGAGAACCGGGGCCGCGGGGTCAGCCGGGCCCGGGCCCTGGCCGTGCTCAGCGAGCCAGGCCGTGAAGCTGGCGAGGTTGGACGCGTCCAAGCGTTCCCGCGACGGGGTCCAGAGCGGGGGCTTCGGTGCCGCGCCTGCGGGTTCGGCGGCGGCAGTCCTCATCGTAGTATCATCTGACATTATGTAATGATACTACCGGCGACTCGGCTCTTCCCTTGCTCCCCCACCCCCCGCCGCCGCCCTCTCCTTCTTCTGCTCCTCCACCATCCTCGCCACATCCTCCAGCAGCTGCCGCGCGTCGTAAACAATCCCGTCCTTGATCGTGTACTTCACCCCGCCGATGCGCTCCTTCACGCCCGTTTCGGGGTTGAGGCGCTCGTGGCCTGTACCGTAAAGCACCTTAAGGTTGTCGATAGGGTTCGCAGGGACGATCACCAGGTCGGCCAGCAGGCCCTCGCGCACGATCCCGAACTCGATCGGCTGTCCCTTCGGCTCGAAGAGCGCCTGGGCGCCGTGCATGGTCGCGCCGCGGATCACCTCCAGCGGGTGGAAGCCGGCCTCCTGCAGCAGCTCCATCTCCTCGATCGTCGAGAAGCCGAAGAGGTTGTAGATGAAGCCGGCGTCGGAGCTTACGCTGACGCGGCCGCCCATGTCCTTGTAGTCGTCGAGCAGGTCCATCCAGACGCGGTAGAAGTTCTTCCACCGGATCTCGTCGTGGCTGGTCCAGTCGTAGTAGTAGGAGCCGTGGTTCTCGCGGCTGGGCTCGTAGAAGTCCCACAGGCTGGGCAGCGTGTAGCGCTCGTGCCACTCGGCGGTGCGGGCGCGCATCACGTCGCGGCTGGCGAGGTAGGCGGTCATGGTGGGGTCGAGGATGATGTCGTACGAGAGCAGCTCCTCAAGCATGGCGTTCCACTCGTCGCTGCCCTGCGGGTGGATGAGGTCCCACTGGGCCGCGACCTGGCCGAAGCGGTGCTGCTCGTTGGCGTAGTTCATGTCGGACGGCCAGGGCTGCACGTCGTGGTCGTCGTAGAGCGCCTCGAAGAGGCCGTAGAAGTGGGTGACCGTGCCGAGGCCGAGCCGCGCGGCGTCGACCGCGTTCATCTGCGCGACGCCGAGCTGGGCGAGGTGGGCCACGCTGCCCATCCCCAGCTGTCTGGCCTCGTCGAGGAGCGCTTCCATGATCTCCGGCGGGTAGGCCACGAACTTGATCCCGTCGACGCCCCGATCGTGCGCCCAGCGGACCCATTCGCGCGCTTGCTCGGGGGTGCGCACGGGCCCGCCGTCCCACCCCTGCCCCGGACGCTGGTAGACGAACATGCGCGGCGCGGTGATCTCGTTGTTGTTGGCGCGCTCGCGTTCGGAGAGCGAAAAGTCCACCGGCCCGTACTCGATGCCCCGCCCCGACGTGACGCCGTGCGCCATCCAGAGCTTGTAGACGTACTCGGCCTGTGGCGTCTTGGGGAGGCCGCCGGTGTGGAGGTGCAGGTCGACGAAGCCGGGCAGGACGTACATGCCGTGCGCGTCGATCTCGTGGGTGCCGGGGGCCGGGCGCCGCGATGCGTCGATGGGAAGGCCCGGGTAGCCGACCCCCGCGATACGCGTGATGCGGTTGCCCTCGATGACGATGTCGACGGGGCCGCGGGGCGGGGCGCCCGTGCCGTCGATGACGATCGCGCCGCGGATGACGAGGCGGTCGAAGGGGCCGTCGCCCTCCGCGCGGTCGGGTCCGGGCGCGACGAACTGGGGGGTGGCGGGGGTGGGGAGCAGGGCGAGGATCGTGGCGGCGGCGGCGAATGCAAGCCGTGCGGGGGGGGCTGGAGTCGCTGGTCGGCGAGTCATGGCGCGGGCTCCGATGCATGTCGTTCGGATGGACGGGCGGTTGGCGGAAGCTGCGGAGTGGCGGTGATGTCCCGCAAGTCGGCGCAGCGGCGCGCGCAACCCTTCATCCCTACTGCGGGTCTAGCCTTCAGAAGCAAGGAGGGTCAGGTGAACGGCGTCCCCCCAGCCGTCCACGACCCCCATAGTGTACCAGGGAACCGCCGCCTTCCCGGCTCGGGGCCCATAGCACACAGAGAGGATCCCCATGCACCGGCCCACCACTCGGCTGTTTGCCTGCCTCCTGCTGACCCTGGCCGCGCCACTACTGACAGCCCAGACCGATTCGGCCGGGATCCCCATCATCATGGCACGGGCCCCGCTCTGGGGCGCCGGCGATGGCTGGACCATCAGCGACGAGCCCCTCGTCCAGATCGGCGCCCTGGCCGGGGCCCCCGAACACCAGCTGGACGGTGTGGTGGGGACCGTGCGTCTCAGCGGCGGCGACATCGTGATCGGAGAATGGACCACGGGGGAGCTGCGCCGCTACGACGCCGAAGGGAACCTGGTGTGGCGCGCGGCCGGCGACGGGGAGGGTCCCGGCGAGCACCGGTTTCTGGCGTTCGTGGGCCGGCTCCCCGGTGACTCCCTGGTCACCTTCGACCACGGCCTGCTCAGGGTTCAGGTGTTCGCCCCGGGAGGGGAAGCGGTCCGCACGATAAGCGTGGAGTGGCCCGGAAGCGGGTTCGGTCCCGGAGACATCATCGGACTCTCCGAACGGCATCTGGTCCTGACCTTCGCCGACCAGCGCGGAGAGGCGCCGCCACCGGGAGTCGCGAGGTGGCCGGAGATCGATATCATGGCCCTTTCCCTGGATGATGGGAGTATGCGGGCAGTGATGGATGTGCCGGGGCCGGAGGTATACATGTTCCGGGAGGGCGGGTATGTCGGGAACTACATCTACATCTTCGGCAAGGGACCAAGGTACGCGGTCTCGGGCGGCCGGCTGGCGCTCGCGGACACGGAGCGCTTTTCGGTGCGCTCGATCGCGCTCGACGACGGCTCCTCCACGTGGATACTCAGGCGGAACGAACCGGCCCGCGAAGTCACGAGCGAGCATGTGGAGGCCTACGTGGAGTTGGTCGCATCCCTGATCGTCGGCAGGGAAGGAATGTCGGAAGACGCCGCGGAAGCGGTCAAGAACAACTCACGCCAGGATCCCATGGCCTCGACCTTGCCGGTGCTGCATTCGCTCCACCTGGACGCGGTCGGGAACCTCTGGGTGGAGCCGTACTCGCTGCCCGGCGCGGACGTCGCGCCGTTCCAGGTGTATACACCGGATGGCACCTGGCTGGGGACCGTCGCCATGCCCCCCGGGCTTTCGCTTGAGGCGGGGGGGCTCAGAACCGGGACCGGGTCGAAGTCGGCCTTCGAGATGGGCGACGACTACATCCTTGGCGTCTGGCGGGACGAGCTGGACGTGGAATACGTGCGGTTGTACGCGCTGGAGAAGTGACCAGCCAATGAACTGGTCGTATTGTCGCCTTCTCGCCCTCGCGGCCCTGGCGCTGGATGCAGGAGCTCATGGCCGCGGAGCGCTGGCTCACCGTTCACATCATGGGAGAGGACGGACAGCCACGGCTCTCAATGGACATGGCTGACCGGACAGAGGGCGGGGAACCCTTCCGCCACCTTGAGATTGCGCCGGACGGGTCCCTGCTGTCCGCCCGTTCAACGGAGTACCGCATCGATCGCTGGGATCCGGCAACGGGAGAACACCTCGAGTCCGTCCTGCGCGAAGCTGACTGGTGGCCCGAAGTCAACCCGGCATTCTCCGGCGGGCCCGACGAACCGCCCCCGACGAAGATGGGGGCGATGCACGTGGACGAGGCCGGGCGGCTGTGGCTGTACATCAATCGACCCACCCAGGACTGGCGGGACCACGTGGAGATCGATTTGCCGGTGAAGGGTGCCTTCCAATATGGGCACGGAGCGACGGAGTGGTTCATAGAAGTCGTGGACATGGAAGCGGGCAGGGTGATCGTGTCGCAGGTCGTGGACGTGGAGCCGAGGTGGGCTAGCTTCTTCGGCCCTGGCTGGCTGGCCGTCTACAATGACGATGGATTCCCGCAGTACCGGATGTACCGCGTGCGGTTGCTGGGATTGGAGCAGTCATGAAGCCTCGCACCGCATAGACTGGCAGGCCGTGGATAATCCCCGCGTCGCACCGAGGGCGGCGAGGCGCCGGGCTGGCAAGGCGCGACGAAAGGTGAATAGCACCGCTATTCGCCCAAGGAGCAACGCAGAGCGGCATTCCAGATACCAAGAAGGTAAAGAAAACATGACAGTTGGTAATGTTTTCATTACAGCACAAAAGCGCGAGCGCCGCGGCCAGCCCGGATGCATCGCCGGCCGAATGCAGCGGGGACTTATTCCACGGCCTGCTCTAGCAGTCCGTGGATTAATCCGCCCGAGCACCGAGAGCGGCGAGGCGCCGGGCTGGCAGGATTGGTGTGGCGCATATCACGGCAGGAAGACACGTAAAGTCAACCAGGACTGCACGATCTGCCATTCTTGCCGTAGGGACCATATCCGAATCCACCGTACTGTAATGGCCGGAAAACCGCACTATTTGGGAACCCGAAGGCTATCTGCTGTTGTTCCAGCATCCTGACGTTCGGCGGGCTCGGTTCACCTCCGCTAACTGCTAACGAGGGACGCCAATGTAGGGCGCTGAATGTTCAAGTGGCCGGATCGGTCTTGTCCCGATGGCCGCAATTGATCCATTGCCATCCTGCCACACTCCTGATGCGTCCCGGCAATGCAGAGGTGCTCGTCCTCTTCGATGGCCGACACCGTCGAGACCGCAGGTGGCCTTCGCATTCGACCAGGGGGGCAAAAGCCAAAACCCACAGCCTATGGTTGGGACGACATCCGGCCTCGCTCCAGCCCGAACATCCTGACGTGCTCCACACCCCATTCGTCCCGGGCAATCCCGAGAACGTAGTCAACGCCAATCTCAACCCCCCTCGGGTCAATCCTTCCAGGACCGCGGAGGTCGGGGGGGAGCTGCACCGTCCCGAGGTACACTCCGTCCGGGCGAAAGACATCGTGTAATCCCGAGGGATACCAGACCACGCCAATCCTCTCCGTACTATCCGGCGCAAACCACTCGCGAGGGATCCCCTCGTCGCCTTCCCCCGGAGAAGGAGATCGGCGAACCCACAGGAAGCCCAGTTCGTCTAGGAAGAAATTGTCAACGATAGAAAGGGAGTCGGCCACCGAGAGGCGGTCGTCATCCGCACGAAGGGTCGACCGTACAGCCGGATCATTGATGCTCCACCGCAATTCCATAAGGATATCCGCCTCCGATCTCGCGACGCGGGGGGTCCGCCGTTCGACCACCATCGACAGGCTGCCAGCGGCTAGATCCCAAAACTCGATCCGGTACGCGTCGTCGCGCGCGTACAGCAGGGTAGGCTCACTGCGTGCGAACCTCAGCTTGCCTTTGGGCCCCAACGGCGACCGGATCTGGCTAGAACGGGAACGCCATCCATCCCTCAAGAAGAACGGTCCTAACGAATCAACCCGATCCTGCGCCATCCGCACCATGGTACTCTCTCGGGTCCACGGACCCGGGACTTCGGCGCTCCTGGTGTTGCCACACTCCAAGTAGCGGTCGCCGGTGGCCGGAATCCTCAATCTCCGGCAGCCGTCCTCGCTGGGCACAAGGCGGTGGTCGACCAATTGTCCATCGGGACCAAAAGTTATCCAGTAGTTTCCGCTTGTGACCAGAAGCGTATCGCCCGGGAGCCTCAACAGCCTCTTCCCAGTGTGGTTACTCATTTCGCCCGGGCCCGGGCCTAGACCACCCGCGCTCCACAAATGGTTCCCGCCGGAATCGAAAGCCCTGAGCTGCCCGCTAGCGGTGTTCAGTACGACGATCGTACCGTCTCTCATACGGGTCACCCCTTCAATGAGGTGGAACTGCTGGGCGAATGGGGCATCGATGCCGCCCAGCGTAAGCAATGGCTCCGGGGTCAAGTGCCACCCCTCTCCTGAATCCCACAGCGGGCTCGAGCTAATGACGTGCCGAACGCCGACACTGTCGGTCACCGCTGTACTCGACGGGTGCGGCATCCCGCCGTCCGAGCAAGCTGCCAAGCCAAGAGACAGCCACCAAACCATCGCTGCCTGAGAGCAAGGTCGTTTCATCTTTCCCTTCCGAATTCCCGGCCCCCGCTCCTTGGGAAGGGCAACCGAACTCAAGAACCCAGCGGACTCCGGTCCAACTCGACAGTGACTCGCTTATGGTGAGCGGCGAAATAGGAACGAGCAGATTCGGCTAGAGTCCATCTCTTCAGCACGCCCTCGCAACCAATCAACTCTACAGCATTCCCTGATGCATCATAGACCAAACTGGTTTCCTCAGCTACCCTACCGGCCAAGATCGGGCCAGTCTGCGAGTCCACATTGGCGGCTAACACCGTAACCGCCCGATCTAGGTCGCGGAGAACGAAAGCGGGAGCGCACGGTTGATGGCACTTGCCCAAGAGTACGTCGTCGTCTTCTGGGTTTTGGTCGTGACACTCGGATGAACCTCCGCACGCGCGACACATTTCCGCATCGGGCCACTCATCGCACATGGTACTGTCCAGGTCAAACCAGCGGTACAGCCGGCGGACTGCCAGGGCGTCCACTTTCGCTTGCGTCCGGAGCGGATGCGCCCCCAATGTGTGGGGGGGGCGGAGACTCGGTGACGGTCGGAGAATCCGAAACGATAGCGGGCGAGCGAATGATGACTGATCGGAAGACTGCCGGCGGCCACGGCCATCACCACGACCACGACCACGGCCGTTTCGGCCTACCCGAAGATTTCGTCGAGATGCGGGGGCAGAGCAAGCGGAGACTGACGATCGCGCTCGTGCTCATCGGCGGCTACATGTTCGTCGATGTCGCAGGCGGGATCGTGTCCGGCAGCCTGGGGCTCATCGCCCACGCCGGACACCTGCTCTCCGACACGGGGGCGATGGCCCTCGCGTTGATCGCCATGCACTTTGCCGGGCGGTCGGCCACGGCGACGCGCACCTACGGATACCATCGCCTGGAGACGCTCGCCGCCCTCGTGAGCGTGATCAGCCTGTCCCTCATCGCCGGCGGAATCCTGCTCGAATCCGTGCGACGGCTAGGGGATGTGAGCGAAGTCGACGGCGCGGTGATGCTCTCGGTGGGGTCGGTGGGCCTGGTGGTGAACATCCTGGCGGCCTGGATCCTGCACGGTTCGGCGGCCCACAACCTGAACGTCGAGGGCGTCTTCCGGCACATCATGGCCGACCTCCTGGGGTCGGTCGGGATCGTCATTTCCGGCCTTCTGGTGGTGTTTCTCGGGTGGGACATCGCCGACCCCATCGTCAGCCTGTGCATCGGGCTGCTCATCCTCGCGAGTACATGGAGGCTGCTCGTGAAGGTCCTGCACGTCCTGCTCGAGGGGACTCCGAAGCACATCGATGTCCACAAACTCTGCCACCAAGTCGAGGATTTGGAGGGGGTCACCCTGGTTCACGACATTCACGTGTGGACGCTAACCCCCGGGTACGACGCAATGACGGCCCATGTGCTGATCGACCCGGACTTCCCCGGGGACCTGGAGGATGTGTTGAAGAAGGCGCGCTCGATCGCCAGCGAGGACTTCGGGATCCACCACATCACCATCCAGGTGGAGACGACCCTGGACGGGTGCACCGAGAACCACCACGTGGAGCACCTGCACGCCGTGGTGCAATAGGCGGGGGCAATGCGGGTCCTGACTTCGTCCACGGACCTTGTTAGTGCTAGTGGTCCCACCCAAGCCCTTCCTTCAACTCCCCCACGAAGCTTCTGAGCCCGCGCCGAATCATCGAGCGGAGGAAGAGTCCGGCGAGCAGAACGAGGCTGACCTGCTGCAGGAGGCTGGGAGTCTCTTCCATCAGCGCCGCCAGCGATGGAACGGACAGGGCGCCGAAGAACGCGTTGATCGCGACGCCGGCCGCCACCGCGAATGTCATCATGACCACGGCGAAGGCTATCGCCGCCCGTCTCCCATGCAGGCTGCTCACCAGTCCCAGGGTGGAGATGTTGGTGGCCGGCCCCGTGATGAGGAAGGCGATTCCGGCACCTGGAGACAGCCCGGTCGCGAGAAACGCGGCTACCAGCGGCGTGGCCGAGGCGGCACAGACGTAGGTCGGGAAGCCCAGCAGGGCGAAGAGGACCACATCGGCCACGGGCGGGAGGCTGGCCAGCCAACCGCCCTCCAGAAGGGGGGTGACGAGGGCCGCGACGCCCAGTCCGAGGATGATCCAGGGGGCGGTATGGTTGACCACGTCCCCGGTACCCGTGCGCAGCGCGGCAGCCAGGCGGTGCAGCACCGTCCGATCGTCCTGTGGGCCGGTCGACTCGGGAGCACGATCGGCGACTTTCAACCTGCCCCCCACCAGCCATCCCACCAGGAGCGCAATCAGGGCGGCCGTTACAAGCCGCAGCACGGTGACCTGGGGCCCCAGCAGCGGGATCGAGAGGAGGACCGCGTCAATGCCGAGTTCGGGTGTGGCGACCAGGAACGCCATCGCGGCTGCCGGCGGCGCGCCTCGCTGGACGAGACTCCGGTATAGCGGCACAACCCCGCAGGAACAGATCGGGAACGGGAGACCGATGAGCATGCCCCGCCCGGCCTGGGAGACTGCCCCACCCCGCTCCATCCACCGCACCGACCGCTGCGGCAGAAAGGCGCTCAGCAACCCTGCGCAGAGGTAGGCAAGCAGGAGCGCCGGAGCGCTCTCGGCCGCGATTACCCAGAGGCGCGACAGGAATGCCGCGGCGCCCTCCGGGGTAGCCTCCATACCCGTGACGAACACGGCCACGAGCAATGCCAGGGCGAGGATCGCTCCCCATCCTTCGCGGCCCGGTCGCGCGGCCCGGGGGCCGGTCCATGCTGATGGATCACGACATGTACGAGCGACCCCCCGACGACGGCCTGGTAGAGCAACAGGACTCCGGAGTCCAGCGCCAGGCGGTCGACCGCACCCCCGAGAGCATATCCGCCCAGCGTGGCGAGCATGAGCATTGCCAGCGAAGCGATTCCGGCCCGCCGGTTGACCTCCTTCGCGACGAGCCACCACACCGCGACGCCCACCGGCAGCCGGTGCAGCACGGCGGCCAGGGGGAGCGAGGCGGGCGCACCGGCCGGAAGGGTGGACAGCGCCGCCCCGTCCAGTGCGGAGTGAAGGGCGAAGCCCGAGAGACCGGCGAGCAGCGCCCACAGGTGCGTCCGATGGCTGGCCCGGCGCGTGGTTCTCTCGACTGCGACAGGTAGCGCAAACCCCACCAGGAGCGCGAGGAGAACGCCCCAGTGCCCCTCCTCGACCGCCGACGGCACATACTCCAGGAAGATGAGCCCCGGAATCGCCGCCATGACGAGCCCGTCGAGCACCGGGACGAACCCGCGCCGTCGCCGCGCTCCCGCGTCGAGGATGGGTCCGGCCGCAAGGGCCGCAAGGGCTGCGATCAGGTAGGGCATGCTGCGAAGGGGTCGTGTTCCGGTGGGTTGCTATCCCGTTTCACACGGGATCGCTACTGTGCGTGACGCGGGCCGTGCCACAGCGGGCGCGAGTCCCCCGAGAATCGCCAAAGCTGAATGCTAGCGGGCGACGCCCGCGGTAACTAGCGCAGGGCGACGCTCCCGGTCCGGAATACGGGGTGTATCCCGCCGGACCGCATCGCTACCTTTTGGAGCAGCCAGCTCCCGCCCCGGGGTGGCGACCTCCACCGGGGCCCGCATGATCGATCCGGTATCTTATGCCACGAAGCCACAAGACGTATCATCGGGAAGGTCCGCCGAGAGTCCCGGCATCCCCCGGCGCCGACCCTCGGGGGATTCGAGCGGGCACCCATCGAGCCGGAGGTCGCACACGTGCATCGAGGGCGCCCCTTCTGGCGATCCCTGCCCTCGTTCTCGCCTGCGTGGAAGCCAGCACCGTCACCCCGGTGGCGCTGCTGACGCTCACGATCGCTCCGCACAACGTGAGCTTCGACGCGATCGGGGACACGGCCCGCTTCACGGCAACGATTCGCGACCAGCATGGCGACCAGGTCGTGGGGGGAACGACGGAGTGGACCTCCAGCGACCCCGCGGTAGCGAGCGTGAACGGGTCGGGGCTGGTGCGGGCCACGGGCAACGGCACCGCCACAATCGGCGCCGCTTCCGACGACGCCACCGGAACGGCCACGGTCGCCGTGGCCCAGGTCGCGGCCTCCGTCACGGTCACGCCCGGCAACGTGCAGTTCGCTTCGCTCGGCCGCAGCACACAGCTCACCGGGGCCGTGCACGATGCGAACGGGCACATGCTCGCGGACGTCGGCGTGACCTGGTCTTCCAACGATACTTCGGTCGCGACGGTTGACGCGTCCGGAATGGTCAGGCCGGTGGCCAACGGCCGGGTCGCCATACAGGCTGCGTCGGGGGGGCTGAACGGGCTCGCCACCGTGGTCGTCGAACAGGTGGCGGCCTCGGTCGAGCTCTCGAGCCCCGGCGACTCGGTCCTGGTAACCGACTCGATCCGCCTTCGCGCGCGCGCCTTTGACGTGGACGAATTCGCGATCCCCGATGCCCGCATCCGCTGGGAGTCGAGCAATCCGGAGGTCGCACGAGTCAACCAGGACGGGTACGTGACCGGCATGAACCTCGGCCCTGTGGACATCACCGCGTCGCGGGATGAAGCGAGCGCCTCGGTCTCCCTCGTCGTCGTGCCCTACCCGGAGGAGCTGGTGCTGAAGGTCCTCTACGACGCGACCAACGGCGACCTTTGGCAGGACAACACGAACTGGCTCTCGGAGGAACCCTTGTTCCTCTGGGCGGGGATTCATGTAAACGAAGAGGGACGGGTGAATCACCTCGTGCTGCCCGGCAACGGGTTGATCGGCACGATTCCGCCGCAGATCCAGCACCTCGAGGATCTGGAGTCGCTGCACCTTGGGGAGAACGACCTGGAAGGGCCGATTCCCGTCGAAGTCACCAGGCTCTCGCGCCTCAAGTCGCTCGATCTCAACTACAACGCCATCAGTGGCAAGCTGCCCCCGGAAATCGGAGACCTCTCGGAACTCGTCGCACTGTCGCTCTTCGGCAACGAGCTGACCGGGGAAATCCCCCCGGAAATCGGGAAGCTCACGCAGTTGGCGTACCTGGACCTCTGCCACAACCAGCTCACAGGGCCGATCCCCGCCGAGATCGGCAATCTGCGCGAAATGCAGTACCTGTTCCTCTGCGGCGTGGACTCGGCGCCCCAGGAAGGCAACCGCCTGAGCGGCGAGATCCCGGCGACCATCGGCAACCTCACGAAGCTGAGGTTCCTGGAACTCGGCGCGAACCAGTTGACCGGCCCGATTCCGCCGGAGATCGGCAACCTCACGGCGCTCGACAGCCTGAACCTCTACAGCAATCTGCTCACCGGCCTGCCCGCGGAGATCGGTAACCTGGAGAACGTCCAGAGCATCCTGCTCTACGGGAACCGCCTGACCGGCCCGATTCCGGTGACGATCGGCAACCTCCCACTCTTGAGGAGGCTGAACTTCGGGATCGGTTTCACTAGCGGCAACAACCTCCTTACGGGGTCGATCCCATCCGAAATCGGGCGCCTCGCGAGACTGGAAGAGATCGATTTCGGGGGCAACCGGCTCACGGGATCGATCCCGGCTACGATCGGCGACGTGCGTCGGCTGAGGCGGCTCGAGCTGGGAACCAACTACCTGAGTGGGCCGATTCCATCGTCGATCGGCAACCTCACGCGGCTGGAGCGGTTCGCCGCCTGCCCCGACAGCCTTCAGGGCCCCATTCCGCCCGAACTCGGTAAGCTGACCAGGCTCAGGGAACTGCACCTTTGCCGGAACCGGTTCAGCGGTCCCATCCCGGAGGAACTCGGTGACCTCGCCAGCCTCCAGCAGCTGAACCTGTGGAGCAACCTGCTGACCGGGGAGATGCCTGTTACGCTCCTGTCGCTGACAACCCTCCTGGAGATCAACTTCGTGAACAACGACGGGCTCTGCGCGCCGCCGACGCAGGCGTTCGAGGCGTGGCTCGGCGGGCTCAGGAGATGGTTCGGGGAGTACTGCGCGGCCGAATCGCTGGTGCGTGACCGAGTGCGCGGGAGCGGGTTGAGACCGGGCGGGGACGAATTGCCGGGGTGGGTGACGTCTGACCTGGCGGGCGCGGCGGCGGGTGGCGTCGGTGCCGCGGGCTTGAAGGGGGCCGATGGCGCCAGGGGCACGCCGTGTTGGGTGACGGTGGCGAGTCGGGCGAGGCCGCTACCGGGCCGGAAGTCCGCAGGGCCGGGAGATGGGAGAATGCGTGAGGTGGTGGATCGGCGCGCGGTGCCGTGCCGGGCGGGGGGCGGGTAGCGGGCTGCCGCGTTACGGTCGTCGAGCCCTTGTCTTGACGGCGCCCGCATCCCCGACGTGCCCGCATCTCTCCCTTACCCTCATCTCCGCAGCCCGGGCGTGCGCTTCGAGTCCCTCCATGCGGGCCAGCGCGGCGGCATCGTGCGCTATCCTGTCCCTGGCCGGGCCTTCGTCGAGCCGCAGCCAGGTCGGGCGCCTGAGGAAATGGAAGACCGAAAGCCCGCCCGTGAATCGCGCGGTGCCGCCGGTCGGCAGGGTGTGATTCGGCCCGGCGCCATAGTCTCCGAAGACTTCCGTGACAGATTCGTTGACAAATACTGCCCCGAATCTGTCCAACAGTCTGTCCCAGGTGTCGGTACGGCTCCCGTGGAGCTGCAGGTGCTCCGGGGCGAGCTCCTCGCAGCAGCGCAGGGCCTCCTCCTCGGGGGCGACGACGGCGAAGCCGTTTCGGAGGGCCTGGGTGGCGGTTGCGGCGGTCGGGAGCCGGGATAGCTGGCGGGCGAGTTCGTGTTCGACGCGGTCCACCAACTGCGCCGAAGTGCTGATGAGGACCGGAAGGGCGGCCGGGTCGTGTTCGGCCTGCGCGAGCAGGTCCGCCGCAATGAGAGCCGGGTCGCCGTGTTCGTCCGACAGGACCGCGAGTTCGGAGGGTCCCGCCAGGAGATCGATTCCGACCACCCCCGAAACGAGGAGCTTGGCCGCGGTCACCCATTGGTTCCCGGGTCCGACCACCACATCGCACTGCGGACTTGGCGGCACTCCGTAGGCCAGGGCAGCCACGGCCTGCGCCCCCCCCACCCCCAACAGCCCCCCCACCCCCGCCACCGCCCCCGCCGCCATCACTTCGCGGGACGGATTCGGCGAGGCCAGCCAGACCTCGCGCACCCCGGCCACCCTCGCCGTCACAGCCGTCATGAGCACCGACGACGGCAGCGGGAACCGCCCCCCCGGCGCGTAGCACCCGGCCACGCGGACCGGCACCAACCGGTCGCCGGCCCTTCCCCCCTCGACCGCCACGTCCACCGCGGCCGCCGACTCGAGCTGGGCGCGGGCGAAGTGCTCGATCCTGCCGGCGGTGCGCTCCAGCACCTTCCGGTCGGCCCGCGGGAGCGACTCCAGGGCGGACCGCATCTCGTGGGGCGTCCTCACCAGCGCCCCGCCGGCTTCGAGACCGTCCCACCGCTGCGCGAGCTCGCGCAGCCGCGCCTCGCCGCCTTCGCGCACCGACTCGATGATCTCCAGCACCGGCGCGATCATCTCCGGCGGCACCGCGGGCTGGCGCGTCCGCCCGACGTCGGCCGCGTCCACCCGTCTCAGCCGAAAATCAGGCTCCCCGTTCACCCGCCGCCCCCTTCGGCGCCGACGCCGCCCTCCTGACGACCTTCATGCTGCGGCGATCCAGTTCCCGCTCGACATCGGCCAGGCTCACGCCGGCGCGCTCCAGCGCCACGGTCAGGAAGTACATCACGTCGGCGGCTTCCTCGACTACGCGGTCCCGCTGCGGCGCGGCATTCCCTTCGGCCATCGCTTCGCCCGCCTCCGCCTGCCCGCCGTCCCGTTCTCCCATTGACTCGCCCAGCTGCAACACCGCATCCCCCAGTTCCCCCGCCTCTTCCACCAGCTTCCCCCCGAGGAACGCGGGGTCCGATAGCAGCCGGCGGGTCAGCGACCCCGGCACCCCACTGGCCCGGCGGGACTTGAGGGTCCGCTCCAGCCTCCGCAGCCCCTCGGCCGGGCCGAAACAGCTCCAATCGCCGGTGTGGCAGAACCCGGCACCCCGTTGGCCCACCGCAAACCTGAGCGCGTCCCGGTCGCAGTCGGGTTCGATCCGCAGCAGCTCCTGGGTCGCACCCGACGATGCCCCCTTCCGCCACAGACCCCGCGAGCGGGAGTGGTAGACGCCGCGTCCCTCGTCGATCGCCGTACGCACGCTCTCCAGGCTGGACCAGACCAGTCCGAGAGCCGCGCCCCGATCGTCCGCAACCACCGTGGGCCAGAGACCGTCGTGCCGCTCACTGCGCAGCGGCGCCGTGAACGCCTCGGCGAGCCCCAGGGTGCCGCGGTAGAGCGCCATCCCGACCTGCGCGTCGGCGCCCGCCGCGTCCAGCCACGCGATCTCTTCGGGGGTGGTGATGCCGCCGGCGACGGTCAGCCGCGACGTGCCCGCCGCCTCCACCAGCGCGCCGATCCGGTCCCTGGGGAAGCCGCCCTCCCTCCCCTCCCCTTCGACGAAGGTCACCAGGAATCCGCCGGCGAGGCCGTGCAGTTCGCGCATCCCGTCGAGGACGGTGCGCCCGGTGCGCTCGGTCCATCCCTTCACCACGACTTCGCCCTCCCAGGCGTCCAGCGCGGCGACAACCCGATCCCGCGGCAGCGCTTCCAGCACCTCCGGGACCGCGGCCGTCCCAAGAACGACCTTCGCCGCCCCCCGATCCAGCCATCGCAGCGCCCCGTCCCGGTCGCGTATGCCGCCGCCCACACGGCAGGGCGCCAGGCGGCACAGCTCCTCGATGACCCCGGTATTGGATCCGCGTCCCAGCGCGGCGTCCAGGTCCACGACCGCGATCTCCCCGACCCGCCCGAAGCGCTCGGCGATGGGGCGCGGGTCGCCGGCCTCCAGGACCTTGCGCCGGCCCTGCACCAGCTGCACCGCCTGGCCGTCCATCAGGTCGATGGAAGGCACGATCACGGGATGACCTCCCCATACGCCGGGCGTACCGGCACCCCGAGACGCGCCAGAGCCTGCTTCACCCGCTCGACGGTCCAGTTCCGCTGGTGGAAGATGGACGCGGCGAGGACGGCGTCCGCCCCCGCCCCCACGGCGTCGGCCATGTGCCCGGGCGAGTCGGCCCCTCCCGACGCGACGATGGGCACCCGCACGGCCGAGCGCACCGCGCGCAGCAGCGGCAGTTCGTAGCCGCTACGCGTCCCGTCCCGGTCGATGCTGGTGAGAAGAATCTCGCCCGCGCCCAGGCTCACCGCCCGGCGGGCCCAGCCGACGGCGTCGATCGCGAGCCGTTCGGTTCCCGAGCGCACCACGACTTCGTAGGCGCCGGGGCGGTGCCCCAGCGCGTCGATCGAGACCACGACGCACTGGGACCCGAAGCGCGCCGCCAGCTCCGAGAGCAGCTCGGGGCGCCTCAGCGCGGCGGTGTTGACCGCGACCTTGTCCGCGCCGGCCTCGAGCAGCGCCGCAGCGTCCTCGACCCCGCCGATCCCGCCCCCCACGGTGAGCGGCACCGACATCCGCGCCCGAACCGCGCGCACGGTGTCGAGCCTCGTCCCCCGCGCCTCGGTGGTGGCCGTGACGTCCAGCACCACGACCTCGTCCGCGCCCTGCTCCTCGTAGGCGCGGGCGAGCGCCGCCGGATCGCCCTGGTCGGTCAGTCCCCGGAACCTGACGCCCTTGACCACGCGTCCGTCCCGGACATCCAGACAGGGGATGATGCGGACGGGCAACACGGCCACTCCTCCGGCGGCGGGCACCGCTACTCCTTGCCGCGGGGCCGCTCGGGCCGCGGGCGCTTCCGGCCCCGCCATCGCTCAGGCCTCCAGCCAGCGGGTCAGGAGCGCCCTGCCGTACGCGCCCGACAGTTCAGGGTGGAACTGGCAGCCGACCACGGCACCGCGCTCCACGGCGGCGAGGAACCGGCCGGCATACTCGCACCAGACCGGCAGCCAGCCCGGGGGGGCGTCGGTGAGGCGGTACGAATTCGCGAAGTAGGCGTAGCCGCCCGGTACGATGCCGCACCCTTCCGCCGGCGCGACCAGGTTCCATCCCATCTGCGGGATTCGCCAGCCCGCCTCCCCGCTCTGGTAGCTCTCGACGATGCCGTCGATCACGCCGAGTCCGGGCACCCCGGGCGCCTCCTCGCTCCCCCGGGCCATGAGCTGCATGCCCAGGCAGATCCCGAGCGTCGGGCGTCCGGCTTCGATGCGGTCGCGGAGCGCATCCTCGAGGCCGTGCGAGGCAATGGCTCGTTGGGCAGCGGCGAAGGCGCCGACCCCCGGCAGCACCAGGCGCTCGGCACCGGCCACGCGCTCGGGGCTCGCCGTCGTGCGCACACGGCAGCCGAGACCCTCGAAGCCGGACAGCACCGAGGCCAGGTTGGCCGTGCTGGTGCGCACGACCGTCACCGGGGGCGCACTGCTCACAGCACGCCCTTGGTCGAGGGCACGCGTCCCGATCCGCTCCGGGCGAGAGCGGCCCTGAGCGCCAGCGCCACCGCCTTGAAGGCCGCCTCGATGCGGTGGTGATCGTTGGCGCCGCGAATCACGTCCACGTGAAGGGTGAGCCCCGCCCCCTGGGCGAAGGAATGGAAGAAGTGCGGCACCATCTCGCAGGAGAGCGCACCAACCCGTTCCCGCTGGAGCGAGAGCTCGCCGGCGAAGAATGGACGGCCGGACACGTCCGCCACCGCGCGCGCCAGCGCTTCGTCCAGCGGGGCGTAGCAATGGCCGAATCGGACGATGCCGCCTCGGACGATGCCGCCCTTTGCCTGTCCCAGCGCGCGGGCCACCGCGCTTCCGAGTGCCAGCCCCGTGTCCTCGACGGTGTGGTGGTCGTCGACCTCCGTGTCGCCCTCGCACACCAGATCCAGTCCCCATCCGGCGTGGAAGGCCAGCGCGTGCAGCATGTGGTCGAAGAACCCGATCCCGGTCTTCACGCGGACACGCGGACTCCCTCCGCGGGTCGCACCGCTCGCGGCGCCCGCGCCGGTGTCTGCCCTGCCCCCGGCCCTCCGGCGGCGCCCGCCATCGAGATCGATCGTCACCCGGACGCTCGTCTCCCCGGTCTCCCGGGACACCTGCGCGGATCGGCCTCCTGCGACGGTTGCCCCCTCCGGTCGTTCATCCATCGAACAGTCCTCCAAAGTCTTCGTTGGCTTCGACGATGCGGGCGGCTCCGGCGGCTTCGAGCGCGGCCCAAACGGCAGCCCCCGCGTCGTCGTCCCCCGCCCCTCCACCCTCCGGCACCACCCCCACCGGCACCACCCCAGCCCCCACCGCGGCGCGCACGTCGTCCGGGGTGTCACCCAGCAGCCACGCGGTGCGCGCCTCCAGCAGTTCCAGGGCGATCCTGACCGGCTCCGGGTTCGGCTTGAGCGGCCCGTCCTCGCGGCAGACCACGGCGCTGAACAGCCCCCGCACCCCCTGCTCGCGCAGGAAGCGCTCGGCGTCGCGGCGCGGCCGGCCCGTGACGATCCCCAGGCGGTACGACCGGGCCAGGTCCTCGAGGAGCGCCGGGTCGGGAATCAGGGTCTCGTGGCGCCGCAGCCCCGGGTTGCTATCGTCGCCCTGGTAGAGCTTCTCGAAACGCCGCTTCACTTCCTCGAAGGATGCCCCCACCCCCCCCGCCGCCACGAGCGCGTGCGTCACGGCCCAGTCGTCGTTCGCGTGGCCCGCCGCCTTCGCGGCGCCGATCTCCGCATTCCCGGCCTCCACCCCGAACGCGGCGCAGGTCCTCGCGATAGCCTCACGGTACGACCGCCGCACGTCCGCGAGCACCCCGTCCATGTCGAAGAGCAATGCTTCCGGCCGGTGCAGACATTCCAGCGCCCGCGCCACGCGGCGGAACTCCATGTCGTCCCGCGGCACGGTGATGCGCGCGTACTCCGGCAAATGCGCGAAATGGCGCACCAGGACGTTCTGCGCCGCCAGCCCCCGCACGATCCAGCGCGCATCCGGGAAGGACGCAAGAACGAAGTTGGTCTGCGAGGGTTCGGGTGCGCCGCCGACCGCGCGGATCACCGCGGCCAGCCGTTCGCGCCGGGTGCGCACGAACTCCACGAAGTCGCGCATCTCGCCGACCCCGTTGCGCAGCCGGTCGAGCGCGATCGCGATGGACGGGCCGGTCAGGGGGTAGGGTCCGCCGAACCTGCGCAGGATGTCGATCCGCTCCCTTGGGCCGACAGCGAAGCCAACGCGCAGCCCCGCCAGTCCCCACGCCTTCGAGAGCGTGCGAATCATGACGGCGCGGGGGACCTCGATGAGGTCGCTGGTCGGGTCTTCGTCCGCGAACTCCGCGTACGCCAGGTCGACCATCAGGGTGACCCGGGGCGGCAGCGCCTCGGCGAGCCGCAGCAGGGACCGGGTGGAGAAGGCCCTCCCGGTGGGGTTGTCGGGGGTGAGTACCGCCACCAGTCCCGTACGGTCGTTCACCGCTTCGAGGATCTCGTCATGCGGGAGCTTCCCCCACTCGTATTCCACCGGAACGAGGTCTCCGCGGGCCATCCGCGCGCACCGGGGCACCATCTCGAAGGTGGGGGTCGGGAAAACCATCTCCTGACCGGGGGCCAGGAATGCCCGCATCACGCGGTCGATCGCATCATCGCCGCCGGTCGTGGCGAGTACGTTGGCGGGCGCGGTGGCGAGGTAGGCGGCGTACGCCTCTTCCAGCGGCGCCGGATCCGCGTACTTGCACAGGATCGTGGGGCCGATCCGGTCCAGCACCCTGAGGCACCGGCGCGGTGGCGCCCCCCCTTCGTTCATGCTCAGGTCGATGATCTCGCTCATGGCATTCCTGCTCTCATCGGGTGGTTGGCGAGCGTCATGGCACGATCTGCTGGGGTTCGGAGACGACGAGGTCGGTCCCGCCCCGCGCTTTCACCTTGAGAAGGAGCGCGGGGAGTCCCGCCCTGGGGACGGCTGCTCGCACGGCGTAGGCGTCTTCCCCGTGGAGGCGGGAGACGGTGGGCTCGCGCATGCAGGGAAGGATCGCTATGACGCGCTCGAAGTCGCGTTCCGAGACGTTCAGCTCCAGCATGACCCGCCGCCGCGCCTCCAGCACCGAGTCGAGGAGGAGGACGAGGTCCTCGATCGGGCCGCGCCGGGCGGGGTCGTCCAGTGCGGCCTGGCTGGCATACAGGCGGGTGGAGGAGCGCATGAGGGTGTCGGTGATCACGAGGCCGTTGCCGCGCAGCGTGGCCCCGGAGGCCGTGTTGTCGACGATCAGGTCGGCGTCCTCCGGGGGAAAGACCTCGGTGGCTCCGTAGGACCGCACCAGAACCGCCTCGAAGGGCTGCTCGCGCGCCCAGCGCTCGGCGATGCGCACATACTCCGTCGCGACCACGAGCTGGCGGCCCGCGGGCAGGGCTCCGCCTTCCAGCAGCGCCGGGGGAGCGGCCGCGACCACGCTTACCGGGTCCAGTCCGGTGTCGAGCAACTCCACGAGGTTGGCGCCCAGCTCCCGGGCCCAGTCCGCTCCCGCGAAGCCCAGGTCGCGCGACCCCGCGTCCAGCATCTTCACCACGTTCTGCGGCTTCAGGAGCTTTGCCTCGAAGCCGGGCCACGACAGCACCGGGCGATAGTTCCGCCCACCCACGCGTACGTTGATGCCGGCATCCTCGAGGAGCGCCAGCACGCCCTCCTGCATGCGCCCCTTAGGCAGCCCGATGCGGATCGCGCCCGGGTTCGCTTTCCCTTCCATTCCCGCTCTTGGTCCTTCCTCCGGCCTGTCCCCGCGTTGACGGGCCGGCCCAAAAAAAACGCCGGCCTCTCCGAGGAAGCCGGCGCTTCAGGTGTCCGTTCGCTCTCGCAGAAACTACACCGTCACGCGACCGCCTCTCTCGGGTGGCCGTGATGGTGACGCGCAATCGTACGGATGAACATGTTCATAAGATCTTAAATCGTCGCTACAGGAAGGGGGGCCTGTCAAGGGCGATTTGTGCCCTCCGGCCCCGCACGCTAACGTGGTGCGGCATGCGCGCCCGCGTATCCCTCCCCGCGAAGGGTGCCTTCCCCGAGAACGCCACTTCACTGAGATCGCCATGAGAGTCCGCCGCTCGCACTACCTCCCCCGCACCCGGCCCGGCTGGATCGCGACCATCGCGTTCCTCGTCGTGATGCTGCTCGCCCAGCCTCCGATCGTCCACGTTTTCATGAACCGCGTCGAGCCCCGGATTCTCGGCATGCCATTCCTCTTCGCGTACCTGCTCGCCGTGTACTTCCTCGGCATCGCCGTGCTCATCTGGGCGTTGCGGAAGGAAATCTGATGGAACCCTGGGTCGTCTCAACCACGCTGATCTTCGTCTACCTGGTCGCCACCATCGTCATCGGAATCGTGGCCAACAGGAAGGGCAAGGAGAACATGGAGGACTTCTTCCTCTGTGGGCGCCAGGCCGGCTTCTTCGTGCTCTACCTGACCGTGGTCGCCACCTTCCACTCGGCGTTCGCCTTCCTCGGCTCCGGCGGGTTCTTCTACACGCACGGGATCGGGTTCTGGATGGCGGGGACGTGGACGGTGCTGGTCGGCGCGATCACCTTCACGCTGGGCACCCGGATCTGGGCGCTCGGGAAGAAGTTCGGCTACATCACCCCTGCCGACATGATCGCCGATTTCTACGAAAACGAGACGGTTCGCGTGATCGTGGCCGCCGTGTCGGTGGTGTTCACGCTGCTCTACATCCAGGTGCAGGCGCAGGGATTGGGGATCATCCTCTCCGTGGCCACCGGGGACCGAATACCGTTTGCGCTGGCGTCGGGCCTGCTTCTGGTCGTCGCGGCCGGGTACCTCATGGCCGGGGGGCTGAGGGCGGTGTACTGGACCGACGTGATCCAGGGCATCTGGATGTACGTCGCGGTCTGGGCAGGGAGCCTGCTCCTCACCTACAAGCTCTTCGGGGGTCCCGTCCAACTATGGCGCCGCCTGATGGCCGAGCGGCCGGATCTGCTCAGCCTGCCCGGCCCGGAGGGGTTCTTCACTCCCGGGATCTGGGTTGGAATGACCATCGCGCTCTCCTTCGGGATCATCTTCCAGCCGCACATGATGATCCGCTACTTCACCGCGGCCTCCAGCCGCACGCTGAAGCTGCTGGGGGCCACCACACCGCTCTACCTGATGACGCTGTTCATCCCGGCGGCCTTCGTCGGGCTGGGCGGGGCGCTCCTTCTGCCTGATCTGGCTAACCCCGACCGCATCTTCCCGGAGCTGCTGGTCAGGTACGCCCCCGCCTGGCTGACCGGGCTGATCCTGGCCGGGGCGACCGCCGCCGCGATGTCCACACTGGACTCGATCCTGCACTCCAACATGACCGTGCTCACCCGGGACGTGTACCAGCGCTACATCGGCCGGGGGCGAAGCGACAGGCATTACGTGGCGTTCGGTCGCTGGGTGGTTGTGGGGCTGCTCGTGGTGGGTTGGATCCTCACGATCAACAACTTCGATTTCCTGGTGACGCTGGTCACGCTGTCCGGGGTGGGGTCGCTGCAGCTTATGCCGGCCATACTGGGCGTCTGCTATCCGGGGCGGCGCATCACGACCGCGCCGGGCGTGATCGCCGGCATCTGCGCCGGCCTGGTCACGCTCTTTCTGACCCAGATCGCGTTCCCGCGGCCCTGGGGCATTCACGAGGCGCTCTGGTCGATCTCGGCGAACTTCCTGGTGACGATCGTGGTCTCGCGGGTGACGCAACCGCCTTCGGCAGCGACCGTCGAACGCATTCACGGAGAGGTCGAACGCTTCGTATACGGGGATTGATTCCGTCCAGTTGGGGGTGTTACCCCTGCGCCGAGTCCCCAATTTTCTCTATTTTGAGCGATTTTGGCACATAAATACTCGCCCCCCCCTTGCGCGACATACAGTTTTTTCCCACTTTTGCCCCGCTCATCCCCCACCCGTCCACTCCTCAAAGGAGAACACTGTGGACAAGAACTGCATTATCGCATCGGTCGTCGCGGGTCTCGCCATGCTCGTTGTCAACTGGCTTGTTGGCATGGTACCAGGCGATTTCTTCGCCATGAACTTCGGCGGCGACTGGGCCTGGCAGTCCATCGTGGGCAGCATCTTCGCTGGCGCTGTCCTCGCCGTGGTGCTCGGCTGGAAGGGGGCCGGCGATCCCGCCGCTGGTGCCAAGGCAGGTGCAACGATCGGCGTCCTCATGGGGTTGGGTTCCAGCTTCATGGGCATGATGGAAGGGTTCGATGTCATGTCCCTCGTCGGCGCGATCGTCGCTGGCGCCGTTGTATACGGCATCGCGGGCGGAGCCGTGGTCATGACCAACTCCGCACTCGGTTCCGAGGGATAGCCCTACCCCCCACGAAGCGAGGACGCTGGCGAAGAGCCCCCGCGTAGACCCGAACCCCACCCCGCGCGCCCCCCGGTGCGCGGGGTGGTTCGCATTATACCCACCCGTTTCGGCGGGTTGCTATCCGTCCAGGCGCGCGTCGATGCCGTACCCCGCGCTCGCCCATCCGGAAGTCTGGGCACCCGCGTCGAAGGTGACGTCCACACGCCCCAGGCGCATGCCCCCCCACCCCACCTGGTTCACCACGGTGAAACCCGAGGCTCCCTGATCGTACACATCGGCCTCGTCGAGGAACGTGTGCGTGTGCCCGCCCAGAATCAGGTCGATTTCGGGCGCCGCCACCGCCAGGGTCTGGTCGCTGGGGCGGTCCGTGTCGCCGTATTCGTACCCAAGGTGGGACAGACAGATGATCAGGGAACAGCCGAGGCCGCGAAGCTCCCTGCAGGTTGCGCGAGCCGCGGCAATGGGATCGGTGTAGACAACGCCTTCGTGCAGGCTCGCCAACACCAGCTTTTCGAAGGCGATGCCGAGACCGAAGATCCCCACCTTGACACCACCGAATTCACGTACCGTATACGGCTCGACGTGACTGGCCAGCGCCGATCGGCTCACGTCGTAGTTGGCTGACACGAACTCGAAGCCGGCCTCTGGCAGCATCGCCACCAGGCCGTCCACCCCGTTGTCGAAGTCGTGGTTGCCCAGCGTCGCGACATCGTACCCCATGGCAGTCATTGCGCGGAATTCGAGTTCGCCGCCAAAGAAGTTGAAGTAGGGTGTGCCCTGGAAGATGTCACCGGAGTCGAGGAGCAGCACATGCTCGTTCGCCTTGCGGACGCGACGGATCAGGGTGGCCCGCCGCGCCGCGCCGCCGAGCCCCTCGAAGGGGCCGCCGTCCATCGGGAAGGGATCCATGCGGGAGTGCGTATCATTCGTGTGTAGCACCGCGAGATGAACGGAGTCGCTGATGAGGGGGCCGAGGGGGGGGTGTGGGAGCGTCGTGACGCGCGCGAACAGCGGTTCCGGGCTGACCAGGCCGGCCGCGGCGCCAAGTCCCAGTGCGCGCATAAAATCTCTCCGCTTCATCTGTCTCTCCGTTCGCGTGCGGCAGAAGCCGGAGACGGGGGCCGGGCCGTCCCGGGGGCCGCGTGTATGCGGCCGTCCAGCCGGGGGCTGACGGTACCGTGTGCTCGCACGTAGGTGACGAAAGCGTCCCGAATCAGGATGTCCAGATCCTCGCGCGCGCCGGGGCCCGCCTCCCACAGCACGGTCCACGTTCCGCCGCCGTTGACCAGGTAGTCCACCGTGGCCACGCGATAGGTGCGCGCCGGATCGATCCGCTCGCCCCCCACGAGGACGCGCACCGCGTCGTCGCCGTCCAGCTCCATGGTCCATCCGGCGATCGGCTCGCCGTTCGCCGCGGCGATCTCATCGGCCAACCGCTCCATCTGGGCCCCGGTGAGGGTGAGCACAGTGATGTAGTTCTCGAAGGGAAGGAGTTCGTAGGCGTGGCGCATCAGAATCGGGCCAGCCGCGATCGGGACCCGGAGCCCACCCTCATTGATGAGCGCCGCGTGCACGGTGTCGCTTGCCAGCTCCCTGGCCACCTCCAGCAGCGCGTCCGCCACGAGGTTGTCGAGAGCCCCCTCGGGATCGTCCTTCACGAACCGGCCCGTCGCGTGACCCAGCACCTCGGCCAGCTGGTCCTCCAACTGCACCCGGTACGGCGCGATCAGCGCCTCGATATCGGGCGCGGGGACGATGCTGTCGCCCACCTCGGTGAACTCGACCGGCGCCTCACGGACAATGAAGCCGGCCGGGCCGGGCGAAGGTTCGCGCGGCGCATCCGAGCATCCCGCGATGACAAGTGCGGCGGCAAGCGCGCACGGTGCGAACCGGATCGGCAAGAACATGGCAGTGTTAATAGCTCCGCCAAGCGAGCCGGGCCAGCCCCTCAACCGCCCTCCATCCATTGCTCGGCCTGAGCCTTCGGCTTATGTTGGCTGGCCGCTCGCAGGAACCGCCTCACGGCCCCGCGCTGCGGGTTGTGGAACTGCAAGAGACCCGGTCTGGATGGTGAACGTCGCTCGAAGTGCCCCCCCCGCAAACGGAAAGCGAACTGTACCCGCTTCCGATGAGCTCTCGGTGGTCGACGTCACCTCCTTCTTCTCCGAAACGGCCTCGGGGGGGGTTCGCACATACCTGACCGCAAAGGCGCGAGGGCTGCGAAGACCGGGGATCCGCCATACGATCGTGGTACCGGGAGAAACCACCCGGATGGACGAGTGGGAAGGCGCCACGCTCGCCAGCATTCGCAGCCCGGTGCTCCCTTTCGCCCCGGCGTACCGCCAGCTGGTCGACTGGCGTGCACTCGGCGACGTGTTCGACGCCGTGAACCCCTCCGTGATCGAGGTCGGCAGCCCGTTTGCGGATCCGTTTCTGGTGCGGCTCGCGCTGCGTGGGCGGCGCGTCCCCGTGGTAGGCTTCTACCACGCCGACCTGGTCAGGACCTTCGCCGAGCCCTTCGTGGACCACGCGGTGCTGAGTCCCCTCCGGGTCGTCCTGCGGATGACGGCCCGGCGGGCGGTCCGGTCCATCTACAACCGCTTCGACGCGACCGTGTGCGCGTCTCCCGGCGTGGCCCGGGAACTGCGCTCATTCGGCGTGAAGTGCGTGCACGAAGTCCCCCTGGGGGTGGATCTGGAGACGTTCCGCCCAATGCGGGACGCCGGCGAGCACCCGCTCCTGCCTCGCAACGGCGCGCCGGTGGCGCTCTACGTTGGACGACTGTGCCCCGAAAAGCGCCTGGATGTCCTGCTCGACGGCCACGCGCTCCTGCCCCGCGATGAGCAACCCGACCTGTACCTGGTGGGCGATGGCAATATCCGCACCAGCATCCTGGGAAGGGCGAGAGACGGCGGCCGCGTCATTCTGCTGCCGTACGTTTCCGACCGGGAGGAACTCGTGCGGATGTACAACGCCGCCGACTATTACGTGGCGCCGGGCCCGGGCGAGACCTTTGGCCTCTCGATCGGTGAGGCGCTGGCGTGCGGCCTGCCGGTCCTGTGCGTCGCGCGAGGGGCCGGGCCCGACCGGATCGAGGGCTCGGAAGCCAGCGAGCTGTACCGACACGGAGACCCGGAGGACGTGGCGCGCGGCATGAAGGCCATGCGGCGTCACATCGGGTCCGATGCCAGGGCCCGGGCGCGTGCCCACGCCGAGCGGACGCTGGACTGGTCCGTGACCTGCAATCGGCTGCTGGACGTGTACAACCAGCTGGTCACGGCTGGTGGGAAGTCTTGATCCGGCGCCTCTTCGTCGCACTCAGCCTGACGGGAGTCGCGGTCGCGACCGTCTTCGTGCTGCGCAAGAGTGGCGGGCCGGAAGCGCTGTTCGTCATTCCCGTGGGAAACCACATGGCGGCTCTCGGGGCGATGGTGCTGGAGGTCCTCCTGCGCGGTGCGCGCTTCGTGGTACTGGGCGCGGTGATGGGGGCCACCATCCCGCTCATGCGCGCCTCCATGGCGCAGCTGGCGGGAGACGGCGGCGCGGCGATCACCCCGATGCGCTCCGGGTCGGATCCGGCCAAGGCCCTCATCCTCTCGCGGTATGGCATTCGCGGGGGCCACATCGGCGCTCTTCTCGTCGGCGAAGCGGTGTCGGAGGCCGTACTGCTACCCGTCTGCGGGGCGATCATGGTCCTTACTCTCGGCGCCCCGCTGACCTGGATCCTTGGCGCTCTTCTGTGGTCCGCGATGTCGCTGACGCTCGTCGGCCTGGCGGTGCGGCTCGCGCCCTCCCGGGACTCTTCCGCGCCCCGACTGCTGCAGCGGCTCGGTGTGACCGGCCCGCGATGGGAGCGAGTCGTGACAATCGCTGCCGATTTCCGACAGGCCGCGAGCGCCCTGCGACGAATGAGCCGGGTGTCTGTTCTGCTCCTCGCTTTGGCCACGGTAGGGCATGTCGGGGCACGCCTTGTGACGCTGCCCGCACTGGCCGGCTCGCATGTCTCGGCCGAAAACTTGCCGGAACTGGTCGGGGGGGCTTTCTTCCTGCTGTACGGTGGTGCCTTGATCCCGGCGCCCGCAGGCGCTGGCGTGATCGAGACCGGCTTCGCGGAGATACTCGGAGACCACTTGCCGCGTGAAAAGCTGGGCGCCCTGACCTTCTGGTGGCGTTTCTACACATCCCACTTCTTCGCCCTTCTTGGATGGCTGGCAATCACGATCCCCACTCGCCGGAAGTCGCGCCCGGCCGGCGCGGGCATTTCCACGGACGCCTAGCATGACGCTCGCAACCGCACTCCTCGTCTTCCAGGCCGCCGCCCCCACGCACCCCGTGGGCCCGGCGGCCGCCGCTCCGACCGCCGCCGATTCCGGCCTGGCCCACCGGGGCGGCGCACCTGCCGTGGTGGCGGCCGTGCGCGCGAGTCCCGCCCCGATTCTGGACGGCCGCCTCGACGATCCCGTGTGGCGGATGGCCACGCCCGCCACCGACTTCCGCCGCGACCGGCCCGGCGACGGGCTTCCCGCCTCCGAACGCACCGAGGTGCGGGTGGCGTACACGAGTGATGCACTGTACATCGGTGCACGCATGTACACGCGCGACCCCACGACGATTTCGCGGCGGAGGGGCCGGCGCGACTCCTTCATGCAGCAGAACGATCAGTTCCAGGTTCAGATCGACTCCTACCACGACCACCGCACGGTCTTCGTCTTCGGCGTGACGCCGGCGGGCGGACGCAACGACATGGCGGCCCCCAACGACAGTCCGCGCGGGGCCGACTCCGGCTGGGATCCGGTGTGGGAGGTGGCCACCGAGGTCGATTCGCTCGGGTGGGTCGCGGAGATGCGCATCCCGTTCTCCCAGCTGCGCTTCCGGGAGGGCGAGCGGCAGGTCTGGGGCATCAACTTCCGGCGCGACATCCTCCATGCGGGCGAAGGAGTCGAGTGGAACTGGAACCCGCCGACGGTGAGCGGCTGGGCGTCCCGGTTCGGGCACCTGGTCGGGCTCGAGGACGTGCGCCGCCCGGGCCGGGTCGAGATCCTGCCCTACGCGGTGACCCGCGCTTCCTACGACCAGCGGGCCAATCCGCTGAGCCCCTTCGACGACGGCTCGGTGATCAGCGGCTCGGCGGGCCTCGATCTCAAGTACGGCCTCACCAGCGGCCTGACGCTCGACGCCACCGTCAACCCGGACTTCGGCCAGGTGGAGGCCGACCCGGAGGTCGTGAACCTCTCGGCCTACGAGACGTTCCTGCAGGAACGCCGCCCGTTCTTCGTTGAAGGGTCGGGGCTCTACGGCTTCGGCGGCCTGGACAGACAGCGCTTCTTCTACTCGCGGCGGATCGGGCAGCGCCCCGCCGTCTCCGCGTACGGCCAGGGGACCTTCGTGGACCAGCCCACCGCGTCCACCATTCTGGGCGCAGCCAAGGTGTCGGGACGAACCGAGTCGGGCTGGGTCATCGGCCTCGTGAACGCGACCACCCAGAGGGAGATGGCGCGGGTTGCACAGGGCGACGGCTCCCCGTTCACCGAGGCGCCCGTGGACCCCCTCTCCAACATCACCGCGCTGCGCGTGCGCCGGGATCTGCGGAGCGGCGACAGCTACATCGGCGCGATCGCGACCGGCGTCGAACGCGACCTGGACGCGGAGGCGTTCCAGCGGCTTCGCAACCGGGCCTATACCGGTGGCGTCGACTTTCTGCACCACTTGTCCAACCGGACCTACCGGCTGCAGGGCTGGGCGGGTGGCTCGTACATCAGCGGGAGCCCCGAGGCGATGCTGCGGGCGCAGTACTCGTCGGTGCGCTACTTCCAGCGCCCCGACCAGGACTACCTCACCCTGGATCCCGATCTCACCGAACTGGGGGGTTACGCAGGTGAGCTTTCGTTCAACAAGGTGGCGGGCGAATGGCTCTTCGGAATGGAGGGCAGCGTGATCTCACCCGGCTTCGATATGAACGATGCCGGCTACCAGACCGTCGCGGACACCTACGCGCTTACGGGCAGAGGGACGCGGCGCTGGGTGCGTCCGGGCCGGCTGTTCCGTTCCGGCAGCATCACGCTGTCGGGGTCGGAGCGGCGCAACTTCGGCAACCTCATCTACCAGCGCGGGCTCAACCTCAACGCGACCGGGCAGACCGTCGGCTTCCACTACCTGCGTCTCGACGCGCGCTACCGGTTCGAGACCATGAACCACCGCAGCACTCGCGGAGGGCCGACCATGCTCGACCCCAGTAGCTGGGGCGGAACCCTGACCGTGAGCAGTGACAGGCGGCAACGGATCTCCGGAGGGATGTCGGTCACCTACGGAGGGGATCCGGAGGGAGCCTGGTCGGTGACCCTGGCTCCGTCGCTGTCGGGCCGGGGGGACGGTTGGTTCAGCTGGAGCGTGCGTCCCCGCTACAGCCGCAGCATGGCACCCGCTTTCTTCGTCACGCAGTCCACCGACGCGGCCGCCGATGCCACCTTCGGGCGCCGCTACCTCTTCGCGGAGCTGAGGCGGTCGTCGATCAACGTCACGCTCCGCACGGATCTGGCGCTCACGCCCAGGCTGACGCTGCAGGTGTACGCGCAACCGTTCGTATCCACCGGCGACTACGAGGGCTTCGCGGCCCTTGAGGCGCCCCGGACCTACAGCTTCCTGCACTATGGGGAGGGCGAGTCCACCATCGAGCAGACCGGCGACTACTACTCGGTCGACGCCGACGGCGCAGGCGCGGCGCGGACCATCCGCATCTTCAACCCCGACTTCCGTCTACGATCGTTCAGGAGCAACGTGGTGCTGCGCTGGGAGTACGTTCCCGGTTCGACTTTCTTCCTGGTTTGGGCTCAGGACCGCTCGGACCGGATCAGCGATCCCGCCTTCGACGGCGTCGGCGACCTCCAGCGCCTCTTCTCCGACCCCATGCGCAACGTGCTGCTGGCGAAGGCCAGCTTCTGGCTCGACTTCTGAGGCCGACCAGCTGAGCCGGCATTAGCTAGCTTTTCTTAGCTTAGCAATTCTTAGCTTAGCAATTCTTGGCTTAATCTCCGCGCTAACCTGCGGGGCCCCGCGTGATCGTGGTCACATGAATGTCGAGGCCGTGGTTGATCCGCAGGCCGAATACCCCTTCCGTCTCCACGCCCTGACGCGATCCGCTCCAGGCCTGCTCGCCGTTGATCGAGAAGCGCAGCTGGTCGCCCTCCGCCTCCAGGACCAGGACGTTCTTCGCGGTGCTGGCATCTGCCGGCTTGGCGGCGTAGGACATGATCGCGGCGTGCGCCGTCCAGTCGTGCACCAGACCGGTCTCGGTGCCGGAGCGGGTCTTGACCAGGAACTCCCCGCCTTCGCGCACGAGGAAGTAGGTGTAGCGCTGGTTCGGCCCCTGCAGATCCGAACCGCCTACGAAGAAGCCGAAAGCCTCGCGGCGCCCTCCGGGAACGGCAGCTGGTTCTCCTGCGACTGCAGCGAGGCGGAGTCGACCGCGGCGAGCGTCGCCGCGATGGTCATTGCCAGAAACATCCTCGTGAGCTTCATTGCCAGCCTTTCGGTTGAGTTGAGTCACATATTTTCGGGCGATCGGGGCTCGGGCGATCGGGGCTCGTCCGCCAGTCTACCACGACTCCGTCCGCCCCTGCGACGTGAACAGGAGCACCCGTTCGGCAACCTCTTCACCCGTGAGCTGCTCCCAGCATTCCGCGTAAAGATCGACCTGAGCGCGGTACTGCCCGATCCTGTCCTTGAATCCCGGATCGTCTCCGCCGTCCGTCTTGTAGTCGGCCACCACCCACCGATCCCCCTCCCGGAAGACCAGGTCGATGACACCCTCGATCACCTCCCCGCGCCCGGGCCCCGCGCCCACGTTCACGGCGAAGGGCACCTCGGTGTGGCGCTCGCCGGCCCCCATGGCCCGGCTCCATATCGCCGAACCGCGCACCGATTCCACCAGGGCGATGAGTGCTTCCAGTTCGGTGGGCGCACCGGCGGAGTCCACCGGGCGCTCGAACTCGACGAGCAGGTCACGCGCCAGCTGGGTGAGCGCATCGCCGTGCGCGCCCTCGCCGGCCGCCGCGAGTACGGCGTGGACCACACTGCCCCATTCGAAACCGCCCGTGGCGGGGCGAAGAGGGGGTGCCGGGAAGGCGTCGGCGTGGACAGAGGCGCCGCTCGCTCCGGCCTCCCCCTTCGCCCGCGCGGTCACCGTGTCCAGCCGGTATGTGGGCTCGCGGGTGCGACCGGCCGCCTCGGCCACTGCCGCCATGGGCCCCGCCAGATCCGTCCCGGGATCCAGCACATCCGGCGCGGGAGGATCCTCGCGCGGCAGGGCGGCCACCCCGGCAATGCCCGGCGTCCCCGCCTCCTCCCCTTGCCCGGCCTGGGCGATCACCCACGACTCGATCGGCTCCCAGGCCGACACCTTCCCACCCCGTCTCCCCACCCACCGCGCGACCCACAACTCATCCCGGGCCCGCGTCGCCGCCACATAGAGCAGGCGAACCTTCTCCGCCTTCTCGAAGGCGGCCTCGATCTCCTGATCGGTCTCCCAGGTGGGAGGCTGCGCGATTACCTCCCGGCTCCACCCTCGCTTCACCACGATGGGCATGGTCCCGCGGGCCATACCCTCCTCGTCGCGGGCCACGCGCTTGTCGGGCGCCCACTGCGGCTCCGGGAAGGGCGCCGCCAGGAACACCACCTTCGCCTCCAGCCCCTTGGCCCGGTGAAGGTTCATGATCCTGACGCAGTTCGGACGTTCCGGCACCAGCGGGGCTTCCGCGTCCTCCCATTCCAGCGCCGTCTCCAGGGCATCCACGGCCCCGGCGATCGAGGTGTCGCCCTCGAGCGCCCTGCCCCGCACGGCATTGAGCAGGTAGACCAGCGCCCCGGCGCGGAGCTGTCCCAGCTTGCCCGCCGCGGCCAGCGGAAAGAGGCCCGTCTCGGCCACCAGTCGCTCGGCGGTCAGGTCCGCGGGCTCCCGGCGCGCCCGCTTCCACCACCCGTGCAGTACATTCAGCGCCTCTGCCACCTCGCCGTCGCCGTCCGCGGGCCGGTTAGCGCAAAAACTCCCCCCGCCGTCCCGGAACTCCACGAGCCGGTCAAGCGTGATCCCGAACAGCGGCCCCGAGAGCACCCCGAGGACGCGCACCTCGTGGGCCGGGTCGGCGAGGCACCGGAACAGCAGCAGGAGCGCCCCGAGTTCGTCCTCGAAGCCCACCCCCGCACCCGACACCTCGACGGGAAGGTTGCGGTCCTCCAGGGCCCGCGCGTAGACCCCGAGGTGCTTGCGCGTCCGAGTCAGCACCATGAAATCCCCAGGACCGCGCTCACCGGCAGCCACACGCCGCGCGATCTCCGTCGCGATCCGCTCGGCGTCGTCGTGCGCCGCCTCGGCCTGGGTCCTGCCCACCACCTCGTAGACCGCCAGCAGTCCGGGACCGCCCTCTCCGTCACCCCTCACCCAGGGCTGAACAAGCAGTGGCGCGAAGGCGGCCTGGCGGTCGCTGTCATCACGCGCGAAGCGGTCTTCGCGGTCGAACACACCCTTCACCAGCGCCTCGATGGCGTCCAGGGAACGGAAGTTGGCCGCCAGCAGCAGTACGTCGCCGAAGGCTTCAAAGCGATTCTTGACGAATTCGTAGAGCGCGATGTCCGCCCGCCTGAAGCGGTAGATGCTCTGCTTCGGATCCCCGACCACGAAGAGGGCGCCCGGCCGGGGAACGACCTCCCGCCAGTCGGCTCCGCCCTCCGGGTCGCTGGTCAGGAGGAGCAGGATCTCGGCCTGGAGCGGGTCGGTGTCCTGGAACTCGTCCACGAGGACGCGCCGGTACCGCTTCCCGAGGTCCCGGCGGGCGCCGGGCTCGTCCCGGAGCAGCGCCGCGGTCAGTACCAGCAGGTCCTGGAAGTTGATCTCGCCGCGATCCTTGCGCTGCCGCGCGAAGGCGCGGGCCGCGCGCCTGGCCACCCGCATCGCGACGGGGTACCGGTAGGCCCACCACGACCTCAGCAGCTCATCCGCCCGGCTACCGGCCTCGGCAAACCTTTCGAACGCCTTCCCCAGCGCTTTGGCGTCAGCCTTCCCCAACGGAGTGTCGGCCCACTTGTACTGCGTCACCCCGCCCTTCTTCAGGTGAACCCTGGCGAGCGCGTCGAAGAAGGCGGTGCGGTTGCTCCAGCCAAGCGCGCGGCGCCAGTAGAGCAGCGTCCGCACGCGCTTGCCCAAGGCATCCCAGCCGGCTGGAGGCTCCCGGTTCCGCATCATCCGCTCGGCCCGGTTCAGGAGTTCGTTGAAGCCGGCGCGCACCGCCCGGATCTCCTCATCGTCCGGCGGAGGCACGGGCTGGAAGCCGAAATCCACATCCGGGTTCTCGACGAGCTCGTCGAAGAGGGGCTGCAGCAGGTCCGGTTCGATTCCCAGCCGCGCCAGCTCCTCAAGGTCGGGGTCCCCATCCGACCCGAGCCGCTCGAGGAAGTCCAGCCAGAAGGTGCGCTTCATCCTGACCGCTTCGGTCTCCTGCACCTCGCGGAAGCCCGGATCGAGGCCGGCTTCCAGGGGCCGCTCGCGGAGCAGCTTGGCGCAGAAGGCGTGGATCGTGCCCAGGAAGGCCCGGTCGAGATCGCGGATCGCGTCTTCCAGCCTCTCGCAGCGCGGGTCCTCGGGCGGCGTGCGGGCGAGCGCCTTCTCAAGGCTGACCTGGAAGCGCTGGCGCAGCTCCGCGGCGGCCTTGCGCGTGAAGGTCACCGCGCCGATCTGATCGACGGTGCACGTCCCGGTGCCGACCAGCGCGACCATCCGGTCCACCAGCGATCTCGTCTTCCCGGAGCCCGCCCCGGCCTCGACGAGGAGGTTGCGGTCCAGGTCCCCGGAGATGCGGTCCCGTTCGGACTGGTCGGGCGGGCGCCGTCCGGTGTCGCTCACGTCAGCGGCTCCTCGTCTTCCCAGTTGCGGGCGCGCCGCAGCGCCGCCAGCTCGGGCGCGTCGTCCAGGTTCCTCTCCGTCCACTCCGCGTGGCGGCACGACGGTCTGCCCTGCTTGTCCACCCTCACGCCGCACACCTCCTGATAGTCGCAGTAGCGGCAGTCGTCGGCGGTGTCGGTGGCGGGGAACCAGCCCGCGGCCGCGCCCTCGAGCATCGTGGCGACGAGGGCGCCGCCGTGCTGGAGATCCGACACCGGGTACCGACGAACACGGTTTTCGCCCCGGCGCGTGGGGAAGTGATACTCCATGCAGTCGACGGGTCTGCCCTGCACCGCGGCCGCCGCAGCCGTGTAGAGCGCGTGCTGAAGACGGCGGCCGCCCCGGTACACACCCGACTTCTTGTCGTGGCCGTAGTCGCTTCCCGTCTTGTAGTCCACCACCCGCAGGTGCGACCCATGGTCGTCCACGCGATCGATGCGGCCCCGTACGAGGACCGGCGCACCATCCCCGGCGGGGATTCCCACGCCCACTTCGTCCATCCCGAATTCCATCTCGAGCGCGGTCCAGGGGGGCGATGCACCCCGGATCATCTCCACGAAGGAATGGACGTCCTCCCGCAGGCCCGTGGTCTCGATGTTCCGCACAACCGGGCTCGGTGCCGGGACCCGCCTCGTCATCCTGGCGATTTCGCGATGAGCCCGCTCCAGTGCGAGCGCCAGAAAGGCGTCGGAGCCGGGCTCGATTCCCTGGTCGCGAGCCTGTCGCAGTGTATGCTCGAATACGTCGTGGAGGAGGCTCCCCCGCTGCAGCGCGTCGAGCCAGCGGTGAGGGTCGAACTCCGGGTCGTTGGGTGTCGAGACCCGAAGGACGTTGGCAAAGAGGAAGCGCCGGGGGCAGGCGCCCAGGCTTTCGAGGCGGCTCGCCGACAGGATGCGGCCGCGCAGATCCTGGTAGGAGAACGGCGGGTCCCGTTCCCCGATGATGCCGGTGTGAACGTTCGCGGCATCGCGCTGCAGGGCGGCGGCGGCGGCGAGCCCCAGCCCGAGGCGCGGGTACGCCAAGCCCACCGCGTGCACGCCGTCGCGCAGTCTGCCGTCGCTGGTGGCGAGCGAGCGCAGCCACACGTCGCACGCATCCAGATCCGCTGGCAGGTCCGCACGCGGGAGACGGGACTCGGTCACGCCGAGGTGCCGGTCAAGGTCTTCGAAGGTGAGCGTCCGGTCACCCGCCATGAGCCGAAGCGCCTGCAACAGCTCGGGGGCGGGGGACAGCGCCCGAGCCTCCGCCGGATCCCACCGGGCGTAGCTCAGCACCAGGGTGCCCCGGAGGCGCGCCACCAGCTGGGCGAGGTTGAAGCGCGCCTCCGCGGCACGCTCGCCGGCGAAGGCGAGCTCGTTCTGCCCGAGGCGCAAACGTTCCCGGTCAAGCAGAAGAGGGTCCTCGATGGTCGAGCCCGGGAAGTGCGTCGAGTCCAGCCCCACGATGAACGTGAGCGGACGCCCCGCGGCCCCCCCGTGCTTGAGGTCGGTCAGGTAGAGGTGGCCCGCGGCTGAGCTCCAGGGAGCGGTGCCCTCGGTTCTCGGTGCCGGGATCCGGATCTCCAGCAACGACTTCACGATGGCCGCAGCCGACGGGAAGTCCGTGCGCCGGGTCAGGGTGGCCTCGATCCGGTCGAGGATCCGCACCAGGCGCTCGCGTGCGGTATCGTCCGTGTCGGTTCCATCGGTCACGCGCGCGAGCAGGCTCTTCACGCCGGTGGCGACTTCGGCCGGCGAGGTGCCAGTGGCACCCTCGGCCTGCGAGGCGCGCCCGGCCTTCCCGGCCCCCGATGCGCCTGCGGCAACCCCGCCCGGCGAGGTGCCGCGCGCAACGTTTTTTGTTGCGCGGACTTCAGGGGTCGCGTCCAGCACCGATCCCACGAGGGACTTCAAAGCGCGTAAGTCATTTTTCCTACGCTTCTTGCGTCGTTCATACCTCTCGTCGTCCTCGTACCGTCCGGATTCCATCGCCGGGAGTGCGCGCAACGCCGACTCGATCCTGCCCGTGTAGCGGTCCCTGCCCCAGCCGATTCTCAGGCCCCTCAGCGTCCGCGCCAGCCGGGGGCCCGCGATTCGGTCGCCAGGGGCGGGAGGGCTCACGTCGCCGGCCTCCACCAGCGCGCGGAACACCGACTCCTGGAAGCCGCTCTCGATCCACTTGAAGTAGGTGGCCACGACCCTCCCGGGCCGGGTACGCTCGACCGGAAGGCCGACGGCGAAGGTGACGGGGACTCCCATGGAATCCGCCAGTGCGTGGAGCGCGGAGCCGTACATCGCCGGATCGGAGGCGACGATCTCCACCTCGTCCCAGCGGGCGCCCATATCGATCACCCTGCGGAGCACGCCGCGCAGTTCGTCGTGGACGGAGCCGGCCGCGAACAGGTCGATGCGCGGGCGCGCCCGGCGGGGCGGTCGATCCGGATCCGGCGGTTGCGATGGTCCGTCCTGAGCGCCGCCGGACTCGTCCCGTTCACCCCACTGCGCGACCGCGTGCAGATAGCTGCCCGCGCTCGCCGGCAGATCGGCGTCCCACAGGATGCCGCGGGGTAGCGCCAGGCCGATCACGGGATCGGTTTTGAGGATGGTGGCGCCGTGCCGCTCGAGGGTGCGGACGAACCGTCCCGCAAGCCCTCGATCGGTCAGCCCGGGAACGAGAAAGACGGGGACACCGGCAGGGCTGCCGGCCTCTGCGGGAGCCGCGCCGACGACCCGGACGGCCGTCTCCAGCACCACCGCCGTGTCGGCCAGGTTTCTGGCGTCCAGCAGCGCCTCGAGGCGCTCGACCACCGCGGTGAGCAGGATCTGGCGCCTCGACGCCCCGGCCCGGCCATCCCGCAGCGCGGTCGCACGAATTCCCGCGAGCCGAAGCGTCACCACCGAGTTGCGCACGGCATCCCGGAATCCGACCTTTTCGGCGAGCCCGGCAAACCGCGAACGCAGCTGGCCCCCCGCGCCACCCGTCATCACCCGGTCGATCGCCTCCTCGATCAGGGCCTGCTCGTCGAAGGCGTCCACGACCCTCGTCCCGTCCCGGGCCAACCGGTCCGCCGCGCACTTCATCGCCAGCGGGCGCACCGTCGTGACCTCGAACCCGGCCCAGGACTGTCCCGTCAGCACCACCTGGCGCAGAAGCTCCCTCCCCTCGCCCCGCGTCCGCGCCACAAGGACCTTGCGCTCCCGACCGGTCTCCCGCGCGATCCGCGCCAACTCCTCGACCAGGACGCACGCGCCCCCCCGGCCCGCCGCCCCACCCTTCCCCGGCGTCCGCTCCCTCCGGCGCTCCTCGTCGAATTCCAGGTCGAGCTGCGTCAAGCGGTGCCCACCCGGGCGGGCGCCTCGCCGAAGATCGACCCCAGCCGCATCCCCGCCCGCTTCCTCCATTCGCCTCTGTGGTACGCGTCGCTCACCAGGAGCGGCAACGTCAGCGTGGCTTCGCCGTAGACCATCCGCTCGCGACTCGTCGCCACCTTGCCCCAGGTCGTGGCCTCACGGAGCGTCGACCCCGACAGGCCGCCGTCCCGGGCATCCGCCACCGTCAGCTGCACGGCGTACCCGTGCATCGGCACTTCCTCTTCCGCGTCCGCGAGCATTTGCGCCGCGACCACCGAGTCCTGGGCAAAGTTCTTGGGCACGCCGCCGCCCACCATCAGAAGCCCCGTCTCCTCCGCCGCAAGCTTGATCTGCGCCAGCTCGTGGAAGTCCTTCCCGGAATCGAAGGCGATGTGGGGAAGACCCGCGCCCCCCGCCCTGGCCCGGTGCGCGACCATGCCGAACCCCGCCGAGGAGTCGCTCAGCGCCGGCACGAAGACCGGCACCTCTTTCCGGTACGCGGCCAGCACGATCGACCGGGCGTCACCGCGGTGGCGCTCCAGGTACGCGCCCAGCTCCCGCATCAGCTCACGGCTCGACCACGGGCGCGCCTCCAGTCCATCGAAGATCCGGCCCACCACCCGGTCGCAGCGCTGAAGTTCCGATTCGTCCACATACGTATCGTATATGCGGTCGATCCCCAGCGCTCGCAGTTCCTCGTCGTGCGCGGCAGGCGCGTCGGGCGATCTCGGCGCCATGTAGTGGCGGAAGCCCAGCGCCTCGAAGAAATCCTGATCGACCACGACCGCCCCCGTCGCGACGATCACGTCGATCATGTCGCACTCGACCAGGGTGATCAGCGCCTCCTTGAGGCCGGCAGACACGAGCGACCCGGCGAGGGTCAGGATCACCGCGCACCGGGGCTCGTCGATCATCTCCGCGAAGATGTCGGCGGCCTCGGCCAGGTTCCGCGCCTGGAAGGCCGCCTTCCGATACGAGTCCACTACCGCCCGACCGTCGAAGCACGTCACGTCGATGTGCTCCACCGGCCGGGCGAGCAGCGCCTGTTTGCGGTCAGTGGTCGAAGGACGAGTCATCGTCCGTGTGCGCGTTCTCCGGGACGGCAGCCGGCATTCGAGCGGCGATGCATGGGCGTTGGGTCGCCCCCTACACGTCCAGATTGCGCACGTACCTCGCGTTTTCCTCGATGAACCGGCGGCGCGGCTCCACCTCGTCCCCCATCAGCCTCGAGAAGATGCGGTCCGCTTCGACAGCGCTCTCCACCGTCACCCGGAGGATGGTGCGCGCGTCGGGATCCATCGTCGTCTTCCAGAGCTGCTCGGGGTTCATCTCGCCCAGACCCTTGTAGCGCTGGATCGAGATCCCCTTGCCGTCCTTGCCGTTCGAAAGCCTGCTGATTTCCTGGTCACGCTCCGCGTCGCTGAAGACGTAGCGCTCCGCCTTCCCCTTGTGGACCCGGTACAGGGGCGGCTGCGCGATGTAGATGTACCCCTGATCGATCAGCTGCCGCATCTGGCGGAAGAAGAAGGTGAGGAGCAGGGTGCGGATGTGGGCCCCGTCCACGTCGGCGTCGGTCATGATGATGATCTTGTGGTAGCGGGCCTTCTCGATGTCGAAGTCTTCCCGGATCCCGGCGCCGATCGCGGTAACCATGGCCCGGATTTCGTCGTTGGAGAGGACCTTGTCGATCCGCGCCTTCTCGACGTTGAGGATCTTGCCCTTCAGCGGCAGAATCGCCTGGAAGGAGCGGTCGCGCCCCTGCTTCGCCGAACCCCCCGCGCTGTCTCCCTCGACCAGGTAGATCTCGGAGAGCGCCGGGTCGGCGATCGAACAGTCGGCCAGCTTGCCGGGCAGCACCCCACCCTCCAGTCCGCTCTTCTTGCGGGCCAGATCGCGGGCCTTGCGTGCGGCCATCCTGGCCCGCGCCGCCTGCAGCGACTTCTCGATCAGCGCCTTCGCCGACTTGGGATTCTCCTCCAGGAATGCGGACAGATGCTCGTTCACGGCCGCCTCCACCGCGCCCCGCACCTCCGAGTTGCCCAGCTTGGTCTTCGTCTGGCCCTCGAACTGCGGCTCCATGACCTTCACGCTCAGCACGCAGGTCAGGCCCTCGCGCACGTCGTCGCCGGAGAGGCTCTCGTCCTTCTTGAAGATCCTGTTCCTGCGGGCGTAGTCGTTGATCGTGCGCGTCAGCGCCGCCTTGAATCCGGTCAGATGGGTCCCGCCCTCGTGCGTATTGATGTTGTTCACGAAGGTGTGGATGTTCTCCGAGAAGCCCACGTCGTACTGCATGGCCAGCTCGATCTCCGCTTCGGGCCGCTCGGTCTCGAAGTAGATCACGTTGTCGTGAACGGGCGAGCGGGTTCCCCTCAGCCAGTTCACGAACTCGGCGAGCCCCCCGTCGTACCGGTAGACATGCTCGACCTCCTCGTCGGTGCGTTCGTCTCGCAGCACGATCTCGAGTCCCTTGTTCAGGAACCCGAGTTCGCGCAGCCGGGCGGACAGCCTGTCGAAGCTGAACTCCAGCTCGGTGAACACCTCCGGGTCGGGCTTGAAGGTGACGAGGGTGCCGCGTCTGGACGCGGTGCCCAGATCCGCGAGCTCCGTCGTCTTGATTCCCCTCTGGTAGCGCTGGTGGTGACGCCTGCCACCCCGCCTGACCTCCACCTCGAGCCACTCGGAAAGCGCGTTCACCACGCTGACACCGACCCCGTGAAGCCCCCCCGACACCTTGTAGGAACTCTTGTCGAACTTGCCCCCCGCGTGGAGGGTGGTCATCGCCAGCTCGACTCCCGGGATGCCTTCGGTCGGGTGCATGTCCACGGGAATCCCGCGCCCGTCGTCGTCCACGCTGATGATATCGCCGGGCCGGATCACCACTCTGATCGAAGTGCAGTGTCCCGCCATCGCCTCGTCGATGCTGTTGTCCACGACCTCGTAGACGAGGTGGTGCAGCCCCCGGGCGGAGGTCGACCCGATATACATCCCGGGCCTCTTGCGAACCGCCTCCAGCCCCTTGAGGACCTGTATCTGTCTCGACGTGTAGTCGCCTGCTCTGCTTTTCACGGCCATGTTCATACCTCTGAAATCATCGCTCCGCCAGGCGGAACCGGACATCCCCGATGGACGGGCCGACTCTGGCCCTGTTCACCTGCTCAAGTATCAAAGGGCCCATCATCGACAGTTCAGCGAGCCACGCGCTCGAAATCACCTCGACCACCAGCGTGTCCCCTCGCACCTCCACGGGCCGGGTCACCCGGCTGACCCGGGGGCCGACCGCGCCGGTCCATTCGTCGAGGGCGCCCAGGCGCCCGAGCACCTCTCCCAACCCCGTCCGGTCCAGGTAGCCGGCCAGGACATCCCCGACAGGCTCCGGCCTTCCACCCTTGCGGCGCGCCCGCCTCGCCGCCGTCACGCCGCGATCACTCCGCCGCGGATGCGCCAGCACGGCAGGCGGCGGCCCGGCAGTCGCACATCCGACTCCTTGGGGACAGTCAGGATCACCTGCCCCGTCCCCTCTTCCGCAAGCAGCGTGGCGAGGCGGCTGGAGCGGCCCGCGTCGAGTTCGGCGAAGGCGTCGTCGACGAGGAGGATCGGCTCCGCCCCGCGCCGCTGCCGGATGGTGGCCGCCTCGGTGAGCCGAAGTGCGAGCGCGGCCGTGCGCCGCTGCCCCCCCGATCCGTAGGTACGGGCCGGGAGCGCACTGCCACCGGTGGACATCGTGACGAGGAGTTCGTCGCGGTGCGGTCCCGCGCTGGTGCCGCCGAGCCGCGAATCCCTCTGCCAGCACTCGTCCAGGCGGATCCTGAACCGTTCGCGCAGCACGCTCTCCCCGTCGCCCGCGGCGTCCTGCGTGTCACCCGCGTCAAGGCTCGGCCGGTACGCGAGCGCAGCGGAGTCGGCGCCGGAGATGGTCTCGTAGTTTCGCGTGAAGTGCGGGGCCCACGCCGATACCCACTCGGCGCGCATGCGAGTGAGCCGAGCTCCCGATTCGACCAGCCCGTCTTCCCACGGACTTGCCCAATCTCTGGGGACCGGACCGCCCGACCCCGTCCGCAGCGCGGCGTTCCGCTGCGACAGCGTCCTGCGGTATTCCTGCAGTGCTTCAAGGTAGCCGCGCCGGTTCAGAGACAGGACGATGTCAAGGAAGCGGCGACGCACGCCGGGCCCGCCGCTCACCAGGTCCATGTCCGATGGAGAGAAGACCACGGCTCCCAGCCTGCCGAGGGCAGCCGAGATCCTGATCGTGTCGTTTCCGTCCACCGTCACCTTCTTGCTCCTTGTCCTCCTGTCGAAGCCCGCCGCCACGGTCGCCGGCTCGCTGCCGTCCACGGATCCCCGGATGTGGAACACGTCTTCCGAAAAGGCCGTCAATTCAACGTCACCCGCGCCTCGGAAAGAACGGAAACTTTCCAGGTAGTAGATCGCTTCGAGAAGGTTCGTCTTCCCCTGCGCGTTGTCGCCGACGACCGCCACCCCCTCCGGGGGGAAGTGCAACTCCTGGACTCCAAGGTTGCGGAAGTGGCGCAGCTCCAGTTTCCTCAAAACCACGAACGGGAGTGGAAACGGGGTATTCCGTGCATCCTTGAATATAACAGGAAACCACGTCGATCAGGCGGCGCGGAGACCCCCGCTCACGCCCTCACTCGCCCTTGAACGCTGCCCTGCGCTTCTCCAGAAAGGCCGCCATCCCCTCCCGCATGTCGTCGGTGGACGCGAGCAGGCCGAAGAGAGTGGACTCCAGCTCCTGCGCGTGCTCCATGCTGCTCTCCACCGCCTCGTACATCGACTTGAGCGCCATCTCGAGCGCGACCGGCGCGTTGCGGGCGATCCGCCCGGCCAGCTTCCTCGTCCGCTCCATCAGTTCCTCGTGTGGAACCACGAGGTTGGCGAGACCGATCTCGGCCGCGCGCTCGGCGGTGATCATGTCGCCGGTGAGCACCATCTCCACCGCGAGTCCCAGGCCGACCAGGCGGGCGAGCCTCACCGTCCCCCCGTACCCGGGGATGATCCCGAGCCCCACCTCCGGCAGACCGAAGCGCGCCCGCTCGCTGGCGACCCGCAGATGGCACGCGATCGCGAGCTCGCAGCCGCCGCCGAGCGCATAACCCCCTACCGCGGCCAGCACCGGCTTCGGGAACCGCTCGATCCTCCGCAGGACTTCCTGACCCTCGCGGCTGACGGCGACACCGGTGCGTGGAGCCATCGTGGCCAGCACGCCGATATCGGCGCCGGCCACAAAGGCCTTGTCGCCCGCTCCGGTGAGAATGACCGCGCGCACCCCGGAATCCCCGCGCAGTCCGGCGAAGGCGGCGTCGATCTCGGCGATGACCTGCGGGTTCAGGGCGTTGAGCTTCGCCTGCCGATCGATCGTGACCGTGGCGATGGAGTCCAGGACTTCGGTCCTGACGTACGTGTTGTCGTTCATGGGAGCGCGTTGGGAGGAGGTCCAGGGAGGAGACAATGGAAGCTAGTCGCGATTCCGGGCGCTTGCCACCGCCAAATGGGACGGATTCCGTCCCGGGCGTAGCAATCCCGCGGCCCCTGCCTTACCTTCCGCTGTGGTCGCCCGGCTCCGCAGCAGCCGACGGCGGGAATCAAGTACACAGGCAAGAGGAAACATGTCGCGTTCTCTGAACAAGGTGACGCTGATCGGCAACGTGGGAGGCGACCCCGACGTGCGTTCGACCGCTTCCGGCACCCGGGTCGCCAAGCTGTCGCTGGCCACCAGCCGACAGTTCACGGATCGGTCCGGACAGCAGCAGGACCGCACCCAGTGGCACAGACTCACGTTCTTCGGGCGGCTCGTCGATGTCGTGGAGCAATGGGTCAAGAAGGGCGATCGGCTATACGTCGAGGGAAGGCTCGACTACTCCCAGACCCAGGACGAACAGGGTGGCACGAGGTACTGGACCGACATCATCGTCAACGAAATGATCATGCTGGGATCGGGCGGCCCCGGGCGGGGCGCATCGGAAGGGGCGGGCCAAGGCTCGGCGGGCCAGGGCCCGGCGGGCCAGCGTGCACCGCGCCCGCAACCCCCGATCACCGAACCCGACGACGACCTGCCCTTCTAGCGGGTCACACGGCAACCGGAAGAGCGAGGAAGGCACCTTGGCCAACGACGCGATCGAGATGGAAGGCACCGTTACCGAGGTCCTCCCCAACGCAAACTTCAGGGTCAAGCTGGAGAACGGCCATGAAATCCTGGCGTACCTCTCCGGCAAGATGCGTAAATTCTACATCCGTGTGCTGGCCGGCGACCGCGTCAAGGTGGAAATGTCCCCGTACGACCTGACCCGCGGCCGGGTCACCTACCGGTACAAGTAGACGACTATCCCCCTGACCCGTCTTCTTCCTCCGATTCCCACAGCCCCAGGAGTTCGGGATCGTAGCGGGACGGATCCTCCCGGTAGGCGCGGGCCCAGTCCTGGAATTCCGGCAGGTTCAACTGCTCCCGAATCTTGCGGGTAGCGAAGCGGATGGCGTCGTTGTAGGACGCGGGCGCCAGCCGATTGGCGGCGCGCGCTTCGGCCTCCGCGAGCTTGTAGATCTCGGTGGGTGGCAACGACAGCACGGCATCGGCCACCTTCGCCGAGCAGTAGTCTCGGTACTTGGCCCGAAGTACGGGGTCTTCGTCTCGCTCCACCATGTCACCCTCTGCCACGAACACAGCCCCCGGTCAGGCGCGTCCGCCCGACCGGCGTCCCATATACACTAATGGCTGAAGTGCACTGCGACGATAACAGCAATCTCGCCACTTTGACAACGGGTGGTCAAGGGGCCTCGAATGATACACCGAAACATCTGATCCTGTTCGTGTTTCGGTGCCCCTGAGGGGATGATAACGGCCGCCAGGCGCGAGTGTGAGGCGGGGACCGACCTTACGCGTAGTTGGACGCGGAGTCCCCCGAGGCGTCCACTACCCGCTTTTCCCGGGCTTCGGTCTCCCTCAGGCGACGATAGATGGTTCTCCGGGTCAGCCCATACTGAATGACCCGGCTGAGGAAATCCGGGTCGGACCGCTGCACCTCCTCTGCTTCCGAAGCAATGTCATTGGGGAGACGAACGTTCAGCTGCACGGATCGCGTGTTCCACATCCCTGGAATCATCCCTGGCTTGTATAATTTGAAAACGATTTGTTCCAAAATTCACCCCGGACGCGAATCAACGACCATCTGCCCATTCGGGACCGCGGGCCATCAAGCCAATCGCGAGCGGACCCTAACAGTACGTTCCATTGGCGCGGCATGCAAGGAAGGTCCCCGACAATACCCTGGCTACCTAAGTCGTTATATGATAATGATTTAGGAAATACGCACGATTGGATAGTCCACTTGTTTCTCAACCAAAATGCGGTTCGTTCGCTACCGTTCCGATACCGACGTAAGTGGCAAGCTGATAAGCAGTTGGAAGGACGTCACCGAGCGCCCCAAGCGGGTGCGGCAAAACACATTTTTCCAAAAAAATCGGGATTCGCAGACTGACCCCCCGGAGGACGCCACGAGGGCGATTTCAGGGCCGAACGGACCGCAGAAACGCCCCCAACGTGGCGCGGTCGAACTCCCTGAACCTCCGCTGCACCTCCCTGGCGGTTTCCTCGAGAAAAATGTTGGCCGTGTGATAGCGCCTGGTGGCGCCTCGCTGCCGGAAGCGGAGGAACCCGCGCCAGACGGCGCCATCACGGAAGACGTGCAGCGACACGATCCAGGACCACCCCGCGTAGTTGAAGTGCCGGTCTTCCAGCCGCCCCGGCTGCCCCACCCTCGCTGCGTGTGGCCCCTGGTTGGAGTCCTCGATGTGACAGAGCGGATATTGCTCCCGGTCCGCCAGCCAGACCTCGAAGGGTGGCAGCGGCAGCAGGTGTTCCGCGAAGCGGACCAGGGTGGCCATCGGATCCTGACCGTCGTGAAGGCCGCGCGCCTGCGCCCATTCGCGAGCTTCGCCGTAGAGCTCGCGCACCGCCTCGCGCGGCATGACGTGGAGGAGACGGGAGGCCTGGCGACGGCGATACCCGTGATACTTCAGGTACAGCACCTCCGTCGTTTCCGCGGGGTGATCCCGCGGTGCCTTCCAGCTCTGTGTCCACGCCTGTTCGCCCATGGGATCCGCCGCTCCTCGTCAGTGCACCGACAACGCCGTATCGTCGAATCCCGCGGGAACAACCCCGAACCGGGTGTCTCCGAAGTCCAGCCGGTCCAGAGTGGCCCGTTCCCCGAAGGTCGACGTCAGACCGCTGACCGTTCCGAATCTCTCCGGTTCGAAGCGGGCAACGAGGCGGCTCAAACCATGGCGCATCGCCCGCACACTCTCCAGCACCTCTTCGAAGGTGACCGGTACGCCGAACCGGACATGGTGGACTTCGTGCGGTTCCCCGCCTGCCGGCCGTGATCTTCCCACGGGCAGGGCCCCGAAGGACTCTCGGAGTGCCCGTCCGAATCCATGGCCGCCCGTGCGCTCCGGGGTCATGAAGACCAGGGAATTCGCCTCGTAGTCGAGGTGGACCCTGGTGATCACACCCGGAGCCGTCACGATCCGCACCACCGTGCTCTCGTGCAGGTCCAGGTCCTTGCAGAGGTCCCGGAAACCGATCCTGAGAAGGATGGGGCGCGTGAGCGGCGTGAACCCCCTCCGATTCAGGACGCGGAGGGCCAGGTCGAAGCAGTAGCGGCGCAGCTGCGCACCGCGCTCCGGGTGTTTCTCCCGGACGTCGCCAAGCGTCCGGAGATGAGCCAGGGTGGGATCGTAAACCCAGTCGAGGATCACGAGTTCGGTGGTCAGGTTCAGGTACTTGACCTCCGCGGACCCCAGATCCACGGCCCGCGCCGAGGAAGCGAACCGCCCCGCCACGACCACCGCGAGTCCGATGTCGCGGATGTGGCCGCCGGGGTGGTGAAGCTCGTGGACATCACGGTACTGCACCACCGCCCTGGTCAACGGCAGGTCGCAGATGCCAGGCACGTCGGCCAGGGCATCCGGACGGCTTTCCGTGGCGGTCACGCGCTGCATATTCAGCTCCGTTCGGGGGCGGAGTCGTAGCCACCGGCTGGCCGGCAACCCGCGGGAAGAATCGCCGCCGCGCCCAGGCGGGGGATCCACCCCTGGCTGCCGGGGGGTCCAAATAATAAGCATTTGTTTCCCCAGGCCGCAAGCGGGGGGTCTCACTTGACGCGCCGTCACGGGACGGTCCGGGTCGCAACGCTTGCCGCATCGGGGGTCCGGTTCTATCATTAGCGTTCGTTTCGGGAGTCTCCCGGAGTCCGGTCCGCCTGGTGGATGCGGTGCGGGGCACGGGCGCACGGAGTTCTCGATCCATCGACAACGCGATACCTCACGCGGGGTGATCTGGTTGGAAGTCTTCGTCAAAGAGAACGAGAGCCTGGAAAGGGCTCTTCGCCGGTTCAAGCGCAAGGTTCAGCGCTCGGGCCTGTATTCGGAACTGCGCAAGCGCCGCTTCTACGAGAAGCCGAGCGCCCAGAGGAAGCGGAAAAGGGAGGCGGCAATCCGCCGCGAGCGCAGGCGCCAGCGCCGCGTCCGGCGGTAGAATGAAACGCGCGGCGCGGGTGGCGGGTACACACCCCCGGCACGGCGTCCGGCAGTAAGCGTTACAACTGCAGCGCGACCGGTCCCTCCGGTGTCCAGTCGTAGAATCCCGCACCCGTCTTGCGCCCGTACCTTCCCATCGTGACCAGCCGCCTCAGGAGCGGGGGTGGGGCGTAGCGCTCCTCCCGGTATTCGCCGTACATGATCTCGGCTACCTGGCAGAGGGTGTCGAGCCCGACGAAGTCACAGAGGGTGAACGGACCCATCGGGTACCCGCAGCCCAGCGTCATCGCCGTATCGATGTCCTCGACCGTGGCGACGCCCCGCTCGAGCTGTCGGATCGCGTCAAGCATGTAGGGGACCAGAAGCAGGTTCACGACGAACCCCGAGTTGTCCCGCGCCGAGATGGGAACCTTGCCGACGCGCCGGGAGAAGGCGCGGGCCGCGTCGAAGGTCTCCTGGCTCGTCACGATCGTCCGCACCACCTCGACGAGCTTCATGACGGGGACCGGATTGAAGAAGTGGAGGCCGACGAAGCGATCCGGGCGTGAGGTGGCCGCCGCCATGTCGGTGACGGTGAGGGAACTGGTGTTCGACGCGAAGATCGTCTCCTCCGGGCAGACGCCGTCCAGGTAGCCGAACAGCTCGTTCTTGGCGTCAAGCGACTCGACGATGGCTTCGATCACGAGGTCGCGGTCGGAGAGGTCGTCCAAAGAGGTGGTGAAGGTGACGCGCGACAGGACCTCGTCACGCGCCGCCGGGTCGAGCTTGCCTTTGGCGACCGCCCGCTCCAGCGACTTCACCACCCTCCCCCGCCCCGCCGCGAGAGCGCCTTCGTCGATCTCCCGCACAACTACATCCAATCCGGCCTTGGCCGCGATCTCCGCAATGCCGCTGCCCATCAGGCCGCACCCGGCAACGCCCACTCTCCTGATCTCCAATTCGGATCTCCTCCTGTTTCTCGTGAGGCGGTTCCCCTTTCGGGCACCGCCGGTCCGCCGAGCCCCCCCGGGGGCCACGGCCATGGAATGCCCCGGCGCTCAGCTGTCCTTTCCAGTCATCTCCCGGGCAACCCCGTGGAAGTGGCGACGGACCCACCTTCGCCACGCCGGCGGCGGCGGTTCCAGTCCGCCCGGGTCTTCGAGTCCGTCGAGGATGCCCTCGACCTCCAGGTGTATTTCGCGAAGCCGCCGCTGAAACCCCCGACCGGCCAGCACCGCGATACCGATGGCGGCCGCGGTCCCCGCAACGAGGCCGCCCACGGCGGCGACCGCCAGCGAAAACGCCGTGGCGAGCGCGACTGCCGTGCCATACCCCACTGCCAGTCCGACGATTCCGCCGCCCAGCAGCGCTCTGCCACGGTAGTCGCCGGTGATGCCCGGATCGACCCGGATGTCCACCTGGGTGACCCCGTCTGCGAGCTCGTCGAGGCGTACCTCCACCAGGCGGGAAGCTGACACGTAGTGCTGCCGGGAGGTGGCGCTGGCCGCACGCGCCACCCGCGACGCCCAGTCGATCGCGGGACGGTACTGGAGCAGGTCGTCCCGCCGGCGCACCCGCTGCAGGAGCTGCCCCCCGGCCAGGAACTCGTCAATCTCCCGGCGCACGGCCGCGCGCGACCGCCCCACCGCCCGGCCCCCCCGCACCTCGCCCGGCGCGATCAGCTCGCGTATCCCGCTTCGCCGCCGGAGTGCGCGGCCACCCCCGGTGCGAAGCTCCGTCAGCGCCCTCCGCACATGGCGCTCCGACAGCCCGGCCTCGCGCCCGATACGCAGCACCTCCGCATCGGTGAACTCCCCCTCCGCACCGCCCGGCTCCTCCGCTGCCAGCTCCGACGCGCGGCGCATCACCTGGTCGAAGTCGCTCCGCGATATCGCCCGCTTGTCGCTCATCGGTCCCTCTGCCGGCCGGTGCCGGCGCTGCCCGGCTGTGCCTCGTCCATCGGTGCGCAGCCGTTCTCAGTACGCCTCGACGACCACCGCACCACCCTGCCCCCCGCCGATGCAGGCCGCGCCGAGCCCGTAGCGCGCCCCGCGGCGCCTCAGCTCGTGAACAAGGTGCAGGGTGATCCTGGCCCCGGAAGCCGCGAGCGGGTGCGTGATCGCGATCGCGCCCCCGTTGACGTTGGTGCGCCCGGGATCGAGGCCGAGCTCCTTCTCGACGGACTTGTACTGCGCGGCGAAGGCCTCGTTGATCTCGACCAGGTCCATCTCCTCCAGCGTGAGTCCCGCCCTCTCCAGCGCCTTGCGGGCCGCCGGCGCGGGTCCGATCCCCATGATGCCCGGGTCCACTCCGGCGAAGCCCCACGACACCAGTCGGCCGATCGGCGCGGCCCCGTTGGCCTCCGCCCACGTCCGGTCCGCAATCACCACGGACGCCGCCCCGTCCCCGATCCCGCTGGCGTTCCCCGCGGTCACGAGACCGTCCTTCCTGAAATACGGGCGCAGCCTGGCGAGTCCTTCAATCGTGGTCCCGGGCCGGATGTGCTCGTCCACCGCGAACCGGACCTCGCCCTTGCGGGTCCGGACGGTCACCGGCGCGACTTCGGCATCGTAGCGGCCGGCGTCCCATGCGGCCTTCGCCCTCAGCTGGCTGTTCACGGCCACCTGGTCGGCCTCCTCGCGGGTCACGGCGTACTTCTCCGCCAGACCCTCGGCCGTCTGCGCCATCGTCAGGCCGCAGTGCGAATCCAGCAGCGCCTCCCACAGCGAGTCCTCGAACCCCTTCCCTGCCGGGCCGAGACGGAGGTCTCCCCAGCGGGCGCCGCGCACCACGTGGGGCGCCTGGCTCATCGACTCGGTACCCCCGCAGAGCGCGACCTCGGTGCCGCCCAGCAGGATCTCCTGGGCACCCGACACGATCGCCTGGAAGCCCGAGCCGCACAGCCGGTTGACGGTCAGCGCGCCCGCCTCCTGCGGCACGCCCGCCCGCAGCCCCACATGCCGCGCCAGGTAGATCGCGTCGGCGGAGGTCTGCAGCGCATTGCCGAAGAAGACGTGGCCCACATCGGCCGGCTCGACCGCCGCCGCTTCCAGCGCCGCATCGGCCGACAGCACGCCGAGGTCGGTTGCGGTGAAGCCCTTCAGCGAACCGCCGAAGGTACCGAACGGGGTGCGCTTGCCGGAAAGGAAAACGACCTCCCTGTCAAAGCCCTGCGTTCCCATGAATCCTCCCGGTCGTTGTCGTTGTCAAGAAAGACCCGCAATGCGGTCCGCGGGTTCCGGATGCCGGCCCCGGACGCGCCGTGAAAGCTAATCCCTTAGTCGCGCGGCCATCCATTCCCCCACCTCGGAGGTGGTTGCGCTTCCACCCAGGTCGGGGGTGGTGACGCCTTCCCGGATGGACGCCAGGATGCACTCGTCGACGGCGGCGGCGGCCTGGTTCATTTCCAGATGCGCCAGCGCCAGCGCGACGCACCCCACCGCCGCCAGCGGATTCGCGATGCCCTTGCCCGCGATGTCGGGCGCCGACCCGTGCACCGGCTCGAAGAGCGCCCACGAGCCGGGGTTGATGTTGCCCGAGGGCGCGAGCCCCAGTCCCCCCGTGACCTGGGCCCCCAGGTCGCTGAGGATGTCGCCGAAGAGGTTGGAGGTGACCACCACCTCGTAACGCTGCGGCCGGCGGACCAGGTCCATCGCCATCGCGTCGACGTACATGGCGTCCTGGGCGATATCCGGGAAGCCGGCGCCCACTTCGGTGAAGACGCGCCGCCACAGAGCCCCCTCGTGCACGAGGGCGTTCGCCTTGTCCACCAGGGTCACCCGCCCCCGCCCCGTGGCCGCCGCGTGCTCGAAGGCCGCCCGCACGATGCGCTCCACGCCGTGGAAGGTGTTGATGCTCTCCTGCGTCGCGACCTCCTCGGTGGTGCCGGCCTTGAAGCGGCCGCCGAGTCCCGTGTAGAGCCCCTCCGTGTTCTCCCGGAAGAAGACAATGTCGGTGGCTGGGTCGGGGTCGCGCAGCGGCGACAGCGCCGGGATGAAGAGCTTGCAGGGACGGAAGTTGACGTAGAGGTCCGCGAAGAAGCGGAGACCGAGCAGGATGTCGCGCGTGTGGGCGTTATCGGGGACGCGGGGGTCGCCGAGCGCGCCGAGCAGCGCGGCGTCGTAGTCGCGCACCAGGCGGCCGCGCTCCTCGTCGGTGATTGTGACGCCATCGCGCAGGTAGCGATCCGCGCCGAGGTCCCACCAGTCGAGCGCGAGGTCGAGGCCGTGCCGGTGGGCGGCCGCCGCGAGGACATCCGCCCCCACGGCAATGACCTCGGGGCCGATCCCGTCTCCGCCGATGACCGCGAGGCGGGCCTGCCGCCCGGGCGGTCCTCTACCGGGCAAGGCCGGGGTGTCCGCAAAGGGTGGCAGCGGACGGCCGGCCCCGCTCCGCCGCTCGAATGCCGCGGGGGTTTTGTCCACGGGCTGCTATGGGACCCTCCCGAACATGATGTTGCAGCGCGGACAGAAGAAGTCCTTCCCGCGCCGGACGAGCGCTGGCCCCAGTTCGCCTCGGGGGCACAGCGGATCCAGGCCTTCGTCCGCCTGGAGCCTCACCTTGCGCCGCTCCCTCCATGTGCTGATCCGGAGCGGCAGCTCGAACCGCAACGCCGAAGTCTTGCACTCGAAGAGAACGGTGCTCGTCCCGTCCGCCTCCTGGCGCGCCCCGAGTTCCATCAGGAAGCCGCCCATGGGCGATGGCACCTGGCGTCCGCTGCAGTGGAGGCGTTCCATCTTCTTGACCTGGTCCAACTCTTCGACGCCGAAGCCCTCACGCGCGGGGCTGACGCCGGCCTGCTGCTTGGTGAAACCGCTCAACCTGGTATCCTTTTCTTCGCCGCCCCCAGGCGACGAATCACTGTCTCTCGTGCAAGTAGGCCGATTCCTCACGGCGCGCTTCGCCGTCCACACACACGGCGAACCGGGCCCCGGGATAGATCGCCGCGCCGCCGTACTCGCCGTTCTTGTTCACGGCGTAGTAGTTGACGTTGAAGTTGGGCAAGCCGCGCGCATTCAGGAGCCTCGGTTCGGCAGTGAAGGTCACGATGCGCCTGAGCGCCTCCAGGCAGGCGTCCGTGGGGGACATGCCGGCGCGCATCATTTCGACCGCGGTGTGGGAGCCGCAGGTCTTGATCACGGCCTCACCCCGCCCCGTTGATCCGCACGCGCCCACGTCGTTGTCCACGTAGAGCCCCGCACCCACGATCGGCGAGTCGCCGACCCGTCCGGGGACCTTCCACGACAGCCCCGATGTCGTGGTCACGCCGGAGATGTCGCCGTCCCGGTTGATCACGTTGCAGTTGATGGTCCCCTGGGGGCGCACCCCGTCGTGCGAATCGAGGATGCCGAGACCGTACGCCTCTTCGTCCTCGAAGGGCTCGTTGCCCGGCCCGATGGTGTCGGGCACGAGGTAGTCGTCCCTGTCGCTCATCCTGGCGCGCCACTCGATCCACCTGCGGCGCGAACGCTCGGTGAGCAGGTCCTCGATCTGGTGGCCCATCGACACCGCGAAGCGCTGGGCTCCCTTGCCGACCAGGAGCACGTGATCGGTGTAGCGCATCACGTCCATTGCCACGCTTGACGGTGTCTTGATGCCCTCGAGGCAGGCGACCGCACCGGCACCCCGGCTCGGCCCGTGCATCACCGACGAATCGAGCTGGACCACCCCATCCAGGTTGGGCAATCCTCCGTACCCGACCGAGGAATCGCCCGGGTCGCGCTCCACGATGTTCACACCCTGGACCACGGCGTCCAGCGTGTCGCCCCCGCCGTTGACCACCTCGATTGCGGTGGACACGGCTTCGAGCCCGTTGCTGCTCCCTACGGCCACCGGCGTGACCACGCCGCGGCGGATCGCCGGCGCGCCCAGAAGCGGCCTGGCCGAACCCATCCCGACGGCCGCGCCCACGCCGACCCCGGCGGAAGTCTTCAGAAAATCGCGACGGCTTGTCATGACTGGCTCTCCTTGCCCGTACTGCGCTGTAAGCTACTGTCGACCGGGACGGGCCCCCGCGGGGCCCTCCGGCACCTTGATCCATCCCTGATTGCCGGCCTTCGCGCGTCCCCGCTTTGGCAGATGTCCTGCCACGGGTTCGGCGAGGGGCTGCGCCAGCGGCGCTAGGCTTCCCTGGGTTCTCCGAGGAGGGCTTCACCCGTTTCTGCGATTACGGCCCCGTCCGACACAACGTCGTCGTCCGCAGTCTCGGCGGCGGACCGGGATCTCTTGAGCCGCGATATTACGGGTTGGCAGAACTGCAGTCCCACCCTCTTCAGCTTCGCGAGATCCGCCACCTCGAGGTCCGGATACCGCTCTGCCAGATATTCGACGGTCTCGGTCATCCAGACATCCTGATCATCCGCCTCCGCTTCGAGTACCCCGCAGCGGTGGATATGACTGAACAACTCGTCTCTCGCCCGCTCTATAGGTTCTTGCTTCGCCACTACTCCTCCTTAACTATTGTGCGCTTCGTCGGGAACCTTCCCTGCCGGCCGACGCCGGTCTGACGAAGCCAAATAAACTAAGCCCCTTATCCGTCATGGCAAGCGACCTCATGAATGTTTCCCCTTCGGCCCCCCGGATCCGCCAGTGAGAATACTCGCTTCGTCGCTCTGCGACCACGCGGCCACCACCCAGGACGGCAAGCTCGACGTACACGGGATCTTCCACGACCTCTACGCTCCCGGTTTCCCGGCGCGCCAGGACAGGATGACCCTGGTCCTCTCTCTGGAGTGGGACCGTAGCGATAGTGGGCGCTACGGCTTCCGGGTCGATGTCACCGGACCCGGCCGCCAGCCCATCCTGACGGTGGAAGGGCAGTCGGAGGTGGCCCCGCGTCCCGCGAACCGCCCTCCACCCAGGACCCGGCTCGTCCTGCCCCTCGAGGACGTGGTTTTTCCGGTCCCGGGGCGGTACGAGTTCCGGATCACGGCCAAGGGTCGGAAACTTCGCGGCCCCATCCTCTACGTGATCGCAGCGGCGACGGCAGACGTCAGGGAGCAAGGCCCAGCCAGCCCGCCGACTTGAGCGCGAGCAGGCCCAGGCCGGCGGCGGCCCCCATCAGCGCCTCGTACTCCCGGTTGTGGACGTAGCGCCCCGGGGAGAACCCTGTCCCCCCACGGGTCGCGGGGCCGGCGGCGGGGCGGAAGGGCGTCAGGCGCGGCAGAAAGACCGGGACGGATTCCTGGTAGCGGCGGTAGGCGTCTCCGAAGCGCTCCTCCAGTTCGCGCGTTTCGCGGGCCATCGTGCTTCCGTAGACCCATGCGAAGTACGCGATGAACACCAGCCCCAGCCACGGGCGCCCGCCGGCGACCACCGCCCCCGCGCCCATCAGGAAGGATCCCAGGTAGAGCGGGTTGCGGGTCAGGGCGTACGGGCCCGAAACCGCCAGCTCGCGGTCCTTCTCCAGGACTCCGGCCGCCCAGCCGCGGATCAGGAGTCCGAACGCCACGAAAACAGCCCCCAGGCGCAGCGAAAAGGCACTGGGTGCGGCCAGCCAGAAGAAGGCGACCGCGAGGATCCAGGCGCTGCCGATGCGAACGCCGCGGTGGCTCGGCTTCAACTCCGTTCGTCCACCTTGCCGCCAACGGTGATCGCCTCGGGCTGGGCTGGCCGCTCTCCGACAGGCTGTTCGCCTTCCCGCGGCTGCGCTGGCCCAACCGGATCTCCGGGCTCCGACGGAACACCTGTCGTGTACTCGGTGAGTTCCATTGTCAGCGGCACAATCCAGAACTTGGTCAGCCTCATGTAGACGACCAGGCGCCGGGCATCGTCTGAAAAGTGGATTTCCGCCCGGGCACCCTTTTCGAAGAGGCTGCTGCCGGGAATGATCGGCCGCACGACGATCGTGTTGAACACGCCCGCCTTCGTCTCGACCTGGTCCTTGCGCAGAACCTCGATGATGACCGGGTTGCCGGCTTCCTTGAAGTAGCGGTTGTAGGTGTAGCTCTCTCCCACTTCCAGCGGAAGCGTCCGTGCGAAATGGACGAAGGAGAGGTCGTCCAGGGGCAGGGTGGACGGCAGCGCCCAGGCCGTGTCATGGTCGATGCGCTGAACCCGGCCGTCCTCCGGAAAGAACTCGTATTCCCGAATCCGTCTCCCATGGTCCGTGATCTTGTGGAACCGCCGGGAAACCAGCTTTTCCGGGTCGATCCAGCTATGGAACTTGTCATCCAGCTTGTGGGCGCCCCCCATCAAGCTTCCTTGAATCCTGAACTCAAGCGGAAGAGTGGAGACACCGTGGATCGTGTCGGGTTGCCCGACCTTCATCACTGCTTCTCCACTCCCGAAAATGCTCGCGTTGACCCGGAACTTCAGTTCCTCACCGGGATGGAAAGGGATCTCCCTGATCCCGGGACCGAGGGCCGTGAGCGAATCCCGCAGCAGCGTGCCGCGCTGGGCGGCGAGGTCTTGCGGCGGCGCGAGGGTGAGGACTGACAGCGATGTGAAAGCGAGGACCTGTAGCGGCGCGGCTGCGAGGATTGCCAGCACTGCCCGGGCCGGGCACGCCGCCGCGTGCAACGAACGCTCCGGGCGGCGACGTTCAGGCCGCATGATGCCGCTCCGGCTCCAGCGGGGACACCCTTCTCACCCTCAGAATCTCCCGCACGGTGGCAAACACCCGCACCCGGCTGCGCCGCCAGCGGATGTCGTAGCGGGGCTCCACCTCAACTTGCGCGGTGCGGCGGGCGAACGGGGCCAGCACCTTCATCAGCTCGGCGTTGGCCGCCCACCCGTCGGTGGTCACGAGCGGCCTGTCGCAGGCGATCCTCAGCGCCTTCTTGACGACCACGGCCCGGTAGGCCCGAAAGCCCTGGAGCGGGTTGCCGTCCGGCGCCCCGGCCTCCCGGCGCCCGAGCGCGATCCGACCGAGCCAGTGCGCAAAGCGGACGATGCGGGGGGGAGGCCGGACCATCGCTTCCTCCCCCGCTTCGCCTGACACGATATCGGCTCCCCCCTCGAAGGTCCTGAGCAGCGGGCCCAGGTGATCGGGGTGGTCGGTGAAGTCGCCCTGCATGGTCACGATGGCGTCTCTCTTCGGGTAGCGAGTCCGCCCGGCGGCGGCACGCAGCAGGCGCTCGACCGCCGAACCGTATCCCACCGGCTGCTGCATCGATATCACCGTGAGCGGAAGCACCCGTCTGTACTTCTCCAGCAAAGCCAGCGTTCCGTCCCGGGAAGCATCGTCGAGGACGATCACCTGGTAGTCGCGCCCCAGCTCCGCCATCACCTCGCGGATCTTCCAGAGCAACACGCCGATCGTGCGGTCCTCGTCTCGGCAGGGAATGCAGATGTAGACCATCGTGGATCCTGGTTCACGTACGCAGAGCGGGCACCCGGCCAGGGCCGAGCGCCCGGAAAAGTGACGGGCAGGTGCTTCCCAAAATAACGGAATCCGCACGGCGCGCCCCGGCGCGGGCCGGGGAGCCGGTTGTCCCGCACCGGATCGGTGAGCGCCGGACGCGCACGCAACCCGTCGTCCTCCTGCCACATGGGACGCATGCGCGCCGGATCCTGTTGCCCGCGGCCGGCTCAGGGGGGCGGCGCTGCGGTTGCTCGCGGCGGCTCCGAGGCCCCTCGCGCAGCGGCTCCGGACACCTCCGGCGGTGGGGTCTTCCACCGCTTGTGCAGCCAGAAATACTGGTCGGGATAGCGCCGCACATATTCCTCGATGCGCGTGGTGAACGCCTGGGTCATCGCGGCCACCCTCGCCCGACGCCCCCCGCCCCCCCCCTCAGCCCCCCCCTTCGCGGCCTCCTCGTCCAGCGCCTCCAGATACACATGGTAACGCGGCCTCCAGCCCGGCAGGCGCACCGCGAAGAGGGTGACCACCAGCGCGCCCGACCTGAGCGCCAGGACCGCGGGTCCGCGCGCGGTCGAGGCGGGATGCCCGAAGAAGTCCACGAAGACGCCGGCGCGCCGCGCGTCCTGGTCCCCCAGGATCCCCGCCAGGCGGCCCGCGTTGAGCGCCGCCAGGACCCCGCGCCGCCCCTCGTTGCGCGGGATGATCCCGAACCCGAGCCGCTCGCGCGACCGCGTCAGGTAGCGGTCGAAGAGCACGTTGCGCTGGCGTGCCACCACCACGTCGACGGGGAACCCGCGCGCCACCAGGGCGGCGCCGCCGATCTCCCAGTTGCCGAGGTGCGCACTCAGCAGGATGACCGCCCGCCCCTCCCGCACCGCCTCCTCCACCACCTCCAGCCCTGTCACGCGGGTTCGCGCCCGCACCCCGCGCCGCTCCATCGCCGCCAGCCGGAACACGGCCACCGCCTCGGCGCCCAGGTGTGCATAGCAGCGACGCCCGACATTCCGCCGCCACCGCTCGTCCGCCTCCGGAAAGGCACGGCGCAGGTGGTCGCGCACTACCGTCCAGCGTGGGCGTCCCACCCGTGCCACCACCCAGCCCAGCGCCGCACCGGCCCGGTCGGCGAGCACCTCCGGCAGGATGGCGCACACGCCGGCGACGAGCCGCAGGAACAGGTACTCCACCCGGTGACGCAGGGCCCGCCCCGTCACCGGAACTGAAGCTCCCGCAGCCGGCGGTACACGCCCCCTTCCTCCATCAGGGACTCGTGGCTTCCCCGCTGCACGATTCGCCCGCCGTCCACCACCACGATCAGGTCGGCGCGCTGGATCGTGGAGAGCCGGTGCGCGATCACGAAGACGGTCCGCCCGGCGAGCAGCCGCCCCATTGCCTCCTGCACGAGCCGTTCCGATTCGGTGTCCAGAGCGCTGGTCGCCTCGTCCAGCACCAGGACCGGGGGGTCGCGCAGGATGGCGCGCGCGATGGCGATCCGCTGGCGCTGGCCGCCGGAGAGGGTGGCGCCACGCTCCCCGACGACGGTTTCGTACCCGTCCGGCAGCTCCCGCACGAAGTCGTGCGCAAACGCGATCCGGGCGGCCTCCTCGATGCGCTCCGTCGGGACGTCCCCCATTCCGTACGCGATGTTGGCCCGAACCGTCTCGTGGAAGAGCACCGTGTCCTGGGACACCACCCCCATCCCGGCCCGCAGGCTGGCCAGGCTGAAGTCGCGGATGTCGGTCCCGTCGACCTCGATCGCACCGGCCGCCGGCTCGTAGAACCTGCCCAGGAGGTCCACGATGCTGGTCTTGCCGGCCCCGCTGGGGCCCACCAGGGCCACAACCGACCCCGCGGGCACGTCGAAGCTGACGTCCTGGAGAACCGGTTCGCCTTCGCGGTACTCCAGGCGCACGTCCCGGTAGCGGATCCCCTCGCCGACGCCGTCGAAGGATCGCGCGCCCTCGCGGTCCGGGCTCTCGGCAGGTGCGTCGAGGAACTCGAAGACCCGTTCCGCCCCGACCAGCCCGGGCTGAATCAGCGCGGGAAGCTTGCTGAGATACTTGACCGGCGCGTAGAGCCTGGTGCTCAGGAAGATGAACGCGATGAACCTTTCGCCGGTTAGCGACCCGTCGATCACGACCATTCGGGCGCCGTACCAGAGGAGGATCCCCGTCCCGAGCGCGACGAACACCTCCGTGATGGGCCCCGCCAGGGCGCGCAGACGCACGGTTCGCAGGAAGGTGTCGAAATATCGGCCCGTCAGCGATCGGAAGCGTTGGCGTTCGTGGGGCTCGCTCCCGGCCGATTTGACCATGCGGATTCCGGCCACCGTCTCCTGGATGTGGGCGCCGACCTCGCCTGCAGTGTCGAGCACTGCGCGGTCGCCACGCCGCAGCCGTCGCACCAGCGGCCCCCAGATCACCATCGTGAGCGGGATCACCACGAAGGCCGCCGCGGTCAGGTGAAGCGAAATCGCCATCATCAGACAGACAGCAGCCGCGAACTCCAGGGTCGACTTCAGCGACTTGATGAGCTCCGAGGTGACCAGCGTGCGCAGTTGCTCGACGTCATGGGTCAGGCGCGACACGATCTGTCCGGTTCGCATGCGCCCGAAGAAGCCCAGGTCCAGGTCCAGAAGGTGCCCGTACACCCGCCTCCGCAGGTCGCGGGTGACGCCCTGTTCGACTCGCGCGGCCAGGTAGCTGCGCGCAAAGTCGAATGCGCTCTTGCAGGCAACCACCACGACGATGAAGACGATGACCCCCACCACCACCGACTGCGGCTCGCCGTCCAGATCCACGAAGCGGCCCACGGTGAATTCGAGTGCCCGGTCGACCAGATCGGGTTCCGGCCGGGCGCCGGCGCCATCGTCGAAGACCGTGTGCAGGAAGGGGATGAGCAGAACAACCGACAACGCGTCGAGCGCCGCGACGAATGCAGTGGCAACCGCTGTCAGCAGGAGTATCCAGCGGTGCGGCCCGAGGTACGACAGGATCCTCCGCCAGAGGCGTGGAGTCACCGGAGGCGCGGCCTCAGCACCGCGACGGGTACGATCATCTCCTCAGGGGAGATCCCCCCATGCAGGAAGGAGTTCCGGTAGCGTCGCTGGTATTCGCGCAGCTTCGTGGGGTAGACGAAGAAGTAGTCGTCCAGGGCGACCAGGTGGTTCGTGCCCAATGGTCCGGCGGGAACACGCAGGTCCGAGGCCCGGTTCGTGGAGAGCGCCGCGTTCGGATCCTCGGCGCGCAGGTTGTTGCCGAACTTGTAGCGCAGGTTGGAGCTCGCGCCTCGCCGGGCGAAGACGGTGGCCGGGCGACGGCAGTGGATGGAGCCGTGGTCGGTGGTGAGCACGACGTTATGGCCCTGCGCCGCGGCTTCCTTGAGCACCGAGAAGGCCGTGGAGCGCTCGAACCACGACCGTGTGAGCTGCCGGAGCGCGGCCGCGTCCTTCGCCACCTCCATCAGGATCGGGGATTCGGAGCGTCCGTGGGTCATGAGGTCCACGAAGTTGAACACCATCGCGATGACCGCGCCGCGGCGGCGCGTGGCCGACCGGACGCGAGCACGCACCGCTTCGGATTTGCGGTCGGTGAAGACCTTTTCGTAGTGGACGGGAATATCGCGACCCGTGAGGCGCTTCAGCTGGTCGCGCAGGAGTTCGTCCTCGAAGGCGTTCATCGACCCCTCGTCGCCCGCGGCGCTCCACCACTCCGGATGCTCGCGCGCGATCTGGTCGGGGAAAAGGCCGGAAAAGATGGCGTTGCGCGCGTAGGGAGTGGCGGTGGGCAGGATCGAATAGTGGTACCCCTCGTCGACATCGAAGTGGGCGCCGAGCAGGGGAGCGATGGCCCGCCACTGGTCGAAGCGCATGCAGTCGAGGATGACGAAGAACACGGGCTCCCGGCCGAGGAGGGGAAGCAGGCGCCGCTCCACGATGTCCACCGACAGTTCGGGAGGAGCGTCCTCACCTCGCACCCAGCCGGGGTACTTCGCCGAGACCCAGCGGCCGAAATCGTGGCGCAGGTCCTCGTGGAGGGAATCCACGGTGTCGAGGAGGCCCGTTTCGCCAGCCGCTTCGAGGCGGAGGTGCCATTCCGCGAGCTCCTGGTAGACGCGCGCGAAATCCGCCTGGTCCGCGGCTTCTTCGCGCATGCGGGTCAGCGCCGGCCAACGCGCCGCGAAGTCCTGGGCCGCGCGCTGTTGCCGGATCGACGACCCCTCGAGGATGCGCGTGACCACCGACAGCACCTGGCGCGGGCTGGTCGGCTTCACCAGGTAGTCCTCCACCTGGCGGCCGATCGCTTCCCTCATGGTGTGGTCTTCCTCCGACTTGGTGACCATCACGACCCGCGCATGGGGGTCGTCGCGGCGGATGAGCTGGAGGACTTCGAGGCCGCGCCGGCCGGGCATCTGCTCGTCGAGAAGGATCAGGTCGTAGGCGTGGCCGCGCAGCAGCGTCAGGGCATCGTCGCCGTTGGTGATCGCATCGACGTGGTAGCCCCGTTGCTGCAGGAAGAGGAGGTGCGGACGGAGGAGGTCGATCTCGTCGTCCACCCAGAGGATGCGCTTGGCCGCTCGTCGCATGGAGGGCGGGTCAATTGTTCACGACCCAGGAGAACCAGGCCGCCACCGGCACTCCGTTCCTGATTGCCGGCCGGAAACTCCACTCCGCCGCCTCGCTGATCAGCCGCTCGTTGTACCGCCGGTCCCGGGACGGCGGCTCCAGCCAGGTGGAGTCGGGTACAACCTCGCCCAGTTCGTTGACGAAGACCCACACCTTCAGGTCGAAGTCCCGGAGACCCCTGGGGGTGTCGACGACCGGAATGATCATCCTCGGTGAAGGCATTGGATTGTGCCCGCTACCCTCGCCATCCGTCCCCCCGTTCCCGGCTCCGTCGCCGGTTTCGGTGCCCGCGTCGCCGAGGCCGGGGCGTTCGCCAAGGAACGCCGACGCATCGAACGCCTGGTCCATGTCGAACTCCGACAGCTCGAGGTCGATCTCGACGGGGATCGGAATGAACGGCCGCTCGATCGGGCGCGGAGGCGGGACCACCATGCTCATCACCTGCAATCCGCCCGCCGCCGCACGGTCGTCACCCGCCTTCGGTCCGGCCGGCATCCCCGGGTCCAGCATCATGGATCGGCCGCCACCCAGAAGTAGCACGAGCAGGTGGGCGAGGATCGAGCCCAGCAGGGCGTACCGCCAGATCCTCGTCTCCCTGCGCCGCCGCGTCCTTACGTCGAGATCATGCATTGCGCGCGGAACCCCCGGCTGCGTTTCTCTCCGGTCCAGTCATACAATTTAATACCCCGCAAGCTGCGATGGTGTTTCCCGGCCACGGCGCCGCCCGGCAGCCGGCGACCGATCCCTCTTCCCTCAGCCTTGCCCGTTCCGGGGCCTGCGAGCAAGATTTCCCGCCTTGCGGGTCGTGCGTCCGTTCGCGGCGCCACCGGTGCGCTTGCGGCATGCCGGCGCGCTCGCGTCGCCACGCGCCTGTCGTGTCACGCCGCTCGCTTGCCCGCATCACGGACTCTTGCATAAGGGGGAATCTCGGTGGACCTCGGACTTAAAGATAGGGTGGCACTGGTCACCGGCGCATCCAGGGGGCTCGGGAGGGCCGTGGCCGAACGGCTCGCGAGCGAGGGTGCCCACGTGGTTGTCAACTCCCGATCCGCGGGGGCTCTGGCCGCTACGGCCGGCGAGATCGCAAGCGCAACGGGCCGCAGGGTCGTCCCCGCCGCGGGCGACGTCTCCAGTCCGGAGCAGTGCGAGGCGCTGGTCGAGGGCACGGTCGGCGAGTTCGGGCGCCTGGACATCCTCGTGGCCAACGCGGGCGGGCCGCCGCCGGGCGGGGTGGATGATTTCGGGCCCGCGGCGTACCGCGATGCCCTGGAAGTGAACCTGATGTCTACCGTCCAGCTGACCCTGGCCGCACTGCCCGCGATGAGGCGGAACCGGTGGGGCCGGATCGTCGCCATCACATCGGTGTCGGTGAAGCAGCCCATCGACGGGCTCCTCCTCTCCAACACCGCGCGGCCGGGTGTGGTGGGGTTCATCAAGACCATCTCCCGGGATCTCGCCGCCGACGGCATCCTCTGCAACGTGGTGGCACCGGGGTACATCCACACCGCACGCGTCGAGTCGCTGGTGGCCGGGCAGGCGGAGGCGCGCGGCGTCTCGCGCGAGGACGTCCTGGAAGGGATGAACGCCAACATCCCCGCAGGACGGATCGGGCGTCCTTCCGAGTTCGCGAACGCCGTCGCGTTTCTCGCGTCGGAAGCCGCGTCGTACATCACCGGCCACACCCTCCAGGTCGACGGCGGGCTGGTGCAGGGGCTGCTGTGACGCTTGAAGAGCGAATTCGGGCCGGCCGCCCGCGCGGCGTCCGGGCCTACCTGGAGCTCACCAAACCCGGAATCACCTTCTTCGTCGCGGTCACCGCGCTCGCCGGCTACCTGGTGGCCGCCCTCCCGGCTGCGATCCCCGCGCGCATCTTCCACCTCGCTCTGGGCATCGTGCTCGCCACGGCCGGCGCACTCGCGCTGAACCAGTACCTGGAACGGGGCCCCGACAGCCTCATGATCCGGACGCGGCCCCGTCCCGTCCCCTCGGGCCGCATCCAGCCCGGCCGCGCCGCCCTCTTCGGCTGCCTCCTCCTCATAGCGGGGATCGGGCATCTCTGGTACCACGTCGGCTGGCTGCCCGCACTCATCACCGCGGTCTCCGCCCTGCTCTACGACGCCGTGTACACCCCGCTCAAGCTTCGTTCACCGCTGGCCACCCCCGTCGGCGCGGTGCCCGGGGCGCTCCCCGCGCTCATCGGCTGGACCGCTCACGCCACCATCGACACGCGCGGCATGACCATCTTCGGCATCCTTTTCCTGTGGCAGCTCGTCCACGTCCTCGCGCTGGGGTGGAACCTGCGCGACGACTACGAGCGCGCCGGCTTCCAGCTCATCCCGCCGGGCTCCGCATCCCTGATCTCGAGGCTGATGGTCGGCCATGCGGTGGCGCTCCTTGCGCTGAGCGCCGTGCCAACGCTGCTGGGCATGGCCGGGACGGTCTACCTTGCCGGCGCGGTCGTCCTGGGCATGGGTATGGTCGCGATCACCCTCGCCTTCCTCCTCGATCCCACCCGGCAACGCTGCCGGCGGGTCTTCGTCGGCACCCTCCTCTACCATCCCGTGCTGCTGGCGCTGATGGTCGCCGGGGCGCTGTGATCTTCCGTCCACCAACCCCATTGAGGACCGTCATGCCGATTCGAGTCACCCTCGCCGCACTCCTGCTCCCCGTCGCCGCCGAGGCCCAGGAGGGCCCCCGGCCCCGCGCCCGCGACCTTGGCATCGAGGTCGGCGTCTTCGCCCCCGGCGCCCACAACGCGATCACCGACGTGGCGGGCATCCTCGTGGGCCACACCACCGTCATCTCCGGCGACGACATCCGCACGGGCGTGACCGCCATCCGGCCCCACGGCGGCAACCTGTACCGCAACCGCGTTCCCGCCGCGATCCATGTGGGCAACGGCTTCGGCAAGCTTCTCGGCGTCACCCAGGTGCGCGAACTCGGCGAACTCGAAACCCCCATTCTCCTGACCTGCACGCTGTGCGTCTGGAGGGCGGCGGACGCCATGGTGGAGTGGGCCCTCGGGATGGAGGGGATGGAGGGCGTGCGGTCCATCAACCCGGTCGTGGGGGAGACGAACGACGGCGGCCTGAACGACATTCGCAGCCGCCCCATCACCGCGGCACAGGTCCGGGCGGCGCTGGACGGCGCGCGGCCCGGCCCCGTCGAGGAGGGTGCCGTGGGCGCGGGCACCGGCACAGCGGCCTTTGGGTGGAAGGGGGGGATCGGCACCAGCTCGCGCGTGCTGCCGGAGTCGCTGGGGGGCTTCGCCGTCGGCGTGCTGGTCCAGTCCAACTTCGGAGGCATCCTGCAGATCGCCGGGGCACCGGTGGGGCAGGAGCTGGGTCGCTATTCCTTCCGCAACCAGGTCGGGGCCGACCGGGAGGAAAGCCAGCCGGACGGGCAGGACCGCGACCCGGACCGGGAAGGGGTCATCCGCGCCTTGCAGCCCGAGGAGCGGGCCGGGGAGTCCCAGGGGTCGATCATGATCGTCGTCGCGACCGACGCGCCGCTCTCGGAGCGCAATCTTGAACGCGTGGGGAGGCGGGCGATCATGGGGCTTTCCCGCACCGGTTCCTTCGCCAGCAACGGATCGGGCGACTACGTGATCACCTTCTCCACCGCGCAGGGAGTGCGCAGGCGGCCGGGCGACGACGTGCGCTCCGTGGAGGATCTGTCCAATGACCGCATGTCGGCGATCTTCCAGGCCACGGTGGAGGCCACCGAGGAGGCCGTCTACAACTCGATGTTCAAGGCGGTGACGGTGAGCAGCCGCTGGGGAACGCGCGAAGCGCTCCCCATCGAGGCCACCGTCGAGGTGCTCCGGCGCTACGGGGTGATCCGCTGACGCCGGCTCCCGGCTGGCGCGACCGCGCTAACCTTCCCCACGGGTCAGGACCCGCCCCGACCGCGCACCGGTAAACTCGCCGTCCAGGATTGCAGCCTCACCGTTCACGAAGAGGTAGACCACGCCCGACGACAGCTGATGCGGCTCGGTGAAGGTGGCGTTGTCGCGGAAGTCACCGGAGAACACGACCAGATCCGCGACCATACCCTCCGTGATCATGCCCCGGTCGGTCATCCCCATGACCTCCGCGGGGAGCCCCGTCATCGACCGGATCGCCGCCTCGAGCGACATCACTTCGTCCTCGAAGACGTACTTCCCGATCTTGCGCGCGAATGCCCCGTAAGAGCGCGGATGGGGGACGCCTACCCCGAACCGCGGCAGGTCCCCGTCCGACGACGTCATCGTCCACTCCCGGGTCATCAGGGTCAGCAGATCCTCCTCGCTCATGTTGAAGGAGACGATGGACGGACCGCCCTGCAGGATGAGCTCCAGCGACAGGTCGACCGGATCGGCCGCGCGCTCCGCCGCCAGGTCGGATAGCAGCCTCCCCTCGATCGAGGGATCGGCCACGAAGCGCCGGAACTGGATGCGGTCGGCGCCGCCGCGCCGCGCCAGGTTCTCGACCATGGCCTCCCGGATCCGCGCCCGTGTCCCGGGGTCCGCGACCCGATCCCGGAAGGCCTCGCCTCCCCCGGCCTGCGCCCAGCGGGGGATGAGCGCCGCCGACAGCCCGGTCGCCGACGCAAGGTAGGGGTACTGGTCCGCGTAGATCGACAGTCCCTCCGCGCGGGCATCCGAAATGCGCGCCACGATCTCCGCGGATGCGCCCCAGACCGGGGGCCCCAGCGCCTTGATGTGGGTCACCACGGCGGTGATCCCGGCCTCGCGCCCCACCTCGATCACCTCCTCGACCGCGGCCACCACGCCGATCGTGTAATTGGATTCGTCCCGGATGTGGCTCGTGTACAGACCGCCGAACTCCGCGACCACCCGGCCCAGCGCGACCAGCTCGGAATTTTCCGAATAGCTGCCCGGGGTGTAGAAGGTGCCCGAAGACAGGCCCCACGCGCCGGCCTCCATCCCGGCGCGCACCAGTTCGCGCATCGCGTCGAGCTCTTCGTCGCTCGGCGCCCGGTCCTCGCCCCCGATCACGCGCCCCCGGATGGAGCCGTGCGGGACCAGCTGGGCCACGTTCACACCGAGCCCGTCCGCCTCCAGGGCGGCGCGCTGCTCGGCCAGGTCGACCGGCCCGCCCCCGTCCGGGTTCACCACGACGGTGGTCAGCCCCTGCGCGAGGAGCGGCTCGCCGTGGCTGAGTTCGGTCGTCGCGAGACCCGGGCCCGCGTGCGAATGCGTGTCGATGAAGCCGGGGCTGACGTAGAGCCCCCGGGCGTCGATCGTGGTTTCCGCCTCCGCGCGGCTCAGGTCACCGATCGCGGCGATGCGCCCCCCTCGGATGGCGATGTCGGTCTCCCGTGCGGCTGCGGCGGTTCCGTCAAGCACCTGTCCACCCCGCAGAATCGTGTCGTAGACGGGAGCCTCGCAGGCGGCCAGCGCGGCGATGAGTGTGAGGGCTCGCAAGCTGCGGATCACGGGTCGTGCTCCTTTGTCGGCGTGGGTCGGGGGTCGCTTCATCAGCGGGAAATCATCAATCGGTCAGCAGATCATCATCGGGTGATGCTTATGACCCCCAATAATGTTCAATACGACGGCAGGGAGCCACCAAGCGACAATTGCGTGCCACCAGCGAGGAAGCATCCCTGCTACACTCATTGACGTTTTTGGATTGTTCACTCTATTGTATGCCGTCGGGCGACCCGGCGCGACCACAAATGGAACTTATTCGCCGATTCTTCAATATGCCGCGGGAAAGCACTCTGCTCCTGGGCGCCCGCGGCTCGGGCAAGTCAACCTGGGTTCGCGACCAGTTGCCGGATGCCATCTATCTGGATATGGAGTCCCCGGCACTCCGCCGCAACCTTCTGGCCCACCCGGACAGGCTCCGCGAACTGCTCGCGGATGCGTCCGGGTCCCGAAGCGTCGTCATTGACGAGATTCAGCATGCTTCCAGGCTGCTTCCGTTCCTGCAACGGATTCTGAAGGAGCAGCCTTTCCGGCGCTTCATCCTTACAACCTCGAGTACACGCATGTGGCGGCGTGGCGATGACGGCTCGCTCGGCGGCAGGCTCGCGCGGCACACCCTTCACCCGCTGCTGGCCGGCGAGTTGCGGGGTTTTGACCTCGACCATGCACTGCGGTTCGGCACGCTTCCCGGTTCCGTCACGGCAAGAGACCCCGCTGGTACTCTGGGTGCCTACGGCCGGGGCTGCGTGGAAGAAGTCATTGCCCTCGGGCTCACCCGTCATTTCGGGCGCTTCAGCCGCTTCCTGCGAGCAATCAGCGCTTCCCACACCTTCCGGCTCAACATCGCGCGGGTCGCCAGGGACTGCGCGGCCGAACGCAAGGTCGTCTCGTCGTACGTCGGCATTCTGGAGGACCTGCTACTGGCATTCCGGTTGCCCGTTTTCCAGGGGCGGCCACAATCCCGTGACTCGGAGCCCGCGGGAAGACCGAAGCGGGCCACGGTGGCGCGTGACAAGCTGTTTCTCTTCGACACCGGTCTCTTCCGCGCGCTGTTGCCGCGAGGGGGGACGGCCGACCCGGCCGAAGTCGAGCAACAGGCGCTGGCCGGTCTCGTCGCGCAGCAGATCAGGGCCTGGGCAGCCTACTCGCCCGGGGATGCGAAGGTGGGCTACTGGAGAACACGGGCGGGGACGGAGATCGACATCGTGGTCCACAGGCGCTGGCCGGTCTCGTCGCGCAGCAGATCAGGGCCTGGGCAGCCTACTCGCCCGGGGATGCGAAGGTGGGCTACTGGAGAACACGGGCGGGGACGGAGATCGACATCGTGGTCCACGGCAGCGTTGGCACCGTGGGGTTCAAGGTCACGAACTCCGATGGCGTGGGCGCCCGGGAACTCAGCGCACTCCGGGCCTTTCGCCGGGACTACCCGGACGCGAAGGCGGCAATTCTGTATCGCGGCCGCAAGCACACCGAGGACGATGGTACGGCGTGCCTCCCGGTCGCCGACTTCCTGCGGGCGCTGCGGCCCGGGGAGCGGCCGCCGGTGCGGCTGTAGCGGCCGCCTGGGTGCCTGGGGGCGCCGACCGGATGCAGCCGCGATTCATTCCAAGGGCTGCTAGTCTAGTTCCCCCGTGCCCCGGGCACGATCGCCGCTCCCTCCCAGTCGGGATCCGCCACGCCGACCATCTCGCCCGTCCCGGGGTTGACCCAGATCCCGTGGATCCGGCCGAAGGCGCCCGCGCGCTCCACTTCCTGCACCACCATCCCCCACGACACCACCTCGGCGATATCCTCCGCCGCCCAGCCAATCCCCGGCGAAGTCTCCATCTGGATTCCGCCTTCGATGGGGTGCACCCGGGCTGCTGCGAGCGCGTCCGGCAGGCTCATCCCCTGGTCAACGACGCGCACAACCGCCTGAACGACCGCTGAGATGATCCTGGCACCACCGGCGGCACCGAGGACCAGCACGGGTTCGCCATCCTGAAGCACCATAAGCGGCGAGATGCTCGACCTGGCCCGCTCCCCCGGTTCCATGTAGCCGAGGTAGCCGCCCAGGGTGGCCGCGTGAAGGAACCCCAGGCCGGGCGTCATGACCCTGGATCCGAGGTTGGGGCCGATGGTCTGGGTAAGCGCGACGTACATCCCGGCCCCGTCGGCTGCGGAGAGGTGGGTGGTGTGGCTCTGCACCGGGCCCCATCCCGTGGCGTCCCAATCGGCGAGCAGTCCGTGGATAAACCCGCGTGAGCACCGAGAGCGGCGAGGCGCCGGGTTGGCGAGGCGCCTTGAGAGGCGAATAGCAGGGCTATTCGTCCGAAAGGCAACGAAGAGTGGAGCTTTGAGGACATGAGATGTAAAGAGAACGCGACAATTCGTAAAGCAGACACTACAGTGTGACCGGGTGGGCGGAGCGGTCCAACGCGGATGCATCGCCGCTCGAATGCCGCGGGGGTTTTGTCCACGGGCTGCTAGAGCGCCGACCGCGGAAACGGTCGTCTGACGTGTCGCTCCGGGCACGTCGATGCCGGCCGCGACGTCGGCGGCCCATTCCTTGTCGGTCATGAAGGACAGGTCGCCCAGGCCACCCCCGCGGGCGACGGTGCGCTCCTCGAATGCGCGCGCGATGGCAGTGCCGACCAGGGCCGCCCAGCTGTCGTCCTCCAGCGAAGCCATGTCGAAGTGCTCCAAAATGTGCAGGATTCCGATGCTGACCGCGCCAGAGGCCGGGATGTCGGTACCCACGAGCTCATGGCCGCGGTAGCTGCCCCGCACGATGCGGGCGTCGAGCGCTTCATAGGCCGCCAGCGACTCGGCCGTGACCGCGCCGCCGTTCACCTCCATGTCGGCGGCGATCCGCCCGGCGATCTCGCCGCGGTAGAATACGTCCTCGCCGGCGGCGGCGATCGCGCGCAGCGTCCCGGCCAGATCCGGCTGGACGAAGACCGTTCCGGCGGGGCGGGCGCTGCCGTCTTCGGTGAGGAAGTGCGCCCTCGAGCCCTCGAACTCGAAGAGCTGACCGGCCCCTGCGGCGTGCCGCGCCGCCTCGCCCGGAAGGAGGGCGAACCCGTCTTCGGCCAGAGCGATCGCCGGGGCCAGCACTTCCTCCAGCGACATCGTCCCGTGCTCGCGGAGCAATCGGGCCAGCCCCGCCACCGCCCCCGGGACGCCCACCGTCGGGTACCCGTACGACGCCTGCGGCGCGGTCTCCGGATCGTAGGTCGCGGGCGCCTGGGTGGTCGCGTCGATCCCGGCGAAGATGCCGTTCGGCAGGCGCACCAGGATCTGCGTACGGCCTCCGATGCTGTTCATGGACGGCTCAACCACGGATACGGCAAAGGCCGCCGCCACGGCCGCGTCGGCCGCGTTCCCACCCGCATCCAGCATCCGCGCTCCGGCTTCCGCCGCGAGCGGCTGCGCCGCCACCACCATCCCACTCGGCGATGACGCCACCTGCGGCGCCACCCCCACCGCCTCCCCCGGGGCGCCGCCCTCCCCGGCACCACACCCCCACGCTACCGCGCACGCGGCCAGGATGAAGTGGGTCCGCCCCGCGGTTGCGCTCTTCCACCCCATGCGCCCGGAGCCACGGCTCGGGCCGGTTCCAATGCGTGTCATCATCTCCCCCATCTCGTGAAGTACCTGGAAACGACGGTGCTGCCCGCGGGAGTGTTCCTGCCGTGCAGCGTGAAGCGCAGTCGCGGCGATCACCGCCAGCGTGGCGATCCGGTCGTATCTTTTCACTGACAATTCTCCCGACAACTCCACCACCTTTCTCAGACAGAGGGCCAATGGGCAGGACCGAAGACGACCTACGGCGCACGCTGCACCGAATCGACGGGCGGGGATACCCCGCGTACCGGGACCTCAAGGGCACCTGGCACCTGCAGCAGTTCAAGTTGATGGTTCGGCACGTCCAGGGCGACCCCTTCGCGGCTCCCACCCGGGTCGCGATCGTCCTGGAGCCCGCGCGCGCGGGCTTCCCCACGGCCACCGTCGCCACCGCCTCCCGGCGGACCGGCCTCTCCTGTCTCCTCGCCCGCACCTTCGCGGCGCGCGCGCGGCTTGCGCGGCCGGGCCGGGCGGGCAGCGGCAAGAGCGGACAGATCGCCATGACGGACCCCGGCCAGGTCGTCCTCCCCAACACGGCTGTGATCGTCGGCCCGGACGGCACCGTCGAGGCCCGCTTCACCATCGGCCTCCCCGCCGCGGGACGCCGCGTTCTCGGGCGCCAGGCGGAGCGGCTGCTCCTCGAGGCCGTCCCCGGCCTGGTCGCCGGCGCGCTCGTGAACGCCGCGCACGACCCCGTGGAGATCCGACGGCACGCCGAGGTCAACGAGGACGCCGACCACCTTCGCTCGCAGCTGGCCGAACAGGGCCTCGTCGCCTTCATCGCCGATGGAGCGCTGCTCCCCCGCCACAGCGGCATCGACGACCGCCCCATGGACCGTGGCCAGGCCACGCTCTTTACCTCACCGCCGAGCCTGCAGGTCACCCTGGAGCGGCTGAACGGTCCTCCCCTGGCCGGGATGGGGATCCCCCGGGGGGTCACCCTGCTGGTCGGCGGCGGCTACCACGGCAAGTCCACAGTGCTCGACGCGGTGGCGCGGGGCGTGTACAACCACCGTCCCGGCGACGGGCGCGAGTGCGTGGTCAGCGACTCCAGCGCCGCCAAGGTCCAGGCGGAGGACGGACGCTGCGTCGCGGGGGTGGACATCTCGCCCTTCATCGGCGCGCTCCCGGGCGGGCAGGACACGACCTGCTTCTCCACGCCGAACGCGTCGGGATCGACCAGTCAGGCCGCCGCGATCATCGAGGCGATCGAGGCGGGGACCCGGCTGCTGCTCATCGACGAGGACACCGCCGCCACCAACTTCATGATCCGAGACCGGCGCATGCAGGCCCTCGTGCGGGGCGACGACGAGCCGATCACCCCCTTCATCGACCGCGTGCGCAGCCTGAGCGAGGACGCCGGAGTGAGCACCCTGCTCGTGATCGGGGGGTCGGGCGACTACCTGGATGTGGCCGACCGCGTGCTCGCCATGATCCGCTACCGCCCCAGCGACCTCACCAGCGAGGCGCGCGCCGTCGCGGCCGCCCACCCGACCGGGCGGCTCGCGGCAGAGGAGACGCCACCCTGGCCGCAGCGCCACCGTTTCCCCGATCCGCGTTCGGTGCGTCCCGGACGGGGCCGTCGCGAGCGCCACATCAAGGTGCACGGCCGCACGGCCGTGGCGTTCGGCGACGACCACATCGAGCTGGCCGGCGTGCCGCAGATCGTGTCCCGGGCGCAGACCCGCGCCATCGCGCTGGCCGCGGCCTACGCACGCACGCACATGGGCGAACGGGCGGCCATGGAGGACGTGTTGGCCGCTCTTGGCGCCGAGTTGGCCCACCACGGGCTCGATGTCCTCGACTCCGGCAGGCCGGGCGACCTTGCCCTGCCCCGCATGCAGGAAGTCGGCGCCGCGCTCTCGCGGCTGAGGTCGCTACGGGTCGCGGGGCGCGCGTAGCGCCGCGCGGCTGCTAGGACGCCACCATGTGGCCCGCTTCCCTCAGCAGGACGCGCAGGCGTTTCTCACGTTCAGGAAGGGTGGTCCTGGCAATCGCTCGCGCCAGGCCGATGCGTTCTTCCTCCGAGATGTTGTCCAGAACCGAAATGGGTGTGCCATAGCGCAGTAGAATCCGCTTGGCGTCGATAGCTACCGAGTCGCTCAACTTGCCTCCTTGACCAGAGTCGTCCCGGGCGGCGCCATGCTCGCCCCTGCCGATCCCGCCCCGCGCGATGCGCCGCCTGCCTCAAAAACAGAGCGAAATATCGCGGAATTCGGGGCGAATATCCATTATGTTCCCACCATGAAGGACACCGGACTGTCGCGGTCTGCTGAGGACTACCTCAAGGCGGTCTACTCGCTGAACGAGCGAGGCGAAGCCGCCGGGACCAACGAACTCGCGCGCGCCCTCGACGTGCAGCCCGCTTCCGTAAGCGGCATGATCCGCCGCCTCGCCGGGGAGGGCCTGCTCGAGCACGAGCCCTACCGGGGCGTCCGCCTCACCGCGGAGGGGAGCCGCGAGGCGCTCCGGATCCTGCGCCGCCACAGGATCATCGAGTCGTTCCTGGTCCGCTGCCTCGGCTTCGACTGGGAGGATGTGCACGCGGAGGCCGAGCGGCTGGAGCACGCCGCATCCGACCGGCTCGTCGACCGCATGGCCGAAGCCATGGGCAACCCCACCACCGATCCCCACGGCGCGCCGATTCCGAACCGCCACGGGAAGATTGCGGCGACTCCGTGGCCGCGCCTCGACGAGGTGGCGGCAGGAACGCGGGTCACCGTGCGCTCGGTCTCGGACGAGGACCCGGAACGCCTCCGCTACTTCAAGTCCGTGAGCGTAGTCCCCGGCGCGAAGGGGCTGGTGCAGCGCAGCGGGATGGACGGCGGGCCGGTCACCCTGATCGTGGACGGCGCCTCGGAGCCGCTGTCGATGCGGTCGGCGGTGGCGCGGCGCGTGGCCGTCACGGAGGTGTGACGGCGACTGCAACTCGCCCACTTTGACATCCCCTACGTTCCCGGCGTAGCGGCGGATCCACAAAGCGGCGGCGCCCCAACGCCCTCCGGCTCCGAGCTGACCGCCAGCACACGCTGGGTCGCGGTGCCGAAGAAGCCCGTCCCGTCCCCGAAAACGGAGGGGATACGGATGATTCCCGAGGGGTTGAAGTTCCCGCCCCGGGCCCAGTTGACCCAGTTTCGGTCGGTGGCGGCGAAAGCGACCTCCGCCCAGCTGCCCCGGGGGAGGCCGTCATCGAGAATGCGGAGGAGATCGGCGTCGGCGTCGTCCCCGAAGTCGAAGAGCCCGTATTCCCCGGGAAATAGGACATCGGTGTCCTCTTCGCCGATCGCAAACCCTGTCAGGTACAGCGAGTCGGGTGCTTCGATGTCACGTCCGGCGAGCGCCTCCGGCAGTCCCTCGATCCACGCGTCTGACAGGTACGACCAGGTACCCGCCGCCTCGGTCCATCTGAACCGGTAGTTGGTGTCGGGCTCCAGGCGGCAACGTCCGGCTTCGTGAGTGAGCCCGACGAAGTCGAAGGCGTCGGGTATCTGGCTGACGCCGGTCAGGGTGCGGCCGTCCGGGAGGATCACTTCGAGTTCAAGGACCTCCCGGGGGGCGAAGGGTGATGGCGCGACGCTGGCCCGATAGCACGAACCGACGTCCTCGTTCTCGTCTTCCTCGTCGTGACTGAGGCAGACGCCGCCGCTGTCCGCCGCTTCAAGGTGCACAACGCCTCCCGACGCGCCCGACACGCGCACGGTGGCCCCCTCCACCTCGTCGGCACGGTCGGCGCTCAAGGTACGGTGCAGATAGGTGTACACACTCAGCGAGATCCCCCCGTCGTCGCTGTCGAGGTTGAGCGTCAACTGCGCCTCGGCGACAACTACGTCCTCGGATTCGGAGACCGTGACCTCCGTGAGCTCGCAGCCCCCGAGTGCCAGGGCGGCCCCCGCCACGACCGCCAAGGCCGCGCCCGCGCTCGCGCGCCCGCGCCCCGAACAAGTAGCGGTCATCATCAGAACGAGATCTCGAAACCCACTGTGGGAAGGAAGGGGATCATCGACACGCCCTGTCTGGTGGGGGGCGCGGCCTGGTAGTCGAAGAAGTAGAAAAGCACGTTCTTCCGGTTGTAGGCGTTGATCACGCTCAGATAGGGCGTAATCGTACCCCACCTCTTGGTGATGGTCTTGCGTAGCGACAGGTCCAGCCGGTGCCTGGGCGGATAGCGTGAGCCGTTGCGCGGCCCGAGCACTACCGCGTCTCCGTTATCGTTGCCCAAGAGTCCTGTCACGAACTCCGTGCGATAGATGTGGTAGGCGCCGAGCGGTTTGGTGTACGGCAGTCCGGTGCCGAAGTTGGCCCGGAGCCCCAGCTCCAGCCCCCACCAGTCGAGGGGCCGGCGCAACGTGAGATCGATCTCGAAGCGGCGGTCGAAGATCGGCGGATAGGTGATCCACGGCCGCGGCTTGATTCCGACGCGGGTGTCCGGGAAGGAGCGGACGGTCTTCAGGAACGAGACCGAGATCCAGCCGGTGGTGGCGCCGCGGTCCCGCTTTACGTAGAGGTCCAGCCCGTACGCGTTTCCGTCACCCGCCACCAGCCCGTCCATGGGGTCGTTCGGGTCCTCGGCCGCGTTGACCGTGGCGACCCCGTCGAAGGTGCGGTAGTAGCCCTCGAGCGAGGCGAACCAGCCGTCGTCGGCGCCGAAGAAGCTCTCGGCTCCGAGCTGCACCTGGTCGGACACGACGCGCGGGGCCTCCGCGCCCGCCAGCACCCAGGTGTCGAGCCCGAAGGGGAACTCTTCGTCCCGCGTGGAGTGGATGAACTGGCTGTAGCGGCCCGCGGCCAGACGCACCGCCGAACTCCTGCCGCGCAGGAAGCGCCTCACGGCGAAGCGGGGTGACAACGTCGCTTCCGTCTCGCCCGCGTTGGGTCTCCAGAAGTCGACGCGCACCCCACCCTCCACCAGCCAGTTCGGACTGGGGTCCCAGTGAATCTGGCTGTATCCCGCGATCTCGACGCCGCTGCCCTCCTGGTCGAGGAAGACCGAACCGCCTCCCAGCAGCCCGTTGTCGTACGCGACCCGGTTCACGGCCACGCCCGACTTCCAGCGCGTCGCCCAGGCGGGATGATGCTCGAAATCGGCACCGATGGTCGCCTGTTCAACCCCGGTCTGGAACTCGGTGTTGATCTCCGAAAAGCCCAGATCGGACCCGAAGCGCGAAAACGAGGCGCGGATCGCCATCGAGGCGCCTCCGCCCATGGACTGCGTCCAGGACCCGCCGATCGCGTCGTTCCCCCACCACATTCGGATCGGAATGGGCGTGTCGGAGATCCCCGACAGGTCCAGGATGTCACGCCCGCTGTACCCGACGAGCCGCAGTCGGCTGCCACCCCCTGTCCATGCCTCGAAGACGCCCTGGAGGTCCGACAGGTGGTAGGGGAAGTCGACCCACGGCTTGAAGAGCACGTCCAGATAGGAACGGCGCGCCGACGCACGCCAGCGTGTCGCGGTGAACCCCAGCATCTCCGAAGCGCGCCGGGGCAGCGCGCCCTTCACCGCGACGCGGGACGCCAGAATACTGACGCCGGCGTCGACCCCGAAACTCCCGTCGCCGGGGTCGCTCGCCACCGTCAGCACCGACGAGACCCGGCCGCCGTATTCGGCCGGAAAGCCCCCGGATTGCAACTCGACCCGGTCCACCATGTCCGCGTTGAAGACGGAGAAGATGCCGCCCAGGTGAAATGGATTGAAGATCGGCACTTCGTCGAGGAGGATGAGGTTCTGATCCGCGGAGCCGCCCCGGACATTGAAGGCCGCGGAAAAATCGGACACCGTGGTCACCCCCGGTAGCACCTCGATGGCCCGCAGGGGATCCGACTCGGCGATCACCGGGATCGACTTGAGGGCCGCGGACCCGATCTCCTGGACGGTGACGCCGGCCGACTCCTCGAAGCGGGTCCTGGCGCGGCTCCGTTCCGCTTCCACCGTCACCCCTTCGAGGACGACGGCCTGTCTTTCCATGATGACCTCGACCTCGGCGGCACCCGGCTCGAAATCCGTCTGCTCCCGGTAGTCCCTGTAGCCGATCCGGGTCAAGGTCAGCACGTAGGCGCCCGGCTCCACGTCGCGGAAGGTGAAGAAGCCGAGCTCGCTGGTCAGGGTGTACACCGCCAGGGTCGAATCCGAAGCCGGGTATATCGCCGCCAGGGCTCCGGCAATCGGGCGGCCGTCGTCGGTCCAGACCCGGCCGCTCAGCTGGTTCGTCTGGGCCGCTGCCGCGGACGGGATAGCGAGGGCGAGGAGCAGGAGCAGAGCGGGCAGCCATCGGCGGGCTGGCCCGGGCCACCGGATCGTGGACCCATATCGCAAAAATGTGGCGGACACCTTGTCCATGAACCTCCGCTACGGCAACAGTGGGCCCGGAAGCCTGGCCCCCGCTATATGGTGACGGCCATGGCTCCGACCCTCGCTCCTGCAATTCCATCGGTACCGCTATGCCCTTAAGGTAAGCAAAAAACGATGGCCAATTGATTCCCGCAGTTTGCGGCGCGTGGATGCACCCCGCTGGCGGGCCGAGATCCGCACCGGGATGACGGGCTTCCGCGCCGATCTCAAGGACGACTTCCGGCCTCGATATAGGCCATAAGTCCGTCGGGCCCGAACGCATCCGGGATTCGCAGTCCGTCATCGGACAGCGTCCCGAGGTAGGCGCCATCCGAGGTCAGAAGGTCGATCGGCCCGAGTCCGTCGCCCCCGGCACCGGTGCGCGCGACCCAGATCACGTCGTCCCGATCAACCGCCATGTCGGCGATCACCGGGATCACGTCGGTGAACACCATGGTCTCGACCTGGGCCGCCATCGTGACCGTCACTTGCTCGGCAAGTCCGCTGACGTCGATCAGCCCGCCGGTACCCGAGATGCGCCCCGGCGACGTCCCGGCAGCCGCCTCGGCACGGCGCTCGCGCTCCGCCTCCATGATCGCTTCGGTAACCGGTTCCGGTTCAATCCGACGCTCAATGGTCGCCAGAACGGATCCATCCATGCCGATCAACTTGATCCGGTAGCCCGTGGAATCCACGACCGCGAGGCGACCATCTGAGAGTGCGTCCATGTGCAATCTCGGCTCGAAGGCCCGCATCCGGTTGAACGAGAAGCTCATTTCCCGCCGCCCCTGTTCGTTCTCCACATCCAGTTCCTCCTCCTCCACGGTGGGCGGGAGGTCCCACGCGCGGTACAGGACCTCTCTTGCAGAACCATCCATCGCAAAGAGATCGATTTCGCGAAGATGGTCGTCTTCCGGCGGGTCCTCGGATTCCTGCCCCGGCATGCTGATCCGCATGCCGCCCCGATCGCAAATGAAAACGGTGAGCTGAACTCGCCCGGCCCCTCGCCCTCGCCGCCGATCGTCCGCAGGAACTGCCCCTCCCGGCCGACCACGACGATCCGCTTGGCGTCCTCGTCAAGTACGTGGAGATTGCCCGAAGCATCGAAACCGACCTTGGCGATGTGCCCGAAGGTCTCCCAGTCCTCACCGGAAAAAACTCCGACGGTGTATAGCTCTTCCGTCACGGGAACGAGCGGAGTATCGGCGTCGCCCGAACCCGGAGACGAACCGTCGCCGCACGCCGGGCCACCCTTCAACCTCTCCTGCGTCCAGATGTGCACAAGGGGTTTCGCAGCCCGGCCAGGCCATCTACCTTGCGCCCCAAATCGGCCCGCCCCACGGCCCGGATCACTAACACCGGAGGAACCAATGGCCCGACTGCGCGCGACTCTGATCCTGCTTCTGCCCCTCGCGCTCTTCCCCGCGGCCCTCGCCGCCCAGAACGAGCCCGACGGCACGCTCAAGCTGGCCACCTATCTGGACTGGGAATCCGTGTCGAGCCCGCAGATCTCGCCCGACGGCAGCCAGATCATCTACACGAGAAGCTGGGTGGACAAGGTCAACGACCGCCGCAGCTCGTCGGTTATGACCATGAACGCGGACGGAAGCCGGAAGCGCGTGCTGGTGGAGGACGGATCGTCGCCGAAGTGGTCGCCGGGCGGGGACCGGATCCTGTACACGGCATCCGTCGAGTCCGAAGGGACCCAGATCTTCGTCCGTTGGATGGACGACGAAGGGGCGGCCACGCAGATCACTCACCTTGAGAACAGCCCCGGCAACGTGGAGTGGTCACCGGACGGAACCCGGATCGCCTTCACCATGTCGGTCGATTCCGACAACCCGTGGCCGGTCAGCCTGCCGGGGCGTCCGGACGGCGCCAAATGGACCGAGGCGCCGAAGGTCGTGGAGCGGCTCCAGTACCGTCGCGACCGGCGCGGCTACATCGACGAGGGCTACACGCACCTCTTCGTCGTTCCCGCCGACGGCGGCACCGCGCGCCAGCTCACCGACGGAGACTGGAACCACAACGGTGTCGCCTGGACCCCCGACGGCGAGGAAATCCTCTTCACTTCCCTGCGTGTCGAGGACGCCGAGCACGAGTGGCGCCAGTCGGACATCTACTCGGTGAGCGTCGGGAGCGGGATGATCACGCAGTTGACCGACCGGTCAGGCCCCGACGGCTCGCCCCTGCCCTCGCCGGACGGCCGGCTGATCGCCTTCACCGGCAACGACCTCACCACCGACACCTACATCACGCGCAAGCTCCACGTGATGAACCGCGACGGCTCGAACGTGCGCATGATCAGCGACGGCTTCGACCGGCAGGCTTCCGGGATGATCTGGGCGCAGGACGGAAGCGGCTTCTACATGACCGTGAGGAGCGAAGGGACCAGCAACCTGTACTTCGCGTCGGTGGAGGGGGGCGTGCGGCAGGTCACCGAAGGCAACCACATGCTGAGCGTGTCGACGATCGGGGCGGGGATGGCGGTGGGGACGCTGTCGGACTACCACAGCCCCGGCGATCTGATCGCCTTCCCGCTGGCCAGCCCCGACCGAATCGCGCAGCTCACCGAGGTGAATGCGGACGTGCTGCACGGCGTCGCGCTCGGCCAGGTCGAGGAAGTCTGGTACAAGTCGGTCGAGGACTACGACATCCAGGGGTGGATCATCAAGCCGCCGGGCTTCGACCCGTCGAAGAAATACCCGCTGATCCTGGCGATCCACGGCGGACCGCACGGCATGTACAACGTGGGCTTCAACTTCGGCTGGCAGAACCACGCGGCAAATGGCTACGTGGTCCTGTACACGAATCCGCGGGGCTCATCCGGCTATGGAAGCGCGTTCGGCAACGCGATCAAGAACGCGTACCCCGGCAAGGACTTCGACGACCTCATGGCCGGCGTCGACCTGGCAATCGACCGCGGCTACATCGACGAGCAGAACATGTTCGTGTACGGGTGTTCCGGGGGCGGCGTGCTGACCTCGTGGGTGGTGGGGCACACGGACCGCTTCGCGGCGGCCTCGGCCAACTGCCCCGTGACGAACTGGCTCTCCTTCGTCGGCACGACCGACGGCGCCAGCTGGTACCGCAACTTCGAACACTTCCCGTGGGACGACCCGTCGGAGCACCTGCGCCGCTCCCCGCTCATGTACGTCGGCAACGTCACGACCCCCACCATGCTGATGACCGGCGAAGGCGACCTGCGCACCCCGATGCCGCAGACCGAGGAGTACTACCAGGCGCTACGGGTCCTGAAAGTCCCGACCGCGATGATCCGGTTCAGGAACGAGTGGCACGGAACGAGTTCCACACCGTCGAATTTCCTGCGGACGCAGATCTACCTCAGGGAGTGGTTCGAGAAGCATCGGAGGGGTGGGCCGGTTACGTAGGAGGCAGTGTACGGCCGATTCGCCAGATGTCCGAGATGGCCGCCATGACCTCGCGGCCGATCAGGTCCATCTTGCGGACCAGCTCGATGCGCGGAAGTGCCTGCCGGTACTTCTGACCGGGAAGCAGCTCGGTGAACAGGCCACAGGCGTCGGCCAGGCAGATGATCACGACATCACGGGGGGCGGGGATCACCTCGTCGAAGAGGACCTCCAGGATGCGCAGCTTCACCTCGACTTCGGCCGTGCCGTCGACCCGCGGGTAGCGTCGCGACCTCAACACCCACAGGAACCGGTCCTCGCGCCGCTCCAGAATCCCGCGCGCGATCAGTCGCTCAATGGCAGCTTCCCGCGTCTTGTAGGCGCCCCCGGCGGCCCGCTCCACCCAATAGCGCGCGTCACGCGTCTCCTCGGCGTTGGCGATGTCGGCCAGCACGGGATCGAGCATGTCGTCCCCGAGCGGGGTCGCGTTCACCAGGATCAGCTTTTCCAGGTCGGTGTCGATCCGGTCTTCCATCGCGAGATCCATCAGCACCCCGCCAGCGAGCGCGTAGCGCAGGGACAGGTCGGGCACGCGCAGGAACCTCTCCCCCTCGTTTTCGAGGAGCAGGAGCATGATCTCTTCGGCAAATCTCAGCATTGCGGGCTCTCGCGGGTCGAAAGGGTTCCAGCGGGGACGTGGACCCTATCCAAGGGGTTGGATGTCCGCAAGATGGAGCGCCGCCTTGTTCTACCCACTCCCCCGATCCAACGGCCATAGTTGTACGGACTCCACGTCGAGCTCGTCCCGGACTCGCGTCAGGATGTAGTCCTCGCCGACCTCGTAGATCGAGAACACCTCGGGCGTCTCGACGAATCCCAGGACATGCCCCTCGGGATTGAAGACTGTCCAGAGCGAGCCCGGCCGCTCTTCCCCGGGCAGCTCGTACTCCTCGACCCACAGATGGTCCACGGCGTCGGTCATGATGGACGCGAACGCGGGGAAGTGCTCGGCGACCGGCACGGATTCGTACCCACGGTGCCACCGTCGTGCACTCTCGGCCTCCGCATCGGACATGTCGGGTGACGGAATGCGGAAATCCCGCGCCGACGAAGGGAACGGTTGCAACCGAACGATACGCTGGAAGCCACCGGCGGTGTCGAAAAAGCTGACGCCCGCCCATCGATCATAGACCGCGATGCCTTGATCGGTCGCGCGCACGATCATGGGTAACTGGAATTTCGCCGGGCCCTTCACCCGATCTTCCGATCCGCCGGATGAAGTCTCCGTCAAGACTGAGGTGCAGCATCGCGCTGCCCAGCAGATCAGCCACATGGACTCCGGACTCGGGGTGCCGGGCGACCGACGACGATAACCCGATCAGACGATCGCAGGGGCTGGTTTCCGGCGTACCGCCACTCCTCAACCAGCGCGAGTCCGCCCGAGAGCTCACATTCATCCGAGGCCCCAATATACGTCCCGTTCGAGATCATTGGGAGCGCGAGAGCCAAAGCGACCAGCGGCGCGGCTGCGGCTGCAGGAAGACGGTATCGACCCCCGGTCACCACGCCGGCCCCCAAACATCCAGGACCACCACACCCAGCGCGTCCTCTCGCTGAGAAACGATCAGGCCGTCGTTCGTGAACCCGTGTCCATACCATGGGAAACGCTGGCTCCGCAGGACTACCCCGCGATCAGGATCGATCACCTCGACAATCGAATCGTACCGCTGCTCCCGTGAGAGCGACCCCACGTCATCGACTGGAGCCCAATCCGCGTCCGCGAGACGGGCCATCGTCCAGATTAAGCCCACATCGTCGACGTGAACAGTCGTGAGGTATGGATAGGAGGGTTCCCTGGCAGGGTCGTTCACCACGCCTTCGACCTCGCGATCGGGGAACCAGTCGACCACGCGTTTCAGGACCCTCAACGGAGTCCCGGCCGCTGCATACTCCGTGATTTCATATCGGTCGGGGCGCGCTGCCCAAACGATCGTCCCTGCCGCTGCCAAACGCCGCTTGGCGGCTGAAGGCCGGAAAGGATCGACCGTTCCGGCCGGTACGAAGGGGCTGACCGATCCGTCAGGCCGGACCACATGCATGACGTACCCCGTTGACGCCGCGATGTGCTCGCCCCCGGCCACGACGAGCGTGCCGTCGTCGAGCTGTGCTGTCTCCTCGAAGTACGGTTGAACCGGCAACAGCTGAGTCCGGGCCACGGAGCCGTCGGCGTCCAGCACGGTCAAGCGCAGATTCGACCGATCCAGCACCCCCAGCGAGTCTCCGCGTAGCATCAGGAGTTGCCCAATGAGATTGTATTCACCGGGACCCTCGCCCCCGCGACCCCACACGGACTCCAGGTCGCCAGCGGTGTCGTATACCAGTATCCGATTCACGGGCCACCCAGCCCTTACGAAGTAGCGGCCGCGTGCGTCATGTACCACGTCCCTGTGACGCTCGTCGGCCGGACTGTCCGGATCCGCCGCGGACCCGAGAGTCGCCATGTGCGTGACCCGCAGCTCGCAGGTGGTGCACGGCGACAAGCGGGTGATCGCCTGTCCCGCTAGCGGGGTGGCCGATAGAGGGAATGTCGCGGCGATAAAACAGATGCAAATGCTGGACCTCATGGCTGTTCCCCTCCCCCGACGGTTCCGATTGTGATGGTGGGCCCGGCGCTCACCTGCCATCCCAGCCGCGAACCGGCCTCCGGGCGGGGATTCTCGACGATGCGGATGCCGGCGCTGTCTTCCATCTGGGCTTGTGGCGTGGGAGGAGTGTCCGGTGGGGCTTCGCAGCCGACCATCGCAAGCACCAAGACGATCGCGATGAGGGACGGGTGGCCTGTGGTCAGCTGCATCAAGCGCCTCCTGGATCGGCGGTACATGTCACCCTAACGGTCACCTCTTGTCACCGACACCCCGTCGGGACCGATGGTTGCTCCGGCCGGCGCGCCCGAACCTGTGACAACCACCCGGCCCGCTTCCCGTGTCCTCTGTGCACTACTGGCCTTACGTTGCTCAACATGGCAGACCCGCCGAGCCGCCGTACCCCGGAAGGAACATCATGACGCAGCCGCAACCGACCCGCCCCACCATCATCACACCCGCGCTCGCCGTCCTCGCACTGACCCTCCCCCCCACCACCACCTCCGCCCAGGAGATCACCGCACTCACCGACGACCTCTGCACCGCTTGCTCCATCGAAACCACCCCGGACGCCCTCCTCGGCGCCGACGGCGAGTCCGTGATCGGGATCGCCTGGGACATCCAGCGCCTCTCGGACGGCCGCTTCACGATGGCCTTCCAGGACGTGATCTACGAATTCACCATCTTCTCGCCCGACGGGTCGGAATTCCAGCGGGTCGGGCGCGAGGGTGAGGGGCCCGGCGAATACAAATTCGTGTTCTGGGTCAGGGAGCACGCGGGCCTGCTCCACGCATTCGACTGGAAGCGAAGGCAGATCACCGTGCTGGACTCGGACCTCGAGGTGGTCCGCACTCTGCCGGTGCGATGCCTGGACTGCAACGGCCTTGACATGGCCATGCTGCCCGACGGCGCGGTGGCGCTGAACTACTTCCTGTCCGCGGGAGAGGGTGAGCAACTGACCAACGCGAAAGAGGGATTCGCGGTCCATATCGTGGGCGCGGACGGCGAGCCGCGGCTGTCGCTCGACGCAATCCCCACGAAGGACTTCCTATCTCCGGCCGAGAACGCCTCACGACACCTGGAAATCGCGCCCGACGGATCTCTGCTGGTCGCGCAGAATAGACGGTACCGAATCGACCGCTGGGATCCGGCAACGGGCGCGCTGCTGCAAACGTTCGTGCGCGAGGCCGACTGGATCAGGGACTCCGGGGCCAACTGGGAACCGCCTTCGCCCAACCGCCCACCGGCGACAACCGTCTCCGCAATGCACCTGGACGAGGCGGGGCTGCTCTGGGTATCCGTCAGCCGGCCGGTGCCGGACTGGCGCGACCGGGTGGAGAGGACGGGGCCCGATGCGCATCCCGAAGAGGGGCAATACCGCTACGGGCCCGGCTCCAGGGAACGTCTCATGGAGGTGGTGGACCTCGAATCGGGCCGCGTCCTGGTGTCGCAGGTGCTCGATTCGGACACGCTTGGCTGGTGGCGTTTCATCACGTCGGGCTGGCTGGCATCCTACGATGAAGAGGGGCTTCCGCAGTACCGGATGTGGCGGATGCGGCTGGTGGGGCTGGAGTAGGATTAGGGGAGCGCAAGGCCGTCGTAAGACGAAATCTCGTTCGAATCAACAATCGTAAGACGACAATCCGATCAAACGGTATTTCGTAAGACGTCTGTGCGGGATAGTCGGTCCCATCCATCCATTCCTGTGCCCATCGCCTGTCGCCATCCTTCCTCCTCAACCACCAGAGACGCGGACGGCTCCTCCGAACCCGCTCCCGCCGTCCTGCCACCCGAGGAATGCACACGAGATGCCCAGGACGCCCTCGCAACCCGGCCGGGCGAGGCACGACGCATCCTACAAGATGATCTTCGCCCACCGACGCAGCGTCGCCGACCTCCTGGAACGCGCCCGCGGACCTGCGCGACCACTTCGTTCCGGTTCCGGACGCGGTGCTTGGATACCTGCCACGGCATCGGTATCTTCTCATCGATCTCCGGGCGCTGGATACGTCGCTGTTGGTCGAGGAGAACATGGTCTCGCTGATGGCGATTCTCGAACGAGCCAGGACGCTGGGGCAGTTGGAGGAGGTGGGGGCCGCCATGGCCGACTGGCTCGTCCGGGTTGGAGACGCAGGGCTGCTGGACAGCGTCGAAGCGTGGATTACGCAGGTGCTGGCGAAGCGAACGGGCCCGTCGGGGAGGGCATCGGAGTTGCAGATCAGAAAGAAGGAGGAAGGGACAATGTCAACTTTGGCCGAGCGGGTGAAGAAGTGGGGCGACGAGCTGAATCAGGAGTGGCTGGCGAAGGGATTGGAGCAGGGAATCGAGCAGGGCCTCGAGCGCGAGCGGGCATTGGTGCGCGGTTTGGCCGTGCGCCGGTTCGGTCCCGGCGTTGCTCAGCGGCTCGCCCCACTGCTCAAACAGCTCACGGACGCGGATCGCATCGCCGCAGTCGCCACCGGTGTCATCGAGTGCGAGACGGCGGACGAGTTCATCGCACGCGCCAGGGAGGTTGCGCACACCCCTTCTGGCGGTCGCTTCACTGCCACGTAGGGAACGTCGAGGTCGTCAGGATTGACTCCGCTTCCCGGAGGCGGCGGGAACCCGACCCGACATCCTCCACCGACGGCAGCATCCCCGGACACGGCTCGCCTCTGACCCGGCGCAGCGGGTGGAGGGACACCCGGTTGGCGGCCGAGTAAGTGGTGAACGTGGTTGTATTCCCCTGCACCGTCGTCCCTCTGTCGTACCAGAACACGAGGGCGCTGTCCTGGTAGACGCGCAACGCGTCATAGACAAATGACGGTGCCTGTTTGCGCACTACCGCGTAGCAGCCGGTTTCGGGGTCGATGATGGCGCCCGGAACCACCGCGTTGTGGCCGAGCAACACGACGTTGCCCCTGCCGTCCAACGACGGTTTCAGTTGTCGGGTCATGTTGATGCAGGGCAACTCCACGGGCACACCGGGTACCACAGTTGTTGCTACTGTACATCCCTCCAACCCCTCGGCGACTTCGTCCGGAACCGCCAGCCGCACCATTTCACCGGTTCGGTGGTATGCGAACACGGAATCCGGACCTTCCGCGTTACTCGACACGACGTATGCCTTGTCCCTCCCGCAGACAATCCGTGCATTGAACCTTCTTCCGCGGGTCGCCGCGGCGGCCTGTTCCCTCTCTCTTGGGCCTATCACTTCATCCTCGCCATCCGATCCGCGCCGAACTACCCCGCCCCAGGCGGGGATGGTCGGCTGACCGTCAAACTCGCACACCCCGGTGGGCACCTCCGCCCGAGGGCTCCAGTTGCTGACAGGCGCACCGAGCGAGTCGAATTCGAGGACCCTCACATAGCCCGAGACGTAGAGACCCCCGTCACCCGCAAGCGCCATGCTCGTCTTGCCCCGCGAGAGTTCGAATGGGCCGTCGCCGGTCGGAGTCCGAATCGTCCGAAGCCACTCACCCGTCTCGAGGGAAAAGGCCATCACCCCCTCTGGCTCCTCAGCGTCGTTGACGTAGATGATTGCCCGGTTCCGGTCCAGCACCAGGTCCTGAATGGTCTCTATGGCACGCCATTCGTCGTCGATGATGATCCGGCCGGCCACGGTGTCGATCTCCAGCACCTGCTGGGGATGGGCCGCCGGGGCACCGAGGGTCGCCGCAAGGGCAAGCAGTGTCGTGGCCCGGTAGCCTTTCGTCCGAATCATCGCCCGCCTTGCGCTCCTGCCCATCGTGTTTCTCTCCGCGTCTGGGTGTGTTCGCCCTCCGATCGTAGCCCGTTCAACCCACCAATGCGACGCTCGCGAAGAACACGGGGGTTGCTCACTCCAATCAGGCGCGTGCCCGGTACTCCACCCCCTCCAGCCCCTCCAAGTCCCCATCCTGCGTCCACAGCGTCGCCTCTTCGGAACGCGCGGTCGCCAGAACGATCGAACCAGCCATCGGCAGCCCCGTCTCCGCACTCAACTCCGCCGCGGCAACGGCCAGGTCGGCGTCCAGCTCCACCACCCGCCCACGCCGCATCTGAGCCACGGCGTAGAGCGCGCTGGCGAGGTCGCGCTGGACCCGAATGCGCTTGAAGACCTCGAAGAGCGTGATGCTCGGCACGACGAGCTCCTCGATGCCGGCGATCGGCTCCGCGAATTCACCCGCGTTGGGGCCGTCGGCGAAGTACTCCAGCCACGCGGACGAGTCGACGACATTCATACCCGGTCCTCATTGCGCGGCACCGAGGTTTCGATGCCCCGAACGAGCCCGCGGGCACCCTCGATCGGCCCCAGCGGGATCAGCTCCACGTAAGATCGCAAGACGATTACCGGAATTGCAATCGTTTCAATCGTGGACTTGCAACGCGTGCGGTGGTGGAATCGCAATCAAATCCACCGGCCCACGACGGCGCGGGTCTGATCCGCCCCCCCCTAGCGCCGCGGCCGTATCCGGTTGTTCACCACGTTGTTGTAGATCGACCCGAACTGGTAGCTGAAGCTGATCTCGGTGCCGTAGTCGAAGTCGGTCGGGCGACGCTGGAGTCGCAGCAGCGCCTCCTCGTCGGTCGCGCCCCGGGCGGAGAGGAAGATCTGGTCGTTCACCCAGGACGCGTTGCCCGAGATGTTGACCGTAAAGCCGCGCACGATCCGGATGGAGGCGCCGCCCCAGATGGAGAACCGGCGGAGGTCGGTGTTGTGCAGGTAGAGCGAGCCACTCGTGCCAGCGCCGACGCTGCCCCAGGGCTGCCTCTGGTCGAGCCGTAGCTCCATCGACTCGACCCAGCGCGTTTCCTCGGTCACATCGTAGATGGTGCGCTCCGTGTACTCGTTGTAGATCCTCGCCATGCTGTACCGGAAGGTGAGAGAGCGGCGAGTCGCCTCTTCGTAGGGGAAGACGCTGAACTCGAGCGTCGGCGTCACCGCCAGGCGCCGGTTCAGGTTGTAGGTGAGGAAGCGCCCCGCGGATCCCATGAGGCCGACCGACCAGTGCTCGGCCAGCGAGTAGACCAGCCGGCTGGCCAGGTTCCAGCGGGTGCGGTTGTCCTTGAACTCCCCCTCGGCAAGGTCGATCCGCAACCGGTTGTGGGCCATTCCCCCGGAGATGCTGAACTTCCAGACGGGCGCGGTGCGCCACGCGGCAAACCCGCCCTCGATTTCGGTGTTGGAACGCGACGACTCCCCACCGATGCTGGCGCCGCCGTTCAGGCGGAACACCCAGAGATTCCAGGGGTCGTCCACCTCTTCCTGCGACACCAGGCCCTCGGCTTGCTGCGGCTGCTCTGCCGCGGTGGAGACGAGAGAGGTCAGTCCCCGATAACCGGACTGATTCGCGAACACCGCCAGACCAAGAGCCAGTGTGTTGGCGACTCCGTCCAGCACCTCGCGGTCGGTGTCGGTCGGGAGCGATTGGTACGAGTGCCGGTCGCTGTACGGGGACTCCTCTTCGGTGCCCATGAAGTCCATGAGGTATTCCCTGCCCCCGGCCCCGGTCCCCTGGCTCGTCATGATGACGTGGATGTCGGCGACATTCCTGTCGTTGACCCAGTTCACCCATGCGATCTCTGTGCGGTAGTACTGCCGGTCGCAGCGGGGTCCCGCGCAGTCGAAGAAGACGTTGGGGCGGGACTGCTGGGCCTGGAGGGGTTCGGGAGACAGGCCGCCGAGCGTGGTGGCGGCCACGGCGACTACAATCGCCGTGCGAACTCGTTGCCGACCGCTGGAGTGGGCTGGTCGCCTCACTCCGGACCGCCCTTCCCGTAGATCCCCACCTTCAGCGGCGGATCGACCCACCAGTGGAAGTGGAATCGCTTCTCACCGTCCACGATGACCGCCTCACGACGCTCGCGCGTCTTCGGCCAGTCGCTGCGGCCGTTCTTCACGACAAGCAGCTGACCCGGATCGAGCCGGGCGGCCCAATCCTTGAGGTTGCCCTCCAGATCCGCCAGCAGCGCTTTCTCCGCGTCGCGCTGAACGTCGGCGTTGGCGTCCGCGCCCAACTCGTCCGCCTCCAGCTCCCTGTAGTCCTCCTCCAGCTCGGCGGCGGCAATCGAGAAGACGCGGTCGCGCTGGAAGCCGATTTCGGTCATTGCCGTGGGGTTGAAGTTGGGCTGGACGCTGTGGTACCACTTCCCGTATCGCCTGACGATCATTCCCCGGATTCCTCCGGGGCGTGACTCAGCAGCGCGGCCAGCTCATCCGCATCGAGTCGCTCCCCGGCCTTGCTGCCCATCCCCCTTCGTCCGGTCCGCGAGCGCTTTCGCGAGGTGTCCTGGCGGTCCATCGCCACGCTCCCCGCGAAGTCGAAGTCGGGGTGGTGCACCTTCTCCAGCTTGCGCTCCAGCTGGTGCTCCAGGGTGCGGAAGGCGCCGAGATCGGCGGAGGTGACGAAGGTGACCGCCTCGCCGGTGGCGCCGGCCCGGGCGGTGCGGCCCACGCGGTGGACGTAGTCGCCGGGGTCGAGCGGCACATCGTAGTTGACCACATGCGAGATCCCCTCGATGTCGAGGCCGCGCTGCGCGATGTCGGTGGCGACCAGCACCCGGACCTTGCCATCGGTGAAGTCGTCGATCGCGCGGGTGCGGTGGCGCATGTGCCTGTCCCCGTGGATCACGTCGCAGGAAACGCGGGCGCGGTCGAGGCGCGACTTGAGGACGTCCGCCCCCACCTTGGTGCGGGTGAAGACGAGCACCTGATCCCAGCCGGGCTGGCCCAGGAGGTGGACGAGGAGGTCGGGCTTGCGGTCGGGCCGCACGGAGTAGGCGGTCTCGGCGATCCCGTGCGCGGTGGTGCCCGAGGGCGACGCCTCGATCCACTCGGGGTCGCGGGTCATGCGCAGCGCCAGAGCGTGGACCGCGTTCGGCATCGTCGCCGAGAAGAGCAGCGTCTGGGGACGCTTCCCGAGACCCCTCACCACCGCCTCGATCTGGGGACGGAAGCCCATGTCCAGCATCCGGTCGGCCTCGTCGAGGATCAGAATGCCGACCCCCTTGAGCCCGGCCTTCCCACGGTTCTGCAGGTCGATCAGGCGCCCGGGGGTCGCGACGACGATTTCGTCCCCCCTCTTGAGCGCGTCCAGCTGCGGTCCGTATGCGACGCCGCCGTAGATCACCGCCGCCCTGAAGGTCGACCCCTTCGCGAGGTCGCGCGTGTCGTCGCACACCTGCTGGGCGAGTTCCCTCGTCGGGCATAGCACGAGGACCTGAAGCCCGGCCCCGGCCTTGAGCGACTCGAGTACCGGGAGCATGAAGGCTCCGGTCTTTCCGGTGCCGGTCCGGGCGATCCCCACCACGTCCCGTCCCGCCATGACCAGGGGAATCGCCTGCTGCTGAATGGGTGTCGGCTCCGTCCATCCGAGGGCCTGCACGGCGGCGAGGCGGAGATCGGACAGCCCGAAGGCGTCAAAGTCTGTTGGTTCTGTCAAATGATACCCAGCGTTTTTCGATGGCTGTTCCGCAGCGGGCCCCGGCGGGCGAGCGGTGACTTCTACTTCTTTGCCCGCGCGCTGGCCAGCGGCCCGGCGAGCTTGGCCCGGAGTCGAATGTAACCGTGTCTAATGACGTAGGACACCGGACTCGCCATCTTTGTTCATGTCTTCGGGCCCCGTCTCCGTGCTTTTCGTCTGCCTCGGGAACATCTGTCGCTCCCCGCTCGCGGAGGGCGTCTTCATGGCTGCCGCGGAGGCCCGTGGCCTCGGTTCCCGCTTCGAAGCCGACTCGGCCGGGACGGCGGCGTACCATTCCGGCGAGTCCCCCGACCCCCGCACCACCGCCGTCGCGGCGCGTCATGGTGTCCACCTGACCAGCTTCGCACGTCAGGCGACCCGGCAGGACTTCGAGCGCTTCGACCATATCGTCGCCATGGACCGGAGCAACCGGCGCTCGCTGGAACGGCTGCGCGGGCACCGCCCCCGCCCCGGCGCCGCGCGGATCGTCATGATGCGCGACTACGACCCGAAACCGGGCAGCCCGGACGTCCCGGACCCCTACTACGGAGGAGCGGACGGCTTCGAGCGGGTCTACCGGATCGTCGAGCGCTGCTGCGAGGGGCTTCTGGACGAACTGGCCGACGACGGGGCGTGATCCCGTCTTCTGTCCTGACCCGTCTGTTGCGCGCCACGCGGCAGGCATGACCTCCTGCCCCGCGTGATCCCTGCCTCCGTGCACCGCAGCGTGTGCCGTGCCCTCGGCCTGGACGCTGCAGACACGATCGGGACGCGGTCCGTGGGCGGTGGCTGCATCAACAACGGAGCGCGCGTGGAGACGCGGGCCGGGCGGTTCTTCCTGAAGTGGAACGCAGATGCGGGGCACCGCTTCTTCCGGGTCGAAGCGGAGGGATTGGGCGCGCTGGCGGCCACGAATACGGTGCTGACTCCGGCCGTCGTGGCGTGCGGCGGGAGCGATGAAGCGGTCCCGTGGCTGCTCCTCGAGTGGATCGACCCGGGTCCGGCGAGGGACGGCTCCTGGCGGCGGCTAGGGCGTGAACTGGCGGCGCTGCACCGCGGCGGAGCCAATGATGCCGGACGCTGGGGCTGGCATTCCGACAACGTCATCGGTTCGCTGCCGCAGCCGAACGGGTGGACGGACGACTGGGGAGACTTCTGGGCACGGCGCCGGATCCACCCCCTCGCCCGGGAACTCCTCACCCGTGGCGCCATCTCCGCCCGGCAGCTTGGGCTCATCGAACGGGCCGCCGACCGCGCGGTCCGCCTCCTCGGCCCGGCGTCGCTGACCAACGGTCCGTCACTGCTGCACGGCGACCTGTGGTCCGGCAACGTCCTCTTCGCCGGCGGCGGCCGCCCCGTGCTCATCGACCCTGCCGTCTACATCGGGCACCGCGAGGTCGACCTCGCCATGTGCCGCCTCTTCGGCGGCTTCCCGCGGCCCTTCTACGCGGCCTACGCGGAGGCGTGGCCGCTCAGCCCGGGGCACGAACAGCGGCTCCCGCTCTACCAGCTCTACCCGCTGCTGGTCCATGCGCGGCTCTTCGGGGGCGGCTACGTCGAGTCGGCGCTACGGGCGGCCTCCTCTACCTCCGCCCGGTGAGGGCGTGGCACCGCACGTACTGACCGAGCTCCGTTCCTACCGCCGCACCCCCACCAGCAGCCCGTCCCCCACCGGAAGGATCGTCGCATCGAAGCGGGTATCAGCCGCCACCTTCCGGTTGAAGCGGTCGAGCACCCTGGCCAGCTCGTCGCCCCCGGGATCCAGCACCCGCCCCTTCCAGAACGCATTGTCGGCGACGAACAGCCCGCCGGGCCGCAGCAGCCGTGCGGCTTCCCCGAGGTACTGCGTGTAGCGCTCCTTGTCGGCGTCCACAAAAACCAGGTCGAAGGAGCCGTCCTGTCCGAGTGCGTCGAGAAGTTGCGCAGCGTCGCCCACCCGCACCTCTACCCGGTCCGCCACGCCGGCGTCTTCCAGCGAACGCCTCGCGACCGCCGCGTGCTCCGCGTTGATCTCCAGGGTGACGAGTTTGCCGTCCTCGGGCAGCGCCCGGGCAATCCAGATCGCCGAGTAGCCCGCCAACGTGCCCACTTCCACCGCGCGGCGCACGCCGGCCACCCGCACGAGGAGCTGCAGCGCTCTCGCGGTAGCCGGCGGAAGCTGGATCCGGGGCATCCCGGCCTCGTCGGCACGATCGCGGGTCCGCCCCAGAGCATCATCCTCGCGCGCAAACAGGCGCTGGACGTACAGATCCAGCCCATCGTGGTCGTATTCCGACGGGTCCGGCGCCCCGGAGGGCACGCGGGCGCGTCCTCGGTCAGCTACCGGGCCCCGCGCCGCATTTGCGCCCCCCCGATCCTCAGCCACCCAGCACCCGCGCCATCCGCCGCACCCCCTCTTCGATCTCCTCATCCGACGACGCCGTGCTCATGCGGGCGAAGCGCGGGTCGCCGAACGCCTCGCCCGGGACGATGGCCACGCCGGTCTCCTCCAGGATGCGCGAACAGACATCGCTGGCGCAGGTGAGGTCGGCGTCGAAGGCCCCGTCCACCCGGAAGTACAGGTAGAAGGCGCCGTCCGGCCGGACGTACGGACAGCCGGGGAGCAGCTCGTCGAAGAGGCGCGTGACCAGTTCCCGGCGGCGCCGGAACGCCTCCAGCATCCGCGCCTTGTCGCGCGCCGCGTCGTCCGGTCGCGTAAGGCCCTCGAGCGTGGCCACCTGCGACGGCGTGGCCGCGTTCAGCGAGACGTGACTCTGAAACGCGGACATCTTCGCGGCCAGCTCGCGGCTCGTGTATGAGAAGCCGACGCGCCATCCGGTCATCGCGTACGCCTTGGACATGCCGTTGGTCACGACCAGGTCGCCCACCGAACCCGGATCCAGGTCGAGCGCGCCGGGCGCCTTCGCGCCCTCATCCCCGAAGTAGATCTCCTGATAGATCTCGTCCGAGATCAGGGTGACGCCGCGGTCCCGGGCCCATTCCGCCATTGCCCCGAGCTGCGCTTTCGAGTAGACCGCGCCGGTCGGATTGGATGGGGTGGAGAAGATGAGCCCCCGGGTCCTCTCGGTGGCGGCTCGTTCGAGATCGTCCGGCGTAAGGAGGAAGTCACGGGCCTCACTCCCCGCGACCGGCACCGGCTCCGCTCGCGCCAGCGTCACCATCTCCGGGTACGAGGTCCAGTACGGCGACCCGATCAGCACCTCGTCCCCCGGCCCGAAGAGGCAGAAGCAGGCGTTGAAGAGCGACTGCTTGGCGCCCGCGGAGACCACGACCCTCGCGGCCTCGGCCGGGTATTCCGTGCCCGCGGTCAAATGGCTCGCGGCGGCGGCCCGCAGCTCCGGAAGGCCGGCGGACGGCGTGTAGCGGGTGCGCCCCTGCCGGATCCCGTCGATCGCCGCCTGGGAAATCCACTCGGGAGTGTCGAAATCCGGCTCGCCGGCGCCGAGGTTGATGATATCGCGCCCCTCCGCGGCCATTTTCCTGGCGAGGGTGCTTACCGCGATGGTGGCGGACGGCGTCAGTCTTGCAATGTTCTCGGAGAAGGTCATCTGGAGCCCTGGTTGGTTTATTGATCGCGTCCGCCGGCCAGGCGGGGAATCTCCCCACCGGGTTTCGCGGCGGACCGTGGGACGACCCGGCAAACTGCCGGACGCAGCCGACAATAACCCCGCTAAGCGTTATGTTCGCAACCCCGGAGCGGCAACCCGCCCTGGTCCGTGGGGGGCTACCCGGCCGCATGTCGGTCCGCTGCCTGCCCCGGTTGCGGCACAGGCTCGCGACGCCAGGGAAACACGCAAGCGTTGTCCCTGCGACCGAGAAAAGTATGGCAAACATGACATTTCGTAAGGTTTCCTTTACATCCGACGATCCACGGAGCCCCGAGCGCCCTACCCTTTATTTCGACTTCGTCGACCCCGCCTCGTACGCGGTCAGCCGCGTGATCGACCGGGCCGGAGTCGCGGGGATGATCGCCTGGCGCGGTTTCGAACTGCGTCCCCCCCCGCAGCCGATGATCGACTCCGGCGCGGCGGAGTGGCGCGCTCGGCACGTCCTGGCCGGCAGCCATGCTTCCCCACCGCCCATCGTCCCCTGGACCCGCAAGGCCCACGAATTGTGCGAATTCGCACGCGAACGGGATTGCCTCCACGCCGTGCGCCGCGCACTGTTCCGGGCCCACTTCGTCGACCACACCGACATCGGGCGGATAGATTTGCTGGTGGAAATCGCGCGGGAGGCGGGGCTGGACCGATCGGAAGCCAAGGCCGTGCTCGACGTGGATCGGTACGCCGGGACGGTGCTCACGAGCCGCGATCAGGGGCTCGCACGAGGCGTCGCGGACGTGCCGGCGCTCGTCTCGGCAGACGGACGACTGGAAGGGCCGGAGGATCTCCGCGAGATTGAGCGCACGATCGAGAAGCTGATCGCGACCATGCAAGGGTCCAACCGAGAGGAGTAACCGCAGAAAGATGGCAGGGTATCAGCGAAAGACGGCCCTGGGCCCGCGGGAAATCCTGATCAGGGCCGACGATTTCCTTCCCGAGTTCATCGGGCTCAAGTGCTCCAGACAGTCGTCCCATGGGGCGACCTACACCGGGAAAGAGGGGACCGTCACCCTGCGGGCGCACCGGCACGGCCCCTACACCGACGTCACGGCCGAGACCGACCGGCTGCGGACATCGCGCATGGACTGCGAGATCCAGCGCTTCCTCAACACCCTGCCCTACGAACACGGCGACGCCGGCGGGCCGGGCTCGGGTGACCCCCGTTGACGCGCCCCGGGCCCCCCAGGCCCACGACATGACCTCCTTCGAAGACCTCTCCCTCGGCCCGGAGACCGTCGCGTCGCTGGCAGCCGAGGGAATCGAGAACCCCACCCCCTTCCAGGCGACCGCGATCCCGGTCATCGCGCGGGGGAACGATCTGCTCGGACGGACGGGACCCGGGAGCGGCACCCTCGTCGCGTACGGGGCGCCTCTCCTGGACCGCCTCGAGGGCGGCGCGGGGACGCCCGTCTGCCTGGTCCTCTGCACCGGCTTCCTGCAAGCCACCCACCTCGCGCGCTCACTGGCCCCGCTCTGTGAGGGCAGCGGCATGCGCGCGGCGGCGCTGGCGCCGCACTGGAACTTTCCCGAACGCGCCGACTTCCTCTTCGTCCCCGCCGACCGGATCAGCGCCCTGTACGACGGCACGGTGAAGGTGAGCGGCGTCAAGGCCGTCGTCCTGCACGACGGAGACGGGGTCGTGAGCAGCGTCCCGTCCGACCTTCTGGAGACGTTCCTGGGAGCGCTGCCGAGCGACTGCCAGCGCATCTTCTGCGGCCTCCCCTTCGGCGACCCGCTCCGTTCGGTCGCCCGCCGCTTCACCCGGCGTGCGGTCACGATCCCGACCGGGACCGCGGCGAAGGCAGCGGGCGGAAAAGCGGCGGCGGGCCGCGCGGCGGGGGCCGGCCACACGGCCGCGCGGGGCCGCACCGCACCACCCCGCGAGCTGAACTTCACAGTCGTGGCGGACGACCGGGCGGGGGCCGTACTGGTGCTCGCCGCCAACCTCCTCGAAGACGTGGCCAGCGTGCGCCACGTGCTCCTGTACACGGGCTCGGCGGACCAGGCGGCCGATCTGGGTGACTTCATGGCCGTGCACGGCTACGAGTCGGGCCCTCCGGGCGACCCGGCTGCCCCCGTGTGGCTGTCGCCCGGCGAGGACGACGTGGCGCGGGAGGCCGTGGACGCGCTGGAGGATGCGAGCGTGGTGGCGACCGTGTCGTGCCAGGTCCCGGCCGGAGCGCCCGCCGCGCGGCTCAGGCACGGCACCGGAGGACCCGCGTGGGCGATCGCCGCCGTGCGCGAACTCGGCCATCTGCGCGAGGTGGCCGCCGGGGCGGGACTCAAGCTCAAACGGGTCCGTCCCGACCGCCCCCCGCGCGTGTCCTCGAGGGTCGACGACCTGACCGACAGGCTACATGAAGCGGTCCGGGCGCCGGAAGCGGCCCCGTACTACCTGCTGGTCGAGTCGCTCCTCGACCGCTTCACGGCGGCAGAGGTCGCGGCCGCGGCCCTGCTGCTGCTCGATAGAGCCGCCACGGGCAAGGGGGCGGCCGCGCGGTCCGGCGGGCACACGGCCGACCAGGGCGTCCCCGAACCGTGGTCGCGCCTTTTCGTTTCCGCCGGCCAGCGCGACGAGATCGGGCCGGGCGAACTGCTGGGCTCGATCACCAGTGAGTCGGGAATCAAGGGAAGCCGGGTGGGGCGGATCGATGTCCGCGAGAGCCACTCGCTGGTGGAAGTGCGCGAGAGCGATGCCGCCAAGGTCATCGCGGCGCTCAACGGGACCACGATGGGAGGACGCGCCCTGAGGGTGGACTACGACCGGGCCCCGGACCGCCGCCCACACGGCAAGCCGGGAGCCGGACCCGCTAGACCTCCATTTCGTCCCGGCGCCTCCGGATCATCCGGTAGAGGAAAAAGACCGCCGCGACGAACAGGCCGACCATAAGAACCTTCGTCAGGAGGCCGATCACCAGCGGGGCCACCGCCGCCACCAACAGCTTCAGCAGAAAGACGACCACCGCACCGACCGCCGCGACCGCTCCGATTGCCTTCGCATATTGCATTTTTCCGTTACCTCCGAGAACAAGTGGTCGTCATGCGTCCGGGGAGTGGTTCGTCACATCCGCCGTTGCTTCGTGCCATTGTCGTCCTACCCCCTGAAGCGGTAGGAAAGTTTCATGAACATCCCTTCCGACTGGGGCCGCACGTTGCGGAAGCGGAAGGCCTCGGGGTCGTCCATCTGACGGGTATAGCCCACGAAGAAGACCGTCCCGGGGGTGGGCTCGTAGCTGAGCAGCGCCTCCACGGAGATGTCGTTCGACGCCGACCCACCCAGGCCGAAGCACGATTCTCCGGAGCAGTACGAGACTTGCCGGCCGTCGGCAGGCGTCAGCAGCACTCCCCGATCCTGGCTGCCGTACTCCATGATCGTCCGCAAGAAGAGCGCGCGGCTGAACTGGAACTGGATCCTGGCCCTCGGGATCGTGGCCTCCGAATAGAGTGATCCGTCGCGTTGCCGATAGAGGCGTGAGAACCGCGCTCCCACCTCGGCGCTGAGCTGCGTTGTGGGGAAGAGGGTCAGTCCCACATCGCCGGACCACGAGTTCGCGACATCCACCGGCGTGTCCGTGATGAAGTCGAAGAGCGGAGCTTCGGACCAGGTGCCCCGGATATTGATGCGGGCCCACTCCAACGGATTCACCCAGATGAAGGCAGTGCCCGAGTTGAGAGCCTGGAACACTGTCTGGTCGGGGTAGAAGGGCTCGGAACCCCCTCCGGGTCCCGTCACGAAGAGGCCCTGGTAGTCCTCGGCCGGGAACTCGTACCAGGCGCGCGAATAGTTGCCGAAGATGGTGATGTTGCCGCGGAAGGAGAGGCTGCCGCCCAGACGCACCCGCCGCTCCTCCGCCCAACGGCGCTCCCGGAAGTCTTCGTGGTCCCAGAACCCCTCCGCCTCCAGGCTCGGGCCCCACCGCTCCAGGATGTCGCCGGGCCGCCCGCGGAAGTTGTAGCTGATCCGGCCCTGGACCTGCGAAGCCCCGGTGCGGCGGATGAAGCCGCTCCCGGCCACGAAGTCGTCGCTGACGTCCTGGACGCTCGCGTTGAACTGCAGGCTGCGTCCGGTGCGGCCGAGCTGCGCGGAATAGAGCGAACCGCCGGTCGCGCCGGGTTCCCCGGACGCCGTCGTGCTGCGCGCGGCGAGCATGGTCAGCGTGTAGCGCTGGTTGAGCTCGAAGCGGCCGTCGACACCCGCCACGCGATTGTAGCGATCACCGTGGAAGGTGCGATCCGTGTAGACCACGCCGATGTTCGAGTTGCCGATGTCGCGCCGGAGACGCACGATGTTGACGAGGGGCTTGGCGTCTCCCACTCCGGCGTCGGGATCCTCAACACGGTCGACCGCGCCGAGGTATCCGGCGTTCATCGCCCCGACCTTCCCCTGCATCTTGGCGCCCCACACCGGGTTCACGATCGACCGCGTGTAGACGAGCTGCTGCGGAAGCTGGAAGATCTCGGTTCCTTCCAGGAAGAACGGGCGCTTCTCCGGCAGGAAGATCGCGAAGCGCTCGTTCACGATGATCTGGCCGGCGTCGGCCTCGACCTGGGAGAAGTCCGGATTGTAGGTACCGTCCAGGGTGAGGTTCGTGGTGATCCCGTAGGTCAGGTTGAACCCGAATTCGCGTTGCAGCTTCCCTCGCTCGAGCCCACCCACCTCGTCACTGTAGAACGACGACTGCCGGTAGGTCTGGACCGGGTTGACCTCCAGGAGCCGTCCCGGGTCCAGGCCGGTCAGCCCGGTGAGCCTGCCGGATTGCTCCAGCCTGTTGGACACGTTGGCCGACACCGGCGCCCAGGACTCGTTATACCCGTTGCGCGCGATGCGGCGCTCGACCTGGAGTCCCCAGTCCTGCACCTCGGCCGGGCTGAACTTGATGCTCTTGAGCGGGAGTTTCACCTCGATCGAGTAGCCCCAGTCGTGTACCCGGCCACTCGACTCCCACACGAAGTCCGGGTTCCAGTCGATGGGAGGACCCATCCTGTGCCGGCGCCCGCCCCCTCCACCCACGTTCCAGAGACCGTCCTGCTGCACGCCCAGGGGGTTCACCATGATGACGTACGCGCGGCGCTGGTCGTCAAAGGTATCCAGGATGAAGCGTACGTAGTCGTCCGAGAAGGCGAAGGAGTCCCGGTCGCCCAGTGTGCCGCGGATCCCGCCCGCAACGTCGTCGTAGGCCATGACGCCGAGGTAGATGGCGTCCGGGGTGACCAGGATCCGGGCTTCCGTGCGCTGGGTCGCGGTCACCCCCTCGGCCGGATCGAACTGCGTGAAGCCGGTCAGCAGGGCGGCGGATTCCCATGCCGCTTCGCCGAGCTCGCCGTCGATCACGATGTCGGCTTCGGGCACGGCGGGGCTTGCGACATCAAGTTGGCCGGAGCTGCCGACGTACTCCGCAGCCGCAGCGGCCCCCTCGTCCCCGTTCCCGCTCCCTTCGCCAGGCTTCTGGACCTCCTGGGGCAGCTCCATCGCCCCCACGGCCGTCACCGCTGCAATCAGTATCGTCATCTATCGGGTCACTCCAACCCTGGTTTCAATGTTCGTGCCGTGCCTCCCCGGCTGAAGAGGCCACAGTTAATATAGACACCCCTATGCTGCGCATCGTTGACGATCACCCTGGTCAGGCTGGCGCCCATGCGACCCTACACACCTGCCGAACGACGCAGACTGCTCAACGCAGTCGGCGAAGGTGCCATGAACCCGTCCTGCCCTCGCTGCGGGGTCGCCTGCGCGGTCATTCAGGCCCACCCCCGGGAGGACGTCGCCTACGTTCGCGACCGGGTCGTCGTTCGGTGCTCCCGTTGCCGCCGGAGCTGCAGTGCTGATGTGGGGCGTCGGCAGGGTGGATAGCTTGACCGCCGCGGTGTCGGCGGGCAGAATGCTACGCACCCTCCAGTACGACTTCGACCGCGGGTAACCCCCGATGGTAAAGTAAACATGGCATTGTGTAATGTTCTCATGACAGTCCAAGTGCGTGGGCACCGCGGCGTCGGCTTCCCGGGTTTCCTGCCGTTGGCATTGCTGCTCTTCCTGGCCGCCCCCATGGAAGGCCAGACGCGGGAGAGGCCGAGCAACCCGACCGGCCCGTCCATCCTCAAGCTCCAGGCGAGCACCCGTGCTCTTGCGCTCGGGAGCGCCTTCTGGCCGGGGGGCGGGCACGCCGTCTTCCACCATCCCGCGCTCATCCCGAGCCAGGGGTTCGACCTCTCGGTCGGGGGCGTCTACGACCGGGACGACGATGGTGACAGGGACCACAATTCCCGGGACCGCGATGGGGACGACGGGCACGACCGCCCGGACGACGCGTTCTACACGGCACTCAGCGTGGCCACCCAGTGGATGGGAGGCTCGGTCTCCGTGGGTCTGGCAGTCCTCGACTACGGATACTCGCTGGACATCGATATCGAGCGCGAACGCGACCTCACGCCGGCGGAGAGGGCCCGGCTGGCGGCGGCGGCCCGCCTCCGGCGAACTTCGACCGAGTTCGTGGGCGTGGTGGGTTACACCAGGGAAGTCGTCTTCGGGATCGACGTGGGCGCGGCCGCCAAGATCGTCGGGCTGTCGGCGGGCGGCCAAGGCGGCCGGGTCGGCGCGCTGGACCTCGGGGCGTCAAGGGATTTCGGACGCGTGACCGCGGCGCTCACCGTGCAGAACATGGGCCCTGACCTGGAGCTGGCGGGACGCCACCTGCCGCTCCCCCGCCGCCTGGTGCTGGGTGCGGGAACGCGTGGCCGTGCGCCCGTCGGGCCGCTCGACATCGGCGCCGCGTTGCAGGTCGCGTACGAGCGCGGTGGTGAGATCGTGCCGGGCGGCGGGGTCGAGATCGCCTACTGGCCGATCCAGCGCCGGGTCTTCATCCTCCGGCTCGGGGCGGTTCGGGTGGTGGAGGGAGACGGCTTGCCGGTGACCTTCGGGGCGGGTTTCGAGGGGGACCGGATCAGGGTTGACTACGGGTACGGCGATCGGGACCCGGTGGTGGGGCCGCATCGGATTGGGGTTTCGATACGGTAGGACGGTATCCTTGCGGGTTGACACGACCAACACGGCGCATTAACTCTTCGGTACATTTCCGGGCCTCCTGGGGGGAACAGCCAAACCTCCGAACGAGGACTTCTGATGCGCACGCACAAGACCGCCAGAAGTGGCACCGCCGTTCTCCTCTCCGTAGCCTGCTTGCTGGGCCTCGGGATCCTTGCGGTTCCGGCATCGCCTCTGCTCGCCGTGCAGCAAGCTGACCCCCCGCCGGATGCGGTGCCCGCCGAGATTCCGACCGCCATCGACCAGGGATTGGTGCCACGATTCGCAGAGATATCCGTTAGCGATGTGGCCTGTTCCTCCGAAGATGGCTCGGGGTCAGCGAGGACAACTGCTCGACGGGCGGACGGTGTACGTGATTGGGGTCATTCGGCTGCTCAGAAGAAAGGTCTTCACGTCATCGGTGGCAGCGCCGGGGGATCGGAGGCGCCTCGGTCTCTCTCGGCGCAGGATCCGGAAGTTTGGGTATGCATAGACATTGCCACTATCGAATTCGAGGACTTCGACGTGGAGATCATCCTATACGAGTGCTACCTCGCAGGAGCAGACTGCATGCCCCTGTACGAGGCATGGCTGAGTTGTATTGCAACACACAGCATCGTACACCCCTACTGCCTCAGTCTGTTGGCCGCTTTCATAGCCTGTGCAATACCAACAACGTGAGGGACCTAAGATGGCCCGCCTACTGACACCCGTGAGGCACATGGAGAAGCATGAGATTCAATAACTTCAGGACGATCCGCTTGCGCATCTGCGTGTTCGCGCTCTTCGCCGCGCCAACCGGCATTCACGCCCAGAACGCGATTGAGCTAATGGACGGAGATCGGTGGATTGAGCCCGATTTCGAGGAGGTCTACCGCGTCGGTGTCCAGTACGGCGACTCGTGGGAGATGTTCGGATCGGTGGTCCGGGTCGCGTTTGATGAGCAGGGCAGCCTGTATGTGTTTGATCGCGGCAGTCGCGAAGATCTCCGGGTACTCATTTTCGACCATTCGGGCACGTTCCTGCGTGAGTTCGGGTCTGCGGGAAGGGGACCGGGTGAGTTCCGTTTTCCCACCGCGTACGCCGTCATGCGCGATGGCACCACTATTGTTGGCGACGTGGGGTCCCAGGGTTACCAAGTCTTTGACGAATCGGGGGACTACGTCCGGACGGTGCGGTGGGCCGGAACAACCACCGCATCGGGAGCAAGTTCCCCAAGCGGATTTGCGTTCTGGATGGCCATCGAACCGGATCCCCGGGGCGGTGCCGTCTACACAACCGAGAGCGGGGGCATGGCCGTTTCGCTGGATGAGCCCACGGTGCCCGATAGCTTCCGCGCAATCATGCGTCACCGGCTTCACGGTGCGGCTGTGGAGGCCGATACTGTGGTCAGGGCGTGGCACCATTCGCCCGGCGAGTGGGGAGGCTTCGAGTTCCCAGGAGATCCTCCGGCCACGGGAGGTGCCGATCCTCGGACCACCGCGTTGCGCAGTGCGCTTGGCGCGCTCACAAGACCCCCGATCTTTGCGCCGAAACTCCTTAAGGGACTGCTACCGGACGGAAGCATCGTCTACTCCGATTCATCGGCTTACGCACTGAAGGTGGTAGCTCCGGACGGTGGCCGACTGGTGCGGATCATCACTCGTTCGCTCGAACCTGAGCCGGTGACACCCAGGATACAGGAGGAATACAGGAGGGAGGGGGGTGTCGACGCAGATGCGGCTCGTTGCCAGGGCGGCTGGTTCGCCCGCACCTACCGGATCCGAAGGGCTCGCCATTCCTGTCCCGGAAGCCACTTTCTATTCAGAGATTCCCGTCATCCAGAGGCTGGCAACAACCTGGGAAGGACGGATCTGGGTAATGCGCCAAGGCGACGAACTCCTGGGAGACGGTCCCATTGACGTGGTAACTTCGGATGGGGTATACGTCGGCACTTATCGAGCGCCCGCAACGAAAATGCCGGACGCTTTTGGCCCCGGCGGACTGGTGGCTTTTGTGGAGCTGGACGAGTTCGATGTAGCCAGTGTGGTAGTGCGGAGACTGCCGACCGGCGTACGCTAGTGCTAGTATAGGTAAACGCGCAGGCGAGGCCAAGCTCAGGAACGAGCCACAACAGGAACGAGCCACAACCAAGCGCGCACCCTCCATTCGACCCGTCTCTCCGAGCATCGCGGACGCTGTCAAAGGTCAGTGCCGGTCGCTCATCGGATCGCTTCCCTGTAGTGTGCCATCTGCATGCGATGGACCCTCGCGATAATCGTCAGCAGAAACAGCGTCGTCGGAACGTGGAGAAGACGACGTACGAGGCGGAGGGCACTGTACACAGCCTGGGCGTCGCCAGCCTCCAGGGTGAGCACCGCCAGTGTGTCCGCCAACCCGCCGCCCCACCCGTTCAGAAGCCATAGGGCCCACCACCAGTGCACAAGCGGAGAACCGAGTTGACTCCTCCAATCGCGGGGCTGCACGCTCGCCTTCCAGATCTCCTGCATCACCTGATACGGCTTCCAGAACAATCCGGGGGGCAGGAAGTACCACCCTGCGGCCCATTCGGGGGTGAACTTCATGGATGATGCGCCCAGTTGGCGCGCGTTGTAGTTGGCAACGAGGGTCCAGGCGGGCAATAGGAGAACGATGCCAAGAAACACGATCATCCTCAGAGCCACCCAGGCGCCTCCGCCGACCTCCGATGGCTGAACCGGGCCAGCGACCATCGTTATGGCTTGGGCGCACGATAGGGCGAGCAGCCTCGCCAGATCTGCATACAGAAAGCCCCTGGTCCACCGGGTCAGTCTGGTAGGGTCGCTGAAACCGGGTGCCGAGCCGGTGATGAGCCGAGCGAAGGAGCGATACTCACCCAACGAGAGGGCGGCGCAAGCAATGCGTATCTGGAGCAGCGCGAAAAGGAAGCGGCACTTCAAGTCCGCGAGGCGGTTCAAGACAGCGCTTACCGTTCGTTTCCAGAGCATCCTGCGTGTCCAATTCGGTGGTTCGGCGTGCCCTGCTATCCGCGCGGCACCCTCGCCGACAGAAACCCCGGATGGAGCTGCGCGAGCCCCACGTCATCCACCACTACCGTCCCCTTTTCCGTCTGGTCGAACACCAGCACGACCGTGCGGAGCGTCCTTGGACTGAAGGCTGAATTCACCGCCGCGAAGTCCGAGAGCGGGATGGAGAAGTGTTGCAGGATTAGTTCCCATGGATCGGCAAAGCGTTGCTCTTCCAAGTCCTGGCGGCGCAGGACACGTATGGTCAGCGGACGGCGCAGGGGCCCGTAGTCGGTGAGGCTGACCCGGGCGGTGTCGCCGTCCGCGTCAACCGCCGCGATGGTCAGTGCCAGGGGTGGCTTCTCCTCGTCTTCGTCGGGAGAATCCTCGCGATCTTCCTCTTCGGCCTCCTCAGCGGCGCGTTCCTCATCGCCCTCATCCGCTTCTCCTTCCCCTTCCTCACCCTCCTCCTCCGGGGGCCTTCTCGGTCCCGGCTCCCTGTCCAGACCGCCGACATGCATCTCGAGGGTGGTGGTGGCCCCCGCAGACCATTCTTCAGCCAAACCATCCGGCAGCGTCAAGCTGAAGACCGCCGGCGGCGCAGGCTCCTCCGAACCCCGGTAGCTGTTGTTCCAGCCCAGCCAGAGCGCCTGATCCAGCTGCGACGACGAGGTGCTGGTGCGGTTCGCGGAGCGCAGGTCGAGCTGGCCCTCGCGCCAGGTGCTGAAGTCGGCGCCGTGGAGGGTCACGCCCGGGGCCGACCCGGTGGTCACGTCGATGTCCTCCTCGAAGTCGGCCAGCGGGCGGAAGGACGAGTCGATGAAGCGCGTGATGTACATCGTCTTCGGCAGCCAGCCGCCGGCGACGCGGTGGTCGCGGAAGATCGGGCGGTAGCGGTCGTCCCCCTTCAGCGTGATGTCGAGGAAGGACGACACGAAGACGCGGCCGAACTCGCGCTGGTCCTCGGGCGGGAGAAGGCCGTCCAGTTCGAGGATGCGGGGGCTCCGCGGGCCGTTGTCGTGCGCGCCCCAGACGGTGTTCCACTGCCCGTGGTTGGCTCGGTAGACGTAGACGGCGGATTTGAAATGGTCGGGGGAGTCGGTGAAGCCCACGCGGTTGAACTGCCGCAGCCCGTGAAAGCTGGTGACGTCGCCGTCGTGCGAGCCGTGGAAGACGAGGTAGTTCACGTCCGTGAGTGGAGCGCGCTGTTCGGCTGGCAGGTACTGGCCGTCGACCGGGGCGATCGCGATCACGGCCTTGATGTCGAAGCCGAAGTCGAACTCGAACGAGGCGTCGTCCGGGTAGCGGCTCAGGCGGTTGAAGGCGGCCGCGAGCGCAACCGCCTCGCCGCCGCGGGAGTGCCCGATGAGCCCGATGTTGCCCAGGTCGACGCGCCCGTGGAAGAGGTTTTCCGGGTCTTCGGCGAAGCGCCGCCAGGCCTGCAGGTGCTTGAGGAGGAGCCAGCCGCGCCCGTCGTTCTCGCTGCGGACGCCGCCGTTGATGAAGTTCATGTCCACGGACGCAAGGATGTACCCCCTGCTGGCGAGGAGTTCGCCGAGCCAGTCGTATCCGGGGTCCGAGAAGTCGCGCATGTTGTGGTTGCCGTGCACGACGAGGACGAGGGGGTGGGGGCCGGGGTCGTCGGGGTACCAGACGCGCGCGTTGACGGGGAAGCTGTCGGGCGAAAACCCCCAGTACCGGTTCCGGGACTTCGCCGAGTTGCCGAGGCTCACCAGCTTCGAGGCGTCGACCGGTTCGGTGACGATCGCCACCGAGTCGCGGTACTCGGCGCGATTCCTGTCCGTGCCGGAGCCGTAGTAGAGGGTGAGGACGGCGTGGGGGCCGGGAAGGGCGGGGCTGGGCGCGTCGAGGTGGTGGCCGGAGAGGACGGTGGGCGCGTCTGAGGGGGTGAGTTCGAGGGAGCCGGCGCAGGCGGTGGCCGCGAGTGCGATGGCGCACACAACGAGTTTGGGCGCCGCGTGCGCTGGCGGGGCGGGGGGGGTCGCGGGGCGAGGTCTCATGAGGACATGATACGGCGGTTTGGCCGAGCAGGCGACTCGGCCACGGCCAGAGTCCACTGGGGGCAGGAGCACGGCGAGAGGTCCCTCCCTACACGATCTCCCCGGCGTGCAGCTCCCACAGGAAGTCCGGGTACGGCATCACTTCGATGTCGTCGATCCGGCGCCCGTCACGCTCGGCCGTGACGACGATCGCGCGGCGCGGTCGAAACTCCTCGGTCAGCCTCCACCCGGCTGAATCAGATACCCGAGCAGAGTATTTCGTCGATGACCACGGGCGTCGTCCGGGTCTCCGGCATCGATGCGAGCTGCTCGCCGAGGCTGGCGATCCGCCCGGCCGCACCCTACCGTACAACTTGAAAAACCGTAAACCCGCAACAGGAGCAGCAGGTTGAACCGGTGGAGTGCGGTGATGGTGTTGGGAATCCTTCTGAGCGGATGCGGTCGGGACGTTTCCGAACCGCCCGGCACCGACGTATCGGGCACCTATGTGGGCCACTCCGTTCGTGGCTTGCGCGCTACGGGTCCCAACGCCGACGCGGCTTCGGACACTACGGCCGTGCAGGACAGTGCGACCTACACTCTGCGCATCCGCGAAAACGACGGATTCGTGCATGGCGTGTGGACCATCGAGGGTGACACGGCCCAGCCGTCCGACCCGTGGGAAGCGGTCATCACCGGCGACTACACCGATGGCCGGATGGTGCTTGAATACTACTCGCCCACGAAAGGGCAGTGTCATCTCGCCGGTGGCATGACGGGAGACTTCTACACGCCGGAGCACCGGTGCGCTGACGACTGGAGCGCGGTGGACACGTTGCAGCTGGTCAAGCTCGACACCTTGAGCATGGCGTGCTCGCCCGGGTCCCAGGTCTGGATGGGCATCCCCATCTGTGCCGAGGGGAGCCGCGACGGCTACGATCGCGACGCCTTCGGGAGCAGCTCTCGGTACCAGAAGTGGGAGGACGAGATTGTCGCCGGGTTGCCGAAGTCGGGGGACCAGGTGTACACGCCGTACTCGTGCACGCTGTTCGACATCAGGGACGACGGCACCGCGGCCACCGACATCGACCATATCGTGGCACTTTCGGAGGCCTACGACTCGGGGCTGGACAGCTTGCGGTTCCGAGAGTTCGCGGCGGACACCCTGAACCTCACGATCGCGGTCCCGACGGTGAACCGGCACCAGAAGTCCGACAAGGACGCGGCGGGCTGGAGCCCGACGAACAACAGAGGCTGGTTTGCGGCCAGGGTCGTGGCCGTCAAGCAGAAATACGGGATGTCCGTCAATCCGGCCGAGCGGGACTCGCTGGCCGTAATGTTGGCCGCCGACTCAAGCCGCACGGTGGTGTGCAGCCAATCCGGCTGAGTAAGGAACCGCTTGCGTCGCGCTATCTTCTCTCAGGCCTACTGTCAGAAACGCCATGAAACAGGATACACCCAGACTCTGGACCGGCACCAGCGGCTTCTCCTACAAGGAGTGGAAGGGGAGCTTCTACCCCGAGAAACTGCCGGCCACGAAGATGCTGGAGTACTACTCGCGGCGCCTGAGCAGCGTGGAGATCAACAACACGTTCTATCGGATGCCCAGGGCGGAGATGCTGGAGAAGTGGGCGTCGCAGGTGCCAGCCGACTTCGCGTTCGTCCTGAAGGCCAACCGGCGCATTACGCACATGAAGCGGCTGAAGGACGCGGACGACCCGCTGGACTACCAGGTGCGGACGGCCGTCGGCGCGCTGGGCGACCAGCTCGGGCCGATCCTCTTCCAGCTGCCCCCGTACCTGCGCAAGGGCGTTGAGCGGCTGCGCGACTTCCTCGCGATCCTGCCCGACGGCCTCCGCGCCGCCTTCGAGTTCCGGCACGAGAGCTGGTTCGTGGACGAGGTCTACCAGGCGCTGGCCGACCGCGGCGCGGCCCTGGTCACCGCCGACACCGGTGAAGGCGAGGCCCCGGTCGTGGAGACGGCGTCGTTCGGGTACGCGAGGCTGCGGCGGCCCGGCTACGACGAGGAAGCGCTGCGCGGCTGGGCCGCCGCCCTGAACCGCCCCGCCTGGAACGATGTCTTCGTCTTCTTCAAGCATGAGGACGAAGGGGCGGGACCGCGGATGGCGGGGGCGTTTCGGGAGGCGTGGGGCTAACGCTCGTGCAGTCGGAAGCGGGTGTCGCCCGGAAAGAGAACGAAGATTCGATCAACAGGGAAAATCGAAAACGCAACTTTTGATTTTCCACTTTGTCCAAATCATCGGTTGCCTTCGGGCACCCCGCCCGCAAGCCGAACCTCACCCCACCCCGCAGGGCCTCCCTGCCTCGCGGATCGCGTCGGCCGCCCCTTCCAGAGAGAACGTGTACCGCACCGGTCCCACTTCCTCCCAGTCAAGCTCGATCACCACGGCGTCGTCTTCCGTCGAACCGCCCCTCAGCAGGCGCCTGAGAAACTCGACGTTGGAGCTCTCGCCCGTTGCGCGGTCGGCCGCATCCGTCTGGTCGAACAGGATCGCACTGCGGACGACGTACGCTTGCAGCGCGACCTCTTCCTCGCCCCAGGTGGTGCGCACTCCCAAGGGGATTGGCCCCCGCTCCCCTTCCTGCCTTCCTTCCATCATGACCGGGCGCGGCACAGCCTGAAACTGGATGGAGACCGTCTGGGACCGAAGGGAAATTCTTCTATCACGGCCGCTGAAGCACATGTAGCGGATGGAGCTGCTGAAATCGCCATCGGCGTCGGCGAGCGCCTGCGGGGCGCTTGCTACGGGCGACCAGGCGTTGCTCGTCGGGTCCTCGGGTTGGTCGACGACGAGGTCTACCCGCCAAGCGGTGGGGGACTGCTGGGCGGCGCTCGTCGGCCCTTCGGCTGGTGTTGCCAACTCTTCGCCAGCATCGGCCGCCCGGGCTGGCGGATCGTCCCCCGCCCCGCACGCGATCAGGAGCACAATTGCCGCCGGCACCACGAAGCCACGCGTGTTTGGTTTCCAGTCCATCCTGTAACTCCTCTCTCTTCGGAGAATCCCGGCATCCACGGACTTGGCCAGGGCCTATTCCGGTGACTTGAGCGCGTTCCAAAATCCCCGCGGGCTCACGATCGGCACCGGCGCCCGACCTGCAGCTTGCAGGAGGTCCTGGTCCCCCGTGACAAGGAATCTTACCCTTCCCGCCACGGCCTCCTCCAGAATCGCGATGTCGTCCGGATCACACAACTCGATTCCGAGCGGGGCCGCGGCGTCAACTACGTCTCCTTCGCGACGGAGAAACTCTTCGGTCGCCTCGATCGTGCCGGGAGGGACGCCGAACTTGTCACTGAGCACGCGGCGCAACTCGCGGAGCACAGTCTCGCTCACCACCAGAACGTGGTCCGCGATGACGATCCGCAGAAGGTCCGCGCAGATCCCCCGGGTCGCGAACGCGCTGACCAGTACATTTGTGTCGAGGAATACCCTCAAGAGATCTCGCGGAAGATGTCTTCGTCCGTCAGGTAGCCCCGGGCCTCCGCGAAGGGCGTGATTCGGCGGCGAAGCTCGGCCAGTTGGTCCATTGCCAACCGACGCTCCAAAGCCTCGCGGACAATGGCGCTCCTGCTCCGGCCGCTCGTCCTTGCAGCACGATCCAGGCGGCGCTCCAGCTTCCGGCCGATCCGGATGGTAAGGGTTGAAGTCTTCATGTCATACAATGTAACACGCTTGGTGGTTGCAACGACAGCCCCCCGTGTTTGCCCCTCCGGGCCTCAGCTGTCCGGCGGCTCGGCCAGCCGGTGGTCCAGCCCCCACCCGGCCATCTCCCGCAGCGCTTCCTCGTCGGTCCAGTCGAATCGGAGCGGCGTGATCGTGATCATGCCTTGCATGTAAGCCTCCGTGTCGCTCCCGGGCGGGTGCGCTTCGGCAGGCGTGAACCGTGGCCGAAACACGCGCACGCCGTCTTCGGGGTCGACCTCCTCGTAGCCGAATTGGATGTAGCTCCCACCCATCCGGCCGATGGCCACCCCGGCAATCGCGTCCTCCGTGGCCGCGGGGAAGTTCACCGAGAGGACCACGCCCGGGTCCGCCGGACGCCGCTGCAGCTCTTCCACGAAGCGGGCCATGAACGCGGCCGCGTACGCGAAGTCCATCTGCTGGCCCCCGAGCGAGGCCGCCACCGAGGGCACGCCGCGGTACGCCCCGGCCATCGCCGCGCCGACCGTGCCGGACATGTGCCCGAGGTCGCCGACGTTCGCGCCCGCGTTGATTCCGCTGACCACCAGGTCGAAGCCTCCCTCCGGGGTGAAGGCCTCCAGCGCGAGCATCACCGCGTCGGCGGGCGTGCCTTCGACGCAGTAGCCCCAGCCGCGGTTCTCGTCGCTGACGGGCACGAGGCGCTTTCCCTGGCCCAGCGTCACCGACATGCTGGCCCCGCTGCGCTGCCCGCACGGTGCCACGAGGGTGACTTCGCCGACATCGCGCAGCGCGTCCGCAAGCTCCTGAATGCCGGGAGACCCGATCCCGTCGTCGTTGGTGACGAGGATGTGGTAGGGTCCGTCGACCGGGTTCCCGGTGGCTTCCGGGGCGGGCGCGGCGCAACCGGCGGCAACAGCCAGCAGCGAGACCGTGGCGGTACGTACGACGGCGTGGATTGATGATTCGATTTGTAAAGTAAACATGACATTCCGTAAGGTTGTCATTACATAATCCCGCAGGGCCTTCCCGCCTCACGGATCGCGTCGGCCGCACCCTCCAGAGAGAACGTGTAGCTGACCGGCCCCACTTCCTCCCAGTCGAACTCGATCTCCACGGAGCCGCCTTCCCCCGAATCGCCTTCCAGCAGGCGCCTGAGAAACTCGGCGTTGGAACTCTCGCCCGTTTCCCTCTCGGCGGCATCCTCCTGATCGAACGCGACGCTGCGACCGAAGGACGCGGTGAATGTGACCTCTTCCCCACCCCAGCTTGTGCGCACTTCCAAGGGGATTTGTCCATACTCCCCTGCTTGCCCTCCTTCCATCATGACCAGGCGCGGCGCCGACTGGAACAGAATCATGACGGGGGCCACGTTGCCCAGTTCCCTCTCGTAGGCATTGAGGCACAGGTAGCGGATGTAGCTGCCGAAATCGCCCTCCGCACCCTCGAGCGCCTCCGGGGCGCTTGCGACGGGCGAAAAGGCGTTGCCCATCGTGTCCTGGGGGTGGTCAACGGCGAGGTCTACCCGCCATCCGGTGGGGGACTGCTGGGCGGCGCCGGCCGGCTCTTCCGAGGGCGTTGCCAGCTCTTCGCCGGCGTCGGCCTCCTGCGCCGGCGGGTCGTCCCCGGCCGCGCACGCGATCAGGAGCACCGCCGCGGCCAGCGCCAGGACGCCTTGTCTGTCTGATCTCCAGTCCATCTTTCAACTCCTGCCTCTTCGGGAAGTCCCGGGATTCCGTCCCATCAACCTACGGCGCCCTCGCGTCCCCCGCTTGCGCGCCGCCGCGCAACTCGATCCGGCTGATGTTGATCAGCGGCGCCCCCTCGGGAGAAACCTCCCCGTCCGCAACCAGCCCGTCCTCCACGATTCCCAGGAAGAGAGCATCTTGCGTGCGTGACGCAAGCAGGGTGCATGTCTCGACATCGATCACGTCGACCCGGCTCTGGAGCCAGTTGAGCGGGTTCATGTCGAGCGGCATCAAGCCGCCCTGAGGGCCCTCCTCCGAGTTCTCCACCCAGTCCGGGCGTCGCAACGCCAGGAACACCCACACCCGGCCGGAGGCGTCGACGTGTATGCTCCTCAGAACGTTCGGGTATGGATTCTCGGGTGTGATCCGGCCCGATTCGAATGGCGTGTTTCCGAGATCGGGCCCGGCAAGGCTTCCAAGAAGCCGGCCCGCACGGGACCAGGCCTCGATCCGGTATTCCCGCTGGCGCGCCACCATGATCGTGCCGTCGGAAGTGGCCGCGAGATACCTCGTCTCAAGTGGATCGAAGTCGGAAATGTCGTCCCCGGGGCCGTATTCCTCGCCGAACGACGAGATCACCTCCCGCCCGTCGATGACGTGGATCGGCTGGCCGGGGTTCGCGGGGTCCAGGTCCCATGTCTGCATGACGTAGTGATCGCCGTCGTCGATGGCGATCATGTCGTTGATCTGCCGCCCGGAATGCGGCTTTTCGTCCACGAGCGCGAACTCCGGACTGATGATCGTCACCCTGAGATTGAGGGGATCCCGGACATGCACGTTGCCGGCAGCGTCGGCGTGGAAGGGATGGGCGCGCTGGAACTCCATGGGTCCCTCGCCCTCCCTCCCTACGGTCCGGATGAACTCTCCGCCGGGACCGTAGACGTTCATATGTTCGCGCTGGCCGATCCAGTAGTGGCCGGACCCGTCCCGGACGATGTGTCCCCCCTCACCCCCTGCCAGGAAACCCGGTCCGTCGACGGATCCGACCCGGAACTCATGTTCGAGTTCGAGGCAGTCGTCGCAAACGGCGGTGGTGTTGAGGATGCAGCCTTCGGCGAAGGAGCGGGGCGCGGAGTCTTCCGGGGCGCAGGCGGCGAAAAGTGCGAGGGCCATGGCGCCGAGGCCGGTGATCAAGGGAGGGGCCGCGTCGGTTGGCGCGGTAGTGCAACCCTGGCGAAGCGGAACGGGGAGGCGAGTTGGAACCGGCGAGACCATGGCGTATCCTCCCTGGAGCGGCGGGCCGGATGTCGCGGCTTTGGCCCCGAGGCAGCCCGACTGGCATCCGCGACGAATCCCGCGTCTCCGATCCCACTACGAGCGGGAAGACTCCGAGGTTTTGGCCCTTGGGGCAACCCGCGCGTCCCCGTCAGCGCTAGCGCGGAAGGAGGAAGCCCCCGGCCAGCACGAACTGCCGGCCGCCCGCCCGCGCCTCGATAAAGGGCGTGTACTCGCTCTCCGGGAATCTCAGGCCGCCTACCAGATTGAGGCCGAGGGTTGTCCGCGAGCTGCTGCTTCGCGCGACGTTCTCCGATTCCGAACTGCGGGCTATGACGGCTCCGAGTCCCACATACGACTTCAACCTGTGAACGCTGACGTCCCTCACGACGCTCCCGGCGAGCTCCCAATAGTCGAGGTCCCCATCGTCACCCTTGGAATCCGGAAAGAAGTAGTCGAAGGAGTAGACCGCGCGCAGCCGCGGATGAACGGAGGTGAGCGGGGTGAGGACCCGCGGCCCGATGCCGAGCTGGGAGTCGTTGCCGAAGCTGAGTTGCGCGCCGATGTCGAAGTCCTGGGCGGAGAGGGATGGGGGTGAGGGCAAGGGCGAGGGCATTGTCCGGATGACGCAACGATTGAGAACTCGAGCGGGTACGTGGACGGGGCAACGGAGGGTATGTATGAGGATCATTGTCATCGCAGGGCCAAACGGCGCGGGGAAGACGACCTTCGCAGAGGACTACCTAAGCAGGGAAGAGGGTAGCCCGCCCTTCGTGAACGGCGACGAAATCGCAGCACGACTCAGTCCCGCCGACCCGGCCGCGGCTGCGCTTCAGGCTGGGAGGATCGCGCTTCGGCAGATGGAAGCGCATGTCAGAGGTGGGAAGGACTTCGCAATTGAGACCACCCTGAGCGGTCGGCGCCTTGCAGCCAGATTCGGTCGATGGAAGGCAAGCGGCTATCGTGTTACCATCATCTATCTCCTGCTTGCCTCTGCGGATCAGGCTGTCGAGCGGGTTGCCCAACGCATTGCCGAGGGTGGCCACCGGATCCCGGAGGCCGTCGTTCGGCGCCGTTTCCGCCGAAGCCGGGTCAACTTTCGTAGACTTTACCGCGAGCTTGCAGACGAGTGGCAGGTGTATGACAATTCCGGACCGGCTCCGATCCTGGTGGCCGAATCCGCAGGTTGGCCACCCGTAAGAGAAACGAGGATTCCCTTGACGGAACATCCAAGATTCCCGGAGGGCGAGCCATCGACAGAGCGCGTCCTCGCCGCCCTCATCCGTGCACGGGACCGGGCTCTGGCTCGGGCCGCTGCTGTTCGCGCGAGGGAGAGAGCCGATGGACCGGTTGACTATACCGAGCCGGCGGACTCCCATGCCGACGACGACCCCCACTCCCCCCCTACCACCTCACCCGGCTGAGACCCTCGTCCACCCCAGCCATCACCTCTGTCGGCCAGTGTGCAGGCGACTTGACATTCTGTCAACTATCGTTTATACTTTCGTTATCAACCCCGGTGCGGATCGGCGTAAAGCCGGTCCAGCCGGCCCCCGGCGGGGGCGGCACTGTCCGTCTCCGCCGGGTCCTTTTTCTCTGCGGTCAGTCCTCTCCGGGAGGGATCCTTACGATTGCGCGGCTCCTTCTTTGTCGACGGCTTCAACCTCTACCATTCGATCGGGGATTTGGGACGCAATGATCTCAAGTGGCTGGATATCGTCTCCCTAAGTCGGACACTCGCGGCCCAGATTCGCCTACCTGATGTCGCCGCCGCCACGGCGGTCACCTAACCCGAGGAAGCGGCGGCACCACAACGAACTCCGCCGGGCCGCCACAGGGCTTCTCTCGCTCAAGTTCCGACACTACGAGGACAACCAGCTCCCCGACCGCATCCTCAACGCCGCTGGCAATGTGATCGCAACGCGACCCAAGGAGTACCTCCCCACCAACCCATCAGCGTAGGCGATGGGCGTCGCGTGGCGGGTCACCCCGAACCCCACCCCCCCACCCCCCCTACCACCTCACCCGGCTGAGATTGCCGTCCACGCCCGCCACCACCTCACCCGGGACGGCCAGCTCGCCCTTCGCGGCGCTCCACACCTCCCTGAACCGGGCCACCATCTCGCGGGCCGCTTGCTGCACGGGCTCCCGCGCCAGCCGCGCTCCCGTGGCCAGCCGCCCCAGCAGCGCGTCCGAGAGGTCCGCGAACCCGGCCGCGCCGGTCACCCATTCCAGCGCCATGCGGCCGCCATCGGGCGCGTGGGGAATCGTCGACACGAGGTCGTAGGCGGGCGCGAGTTCGGGCGCACGCCCGTCGGGGTAGTACAGCGACCAGTTCTTGAGGTGCGCGTCGCCGTTCCCGATCAGGGCGCAGAACACCAGGCGGCGGACGAACTCGGTCACGCCCTCGTGCCCCGTCTCCCGACCGATGATCTCGGCCATCCTCCGGTAGGTCGCTCCGCCGTACTTCTCCCCGGGCGGCACCCCGAGGATCTGCGCGAAGTCCTCGCAGTGAATGCGCATCCCGTCTTCAAGCCTGTCGAAGCGCCTCACCGCCAGCGCGAGGCCCCCGCTTTCGCCCATCCCGCGCGGCAGGCCCCCGATCTCCTCGACCGGCACCAGCCGCGTCTCGGCCGCCGCGATACCGCACGACGCCGCGAGCCACATCATCGCGTGCTCCTGCTCCGGCAGGCCGGGAAAGCCCGCCGACGGCAACTTGACGATCCAGGTGCCGCCGACCCCGTGCGGTGGGACCTCCAGCCTCCCCGCCACCATCACTGCCGGCACCTTCAGCTGCGTTCCGGCCAGCGAGAAGCGTAGCGGCACCCGCGGGCGCGGCGTGGGCGCGGTGGTCCCGAATAGCGGACGGATGATCGAGTCGGGCGTCCCTCTCTGCCTGGACCGGCCACCCGGGTCCCTCGCGCCGCCCGCGAACCGGCGCGAATCGCCCGTCCCACCCCCCGCCGGCGCGATCGACAGCGCGCCCGGGAGATCCTCGCCGAGCGCGCCGAGCAGCGGGAACTCCAGTTGCGGATCGATCCCGGCGGACCGCGCCAGGTATTCCCGCAGCGAGCCCTCGGGGAGGAGGTTGGAGAAGAACGGGGGGGCCTGGACGCTGGTGGGCGCGACGTCGGTGGCCACGCGGCCGAACGCGTCCCTGAACGAGAGGCTGAGCGTGGGCCGCTCGGGATCGTCGAGGTAGCCGCGGTCGAAGCCGAAGACGATGCGGTCGCGCCCGAGCCGCGTCAGGGTGCCGGCCGGCTCTCCGTGGAGACGGACGTCGAGGATATCCAGATCAGCCATCACCGCTCTCCGGCTGAGCGCCCAGGGCCAGCGCGGCGGGCACGGCGTCCTTCGGCACCAGCATCACCTCGACGCCGACGCCGCGCGCGACTTCCACCAGGCTGGACAGCCGCGGGTCCGCGCGTCCGTTCTCGAACTTGGAGATCTGGGCCTGGGTGAGGCCGATCCGGTCGCTGAGCGCCCTCTGGCTCAGGCCTTCGGCCTTCCGCGCAGCCCGCAGCGCGCGACCGATGTCGGTGACGGTTGGATGCATCATGAGCGGAGCCTCCCGGCTGGACCGACGGGTGCCCGGTCGGACCCGCCGGTTCGGTGGATTTTGGTGGATTCCATATACGATAATATATTTTTCGTTCACGAAAATATAAGATAGCATATCACTGGCGCTCCATGTTGCCCGCCGACCGGAACCCGGGCAACAGATCCGTCCGTTTCGTGTATGTGAGGAAGGTCGGCAAGCCGTACTCAAGGGGGCGCGCCCCGTCTTGACACGGACGGAGCGCCCCACCGATCATGCAGTGCGCGCCGGGAGGTCCAGGGCGCGCCCCACGGCCGCAAGGAGGGCCCGAATGATCATCAGGATCAAGAAGAAGAGCGACATCCCGTCCTCGGAAATCACCCCCGAGGGCGTCTACATCAACCGCCGCAAGTTTCTCGGTGCCTCGGCCGGCCTCGGTGCGGCGGCGTTCATGGGGTGCGGCGCGGCCGCCGCGGACTCCGATGCGGCCGGCGCGGATTCCCAGGACGAAGAGCCCAACACCTGGGAAGAAATCACCACTCACAACAACTTCTACGAGTTCGGCCTCGACAAGACGGATCCGTCCAGGCGGGCCCACACCCTCGTGACCCGGCCGTGGACCGTGAAGGTGGACGGCCTCTGCAACAAGCCCGGCGACTACCAGCTCGAGGACTTCATCAGGCCGTCGGTGATGGAGGACCGGGTGTACCGGTTCCGGTGCGTGGAAGCGTGGTCGATGGTGATCCCGTGGCGGGGCTTCCCGCTGGCGGATGTGATTGCCCGCGCCGAGCCCGAGCCGAGCGCGAAATACGTCGCCTTCGAGACGCTGTGGGATCCGCAGCAGATGCCGGAACGCCGCTGGAAGCCCCGGATCGGCTGGCCCTACCGGGAGGGACTGCGCCTTGACGAGGCCATGCACCCGCTGACGCTCATGGTCACGGGGCTCTACGGAAAGACCCTGCCCAACCAGAACGGCGCCCCGCTGCGGGCGATCGTGCCCTGGAAATACGGCTTCAAGAGCATCAAGTCGATCGTGCGCATGACCTTCACCGCCGGAGAACCCCCGACCACCTGGGCCACGCAGAGCGCATCCGAGTACGGGTTCTACTCCAACGTGAACCCCAACGTCAGCCATCCCCGCTGGAGCCAGGCGACCGAGAAGCGCGTCGACAGCAGCGTGTTCCTGATAAAGCGACGCATCATCGACACGCAGTTCCTGAACGGTTACGCGGACGAGGTGGCGCACCTCTACGAGGGAATGGACCTCAGGAAGTTCTTCTGACGGTGGGTTCGGCAGCGGCGACCCGGGAGCCGCGCGCTTCCTGGATCGCCAACCCCAAGCGGCAGATCCTGCTGCTCAAGATCGCCGTCTGGCTGGCCGGGCTGGCACCCGTGGTCTGGCTGACCGCGGGGCTGTTCGCGGACACGCTGGGCGTCGATCCGATCCAGGTGGTCATCCACATCGAAGGCCGCTGGACGCTGGTGTTCCTCCTCGCGACGCTGGCGGTCACGCCGGTGCGGCGGCTCACGGGGTGGAACCGGATCATCCAGCTGCGGCGGCTGATGGGACTCTTCGCCTTCTTCCACGCCTGCGTCCACTTCCTCTGCTACGCCGGGCTGGACCATCTGTTCGTGCTCGGCTACATCCTGGACGATGTAGTGGAGCGGCGGTACATCACGGCGGGGTTCACCGCCCTCGTCCTGCTGGTGCCGCTGGCGGTAACTTCCACCAGGGGATGGATCCGCAGACTGGGCAAGCGCTGGCAGCGGCTGCACCGCCTGGCTTACGTTTCAGCGGGGCTGGGTGTCCTTCACTACTACTGGAAGGTCAGAGCGGACACCTTCTGGCCGCTGGTTGCGGCGGTCACGCTGGCCGGGCTCTTCGCGATCCGGCTCGCATACAGGAAAAAGAAGAAGAAAGGGAGGTAGCCTTGGCGGGTTGGCGGCGGATGTGGCCGGTGCTGGCAGTGCTGGCCGTGGTCCTTGGATTGGCCGCGGTGGTTCGGCTACCGGGCAGGCCGGTACGGTCCGCGCACCCGGAGCCGGCCACCGCTTACGTGCGGCCCGCCGGCGAGGGGATCGGGGAAACGGGCTCGATGACGGCCCCGTCCGCCCTGTTCGCGGCCCCGCCCGGCGTCCTCCGCTTCGGCGGGTCCACCGCGGTGGTGCCGGTGGGTGGGCCAGCGGCCGGCGGCGCACCCGCTGCGGCCCCACCCGTGGCCCCGCTTCCCCAATACCCCCGAGAGTGGCACGAATTCTACTTCACGCGGGCGGCCTATTCCTCGTATGGCCGAGGCGGCTGGGGGGGGCGCGGCCAATCCTGGGCGATCGACTATCCCAAGGCCGACCGCCAGTTCCTGACCGTCCTCAAGCGGCTCACCAACCTGGACGCCTACGACGACGAGAACGCGATCGCCCTCAACGACCCGCGGATCCGGCACTTCCCCTTCCTGTACGCCCTCGAAGTCGGCTACATGAGCATGTCGGAGGCGGAGGTCGAGGGTCTGCGCGACTACCTGCTCGCCGGGGGCTTCCTCGTCATCGACGACTTCTGGGGATCGCAGGAATGGGCTCAGTTCGAATTCCAGATGAAGCTCGTCTTCCCCGAGAAGCAGATCATCGATCTGGACCTGGACCACACGGTCTTCAACACCTTCTACGAGATCGACGAGATCCTGCAGGTCCCCGCCTACGGCCGCTACTTCGGCGGGCAGACCTGGGAACGGGACGGGTACGAGCCCTTCGTGAAGGGAATCGAGAACGATGACGGGCGGCTGATGGTCATCATCAACTGGAACACGGACCTCGGGGACGCCTGGGAGTGGGCGGAGCAACCCGACTACCCGGTTCCGTACTCCACCTTTGCGTTCCAGATGGGCGTCAACATGATCGTCTACGCAATGACTCACTAAGGGCATGACCATACTCCATCACCAGCGGGCGGCGGCACGGACACGCGTCCCCCGGATCGCCGCGGGCGCGGGGGAGCATTGACCAGCGTGTTCGAATTCCTCTTCAAGTACCGGCCTCTGCTCTTCCAGGAAGGCGACTTCACCTTCCTGAGCCCCTGGCCGCTCACCTTCGCCGTGGTGGCCGCCCTGGCGCTCGCGGTGCCGGCGCTGCTGAGCTACACGCTGGCCCGGGGCCGAAGCCGCCGGACCGACCGCTGGGTGCTCGGAACGCTCCGCACGGCGCTCCTGGCGCTGCTTTTCTTCGTGGTCCTGCAGCCGGCGCTGGTGCTGACCTCGATCGTGCCGCAGCGCAACTTCGTCGCCGTCCTCGTGGACGACTCGCGCAGCATGCAGATCGACGACCGCGACGGCACCTCGCGCGCGGCGAAGGCGGTCGGGCTGCTCGATCCGGAGAGCGGCCTCGTTCCTGCGCTGGAAGAGGGCTTCGCGGTCCGGTACTTCCGCTTCTCGTCGTCGGCGACCCGCATGGACGGGATCGATGGGCTCACCTTCAACGGGAGCCGGACGCGGCTCGGGAGCGCGCTCACCCAGGCGCGTGACGAACTGCAGGGGGTGCCGCTGTCGGCGATCGTGGTCGTCTCGGACGGGGGCGACAACACCGAGGAGGTGATCGGCGAAGCGCTGCTGCCGCTCCGCGCGGCCGCGGTCCCGGTCTTCACGGTCGGGCTCGGCGACGAGGAGATGGAGGCCGATGTGCAGGCAAGCCGCGCCGATGTGCCCGCCACCGCGCTGGCCGGCAATTCGCTGGTGGTGAACGTGCTGGTGGACTCGCGCGGGTACGGGGGCCGCGAGGTGCCGGTCGTGGTGGAGGACATGGGCCGGATCATCGCCACCGAGCTGGTGACGCTGCCGCGCGACGGGCAGCCGCTGGTGACCCCGGTGGCGATCACGCTCGAGAACCCGGGCGCGCGGGAGCTCACCTTCCGCATCCCCGGACAGCCGGACGAACGGGTGCTCGAGAACAACGAGTTGCGCACGGTAATCCAGGTGCGGGACCGCACCGAGAAGATCCTCTACTTCGAGGGGGAGCCGCGCTGGGAGGTCAAGTACATGCTGCGCGCGGTCGCTGACGACGAGAACCTGCAGGTCGTCCTCCTGCAGCGTACCGCCCCGAACAAGTTCTTCCGCCGCAACCTCGACGACCCGCTGGAGCTGCTCACCGGTTTCCCGACCACCCGCGAGGAGCTCTACCGCTACCGCGCCCTCATCCTGGGGTCGGTCGAGGCCAGCTTCTTCACCCACGACCAGCTCGTGATGATCGCGGACTTCGTAAGCGAGCGGGGCGGCACGCTGCTCATGCTGGGCGGACGGCGCGCCCTCGCCGATGGCGGCTACAAGGGCACCCCGGTCGAGGACGTCCTCCCCATCGTGCTCCCCGAACCCACCGGGTCCACCCCGACCGAGCGGCTCGCCTTCGTGCAGGTCTCTCCCACCCCGGGCGGCGCGAACCACCCCGTCACCCGGATCGCGGGCGACATCGAGAACTCCGCGGCCCGCTGGGACTCCCTGCCGGCCGTCTCCACCACCAACCTGCTCACCGAGCTCAAGCCGGGCGCGACCGAGCTCCTCCGGGGTTCGGTCGTCTCGGGCCCGGGGGACGCCGCCGACCGGGTGGTCCTGGCCTTCCAGCGCTACGGCAAGGGCCGCGCGATGGTGCTGGGCGTGCAGGACACCTGGCTCTGGCAGATGGACGCCACGGTCTCGCTCGAAGACACGAGCCATGAGACCTTCTGGCGTCAGCTGCTGCGAACAGTCGTCGCGGAGACCCCCGACGCGGTCGAGGCCGCCCCCGACCTCGCCTCGGTGGAGGCGGGTGAGCCGGTCACCCTGAAGGCCACCGTCCTCGACGCGGGGTTCGTGGAGGTGAACGGCGCCACGGTGAACGCCCGGATCACGACCCCCACCGGCGAGGTGCGAGAGCTGCCCATGGAGTGGTCGGTCTCCGAGGACGGCGAGTACGCTGTAACCTTCACCCCGGAGATCGACGGCCTCTTCGAACTCTCCGTCGACGCCGCGCGCGACACGACCGGGCTCGGGACCGCGGAGACGAGCGTGCGGGTGGCCCCCGGCACCGAGGAGTTCCGCGACCCGCGCCAGCACCGCACCCTCCTGGAGCGCGTCGCCAGCGAGACCGGAGGCCGCTACTACACCCCGGAGACCGTGGACCAGCTGCCCGAGGACCTGCGCTTCACAGGCGGCGGCGTGACCGTGACGGAGGAGCACGATCTGTGGGACATGCCGATCCTCTTCTTCCTGTTGGCGGGGCTGCTCGGGGCCGAGTGGGGATACCGGCGGAAGAGAGGGCTGGTGTGAGGGGAAGCCTGGCCGGCCCGGCGCCGGTGGCGGGCGCCCCGCTGGGCGCGGCAGGCACGGCGGCGGGCCGATTACGGTCGGCTGCGCCCCGGCTGCGGGCGGCTCCGTGGGCCATCGCGGCCGCCGCCCTGCTTCCGGCCACGGCCCACGCGCAGAACACCCACATCCTGATGATCTCGGGGCTCGGCGGCGACCCCGAGTACACGGAGTCCTTCCACGGATGGCTCAGCCGCTTCGCCGACGCCGCCACCGAGAAGTACGGCGTGCCGGCCGAACGGATCATCTACCTCGGCGAGGACCCCGACCTCGACCCGACCCGCATCCGCGCCCGCTCCACCGCCGAGAACATCCGGACGGCCTTCGCCGACCTGGCAGGCGCGATGGGGCCCTCGGACGAACTGGTGGTGCTGCTCGCGGGGCACGGGAGCTTCCGCGACGAGACCGCCCGGTTCAACGTCCCCGGTCCCGACATCACACCCGCCGAACTGGGCATCCTGATGGCCCCGCTGGACGACCGCCGCATCACGTTCGTCAACACCGCGAGCGCGTCGGGTCCCTTCATCGAGGCGCTGTCGGGGCCGAACCGCACGATCATCACCGCCACCCGCAGCGGCCGCGAGCGCAACATGACCCGTTTCGGCCTGCACTTCGTGGATGCCTTCGCGGACGAAGGCGCCGACGTCAACAAGGACTCGCGCGTGTCGATGCTCGAGGCCTTCGGCTACGCGCTGCGGGAAGTGGAGCGGCAGTACGAGGGCGACCGTCAGCTCCTCACCGAGCACGCGGTCCTGGACGACAACGGCGACGGCGAGGGAAGCCGCGAACCGGGTGAACTGGAAGGGGACGGGGTGCTCGCCAGCACGATCTTCCTGACGTCGCTGGGAGGCGCGGGCGCCGACGAGGCCGTGACCGCGGAGCTGCGGGCCCTATACGAGGAGAAGGCCGACATCGAGGCCAGGATCGCCGACCTGCGCCGCATCAAGGAGCGGATGCCGCTGGAGCGCTACGAGGACGAGCTCGAGGCGCTGCTGGTGGAGCTGGCACTCAAGAACCGGGAGATCCGGGCCGCCGGGGGCGGGACGGAGGGGCCGGGCTGAGCGTGATGCGCTTCGCAGGGAACCGCTTCAGCACGGCCGCCGTCCTGGCGCTGGTGGCCGCGCCGTTCGCCTTTGCCGGGGGCGCGGTGCACGCCCTGCGCATCGCCGCCGCGCCGCAGGAGACCTCCGGGTTCGCCGCCCTGCGGACGGGCGCGTACGACGACGCCGTGCGGGCGCTGCGGACGCAGGCGCTCGAGGGGAACGCGGCCGCGCTGTCCGGGTGGGTGACGGCGCTGCGAGAGACCGGGGACTACGACGGCGCGGTGACCGCAGCCGAGCGGGGGGTGGAGCGGGGGGTGGGGGGGGCTCGCGCGCTGCTGGGCGCCGCGCTCATGGATGTGGGGCGCATCGCCGAGGCCAGGACCGCGCTGGAGGCGGGGGCGCGCGAGGGCGGGGCGGGGGGGGCGGCGGCCCGGATCGAACTGGGGATCCTCGAGTATCGCCACGGCGACCGCGACGCCGCGCGCGCCATCTTCGACGGCTTCATCGACTACTACAACAGCCGGCCCGACCTCACCGCCGCCGACCTGACGGCCGTGGGCCGGGCGATGTTCGAGCTGTCGCGCTGGCACTACGAGTACGCTCACGACGCCCTGATGGCGCTCGACGAGGCGTTGGCCGCCGGGCCTCTCGACCACTCGGCCCAGCTCGCGATCGGGGAACTGTTCCTGCAGCGCTACGACGCCAGGGAAGCCGCGGCGGCCTTCGGGAGCATCCTGGAGGAGAACCCGGCCCACCCGGGCGCGCACTTCGGCCTGGCCCGCGTCTCCCGCCTCGAGGGCGGCGGTGACCCCGAAGCCCTCCTGGAGGCCGCGCTGGATGCGAACCCGGGCTTCGCGGCCGCACGGACCCTCCTGGCGCGCCTGCGCCTCATGAACGGCGACCGGGCCGCCGCGCTCGAGGAGATCGAGCGCGCACTCGAAGTCAACCCGGGCGACCTGGAGGCACTGGGCACCCGCGCCGCGATCCTCCACCTGTCCGGCGACGAGGACGGCTACCTCGCCGTCATGGACGAGGTCCGGCGCCTCACGCCGTCCCCCGCTGCGTCACTTCTCGTCGTTTCCGATCTGGCCGCCGACCACCGCAAGTACCGGGACGCACTGTCGTTCGCGCAGGCGGCGGCCGAGGCCGATCCCGGCAGCTGGTCCGCGTGGGGCCTGATGGGGCTGAACCAGGTCCGGCTGGGACGGGTCGAGGAAGGACGGGTGAACCTGGAGAAGGCGTTCGCGGGCGATCCCTTCAACCTCTGGTTCAAGAACACGCTGGACCTGCTCGACAAGTTCGCTGAGTACCGGATCGTCGAGACGCCGCACTTCCAGCTCGTGCTGCACGAGTCGGAGGCGGACCTGCTCGAGCCCTACATGGTGCCGGTGGCCGAGCGCGCATGGGAGGAGATGTCGCAGCGCTATGGCGTGACGCCCGACAGTCCGATCCGCGTTGAGGTGTACCCCCACCACGCCGATTTTTCCGTGCGCACGGTCGGCCTCGTGGGGATCGGCGCGCTCGGCGTCAGCTTCGGGCCCGCGCTGGCCATCGACTCGCCGGCCGCGCGGGACCGGGGACACTTCAACTGGGCGTCGACCCTGTGGCACGAGATCGCTCACTCCTTCCACCTGGCCGCCTCCGCCAGCGAGGTGCCGCGGTGGTTCTCCGAGGGACTGGCCGTGCACGAGCAGCGCAAGGGCGACCCGGGGTGGGGACACCAGGCCAGCGTCGGCTTCGTCCGCGCGCTCGCGTCGGGCGAGATGCGGCCGGTCAGCGAGCTCGACCGCGGGTTCTCGAGCCCGCGCCACCCCGGCGAGGTGGTGCAGAGCTACTACCAGTCTTCGCTGGTCTTCGAACTGATCGAGGAGCGGCACGGTTTCGCGGCCATCGTGGAAATGCTCGGGGCCTACCGGGACGGCGCGACGAACGAGGAGGCGTTCGAGAGGGCGCTGGGGGTACGCCTGGAGGACTTCGACACGGACTTCGATGACTTCCTGAAGGATCGTTTCGCAACCGCGCTGTCCTCCGTCGAGGGGGAGATGCCGGAGATGGGCGCGCTCCCCGGGCTGCCCGAGCTGCAGGCCGCGGCGGCGACCAACCCGCGCAGCTTCGTCGCCCGCATGGCGGTCGGACAGGTCCTCTTCGCTGAAGGCCGCCTGACGGAGGCGGCGGCCCACCTGGAAGCCGGGCTCGACCTCTTCCCCCAATACGGCGGCGCGGACGGCGCCCACTGGTTCCTTGGCCGGATACGGGAGGAGCAGGGCGACACGGCGGCGGCCATCTCCCACTACCGGGCGCTACTGCGCCTCAACGAGAGTCACTACGACGGCCGCCGCGCGCTCGGCGACCTCCTGGCCAGCACGGGAGACGAGCCCGGCGCGGCGGCGGCCCTGCGCGACCTGGCCCACATCCACCCCTACGAGATCGAGAACCACGAGCGCCTCGCAGCGCTGATGGAGTCCGCAGGTGACCTTCAGGGCGCGGCTACCGCGTGGCGGGGCGTCGTCGCGCTTCGCCCCGTCGACCTTGCCACCGCCCACTATCAGCTGGCGCGCGTGCTGCACCTGGACGGCGACCCGTCCGGAGCACGCCGCGCGGTTCTCGCGGCGCTGGAACTCGCGCCGAACTACGAAGACGCGCTCGAACTGCTGCTGGAGCTGCGCCGCGAAGGGTCCGGCCGATGAGGCGCACGACCCGGCACGCTCCTGGTGCACCCCGCGCGCCGATCGCCCGGGGCTCTGCAACCCGCCGCCCGGCGCTCATCGCGCTCGGCCTGACAGCGGGAGCCGCGGCGCTTCTGTCCGTCGGCCTCCCGGCACGCCATCCGGCGCCCTCCGCTGCGCCCTCCGGCGCAGTGGCTTCCCCACCCCACGCCCTCGCACCCACGCCGGCAGACCTCGCCCTCCCCACCGCAACGGCAACCCTACAGGACCTGCCAACCGTCCCCTACGACGGCACCTTCACCTTCGTGCGGGTGCGCTTCAACTCGCGTAGTCGGGGGTTTGGCCGCGGCTTCGGACGCGGGGGCGGGCCGGGTTGGGCGCACGACTACCCGGACGCGGACGAGAACCTCATCAGGATTCTGGACGAAATAACGCTGCTCGAAGTCAACACGAGCGGCACCAACGTGATCGACGCCGACGATCCGGAGTTGCACCGGTACCCCTTCGCCTACTTCTCCGAACCGGGGGAGTGGACGCCCACGCAGGCGGAGATCGACAACCTCACCGACTACCTGTTCAAGGGGGGCTTCATCATCCTCGACGACTTTGCCGGCAACGACGAGTGGCGCAGAGTGGAGGAGATCTTCCAGCTGATCGCCCCCGGTCACCGGTTCGAGGTGCTGGAAACCGACGAGCCCATCTTCAATTCCTTCTTCGAGATCGAAACGCTGGACCTGCCGCACCCGAACTACGGAGGAATCCCGCCCATCTTCCTGGGACTCCACGAGGACGACGACGCGACCGGCCGCCTGATGGTCATCGCGAACTTCAACAACGACATCGGCGACTACTGGGAGTACTCCCATCTCGGCTACCATCCGATCGACCTTTCTAACGAAGCGTACAAGTTCGGTGTCAACTACTTGATCTATGCGATGACCCGATAGCGATCCCGCGGGCCGCCGTGGCAACCCTGCGGCCGCGCGGATCCCTCCACATTCACACAAGCGCCTAAACCGACAGCCTTCCGAGGTGGACCCCTTGCCGACAGAGACCCTGACCCCCCCAACAGCCGAACCCATGGCCGATGTGGCCCTCGCCAAGCGCATTCAGGAGGGACGCGAGAAGATCCTCTCCGAGGTGCGCAAGATCATCGTCGGGCAGGAAGAGGCCGTCGAACATGTCCTGCTGACCCTCCTCGTGGGCGGCAACAGCCTGCTGGTCGGCGTGCCCGGGCTGGCCAAGACCCTGCTCATCCACTCGATCGCGCAGGTGCTCGACCTCAACTTCTCGCGCATCCAGTTCACGCCGGACCTGATGCCTTCCGACATCACGGGTACCGATATCATTCAGCAGCGCGAGGACGGAACCCGCGGGCTCGATTTCGCGCCGGGGCCGATCTTCGCGAATGTGGTGCTCGCCGACGAGATCAACCGCACCCCTCCGAAGACGCAGGCGGCGCTCCTCGAGGCGATGCAGGAGCACCAGGTCACCGTGCAGTCCACCACCTACGTCCTCGACCCGCCCTTCTACGTCTTCGCGACCCAGAACCCGATCGAGCTGGAGGGGACCTACCCGCTCCCCGAGGCCCAGCTCGACCGCTTCATGTTCCACGTCGTCATGGAGCACCTGGAAGAGGACGAGGAGATGCAGGTCGTGCGGGAGACCACCGACGAGGTGGAGCCGGAGCTCCACGCGGTGGTCTCGCGCGAGGACATGATCGCCTTCCAGGACCTGGTGCGGCGCGTCCCGGTCTCCGAGCCCGTGATGCGCTACGCCGTCAACCTGGTGCGCGCCAGCCGGCCGGGTCCCAACGGGGACCACGACTTCGTGAAGAAGTGGATCAGCTACGGAGCCAGCGTTCGCGCCGCCCAGTACCTGATCCTCGGCGGGAAGGCCCGCGCTCTCACCCAGGGACGCCTGACCGTCAGCTTCGACGACATCCGCGCACTGGCGCTGCCGGTGATGCGGCACCGCATCATCACGAACTTCCACGCCGAGTCGGAGGGACGCACCACCGACGAGCTGATCGAGATGCTCCTGAAGGCCGTGCCGTTGCCGAAGTCCGGAATGTAGCTTCGCGTGACCTCCATGCCCGTTGTTTCGGCCCCGTCCGGCGCGAGCCGCTAGTCCCCCATGGCCAAGGCCTCGTCCACACCGCGCACGGCGTTCCTCGACCCCGCCGTGCTGGCGCGCATCGACAACCTGCAGCTGCTCGCGCGCACGGTGGTGGACGGGTTCCTGCAGGGGATCCACCGCTCTCCCTACCTGGGGGTGAGCATGGACTTCGCCGAGCACCGTCCGTACATGCCCGGCGACGACATCCGCCGGATCGACTGGCGGCTCTTCGCCCGCACCGACCGCTTCTACATCAAGCAGTTCGAGGCCGAGACCAACGCGGACGTGGCGTTTCTGCTCGACGTATCGGCGTCGATGGGGTACGGCTCCGGCGAGGTCACCAAGCTCGACTACGGGCGTTTCCTGACCGCGAGCCTCGCCTATTTCTCGGCGGGACAGAAGGATCGGGTCGGGCTCTACGCCTTCGACTCCGACGTGGTCGAGCACGTGCGCCCCTCGGGTGCCCACCTCGAAAAGGTCCTGCACGCGATCGCGCGGGTGAAGCCGGATCGCGAGGGCGCCTGGGACCGGCCGCTGGCCCGGGTCGCCAACACCTTCCGCCGCCGCGGAATCCTGGCGTTCGTGTCGGACTTCTATCACGACGCCGAGGAGCTCACGTCCGCGCTGGGCCTCTTCCGGGCCCAGGGGAACGACGTCGTGGCGTTCCACGTCCTCGACCCCGCGGAGATCGACTTTCCCTTCGCGCAGGCCGCAAACTTCCAGGACCTGGAGACGAGTGAGCTGCTCCCGGTCGTCCCCGAGAAGTACGCCGGCGCCTACAGGGAAGGAGTCCGCGCCCACATCGACGCCCTCGGCAAGGGCTTCACCAGGCACGGAGTCGACTACGTCCTCCTCAACACCGCCGAGCCGCTGGACGACGCTCTATACGCCTACCTGTCCTTCCGCCAGAAGACGCTGAGGTCCCCGGTCGGGCGCCCGGGAGCCGGGAGGTAGGCGCGTGGGCTTCCTGACCCCTCTCTTCCTCATCGGCCTGGCCGGGCTGGCCGTCCCGGTCCTGATTCACCTGACGCGTCACGAGCGGGGCAAGCCGATCCGCTTTCCCTCGCTCATGTTCCTGGACAAGATCCCCTTCCAGGAGACCTCGAAGCGGCGCATCCGGCACTGGATCCTCCTCCTCATGCGCCTTGCCGCGCTGGCGCTCCTGGTCGCCGCCTTCGCCCGGCCGTTCGTGCGCGGGGGGCGGCTGGCGGCGGTCGGCGGGCCCGGACCCGAGGACGTGGTCGTCCTCCTCGACAACTCCTGGTCGATGGAGATGGGGGACAACTGGGAGCGCGCCGTGTCGGAGGCCCGGTCCGTGATCGGGGCGCTGCGGCCCCGCGACCGCGCCTCGCTGATCGTCTTTTCGGAGACGCCACAACTCGTGCACCGCTCGATCCCGGAGCTGCCCCGCATCCTTGCCACTCTCGACACCCTCCGCACGACCTCGCTCGCCACGCGCTTCGCACCTGCGGTAAAGCTGGCCGCCTCCACGCTGGCCGCCTCCACCCTGGCGCGGCAGCGCGTCGTCGTGATCAGCGACTTCCAGCGCACCGCCTGGAGCCCCGACCCGGACGCGAAGCTGGCCGAGGGCGTGGTCGTCGAGACGGTGGTGATCGAGGCAGGCGAGATCGACAACCTCGCCCTGACCGACCTGGAGCTGAAGCGCCAGAGCGCGGGCGGCAGGGACCGGGTGACGGTCGCAGCGCGGCTCGTGAACACGGGGGAGGCCGCCGCGGGCGCCGAGGTGACCCTCACGGTGGACGAGACCGACCTGGAGACGGTGACGGTCATGGTCGGCGCGGGCGGTGCGGAGCCGGTGGCCTTCGCGCCCTTTACGCTCACCGCGCCGTTCACGCGGGGGGAGGTGCGGTTGGGCGGGGTGGCCGGCGAGGGGCTCGTGCAGGACAACACCCTCAGCTTCGTGGCCTCTCCCGGTGGGGACCTGCAGGTGGTGGTGGCCGATCCGCTCGGCCCGGGCGACTCGAACCTGTACCTGCGCGGGGCGCTCGGCATCGCCGAGGGCGCGGGCTTCGAGACGAGCGTGACCCGGGGCCTGCCCGGCGACAGCGAGCTGCCCGGCACCGAGGTGGTGATCCTGAACGGCGGGCCGTTCCCGGGGGGAAGCGAAGGCGACCGGTTGCGTGCGTTCGTCGAGGACGGCGGCGGGCTGCTCATGGCGCTGGGAGAGCGATCGAGCGTGCCTTCCGTCCACCAGGAGTTCCTCCCGGCGACGGTCGGGGCCGTGGCGGAGGGAGCCGGGGAGCGCCGCATCGGCTTCGTCGACTACGACCACGCCATCTTCGAGGCCTTCCGCGGCCCTCGTTCCGGCGACTTCTCGCAGGCCGTGTTCTACCGCACCCGCTCGCTGACCGAGACCGACGGCCAGGTGCTCGCGCGCTTCGACGACGGTACCCCTGCGCTGGTGGAGGGCCGACGCGGGCGGGGCCGCGTCCTGCTGTGGGCGTCCGGCCTGGACCGCTTCTGGAACGACCTCCCGCTGCAGCCCGTCTATCTGCCCTTCGTGCACCGCGTCACGAGGCACCTGGGGGGACGTGGGGAGGTGCTCCCGTGGCACCTGGCCGGCTCGACCGTCAACCTCGCCGGCCTGGCCGAGACGGCGGGTTCGTGGGAGATCCCGGAAGGGGCGGTGGCGATGGAGCCCGGTGGAGGCGCGGTCGCGCTGGATCCCGCGAGGCCGTTGCTCGAGCTCGACCGCCGGGGGATCTGGGAGATCAGGCCGCCGGGGCAGCGCCCGGATCATCCCCTGGCGCTTGCGGTCAACGTCGACGTGTCCGAGTCGGATCTGTCGAGGATGGATGTCGAAGCGTTTGCCGTTTCCGTCGGGGGCGCGACGGGCGCGTCGCAAACCGACCCCGCAGGCGAGAACCCGGCGGCCGGAACGGTGGACATCCGCGAGGAGGACTACGAAAAGAGCCAATCATTCTGGCGCTACCTGCTGGCCGCGGCCTTTCTGCTGATGGCGTCGGAGACGGCGCTGTCCAACGGATTGTCGCGTCACCGGGTCAAAGAAAGAGAAGAGGTGACTTCAGCGGGGTAGGCGGGATCCCGCCGGGACGGCCACGATCCGGTCGCTGGCGGATTTGGACCACACCGCCAATGTTACCATGGTCGAGCCCTGTATCCTGCCCGGCACGGAGGCGGCATTCAGCCGTCCCGGGGCCAGGCGGGCGATGGCGGCGGCACGACAGATTCGGTGACGGACAAGGGGGAGAACATGTCGATATGGAGCAGCGCGAGAACCCGGGAAGAGCTCTTCCGCGTCGTAGGCCGGGTACGCCGCCGCTGGCGGCTCAAGCTCCTGTTGCGCGGGCTCGCCCTCACGCTGGCCGGAGCTCTGGTGACCTTCGTGGTGTCCGCCACCAGCCTCGAGGCGCTCCGCTTCCAGCCGGAGGCGATCCTGGCACTGCGCGTCGTGCTCTGGCTGGTGATCGGTTTCTTCATGGTCCGCTCGGTCCTCTGGCCGCTGGTCCGGCGGGTTTCCGACGAACGGGTCGCGCTGTACCTGGAGGAGCACGAACCCTCGCTGAAATCCCAGGTCATCACGGCCGTGGAGTCGGCCCGCGACAGCAAGTTCGAGAACTCGCAGCTCCTTCGCGAAGTGGTGAGGCAGGCGGCGCGGGAGTGCCGCCGCGTCGACCACGGCAAACGCATCGAGCAGAAGGCGATCCGGCGTTCGACCGGTGTGCTCGGCGGACTGACCCTCGCATCCGTCCTGCTGGTCCTGTTCGGCCCCGGCTTCCTGCAGCACGGCATGAACGCGCTCTTCTTCCCGGCCCGCGCGGCCGAGTCGGTCAACCCCTACAGCGTCGCGCTGGAGCCCGGCGACACGATCATCTCGCGCTTCTCCGACCTCATGGTCCGGGCCGTCCCCCACGGCTTCGATTCCGATGACGTCGTCCTCTACACCCGCACGGAGGGTGAGACCAGCTACGCGGCCCTGCCGATGATCGAGGACGGCACCGGCGGCTTCGAAGGCCTCCTCCTCAACGTCGCGGACGAGACCACCTACTACGTCGAGGCCAACGGCGTCCGCTCCGGAACCTTCACGCTCGGAGTCGCGGATCTCCCGGCGGTGGACCGGCTGGAGATGGTCTACCACTTCCCGAGCTACACCGGACTGGCGCCGCGCCGCTTCGAGTACGGGGGCGACGTGGCCGCGCTGGCCGGGACCCGCGTCGAGCTGACGGTGACGCCCACCATTCCCGTGCCCTCCGCCCGGCTGGTGATGGACCCGGGGGACACGATCCAGATGGAAGCAGGGCCGGAGGGGACCTTCCTTGGTTCCTTCACCGTATATGAAGACGGCTTCTACGGAGTGAAGTTCCCCGCCCTGGGCGGGGTGTGGGTGGCGGGCGCCCCCGACTACCGGATCGACGTGTTGCACGACCAGGGGCCGTCCATCTCCTTCCGCAGGCCCGGGCGCGACATTCAGGTGAGCTCGATCGAAGAGGTGTTCATCGAGGCCCGTGCCGACGACGACCTGGGCGTCGCCGAGATCCTGCTGGTCTACAACGTCAACGGCGGGCCCTCCGACACGCTGCGCATCCACTCGTCGGGGGGCGAGCCGCTCCCCGAGGTCACGGCTGGGCACACCTTCTTCATGGAGGACTACGAGCTCGAGGTCGGGGACCTCGTCGCGTACCACGGGGTCGCACGCGACAACGCGCCGGTGCCCGGTGAGGCGCTGACCGACATCTACTTCCTCCAGGTGCGTCCCTACCGCCGCGACTACCGCGAGAACGAAGGCGGCGGTGGAGGTGGCGGAGGGGGCGGAGGCGGCGGAGGAGGCGGCGACATGGAGCAGGATCTGTCCGCGCTGCAGCGGCAGATCATCGCGGCCAGCTTCAACCTGGTGCGCGACCGGGACAGCTACACGCCCGACACCTGGGCTGAGAACGTCATCAGCATCGCGAACAGCCAGGAACGGCTGCGTGAGCAGGTGGAGACCCTGGCCGAGCGGATCGTGAACCGCGGGATCACCGGGGCCGACGAGGCCTTCCAGCGGATCGCCGAGGCCCTGCCGATCGCCGTGGAGGCGATGAATGAGGCCGTGGACTCCCTGCGCACTCTGAGCCCGAGCGGTGCGATCCCGCCCGAGCAGCGCGCGCTGCGCCAACTCCAGAAGGCCGAGGAGACCTACGAACGCTTCGTCTCGCTGCAGCGCGAGCAGCAGCAGGGCGGAGGCGGCGGGGGCGGAGGCCAGCAGGGCCCCAGCGCGGAGGACCTGGCCGACCTCTTCGAACTCGAGACCGACGCGCTCCGCAACCAGTACGAGACCGTGCAGCGCAGCCAGCAGCAGACCAACGACCAGGCGGTCGACGAGGCGTTGGAGAAGCTGCGCGAGCTGGCCCGCCGCCAGGAGCAGGAGCTGGAGCGCCAGCGCCGCCGGGCCGCGGCCCAGCAGGGCGGGCAGGGAGGCGGAAGCGACGCGGCCCGCGAGCTGGCCGAGGATGCAGAGGAGGCCGCGCGGGAGCTGGAGCGGCTGTCGCGCGAGACCGGCAACCGGCAGCTCGAGGAGATCTCGCGGCAACTGCAGCAGTCCGCGGACGCGATGCGCCGCTCAGCCGCGAACCGCGGTAACGCGGGAGTCGCGGAAGCGCAGTCTGCGCTGAGGCGGCTGCGCGAAGCCCGGGATGAAATGGAGGGGGTGCAGGACGACCGGCTGCAGCGCGACCTGCAGGACGCGCAGCGCAGGACGGATGAGCTGGTCCGGCAGCAGGAGGATGTGCAGGAGCGCATGCGGACGCTCGCCGAGGAGACCAGCAGCACGGCGGAAGACCGGTGGAGCGTCATCGAGGACAAGGAGCAGATGGCCGAAGAGGTGGACGACCTGCTGTCGCAGCTGGACCAGATGGCGAGGCGCGCGCGGCGCGATGGTCAGCCGGGGGCCGATGAGCTGGAGGAAGCCACCGGAACCATCCGCGACACTCAGCTCAGCCCGCTTCTCCAGTGGTCGCGGGGCCTGGTGGGCCGCCGTGACTACGAGGACTACGCCAAGGGGTTCGAGGATCAGATCGCGCAAGCGATCCGCTCACTCGGGAACCGCCTTGACGAGGCGGAAGAGGCGATGCAGGGAGGTGTCGACCGGGACCAGCGCACCGATGCGATCGAGGCCACCCAGGACCTGCTCCGCAGCGTGGAGTCGATGCAGCGCCGTCTGATGGATGGTGCGCAGAACCCGGGGGAGCAGGAGGGCCAGCAAGGTCAGCAGGGCGAGCAGGGCGAGCAGGGCCAGCAAGGGCAACAGGGGCAGCAAGGGCAGCAAGGGCAGCAGGGCCAGGGGCAGCAAGGGCAGCAAGGGCAGCAAGGGCAGGGCAGCAAGGCCAGCAAGGGCAAGGGCAGGGCCAGCAGGGGCAGCAGGGCGGCGACAATCGCGTGGGTGGCGGTGACTACCGTGGCGGCTATCTCGGTGGCAGCTACCGCGATGGCGACTGGCGGTTCGGCGCACCGCGGAACTTCGATCCGGAGGCAATTCGCCAGATGCGCCGCGAAGTCCGCGAGAGGACCGGCGAGCTGCGCAACCTGGCGACGCTGATCGAGCAGAGCGGAGCCGACCCGCGGGAACTGCAGGCAATGCTCGAAGCGATGCGCGCGCTCGACCGCGAAGGCACCTACGCCGATCCCGAAGAGGTGCTCAGGCTCCAGAGCCAGCTGGTCGAGGGGTTGAAGCAGCTCGAGTTCCGGCTCCGGCGCGAACTGGCGCTCGGCGACGAGCAGGACATCTTCCTCTTCCGGTCCAGCGATGTCCCGGAGGAGTACCGGGCCCTCGTGGACGAGTACTACCGCGCTCTGTCGCGAACTGGAAGGGACGGTAGGTGACGGAAGAGGCCCCCGCCACTCGTAGCATTGCAGCCTCCATAGTGACCACCGTGCCAGTCGAGGCGGTGTGGCGCGCGATCACCGAGGGCGACCAGGTCGCCAACTGGTTCGCGCCGATCGCCTCGGCCGAACCGGGCGCGGGCGGCCACCTCACCGTGTCCTGGGGCGGCGGGGCGGAGTGGACCAGCTGGATCGCGGAATGGGATCCCGGCCGGCACCTGCGCCTCGTCGACCAGCTTCCCGAGGAGGCAACCGAAGCCGGCGCGGCAATGGCGCTCGACTACCGGCTGACGGACCTCGGCGGCGCCACCCGGCTCGATCTCGTCAACTCGGGGCTGTCTTCGGCGGCCGAATGGGACGACACCTTCCACATGATGCACAACGGCTGGCGCTTCTTCCTCTGGAACCTGAAGCACTTCCTGGAACGCCACCCCGGCGTCCCGCGAACGATGATCAGCGAGCGGCCCTGGGTGACGGGCTCGCGGGAGGAGGTGTGGGACCGGGTTTTCGGCGAATCGGGGCTGGGCGCGATTCCGGACGGGAAGGTCGCATCCACCGCTGAGCCGGGCCCCGTGGCAGGTGCTGCGGGCCAGGACGGGGTACAGGAGCCAGGCAAGCCGCAGCGCCCGCATCCGGGTACGGGTGACGCTTTCCGCTTCGTCCTGGACGGCGGAGAGATGCTCGAAGGGACCGTCGTGCTCTGCGACCGGCCCTGGGCCTTTGCCGGCGTGGTATCTTCGCTGAACGACGGGGTTCTTCATGTGGAGATGGAGGGGGAGGGGGATCGTTGGAAGATGGGTGTGTGGCTTTCAGCATACGGAGTCGAAGAAGAGCAATGCGAAGAGATCGACGTGGCCCTGGCGAAGACTGTATCGAGGGTATTTCCGGAGGACGCGTGACGGAGCCCGCGGGCGCGATCGGTCCGAAGAGCGCGACCTGGCTGCTGGCAGCCCGCCTGGCCGTTCTCCCCTGCGCCCTCGCGTTCACCGCGACCCCGGCCCCCATCACCGCCCAGGAGAGTGACGAGGACACCCCCGATCCCCGTCAGGAGGGCCTTCCACTGGCCCCCGCCCGCACCATCTCGACCAGCTTCACGGAAGGGTCCTGGATGTCCGTGGACGTCAGCCCCGACGGTCAGAGCCTGGTGTTCGATTTCCTCGGGGACCTCTACACGCTGCCGATCACCGGCGGGACCGCGGTTTCCCTCACGCAGGGGATGGCGTTCGATGGCCAGCCGCGCTTCAGCCCGGACGGGACGCGCGTGGTCTTCACTTCGGACCGGGGGGGCGGCGAAGGGATCCACATCATCTCGTTGGACAAGACCGACACGGTGCAGGTCACGCGCGGCAAGTCGAGCGCCTACCAGTCACCTGAATGGACCCCCGACGGGAACTACGTCCTCGCCACCAGGCAGGGGCCCGGGCAGGGCAAGCTGTGGATGTACCATGTGGACGGGGGCTCGGGGATCCAGATCATTGACGAACCCGCATCAAGACGCACAACCGGAGCCGCCTTCGGCCCTGACGACCGCTACATCTGGTACTCGTACCGAAACGGGGGATGGGAGTACAACTCGGGCATGCGGCAATACCAGCTGGCCGTCTACGACCGCGAAACAGGCGAGTCGGCCACCCGGTCCTTCCGCTACGGCGGCGCCTTCCGGCCGGCGCTGAGCCCGGACGGCCGCTGGCTCGTCTACGGCTCACGCCACGTCGCCGACACCGGACTCCGCATCCGCGACCTGGAGAGTGGGGACGAGCGCTGGCTGGCCTTCCCCGTGCAGCGGGACGACCAGGAATCGCTCGCGACCCGCGACGCCTACCCCGGCATGTCGTTCACCCCGGACTCGCGCGAAGTCGTGGCCTTCTACGGGGGCGGACTCTGGCGCATCCCGATCGACGGTTCCGAGCCGACGCCGATCCCCTTCCGGGTGGACGTGACTCTGGACATCGGGCCCGAGGTCGACTTCGACTACCGCATCGAGGACACCGGGACCTTCGTGGCCAAACAGGTACGGGACGCGGTCCCCTCCCCCGGCGGCGAGCGCATCGCATTCTCGCTTCTGTCGCACGTCTACGTCATGGACTGGCTGGACGGGACCCCCGCCCGGCTCACCCGCTCCACCGCGAACGAGGCCATGCCCACCTGGTCGCCCGACGGCGCGGCCATCGCCTACACCACCTGGGACGACCAGGGCGGCGGCCACATCTACCGCGTGGACGCGAGCGGCGGGACCCCCGAGCAGCTCACCACCGCCCCCGCCCTCTACAACAACCCCGTGTGGGCCCCCGACGGCGCGCGCATCATCGCGGTGCGCGGACCCGGACGCGCCTACGACGAAGCCCTCACGCGGGGCGTTCCCGGCGGCGCGGACGACCTGGTCTGGATCCCGGCCACCGGAGGCGACGCCACCGTCATCGCTCCGGCGCGCTACACCGCCCACCACTTCACCACCGACCCCGACCGCATCTACGCGTACAGCGGCGGTGAAGGCCTCATCTCGTTCCGCTGGGACGGCACCGACAGGAAAGCGCACGTGCGCGTGACGGGCTCGGGGGCACCCGGGTCGAGCGGGTCGCCATCGGCGTCGCTCGTGATGATGGCGCCCGTCGGCGACCAGGCGCTCGCCCGCGTGGGCAACCATCTCTACACCGTGACGGTCCCGATCGTGGGCGGCGACGCACCCGCCATCAACGTGGGCAATCCCTCCAGCGCCTCCTTCCCCGCGCGACAGCTCACCGAGATCGGCGCCGAGTTCCCCGCGTGGGGCGCGGACGGCCGCAAGGTGCACTGGACGATCGGCAACGCGCACCTCGTGTACGACCTCGACGCGGCCCAGGCCTTCGAGGACTCGGTGGCCGCGGCGGCCCGCGAGGAGGCGGAAGAAGGCGACGACGAGCCCACCGAAGAGGAGGAGGCCGAGGCCGGCGAAGAGGAGGAAGCCGACGACGACGAGGACGACGACGAGGACGACCGCTACCGGCCGACCGAGGTCCGCATCCAGGTGGAAGTCCCACGCGACATCCCCCGCGGCACCGTCGTGCTCACGGGCGCCCGTGTCGTGACCATGAACGGGGACGAGGTGCTCGCACAGGGCGACATCGTCGTCCAGGACAACCGCATCGCCGCGGTGGGTCCCACCGGGTCGGTCACCCGCCCCGGCGGCGCCGAGGTGATCGATCTCTCCGGCAAGACGGTCGTGCCCGGCTTCATCGACACCCACGCCCACCTGCGCGCGCAGGTCAACATCCACCGCAGCCAGCCCTGGTCCTACGCCGCCAACCTCGCATACGGCGTGACCACCACGCGCGACCCGCAGACCGGCACCACCGACGTCATCAGCTACGAGGACCTGGTGCGCGCGGGCCGGATCCTGTCGCCGCGGATCTACTCCACCGGCCCCGGCGTCTTCTCCTCGGAAAACGTGCAGGACCTGGACCACGCCCGGAACGTCCTGCGCCGCTACAGCGACTACTACGACACCAGGACGATCAAGATGTACGGCGCCGGCAACCGCGAGCAGCGCCAGTGGATCATCATGGCGGCTCGCGAACTCGGACTCATGCCCACCACCGAGGGCGGCCTCGACACCAAGGAAAACATGACCATGGCGATCGACGGCTACTCGGGGATGGAGCACAACATGCCGGGCTTCCCCATGTACGCGGACATGGTCGAGCTCGTGGCGCAGTCGCAGATGGCCTACACGCCCACGATTCTGGTCACCTACGGCGGTCCCTGGGCCGAGAATTACTTCTACGCCACCGAAGACGTGCTGGGTGACGAGAAGCTGGCGCGCTTCACCCCGCTCGAGGAGATCCATCAGAAGGCGACACGCAGGGTGCCCGGCTGGTTCCACCCCGAGGTGCACACCTTCCACCTGGTGTCGGCGTTCGTGAGGGACCTGATCCGGGCGGGCGGAAGGGCGGGCGTGGGCAGCCACGGCCAACTCCAGGGGCTTGGGTACCACTGGGAACTGTGGGCTACCCAATCCGGGGGGATGACGGAACACGAAGCACTGCAGGTGGCCACGATCATCGGTGCGCACTCGCTCGGGCTCGATCGCGATCTCGGCTCGATCGAGGTCGGCAAGCTCGCCGACCTGGTCATTCTGGACGCCAACCCGCTCGACGACATCCGCAACTCGAACACAGTGGCTCAGGTCATGATGAACGGTCGGCTCTACGACGGCGACACCCTCGACCAGCTCTGGCCCGACCAGGTGGCGGCCGGGCCGTTCTACTGGCAGCGGGAGGCGCCCCCGGAGGGCGAGTGACAGGGCAGTTGGCCCGCACGGCCGCCCGACCAGTTGGCGTCGCTGCCGCCGGTGAGCAGCGCCGCATGACCGGCTCACCCGTCACCACGGGCCTCGAACGCTTCATCGACGGCGCCGGCGAGGCGCTCGGGCTGCGCGATGCTCGTCTGGGACTCGTCGCGCACCCTGCGTCCGTGACCTCGGATCTCACCTTCGGCGCGGACGCGATCCGGGAGGCGGGCTTCCACCTCCGCGCCCTCTTCGGCCCACAGCACGGCGCCCGCGGAGAAAAGCAGGACAACATGATCGAGTCGGACCCCTACACCGACCCGGTCACCGGCATCCCCGTCCACTCTCTCTACGGCGAGGTCCGCAAGCCCACCCCGGAAATGCTCGACGGCCTCGACGCGCTCCTCTTCGACCTGCAGGACGTCGGCGTGCGCGTCTACACCTTCGTGTGGACGATGGCGCTGGCCATGGAGGCGTGCGGCGAGGCGGGCGTCCGGTTCGTCGTCCTGGACCGCCCCAACCCCATCGGCGGGGTCCGGCGCGAGGGCCCGCTGCTGCGAGAAGGCTACGAGTCCTTCGTGGGCCTCCACCCCCTCCCCCTCCGGCACGGCCTCACCTGCGGCGAGGTGGCGCGCTGGCTGCAACGGGAGCGCGGCATCGGCTGCGACCTCGAGGTCATCCGCATGGGCGGCTGGGAGCGCCACATGTCCTGGGCCGACACGGGGCTGCCCTGGGTGATGCCCAGCCCGAACCTGCCCACCCCCGATTCCTGCACGGTCTATCCCGGCATGGTCCTCCTCGAAGGCACCAACCTCTCGGAAGGGCGCGGCACCACCCGCCCCTTCGAACTCTTCGGCGCTCCCTGGCTGGACCCCCCCGCCCTCACGGCGCGCCTGGCCCGCGCCCGCCTCCCCGGCGTCACCTTCCGCCCCTGCCACTTCGAGCCGGCCTTCCAGAAGCACGCGGGCACGCTCTGCGGCGGCGCCCAGCTGCACGTCAACGACCCCGGCGCCTTCGAGCCGGTCCGCACAGCCGTCGAGATCCTCCTCGCCGCCCGCGCCCTCGCCCCGCGCGACTTCGCCTGGCGCCCGCCGCCCTACGAATACGAGGAGACGCTTCCCCCGATCGACATCCTGTGGGGGCACTCCGGGCTGCGGGATGGTGTACAACACGGCATGGCCACCGATGAAATCCTGGCAGGGGTGGAGGCCGAACTGGAGGGTTTTGGCACTTCCGCGGAGCGCCATCTGCTATACTGACTGACCTGACTGACTGACCTGGCATACCGAGGGGCGAGCGTCACGCCGACGGGCGCCGCCAGCGACAACTCCGGGCCCGTCCCGGTCGACACAAAGGAAGGCAGGATGAAGATGGGGTCTTTCGCTCGCTCGTTGGCAGCCGTGGCGGTAGCCGCAACCACCGTCGCATTCCCGACAACCCACGCAGCCGCACAGCTTGTCGCCAACGCCGAGCTCAAGGAGGCGTGCGAAGTTCTCCGCCTCGGCGACGCAACTCGATGTGCCGGAGTGGCTCGCCTTCTCGCGGACGCCCGTACTCAGGCTCGATTCCACGGGCAGAGTCTACTTAAGGGGTGAGGATCCGCAAGTTGCCGTGCTCGATCCGGATGGCAGTTTCGTGCGATACATCGGTGGCGAGGGCGAGGGACCCGGTGAGTTTACCGACGTTGGCCAATTTGGCTTCGTGGGCGATACGGTTTGGCTGCAGCACTTGTGGGAGCTGCACATATCCTACTTCGACTCGACGGGTGCGCACATCCGGACCGAAACCGACCGGGGCCTGCCAAGTTCCATGCCCATACTCTGGAGAACATCGGCACCACTGGCTCACGGGTACGGGTTCTACACTCCACCTACAGGGCACCTGGACTTGGAGAGCCGCACGGCCCCCGAATTCAACCGAATCAAGCTGCCGATGCTGGTCGGAATACGTTCGGAGGAGTCGCGTGACACGTTGGCCTTCAAGTACAACTACACCCGCATGATCATCGAGGGAATCGGCACGTTTGGCCATCAACCCTTCGTCACGCCCCCTCTCTACCGGATCCACCCGAACGGTGAAGGAGTCGTGACGGCCGATTGGGAACCGGACCGGCCGGACGAGGTTACCTTGCGCCACTTTGGCGTGGATGGCCGCATGGCGCGCGAGACCACGATCGAAGCCCGTTTGCGAAGGGTGTCTCGCGCACAGCGCAACGCCTTTATCGATGAAGGTATGGAAATGGCGGAGCGGGCCACCCAGTATGGCGGGGAAGTCCCGACCAACCTGCGAGCCGCCGTAACGGAAGGCCTGCTCCTCTACGATTACTTCGAGCCGGTTTCATCCTTCTTCCTGACACATGACGAACGCGTGTGGCTGCGCGACGCGGTTGCACCGGAGGACTACGAAGCCCTCTGGCTCGTTCTTGGCCCGGACGGCGAACCCGAGTTCCGTGTGCGGGCCCCAACCGGCATCGCCTTCAGGGCCGCCCTCGGCGACCGGGTCTGGGCCACCGGCCTCACCGAAATGGATGTGCCGTTCATCATGCAATACAAACTGGTTGCTCCAGGGGAGTGTAGATAGGGGCCCGCGACTCGTTCCCAACTCGGCCCCCAGCCCTCACCGCACCCGAAAGTCCACCACCAGCGGCAGGTGATCGGAGTGCTCGGTGTCCGAGCCCCGAAGCCCCAACTCGCGCCGGGCGTCCGCAGCCATGTCCGCCGCATCGAAGACGAACGCGCGCTGGGCTCGCAGCACGGCTCCCCGGTACAGGACGTAGTCCAGCCGACCGGGTGAGAACGGATCGTCGCTCCAGGTGCTGCGCCAGGTTGACAGGGAACGGTCCCGCAGGCGTTCCAGCCGGGCAACGAACAGGTCACCACCGTCGATTCCCAGGCCGCGGCCCAGCTCGTCCAGGGGGCGGATCGATCCTACCACATTGAGGTCGCCACCGATGACGAGGCCGGCACCGGGTCGCTCGGCAAGCGCTGCCGCGATCGCGCGGTTGAGCGTGCGAGCCTGGAGTTCCCGCAGCCGGTCGCGGGGGGAGCCGTCGTACCCGGCGCTCTGAAGGTCGACGGGGACGAACAGCACATCGCGCCCGTCCAGTGTCACCCAGGCGCCGGTAGCGGAGAGGCCGCCTTCCTCTTCTGCCATAGCCAGCTCCGCAGGTGGCGCCATCCCGGGCGACTCGGGATCGTCGCCCACCCCACCCAGCCACCCTTCCAGCGCGCCCGGTGCGTGGTCGATCCTGCTCAGACCCGCCGCCCCCCGCACCTCCAGTCCCCGCGCACCCACCACCGTGCGCTGACGGCCCCCACCCGAGGCCAGCCACCAGCTCCACCCGTCCGCCCCCGCCCCCACCCGAATCCCCTCCCCGAACCGCGCCAACTCCGCCATCGTCACATCAGCGTGGACCTCGTCGAGGAGGACCACATCGGCCGCGAGGCCCGCGAGCACCCGCTGAAAGGCGCGACGATTCGCCTGGAAGCTCCGGGACGACACGTTCCAGACCACCACCCGGTGCGTGCCCGGCACCCTGGCCACGTCATCGGCACCCCGCAGAGGCGGGTCACCACCCGGCTCGGTGACCAGCTCGTGCGTGAAGATCGGCGTTTCGTCGACCACGTCGGCACCGCGCAGATAGCGCAGCCGCCCGACGACCGCGCTCCCCGCCGCCACCACCGTCCCCCGCTCCATCCGCAACTCGAACCGATCCGACGAATGCGTGGGAGACACCAGCAGACCCGCCACCTCCGACCCCTCCACATCGCCGGGGCCATCGGGGCCGATGCGCCGAACCCCCACGCCGGCCCCGTGCGCGTCGCTGTCCGTGGCAACAGGCCTGGACAGCACAATGGCCAGATCGGCGCCCTCCACCCCGCCGTACAGCCCCCCCGTGGACGAGTCGCCGTCGGCATCGAGCACCACTTCCACCGAGCCCTGCATCCCCTGCACGGTGACCGTGGCGCCCATGTCGACCAGGACGTGTAGAAAGCGCGCATCGTCCTGCATGGCCACCACCCCGAGATCGACCGGAGAGCCCCGCAGAGCGTCGTCCATCGGGTCCACCGCGACGGGTACGATGCCCTCCCAGTCGTCGAACACCCCATCGGTCCAGACCGGGGCGCGAGCGTCGCTACACGCTGCCGCGCCCACCAGGGCCAGAACACCTGCACAGCGGGCCAGGAAATGACAACGTCGCATGACATTTTGTAATGTGGCCATTACATTTCGCATCCACAGCTTCCGGCTGCGCATTCGCCCGCCTTACTCTTCTCCGCTCATCCCCTGCCGCACGATCAGCCACCGCCCCATGTAGTCTGGAGGGAAGACCCCCTCCTCGACCACCGTCGACCGCTGTCCCCCCACCACATAGGTCACCCTGACATCCACCCGCTCCACCCCCGCTGGAATGCCGAAGTGCGCCGGTGCCCCTCCCTGCGAGCAATAGCCCCCGCCCGAATCCACCAGGCGCGTGCCCAGAACGCTACCGCTGTCGTGTTCGATCAACTGCACCTCGGCACCCGGCACCATCGTACGTCCACTGGCCGGCAGCGCGTTCGCGAAGCGTCCTCCGCCCAGGTTCATGAAGAGATGGTCCTCCGCCTCGGCGACCCCCGACAGGTACGACGTCACGACCAGGTCGGGGCGGCCATCGTTGTCCACATCGCCCCAGGCCGCCGTGGTGGAGTGGTAGTCCTCGCCCACCGTGGCCGGATCGGTCACGTCGGTGAAGGTCCCGTCGCCGTTGTTGCTCCACAGGATGTCCGGCCCGTAGGTCGCGATGAAGAGGTCCAGATCGCCATCGTTGTCGTAGTCGGCGACCGCCGGCGCCACGCTGCCGTATTCGTCGGCGCGGCCCGGGTGGTTCATGCCGAGCCCAGGCGCGACATCGACGAAGCTCCCGTTGCCCTCGTTGCGGTAGAAGGCGTCCTCGTCCCCGTTCTGGTTCGAAACGTGGACATCGAGGTCGCCATCGCCATCGTAGTCGACCCAGCTCGGCTGCCGCGTGGTGCCCACCAGATCGACCCCGAGGGCCGGCGCGACATCCACAAAGATCTGGTCGTCATTGCGGTAGACCCGGTTCTCGGAGTAGCGCATGCCGACGAAGAGGTCGAGGTCACCGTCCCGGTCGAAGTCCGCCCAGGCGTTGGGCTGGGCACCCGGCTCGGCGAAGAGGTCGGGCTGGACGCGCTCGAAGGTGGGGGGCGAGGGCGCGCCCGGCGAATCACAGGCCGATGCAATGAGGAGAAGGCCGGACAGGACGGTCCGGTGTGCGCGTCCGGATGGAAGCCGCCGCTTTGGCCAGCGCTCCCTCAAGACCGCCACCTCATCTCCAGTCCCACGCCGAGGTAGCCCAGTGTCTCGAATTCATAGGTTGTTTCGTACGGCGTCTGACCGTCGGCGTGGACAGGACGGTGACTGCGCGTCAGGGTCCACGGGAGCGTGGCGGATATGGTCCCGATCGAGGTCCAGCGGGCCTTCAGACCCAGCGTGGCCCGCGTCGAAATGGCTCGCTCCATACCGCCAAGTATCTGGAACGCGAAAGCCGATCCGCTCACGGGCTCGTCCAGCATGCTCACCGTTCCCGCCGCCGCGCGCTGCCACTCGGCGGCCGCATCGGGGTCGAACCGCGAACCCCCGAACACCTCGAGATAGCCTTCGTCGAGCGACTTGCGGTGGAATGCCGCGTAATACTTGAAGTCGACCGTTGCCGATCCGGTGCCGAGCCCCAGCCAGGGTGTCCATCCCGCTTGGGCGGGTAAGGCGTACACAATGTTCAGAAAAGTCTGCCGCGACCGGAAGTTGTAGATGTTCGCGTTGGGGGGCACGATTGCGCTCCACTCGGTATCCTTGTCGGCTAGCGACTGGTCCGACCCGACATCGAACAACGTCGGTTCTCCGGCCTGCCCGCGCAGAAGGATCTCCACCTCGAATCGGAGGTTGCCCACTCCGTACCCCAGCGCCAGCGCCTGTGACGTGCCGTAGTTCCGGCCGAAGTGGTATGAACCCTGTCTGTTGCTCGTGAACGGAGCCAGGCACGCGTCGTCGGCCGGCGCGTCCGCCGGATTTGCGTACAGCAACCGGTCGCAGCGTGTCGGATAGTTCGCTCCAAAATCGCCCACGTCCGATCCGAAAGCCGATGTAAGGCCCAGGTTCGTGGAGATGTAGAATCCGTCGGTCTGCTGGGCGGAGGTGGCAGTCTCCTGGCCGGACACGGAAGCGGCAAACATGAGGCACACCGAGAGCACGGCTGCGGACCTGTGGATTCTGTCCATCATGCGGGATAATCCTTTCCACGGAATACGACCAGTTGCCACCCACCTCACCCATACCGATAGTCAAAAACGCTGGAAACCCCCACCATCTCCCGAAACCACATGGTGGCCACCGCCCCGATCGAATCCGTCAACCGAACCGGCTCGTCGAGGCTGAACCGCACCGGCTGCTGCATTCCGTCGTTGATCGCCACGTTTTCGGCGTACAGGTAGGAGCGGTCCAGATTGTCCAGAATCGGGTTCAGCCGCCCCCGGATTCCCGGCAGGTGACCCGTGCGGTTTGCGATGATCAGCGAGCCCCCGTCTTCAGTCGGGTTCATGCGCACTTCGAGCGGCCAATCACCCAGATGCCCGCGGTCGACGCTGGCCACAAACCCCGGTGCGGCGCACAGCACCGTGATCGGCAGCTTGGCATGGAGCTCGAAATCCGCGAATCCGAACGGATCCGTGCGTCCCTCCAGATAGGTCTTGTTCGGGTAGACGAGCACGACATGCACGTCCCGCAAGGGCTCGCCCGTATCCTCCCGGCGAACCGCCACCCGTGCAGCGAGCCCCTCTGGCAGGGGTGGCTTCGCCGCCGGGAGCGTCAGCTTCAGTTCCCGTTCTCCGATCAGTTCGAACGCAGGTTTGCGTCCGGCGACCGCAAACGTCTCGTCCTCGATGACGCCGATGCCCTCGCCACGGCGCTCGATGAAGTACTGTCGCCCGCCCGATCCCGGCACGTCACCCACCGGGCACTGCCCGAGTCGCGACGCCAGGAGTTCGTTGCGGGTAAACTGACTCGTCCGCAGGTCTTCGATCTTCAGCGAGTTGGAGAGCCCGCCGGGCGAATAGAGTTCCAGGCGATCGTCGAACATGAACAGGCGGATCCTGGACCCGTTGATGGCGTAGTCCCGGTGCACCACCGCGTTCACCACCGCTTCGAACACCGCGCGGTCGCTGTACTGCGGAAAGTCGGTTCGCGCCGGCTGTTTGCGGGCGGCCACCTTGCGGTTGCGGACCACGAACCGCATCGCCCCCCGAATCTGCCGGTCCAGTGGACCCGAGATATCCTGGGCGTCGAGTTGCCGATTGCCGTCCATCTTGCCGCTGCCGTAGCAGACAGCCTGAATGTACGCGTTCGGCAGCCATTCACGAGGATCCTCGGCCGCGAGGAGCACGCCCCCGACCGTTGCACGCTGAGTGCCGTGTCGATCGTCCTTCAGGAACTTGAGTTTTGAGAGGGCTGTCTCCGGGGGGTCGCCGGCGCGGGAACTGGCGTACCGGCGCCAGAGTTCCGGCCGCAGACTGTTGACACTGGTGTTCGCGACAACCTGGAGGTCGGTGCCTGTGACATCGGACTGACCCCGCGCCTGCAGGAGCCGCCGGATCTCGGCCGGCTCCATTTGCCGCTTGCTCGCGCCCCGCCGTCGCAGATAGCCGCCTGAAGAACGGTGAACCGAAGCTCCCGGTGGGATCTTGACCAGGAGCACACCCGCACTTGGGGAATCCGGCAGCGGAATCCGGTGGAGGCTGTGATAGAGCGCCGGTTCGATACTGTCCGAGCAGATCTCGGTGACGAGGTGCACCACGGCGTCCAGCTGTGCCGCATCGAGAGGCTGGGGGGTTCGGTCATCGGAGACGCCCAGAACAAGCCATCCACCCGCGGCGTTGGCGAATGCCGCCAGCCCGTCGGCAAGGTCGATCCGCCTGGGAGCGATCACATCCTTGCCGCGAAACCGCACCTCCTTCAGTTCAAGGTCGGTGTCCTCGCCCAGCCGGACCTTCGCCCAGAAACCGTCAACATCAACCGGCATGCTTTCCCCTCAAATGGGGCGGCCAGCCACCCCCTGGGCCTGGCCACACAGCCATCGCCTCCCCCCAACCATCAGAGGGCGCCCCACCCGGGACGCCCCCTAATCTGTGCCACCACCCTCTCGCCGCAACCCCGGCGGCAGCCTCTCCTCACCACCGCGACCAGTGGCGCAGCCTACCTCCGCCGCCCACGTCCGCCACGCTGGAACTGCGTCCCGAGCCGGTAGTTGACCTGCAGCATGAAGTACCGGCCGAGCGAATCCGTGCGCGACTCCTGGATGAAGTTGGAATTGTTGCTGATGCTGATTCCCCGGTTCTGATTCAGGAGGTCGCGGGCGCGGAATTCGATCTCGACGCGGTTGTCGAGCATCCTGCGCATGACCGACGCGTTCCAGCGCGCCACATTCTGCACGTCGCCGAACTGGGTCTGGGTCGAGCCGTAGAGATTGTCGTCGTAGACCTGGTACCTCAGGTCCGTCTCGATCGTCCACGCGCTGGTCGGGTAGACCGTCGCATCCAGGGAGTAGGTGCTGTTGACATAGTCGCGGTTGAGTTCCTCGTTGAGCGAGTAGCGGGCGTTGTTGAAGTTGAAGGCAGCCCCGACCTCCACATCCACCCGCTCCCTGTTCCGGTTCTCAATGTTGAATTCCACCGTGTTGCGGATGGACTGGTTGTCGTTCGCGACCAGGTTGATCAGTTCGGTCCCCTCCGAATAGCTGAGGCGGTACTCCAGGTCCACCTCCACACCGAGCCGCCGGATCGGGGTGCCGTAGTTGGCGCCGACGTTCCCTGACCACGACGCATCGGTGTTGATCGGCGAACGGGTCTGGACACCCCGATCGTCGTAGAGGCGCGACTGGGCGATCGTGTTATGGGTGTAGGTGTAGTTGAAGAAGGTGAAGAGATTCCTGAAGCTGAACTGGTCGAAAAACCTGTACTCCCCGTTGAGCCGGTGTGTATACTCGGGCACCAGGTCGGGGTTCCCGGTATAGATGTTCAGCGGGTTCGTGTTGTTCACGAACGGCTGCAGCTGGGTGAGAGACGGTTCCCGGGTCGAGGTTCTGTAGCGGAAGTTCAGGTTGTGGCCTTCCTTGGCCTCGATCCTGAAGTTCAGGTTCGGCATAACGTGGGTGTAACTGTTCGCGATTCTCTCGTCCCGCTTCTGGATGAGCCCGTCCAGGTTCGAATGCCGGACCTCCAGGCCGCTCACGAACCGGTAGCGCTCGTTATTGCGGTTGAAGCGGGTGCCGACGTTGAGGTACGTGTAGGCCCGCTCGTATCCGTTGCTCTGCCGATCGTTGACCACGCGTGTACCGTCCACGATGTCGTAGACCGGGTTGTTCCTGTCCTCGCCCGTGACGTTCGTCTGGCCGAAGATTTCCAGGATGCGTCCCTGGCCCAGGGGCTGGGTCAGGGAGAGTCGGGCACTGTTGTTCCAGCTGCGGCTGTCGCGCAACTGTTCCTGAAGGGTGTACTCCGGTTCCATTGATCCGCCGGATCCTGCCGTCCCCCCCCGGCCTGAGCGGCTGAGCCCGATCAACTCCGAGGAGAGTTCCGTGAGCCGGTCGGAATCCGAGATTCGGCTCTGGAATTCGGCGACCAGCGAGCGGCCGGACTCGCCCAACCGCTTGCGCCAGGTCAGCCGTGCGTCGCCACCCATGTCGTCGCTGTCGACCGCCTGGTTCGTGATCGCCGAATTCAGCAGTCCACCGGCGGGGTTGTGGGTCTCCTGGTTGGTGAAGATCGACTGTCCCGCAGTCGTGAGGTTGCCGTTGACCCGCAGGCGGAGCTGGTTCCCCTCCGCGAGCTGGATCTGCCCGTTGAGGTTGACCCTGTGATTCCGGTTGTCGGATTCCGAGCTGTTCAGACGGTCGACCAGAGACGAGAGATCGGAGCCGAACAGCGTCTGCTGCTGAACCGTGCTGTTCCGCTCGTTGTCCGATTGATTGTAGGTGTAGCTGGAACGCAGCCAGTTGTCTTCGGTGAAGTCGTTGCTGGCATTGACGGCCCCGCTCATCGTCTCCGTGAAACCGCCGCCGCCGCCACCGCCGCCGCCCCTGCGCTGGTTCACATTGTTCGCGTTCAGGATCAGTGCGTACTGCCCCGAGGGCGAGAAGCGGTTCAGGTTGAGGAAGCCGTCGTAGCGCGCGTCGTCCGCAGCCGTTCCCCCAATCCGGGGCTGGGTGTTCACGTCGCTGCCGAGAGCCCCGTTGGCCCTGCCGAAGTACCCCACCCTTGCTTCCTCGCGGAGCTTGAGGTCGAGGGTGCGCTGCTCGTTGCCGTCGGCGATACCGGTAAACTCGGCCATGTCCGACTGCTTGTCATAGACATCGACCTGCTGGATCGCGTCGGCCGGCAGGTTGCGCGTCGCAATCGTGCCGTCACCGCCGAAGAACTCCCTGCCGTCCACGAGGACGTTCTGCACTTCCTCGCCCTGTGCCGTGATCGTGCCGTCGTCGTCAACCTCGATCCCGGGGAGGCGCCGAAGCAGGTCCTCCACCGTGGCATTGGGCGGCGTCTCGAACGCGGCGGCGTTGTAGCTGAGCGTGTCGCGCCGGTTGATGAACGGCACATGCTCGATGCTCACGACCAGCGGGTCGATTTCGACCGCCAGCACGGACATCGTGACCGGCCCGGCCTCGACATCGGCGTTGGTGACGTCGAAGTCGCGGCGAATCGTCTCGTAGCCGATCAGCGTGACCTGCAGGATGTACTCGCCGGCCGGCAGCTTCGTGATGGTGAAGTTCCCGTCCCCGTTCGTGAGGGAGAACTTGACGAGCACGGAGTCCTCCCGCGCCAGGGCCACCACCATGGCGTTCGCCAGGCTCGCGCCGGCCGAATCCGCGACCGCACCCTTGACCTCGTATTCCTGCTGGGCCCGCGCGGGCGGGGCGAAGGCGAGGAGGGCCGCCGCGCAGCCCAGGGCCGCGAGGAGCCGGCCGCCCGAATTCAGGTTCCATGTTTTCACAGTTTTGTTCTCCCTTATTGCCTTGAGTCCCCGCCTGGGGGCCTTCTCGTCCTTGCCATCTCCTCGAGCCGCTCCTTGACGAGTTGCTCGAAATCCTCTTGTGAGACCTCGTCGCCCTCGTCAGGCGGGGCTATCAGTCCGTCTTCCAGTTCGCCCAGCACCACCTCCGTGGCCTGGTACTGGACCCGTCCGTCGTTCACAGACAGCACCAGGATCATCCCGGGCAGTCCCCCGTAGGATGCCGGCCCGCCAAAGACCGGGATCTGGGGGGTGAACCACGCCTCGACCGTGGTCGCACTGTCCTGCTCCGCGGTGGCCTTGATCACCATGTATCCCAGGTGCTCGGCCTGTTCGGACGTCAGCTGCCACTGAAGCGCGGGCCGTTCCCGGGTCACCCGGAAGGTGCGGCCGAGGAACGTCCGGGCCTCGACCATCGTGCCCGTCTCCTGGTCGATGTGGGCGGCCTGCAGTTCGGTCGCCGCGTACGGATCCATCGTGGCGGCCCCACCTCCGAACCCGAACCTGCCAGCCCGGGCGCGATCAAAACCACCCCCTCCGCCACGGAAACGCTGCCCGGACCCCTGGGCCCGAGTCGGAGTCTCCTGTCTCATCAGCGAGCCCGCAGGCCCGAAGTGGAGGACTATCGTGCCGGTCCGGGGGGGCGGAGTGAACTGCTGGCCGCCACCGAAGCCCGGCGGACCCCCACGCCCACCGCCGAAGGCCGGCATTTCACGCTTCACAACGTGCGTATAGGTGATCGTGCCTTCTTGCGCGGCCACAGCGACCGGCGCCACAACGACCGCGAGGCCGATGGCGGCGGCGACGTGGGCCAGGCGGGATGGGCAATTCACTCGCATGTTTCCGGGTCTCCTGATTCCTGATGAGGTGACGGAATCTCTCGGGGCACGTTGGCCGGCGGGCTCGTCTGCCGACCCGCCAATTCGCCCACGTTATTGAGACACCCCAAGGGCCCGGAGCGTTAGCCCGGGCGGAGTCCCAAAGCTCCCGGCTCAGCCGATCAGGCCTGCCATGAACCGCCCTCCCAGCCGGTAGGATGCCTTCAGCATGAAGAACTGGCCAAGCGACTCGGTCCTCGACTCCTGGATGAAGTTGGGGCTGTTGGAGATGCTGACGCCCTGATTCTGGTTCAGGAGGTCGTAGGCGCGCAGCTCGATCTCGACCCGGTCGTTGAGCAACCGCCGCATCACGGAGGCGTCCCAGCGAGCGATGTTCTCCGGCTGGCCAAAACGGGACTGACCCGAGCCGTAGAGGCCCTGGTCGAATACGCGGTAGCTGAAGGTCGACCGGATCGTCCAGGCCCATGGCGCATAGAGCGTGCCGTTCGCGAAGTACCTGCTGTTCACGTAGTCCCGGTTGAGCTCCTGGTTCAGCGAATAGCGGGCGTCGTTGAAGTCGAAGCTGGCCCCCCCGCGCACGTCGAAGCGTTCCTTGAACCGGTTGGTCAGCGTGAGCTCGACCGTGTTGGTCGTGGACAGGTTGTCGTTCGCCACCAGGTTCACCAGCTCGGTGCCTTCCCGATAGGTGAGCCTATACTCCAGATCCATGTCCACCCCGAGCCTGCGGAGCGGCGTGCCGAAGTTGGCCCCCACCTGCGCCGACCACGACGCGTCGGTGTTGATCGGGGAACGGGTCTGCACTCCGCGATCGTCGAAGAAGCGGGACTGGGCGATCGGGTTGTCGGTGTAGGTAAAGCCGCCGAAGGTAAAGAAATTGACGAAGCTGAACTGGTCGAAGAACCGGTAGTCGGCCTTCACACTGTGCGTGTATTCCGGTTCCAGGTTCGGGTTGCCCGTGTAGATGTTCAACGGGTCGGTGTTGTTCACGAAGGGCTGTAGCTGGGTCAGCGACGGCTCCCGGCTGGCGGTGCTGTACCCGAAGCTGAGGTTGTGGCCCTCCTTGACCTCGGTCTTGAGGTCCATGTTCGCGAGCACGTGGGTGTACCCGTTCTCGATCCTCTGGTCGCGGTCGCTGACCACCCCGTCGAGGTTGGAGCGCTGCACCCGCAATCCGGTCGAGATCCAGTAACCCTCGCCGATACGGCTGAACCGGGCCCCGGCGAGGTAATAGGTGTAGGCGCGCTCGAACCCCGTGCTGCGCGCCTGGTTGAACACGCGCGCATCGTTGACGATGTCGTACACCGGATTATCCCGGTCCTCGTTCGTTGAATTCCTCTGGCCGAAGACCTCCAGGGAGTGGCCTGCGCCCAGAGGCTGCGTCAGCGACAATCGCGCCCGGTTGTTCCAGGTCCGTCCGACGCGGTTCTGTTCCTGCAGCGTCTCCTCCGCGCGGCCAGGCTCTCCGGGCCCGCCACGGAGACCGCTCACCTGCGAGGAGAGTTCGCCGCCGTAGTCGTAGTCCGATATCCCGGTGCGGAACTCGGCCACCACCGAACGACCGGACTCATTCAGCCGCTTGCGCCAGGTCAGCTGCGCATCGCCGCCCAGGTCGTCGCCGTCGGTGAAGTAGTCGGTGACTGCCGAATTCAGCATTCCGCCGGCGGCGTTGTGTGTCTCCTGCGTGGTGAACCGGGACGTCAGCGAGGAGCGCAGGTTCGCGTTGACCCTGATGCGAAGCTGGTGCCCCGGCGAAAGGGCGAGCTGGCCGTTCAGGTTCAGCCGGTGGCCCCCGCTCGTCGATTCGCTGCTGGAGGACTGGTCCAGCACCGAAGCGACATCCGACCCGAAGAGGGCCTGCTGCTGCACCGTGCTGTTCCGCACATTGTCCAGTTCGTTGTAGAAGTAGCTCGACCGCAGCCAGTTGTTGTTGCCGAATTCGTGGCTGGCGTTGACCCCGCCGCTCATGGATTCGGTGAAGCCGCCACCACCTCCGCCCAACATGCCGGCCAGCGCCTCCGCGCCGCCGCCGAACATCATGAGGTTGCCGACGACCAGCTCGCCGATGGCGGCCGAGGAGAATCCGGCATTGCTCACGTTGTTCGCGTTCAGGATCACCGCGTACTGTCCCGTCGGCGAGAATCTGTTGAGGTTCAGCGCACCGTCGTAGCGCGTGTCGTTCGCGGCGGACCCGCCGAGCCGCGCCTGGTTGTTGACGTCGCTGCCGAAGCCCCCGCTCGTCCGCCCGAAATACCCGACCCTGGCCTCTTCCTTGAGCCTGAGGTCGACGGTGCGTTCGTCCTCCCCGTCGGGGATGCCGGTGAACTCCGCCATGTCCGATTGCTTGTCGTAGACATCGACCTGCTTGATGGCGGCTGCCGGGAGATTGCGCGTTGCGATCGTGGGATCCTTGCCGAAGAACTCCTTGCCGTCGACCAGGACATTCCGCACGTCCTCGCCCTGGGCCTTGATCGAGCCGTCGGCGGCGACCTCGATCCCGGGAAGGCGGCGCAGCAGATCCTCGACCGTCGCATTGGGCGGCGTCTCGAACGCGGCAGCGTTGTAGCTGAGCGTGTCCCGCCGGTTGATGAAGGGGACGTGCTCGATGCTCACCACCAGATCCTCGACCTCGACCGCCTGCACGGTCATCGTCACCTGGCCCGCGTCAAAATCCGCGGCCGTGACGTCGAAATCCTGCCGAACCGCCGTGTAGCCGAACAGCGTGACCTGCAGGATGTACTCGCCCGCAGGCAGCTTCTCGATGCTGAAGTTCCCGTCCCGGTTGGCCAGGGTGTACTTCACGAGCACCGAGTCCGCGCGGGAAAGCGCCACCACCATGGCGTTCGCCAGCCCCGCGCCGGCCGTGTCCACGACCGAGCCGCGCACTTCGTATTCCCCCTGAGCCTGCCCGGCCCTCTCCTGGGCCTGCGCGGCCGGGACCGCCGTCAGGAGGGCGGCGGCCAGCCCCGGCGCCCAGCCCCGCCAGGCGATCATCGCCCCACCCCTCTATTCCCGATGATGCGGATCCCGCGGCCTCGCGTCCTGGTCAGCTCCTCCATCTTGTCGGCCACGATCTTGTCGAATTCCTCCCGCGACACCTCCCTGCCCTCGTCGGGCGGGTGGATCAGTCCCGCTTCCAGCTCCTCCAGTGCGACTTCCGTTGCCTGGTACTGGGTCTGCCCGTCGTCGAGGGAAAGCAGCAGAATCATCCCGGGCAGTCCGCCGTAGGAGGCGGGCCCGCCCTGAACCGGGATCTGTGGCGTAAACCACGCTTCCACCTGCGTGCTGTCGTGTTCCGCGGTGGCCTTCATGACCGGGTACCCGAGGTGCATTGCCTGTTCCGTGGTCATACGCCAGTTCAACGACGGCCTCTCCTCCGAGACGCGGAAGGTGCGGCCGAGAAACTCGCGGGTCTCGATCAGCGTCCCGTCTTCGTAGTTCTCGTAGGCGCTCAGCAGGGCGCTGACGTCGCCCGGCATGGCGCCCGCAGAGCCCATCGTGCCCACCATCATCTTCATCACGCCCATCATCTCCGCAATGGCTCCGGCGGGCAGGTCGAGGGGCATTTCGGAGGCCACGGCACTCCTCCCGCTCACCACGATCGTCCGGTTGCCCGCGCCACCCCTGCCGGGCGCGTCCCCGCTTTCGGTCATCAGGGAGCCGGAGGCGTCGAAGTGGAGGATCACCGTGCTCGTAATGGCCTTCGGCATCTGCGCCTTCAGCTGGGCGAGTTCGGGCGGAAGTTCCAAGTCGAGCTTCATCGAGTGGGTGTAGGTGATGGACCCCTCCTGAGCGCCAAGCGGGGCCGGCGCCGCGATGGCGGCCAGGGCCGCGGCGAGTGCAAGGCCGGAGGCCGGGGCGAGGGCGTTTGGAAGGATTCGGGATTCGGCCGGATCGGTTCGGCGGAACATGCTTGTCTCCGTTCTATTCGGCGGTAGGGCAGTCGTCTGGAAGGCCGGTCAAGGGAACGTTCTCAACCTACAGCTTACGTTTGTCCCCTGTTTTGGGATTCACCGGGGGCGGTCCGGGGTTGCCCTTCCTCTTCCTCCTCCTCTTCCGGCGCCTCCCAGAAGTCGGGATTCGGAGGGGTGGCGGCAGCCAGCTGCGCCCCGTAGAGCGCCGCGTTGAACACGATGCGGAAGTTGCCGAAGGGCTGGCCGCGCCACTGTGGCTTCATTCCGAGGAGGACGACGCGGCCGTCTCCGTGCTGCACGTCGACTGCGGCGGCGTACCCCTGCAGGTGTTCCTCGCCCAGGAGGTAGCCGGAAAGCAGCGGTGACCCATCCTCGGGGTACTTCGCGAGGACCGCCCCCTCGAAGCCTTCCTCCGTGGTGAAGACAGGGCTGCGGCCCACGACGACCTTGGCGCGCGCGGGCATGCCGGACATCACCGGATGCGAGGGGTCGACCTCCATCTCCACGATCGACCCGCTCATGAAGTACTCGTCGCCCGCCAGGTCGGCGGTGACGTTGCGGACCGGCAGGTGAAGCTGGTTGATCGCGAACATGCTGGCGTTGTTGAGCGTCACCAGGGTTCCCCCGCCGCGAACGAAGGCATCCAGCTCCCTCACGCCGCGCGTACCGATCCCGCCCTCGTAGCGGGGCGGCACCGAGCCCTTCGCGAAGCCGTTCATGATCTGGCCCGCCCCCATGTCCGCGATGACGATCACGTCGTAGCGGTCGCGCAGGCCCCCGGCGAGCACGTCGGCGTTGCGCAGGCTGGTGAAGCCGAAGTCGTACATCTCGAGCAGCCAGCGCGTCCAACCTTCGTCCATGGAGGCGTTCCAGGGACGGTAGAGGGCGACTCTGGGCCGGGCGAGGCGCGTCCCGGCGCTGCCCGCCCGATCCGCTCGCAGGTGCAGCTCAGCGACGAGCCCCTGCCGCTCGGATCCCGAGAGCCCGGTGACGACGTAGTGGCCGGAGGTACCCGGTTCACCGTCCTCTCCCGCGGTTCCGGGGACGAAGCCGACCTGCCCACCCATCGCCCAGGCGCGGTTCAGCGCCTTGAAGGCATTGTTCTGCGCGGGGTCCACGAGGAGGCCGCTTCCGCCTCCGTCGCTTCCCGCCGGCGGCACGATCGCGGCGGCGACCGGATTGCTGTCGAAGCCGACGCCGGGGGGTGAATCGAAGGGTGATGCGTCGCCGACGTCGGCGTCCCAGGCGAGCATGGGAGCGTCCGCGGTCCCGAGCGCCGTCATCATGCCGCGCACGTCGTCACCCAGCGGCGAGGCCGCCTCGATCACGCGCACATCCATCAGGTACGGCATCGTCCAGCCCGCCACGTCGTACGGCTGGTCCGGCGGCCCCTCCGGGTACTGGCGCAAGTCCGGGTAGTCCTGCACGGCGAAGAGCTGGCGCACGAAGTTGGCGAAAGGCTGGTCCATGGCGATCACCCAGGTGCCCGCGGCGTGACGGATCCCCTCGAAGGTGACCGCATCCTCCAGCTGATGGACCTCGATCCCGTTGTAGGCCAGCCGCCGCAACATCTCGACGGCCGCGACCGGATCCCGCTGCTCCGGCGGCACGAAGTAGGCGTAGGGCGGCCCCACCGTGTACTGCGCGATGACGTCCCGCCCGGCCTGGTAGCGGTTGTAGAGGATGTCGCGGCGGTACTTGGCCGCGATGTCCAGCACCGAGATCGACGCCGTCAGCATGTAGTCCACCGCGTCGCGGAGCCGCCACCAGCCGCCCTCCCAGGGGCTGCTGTAGAGGGACTCGGGGCGCAGCTCGCGGGTGCGCGGCGGGAAGTCCTGGATGGTGTAGAAGCCCGGCGTCGCGTAGCGGTACAGCCCCGTCTCGGTCAGGAACGACACCACGTTGTGGAAGTTGTTGGCGTGGTCCATGAAGCCGGGGTACCAGTTGTCGAAGCCGGTCCCCATGTGCGTGGCGCCCTTCTGGCCGCGTTCCTCCAGCGCCTGCGCCATCGACATGCCGATCAGGTTGACCGTGCGCCACATGAGCGGGTGCACGTGGGGGGAAATCGGCTCGGCGAACGGCGGGATCCAGATGCGCGTCGGGAAGGGCGAGCTCTGGTGGTGGTTGTAGAGGATCTGGGGCTCCCACTCGCGCGCCACGCGCGTGGCCATGCGGGACTCGATCTGGTTGATCATGTACCCGTCGCGGTTGTTGTCGTGGCCGATGTACTTCTGGTAGAGGAAGGGCGCCGGGGCGACTTCGTGGGGCGTGCCCACGTTGGACCGGTACCACTCGGCGATCATCGTCTGCCCGTCGGGGTTGATCGACGGCCACAGCATGAGGATGACGTTGTCCAGGATGGCACGGGTCTCGGGGTCGTCGTCGCCGGTGACCAGGTCGTAGGCGAGCTGGATGGTGTGCTGGGCGTGCGCGACCTCGGTGGCGTGGAGGCCGCCGTCGATGTGCACCAGGGTGCGGCCCTCGTCGGCGAGCGCGCGGGCCTGGGCGTCGCTGAGGCCGCGAGGGTGCGCGAGGCGGAGCGCGATTTCGCGGTGGCGGTCCAGGTTGCGCAGATTCTCGGCGCTGGAGATGAGCGCGATGTAGACCGGGCGCCCGAAGGAGGTGCGGCCGACTTCGCGCAGTTCGAGGCGGTCGCTGGCCGCGTCGAGGCGCTGGAAGTAGTCGATCGACTCCTCGAAGGTGGCGAGGAAGAAGTCGGCGCCCACACGCTGGCCGAGTACGGACTCGGGGGTGGGGACCTGGGGGTGGAGGGGGGTGGGGGTGAGGGTGAGGGCCGCCAACGCGAGGAACCCGACCCGAAGGGAAGCGGGGGACGTCGGAATTGTCATCAGGTGATTCTTTCTCCAATCACGGGTTCTGGCCCACGGCCCCGAGCCTTTGTAGCCACGACTTGAAGTGCGGGCATTCGCGTCTCATGGCCTCCAGGCCAATGCGGCTCGCGGCAATGTTCCCATCGGTAACCTTTTGATAGTCGCGCGCGAGTGCGAGGATACGCTTTGACGGCGCCGTCACGGGATCGTCATCGATCTCCTCTGGTGTCTGGAAGGCACCGGCGATGCGCACGAGATCCTGCCTGATCTCGTGAGAATCCGGCGCCCGGGAAACGACATCGGCCAGGGCTTGTGGGTCCGAAAAGAGGAGTGCCTCGAATTCGTGCAATTGGACGTAGGGAATGAACCGACGATTCAGAGAACCAACTCCGGACGAAGCCGCGACGGAGTCACGCATGCCCTGCTCAACCAATGCGGCCTTCTCGCCGTGAGGTCTTTCGGCCGCCGTTTTCCTCCCCGGCCCGTCATGAGGCATTCCGTAGTAGTCGAACATTGTCGTGACGTAGCGAGCGGTATCCTGCTTCAAGAGCCCGATGATCTCTCGTTCCGCCCTATTCCAGGCGGGCACACCGGCTTGACGGCGCGGACGACCATAGGTTGTCGCAACGATCCAAACACCAACCACGCCAAGTTCTCCCGCGAGGAGCTCTCTAACGAATTTCTCCTCAGTCGGGCCCTCGACCAGGGCGATGACCCGAGCCATCAAGGCCGCCCTCCAAAGTGGTTCTTCTCCCAGAGTTCGCCCAGGGAGTACTCATCCAGCCACTCTGCCAACTCGTCGGGGTCGGGTCGGCGACACTTCGTTCCTTTAGGGCCCTTCGACTCCAGGACTACAATCTCATGGGGCTCGAACTCATCTACTAGACGGGGAGACTGCGTCGCCAGTACGACCTGGGCGTTGGTAGCCGCGGAGCGCACCATCGCCGCAAGGACGCTGATCGCGTAGGGATGCAGTCCCAATTCCGGCTCGTCCAGAATGATGACCTTGGGCAGTTTGTCCGGCGGCTGGCGTAACAGGGTCGCCAGGGCCATGAACCGCAAACTGCCATCCGATAGCTGGTGAGGGCCGAAGAGGTGATCCGCTCGGCCCTTTTCGCGCCAGTTCAGGATCATCTCACGAGAATTGGTCGCGTTGGGAGCCAGGCTGAAGTCCTCGAATGTCGGAAACACCAGGCGGATGGTATCCACGATTCGCCTGTAGCTGTCGGGCCGATTGTCCCTGAGAGCGTAGAGGTACGGAGCCAGGTTCCCAGCATCGTCTCGCAGGTAGGGAGCATCCTCGATGTACCGGCTCCTTCTGATGTTGGCCTGAGGCGAGGTATCGTGGAACTGGTAGCCGCGACAGTCCGAAAGCAGTCTGAGCAGGACCCGGCAGGTGCTGTCGCCCTCGCGTGCCTTTTCCCGGAGACGGCTTTCCCGGTACCCGGCACCCAAAACCACCTCGCGAGCGGCCGGGTATGTCGCCCGATGGTAGAGAACGCGCTCCGACAGGAATATCAGCGTGTCGGGGACCGCGTCGCCAAGGCGCATCCGGTAGGTCGTGGTTGTCCGGTGCCCACTGGCGCGATCTGCGCCCACGAACTCTGCTGTGGCCCGCATTTGCGGCGTTGCCTTTCGCCCCCCGAACAACAACGAGTCCGATTGCCCTGCCCGGCCAATGAACTCCTGGAGGGCACCCATGGTGAGAAAGCCAAGCATGCGAAAGAACGACACCAAATTGCTCTTGCCGGCTCCATTGGCTCCGAGTAGCACTGTGACATCGCCAAAGCTGACCTCGACCTCCCGAAGGGACTTGTAGCCCTCGATCCTCAGTCTCTTCAGCTTGATCCGACTGGTCCGATTGCCGCTCTCTGTCTCCAGCTCGTTGCCTTGCAGTGCCATGTGACCCAATCGCTGTTATGGGGAGCCTGACGATACCCGAATGGCTCCGGCAAGCGCAACGGGCCAGGGGCCCCGATGGTCCTGGTCTCCGAGCGTCTCCTCACTTGCGATTGATACGGTGACCATATACCATATATGGCATGAAAACGATCAAGACGACGGTGTACCTGAACGCGGCGGACTACCGCAAGCTGAAGTCGCTCGCGGCCGATCAGGGCCGCTCGGCGGCCGAGCTCGTGCGCGAGGCGGTGGCCGAATACGCAGCGCGGGCGACGCAGCGCGAATGGCCGAGGTCCATCGGGATGGGGAATAGCGGCGACCCGTATTTCGCGGAGAGGTACGAAGACCATCTCGACGGTTTTGGCGAAGACGGTCTGGAAGACTACTACGGGACCGACGAGTCCTCGACTCCAGCACGGCTCCCTGCTCACAGTGCACATCAGCGGGCGATGAGCAGTGATCGTAGCGGATACGGGTGCCGTGCTGGCGCTTCTCGACGCACGAAGTGTCCCACAAGACAATGGTAGAGGGCTGTTTCGTGCCGTATCGCGATGAATGGGTGCTTGCCGTGGGCCATTCTGCCCGAACTGGACCATATGGTGTCCAGAAGGGTCGGCCCCGCAGTGTCCCGGGCTTTGTGCCTCGATCTGGCCAAAGACCTCTACACCGTCGAATGGGGTGGCCGGCCGGACCTGCAACGAGCACTCGAACTCGACCGCACCTACCGTGACCTGTCGCTGGGACTGGTCGACGGCGTCGTCATGGCCGTTGCGGAGCGCCTGGAGGCACGGGCGATCGTGACCCTCGACTTGCGTGACTTCGGTGCGGTCACCCTGAAGGGTCAGCCCGAGATCTGGCCGCGGGACCTGCAGGGGGACGACTGCGACGTGGGTTCACTCAGCCTGCGGGAGTGATGCGGGCGGTCGTCGCTTCCGTAGCTACGCCCCCACAACCGGCCAGGGCGCCCATTCCTGCCACCGTCCCCGCGTGAAGTCCGGGAACTCCACTGGCGCGCTGCCGTTGGCCACGCTGATCTCCGAGAGCTCGCAGACCGCGCTGAGCGCCGCGGCGTCGTAGACGTTCATGTCCGTGGGCAGGCCCTCCCGCAGGCACTTGATCAGCCGGTAGTCCTCCATGAAGTCCATGCCGCCGTGGCCGGCACCGATCGCCGCCTCCTGAAGCGCCTTCCAGAGCGGGTGCTCGAACTCGTCGTAGTAGGTCTCCGCCTCTTCCCACTGGTGTCCGGGGCTGCGGCCCTCGACATAGACGCGGTCGGGGTAGCCCTGGAAGATTCCGCGCGTGCCCTGCACCTGGTTGATGCGGCTGTAGGGGCGCGGGAGGTTGGTGTCGTGGGAGACGTAGATCGTCTTGCCCATGGCCGTCTGGATGAGGCTGCCGTTCACGTCGCCCAGGGCGAAGGTCTCGGCGCGCTTGGCGTGTCCCTCGGGATAGTTGGCCTGCGCATACTCCTGCAGGCCGCGCGAGGGGCTGCTCATCGAGACGAGGTGGGCGAAGCGGTCGCCGCGGTTGATGTCCATGCAGTTCGCGACGGGACCGAGGCCGTGCGTGGGGTAGAGGTTGCCGTTGCGGTCCCATGAGTGGTCGCGGCGCCACAGACCCTCGCCGCCGTCGGAGAACTTGATGCCGCGCAGGTCGTGGAGGTAGCCGCATTCGGCGTGGAGGATCTCGCCGAGCAGCCCCTGCCGGACGAGGTTCAGGCAGAGGAGTTCGGCGCGCCCGTAGTTGACGTTTTCCATCATGGCGCAGTGGCGGCCGGTGCGCTCGGCGGTCTCGACGAGCTGCCAGCAGCCTTCCAGCGTGTACGCGGCGGGGACCTCGGTGACCGCGTGCTTGCCGTTCTCCATGGCCGCGACGCAGACCGGGACGTGCCAGCGCCAGGGGGTCGCCGTGTAGACGAGGTCGAGGTCCTCTTCCGCGCAGAGACGCTCGAAGTCGGTGTCGCCGGCCGTGTAGAGGGTGGGGCGGGGGTGTCCGGCTTCTTCGATGAGGGTCGCCGCCCACTCCGCGTGCTCCTCGCGGATGTCGCAGACGGCGGTGATCACGCAGCCGTCGATGCGCACCAGATTGCGGACGTGCGCCGTGCCCATGCCGCCAACGCCAACGTAGCCGATCCGTACCTGCTCGATGGGCGGGGCGGCGAAGGGTTGCGCGGGTGGGGAGCCGACCCTGCGTGGTACCCGTGGGGCGGCCGCGACAGCAGCTTGTCCCGCGCCGGAGTCGCTGCATCCGTACAGGGTGGTTGCCGCGACGCCGAGAGTCCCGGCCTTGAGGAAGTCCCTGCGGTCGAGTCCGCGGGGGGTGCGTGGATCCCTGGAGCTGCCGCTCATCTCTTCGCCTCCGTTGTGGTTGATGTCAGGCGTCGCCCAGCGCTTCGCCACCGGGGCTGCGATCGGCCTTGCCATCGGTTGTCAGTCATCGTACTTGAGCCGCGGGTGCAACGCCAACAACGCCGCCAGACCCGCCACCGGCATCGAAAGCAGGGCGGCGTACTGCGGACCCGTGGTATCCGCAACGGCGCCCGTGGCCATCACGCCGAACGCGCCCACCGTCCAGGCGAGACCCATAACTATACCCGAACTCGTGCCGGGCGCGCGCGGCAGCATCTCCTGAGCCATCACCACGATCGGCGGCAGCGTGGCCATCCCCAGAAATCCCGCCACACCGATGGCGACGAGTCCGGGCGCTGCCCACGGCCCCAGCCAGACCGCCAGCAGATGGGCCGGGAGCGCCAGAGCGCACAGGCCGAAGAGCAGAAGCCGTCGGTTCATGCGGTCGGCAAGCAAGCCGCCGGCCACGGTCCCGAACGCCTGCGCACCCAGGTAGAGGGAGAGCGCTGCCGCTCCCAGCGCTTCGGAGCCGCCAGCCTCGGCCACGATGATCGGCTCCATGGTGAGGAACACGCGCTGCACGAACGCCATCGCCGAACTGACCCCGAAGATGATGCCCAGGGGCCCGGCCAGACGGCGGAGAACCAGGGTCGGCGGCGGGGCGGGCGCTGCTCCCCGCGTTTCCCCCCGCCCGCTGGGCAGACCGCGAAAGAATAGTGGCGCGAGCAGAATCGCCGGGATCATCGCGACCCACAGCCGTTGCATGCCGCCCCACGCCACAAGTCCCACCGCAACCAGGGGCCCTGCCGCGTACCCCAGCGCGCCACCGAATGAGAACACGGAGTACCGCGCGCCCCCGCCCCGTCCGGCGCCTACCCGCACCGCATACGACGCCCCGGGAGGATGAAACGCGGCACCTCCGAGTCCCCCGAGGACCAGCATCAGGAGCAGGATCCAGTACGACGGGGCGAACCCGATCAGTGACACGAAGACCGCGCTCACAACCACCCCGCCCACCGCGAAGGCGCGCCGCCCGAAGCGGTCCGCGAAGTACCCGAAGAACGGCTGCGGGAGCGCGGTCGCGATGGCGAACGCGGACCCGAGCGAGGCGGCGGCGGCGATCGAGAGGTCGAGCCCGTCCATGATCCGCGGCAGGAGCGGGGGCACGAACGAGGCGTAGGCGTCGTTGATGCCGTGGGCCAGCGCGATGACGATCGCGATGCGGGTCGCGGGGTTGCCGGAATTTGGCTGAATCGAAGTAGTCCTCGTCGATGTGCTTGATCTCGCCAGCGGCGGTCGCAGCGCGCGCGCAACCCGCCATCACTGGAAAGTCGCCCCTCCAGACCCTAATATCATCGTGGATTCGTGCCCGATTCCGAACCCCCGTCGTGCCAGCTCGAAGTCCCGGCGCGCCGGTCCACCTCACGTCAGGACTGTACCCATGAGACCGAACGCCATCGCGAAGTCGCCCTGCCGGGTCCCGGCGCAGCTTGCCGCGCTGCTCTCGCTCCCCGTCATCCTCGCCGCCCTCTCCGGCTGTGCGTCCCAGCCCGGCGCCGGCTCGGGCGCCGCGACCGCGATGACCCCGCTCGCGCCCCCCACCTTCACCGTCCCCGCCGGCCTCCAGGTCAATCCCCCCACCCCCGATCCCCGGGTCGGCCTCGCCGCCGGGATGTTCGACGCGGGAGAGGCGAGCTGGAACCTCGAGCTGCTGTCGGCGACGCCTCCGCCCGAGGAGTTCCTGGGGAGCTTCAACTCGGACCTGGCCTTCACCGGGAACTACGCGATTCAGGGCAACTTCAACGGGATTCAGGTGTGGGACATTTCGGACCCGTCGAACCCTGCGTCGGTGATCACCTACAACTGCCCGGCTTCACAGAGTGACGTGTCGGTGTACGGGAACCTCCTCTTCGTGTCCGGCGAGGACAACAGCGCCCGCCTGGACTGCGGCGACGAGGGCGTACCGGACGCGGTCAGCCACGAGAGGCTGCGCGGAATCCGCATCTTCGACATTTCCGACATTTTCGCGCCGCAGTACGTCGCCAACGTGCAGACCTGCCGCGGCTCGCACACCCATACGGTGCTGGAGCACCCCGGCGACGACGAGAACGTGTACATCTACGTGTCCGGCTCCTCGGCGGTGCGGCCTTCCGAGGAACTCGCCGGCTGTTCGGCACTCTCTCCCGATGAGGACCCCAACTCCGCGCTCTTCCGCATCGAAGTGATCCGCGTGCCCCTGGGCAACCCGCAGGCGGCCGCGGTGGCGAGTTCGCCGCGGATCTTCCAGGACCTGGTCGCGCCGCCGAGGCATGGGCTGGCCCCGGGTGACGTCCGGGCGATCGCGGAGATGGAGGCCCGCAACGAAGAGAGAAGGCTGGCTCGCGAGGAGCAGCGGAGGGTGCGCGCCGCGGAGGCACGTGAGCGGGGTGACCTGGTGATCCAGGAGGACGATATCCTGATCACGATGCCAACCGGGGAGGCACGGGAGCGGTTGGACAGCATCGTCGCCGCGCGAGGGGGAGAGGGTACGCCGACGGCAGCGGACAGCCTGGCGCTCCGTACCGAACTGGTTTCGGCGTTCCGGGCCTCGATGCCCGCGGTGATGACTGCGATGGGGGCCCGCCGGCCCGGCAACAACGACGGACCGCGCCCCGGACCAACCCAGTGTCACGACATCACGGTGTATCCCGCGATCGGGCTGGCCGGGGGAGCGTGCCTGGGTTACGGCCTGCTCCTCGACATTACGGACCCCGCGAACCCCACGCGCCTTCAGGCGGTGGCCGACTCCAACTTCTCGATCTGGCATTCGGCCACATTCAGCAACGACGGCAGCAAGATCATGTTCACCGACGAATGGGGCGGCGGACTGGCGCCCAAGTGCCGCGTGGACGACCCGGTGGAGTGGGGCGCGAACGCCATCTTCACCATCGAGGACGGCGAGATGGTCTTCCAGAGCTACTACAAGCTGCCGGCCGCGCAGACGAACCAGGAGAACTGCGTCGCACACAACGGGTCGCTCATCCCGGTACCGGGACGCGACATCATGATTCAGGGGTGGTACCAGGGGGGGATCTCGCTGATCGACTGGACCGACCCGCAGAACCCCGTCGAAATCGGATACCACGACCGCGGTCCGCTGAACGCCGAGCGCATGCAGACCGGCGGCAGCTGGTCGGTCTACTGGTACAACGGCGTGATCGTGAACTCGGAGATTGCGCGCGGTCTCGACATCCTGAGGCTGGTCCCCAACGAGGCGCTGACGCAGAACGAGATCGACGCGGCCAATTCCGTGCAGCTGACACAGCTGAATTCGCAGGGTCAGCCCATATTCGAGTGGCCGGCGACGTTCGCGCTTGCGCGGGCATACCTCGATCAGCTGGAGCGCTGGCATGGGTCGTCGGCGCCGGAGATCGCTTCGGCGCGGCATGCGCTGGCCGACGCCGAGAGTGCTTCGGGGGCGGCGCGGCGGGATGCGCTGACTGCGCTGGCAGCGACGTTGCGGGATCAGGCGGCGTCAGCCATGGACTCCGCCAAGGTAGAGAAACTCGTCGACGCCGTTGAGCGTCTGGCTCGCTGATACAGGAATCAAGCAACGATCAACCCAAAGGGAAGATGAAATGACACCGATTTCCACCGCAGTCCAAACCACACCGGCCCGGTTGCGCCTTGCGGCGCTCCTTCCCCTGGCGGCGCTGCTGGCGACCCTGCCCGGCTGTGCAACCCAGTCGGCGGGAAGCCCAGGGCGGGACATGGCCCGCGAGTATCCTCTCCTCCTCCTCAACGCGCTCGAGCCCGAGCCCACCGAATTCACCAACCCACCGGGCCTGCAGGTGAATGCACCGATGCCCGACCCCCGCGTAGGCCTGACACCGGGAATGTTCGACGCCGGCGAAGCGATCTGGAACATGCGGATGCTTTCGACCACGCCGCCGCAGGACCGCTTCGTGGGCAGCACCAACTCGGACCTCGCCTTTACCGGGAAGTACGCCATTCAGGGCAACTACAACGGGATCCAGGTGTGGGACATCTCCGATCCGGCAAACCCGGTTTCGGTGATCACCTACTACTGCCCGGCATCCCAGAGCGACGTTTCGGTCTACAGGAACCTGCTTTTCGTGTCGGGTGAGGGGTTTGGCGGACGACTGGACTGCGGCAACGAGCCGATTCAGGAGACCGTGAGCCACGAACGGATCCGCGGTATCCGCATCTTCGACATCTCCGACATCGCGAACCCCGAGTACGTCGCGAACGTGCAGACGTGCCGGGGCTCGCACACCCACACGGTCCTGGAGCACCCGGGCGACATGGATAACGTCTACATCTACGTCTCCGGTTCGGCTCCGGTGCGGCCACCCGAGGAGCTGCCCGGGTGCTCGGGAGTCATGCCGAGCGAGGACCCCAACTCGGCGCTCTTCCGGATCGAGGTGATCCGCGTTCCCCTGGCCGATCCCGCGGCGGCCGCGATTGTGAGTTCCCCTCGAATCTTCGAGGATCTGGTCGCACCGCCCAGGCACGGTCCGTCACCGGCCGATGAAGCGCAGGCGGAGGAGCAGCGTGCCCAGATCGAGGCCGCACGGGCCCGCGGCGCCTTCGTGTTCGAGTTTCAGGGTCAGGCCATTGTCCTGCCCGATCAGTTCGTCCAGCCGCAGCTGGACAGCATCGTCACAGCACGAGGGGGAGAGGGGCCCGCGACTGCAGCCGACAGCGCCGCGTTCCGTGAGGTCTTCTCCGACATGGTCGCTCAGATGACCGGGGGTGGCGGAGGCGGCGGCGGCGGAGACGGCCCCGCGCCCGGCCCCACCCAGTGCCACGACATCACCGTTTACCCCGCAATCGGCCTGGCGGGCGGTGCGTGCGAGGGCTACGGGATGCTCCTCGACATCACGGATCCAGCCAACCCCCACCGGCTCGCGGCGGTGGCCGACTCCAACTTCTCGTACTGGCACTCGGCCACGTTCAACAACGACGGCACGACCATCATGTTCACCGACGAGTGGGGGGGCGGCGGCGGCCCGCGGTGCCGCGAGGACGACCCGATGGAGTGGGGCGCGAACGCCATCTTCACCATCGAGGACGGGGAGATGGTCTTCCAGAGCTACTACAAGCTGCCCGCCCCGCAGACCATTCAGGAGAACTGCGTCGCGCACAACGGGTCGCTCATCCCGGTGCCCGGCCGCGACATCATGATCCAGGGCTGGTACCAGGGCGGCATCTCGCTGATCGACTGGACCGACCCATCCAACCCTGTGGAGATCGGGTTCCACGACCGCGGTCCCCTCGATGGCGCACAGATGCGGATGGCGGGCAGCTGGTCGGTCTACTGGTACAACGGCGTGATCGTCAACTCGGAGATCACGCGCGGGCTCGACGTCTTCGAACTGATCCCAAACGAGTCTCTGACACAGAACGAGATCGACGCGGCGAATTCCGTGCAGCTCACGCACCTCAATTCACAGGGCCAGCCCATATACGAGTGGCCGGCGACCTTCGCGCTGGCGCGCGCCTATCTGGACCAGCTGGAACGGTGGCACGGGCTGCAGGCCTCGTTCATCGCCTCGGCACGCAGCGCGCTCGATTCGGCGGAGCAAGGGTCGGGCGTGGCCAGGCGGGACACCTTGCTCGGCCTCGCGGCTTCGCTCGCCTCGATGGCTGAAGGCTCTGGAGACCCCGCGAAGGTGGCGAAGCTGGCGGACGCCGTTCAGCGCCTGGCCAACGCGGGATAGCGCCCGCGGTCGGTTTGCGACCCGCCAGCCATCCGGCAGCTTCGGGCGCCGGGCGCTGGCGGGCGCGCACCCGGCCACCTATGATTCCAGGATCGATGTTACTCGCGCACCGCCGGGGGCCAACCGCCCCCGCGGTCCAGCCATGATATGCCTATGACCAGCCGAACTCTCTTCCTTACCACGATGCTTGGCGCCGCGATCCAGGGGTGCCCCGGGGGATCGGGCGGCACGCCCGCGCCACCCGCCGAACCCGCCGCGGCCGAGACTCCGTCCACCGAGCCCGGCCCCGACGTCACCCGCCCGGACGCGGCCACAGCCGCCAGACTCGAGGCCATCTACCGGGCCCGGCTGGACAGCGCCCTGATGAACTACCACGCGGCGGACGTCCACTTCATGACCGGGATGATCGGGCACCACGCGCAGGCGCTGGTCATGTCCGGGTTCGCACCGGAAAACGACGCCGGCGCCACCATCCAGACGCTCTGCAGACGCATCATCAACGCCCAGAAGGACGAGATCAACCTCATGCAGAGCTGGCTGCGCGACCGTGGGCTTGAAGTGCCGGAAATCCACATTGAAGGCGGGCACCTGATGATCGACGGCCCCGAGCACGCTATGCACATGCCCGGGATGCTTTCAGAGGAACAGCTGGAGGAATTGGGACAAGCCCGGGGACAGGACTTCGACCGCCTGTTCCTGAAGTACATGATCATGCACCATCAAGGCGCCGTGACGATGGTGCTTGAACTGTTCGCCACAGACGGTGCCGCTCAGGACGACTTCGTATTTAAGCTCGCCTCCGACATTCAGGCCGATCAGGGCTCCGAGATCGACCGGATGGAGAAGATGCTGGAGGCGCTCGGTGGAGCGAATCAGTAACCAGTCAGGACAAGTACCCATGAGACCGACCGACCTTCCCAAGGGCCGTTTCCACGCGGCCGCACGCCTTTCCGTGCTCCTCTCCGTCGTGGCCGTGCTGGCCACCCTCCACGCTTGTGAATCGCGACCGGGCGGCCTCCAGCTCAACGCGCCCACCCCGGACCCCCGGGTCGGCCTCGCTCCCGGCATGTTCGACGCGGGCGAGGCGATCTGGAACATGCGCATGCTGTCGACCACGCCGCCCGAAGAGCCTTTCGTCGGCAGCACCAACTCCGACCTCGCCTTCACCGGCAACTACGCCATTCAGGGCAACTACAACGGCATCCAGGTCTGGGACATCTCCGATCCGGCCAACCCGGTGTCGGCGATCACCTACGTCTGCCCCGCTTCCCAGAGCGACGTTTCGGTGCACAAGCACCTTCTCTTCGTCTCCGGCGAGGGACGGGGAGGACGGCTGGACTGCGGTGATCAGGGCGTGTCGGAGACGGTCAGTCACGAGCGGCTTCGCGGCATCCGCATCTTCGACATCTCCGACATCACCAACCCGGACTACGTCGCGAACGTGCAGACGTGCCGGGGCTCGCACACCCACACCGTGCTCGCACACCCGGGCGACGAAGAGAACGTCTACATCTACGTGTCCGGATCGTCGCAAGTGCGGCCACCCGAGGAGTTGGCGGGCTGCTCGGGCCTCGCGCCCGACGAGGACCCCAACTCGGCGCTCTTCCGCATCGAGGTGATCAGGGTTCCGCTCGACAACCCCCAGGCCGCCGCGATCGTGACGTCGCCGAGGATCTTCCAGGACCTGGTCGCGCCGCCAAGGCACGGCCTGTCGCCAGCCGACTACAGAGAGATCGAAGAGGCGCGCGCGGAGGGAGCCTTCATCGCTACCCGCCGGGGACAGGAACGGGTGATGTCCGACCGGATGGTCGTCCCGATGCTGGACAGCATCGTGGAAGCGCGGGGTGGTGAGGGTGATCCGACAGCCGCCGACAGCGCCGCTCTCCGGGCGTACTTCGAGGAGCAGGACCAGATCCAGGCCGCCGAGATGGCGGCCGAGGAACCCGCCGAGGAAGGGCCACCCGAGCCGCGCCCCGGCCCGACCCAGTGCCACGACATCACCGTCTACCCCGCGATCGGCCTTGCCGGAGGTGCCTGCGGAGGCTACGGACTGCTTCTCGACATCAAAGACCCGGCCAATCCGTTCCGCCTCGCCGCGGTGGCGGACTCCAACTTCTCGTATTGGCACTCCGCCACCTTCAGCAACGACGGCAGCAAGGTGATGTTCACCGACGAGTGGGGTGGCGGCGGCGGGCCCAAGTGCCGCGTGGATGACCCCATGGAGTGGGGCGCCAACGCCATCTTCACCATCGAAGACGGCGAAATGATCTTCAAGAGCTACTACAAGATGCCCGCGCCGCAGACCAACCTGGAGAACTGCGTCGCCCACAACGGCTCACTCATCCCGATACCGGGTCGCGACATCATGATCCAGGGCTGGTACCAGGGCGGCATCTCGCTCGTGGACTGGACCGACCCGGAAAACCCGGTAGAGATCGCGTACCACGACCGCGGGCCGATTAACGCAGAGCGCATGCAGAGCGCAGGCAGCTGGTCCGTCTACTGGTACAACGGCGTGATCGTCAACTCCGAGATCGCGCGGGGGCTCGACATCTTCGAGCTGGTGCCCAGCGAGGCGCTGACCCGGAACGAGATCGACGCGGCCAATTCCGTGGTGCTCACCGAGCTGAATTCGCAGGGCCAGCCCATCTACGAGTGGCCGGCGACCTTCGCCCTGGCGCGCGCCTACCTCGACCAGCTGGAGCGCTGGGGCGGGCTGTCCTCCCGGCGGATCGCGTCGGCGAGGAGTGACCTGGCGTCGGCGGAGGAGGCGATGGGCACAGAGCGGGATGACATGCTGAGCGAACTCGCGAACTCACTCGTGGAGCAGCAGGATGGTGCAGCCGACCCGGACAAGGTCGGCAAGCTGGTTGACGCGGTGGAGCGCCTGGCGGGAGAGGGATAGCGGAAGAAACCGGGCAGTCCGCAAGGGCAGGATGGTCCTGCCGAAGGCGGACTGCCCGGTTGCCGCGTCAGCCGTCCGTCACCAGCCGGGCCCGATCGAAATCCCGACACGGTAGGTGATGAGGTTGGCATTGCTCGCAACGGGGTCCGCCACCCAGCCACCGCCGCGAAGCTCCCGCAGTCCTCCCTTGGTCACGTATTCCGCCAGCCCGTTGTGGTTGTAGACCGCGGACAGGTCCAGATGGGCCGACACGTCCCCCTCATACAGCTTCACCGAGAGCCCGCCGCCGCCGGACAGCAACAGGTTCAGGTCGTCGAAGTTGGTCGTGGAGGCGATGGGCTCGTCTCCATGGTCACCCTGGACGGAGGTCTGGGTGACGAAATAGGACAGGCCCACGGTGCCGTAGATGTAGGGCCTGATCGGTCCGTTGGAGAGAAAGATCTGCGGGCCCACCCCCGCCGACAGAATCGAGTTGGTGGTCTTGACGTCGACATCCACGAAGGGGATCGTCGGGCTCAGCGGACGCCTCACGGTGTCGGTGCCGTAGACGACGAAGCTGCCCTCGACGCGCAGCGCCGCGTAACGCTGGTTGTTCAGGTAGAGAAGCCCACCCAGGCCGATCCCGCCGCCCAGCCCCACGTGGTCGTTGAATTCTCCCAGCGGCGCCGCTACCTGGCCCCACATGAATCCTTCGCCCGCGATGCGGTCCACCCGGGACTGGGAAGTCGCTTCTGCGGGGATGGCGAGTAGCGCCACCGCAAGCACGGTCGCCATCCGCCCAACCCCAGCCACCCCCGGTGCGCGCCCCAACGCGCTGAACTGCTTCACAACGGTCTCGGAAATCATTCGCTTACTCCCTTTGCCTTCGCGTCTCGCTGGCGCCGGTCCAGGACCACCCCTGCCAGAGCGCCCGTGAGCCGGCCGTCGTCCACGGTGAACTGGCCGTTGACGACCACGTGTACTATACCGGTCGGGTACAGGTCAGGTTCCATGATCGTCGCCGGCGCGGAGAGTTCGTCGTAGTCGAAAACGACCAGATCGGGCCTGAATCCGCCCCAGCGCCCACTGGGCGTGTTCCCGCACCAGCGCCGAGCGGTCGTGCCGCGCGCGTTCGAGCACCGGGACCGCCTGCGGGGCGCCCCAGTTGCCGAGGGCGACGCAGACGTTGCGCAGCAGGCCGTTGCGACGGGCCCGCGAGAGGGGCGAGTCGGCGAACTCGCGCAGGAATGCCTTGCCGGACATGTCGAGGAGCCGCGTGGCGAGGTCGATCAGCGACGGGCCGTCCAGGTCGGAGCGGGGGGCGTAGGCGGGCTCGGCCGTCGGCGCCGCGAATTTTTCGTTCCAGGGACAGACCTCCTGGCAGATGTCGCAGCCGAACACGCGGTTGCCGATCGCGGGCCGCAGCTCCTCCGGGATGGCCCCCCTCAGTTCGATGGTGAGGTACGAGATGCAGCGGGTCGCGTCCATCACGGGTGCGCCGGACTCGTCGCGCCCGAGGAGGGCGCCGGTCGGGCAGGCGTCCAGGCAGCGCCGGCAGCTGCCGCAATGGTCCTCGCGGAATGGGGCGGAGGCCGCAAGCGGCAGGTCGGTGAGGAGGACGCCGAGGAAGAAGTAGGACCCGCGCCGCGGGTGGATCAGCATGGTGTTCTTGCCGAACCAGCCCAGGCCGGCGAGCGCGGCCAGCTCCCGTTCGAGGATGGGACCCGTGTCGACGTACGCGCTGCGCTGCACGGTGCGGCCCGCCGCACGCTCGAGGCGGTGCCCGAGCTCTTCCAGTCGCTCGGCGATGACGTGGTGGTAGTCGCGGCCGCGGGCGTAGCGGGCGATGATTGCGCGGGAGGGGTCGCCGGGTGAGGTGGTGGGATGCGGGCCGGCGTAGGAATGGGCAACGACCAGAGCGCTCCGGAATGCCGGCAGCGTGAGGTCGAGGTTGCCGCGGCGCCGCACGGCGTCCGGGCATTCCAGGTAGGCCATCGTGCCGTGCAGTCCGGATTCGAGCCACTCCCGGAAGTGCGCCATGTGACGGCTGGCGCGCCGCGTGACCACGCCGGCCATCTCGAAGCCGAGGGCGCGGGCCCGTGCGATGGCGCCATTGCCATCCAGCGACCTGATGTCGACCATGGCGGTATCTTACCCGCTCGACACGCACGACCGCCAATTGACAACGCGACCCGCCCCATGAACATCGACCGGATCCGCAGCGCCTTCCCGATCCTGCAGCGCCGCAACTACCTCAACTCGTGCTCCCTCGGCGCGCTCTCCGACCGCGCTGAGGAACGGCTGCACGATTTTGTCGCTCAATGGCACGATTATGGCGCATCGGCATGGTACGAACACTGGTGGGGGCTGCTCGGCGAGCTGCGCGGGCGCATCGAGGCGCTCTTCGCCGCCCCGGCGGGAACGGTCGCGCTGATGCCCTCGACCTCCGCCTGCCTGGCCTCGATCTCCTCGAGCCTCGACTGGACGAAACGCAACCGCATCGTCACAACGGAGTTGGACTTCCCCACCCTGCTCTACCAGTGGAAGGTTCGCCCCGAGGCGGAGATGGTCGTGCTCAAGAGCCCGGACGGCGTACACATCGACCCGCAGCAGTTCGCCGACGCCGTGGACGACCGCACGCTCGCGATCGCGACCAGCCACGTGTTCTTCACAACCGGCGCCACCCAGGACCTGGCCGCCGTCGCCGAAATCGCCCGGCAAGCCGGCGCATACAGTCTCATCGACGGCTATCAGGGCGCGGGCCAGGTCCCCGTCGACCTTCCCGCCACCGGCGTCGACTTCTACACGGCGGGCCCGCTCAAATGGCTATGCGGCGGGCCGGGCCTCGCCTACCTCTACGTCCGCGACGACTTGATCCCCGCCCTGGAGCCCACCATCACGAGCTGGTTCGCCAGCCAGGACCAGTTCGAATTCAATTCCGGCGACTTCCGCTACCACGCGGACGCCCGCCGCTTCGAACTCGGCACACCCGCGCTCGCCACCGTGCACACCGCACTCGGCGGCCAGGAGATCGTCGACGAAGTCGGGATGGAAGCGATCCGGGCGCGCAATGTCATGCTCACCGACCGGCTGGTGGACGGTTGCCGGGCGTCAGGATTCTCGCCGCGCGTCAGCGACACGCCGTCGGCCCGCTCCGCCGTGATCACGATTCGTCACCCCGACCCCGCGCCCGCCGTCGCCCACCTCGCGCAGCGTGGGATCATCGTGGACAACCGACCCGGCGTGGTGCGCGCCAGCCCGCACTTCTACAACACGGCCGACGAAATCGACGACTTCCTGGAGGTGCTGGGCGAGACGGCGCCCTGAACCGGGGCGGCGCCCCGGCAGGCAAGCGTTGAGTACGGGCCCCGCGGACTGCGATCCGCCGTGTTGGCCGGGCGGATCCGCCGTGTTTCCAAGGCGTCCCAGGAATTGTCCCGCTCGGGAATATTGTGCGCCATTTGGCGCCGGATTTTCCCGCTCGGGACAATTTCCAGGACGTCGTGTGACGGCACTTGCTTGCCGGCGAGCCTCAGACCTCCCAGCCGCTCCGATACTCCCTTGTCAGGAACCGGTTCGCCTCCTCCACGTTGGTGACCCGCATGTTCTCGGCGTCGTAGCGGATCTTCCGGCCCTGGCCGGTGCGCAGCGCGACGACCCCGAGCAGCATGACCTCAGTGAGGCGCGCAGCGTAGTCGAAGGGGCTCGACGCCTGGCCGCCCTCCTTGCACGCCTGCACCCAGTTCGCCTGATGGGACCCCTCGATGCGTGGATAGGTCTGCGGCACCGACTCCGCTGCGGCGGCGAGCGACTCGGGGAAGAGTCGGGGGTTCCGGCCGTACGTGTCGTGCATGAGGATCCCCCGGTCCCCCAGGAACATGACGCCGCCCGTGCGGTTGAGCTGGACCTCGTCGGGGAGCGTGGGCGGCCGGGGAGGCATCAGGCCGCCGTCGTACCAATGCATGTCCACGGGCGGCATCCCGGGCCGGGCCGGGAACTCGTAGTGCACGCGCATGGCGAGCGGGTAGGAGGCCGGGTCTTCCGACGGGCCGCCCCAGGGGGTCGAAGTGGCTTCGATGGCGGTGGGGTAGGTCAGCCCCAGGGCCCAGTACGGGTGATCGACGAGGTGCGCGCCCATGTCTCCCAGCGCGCTGACCCCGAAGTCGACCCAGCCGCGCCAGTTGAAGGGGTGGTAGACGGGGTGGTAGGGGATGTCCTTGGTGGTCGGACCGAGGTACAGGTCCCACTCCATCCCGACCGGCATCTTGTAACCCGCGTCCATCAGATCCGCCGCGAGCGACAGGATCGCGCCCTGGTGCCACTGCTGGTACCAACCGGGGTTGAGTCCTTCCTCCCAGGGTCCGGGCCGCTGGATCCCCTGCGGCCAGATCGGCCGGTTGGTCCAGATATGCACCTCGGTGACGTCCCCGACCACGCCGGCCTGAATCCACTCGTTGATCAACGGCGCGCCGTCCCCCGAGTGCCCCTGGTTCCCCATCTGGGTCACCACACCGGTGCTTTGGGCCACATCGGCCAGGACGCGGCACTCGTGGGGGGTGAAGGCCAGCGGCTTTTCCACGTAGACATGCTTGCCGGCCTGCATCGCCGCCTTGGCGATGGGGGCGTGGAGGTGGTCGGGCGTGGCGATCAGGACGGCGTCGAGATCCTCCTCCTGGTCGAGCAGCTCCCGGAAGTCCGTGTATTTGCGGGTCTGAAGGAACTGTTCGCGCCAGCGGTGGCCCCGCTCGCGCGGGTTCCCCCGCCCATCCACCAACCGCTCCTGCACCCGGCGGTAGACGACTCCGAAGTCCACGTCGCAGATCGCCGAGATCTGCTCGGTTCCGAACTCCTGCGCGTTCTCGGTCCCCTGCCCGCCGACCCCGATGATGGCAAGGTTGAGCTGGTCCGAGGGAGCCTGGTATCCCGGCCCGCCCAGCACGTGACGCGGCACGATCATCGCACCGGCCGCGAGCGCCGAGGTGCGGCCGACGAATTCTCTGCGGTTCAGTTGGTCAGACACAGCGACTCTCCGTATGTTGGCAGGAACCCCCAGACTGGAGCCTATCATGAACCGTTCTCCCATCGGCCGGCAAGCCCGGCCCGTTGGCGCCGGCACCCTGCCTCGGCGCACCCGGCAGTCCCGAGCGGTCTTCCAGCGGCTGCTGGCAACGGTGCTTGTGCTGGCACTCGCTCCCGCCGCACTGTCGGCAACCTGGTCCGTGATCGCGATCGACACGCGAACCGGGCAGGTCATCATCGCGTCCGCAACATGCGTGCCCCAGGGTCGTTTTTTTCCCGCTTTCGAAGCGCAGGGCCTCATGGATATTCAGGCCATCGTGGTGCCCGGCGTGGGGGTAGCCGCCGCACAGGCCGGGGTGGACGGAACCCGCGCCAACCAGCAGCTCATCTACGCCGAGCTGAAAAAGGGGACTCCGCCTGACGAGATCATCGAGATGCTCTCCGAGGATCCGCGCTTCGCCAGCCGCCAGTTCGGAATCGTCGATATCCGGGGGCGCTGCGCTGGCCATTCGGGGAGCAGTAACAGGCCGTCTTCGCTGGCAGTGGCGGACAGCATCCCCGCGGGCGGGATCTACTTCTCGGTGCAGGGAAACATCCTGGCGTCCGACGATGTCGTTCACCTGGCGGTCGAGGCCTTCAAGGCCGAGGGCGGCACAATGGCCGACCGGGTCATGGCGGCGATGGCCGCTGCCGACGCGGCCGGTGGCGATGGCCGCTGCACCTGCGAATCCGAGCCGATTCCGGAGGCTCCGTGCGACGGCAAGACCTCCCACGTCGCGTACCTGCTGGTGGCCGACGCCGACGACCCCGAGGGCGAGTCCTTCAACGACGGCGAGTACTCGCTGTTCATCGACGTGACCGACGAGAACATACAGCCTGACGAGAACGCCAACCCGGTCATCACCCTGAGGATGCGCTACGATCGCTGGAAGGCGGGGGCACGGTAGGAAACAACTTTGTCACCGGGGTTGCCCGTCCAACGTACGTCGATGCAGGCTTCGGGTGCCGCCGGCCAACCCCCAACCGGGAGAATGAAAATCCATGTCAGTAGCCCGTCGTGCCTTCCTCAAGCAGTTCGCGACCGCCAGTGGCGGGGCGTTGCTCACGCCGTCTCTGGCTGGACTCAGCGCCTGGAGCCTGCCCTTCGGCAGGATCCGTCACCCACGGGACCTCCTGATCAAGCCTTACGGCGAACTCGTCCGCAGCGCCGACTGCCCCGAACTCGAGATCCCGGAGAGCTTCCGCTGCGTGCGCCTGGGCTCCGGCGGGGTCGCCTCGTCGGTGCGCGAAGGGCTGACCGTCCCCAACGCCTTCGATGGCATGGCCACGTTTCCCCTTCCGAACGGCAACATTCGCCTGATCCGCAACCACGAGATGGTCGACGGGGCGGACACGGCGGTACCGATCGGCCAGCCGGCCTACGACGCCAAGGGGAGCGGCGGCACCACTTCGCTCGAGGTGAGCATCTCCGAAGTGGGCGGCGACCTCCGAATCGAACTCATCGACGAGTTCGTGTCGCTCGCGGGCACCCGCGTGAACTGCGCCGGAGGTCCGACTCCCTGGGGCAGCTGGCTCTCCTGCGAGGAGATCACTTCGGGCGTGGAGGCGGGGTTCGATGAGCCGCACGGATACATCTTCGAAGTTCCCGCAGACGCGACTGGCCCGGTGGATCCGGTGCCTCTCCGCGCCATGGGCCGTTTCATCCACGAGGCGGTCGCGGTCGATCCGGAGACGGGGATCGTCTACGAGACCGAGGACACGTGGTACGTACCGGGCCGGCTCCCGGGGTCGGGCCTCTACCGCTTCATTCCCGACCAGCCGGGCGTCCTCGCGGCCGGGGGGCGGCTTCAGATGATGGCGGTGACGGGGCACCCCGGCTACCTGACCGCCCGCGGCCAGTCTCCGGAGATGGTGCACCAGGTCCATTGGGTGGACATCGACGATCCGGATCCGCCGGAGACTGGAGACAACCAATTGGCCGTCTTTCAACAGGGCCTGCGCAAGGGTGCGGCGCGTTTCGCGCGCCTCGAGGGGGCCTTCCACGGGGACGGTGGGATCTACATCGTGTCTACGAACGGGGGCGACGCGTTGGCGGGACAGGTCTTCCACTACAGGCCGGTATCCGGCGAGACGGGCGAGCTCAGGCTCGTCTTCGAGTCGCCGTCGAGCGAGGTGCTGGAGGGCCCCGACAACATCGTGCTGAGCCCGAGGGGCGGACTGGTGATGTGCGAGGACGCCAGCGGCGAACAATATGTGCGCGGACTCGACCGGGAAGGCCGGATCGTGAACCTGATAAGGGCGCCGCATGCCGAGGGGGAACGCCAGCCGGGTGAATTCGCGGGCTCGTGCTTCAGCCCCGACGGGCGGGTGCTATTCTTCAACGTACAGGGTGATCGCGAGATCGGAGGGCCCGTGCCCAGTGCAACCTATGCACTTTGGGGACCCTGGGAGGAAGGTCCGATTTAGGAGTCGCAGATGGGTGACGACAAGCTGCCGAAGATTCCGTCGTTCGCGGAGCTGGGCATCAGCGAAGACGAGATCGAGGAGCTGGAGCGGGAGATCGCGGAGGAGGCGGCCGGGCGGAAAGAGGAGGGTGGGAAGGCTGGGGCGGCGGAGGGTCCCTCAGCCGGGGCACCTCCTGCGGCCGGCGGGCGGCGAACGGGCGGGCGCGACGCGGGTCCGGGAGCGGCGCCGGCGAAGGAACCCGGGGCGGCCACGGCGTCGCGGGGCGGGGCGGGTCAGGCAGCGACCGGGGCGCCAGAGGATCGTGCGTCGAAAAAGCGGAAGTCGGGCTGGAAGGCGAAGCGTGCTGAGAAGCGGGCATCCCGCAAGCGGGCGGCCGCCGCAGCCGCTGCGGCCGCTCCGGCTGCGGCCCCCACCCCCGCCAAGGCCCCCACCCCCCCGCCCTGGGGCGGCCTGCGCGGCCCGGCGACCCTTTTCCTCCTCCTCATCACGGCCTGGTTCTCGAGTTCCTATCGAACCATTCCGTCGCCCGTCCCGGCCAGCGCCCCCGACTCGGTGTTCTCCTCGGCGCGGGCCATGTCCCACCTCGCGCGGATCGCCTCCGAGGCGCGGCCCCCCGGTTCTCCCAATCACGCCCGCACGCGCGACTACCTGATCGACCGGCTCGGCGCGCTCGGCCACGCCCCGTCCGTCCAGACGGCCACCTCGTTTCTGGAGACATCCACCACGGCCGTCACGGTTCGCAATGTCCTCGCCCGGATTCCCGGAACCGAGCCCGGCGGCGCGGCCGTCCTCGTCACCGCCCACTACGACAGCCGCGAGATATCACTGGGTGCGGGTGACGACGGTGCCGGCGTGGTCACCATCCTGGAGACGGTGCGCGCCCTGGGTGCCCGGGAGCCGCTCCGCAACGACCTGATCGTCCTCATCACGGACGCCGAGGAACTCGGGCTGGAGGGCGCGGAGACGTTCGTCGAACTGCATCCCTGGATGGAGGATGTGGCGCTGGTGGTGTCGATCGAAATGCGGGGCGGCGGCGGTCCCTCGATGATGTTCGAGACCGGAGCCAACAACGGGTGGGTCATCGATGCGCTACGCCAGGCGGACCCCTACCCCGCCGCGAATTCGATCAGCTACGAGCTCTACCAGCGCATGCCCAACGACACCGACTTCACGCCCTTCAAGGAAGCCGGCAAGCAGGGACTGAACTTCGCGGCCGCGGGCAGGGCGCACGTCTATCACCAGGTCTACGATTCGCCCGAGAACCTCTCGGAGGGGACGCTGCAGCACCACGGCGAACACGCGCTGGCCATGCTGGAATACTTCGGCAACGCGGACCTGACGGAGGTGGATGCGCCCGACGTCAGCTATATCTCCGTTCCGTTCTTCGGACTGGTGACCTACGGGCCGCTCTGGATCCGGGTGCTGGGCGGTGCAGCCGTGGCTGCGTGGCTGCTCGCGTTCGTGGTGGGCCGCAAAGCCGGATCGCGGCTCGCCGGAGTGCTCGCCGGCCTGGGCGCGTCGGCTGTCTATCTCGGCCTCGTGGCGGGGATCGCCCACCTGCTCTTCCAGTGGCGCAGCGGCGCCCATCCCGAACTCGGCGCACTCCACGCGGGTGCGTTCCACTCGGAGGGCTGGTACGTGCTGGCCATCGTTTGCGCGGCCTTCACGTTGGCATGCGTGATCGCGGGCGTGCTGAGAAGGTGGTTCTCGGTGTCCGAGTTGCTCGTGGGCGCTCTCCTGGTGCCGGTGGCGCTCGCCGCGGCTGCAGCGGTCCTGTTTCCGTTTGCGGCGATGAACTTCCAGTGGCCGGCAATCGCGGGATGTGTGGCAGCGCTGGCAGTCGCCGGGTTGCCGCGCAACCAGCGCATGGGGATTGTGCGCTGGATTGTGGTGGTGGTGGCGGCCGTTCCCATTCTCGTCGTCCTCACCCCGCTCACCGAAGGCGTGTGGGCGGCGATGGGGCTCGCCTGGGCCGCTGTTCTGGCGATCCTCATCGGATTGGGCTTCGTGATGCTGCTCCCCGCCCTCGACGCGGTGCGTGAACCGAACGGGTGGTGGGCTCCCGTCGCGGGCCTGCTCGCAGCCGGCGCCTTCCTGGCGGTCGGGATGTCGACCGCTACGCCCTCGCCCGACCGGCCCGCGCCCTCAACGCTGGTCTACATGCTGGACCGGGAGACCGGCACCGCCTACTGGGGCACCGACCGCTACCGCGACGCCTCCGACCCGGGCGTCGCGTGGGCCGCCGCGGCTGTAGGCCCCTTCGCGGCTGCCGACGCCGATCCCCCGGCCACCTTCGCCCGGCAAGGCTACCGGTACGTCTTCACGCCCGCCGACCCGGTCGACCTTCCTCCCCCCACCGTCACGGTCGTCGAAGACGCCAACCTCCCCGGCGATGTGCTGCGCGTCGCGGTCACATCGGCGATCGGCGCCGAGCGGATGTCGTTCTCCATCCCTGAAGACGGGCCACGGCTCGCGGCGGTAAACGGCGAGCTGCTTCCCGCAGGCAGCGAGTCGCCCGCCCAGTTGGTTCACTGGGGTGCGCCCCCCGAAGGCGGACTGATGCTCGACTTCATCCGGCCCCCCGGCGACCCGCGGCTGAGCTTCACCGTGGTCGAGCATCACCTGCGGCCCGGCGAGCTGGTCGGCGAGCACTACTTCACCCGCCCCCCCGAGTTGGCGCCCAACATCCGCACGCTCTCGGATCGGGCGATGATCCGCACCCCCGTGAACATTGGGGAGGCCGGCGGGCCGGAGCCGGCGGACGCGGAGCCGACGGATTCGGCAGGCGCAGAGCCGACGGATTCGGCAGGCGCGCGGCCGGCGGCCGCGGACACGGTGCCGGCGGACCCCAATCTCCGTTCGATGCCAACTCCACCCATCCTCGCCCAGGATGCGCCCAGATGGCAGCCCGTGGGGACGTTCTCGATCGTGGGCTACGACCCCGAGACGGGTGAAGTGGGGGTCGCGGTGCAGTCGCGCGTCTTCTCCGTGGGGAACGGTGTCATCTGGGGCGAGGCCGGCGTCGGCGTGGTGGCCACGCAGGCGATCGTGGACGTCAGCTACGGTCCCCAGGCGCTGGCGCTGCTGCGCGAGGGGTACTCCCCCGCCGACGCAGTGCGGGAGATCCTCGCCCGCGACCCCGATCCGGACCCGGAGCGCTGGACGAAGGAAGGCCGCCAGTTCTCGATCATGAACGCCCGCGGCGAGGTAGCGACCCACACCGGCCCCCGCGCCAGCGACTGGGCGGGCCACCGCATCGGCGAGTACTGCTCCGCACAGGGCAACATCCTGGCCGGCCCCGCGGTGGTCGACGGCATGGTCGAGGCGTTCGAGTCGACGGATGGACACCTCTCGTTGCGGTTGCAGGCTGCGCTCGAAGCGGGCCAGGCGGCGGGCGGCGACAGGCGCGGCATGCAATCGGCGGCGATACTCATCGTGCAGGAGGACGGCGGTGTCTGGCTCAACAACGATGTCGTGTTGCGCCTCCAGGTCGACGACCACGAGGACCCGATCGCGGAGTTGCGGCGCCTGGTGGAGATGGCGGTGGGCCGGCGGGGGCGGCGATGACCACATCACACCGCCTGGCTTCACGCACACTACTCGTGTTGGCTACTTGATCCTTACCGCGGTCCCGTACGCCAGCAATTCGGCGGCTCCGGCCATGACCTGGGACGTGGTGAAGCGCAGATTCACCACCGCGTCGGCTCCGAGCGGTTCCGCCTCCTGCTTCATCCGGTAAAGACTCTCGTTCCTCGTCTCGATCAGCATCTCGGTGTACTCCTTGACCTCTCCACCGACGATGTTTCGCAGGCTGGCCATGATGTCGCTACCGATGTGCTTGGCGCGAATGGTGCTTCCGCGAACGACGCCGAGCGCTTCCACGACCTGGTGACCCGGGATGGTCTCGGTGTTGACAACGATCATTCTTTGCTCCTTTGGCTTGCGGTGACTGGTTTACGAAACAGCGACTACTCCGAGCGGGAAGAGGATTCGGGGCGATCCTCCAGGAGCTTTCGGTCCGCCTCCCGCTCCTCGATTCTTTCCGCGATAAGCGACCCCATGACAACAACCAGACCCAGTGCGGCCACTCCGAATCCGATCTGGATGGCAAGGGGCAATCCAATGAGCCACGGCCAGATAGCGCGAAGCGGCCGAATCATCCAGACAAGAAGGACCAGCGCACCGGAGCCGATGAGCAGGAAACCGATGATGCGCAGCAGGCGGGTCACTATTCATAGCTCCTAACTTTGCGGGCGTCTTCGATCTGCTCCCGGACGACGGAAACCAGGACGAAGAGGCCGCCGGCGAGAACGAGGGTCACTCCGACTTCGAGCATGGGGTCGGTGATGCGGAGAGCAAAGCGGAGCGCGAGGAAGAGGAAATAGGCGGCGACGAGGAGGATGCCGGCGCGCCAGAGGATGAGGCCCAGGAGTTGGCTTTTCTTCATCTTCCATTCCTCCTTGCGGGAGCTTGAACGACGAATAGTAGTGCTCTTCGTCCGAAAGGCAACGAAGAGCGGAGGCCGACAGATGCGACGTGTAAAGTAAACATGACAATCGGTAATGTTATCTTTACGGTGTGGGGATTGCAGTGGAGTGAGGCTTTCGATGGGGACCTTGGTCGAGACTACTACTGATGGAAGGAAGAAAAGCTTCACCAACGGGTCGGGAAGTGAGTGCGTGGGTCTGATGCTGAACCCTCCGCACCTGGGCAAACTGGTCCGCGAGAGCATGGACGAAGGTGGCTGGAACGTGACCGAGACGGGATCCCGACTGGGGTGCGAGCGGGGGACTCTGTCGCGACTGCTGAACGGCAAGGCGGGCGTGTCGGCGAACATGGCGCTCGCGTTGGAGGCCCTCGACTGGGGCACGGCCGATCACTGGATGCGGATGCAGGCGAGCTACGAGCTTGCGCAGGTACGAAGTGGACGCTGAGGGCGGGAGGACGTTCCGGCGCGCCATATGGTGCCGCGGTAGCGCCAATACACCCTACGAGCGCTCCGTGCGCGTCGGCCATTTGCCTCAGGGGGATGGGTCCTGTGATCAATACGGGGACCTCGCAGCGGCCGGTCGCGCAGTTGACTTGACCGCGCAAGTAGCGCTCTTAGCCATCCTCGTAGTGGATCTGGAGCGTACCAAAGGCGTCATCAGCAAAAGCCTTCCCCCCGGCGTTGCACAGGTCGTTTTCAAGCATAGACAGCAGTGCTGCGGCATCCGAAACCTCATCTACCGAATACTTCGGCAACGCAGTCACGCCGCGCGAGAGCTGTCCCGCCGACTCGCCTCTCCCAAAGGCCCAGGGGCGGCTCGTTCCTGGCAGCACAAGAACCCTTTCGCCTGTAACGTGCACAGCGACCCGTACAGCGTATTCCACTCGCCCAACATCAGCGTAACGGCGCAGGGTGTCAGCCCAGCAGATCACGTTCGCAAGCTCCCGAACGGCATAATCCGAATACAGCGGCTCTTTGTTCAAATCCTCAATCACAGCCAACCAGCCGAACTCCACCAATCCATCACAATGAAGCTCAAGGTAGGATTGGTATGTGAACTCAGTGAAGCCGTGTCGTGGGCGACTTCTTGCTGCGCGAAGCTGAGGGTTCCACCCAGAATGGCCAACGCTGTGGAGGTTTCCTAATCCATCAACGACCGTCGGTTCCTGGTCCGGCAATTGTCGAGTGACCCTAACGCTTGGTGTATTGAGCCCTTCAACGAGTTTGAAGTACGGGCGACATATCGTCGGGAGACGGATGTCGTCTCCAACAGGCACAGCCGTGATACGTATTCCATAAGCATCGTCCGGCGACGTAAGTCGCTCGAACTCATGCTCAAACCTGGCCGCTCGCTCTCGCAGCTTCTTGTCTAACCGTTCGAGGCCCCGGGTGACGTTCAGCGTCATGTCTTGGATCTCTCGCATCGACATTTCCTCGCTTCGGTCCCATCGACGGACGGGACATATCCACGTTCCTTTGATGCGATGCGGCGCTAGCCGCGACCCGCCAGGGACCCTGAACACTACGACCCCAGCATCCGCTCCGCTGGTGACCACTGCGAGAATGTCACACGAAGGTAGTTGCGGCTCCACCCGATCACGGAAGATGAGCCGCAATCGTTCAGCCAACTCCTCACACTTGGGAATCGCGCAGATGGCCTTTGGCCACGGGAGGCGTCGCGTTCTTATCCTCCTCAATGCCCAGGACGAGCACACCACCGTATGCGTTGGCGAAAGAAACTACCTCCTTGAGGATCTGGTCTTTGGCGTGACCGCCGATCTTCATCTGACCAAGCATCCACGGATCTCGGTTGCTCGTCCCTTTCGCAGGCAGCTCCCTCTTGAACTCCATTCGCTCACCCTCGGGAACGCGCGAAGTCACCAGAGATCTGACATCAGCGGCAGTGATCTGGTCGATGGGCTTGGATAGTATGGCGGTCATTTTTCGATAACCTGCTCGGTTAGAGGGTGTGTTGGCGGCGTCCCAAGTATCCGTCGCAACCGGTCCCGTGTCATACCGCCCACCCACCCGACAGCACCTCAGCCTGTTCCAGCACCGTCCGCGTCGCCTTCTCCTGCTTGTCGGGCGGGTACCCATGCTTCCGCAGGATCCGCTTGACCAACCGCCGCAGGTTCGCCCGGACATTCTCACGCAGCGTCCAGTCGATCCTGACGTTCTTCCGCACGGTCTCGACCAGCTCACGAGCGATATCCCGCAGCGTCTCGTCCCCCAGCACCTGCACGGCGCTGTCGTTCGTCTCGAGCGCATCGTAGAAGGCCAGCTCGTCCTCGGAGAGCCCCAACTCCTCCCCACGCTCATTCGCTTCGCGCATCTCGCGGGCAAGCTGAATCAGCTCCTCGATGACCTGCGCGGCCTCGATGGCCCGGTTCACGTAACGGTGGACAGTCTGCTCCAACATCTCGGCAAAGGATCGCGCCTGGACGACATTCTTTCGCCTGCGCACGGCCAGTTCCCCCTTGAGCAGCTTCTGAAGCAGTTCGACCGCCAGGTTGCGCTGCTTCATGCCCCGCACTTCGGCCAGGAATTCCTCGGACAGGATCGAGACATCGGGCTTCTCAAGACCAGCAGCGGCGAAAATGTCGACGACGCCTTCCGAGGCGACGGCCCGCGAGACAATCTGGCGAATGGCGTAGTCCAGCTCCTCCTCGGGACGCGCCTCCCCCCCGGCGCGCTTGGCCAGCACCGCCCGGACGGCTTGAAAGAACGCCACGTCGTCGCGGATCCGCATCGCCTCCTCGTGAGGGACGGCGAGCGCGAAAGCCTGCGAGAGTTCGCGCACGGCCCGCAGACAGCGCTCCTTGCCGTCTTCCTGCGCGAGAATGTGTTCCTGCGCCCCCGGCAGCAGGCCCACACGCTCAGTCGGCTTGCCGTCGACCCACCCGGAATAGTCGAAGCCGTGGAACAGCCCGCAGCACACCTCGTACTTCTCCAGCATCACCGCCACCGCTTCGGCCTGATCCACAGTGGTCTTGCCCGTGCCCCCGCTCTCGGTGTAGGTCGCGAGAGCCCGCTTGAGTTCGTGTGCGAGCCCGAGGTAGTCGACGACCAGGCCGCCCGGCTTGTCCCGGAAGACCCGGTTCACCCGCGCGATCGCCTGCATCAGCCGTGGCCGCGCATCGGCTTGTCGACGTACATGGTGTGCAGGCTCGGCGCGTCGAAGCCGGTCAGCCACATGTCCCGCACGAGTACGACCTGAAGGGGATCGCCGGGATCGCGGAACCGCTTTGCGAGCATCTCGCGGCGCGACTTGTTGCGGATGTGCGGCTGCCAGTCGGGAGGATCCGATGCGCTGCCGGTCATCACGACCTTGATAGGGCCTCCGTCGTCATCCTCGTGATGCCAGTCGGGCCGCAGGCGAGTCAGCTCGCGGTAGAGGTCGATGCAGATGCGGCGGCTCATGCAGACGATCATCGCCTTGCCGTCCATGGCCTCGATGCGACGGTCGAAATGCGAGACGATGTCCTGGGCGATGAGCTTGAGACGCGGTCCGGCTCCGGCGACGGCCTCGAGCTGCGCCCACTTGGTCTTCAACTTCTCCTTGCGCTCGATTTCCTCGCCTTCGGTGACGTCCTCGAAGTCGGGATCGATCTTGGGCCGCTCGGCCTCGTCCAGTGTCAGCTTGGCCAGCCGGCTCTCGTAGTAGATCGGCACGGTGGCGCGGTCCTCGACGGCTCGCTCGATGTCGTAGACGCTGATGTAATCACCGAACACCGCCCGCGTGTTGGCGTCCTCCAGCTCGATCGGCGTGCCGGTGAAGCCGATGAACGACGCGTTGGGGAGCGCGTCGCGCATGTGGCGGGCGTAGCCGTCGATGAAGTCGTACTGGCTGCGGTGCGCCTCGTCGGCGATCACCACGATGTTCCGGCGCCTCGACAATTCCGGATGCCGGTCGCCCTTTTCTTCCGGAAAGAACTTCTGGATCGTGGTGAACACCACACCGCCCGACTCGACCGCCAGCTTGGCGCGCAGGTCGGCACGGCTCCCGGCCTGGGTCGGCGGCTGCCGCAGCAGGTCCCGGCAGCGGGAGAACGTCCCGAAGAGCTGGTCGTCGAGGTCGTTTCGGTCCGTCAGCATGACGATCGTCGGGTTCTCCATCGCCGGCTCGCGGATGATCCGTCCGGCGTAGAAGGCCATGGTCAGGCTCTTGCCCGAGCCCTGGGTGTGCCAGACGACACCGATCCGCCGATCACCGGGATAGCCGCCCGGCTTTCTGCCGATCTCGTACCGCCTGCCCGGCTCGGCGACCCGCTGCAGCTCCTGCCGCAGCGCCGCCGCGCGCAGCGTCTCCTGCACCGCAGTCTCTACCGCGTGGAACTGGTGATACCCCGCCATCTTCTTGGCCAGCTTACCGCTGCCGTCGTCCTCGAACACGATGAAGTCCCGGACCAGCGTCAGGAACCGCTCCCGCTCGCATATCCCCTCGATCATCACCTGCAGCTGGGGCAGATGCGGGCCGGCCAGCGTCTCGCCGTCGATCGTCCGCCACGGCTTGAACCACTCGCGCCCGGCGGTGAGCGTGCCCATGCGCGCGTCGACTCCGTCCGAAGCGATGAGCGCGGCGTTGAAGGAGAACAGGTCCGAGAGCTCGACCCTGTAGGTCTGGATCTGCTGCCAGGCCGTCCACACCGTGGCCTTCTCGTCCGCCGGGTTCTTGAGCTCGATCAGGCCGAGCGGAAGGCCGTTGACGAACAGCACGATGTCCGGTCGCCGCTGGTGCTCCCCTTCGACGACGGTGAACTGGTTGACCGCCAGCCAGTCGTTGTTGTCGGGGTTGGCGTAGTCGAGGATGGAGACTTGGGCTCCGCGCAGGGTGCCGCCGATGGTCCGGTACTCGACTGTCACGCCGTCCACGAGCATGCGGTGGAAGGCGCGGTTGCGGGCTTCCAGTGTGGAGCCGTCAGGACGGGTGAGCTTGCGGCACGCGTCGTCCAGGGCGTCGGCGGGTAGGGCCGGGTTCAGCCGAGCCAAGGCGTCGCGCAGGCGCTGTTCCAGAACGATTTCGCTGTAGTCTGCACGCTCCGTGTCGGCAGCATGCGGGGCGATGTTCGGACCGTGGGACACCATCCACCCAAGGCTCTCCAACCATTCGAGCGTGGCGGCCTCGACCTCCGACTCGGTAAAGGTCGTCATCAGGCTGCCTCGGTGCCGGATCCCAAGCCGATTCTCGCCCCCGCCCGCCTGAGCATCCCGTAAGCGTTGATGCAGGGCATGCTGAGGTCGCTCATCTCCCACCTCCCCGGGAATCCGCCGACGGGGCTACGAGTTTCACCATTGCCGCGAAGTGCTTCCTGTCCTCCGACTCCATCATCCCCAACAGGTCGTTGAGCACGGACGGTCCCTCTGCGAGCGCCGTCAAGTCATGCTCCGGCTCGCCCACGGCAATGCTGTGTGAGTGCGTGTGCAGGAATCCGGAGAATCCGATGCTTCTTCGCTTCGTCGAACGACACTTCTTTCATCTTCTGCCACAGTCCCCCAGAAACCTGCGGCTGACGGAACGCAAGAAAGGCTTCCAACATGCGCCTGGCCATGTTTGGAAGGGCATAGTTCCCCTCAAGATCCTTCGACGCCGACGCAGTTGCCGCTTCATGAATGCGGGCGAATAGATACTGGTACTCCGACTCATACTCAGCAAGCAGAGGATCCAGCCCCCGAATGACGCTACGCCGTACATTGTCCTCCTGTGCAGATTCGAGCATGAAGAATTGAGCAGGGCGGTTGCTTGCGCCCTTCCGTCCCCTCCGATTCAGGTGTCGAAACCAATTGTGAACCTGTCGGAAGAAGGAGAAGTTGTGGGTCAAGACGAACAGCTGGCCCGCGTCTCCAGCGTGTTCCCGAATGAAGCCGAAAGCCAGGAACAACGCGTTCGCATCGAGACTCGACACCGGATCGTCCAGCACGACGACGCCATGCGCAAGTTCAAATCGCCGGTCCTGTAGGGACTTCAGGAAGTACAAGAGGGCGATCGCGGTAGTTTCTCCCTCGCTCACAGTGCGTGCTGACACGCCGTCGCGTGTGATGGTGTAGCCGGTTTCCTTGATATCGAGGCATAGCTCGCTATGACCGAGGTACTTCCGGAGATCCTCGTTGAGATCCTCGGCGGGTTGCCGATGCTCGACAATCTCGCGTTCCAGCTTGGCGATCTGATCATCCAAGCGCCGCACCTCTTGCTTCATCCTCCGCCAATCGGCGGTCGCACGGGCGGCTGCGTCGCGTAGCCCAATGAACTCCTCCAGCTCGGTGGCGATCATGTGTCTGGCCAACCGGCTCCGGGCCTCTTCACCTCCGGTCTCGAAGGCATCGCATTCCCCATTATGCTCTCCAATCACCGCGTTCAGTCTTTTCACCACGTCCCCATCTACAGGCTGTGTCTCGAGCTCCAGCGTGATTTCCTCAAATGCCCGACGCTTCTTGTCTTCCAACGTGTGAACCGCTGCGGTAAGGAACCCGCGCGCCGCAACCAATGCTTCCCTCAGGCTGCGCTCAGATGACTGGAATTCTGGGACGAGATGGGCGTAGAGGGCCGCTGCGGGCGGTATCTGGATTGCCTCCGATGCCTCAGATTCGGTCTCTAGCTGTTGGATCTCGTGGTCGATGCGCTGAATCAACCGCACGTACGCGACGTTGAAATGTGCCTGAAGTGCATCCAAACGCTGTTCTGGCATCGATTGGTCACAGAATAGGCACTGTTCGGCGCATTTGTCCCGGTGCAACGTCAGACCTTGACGGGTCCAGTCGGCAAGCGTGGAATCGCACTTCAATGTGTCAATCGCCGCTGAAACAACCGTTGTCGTCAGGAGTTCCAGCACTCGGTCCACAATCGCGTTGAAATCCGGCAGAGCATAGGAGAGTTCCGCTACTCGCGGTTTCGATGCCCCCTTATGCCGGGCGAGCAGTATATCGTGATCGGCGTCGGTCAGGCGGTGAATAGTGCTGTCACTGGCGCCAACCATCTCGTTTGCGTCATTCAGGAAACTGGTCTTGGTGTAGTTGTTGTACGGGTTCTGACCGCTCGTCCGAAGGTCGCTCTTGATGAGTTTCGCACGGTCGATGCAGAATCGGTCGATCTTGTCCTGGGCTGCCTGTTCCGAGGAACGCGCCGACGCGAGTGTGGCTACGACCGTCGCGCGATCCCGCTTTAGGCGCTCAACCATTCTCTGTTTCTCGACACTCTCCGCGCCCAACACGAGAATGGGCGGCATGTCACCGCCCTCTACAGGAAACACGTTTTCCTCGATGAAGTCCCGGTTGAACACCCGGACGTGCAGCGTCGATTGCGGGAAGCTCTCGCCGGGCACATCGTTGCCGTTGATGTGCAGCACGGCCTCTCCCATCGTCGGCGCTCGGGCGACCTCAAGGTCCCGAAACAGCCGGCTCAGTGTCGTCTTGCCCGTACCATTCCAGCCGTAGACTACGTTGTACCGTCCGAATCCCGGCAGGTCTGAGGGCCATGTGAAGTTCCGGAAGATGCCACAACTGCGGAGACGCGATATGCGATCAATCCGGATCATTTGGCTCTCCCGAGCAACTTCTCGGCAGCGTGCACCCGTAGTTCGCCGGAGATGAGTTGAGGGAGTAGCGTGTCGCGGAGAGCGGCGAGGGTAGCAGCTTCAGACCGGTTCTTCAGGATTCGTCGCAGCATGTCGCCGACGGCGTCACCGAACACAGCGAAGGCTCTCGGGGTCCCGGCCAGGACCTCCTGGGCCTTCAACACCCTAGGTGGGACGCGCTGGTGGCTCGTTGACGTTCCAGTCACCAAGGACTTCAGCAGGCCGCGGAAGCGCTGATCCGCGAACAGGGCAAAAAGGAGACTCCTGTTGCCAGGCGATCGTGCCGTGAACACGAGAAACTCTGTCGAGCATATCTGAGGTCGGTCGGAACCGTCGTCTGGCACCCAGACACGTGCGATTCTTGGATTCAGTTTAGATAGGAGGACTGCATCCTCCGGTACGACGGTCTTGTTGCTCCGAATGGCCCCTCCCGGTTCGATAGCAGGGCGCTGGCCGGCGCCAAAAGCCGGAATGCTGAAGTGCTCGTACTCCAATTCGGGAAAACGGTAGGGCGAGGTGGATTTCGTATGGTGACTGGCTAGGTGATCCAACCGGAAGACCGTCCATCCCTCCGGTATCTCGCCCATCTCGGAATCCACGAGCCGGTCGGGGAACAGGTCGGGGATGTCTCGCGGCAAACCCGTGTCCCGGCCCTCCATCTTCGCCCGCACCGGATCAAAATCGACGAACCAGGACTTGAACAACGCCCGCGCCATCGCGTCCAGCGTCTCGTTCATCCGCCGGTTCAGCTCGATCTTGTCGTCCAGGGTGCCGAGGATGTGGGCGATGGCGCGTTGTTCATGGACGTGTGGTAGCAGAAACTCAAATTCCTTGATCTGCTGAGCACTGATGTGCGGAACGGCAGTGCCAGTTTGCACCGAAAGAATGTGTTGGGCGAAATCATGACAGCCGATCACATAGCTCAAGAACCGGGTATCGAGGCGATCGCTACCTCGCAGCCTAGCCACCCGTTGCACGAGTAAGGAAGGGAGGTCCGTTTCTCTGACCGAGGATGATTTCAGGCCTGCTTCGATCCATGGACGATCCATCGCAATGACCACATCACCTTTGCGAAGCCAATAGGGGGCCAAGTGCTCATTGGCTTCTTGTGGCCATCGCTTGGCCGCATCCCATCGAAGGATTCCTTGAGCGATGTTGGCACCTCGAAGTAGGCGCGGTGCTTCGGGATCACTTACATACTTGTCGCTCCTAAACGGGAAGCCGGTCAGCAAGTTCGCAACCTCACCGAGTTGGACGGTGGACCATTGACGGTTATGGACCCCTTCCAGTGTGATCGTAGTACCGTTGTCCTCGTCCTCCAGGTGCGGCTTGGCCTCGGAGGTGTTCAGGCGGCGGTACCACTCGACGCCCTCGTTCCGGATATGTTCCCGCAACGCTCGATCTTGTATCGAATCGTACAGCAGGAGATCCACCGTCTGCGCCATCGGAATCTCTTCCAACGCCGCGGTGAGCCGCGCCCGATGAGTCAACGTCAGCCGGTCGCCGAACAGCGCGATGTCCACGTCGGAGGTCACAGTGTTCGTACCGGTTGCCCTGGATCCGAACAGCACGGCCCGTTCGACGCGGTCGTTGGCCGCGATCACGGCGATGATCGCCTCGCGGTGCGCGTCCTTGAGGCCGTCCGTCATCTCGTTCGTCTGGTGTCCAGAGTCTGGTGGAGTCGTAGCAGCGCAGGGTGGTAGCGTTCCTTGATCAGCGTCTCCGCCTCCTGCGCCACGTCGAGCAAATAGGCATGGCTCAATAGGTTGCGCTTGTCCAGCGCGTCGAGCAGGGTCTCACAGTCGCTCTCGTCGATGTAGTCCACCTCGAAGCTCTTCCGGATCACCGCGCGCGGGGCCTTCACGTCATGGCCCTCGTAGAAGAGGAGATCCTTGAGCACCTTCCAGGAGAGCTCGAAACTGAACTCGAACGTCTTGATCAGTCCGGCTAGTTCCAGGTAGTCGTACCCCTCCCGGTCGCAGGCCTTCGTGAGTTGCGCGAGCGCCGTCCCGAAAGTGTCGAGCCGCTGCTGCCAGCGCCGTTCGTCCGCATTGCTCACGGTCCCTTCCCTCCGAATCCCAGCGCCTTCAGGTTCTCGCCAATCGCGGCATCGAGCCGGGCTCCTTCGGCCTGTTGTCCGCGAAGTGCAGCCACCAGCCGCTTCATCTTGTCCTCGAACGGCTCGCCGTCATCCTCCTGCGGCTCCACACCGACGTACCGGCCGGGAGTCAGGACATGGCCGTGCTTGCGCACCTCGTCCAGCGCGACACTCTTGCAGAACCCGGGAACATCTGCGTAGCCGTCTCCCTCCTCCCCCGTCCGCCAGGCGTGATAGGTGTCCGCGATCCGGGCAATGTCGTCGCCGGTCAGTTCGCGGTGCGTCCGGTCCACCATCCGGCCAAGCTTCCTCGCGTCGATGAACAGGATCTCTCCGCGCCGCCGGCGCCCTCGCGCCAGGAACCACAGGCAGACGGGAATCTGGGTTGAGTAGAAGAGTTGGCCCGGCATGGCGACCATGCAGTCGACCAGTTCCGCCTCGACCAGGCTCTTCCGGATCTCGCCCTCGCCGGACTGATTCGACGACATCGATCCGTTGGCCAGCACGAACCCCGCTACCCCCTTCGGTGCCAGATGATGGACCATGTGCTGCACCCAGGCGAAGTTCGCGTTCCCCTTGGGCGGGACGCCGTAGCGCCAGCGCTTGTCCTCGACCAGCCGCTCGCCTCCCCAGTCCGAGATGTTGAACGGGGGATTGGCGAGGATGAAGTCGGCCTTCAGGTCCGGATGGCGGTCGTCGTGGAAGGTGTTGCCGTGGGCGATCTGTCCGCCGATGCCGCGTATGGCCAGGTTCATCCTGGCGAGCCGCCACGTCGTGTAGTTCGACTCCTGGCCGTAGACCGAGATATCGCCGGGCCCGTTGCCACCGTTTCCGTTGCCGCTGGCGTGGGCGCGAATGAACTCGATCGACTGCACGAACATGCCCGAGGAGCCGCAGCACGGATCGTAGACTCGCCCCCGGTAGGGTTCCAGCATCTCGACGAGCAGCTTGACGACGCAGCGTGGAGTGTAGAACTCGCCGCCCTTCTTGCCCTCGGCACTCGCGAACTGCGAGAGGAAGTACTCGTAGACGCGGCCGAGCACGTCGCGGGAGCGGGCTTCGGCATCCCCGACGCGGATGTTTCCGACCATGTCGATCAGCTGGCCGAGGCGCTGCTTGTCCAGGGCGGGCCGCGCGTAGTCCTTCGGCAGCACCTCCTTCAGCGCCGGGTTGTCGCGCTCGATCGCGGTCATGGCCCGGTCCACGGTCTGGCCAATTGTCGGCTGCCTCGCCCGGGCCTTCAGGTGGGTCCAGCGGGCCTCCGGCGGCACCCAGAAGATGTTTTCGGCGATGTATTCGTCGCGGTCCTCTGCGGCTTCTTCGCCCCACTCGGCCAGCACCGCCGCGTGGCGTTCTTCGAAGGCGTCCGAGATGTACTTCAGGAAGATGAGGCCGAGCACGACGTGCTTGTACTCGGCTGCATCCATCGAGCCGCGGAGGGCGTCGGCCATGGCCCATAGTTCGGCTTCGTGGCCGGTTGTGGCGCCGCTGTTGGTCTTCTTGGCTGGCATCTTCCTCGTGTCTTCATTCGGTCATCGCCTTGGAGGAACTCGCAAGGCCGGGTCGCAGCCCAAGATACGACATGTGCCGTGCTGACGTACACCTTCATGCAGGGGTGCCCGCGGCCAGGTCGCCTACCCGTCCTCATCCTCAATCACGGTGACCGCGCGAGGATTTCGGAGATGCCACCGTTGCCCCTCACGGCAAAGATCCCCTTCAAGTGACACACTCAGGCGCGCTTCGTGTGCACGCGTGATCTCTCCATAGTCCGTCGAATCGAAGACTGCCTGGACGGAAGCTACCTTCCCGTCAACGAAAGCCTTGATGGTAGCCGTCCCTGTCGGATCCGTTTTTTCCCGAGTCAGCCGCGAAACGTACCCCTGTACCTCTTCGTCGGTACGTTCTTGGCGATCGGCGAGCACCCGCGCTGCTTCGTTAAGGACAGCCACATCTGGCGGTCGAAAAGCGACTGCGACCCGTTCTCCGGCCTCCTGCAGGTCCGGTCTCGTCATGGCCCAGCTGACAGACACCTCAAGACCCTTCCCCGCCGTGGTGAGCTTTGCGACAGACTGGCAGAGATTCGCACTGATGCCCTCGCCCAACCGACTCTCGAACTCGCCAATGTCGGCGACACCCCGGTTGACTCGGTCCATAGCCTGCCTGGCTGCCCGCAAACCGGAGGCGAGCTTTCGCGTGACCTTGCGCTCAAATGGCTCTTCAGGCAGTAGCGTGCCCTGGTCACGGAGCGAAGGAGCCACCGGCGAAAGGAGGTTTATCATGTAGCTGCCCGGCTCTGTGTGGCCTAAGCGTACCCGGTCCAGGTACTCCCCCGCTGCCTTGTTGCGCCCGGCCCTATACATGCGCTGAGGCCGGTCCGCCGAGCACGCCGCAGCCAGCAGGAGCTTCTTCGTTGCTGCTTAAGCGCTGCGCGCCATCAGTGAGGCGGACGGTGTTGTCTGCCACGCATTGGCGAGGCGCACGCGCACGAGATCCGACTCGGCGCCGAGATCGGCGAGTACAGCCAACCTTTGTCGCCCTTCGATCCGGCCGATCTGTTCCGCGATCTGGTAGATTCGGGTGCCGAAATCGGCATACCCCTCCGAGGCGGGGACGATCGCGGCCTCCCTATTGTCCTCCGGCCACAGGTAGACATCGGCCGTGTCCCGGCACGCAGAGTCGGCTCGGACCCAGCCGTTGGTGCGCAGATAGGCATGGACGGCGCGAAGGCCGACAGTCCTGGCCAGCGTGACCTCATTCGTCAATCCGTTCATGCTGATACGTCCCTGACCTGCGCGAATAGCGGTGCGAGCCCCGAGCCACGATGCGCTGTGAAGAAGGTATCACGATGGTCCTGGATCCCGCATCCATCGGGTCTTGCCCGGCGAGCGAGAGCCACCAACCACACCTCCTGATGATCAGCCGCTCGGGTGTGCAAACCACCCACTTCGATTCCTCGGTTGGGAGTTCCAGGACGACAAGTAGCAAGGGTACGGCTCGGGGGCTCACCAGATCGTTGTAGTTTTTCTGCTTCAGACGAAAGTGGAGTCCATCCTCCTTCTCGTCGGGGGTAGCCGTCGCCTTCAACTGGACGTCGATCGCCTCGCGGTACGTAGCTCCACTCCGAATCGTTGCGTCGATGCTGTCCACATCGGGGTCTGGACCCCGCTGCATGGAGTACCCGTCCCTCGCTGCCAGTGCGGCGAGGAAGGCGTGGGAGATCTCCGCCTTGCGCTGGTTGTCCGACAAGAGTGCGTCTGTCACGAGCGTTGGTCTTCCTTTCTGGCTACGGGTTGCCAGAGGTTTTCAGATCCCCCGCCAGCGAGCACAGCACATACGCCTCCTCGGTCGTCAGCCCATGCTCCGCCACCAGTTTCCAGCGCGGCGGTCTCGACCTCGGATTCAGCAAACGAGCTCACCCCTCCGGCCCCGCCAGCAAGTTCACGATCAGACGGACCAACATGGTCCTTCACCAGGAAGTAGAGCAGGTTCGCGGCCTTCTCCTCGCGGGTTCGGTACAGGGGCTCTCCGAACATGGTCTGCTCGACGTTGCCGAGAATCCCTTCGAGCGCCTCGCCCCGGGGATTCCCGAAGAGGGCCGATGCTTCTCCGCGCGCGATCAGTGCCGCCCTGAAGTCCGCAATCGCCGCGACTGCCTGTTCGTGGTCGAGGGCGGCGGACGGCGGCCGCGTGCCTGCCGGCGCCTCGAGGCGATCCTCGTCGTATTCGAGCAGCAGCCGCCATGTATCGGCGTAGCGGGTGACGAGTTCCAGGACCGCGCGGCCCGTGTCTTCCACCAGGCCTGATTCCGCAATGTTCGGTAACCGACCGAGATGATCGCGTCGAGGTTGTAGTGTCGAATTCGCCGCTGGACCCGTCGGTCCCCCTCGGATCGAACTACCAAGAAATCCTTGGTAGTTGCCGATTCCTCCAACTCGCTGTCAACAAAGATGTTCCGCAGGTGCTGCCGGATGTTCTCCGTGGTGGAGGTAAACACTGCCGCCATCTGCTCTCGGGTCAGCCAGACGGTCTCCTGTTCCAGGCGCACGTCCAGCGCGACCTCGCCGTCCGGGCCCTCATAGACGACGACCTCGCCGCCCGGGCGGGGTTTGCGGGTGTCAGTCACTCGGCAGGCTCCGTTTCCTTGAGGCGGCACTCGCTCGTGCGTGAAATCATGATCCGTCGCGGGAGACGCTGGAAACTAACGACTCCGCATCGCCCGTCCGAAGTTCGCCCGAGATCAGTCCCGGGAGCAGCGCGGCGAAGCTGCGGGATTGGTGACCCGCGTACCTGGCGCCCGCTCGAGCGAAGCGATGCAGCGGCGCCGGAAGGTCGTATCGATGGTCTCCATTTCCGCGTTACTCTCGCGGCTCCGGATCCCGGTATTCCACGAGCGCTGCACGACCCACGATTTCGACGATTCGCACGAGCAGCGCCTTCCCGTCCGAGTCCGTCAGTTGAAGTTCTTCGCCGGGGACGAAAAACACGGGCTGCGGGCGGCCTTGGCCTATGGCGATGTTCGAAGCATACAGGTAGGTGCGATCCAGGGAGTCGCGCTTGGGGTTCAGAAGCCCCCTCAGGCCGGGCAAATGACCCGTCTCCTCGGGGAAGATGGCACTTCCGCCCCCCGGCAACGGGGTTAGTTCGATCGCGAGAGCGCCGGCGATGGGGAGCCACTCCCGAACCAGGCGGGCCGCATGTCCCCGTGCCGCGCAGAGCACGGTCATCGGCAGCTCGGTCGCGTACAACTCCAACATGGCCTTGCCGTGCTCGTCCGCAACCGCATGCTTCCAAGTTCGGTTCGGAAACAGGGCCAGGACTTCCGCTCCTGGCAGGGGTCGACCGCCGACTATGACGGTTACCGTCTCGTGCGAGGAGGTTGCGTCCTGCGGTGCGGCGGGGATCCGCAGGAGAACCTCCGCGTCGTCGATCAACCGGTACTCGGGCGGCCGCCCGGAAAGCTCGCGAGTCTCACGGACGATGGCGGGCACGCCATCCCCTCTTCGCTCCATGAAATAGCGCCTGTGCGCCGACCCCGGGATCTCTCCCACGCCCATCCGGCCCATCAGGGAGGCGATGGCCTGGTTCCGCGTCGCCTGTCGCACGGCCATGCTCTCCACGCTCAGCGTGTTGGGCAGCGCCCCGGGCGACTGGATCTCCAGGCGATCGGAGAACATGGACAAGCGTATCCGGCTGCCCCGGACGGAGTAGTCGCGATGCACCGCCGCGTTGACCACCGCCTCGAAGATCGCCTTCTCGCTGTACTGTGGCATGTCGACCCGCATCGGAGTCTTTCGGGCGGCGACATGCATGTTGCGCACCGCGAACGTCACTGCGTCCGCGATCTGGCGCGGAAGCGGACCGGTGATTTCCTGCGCGTCCACCTGGCCGGTCGTCCGATCTGTACCGCGATACCGGGTCGCCGCGATCGTCGCGTTGGACAGCCACCGGTCAGGCCGCCGCGCGCACAGCAGTACTCCGGCAACCGTCGCGCGCTGAACCCCGAATTCGTCCTCCGCGAGCACCGCGAGCTTCGCCAGCCCGGTCGGTGGGTCTGCGGCGCCCTCGGCGCTGAGCAGGGGCAACCACAACTCCGGGTCCAAGGTGTCAAACCCGGTCTGTGGCACCGGCTGCTCGTCGAACCAGAGGTAGCGAGCCTGGCCACGCCGCTGCGCCAGCCGGAGCTGCTCTTCCGTCGTCATCCGGCGCTTGGTTCCGCCGACTCGCACGAAGCTCCCGCCGGGGCTCCGGTGATGCGAGTCCCCTTGGGGCACTTCGACCACGACGAGCAGCTTGCCGTCCGGCAGGCGGCGGTGGTGCGTTTGAATCCGTACGGGCGGCTTGATGGAATCCGTGCTCGTTTCCACGAGGACATCATCCAACGCGGCAACTTGATCCCCCGTCAGATCCTGCACTCGTCCGTCGTCGGTGACGCCGCAGAGCAGAACTCCGCCCCGAGCGTTGGCGAACGCTGCGATCTCGTCGGCCAGCACGCGGCGCTCCGGGCTTCGGAGCCGCGTTCCCGCGAACTCAACCCGCTTGAACTTCCACCGGCTGTCCTCGCCCGTCGCGATCTGGTCGAGAAGCTCTTGTGCCGTGTACGTCATGAGCGCCGGCCAAACTCGATCGCCGCCATGGCCCGATCGACGGTCTGGCCGATAGTCGGCTGCCTCGCCCGGGCCTCCAGGTGCGCCCAGCGGGCTTCGTAGCCGGTGGTGGTGCCGCTGTTCTTCTCTTTGGCTGCCATCTTCACCGTGTCTTCATTCCGCCATTCGCCTTGGAGGAACTCACAAGGCCGGGTCGCAAGCCCAAGATACGACATGTGACGTGCGGCCGCATACCTCGACCGATCGCCCCCGGCTCCCGAAGAATCTCCAACCGCATGGCGGCGAGGACGCCGAGGCGCACGTCCAGCGCGACCTCGCCGCCCGGGCCCTCATAGACGACGACCTCGCCGCCCGGGCGGGGTTCGCGGGTGTCAGTCACTCGCCAGGCTCCGTTTCCTTGAGGCGGCACTCGCTCGTGCGTGAAATCGTTGCGAGGCCAACTGGCGCTCGACGGGGCTGGCGGCTCCCACCACCACCACATACGCGCGCTCAATCTCCCGGTGAAACCGCTCCGGCAGCCGAGCCCAGTCCCGCGCCTCGACGAGGAACGGAATCGTGGATTCCCGCACCGCTTCCTCGAAGTCCAGCAGCCGGTCGAAGGGAATCTTCTCGAGTCCCGGTCCCCGCAGCACAAGATCCAGATCGCTTCCGTCGTGGCCAAGACCGCTCACCCGGCTGCCGTAGGCCCACACCTCGACATCCGGCAGGTGTTCCCGGAGCAGCGCCTCGAGAACGCGCCGATGCCTTGCGGACAGGCGCAGCCGATCAGGCATCGTCCACTCGTTCGATCATGTGGGCGAGCGCCCTGGCGTCGCAGCGGCGCAGGAAGGTCGTATCGATGGTCTGCACTCCGCGTTACTCTCGCGGCTCCCCGGTCGTGGCGCTGCTGTCGTTCTGGCAGCAAGCCTATGGCTGATCGAATCATCCCGAAACGTCCCGTGACGTACATAAATAGCGATGTTACATTGGGTTATTACCCACTACATCCGCCGCCGCTATCCTCCTCCGTCCGTTCGAGTCCCGTTGCATCCACCAACTTATGGCTGATATAATGGTAGGTATGACACTTCCGAAACGACCTCCGAAACGCAAGCCGCGCGGGCGGCATCCGCATAACGCGCTCACGCCCGCCTTCGTCCGCAACGTGAGCCGGGCCGGACGGTACTGCGACGGCAACGGCCTCTATCTCGATGTCCGGCCCACGGGCAGCCGGGGCTGGATTCAGCGCCTCACGATCCGGGGCCGCCGAACCGAACTCGGGCTCGGCGGATACCCTCTGGTCTCCCTGAAGGAGGCTCGCGAGAAGGCGTTCGCGAACCGGAAGCTGGCCCGCGGCGGTGGCGACCCGCTGTCCGAGAAGCGTCGAACCAAGTCGATGCCCACCTTCGCGGACGCGGCGCGGAAGCTCGTGGACCAGTTGAGTCCGGGGTGGCGCTCCCCCCGCCATGCCCAACTGTGGCTCAAGGGCATGGAGCGCCATGTGTTCCCGCGAATCGGAAGGACACCGGTCTCCGAGGTGACGAGCGCCGATGTGATCGGGGTTCTTACTCCGATCTGGCACGAGAAGGCGACCACGGCCCGGAAGCTGCGCCAGCGCATCCGGGCGGTCATGCAATGGGCCGTGGCGATGGAACTCCGGCCGGACAACCCCTGCGACCGGATCGGTCCGGCTCTCGGCGCGCAGAACTACACCGTCAAGCGCATGAAGGCGCTGCCGCACCGGAAGGTGGCGTCGGCAATCGGGAAGGTGTGGGCGTCGGGCGCGAAGCCGGTCGTGAAGCTGGCATTCGAGCTGCTCGTGCTGACGGCGACGCGCTCCGGAGAGGTCCGGGGGGCCGCGTGGACGGAGATCGACCTGAACGATGGGGTGTGGACCATCCCGGCCGGGCGCTCGAAGACGAACCGCGAGCACCGGATTCCGCTCAGCCGCCGTGCGTTGGAGATCCTCGAAGAGGCGCGGGCGCTCGGTCGAGGGAGTCCGCTGGTGTTTCCGAGCCTGCGTGGGAAGCCCCTCGACGGCACCGCGTTTACCAGAATGCTCAAGAGGCTCGGGATCAACGCGGTGCCGCACGGTTTCCGGTCGTCGTTCCGGGACTGGGCGGCCGAGGAGACCGACCATCCGCGCGAGGTGGCGGAGGCGGCTTTGGCCCACGTGGTCCGCAACCAGGTCGAGGCCGCCTACCGGCGCACGGACCTGTTCGACCGGCGGCGGCGGCTCATGGCCGACTGGGCCGACTATCTGGCGGACGAGAACTGAGCGCGCGCGCTACCTCAAGCGTGGCGCCGGGGATGTCCGCCGCAGCCGGGCGATGGGGGGCCAACCGGGTTCTCGCGTCATACCCGAGTACGCCGGCACCCAAGGGACAAGTGACTCCGAGATTCACGAATCGAAAGAAGGAGGACAGGGCGATGAATAGGTTGATCGAACAGGAAACGCGAGCGCCGGGCCGCTTTCTGCGGCTGCCGGAGGTGATGGCCCGCACGGGCCTGTCGCGGAGCACGATTTATGTGCGGCTGGACGAAGGACGCTTCCCGCGGCCGGTTTCGCTGGGATCGCGCGCCGTGGGCTGGGTCGAGGCCGAGGTGGACGAATGGATGCGCGAGCGGATCGCAGCGAGCCGCAGCAACGCGGAGTGAGGACATCGCTCCGCTGTAGCGCGGATCTACGATGGCGCGTCGTTCGTCTCAGTTGTTGAAAATGTCCGCCTCGGCCCAAGTGCCAGGGCGCTCCTTGACCACGAGCACGACCCATACATCGTCGCGGCTAGCGGGCGAAAAGTACCGACGAACCACCTCGTAAAACGTTCGTTGCGTCGGATCCTGCCGCTCAGCCTTCTGGTCGGCCCAAGGGCTGACGATAATGTCTCCGGCAATAGGAATGGTGCCGAAGTTCGACACCTCGTAGGTGTCTCTGGTGTCGTAGGACTCGCCGTCCTGCACTGCGAAGATTCGGATGTGAGTCATTCAGGTACCTAGATGGTCTTCGATGACACTGAGCCGCTGGTTGATCAGCGGGATTTCCTCGGTTCGGTCCATGACCTTCACCAAGTCCTCGGCCATGCTGGACACGTCCTCCTTCAGCCCTACGATATCCCGCTTCATGTCGCCGAGTGAGTTGGCTTCGAGTTCGCCGGCGATGGCCTTGGCGATGCGGTTGGGGTCTGGAGTCCAATCCGCGCGCATGGTGATGTCTACCGGCTCGTCGCCCAACAGCTTGACGGTGTCGTGCTGATTGCTGTGGCGCTCGCACGGGTTGCCGAGCCATGCGGACGTCCTTCGGCCCTTTTCCCAGCACAACCAGCATACTTCCTCGATCATGATCGGTCGTTGGCTCATGGTGTTGCCTCCCCGCTGGACTGCTGAGCCCCCTGGTGGGGAAGTTGCCAACACGCGTGAATGCACGGATACGGTTGAGGCACGATATCCGCCTCAGCGTCTCTCCCCTTGAATCTCGGCATCCCCATCGCCACCCGTGGCTCCGCTCCGCACTTCGGACAAGTCGGGTAGCCTGACGGATGCCGTTCGCACGTCGGCCCCTGCGACTCGCAACAGTCCAGCGTGTCATCACAATTGGGGCAGTAGAGTTGGTCGCGCTGGCTTTCCATCCTCACCTCCAAGTGCTTGAGCGTGCTTGGTTTTCAAGCATCGCGGTTTCGTGCTGTCCCCGTCAACCGAGGCGGACCCAAGTCGGGTCACCAGCTGAATACAACAGCCGTCGAATCGGCGGGCGGGTAGCTCCCGGCACCCCTGTCGAGTCACTGGATCAGACCGCTGCCAGGACTCCTCTACCGGCTGGGGCCATGATCCCGGTCCGGCCCGCGCGGCCTCGTCTTTTCCAGCAGCCGTCTCGTTATCTCCACCTGCCGCTTGGCCCTGCGCCGTACGTCCCGGAGTATCCGGTCAAGTCCGTCACCTGCCCGCTCAGCCGCTCGACTTGCCGCTGCAAGGCTTCGACCTGCTGCCGCAAGGCTTCGATCTGTCCGCAGTGCCGCCGCTGTTCCATTTCGTACTGCGCGGACAACCTTTCCAAGGCGGCCGTCAGCCGCCGTTCCAAGTCGGTCATGCAGCTCCCTCCTCACTCTCTCGACAGCTTCAAGTAGGGCCGTCCGTCCACGGTGAAGGCTGGACGGATCGGCGTGTCGGCGGGCAGCGCCACGTACCGGTCCCCGCTCATCTCCAGCAACTCGACGCCCCAGGTCGTCTCCTCGATCTCGGCCAGCATCGCGCGCGCCCACTCGGTCCGCACCTTCACCTCCCCCAAGGTCTCGATCCGGTCTTGGATGCTCCTCGACAGCCAGTGCATCGTCGCCCAACTGCCGCCGCAGATACCGAGGAAGAGGCTCATGCCGACCACCAGCGGCCGGAGCCAGACCTTCATCAGCAACTCGCGCATCCGCCCGGTCGCTTCCTCCGTATCGGCCTCGATGGAACGCAGCGCGCCGCTTGCGACGGCGCTCAAGTTCTCGCCAAGCCGCGCGAGCTCTCGCGCGGCCGTCTCCTCGATCCGTTGTCGGTCGGCCTCCAGCCGCTGCCGCAGCCGGGAGGTCAAGTCGTTCGGGCTCGAAGTCTTGCTCATACAGTTCTCCCTTCAGCCGCCACCGCTTCCCGCTGTCGGGATCGCGGGCGGTGATGTAGTCCTTGCCTTGGCGCGGCACCTCCAGCCCCACGTCCTGCAGCGCGGAAACCACGTCGGCGCGGCCCTTGACCGCGCCGTGCTCGACGCGCTGGACCAGGTAGTCGCGAATCAGTGTGCGCGGGTCCGCCTCGTGTTCGAGCCCGGCCCGCAGCTTCGACGCCTCGATGTAGGCCACGTGGCCCGGCCGCTGCGCCCTGGCGCGCGCCGGGTCGTCGGGGCGGCTCCAGCCATGTGCGTAGTTGAAGGCGTCACGCAGCGGGTCGAAGGTATTCTGCCAGCCGGGAGGCGCGATGTTCAGGCTCCGGCCCGTCTGGAGGTCGCACTGCGCGGCGAGGACATGTGCGTGGACGCCGCCGCCCCGCTCGCGGTGCAGGACCGCCGTCCACGCGTAGCGGTCCGGCTCCAGTCCCGCCCACGCCGTCTTCTCGAACTCGTCGAGGACGGCTTCGATCTGCCCTTCGGTCGGCCGGTCATCGGGCGCCCACGCGATCACGGCCGACCTGTACTTGCGCTCGAAGTCGAGCGAGTCGGCGACGACGGCCACCATGTCCGGGTTGCCGCGCAGGACTTCGACGCCGTCGCGCTCGTGTCCTGCCGCGTCCCACTCGCCGACGAGATACTCGACCGCCGCGCGGGCCGAGCCCTTCCCGTGGGGCAGGAACTTAAGGTGCATCGCCGCCGTTCTCGCCGACGCGGGCCAAACGGAGCAGCGAGCGCTCGAAGGAGACGAGGTGGGCGATCACCGAGACGACCTCGGCCGTCGAGGCGTGGGTGTTGGCCCAGCGCGCGAGCTGGTTCAGGTTGTTGCCGATGCGCGCGATCTGGCGGGTGCGATCACGCTCGACGGCGCGTGCCGGCGCGGTCCACGTCCGCGTTTGCGCCATCGCTCGCCGCAACAACTCGGACGGCGACACGCCCGCTGCGGCCGCCTTCTCCCGCCAGGCGGCGTGTTCCGCAGGCGTGACGCGCGCGGCGATCATTACGGTGCGGCGCGGCGGGGTTCGGGGCGCGGCCTCCCGCGCCCGTCCGCTGACCTCTCAGCGGCGCGCGAAGCCGGGGGTCTAAGGGGGGCGCAGCGTCCCCCTTGCCAGGCCGCAGTGTTCAACACTGCGTCGGCTGGCTCACCCCCCGCAAGCAGGCCAGACAGCCCCCCAGCCAGCGCGCCAACTAGCCTACGTCGGCGGGGATCTCGGGTCGGCGGAGTTTCCATACCTTACACGAAGTGCTCCGTCCCGAACGGTGTCAACAGCCCGAATCGAGTCGGTTTCCGAAGGGTTCCAGCACCGTCCCGGATGCGAACCGGCCGGCGGCGGCGGCGCCTCCGTTGCCTCCCGGGAAGCCTTGATCGCGGCTCGCCACCGGATGTGGTCGAGAAGGAGCGAGAAGGAGCAAGTTCACGCGTGGCGGGAATCTCGCCGAGCATCTCAGTAGATTCGGCTACACGCTCTCTCCTGCCAGCAGAGACTTCGCCGCCATCGACACACGAGACCTCCTCGACTTGCGCGAATCTCGGCCTGGCCGCCATATTGCGTGGCGTGGTGGGGTCCGTCTGAGGCCTGACGAAGACCGAACTAACTCCGAAAGGATGGAGGCACCATGAGAACGCAGAATGTACTCCTATGGGTGTTTGTGGCGTTGCTCGCGGTGACGATGTCGCCCGAGAGGGCGACCGCCCAGTGCTGGTTCTGCGACACACCGTGCATGTGGGAAGATGAGGGCGAAGGGTGTGTCATGAAGATCCCGACGACGATGGGCTGGTCCAACTGCATCGACTAGCCATATGACGGTATGTGCTGGTGCTACACCCCCGGACCCTACGGCAATTGCTGGGAAGAAGAGGGTGAGGATCCCAGCGTGGCCGCGGCGAACGCGGAGGCAGAACTCATGGAGACACTCGCGGCAATCAAGGTTGGGGATCCCTTACCGGTGGACGGTTCCTTCTTCTATGTTGGCAGAGGACCCGATCTGGTAGTCAGGAGAAAGTGCGATATGACCGAGGTTGCTCGCGTCGCCGTTGCCGAGGTCCGACCCGCCCGTACTTTGGCCGGCGGGTAACGGAGCGGCATGTCCCGACGTTGGATCACATTGCTGGCGCTGTCGCTCCCGGTCGCATGCGGCGACCGGGAGCGGGCGGTCTCCGACCACAACGAGTCCACATGGGTCTCGGAGTTGCAGTATCAGTTCGGCGATCGGCTGGTTGGAGAGGCTCTCTTCCACCGAATCCGGTCTGTTCGCGTCGGCAGGGATGGCGAGCGGGTTTTTGTCGTCGAACCCGGTTTGTCGAGGGTGTCGGTTTGGACGCTGGACGGGCAACTCCTCCTTGACTTGGGGCGGCCTGGCGAGGGTCCTGGCGACTTCACAGCACCAACTCACGTCTACTTGGACGATTCCGGGTTCCAGGTACGCGACCAGCACAGGCTCTCCTTCTTCTCGTACGACGGCGCATTGCGGACCACTGCGGGATTTCCCGGCGCGGTAAGCTATCAGGGATTCCGGATAAACGTTGACGCCCAATTCTCCGACGGAAGCTTCCTCGGCACCCCGGGTATTCCAGCCGCCATAAGAGTGGGCATGTTGGGCGACGACCCCATCGAAACCCTGCCGTTGTTCCGGATTACGGATTCCGCCGGAGGCTGGTCCAAGCAGCCGCTCGTGTGGCGGAACATCCGCAATGCGACTGTTTGGCTGAACTTCGCTGATGCAGGCCCGGCATTCGGGGCCCAGAGGTTTTCGGATGCGGATCGATACCGGGTAGATCCGGCTCTGGGGACGGTCGTGATCGCACGCAGCGGTGGGGATGACATTGAGCCGGGTGAAGCCGAGTTGCTGGAGGTGGGGGCTGCGGGTGATACTGTCTGGCAGCGCCGGTTGCGATTCGATCCTATCCCGCTTGCCGGTCCGGTTCTCAACGAGGAAATCGAAAGCCTAACAGGCTTGGTAGAATCCATGTTGGAGGGTTCGGCTGGAGCCCTCGGCGACCGTTCGCCGCGCGATGTCGTGGAGGAAGCGCTCTATGTTCCCCAGCATGTGCCGACGGTGAGGGGATTCTTTTTGACCTCGTTCTCCGGACATGTATGGATCGAGAGCCATGAGCGCGTGGATACGTTGCGAGTCTGGTACACGGTTCGGCGGGGCCACAACGAGGTACCGCCCAAGCGGGTTCTGCTTCCCGAATCGTTCCGTGCTCGCGACGCGACTGAGACCCATGTGTGGGGGGTTCGGTCGGACGAGTTGGGTGTCAACTATGTGGTGGGTCGGCGGTTGGTGGCACAGGCCAGCAATCGCCCCGTTGGGGACAGATAGTCCTCGGGCGTCCCGCAAACGCACGTGGCGTGCGGGTTTGCTTGTGCTGGGCGACCGCTTGCAGTGTGGGGACGGTGGTTTAGGGGATTGGAGCCCTTTCGTGACACGCACGGAAGGGATAGCAGGCCGTGGAGGCGGCAGGATCGCAGAGCACCGGCCCGTGCTAAGACCCCTGAGCGGCATCCTGGCAACCACCCCGACTCCAACTGCTCGGTGGCGGGGGACTGGCCGGCGGTGCGCGCCGAGCGGCGTCCGTGGGCGGCCAACCTGCACGGTACCACCGAGCGGCTACCATGGTCCATCTACGGCTAGAGAGAGCTAGCAGAATCCGCTTTTTCTCGGCGGAAAAAGTGGTAGGTACCTGAGCTCACTCTGATTCATAACTCGTTGACAACTAACGAGTTATATTGCACGATAGGTTAGCCGGTCTGGTTGCGTGCCATCTTCCTACCCATCCCTCAGAAGATCCCCTTCGGCATGTGCATGCTCACCAGCATGTGGGGTACGTCCACCGTTTCCGAAATCTTCAAGTCCCCCGCCAGTGAGCAGAGCACATAGGCCTCGTTGCGGGTGAGCCCGTGCTCCGCGACCAGGTAGTCGATCATGTACAAAGTCGCTTTGCGGGCCGCTTCGTCGATCGTGGTGCCGAAGCCCGTGACGGCGTAGTAGTCGTCGTTTTCGTACTGGGGCTCGAACATTCCGCGCGGGTTGTCCATCACTTCGACGGTGAAGACGACCCGCATGGGCGCTTCGATGGCGGTACCGGACACTTCGCCGTCTCCCTGGGCGGCGTGGGGGTCCCCGATCGAGAAGTTGGCGCCCTCGACCTGCACCGGGAAGTACACGGTCGTGCCGGGGCCGAGGTAGCGGTTGTCCATGTTGCCGCCGTTCGCGCGCGGCGGGATCGTGACCAGCATGGAATCGGTGGCCGGCGCGACGCCCATCACGCCGGGGAAGGGGGCGAGCGGGATCGTGATGTCGTCGTTGAAGGCGACCTCGGTCGCGCCGGGCTCCATGTCGAAGCCGCGGATCCATGGCTCGGTAAACTCGTCCGCGAGGAAGCCGAACCCGGGGAGAATCGTCGCCCAGCCCCAGCCGGTGACTTCGACCTCGTGGATCGTCACCGCGAGGATGTCGCCCGGGCTGGCGCCTTCCACGGCGATCGGGCCTGTCAATGGATGGATGAGGCCGAAGTCGACGTTCGCGAGGTCGGCCTCGCGCGTCGCCGGGGTGATCTGCCCGTCGGACGCCTCCTTGGTGAGCACCTCCACGACGGCACCGGAGGGGACCGTCAGCACCGGCGGGATGGTGGCGCTCCAGCGCGCGTGGGTGTTCTCGGCGCCGAGCGTGTATGCGGGTTCGGGCGGCGGGGCGGCCGCTCCCGCCTCGTCGGGCATCGGCTCGATTCGGCAGGCGGTGGTGAGGGCCAGCGTCAGCAGAGCGGCCAGCGGGGGGGTAGACGCCAGCAGCGGCACGCGGCAGCTTCGCGCGCCGTCGGGGGCGATGGAGGTGTCATTCGGGAACATGATCGCTTGCTCCTGTTGGTGATGATTGAACCAGTTCCTCAACCACCCGCTCGACCTCCGCGACCGTGTTGTACACATGGGTCGAGATGCGGATGGCGTTGTGTCCGTCGCGCTGGTGTTCGTCGATGTGAATCTTCGCGCGTTCGGCCAGCACCGCCACCGCCTCGACCGCGTCAACCCCTTCCAGCTCGAAGATGGTGGAACCCGGGCAGGAGGTCGCGTGGTCCGGTCCGCTCAGCGGGGTCATGCCCAGGACGAGCGCAAGCCTCTCCTTCAGGTGATCCGACAGGAAGCGCGTGCGCGCGGCCACGTTCTCGATCCCGAGCGCCTCCACGAAGTCGAGAGAGGCGGCGAGGCCGGCACGCAGCGGCAGCCCGGCGGTCCCCGGTGGCCCGTAGGCGGGCGCTTCCGGGGTGCCGTCGTGCGCGAAGGCGGACTGCACCCGGTCGCGGGCTCCAGCCCGCACGTAAGAGACCCCCGTGCCCATCGGCCCCAGCAGCCACTTGTGCAGACTCGCCGAGTAGGTGTCGCAGCCGAGCGCGTGCAGGTCGACCGGGAACATGCCCACCGCCTGCGCCCCGTCCACATGGCTCACGATTCCGAGTTCCCGCGCCAGTGCGCAGAGCCGCGCGACGGGGTAGAGGTGGCCGCCGCGGGTGACGTGGCAGAAGGCGAGCGCACGCGTCGCCGGGGTGAGCGCCGCCTCTACGAGCTCCACGATCTGTGCTTCGCTCTCGAACGGGCTCGGGATGACGACGGTGTTGACCTTGACGCCGTGGCGCGCGGCCCGGTACTCCCAGGGGCGCCGCCCCGCGGGGTGCTCCTGGCTCGTGATCAGCACCTCGTCGCCGGGCTCGAGCCGCGTTCCGATCGCGGCGGCGTGCAGTGCCTCGGTCGCGTTGCGCGTGAGGACGATCTCGCCGGGATCGGCGGCGAGGAGCGCGGCCAGGCGGGGCACGACCCGGCTGGCTATTGCATCGCCCAGGTCGTGTTTGGCGCGGATCGGTTCCCGGGAAAGGGCCTCGTATCCGGCCGCCACCGCCGCGGCCACGGAGGCCGGGGGCATCCCCAGGCTGGCGTTGTTCATGTAGGCGGTGCCGGGCTCCAGGATGAAGTGGTCGCGCACGTGGGCCCAGGCCGCGTCGTCGGTGGCGGTGGGGCGGGCGGGGGGTGGGAGGGCGGCGGCGGTGGTCGCCGGGGAAGCCGGGTCGCCGGTTGCGCCACCTTCCGGGGCGCCGTCAGGCGCACCGCTGCAAGCCGCGAGAGACGCGCCCGCCAGTCCCGTGGCGCTCGTGGCCAGGAAGCCGCGCCGCGAAAGGTGGTGGCGGGACCCGGGATCGCCAGGGTCGCCGGATGGGCGGGGATGGTCGCCGCGGGGGGCGTTCTTCTCCGATACTCTAGTCATTTGCAGGGACCTTTGGCCCGCCGTGGTCGGGACGGGTTGGCGGTTGCAACCGGGGACCTGTTGCCGCGGGGTGGAGCGTTGGTGCAACGTTACTCCATGTCTTCATTCAACCAGGAGGTTAGCGCCGGGCGGGCTGTGGCCGCCAGCGGCGCTCCGGCCGCGCCCAGCCGGAACCCGGCCCGCCGATGAAGTTCGTCCTCGCGGGCTTCGGCGGTTCCGGCAAGACCACCCTCTTCAACGCCATGACCGGACTCGACGTGCCGGTCGGCTACGGTGGTGAGGCACGCGTGGGCACGGTCCGCGTACCCGACCCCCGGGTGGATGCCCTTTCGCGCATCTATTCGCCCAAACGGACCACGCACGCGACGATCAACCTGCGAGATGTCCCGGGCGAGCATGGCGGCGCCGGGCGTGTGCTATCGCCCGGAGCGCTGCAGCAGATCCGCGACCGGGAGGCCATCTGCCTGGTGCTGCGCGATTTCGTCAATCCGGCGTTGGAGGCGCCTCCCGACCCGGTGGCCGACCTGCGGGCGTTTCACGCCGAGTGTGTGCTCTCGGATCTCGGGGTGGCGGAGCGGCGGCTGGACAGGTTGCGCAAGGAACGTGCGCATGTGCAAGAGATTGGTGCATTCGAGACGGCGGTGGCGGCGCTGGAAGACGGGAAGCCGCTCCGGCTGCTGTCCCCGGATGAGCTTCACCGGGCGTTCGTGAAGGGTTACGGCCTCCTCACCGACCTTCCTCTGCTGGCCGCGGTGAATGTGGACGAGGACCGCGCCGGTGAACCCGTCAACCCGCAACTGGCGACCGAGGTTTGCGAGATGGGGGGCGCGGCAATGGTGCTATCGGCCCAGGTCGAGGCGGAGATCGCGACCCTCGACCCCATCGACCAGACGGATTTCCTGGAGGAGATGGGGCTGGCCGAGCCGACGCTGGATCGCTTCATCCGTGCCACCTACGAGCTGATGGACCTGATCTCGTTTCTTACGGTCGGGCCGGAGGATGTGCGGGCCTGGCCGATCCGGCGGGGCACAGTGGCGCGCGGCGCCGCCGGGCGGATTCACAGCGACCTGGAGCGCGGCTTCATCCGTGCGGAGGTCATCCCGTATGAGGTATTCACCGAGTACGGATCGGAGCAGGCGGTGAAGGACGCGGGGCGGTTGAGGGTGGAGGGCCAGGGCTACGTGGTGGCCGACGGGGACATCGTGCACGTGCTGTTCAACGTGTAGGGCCCTGACCCGCGTCGCCACCACCGACAACGAGGCCGAACTCCTCACCTTCGCCGACCACGGCACCACCGCCCACGTCGAGCGCCTGGTCCGGGAGTGGCGGCGGCGGACGCGCTGGCAATGGCACCGCTGGACGCCCCGTCACCCAGCACCCGGGACTTCGGACTGGCCCGCTGGCACGGTCAGCGCGGCATCGGCCCCTCGACCGGGAGAACCCTGTGGCAGGGCGAGCGCATCGATTGGGGCTGGGCCATGGCGTGCCTCTGGGGGGAGGGAGGTGGTCACGGCGCCGGCGGCAGGTTGGGCACGCTTGAACGGTGATAACACTATTACGTGACGTGATAACATCCGTTGGACACGATTCGCCATTGACGCGCCTCCGCCGCCGTGCGATTTTCCTTCGCCGCACTTCCATTCCCGCGTAGCTCAGCTGGTAGAGCAGACGGCTGTTAACCGTCGGGTCGCAGGTTCGAGTCCTGCCGCGGGAGTTGGGTTATCACGACGCGGGGCCCCGGAGGTGATTCCTTCGGGGCCTTGTCGTATCTCACGGTTGCGCGCACCCCGTCCCGGGCGCTACGCTCGGACCAGAAGTCATTCACCAACCGAAGGAGAAACCGATGGTCCGCGTCCCAGCCGCCCGCCTGTTCACTGCCCTGGCAGCGCTTGCCCTGTTCGCTGCTGCCGCCGCCCCGCTGGCGGCCCAATCCGGCGCCTTTGGCCACTCCGTGGTCATCGACGATGGCGAGATTCTCATAACCGAGCCGACGACCAGCTTCCGCCCCGGCGCGGTCTACATCTACCGCAAGGCTGGCGGCGAGTGGCGCGAGTCCGCCGTGCTGCGGGCCCCCGACGCCGAGCGTGCGGACGGCTTCGGCACCCTGCTGGCCAAGACCGGCAACACCCTGTTCATCGGTCAGCGGGGAGGTCCGATTCACATCTTCGAACGCAGTGGCGGCGGCGACTGGCGGGCCACGGGAATGATCGAAGGGGACGACATCAAGGGGTTGGAGCCGACCTGCCGGTGGGACGGATACTGCGGGACCGAATTCGGTCTGTCTCTCGCCGCGGATGGGGACTGGCTGCTCGTTGGTGTTCCGGGGGCTGCCCCGGCCCCGCGCCGCAGGCCCGGCGCCGAGCAGCCGGAGGCGCCCCGGGGAGTCGTCTACGCCTACCAGCGTGGGAGCAACGGCCAATGGGCCCGGCACGGCCAGCTTCAGCCCGGGGACGGTACGGACGGCGACGGCTTCGGCGCGGCCATGGCCTTCACCCAGCACGGGCTGCTGGTCGCCGCACCCCGGTGGAACGGCGAGGGCTCGGACCAGGAAAGGACCGGGCGCGTCTACCACTACCGCCTGGTCGACGGCGGCTGGGAAGAGGCCGGAGCCCTCGAAGCGGCTCCCGAACCGAGCGCGAACTTCGGGTCGGCCCTTGCGGCCTCCGGCGACCGCCTCCTTGTCGGCGCCCCGGGCGCGAACAGCTCGCGCGGCGCGGTCTATGCGCATACCTGGAATGTCGGCCTCATGCGGTACGCCCCCGCCGGCGACCCGCTCACATTCGCAAACGGCGACGAGGGCGACCGCTTCGGCGCGACCGTGGCCTTCGCCGGGAACGACGTGTGGGTCGGCGCGCCCACCACGCGCGGCTACGAACTCGGCTCGGCCTTCGTGTACGACGCGCGGGCCGATGGTTCGCTTCCCGCCACACCGCGCCGCATCCAGCTCCCCCAGGAGATGACGGTCGAGAGCGACCGATTCGGTAGCCTCGTCGCCACGGGCGGCGAGGTGGTAGCGGTGAGCGCGTCCGGAATGCACCACGAGGCGGGCTCGGTTCACGTCTTCGAGCGCGGGGGCGCCGGCTGGCAGGACATGGGGATGCTCGTGACGGACCCCGACATGCTCGCGCCGATCGTCGGCGAGGAGCGCCGTTGCCCGGAGGAGGGCCGCATCGGCCCCTTCGACTGCAGCGAGGTGGAGCTGCTGGCGTACGTCCCGCCTTCGCTTCTGCGGGCCGAGGGCCGCACGCGCGGTGTGCGCGCCAACGACAACTGGGGCTGGACCGACCCGATGACGGGGCGCGAGTATGCTCTGGTGGGACGCAACGACGGCACCTCCTTCGTCGACATAACCGATCCGACGAACCCGGTGCTGGTCGGCGACCTCCCCAAGCCGTGGGGCACCCCGCCGTCCCAGCTCTGGCGCGACATCAAGACGTACAGGAACCACGCCTTCGTGGTGGCCGACGGAGCGGGCGAGCACGGCATGCAGGTCTTCGACCTCACCCGCCTGCGCGACATCTCCCCGGACGAGATGCCCGCGCTCTTCGAGCCCGACGTGCACTACACCCGGATCGGCAGCTCGCACAACATCGCGATCAACGAAGAGACCGGAATCGCCTACACGATCGGGGGCGGCGGCGGCGGCGACACCTGCGGCGGCGGCCTCCACATGATCAACATCGACGATCCCAAGAACCCCGAGTTCGTGGGATGCGCCCCCACCGGCGGCACCCACGACACCCAGTGCGTCACCTACCGTGGCCCCGACGAGGACTACCAGGGGCGGGAGCTCTGCTTCAACTCCAACGGCCAAACCTTCCAGATCCAGGACGTCACCGACAAGGACAACCCAGTCGTCGCGGGGACGGGCACTTCCCCGAACCCGGCGTACATCCACCAGGGCTGGCTCACCGACGACCACCGCTACTTCTACCAGGACGACGAGTCGGACGTGATCGCCGGCAACGCGGAAACCACGCGCACCCTGATCTGGGACGTCAGCGACATCGAGGACCCCGTGCTCGTACGCGAATTCATGGGCTCGATGCCCGCCAGCGCGCACAACCTGTACATCAAGGACGACCTGATGTACCAGGCCAACTACCTCTACGGCCTGCATGTGCTCGACATCTCCGACCCCGAGAACCCGCGCGAGGTCGCGTACTTCGACACGGCACCGTACAAGGAGGGGGCGGGTTTCGGCGGTGCCTGGAGCAACTACCCGTTCTTCGAAAGCGGCACCGTGATCGTGACCAGCATGCAGGAGGGGCTGTTCGTGCTGAAGAAGAGGGTGCGGCCGATCAGTTGACAGTCCTACCTCTCAGCGCGCACCAGGCGCAAACCCGCAACATACTGAACGTCCATCTCGTCGCGCCGATCCCCCCAGACGTGCGTGCTGGTAACACCTCGTGGCGTGAACGCCTCGGGCAGGACAATCCTTCGGATCGGCCCCGCTTCCTCTCCACGCCGGGCTGCGTACCACACATGTGAGGCGCCATCCTTCAGGCGGAGAAACCACACCTCGCCGTTGGGCATCAGCCGAAATCCCCGGATCGCGGGCCAGAACTCCGGGACGATGAGCGCCTCGCGCAGCCTTCGTTTCACACGGGGTGACGCAATGCTGTCTCCCTCGGAGGACCTGGAGACCATGGACGCCACCTGTTCCAGGTGCGCCGCTTCAACCGGCATCGGCGGATCCACGGCTGAACGAGGAAGAACCTCTGGTCTCCCCCCGCAACAATTGATCCCGGGCGGCAGCTCATGGTCTTCAACCGGCATCGGCGGCAGCTGAATCCTGGACCACAAGGTGTCGCCCGTCGCCGAGGCTGCCACAAGGTGTCGCCCGTCGCCGAGATCTCAACGAACTCCGCTACTCCAGGAGGCATCGTCTGCGTTCGAGCGCAGACCGCGCTCCCGGTCGCGCCGTCGCCCCGGCAGATGTCGGGGCGGATCCACGGCTGAATGTGGAAGAACCTCTGGTCTCCCCCCGCAACAGGAAATACGAACTCCGTGTTTCGCTGGCTCTGCAACACAACCGTGTCCACAGCCCAGGTTCCAGCCTCCTGAGCGACCCGGAGCAAGGGGATGTCATCGATCAAGTCGTCAGCGGTCACGAGTCCCATCGATGGGGTCACGAGGAAGCTCCCGTCGTCCAGCAAGGCCTCGTAGATGAAGAACAGCGATCCCTGCCAACACGTCGCCGAATTCGTATTCGGGCTCCGTGGTCCACTCCTCGACGGGGGTGAGCGCGATTCCGCCTTCGGCCGCATGGTCGGCACATCCCCATAGCCAAGGGACCGCGAACCATGCGAATACCGCCAGCCCCGCCGCTCTCCGGGGGTATCCGCCCGCGCGGAGTTGGGGCCCACCTCCGCTCACAACCTTGCGTAGAGATCGTAGGCACGTTTCCTACCTCTCCTTCATATCGAAAACAATATCACCTTGGCCAGGCGCCGGGCCGCGGCTCGACCCGTGATCGCAGCCAGCCAGCAATCGCTTCATCGTCCAGTTTGCCGGACGCCAAGGCCAGCATCATCTCGACCACTTCGTCTTCGGAAGCGACAAGGTCGAACCCGTTGAGGCCGAGAAAGATGACAGCGGCCAGGAACGAGATCCGCTTGTTTCCGTCCCGGAGCGGGTGGCCGGCGCAGATTCCGAAGGCGTAGTCGGCGGCAAGTCGTGGTAGATCCGAGTCAGGCTCATAGCTCCATCGTTGCCTGGGCCGGGCCAGGGCCGCCTCGAGGGCGTTCTCGTCACGGATACCGATCAGGCCGCCGTGCTCGCGAATCTGGTCAAGGTGCACCGCCTCGATGACCAGCCGGGGAACCCACCGCGGCTCCGGCCGCGTCACTTCGCGAGTTCTCTAAGGGCCCCCCGGTATCGCTTCTGAGCTTGGGCCGCGATAGCCAGTCCTTCCTCCACGTCCGGATCGTAAGGGCTGATCAGGATCCCGTTGGCTGTCTCGACCGCGAGCACTTCGTCTCCGGCCTCGAGATGGAGGCGTTCCGCCATGTCCTTGGGGAGCGTGGCCCCGACAGATCCGCCCATTCGCCGCAGTTTCACATTCCGAACCATGAGTTTCCTTCAGAGCATGAGTTCTTCGTAGTAGCACATCAATGCTACGCAATCCCCGACCCGTCCGCAATGCCCCCCCTACCTCGGATCCCCATAGAACCGCCACCCCGCCCTGAACCCCCGCTGCGGCGGCTCACCCAGCAGCCGCGCCCGTACCATCTCGATCGGCATGCTGCCGCCCCGCAGGATCGTGTCGTGGAACTCGCGATCGGTCATGCTGCCGCCGCCCACCAGCTCCTCGTGCAACGAGCGGATCTGCAGCCCGCCCAGCATGTACGCGGCCTGGTAGAGCGGCGAATAGCTGCCGTTGAATGACCGGCGCACCTCCGCGGTAGCGTTCGCGGACTCGTGCCCCACGCGGTCGACCAGAAAGGCGATCGCCTCGTCCGGAGTCATCTCCTCAAGGTGGAAGCTCAGCGAGAAGATGATCCGCGCGGCCCGGTGCATGCGCCAGAAGAGCATCCCGACGCGATCCTCGGGGGTGGTTGGGAAGCCCAGGTCCCAGAGCCGCATCTCCCAGTAGAGCGCCCAGCCTTCGGTCCAGAAAGGCGTACCGAAGAGGTTCCGGTGGGCGTTGTAGCGCTCGGTCATGAAACCCTGCAGATGGTGCCCGGGGATGAGTTCGTGATGCACCGTCGCGCGCGAAAAGTGGATGTTGTTCCCCCGCATGCTCATGCGCTTCTCGTCGTGGGTCATCTCGTCGGTCGGGAACGAGACGCGGATGACCTCGCCGCCCAGGAAGAACGGGCTCACCCGCTGGCGCGCCGGCGACATCATCTCCAGCCGCCACATCTCCTTCGCCAATGGCGGCACGGTCACCAGTCCTCGCTCTTCGACGAAGTCAATGGCCTCCTGGGCCAGCATCATGACGATTTCGGGCTGTCCGCCGGGCTCCGCGTGCAGCATCTTGACGTGCTCCAGCGCCGCCTTCCAGTCCTCCCCGAACCCCAGCTCGCGCGACGCCTTCAGCATCTCCTCCTCGCACCAGGCGAACTCCTCGTTCGCGAGCGCGATCAGCTCCGCCGGCGTGTAGGGGATCATCTCGCGCGCCAGATCCGCGGCCATTCCGTCCGCCCCGATCGGATCGCCGACGATCGGCTCCTCGCCACCCTCCGGCCACCCGACGACCCGCACCCTCAGCGTCGACAGGTACCGGCCCAGCGCGCCGTCGGCATCCTCGAACGGCTGCTTCGCCCACCAGGTGAAGAGGGGGTCATAGCCGGCGTAGTGGCGGTACCAGCTGCCGAGTGTATTTCTGTAGGATTGAAGAACCCGCACGGCCCGCAGACCGGCGATCGGCGTCGGGGTCGGCTGCCCCCCGCCACCCAGGCCAGCCCCCCCGGCGGCTGCGCCAGACCTCAGCGCGGCGTCGGCCTCGCCCACGGCCACCGCCAGCCCCGCCAGCGCCGCCGCCATCTCCTCGCCCTCCACCTCCCCACCCGCGTGGCGAATCTCGAGCAACTCGACGATCTCCCCCCCGAAGGGCAGCAGCGGCGCGACCTCGCCCAGAAGGCGGCCCTCCCGCGCGAGCAGCTCCTGCCGGTAGCGCACCTCGGCGCTCAACAGCACGTGGTCGATGCTCCCTTCGAGGTCGTCCCCGGCGACGGGGAGTGCATCGAGCGCGCCGCCCCACTCGGCGATGAAGTCGGCCATGCGCTGCTGGCGCGCCGGCGAGTACGGCAGGTCGGCCCACTTCCGCTGCAGGGCCCCCCAGTCCGCGCGGAAGCGCTCCACGACCGGCGCGAGGCGGGAGCCTTCGAAGGCGGCGACCTCGGCGAGGGACGGGACGGTGGCCGCGTGCTGAGCCAGGGCGGGCATCGGGACGCTCAGGCACAGGGTTGTAACGGCAAGGGCCAAGAGAGTTCGCATCGATCGCTCCTTTGCGTAGTACATTGGACGCCCCGCTTCGGGCCGCGTGCCGCGTGCCCGGCGACGTCTCACTGGGACACTGACGCCATGCAGATCTTCGGGCAACACGAGAAGCAGACTCTGGCCCAGCTCGCGCGGGTCTCCGAGCGGGCCGATCACGCGGCCCTGATGGCCGACGGCCACCTGGGGTACGTCATGCCGATCGGTGGCGTGGCCGCGTACCGGAACCAGGTGAGCGTGGCGGGGGTGGGGTTCGACATCGCGTGCGGGAATGCGGCGGTGCGGACGGATCTGCGGCTTGGGGATCTGGGTGGCGGTTCGCGTGGGCCGAGCGCCGGGGCGCGCATCCTCGAAGACCTCGCCGACGAGATCCAGCACAGCCTCACCTTCGGCGTGGGCGGGGTCAACCGGGCCTCCGACGCACCGTTCGACCATCCGCTATTCGAGGATCCGGCCTGGCGCGCGGTCCCGCGCCGCTATCGCCCGGCGCTCCAGGACAAGGCGCGCAAGCAGCTCGGCACCGTCGGCTCCGGCAACCACTATGTGGACATCTTCGCCGACGAGCGGGACCGAATCTGGGTGGGCGTCCACTTCGGCTCGCGCGGGTTCGGACACACGGTGGCGTCGTCGTTCCTGGCGATCGGGCAGGGCGCGCAGTGGGGTCAGCGTGTACCGGAGACGGAAGTCATCTTCGACCTGGACACTCCCGCGGGACACGACTACTGGGAGCTGATGAAGCTGGCCGGGCGGTACGCGTACGCGGGGCGCGAGTGGGCCGTCCGGAAGGCGGTGGAGATCATCGGCGGGCGCGAGGTCGAACTCGTCCACAACCACCACAACTTCGCCTGGGAGGAGGAGCACTTCGGGAGCACCTTCGTGGTAGTGCGCAAGGGGGCGACGCCGGCCTTCCCGGGACAGAAGGGGTTCGTGGGCGGGTCAATGGGGGACGATGCGGTGATCCTGCAGGGGACGGGCGCCGCAACGGCCGACCGGGACACGGCCGCGCTGCAGGCCCGCGCGCTCTACTCCACCGTGCACGGCGCGGGCCGGGTGATGAGCCGCACCGCCGCGCTGGGCAAGCGACACCGCCGCACAGGCAAGGTGTTGAAGCGCGGCAAGGTGAGCCGCGCGATGATGCTGGAGTGGGTGGGGAGGCGGGGGGTGGTGCTGCGGGGTGGGGGGCCGGATGAGAGTCCGCACGTGTATCGGCGCCTCACCGATGTGCTGGCCGCGCAGGGCGACACGGTGAGGGTGCTCCACACGCTGCGCCCGCTCGTGGTGGTGATGGCGGGGGGGCGGGGGTAGCTCTTTGGGGGGCGCCCCCTCTGGCGGTCCGCAGCGAACTGACATGACATGGTGGCATTACATTTTGTAATGTAGACTTTACATTCTCACCCTGAGAGTCGCTCGATTGAGTGGATGCGAACCTCGTGCGGGCCACCGTCATCGTTCACGACCGCGAGCACCTTGTCGTGGCCGAACTCGAGGACACGCCAGCCCAGTGGAATGTCAAGTCGTGCCACCAGTTCCCCCGTTTGGGAAAAGACCAGCCATTCGGGACCGCGCATCGGTCCCCGGTGGTCCAGCACTGTCCAGCGCTCGATGTAGAGCAGACCGTCGGCCCCGAGCTGGAGTTCCGAAGCCGCCGGGAACCGCTCCGCTCCATTCCAGAACTCGGATGTCCCGGGTGGAACGGTGCGGTCCCCCTCCTCCCACTCAACCTTGAGTGCAATTTCTCCCGAACGGTGCACGGCGACGAGCTCGGGTCCCTCGGTGGGAATGACCCAAATCGTGTCTCCGGCCACGACGGTGACGCGTGCCGGATGGGCGGTCCAGGATGCGCGCGTGTCGGGGCGTTCGGGATTTCGCCGATTCGCGGTGGTGAAAAGCACTTCTGGCCACTGGCCATCAGCAGCCTCGGGTGGGCCTTCTGTCGCTCGAACAGACACGATCGCGGTGACGATGGTCGTATCGGCGGCTACCGGGCGGGTCCACATGATCAGTGAACCGTCTGCGAAGGTCCCCAGCAACCCACCCTTCACGTTGACGTAGGACCGCGGTCGCGTGAACCGGCCGGTGCGGTCGGCGTACCAGACGTCCAGCCCCGTCCGTCTCACCGGTCGGGCTGGCCCCGAATGGTCGGTGTTGTCACCCACCAGGACAAAGCCCTGCTCAACGACGCTCATGGAGAAGGAGACCCAGTTCAGTAGCGCACCATCCTCGCCCCTTGGTGTCAGGATTCCGACTTCCTCACCACGCGCCGGATCAATGAAATGCAGCAGGAGGGAGTCCGGCTGCGACGAACCGCCGGTACTATACCTGAGCGCGACCCTGCCATCCGGCAGGAAGACGCCTTCCGTCACAAATCGCGGGATCCTGCTCGTGTGCCCTACGAGGATCAGGTCGACCGAGTCGAGAACCACCGAGTATTCGGGCTGCCCCGAAACACGCCACCGGGACGCCGTGGTCAGGCTCTCGCCTCCCCACACCCGGACCTCCTCCGCGTTCACCGGCCCGCCCCAGCCCAGGGGTGAGTCCGCGGCCTCCGCGTCCGCCCCTGGGCCGGGGCCCGAGCAACCGCAAGACAACACGACCAACCCGCACTGTCTCGCCATTTTGAGCACAACGGCAGCCGACGGCTGGCCGCACTTCATCGCGGCACCAGCTCCACCGTGACGATCTCTACGAACGGGAGCCCGTCGTCGCCTTCCTTGTACCGGTATCCCGTCAGCGAGCCTCGGAACAGTGCCCTCGGGGCAAACTCCCGTGCCCAGCCCGCCGGGTGAAGATCGGAAGCCAGAAGCTCACCCGACCTGGTGTCGATAACCTCGAATAGGCCTTCGGTGAGCCCGTCTCGCGCCTCCCTCGGCACACTCTCACCCCGCCGCTGGGCCCTCTCGAACTCCCTTCGATACTCCTCGGTCGGGCGGCGCACCATGACGTACAGGAGACCATCGTGCGTGACATGCAGCAGGCTCACCCCAGGCGATATCTCTCCGAATCCGGCCCACCGGAACCAGGGTGCTTCGCGTCGGAGGGTTCGACGCAGTTTTCCGTCAGTTCCCCACTCCTCGAGAACGTACGCGTCCCCGCCTTCGAGGGGAGGACCCGCCCAGAACGTATCGCCTCCGGCATACGCTATCATCCGCAAGGCCCACTCGGACACGCCGCCCTCCACAGCTCCGAAGGTTCTTTGCACTGCACCCGCCGTGTCCACGACACGGAAATGCCGTGACCGATCGCGCGCGGACTCGCTGGACAAAACCGTTCCGTCGTCCAGTATGGCCGTGTTCAACTCAAGCCCCGTGACCGCATAGGCCGACGTGCTCCGCAGGAACTCGTGCTCGGGTGAGAAGACGGACCAAATGAAGCCACCGTCCATGACGTGCACGTTGTCCCGGTTGTCAACAAACAGGTTCATCATCCCGCGCACCGTGAATTCCCCGGGACCTTGGCCCACTCTACCGAACGAGGAGAGGTGCCTGCCCCTGGCGTCCCATACGCTGATGACCCCCACCCAACCGGGCGCGTTCGCCGAGATGTAGCGACCGTTGGAATCCACTACCACTGCTCGGCCCGGATCCGGATGAAACCCGTCGGCCACCGCTTCGAGGCGAACTCCAGTCTCGCGAAACTCGATGCGACAGGGTGGCCTCCGGTCACGGATCGTGGTCACACTCCCGACTGGGAGGGCATGCTCGGGTTCGCCCCTGCATTGGTTATGACTGGAAGATCCGACATCGTCGGGGCTGACCTCCGCCATGGGGAAGACCAGAATGATCACGGCAAGCAGAAACCTCAGCAGCATGGCAACACCTCAATAGGTCGGAGTCCACGGACATTCGGTGTGGACTCCATGTTCCAGAGTCCAGCCCGCTTCGAGCCCGTGCCGAGGTCCATCGGCAATAACGATGCTCTCGGGATCCCATTCCCCCCGCGGCGCTTCCATCTCGGCCGGATCTTCAAAGCCCTCCCCGTGGTCATGCATGTGGAACGGCTGCCAGATAAACCAGAAGTCCCTTTCCTTGTAGTCGATAAACTCGGCGCAATCGTCGGCCGGCGGAATCGCGGCCACCCCCTCCAGACCCCCATCGGCGGTCGTCGGCGCAGCGGTGAACCCCACTCCAAGGGCAATCAGGCAAGCGGCGGAAACAGTCTTGGCAACACGTTGGCGAATATGGTTGATCATTGGTCTTTCTCCTCTCGGGGACCGTCAGGTCCGTAAGGGCGGCGGATCGGCGGCGAATCCCTCCCGCTGATCCTGCCCGTATCGTTGATTCTTGCTCTCTGGGAGCTGGCCGTGAATGACCAGCCTTGCGCCATGGATAGTATCTGCTTGATCCACGTGTCAAGGAAACATTCGGCGAACGCAGCCCGCAGCCACACGGGGTCCCATGGCCAATAAAGGTAGAGAGTTCGACCCTAGGCACACTTGGTGTGCGTCATTCCCGACCTTAACACATCCTCAATCGTACATGTAAGATGTCAAGGGCGGTGTTCGGCCTCCCCTCGGATCACCCCCGCGATGAACTCCGCCGGTAGTGGCGGCTCCACACGATGATCGCCGGGAGAAGCCACGGCAGGACGGTGAGCGGCCCGGGCAGCTCGTGCGGACGAGCGCTATCCGCCGATCAAATCGCCGCCAGCGTCTCGGCACACCACTGCACCTTCGAGCCGATCGAGAGAACGCCCATCCGCAGCGTCGCGAACTGATGGAAGCCCCCGTCACTGAAGTACTCCGGCGCGTCTCCGTGGTCCGCCGTCATCGCGGTCTCGATGGCCTCCAGCCGGCCGAGCCACTCGTTCAGGCGCTGCTTCAAGGCGGTCATGAACGCGTGGGTCTCGTGAAGGTCGCCGAGCGCGTCCATGAAGTAGAGCTGGGCCAGGTACGAAGCGTGGCGGGTATGTCAAGGAGGGGAATTCGGTACTATCCTGAAGCGCAGGTCGGCTGGCACCATCCAAGTCGGCTTGGCCCGCGAAGGGCCACCAGGAAGAGCGCTGCGCTAGCCGGAGGATTCCAGAGTGAAATACCGCAGGATTCTGGCGGGGGGCGCTGTCGTCACCCTGCTCATTTCGCACGCGCCCGGTTGCGCAACCTTCGGCGAAGCGGACCCGGACACTTCCGAAGGTGAAGCCGTCCTGGCGGCGCTGGAGCATGTGGCCGCGCTCAAGTGGGATGCGCGGGGCACGACCACCGTCGAGGGGAGGCTCGCCGTGGCCTATGACCGAGAGAAGCCGCTGTCCGCGTCTACGCGTGGATTCCTGGACGACGCCTTTGAGGCGCGCGGCTGGCGGTGGTCCACGGAGGATCCGCTGGTGCCCAACGAGGACTGTCGCCACCCTTCGCAGGCTTGCCGGCTGAAGGACCCGACGGAAGTGCACCTGACCTTCTCCTGGGTACTTCCGTCAGGAGAGGCCTGCGCAGCGGAACAATCGGTACCGCCCCGACCGCCACCGCCGGGTGAATTCTGCTGGGAACCCGTGGCAGGTGAGGAACGCCACGGGGTCCACGTCGAGTGGCTGAGCAGCCTCTACTCCGAGCGGCTCGGCCGGGACTGGGCAGAGTTGGGCGGCGAGGGACTGCTCCTCACCCACGGACCCAATGGGTGGCAGATCAAGCGCATGATGTCATGGATCACGTGATCCCTACGACACACTGAGCCGCCGACCCCACCCCCCACCAGCCCCCTACATCCGAATCTCCGCGTCGATCCCCTCCTCACCTTCCCATTTTCCAACCACCACCGCGGCACACGAGTCGCTGTAGACGTTGACGGCCGTGCGCGCCATGTCGAGCGGCCGGTCGATGGAGAGCATCGCGGCAACGATCAGCATCGCCTGGGGATTGTCGCCGATGCCGATCGCGCCGAGGATGATGAAGATCACCACCAGCCCCGCGGATGGAACCGCCGCGGCGCCGATCGACGCCAGCAGGGCCGTGAGGACGACGATGACCTGGGTCCCAAAGCCGATGTCGGCTCCCAGGGCCTGCGCGATGAACAGCGCGCCCACGCACTCCATGACCGCCGTTCCGTCCATGTTCACCGTCGCGCCCATGGGCAATGTGAACGACGACACGCGATCGGATACCCCGACCTTTTCCCTCACCGTCTTGAGGGTGACCGGCAGGGTGGCGGCCGAGGAACTCGTCGAGAACGCCACCAGCAGTGGCTCCCTCATGTTCATCACGTGCTTCCACGGCGACACGCGAGCCCAGAAGTACAGCAGGAGCGGCAGTGTGATGCAGAAGTGGATGAAGAGGCCCGAGCCCAGCGCCGCGACGTACTGAAAGAGGTTGCCGAAGGATAGCAGCCCCGTCTCGGCGACCATGGTGACCATCAGCCCGAAGACCCCGATCGGGAGCAGCTTGATGATGCCCGTCGTCAGTGACATCATCGCCTTGAAGAGCGCGTCCACCAGTCCCGTGATCTTCGTGCGGGAACTCTCCGGCAAGGTGGTGACGGCCGCTCCGAAGAGGATGCAGAAGAAGATGACCATCAGCATGTCGCCAGCCGAGGCCGCCTCGAAGAAGTTCGTGGGAACGATGGTATAGAGCAGATCGACAAACGACTCGGGGGTGTCGAGTACAGGGGGTTCCGCTCCGGTGTCGGTAACCGGATACCCCCGGCCCGGATTGATGATGTTGAACAGGAGCAGGCCGGTAAGGGCGGCCAGGAGGCTCGATACCAGGTAGTACGTCAGCGTCTTGCCGAACATCCGGCCCACGGTGCGCCCGCTTCCGGCGGATGCCACTCCCGAGATGATGGAGGTTATGACCAGCGGCACGATGATCATCCGCAGGAGGCGCATGAACAGGCCGCCGACCCAGCCGACCTTCGCCGCGACGACTTCGCCTACCGGTAACAGGCCGATGCCGATGCCTAGAAGCATCGCGATCAATACCTGCCAGTGAAGACGCATGTACCATGGCCGGTCCGGGTTGTATTCCATGAGGTCTCTCCGTGGGGGGTCGGCTGGAAACTGGGAAGGGAATCAGCGAGGAACTTGGGGCGGGGGGGGTGAATGGTCAAGCTGGAACGGTGCTTCCGCCTACCTGGCCGGATGAGCAGGTTGCACGGCCCGGCTCGCCAACGGACATTGGAGGTTGTCGGCCCAACCCTTTCGCCACCTTCCCCGCGATCCAGGCCCTCCACCCTCATGTACGGGCGAACCCAAGAACCTGCGAGTGCACCGAACCGGCGACGCGTCGCCGCGCGTGCCTGCGTGCTGGCGGCGTCGGCGGCAGCGCTCGGCTTCGGCGGGGCCCGCTCGGTTGACGCCACCCAACAGCTCTCCACCGATCCGCGCGTCTACGATGCGCCGCAAGTCGCCTCCGCACCGGTGATCGACGGGTCCCTGAACGACCCGGCGTGGCGCACCGCCCCATGGACGGAGCGTTTCGTCGATATTCGGGGCGAGGGGTGGCCCGAGCCCACCTGGGACACCCGGGCGAAGATCATCTGGGACGCCGACCACCTCTACATCGCGGCCGAGATGGAGGAACCCCACCTGTGGGCCACCCTCGCCGACCGCGACGCCGTCCTCTACCGCGAGCACGACTTCGAGGTCTTCATCGACCCCGACGGGGACGCGCTCGACTACTACGAGCTCGAGATCAACGCTCTGGGCACGGAGTTCGACCTGTTCCTGCCGCGGCCCTACAATCGCAGGGGCAAGGCCAACGTCCGCTGGGACATGGTAGGAGTCCGCACGGCGGTGGCCCTCGACGGCACCCTGAACGACCCCTCCGACGAGGACCGCGGGTGGACCGTCGAAATCGCGATACCCTGGTCGGCGTTCCGGCCACCCGAGGGGGGCGCCGCCGCGGACGATCCCAGGGAGACGGACCGCTACGCGACCGTCGAGGGTGGTCGGCACGAGCCGGGGACCGGGCCTCAGGCCGGCGACGAGTGGCGGATCAACTTCTCGCGGGTGGAGTGGCCCGTCGAGGCCGTGCCGGGGGGATACCGCAGGGCGCGGGAGCCGGGCCGTGGGGAGCGCCACCCCGAGCACAACTGGGTGTGGTCGCCGCAGGGAGAGATCAACATGCACATTCCGGAGATGTGGGGAATCGTGCGATTCACCGAGGGAGCAGGTCCATGAGACGCAGGGAATTCCTACGGACGGCCGGGGCGGCCGCGGCGCTGGGCACCCTTCCCGGCCGCATCCATGGCGCCGGACAGGAACCAGCCTTCACCCTGTGGGCCTGGGTGAGCGGCGGGCGCGACTACGACGCGGACGAGTGGCGGCGCCGTTTCGCCCGGCTGCGCACGGCCGGCTTCCACGCGGTGCTGGCCAACGGGCCCGTCGAACTCGTCTCGGAGGCCGCTCACGCCGAAGGGCTGCAGTACCATCGCTGGTTCGCGACCATGGCCCGCAACGGCGATTCCTGGGCGAAGGAGAACCATCCCGAGTGGTACACGGTGAGCCGCAACCTCGAGTCGTCGCTCGAGAAGCCGCCCTACGTCGGCTACTACAAGTGGGTATGCCCGTCACGCCCGCCCGTTCGGGAATACCTGAGCCGTCGGGTCGGTGAGTTTGCCGCCCATTCGGGGGTGGACGGCGTGCACCTCGACTACGTACGCCACTGCGACGTGATCCTGCCCCGTGGCCTGTGGGAGCAGTACAACCTCGTGCAGGACATCGAGCACCCCGAGTTCGACTTCTGCTACTGCGACGTTTGCCGCGAGCAGTTCGCCGCGCTCGATGGCCGCGACCCGCTCGACATTCCCGATCCCCCGGCCGACGAGGCGTGGCGGCGCTTCCGCTGGGACAGCGTGACGGGGGCGGTGCGGGACATGGCGGCGGCCGTGCACGAGCAGGGCAAGCCCATCACCGCGGCAGTCTTCGCGACGCCCATGGAAGCGCGGCGGCTGGTACGGCAGGCGTGGGACGAATGGCCGCTGGACCGGTTCTTTCCCATGCTCTACCAGCGCGCCTACGCGGAGGACATCGCGTGGATCGGCGACTGCGTGCGCGAGGGGGTGGCCGCGCTGAGGGACGGCGGGGTGGAGGGCGGGCCGCGCCCCGGGACGCCGCTGAACGCGGGGCTGCAACTGCGGTGGCTGGAGCCGGCTGAACTGGCGGAGGCGGTGGCGACGGCGCGGGACGCGGGGGCGGCGGGGGTGTCGCTCTTCGAGTTGGGTCGGCTGAGCGACGAGCACCTGGCCGCGCTCAGGGGAGTGATGGGGTAGGTTGCTGCGATGAAGCGACGCGACTTTATCAGGACCGCGGGCGGATCCGTCCTGCTGGGGGGTTCCGCCGCCACGACCGTCCTGTCCGGCTGCACGCCTGAGGAGCTCCCTGACCCGCGGCAACCCCCAGCGAGCACCCTCCCCGACTTCAGCGCCTGGACCTGGGTTCACGGCAACCGCGACTACGACGCGACCGAATGGCGGCGTCGCTTCGCGCGGCTTCGCGAAGCAGGTCTGGACGCCGTTCTGGTCGGCGGCGGGGACGCCGCGCTGGTGTCGGACGCCGCCCACGCCGAGGGGCTCGAGTACCACCGCTGGTTCTGGACCATGAACCGCAACGGCGACGCGTGGGTTACGGAGAATCACCCCGAGTGGTTCACCGTCAGCCGCAACCTGGAGTCATCCCTCGATCACCCGCCCTACGTCGGGTACTACAAGTGGGTGTGCCCGTCCCGCGGGCCCGTGCGAGAGTACCTGAGCGCCCGCGTGGGCGAACTGGCCGCGAATCCCGCAGTCGACGGCGTCCACCTCGACTATGTGCGCCACTGCGACGTGATCCTGCCGCGCGGGCTGTGGGAGACCTACAACCTGGTGCAGGACGTGGAGCACCCCGAGTTCGATTTCTGCTACTGCGACGTTTGCCGCGAGCAGTTCGCCGCCCTCGACGGCAGGGATCCGCTGGAGATCCCCGATCCGCCCTCCGACGAGGCATGGCGCCGTTTCCGCTGGGACAGCGTGACGGGTGCGGTGCGGGAGCTGGCGAATGCAGTCCACGCCCACGGAAAACCCATCACTGCCGCCGTCTTCCCGACGCCGACCATCGCGCGCACGCTGGTGCGCCAGGCGTGGGACGAGTGGCCCCTCGACCGCTTCTTCCCGATGCTCTACCACAGCTTCTACCTGGAAGACATCCCCTGGATCGGCGACGGGGTGCGCGAGGGGGTCGCGGCGCTGGCCGGTGGCGCCGTCGAGGGTGGCCCGCGCCCCGGCACACCCCTGAACGCGGGGCTATACCTGCCCGTGCTGGATCCGGCGCAACTGGCGGAGGCGGTGGGCACCGCGCGCGACGCCGGGGCCGCGGGCGTGTCGACCTTCGAAATGCACGGGCTGACCGATGAGCATCTCGCGGCGCTTCGGGACGCGCTGCGGTAAGACACTCCGGAGGCAAGGGAGACGGAATGACAGGTAAGACTGAAGGGCCGAGTGAGTCACGCTCCGGCAAGTGGTTCGGGGCGGATCGCGACAAGATCGAAATCGTCGGCGATATCGTCTCCCCGACGGACGCGGAGTGGCAGGCCGAGGACGATCCTGATGAGGTGCTGAACCCCACGCAATCACCACCAGGAAAAGACTGATGAGACAGGACACGCACACGAACGACCCCTTTCCCGCCCGGAAACACTCTCAGTCCACGGTGCCGGCGATGGCCGCCTTCGCCACAGCCCTCCTCGCCTGCGGCTCTCCCCCGGCCGACGACGGCGCCGAACTCCGCTTCGCCGTCGCCAGCTTCCAGCACGAGACCTGCACCTTCTGCCCCGGCGGCGACACCGAAATCGACGACTGGCTGCGCTACAGCGAGCCGCTCTCGGGCGACGCACTGCTCAGCTCCGGCGGCTACATCGGCGGCTTCACCACCCGGGCCCGTGAGTTCGGCGATGTCGAGCTCGTGCCGCTCACCTCCCCGGTCGGCGTCTTCGGCGGCTCGTCGCGCAGCTGGAACACGAAGGAGACCTTCGACCACTTCCTGGGCGTCATGCTGGCCGAGCTGGAGGAGCAGATGCCCGTTGACGGGGTGTATCTCGCGCTGCACGGGGCGATGGCCGTGCGGGATGTCCCCCGCCCGGAAGCCGAGATCGCCCGGCGCTTCCGCGAGCTCGTCGGCCCGGATGTCCCCATCGCCGCGACCTTCGACCTGCACGGCAACGAGGACGCCGAGTTCCTCGCGCACGCCGACTTCTCGTTCGTCACCAAGCGCTTCCCCCACTACGACTCCTACATCCAGGGCGAACGCGCGGCCCGCGCCCTGCGGCTCACCGCGCGGGGCGAATACGAGCCCACCACGGCCACGGCCAAGCCCGGGATCATCACCGCCACCGTGCTGCAGTGGACCGGCCAGTCCCCCGCAATGGACATCATGGAGCGCGCGCGGCGCTGGGAGGCGCGCGAAAGCGACGCGTACGTGAGCGTCTTCTTCGGCTATCCCTGGTCGGATGTTCCCGACGTGGGTGCCACCATCCAGGTCATGACCAACGGCGACCAGGCGCTCGCGGACCGGATCGCCGACGACATGGACGACCTCATGTGGCGCGTGCGCGAGGACTTTGCGCTCGGCAGCTACCCCGGCCCGGCCGAGGCCGCGGGCATCGTCGCGGCAGCCATCTCACGCGGCGAGACCCCCGTCGCGGTCGGCGACTACAGCGACCGTCCCGGCGACGCCACACACATCCTCAGCGCCTTCGAAGCGGCCGGGATCGGCAACGTCCTCTACGGCACGATCACCTCACCCGCCACCCTGGAAGCTCTCGCGGCGGCCGGGGCCGAGCCCGGCGACCCCTTCGACCACGAAATCGGCGGCTTCACCCCCTCCGGCGGCTCACCCCGGCCCGTCACCGGCACGCTCGAGTACTTCGGCGAGGGCTTCGGCTACGACCACATCGCCGCGGTCTCGTTCGGCAACGGCAACCTCGTGATCCTCACCCCGGCCTACGAGCAGGTGATGTACCCGGACGCTTTCCGCATCGGGCCCATCGACCCTGCCGACTACGAAGTCTTCGTCGTCAAGTCGCGCGCGCACTTCCGCCGAGGCTTCGACGAAACCGGCTACGCCCGCACCATCGTCATAGTGGAGGCACCCGAGCCCTTCGTGGGGACCACCTTCCTGGACGCGCTGCCGTACGAGAACGTGGACCTGAGTCAGATGTACCCGTACGGGATGCCGCAGAAGCGCCGGTGACGGGCCACCGACGCCCATCACCCTCACCCCGCCATCGTCAGGTCGCGTCCCCACTTGTCGAGATCGACCGCGCGCGCTGACCGTCTCCTGCAGGCGCGTCAGCGCTTCCAACGGTGCGCTCCCGCCTTCATCCCCCGTCGCGGCCGCGATCCGGAGTGAGCACCCGCCACTTGCCCTTTCTCGCCAAAAGCGAAAAGATGGATACAGTCCCGTGGGCCGGACCCGGTCGTCAAATTGCGCCCGGAAGCGCCCACAATCAGGCATCACGGCAATCCCGCACGCAGACGAGGCCAGCCCAACGACGATGAAACTGGACCGCAAACAGGTACACCGCTGGAAGAAGATCCTGTCCCCCTACTTCGGGCCCGACAACAGCCGCAGCGCCTTGCAGATGGGCTACACCGCCGTTCTCTTCGCCGGCGCGTGGGCCATCATGTACTGGAGCCTCGGTCTGGGCTACTGGCTCACGCTCATCCTGTCCGTGCCCACCGCCGGGCTGCTCATGCGGCTCTTCATGTTCCAGCACGACTGCGGCCACGGTTCGTACTTCAAGTCGCCCCGGCTGGCCTGCGTCGCGGGATCGGTCATCGGGGTGCTCACCCTGACGCCGTACCACTACTGGCGGAAGACGCACGCCATCCACCATGCGCACTCGGGCGACCTGGATCTGCGCACCTTCGGGGACATCCTCACGATCACCGTCAGGGAATACGAGGAAATGTCCTGGATGCAGCGCCTGGGCTACCGGTTGTACCGCAACCCCGTGGTGCTCTTCGGCCCCGGCGCCGCGTTTCACTTCCTCGTCAAGCATCGGTTTCCGTGGGATGTGCCCCGGGCCTGGAAGCGCGAGTGGAAGTCCGTCTGGTGGACCAACGCCGCAATCGCCGGGATCCTGGCGGCCGCCTGGTTCACCATCGGCATCGGTCCCTTCCTGATGATCCAGCTCCCGATCACCCTGATCTCCTGCGCGATCGGAGTGTGTCTCTTCTACGTTCAGCATCAGTTCGAGGACGCGTACTGGCACTGGCACGAGGACTGGAACTACTACGACGCCGCCCTCTACGGCTCGTCCTTCCTGAAGCTTCCCAAGGTGCTGCAGTGGTTCACCGCGAACATCGGCCTGCACCACGTGCACCATCTGAGCGCCCGCATCCCGAACTACCGGCTCCAGCGCTGTCACGACGAGAACCCGGAGCTGTGGAAGGCCCCGCGCATGACGCTTCGGGACGGCCTCAAGACCCTTCACCTCGCACTCTGGGATGAGGGACGCCGCAAGCTGATCTCGTTCGGGGAGTACCGGCGATTGCAGACCGCGGGCGCGCATTCGTGACCAGCCCGGTCAAAGCGCGGGTTCTTGGAATGGCAGGGCTGGTGGGCACCACATCCATGCTGGCGACTTGCGGAGGAGACGATATGACCGGCCCTGAAACGATCGAGGACGCCAACTTCGCGGCGTCACTCGGAATCAACCTGGCGAACATGACCAGGACGGCGTCCGGCCTCTACTACGAGGACATCGAGGATGGAGCCGGAGAGCCGGCGACCGCTGGAGACGATGTCCGAGTCGGCTATTCCGGTCGGCTGAGCGACGGCACCTTGTTCGACAGCGGTCAATTCCCCTTCCTCCTGGGGGCGGGTCAGGTCGTGGCCGGCTTCGACGAGGGCGTCACCGGGATGCGCGTCGGAGGGACCCGGCGCATCCTCATCCCGCCCGCGCTGGGCTACGGAAACCGGGGCAGCGGGCCGGTGCCCCCCGGTGCCATCCTGGTGTTCAGGATCGAGTTGCTGTCGATCGGGTGAGGGGGCTTCGCGCCATGTCCAGCCCCGGTTCCGTGGCTCACGCGAAGGCGGGGCGTACGAGCCCGGGGCCTTCCCCTCGACCCCCAAAAATCCGATACATGATCCGCCCGCGGCAGATTCTCCCGACCACGACAACGCAAGACCGCAGAATATGAAGCTCAACCGTGACCAGGTACAGCACTGGAAAAAGATCCTGTCCCCATATTACGGCCCCGACAACCGTCGGAGCGCCTGGCAGATGGGCTACTCCGCCGTGCTCTTTGTCGGCGCATGGGCTCTCATGTACTGGAGCCTTTCCGTGGGCTACTGGCTCACCCTGATTCTGGCCGCCCCCACCTCGGGGCTGCTCATGCGGCTCTTCATTGTTCAGCATGACTGCGGGCACGGCTCATACTTCAAGTCCCGCCGAGTGGCGTGCGTGGTGGGATCGGTCATCGGGGTGCTCACCCTCACGCCGTATCACTACTGGCGAAAGACCCACGCGATTCATCACGCCCATTCGGGCGATCTGGATATGCGCAGCTTCGGAGACATCGTCACGATCACCGTACGGGAGTACGAGGCCATGTCCTGGATGCAGCGCCTCGGATACCGGTTCTACCGCAACCCCCTGGTTCTCTTCGGCCCCGGCGCGGCATTCCAGTTTCTTGTCAAGCACCGGTTTCCGTGGGATGTGCCCCGCGCCTGGAAGCGCGAGTGGCAGTCCGTATGGTGGACCAACGCGGCCCTGGCCGGGATCCTCGCGGCCGCGTGGCTGACCATCGGCATCGGTCCGTTCCTGATGATTCAGCTTCCAATCACTCTCATCACGTGCGCGATCGGGGTGTGGCTGTTCTACGTTCAGCACCAGTTCGAGGACGCGTACTGGCATTGGCACGAGGACTGGAACTACTACGACGCCGCCCTCCACGGCTCGTCCTTTCTGAAGCTCCCCAAGGTGCTGCAGTGGTTCACCGCGAATATCGGTCTCCACCATGTCCACCATCTGAGCGCCCGCATCCCCAACTATCGCCTCCAGCGCTGTCACGATGAGAACCCGGAACTCTGGAAGGCTCCGCGCATGACCCTTTGGGACGGTCTCAAGACCCTGCACCTCACCCTGTGGGACGAGGGACGCCGCAAGCTGATATCGTTCAGGCAGTATCGGCGATTGCGGACGGCGGGGGTCCACTCGTGACCGTCGCGCGGATCGCCGCGCGGAGCGGAACCCCTACACCCCCAGCATCTCCCCCAGCACGAAGACGTCCGTAAGCAGCGCCCGAATGTGAATCGACGCGTTGAGATTGTCGATCAGCTGGGATGAAACGGCGGGCTGGGCCGCCACCAGCCGCAAGAGCGCCCGGGAGGCCTCAGCATCGCGCCGGAGCACCTCCAGCACGTCTTCGGCGGCCTCGCCACCCGGCAAATGGGCCCGAAAAGCCTCTGCAAGGCCGTCCAGGGCCTCGTCGAAGCCGAGCAGATACTCCCGTACCTGCTCGCCGCTCTTGCCCGCCTGGTCGCCCGCCAGCCCCTGGGCCGCGTAGGCGAGGAAGAACTCGTAGCCCTCCTCAATGGCGTTGATGCGGGCCTTCAGGTCGTTTAGGGTCACGTCCGCTACGGGCCCTCGCTACGGACTCTGTCGCTCAGCGCCGCCTGCCCACTGCCACCGGCCGCGGACCCTTCCATCTCCCCCGCCCCACCCGCCTCCGGCACCGCCCACCGTTCCGGGTCGTGATTCTCCAGGTAGCGGTCGCGCGTGATCCAGCCGTTGATCATCGACCAGGTCATCCAGCGCTTCTCGGGGCGGATCGCGAAGTAGACGTGGGCGATCACAAGGAAGATGAGGGCGATCCCGCTGATCCCGTGGATGACGTAGATCCAGCCCCACGTGGCATCGCTGAACATGTACGTGTTCTGGGGCAGCAGGAAGTTGTCGACCCGGTACATCATCAGGACGCCGGTGACGGCCGCGCCCAGCGTCGCGATCGTGGCGGCGTGGTGGAACATCTTCTGGTCGACCGGATACTTGGCGGTGCGCGGGCGCTTGACCGGCTGACGCAACGCCGCCTTCAGCCCCAGCGTGCCCTCCTTGATATCGCGGCGCCCGATCCACATCGCCCAGAAGTCCTGCTTGGCGAAGACATGGTAGATGTGGTACAGGAGCGTCAGGATGAGCAGGACCCCCGCGATCCAGTGGATGGTGACCCAGGGGAACTGGATCCCGATTACCGGAAAGAAGGCCGTGATCAGGAGCGCGAACATGGTCGCCGACATCGACCAGTGGAATCCGCGGGCGCCCGGCAGGTGACGGACAAGTTTCTCGGGCAGATCCTTCGCCTCGTCCTCGTCGATCTCGCCCGTGCCGACCTTCTTCGGGACCATTAGCGCGTGAACCAAGACGAAGACCGCCCCGACGATGACGGCCGCCCAGATCAGGTCCCACGAGACCCCGACCGGGACGTCTTCGCCCCAGGGGTTCAGTGCACGCCGAAGAAATTCCATGATCTATCGTTCCTGTTGGCTGGATCGTCGGGCGCCTGCGCCTGTCGTCCCGGGCGCCTGCGCCTATCGTGGGTGCCGCTGGCCGCTACGCCGCATCTCGAATCGACCGCTTCACCAGGTTGCGGGTCAGCGCGATCTTGTAGTCGTTGTGCCTGAGCGCGCGCGCACCCTCGACCGCGATCTCGCCGGCCATCTGTCCGGTCTCATCGCTGGGCGCCCTGCCCCGGATCGCGGCCTCGACGGCGCGCATCCTCACCGGGTAGGGCGCGATGCTGTTCACGACCACGCGCGCGTCCTGGATCATCCCTGATTCGACTTGCAGCGACGACGCGACGCTGACCAGCGAGAAGTCCCACGACTTGCGGTCCCGGATCTTCTCGAAGTACCAGCGCGCGTTCGGCCACGGGGCCGGAAGGACGACGCGGGTGAGCAGGTCGCCGGGCTTGAGCACGGTCATGCGCTCGATGTCGATGTCCGGGCCAATGAAGAAGTCGGCGGCGGCGTAGGTGCGCTCGCCGGAGGTGCTGACGACCACCATCTCGGCGTCCAGCGCGACAAGCGCCGGGGCCGTGTCGGACGGGCTCACCGCGACGCAGCGGCTCGCGCCCATGATGCAGTGCTCGCGGTTCATGGACTGCGGGGTCGCCGCGTAGCAGACGTTGCCCCCCGCGCGGTAGCAGGGCCACCCGCTCCGGTAGTACCAGCAGCGGGTGTCCTGCACGATGTTGCCGCCGAGGGTGCCCTGGTTGCGGATCTGCGGCGTCGCCACCAGCCCCGCCGCCTCGGCCAGAAGCGGGTAGCGGCCCATCACGTCCGCGTTCTCGGCGATCTCGGTGAGGCTCGTCATGGCCCCGATATCGAGTCCGCCATCGGCTCCGCCCGAGATCCCCTGGATCGCGTCCAGGGCGGCCAGGTCGATCACCGCCTCCGGCCGCTTGATCCGGTCCTTGAACCAGTCGAAGGTGTCGAGTCCTCCCGCCAGCACCCATCCCTTGTCGCCGTGCTGCCGCATCAGGCGCACCGCGTCGTCGACCCCCGTCGGCTGATAGAGCTCGAACGGCGGAATCATGTCACGAATGACAGCCACTTGGTTTCTCCTTGTCGGTCAGACGTGGGTGTCCAGCAGGCCGTAGGGCCGCGGACGGCCTTCCAGCTCAGCCAGAATCATGTCGGCGGTGAGCGGTGTTCTGCAGAGGCAGAGTCCGCCCATGGCGTCGGCGACCGCGCAGACGTAGGCGGCCTCGCCGGCGCCCACCGGCGGCTCCCCGATACCCTTTGCGCCCACGGGCGTGTGCGGGTCGGGCTGGTTCACGGCCGCGAAGCGTGGACTCAGCGGCACGTCGAGGATGCCCGGCGGGCGCGCCGTGTAGAAGCGCTTGGTGAAGGGGATGCCCCACTTGGGGTCGAAAACCCAGCGCTGTCCCTTCGCCATCCCGATGCCCTGGAAGACGCCGCCGTTGGTCTGCGCGGCCAGGGAGCGCGGGTGCATCACGGTGCCGCAGTCGGTGGTGGACGCGAGGTCGATGATCTCCACCTCGCCGGTCTCGATGTCGAGTTCGACCTGGGCGAAGGAGGCGACCCAGGTGTAGACCGCGCCTGCGCGCGGGTAGTTGTCCCTGGCGGCGACGACGAGGCCCTCGCCGGCCAGACCGGCCACGGCCGCCTTGGTGGCGTCGTTGAGGTCTTCGGGGAACTCGCCCCCGCTGAACTTGCCGCCGATCGCCATCGCGCGGCGCGCCGCCGTGGCGAAGTCCATCCCGGACGCGCGGTTGCCGGCCCGGAAGACGCGGCCGTCGGCGACGCGGTAGTCGGCGGGCGAACCGCCAAGCTCGCGAGCCGCCAGCTCCTGCAGGAGGCCGACCATTGCCGTGCCCGCCGCGTGGTTGGCGCGGGTGTGGGCGTGGGTGGTCTGGCTGCCCGCTTGCACCGTGCTGAAGGGCAGGTGCTTGCTGGTGTCGCCCCAGACGATCACGACCTGGTCCCATGAAAGGTCCAGGACATCGGCCGCGGGACGGGCGGTGTCGGCGATCGAGTGAGTGCCGAGGTTGCCGATGCCCTGGTGCACGTAGAGCTTGCCGTCCGGGCGGATGACCATAAGGCCGTCGCGCCCGGTGCTGCCGGCGGTGAAGGGGCTGAGACCCATCCCCACCCCGGTGACCCTGGTGCCGTTGCGCTGCCCGGACAGCTGCTTCTTCTCTTCCCAACCGAACAGTTCGGCGCCCAGGTCGAGCGCTTCGCGCACGTACGCACTGGTGAACGGTCCCTGCCGCGGACCGAGCCAGCCGTCGTGCCCAGGCGCGTTAGTCTTGCGGATCTCGAGGCGGTCGACGCCGAGCTCGCGGGCGGCCTTGTCGACCAGCGGCTCGAGCATGGCGACGATCTGTGCGCCGCCGGGTGCGCGCTGGGCTGACCGCGGAGGCGTATTCGTCAGGACCGGCACGCCGCGGAACCGCATGTTCTCGGGCTGATAGGAGGCGGTGGCGACCGTAGGGGCGGTGCCCAGATCACCGGCACCGGAATACGGCCCACTGTCCTGAACCAGGTAGAGGTCGAGCGCCGTCATGCGACCGTCTGCCCGGAAGCCCATCCTCGCCCAGCCCTGGAATCCCGCCCGCGCCCGCCCGATGTAGTTCTCCTCGTACCGGGTGATCCGGAGCATGACGGGGCGGCCGATCTTGCGCGACAGCACCGCGGGCACCGCCATGATCGGCGACCCCGAGATCTTGCTGCCGAAACCGCCACCGCAGTACTCGCCGATGAACACCACATCCTCGGCCTCCACGCCGGCCATGCGCGCCACGGACCCCCGGGTGCGCTCGGTGCTCTGGGTCGAGCCATGCAGGAAGAGCTTCCCGTTCTGCCAGTAAGCCATGCAACTGCGAGGCTCCATGGGGTGGTGCGTGACCGACTGGTGGACAATCGTGTCCTCGACGACCACGTCCGCCTCGGCGAAGCCCGCCTCAATGTCGCCTACGGTCCACTCCGTCGCGGCTTCACCCATGGGCAGCCTGTCCGGGCCAGCCTCCTCAAAGACCGCTTCGGGCCACTTGAGGCTTCCCGGTTCGCCCCTCCCGGCCACATTCCCGCCCACATGCGCATCCGGCCCTCCCTCGCGCAAGCTCTCAAGCGGGTCCAGCACGAAGGGGAGCGCTTCCAGGTCCACCCGGATTGCCTCCACCGCGGCCGCCGCGGTCGTCTCGTCCACCGCTGCCACCGCGAGGATCGGCTCGCCCTCGTACTTGGGCTCGTCCGTCAGCGCGGCCTCGCGCATTCCCTCCGACTGCACGGGCAACTCCTCCGCCCGCAGGATGCCCAGCACCCCCTCCATCGCCTCCGCCGCGCTCGTGTCCACGCTGCGGACGCGCGCATGCGGCATCGGGCTCAGCAGGAGCTTCGCGAAGACCATCCCCTCGGCGCGGAAGTCCTCGGCGTAGCGGGCCCGGCCCGTGATCTTCGCCCTCAGATCCGGTGGGGAGATGTCGGTGCCGATTACGTTCTCAGCCATCTCGATTCGCCTTTCTCACGTCACTTCCAGGTTTCCAGGTCACGCGCGGGAGCCGGACAGCTCGGCCGCCCGCATCGCCGTGTTCAGGATCTTGTCGTAGTCGCCGCAGCGGCAGAGGTTGCCGGACAGCAGGTGTGCCGCCTCTTCGCGGGTCGGGTTCGGGTTCTTCGCCAGCATCCCGACCATGCTCATCGTGAAGCCCGGTGCGCAGAAGGCGCACTGGAAGCCGCCCTCGTCCATGACCGCCTGCTGCACCGGGTGAAGTACGCCGTCCTGCTCCAGCCCCTCGATGGTCGAGACCTCGCGGCCGCGCACCGTGTGCGTGAGGATCGAGCAGCCGTAGTGGGTCACGCCGTCGAGGAGCACCGTGCAGGCTCCGCACTCCGCCCGGTCGCACCCAAGCTTGGTCCCGGTCATGCCGAGCTGGTAGCGCAGCGTCATCGCGAGCGTCTCGTGCTTCGGGACATCCACGCGGCGCTGCTGGCCGTTGACGTTGAGGGTGATGAGCCGCTCCACCGCGCCCTGCGCGGACAGCATCGGCGCGAACACCCCGCTGCCGCGGAACAGATACCCCGACACGGAAGCGGTGGCGCCGGCGGCGACTACCCCCTTGATGAACTTGCGGCGGGTGAAGCCGCCTCGTCGCGCCTGAATGGCTTCGGTCTGCAACATCTTGCTCTGCACCTCACTCCGGAAGAAGGGCGGGGCTGTGACTTTGGGCATTATAGGGTGCGCGGGACGCGGGCGCGAGGGCGCGGGGGGACGGCGGCCGCGAGGGATCCGTGGCCGGAGGTTGTGAACAGTTTCACAAGCGTTCAGAAAGGGCGGGGCAGCTGGATCAACTTCTGACGGCTGGAGTCGGCTCTTGCGTTGACGGCAGTAGCTACAAGTGGCTACTTCATCTTCATGCGATCCGTCGGAATCAAGGTGTTGAACAGCAAGCTCAGCGAGTACTTGCGGCTGGCGGCCAGTGGCGAGACCGTTCTCGTCACCGACAGGGACCGCGTCGTAGCCGAGATTGGGCCTCCGCGATCGGCGAGGAGTCCCATCCTGGCGGACGCCATGCTTGCCGATGCGGTGCGGAAGGGTTGGTTGACGCCCGCACTCTCTCCGGGATCCGAACCCCCCCGCGGCGGGCCCCCGGAGGCCGCGCTGTCCGTGTTGCTCAGTGAACTGGAAGGCGACCGAAGCGACCGGTGATCTACGTCGACACCTTGGTCGCTCCTTCGATTCCGACTACCTCCAACGCATCCAGGCAGTCCCCCGTTCCGAGTTCCGCCAGGCGCCGGTCGAATGTCGCGAGGCGGCCACCGTGGCGCATTGCCAAGGCGAGCAGATGAGCGTCCGTGACCTGCCGATAGCCAGTCACGCGCGCGAAGGGGACCCAGAGGGGATCGACAGGCGAGATGTCGTCCGCCCAGAAGACATGCCCCGAGACTGCCCGGATCTGCTCGAGCAGCCGGATCGCGTCGCCAGGCGTGCAGGCCTCCGGGATGGCCCGGCGGTTGCTTGAGACCCGCACGAACCCGGACTCGGTCAGCGGGCAGGTCGCCCAGCCACCCTCACGGTTCGCCCGGAACCAGCGGTGGGCGGCACCGTGATGCACGTGATTCGGCCACGCGAGCGCGACGAGGACGTTGACGTCCAGGAGCTTCGTCAGATGTCCTCCAGGGCGTCGCGGACCATCTCGGAGGTTAGCGGCGGCGCGTCGGGCGGAACGTCGAAGACCGGGAAGCCATCGGCGCGCACGGCGTGCTCGCGGGGCCGCAACCCTGCCCGTGCCAACGCGGACAGGACCGTGCCCATGCTTTCTCCGCGTTCCCGGGCGATGCTCCTGGCCGCCTGGTAGATGTCGGGGTCGAGCGTGAGTGTGGTTCTCATGGTGAGAACATCATAACATCAACGCATCATGATGTCATCACCGCGTCCAGCGCCATCTCGTCCTCGTCGATCGTCCCCCACAGCAGAAACGCGGCCGCCGCGATGATCGCCGACGGGTAGAAGAGCACGCTCGATCCCTCGAGGAACCATCCCCACGGGTCGATGATGGACTTCCATACACCGATGGCGGTGATCAGGAGGACGACCAGCATCACCGGGTAGACTCTCCGCCGCAGCAGGCCCAGGACGACCAGCGCCCCGAGGAGGATCTCGACGCCGCCGAAGATCTGCTGCACCACGGCCTGGGTCCCGATTCCGAAGTAGTACGTGTCCGCAACCGCCTGGCCGTGCGCGACGTTCTGGAACTTGTCGATGCCCCACAGGACCAGCAGCCAGCCCGTGGTCACCCGCAGAAGAAGCAGTCCCCAGCGTTTCATGTCTTGTCCTTTCGTTGTGTTGTCGTCTTCATGGACCTTATCGACCCCTCCCCGGCCGCCGCCAACGCACCGGCGGCGGCGGTTCGTCCTCGAAGGTCACCCTCCCGCCGCTGTCCAGCAGCCTCAGCGCCTCCCTGACCGCCGCCTCCAGCTGCGGGTCGCCCCCGGCGATCACCGGCGCGGGGTCGTTGCGCACCTCGATGTCGGGGGCCACGCCCTCGGCCTCGACCGCCCACTCCCCGTTCACGTCGAAGAAGCCGCCCCGGGGGGCCACGAAGCCGCCCCCGTCGATGAGGGGCGGGGTGTCCCAGGTGCCGACCAGCCCGCCCCAGGTCTTGGTGCCCACCAGCGGGCCGATCTCCCGGAAGCGGAACAGGTACGGCAGCAGGTCGCCCCCCGACCCCGCGCGCTCGTTGATCACCATCACCTTGGGTCCGAAGAGAGCGGCCATCGGCTGGGTCCAGGGCTTGCGGTCGCCGGCGCGGGAGTTGAAGTAGCCGGTGAGTTCACGGTCGAGCATGTCGACGATGTAGTCGGCCGCCGAGCCGCCGCCGTTGTTGCGCTCGTCGATGACGGCGCCTTCGCGGTCCTGCTGGGCGTAGTACATGCGGTTGAAGTTGCGGTAGCCGCCCTGGCCGGTGTTGGGGAGCCAGACGTAGGCGAGCCGTCCGCCGCTCATCTCGTCGACGCGCGCCTGGTTGGCCTCGACCCAGGCCCACTGGCGAAGCGAGCCCTCGCTGCCGGTGGGCTGGACGAGGATGTCGCGGGCGTCGGCGGCGGATGGGGACGATGCCACCGTCAGGGTGATGACGCGTCCGGTGGTCCCCTCCAGGAGGCGGTAGGGGTTGGTGGGCGCGCGCAGCTCGGCTCCGTCCACGGCCAGCAGATAGTCGCCCTCCTGCACGTCCATCCCCGGGTGGGAGAGCGGCCCGGCCAGCCCGGGGGTCCAGTCGCCTCCGTCGTAGATGCGGGTGATGCGGTAGAACCCGTCGTCCTCCTCCAGGTCGGCGCCCAGGAGACCGGTGCGCGGGCTCTCCAGATCCGGGTAGTCGCCGCCGCGCACGTAGGAGTGCCCGACCGCGATCTCGCCGGAGAGCATGTCCAGCAGGTGGTTGAAGTCGGAGCGGTGGCGCACGTCCGGGAGCCACGCCGAGTACCAGTCCCATACGTCGTCCCACGGGGCGCCGTGCTGGTTGTCGACGTACAGGAAGTCGCGCATGAAGCGCCAGCCGTCGCGGAGCATCTGGGCATACTCGGCGGTGGGTTCGACGCGCACGCGCATGTTGCCGAGGTTGAGCGCGCCGTCGCCGCCCGACGGCGGACGAGCGGTGCCGACGATGCGCCAGCCGCCGCTGTAGTAGAGAAGGTGGGTGCGGTCGTGGGAGATGGCGACGCGACCGCCCTGCTCGAGGAAGTCCTCCGCGTCGCGGTCCTCGATGGAGTACTTGCGGGCGGCGCTGCCCCCGCCCAGGACGAAGACCGTCCCGGCGGGTCCCGGGGCCAGCCCGGCGTAGTCGTTCGTCCCCATCCCGGGGGCATCGATGATCCGGTCGGCGAGGCCGTCGAAGTCGATGATCACCTCGGGGGGGTCGGCGTCGCCCGAGGCCCTGCTGCCGGAGGCACCGTCGCCGGAGGCCCCACCGCCGGGACGGTCGGCCTCACCCGTCTCCGCCTCCCCTTCATCCTCGTCGCCAGTCCCCCCTTCCCCACCCTCCTCCTCATCGCTCCGCGGCAGGAACGGCGAGGGCTCGTCGGCGCTGAGTAGCGCGAGGTAGAGCGCGCGCGTCACCGGACGGTCGAACGATGTCATGTCCAGCCAGCCGGTGTTGAGCCCGTAGTCGGTGGAGGCCAGGAAGTAGAGGTATTTGCCGGACTCGTCCCACACCGGCGAGATCGCGTCGGACATGCCGTCGGTGAACTGGTGCGTCTCCCCCGATTCCGTATCGTGGACGAAGATCGCGCGCAGCTGGTTGTCGAGCCGGCGGGCGTAGGCGAGCCAGCGGGAGTCCGGCGACCAGACGGGGTTCATCGAGCGCTCCGGATGCGCGAAGCGGTCGGTGTCGATGTGCTCCACCTCGCCCGACTCCAGGTCGAGCACCAGCACCTGGTAGTGGGTGTTGGTGAAGGCGAGCCGGGTACCGTCGGGCGACCACTCGGGCCGAAAGTAGAAGGATGGCTCGTCGATCTCGATCCGCCGCCGGTTCGACCCATCCTGCTCGGCGATCACCAGCCCGTACTCGTCGCCGTCGTCGTTGAACCAGGCGATGCGCGACCCGTCCGGCGACCACACCGGGTGCCGGTCGGCCACTCCGGGGGTGCGGGTCAGGTTGCGCCACGAGCCCTCCTCGGCGGGCACGCTGAAGAGTTCGCCCCGCCACTCGAAGATCGCGCGCTTGCCGGTGGGGGAGAGGCGGGCGTCGCGCAGCTGCCCGGCCGAAACCGTCTCCCATCGCGCACGCGACCAGTTCATGTCGCCGGCCACGTTGATCGCCAACTGGCGGGTGGCACCGGTGGCCGGATCGAGCTCGTGCAGGTAACCGGCCTGCTCGTAGACGACCACCCCGTCGCCCGCGCCGAGGGACTTCACGTCGAAGTCGGCGTGGTGCGTGAGCTGGCGCTCGGTACCGGTGCCGGGGTCGAAGGACCACACGTTGCCGGCCCAGTCGCGCTCGGACATGTAGTAGACGACGCCGTCCATCCACACCGGGTCCATCTGGCGCTCGCCCTCCCAGGGGGGCGTGGTGCGCTCCCAGGTGTCAGTGGAGACGATCCCGATCGGCTGCGCCTGGCCGCCGCGGTAGTTGCGCCATTCGGGATCCCAGTAGCCGATCTCCTGGTAGGCGATGTGGGCGCCATCGGCGGACATGCCGCCCAGGTAGGCCTGGGGCAACGCGAGGGCAGTCGGCAGCCCGCCCTCCGGCGGCACCGTGTAGAACTTCCAGAGTCGCGTGGGCGCTGCTTCGCGTCCCGACTGGAAGAGGATGTCGCCGTCGGGCGTCCAGCCCTGCGCGACGTCGGCGGATGGGTGCCAGGTGAGGCGCTGGGGTTGGCCGCCGGTGGCCGGCATCAGGTAGACGTCGGTGTTGCCGTCGTACTGGCCGGTGAAGGCGATCCAGCGCCCGTCGGGGCTGAAGGCGGCGTCGGTTTCGGCACCCTCGGAGCTGGTCAGGCGGACCGCGTCGCCGCCGTCCCGCGCGACCTTCCAGAGGTCGTTGGCGTGCGTGAAGACGATGTGCGTGGCGCTCACGTCGGGCTGACGCAGGAAGCGCGTGCCCTGGGGCTGGGCGGGGGTGGGGGTGAGGAGGGGGGCGGTGAGGGCAATGGCCAAGGTGGCGAAGGCGGCTGGGTGGGTGGGGCGAGACATCGGCTTGGGCTCCGGGATGGGGGGAGGGTGTGGTCGATGAAGTCGGAAAGCTGGCAGCTGGGGGCGCGGTCGCAAGTGGGGGGTCCAAGTACACGTACGGTCACTGACCAAGATGACTGACCAAGTAGCCGATGCCGCTCCGGGAGCTGCTGCCGCCCGTCGTCGATCGCCACGTTATGGCGATCAAGCCCCCCACACCATGATCCGCGCGCCCCTACGGTCCCGCTCCTCCCGGAAGACCCTCTCCGCCCAGCTCCTGTCCGGGCGCATGTCGAAGACCACGAGATGGCCCTCGTCCGTGCCGCTGATGTCCATGTAGCGCCGAGTCTGTTCGAGTCCCTCATCGACCGTGCGCGAGAGGGAGCGGCCCTCCCTGACGAGCTTGCACTCGACCACGATCCGGTCCTCCCGTCCCCGTTCCCTCGGCCAGACGACCAGCAGGTCCACGCGGCGGCTCCCCAGCGCGTACTCCCGCTCGATTCGGCCGGTCGCGTTCACCACCCGGTGCAGAAACGCCTGCAGCACCAGCTGCGGGCCGGCCTCGGTGTACTGGGCCCGGCGGATCCAGTGCTCGGAGTTCTGCCGGAAGAAGTCCTGGAACGCGGCGAGCAGGCCGTTCATGTCCAGGCCGCCGTCCGGACGCACGTACCACGCGGTCTCCTGCGGCGCAAGCTCGTGCTGAAGCACCCATGTGAGCTCCCGCGGCAGCACCTCGCCGTAGATGGGATTGGCCACCCGCAGCGTGCGGCCCGGAGCCACCAGCCCCAGATCGCGCACGTACTCGAAGTCGCGCTCGCCGTACTCGGCGTCCCCCCCGGCGAGCAGAGGCTCGATCACCCGCCGCACGCGCGGCTCGCGCAGTTTGTCGGCGAGCTGGTCCAGATGGGTCTCGCGGCGCAGGATCAGCGCCTCGCGCGCCTCGAAGACGTCGCGCTCGGCCAATGGTGCGCCGGGCTCCTTCGGCATCCCCGCAGAGAAGCACATCTCCAGCGCGAGCGCGTTGACCAGCCACGGCTGCCCCCGGGTCTGCTCCCACACTGCCCGCACCGCCCCGGGCGCGAACTCCTGGTCGGTCTCGGCGGTATGCTGGCCGAGCAGAGTCTCCACCTCGGTCCTCGTGAAATCCCCCATCCGAAGCGATCTGGCCTTGATGTTGAAGGCACTGCCACCCGTGATGACCTCCTTCTCCGAGCTCGCGTGGATGCGGTAGTCGCGGACGTCGCGCACGCCGCAGAGCACGACGCTCTGGGGAAACCCGTCCGGGCGCTCGGCATATCCGGCGCGGAGCTGCCGGAGCACCGACACCAGCGAGTCGCCCACCATCGCGTCGATCTCGTCGATCAGCAGGACCAGCGGCGCGTCGGCGGACCTCGCCCAGGTCTCCAGGAGCGTGCCGAGCGCGTCGTCCGGACGCCGGGTGGTGTCGAGCGCGTCCGCGGCGTCGGCGGTGGCGGGATCGTCAAGCGCGTACCTGGCTTCCCGGGCGATCCGCGACGCGATCGCCCCCATCGCCCGCCCCACGTCCTCGCGCGCGGTCTGCGCTGGTTCCACGTTGATGTAGGCGCAGCGGTACTTGCCGGCCTTGCCGCTGTTCAGAAGGCCGCGCAGCGCCAGCAGAGTGGATGTCTTTCCCGTCTGGCGGGGGGCGTGCAGCACGAAGTAGCGCTCGTCCCGGATGAGCTCGAGCACTTCCGGAAGGTCGAGGCGTTCGAGCGGTGGGATGTGGTAGTCGCGCGCGGGCCGGATCGGACCCGCAGTGTTGAATTTCCTCATGGGCGTGAACGTGGACGCGGTGTCCCGCGCTGGCAAGGCGAGGCGGGGGAAAAGGGTCATCGCCCAGGCGGGTCCGCGTCCGCGTTGCCGAAGCCACGCGAGGCGGCGAAGTTGCCGGGATGCGTGACTTCGAGGAGACCGGTCAGCGGTTCGCGACCCGAGGCGACGAGCGCCGGGTGGCCGCCGGACGAGGGGCGGCCGATGCATCCGGGCAGCGACGGCTCCGGGACAGGCTGATGGCCGCCTTCGAGGCTGAGCCGCTGGAGAACGGGATGGACCACCCCGCCGAGCAGGTGATCACGGCGGCATTGGAGTCAGAGGACCCCGATGCCGTCCTGCGTTGGATCAGGAGCATCTGCCTGGACTCAACGAGGCCGGCGTTCGCGGCAGGCGTGCTCCTGTGTGTTGCCCGTCTGCCGGGAGTCGGCACCGCCGGGTGGCGACAGGGACTGGTTCGCGGTGGGCTCGCAGCGGACGATGTGGAGGTGCGCGATGCCGCCATGCAGGCTGCCGAGCATTGGGGTGATCCGGGCTTGAGACGGACACTGTCGGGCCACTCGGAGCCGATCGGGTGGCTGGATGAGTATCGGCGTGGCGTGATGGAGGATCTGGGCGCGTGAGTGAGCTGCCCACCCGTCCGATTCCCCACCAGCGACTTCCCGGCAAGCCGCACGGCGGCCTGCGGCCCACCGATGTCGGCGAGCTTGGTCACTGATCAAGTATACTGACCATGTATCGGACCGGTGACTGACCATGTTCGTTCCTGCGCCGGGACGTTGCACGTGATGTGGAAGGAACGCTCTCTTGAGTTGAGACCAGCGGCCCCTCCGGGTACGTTACCGCGCTGACCAACCTCCTTCATCGGGAATACGTGACTACGCCTTCCGGTGCGCGACCGAGGATAAACGTCCCGGACGACCTGCGTCCCCAACACGGAACACGCGACAGTGCCACCGACGCCTGAACAGCGAGCCCGCGAGAAGATCGACGGGCAACTGGAGGCTTGCGGATGGGTGGTTCAGGATTTCAGGTCCATGAACATCCACGCGGGGCTCGGGGTGGCCGTTCGCGAATTCCCCCTCAAGTGGAAAGAGGGTGCGGAGATCAAGTCTGGGTCCGCCGACTACCTGCTCTACGCCGACGGGTGGGCCGTTGGGGTCATTGAGGCGAAGCCCGCTCGGCACACCTTGGAAGGGGTCGTCGTCCAGTCGAAGCGCTACACCCAGGGGCTCGACAAGAGGGTGCCCGCGCGGTACCGCCCCCTCCCTTTCGCGTACGAATCGACTGGCGACATTACCCAGTTCACCAACGGCCTCGACCCTCACCCGCGCAGCCGGGAGATCTTCACGTTCCACCGGCCCGAAGAGCTGATGCGGCAGCAGGAGCTTGGGTCGGCACAGCTGCGTCGGTTGCTCCAGAAGATGCCCGGACTGCCGCAAGGCAAGCTGTGGCCCGTCCAGCACGAAGCCATCTGTCATCTCGAGCAGTCGCTTGCCCACGGCCGTTCGCGCGCCCTCATCCAGATGGCCACCGGCAGCGGCAAGACCTTCATGGCGGTGTCGGCCTGCCACCGGCTCATCAAGCACGCCAATGCCAAGCGCATCCTCTTCCTGGTGGACCGCAACAACCTCGGGCGCCAGACGCTGAACGAGTTCCAGCAGTTCCGGGATCCCACGTCCCCCTACACCTTCGCCGACGAGTTCCCGGTTCAGCACCTGCGCGGCAACGCCATCGAACCGGCCAGCAAGGTGGTCATCACGACCATCCAGCGCCTCTACTCCATCCTGAAGGGCGATCCCGAGTACGATCCCGCCAACGAGGAAGAGTCGCTCTTCGAGTCCGGTCGCCCGCCCGGCAGCGAGCCTGTCCCGGTGGAGTACACTCCAGACGTCCCGGTGGAGGCGTTCGACTTTATCGTGATCGACGAATGCCACCGCTCGATCTACAACGTCTGGCGGCAGGTGATACGAACCCGAATCTAGCTCACCGGCCTCCGTACGCTACCGGCTCGACATCCCGGATGCCGACCCTGCTGTGCGGACCCAGGCAAAGCCAGGCGAGCGACATGGCCCGCCGCGAGTCCTGGCCCAGCGGTGAATGACGGGACGGAGCGCCGCTCGACTGTTCATGGCGTCTAAACAACAGCCCCTCACCCCCCCCACCTCCCCTTCAGCGCCGCCCCCGCATCGGTGAGTACGTACTTCTGGTTCGGCGCGCGCGGATTGGCGGGATTCGTCATGCGGACCAGCCCGGCGTCCAGCAGCGGCTTCAGATGCTTCCGGCGAAAATGGGAGCGATGCGACACGCCCGCGCGCTCCATGAGCTCGGCCATGCTTCGCGGAACGTCGCACGCCGCCACGATGGCGCGCTGGCGAGCGGTCAGCCGGCGCGCAGCCTGGTCAACGTCCATGTCGGCGCGCACTTGGTCACCATGGTCACTGACCATGTCCGCACGCGGCGGGTCCACGGGACGGTCGTCGCCGCCGCGATCCCCGACTCGTTCCGCACCCGTCCCCTCCGTCGGCTTCCCCTCAACGGCCGGTGCCCCCTCCCCCACCAGCGACAGCTCGAACTCGCTTCGGGCCTCGTCGCTGCGGATCACCGGAGGGGCGTGGCCGAGACGCTGCCAGTTCCCGAAGATGGCCCGGATTCCGGTGCCCGCCTGCCTGGCGAGGCCGATGCCGCGGAACGCTGCCGCGATCAACGGGTTGCGGACCTCCTTGGCCGTCCGGTCCAGCAGTTCGCCGGCCGGGGCGCCGGCGTCCCCCGGGTTCCAGAACACCGTCCGGTCGCGATACAAGCGGATGAAGGCCGTGCGTCCGCGGTCGCCGTAGTCCTGGTGGATCAGCTGGTTGATGAGAGCCTCCCGGAAGGACACGTAGCCGGGCGGATGGTCGTTGCGGCGCATGGTCTGCATGTCGATGCTGAACGGGCGCTTCGAATGCCGCATGTACCGTTCGGCAACGATCATCCAGGCCTGAAGCAGGTTCTCCTCGACTACGACGCGGTCGGTCCAGTGGCGTTCGGGCGGCCCCTCGTCGTAGGCGGCGCCGATGAACTGGCAGTCGATGACCGGGCGGGGCAGGACCTGCCGAACGTACCGCGGCCTGCCGAAGACGAGTACCGCCGCCCGCGTCGGGGCCAACCGGTCGTCGCACTCGACAACCAATCCCCTATCATGCAGGAACTCCACATCGCCGAGGTCCTGCCCCTCGCCGGGGTTGCGGCCGGAGAAGAGCGACCGGTACCAGCGCACCGACGCGGGATGGAAGAATTGGTGCGCCTCCAGCTCCTCCAGGACCCCGCCGTCATACTGGTCCGGGGGGTCGTCTTGCGGGAAGCGCTCCCCGCCGCGCTCGGCGTCCGGGAACGCGTGCCGGTCCGTCCGGTCTGAAGCCTCCTCGTGATTCATGTCCCCCGGCTCCGTTGGCGTCCGTTGGCGTAAACCCTCGCTCGAAGAGTGACCAAGTAGCCGACGGGCCGCAACAGCTTGGTCAGTGACCAAGTCGACGACTGAGGCGGTCCGCCCCCGCCGTCCGCGGAGAACGGCTCTCAGGTGACGATTCTCCCCGCGCACCGGCAGCCTTCCGGACATAGATTACGGGGTGTGCCCCCAAAGCCGACCCAGGAGACACCATGAACCCGCGTCTGGACGCCCTGCCGCCGCCCCAGCGTCGGCTGTGGCCCGAGTTGCGAGCGACTCCTCGCCGCTTCGTGCTGTACGGCGGGACAGCCATCGCGCTCCGGCTTGCCCACCGCGAGTCGGAAGACTTCGACTTCTTTTCTTCCGAGCCCTTTGACGGCGACGCCCTGCTGGCCGAGATCCCGTACCTGAAGGACGCGACTGTGGTTCAGCGGGCGCAGGACACACTGACATGCGTGGTCGATCGCCGTGGACCGGTTCGTGTGTCTTTTTTCGGAGGGCTTTCGCTCAACCGCGTCCGTTCGCCGCAGACCGCCGAGGGCGTGGGAATCCTGGTCGCCTCGCTACAGGACCTCGGCGGCACCAAGGCCCAGGTCGTGCAAACCCGCGCTCTCGCCAAGGACTATATCGACGTTGACGCGCTTATCCGGTTGGGGGGCGTTCCCCTGGCGGCCATGCTCGGTGCGGCCACGGCGATCCACGGCGAGCGCTACAACGCCATGCTGACCCTCAAGGCGCTGGCCTACTTCGGTGACGGCGACCTGGCGGAGCTCCCGGCGGCGGTTCGGAAGCGCCTCTCGCATGCCGCAACGACGGTGGATCCCGCGTCGATCCCGCCTCACGACCCGCTTCCGGGTCTCCGGCCGTCCAGTCCTCGAGAATGACCGCGTCCGCCCCATGAAGCCCGCGAGCCCCACCCAACCGCCCCACTCCCCGGAACTGCTGGCGGTCGCCCGGCGCATGGTCTGGTTCAAGCCGCCCACAGCGACACTCACCAACGACATCTTCTTCCTCAACTACCTCATGGTGTACGGCACCGCCGAGGATCTCACGGTGGTCCGGCAGCGATACGACGACGATGACTTTCGCCGGGCACTGCGGGACGCGCTCCCCGGGATCTTCGATGCGCGCTCGTGGGCCTACTGGCACGCGCATCTGGGACTGGGGCCGGCTCCGGCGCGTCCGGTGCGGGAGTTTGGCCGCTGACGGCTGCGCTCCAAGCCCCGATCCCATCACCGGCAACCTGCTTGCGCCCCCGCCCTCCCCTCCCCATTCTGTCCTCCCCAACACACTTCCCCCACACCCCAGGAGGTGCCCATGCCAACCGTCACAATGACCGTGAACGGGATGGAACGGTCGGGAACGGTCGAGGGCCGAACGCTCCTCGTCGATTTCCTCCGTGAACATCTCGCTCTCACTGGAACCCACGTCGGATGCGACACGAGCCAATGCGGCGCGTGCGTGGTCCACGTCGACGGCACGTCCGTCAAGAGCTGTACCTGCCTGGCGGTCCAGGCGGACGGCGCGGACGTCACCACGATCGAGGGTCTTGCGAACGGCGCCGACCTCCACCCCATGCAGGAAGCTTTCCGTGAGCACCACGGGCTCCAGTGCGGGTTCTGCACGCCCGGCATGGTGTTGAGCGCGGTGGATCTGGCGAACCGGAATGCGGATCCGAGCGAACACGAGGTCCGCGAGTGGCTCGAGGGCAACCTCTGCCGCTGCACCGGTTACCACAACATCGTCAAGGCCGTCCAGGCTGGCGCGCGGGCAATGGGAGGTGGGTCATGAGTGCGAACGGCACGGGAATCGGAGCCTCCGTCAAGCGGAAGGAAGACCAGCGCTTCCTCACCGGACGGGGCCGCTACACCGACGACATCAATCTGCCAGGGCAGCTGTACGCCCATATCCTCCGGTCGGGCATGGCGCATGCGAATATCGGGACGGTCCATACCGACGCCGCTCAGGCGGCACCCGGCGTCCACGCGGTCTTCACCGGCAAGGACATGGAGGGCGTGGGCGGCATCCCGACCGGGTGGCTGATTCACAGCAAGGACGGCTCGCCGATGGTCGAACCGGGGCATCCGGCCCTCGCGGTGGACAAGGTCCGCTACGTGGGTGACTGCGTCGCGATCGTGGTTGCGGAAACCAGGGAGCAGGCCAAGTCCGCCGCCAACCTGATCGATGTGGAGCGCGAGGAGCTTACGGCAGTGGCGTCGATCGAGGCCGCCGAAGCTGACGGGGCGCCCCTGGTCCACGACGAAGCGAATGGCAACGTCTGCTACGACTGGGAGGTCGGTGACAAAGCCGCCACCGACGCCGCCTTCGACGCCGCCGACCACGTCGTTTCGATCGATGTCGTCAACAACCGCCTCATCCCCAACGCGATCGAGCCCCGGGCGGCGATCGCCAACTTCGATCCGGCGACGGACGAATACACACTATACACAACGACTCAGAACCCGCACCTGGTCCGGCTGCTCCTCGGCGCGTTCGTCCTCGGACTGCCCGAGCACAAGCTGCGGATCGTGGCGCCGGATGTCGGCGGCGGCTTCGGCTCGAAGATCCCGCACTACGCGGAAGAGGCGATCCTGACCTGGACCGCCGGGAAGCTCGGCCGCCCCGTCAAGTGGACCTGCGAGCGCATCGACGCCTTCAAGTCGGACACGCACGGCCGCGACCACATCAGCACGGCGAAGCTCGCGCTGGACGCGGACGGCCACTTCCTCGGCCTGCACGTCTCTACCAAGGCCAACCTGGGGGCCTACCTCTCCACTTTCGCCCCCTGCGTACCGACGTACCTGTACGGCATCCTCTTCGCGGGACCGTACACCACGCCGGCGGTCTATTGCGAGGTCAAGTCGTTCTTCACCAACACGGTGCCGGTCGACGCGCTGCGCGGCGCGGGGCGGCCCGAGGCGACCTATCTGCTGGAGCGCCTGGTCGAGAAGGCTGCCGTGGAGCTCGGGATGGACCGCGTGGAGATTCGCCGCAAGAACTTCATCCGCGAGTTCCCGTACCAGACGCCGGTCGCGCTGCAGTACGACCAGGGCGACTACGACGCGACGCTGAACCTGGCGCTCGACGCCGCCGACTGGGCCGGCTTCGAGGCGCGGCGGGCCGAAGCGGCGGCGCGCGGGAAGTGCCGCGGCATCGGGATCTCGACCTTCATCGAGGCGTGCGGGATCGCGCCGTCGGCGGTTGTGGGGTCGCTGGGCGCCCGCGCCGGGCTGTACGAATCGGGCAGCGTGCGGGTGCACCCGACGGGCTCGGTTTCGGTCTTCACCGGTACGCACAGCCACGGTCAGGGCCACGAAACCACCTTCGCGCAGATCGTCTCCGACATGCTCGGGGTCGACTTCGACGCGGTCGACGTGGTGCACGGGGACTCGGCCAGGATCCCGTTCGGGATGGGGACTTACGGTTCGCGCTCGCTCGCGGTGGGCGGGACGGCGATCTACCTGGCCGTCGAGAAGGTCATCGAAAAGGGCAAGAAGATCGCCGCGCACCTGCTGGAGGCTTCCGTAGAGGACATCGAGTTCGAGAACGGGTCCTTCACGGTGGCCGGGACGGACCGGTCGAAGTCGATCGGAGAGGTCGCGCTGACGGCGTACGTGCCGCACAACTATCCGGCGGGGCTGGAGCCCGGGCTGGAAGAGACCGCCTTCTACGACCCGCTCAACTTCACCTTCCCGGCGGGGACGCACATCGTCGAGGTGGAGGTCGACCCGGAGACGGGCGAGGTGGATCTGGTCGCGGTGACCGGTTCGGACGACGTCGGGCGCATCATCAACCCGATGATCGTGGCCGGCCAGCTGCACGGCGGCCTCGCGCACGGCATCGGGCAGGCGCTGATGGAGGATTGCCGCTACCAGGAGGACGGCCAGCTGGAGACGGGGTCGTACATGAACTACACGATGCCCCGCGCGGCGGACCTGCCCTCGTTCAGCATCAACCACAACACGACGCTCTGCACCCACAACCCGCTCGGCGCCAAGGGGGTCGGCGAAGTGGGGTCGATCGGGGTGCCACCCGCCGTGATCAACGCGGTGATCGATGCGCTGCGCCCGCTGGGCGTGAACGACATGACGATGCCCGCCACCTCGCAGAGGGTGTGGCAGGCGATCCAGAACGCAAAGGGCTAGCAGCCGAACCGGAGACGAGAACGTGCAAGACTTCAACTATCACGCACCGAAATCGATGGACGATGCGCTCGCCGCCCTCCGTGGCGCCGCGGGCGGGACGCTGATCGCGGGCGGGCAGAGCCTGCTGCCGATCATGAAACTGAACCTGGCCGCGCCGACCGACGTGGTGTCGCTGGCGGGCGTGGCGGGGCTGGACGGGATCGCCGACAACGGTGATTCGGTGGAGGTGGGGGCCATGTGCACCCACGCGCAGGTCGCCGGGTCGGCGGTGGTGCAAGGGCGCATTCCTGCGCTCGCGGCCATGGCCGACGGGATCGGCGACGCGCAGGTCAGAAACGCCGGCACGATCGGGGGCTCGGTGGCGCATAACGATCCCGCCGCGGACTACCCGGCCGCGTGTGTGGCGCTCGGGGCCACGATCGTGACCGACCGGCGCGAGATCGCCGCGGACGACTACTTCCAGGGCATGTTCATGACCGCGCTGGAGGATGACGAGATCGTCACCGCCGTGCGGTTCCCGGTGCCGGCGCGTGCGGCCTACGCCAAGTTCGCCAACCCCGCGTCCAAGTACGCGGTGGCAGGGGTGATGGTCGCGGACGGGCCCGCCGGGGTGCGGGTTGCCGTGACGGGGGCGTCGGGCGACGGCGTGTTCCGGATGGCCGAGATGGAGGCCGCGCTGGGGGACTCGTTCAGTGCCGAGGCGGTAGCCGGGATCGGCGTGTCGAGCCACGGGATGCTGTCGGACACGGCGGCCGGAGCCGACTACCGGGCGCACCTGGTGACGGTGATGGCAAAGAGGGCCGTGGAGGCCTGCGGATAGCGGGCGCTCGCAGGGCCCCGCGCCCACAAACCCCGCAGGAGCGTCCAGGGACCGTCCAGGACGCGGTCGCGATGCTGGGCGACCAGGGTTACGTGGCCGACGTGGGCCTGGGCACCGCGCTCTTCCTGGCGCTGGAGCTCGGGCGGCCGCTCCTGCTCGAGGGCGAGGCCGGGGTTGGCAAGACCGAGGTCGGGAAGGTGCTGGCCTCAGGGCTCTGCCGGCCGCTGATCCGCCTCCAGTGCTACGAGGGGCTGGATCTGGCGTCGGCCGCGTACGAGTGGAACTACGCCAAGCAGATGATCCACATCCAGGCAGCCGAGGGGAAGCCCGACGTCTTCTCCGAGGACTTCCTCATCCGCCGAGCCCTCCTCTCCGCCCTCGATCCGCCGGACGGAGTCGCCCCCGTCCTCCTCATCGACGAACTCGACCGCACCGACGAGCCCTTCGAGGCCTACCTGCTGGAGATCCTTTCCGACTTCCAGATCACGATTCCGGAGTTCGGCACGGTGCGCGCGGCCGAGCCGCCCCACGTCATCATCACCTCGAACCGCACACGCGAGATCCACGACGCCCTGAAGCGACGCTGCATCTATCACTGGATCGACTATCCCACCGCCGCGCGCGAACTGGAGATCCTCGCCTCACGGGTGCCGGACGCGCCCGAGCAGCTGAGCCTGCAAGTCGTCACGTTCGTGCAGAAGGTCCGCGAGCTGGAGCTGTTCAAGCGGCCGGGGGTGGCGGAGACGCTGGACTGGACCCGGGCGCTGATGGCGCTCGACCGTCACACGCTGGACCGGGAAACGGCGCACCGCACGCTGGGCGTGCTGCTCAAGTACCAGGATGATCTGGCGCGGATGGAGGAGGGTGGGGTGGAGGAGGTGATGGGGGCGGTGGGGTGAGGGGGCCACCCGTTAATCGGGCCACCCGCCATCGCGCTGGATATTGCAGCATTCCAAGGCTAGCGTTTCTGTGTAGCACCCCAGATGACGATCCAGACCCACTCCGCCGCACAAGCTCCACCGGAAGAGATGACCAGGAATGTCGGAAGTCACCGTAATCTCCGCTCCCGCACCCTGCACCTTCGAGGAGATGCGTCGGCGAACGGGGTCGGTGTTGCGCAAAGCGGGTGTTAAGCGCGCCATCGTCTTCGGGTCCTGGGCCCGCGGTGAGGCTGACGGGTTCTCCGACCTCGATCTCGCCGTAGTGATGGACACGGATCTTCCACCCCGGGCGCGCGCGCTGGCCCTTGCCAGGGAACTCGACCAGGCCTTGCCCATGGTGGTCGATCTCCTCGTCTATACTCCCGATGAATTCGCCGCCTGCGAGGCCGACGGCTTCGGGGTGTTCGACGTGCTGAGCCGCGAAGGCGTCGAGATCCTGCGAGGGGACCGATGACAGGTGGAGTTCAGGCACGGCGGTGGCTCGATGCTGCGGTGGACGACTTGAGTCACGCACGTCACGCCGAGGAAGGGGGATTCCATGCTCATGCGTGCTTCTCATCGCAGCAGGCGGCAGAGAAGGCCGTGAAAGCGGTTCACTACGCACGCGGTGCAAGGGCGGTCATGGGCCACAGCGTCCGGAACCTGATCGAGCGCCTGGACCCACGCATTCCAGAACTCGACGAACTTCTCGATGACGCCCGCGAACTCGACCTCAACTACATTCCCGCGCGGTATCCCAACGGTCTGGAAGCCTGGACCCCGTCGGCGGGTTTCGGGGCGCGACAAGCGGCGAGGGCGATCGCTGGCGCGTCGGCCATTGTGACTGTGGTAAGGCGGCACGTTTCGGCTGGCTGAACCCCTGAGGACCCCAGCTCGCCGCGCAGCCCGAGCGGTAGGAAGCCACCGCCCTCACCCCACCCGCCCGAACCTCACATCCCGCGTTCTTACGTTCGACAGGTAGAAGCCAATCACCTCCCCGTTCCGATCCCGCTCGAAGGCGAACGACAGGTTGCCGCCCGAGAAGTGGTCCTCTTCTCCCGGCGCGAGGGGCACGCGGCCGAGTCTTCGCTGGTGCATGACCAGTTCCCCGTCCTCCACCGCCAGGGTGTAGAAGGTCTCCAGCTCTTCGCTGTAGAACCGTCCCGCAAAAGCGGCGAGATCTTCTGCCGTCGGCTGCCACTGTTCGGGAGCATCACCCTCCAGGCGGGTTGCGGGTTGATCGGCGCCGTTCTGGTGCATCATCACTCCCTCTACCTCTTCGTCCTCCCCGCGCAGGAACGTGACCGAGGCCTCGACGGCGAGCAGGCGGAAGGTCGAGTCCGATGTGGGCACGATCTCGAGCCGCTGCTGGCCCGTCGCCTGCACGTAGAGGGTGCCCTCTTCGCGGGTGAAGGTGAGGATGAAGTCGGGTGACGCGTCCAGCGCATACCGTCCGACGAACTCGTCGAAGTCCCCGGGGTCGTAGGCCGCCGGATCGAAGTCGGCCTCCGCTTCGGCCTCCGCCACCTCGTCCTCCCCTTCCTCCACCTCCATCGCATCCTCAAAGAACGCCGCCGCCAACTCGAAGGCCACGTTGCTGCCGAACTGCGCGTGGTTGCTCTGCACCGTGACGCCGGCGTTGATCTCGGGGTAGTAGACGAGCATCGACCGGTGCGCCACGTCCGCGCCGCCGTGGTGCACCCGCTTCAGTCCGCGCTGTTCATCGACGGAGAGGCCGTACCCGTAACCCGTCTCCTCGCCGTCGGTCAGCACGAAGGAGGTCATCATCTCGTTGAAGATCTCAGCCGTGCCGACACGGGGGTTCGCGTAGTTCTCGACCCAGGTCTGCAGGTCACCGATCGTGCTGTAGATGCCGCCGGCGCCGACCGCGCCGCCCAGGTCGCCGATCTGCTGGTAGCCAGCCGCGGTGGGCGTGTAGCCTTCGGACTGGTTGGGCACGACGTGGCGGATGGACGGCCGCACCATCGTCCCGGTCATCCCCAGCGGGCCGAAGACGCTTTCCTCCATGAAGACGTGGAAATCCTGCCCCGAGGTCCGCTCGACGACGACCGCCGCGAGCCCGAAGGCGGTGTTGTTGTAGTTCCACTCCGCGCCGGGCGAGTTCTGGAGCGCGGGCTGGCGCTGCACGATCTCGATGAGCTCCGAGCGGTCGATCCAGTCGCCCCGGTCGAGGCGGCGGCCCGTCATGCGGAGCAGGTTGAGGAACTCGCGCAGGCCCGAGGTGTGGGTGATCAGGTGCCGCACCTGGATGGTCTCGTCGAACTCGGGCAGCTCGGGGATATGGGTGCGGATGTCGTCGTCCAGGGAGAGGAGGCCGCGCTCCGCCTGGAGCATGATCGCGAAGGCGGTGAACTGCTTCGAGGTGGACCCGATGTTGGTGCGCGTGTCGGGTTCGAACGGGATCCCGTAGGCGAGGTTCGCCATCCCGTAGGTCTTCGAGTAGAGGGTGCGGCCATCGCGCCACACGCGGACCGCGGCGCCGGGCGAATGCTCGCCGTCGAACCGGGCCATCATCTGGTCGGTGAGGCGGGGGGGGTCGGTCGAGACGGGTTCGTGGCGGAGGAGGGTGATTTCGTAGGTGCCCGCGCCGGCGTCATCGTTTCCGGCGCCGGCCCCACCGTCGCCCCCACCGCCCCCGGTAACGAACAGCTCGACCGTGTGCGTACCGGCGCTTGTCGTTCGGCCTCCGAACCGCAGGGCGCCGCGGCCAAGCCCTCCGAACCGGCCGAGCTGCGTCCCGCCGGGGTCCAGCACGCGGATGGTCACGTCCACCGAGATCTGGTTGACCTCCCCGAGGACGAAGTGGTTTTCGTCCGCGTCGATCATGTAGCGCACAGTGTCGCCGGCGGCCAACATGGCCGAGACGGTGCGGCCGCGGCGCAGCTCGGGGATCTGGGCTGCGGCCTCCGTGACGGAGACTGCCGTGACCGCTACGAGGGCGAGCAGGGTCGCGCAGAGGGTGGCGGGGAGGTGGCGACCAAGGTCGCGGGGGGACTGCGGATTCATCAGGATGGCTCCAATCACAGTGGGCTAGGCCGACGGCCGGGAACGGTAGGGTGAAGCGATGCGGCCGGTCAAATCGGAGCGCTGCTCGCCTTCAGAGCCATCGGAATCGACTTCGACGCGCGGTTACACCGACCCATCCTCGATGACCAGCCGACGCCCGACCTTCCTCAAAGCCCTCTCGACCTGGCGGATGTGTGAGCGATGGCCGGGGTTCACGAGCTTCCGCACTGCACCTTCGCTCAAGCCCATGAGCCTGGCCAGGCCGACTTTGGTCACCCCCTGTTCGCGCATCGCCGAATAGAGTGCAAGCTTCGCCGCAACGACCAGCGGAACCGCGACGATTTCCTGCCCTGGCGCGATCGGACCAGGTACGGGGATCTCCTCCCGGCACAGCACATATGCCCCAAGTCCGACCGCCAAAGCGTCTTCCGCCATCGCCAGCGCCTCGTCCCGGTCGTCGCCGCAGGTAAGCGCCTCGGGTACATTCGGGAAGGAAACGGAGTAACCGCCCTCTTCCTCGGGCGTCAGAACACAGGGATAAGCGTATCGCATCAGAAATCCTCCTCACGGATTCCGAGTTGCCTCAACATGCCCCGCAGCGTGCCACGTTTGAGTTCGCCGTGCTTGACTACGGTCCGGCGACCGCCCACATAGAGCATTCCATGACTCCCTTTGCCGCGACTCGGATCAAACCGCGCCTCCAGGCCCGCCTTTCTCGCGTACCGCCTCGCTCGCCTGACGAACTCCGTCCCGTTCACGCTTCCAATATCGTACCAAAAGGTACGAATGTCGAGTGGGCCGTTTGGAGTAGTCGCCCGCTCGCCCGCAACCCCCCATGACCACCCCCACCCACCCCGGCCGCCTCCCCGAAAACGTTGCGCACTTCGTGCGCCTGTTGCGCGCCGCCGGACTGCCCGTCGGGCCCGGCCACACGATCACCGCGGTGCGGGCGCTGGAGGCCGTCGACGTCACGGCGAAGCGACAGTTCTACTGGGCCCTGCACGGAACCCTCGTAGCCAAACGCGAGCACCGGCACATCTTCAAGAGCGCTTTCCGCCTCTTCTGGCGCGACCCCTTTGGGGTGGACGAGGCGCTCGCCGCGCTGCTGTCGCGCTCCCAGATCCCGGTGGAGAAGCCGCCGACCCCGCGGGCCCCCGCCCGGCTGGCCGCGGATGACGAATCCGCGCCCCGTCCTCACGCCGCCCCCACCGGCGAGGCCGCGCAAGAGATTCCGTTGCGCATGGCCTGGTCGCCCACGGAAGTCCTCCGCACCAAGGACTTCGAAGAGATGACCGCGACCGAGGTCATGCAGGCCAGGGAAGTCATCCGGTCGCTGAAGCTCGACCTGCGCCCGGTCCTCACCCGTCGCCGCGAGACCAACCCCAGAGGACGCTTCATCGACCTGCGCGCGACCCTCCGGACCAGCGTCCGCACCGGCGGCTGCCCGCTTCCGCTGCAGCGCAAGTCGATGAAGACGCGGCGGCCCACCATCGTGGCGCTCTGCGACATCTCCGGCTCGATGGAGTCCTACTCGCGGATCCTGCTTCACTTCTTCCACACCCTCACGAACGCCGCCGATCGGGTCCACACCTTCGTCTTCGGCACCCGCCTCACCAACATCACGCGGCTGCTGCGCGACCGGGACGTCGACCGCGCACTCGACCGCATCGGCAACGAGGTGCGCGACTGGTACGGCGGCACCCGGATCGGCGCCTCGCTGGAAGCCTTCAACCTGCACTGGTCCCGGCGGCTGCTGGCTCAGGGCGCGGTCGTGCTCCTCGTCACCGATGGCCTGGACCGCGAAGGCGGCGACGGTATCCGCGCCCAGGCCCGCAGACTGCGCAAGTCATGCCGGAAGGTGATCTGGCTGAACCCGCTGCTCCGCTACCGGGCGTTCGCGCCCCGCGCCGCGGGGATCAGGGCGTTGCTGCCGGAGGTGGATGAGCACCGGCCCGTGCACAATCTGGAGTGTCTGGAGGAACTTGCGGCGGCGTTATCCACGGACCGGGCTACCCGAACAACCTCTCATCCCACCGAACCGGGGTTTCCGGCCCCGCCTTTAACCGTCCGAACTCCGGATGCTCCGCGTTGATAAGCACATTCCGTTCGAGGTGCGCGACCACCGAGGGCACAAGGAGGATCGCGCTTCGGCGTTCCGCATGCCAGCGATGGCCGCAGGCCCGTGCCGACTCGCTCTCCGGCAGGTCCCAACCGTCCAGGGCGCCCTCCTCCACCGATTCGTAGCTGGTTCCCGCGGGAATGACGATCTCGACGAAACTCTGAGCTGGCGGCGGGACGCTGTTCCACCGCACGAGCATCTCGAGCATCGCTGTGGAGTAGCGCTCGGAGGCATATATCACCCGGTCACCGCGCCGATGCCACCGGCCGTCAACGCTCTGCGCTCCGTCGGGGCTGTAGATCATCCACCTGCCGAGCGGGTCGCCGAGCCGGTAGGCCCGCAGCTGTTTCGCCAGCCGGGATGGCAAGGTCACACGGCCACGCCAGCTTCCGCACGCTGCACGAGGTTCACCACCGCGTCCGCACCGGCGCTGCACGAAACCGCCATGTCATACGGGGTGGCTCCGCCGAGCAACGGGTGAGGCCGGTCAAGAAAGGCGCAGATCCGGGTAACATCCCCGTGGAAGGCGCGGCCCACCACATCGATCACCCTCCCCAGTTCATAGACTCGCTCGCTGTGCCGCCGGGAAAGCGGCGTGTGATTCTTGCGATGACGGCGCAGGGTCGCTTCGGATACGACGGGCCCGATGACCCGGGACCGGCCCAGCAGCCGCTCCAGCACCGAGACGGCGGTCACCGGCAGGCCGGCCGCAACCCGCCGCGCCAGGGCCACTTCGTCGAGACCTTCGGCATCGGGAAGGTCCAGGAGTCGTCCCAGTTGTACGGCCGGACTCTCCCCGGACCGATAGGGGTGGCTGTAGGCTGCCAGTACTGCTTCCACGGTTGGCTCCTTCCTCGTCCGTCACATGACTTCAATATAGCGATCACATGACGTCGCCGCTACTGACGTCTCCCGAACCGGCAATCACCCCATACTGGCGTGCCATCGGCCCGGCACCCATTATGCCTCAAGGAACGCCGGCCACGGCGGCTCGGCGGCGGTACGCGGGCCTACGCCCGTCGGGCAAGGAGAAAACAGGATGAAGACCAGATTCTCACGTCGGCATTTCGTGGGCGGGGCGGCTGCGGCGGTAGGCGCGCTCGGACTCCGGCCCAATTCGGCGCTCGCCGCACTGCGTCTCCCCCCACCGCCTCCCGGCATCGTCCCGGCCGACCCCTACGACGACCTCGCCAAGCTCGCCTCCAACGAGAACCCGTACGGCCCGTCCGAGAAGATGCTCGAGTCGATGAACGCGGCCTGGAAGTACTCGAACCGGTACGGCTACCCGGACGGCGACATTGTGGAGAAGATCGCCGAGAGCCACGGCGTGGGGACCGGGAACATCATCATGAACGCGGGATCCGGTGAGACGCTCAGGGTCGCGGGGATCGCCTTCCTCAGGCACGAGGAGAAGGTCGTCGGAGTCGAGCCCACCTTCACGACCGTCTACCGCGCGGCCTCGGGGATCGACGCGGACGTGATCGAGCGGCCGCTGCTGGCCGATCACACGCAGGACATCGACGACCTCATCAGGGTCACCCGGCGCAACTACCGCGATGTCGGCCTGGTCTACGTCTGCAACCCGAACAACCCGACCGGCGTGGTCGTCCCGGACGACGACATCCGGCACCTCCTCGACAACATCCCCGAGGACATCCCGGTCCTGATCGACGAGGCGTACCACCACTTCGTGCAGGATCCGGCCTACGCGACGGCGGTTCCGTACATCAAGGAGGGCCGCAAGGTTCTGGTCACCCGCACCTTCTCCAAGATCTACGGGATGGCGGGGCTGCGGCTCGGCTACGGCATCGCCCCGGAGGCGATGATCGACCAGATGCGCACCTACGCCACCGGCAGCGTGAACGCGCTCGCCAGGTGGGGTGCAGTGGCCGCGCTGCAGGACCACGAGTACGAGACGTGGGTCAAGGACACCACGATCGCGCTCAGGGACGCGACGATGACCGAGCTGCGGGGTCAGGGCTTCGAGGTCATCCCGTCGGAGTGCAACTTCTTCATGGTGCACACCGGGCGTCCGGCTTCCGAGGTGAGGGCCGAGTTCCGCAGGCGGGACGTCGCCGTCGGCCGCGATTTCCCCCCGATGCTGGACTACCTGAGGGTCTCGATCGGCACCGAGGACGAGATGAAGCGCTTCATGGCGGGCTGGAACGAAATCTTTCCGGACGGGATGACGACGACCGGGGCGCGGTAGCTGACCAGAACAACTGCGCCGGCACACCGGCACCTGCGGTGGCTTTCGGGCCACCGTGCCAGCCGCTTGAGCGGAGTGCGACTGGCCCTGGCGCTCCTCACGGGCTCGACCGCACTCGCACCCTCTGCTGAAGCGGCGTCGCCCGCGGGTGTCGCGGGCCCCTGCCCGGACGACCTGCAGATCCTGGTCGAACGACCCTACGCAGCGCGCGCCGGGATCGAGACCGGATCGGTGGTCCGGTTGCGGGCGGCTCCGGACTCCGAGCCATGTCCGGCCCTGGTCGCCGGCCTCTTCGAACCGCGGGCGGACCCTTCGGAACTGATGACAACCCGCCCGCGCGTACTCTTCCATCTGCCGCACCTGCAGGCTCTCACGGGTCGCGACGGCGAGGTCGACTACTTCACGGTGCAGCTGCGTCCGGGCGTCGACGCGACCGCCACGGCCCGTGAGATCGAGCCGCTCCTGGTCGGCACGCAGGTGCTGAGCGCCGCGGACGTCGCCGACCGCGCCTCGACCACCTTTCGCGTGGTGAGCCGCTTTCACGCGGCCATCGCGGGGATCACCCTGGTGGCCGGAGGGGTCTTCCTGGCGTGCATCATGGTCCTGAAGGTGCAGGAACGGCGCGCGGCGGTGGCGGCCGCGCGGCTGGCCGGCATCCCGCGCCGCATCCTGATGGGGTGGACGGTCGCCGAAGCCGCGCTGCTCTCCGCGCTCGGGGGCGTGGCCGGGCTGGGGGTGGGCTTCGCTGCGTCCGCCGCGGTGAACGCGTACTACCAGCGGGCATACGACACCGCCCTGGTCTTCTCGATCGTGACGGGTGAGATGGTGGTCCAGGGGCTCGTGCTGGCGGTGGTTCTGGGGCTGGGGGCGGGGGCGGTGGCGGGTGCGCGGCTGTTCGCCACCGATCCACTCGATCAGCTGGGGCGGTGATCGTGCTTGCGCGCAACTCGATCCGCGAGCTTCGGTACCGGCCGCTCCGGACCCTGCTCGCCGTGGCCGGGGTGGCGGTGTCGACGGCGATGCTCGCCGACATGCTCATGCTCGGCGGGGGGATTCAGCAGAGCTTCGGGGACCTGCTCGAGTCGCGTGGCTACGAGCTTCGCGTGTCGCCGAAGGGAACGTTGCCGTTCGATACCGAAGCCACGATCCCCGGGTGGTCGAGTCTGCAGGACAGCGTCGAAGGGGTGGCCGGGGTGGAACGCGTCGCGCCCGTGCTGGCGATGTCGGTCAGCGTCGAGGTGATCGAGGGCGGGCCGGGCGCTTCCCGGGACGCGAGGCGGACGCTGGGGCTGGGGCTGGACGCGGGGAACCGCGGTCTGTATGGGATGGTCGAGGGGGAGGCGCCCGGGGCAGCAGAGGTGCTGGTGGACGCCAGGCTGGCCGAGGCGCTGCGCGCGGGCCCGGGAAGTCGTCTGCGGCTGGCCACGGCCAGCGGGTTCGGGGCTTGGGGCCGAAACGCAACGGTACGAGTGTCGGGGACGGGGGACTTCGTCTTCGCGACCCGGCGGGACATGCCCGTGGCCATGCCCCTGGAAGCCCTGCAGGTCCTCTCGGGGCAGGAGGACGAAGTCTCCTTCGCCATGATCCGGGTGGAGGCCGGTGCCGACGCGGAGGCCGTTCGGGCGCGGATCGCGGCCATCGCGGACCGGGTGGAAGTCATCACCCTCGCGGGCATCTCCGACAAACTGGACGAGCGGTTGTCCTACTTCCGGCAGGTCGCCGTGATTCTGGGAAGCGTGAGCCTCTTCGTGGCGGCGCTTCTGATCGGTACCATCACGGCCGTTTCCGTGAGCGAGAGGCTCGGGGTGATCGCGGCGGTTCGGGCGATCGGCGTGGGGCGACGCCGCATCGTGGGCGACCTCACCGCAGAGAGCGTAACCCTGGCCGTTGTTGGTGGCGGCATCGGGATCGGTCTTTCGGTGGTCGTGGCCGGGTATCTGGAATCCATCCTGGCCGGTCTTCCCGGCCTGCCGGCCGCGGTGCGGTTCTTCGTGCTTCAGCCGGAGAGCCTGGTGACCGCGTACGGGCTGGTGATCGTCTCGGGCGCCGTGGCGGGGCTGGTGCCGGCGCTGAGCGCCACGCGGCGGGAGGTGACCGAACTGCTGCACCGCGAGGAGCCGTGAAGGTGAGCGAAAGCGGTGACCGGGGCGACCCGCGTGGAGGCGGAAGGACCCGCGATGGGGCGGGCGACACCGTCGTGTTGGCCCGTGACGTTACGCGGGTCTACAGGCAGGGCCGCACCCGGGTGCGTGCGCTCCGCGGTGCCACCGTCACGGTCGCGAAGGGTGACTTCCTCGCGGTGACCGGACCGAGCGGATCGGGAAAGTCCACCCTGCTGCACCTGCTGGGCGGCGTCGATGTCCCCACGAGCGGGGAGGTGCTCTTTCTGAGCCGCGACCTGGGCCGCCTCTCGGTCGAGGAACGGGCCGCGCTCCGCCTGCGCGAGGTCGGACTGGTCTTCCAGAGGTTCCACCTTCTCCCCATGCTGACCGCGGTCGAGAACGTCGAGCTTCCTCTCGCGGCCGCGCGGGTGCCGCGCCGGGAGCGCCGCGAACGCGCCGCCGCCGTGCTGGAACGGGTCGGGCTCGCGGACCGGCTGCGCCACCGGCCCAGCGAACTCTCGGGCGGACAGTCCCAAAGGGTCGCCATCGCGCGCGCGCTGGCCAACGACCCCGCGCTCGTCCTGGCCGACGAGCCCACCGGTGAACTCGACCGGGACACCTCGCGGCGCGTCCTCACGCTCTTCCAGGAGCTGAACGCTGCCGGAACGACGCTGGTCGTCGCCACCCACGACCTGGAACTCGCCGCCGGGGCCCGCCGTCGCATCCAGGTCGTCAACGGGAGAACGCTACCGTGATCGGGCGGCTGGTCTGGGGATCGTTCCGGCAGCGCCCGGGGCGCAGCCTGCTCCTGCTGGGTGGCTACGCGCTCGGCGTGGGCGTCACGATCGTCCTGCTCTCGGTCGGCGGGGCCCTGGTGGAACAGGCCCGCGACAAGGCGCTGGTGGGAGGCGGCGACCTGATCGTGCTGCCCACCGGGATCGATCTGGAAACGCTCAAGACCGGCGGCGCCAGCTCCATGTACTTCGCGATCGAGCAGGCGCCGCTCCTTTACCGGGAGGTGCTTGCTGGACCGCGGTTCGAAGCGCGGATCGCGGCGGCCGCCCCCTGGATCGACGACGAACTCCTGTATCTGGAGTCCGATTCCGGTCTCGTACCGATCTCCGCGGGCGGCACGATTCCGGGGCTGGCCGATCGTCTCGATGTCGCACCGGCCCTCATCGCGGGCGCGTGGGAGGACCTGGAAGCCGACCGTCGCTGGCGGGACCCCGACGACGCCGAGCTGTATCGCTCGCTGGACGCGCTGCACCTGCCCCGGGGCGCTGCCGCAGCCGACTCCACCTGGGCGGAGTGGCACTACTTCAACCTGCTCCTGCCCGATTCGGGCTGGCTCTACCTGACCTGGATGATTGCCGGCCAGGTGCCGGACGGCAGCTGGGGTGGGCGAATGCTGGCCACGCGAGTGGAGCCCGGGTCCCCCGAGCGCGCGTACTCCAGCAACGTCGTGTCCGAACAGGTCACCTTCGTGGAAGGAGGGCCCAACCTGGTGATCGGACGATCGAGCGTGACCATCGAGGACAACGGCACCTACACGCTGATCGCCCACATTCCCTCGGAAACCGGAGGCGGCCCGCTCACTTTGGACCTCACCGTCGCGGCCAACTCACGGCGCTACCTGCCCCCGGTCGAAATCGGGGGAGAAGGAATCACCTCCGGCTACACCGTCCCCCTTCTCGACGCGCGCGCCACCGGGCAGGTGTGCGAAGGAGCGCGCTGCACGCGGATCGAGGGGGCGCGCACCTATCACGACCACAACTGGGGCACGTGGGGAGGCGTCATGTGGGACTGGGGCCAGGCGCAGACGGGGGACTATTCGGTCCTGTACGGCGGCGTCCGCGACGGGGCCCGCGAGCAGGGAGCCACCGGACCCCGCATTCTCTACCTGACCGACGGGAACGGTTTCGCGGGGATCTTCCCGATCCGCCGACTCTCCATGCACTGGCCCGGGGACGGCCTTCGCACCGCGCCCGATTCCATCTCGATCCTCGCAGCGAGCGGTACCGATTCATTGGTGCTGCGCGTCGCCGTCGGCCACGTCCGCGCGACGCCGGTTCCCGTCCAGGTGGACAGCCCCGGCGCCCTTTTCTTCCAGATGCGGGGGGCCGCGATACTGTCCGGCCGCCTGCGCGACTCGGTCGTCCAAGGGGAGGGAGACGGGTTCTTCGAGACGTGGACGCGAGGCCGCTAGCGTCCCGCGGAAGGCCGACGGCAGGGGCGCTCGGTGGCGCCGCGTCTTGAGATTCCGGGACAACCCCTCACCTTCCGTTGGAGTATCCGCTCGACGCGGTCCCCGGCTGCTGCACCTTCTGGCGACTGTGATCATCCCCCGCGCCCAAGGAACGAGTTCTGCCATGACCCGACCGTCCATCGCCGAATTGGCCGCAGCGGTTCGGAGCGGCGAATCGACCGCAAGGTCACTGGTCGAGGATGCCATCCGCCACCATGAGGCGAGCGACCTGGGCGCCTACATCGTCTTCGACGCCGAGGGGGCGCGCCGTCAGGCCGATGCCGTGGATGGCGCGGTGGCCCGGGGCGAGGACCCGGGACCGCTGGCAGGGGTCACGGTGTCGGTGAAGGACCTTTACGGTGTCGAGGGCCTGCCCATCCGCGCCGGGACCCGGAGGGCGCTCCCGGAGCGGTGGCGGCGCGAGGGGTTCCTGGTGGGCGCGCTGCGGAAGCTGGGCGCCGTCATCGTCGGTAAGACCCACACGGTCGAGCTGGCCTTCGGAGGAGTGGGGCTGAACCCGAACACCGGCACTCCGGTGAACCCCTGGGACGCCGGGGAGCACCGAGCCCCCGGGGGTTCCTCGTCGGGCGCGGGGGTCAGCCTCTGGGAGGGTTCGGCCCGGATCGCGCTGGGGAGCGACACCGGCGGTTCGGTTCGCATCCCCGCCTCGGCCACCGGGGTGGTCGGCCACCGGCACACCACCGGTCGCTGGCCCACGACCGGCGTCGTGCCGCTGTCGACCACCCTCGACACCGTCGGCCTCCTCACCCACACGGCCGAGGATTCCCGCCACGCCTTCCGCGCAATCGACCCCCTCGCCGGGCACGGGACGCCCCCCACCCCACTCCGCCCCGCGCTCGCCGGCCTCCGTATCGGCATCCCCCGTCACGGGCTCTGGCAGGACACGCAGCCGTCCGTCGCCGCCGCCGCGCGGCAGGCCCTCGCCGAACTGGAAGCAGCGGGCGCTGAACTCCTCGACCTTGACGCCCCGGAGCTGCACGAGGCCGGCGAGCGCTACCTGGCCGGCGAACTGGTACAGCCGGAGCGCTTCGAGTCGCTGGAACGCCACCTGCCCGGCTGGACCGCCATCCTCGACCCCACCGTCGGGAAGCGGCTCGAATCCGCCAAGCAGGTCAGCGCGGTGGACTACGTCGCGATTCTCCGCCTGCGCCGCCGCCTTTCGGCAAGCCTCCACGCGCGCATGAAAGCGGAGCGCGTGGAATTGCTCGCCACCCCCACCCTCCCCATCACCCCCCCACCCCTCTCCGCGCTCTCCGAACTGGACGCCTACCGCGCCGTCAACCGCGACATGCTGTCCGGCACCGGGCCCGCGAGCATGCTGGACATGTGCGCGGTGAGTCTTCCCGCCGGCCTCGACGAGCACGGCATGCCGGTCGGGCTGCAGCTGATCGGCTGCACCGGCTCCGACGAGGCGCTGCTGGATCGAGCGGTGCTCGCGGAGGAGGTTCTCGGCACGAATCTGGACCGGCTGGGCACACCGCCACGGGTGGCCAGCTGACCCCCGCCCCCACCTACCCCCGCAGCGCCCCGATCACCTGCGCCAGCACCGCCACCGCGATCTCCTCCGGCGTGCGCGCCCCGATCGGGAGGCCCACCGGCCCGTGGATCCGCTCCAGCGACTCCCCGGAGAATCCCAGCGCGCCCAGGCGCTCCCGCCTCGCCCCCTGCGTCTTCCGGCTCCCGAGCGCCCCGATGTAGAAGGCGTCGCAGCGTAGCGCCGCGATCAGCGCGGGGTCGTCGATCTTCGGATCGTGGGTGAGCGCGACAACCCCCGTTCGGCGATCGGGATCCAGCGCGTCCATCACCTCGTCGGGCCATTCCTTCACCAGCTCCGCGCCGGGGAACCGCTCCGCGGTGGCGAACCCCTCGCGGGGATCCAGCACGGTGACCTGAAAGCCCGCGATCGTCGCCATCGGCACCAGTGCCTGCGCGATGTGGACCGCGCCCACGACGATCAGCCGCGGCGGACGGATGTAGGGGCGCAGGAAAACGGCTCCGTCGGGCGTCTCCACGATCCGGGGCACACCCGTCTTCAGGACGTCCGCGACCGCGCCGGCCGCACTTGCGTCCCCCGGGACCACCAGCCGGGACGAGGGCGCGTCCGCGTCGACGAGATCCTGCGCGCCGTCCGGCAGCCGCGTCGCCAGCACCACGTCGCGTCCGCCGGCCTGCGCCGCGACCAGCTCCCGCAGCAGCCCGCTGTTCATGAGCCGATTGCGGGGGCCCGGCAGACCCGCACTCCCGTCATTCCCGCACTACCGGTTCCACGATGAGGTGCACCCTGCCACCGCACGCCAGACCGACCTCCCACGCCATTTCGTTCGTGACCCCGAACTCCAGGGTCCGGGGCGCGCCCGACTCGATCACCTCCAGCGCGGTCTGGATCACGGCCCCCTCGATGCAGCCGCCCGAGACCGAGCCGGAAAAGTCGCCGTTGTCGGCGATCACCATGTGGCTCCCGGCTCCGCGGGGGGCCGAGCCCCAGGTGCGCGTGACGGTGGCCAGGGCGATGCGGCGGCCCCGGTCCAGCCATTCGACGGCTTGCGCGAGGACCGGATCCACGTTCGTGTGTCTGCTGTGGGAGTCCATGGAGCCTAAGTCTACCAACCCGGGCGAGGTACGCAACGTTGGCGGGAAACGGCAGCGACGAACTGCATCAGGCGCTCATACGCGATCACTTCCGGCGTCCGCGCAACCGGGGGCCACTGGCCGACCCCGCGTCCAGCGGGCGTGCCCACAATCGGTTCTGCGGAGACACCGTGCGGATCTGGGTGCGCATCGTGGACGGACGCCTCACCGAGGTGACCTTCGACGGTCGCGGCTGCGCGATCTCACAGGCTGCCGCGTCCATGCTCACGGCCGTCGCGAAGGGGAAGGAGGCAGCGGCGATCCCCGCGTTGCGCCATACGTTCGTCCAGGGACTCGAGCCTGACGCGCCGGCGCCCCCGCAGGAGCTCGGCGATCTCCGGGCGCTGGTCGGGGTCGGGCGCTTTCCCAGCCGGATCCGCTGTGCGGTCCTGCCGTTCGACGCGCTGGAAGAGGCGGTACGCGACGCGTCCGGCAGCCAGGAGTGCAGTCCGGACTGAGAAAAGATCCTGCGCGGTCCCGCCGCTACCCGGCCTCGCGCGGGACCCTCACCCGCTTGGGCAGGCTCTCCTCCAGCACGTCCAGCCCCACGCTGTCGAGGCTCCGGTCCGCGAGATTCCCCACCCCCGCGTGCAAGCCCAGCACGTGGAGCACCGAAGTGTACTTCCCGATGGACACGCCGGCGTCGCCCCGTTCGATCTTGTGCAGGGTGGTCCGGCTGATACGCGCACGCTCGGCGACCGTGGACGCCCGGATACGGCGCCTCAGGCGCGCGCACTTGATATCGGATCCCAGCTTGTCCAGAAGCAGTGCGACCGGAAGCGGGAGCGGTGCACGACTTGAGTTCGACATTCGCATCCCCCTTCAGTTGATCCGTCGCTCGTTCATTCATTCCCCCTTGTCGAACCGGTGAGTCTGCCAGGCACACCGCTGAAAAACCCGGCGATAGAGGCTTCTGTTGCTTGTGAGGTGGAGAATATATCGGTCATCGAGCACATTGCGCAAGGTATTTCCCCCGTATCCATTGCAGTGGAGCGAACCGTGTCAAGTATCGGCGCGCGGCCGGAGGGCACGAGCTCGCCGATCAGTCCGTGGATAAACCCACGTGAGCACCGAGAGCGGCGAGGCGCCGGGTTGGCGAGGCGCCTTGAGAGGCGAATAGCAGGGCTATTCGTCCGAAAGGCAACGAAGAGTGGAGCTTTGAGGACGTGAGATGTAAAGAGAACGCGACAATTCGTAAAGCAGACACTACAGTGTGACCGGGTGGGCGGAGCGGTCCAACGCGGATGCATCGCCGCTCGAATGCCACGGGGGTTTTGTCCACGGGCTGCTATGCCCGATGCAGCGTGACGGCCTCCACCCTTTCCCACCCCACCCCCGCAAGCTACTGTAGGACCCGTGAACCAATCCGCGCCGGCCCCGCAGCCTGCGCCGCGCAACAGGGGCACCCGCAGGCCGCCCCAACCGCCCACAGCACCGAGGACATCCCATGATCGCGGTCCGTAACATCGCTCCCCGAATCAAACACGCCGCGGCCCTCGCCGCGCTCTTCACCGTCGCCGCGCTGGCCGCGCCCCACGGGCCGGCGACCGCCCAGCTGACCACTCCCGAAGAGCAGTTCGGCTACCAGCTCGGCACCGACTACCAGCTCGTCAACTACCAGCAGCTCACCGAGTACTGGCACCTCCTCGCCGAGCAGTCCGACCGCATGACCGTGGAGTCGATCGGCAGGACCTCGGAAGGGCGCGAACACTGGATGGCGACGATCACTTCGCCCGCCAACCGGCCCGATCTCGACCGCTACAAGGAGATCGCGCGGCGGCTGGCCCACGCCGAGGACGTCACCGAGGAGGAGGCCCGCGCGCTGGCCGCCGAGGGGAAGGCCGTCGTGTGGATCGACGGGGGCCTGCACGCGACCGAGGTGCTCGGCGCGCAGCAGCTCATGGAGCTGGTGTGGCAGATGGTCAGCCGTGACGACGCCGAGACGACGCGATTCCTGGACGAGGTCATCCTGCTGGTCGTGCACGCCAACCCGGACGGCCACGCGCTGGTGGCCAACTGGTACATGCGCAACGACGACCCCATGGAGCGGTCGACGGGCAACATCCCGGTCCTCTACAACAAGTACGCCGGCCACGACAACAACCGCGACTTCTACATGGCCTCGCTCTCCGAAACCGAGAACATGAACCGGGTCATGTACCGCGAGTGGTTCCCCCACATCGTCTACAACCACCACCAGACGGGGCCGTCCGGGACGGTCATGTTCGCGCCGCCCTTCCGCGATCCGCCGAACCACAACCTCGACCCCATCATCATCACCAGCCTGGACCAGGTCGGCTCGGCGATGCACCACCGCATGGTCGTCGAGGGCAAGGGCGGCACCACCATGCGGCGCGGCGCCAGCTACTCCACCTGGTGGAACGGCGGCCTGCGCACCACGCCCTACTTCCACAACATGATCGGCCTGCTCACCGAGACCATCGGGAACCCCACCCCGATCGAGATTCCCTTCCTCCCCAACCGCCAGATCACCCACGGCGACCTGCCGCTACCCGTCAACCCGGGGCGCTGGCACTTCCGGCAGTCCATCGACTACTCGCAGACGGCCAACCGGGCCGTGCTCGACTATGCGTCACGCAATCGCGAGCACCTGCTCTTCAACATCTGGCGCATGGGTATGAATTCGATCGAGCGGGGCAGCCAGGACTCCTGGACGATCCTGCCCAGATGGATCGACCAGATCGCCGAAGAGGTGAGCGGACGCCCCTCACAGGAGGACTACGACCGCTACCTGCGCGACCCGGCGAAGCGCGATGCCCGCGGCTACGTCCTGCCGGCCGATCAGCGCGACTTCCCCACCGCGACCCGGTTCGTGAACGCGCTTCTCAAGAACGGGGTGAAGGTGCACCAGGCCACGAACGACTTCAACGTGGCCGGGAAGGACTACTCCGCCGGCTCATACGTGGTCACCGCCTCGCAGGCGTTCCGTCCCCACGTGATCGACATGTTCGAGCCGCAGAATCACCCGAACGACTTCCAGTACCCGGGCGGGCCGCCGATCGCGCCCTACGACAACGCCGGGTGGACGCTGGCGCTCCAGATGGGCGTGGAGTTCGACCGCATCCTGGACGGTTTCAGCGGGCCCTTCGAGGAGATCGCGTGGATGGCCGGCCCGATGTCCGGCATGGTCACCGGTCCCGAGTCCCCCGTGGGCTACATGGTGGACCACATCAACGCGGCCTTCACCGCGGTCAACCGGGTACTGGCCAGCGGAGGCGAGGTGTACTGGACCGACGTGGCGTTCGACGCGGCCGGCATGTCGTTCGAGCCCGGCGCGTTCTTCTTCCCGGCGGCGGCCGCCGACCGGTCGCAGCTGGAAGACTGGGCCGCCGAGCTGGGCGTCTCCTTCCACGGCGTCATGTCGGCTCCGGCCTCGACCATGGCGCTTTCGCACGCGCGCGTCGGGCTCATGGACCGCTACGGCGGCTCGATGCCGACCGGCTGGACGCGCTACATCCTGGAGGACTTCGAGTTCAACTTCGAGCTCGTCTACCCGGCGGACATCGACGCCGGCAACCTGAACGAGCGCTTCGACGTGATCATCCTGCCCGACGGCGCGTACTCCGGCGGAGGCGGCGGGGGAGGGGGCGGCGGCGGATTCCGCTTCGGAGGCCAGAACCAGGACTTCGCGGCCAGCCTGCCCGACTCGCTGAGCAGCCGGCTCGGCCGCCTGTCAAACGAGACCAGCCTCCCCGCGCTGCGCGAGTTCATCGAGAACGGCGGCGCGGTAATCGCGGTCGCGGGCTCCACCTCGCTGGGGGCGCAACTCGGCCTCCCCCTGGAGAACTTCATGGTCGACGCACAGGGCAGCCCGCTCTCGCGCGACGACTATTTCACCCCCGGCTCCATCCACAACATCGCCGTCGAGCACGGCAGCCCGATCACCCACGGCCTCGGCGACCGGGTGAATATTCTGCACAGCCACAGCCCGGTCTTCCAGATCGGCGACGGCGCGGCGAACGTGCGCCGCCTCGCGTGGTACGACTCCGCGGAACCGCTCGTGAGCGGGTGGGCCTGGGGCCAGCACAACCTCGAGGGCGGCACCAGCATGATCGAGGCGGACATCGGCGCCGGGAAGCTCTTCCTCTTCGGCCCGAAGATCATCTTCCGCTCGCAGCCCCACGGCACCTTTCCGCTGCTCTTCAACGGGATCCACTACGGGGCGGCGAAGCGGAGCGGGCCGGTCAGTTGACGTCGGCTGACCAAGGCCCCGGGGGCGAGGACCACGCCCCCGGGGCCAACCCCTTCGCGAAGGCGCGCGCCCGCACGCTCATCCTGTGGATGCTGCTCATCTATCCCGGGCTGGTGCTCGTCGCCTTTCTGACCGGCCACCTGGTGCGGGCCGACATGGAAGGCCAGGTCTTCCAGTTCCTCGGGGACTATGCGGCGCTCTCCATCGCCATGGCCACCTGGGCGCTGTGGGCCACCCGGCGCAGCGGCGTCAGCATCCGGCGGCTGATCGGCAGCGTGCCGGCAGGCTACAACTGGCTTCCGGCGCTGTGGATCCTGCTCGTCGCGATGGTCTTCTCGCTCGGCTCGGCCATCGTCATCGAATACGTCGTGTCGCTCTTCGCGCCAGGGCACATCGAGTGGCTGATGGACATCAAGATGTTCCCGGATGCGAGCAGCGGCTTCCTCTACGCTGCCGTCTGGGGCTTCGCGATCGTGGTGATCGCCCCGACCCTGGAGGAGACCATCTTCCGGGCGATCCTGATTAACCGGTGGGGGACCAAATGGCGCCTGTCCACCGCAATAATCGCCTCTTCGCTCTTCTTCGGAGTCATCCACCTGACCTTCTGGGTGGGCCCGGCGATGCTGGGGCTGGTCCTTGCGGTGATGTACATCCAGAGCCGCACCCTGATCGTGCCGATCGTGGTGCACGCGGCAAACAATGCCATTGCGGTGGGACTGGGGTTGCTGGCCGAGAGCGGGACGGAGGCGGAAGACCAGGCGGCCGAAGGAGTGCTGGCGGAGCCGCTGACCGGAGCCGCGCTGATGGCGGTGACCCTGCCGATCCTCATCTGGTACCTGCGGCGCAACTGGCCGGCGCGGGATGCGGCGATTCCCTACATGGGAGACGGGGCGGAGTCCGCCTCGTCGTGAGCTTCAATCCAGAGCGATCATGTACCTGCGCCTGGGATCGTGCGGCCCCGTGCCCACCTCGCGCACCAGTCCGCGCTCGACCAGGCGCGCCAGCCGCGCGCGCGTGGAACGGGTGGAGAGGCCGATCTCCGCGGCGATCTCCCGGGTGGCGCGGCCTTCGTCGCCCTCCAGAAGGTCGAGGATCCTCCGGTCCCTGGGATCGATACGCTCGGGGCGGACCCGCTCGCTCCGCAGTGTGACCCGAAGCCGAAAGCCGATCTCCTCCCACACGGGCGCCGGGAGGCCCGCTTCGCGGCAGGCCGCGATCATCCGCTGCGCGCCGCTGCCCCACTGCTCAACCAGCCCGAGTTCCCTGAAGACGCGGCCGAGTACGCGGTTCCGTACCTTGGACACGCCGCGCGGCAGGTCCTCCAGGGTCAGCCCGAAGGGAAGCAGGCCCGGGTTCTCGACCTCCAGGCGGTCGTCGTAGATCGCCACCCGGATCGGGCCGCCCCGCTGTGAATAGTCGGCGTGCACCACCGCGTTGACGATCGCTTCACGCACCGCCTCCGGGGGGAGGTTCCAGCGGTCCCGGCGCCGGACGCGGCCAATCTCGGCGCCGCGCAGGGAGTGCTTCTCCACGAACGACACCGCGTCTTCGATGGCCTGGGCCGGATAGCCATCGAGCCGGGTGTGGTCGAGGATCGTCGCCTTGTCCGTGCCGGCAAAGCGCCCCGCCTGGATCCATGCATCGGGGAAGCGGTCGAGACGGTCGTGGCCGAAGAGGAGCATCCCGCCGACCGTTGGCACCGTGCGGCCCTGATAGGCGGTGACCAGGCGGAGACTCTCCAGGTTCCTGCGCCTCAGCCTCCGCACCGGAGCGAAGAACTCGGAAGCAGCTCGGAAGTCCAGTGCTTCCGAGTTCGCCTCCGGGATCGGCCATTCGTCAAAGCATTCACCGATGGCGAAGCGCTGCATCTCGGCGATCAGCTGGGCGTCGGCCTGCCGGTTGGTGGAGCCCACGCGGACGAAGGTGCCGCTCCTCAGCCCGGCCCGCTTGATGAAATGCGGGCGGGACGCGCTCGGGTACACCCGCACGACCAGCACATCCCTGGTCCGGTCCGCTACGCCGATCACGATGGTGCCTCCGGCGGTGTTGGCGAAGGCCGCCGCGGTACGCAGGAAGCCCTGGGGCGACGACAGGTCCAGCTTGAACTCCAGCGTCTTGCCTTCGGGCCGTCGCAGGATGTCGGTGAGTTCCATGCAGCGCTCCATCGCCCGAGTTGCCCGCGGCGCATCGCCAGGAATTGGATTACTAGGAAATATACTCTGAAGTCGCGCCCGGGGGAGAACTTCCGAGTTGAATGTGAGACCGCAGGGTCAGCGGCGGATCACCGGCGGACAGGCGGGGTGTCTGCAGCCGCGTTGCCCCCGAGCCTGATCGTGACTGTTGATTTGCGTATATTGCGTAGTGAAAACCTCGAATCCTGAGGGTCGCTTGACCCGCGTCGCCGCCATCGACGCGGGGTCGAATGCGATCCGGTTCGTCGTCGCGGACTTCGACGGGCCGGTGTCCCACAAGGTCATTCACAAGCGCCGGGAGCCGATCCGCCTCGGGCACCGCGTCTTCACCCATGGGCGACTCGACGACGGCGCCATGGACGAGGCGGTGCGGGCTTTCCTGGACTTTCGCGGCGAGATGGACGCCCTGGGCGTGGAGCGGGTGCGAGCGGTCGCCACCAGCGCGACCCGCGAAGCCGGGAACCGTGACCACTTCCTGGAGCGCGTCCGCACCGAGGCCGGCATCGACCTGGAGCCGATCAGCGGGGCGGAGGAGGCGCGGCTGATCCACCTCGCCGTGCGCCGCCGCGTCGACCTCTCCAGGGGACGCTGGATTCTGGTGGACCTCGGGGGCGGAAGCGTGGAGGTCTCCCTGGTCAACGACTCGGGCATCCTCTGGAGCGAGTCCTACCGGATCGGGACCGTGCGCCTCCTGGAGACGCTCGCCGAGGCCCGCGGCTGCCACGACTCGTTGCGCGCCTGGGTCCGCCGGCAGCTCTCCGGCCTCACGATCCCGCCCCCCGACGCCTATCCCGGTCCAACCGCGTTCGCAGCCACGGGGGGCAACATCGAAGCCATCGCCCGGCTCGCGCTCAGCTACATGGACCCCCTCAAGCTGGCCATTCTGCCGACGAACCGTCTGGACGCGGTCATCCACCTCCTCAACGCCATGTCGGTCGCGGAACGGATCCGTGAGCTGCGCCTGCGCGCCGACCGCGCCGACGTGATCCTGCCGGCCGCGCTGGTCTACCGGCACTTCGCACAGCTCGCCCACGCGGAGCACATCGTGGTGCCGAGCGTCGGGGTGAAGGAGGGGGTGCTGCTGGATGTGGCGGGGGGGGAGCCCCGACTACCCCCTCAGCGCCAGGTGCCGGATCTCCTGAATCGCGACTGAAATCCCGGCCAGGCTGACCGGCTGCTCCGCCTCGACCTCTCCCAGCACCTCGTGGAATCGGGACAGGCGCGCGTCCTCGCCGCCGAAACCCAGCGCGGCGGCCAGCGTGCCCTCCCCTTCGAGGGCGTCCGCGGTGAGGTTGCGGCGGATCGCGCCCAGGTCCCGCACCAGTCCCAGGGCCCAGCGCTGCTGCCACCTGTTCTGCCCGCTCCGGTTCTCGATGGTGCGGATGAGCCAGGGGATGCGCAGCTCCTCGGTGACCCAGTAGTAGACCATCGCCGCCTTGACGGGGTCGGTGCCGGTGGTGCGCGCCAGGTGCAGGATCTCCAGGAGGTGGTCGAGGAAGTGAAGAGCCATGAGCTTTTGCACGAAGGGCTCGTCCTCGGGCCTGGGGGTGCCGCTCTTCACTCTGGACATGAAGTTGTCGCGATCCTCGCCGGCGACGATTTCGGGAAACTTTTCGCGCAGCGCCTCGAGGCCCACGAGACTGCCCTCGATGAGCGCGGTGGTCGACTCCTCGGGGTCGCAGTTGTTGAGGACCCAGCGCGTGGTCTGCTCCAGGACCCGCGCCAGCCCCATCGTCCACCGGTAGGTCACGGCGGTGGAAACGCTCTCTTCCCGGGTCCGGATCTCCTCCAGGATGGTGTCGTGCCGCGTCAGCCTCGCGGCGACCAGCCACGCCCGCGCGATCTCGACCTCGTCGCGGCCGGTTTCGTGGGCAAGCCGGTCGACGAAGGTGGACCCCATGAGGTCGACGAGGTCGTTGGTCATCTGGCAGGCGACGATCTCGCGGCGGAGCCGGTGGTTCACCGCGCGATCGCGCCCGACCACCTCGATGGCCTCCGGCGGGAAGTACCCGAAGAAGTAGTCGGCGGCCGAGGGGTCGTCGGGGAGCTCGGAAGCCAGCAGGGCGGACTTGAGGTGCAGCTTGGCGTAGGAGAGCAGGACGGACAGCTCGGGCCGGGTGAGCGACTGGTGTGCCTCCTTGCGGGAGTTGAGGACGTCCCATGAAGGGAGACCCTCCGCGTCGCGGTCGAGCAGTCCGGTGCGGGTCAGGCGCGTCATGAGCGACCAGAACCGGCCGACACCCCGGCGCGCCCGGTATTCATCCAGAGACACCGCCTGGCAACCCGACTCGTTGTCCCGCAGGACCAAGCTGGCGACCGTGTCCGTGAGCTTGTGGAGCAGCTCGTTGCGCTCGTCGCGGGTGACCGCCCCTGTGTTCAGCACCTCGTTGAGGAGGATTTTGAGGTTCACCTCCCGGTCGGAGAGGTTGACGCCCCCGGAGTTGTCCAGCGCGTCGGTGTTGATGCGGCCGCCGCCGAGCGCGTACTCGACCCGCGCCGCCTGCGTGAAGCCGAGGTTGCCGCCCTCGCCCACGACCTTCGCGCGCAGCTCGCTCGTGCTGATGCGCACGGGATCGTTGGAGGTGTCGCCCGCGTCCGCGTGACTCTCGTGGTCCGCCTTCACGTACGTTCCGATTCCCCCGTTCCAGAGCAGATCGATGGGCGCCTTGAGCACCGCGCGGATCAGCGACTCGCCGTCGAGCGAGTCCACGCCGTCCTCCACTCCCAGCGCCGTCTTCACCTCGGGAGTCAGGTCGACCGACTTGACCCCGCGCGACACGATCATCCCGCCGGCCGACAGCTTCGCGCGGTCGTAGTCGTCCCAGGAGGAGCGCTGCTTGCCGAAGAGCCGTTTGCGCTCCTCGAACGAGGCCTCGGGGTCCGGGTCGGGGTCGATGAAGACGTGGCGGTGGTCGAAGGCGGCCACGAGGCGGATCCGCGGGGAGAGGAGCATGCCGTTCCCGAAGACATCGCCGCTCATGTCGCCGACCCCGGCCACCGTAAAGGGATCCTGCTGGATGTTGCGCCCAATCTCGCGGAAGTGGCGCCTGACCGACTCCCAGGCGCCCCGGGCGGTGATGCCGACCTCCTTGTGGTCGTACCCGTTCGACCCGCCGGACGCGAAGGCGTCGTCAAGCCAGAAGCCGTACTCGGCGGCGATCCCGTTGGCGGTGTCGGAGAAGGGGGCCGTGCCCTTGTCGGCGGCCACGACCAGGTACGGGTCGAAGCCGTCGTAGCGGATGACTCCCTCGGGAGGCGCGGTGGCCCCGTTCAGGTCGTCGGTGATGTCGAGCAGCCCGCGCATCAGCGTGCGGTATTGCTCCTTGGCCTCGCGGGCCATCTCGTCCCGGGTGGGCAGCGCGTGCAGGCAGACGAACCCGCCCTTCGAGCCGCTCGGCACGATCAGCGAATTCTTGACGATCTGGGTGTAGACGAGCCCCAGCACCTCGGTGCGGAAGTCGTCCGGCCGGTCGGAGTGGCGGATTCCCCCACGGGCCACCGCGGCACCGCGCAGGTGGATCCCCTCCATGCGCGACGAGCGCACCCACACCTCGTACATGAGCCGGCTCTTCGACACGGCCTGCAGCTGCTCGCAATCGAACTTGAAGGACACGTACGGCACCCCGCCCGAGCGGCGGGTGGGCGCGCGGCCCCCGTTCCGGTAGTAGTTGGTGCGGATCGTCGCCAGGATGACGGTCTGGTAGGCGCGCAACGCCCGGTCGTGCGCGAGCGAGCTGACCGCGACCAGTTCCTGCGTGACGAGGCTGTTGAGCTCCGCCACCATCCGCTCCCGGTCTTCGAGCCGGTCCGGCCGGTCGGGATCGAAGCGAACCTCGAAGAGCCGGAAGAGAAGCCGCCCGATCGCGGGATGGCTGTCCAGCGCGGTGGGCAGCACCTGGCGGCTCGGGACGGCGCCGATCTGGAAGGCGTAGCTGGCGTAGGCGCGCAGGACCTCGACCTCCCGCCAGGCCATCCCGGTGCGCTGCACCAGCCGGTTGAAGGCGTCGTTGCTCGCGTCGCCGGCCCGCACGGCCAGAATCGTCTCGGACAGCACGTCCGCCCGGCCCTCCACATCCGGGTGTTCGCCCTCCGAGTTCTGGACGTCGAAGCTGTAGATGACCGAGTCCTCCTTGCCCTCCTCGCGCAGCTCGAAGGGCGCGACCGCGATCACGCGCAGCCCGCAGTTCTCCAGCACCGGCATGAAGTCCGACAGGATGATCTGGTGGTGCTTGATGTAGACCTTCAGCTCGCACTTGCCGCCAGCGGAGTGATCGTCGAAGAAGCGCACCGACTCCATGCGGCCGTCCAGGCGCATCGCCTCGAGTTCCTCGATGTCGCGCACCGCCACCCGCGGGTCGTTGGCGGCCCTGTACTCCGGTGCGAAGGCGCGCTCGTAGTACCTCGCCAGGCGGCGCGCCTCGTCGGGGGGACGGATCTCGGCCAGAAGGTCGAGCACCTCGTCCAGCCAGGAGCGGGTCAGGTCGGCGACCGTCGCGGTGAGCTCCTTCCTGTCCACCTCGGCAAGCCGCGCGGGGGGGCCGCCGAGGTAGAAGTGCAGCCGGGCCTGGTCGCCCGCGCTCATCGCCAGGTGGTAGTTCAGGACCTCCGCGGAGTAGCGGCTGACCAGCCAACTCTCGAATTCCCGGCGGAAATCGCCCGAAAAGCGGTTGCGCGGGAGGACGACCATGATCGAAACGCCGCGCCCCAGCGCGTCGCGCCGCACCGAGACGAAGACTTCGGCCGTGTTGTAGCGGATCAGGATCGTGCGGATGTCCTTCAGGATCTCGTCCGCCGAGGCGAGGAAGAGCTCCTCCTTCGGCAGCGAGCTGAAGATCGTGATGACCTCCTTGTAGTCGTGCGAGCCCTCCGCGAGGCCCGAATGCTCCAGGATGGTGACCAGCTTCTGGCGCAGAATCGGGATGTCCTGCGCGGGCTCGGCGTAGGCCGCCGAGGTGAAGAGCCCGAGGAAGCGGTGCTCTCCCGCCACCGAACCGTCCGAGCGCAGCTTCTTGACGCCGATGTAGTCCATCCGCGCACGGCGATGAACGGTGGATTCGGCGTTGGTCTTGCTGATGATCAGCAGGGGGCCGGAAAGCGCCCGCTCCTGCATCTCGGGCGGCAGTTCGCTCATCGGCACGGGACGGGCGTAGGAGGACCCCTCCTCGTCCTGCAGGATGCCCAGCCCGGAACCGGATTCGACCGCGACCGCCTTCTCCCCGTCCGCCCCTTCGGGAACGAACGCGTAGGACCGGTATCCCAGGAAGACGAAACCGCCGTCCCTCAGCCAGCGGAGGAAGGCCTGGATCTCGCGAAACTCGTCGCGGCGCTCGCGCAGATCCCGCATGCGGAAGCCGAGCTCCGAGACCACGTCGCCGATCTTGTCCACCATGAGGCCGAAGTCGTCGGTGGCCTTCACCACGTCTTCGAGGTGGCGGGCCGTGTCCCCGCGAATCGCCTCGATCACATCGGGATCCTCGACCCGCGCCACCTCGGCGTACACCACCGACTCGGTGCGGCCGCGCTCGCCGGGAGGGAGCAGGTCGGTAATCCATCCGTCCTCGTCTCTCTCCACGGTAAACAGCGGGTAGACCAGGTGCGCGATCCCGCGTTCGTGCGAGTGGAGGAACTCGCGGATCGTGTCCACGATGAAGGGACGCTCGGAGATGTTCGTGCGGACGATGGTGACCGGGGCATACCACCCCGTCGCCGACTCCTTCGGGTTCAGAACCTCGACATCGACCCGGTCCGGCCGGCTCTGGTTGAGAAAGCGAAACGAATTGTGGCACATCTTGGCCAGGTGCGCCGTGCTCCGCTCCTCCAGAAGGTCGACCGGCGCCTTGCCGAGGAAGAAGGAAACGAACCTGGCAAGCAACCGATAGCGGTCGTCGTCGACATCCTCGCGCAGGACCGCGAGCACGTCATGAATCGCCTGCGCCTTTTCCGGGGATTCCGCCCCTCGGGCCGGGGGGGCGCCGGACGCCTGGGCGCCCGACTGCTCCACGCTCTCCGTTGGAGTCATCGCCTCACGCGGTGGGGGCAAGCTTCGCTGGCGGTGGCGCGCGCCAGGCGTCGGATCATCAAGGTGATCATGTCAAAAGATTACCCAACCCCTTCGCGCACCGCCAGACGTTACCTTTGGTGGGCGAAGCACACCCGATGCCGGAACCGTCGGCCGGGCCCGCGTGCGGTCCAGCCGCTCCATTGAAACCCGCCAACGCGGGAGCCGCCCTTGCGCTTCATCCACATCTCTGATGTCCACCTCGACACGGCCTTCGCGGGCCGTCCGGACGCCCTCCGGAGCCGGCTGCGGCACGCGTCTTTCGAGGCGCTCGAGCGATGCGTCTCCGCCGCCCTCACGGAGGAGGTGGACGCGCTGCTCATCGCCGGCGACCTCTTCCACGGCCCCTACCTGTCCTTCGAGACCGAGCGCTTCCTGCTGGAACAGCTCGGCCGGCTGGAAGGCGCCGGCATCCAGGTCGTCTACGCCACCGGCAACCACGACCCCGGCACCGGCCGCCGCGCGACCGGCCTGGAATGGCCCGACGGCGTCACCGTCATCGCCCGGGGAGATCCCGTCACGGTCCCCGTCCACGGCCGCACGGGCGAGCTGGCCGGCCACGTGACCGGCGCGGGGCACGCCACCGCGCACGAGACCGCCGACCTCTCCCTCCGCCTCACGCCGGCCGCGGACGCGCGCGTCCCCCAGGTGGCGCTTCTGCACACCCAGGTCGCGACCGCCGCCGCCCGGCAGGCGCACCACCCGTACGCTCCCTCGGCCCTTGACCGCCTCCGGGGAGCCGGCTTCCACTATTGGGCGCTGGGCCACGTCCATCTGCGCCAGGAGCTCTCCGGCGACCCCCCCGTCCACTACTGCGGCAACCTTCAGGGCCGCAGCCCCCGCGAGACGGGGCCGAAGGGCGGCCTGCTCGTCGATCTCGGCGATCCGGCGCGGCCGCTCGTCGAGTTCCGGGAGTTCGCGCCTGTGCGGTGGGAGAAGCTGACCGTGTCCACCCTGGCCGATGCGAGCACGCTCGACGAGGTCGCCCGGGAAGTGGTGCGCGCCTGGGAAGAGGCCCGAACCGCGGACCCGGGCAGCGAGGGCACGGAGTGGATGGTGGCGGTGGAGCTGGCGGGACCGTCGCCGATCTGGCGGCAGCTGCGCGAGGCCCGGGAGCTGGAGACGATCGAGGACGAGGTGGCGGCGAGGCTGGACGCGGTCGGCGCCGAAGTGCGCGCCGCGGTCCACCCCAGGGTGCGCCCGGAAGAGCACGTGGACCGCCGCGACGTGCTGGGCGCCACACTGCGGCTCTGCCGGGGGGTTGCGGACGGCAGCGAGGAGTTCGGCCTGGCGGAGACCGATCTCGCCGGGTTCGACCCCGAGCGGGACGCCACCGTGGGCGACTACCTGCGCCGCCTCCTGGCGGGAGGGGAGGAGGAGATCCTGGAGCGGATGCTCGAGCGGGACGGAGCCCCCCAATGAGGTTCGAGTCCGTTCATATCGACCGCTACGGGTGCCTCGCGGACCTGTCGACCGGAGAGGAACCGCTCCCCTCGATCGTCGTCGTCCTCGGCCCCAACGAGAGCGGCAAGTCAACCTTCTTCTCCTTCCTGACGACGCTGCTCTTCGGATTCCACCCGGCCAACCGCGCGGGCCATCCCTACACGCCCTGGACCGGCGGCTTCCCCGAGGGGGGCGGCCGCATCCGGCTGGACGGCGGCGGCGTGCAGGGGGTGCACCGCAGACTGACGTCGGCCGCCTCGGGACAGCTGACGACGGACGAAGAGGGCCGGAACATCGCCAACCGGAGGCTGCCCGCGGTGGAGCACGTGACCCGGGGCGTCTTCCGGCAGGTCTACGCGCTGACCCTGGCCGAACTCGCCGGGATCGAAGGGGAGAGCTGGCAGCTGGTGCAGGACCGGCTGGTCGGGGCGATGGGCGTGAAGGACGTGCGGCCTGCCAGAACGGTGGCGGCCGAGTTCGAGGCCGAAGCCAATCGGCTCTGGCGTCCCGACAACCGCGGCCGCCCCCGCGTGCGGGTGCTGCGGAGCGAACTCGCGGACCTGAACGAGCGGCGGCGTGATGCGCTGGAGCTGGATCGCATGCTGCGTGCCAAGGCCGGCGAGAGGGCGGAGGCCGAGCGGGCGCTGGACGCGCTGCGCGGGGAGGCGGAGCACGAGCAGGAACGCCGCGGGCTTCTGGAGCACCGCCTGAACCGTCTGCTGCCGGTCAGGCAGTCGTTGGCGCGGATCGGGGAACTCAAGCGGGCCGCGGGAGCGAAAGAGGCGCTCGAAGCGCTGCCGGCGGACCCGAAGGGCAGCCTCGAGACCATGCGGGCCCGCCGCCGCGAGGCCGGGGTGCGGATCGAGCAGCTCGATCGCGAGGCGGCGCTGTGCACGGAGAGCCTGCAGGACTACCGGAACCGCTATGAGAAGGTGGCCGCGATCGAGGAGGACGTTCGCCGCGCCGTGGACCGTATGACCGCGATGCCGGACTTGAAGCGGGAGGTGGAGGAGGCCGAAGCCGAGGTGCGTGCGCTGGATGCGCGCTGCGAGGAGCAGGGAGCGGCGCTGTTCACCGTGCCCTGGCGCGAGGTTCCGCGAGACGACTACGCCGGCATCGACTCCGCGGAGCTGCGTGAACAGGTGGTCGTCGTTCAGAAGTCCCGCGAGAGCCTGCTGGCGCACCAGGGCGGCAAGGGCAACGACGCCGGCCGGCTGCCCGATCTGGCGAAACCCGGATGGGCGTCCATGGCTGCCGGCCTGGTGCTGCTCGCCGGAGGGTTGGCGCTGGCGGCGTGGGGGTTCATCTACCCGGAAGTCGTATTCGAGACGCTCGGCGGAACGCGCATCACCGGGACGTTCGGGCTCAGCGTCTCGATCTTCGTCGGGGGCGGCGGGTTGGTGACGCTTGGGGTGAGGACCGCGAGGTCGATGCGCTACAAGCAGTACCGGCTCGCGGTGGACGAGGCCGAGAAGCGCCGGGCCCAGAGGGTCGCGTCGCTGAAGGACAAGGAGGGGGACTCGAAGGAGACCGTGCGCGCGCTGGTCGCCGGGCTTCCCCTCCGGGAGTCGCTGGTGGAGACTCCCGGGCTGGACCTGGCCACCGGGATCGAGAAGCTGGCCGAGCTCGCGGAGCGGCTGCAGGAGCGGAACGGTGAGCTGGAGCGACGCCGCGAGAACGTCGAGCGCGCTGCAGAGCGGATCGGCGGGGTGCGGGAAGCGCTGTCGTTTCACTCCGGCGGGGAGACGCCGGTCGCCGCCCGCGTGCTGAGCTCGTTGCTCGACGCTGCACTGAAGGCGCGGGAGGGCGCGCGTGCGGCGGAGCAGCAGTCCGAGCGGATCGAGGTCCAGAGGGAGGACGCCGGGGCCGAGCGTGCGGCGGCGACGCGGGAGCTACACGATCTCGAGGCACAACTCGCCGGCTTTGGAGATGGCGACCCCGACCGGGGCGCCGAAGCCGCGGCGACGCGGCTCGAGAACTGGCGCCTCGCGGGGGAATTGCGCCAGGAGCTGGAGCGGACGCATCCGGAGCTGGACAGGATCGTGGAGGAGATCACGGCGGCCGACACTGATGGCGAAAGCTGGGAGGCGCTGCACGAAACCCTCGACGAATCGCACGCCCTGGAGGAGCTGCGAGCGCAGGACGAGCCGGGCCGGCCCTGGAGGAGCTGCAGGCGACGATCGCCCGGCTGGAGACCGAGATCGAGCACCTCGAGGACGGCGAAACGGCCGACACCATCGAGGGCCGGATCGAGGTCGTCAAGGAGCAGGTTCGCGGTGCGAAGGAAGGCAGGGACCGCGCGTTCCTGCTGGCACGCCTGGTGCGCGAGGCCAACCGGCGGTTCCGCGACGAGAACCAGCCCGAACTGCTCAAGCGCGCCGGCCGCTACCTCGGCGAGGTCACCCGCGGGCGCTACGACAGGATCGAGCTGGGCGACCCCGGCGACGAGTCCTTCTACCTGCGGGAGCCGGCCGGTTCCACGACCCGCAAGGTCGGCGAGGCACTCTCACAGGGCACGAGGGAACAGGTCTACCTGGCGCTTCGCCTCGCGATCATCAGCCACCTCGACGCCGACCGCGAGCGCCTGCCCCTCTTCATGGATGAGACGCTGGTGAACTGGGACGCTTGGCGGCGCGACCGCGCCTTCGGGATCCTGGAGCGCATCGCCGAGGAACGGCAGGTCTTCATCTTCACCTGCCACCCCGCCATGGCGGCCGAGATGGAGGACCGGGGGGCGCGGGTCATTCCGCTGGCGGTGGAATAGGGGGGGCGGCATGGTGCTCCCGCACCAGCGTGTAGAACATCTTCGCGCCCACGCGGAGCGACATGCCCAGACGGCCCGAGATCTTGGAGCGGCCGTGTGCGCGTGCACGGTGCCGCGCGCCAACCTCGACGATCCGGAGGCCGTGGCGCACGGCCCGGAGCTGCATCTGGAGCGTCCAGCCCCAGTCGCGGTCGTCCATCGCGAGACGCTGCAGGGCGGTGAAGCGGACGGCGCGGAAGGGCGGCAGGTCCTGGAAGCGGCGCCCGAAGAGCAGCCGGGTGGCTGTGAGCACGATCCGGTTCCCCCAGCGGGCGTGCGCGCGCAGGTTGCCGCGCGAGCCGTCCGGGTGGGTGCGCACCCCGAGCGCGAGATCCGCGCCCCGGGTGAGGGGGTCGAGCAGGCGGGACAGGGATGCCGCGTCCTCGGGGTGGTCGGCGTCCAGGAAGGCCACCGCGTGGGGCGGGGTGGGGTGGGCGGCCAGGTGCGCGATCCCCGCCAGGCAGGCCGAGCCGTAGCCGCGCCGGGGTTCCCGCACGACGATCGCACCGGCTGCGCGCGCGATGGAAGCCGTGTGGTCGGTGGACCCGTTGTCGGCCACGACCACGCTGTGCAGGCGATCAATGGGGAGCGCCGCGAGGACGACGGGCAGCGCCTCCTCCTCGTTCAGCGCGGGGATCAGGACGGCGGTTCCGCGCAGCAATTGCTCGATGGTCGTGGTCCGCTCCGCGGTTTGTCGATTCATGCTCCAAGGTAAGTCACACGCGCCCCGACCGATTGGCCCGCCCGTGGCGTCGGCCTATACTGAGGACCAGCCAATCGCAATTCGCTTGAGGGACGATATAGAATGCGATATTTTCCAGGGGACAATATATTGAGTAGTATATTTTCACGGCGCGATTATGTACTAAAGTATATCGCGTGAGTGGTCTGCGGTCGCACTCGCCGGCGGGGGCCTCCCGCCTCCTCCCCCTTCTCGGCCTCGTCCTCGTCGCAGCCCTCGCCGCCTTCGGCTGGCTGGACGGCATCGCCCTCCCCCTTCCCCGCCTCCTCCTCCCTGCGGCTGCGTTCCTCGCCTACGCCGCCGCGGGCCTCACGGCTACGGGCTCGGCGGGAGGTCGCGCAGATGGCCGGATCACGGGCAAGTCGGGCGGTCGCACGGCTGGCGGGCCCGCGCACCCGGAGGCCGGCCCCACCCCCGCTCGCTCCCCCCGCGCGGCTACCGGAATCGCGGGCCCCGGCACCTCCATCGCCCTCATCTGGGCCATCGCCATCCTCGCCCGGCTCGCGCTCCTCCCGCTTGCGCCCGAGCTATCCGACGACATCCACCGCTACCTCTGGGACGGCCATGTCCTCACGCAGGGCGTCAGTCCCTACGCCCATCCACCCGGCGACGAAGCCCTCGCCGCGCTGCGCACCCCCTGGCACGGGGAAATCAACCACCCCGAAGTCCCCACCATCTACCCACCCCTCAGCCAGCTCCTCTTCGGCACCGTGGCGCTGGCCGGCGGCTCCATCATCGCCGCCAAGCTCCTCTGGCTCTGCTTCGACCTCGGCTGTGGCCTTCTCCTGCACCGGATCGCGGGCCGCACGGGCCGCAACCCCGCGCCCGTGCTCGTCTGGTACCTCTGGTCACCCCTCCTGATCGTCGAGACGGCCTGGAGCGCCCACTTCGACGCGGTCGGCCTCTTCCTGCTGGCGGCGCTGATCCTGGTGGCAGGCCGGAGCGCGGCGAGCGGCGCCCTGCTCGCCGCCGCCACCCTGGTCAAGTTCGCCCCGGCGGCGGCCCTGCCCGCCCTCGTTCGCCGGCGCGGCCCGGCCGCGCTCCTCGCCTTCGTCGCCGTCTGTGCCGTCTTCTACCTCCCCTTCGCGGGCGTCGGCCCTTTGGGCGGAGTGGGTCCCCTCGATGGCGTCGGTCCCGCCGCGCTCACCGAGGGTCTGCGCACCTACGCCCGCCACTGGACGGCCAACGAAGGCGCCTTCGCGGTGATCGCGGCGGTCGTGAGAGACCCCGTCCAGGCCCGCGCGGCCGCCACCGCCCTCGTGCTGGCGGTCGTCGCCTGGGTGACCTGGCGTCGCTATTCCGTTGAACGCGCGCTGCTCTGGATCCTCGGGGCCGGGCTGCTACTGTCTCCCACGGTCCATCCGTGGTACGTCCTGTGGGTCCTGCCGATGGCCGCGCTGCGCGGCAACCGCCCCTTCCTTCTGCTAGGCGGCCTCGTCTTCCTCGGCTACTGGGGTCTCGCTTCCTACGAGGCCACCGGGGTCTGGCCACAGCCGCTCTGGAACCGGACGGCGATCTGGGTGCCCGTGTGGCTGCTGCTGCTGCTGGGTTGCTTGCGCCGACTGCCCCGGCCGGGCACTCGCGGGGATCCGCAGCCCCGGCGCCCGGCGAACTCCCGCTCCCGACCCGACCGCCAGATACCCCGCCGCGAAGAGCGCGACGAACGGCAGTGATCCCCAGTGTCCCGCGGCGATGGCAACCGCGCCCGCCGCAACCATGAACGCTCCCGCGCCCAGCACCAGCCGCCGTCCGAAGAAGTCCCCTCCGCGAGCCTCGTAGCTCGATTTCACCGCACTCCCCGTCTTCGGCGTCCTGTGGAAGGGATCCCGCGACCGCCCCAGTCCGCGCAGCACCGCACGGCTGAGCAGCACCGACAACCCGGCTGCCAGCGCGAGCGTCTGGACCACGCCCCTCGTCGCCGCGCGCCTCGCGCGGCCACGCCTGCGCGCCGCGGTCCAGTAGAAGACGATGAACGGCGCGGTCGCCGCGAGGAAGAGCGCCAGATCCAGCCACCACAGCCGGTCGATCCCGAGTGTGCGCCTGGCCAGGGCCGCGGGCACGACCAGCAGCGCGAGGGCGAAGGTGAGCGGGTGGGCGAGGTGGCCGCACAGGTGGACGAAGGCCTCGAACTTGACCGCCGGCCGCCAGGGTCCGCGAAGCACCCGCGGGAGCAGCTTGCGCGCGGTCTGCACGCCGCCCTGCGCCCACCGCCGCTGCTGGACCAGGAGTGAAGCGGGTGTGGCGGGCAGCTCCGCGGGTACGCCGACGTCGTCCCTCAGCACGAAGCGCCACCCGGCCATCTGGGCGCGGTAGCTGATGTCGAGGTCTTCGGTGAGGGTGTCCGACTGCCATCCGCCGGCGTCGACCAGGGCCTGGCGGCGCCAGAGCCCCGCGGTGCCGTTGAAATTGAAGAAGCGTCCGCCCAGGTAGCGCCCGCGCTGCTCCAGGAAGAAGTGTCCGTCGAGGAGGAACGCCTGGGCGCGGGTCAGCCAGGAGTCCTGCTCGTTCAGGTGGTCCCAGCGGGCCTGCACCATCCCCACCCCCGGGTCGGCCATGGAGGGTAGCAGGGCTTCAAGGAGGTCGGGGCGGGGCACGAAGTCGGCGTCGAGGATGAGGATGTATTCGCCGGTCGCCGATTTCAGGCCCGCCGCGAGGGCGCCCGCCTTGTAGCCGGTCCGGACCTTGCGGTGGTCCACGGTGATGTCGACTCCCCTGCGCCGCCACGCCCTCGCCCGCCGCCGCGCGAGACGGGTCGTCTCGTCGGTGGAGTCGTCGAGGACCTGGATCTGGAGGTGCGTTCGCGGATGGGACAGCCGGCAGGCCGCGTCGATGAGGCGGTCGATGACGTGCTTTTCGTTGAAGACGGGAAGCTGCACGGTGACGCGGGGAGGGGAGGGGGGAGGGGCCGGCTGTGGGGGCGGGCTGCCGGCTTTTCGACGCGCCAGCCACAGCAGCGTCAGCCGATGCCCCGCGAAGGGCATGAGCAGCGCGAGCACGATCGCATACAACGACACCGCCGTGATGCTGAGGACCTCGGTCATCGGCGTACCCCCAGGTATCCGCGACCGCCGGGGACCGCCGGGCGCAGGGCCGCAGGCGCAGTCACGAGGACCGGGCCCGTCCCGGTCCGTCCCGACTTCGGAAGGATCCCGATGAAGCCGCGGTGGCGCCCCGTGTCTCCCCGGCGGTGGGAGAAGTAGCGCCCGTCGCCGCAGAGGGTGCATTCGGTGTTGACGGTGAGGTGGCCGGTGCCGATTCCCGCCGCGAGCGCCCGCCGCCGGATCAAGGCGCGCAGGTCGATGGAGGCCGGGCGGGATGGAGGCGCCTCGCCCAGCGCCTCGAAGACCTCCGGGCCGACCTCATAACACCGGCCGCAGATCGCCGGGCCGAGGTGGACGAACAGGTCCCCGGGCGCGCTGCCGAAGGCGCGGTCCATCGCGGCAAGGCCCTGCTCCAGCACGCCCCCGGCCGCCCCCCGCCATCCCGCATGGAGGAGCGCGACCGCGCGGAGCACCGGGTCCGCGATGAAGACCGGAACGCAGTCGGCCAGCGTCACCGCCAGGAGCAGCCCCGGCTGCCGGGTGATGTGCCCGTCACCCTCCCCCACCACCGATTCCCCGGCGGGAAGATCCGCGTGCACCCTGGTCACCGCCCCATGCACCTGCCGGCTTCGCACCACCGAGCGCCAGCCGTTGCCGAACGGGTCGGAGCCGCAGCCGTCCGCCCTGCGCGTGGTCCCCGCGCGGAGCCAGGGCAGGAGCGCGTCCCACCCGGGCACGCCCGTGGTCGTGGTCGATTCCCGGCTCATGATTGCGCGCAGACGGCCTGCACTCCTGCTGAAAGATTTCGCCCCCGGGGCACCTTACCCTGCCGGCAAAAACTACTAGCTTTGTCTCCACCATGAGCGCCACCTACTTCGACAGCCAGAACGCGGCGTACGTCCAGGCCCTCTACGAGGACTTCACGCGGAACCCGGAAGCCGTTCCGCGCCCGTGGCGAGAGTTCTTCGAGAACGACGCCCATCTGTTGCTTGACGCGGGACTCATCGTCCCCGATGGGGGGCGCGCGTCGATGCCCGGCGAGGCCACCGCGCCTGCCGTCGTCGAGCGGACCGCCGCGCCGAGCGCGATCCCGGCCCCGACCCCCGCTCCCGCCCCCGCAGACGCCCGCCGCCTCCTCGACCTCGTCGCCCGCGCCGCGCGTCTGCTGCAGGCGTTTCGCGAGCACGGCCATCAGGCGGCCCGCATCGACCCGCTCGGGAGCGAGCCCCCCGGTCACCCCCAGCTCGACCCCGCCTACTTCGGCACCACCATGGAGGAACTGGAGGAGATCCCCACCTCGGTGCTCTTCCCCGAAGGCGGCGAGGCCCCGCTCGCCTTCACGCTCGACCGCCTCAAGGCCACCTACAGCGGCGACCTCGGTTACGAATTCGAGCATCTCGAAGACCCCGTGAAGGTCGCGTGGCTGTGGGAGCAGGTCGAACGGGGCACGCACTTCACGGGATACACCGACGAAGACCGCATAGGCACGCTCGACCGGCTCACCCAGGTGGAGGGGCTGGAGCAGTTCCTGCACCGCGCCTACCTCGGGCAGAAGCGCTTCTCGATCGAGGGGATCGACATGATGGTCCCCATGCTCGACGAGGCCATCGAGCTCGCGGCGGCGGGCGGCGCCACCGAAATCGTCGTCGGGATGGCGCACCGCGGCCGTCTCAACGTGCTGAGGCACATCATGGGGGTCAGTTACGCGGAGATCCTGGCCGAGTTCGAGGAGGGGGCGGCCCCGGGGGGCGCGCTCTGGGTGCCCGACCCCGGCACCGGGGACGTGAAGTACCACCACGGCGCAGCGGGGGACTACCCGCTCCGCTCGGGCAGGACCATCCGCGTCAGCCTGGCTCCCAATCCGAGCCATCTGGAGTTCGTGAACCCGGTCGTGCTGGGCATGGCGCGTACGCAGCAGTACGTGAAACGGAACGGCGGCGCCGAGCGCGATCCTTCGCTGGTCGTGCCGATTCTGATCCACGGCGACGCCGCCTTCGCGGCCGAGGGCGTTGTGGCCGAGACCCTCAACCTGGCGCGCCTGCGCGGCTACGAGGTGGGGGGCACGATTCACATCATCGGCAACAACCAGGTCGGGTTCACCACCAATCCGGGCGACGGCCGCTCCACCCGCTACGCGAGCGATCTGGCCAAGGGGTACGACATCCCCGTGATTCACGCCAACGGCGACGCCCCCGAGGAATGCCTTGCGGCGGTGCGGCTCGCGATGGCCTACCGGGCCCGGTTCGGCGCCGACGCGGTCCTCGATCTGATGGGATACCGGCGACACGGCCACAACGAAGCCGACGAGCCCGGCTATACGCAGCCCGTCCTCTACCAGTGGATCACAACGCACCCCACAACGCGCATGCAGTGGGCGGCGGAGCTGGTGGGACGCGGACTCGTCACCCGGGCGGAGGTGGACGAACGGGTCAACGCCATGGGCCGGGAGCTCCGCGCCGTCAAGGATGGTCGCCGGCAGGCCGAGAGCGAGTCTTCCCCGCTCTGGACGGTGCCCTCCTACAGCGCCGTGGACCAGGACTTCGAGATGGACACCGGCGTCCCCTTCGAGCGGCTGGAGCGGATCAACCGGACGCTGTTGACGGCTCCGGACGGCTTCACGCTGCACCCCAAGCTCGCCCGCCAGCTCAACCGCCGCGGCAAGGACTTCGGCCCTGATTTCCGCGTCGCCTGGGGGCACGCCGAGTCACTGGGCATCGGGTCCCTTCTCGAGGAAGGGGTCCCGGTGCGGCTTTCCGGCCAGGATTCGGAACGGGGCACCTTCAGTCACCGCCACCTGGTCTTCAACGATGCCCAAACCGGCGCTCGCCACACCCCCCTGGCGCACGTTGCGGACACCCGCTTCGAGATCTACAACTCGCCGCTCACCGAGGCGGCCACGATCGGCTTCGAGTACGGCGTGACGGTGGCGGCCGACCGCGATCTCGTCGTCTGGGAGGCCCAGTTCGGCGACTTCGTCAACGTCGCGCAGGTGATGGTCGACCAGTTCCTCTCGGCGGGCTGGTCGAAGTGGGGACAGCGCTCCCGCCTCACGCTGCTGCTGCCGCACGGGTACGAGGGCCAGGGACCCGAGCACTCGAGCGCGCGTCTCGAGCGCTTCCTGCAGCTCTGCGCCGAGGACAACATGCGGGTCGTCTACCCCACCACACCGGCGCAGTACTTCCACCTCCTGCGGCTGCAGGCATTCAGCGAGCCGGAGCGCCCGTTGATCGTCATGTCGCCGAAGAGTCTGCTGCGGCACCCGAAGGCGACGTCGCCGGTGCGCGACCTCGCCGAGGGCGGTTTCCGGAAGGTGATCGACGACCCCGCGATCGAGGGACCGGAGGACGCGGAGCTCGTGCGTCGCCTGGTCCTTTGCAGCGGCAAGGTCTACTACGACCTCACCGGAGCGGAGGAGCGTGCCGAGGCGAAAGACGCCGCGGTCGTCAGGGTCGAGTCGCTCTACCCCTTCCCCGACGAGGAAATCCGTGCTCTGGAGGACCGCTATCCGAATCTGGAGACGGTGATCTGGACTCAGGAGGAGCCGATGAACATGGGAGCGCTGACCTACATGCTCCCGCGTCTGCAGGACGTGCTGCCGGATGGCGTCCGGCTGCGGCACCTTTCGCGTCCCGAGCGCGCGAGCCCCGCCGAGGGGAGTCCGCGCAACCACGCCAAGGCGCAGCGTCACATCGTGGCCAAGGCGCTGGGGTGACCGCGGGGCGGCCCATGCTGACCGCCGCCGACATCGAAGCCGCCCGCGACCGGATCGGGGCGGAGGTGGTGCCGACGGGGTGCCCCGAGTCGTTCCCGCTGGGCACCGCCGCCGGCTGCCGCGTCTACCTCAAGGCCGAGCTGAGGCAGCGCACGGGGTCGTTCAAGGACCGCGGTTCGCTCAACCGGCTCCTCCTTCTCACCCGCGCGCAAGCGGGAAGCCGGCGTGATCGCGGCCAGCGCCGGGAACCACGCCCAGGCGCTCGCCCGCCACGCCGCGCGGCTGGGCATCCCCTGCACGATCGTGATGCCCGACACGGCCCCGCTCATCAAGGTCACGAACACGCAAGCGAGCGGCGCCCGCGTCATCCAGACCGGCGAGACGCTGTCGGACGGGATGGCGCTTGTTGAGCGGCTCATCGCCGAGGAGGGGCTCACGCTGGTGCACGCCTTCGACGACCTGGCCGTGATGGCCGGACAGGGGACGATGGGGCTGGAGATCCTCGAACAGATCCCGGACGTCACGACCATCGTGGTGCCGGTCGGCGGCGGCGGCATGATCTCGGGGGTCGCCACGGCGGTGAAGGCACAGCGGCCCGCCGTGCGGATCATCGGCGTCGAGGCGGCGGCCTCACCGGGTGCGGTGCGGTCGTTGGAGGCCGGCGCGCCCACCCACGTGGAGATGTCCGACACGCTTGCCGACGGGATCGCGGTCAAGCAGATCGGCGACCTCACCTTCCCGCACCTGCAGGCCCTCGCCGACGACGTGGTGCTGGTGAGCGAGGAGGAGATCATCCGCGCGATCTTCTTCCTGCTGGAGCGCGAGAAGCTGGTGGTGGAGGGCGCGGGGGCGGTGGGCGTGGCGGCGATCCTCGAAGGGAAGGTCGGCCTGAGCCCCGCCGACACCGCCGTGTGCATCCTCTCGGGCGGCAACATCGACATGAACATGGTGTCGCGCATCATCGACCGTGGCCTCTGGGAGGACGGCCGGCTGGCCAGCCTGTCGGTGGTCGTGCGCGACCGGCCCGGCTACCTCAACGAGGTCACCGCCGTCGTCGCGATCGAGGGCGCCAACGTGCTCCACATCGAGCACACGCGCGCCTTCGGCGACATTGCGGTCGGCAAGGTCGGGATCGAGATGAAGATCGAGAGCCGGGGGCGCGAGAATGTGGCGGCGATCGTGGAGAAGATTCGCGAACTGGGGCACCACGTGGAGGAGGTGCTGTGAGCGGAGCCCCATCCGCGGGCCAGCACACTCAGCCTTCCAGTCGGAACGTCCGTATCGTCGTGGCCGTGCTTCCATCGCCGGCCGACACGTCGATCCTCAATTCGTAGTCCCCCGCCCCCAGCCTGGACAGATCCAGAGAAAGCGCCATCGGATGGACGGACCCGGATGCCGGCTCCGTCCAGGAAACCTCGGCGGCACCCGTCTCGGCCAGGATGCCGACTCCCCGAAGAATCCGTGTGAGGATTCCACGGCCCCCACCCACCAGTGAGATCGCAATCTGCACGGGCTGGTCCTCTTTCACTCCATAGATCTCCCAATAGATGGCGATCTCGTCGGTCGAGGGAAACGTCGTCTTCCCGAACATCAGCGCCAGGGCCTCGTCACGGTTCTCCGGAAGCTCGGCATCACTCGCGTCGAGGAGCAGCACGTCCGATAGAACCAGCCCGGTGGCTGACAGGGGCAGAAGACCGCGGCGCGCCCGCCCGGCGGCTCTGTTGTCGTCCATCGCCTCGATGCTGATCACGACCGGTTCGGCGTTCAGCACGGCAGCGAAGACGGGACGGGCCCGTTCGGATACGGGCCCCAGAACGACCGGAAAGCTCTCCGGCGCATCGCTCGCAACGAACACGGTGCGGGACGGGCCAAGCGGGATGCCATCGAGATCGGTAGCGGCGGCAACCAGCAGCGAATCCGCCTGTCTGAAGCGGGCGAACTGGGCAGGCAGTTCCAGGAAGGGGCCGTAGGTGGCAGGGGTATAGCCCTCGTCGTCGAGGCCGGCATCGAGTTCGTAGCTCAGTGCCCGCAGCCCGTCCTCAAGTGCCGAGGCCGGAGTGAACCGGTAGCGGGCGGCTCGCTTGCCTGTCCACCGCTCCTGGGGCCGCCCGGGCTTCCTGGACCACGAATCGTTCTGACCCCGCCGAACGACCGAGACTTCGTGCTGGGGCGGATGCCGATTGCTAGCGGTCGCCCGGAGAATCGGTTCGTGGAGTACGAGTTCGAAACGGCGGCTGACGTGTTCGACCCACCGATCGTTGCCAGGCATGGAGAACAGAGGATCGGTGAGCCACCAGAAACGAGCTTCGAACGGCGTTCGCGCCGCACAGTCGAGTTCATCGTAGTTGCCCCGGTCGCGCCGCGTCAAAAGCTGGCCGATCCCCATCAGCCTGCAGCCCAGTTCCGGGTCGGCCCCAGGCAGGCCGCGCCGAAAGTACTCTTCCGCCCGTTCGGGCATACCCCGATGATGATGGGCCAATCCGCGCAGCAGGTCGCACCACCATCCCACCGATGCGCACGCCATTGCGAGGTCGACAGCCGTCGCGGTTCTTCGAAGTCTCGTGTGAGCGTAGACCGCCTGGGCAATCGGGTAGGGCGCACCCGGCTCCTCGAGCGCCGCCGCTGTCAGCCTCTCGAGGAATCGGATGACTTGCGCCTCCGTTCGGCACCCGACCAAATCCAGGCAGCGCTGGTCTTCGTGATCGGATGACTTGCGCCTCCGTTCGGCACCCGACCAAATCCAGGCAGCGCTGGTCTTCGTGATCGCCCCCGTAGCAGATGTCACCCTCGTCCGTCAGGCATTCGGTGATCCTGTCGGGTAGTTGGGGCGGGTTCCTGTAGTACTGATGGATGGCCCCGAAAGTCTTACCTTCCAGACGCTCTTTCCAGTCGACCTCCTGGGCTTGTGACTGGGCGGGAACCACGCTCAGAAGGGCCAGGAGTGCGAGCGTGTTCCGTCTGCGCGTGGCGAGCTTACCCACCCTACCCCTTCCCCGCCGCCGCGATCCCGTGCCGCTCCAGCGTCTGCGCCAGCGTCGGCCGTCCCAGCCGCATGCGGTCGTTGTCCAGGAGGAAGGAGAAGACGTAGCCGGCGCCCAGCATCAGGATCCCGATCAGGAAGCAGTACATGACGGCGCGGTCCGGGTAGACGTCCTTCAGGTAGCCCACGAAGAGCGGGCCGCAGATCCCCGCGGCGGCCCAGGCGGTGAGGATCGTCCCGTAGATCCGGGACATGTTCCGCGACCCGAAGACGTCCAGGATGAAGGACGGCATCGTGGCGAAGCCGCCTCCGAAGCAGAGCAGCACGTAGCAGACCAGAACCGAGAAGATCCAGGGGTTGGTCTCGGACATCAGCAGGCCGAAGACGATCATCTGGCTGCCGAGGAGAATGCGGAAGACCGCGACCCGCCCGAAGCGGTCCGACAGCCAGGCCCAGATGATGCGGCCCACCCCGTTGCACACCGAACTCACGGCGATCAGCGTGGCCCCGTACTCGGCCAGCACCGCCGGCGAGATCGACGGGTCGGCCAGGCCCCAGACTTCCTGCAGGAGCTCGCTCTGGAAGCTGATGACCGAGATCCCCGCCGCAATGTTGAAGAAGAACACGATCCAGAGGACCAGGAAGTTGCCGGTGGTCAGGTACGGAAGGGCCGGTTCCGGCGGTTTCTGCTTTTGAACGACCACCTCTTCGTCCGGATTCCGCAGCACCAGGCTGCACGGAATCAGGATGCAGGCAAACACCACGCCCAGCCACATGAACACCGCCGCGAGATCCCCGTCCGTCCGCACGACGAGGAACGGCGCAAGGATCTTGCTCAGCAGGAGCGCCCCGATGCCGAAGCCCATCACCACGATTCCGGTCGCCAGCCCCCGCTTGTCAGGGAACCACTTCGCCACGGTCACCACCGGGGTCACGTACCCCATCCCGATCCCGATTCCCCCGATCACGCCGTAGCCCAGGTAGAAGAGCAGGCTGTAGTCGAGCCTCAGGGCGAAGCTCGCGACCACGTAGCCGAGCGAGAACAGCAGGCTGCCGGCGAGCGCGAGGTTCCTGGGCCCGAACCGAGGCAGCAACTGGCCGGACCATCCCGCCGAAATGCCGAGGAAAAAGATTGCCAGACAGAAGGCCAGGACCGTCTCCGTGTTGGTCCACCCGTATTGCCGGGCAAGCATCGTCTGGAAGAAGCTCCAGGCGTAGACCGTGCCGAGGCACATCTGCAGCATGGTACAGCAGATGGCGATGACGCTCCTTGGCACGCGCACACCGGGCCGAGGCATCCTGCTACCGTCCCCCGTCCGCCTCTGTGGATCCGTCGGCTACGTGCGTGAACAGGCGCGCCAGTTCGCCGACCTCGTCGTCCCGCCCCAGAACGTCCTCCTCGCCGGTGGCCTTCCCGTCCCCCGCCAGATGGACCGCAAAAGACATCAGGTCCGCGAGCGGCCTTGCCGAAAAGCTCACGAACCAGAACGAAAGGAGCGTCCCGATGACGAGGATGATCCCGAAGAGGTACATCTGCTGTCCGACAGCCCGCTGGATCTTGAGTCTGAGCAACTCCTCGTCCATGCCGACGTGGACGTTGCCCGCGACCCCGGAGAGGATCGGACTTCCCACCTCGATGAACTCACCCATCCCCGGCAGGCTCCTGTCGACGGTCTCGGTCGAGGCGGGATCGCCCGCGAGGATCTCGTCGGGGATTCCGGGCACGAAGGTGTGCGCGAGGAATTCGCCGGTGTCGCTGGTGATGTAGATGTAGCGGATGCTCTCGATCTCGACGAACTGGTCGATGAGCGACTGCAGCGTGGCCAGATTGCGGTTCAGCAGGATATCCACGCTCGAGTCCGCGATGTTCTTCGCGATGCTGCGGCTGTTGCTCACGTACTCGTCTTCGAGCTCCCGGGAAACGGTCCTGATCGAGAGGAAGGAGACGGAGAGGACGATCACGCCGAAGAGCGCGAAGAAGGAGAAGCGGGTCTTGCGGAAGAGTTTGTGGACTCTCATGGCATGCCGAAGCTGGCTTCCCAGTCGGTCAGCGGGACGAAGCGGTCCCCCTCGACGACCGTGTAGTAGACTCGTTGCAGACCCTGGCGGCGATTCGGTCCGAAGGACACCCGTTCACCGACGCCGAGGTCGTAGTTGCGCAGGTTCAAGACCGCCTCCTCGATCCCCGACCGCTGCGGGTTGTCACCCATCCGCCGGATGATCTCGGTGATCAGCTTCGCGTTCACGAAGCCCTCGAGGCTCACGAAACTCTGCGGGAACGTCTCGTACGGCTCGTTCGGCGTGATCCTCTCCACGTTGTCGGGCGGAGGGGGATCGTACCTGGCCATCAGCTGGTGGTACTCGCGCACCGCCGGCAGCGACGTGTCCTCGTAGCTCGGCACGACCTGCGAGTTGACGAGCCAGCGAGTGTGCGAATTCGGATCCGAGCGTCCTTCCTGAAGGAGCTGGAGCATGTTCTCGCTCCCCACGAAGGACACGTTGGCGACCGGAATGTGCAGTCCCAGATCGACGGCATCGCGCGCGAAGGCGCCGCAGGCCTGGTAGGCGCCGATGCAGATCACGGCGTCGGGAGATCGCTCCAGCAGAATATCCACCTGCCCACGCATGCTCGCGCTGAACTGGGTCCCGCGGGTGTAGGTGGCCTCGCCGGCGATGGTCTCGCCGTGACGGGCCAGGGCCTCGCGGACGCCCGCCCAGCCGCTGCGCCCGTATGCGTCGTTCTGGTAGAAGACGGCGACCCGCCGCCTCCCGATGTTCACGAAGTTGTCGACGAGCCCGGCCGTCTCCTGCCGGTAGGACGCCCGCAGATTGAAGGCGAACTCGTCGTAGGGGGGCTCGCGCTGCGGTTCCGCCCCCGTGAAGGGGAAGAAGAGGAACACCTGCTGGTCGCGGAAGGTCTTGAGCACCGGGAGCGCCCGTGTCACCGTCGGCGTGCCCACATAGTTGAAGAGCAGGAAGACGCGCTCGTCCTGCATGAGTTCGATCGTGTTCGCGACGCAGGGGTCGGGCTGGTAGCCGTCGTCGAGGAGCTTCATCACGATTCTGCGGCCGTTCACCCCGCCGTTCTCGTTGACCTCGTTGAAGTAGGCCATGGAGCCGCGGTACAGCTCCGTGCCGAGCCCGCGGGAAGGGCCGGAGAAGGCGGCGGAGACGCCGAGGACGATTTCGTCGTCCTGGGAGGTGGCGCGCCGCAGGTGCGGGGCGGCTCCCGGGAGCGCCGACGCCCGGAGCGACCTGGCCCACGGGGCAGCGAGGAGCGTAGCGAGCCCGGAGCCGATCAGCGATCTGCGGGTAATGGAAGGCGGTGTCAGGACGGCAGGCCGGGACGGGATGCCGCCGGGGGGATCTGGCATGCGTTGCTCCATCAGCGCTCCACCGGGGTTCTGTCTGTGTCCTGCGCGGTGATCACGGACTCGGTCGCAAGGTAATGTATCATCAAGACATCATCGTTTCCATCAGCAAACCGATGATCGGCGACCGATCTGGCCCACCGGGAAGGCCACCACGCTCTCGTTGCCATCGTAGCCTACCGCCGCAACGCCAAACAGGTAGTTGTCGATCACCAGTGCGTCAAGCGTGACGGGTGGAAGGGCGCAGGTGGCCGCCGCGCCTGAAGCGGTCGAGGCGGGAGCCGTGGCGGGAGGCGAGGGAGGCGGCCAGCAGCAGACCCGCCCGAATCAGTCCGAGTGTTCCTGTCGCGCGAGGAAGCGGTCGGTGCGCCGCATCAGGCTGCAGCCTTCGCGCAAGAAACCCCGCAGGTCGATGAGAACAATGACGAGCAGAACCACCAATCCCAGCTGGATGATCGCCGCAATCGCCATCAGCCCGGAAACGAAGGTGCCCATTGGTCCGAAGGATCCGAAGTCGAAATTCATGTCCGTTTTCTCCTTGCGTGAATGACGCGGCGGCCAACTCCCTCGGCCGCGATATCACTGCTGCGTTGGGTTCAAGCTAGTCCATCGTGCGTGCTCAGGCATTCCAGGTGAGTACGATCTTCCCGAAGTTTCTGTTCTCCTCCATACGTTCGTGGGCGTCTCCAGCCTTCACTGCCGGAAAGACGCTGTCGATCGCGGGGTGCAGGGAGCCGTCAACGAAACCGGGCAGCACCGCTTCGGTGAACTCCTCTGCAAGGGCGGCCTTCTCCTCGACGCTGCGCGCCCTCAGCACGGTGCCGAACAGGCGCGCCCTGCGGACCATCAGTCGCCGCAGATCGATCCCCGCACGGCTTCCCCCCGGCACGCCCACCACCACATGGCGCCCACCCACGCCGATCGCGGCCTGGTTCCCCGCCAGATAGGGCGCCCCCACAAGGTCGAGGATCACGTCGGCCCCGCGGCCACCGGTCCCGTCCATCACTCCCGCCTCCCACCCTTCTCCACCCGGCAGCCCCAGCCCAAGCCCCAACGCCGCGGCCCGCTCCAGCTTCACCCCGGTGCGCGACGTGCCGATCGTCCGCGCCCCGGCGCGGCGCGCCAACTGAAGGGCCGCGGTTCCCACTCCACTTCCGACTGCGTGGATCAGGAGCGTCTCCTCCCGCTTCAGCCCGGCCTGCCGGAAGACGGCGTCGTAGGCGGTCATGTAGACTTCCGGGATCGCGCCGGCCACCGTCAGGTCCATCCCCTCCGGCACGGCGACAGCCACCCGTTCGTCGACCAGGACCAGTTCGGCGTAGCCACCCCCGGCCACGATCCCCATCACGCGGTCCCCCGGTCGCCAACGGGCCACCTCGCTGCCCGCTTCCTCGACCACCCCTGCGAACTCCAGCCCAGGCACCTCGGACTCGCCCGGAGGCGGCGGATACAGCCCCCGGCGCTGCAGCAGATCCGCCCGGTTGACGCCGGACGTGTGCACCCGCACCAGCAGGTCGCGGGGACCGGGACGGGGGGACGGCACCGTGCCGAGCCGGAGGACCTCGGGCCCGCCGAACTCGGAGTTGGTGACGGCTCTCATCGCGGGAAGTGGGGGCGGCTCATGGCAGACATTTGCAGGAAGGTACCGAGCGACGCCGGGATCGGCAACTAATATCTTAGGACTATCATCGGTGCGTCCGCCTCATCAGCGTAGCCGCCCCACCGCCTTGCCATTACACTATACCCCCATGGAACTCCCCTTCGACCTCGATCGCCCGGTCGTGTTCTTCGACCTCGAGACGACCGGCCTCAGCCTGTCCCGCGACAGGATCGTCGAGCTGGCCGTGATCCGGGTATCGCCCCGCGGGGATGTCCTCGAGCGGGTGCGGCGCTACAACCCCGAGATGCCGATTCCGGCGGAGGCATCGGCCATCCATGGTATCACCGACGAGATGGTGGCGGACGAACCCACCTTCCGCGCCACGTCGAAGTCCCTCGCCAAGCTGCTGGAGCCGTGCGATCTGGCGGGGTTCAACATCCGGCGCTTCGACCTGCCCATATTGATCGCCGAGTTCGCCCGCGCAGGAGTCGACTTCGACGTGAAGGGCCGGCGGCTCATCGACATGAAGATGATCTTCCACCGCGAGGAGCCGCGGGACCTCTCGGCCGCGGCCCGCTTCTACCTGGACCGCGACCATCAGGACGCCCACACCGCGCTCGGCGACATCCGCACCACCGCTGCCGTGCTGACGGCCCAGCTCTCGCGCTACCGCCACCTTCCCCGCGACATGGATGCCCTGCACGCCTACTGCGACGAAATGGACCCCTTCCTCACCGAGTTCGACCGCTGGTTTTCGGAGAGCGAGCAGGGGCTGGTCTTCAAACGCGGAAAGCACAAGGGGGCCGCGCTGGCGGATGTCGCCGAGTCCGCGCCCGACTACCTGGAATGGATGACGCGGGCCGACGACATGCCCGATGAGGTGGTGGAGGCCGTGCGTGGGGCGCTGGCCGCGCGTGGATAGGCCCGCGTGAGCGCGCACAATCGCGGCAGCGGCGCGCCGTCCACCTTCACCGCGCTCGTGCCGCTGCTGATGTGCAGCGATGTCCCCGCGCAGATTCGCTTCTACACCGAAGTGCTGGGCTTCACGGTCGCAAGCCGGATGGACGACGCCGGGGCCTCCGGGTTCGCGTCATTGCTGCGCGAATTCGAGGTCGTCGACCCGGAGGGTCATGTGCTACTCTTCGGTCAGGATATCGCGTAAGTCCCATCCAGGAGAACTCCACGATGACCCCTCGCAGCCCTGCCAACCGCCTGCTGCCGCACCAGCCCACCGCCGCGCCGCCTGCGCAAAGCCGTCTGCTGCCCGCGGCGCGGCGCACTGCGCTGGCCACCCTGGCAGCCCTCGTCCCGTCTGTCCTGGCCCCCGCACCCGGCCACCTCGCCGCGCAGCAGCCCATCACCTCCGAGGAACTGGCCGCCTTCACCGCGCGCCACGTCGGCCCCGCCGTGACCGGCGGCCGCATTCACGACGTGGAAGCACTGCCCGGCGACCCCTCCACGATCTACGTCGCGTCAGCCTCCGGCGGGCTGTGGAAGAGCGTCAACCGGGGCATAACCTGGGCAAACCTCTGGGAACACATGCCGGTCAGCACCTTCGGCGACCTGGCCATCGCACCCTCCGACCCCGGCATCCTGTACGCCGGCACCGGCGAGCAGCAGAACCGCCAGAGCACGTCCTGGGGCAACGGCGTCTACCGCTCCGACGACGCCGGGGCCACCTGGCGGCACCTGGGCCTCGATGAGACGCACCACACGGGCCGGGTGCAGGTCCACCCCACCAACCCCGACATCGTCTACGTGGCCGCGCTGGGGAACCTGTGGCGGTCCTCTCCCGACCGGGGAGTCTACCGCTCCACGGACGGCGGCCGAAGCTGGGAGAAGGTCCTCTACGTCGATGAGCACACCGGGGCCGTGGACCTCATCATCGATCCTTCGAATCCTGAAGTCCTCTACGCGGCCATGTACCAGCGGCAGCGCCGCACCTGGGGCTTCAACGGCGGCGGGCCGGGAGGTGGCATCCACAAGACGACGGACGGCGGAGACACCTGGCGGGAGCTAACGAACGGGCTTCCGGAAGGCGACAAGGGCCGGATCGGGATCGCCATCTCGCGCTCGAACCCGAACGTACTCAATGCGCTGGTCCAGCACGCCACCGGGTCGGGCGGCTACCGCAGCGAGGACGGCGGCGAGAGCTGGCAGAAGGTCAGTGATCAGAACATCCGGCCGATGTACTACTCCCACATCTTCATCGACCCGACGAACGAGGACCGGGTGTACACGCTGGCCACCTCGTCGCACCGGAGCGAGGACGGCGGTCGCACCTTCACCGAGTTCGCGGAGCGCCCCACCTACGACGTTGGTGTCCACGCCGATCACCACACCATGTGGATCGACCCCGGCGATCCAGAGCACTTCTACCTCGCGGGGGACGCCGGGCTGCACGAGACCTATGACATGGGCGTCACCTTCCGGCGGATCAACAACCTTCCCATCGGGCAGTTCTACGGGATCGCGGTCGATAACCGTGACCCCTACTGGATCTACGGCGGCATGCAGGACAACCACTCGTGGATGGGGCCGTCGGCGACGCGCTCCTGGGACGGGATCGTGGACGACGAATGGCGCCAGAGCGGCTTTGGCGACGGGATGTACCAGCAGGCCGACCCGGATGGCCGCACGATCTACATCAACACGCAGAACGGGGGCTGGACGCGCTTCGACAACGTGACGGGCGACATGATGAGCCTCCGCCTCACCGCGCCCGAGGGGGAGGAGCCGTACCGCTGGGACTGGGCGTCGCCCAGCCTGATTTCGCGCCACGACCCCAACGTTGTGTACATGGGCGGAAACCGCCTGTTCATCTCGCGCGACCGGGGGGACAGCTTCACCCGCACCGAGGACCTCACCCGGCAGGAGGACCGCGACGAGCTCGAGATCATGGGCGTTCGCGGCGCGGACATAACGCTGTCCCGCAACGACGGCACCTCCTCATACGGCGAGATCGTCACGCTCTCCGAATCCCCGGTTGACCCGGCGGTGCTCTGGGTGGGCACCGACGACGGGAACGTCCAGGTCTCCCGGGACGGAGGCCGCAGCTGGAACGAGGTCTCGGGCGGTGCTCCCGGCCTGCCCGACGGCACCTACGTCAGCCGGGTCGCCGCGTCCGCCGAAGCGCCCGGCACCGCATACCTCACCTTCGACGCGCACCGCGACGGGGACTTCCGCCCCTACGTCTACCGCGCGGAGGAATACGGTTCGCGCTGGACCGCCCTGCACGGCGGCCTCCCGAGCGGCTCCGTGAACGTCATCCTCGAGCACCCCGGCAACCCCGCGGTGCTCTTCCTCGGCAGCGAGCACCACGTCTTCGCCAGCACGGACCGCGGCGCTTCGTGGGCCCGCTTCCCCAACCTTCCGACCACCGCCTACGACGACATGGTCATCCACCCCCGCGAGAAGGACCTGGTCCTGGGGACGCACGGGCGCTCGATCATCATCATCGACGATGTCGGCCCGCTGGCGCGCTACGGCGACGCGACCGCGGACGCCGTCACCCTCGTCGGCACCGGCGACGGCACGATCATGAACTACTGGAAGGACACCTCCTACCGCGCCCAGTCCACCTTCATGGGCGACAACCCGGTCGACGGCGCCCTCGTCACCTACCGCCTCGGGTCCGGCTCCGGCCCTGCCCGCCTCACCATCCGCAATGCCGACGGGGATGTCGTCCGCGCGCTCGACGTGCCCTCCGGGCCTGGTCTCCACCGCGTCAACTGGGACCTGCGCCACGGGTTCGACGGTCCCGAAGCGACGCCCTGGGCGCCCCACGACCCCACCGAAGTCGCGCGTACCCTGGACACCCGCGGACCCTTCGTGTCACCCGGCATTTACACGGTCGAGCTGGAGGCACGGGGCGTGGTGCGCACCGGCCGCATCGACGTGAGCGGCGACCCCGATCTCCCTCTGACGGCCGAGGACTACCGGGAGCGTGAGGCATTCCTGCTCGAGATCCTGGAGCTCAGCCGCCAGATCCCGGTGGGACCGGGCGGACCGGGGGGACCGGGCGGCGCGGGCGGCCGCTACCGCCGCGAACTGATGCAGCTCTACAATGCGATCAACGGGGGAGGCGTGCGCCAGGGTACCCTCCACCCGCCGACCACGACACAGCGCGAGCAGCTGGACCGCATCAAGGAGGCGCTGCGGCGGCAGGGGCTGGTGGCGTAGGCGGTCGCCGTCGGCTGCGACGCTACCGGAAACCGTTGGTCCCGGCGATAGCGCACTTCGATGCGGAGCGCGGTGCGGCCGATGATGGGCACGATCCCCAGGCCAGCGCCGTAGGTCCGCGCCCGCCAGCCAGCACGATCCCCGCTCGCTACCGTCCCCCGCCGCCAAAGCCTCCGAAGCCTCCGCCGCCGAACCGGTTGTTGACCACATTGTTGTAAACCGACCCGAACTGGTAGGAGAAGCCGACCTGGAACTCGTAGTTGAAGTCCTGGGCCCGTTGGCGAAGGTTGAGGAGCGCTTCCGCGTCCGTGGCGTCCCCCGCGGCCAGATAGATCTGGTCGTTGACCCAGCCGATTCCGGCTTCGGCGTTGAGGTTCAGTCCCCGGAAGACGCGGAAACTGATGTCGCCGTCCAGGGTCACCGCATAGAGGTCCGTGTCGTGCAGGAAGTGCGAACCATTGATCCCGATCGACGCATCGCCCCACGGCTGGCGCTGCGAGAACTCGATTTCGAGCGACTCCTCCCAGCGAGTCTCGGCGATCTCGCCGTAGACGGTCTCTTCGATGTAGCTGCGATGTGCCGGCCCGATCTTGTAGAAGAGCGTGAACGCCCGGCGCGTGGCCTCTTCGTAGGGGAAGAAGCTGTATTCCAGAGCGGGCGTGAACTCCCAGCGGAAGCTCTGGTTGACCCGCGTGAGCCTGCGGACCTCTCCCTGCAAGCCGATCGACCAGTGGTCCGCGAGCGAATAGGCGACCAGTTCGCGGACGCCCCAGTCCGTTCGCTCGTCGGTGAAGGTGCCATCGTCGGGGAGGTCGATCTCCCGCCGGTTGATGTTGAAGTCGCCGCGGAAGTTCATCTTCCAGGTGCGGGTCACGCGCGAGGCGCTGGCGTTTCCTCTGATCTGGGTGGTCTGACGGGTCTGTTCCCCGTTCACCTCGGTGTTCCCACCCAGGCGAAAAACCCAGAAGTTCCAGGGGTCCTCCACCTCATCAGCGGTGACCATGCGGGCCGTGGGGTCGACCTCCTCGGTCTCGAGTTCCACATCCTCGGTGATCTCGTGGAACCTGTTGACGTCGTCCATGAACCCGTGGACGGTGGCGAAGTGAAGCACGCCGATCCCGATGGTATGGGTGATTTCGTCAAGGGTCTCACGTTGCGTGTTGGTCGGTGAAGCCTGGTAGAGCAACTGGTGCTCGTACTCGTATTCCTCTGCACCGATGAAGTCCAGCCTGTACTCGCTCCCGCCCGCGCCCGTCGTCTGGCTGGTCATGATCAGGTGGACATGCGCGTCCTGGGGCTGGCGGGCCCAGTTGATCCAGGGCATTTCGGTGCGGAAGTAGGTCTGGTTGCAGTTGCGGGCCGCACAATCCAGGAAGACGGTGGGGCGGTCGCCGTTGGCGACCTCCTGGGCGGACAGATGCATGACCGGCGGCGCCAGACCGGCGAAAGCCGCAAGTAGCGCCGACGCAACGACGCTGGTGGCAACGCCGGGCGGGCGCGAGCCGCGGCCGGCGAGAGGCGTCGTGCATCCTGCTATCATGTAGGAGTCCCTGGTCGTTTGGATTGGTCGGGGGTCGGCGTATGCAGCCGCCGGCCAGCGCGCGTCAGCTCCAGCCCGCTGTCCCACTCCCAAACAGACACCCCCGGGTCCTACATCGTTGAAGGCAGCGTGCGGACCGCGGTCGGGCTCCCGGGCCGCGTCGGGAAGCCGGCGGCGTTGTGCCCTCCGATTGCACCCGGACCGCACATCCACCAGACTTCGGTCACCCACACCGAGAACCCGAAGGAGTCCCACCCATGCTCTTCGCCGCGCACTCCGGTCTTCGCTTCCTGGTCCTCGTCGGGGGGCTGTTCGTGGTCCTCTACGCCGCGGTGGGGTTCTTCGGGAAGCGCGAATACTCACCGGCCATGGCCAGGCTGTCGGCCGTCTTCACGGGCCTCATCCACCTGCAGCTCCTCACCGGTTTCGTCGTGCTCTTCACGCGACCCTTCTACACCGCGATCATCGGCCATCTCTTCGCGATGCTGCTGGCGGCCGCGGTGGCCCAGCTCACCACATCCGTGGTCAGGCGCCGTCCGGCGGAGGCGAAGACCTATGGACCGCATCTCGTCGGAGCGATCCTGGCTCTGGTCTTCATGGCTGCCGGGATCGTAGCGATCGGGCGGGGAGTTCTCGAGAGTACGATGTAAGACGGGGGCGCCGAACCGCATCGAACAAAGCGGTCCGGCGCCCCCACAATGACCGATCAGCCCGTCGGCCTGCTGATGTTCGGGTTGGTGTCCACCTCCCCACGCGCGATCGGGAAGCACAGGTCCTGCTGCACCAGGTGGGAACCTTCGAACTGGCTGCCGGAAGCCGTCTCCAGCGGATCCCGGTCACCCGGCGTGTTGTCCCGGTTCCAGCGGAAGAAGTCGCCCAGGCGGCGCCCTTCCAGCCAGAGCACGATCCCGCGCTCACGCTTCAGCGCGGTCCAGGCCTCCGAAGCGTTCGTGGCCATCGCGGCCTCCGCTCCGGCCGCCGATCGCAGCGCCTTGATCTTCGCCATCGCGCCCTGCCAGTCGCCACCGACCAGCATGGCTTCGGCCTCGATCAGCCGCATCTCGGTCCCCTTCGAGAGGGGGATGTCGGAACCCGAGTCCTCGAACTTGGTCTGCGGCCACCAGAGAACCTGGCCGCAGCACTGCACCGCCGCGTCACCGGTCTCGTCGGTCACCTTGAAAGGAATTCTGGGGTCGCCGTCCGGGTTGTTGTCGCTCAGCCCGTAGTCCTCGTATTTCGTCAACTTCACCGTGTGCGCCTTGTAGGGCTCGTTCTGGGCCGCAAACTGGATGCGGTTCCGGGTCGCGTTCCCCTCAGTGGCGAAGTAAGGCATGTTCCACACGAAGTCGTCCGGGATGCCCGCCGCGTCCGCCACGGCCCCCGACCAGTCACCCATGAAAGCCTTGACCGAGGCGCGCGCCGCTACCGCGGCCATCGCCATGTCACCGGAGCCCAGCGATGCCGCCTGCGTAAAACGGTCTATGGCGCGGTCGTAGTACACACTGCGGTCTTCGGCACCTCCGCCGTCGACCACCGCCGTGCAGAAGTTCTCCCCCAGGAGCCGGTAGGCGTACCCGGTCCACAGGTAGGCTTCGGCGAGAAGCGATTGTTCGCTCGCACCCTTTTCCATGATTTTCGCGATCCCGTCGTCGCCCCACCACCGCGCCCGCTGGGACAGGTTCCAGTGGGCATTGACGGTCTCGTAGTCCAGTTCACCGTTCTGCCACTCGACCTGAATGCCGAAGCTCCCGGTGGAACCCGAGGGGTGGATTTCGCGGGTGACGGCCGCGCCGGTGTACCCGACGTAGTTCTGCGCTTCCGCCACTGCGCGACCGATCCCCGCCACGATCGCCTCCTGAGCCTCCACCTCGAAGAGGAACTCCTCCTGTACGCGGCCCGGGTTGACGACTTCGATGCTGCACGCCGTTGTGGCGCCGATCAGGAACACGGCGAGAAAGCCTCCGCGCCGCGCGTTTCCTGCTGCTATTGCTATGCTCTTCATTCGTCTCGTTCCCCCCTTAGAAGACGACTTGCATCGAGAAGGTGTAGAAGGCCGGCGGCGGCACATGCTCCGACATGGAGCGGACGCGGGTGTTGTAGCCCACGTTGCCGCCGACCTCAGGGTCGAGTGTCCGCATCTGCGGATCCACCCAGCGGAAGAAGTTCCTGGCCGACAGCGTGACGTTGGCGCGCGCCGCGCCGATCATCGCAGCCCAGGTGTCCGGCAGCGGCGCCTGCGCGCTTACCTCCCGGATCTTGAAGAAGTCGGCGGGCTGGATGGCGAAGTCCGACTGGTACCACTGCAGGTCGCAACGCGCCCGTTCCTCGGCCGTAAGCGCCTCGTAGCCCTGGGTTTCCTCGGTGTTGTAGGCCTCGAAGCATCCTGCCCAGCGCACGGAACGGCGAGTGGCCGCAGCCTGCGGCCCGTTCAGCATCCAGGCTCCGCCCTGGTACTCGCCCCGCGCCGTCACCAGGACGCCCGCGGGCAACCCCAGCGTGGTGTGGAACCCGGCGATGGTCGTCGCCTGGTTGGGTCCGAACACGCTGTCCTGCACGATAATCGGATCGGCGCGCTGGTCGGGGTTGCTCACACGGTCCGCCCGAATGACCGGTGCCGGCTGTCCCTCGACCACCCAGCCGAAGCCGCCTATCGAGAATTCCGGGGCGCCGCCCAGGTCGATAATCTCGGACTCGGTAAGCGACAGGGTCCCGCCGACGTCCCAGCTCCACGTGTCGTTGCGGAAGATGCTGTAGTTGAGGCCGAGCTCGATCCCGTTGTTCTCCAGTTCACCGATGTTCGCCAACTGCGAGCTCGTGAAGCCCAGCGACGGGGTCTGCCGCACGCTGAACAGCGCGTCGAAGGTGTTCTGCATGAAGTAGGTGAAGTCGACCGTGAGACGGTTGTCGATGAAGGAGCCCTCGAAACCCGCCTCGATCTCGGAGGTGGTCTCGGGACCGATGTCCGCGTTGCCGACGTTGCTCGGCAGGAAGGCGGGAACGCCGCCCCACCCGGCAGCGGCGAAGGTCCTGACCGCGTCGAAGGCACCAGGGGCGCGTCCGGCCTGACCCCAGGCTGCCCGCAGCTTCAGCGAACCCCAGTCCTCGTTCCAGAAGTCCTCGTCCGAGATGATGTAGGACCCGTTGATCTTCGGATAGGTCTGCAATCCGAAGTCGGCCCCGAAGGCCGAGTTGCCATCGACCCGGGCACCCACCTCGATGAAGTACTTGTTGGCGAAGTCGAACCGGTTCGAAACGAACACCCCGGCGTTGACGACGCGTGTACGGTCCTCGAACCCGAGGGTGTTGCCGGCGTTGTCCACATCCGGATCACCGGGGCCGGGGAAGTTGTCGCCATAGGCGGTCGTGAGTTCGCGCCGCTCCGTGATGGACTGCCCACCGAAGGAGAGCGCGGACCGGACACCCATGGGAAGCTCGAAGTTGACCGAACCGAGGTAGTCCACGGTCAGCGTGTTGAACTCGATGCGCGAGGTGGAAAGGATGCCCGATGGCGCCCGGATGAAGCCGAAGGGCCGCAGGTTGCGGTTGTCCTGCTGCGCCAGGTCGTACCCCAGGCTGAGCCGGTTGGTGATGGCCCCCGCCGTGTGGGTGGCGGTCAGTCCGGTGATCACGTGGTCAATCTGAGTGGTGATCTCCTGGTTGAGGAACGGGTTGATCGCGTTGAAGGACTCGTCGTTCAGGTAGTTCGCGTCGCGCCGGAAGCTGTTGAGCGTCATCCCGTGCGCGTTGTTGCCGGCCGCCGTGTGGGAGAGTTCGTCGTTCGTATACGACGAATTCCACTGCAGCTGCAAGTTGTCGAGCGGGCTGAAGGTGAAGTTCCCGCGCAGGATGACTTTCTTCTCGTTGTCGTTGGGGAGCACCCCGTCGTCGTTCTCGTAGGAGCCCGACACGAAGTACCTGACATCTTCACCGCCCCCGCCGACGTTGAGCGCGAACTTCTGCTGCTGTGCGCCCAGGTCGTCGAAGAGCCCGTTGTCACAGGGCTGACCTTCCACGACGATGGCGTCGTCGCAGGCCGGCTTGTGTCCGCGCAGCCATGGGTTGATGAAGAGGAAGTCGGAGCGTCCGCCCGAAAGCGACGTGGGATTCTCCGACGGGGGCCTCAGCGACGGATCGGGGCCGAAGGGCAGGTTGCGCGCAAGCCCCTGCTCCAACTGGGCGGACCAGGTCGCCTTCCCGACGCTGCCACGCTTGGTGAAGATCTGGATCACGCCGGCGGAGGCTTCCGTCCCGTAGAGGGTGGTGGCCGCCGCGCCCTTGATGATCTCGACCCGCTCGATGTCCTGCGGGTTGATGCTGTTGAGCGGGCTCGACACGTCGTTGTTGCTGCGCCCCGAGTACCCGATCGGCGGCACGTTCTTGGCGAAGCCTTCGCTCCGCACGCGCACGCCGTCCACGTAGATGAGCGGCTGGTTGGACTGGGTCATCGAGACGTTGCCGCGCAGCCGGATCATCGCGCCGCCGCCCACGCTGGCCGAACTCTGCGTGACCGACATCCCGGGAACGCGTCCCTGCAGAAGCGCGTCCACGTTGACGGGTGGCCCGACGACCTCCTCTTCGATGTTCAGCTGGGTGATCGAATTGCCGACCTCACGGCGCCTCGCCGCTCCCGCGGTTCCGGTCACCACGATTTCGTCCAGACCCAGCGCCTGCCCGGCAAGCTCGAAGTCCTGCTGCAGCGTACCGCCATCGGACACAGTGACCTGCATCTCCAAGGGGGCGTACCCGATGCGCTCGGCGCGCAGCGTGTACTCGCCTCCCGGGACGTTGAGGATGATGTAGCGCCCATTGTCGCGCGATAGCGTCCCCATGCCGGTACCAACGAGGTGCACCTGCACCGAACTGATCGGCCGCTGGCTCGCGGCGTCCGTCACCCTGCCGGTGACTGTCCCTTCCTGAGCTTGAGCGGGTTCCGGCGCTGCCGCCGTGGCCGCAAGTACGAATGCACCCGCCCAAAGGGCCCCGCTCCCGAAGGATCGGGCGGTTTCTAAAAATCGGATTCTCATGCTTGCACGCTCCTTACGAATCCTGTTCACGATAGGCCGGGCACCGCGACAAACCGCGATCCGGCCTGGCTTCCAGTTTTTTTCGACCCAATGTCCTAACCATCTCGAATGCCGATTGTCAACTCGGCCCTCGCCACACCCTCAACCGAATCCGCCACCTTCGCACCCACAAGAAAGTCACCCGCGGCCTCGTAGGCGTGGTACATGGTCCCCGAAGCCGACTGTGCCCCCGCGGTCGCGAGCGAGTCGACGGCCCCGTCACCCCAGGTGAGGACGATGCCCTGCAAGTTGCGCCCCACGGCATCGTAGCGGATCGCCAACTGCTCGCCAACCTGTCCACTCCCGGGTCCCTCGAGTTCGATCGCGAGCGGTGACCCGATTTCGTCCTCCGTGGAGCAACCGAGCGCGGCCGGGAGGAGGAGCAGGATGGTCGGCAGGACGCATTTGGCGATTGCGCGTCCGCCGCCGCGGGGCATTTCGCCGGCGATGCCCCCCGGCGGTGAGGCTGGACGAAAAGTGCGGACTACCAAAACGAACACCTCAGCCGTCCATGAAGGGAATGCGCAGCACGATCAGGATGTCCTCCTGGGGCGGCCCGGGCGGGCCTTCGCGTCCACGGCGGGAGCGGGCCCGCACCTGGTCCCACACAATCGCCCCCACCCCCGCGGCACCGAGACCCAAAAGCGAGTAGGTACGGAGCCGGTCGAGCGACTGGATCTCCAGATCCGCGATGCCCGGCGCCGGGATCCGCAGGCGCTGATGGTAGGAATCCAGCCGGATCCCGCGCTGGACGGTCACGACGGGGACTTCGAGGAGCACTCCGCTGCTGTCGGCTTCGACCACCGTGCCCTCGACCCGGCGGTCGCCGTCCAGGAGGTATTCCTCGAACTCGCCGAACTGCTCCTGCGTGAGCAACGCGCGAACCCGGTCGCCGCTGCTCACGGCCCCGAGGTTGCTGGACGCGTAGGCATGGCATCCGCCGGTGAGGACCGGCAACAGGGCGGCGAAGAGGACTTGGCTTCGTTTCATGACCATGCAAGATAACAGTCCGTAAAGAACCCCGCGTCAACACCGGGGGCGGTGAGCGGCCCGCTCGCGAGGTACGCCGTCACCGGCGCCGCAGCGCCGCCTCCAACTGGCGGACGACCTGCCGGATCTCCTCGTCGCCGGGTGCGAATTCCAGCGCCGTGTAGAGCGGGGGCAGCGCTTCCTCGAGCCTCCCCGTGTTGATGAGAGCGACGCCCAGGTAGAACTGCGCCCGCGCGAGTCCCGGGTCGCTCCGCACCGCCGCGCGGTAGGCCGCGATCGCGCCCTCCAGGTCGCCGCGCTGGAAGCGGAGGTTGCCGAGGTTGAAGTGGGGCAGGGCCTCCGTGGGCCGCGCGGCCACGGCGCGGGCGTAGACGGCTTCGGCCTCCTCGCCGCGCCCCAGGGCCTCCAGCCCCAGGCCGAGGTTCACCAGCGCGACCGGGTCGTCGGGGCGGTGGCGGAGCGCCTCGAGGTAGACCTGCACCGCCTGCGCCACGTCACCGGTGGCCGCGAGGCCCGCGCCCAGCGGCACCAGCGTCTCGGGCGCGTCGGGGCGCACCTCCTGGGCGCGCTGCAGGAAGGGGAGGGCCGCGCCGGGTCCGTGCGTTCGCTCGGTGGCCGCCGCCCACTGGGTCAGGGCGGTGGACCACAGGACGCGCAGACGCGCGGGGTTCGGGGCCGTGCGGAGGAGGTCGTCGAGGAACGCGCGCACCTCCCCCACCCCACCCCGGGTCGCGTGCAGCGCGGCGGCGGCCGCCGCCTGCACGTCCTCGTCCTCATCCCCGGCCAGGAGGGCCAGCGCGCGCCCGGCATCGTCGCGCAGCGCTCCCCCCACACGGCTTCCACCCCGCGCGGTCCACCCGCGCACCCACGCGTCCACCGCCATCACCCTGGCGAGCGCATTCCTGCTTCCCGCCGCGGCCGCCACCACCAGCGCGCTGTCGAGCGCCCCCACCCCCGCCCCTGGCGCCCTCGCCCGCATCAGCGCCACCACCTCGGCCCGGCGCGGCCTTACCTCGCCCCACCACGCGGCCACCCGGTCCGCCAGCTCCGCCACCGACATCTCACGGTGGCAGCGCGCGCACGCCGATTCCAGCCCCATCCCCTCGTCCGCGCCCGGCCGCGGAATCGAGATCGTGTGGTCGGAGCGGCCGTACGGGATCAGGTCCGCGAGCTCCGGGTGCTGGATGTATGGCATATGGCATGTGGTACACGCCGCGCCGGGGGATCCCGCGGGGTGGAAGGTGTGCTGCTCCGGCTCGGCCGCGATGGCGGCGTGGCAGCCCGTGCACTGGCCATCGTCGAAGCGGCCCTCCAGCGGGTTGCCGAAGACGTCGCGGAAGCCCTGCGCATGCGGGTCGTGGCAGTCCACGCAGGTCATCGAGCCGAAGAGGTAGCAGGCGCTGCTGCGGTGGGTCTGCTGGTAGCCGAAGGTCGCGATCCGGCCATCGGGCAGGTACGGGGAGTCGCCGATCGCGGGCAGGCCGAGGCTGTAGCCGGCCGACGTGCCGGGCGCACCGGGCTGGTTGCCGGGTGAGGGGGCGGGCCCGTCTCCCAGGGCACGCTTCAGCGCGTGACACTGGAAGCACACGCCCAGCGAGGCGTCGGTGCCCAGGGTGTCCAACGCGACCAGGCGGGTTCCGCCGCTGGCGCGCGCACCGTCCCGTGCCCACTCCACGTGGGCGCGCGCGGGTCCGTGACACGACTCGCAGTTGATTTGCAGGGTGGTGAGGCGGGTCTCGTACCGCTCCAGCTCGGGGCTGTACTCCACCTCGACCTGGCTGCCGTGGCAGTTCTGGCAGTTGGCGAACCGGGCACTGGTGCCGAGTATGCGAACCGGAGGCCAGTCGCCGCAGTCGGTCAGACGCATCTGCTCGGTCACCGGCAGCCAGCCCGCGTCCGCCCTGAGGCCCGCCCGGTCCGCGCCCGGCACCCAGAAACCCCCCACGAAGGCGGTGTTGCAGAACCAGCTGTCCGCGTCCACCGAATAGTCGAAGGGAAGGAAGCGCTCGGTGCCGTCCGGAAAACGGGACGTGAAGCCCTGCGTCCCGCCCCCGACCATGTGGCCCCGCCCGATCACGCCGGACACCTCGAGGCGCTCGGGCGGCCGCCCCGGGCGTTCCACGACGAAGAGGTAGCGGCCCTGCTCGTCCACGACCGGCGAGACCACCGCGTCCGCAAAGCGGATCGGCGGGCCGCCGAAGGGAGCGATCACCGTCTCGGGACCGGGCGGTCCGCCAGCGGTTCCATGGGTCGACCCCGCCCACGCCCCATACTCCTCGGCGTGGCATTCGGCGCAGGTCTCCGACCCGGCAATCCCCGGCGCTGCCTGCCCGGGACCGGGCCCCGGCAGCCCCCCGCCAACAGGCCTCGTCCCCGCCCCGCCCAGCACCAGCATCCCACCCCCCACCATCCCAACCACGGCAACCGCCACCGGCACCCGCCGGAAACCCCCGGCGGCTGCGTGGGCAGAAGCATCGAGCCGGGATCCCGGCCCCGGCACTCCGGGTAATCGGATCGGTGGAAGCTCGAGCAAGTCTCCTCCAAGTTGACGAGGCGTCCGGGCGCCCAAGATTACTACGCTCATACCCCCTCGTTCCGCTACGGCAGGCCCGATGGCTCGCCGTTTGAGCGCGGAACCGTTCACGGACTCCCAGGGAACGATGTCAGGAAACTCCAAACACGGCAGGCCCGGCGATCTCGCGTTCGTCATGGGGGGTGGGGGAGCGCGGGCCGCCTACCAGGCCGGCGTTCTGCGCTACCTGTCGCGCCGGTTCCCGAGTCTGCGGATCCCGATCATCACCGGCGTCAGCGCGGGCGCGATCAACGCCGCCCACCTCGCGGCCCACCACGGCACCTTCGAACAGGCCACCGAAGAACTCTTCCATCTCTGGGCCAATCTGAACGTCGACCACGTCTTCCGCACCGACGTCAGGTCCCTCGGCTGGGATCTCCTGCGCTGGGCCCGCCAGCTCGTGTCGGGCGGAGCCAGGTCGCCCCCGCAGGTCCGCGGACTCCTCGACACCGACCCGCTTCGCGCGTACCTCACCGACGCCATGCACGCGATCGACGGCGAACTCACGGGGATCAACTACAACCTCAGCATGGGCAGGCTGAAGGCGATCGCACTCAGCACCACCAACTACTCCACGGGGCAGTCCGTCCTCTGGGTCCAGGGACAGGGCATCAGGGAGTGGGAGCGTCCCACCCGGCGGTCCAGGCTCAGCACCCTGACGGTTGAACACGTCCTGGCTTCCTCCGCACTGCCGATCGTGTTCCCCGCCGTCCAGATCGGACAGCACTGGTTCGGGGACGGCGGCATCCGGCTCGCCGCCCCACTGTCGCCCGCCCTGCACCTCGGCGCCGGGCGCATCCTCGCGATCAGCACCCGCCACTCCCCGACCGCGCGGCAGGCGAGCACGCCTACCATCACCGGCTACCCGCCGCCCGCGCAGGTCGCCGGGGTCATGATGAACTCCGTGTTCCTCGACATGCTCGACGACGACGCGCACCGGCTCGAGACGATCAACAGGCTGCTCGCCGGTCTCCCACCGGAGGCGCGCGACGGAATGCGCCGCGTCCGGCTGCTGACCGTGCGACCGTCGGTCGACCTGGCCCGTCTCGCCAACAGGTACGAACCCCAGCTGCCGAAGGCGTTCCGTTTCCTGACGCGCGGACTGGGCACCAGACAGACCGAGGCGCCGGACTTTCTGAGCATGATCATGTTTCAGCCCGACTATCTGGCCGAGCTGATCGAGGTGGGCGAGCGGGACGCGGAGACCCGCGAGGCGGAGCTCGCCACTCTTCTGGAACCGGACGGAACAACCGAGATTTCAGGGGGTCGGGCAGGTAGCGCGGCCAACACGGCCACCGATGGCAGGAAGGCAACGTGAGCAGCAACGGCGACGGGACGAACGGAATCCGCAGCGACGCCCGGGAATCGCGGGAAGTAGCCGAGGGCGCCCGCGAAGCGCGCTGGGACAAGCGGAGCTTCATGAAGGAGCTATTCGGCGGCCGGCTGTCGCTGGAGCTCATCCACCCGCATCCGGCCCAGGACCCGGAGGAGGCCGCGCGGGCCGCTCCTTTCCTGAAGGCGCTGGAGCGCTTCACGGTCGAGCACGTCGACGGCGACGCCGTGGACCGCGACGCCTGGGTCCCCGAGGCGGTGCTGGAGGGGCTCGCGGAGCTCGGGGCTTTCGGGATCAAGATCCCGCGGGAATACGGGGGCCTCGGCCTCTCGCAGACCTCCTACAACCGGGCGCTCGCGCTCGTGGCCTCCCGGTGCGGCTCCACGGCGGCCTTCCTCTCGGCGCACCAGTCCATCGGCGTGCCCACTCCGCTGGTCCTCTTCGGCACCGAGCAGCAGAAGCGGAAGTACCTGCCGCGGGCGGCGGGCGGCGCACTCTCGGCCTTCGCCCTGACCGAGCCGGAGGTGGGATCGGACCCGGCCAACATGTCCACCTTCGCGGAACCATCCGAGGACGGTGAGCACTACATCCTCAACGGCGAGAAGCTGTGGACGACCAACGGCCCGCGAGCCGAGCTGCTCGTGGTCATGGCCTGCACGCCTGCACGCCCGGGTGTGAAGGCAAAGCGGCCGATCAGCGCCTTCATCGTCGAGACCGACTGGCCCGGCGTGGAGGTCGGGCACATCTGCAGCTTTATGGGGATCAAGGGGATTTCGAACGGGGTGCTTCACTTCCGCGACGTGAAGGTGCCCCGGGAGAACCTCCTTTGGGGCGAAGGACTCGGGCTGAAACTCGCGCTGATCACCTTGAACACCGGGCGGCTCGCCCTGCCCGCCTTCTGCTCGGCGGGGGCGAAGGCGCTGCTGCGGACCTGCCGCGCATGGGCGGCGAAGCGGGAGCAGTGGGGCGCGCCGATCGGGAAGCACGACGCGGTAGCACAGATGCTGGGGCGGATGACGGCGGATACCTACGCGATGGACGCCACAGTCGAGCTCGCGGCGGCGATGTCCGGGCTGGGCACCCTCGACATCCGGCTCGAGGCGGCCACGGCCAAGCTCTGGCACAGCGAGAAGCTCTGGGACATGGTGGACGACGCCGTGCAGATCCGCGGCGGGCGGGGCTACGAGACCGCCGACTCGCTGCGCGCGCGGGGCGAGGACCCCGCGCCCGTGGAGCGGTGCATGCGGGACTCGCGCATCAACATGATCTTCGAGGGCTCCAGCGAGATCATGCGGCTCTTCATCGCGCGCGAAGCCGTCGACGCCCACCTTTCGGTCGCCGGCAAGGTGATCGACCCGCGGCTCTCCACCGCAACCAGGCTCGCGGCGCTGGTGAAGGCCGGGGCGCACTACGCGCTGTGGTACCCGTCGAGGTGGCTGGGCTGGGGACGCTGGCCGCGCTACGGCGGCTTCGGGCCCCTCGCCGGGCACATGCGCTATGTGGACCGCAAGTCCCGCAGGCTGGCCCGCACCATCTTCCACGCCATGGTCCGATTCGGGCCGAAGCTCGAGCGGCGCCAGGCGGTCCTGGGCCGGCTCGTGGACATCGGCTGCGACCTCTTCGTGATGACGGCTTCGTGCGTCCGCGCCATGAAGATCGCCGCCGAGCAGCCCGGCGACGGCACCGCCCTCGAGCTGGCCGACGCGGCGTGCAGGCTCGCGCGGCGCAGGATCGACGCGGCATTCCGGCAGGTTTTCCGCAACGACGACACCCACATCTACCGCCTGGCGCAGCGAGCGATGGCGGACCGCTACAGCTGGCTGGAGCAGGGAATCTGCGACTGATGGCGCGCCCGCTTCTGTTCGCGGTGCTCATCTGGACGCTGGCGCTGCTCCTGCTCGGGAGCATCGTGCACGCGACCGGTTCCAGCCTCGCCTGCCCCGATTGGCCCACCTGTTTCGGCACGATGATGCCGGAGATGACCGGAGGCGTCTTCTGGGAGCACCTGCACCGTCTCTGGGCCGGAGCGCTGGTGATCCTCCTCGCGGCGGCGGTGATCGTGACCCGCGTCACCCTTCCGGAGCGCAGGGACCTCCTGCGGATGGGGGTTCTCGGGCTCGGCCTCCTGATCGTGCAGTCCGTCCTGGGGGGCCTGACCGTCATCTACCGGCTCCCCGACGCCATCTCCACCTCCCACCTGGCGCTGGCCCTCCTCTTCCTGGCCCTCGTTACCGCGATGCTCGTGAGGACCGGCGCCGGTGCGGGTGCGACAGCTGCGGTTCCCGACGGCGGGGGAGCCGCTGTCACCGGCGGCGCCCCGGACGGCGGCGTCGCCAGACGGGCGGGGTTGTGGGCGGCGGCGATGATCTTCGCGCAATCGATCGTCGGTGCGCTGGTGCGGCACACCGATGCCGGGATGGCCTGCCCGGACGTGCCGCTCTGCCTCGGCCGGGTGATCCCGCCGCTGGTGCACCCCATGGTGCAGCTCCACTTCCTGCACCGCGTCCTCGGACTGGCGGTCGCCATCGTGGTCCTGCGCGGGAGCTGGCTGGTCCTCACCCGCACCACCGACGTGGCGCAGCGACGGCTGGCGGCCGGTCTCGCGGTCGGAGTGGTGGCCCAGGTCCTGCTCGGATTCCTCTCCGTCGCGTTCCGGCTGGAGCCCCCGTACGTGTCCTCGCACACCCTGCTGGCCGCCATCCTCCTCAGCCTCGCGGTGGCCATGACCACACGGGACCGCGGCCCCGCCCACGCGCCTGCCGCCCCATGAGCGTCGAAGCCATCGGCCGCGCGCTCGCGGCGGTGAACGCCGGCCTCAACCTGACGAGCGCGGTGCTGCTCCTGGCGGGCCTCCGCTTCATCCTGCGGCGGGACATCGCGCGGCACCGGCTCTGCATGCTGGGCGCAGTCACCTCCGGCGCCCTGTTCCTGGTGTTCTACGTGACGCGTTTCTCGCTGACCGGCACCCACCCCTTCACCGGCCCCGACTCCGCGCGCCCCTGGTACCTTGCCATCCTCTTCAGCCACATGGTACTGGCGGTCGTCGTCGTCCCGCTGGTTCTGCGGCTGCTTTTCCTCGCCAGCCGGGAGCGCTTCGCCGACCACCGGCGCCTGGCGCGCTGGACCTTCCCCGTCTGGCTCTACGTGTCGGTCACCGGACTGGTGGTCTACCTGATGCTGTACCACCTGTGGGTCGGCCCGACTTAGCAGTGCGGTCGTCAGGCGCCGAACTCCGCCACCCACCTGCACACCGCGTCGCCCCGGTTCTCGCACCGGCACTTGGTCACCCTCATCCGAGGGTCGACGCCCTTCTCCAGCGCCTGCTGGCAGTAGCCGGTGACGATTTCGCAGGCATCGGCGGTGGCGTCCACCTGCACGAACGGGGAGGCCGACACCTCGAAGACGAACGTCCCCGCGGCGAAGCCACCGATCCGGCGGCCGAAGAGTCGGCGGAGCGAACTCCGGATCTTCTTCTTGATCCGGCGGAGCCGCAGGAACCGCGGAAGCCACCATGCCCGGCGCGGCACCTGTTTCGTGGCCAGCACAGCCCCCATCTCCCGGAATATCTCCGCGGAGTCGGGCCGCCGGATCACCAGTTCCATGAATTCGGCGAACTCGGCGGCCGTGAGCCTGACTCCCTTGCGGGCGCGCTGCCGGTACAGCTCAATCTGCCGTTCGACGACTGCACTCAGCCCGAACCGGCGAGGCATCGTCTGGTGGAAGTTCTCGTCGTCCAGAAACTCACCGGGGCGATCGCTGGTCTTGATCGCTTCCAATAGGGCAAGCGGCACCTCGGCTGCAATCCCGGCCTGTGCGTCTGCCAACTCTGAATCCCCGTTCAAGGAAGTTCACCAATCCGCGGCGTCCACAACGCCCCGCGATACCACGCCCACAGGGGCGGTCAGCTAGTCTACGGTCGACCGGATACGGGAGCAACCTGGCCAATGATGATGCTTCGATACCACACTGCGGCGGCGTGGCGACCGGTGGACGTCTTCCCCGCTGGTTCAGCGCCTATCCCGCGGCGTTTGCCCGGCGGCCCCGGCGATTGGTAGCTTTCCCAGCGTGTAACGTACAACCTCGCGGGGCGTCCGCCCAGCGAATCCCGAAACACGGCCTTGAGCCCCACCTGTCGAGACCTTGAAGCGCCACCCCGCCTTCGACCCCCCTGAATACCGCGACTGGACAGCGGATCCGGCGCTCGTGCGTGCGTATCGCGATCGGATCGAGACCGGCAGCCCCGACCGCGCCGACCGCGTTTCCGATCTTGGACGGGCCGCCCTTCTGGAGCTCTACCGCGACCTCGTGGTCACCAGACTGCAGGATACCGGCCTGAAGAGATGGGTGCGGCAGGGCGTCATCAGCAAGGCGTGGCTGGGGGTGGGCGAGGAGGCCGTCACGGTGGGCTGCGTGGCCGCGTTGGATCGGGAGCGGGACATCGTGATTCCCATGATCCGCAACGCCGGCGCCTCCCACATGATGGGGCTGGCGCTGGAGGACGGGTTCAGCTGCTACCTCGCCACCGCGGACAGCCCCAGCGGGGGAAGGGACTTCCACTACGGGGACATCGCGAAGGGAGTCATCCAGCCGGTGAGTCACATGGGCACGAGCGTTCCGGTCGCGGCCGGCGCCGCGCTCGCCTTCAGGAACCGGGGCGAGGGGCGCGTGGCGCTCACCTGGACCGGCGACGGGGCCACCCGCACCGCGGCCTTCCACGAGGGGATGGTGTTCGCGGCACGGGTCGGAGTGCCGCTGATCGTCGTGATCCAGAACAACCAGGTCGCGCTCGGGACCCGGCTGGACCAGCACGGCGCAGGCGCGATGGAGGACATTCCCGCGGTGTACGGACTTGCCGGGCTGGGGTGCGACGGCAACAACGTGCTGGATGTGTACGCGGCCGCAGGCGTGGCGAGGGAGCAGTGCCTGCGGGGGAAGGGGCCGGTGGTCATCGTCGCCGAGACCTTCCGCATGGGGGGGCACGCGACCCACGACGAGCGTGAAGCGCGGGAGACCTTCGCTCCCGAACTCTTCGAGCACTGGGGGCGGCGAGACCCCGTGGGGCTCTTTGAGGCCTACCTCATCGACAAGGGCGTTCCGGTGGAGGAGATCGAGACCGTCGAAGCCCGGGCGCGGCGGGCGGTCGACGCGGCGGCGGAGCGGGCGCTGGCCTCGCGCGATCAACTGCCGCGTCCCGAGAGAGCGCTCTTCCCGGGGATTTCGGAGGGCGGTGTGCTGCACGGGCTCAGGGACCGCGTGGGTGACGAGCGCCCGCACGGCGATGGTCACGCCCGGCCCCCTGCCGATGCGGCCCCTGCCCGCTCAGCTTAGGATTATTGCCATGTTCGAGAATCTGCGGAAAGCGTTCCGGGAAGCGGTGGAGAACTTCAACCGCGAACTCAGGCGCGAGGGGGTGACCGAAACGGTCGACGGGCTCCTGAAGGGGATGGAAAAGGAGGCCGTGGCGACCAGGTCTGGCCTGGAGTCCCTGAAGGAACAGCTGAACGTCGCGCGCAAGCGGGCGGCCGCCGAGGCCCGGGAGGCCGAGGTATGCCGGCGGAGGGAGGCGCAGGCGCGCAAGATCGGTGACGAGGACACCGCCGGGATCGCCGTGCAGTTCGCCGAGAAGCACGACAATCGGCAGCGTGTACTGTCCGACAAGGCGAACGCCATCGAGGCGGAGATCCGCCTGCACGAGTCCGAGTACGCGGAGATGATCCAGCAGATCAGGAAGGCGCGCGCCAACCGTGACTCGCTGGCCGCGACGGCCGGGCGGACGCAGGCGCGGGGATCGATCCACCGGGCGGACGACCTGTTCGGCGAGCTGGACCGCATGGCCGACCGGATCACGGGAAGCGAGGATCAGGCGGACGCGGCGGACGAACTCTTCGACGACGGACCCGAGTTCGACGCGACGCTGCGGCGGTCGCGGCGGGAGGAAGTTGCCGACGCCCGGCTCGAGGAGTTGAAGCGGCGCATGGGAAGGAAGTAGATTGGGGTCATGGAAAACTGGATCGGTGTAGCTATCTGGATCGTGCTGGGCGGATGCATCGGCCTGGCGATGAAGGTGGTCATCAAGCTCCCCGGGACGACGCCCGGGCACTCGCGCCTGCTCTTCACGCTGGGCGCCTTCGCCGCGTGCATCGGTGGAATGCTCGGCGTGGGGATCCTGGAGTTCGACAACCCGGTGGCCCTGAGTCTCGGCGGCATGGGCGGCGCGGTCGTCTTCGCCGCGCTGATGACGGGGATCTACCGCTGGGGGATCAAGGGGCTCACCTGAGCGCGCCCACGCCCCCCCGTCCCACGCCATGAGCGACCCCATCGACTTCGCGCGCAATCAGCGCGGGCGGTTCTACGAGGAACTGTGGCAGTTCCTGCGTATTCCCTCCGTTTCGGCCAAGTCGGAGCACGACGCCGACACGGAGCGCGCGGCCGAGTGGGTGCGCGCGCAGCTGGAAGCCGCCGGTCTCGAGGCAAGGATCTTCCCCACGCCGGGACACCCGGTGGTTGTGGGCGAGTGGTCCGGAGCCGGGCCGGATGCGCCGACCATCCTCGTGTACGGGCACTACGACGTGCAGCCGCCGGAGCCGCTGGAGCTCTGGGACTCGCCTCCCTTCGAACCCGACATTCGCGACGGACGGATCTACGCACGCGGTTCCGCGGACGACAAGGGACAGCTCTTCCTGCACATCAAGGCGCTGGAATCCCACCTGTCCACGCGCGGCAGTCTCCCGGTGAACGTTGTGGTTCTCGCGGAGGGCGAAGAGGAGGTCGGCTCGCCCAATCTGGTCCCCTTCGTCAAGGAGCACACCGCCCGCCTCGCGGCTGACACCGTCGTCATCTCCGACTCGGCGATGTTCGCACCGGGGCTGCCCTCCCTGCTCTTTTCCCTGCGCGGCCTCGCCTACTTCGAGATCCATGCCTCCGGACCGTCCACGGACCTCCATTCGGGCGCCTACGGGGGCGCGATCCGCAACCCGGCCAACGCGCTCGCCAGGATCATCGGCGACCTCCACGACGAGAACGGCAGGATCACGATCCCGGGGTTCTACGACGATATCATCGACCCGTCTCCCGAGACCCTGGAGGGCTTCAGGGGGCTGCCCTTCGACGCCGCCGCCTACACCGGCGAGGTCGGTGCGCCCCCCGAGGGCGGCGAGGCCGCGTTCTCCCCGCTGGAACGGCTGTGGACGCGGCCCACCTGCGACGTCAACGGCTTCCTGTCCGGCTATACGGGAGAAGGCGCCAAGACCGTGCTCCCGGCGAAGGCGATGGCGAAGGTCAGCTTCCGCCTGGTGCCCGGCCAGTCGTCCGAGAGGGTGAAGGAGCTGCTGGAGGCGCATCTGGCCCGGGTGGCGCCGCCGGGAGTGAATCTCGAACTGGTGGAGCTGCACGGAGGCCGCCCCTGGCTCGCCAAACTCGAGGGGCCGCTCTTCGAAGCAGCGTCCCGGGCGCTCGAGCGGTCGTTCGGTGCAAGGCCGGTGCTCGCTGGCGAAGGCGGCACCATCCCCATCGTGGTGGAGCTGGAGGAGATCCTGGGCGCCAATTCCCTGCTGCTCGGCTTTGCGCTTCCCGGGGCCAACATGCACGCCCCCAACGAGTGGTTCGCCACGGACTGTTTCGAGCGTGGAATCGACACGCTCATTCGCCTGTACGACGAGCTGGCGGCGCTTTAGCCGTCCAGCGGAGCCTCGAAGGACGTGAACTGTAAAGAGAACATGACATTTAGTAAAGAAGACGCTACAGCGTGGTCGGGTGGGCGGATCGACCCAACGCGGATGCATCGCCGCTCGAATGCCGCGCGGGTCTTGTCCACGGGCTGTTAGCCGTCACCATCTCCGCCGCGCGCAGCAGGGCTTTCGCCTTGTTCAGGGTCTCCTCATACTCCGCTTCCGGATCCGAGTCGGCCACGATCCCCGCACCGGCCTGTACGTGCGCCTCGCCCTTCCGCACCACCATCGTGCGGATGGCGATCGCCGTGTCCATCTGGGCGCCACCCCAGCCGATGTGCCCCACGGCGCCCGCATAGGGCCCCCGCGCGGTGGGCTCGAGTTCGTCGATGATCTCCATGGCGCGGATCTTGGGCGCCCCAGAGACGGTGCCCGCGGGGAAGCACGCGGCCAGAACGTCCAGCGCGGAGAGTCCGCCACGCACGCGCCCTTCGACCTGGCTGCACAGATGCATGACGTGCGAATAGCGCTCGACCCGCATCAGCTCCGGGACGGTGACGGTGCCGTACTCCGAGACCCGGCCGACATCGTTGCGCCCCAGGTCCACCAGCATGCGGTGCTCGGCCAGCTCCTTATCGTCGGCGGCAAGCTCCTCGGCAAGCGCGCGGTCCTCGGCCGGGGTGCGTCCCCGGCGGCGCGTCCCGGCGATCGGCCGAACCGTCACTATCCCGTCCTCGAGCCGCACCAGCACCTCGGGCGAAGACCCCACAATGCTGAAGTCTCCAAGGTCGAGGTTGAACATGTACGGCGACGGGTTGATGGTGCGGAGGGCACGGTAGAGCTGGAACGGGTGTTCCTGGAACGCCGTCGTGAGGCGCTGGCTGAGGACGACCTGGAACGCGTCTCCGGCCACGATGTACTCCTTGATGCGCCGCACGCCCTCGATGAACGCTTCCCGCTCGAAGTTGGAGGTGAAGACGGGTTCGATCGCGCCCGCCGGCGCCAGATCGAGCGGCTCCGGATCCGCGCGGGAGCGCAGCCGGTCGACCGTCTCCGCAAGCTTGGCGACCGCCTCCTCGTAGCGTCGCCCAAGGGCGGCCGGGGAGGGGTCCTCGCCCGTCTCGATGGTGGTGATGGCCTTTGCGCGGCCGTAGAGGTTGTCCACCGCGACCACCACGTCGGAGAACATGAACACCGCCCCGGGCAGTCCCTGGTCGTCCGGCGGCCCCGCACCGAGGCGCTCGATGCGGCGCACCAGGTCGTAGCCGAAATAGCCTACGGCGCCGCCCCAGAAGCGCGGGAGGCGGGCGTCGGGGCGCGGTTCGGCCCGCTCGAGACGGGCCCGCAGGTCCGCCAGCGGATCCGCAACGGCGAGCTGGCGCCACCCGCTCCGGGGGCTCCAGAGCGACAGATCGTCCCCTTCGAGCAGCCATACTTCCCGCGGTCGGCTTCCCAAGAAGCTGTAACGGGCCCATTGTTCACCACCGACCACGGATTCGAGCAGGAAGCCGAAGGGCCCGTCCCGGAGCTTGTGGTAGGCCGTGACGGCCGTATCGGAATCGAAGAGGAATTCGCACCACACGGGGATCCTCAGACCCGGCGCGGCGTCGCGAAGCAACGATTCAAGTGAGGGTTTGACGTCCAATTGAAGACTGCCGTGGCAGGGCGGGCGGGCCGGAGGAGCTCGCGCTCCCTGGGCATGGCGCGCCGGCGGGTTCGCCGGGAATCCGGGATTCAGGGGAACAATGGATCTGAAAGCTAAACGACAGACCGGCGAAGTGGGCCGGAACGGCACCGTTGACGCTCCACCCTACCTCTGGGCCAGCGTGACAGCACTCGCGATCGGGATACTCTACGCAATCACGCTCTCGCCGGAAACCGCCTTCTGGGACACCAGCGAATACATCGCGACCGCACACATCCTGGGAATCCCTCATCAGCCGGGGAACCCGCTATTCGTGGTGCTGGCCCGCACCTGGGAGATCCTCCTTGCCCCATTCGGGCTCTCCAGCGCGGTTCGCATCAATCTCTTCTCCGCCCTGATGGGCTCGCTGGCGCACGGGCTCTGGTTCCTGGTGGTCCATCACATCCTTGGGCACTTCTCCAGCGACCGGCGCTTCCGCCTCGTCGGCGCGGCCGCGGCCGCCCTCGTCAGCGCCACCGCCTTCACGGTCTGGAACCAGTCGAACGTCAACGAAAAGGTCTACACGGTCTCCCTCTTCACAATCGCGCTTCTTTCCTGGCTCGCCTTCCGCTGGCGGGAGCGGCTCGGGCGCGGCAAGGACGATCATCTCCTCATCCTGATGGCCTTCATCCTGGCGCTCTCGGTGGGCAACCATCTGATGGCCTTCCTGGCGGCGCCGGCGCTCGCCATCTTCATCTTCGTTGTCCGCCCGTCCGCGCTGCTGAACTACCGCATCTACCTGTTGGGCATCCCCGCCGTGGTCCTGGGGCTGAGCATCCACCTCTTCCTGCCTATCCGCTCCGAGCTTGGGCCGGTGATCAACGAGGCCGAGCCGGCCTGCGAGAGCGTGGGGGAGGCGCTGGTGAGCATCGTCACCTACGGGAATGCCGGGTGCGAGGATCTGTCGGCCGCGCTCAAGCGCGAGCAGTACCCTACAGTGCCCCTCTTCGCGCGGCAGGCACCCCTCTCGGCACAGTACCAGAACTGGATGCAGTACTTCGACTGGCAGTGGTCCAGGGGACTCTCATCCGCCGACGTTCTCTTCGGCAGGCTCCGCGCACCCTTCACGGCGCTCTTCATCGCACTCGGTCTGTTCGGCGCGATGGAGCACTACCGGAGGGACCGGGCGAGCTGGTACTACATGATGTCGCTCTTCGCCGTGCTGTCGGTCGGTCTCGTCTTCTACCTCAACTTCAAGTACGGACACTCGATCGCCGGCGGCCCACAGGAGGTCCGCGAGCGCGACTACTTCTTTACCGTCGGCTTCTCCGTGTGGGGCCTCCTGGCCGGTATCGGCATTGCCAGCCTCTGGGACTGGGTGCGGCGAAGATCCGGCCGCTCGCTCGCGTTCGGAGCGCCGGTGCTGGGGCTGGCCCTCATCCCCCTGGTTCTCAACTTCAACTGGGCAAGCAGGGCGGACGACCATTCGGCGCGCGACTGGGCCTACAATCTGCTGATGAGCGTCGAGCCGTACGGCCTGATCTTCACCAATGGCGACAATGACACCTTCCCGCTCTGGTATCTGCAGGAAGTGGAGGGGATCCGGCGGGACGTAACCGTCGCCGTGACCTCCTACCTCAACACGGACTGGTACGTCACGCAACTCCGGGACCTCACGAGTCCCTGCGGGCCCGGCGAGGACCCGGACGCAGACCCCACCCGGATCATCTGCCAGCGTCCGTACACGGCCGAGAACACGCATGCCATGTACACGCACGATCCGGCAGAGGCGGAGGCGCTCGGCAAGGTCCCGATCCTCCTGCGCGAGCCGATTCGGGTGCCGACGCGGTCAATCTTCGACGAGGAGCGTTTCACCGACGCAACCGTCGAACAGGCAGCGGTGCAGCCCGTGCGGGTCGACAGCATTCAGGCCGTCTCGCTCGGCCCGATTACGGGCGTCCTCGTCGGCCAGCGGACGCTGGCTCCCTGGCAGGTATTTGCCCTGAGCGCGATCCGGAATTCGATCGACGACCGGCCCATATATTTCGCCTCCAGCAGTGTCGCGGCTGTGCAACTCGGGGTGCGTCCGCACGTCATTCGCCATGGCCTGGCGTTCCGGCTGTGGCCCGGGGATCCCGCGGAGCTCGTGGAGTTCGGGGTGATGCCGAACCGGACCGTCGACCTCTATACAGGAGTGGTGGGACCCTGGATTGACGTCGTGCGCACGCAGACGCTGGCTAATGAGGTGTTCATCCACCGTAGCGGCTTGCCGGACGAGTGGGCGGAGTGGAAAGACCAATCCACGGTCGGGATCCCCAACTACTACTCCTGGGTGTACCGGGCGCTCCAGAGGTACGCCGACCTGATCGGCGACCAGGAAGCGATCGAGGAATACCGCGAGCGCGCCGAAGCGTGGGCCCACCTGGGGCGTGACCCCCTCGAAGAAGCCGAGAGAGACCAGGGCGGCGGGGGCGGCGGAGACTGAACCGGCGAACGCGGGCCCTTCAGTCCCCCAGAAGCCAAATCGTCGCCAGGCCCAATCGCTGCCGCCTGACGCGACTACCCTTGCCTGTGGCTTCGAACCTGTAGAGGAGGTTGAAGCACTCGGGGGCGCCGGCCACGACCTGCGGGGTCGTCTTCGCCAGCACCAGCGGGACGCGTTTGGCCACGAGGACCAGCTCCGCCAGTGCCCGCGGCAGATCCTCGGCGCCCAGACGCTCCAGCCCCGACGGCAGGATGATCGACCCGAGCCCCATCCCCGCTCGCCCGGCCAAATCCGCCAGGGTGATGCGGGCCGCCAGCTCCAGCGCCGCCTCCGCTTCCCCGCCCCCGCGCTTTCCCGCCATCCAGTCCGAGTACAGCTCGGGGAACGCGGACGCGAACCGCCCGCCGCCGAGGGCGACCAGCCTGGCGTGAACCTCAGCACGGAAGCGTCCGCGCGCGGCGGCGGCGGAACGGACGCCCTGCTCCCGTTTTCTGCCGGGCGTCGCGCCCCCATCCCCCGCCGCCGCGGCGTCGCCCGGGGCCGCCGGTCCGGACCGCGCGGACAGCCTCGCTTCCAGCTTCAACAAACGTTCCAGCCGCCCGGTGGCCGCTTCCAGATCGAGCGCCGCCACTCTGCGTCGTCGAAGCTCCTCGGCAAGGTCCTCCATCTCGGCGTTCAGTGAGAGCGCACGCGTCTCCAGCGCCGTTAGACCCTCGGGCTTGCGTTCGAGCTGCGACCGCCGCCGGCGCCACCACTTCCCGTCCTGCACCACCGCATCCCATTCCTCCCGGCGCGCACGCCTCACCGCGTCCGCGCGGTCCCCCAGAAGCCGGTCACAGTTCGCGCAGGCCGCGTCCTCCCCCGCTTTGCGGATCTGTTCCAGCCGGCTCCTCAGCTCCCTCTCCCGGTCCCGGTAGAGGAGCAGACGGGTTTCGGCGTCCTGACGTTCGCGTGCCCATGCCATCGCGGCGGCCTCCGCGTCGCCCTGCACGACCGCCGCCTCCCCCCGCAGCTCCCCCAGCCGCCCCTCCACCCCACCCACCCCCTCGCGCGACCGCGTCAGCCGCTCCACATCGGCCCTGGCCTCGCGAACGAGATCCCCCACCCACCGGGCTTCCACCCGGGTACGGGACGGCGACCGCCCGGCGCCCGGCTCCCCCCGCACGGCCTCCTCCCGGATGCGACGGGTGGCCTCCGGCCCCTGCAGCAGCGCCACCGCGGCCGCCACCCAGACCCGGGGCGGCCCCGTCCCGAGCCACAACGCGGCGTACTCCTCGCGCCGCAGCGCGTGCTTCGCAAGCACCTTCCCGAGCTGGGCCTCGAAGGCGGCCGTGCCCACCGTGGCGGCCGCGGCCCCGCCCCGCACCACCGATCCCGGCCCGCGCATCCGCCCGCGCGCCGCGAATGCCGCGCGGATCGCGGCCAGGTACCCTCCCCACGCGGCATCGGTTTCCGACACGAAGGCCACCAGTCCCCGCGCGCCGCGCAGGTCGATCGCCGCGGTGGGGGTCGCGGCGCGCATCACCTCCAGCTTCATCGTGCCTTCGCCGGCAGCGCGTCCACGCGCAGCTCCGCCACGCGGCCGCGTACCCGCGCAAGGAGCTCCCGGTCGAGGTCGGCCAGGTCCTCCGGGCGCAGCCCCTGTACCGGAACGCGCAGCAGCTTTCCGTCGATGCCGCCGGGAACCCCGGCCAGCGCCTCGCTCAGGCGCCGCGCGGCCGTCGCCGTGCCTCCGTCCGCGGCATCCACGGGGGCAAGGCTCACCGCCGCGCGCGCCTCCACGGGCCAGAAGCGCACGGCGCCCGTGTCCAGGCGCACGGTGAGGAATCCCTTGTCCACGGCAGCCTCCTCCCAGGGATCGGGGCCGATTCTCTCCAGCGAGCCGCAATAATGGGCACGCGCAGCGACCTTCGCACGGGTGTGGCAGGAGCCGAGCGCAACGTAGTCCCAGCCGTGCAGGGGAACGGTGGCCGCCGGAATACCCGCCGCCGACCGCGCGACCGAGCCCCCGGATCCCGTGGCTGGCGCGACACCCGCCACCGCTCCGTGCAGCACGAGGACATTCCATCCGGCTGCGGGATCCGGCTCCAGCTTCAGGGCCCGTCCCCTCCGGGCGGCGAGGTGCGGCACCAGCGTGACGGTCGCCCTGCCGCCCGCAAGCGGGACCCGACGCACCGCGGTGGTCGCCGCTTCCACCGCTTCCAGCGCCCCGATCACCGCCAGCGGTCCCTGGTGCGACGGGTTCAGGGGCGTATCGCGCGCACCGGCCGCGACGGCCACCAACACGCCGGGCAGACGGTCGCGCAGCCGCCGCACCGCCCTCGAAAAGGCCGCGATCGGGGGTGCGGTGACGTTCGGGTGGTCGAAGACATCTCCCGCAATCACGACCAGCTCCGCCTCGAGCTGCGCGATGCGGGCGATGGCGGCCTCGAAGGCCCGCACCACATCTTCAGCCCGGCCGCGTCCTCCCGCCCCCCCCTCGTAGCCCAGGTGCAGGTCGGACAGGTGGGCCACTTTCATCAGGGCGCCTCGTGCCCGGGAGCCTCCCGCGGCGGCGCCGCCACCATCCCGACGACCGACTCGGGCGGCTCTCCGCCGAAGTCCAGGCACCACAGCTCGTCGGCCCGCGGCGCCACGTGCGGCGGACCGGGGACCCCCGTGACCGCGCTACGGTACCGGGCCACCCCGAGGCCGGCCTCCCGCGAGTCGGCCAGGAGCGGTTCGGGAACTCCTCCCGGCGGCCCTCCGATCCACACCCGCTGCGCGCCCGCCTGCCGGAGCGCATCCAGGCGGATCGACGGCGCGGCCACCGCATCGGCCACCACCACCCAGCCCAATTCCTCCGGAACGGGCGAGGCTGCCACCAACGCGTCCCCCCAGCCGAATCCCTCCACGGCCAGTTTCCGCGCGCCCTCGTCCGCCTCGTAGACCTGCCACGTCCTGCCGTCGGCCGGGTCGAACCAGCTCCCCACACCCACGAAGAGGACCGGGCGGCCATCGTGAAGGGTGGTGGCCACCCCCTCGCGCCAGTCCCCCTGCGGGGGCGGGTCCAGCGCCCGCGTCACGCCGCCGTCAAGCACCACGCGCGTCCGCCCCTTCGGGACCGCCGTGCGCCATTCCTCGAAGCGCAGCGCCGGGCGCTCCGGCTCGCTCACGGACCGGAAGAGCCGCGGCACGCGATCGAGGATCCAGACGTGAAGGCGGGCCCCGGCCGAAGCCAGCACCATCGCCAGCAGGAAGGCGGTCACCGCCCACACGGGCCTGCCCAGGAAGGTCACGGCCAGCACCGCCGCCAGGACTCCCCCGGCAGCGGCGCCGAAGGTCGCCTGGCGGCGCGTCCCCGTGCTCACCAGCGCCTCCAGCGCCCTCAGCCGGGTCCAGGCGCCGGCCGCGCAGTAGGCGGGGAGCGCCGATGTCAGCGCGAGGCCCACTCCCTGCGCCGCCGGGGCTGCCGCGAAGGCGTCCATCGCCTCCCAGACGACCGCGAATCCGGCGCCGCCCACGAGGGCGAGCAGGAGTCCCAGCCACCACCTTCCAGCGTGCGGATCACTTTCCCCCTTGCGCACCCCCGCACCGACCAGGCCAACCCCGATCGAACCGATGTTGACCCCGGCCAGGGCGAGCCCGGCGCGAAGCAGCCCCTGGTCGTCGTAGAGCAGAAGCCCGGCCCCCGCCGCCAGCGCCGTGGCGGTTGCCGCCCCCAGCAGAAACGACGGGATCCACAGGGTCCTCCGGGCCGGCATCACGGATCGAGCCTCCCGTAGCGGCCCTGGAAAAAAAGGAGTGGGTCGCCCCCCGCGGCCGAGCCCCCGTGCACCCTGCCGACGAGGATCAGGTGGTCGCCCGCCTCGAAGGTGCGGTAGACGGTGCACGCGAGCCACGCCACGACGCCTTCCAGGACGGGGCCGCCACCCTCCTCCACCGCGTAGGGGATTCCGTCGAAGCGACGCGCGGTATCCGTCTCCGCGAACCGGACCGCCGTGGCCGCCGCATCTTCGCCCAGGACGTTCACCGCGAAGGCGCCGGCCCGGAGGATCGCACCGAGCGACGAGGACCGCTCCGAAACGCAGACGAGGACGAGAGGCGGCTGCAGCGAAACCGAGGTCACCGAGTTGGCGGTGAGCCCGACGGGCCGGCCATCCTGGTCCATCGCCGTGACCACCGTCACGCCGGTGGGGTAGTGTCCCATGATGTGCCGGAAGCGGGCGGGGTCCAGGCGGGTGTCACGTTGCATGGTGGATCATATCCCGGTGCACGGCACTCCACCAACACCGGACGCCGGGCCGCCGGGTCCGCGGATCACGCGAGCCACCTGTGCTACAACTCCTCCAGGATCGTCTGGTAGCTGGCGTAGCGCTCCTGCTGGATGTCCCCGGCGGCGACCGCCGCGACGACGGCGCAGTCGGGTTCGTGGACGTGGGTGCAGTCGTTGAAGTGACAGTGACCCAGGAACGGACGGAACTCCGGGAAGCACCCTTCCAGGGCCGCGGTGTCGACGCCGCCCACCCCGACATCGGAGAATCCCGGCGTGTCGGCCACCTGGCCACCGCCGGAAAGCGCGATCAGGCGGCTCGACACGGTCGTGTGGCGCCCGGCCCGCGAGCGCCGCCCCACCGCACGGGTGCGCAGGTCGAGTCCCGGTTCGACCCGGTTCAGCAGCGAGGACTTCCCCGCCCCCGACGGCCCCGCCAGCGCCGACGACCCGGCTTCGATCACCGCGCGAAAGGCCGCGATCCCCACGCCCGTCACCGCCGACATCGGCAGCACAGGGTACCCCGCCGTGCGATACGCCCGCATCAGCTCGGTCACCACCGCGCTGCACCCGGGCAGGTCCACCTTGTTGAGGACCACCTGGCAGGCCATTCCCCCGGACTCTCCCATCACCAGCATCCGGTCGATGACGAATCGCGACGGCGGCGGGTCCCCAACCGACACCACCACCAGCAAGCTGTCCAGGTTGGCCGCCACCACCCGGTCCACACGGCTCCACGACGGCCTCCTGGCCAGCCAGGTCCGCCTCGGCCGCACCGCTTCGATCACGCGCGCCCCACCGGACCCGGCTCCCACCGTCACCAGGTCACCGATGACGACCCGGTCGCCCTTCTTGCGCCCCTGCTTCAGCCTTCCGCGCAGGGAGGCCTCGACCGTTCCGTCGGCGGTGCGGACGCGGTACACCCCGCCCACCGCCTCGATGACCTGGCCCTCGGCCAGCCCACCCCCGGTCACATGACCGCCTCCGGGTGGGCTGGCCGCTGGCAGGGCTACGCCGCGAAGGACTTGAGGGCCTTGCCCTTGTCCCCTTCGCGCAGGCGGCGGAGCGCGCGGTCCCTGAGCTGGCGAATCCGCTCCCGGGTGACGCCCAGGAGGTTGCCGATCTCTTCCAGGGTGTGCTCGCGCTCGCCCTGGAGGCCGAAGTACAGCCTCAGTACCCGCGCGTCGCGCGCCTCGAGGGTTCCGAGCGCGTTCGACACGGCCTCGGTGAGAAGGCGGTTCTCGACCTCCAGCTCGGGCTCGGCGGCCTCTTCCGTGATGAAGCGCTCCACCAACTGCGAATCCTCGCTGTCGCCGATCGGCGCGTCCAGGCGGATCTCGGCCGCGTTCAGCGTCTGCAGCGATTCCACGAGCTGGGGCGTGAGGAACGTCGCCTTGCCCAGCTCCTCGCTGGTCGGATCGCGTCCGAGCTCCTGCTTGAGCCGCTCCTTCTCGCGGAAGATGCGCGCGAGGTCGGAAGCGCGGTTCAGCGGCACCCGCACCGGGCGGCCGTGGTTCGCCAGCGAGGCCAGAATGGCTTGCCGGATCCACCACACCGCGTAGGAGATGAACTTCACACCCTGCTCGGGATCGAACTTCCGCGCCGCGGTGACGAGCCCCACGTTCCCCTCCTGGATCAGGTCCGTGAGGGAAACGCCGCGGTTCTGGTACTTCTTCGCCACACTGATCACGAAGCGCAGGTTCGCCTTGGCGAGCGCCTGGATCGCCTCTTCATCGCCGTTCTGAGCACGTGCCCCCAGGATCTTCTCCATGTCGGGGGTGATCAGCTCGTGGCGGCTGACATCTCGCAGATACTGGTCCAACGCGGTCTGCTCGTCCAGGCTGGCGTCGAACCCGGTGAGCGGGTTTACCCGCTTCCTTCCGCGCCTGGTCTTCCTGGCCATTTTCTCTTCTCGCTTCTCCGTTACTGACCGGATAAACATCCGGCGGACGCGCTATATGTACAGCCGTTAACGGTACGGCTGGGTGCGCCGCTTGTCAATCATTTTCTTGTCATTAAGGGCGGAAAGTCCCTGTGGGGGGCATCTGTTGCGCCAAAAGCGGCTCCCTTTGCCTCCCTCATGGTCCTATACGCCCTCCAACGTCAGACGTTTCCACTTCGGTGGGTGGTTGCACAGGGGAATCGCTCGCGTGCCTGTCGCCCGGGGCAATGTCACCACTCCCATCGTCTCCACCTCCTCCCGCCCCTGGTCCCTCCGCCAGCCGCTTCAAGACCCACTCCGGGTCGAGCGGCCGTCGCTGAAAGGTGAACAACCGCAATACCCGTGCAGTGCGGTAGAGTTCCTCCGCGAGCTTCGGCAGGTCGATGAGCCCCGGGATGCCTTCCCGTCCCATGCGACGCACCGGGCGGCCCGGCCGGTCCACCAGCACGTCGAGCTGGAACATCGCCTTCTTGACGGGGAAATCGAGGATCACCTCGCCGGGCTCGAGGCCCAGCTCCACTGCAAGCGCGTCTTCCCAGCGGCGCTTCTCCGCGGTCTCGCCGCCGACCCAGCCGGGCAGCGCCCGCCCTTCGAGCTGCCAGGCCGGAATCTCGACCGCGCGCTTCGGCAGCCTCCGGTTCCTGAGCGCGGGGAGCCAGCGGTCCGCCAGCCTGGCGGCCACTGCGCCGGGGTAGGCGCGCGCCCTCCGGGCCAGCTCGTGGAGGAGCTGCTCGTCGGTGGGGCCAATGAGTTCGGGCGGGCTGATCAGCCGGGCCGTCAGGGCCACCTCGACGATCCGCTTGTAGAACCCGGTGGCGGCGCGCACCCCGTGGTGCCAGTAGACGCTCCGGAACATCTGGTACTTGGCGAAGAGCAGGGACTCGAGCGTGCCGATGGACTTCGCACGGATCCCGACCTCCCATTTGCCGGTGGCGGGGTCCTCCAGGAGCACCAGCCCCTGAAGGAGGTGCTCCACGTCGACCTCGCCGTAGGGGACGCCGCAGAAGCGCGCATCCCGCCGGAGGTACTCCATCTTGTCGAGGTCCAGGCTTCCGCTCACGAGTCCTCGCAGCACGTTCTCGCCCCGGCCAGTGATGATCCGGGAGATCGCCTCGTGGGCGCCTTCTCCCAGCGGGGCCAGCGCCGCCCTCATCTCCTGCGACTCGAAATAGCGTGCGCTCACCTCCTCGTGGTCCGCGGCGATCGTCGCCGGGTCGAGTTCCTCGATCGCATGGGAGAAGGGGTAGTGGCCGATGTCGTGCAGCAGGGCGGCGTAGGGAATCAGCGTGGCTCCGTCCCACACCTCCGCGGGGACCGGCCGGCCGGCCTTCAGGATGCGGATCGCGCGCTCGGCGAGATGGTAGACGCCGAGGGCGTGATCGAAGCGCGTGTGGGTGGCGCCGGGGTAGACGAGGTGCGCCAGGCCCAGCTGCCGGATGTAGCGCAACCGCTGGAAGGCGGGGGTATCGATGATCGCCGCGGCTGCGGGATCGAGTCGAATCGTGTCCCACACCGGATCACGAATGATGAGGGACCGTCCATGGTTGGCCATGGAAGGCGACATTAGCGCACGCGGCGGGTCATCGCAATAGCCGGATGGGACTTCCGTTGACGAGACCCGAAGAAATGGCGAAGTTGAGCCCCCATGGCTGCGTCGAATCGCTCGAGGTCCTCGAGGAGGACTGCACCGTCGCCCCCGCCCGGCTCACGGCCGGGAACGGCTGCATCGCTGCGGGACGAGGTGCGCGCCGGGGCCGAGGACCGGCCCGGGGTCTACCGCTGGCTCGGCGCGGGCGGGCGCATCCTCTATGTAGGCAAGTCGGTGCGGCTGCGCACGCGGCTGCTCTCGTACTTCCGGCAGGAGACGGGGAAGACGGCGCGGATGGTCGCGGAGGCCGAGGCGGTGAGGTGGGACTACATACCCAACGAGTTCGCCGCGCTCTTCCGCGAGATGCACCTGATCCGCGCGTGGCAGCCCGAATACAACGTGCAGCACAAGCGCGACCGTCGGTACGGGTTCATCAGGGTCACCCGCGAGCCGGCGCCGCGCCTGGTTCCGGTGTCGCGGCCCGTGAACGACGGAGCCAGGTACTACGGGCCGTTTGCGAGGACCGGCTGGTTGTCTCGCGCCGTCCATGAGCTGTCGCTGGCGACCGGACTGCGGGATTGCGCGTCGGACACCCCGGTGTACTTCGGCGACCAGATCGAGATGTTCTCCGGCGGCCGGACCCCGCTGTGCATCCGCGCGGAGACGGGGACCTGCCTCGCGCCGTGTGCCGGCCGCTGCACGGTGGTGGAGTACGACCGGCGGGTGAGCGCGGCCCGCGCATTCCTGGAGGCGCGCAGCCGCAGGCCGCTGGAGGAGCTGTCGGAGGCGGCCGGGGAGGCTGCCGAGCGGCTCGACTTCGAATACGCCGGGCGCCTCCACGAGCGGATGGCGACCCTGGAGAGCCTCTGGGACCACCTCTCCGGCTTCCGCGGGCAAATCGGGAAGCTGAACCTGGTGTACCCGGTGTCGGGCTTCGAGGGGGACGACAAGGTCTACCTGATTCGCAGGGGACGGCTGCACGGCGAGATGCCGTGGCCGAAGAGCGACGGTGCGCGGCGGCGGGCGAACCGGGTGGTCAAGGAGGCGTTTCGGCCGCTGCTGGCGGATCGGGAGTTCAGCCTGGAGGGCGCGGCCGCGGCGGAGGTGCTGCTGACGGTGACGTGGTTCAACAGGCGGCCGAAGGAGCGGAAGAGGGCGGTCGCGCCGGAGAAGTGGCTGGGGGGCGTGAGCGGAGCGCCTGGCAGTCCGTGAACAAACCCGCGTGAGCACCGAGAGCGGCAAGCCTGCTCGAAACATCGCGGTCCAGGGTCACGTAAACAAAGAGTATGGTGTGGATCGCTATGGGCCACGCCCGCCTGCCGATCCCGCTGGTTGACATGGAGCCCCCAAGATGCGCCAAATCCCATCCCTACCGGTCTTCGCGCTCACAGCCATCCTCGCCGCAGCCTGCGCCCAGGCCGACGCGCCCGCCGCCGACTTCATGATCGGCTACGAGGGCGTCACCCCCGTCACCAACACCGGCCCGCCGCCGACGGCACGCCTCGATCTGGTCGTCTCGATCGGCCCGAAGACACTGACCGACACCGGATCGCCCGAGGAGTTCGGCGGCGTGTCCAGCGTGGCGCTAGGGCCGAACGAGGAGATCTTCGTTGCCGACCGCCGCAATTATGAGGTGAAGGTCTTTGGTCTAGATGGTGCCCACCTCCGCACCTTCGGCCGGGAGGGCGAGGGGCCAGGCGAGTTTCAGAGTCTCAATTCGCTGGCGTGGGCGGGTGACAGACTTCTAAGCTTCGATCCCGACCAGGGCCGCATCGGCGAATGGTCCGCCCAGGGCGAATGGCTCGGGCAGCGGAGAACGCGGACTGGCGTCACCGGCACCTCTGATCTTGTCCGCTTATATCCCGTCGGCCCGGACGAGGTATTTCGGTTCGCGCTGCCCGGACTTGAGCGCCGCTATGTGGGTATGAACAGTCGCGGCGAAACGGGCGACACGCTGGCTTGGTTGCGCGGGCCGTCGAGTGGCCCTCCCGCATACATCGAGTGCAAATACGAGGGTGGCATCGCCTTCTTCGAAGTTCCTTTTGCTCCGCAGTTCCTGCAGCATCCGGGACCGGGCGGCGTCCTTTACTCGGCGCTCACCAGCGACTACCGCATCTTCGTCACGCGGAGCGATGGCGCCGAGGTCCTCAGGGTGATCGAGCGCCCGCTGCCGGGCGAATCGTTCAGCAACGAGGAATGGAGGGCGGCAAACGCCGAATACTACCAGTGGCGTGAGACCCGGCGGGGCGCCTCCTGCGACCCGCGGGAACCGGCGCGACCGGACGCGAAACCGTTCATCGAGGATCTCTTCGTCGCACCGGACGGCAAGCTGTGGGTCGAGATCGTGCGCACGACCGGCAACCGCTGGGAAGTCTTTGACAACGAGGGCAAGCTGCTCGCCAGCGTACCCGCCCCGCCACGCAAGGAACGCGTGGTTCCAGCGTTCGGTCCCGACTATCTGCTCACTATCCGACGGGACAGCCTCGACCTCGATCATGTCGATGTCTGGCGCCTCGAGTGGGGGAGTTGAGGACGCGGGCACTGATAGCCGTCTGGCGGAGTCCGCACCTGTCCGCGACTTCCGTGGTCGGGCGCGGGCGTCGGCTAACGCGCCGGCCGGCAGATCACCGTCAGGGCTGGACCCGGCAAGCCCGCGGACTCTCCCGCCTGGCAACACTACGCCGATACGCCGCCAGCCCGGCCTCGCTGACCAGCCCAGCCTCGATCAGATTCTCCATGCGAGCAAGATTCCTCGCACTCCAGCTGCTCCGCCGGCGGCGCGGCGTGAAGCGCACCTTGTAGCTCTTCTCGTCGACGGACCGCTTCAGGCCGTCGATCCAGCCGAAGCAGAGCGCCTGGTCGATCGACTCGCCGATCGTGATGGTGGGCAGTCCCGTCCCCTTCTTGTAGAAGCCGACCCAGAGCTCGTCGAAACGATCGTGGTTCTCCGCGAGCCAGGCGCGCAGGTGAGCGGGGGTGGGGAAGAAGTGCAGGCCGGCGGAGGGGGGCTTCACCTCGCTCATCGCGGCGTCAGCATCCAGCGCTCCGCCGCCACCGATTCCACCCGCTCGCGCGAGTAGAAGACCGGGAAGAAGCGGTCGTTGGCCCAGAGTTCGAAGAGGTTGTCGTAGAATGGCGAATCGGGGTCGCCGGACTGGCCGGGGGTGTTGCTGCCGACGGCGCGGTCCCAGTCCCCCGTGTCCACGATGAGCCGGAACGATGCGCCCGAGAACTGGTTGTCGCCGCCGCCGGTGTTGTTGAGGGTGGAGCCGTTGCCGCCTCGGGGGAGGGGGCCGACGGTGAGGCGGTTGGCGATCTCGGGCGGAGCGGCCCGGGAGAGCGGGTGGAAGATGGTGGCGTGCTTGTAGGCGGGTTGGCCGTACTGCCACCCGTCCATGTCGCGGCCGAGTTTCTCCTGCAGGCCGGCGACCGCCTCCTCGAGGCTGCGCAGAAGCACCGCGTCCCGCCCGGCCAGAGGATCGTCACCGAATTCGCCGCCGGGCGCGGTGAGGTGCCCGATCACCTTGGTGAGCGCCAACCCGCCGAGAAAGCGCCGCTGGGCTGCCGGGACGAAGACGTCGCGCACGTTGCCGCGCACACGGCTCTCGAACGGGGCGTAGATCGCCGCCGCGACGGACTCGGGGTCCAGCACGAAGTCCCATGCCAGGAGCAGTTCGCGGGCCCGCTCGGTGTCGGGGTCCGTGGCGGGGCCGACGTGCCGGAGCATGGGGACGATGGTCCGCGCCGGGATCGAGAGGTAGTCGGTCTGCAGCGCCATCATGTCGGCCATGGAATGGAGTCGTCCCGAGCCGAGGACTTCCGCGGCGCGCGCCCAGCGGTAGGGGTCCGACCACTCGAAACCGATCGCATCCATGTGGGGGTAGTCGTCGGGCGTCACCTGGTTGTTGGCGGTGGCGAAGTAGCCCGCTTCCGGGTTGTAGACGCTGGGCTTGGCCCGGATCGGCAGGTATCCGTCCCACTCGTAGCGGCCGTCGCCCGGGACCGGGACCAGGCCTGACCAGTTGCGGCGGATCGGCGCGATCCCGACCGCCTGCCAGCCGATGTTCCCCTCCCTGTCCGCCCAGATCATGTTTTCGCCCGGGATGTTGGAGTAGTTGCACGCCTCCACGAACTCCTCCCAGGTCTTCGCCTGGTCCATCCGCAGGCTCGCCAGGTAGGGGGCGCCGCCGGGCTCCAGCCAGGCTGCGCGAACCGCGTAGGCGACGTTGTTCTCCGTGTCCTCGAAGACGACCGGCCCGTGCCGCGTGTACTTGAATTCGGCCGTGTGGGGCGCCTGTCCCTTCACGGGGATCTCTTCGGTGATGACCGTCATCTCCTCCCACCCGTCCCGGTAGCGGTAGCGGTTGGGGTTGTTCGGGTCGGTCTCGTAGACGTACAGGTCCTCGCCGTCGGTTCGGAAAACGGTCAGGCCCCAGGCTCCGTACTCGTTGTGCCCGATGCTCACCCCCGGGATCTCCGGCTCGCCGCCGCCGATCACGTTCCAGCCCGGCGCGACGAGGTGCACCCAGTAGCGCAGCGACGGCGCCGACTGGCCGCGGTGGGGGTCGTTGGCCATGAGGGGATAGCCGCTTTCGCTCAGACGCCCGCTGACGATCCAGTTGTTGGAACCGAGGCTCTCCAGGTCCGGCCAGTCGGGGGCGTCCGCAAGCCGTCCAGGGACCGTCCAGGTGGTTGCCGCCGGGTCTGACGTCGCGCCGCGGGGGTCCGGCATCGCCATCTCCAACCGCTCCAAAGCCTCCTCGTCTCCCCGGTGCTCGGGAACCAGGTGTTCGGGCCGGAACCGCACCGAGCCGCGGAAGGCGTTGTAGAGCCCGAGGATGTCCTGGCTCAGAAGCGACCCGTCGATGGCGGGGTCGAGCGTCATGTCCGGATCGCCCGGGTGGAAATTGGCGACCCGCTTGACCGCCTCGGCGCCCACCGCCGCAACCGCGCGGCCGTAGCGCAGCTCCGAACCGATGTTCCCCAGCAGCCCCTGGTGACGGGAAATCACGACCTCTGGCGTCCAGCGCTTTGGGCGGATGCCGAGCAGCTCGAACTCGAGCGGTAGCAGGTCCGGGTTGGCCTCGGTCTCCGCGATGTAGGCGTTGACCCCGTCAACGTACGCGGGAATGATCAGCGAGCCGCGGTCGTGGTAGTGGTTCATCTCCACCGTCATGTCGCCGCGGTACTTGAAGAGGCGAAAGCCGATGTCGCGCTGCAGTTCGTCCGGGCCCAGCATCTCCGCGACCGTTCCCGTGGCCTGGGCGCGCCACACCTCGAACTGGAAGAGACGATCGCGCGCTGCCGCGTACCCCTGCGCGAAGAAGAGGTCGTACTCGTTCTCGGCGTAGATGTGATTGATCCCCCACCGGTCGCGGATGATCTCGACGGGGGCAAGGAGGCCGGGGAGGGTTAGGGTGGTGGTGGACGCCGGCCCGGATGGGGTGCCGGTCAGAGCCGCGAAGGCGGCCCCGGCAGCATCGTGCGACGGTGGGGATTGGGCGGTGAGCGCCGCAAGATCGCCCCGGGCGGGGTCGCCGGACGGAGGGGCCTGCGGGGTCGCGGGTGCCGGTGCAAGAGCGGCAGCCGCGAAAGCGACTCCCAGCGTGACAACGGCCGTTGGGCGGTGAAGGTCCCTCATCTTTCGCAGATCTCCGGTGTCTAGGGGATGAAGAGTCGAAGCCAACGTCGCTGAGGTGCGCAAGCGAAGGCCACTGCAAAATACGGTGCTTTCTTCCAGCGGCCCAACCAGTTGGTTGCGAAGACAGCGCTCGCTTCCTACTATGGCGCTTATTGTCACCACGGCAACCCGGTAAACTGTTGCACGGAGCCGGTGGTGAGCCCCACTCCGCATTGCCGAGGGAGGTACCAGTCCATGAGGAAGCCCATCTTCACATCCTTCGCGGTCCTGTCATGTATGGGCGCATCAGCCTGTTACCAGGATCAGGCCGCGTCGACCGGCGATCAAGCCATGGAGAGCCTCAATCCAGCCATGGAGGCCGATCACTACCTGCAAGCTTCGTCGTCGGTCACCCAGTGCCCGGGGACGGCGCCCGAGGTGGTCGCCATGGACATCACGGACGCGGCCAGCGGTGTCGCAATGGCGGCCAACCAGATGACGGTGTCCGAAGCCGGGGCGTATCTGATCGTCGCCGCGCCCCAGGTCGGCCGCGAAGGCGGGGGGCCCTACGGCTGCTTCGATCTGTGGCTGCGCGTCAACGGGACCGACGTGGGCAACTCCAACGTCCAGCTCTGCCAGGACGAGGGCAGCATGGCCAAGGACGTGATCATCTCGCAGGGCATCGTGCCGCTCGAAGCGGGTGACATGGTCGAGGTCATGATGTCGGCCAGCAACCCCGAGGCGAACATGTGCATAGAAGCGATTCAGCCGGAAGGCGAGCCGCTGGTGCCGGCGATCATCTTCTCGATGATCAAGTACTAGGCGGGCGGGGATTGGGCGCCACTGCCTACCTCCCCCTCGGCGGCAGCGGAATCAACACTGACGTCGTCGCCTGGTAGTCCCGGTAGGCGGGGTACTTGGCCACGGACAGCTGCTCGGTCATGCGCAGGGACGGTATGCAGGAGGCTTCGCCGGCCCTTGCAACAGCAGCGTCAGCCCGATGCAGCCCAGCCCGGTCCAGTGCACCCACTCGCCGGACGCGGCGACCGCGAACAGGTAGAATACCCACCACATGCCGAGTTCGCAGAAGTAGTTCGGGTGCCGGCTGTAGCAGCCGCCCTTGCGGGCGAAGTTCCAGGTCAGGCGCGCGCCCCACAGGACGACGAGCAGCGTCATGACGTTGACCCGCGCCCACTGGAAGTCGGTCGCGAAGGCGACGATCAGGCAGTAGACCGGCGGACAGATCGACCAGAGCCGATCGATCCAGGAGACCTCCCGGGTGATCACCGAGAGTAGCCATGCCACGAATGCGAGGACGAGGCACACTTCGAGCGCAGTCCCGAACGGTGTGCCTGCCAGCGGGAGGTCGATGAAGTCGAGTCCGAACACGGGGTGAACCTCTACTGTGGAGGGCTGGCGATATATAAGCGTATATATTTCGTCAGTGAAAATATACTAATGTATATCATTGGGACTCCTTTTTCCCCTCCGCCCACCGCATCGGCGGAATTACCTCCCCCTTTGCGGAGGATTCGATCAGGATGCGGAGCCGGCGCAGTCGGGTCTCCTCGCGCTTCGCGCTGATGACCCACCAGGTCACCTGCTTACGGTACGACGGGCGGGCCCTCTGGAAGTAGTTCCAGGCGTCGGAATCGGCCTTTAGCTGCCGTTCGTACTCGGGCGGGAGCGCGATGTTCTTCTGTTCGTGCGCCGCCTGCTTTTCCCTGGCTGGATTGCGCTTGCGGTAGGCGGCCATCCCCGGGTCCGTGACCAGCCCTTCGGTGATCAGGTGCTTCATGCGGCCCAGGTTGCGGGCGCTCCAGTGACTGCCGGGGCGACGAGGAGTGAAGCGGACCTTGTAGCTCTTCTCGTCGACGGACTTGCGGATCCCGTCGATCCAGCCGAAGCAGAGGGCTTCATCCACGGATTCAGGCCAGGTGATGCTCGGCAGACCGGTCGCCTTCTTGTAGTAGCCGACCCAGAGTTCGTCGCGCTTGTTGTGGTGCTCCGCGAACCAGGCGCGGAATTGGGCGGGGGTGGGGAAGAAGACGTGGTCTTCGCGGGCCGCTGGCCCAGGGTCGGCAGCTGAGGACTGCTTGGGCTTGGGTGGCATCGCTCGGATGGACTCGAGAGTGGGGCTTCATCGCAACGCCCCAAGGTAGTGCGCACTCGCCGATCTGCACGAGCCCTGCGCTGATTTTTCACCGCACTGTTGATTTTTCACCGCTACCGCTGTACTCTTACGCCTCCCAACCGCTTCGACCCTCGAGGCGGCCGACAGGTTCCGCGTCCGGGACATCGCAACCGGCGCAACCAGACGACCAGAGGAGGTACCGGCGATGACGCACCTCAAGGCGAACCGGAAGAGAAGGATCCCCACCTGGCTGCTCTGCGGTCTCCCCCTCGCACTCGCGGCCTGCGACTCGTCCGGCGACTCCTCAGCCACGCTGCGGGTCGACTCAGCCGGCATCCCGATCACCACGGCGCTCGCGCCCGTCTGGGATCCCGGCGACGAGTGGACGATCGTGGAGGAACCCGTGGTCCAGATCGGCACCGTCGACGGCCCGAACGAGTACGTGCTGGGCGGCGTCGCGCGGGCCGTCCGCCTCGGCAACGGCGATATCGTGCTCGGGGACTGGACGAGCGGCGTGCTGCGTCGCTACGACCGGAACGGGGTCTTCATGTGGGAGGCGTCGGGGCAGGGGGAAGGACCCGGCGAACACGAACGCCTGGGCTGGGTGGGCGCGCTCGCGGGTGATTCGATCGTGACCTGGGACGGCATCCTGCGCCGCGTCCAGATCTTCGGCCCTGACGGTTTGGTCGGGCGGACGATGCGCGTGGAGGCTCCCTGGTCCGATTTCACGCCGAGCGGGGTTCAGGGCATCTGGGGACGCAACCTGGTCATGTCCTTCGCCGACTACGGGGGGAAATGCCGGAAGGGGTGGTGCGGTGGCCGGGGTATCGGCTCGCGACTGTCTCTCTGGACGACGGCGCCGTGGTCGGCCTGATCGATGTACGGGGCGGCGAAGAGAAGATCACCTCATATCCGGGCGGGGGAGTGGCCCGTACCGGTTATCAATACGGCAAGGGACCGCTGTTCACGGTTACGACGGGTACCCTCGCGGTCGTCGACACGGAGGCGTTCTCCATCCGGTCGATCTCGCTGGAAGACGGATCCACATCCGCGGATTCTCCGCCGCGACAAGCCGCTCGTGCCCGTCACCGAGGAGCACGTGGAGGCCTTCCTGGACTGGATGGTCTGGCGCAACCAGGTGTGGGGCGGGATGTCGGAGGAGCAGGCAGAGTCACGCAGGCCGGCTTGGCGCGATCTTCCCATCGCTCCGACCCTTCCCGTCCTGAGCGCGATCCATCTGGACGCGGCGGGCAACCTCTGGGTGCGCCCGTATTCGCTTCCCCGCGCCGAGTCCCTCCCGTACGAGATATACGCGCCGGACGGAACCTGGCTGGGCAACGTGGCCACTCCCCCCGGGCTGCGGTTGGGAGATGGCGAAATCGGCGAAGACTACCTGCTCGGCGTGTGGATGGACGAGCAGGACGTGGAGTACGTGCGGGTGCACCGGCTGGAGAAGTGACGGGCTGGCCGGAACCCCCCTCTGGGACGCGGCCGGAAAAACAGTTACCCCACAAGAGTGGAGACGAAAGAACGTGAAAAAGACCATCGACTGCAAGCGGAAGCGGTCCGAACCACGAGTTCGGCCATGTGGGGGGAATGGTGCGGCTTGCGGACGGATCGCTGGTGGTCGCGGACGACACCTGGCTGCAGATCCGCCTCTACTCCCCCGAGGGCAGCTTCGTGAGAGCCACCGGCCGGGACGGTGAGGGTCCGGGCGAATTCAGCGGAGGGATCGAGCAGATGGTTGGCGCCGGCGGCGACACCGTGTGGGTCCTGGACTGGGACGGCCGCGTGTCGGTATTCGGCCCCGACCTCGCGCTCGCCCGCACCTTCAACCTGCTGGCCAACGCCAGCTCGATCCATGACCTCGGCGATGGATCCATGGCCGTCGAGTACATTTCCCCGTTCTGGACCAGGGACGCGATCGGGGCGATCCGCAACCCGACCGTGCTCTGGCGCTTTGACGTCGAGGGTACCCGTCTCGACAGCATCGCGCCACCGAGGGCTATGACGAGTACGTGGTTCAGCGGCCGAATGGCAACACGGCGAGTGTGTCGCCCCTCTTTCGCAAGGAGGCGCAGGTCGCTTCTCGCGCGGGGAGCATCTTCGTGGGCAACGCGGAGTCCATGGAGGTGGAGGAACGCACGCGCGAGGGCGACCTGGTCCGCATCCTCAGGATCCCCGACTATCCGCTGTCCCTGTCCGGATCCGAGCTAAGGGCTGAGCGCGAGGCGTATCTCGGCGGGAGATCGTCGTCTCTCCTCCGTGAGGCCGCCGAGAGGACCCCGGCGTCGGGGAGACGTCCGGCGTACAGCAGAATGATCGTGGATCCGTCGGGGGCGGTGTGGCTGCAACAATACCGTGGGGAGAGCGAAGCGGAAGAACCGGTGCGCTGGCTGGTGCTCGCGGCCGACGGAACGTGGCTGGGGACTGTGGACCTGCCCGACAGGTTCCGCATTGTGGACATCGAGATGGACGCGGTGCTGGGTGTCTGGTACGACGAACTCGATGTTCAGCATCCGCAGGTGTTGAGGCTGGAGCGGCGGTAGGGGGCGCCGACCACCGGCCGCACTCCACAGTTCGAGAACGACGCCGGCGAGCGGCTCGGGATTGACGGCTAACCATCTCCTCAGCGCCGCGCCTGCGTCGTCTATTGGACTAGCTTGAGTGCCGTCTCCACCAAGCGCCGTGGCGATCCGCCGGCGAACATTTCACTCCCCGTAATTCTGTCCCCGTTGAGTCGTGCGGCGAACCGAATCTGGCCATTCTCGCCCACGCTGACAGAAAGGACTCTGTCCGGTCCTCGCCACCACTCCAGGCCCACATCCCCGTCCGGCTCGAATGCGATTTCCGGGATGCCCACACGTAACGGAATAGCCGCCAGCACTCTTCTCGCCCATTCCACGGACCGTTCATTCGCGGGTGCCGCGCCATAGCCATCCCAGTCCGCTTGGGAACACTCGCGAAAGGCCGCTTCGAGGGCAGACTCCCTTTCGCGCCGGACGCGGCACTGTTCTGAGCTGGGACTTGCCTTCACGTCGGTTCCCCCCTCACCCCTCCCACGTCACCCGTCCCCCCGCCACCGTCCTCAGCACCGGAATCTCCTTGATCCCATCCGGGTCCGCGTCGTGCGGGTCGGACTCCAGCACCACGAAGTCGGCCAGCTTGCCCACCGTGACCGAGCCCTTGATGTCCTCTTCGAAGGACGCGTATGCACCGCCCATCGTGCAGATCCGCATCGCCTCGGGGACGGTGATGCGCTGGCTCGGGCCCCAGACGCGGCCGTCGAAGTCCTTGCGGGTGACCATGCTCTGGATGGCCATCAGCGGCTCGTAGGGGCCGGGGGTGTAGTCGGACGCCGGGGCGACCGGTATGTCGTAGTCGAGGAACGACCGGTGGGCGAACATCCACTCCATCTTCTCGGGGCCGTATTCGACCCACTTGTTGCCGTGGTAGTGGGCGTAGGTGTAGAAGGGGGTGGGGACGGCGCCGGCGGCCTTGATCCGCTGAAGGAGCTGGGGGTTGACCAGGGAGCAGTGCTCGATGCGGTGCCTGGGGTTCGGCCGCGGCCACATCTCCTGGACGCGCTCGTAGGCGTTGAGCACCATGTCGATGGTGACGTCGCCGTTGGCGTGGATTCCGACCTGCCAGTTGGAGCGGTGGGCGCGCTCGACGGCCTCGTGGATGTCCTCCTGGCTCATGGTGAGGATGCCGTAGTCGTCGGGGCGGCCGACGTACGGAGTGCTCATGCGCATGGTCCGCTCGGACGCCGAGCCGTCGGCACCGTACTTGACCCCGCCGACGCGCAGCCACTCGTCGCCGAATCCGGTGGAGACGCCGGCCTGGCGGAGGCTGTTGTAAGGTCCACGTAACATCATGTAAACTCGACATGACAGTTGGCCGGCGTCGTAGGCCGCCTTGTACGCGCGCAGGCTGCTTGACGATGTGCCGGCGTCGTGGAACGACGTCAGCCCGGCCTGGGCCATCAGCTCGGTGATGAGCTTGACCCCGGCCTGCCGGTCGTCGTCGGTGTGGGTGCTGGGGATCAGGCCCGAGAAGGCGGCGTTCGCCCGCTCCGCGACCAGTCCCGTGAGTTCGCCGCCCTCTCGGTAGAACTTCCCGCCGGGCGGGTCCGGGGTCTCGGCGGTCACGCCGGCCAGTGCGAAGGCGCGCGAGTTGTAGACGCTGGTGTGGCCGCCCCGGTGGCCGACCACCACGGGGTGGTTCGGCAGCGCCTCGTCCAGGTCGAGCCGGTTCAGCGGCCGCCCCTCGGCAAGCTTGGTGTCGTCATACTTGAAGCCGCGGATCCACTCGCCGGGCGGCGTCTCGCGGGCGCGGGCGGCCATGCGTTCCTTGATCTCGGCGATGCTGCGCACGTCGACGTTCACGTCCTTGAGCTCGCGGACCCCGGCGCCGGCCGGGTGGGTGTGCGCGTCGATGAAGCCGGGCGTGATGACGGCGTCGCCGTGGTCGAAGACCTGGGTTCCGGCGCCGCGGAGGGCGTCGATTTCGGCGCGGGAACCGACCGCCATGAGGCGGCCGTCCTTCACGGCGAGTGATTCGGCGGTGGGGTTGGCCTCGTCCATCGTGTGGACGATGCGGCCGTGTGCGATCATGTCGGCGGTGGTGGCGTCCGATGCGTCGGTGCGCAGGACGACTCCGGGGCCGCCCTCGCAGCCAGCGAGGAATCCGGCGCCGACCGTGCCGGCTGCTGCTCCCAGGAACTGGCCTCTTGTCAGTGACTTCATCGTGTCCTCCTGTGTTGCTGTTCCCCGCAGAGGGGGTCGCCGTCCTTTGCGCCCAGTGGCTACGCGCCCGTCCCCCGGTCCCCCTCCCCCGCCGAAAACGGCCCGCCCACCACGCGTTTCACGTCATCCACTATCGAGCCGCCGTCCGGGGGCGGCTTCGTGAAGAGGCTGACCCCGATCGTGACGGCAAAGCCCGCCGCGAAACCCGGGATCATCTCGTAGAGATCGTAGAAGTGGTCCTTGATGAACACCACCCAGAGCATCGCGGCCGCGAAGCCGGCGATCATCCCCGCGACCGCGCCCGCGAGCGTGGTCCGCCGCCAGAAGAGCGAGCACAGGACCACCGGCGTGAAGGCCGACGCCAGCCCCGACCAGGCGAACAGGATGAACCAGAAGATCATGCGGGGTTCGCGGAGGGCGACTCCGAGCCCGGCCAGGCCGAGGACGACGGTCAGGAGCCGGCCGATCAGCGACAGGGTGCGGTCGGAGAAGTCCGGCCGGAGGATCTTCTGGAAGATGTCCCGCACGATCGACGACGAGGCGAGGATCAGGAGCGAATCCACGGTCGACATGATCGCGGCGAGTACCACGACCAGAATCACCCCCGCGATCACCGCCGGGAAGAGCTCGGTGGACATCACCGGAAGGATCGTCTCGTGGTCGACGAGCCCGGGGAAGAGGTAGCGCCCCGCCACGCCCGTCAGCACCGCGCCGATGTCGAAGACCACGATGCAGACGACCGCGAGCACCCCGCCCTGCGATATCTGGCCCCGGTTGCGGGCCGACATGAAGCGGGTCAGGAGCTGCGGCGCCCCCAGAAACGCCAGCCCGATCCCCACGTAGCTGATCGCGCTCATCACCCCCGTGACCGTCAGGCCGTGTTCCCCCATCGGGCGCAGTAGCGCGGGGTCCGCTTCCCCAACGCCAGCCAGCATCTCGCCCCAGCCACCCGCGTGCCAGATCCCGACGATCGGCAGGATCAGCAGGCAGAGGAACATGAGGACGCCCTGGAGCACGTCGCTGTAGGCGACCGCCTTGAAGCCGCCGATGCTCGTGTACAGGAGGATGACTGCGAGCCCGATGTAGACGCCGCTTTCGTAGCTGATCCCGATGAAGGACGAGAAGGCCTTGCCGGTGGCGGTGAGCTGCGCGGCGGTGTAGGCGCCCACCATCGTGAAGATGATCACGGCGCTGACAATGCGGATGATGTTGAGCCGGTCGGCAAAGCGGTCGGTAAGGTAGTCGGGGACCGTGATCGCGTCGTAGCGGTCGGTGAATTCCTTGAATGGACGCGCCACCACCGACCACGCCAGCGCGACGCCGAGCACTTCGCCCAACACCACCCACAGCGCGTGGAATCCAACCAGGTAGCCCATGCCCGTCAGTCCCAGGAGCAGCCACCCGCTCTCGCCGGTGGTGTTGGACGAGAACGCGATCACCCACGACGGGAGCTTCTTGCCGGCGACGTAGAACCCCTTGACCGAACGGCTCTCGCGGCTGGCCCACCACCCGATCCCGACCAGGATCAGGAAGTAGCCGACGACGACGGCGATCATGGCGGCGCTGGGGCCGGTGGCTTCAGGCATTGTCGGAGTTCCGCGGGGGCTGGCGGCCGTTCGCGTCGTGGCCAGCTTCCCGCCGGGGCTCCGGCCCGCGCGTCACCCCGGCGGCATCGCCGGCGCGGCCAACGGCGTCACCAATGTCCGACCTGTGCGCCCGGTACGCCATCACCACCAGCACCACACCCGGCACGACGGACAGCACCATCAGCACCCAGGTCCCCACGGGAAGACCCGCGATCATGCCGCGGCTCGCCTCGCTGCGACGGCGGCGCACGCCCTGCCCAGCCGTGCCAGCGCCTCCGCCACCTCACTCTCCGAGATCAGCAGCGACGGCCCGATGCGGATCACGTGACCGTGCAGTCCGCCGATCCCGATCAGCAGGCCCTCGTCCCTGGCGGCGTTGAGCAGCGCGCCGGCCAGGCAGGGCGCAGGCTCCTTCGTGGCCGGGTCCTCCACCAGCTCGAGCGCCTGCATGAGGCCCATTCCGCGCACATCACCGATCCATGGGTGGACCCGCTGCAGGGCTTCCAGTCCGCGCCGGAGCTGCGCGCCGCGCTCGAGCGCCCTCGCCGGGACGTTTTCCGCCTGCATGGTGTCGAGCGTGGCGACCATCGCCGCCATGCACACCGGGTTGCCTCCGAAGGTCGAGATGGTCTTGCCGCGCCAGTTCCCGGCGATCTCGTCGGTGGTGATCGTCGCGCCTACGGGCATTCCGCCCGCGATCCCCTTCGCCATGACCATGATGTCGGGCACCACGTCCCAATGCTCGATCCCGAACCACCTGCCGCCGGTGCGCCCGAAGCCGGACTGTACCTCGTCGGCGATGAAGACGCCGCCGTACGACCGGATGATCTCCGCCATACGCTGGAAGTATCCGCGCGGTGGCACGATGTACCCGCCCACCCCCTGGATGGTCTCGGCGATGAAGGCGGCGGGGCAGCCGTTGGTGGTGGTCTGGATGACCTCGATGAGGTCGCGGGCGTAGATCTCGACCAGCTCCTCGTCGGAGACGGCGCCGAACGGAGCGCGGTAGGGGTAGGGCGAGAGCGCATGCGTGATCCCGCTCACCGTCGCGGGGAGCACCCGCCACTCCGCGTGCGCGGTGATCGCGGAGGCCATGCTGGTGCGGCCGTGGTACGCCTGGCGCAGCGCGATGATCTCGGTGCGGCCCGTGTGAAGCCGCGCCGCCGCGAGGGCGGTTTCGATCGCCTCCGTGCCGCTGTTCAGGAAGAAGGTGCGGGAGAGGTCGCCGGGCGAGATGGTGGCCAGCGCGCGCGCCGCTTCGACCTGGCGGTCGTTGACGTAGAGCGTGGAAAGATGGCCCACGCGGGCGGCCTGCTCCTGTACGGCTGAAACTACCGCTGGATGGCAGTGGCCCAGCGAGGTCGTGAGGATGCCGGCGAAGGCGTCGAGGAATTCGCGCCCGTCGTAGTCCTTCACCCAGCAGCCGGAGCCCTCGGCGATTGCTACCGGCTCGTCGTAGAGGGGTTTGACGCACTGGAAGATGTGTTTCTGCTGCTCGGCGAGGATTTGGGGGCCGCGGGAGGTGGGGGTGGGCGGGGGAGGAGGGGTTGAACGGCCGGGGTTGAGTGAAGAGGTCGGCGCGTCGCGGGTGGAGGTCGTCGTGGGTCGGGGATCCATCGCTTGGTGATGTCCTTCCTTGGAAGAGGGCGAGTCATATTGGCGCTCGGGCCCGCTCCAGTCCAGCCCCGGCGGCAGGCTTGCACGGCATCCAAGGGGTGGCCGTGGAGTTGCCGGTTCGGCACCAATGGCGACGGCCAGTTGGCTCAAAGACGCTCGGACGGCCGCCAGGCAGGAGGCTGGCCCGTCCCCACGTTGCGGAGGCATCCGTGTTTCCGTTGACCGCCGTTTCGAGTACCATTCGTCCGTCAGGGCTATGGTTTGCACCGCCCGCAAGCTCTATGGTGGTGTTCGCCGCGAGACGCATCTTCGCACTTCAAGGGAACCAGGCAGCTTGTGAACGCACCGGAACGGAAGGATCGGCAGCGGTCCATGTATCGGGACGTGCTGAAGGCGCTGGACGAAGCCCGCCTCTATCTGGAGCGCATTCCCGCCGAGGACGCGGACGAGTACGACGCCACGCGCTTGGCGGCGTTCCAGCTTGGAACGGCTGGCGGGATCGCGTTCTCCGGCCGTCTGCCGGGAGTCGAGCAACTCGCTCTTTTCGATGACATCTCCGATGCCGCCGAAGAACGGGACTTGGACCGCGTCGACCGGATTCGGCTGGGCGTGAGGGTTAGACTGCGATCGGAGCTTCCGCCGGAGCAGCGCACATCCGGAGAGAACGGTCTCGACTGGGCCGCCGGATTCCGTCAGATGCTCGCTGCCTTGAACGACGCGCGCCGGGCGTGGAACGACGACGATGAGTTCCGCCGCTCGCTCATGCTTGGTTTCCTCGCCGGGCTCATGCATTGGAATCCGGGTTCTCGATACAGGGGCGGTTCGTTGAGGGACGCGGTGATAGCCGCCCATGCCCGAAACCTGGAGGACGCCCGCAGATGGGTGGAGGCGGAGTCGATCAGGGCGAAGGAATGGCGGGGCGAGTCGGCGGAGCCGGATGCGCGGGCACTTCTTCTGCGGTGGGTGGGGGCCCGCCTCTCCGCCGCCCACCGGCTAGGCGGGCCGATGTTCCTCCGGCCGACAAGTGAAACCGACGAGAAAAAGCGGGAGCGCGAGGCCCGTGAAAGGGCGCACTTCGAGCGGGAAGAGACTTCCATTGAACGGGTGCAGGACTTCGGCCACAGGATCTCTGGGGGCGACGCGCAGGGGATCTCGGTGCCAACGAGCTACGCCGTCAACCGTGCTCTCGTGCTCCAATCCCATCAGGGCGAGGATCCCGTTGATGAAGGAGGCGAGGCATGACGGCCGGGCCGATGACGAAAGGGGCGACCTCGGCGATCGTCTACCGGCCCGGCCACGAGGCCGCAGGCCCGACCATCGTTCTGGCTCCCCGGCGCGCCACTCACCGGGACTGTCCCAATGGATGACCAGATAAGGCTTGATCTCGCAGGGAAGCCTACCGCCGGCGAGATCTTGGAACGAATCCGCGCGCAGAGCCGGGACGAGTCCGAAAAGGGTCGATGGTTCGAGCATCTGTTCATGCGGCTCGCGAGCCAGGAGCCGGAATTCGAGATCGACGAAATCTGGCGCTGGGCCGACTGGCCGCAGCGCATGGACCTGACCGGCCTCGACGGTCGGGACATCGGAATCGACCTCGTAGCGCGGAGGACGACGGGGGAATGGGTGGCGATCCAGTGCAAGTGCTACGACGAGCGCCGCACGCTCGGCAAGGGACACATCGACAAGTTCCTCGGCGGCTCCCAACAGCCGGTCTTCCGCCTGCGCTGGATCGTGGCAACCTGCCGGTGGGGACCGATCGCGGAGCGCGCGATCCGGAATGCCCATCCCCAAGTCGCCCAGGTCGATTTCCGACAGTACCTGCATGTTCAACTCGAAGAGAGCGACGCGAAGCGCCCCGTACAGGAGCCGTGGCCGCTTCAGGCCGACGCTATCGAAGATGCTGTTGAAGGAATGCGGAATCATGAACGGGGCCGCTTGGTCATGGCGTGCGGCACCGGCAAGACGTTCACCTCGCTCCGCATCGCCGAGCAGGTTGTGGCGCACGGTGGGCGTATCCTCTTCGCGGCCCCGACGATCGCCCTGGTGTCGCAAGCGCGGCGCGAATGGCTCCGCCACACGACACGCAGGTTGCAGTGCATCGTGGTGTGCTCGGATCCAACCGCCGGAGGACGCAACGAGAACGAGGACATCCGGATCTCGGAGTTGGAGTGTCCGGTCTCGACCGACACTTCGGAGATTGCTTCCACGCTTCGTGGCGATGGTCCCACCCGAGTCGTTTTCTGCACCTACCACTCGCTCAGGAGGGTGACCGAGGCGCAGGATGCCCACGGCGCACCGGAGTTCGATTTGGCCATCGCCGACGAGGCGCACCGTACGACCGGTGCGCTGCGCGCAACGAGTGGCGCGGGGGGCACCCGAAAGGTGGATTTCCAGGAATTCCACGACGACGAGCGGCTCCTCGCCCGCAAGCGGCTGTACATGACGGCCACCCCTCGGATCTACACAGCGCGCTCGAAGGCCAGGCTTGCCTCGAAGGGCATCGACGTCATCGACATGGGCGACCAGCATATCTACGGACCACAGTTCCACCTGCTGCCGTTCGCCAAGGCGGTGCGGCACCGCATGCTCTCCGACTACAGGGTCATCGTGCTCGGGGTCGGCCAGGCGAGTGTTACGCCGGGCCTCCGCCGCCGTCTGGAAGCCCTCGAACCGTCGACCAGCCGGAGGAACGCCCCGACGACAAACGACATGACCCGGGTGCTCGGCGTGTCCCTCGCGGTGAACGGGGTGACGGAGGGGAGGGCACTCGAGCAGCCGGGCAAGCTGCCGCGCACCCTGGCGTTCGCGAACAGCATTGTGCGCTCGAAGTGGTATGCGGAGGCGCTCATGGAGAGCGAGGTGCTCCGCGCCACTACCAGGCGCATGAGCGACGGACGGGCGATGAAGGTGGTCGCCAGGCATCTCGACGCTTCCGCAAGCGCGCTCCAGCGGAACCAGGAGCTGCGAGCCCTCGCGCACGCGGATCGCGACGGCGAGTGCCGGGTCGTGTGCAACGTCAAGCTGTTCACCGAGGGCGTGGACGTGCCATCCTTGGACGCGGTTGCCTTCCTGGACCCCCGCGACAGCCAAGTCGATGTCGTCCAGGCCGTCGGCCGCGTCATGCGAAAGGCGCCCGGCAAGCGTTTCGGATACATCGTCATTCCCGTGATCGTCGAACCGGGCCGCGACGTGGCGGCCGCACTCGAACGCGGCACCGAGGGCTACCGGACAGTGGGCCGCGTCCTGCGAGCGCTCCAAGCACATGACGGTCGTCTGGCGGAGACGCCGGCCACCTTTGTCAGGGTGTACGAACCGCCCGGGCCGCCCAGGCCGGACGACCCGAACGGTGGCGCGGGATGGGGAGTGGAGGGCCGTGACCTGCAGCGCCGCCTCGATCTGAAGGAGGCCGAGCAGGGAATCTACGCGCATGTGGCGGCCGCCTCCGGCTTGGGCAAGCCCGGCCAGCTTGTGGCCGATGAAATTGCGGATGCGGTCAGGCACGCGAGTCGTGTGCTTCTGGAAGAAGAATTGGAGGGGCCGATCGCGGAGGCTCTCGATCTGGCTCCTGAGAGCGACGGTGGGGCGAAGGGAGTTTGCACCATCGCGGCGCTCATGCTTGCGAACGCCTGCCTGTTGCAACGGAGGCTCCGCGACGAGCCCCAGATGAAGACGATTCTGCGGCTCGACAAGGTTGCGGGAGCGAGCGTTCCAAGCGAGGTCCTCGCGCTGGCGTGGGAGGCGATTCTCGAAAAGGACTACGCGCCCGTGTTCAGGCCTGCCCTCGCGGTACTCGCCGTCCTGCCACATAGCAAGGCGGTCGGCAACGCGATACGGGTCCTGGCCGAGTGCGCGAACCGCGTCGCGGATTCCCTGAGCGAACTCGGCTACGACCATGCCGGACCGCTGTACCATCGCATCCTCGGTTCCGCAAAGAGCGATGGCGCGTTCTACACGAACAACCTGTCGGCGATCATGCTCGCGCGGTTGGCCCTAGCCGATGATTTGATCGACTGGTCCGATCCCGATGCGGTGTCGAAGCTGCGCGTGATCGACCCGGCGTGCGGAACCGGAACGCTGCTGATGGCGTGTCTGCAAACCATCAAGGCGCGCGTCACGGGCCGGGGGAAGGAAGAGATGGCCGACGGCCAGAGCAACGCTCTTCACAAGCGAGTGGTCGAAGACGTGCTCTGCGGTCTCGACATCAACCAGCACGGTGTTCAGCTGGCCGCCTGCAACATGACGCTCGGCGCGCCCACGGTGGACTACGAGCGCATGAACCTCGTGACCATGCCGCACGGGCCACAGGGCGACGGTTCGCCGAGGGCGGGATCGCTGGAGATTCTAACCGCCGCAGACGATGCCCACGACCTGAGCACGATTGCGGCACCAAGGCGGTCGCTCCTTGCGCTCGACGCCGAGCAGGTCGGCGAAAGCGAGGAGATCCGCTTCCCGCTGCGCGATCTCGACGGCGTCATCATGAACGCTCCTTTCACGGATCATATGAAACGTGGCCGCAAGTTCGGCGCGGCCGCGCTCAAGCGGATGCAGCGACATGAAATCGAGATCCGGGACAGGCTACTCCAGCGCGACCAGGAAGCTGCGAGCGTGATAACGACCAACAGCATACGAACGTTCTTCACTCCGCTTGCTGAACGGCTGCTCCGTTCCGAGCGTGCCTTCTTGGCCAAGGTGCTGCCGGTGACGGCGTGCACGGGGTCCGCTGGCCAGGCCGAGCGACGCTTCATCGCGACGCGCTTCCATGTAGAGAGGATCGTGACCACCCACGACCCCAAGAGAATTGCGTTTTCTGAGAACACGAGCATCCACGAGAGCCTGCTGATCTGCCGGCGGCGGGCGCGCCGCGACCGTCCTCCGACCGAGTTTGTGTCGCTGAGGAAGATGCCTGAGAACGCCAAAGAGGCCATCGAATTGGCCGATGCAATCGCTCACGGGCGGGCTCGAGACTGGGGAGGTGTTTGTGTCTGGCCCGCCGATCGCGTCCGGGCCGGAGACTGGACGCCCGTTCAGTGGTACGACGGGGCGCTGGCAGAGGCGGTGTTCGATCTGGAAGGACACGACGCTTTTGTTCCGGCGGGGTCGGCGCTGACCAAGGGAGCCACCCGTCGAGCTGCACAGGATTCTTGGAAGCAGGATCCGGAGGGCGGGCACCGAAGGAACTTTGGTCTTCGGCAGCGTTTCTGCCAGAATTCGGCGTACGATGCTGGACGCGCCAGAAGTGTTGGCCGTCCCCGGGGGTCGACGCGCCCACTTGTACGAACGTGTTCGTAAGAGTAGCGGGCACCTGATGGTCGCCGAGCGCTATAACACCGTCAGCGGTCGGCTGACCGCGTTGTGGAGCGAAACCTCAACCTTCGGGTTTGCCTGGGTTCCCTCCACGGGTCCAAGTCGAGTCTATGAGAAGGCAGTGTGCGCGTGGTGGAACAGCACGCCAGGCCGCATGCTGCTGCTCAACCGCCGGGCAAAGACGCTGACCTATCCGAAATGGTCCAAGGAGCATCTGAAGTCGCTCCCGTGTCCGAAGCCGGACGGTCACGGCGCGCGGGCGCTCACTGAGGCTTGGGAACGGGCCAACCGGATTCCTTTGCTTCCCCTCGCGCAAGCCGAGAGGTGCGCGGCTCGACGAATCATCGACAAAGCGGCGGTACTGGCGCTCGGCGTCAGCGAAGACGAGGTTGCCGACTGGCGGCGCCGACTGGCGGCTGAACCGACTATCGCCAATGCGAGGGCTCCGAGGTCCGCCGAAGAGTAACGCTGCGGGATCAGGCGGTGGCGTTTGCCCAGGCGCGGGCCTTGCTTGCCAGCGCGCCCGAAGCGGCAACGATGTCCTTCTCGTGAATTACCTTGGCGCCGTGGCCGTGGCCGCTCGCGGTTCCGCGTCGCCGCACCTCGGTTCGACGCTCGACGATCTCCCACGACGGCCATGCCGACCGAATCGCCTTTCTGCACGTGTCCGCCGTGGTCGGCTTGTCGCCGCACCGAACGATGACCACGCCGTCTTCCCGGACGTGTCGCCTGGCGCGAGAGAGAACACCGACGATCAATGAGCGGTACGCCGCATGGCTGGAGTGCTTCTGCGTCCTCTTCCAGTTCTTCCGCATGTCCTCTCCAAGGAGCCAGAGGCGAATCCACTGGTCGTTCCAATAGTCGGTGACGTCGTGGTACGGCGGCGATGTAATGAGCAACCTGACCCGGTGCCTGGGCATCTCATCGAGCTCCTTCCGCGCGTCGCCCAAACGGGTGAGGGAACGAGCCAGATCCGGAATCCCGAAGGCGTACCTCCGACGGATTCGGTCGTCGAGAAACGCTACTGGATCAGTTTTGGGAGGTTTGAGAAGCCCCCTCCTGGTCCACCACCTTACGGCATATGACGGCGAGTGCGCGACGGTCGGGGAGAGCCGGTTGGACAATCCGTTGGGGTCGCTGTCCTGCATATGGAGGGCGATGAATGCCGCTAGAGTTCGATCCGCGCGGGATTCCTGCCAGTTCAGTTCTCGACGGGCCGCGCGCAGAAAGCCGCGTACGGCGGGCCCCCAGGCCATGCTCTCGAATCTGCTTCTGGACCGCCGGTCCTGAGGCCGCACCGAGCGCTGGATGTTCCTCAGGCGCGCAAGGACGCGATCGGCGCTGGGCGATGGCGTGAGCTTGGCGGTGGTAAACAGCCACGCGACGGGGAGAATGTCCACGGCGACGGACGGCCTTCCCATTGCCGCGGCCAGGAACGGGGCGTTGCCCCGGCCGGAGAACGGATCCATCACGATGTCCCCGCGTCCGGTGAATGCCTTGACAGCGCTCGTGATGAACGGCGCCGGAAACATCGCGTAGTAGCGACCTAGGCCGTACCAGCGATGCTGCGGCGTGCGCGCCGGCCAGGGAAGCCGGGAGATGCCGTGGGTGGTCACCGCGATCTCGCCAGGCTCTCGATGATGGCGGTGCCGATTCGAAGCGGAATGGCCGCCTTCGCGTGCGCTCGCCGCAGCGGCAGAAACTCGTGGTGCCCGACGCCAAGGCGGTCGGCGGTCGCGATCGCCTCGTTGAGCACTGCCGGGCGGGGTTGGTTGGTGAGCGGAGGCTTCGCTCCCGGCTGCGCAAGGTTGAGGAACAGCCTCTGGCCGTCGCGGGTCTTCACCACCAGCGGACGCCCGAAGTACGTGATCTGGCCCCACGGCTGGTCGGTCGTCCGCGCAATGATGTTCGCGCGGATGTAGTCGTCGTCGGGAAGGAACGCCATGCCCCGCGGAATTCGCGAATCAGGCGCTGGCGCCTCGTCCAGCTCCGAGAAGTGCTGCACGAAGGCGCCCGTCTTGACAGCGGACATGACAAGCAGACGACCGGGTGAAAGCAGCCGGTCGATTTGCTTGAGTTCGCGCAAGACTCCCGGTTGGAGCGCGGCTATGGTGCTGAACGCTGCGAGCGGACCATCGAGCACGAAAGCTATGCGGCGCAGCGCCGCTCGTCCGTTCTCCGTTTGGGCAAGACCGCGCAGCAGATTCACCAAGCAGAGGATTTCGAAGGCCTGCCGAATGCGGCCATGTGCGTCTCCGCACGACTGTTCGTCGCTGAATATCTCCTGAGCCCGCAGCGCATCCGAAAGAAGTATCTCGGTGCCGCAGTCGTGGCACCGTGATCGCATCTGGCCCGGCGGCGGCGTGAGGGGTCTGGAATCGCAAACAAGGTTCGGGCACTTGATGTCCCGTTTCTTCCCCAGAAGGCCGTGAAGCGTATCGGCAAGAGTCTCGCCCCCGAAGTGTCCCGACTCCAACACTCCTTGAACCGTATCGCGAAACCAGTCTCGGGAAGTCTGCCCTTTTGTCGATTGAGCGTTGCGGCCGGGGAGAGCCACCTGCAACGTGCTGGCGTCCTCGGTGCTGCGAAGCTGGACCGGGTCGACCGCACGGCTCTCTGGCAGCTGGGCAAGATTCTCCAGCCGCCGCATGTCAATCCGCACGATCGCAATGGACAGCAAGCCTGCCTCGGTTGCCGGCAGGCGAGCGGGAATACGTTGGTAGATGCTGGACCCGTCCAGCGCAACGACGACGCGTCTGGGTTCGCCGTCCGGAAAGGGCTCGAACGGAGGCAGCGGTTTGGGCGGGAGGTTGACTCCTTGCGCAAGTCTCTCTCCAAACGCCTCCACGATCTTCCGACGCTGTATATCTTCCAAAGCGGAAAAACCAGCGCGCTCGTTGGGGTATGGCATCAGCGCGAAGGCCCGGAATCGGTGCTCGGCCCTGATGGGGCGTCTGGAAGTCGAAACCGGTCCAGCTGAACAGGCACGGTGTATCCCGAGGACAGGGTGCGCAGCCTGATGAAGCCCGGCTCGGACACGCGGCGAATCTGCGGGATGAAGTCCGCAAAGTCCAAGTATCGCTCCACGACCTTGGCTTCGTTGTCCGAGTTGAGGTGCGAGATGAACCAATTGTCGGTCTCGCTCAGGATCTCGGGAAGGACGGAGCTCGGGGCTTGGGTGGCCAACACCATCCCAAGGTTCATCTTCCCGCCTTCCTTGGCTGCCCGCGCCCACACGGTGGACAGAACATCCTTGCTTCCACCGCGCGGGAGCAGATTGTGGGCCTCCTCGACGTACACCAGGACATGCCGCTCCCATGGCTGCCGATCCTCGCCCGAGGTGAACAACCGCTGTTGTTCGCGAAAGACCTTCCACATGATGCGCTTGGCGGCTTTGCGGTTGAGGTCGGGATCCCCGATCGACTGATCGAAGACCACGAGCTTCCCTTCTCTAAGATCCGCGACAATGTCGTCCGCGTAGTCGGAGGCCGTAGCGCTCGAATGCTGATCGCGTAGGTCCTGGAACGTGAGAACGCCGTTGGGTGTGCGGAAGATGCTCAGGACGGCCTTCAGGCGCGAGTCCGCCCACTCTTCCCCGGATGTCGAGCTCCTGGTGTACTCCTCCTCGAACGACTGGTATCCGCTCTTCCTGTCATTGATGAACCGGTCAAGCGCCTCGAAAGCCGCCCTGAGTCCATCCCATGAAGGACTCGTCTGCTCGAGCACTGCGGCCGCACTGCGGTACTTGGATGCGTTGTCGGATCCCTCATTCTTGTCGGAACGAAGTGCTCCAATCAGCTTCTGGCCGAAAAGACCGGTGAGAAGGGGCTGCGCCGGCGGGGTGAAGCCCGCTGCCGCCAGCGCGGTCTGATGAACGACCACTGCCCGATGAAAGCGGGTCGCAATGCCGCGATCATTGAGATTGGCGGGAATCGACAGATCCGCGTCGCGGAAGTTGGTCGTGTATCGGGTGGTCTCGGCCGACATTCTTTCCTGAATGAGCTCGCGGCCCACGACCAGCTGCTCCAGCGCCTTCTCCACCAATGTGCGATCAGTGCGACTATTGGGAGGAACCAGATTCCCGAAGAAGTTGATCATCGTGATCTTGCGATCGGGGTCGGTGGGAGGTGCAAACGTTCCGTACGTCTCGACCTCTCCGGCGCGTGGTCGTCCCACGAGCTCGTGGATGCAGTGGAGTCCGCGACCATCCTGCGGGTTGTCCTGAGCGTATTCGCCGTTGGGATCGAAGACAAGCTGTCCGACCCTGAACTCGGGGTTTTCCCGGCGGAGCAGGTAGACAGCTTGGGCCGTGATCTTCATCGCGTTGGACTTGCCGCTACGGGACATGCCGAAGAACGCCGTGCGTCGCTTCAGCAGGTCTGTGGGATCAATCCGAACCGGAACTTGCGCACCGCCGCCGTCCCGCCGGTCAGCGGCCGCGAATCGCGTTCTGGCGACGGGTACGCGGACGGCGGCGGCGGCAGAGATCCCCAGCTCCGAGAGGTCGAGGCTGTTTCCCCGGTGAGCCAGATTGACAATGCTCTCGAGCAGGGCATGCGTGGGCTTCCAGACGTACGCTCCTCGCGCGGAGTAGTAATTGGCGATATCCTCGGCGAACCGTAGCGATCCTTTGGTCCTCCAGGTCAGAGTGCCGAGTATTCGAGCCTGCACGCCGCCCAGCGCGATCTCGTCCTTGACCCACGTCGCGAGCTTTTCCGACCAGATTGCGGAGCCGATGCTCTCTCTGGCGGCGGTGAGTCGAGCTTCGTCGGTCGTAGCCTGGTTCGCGAGACGCGTCGCTCCCGCGACTCGCATCAACACGAACTCGCCATCCCCGGCCGAGTGCGGGGGACCCGAGATCAGGAACATGCCGCGAGCCAGGCCACCCGCACGCTCCCTGTGATAGTCGTGAACCGCCAAGGTAGCGGTGTCGTAGTCCAGCAGTAGCACCTGACCGATGGCGGAATCAGCGGTCAAGTCGGCAAGAGCTTCCCAGGCCGCGTTTCCGTGCTCCGCGGCGATGTCGGGTATGAGGTTCTTGTCGCCGCTGGACGAACCAGATGTCGTTTCGGGCATGTGGTCTCCTTGTCCCGCGGAAGCTAACACTGAAAGGCCTGATCTGGTTCACGGTTCACACCGGCCTGCGCCGGTATTGGGACCCTTGGCAAGATGTCCTCGGCGACCCCACCCACTCTGGGACGCCATCCTCGGCCTGCTCTCGCGAGCCCACCCACGAGAGTGCCTATTTCGAACCCGGAGCCGCCGCCCCGAACTCGTGTCCATTGTTCCGACACCGGCGCGGTGCGAAGAGCCCGCCCACAACTCCATCCCTGCTCGCCGCCGAGCGGCAAATGTACCCGCATCCCCGGTGCCAAACTGCGACGACAACTGTGCTTTGACATCCTGACAACCACCGTCTACCACCTCGAAATCACCACCCTCTGGTCCGTGTAGAATGAAACCGCATCCCGCCCCTGCGCCTTCAGGTCGCCGTAGAAGGAATTCCGCGCTCCCCCGAAAGGGAAGAACGCCATCGGCGCGGCCACTCCGATGTTGACACCGATCATCGAGATTCCCGCGCGGTAGCGGAACTCCCGCGCGGCGCGGCCCGACTGCGTGAAGATCGACGCGGCGTTGCCGTAGGGGCTCTTCGCCAGCATCTCGAGCGCGGCCTCCAGGCTCGGCGCCCGTGCCAGCCCCGCCACCGGACCGAACACCTCTTCGCGGCCGATCGGCATCTCCGGCGTCACGTCCTCGAAGACGGTCGGACCGACCCAATGGCCGCGCGGATACCCGGGCACGCGCAACCGGCGCCCATCCATGACCAGGCGCGCCCCGTCGCGCTCCCCCTCATCGATGAACCCGTTCACCCGGTCCCTGTGGGCGTCCGAGATCACGGGCCCCATGTCCACGCCCTCGTCAAGCCCCCGCCCGATCCTGAGCGACGCCGCCCCGTCGAGGATCCCATCGCGCATCGGCTCGTACACATCCCCCACCCCCACCACCACCGACCCCGCCAGGCAGCGCTGCCCCGCGGACCCGAACACGGACCCGACCACCGCGTCGGCCACCATCTCGGGATCGGCGTCGGGCAGCACGATCATGTGGTTTTTCGCGCCGCCGAGCGCCTGCACCCGCTTCCCCGCCGCCCCCGCTCGCGCATACACGATCTTCGCCACGGCGCTCGATCCCACGAACGACACGCCCGCCACATCCGGGTGGTCGATCAGCGCCTCCACGGCCTCACGGCGGCCGTGCACCACGTTCAGCACACCCGGGGGCAGCCCCGCCCGCACGGCCAGCTCGACCACGCGCTGGTGCGTGAGCGGGTCCTGCTCGCTCGGCTTGAGCACCACCGTGTTGCCCGCGGCCACCGCATAGGGCCAGAACCACATCGGGATCATCACGGGGAAGTTGTACGGGGTGATCACAGCGAAGACCCCGACGGGCTGCCGCACGGTCTCGCAGTCCACGCCGCGCGCGATGTCTTCGAGGGTGTCGCCCATCATCAGGGTGGGCATCCCGGCGGCGTGCTCCACGTTCTCGATCCCGCGCTGCACCTCGCCCCACGTCTCCGCGACGTTTTTGCCGTGTTCGCGCGAGAGGGTCGCCGCGAGGTCGTCGTGGTGCTCGTCGAGGAGGGCCTTGAGGCGGAAGAGGACGCGGGCGCGCTCTGGCACGGGGGTGCGGCGCCAGGCGGGGAAGGCGGCGTGGGCGGCCGCGACGGCGCGGTCGATGTCGGCCGGGCCCGAGACGGGAACCTCGCCAAGCGTCTCGCCGGTCGCCGGGTCGGTGACCGCGAGCATCTCGCAGGCGTCGCCTGCCACCCACTCCCCTGCCACGTAATTGGCCGCGAGGCCGCGTGAGGTGGTCATCCTCCTACCCCTCCTCGGAGCTTGCGCCAGAAGCCATGCTGACGATGTGCTCGTACTCGGCCCGCGTCACCGGCTGCACCGAAAGCCGGCTACGGTTCACCAGAACCATCTTGGCCAGCTCGGGGGTCGCGCGAATCTCCGGCAAGCCAACCTCGCGCCCGAACTTCTCCACGAAGCGGATGTCCACCATGAACCAGCGGGGGGTTTCTTCGGTGGCCTTGGGGTCGAAGTACTTGCTGGCCGCGTCGAACTGCGTGTGATCGGGGTAGGACTCGCGGCACACCTCCGCGACACCGGCCACGCCCGGCGGCTTGGCGTTGGAGTGGTAGTACAGGACGCGGTCGCCGATCCGCATCCTGTCGCGCATGAGGTTGCGCGCGGCGTAGTTGCGAACGCCGTCCCAGTAGGTGGTGCCGTCGCGCTGCAGGTCGTCGATCGAGTAGACGTAGGGCTCGCACTTCATGAGCCAGTACTGGCGGGCCATGGGGTTCTCCCGGGGTGACGTGGGGGTCTTCCGAAGATACAACCGGGAGGCCAGGCCCGCCGGGGCCAGGGGCCCGTGGATAAACCCGCGTGAGCACCGAGAGCGGCGAGGCGCCGCGTTGGCAAGGCGCTTTGCGAGGCGAATAGCATCGCTATTCGTCCGAAAAGCAACGAAGAGCGGAGCCTTGAGGACGAGAATAGTAAAGAAAACATGACATTCTGTAATGCAGACACTACAGTGTGGGCGGGTGAGCGGAGCGGCCCAACGTGGATGCATCGTCCGCTCGAATGCCGCGCGGGTCTTGTCCACGGGCTCCCAAGTGGGATGCGCCCCGCCGTCAGCTCCCTATCAGATCAGGTTGAGCACGACGACAACGTGCCCTAATGTCAATACAACCCGCCGTAGCACGCGTCCAGATCGATGGCGTGATAGAGACAGCGGCCAAGATGGTCAACACCCGGAATGGAAGAACACCGATGAAGATCCTCCGTACAGCCACCGGCATCGTCGCACTACTCACGGTAACCGCGACGCCGGGCGCGAGTCAGGTCATTGCCGGGCCCGACGGCCCGGTCGAATTCGTCGGGTTGCAGCGCTGGGAGGCTCAAGAGCTGTTTGACGCCATTCAGGACCTCGCCCCCGACCTCCCCTTCCACGCCTGCGCCGCCCTGATGAAGCAGGAACTCGGATTCGCCGAGGCGGCCGCAATGCGCTACCGGATGGATCAATCCGATGACTGGTACACAGTCGTGGTCGGCCTGGAAGACAGCGCCCGGGTCCGGTACCGTCCGACCGGAAGCGAAACGGTCGATCTGCCGGAGACCTGGCAGGAGCTGCAGGCAGCCATCGGCGACGACTTGTACACGCTGAGCGTGGTCGCGCGCGCTTTTCCCGCGAGCGGTTACTTGAGCAATCCCGAGAGCCCGCGACGGCTCGCCGAACAGATGGGCGCCGATCCGGAAACTGTCGAACGGGTTTGGGAGTTGGCCGCCCGGGCAAACGGTGAGGAGGACCGCCGCCTTGCCCACGAAGTGCTGGCCAGGGACTCATCGTCATCGGCGCGGGCTGTAGCGACCCTCGTGCTCGGCAACTTCATGGATGACGACAGGTCATGGCACGCTCTGGTGAGTTCAGTGATCGATCCCCATCCCTACCACGTAGTCAACGAAGTGGCCCGGAGCATGCTCGAAGGCATGTTCGCGGGCATGGTCGAAGGCCTGATGACGCGGAAGAGGGGCCCGGTCGATTGGTCTGGGGCCCGCACCCCGCTGTCGGCGATCCTGGGGGGCACGAATCTGCCGGCGTTCAACCTGATCCTGCAGGTCCTGGTCGTCACTGACATTGACCCTGAGTTCGCGCAGCAGTTGGTTCGAGAGAGCCCCGACCTATTGCTTGCGCACGCCGGAGCCGAGCATAGGCCGCACCGGTTGCCGGCCCTGCGATTCCTGCAAGCCATGAGCGGCGAGGATTTCGGAACGGATCTCGACGCCTGGAGAGGATGGATCAGCGGCAGGCCGGTTGGCCGCTAGATCCTTACCAGATCGAGCAGGACGATTCGCTCGACATCCAGGTCGTCGCGTGTAAGGCCAAGCACATGGTCGGCCCCGATTTCCAGCACCTCCACGCCCGCCGGCATCGCCACCCGGGCAAGGAACCGCCCTTCCGGACCATAGACGTGATAGAGCCGCGGCGCGGAAGGATCGGCCGTATACGACCCGACCCACACCATGCCCTGGTCATCGACCGCGAGATGATCGACGTTTGGGATCGAGTCGGGCGCCGGAAGGTGCTCCGTGAGGTGCTCCGGTGAACCGACGCTCCGCGCGGCGGCCGCTTCCCAGGCCGCGGCCACTTCGTCGGCGGTTGCAGGTCGCCGAAGATGCCTGATCGGGATGGTCACACCGGGGAGCGCACTATCCACCGCGAGATCGAATGCGCGCACGGAATCCCCCCAGCTGTCCCCCACCGCCAGCCTCCGCGGCCATCCGCCCACCGCGAACAACCCCTTGCGGGACATGGGTGGGGAAGCATATCCCAACCCCGTCCCGCCGATCACGGTTATTCCCTCGGGCAAGGCCAGGCGTTCCTCGGGGGGAAGCGCCCACGCCTCCTCCGTCAGGAACATTCCCAAAGGGGCGATCGAGTCCAGGTTCCAGGGCAGCAGAGCCAACTCGGTCTCGCCTCGCCAGGGCCCCGTCTCTCGGGGCACCTGCCTGGCATCGAAACCGCCACCTGAACACGCGAGCACCAGGTCGCCGACGAACCCGGGGACGGGACACTCCCACGCGTAGAACTGGCCGAACGCTTGCAGTTCAGCCACTGGCAGCAGCTCGTCGGCGATCAAGCTGCCGTCGGGACGGTAGCGAATCCTGGAAATCCCGTCCTGCACCTGGAGATTGTCGCCGGGAAGCCTCTCGAGGTGGGTGGGGTCTCGCATCTCACCAGGGCCGTCGCCAGGCCCACCCGCGGTCCAGAGATGGGCGCCGTCGGGCGAGAATGCGCGCAATTCCCGGGAAGCCCCGTCCAGCACGACGATCACCCCTGTGGAGAGTCGGGTGGCTCCCCGAATCTGGTAGAACTGCTGCTCCTCCAGTCCCTCGAACTGTCCGAGAACCAGCGCCGGTTCGGGCTCGATTCGCCAGATGGTGTCGGTCGATGGCGGGCGCTGGACGGCCTCGGATTCGTTGCGCACTCCAGCGTCGTCGGAGTCGTGGTCCGGCGAGCACGAGAGGGCGGCGAGGGTGACGAAGATCGCGATGGGGATCGCGTATTTCATGGCGTTCTTCCCCATCCGGCACGCAGCCGGGCACTCTCGAACGAGATCACGATTCTGGCTGCCCGTCTCTCAAGGCATACCCGACGGCACCCACCTTCATGAGACTCTCGATGTCGACAGGAGTCATGCTGGTGCATGCCCACAAGGGTCGGTCCGGGGCCACATCAAAGCCGATGCACCCACCGTTGGGTCCTCGGGGCACCCCTTGCGCATCCATCCTGTCTGCCCACGCCATCATGCATTCGGTGTGCTCATCATGGCGATCGCGGGCCCACTGGAGGTCCCCGTCATTCCGCTCCACCGGGTCCAGATAACAGTTTGGAGGAGCTTCGACCGCGATTGCGGGCGGGGAAGAACCTGAAGCGACACTTGCCACGTCCCACGCAACGAACCAGTCCCGCCGCGTGCCGGGAAGAAAGACAATCAAGCCGGGTTCCGTTGGCAGACTGTCAGTCCGCAATCCCGATGGAACGGTCGTTGCCACCTCCCCGACCTCGGGCATCACTACCCGCTCGGCCGTATCACAATAGACAAGTCCGATGCACAGGCCGCACACCAGCGCACCCCTCCCCACCACACGAAGCCACCCCCGCCCAGCCAAACCCGGAGTCGCCCCCAGAACCGTCCGGAGCCTCTTCTCCAGCAGCCTCGAATCCCGGCCACCCCCCGCTGCACTCGCCAGGGCCGGCGTCCGCCGGATCGGCCCGGCCGACATCACCTCGACCGCCCGTAGCAGCGATCTGGCATACCGGCTGCTCGTCGACTTCACCGCGGACACAGCGAGGATGTCGCAGCACGATTCCTCCGCCGACCGCAGCTCGCGCCTCGCCCACCAGACGAACGGATTCCACCAATAGGCCGAGCACGCCAGCCATTCCACCACTCGCACCAGGTAGTCCCGGCGATGAACGTGGGCCAGTTCATGCGCCAGCACCGCCCGCAGCTCCGTCTCATCGAGTTCGGCGAGGAAAACCGAAGGGATCAAAATCCGAACACGGCCACCCGCCCACCACACCATCGGGCGCAACCGCGCACTCGTCGTGTACACGCGCGGCACATGACTCAGGCCGAGCGTGTCACCGATCTCGGCCGCGAGCCGCTGCAAATGCAGGGCGGGCCGAGCAGCTCTGGTGAGCATGCGCTGAAAACGCACCGTCCGCACCAGGGTCCACCCGAAAAACCCGGCGGAGCCCAGAAGCCACACGAGCGCGATCAGCGGCCGTCCATTCTGCCTGAACGAATGCTCCGCGCCCATCATGGGGCCGCCCACCGCAGTGTTTTCGACCACAACCGCGCTGCCCTCGGCTTGCACCACGACCTCCACCACCGCCTGCTCCGGCAAAACGCGAAGCGGCACGACCGCAGGAACCAGCATCGCACCGAGGACCAGCAGCCACAGGGAATGCGCGATGGCGGGTCGCGCGACGCGCCGCGTCACCAGCCAGACCATCCCGGCCAGAGCAACCGCGAGGGCCAGCTTCGTGGCGCCGATCTGCAACAGAATGTCAGTCATTTCCACTCCTCCAGAATCCTTTGGAGCCTCTCGATCTCCTCCTTCGGCAGCCTGTCCGCCTCGAGCAGCTGTGTGATGATCGGAACCACCGAGCCCCCGGTCAGCCGGCCGGCGAGCGCATCGAGCCGGTCACTGGCATACTCCTCCCGACTCGGGACGGCGGAGAACAGGTAAACGCCCACGTCACGGTCACGGACCACGAAGCCCTTCTGCATGAGGCGCTGCAGCAGGCTCTGAACCGCTCCGTGCTGCGACCGGGCCGAGTCCGGGTACAGTTGTTCGAGGATCTGGCGTGCGGACAGCCGGCCTTTCCGCCAGAGCAGTTCCATCACGGCCAGTTCGGAATTCGGTATTCTCAGCAAGCCCATCGCGGTGTTCTCCCCTCTGAGGTCCTGGACCGGTTGTACGGCGATCTGCATTAAGAATACTACATACTGACGTACAGTGTCAAGCGGAATGCACCGGAAGTCCGGCCTCCAGCGCACGCCCGCGACAGGTGTGACGCCTGCTCCGGCACTCGTCCCGGATAGTCAGACTTGCGATATAAAGATTATCGATATATCATTTCCATCCCCAAGGCCTCGGAGGAGAATGCCGCTTGGAGAGGATCTCATGAAGCCCGTTATTGTTGGAAGACTCATTGCCGCCGCCGGATGCCTTCTTGTCGCACTCGCGTGTCAGACGGAGGCGGCACCGGTGCCGGAGGTCACCTACGCAACCTGGGATTCTGCCGGTATGCTGATCGCCGAGAACACCGGCTTCCCGTCTCCGGAGGACAGCTGGGTCGTGGAAGCGGAGCCGTTTTTGACGATCGGCGGTGTCTCGGCGGCCCCTCCGGCCCAGTTCACCGTCGTTACGCAGGCCGCCCGGTTCGGCGACGGCCGCCTTGTCGTCCTCGAGAACGAGACATCCGAACTGCGTTTCTTCGACGCGGAGGGCCGGCACCTGCGGACCGCGGGGGGCAGAGGCGAGGGACCGGGCGAATTCGAGTACGCCTCGACCTTCGCGCGTCTGACGGGAGACACTGTGCTCGTTGAAGCAATAGACCGTTACATCTCGTTCGCCTCCAATGGAGACTACGTGGGCGAGTGGAGGATCGACTCATCGGACCTCGTCGCCAGGGAACGCGCCGCCTGCGGTCCCAGCGCACTGCTTGCGGATGGTTCACTGCTCCATTGCGCGCTTGGCCAGCCCGAAACCGGCGGCCGCTGGGGATCCCGGCTGGTCGCACAGCACCTGCGCGTCACTCCCGATGGGACGGAACTGCCATTGGGGTTCTACGTGGGGCCCGACGAGGGTGTCCTGTTCTCCAGCGGCACCTGGGTCGCATCGGGGGGATCGCCAATGATCGTCGCGATCGTCAACAATCCCGAGTATTCGGTTCAAGTGTGGAGTCCCGAGGGACGGTTGATGCGCGTCATCCGTCGTCTGGACGGCCGGCGCGCCCCCACGGAACAGGAGGTCGAGGCGGCGATGGAAATGGCGATGCGGCCCCGGCCGATGGGACCAGCCCCGCGCACGCCCGAGACACCCGACCTGGTGCCGACCTCGTTCGGCCTGACTGTCGGCATCCACGGAGATGTCTGGGTGCGGCGAGCGCCGGTCCGCGGGATGCAGGGCGAAACCGTGTTCGACGCATTCGACCGCGAAGGCCGGTTCCGTGGCGAAGTCCGGTTCGAAGGCTACTTCTGGCTCTACGAGGTAGGTGACGACTACCTGCTCGGAACCCGGCTGGATGAATTGGGGGTCCCCCACATCCAGCTTCACCGGCTGGTTCGCTCGTGAGCCCCGGACTCGTCCAGGAAAGTAATGTCAACATTACATAATGCCATGTAAACCATACATCCAACACCATTGATGCAACAAATCACACTCTCAAAGCGAATCAACGAACTGATGGTGCTCGCGGTCCTGGAGCGCGGTCCCGCGCACGGCTACCAGATCGCACTGTCGGTCGAGGAGCGGACGGGGGGCACCTTTTCCTTCCAGCACGGCACCCTCTACCCGATCCTCCACCGGCTTGAGGATGAGGGGCGGGTGTGCGGCACATGGCACGGCGAGGGCCGCCGCCGCAAGACGTACCGGATCACGGGCGCCGGGCGGGCCGAACTCGCGGCCGGGGCGGATGAGCTGGAACAGCAGTTCCGGGCGCTCCTTGGACTTCTGCGAGGCACCCATGCCGCGTGAGCACCCGCATCCGCTGGCGCGCGTGGAACGCGAGCTGAAGGTGGCGCCGCGGCACCGGCTCGCCCTGATCGAGGAGGTTGACGCCGACGTGAAGGCGCTGCAGGCCGAACTGGAACGGCGCGGTCGCAACCCCGTCAGGGCGCGGGAAGCCGCGCTGCGCCAATTGGTACCGGCCGCGGACGCGCTCGAAGAACTGGAGGCCCGTCACACGCCGCGGCTGGGGCGTTGGGCACCTGCCTCGGGGCCGATGGACCGGGCATTGATGCTGGGCCTGGCGGCCGTGGCCACACTGGCCGGCGTCCGGGCGGTGATCGCACTGCCCGGGTTGGCGTCACCCGGTATGACAGCCGTGCTGGCGTGGCCACAAGCAATCGTGGTCGCTCTGCTGGCCGCCAACCTGGCCAAGGCGGTAGCTCAAATCTGGATTCATGGGGACCTGCGCCCACCGCAGCGACAGTCGATATGGGCCCGGCAGACCGGCCTGATTGTAGCGGCGGTGGCCCTCGGAGCCCTGGGTGCCGCGCGGGAGGGCTATCTGGCGGTCGACACGCCCGACGCCGCCGTCTGGACCGCTGTTGCCGCCTGGGAAGCCGTTGGCCGTGCAGCAGGCTTCGCCGCCACCGGCATCGCCACGGCCGTCTTCGGCCTCTTCGGCTGGCTCGCCATTACACCTCGCCTGATCACCGACGAAGAAATCGAACGCCGCATTGCGACGCTCTTCGCACAGGCGCGGCCACCACTCACGAGCCTCGGTGAAACCCCGCGACCTGCCGAGACCGGCCAGGCGTCGGGCCCGCGAGGGGCAATTCACAAACCCGAAGGAGGACGCCAATGTCGTTCATCGCTTCGCTAGGAGATATTCAGTACCCGCTCTGGATCGTCCTGATACTTGTGCTCCTGCAGATCGCGCGTTGCACCGCTCAACTCGTTCGCGGGGAAGGCCCCGGCAGCCCGCTGCGCACACACTCCATTCTCGTCCTCGGGGCCCTCGGCGCATGCCTGGGGGTGCTCGGGACGCTGATTGGCGTCCGTGTCGTGGCGGATGCCGTCGCCACAGTCGCCGACATGGACGGCGCGACCGCCCGGGAAGCGATCGGGACTACGCTGGCCCCCTCCGTCCTGGGATTCTCCATGCTGGGCATCGCTTCGGTCGCCTGGCTCACCCTTCAGTACGGCACGGCGCGCAGGGCGTAGGATCTGGCCGAGCGGGTTGCTACCCCCCCACGCCGCCGCTGTCCTCTTCAGCAACCACCCCCGCGGCCTCCGTAAGCCGCGCGGCAACATACCCACCCTTGCCGTCCGGTAGCTGCACCCTGAACCACTCGCCCGACGCGCCAAGCACGCGCAGACTGGCGCCGACCTCCAGCTCCATCACCACGTCACTCCGCATGCCCGGCGAAGCCCGCAGGCGAATCCCCTCGTTACCCGGCTGGACCTGGTCCCCGAGCAGCGACAGGTCCGCCGTCATCTCCGACAGGGTTCCGCCAGGCGGATCCAGGAACAGATACGGGTCGAATGCGCCCCCGCGGCGGCGGTAGACGCCGAAGTGCAGGTGCGGGGGCGTGGTGCGCGCGTTGCCCGTGTTGCCCACGAAGCCGAGCGTGTCGCCCACCTCGACGCGCACGCCGTTGCCCACGTACTGGCTGTCCAGATGCGCGTAGTAGAACCGGGCGTCGCGCTCCTCGTCGCGCACCCAGACCACCTTGCCGCCGACCCGCGTGTCGTTCACCCGGTACGTGGTCCCGGCGGACGCGGCCAGCACCGGCGTTCCCCGGCGCGCGAAGATGTCCACACCGTGGTGCTCCCGCCGCCCACCGTCCCGGTCCGCGCCGAAAACGCTCTGGATCGCTCTCATGCCGTACCCTTCGACCGGGAAGGCGAACTGCGCCTCCTGGGTGAGGACCACGCGGTAGGTTCCGCCCCGGAGCAGTTCGGGCTGCAGCCGCAGAATGTAGTCCCCCGCCCGCCAGGGGTCTTCGTGCTCGAAGATCCCTCCCACCGAGTCGGAGGAGAACACCGGCCTGAGCGGATCGTCGTCGTTGTTGGGCACCCGGAACAGGTCGATGAAGAGACGGGTGCCCTCATCCGTATTCATATAGACCCCGAACGTCAGCTTGCGCCCCCGCGGGATGTGAACGTGGTAGGCAACCGCCCCCGGATCCTCGGACGTGATGTAGCCCTCTTCCTCGAAGGGCAGTTCGACGGCCACCGGCTCTTCCACCGCCTCCCGCCCGGCCGCGATCCAGTCCCGTGCCAGCGCCGTCCCGGCAAGATCGGCCGCGACCAGCTTTTCCTGGTAGGCCTCGTACGGGGTCATGTCACGGAAACGGTCTTCCAGCTTCTCGGCCTGCTCGCACGCGCTCAGCGCCGCAATCGCCAACAGAATGCCGAACCGTCGCCGTCGCCGAGCCAAATGCGTCTCCCCTGTCGTTACGCGGGTCCGGCCGCGCGCACCGCTTCGCTGGCGCCGTTCGCAAAGCGCTCGAAATTGCGCTTGAACATGGCAGCGAGTTCGGCGGCGGCGGCGTCATATGCGGCGCCGTCGGTCCAGGTCCCGCGCGGCAGCAATACGCTGCCCGGGACGCCGGGAGCGCGGGTGGGAATGTGCAGCCCGAATACCGGATCCACCGTGTGCGGCGAGCCCTCCAGGTCACCATTCAACGCGGCTTCGAGCATCGCCCGGGTGTGGGCCAGCTTCATCCGGCTGCCCACGCCGTAGCGGCCGCCCGTCCACCCGGTGTTCACGAGCCAGACGCGGGAGCCGAGCCGCTGGATCTTCTCGCCCAGGAGCGCCGCGTAGACGGTGGGGTGCTGGGGCAGGAACGGGGCCCCGAAGCAGGCGCTGAAGGCGGCACGGGGCTCGGTGACGCCCCGTTCCGTTCCGGCCACCTTGGCCGTGTACCCGGAGAGGAAGTGGTACATCGCCTGTTCCGGCGTGAGGCGCGCGATCGGAGGCAGCACACCGAAGGCGTCGGCCGTCAGGAAGACCACGTTGTTCGGGTGGCCGCCCTGGCCGCTCGGCACCGCGTTCGCGATGTAGTGGATCGGGTAGGAGGCGCGCGTGTTCTCGGTGATGCTTGCGGAGTCGTAGTCGATCTCGCGGGTGCGCTCGTCCACGATCACGTTCTCGAGGATGGTGCCGAACATGCGGGTCGCCCGGTAGATGTCCGGCTCGCCCTCCGGCGAGAGACGGATCGTCTTGGCGTAGCAGCCGCCCTCGAAGTTGAAGACGCCGTCGTCGCTCCAGCCGTGCTCGTCGTCGCCGATGAGCCCCCGCGCGGGATCGGCGGACAGGGTGGTCTTACCGGTGCCCGAGAGGCCGAAGAAGAGCGCCGTGTCGCCTCCGGCGCCGATGTTGGCCGAGCAGTGCATGGGGAGCACGCCCCGGGCAGGCAGCATGAAGTTGAGCGCCGAGAAGATCGACTTCTTGATCTCGCCGGCGTACGCGGTGCCGCCGACCAGCACCACCCGCTCCGTGAAGTGGACCACGATGAAGGCGCCGGAGTTGGTGCCGTGCCGCCGCGGGTCCGCCTTCATCGAGGGCGCGTGGTAGACGATGAAGTCGGGTTCGAAGCCCGCTTCCTCGCCGGGCCCGAGCCGCAGGAACATGTTGCGGGCAAAGAGGTCGTGCCACGGGCTCTCCGAGATCACGCGCACGCCCACGGAATAGCGCGGATCGGCACCGGCGCGCGCGTCCCGGACGTAAAGCTCGGTGCCGTTGAGGCGCTCGATGATCCCGGCCTTGAGCGACCGGTAGTGCGCGTCTTCGATGGGGACGTTGACGTCGCCCCAGTCAATCAGATGGCTGGATTCCGGTTCGTGCACGACGAAGCGGTCGTTGGGGGAGCGGCCCGTGTGGGGGGCGGTTGTGGTGACCAGCCCGCCACCCTGCGCGAGTCTTCCAGTCCCGAGCCGAAGGGTTTCTTCATACAGCTCTGCGGGAGAGAGATTGAAGTTGACGCGTCCTCTCGGGTTCAGTCCCTCTTCACGCAGAGCCGTCGCAGGCGCTTCCGCTACAAGCATGTTGGTGTCCGTAGTTCCTGGGTCGGTCATTGAAGGGTCAGTCGTTGTCGTTCAATCTTGAAATGTGATCCCGTGGCGTCCGCGCGTCTACCGAAGCAATCCCGATAAGGTGCACGACCTCCAGCACGGAACAGCCGCGCTGCAGGATGTGGACGGGCTTGTTCATCCCCAGAAGGATGGGACCGATGACCTCCGCGTTGCCGAGCTGGCTGATGAGCTTGTAGCAGGCGTTGGAAGCGCTGAGGGTGGGGAACACCAGCACGTTCGCGGGTCCGGTCAGGTCGCTGAAGGGGTACGTGTCGGCGATGATGCGCTCGTCGACCGCCACATCGGCCTGCATTTCGCCGTCCACGGCGAGGCCCGGGGCCAGGAACTTGACCCAGGTGACCGCTTCACGGACCTTCTCGGCCTCGGGGTGCCGAACCGACCCGAAGTTGGAGAAGGATAGCATCGCGATCCGGGGTTCGATGCCCAGATCACGCACGAATCCGGCAGCCGAGATCGCGATCTCGGCGAGTGTCACCGGATCGGGGTCGATGTTTACAGTGGTGTCCGCGAAGAAGAGGGGGTCGCGGTCGCGGAAGGCGACCATGTGCAGCCCGGAGACGCGCCGCACGGTCGGCGAGGTGCCGATGACTTCCAGCGCGGGCCGGAGGATTTCCGGGTAGTTGGAGTCGATCCCGGCCACCATGGCGTCCGCGTCCCCCGCTCGCACCATCATCGAGGCGAAGTAGACGGGCTGGTAGGCGCGGGCGCGCGCCTCCGCCAGGGTGAGGCCCTTTCGTTCGCGGCGCCGGTAGAAGTCGTCGGCGTAGGCGTAGCGGATGTCCTCCACCGCGGCGGGGTGAATGCACTCCACGCCGTCCAGGTCGATCCCCAGCTCGGCGCCGAAGCGGTGGATCTTCTCGGCCTTGCCGATCAGCACGATCCGAGCCGTGCCTTCCCGCACCACCTGGGCGGCAGCGCGCAGCACCCGCTCGTTGTAGCCGTCGGCCATCACGATCCGCGCAGGCTCCTGGCGCGCCCGCCCGAGGATGCGGCGCATCGCCTCGCGCCCCGGACCGAGGCTGGCCTCCAGCTTGTGGCGGTACTCCTCGAGGTCCACGGTGACGCGCGCGCTGCCCGACTCCATCGCCGCCTGCGCCACCGCCGGCGCCACGTGCAGCAGCACCCGGGGGTCGAAGGGTTTCGGGATCAGGTAGTCCGGGCCGAACTCGAAGGCGTCGTCGCCGTAGGCCTTCAGCACCGATTCCGGGACGTCGTCGCGCGCCAGCTCGGCGAGCGCCCGGGTGGCGGCGAGCATCATGCCCTGGTCGATCGCGCGCGCCCTCACGTCCAGCGCCCCGCGGAAGATGAAGGGGAAGCCGAGGACGTTGTTGACCTGGTTGGGATAGTCGGAGCGGCCCGTCGCGATGATCGCGTCGTCCCGGATCCCGACCACCTCCTCCGGGGAGATCTCCGGGTCGGGATTCGCCAGCGCGAAGATGATCGGGTGCGGCGCCATGGAGGCGACCATCCCGGGCGTGACAACCCCCTTCGCGGAGAGGCCGACGACCACGTCCGCGCCCACCATCGCCTCCTCCAGCGTGCGCACCGGCCGCTCGGTCGCGAAAGGCGCCTTGTATTCGTTCATTCCGTTCTCGCGCCCCGCGTGGATCACGCCGGAGCGGTCGACCATGACCAGGTTTTCGGGGCGGACGCCGAGGCGCAGGCAGTGGCGGGCGGTGGCCAGCGCCGACGCCCCGGCGCCGGTGAAGACCACGGTGGCGTCGCCGATGTCGCGGCCCGAGATCTCGAGCGCGTTGAGCAGCGCGGCCCCCCCGATGATGGCGGTGCCGTGCTGGTCGTCGTGGAAGACCGGGATACGCAGCGTCTGCCTGAGCGTCTTCTCGATCTGGAAGCACTCCGGTGCCCGGATGTCCTCCAGGTTGATGCCGCCGACGGTCGGCTCCAGGAGCTGGCAGAAGCGAATGACCTCGTCGGGATCCTCGGTGTCGATCTCGATGTCGAAGACGTCGATCCCCGCGAACTTCTTGAAGAGGACGCCCTTCCCCTCCATTACCGGCTTGGCCGCCATGGCACCGATATTGCCAAGTCCCAGCACCGCCGTCCCGTTGGAAACCACGGCGACCAGGTTGCCGCGCGCCGTGTACAGAAACGCCGCCTCCGGGTCACGATGGATCTCCATGCAGGGCTCCGCCACACCCGGGGAGTACGCCAGCGAGAGATCCCTCTGCGTCGCCACGGGCTTGGTGGGAACGACCTCGATCTTCCCGGGACGACCTTCAGCGTGATATTCCAGTGCGTCACTTCGCATTTAACGACAAGTCCCCGTCCTGTTAGTATTTTCCGCGATCTCCGGCCAGCAACGGGCAACGGCCATCGCCGGGGAGTGATCCTACCGGACAGCACGGAGCGCCGTCAATCGCCAACCCCACCTCTGATGAGACCATGACCGGCCCCGCCGTCCGCACGGCGGCCACCTTGATTCTGCTCGGCTTGCTCGGTGCGGCGCATCCGGCCACGGCCCAGGAAACCCCCGGGGCGCGGTCGGAATGCCCGGGTGGCGTGATCGTAAACGTCGTCGTCGACAACAAGTCCATCTACGAAGAGGCCGGGCCGGAGGTCGGGGAATCGCACGGCTGGGTCCAGGCTCTGGTCGCCTGGGTGGCCAACCGGGTGCACATCCGAACCCGCAAGGGCCTCGTCGAGAGCGAACTCCTCTTCCGGCCCGGGGACTGTTTCGACCAGCTGCTGCTCGACGAGTCGGAGCGATCCCTCAGGTCGCTGCCCTTCCTGGCCGAGGCGGACATCCGTCACGCACCCGCCGGCGACGGCGAGGTGGAGGTCTTCGTCACCACGCGTGACGACTGGACGCTGAAGCTGGACGTGCGGCCCGAGCTGGATCAGGGCCTCCGCTTCGCATACATCGGCGGGGCGGAGGAGAACTTCCTCGGTACCGGAACCCTGCTCGGAGTCTACGTGCGGGACCAGGTGGAACAGCGTGACGCCGGCGTGCATCTGCGCAATCCGCGCCTCGCGCGCACACGGTTCGACGGAGCGATCTCCGGAGGCAGAACCCGCACCGGGACGTTCCTCACGGAATCGCTCCTGTATCCCTTCGTCGGTGAAATCGGCCGCTGGGCGTTCGTGGAATCGTACTCCGTGCGCGAGGACATCTTCCCCTACGCGATTCCGGAAGCCGGCGCATCCACGTACGTGAGCCTTCCCATGCAGACCCGGCGCGCCGAGGTCACCGTTGGCCGGCGGTTCGGAGCACCCGGAAACCTGACCGTGCTCGCGGCCGGGGTTTCCTGGGAGGGGCTTCGCTTCGACGGCTTCCCCGATGGAGTCGAAGTGGTTCCCGGGCTCGACTACTCCGCGCGCGAGGCCGCCGATGGGGCGATGATCGAGGCCGTCGCGGGCCAGGCCACCCTCCGCAGGATCCCCCGCTTCCATGTCGTCCTCGGCAAGCGGAACATCCGCTTCACCACACGCCGACGACTCGACGCCGTGCGGGCCGAGCAGGACGTGCGGGTGGGCACGCAGGCACTGGTCGCCGCCGGCACGACGCTCGGAGGTCCGGAGATCGGCGCCGCCGGCGCGGACCGGGAGATGCGCGGCAGCCTTTCCCTGTTCGGAGGCTCCGCCGGCGACAGGTGGGTGTTCAACTCGGAGCTGAATCTGGAGGGCGGGTGGCTGCCGGGAGCCGACCCGGCCACCCCATCCTTCCGGGACGTGCTCGGCGAGTTTGACGCGTACCTCTACTGGCAGCCGGGAACCGGCGGCGGGCACACCGTCGTCCTGGGGATGAGCGGCGCCGGAGGCTGGGACAACACGAGGCCTTTCCAGCTCACCCTGGGGGGGCCGCTCGGCGTCCGCGGGTACGGCCGGCTCGACTTCCCGGCCGCGCGCCGGCTGGTGGTCAACCTGGAAGACAGGATCACCCTGGACGCGCCCTTCAGCGACGTTTTCGACGTGGGACTGGCGGTTTTCGTGGATGTCGGCGCCGGTTGGAAGGGGGACGCACCATTCAGCACCGACTCGGGCTTGCGCGCGGCGGCGGGGGCCGGGTTGCGCTTCGCCTTCCCGGACGGCAACCGGCAGGTCGTTCGCCTGGACCTGGCCGTTCCGCTCGAAGCGGGCGGCCTCCGCGACTACCATCTCCGCATCGGCTACGACGCGACCAGTCTCCTGGCGACCCTGAGGGACCGTCAGATGCAGCGAAGCCGCGGCGCGGGTCCCTCGGCGGTGTTCCTCGGCACCCGGTAGTCCCGGGGGTGTCGGAAAAAAACATTTGACTTGGACGGCCTCAGAAAGTAAACTATTGCTCCCTTCGCCGAGTTCCGGAGTGGCCGCCGGGTATTCCCGCCGTCCCTGAGTCGGCAGCAACCTCCGGTACCGGGAAGGGACTGTGGATTCGATTTCCCTATCAGGAGGACGGCATTGTTCGCAGACTCGCGCGGTCTCGATTCCTTCGATCAGTATCTCCAGGATGTGGAGCGCTACCCCCTAATCTCAGACCCCCAGGAGGAACGAGCCCTGGCGCGAAGAGCTCGAACCGGTGACAAGGAGGCGGCCGAGCGCCTCGTCACCGCGAACCTCCGCTTTGTCATCTCCTACGTGAAGAAGTACCAGGGGCGCGGCCTCGGACTCGCGGAGCTGGTTTGCATCGGCAACGAGGGGCTCCTGAAGGCGGTGAAGAAATTCGACCCCGACAAGGGGGTGAAGTTCATCTCCTACGCCGTGTGGTGGATCCGGCAGACGGTGCTGCAGGCCCTGGCCGAGCAGACCCGCTCGGTCCGCATTCCGCTCAACCAGAACTCCAACCTCGCGCGGCTGGCGCGCACCAACACCAGCCTGACGCAGCAGCTTGGCCGATCCCCGACCGACCAGGAACTCGCCCGCGAGATGGGGGAGCCCCTGGATACGGTCCGGGCGCTCCGCCGTGTCGCCGCCGCCGAACTCAGCCTGGACGCCCCCCTCGACCGGGGCGACCGCGACAGTGCCAGCTTCGGTGAGCGCTTCGCCGGCGTGGACGGGACCGAGATCGAGGAGGACGTGGAGGCGATCGCGCGCCGCTCGTACCTGGAGAACATGTTCGACAGCTACCTGACCGAGCGCGAGCGCAAGATCCTGTACCTCTACTACGGCCTCGACGACGGCGAGGAACGCACCCTGGAGGAGATCGGATCACTGCTGGGCGTCACCCGCGAGCGCATCCGCCAGATCCGCAACCGGGCCTTCGAGAAGCTCCGCGAAAGCCCGCAGGGCGACTCCCTCTCGGGATTCTGGACCGCGCACTGACGCAGTCGGTCAGGCTTCGCCCCCCGGCGGGGTGAGCATCACCATCTCCCTGGCCCGGACCTCCGCCGTCGGGATCGTCACGCCGTCGCGCTCGTAGGAATCGTACTGGAGGTATCCCTCCACGAAGAGCTTGTCACCCTTGGCCACGTAGTCCTCGGCCACCTGCGCCAGCCGGCCCCACAGATTGACGCGATGCCAATCGGTGCGCTCCTCCGGATCCTCCCCCCCTGTCCTCCAGTTGGTGGCCAGGGAGATGCGAGCCACCTTCACGCCCGCGCTGGTGATGCGCACTTCGGGGTCGCTACCCACGTTTCCCACGAGAATGATCTTGTTTACCGAGCGGCTCACGGGACGGTCCTCCGTTTCCAGGTTGTGGACTGGTCACCGGGCCGGTGCGGACGCGGAAGCCGTTTGAGGTGACGCCGCTCCGCCGGTAGGCCCGGTCGAGTGTTGCGCCAACAAGGTGGGGGGTGGCGAGGGGCGCATACATGGCTGGATGGGACGGATTTCGCGGCGGCCGGTGTCGAAGCCGATTTCGGGGGCGCCCGCATGTCCGGCTGGGACCGGGATCACCCCTTGCAGTCGTACCAGGTCCTCCCGGCTCCTACATCCACGCGCAGCGGCACCTTCAGCTCCATCGCCGACTCCATCACCTCCACCACCGCCCCGCTCACCTCGTCCACGCGGCCCTCGGCCACCTCGAAGACGAGCTCGTCGTGGACCTGGAGGACCATGCGGACATCGGGATCGCCGCCCAGCAGCTCCCGGATGCGGATCATCGCCACCTTGATGAGGTCGGCCGCGGTCCCCTGAATCGGCGTGTTCTGTGCCACCCGCTCGCCGAATTGGCGCACGTTCCACGCCCTCGCGCGCAGTTCGGGGATCTGGCGCCGCCGCCCCATCAGGGTGGCGACGTACCCCAGCTCCTTCGCCTGCGCGACCTGTTCGTCCAGGAAGCGCCGCACGCCCGCGAACCGCTCGAAATACTGCGCGATGAATCGCTTCGCGTCGTCCATCGAGATCGCCAGCTGCCGGGCCAGGCCGAAGGGCCCCTGACCGTAGAGCGTGGCGAAGTTCACCGTCTTGGCCTGGTCGCGCATCGCTCCGGTGACCTCGTCGGCGGGCACGGCGAAGATCACGGCCGCGGTCTCCCGGTGGACATCCTTCCCCTCCCTGAAAGCCCGCACGAACACTTCGTCGTCGGAAAAGTGCGCCAGGATGCGAAGCTCGATCTGGGAGTAGTCCGCAGTCAGCAGGAGAGCACCCTCGGGGGCGATGAACCCCTTGCGAATCTCGCGGCCGACCGAGGTTCGGACGGGAATGTTCTGCAGGTTGGGGTCGGAGGATGACAGACGGCCGGTCGCGGCAACCGCCTGGTTGAACGTCGTGTGGATCCGGCGCGTCTCCGGGTTGACCAGCGCCGGGAGCGCGTCGACGTAGGTGCTGCGCAGCTTCTCAAGGATCCGGTAGTCCATCATCAGGCGCGGCAGCGCGTGGCCCTGGACCGCCAGCTCCTCCAGCACGGAGGAGTCCGTGGAGGGGCCGGTCTTGGTACGCTTGATGACGGGCAGGCCCAGCCGGTCGAAGAGCACTTCGCGCAGCTGGGGAGTCGAGTTGATGTTGAACTCCGTCCCTGCGACCCGGTGGATGTCCTCGCGGATCAGGCGCAGCTCGTCGGCCAGACGCGCGCTCATCGCCGCGAAGAAGCCGGGGTCGATCCCCACCCCGTTCATCTCCATGTCGGCCAGCACGGGGATAAGGGGGGTCTCCAGCTCGTTGAAGAGCTCCTCCAGCCCCCCCGAGGCCAGCTGGCCCGAGAACCGCTCCCAGAGCCGTAGCGGCAGTTCGGCCTGCTCGCAGGCGAACGACAGAGCCTCCGCGGCGGCGATCTCGCCGAATGCGCGCCGCTTCTTGCCGGTCCCCAGCACCTTGGCGGGGGCGGTGACCTCCCGCGCCAGGAAGTCGGTGGCGAGCACGCCGAGGTCGCGGTGACGGCGGCCGGGATCCAGGACGTAGGACGCCACCATGACGTCCTTGAAGGGCCCGGCAAGCTCCAGTCCCGCGCGCCGGCAGGCGATCAGGGAGCGCTTGAGGTCGTGCCCGACCTTCGTGACCCGGGGATCCGCCAGAACGGCGCGCAGCGGCGCCATGGCCTCGCTGTCCAGCGCGGGGAGGTTCGCCGCGCCGCCCCCCTCCCCCCCACCCAGCCCCAGCGACATCGCGCCCTCGTGCCCGACGGGAAGGTAGTGGCCCTGCCCGGGCCCTACCGCCACCGCCACCCCCGCCACCCCACCCCGAGTCGGCACCAGCGTGCGGTTGAGGACAGCCACGCCCATCACCTCCGCTTCCCGGCAGGCCCGCGCCACGGCCTCGACCTCCTCCGGGTCGCTGACCAGCACGTACTCCGGTCCCCCGGCACCCGCGTCCGCATCACCCGCGGCCCCCGCCCCCTCTTCACCTCCCTCCAGCCGGCCCAGCAGCGTCCTGAACTCCAGGTCCACGAACAATGCGCGCAGTCGCTCGTTGTCCGGCGCCGACACCTTCAGATCCTCCATCTCGGCGTCTACACCGACATCGGTGCGGATCGTCACCAGCTCCTTCGACAGCAGCACCTGCTCACGGTTCGCGATCAGCGATTCGCGCGCCCGCTTGGCCGTGACCTCCTCGGCGTGGTCCAGAACCTCCTCCACCGTCCCGTAGCTCTCGAGAAGCTTGCGGGCCGTCTTGGGCCCGATCCCCGGCGCCCCGGGCACGTTGTCCGAGCTGTCGCCCACCAGCGCGAGGTAGTCCACCACCTGCCCCGGCGGCACGCCCAGCTTCGCCCCAGCGCCCTCTTCATCCACCCACTCCGCAGCCACCCCCTGCGGACCACCCCGCCCGGGGTTGAGCAGGTGCACACCGTCGCCCACCAGCTGCAGGAAGTCCTTGTCCCCCGACACGATCACGGCCTCGAGCCCACCGGCCACCGCCCGCGCGGCCAGCGTCCCGATCACGTCGTCGGCCTCCCACCCGTCCACCGCGATCACCCGGTCCCCGAACGCCTCCACCAGCTCCCGCACCCGGGGAAGGCTGTCGCGCAGCTCCCGCGGCATCTTCTCGCGGGTCGCCTTGTACTCGGGGTACAGCTCCTCCCGGTGGCTCCGCCCCGAATCGAACACGATCGCGATGTAGTCCGGACGGTAGTTGTCGCGGATCTGGAAGAGGAAGTTGGCGAAGCCGAAGGGCGCCGACGTGTTTTCGCCCTGCGCGTTCGTCAGGGGGCGGTGGATGAAGGCGAAGAACGACCGGTAGATCAGCGCGTAGGCGTCGATCAGGAAGAGCCGGGGGGCGGTCTTGGAAGGTGTGTCCATGGGTGCGTGGCGCCGCCCGCGACCCCTGCCTACAGCGCCCGGCGGACGGGACGACGGATCAGGCTCGCATCACATTGGCCGCCTGCAAGCCCCGGTCCGTCTCCTGAACCTCGAACTCCACCTCGTCGCCCTCGGTCAGGGTTCGGAACCCATCGCCCTGAATCGAACTGAAGTGAACGAAAACGTCTCCGCCCGATGGGCGGGAGATGAAGCCATAGCCCTTGGAATCGTTGAACCACTTGACCGTCCCTCGCGTCATTCCCGCTGCCCTCCCGAAGTTGGGGATTTCACCTGTGCGCCGCCCGACTCCCAGGCGCGAGCGACGCCTGTATGGGGTCCCATGATGGGAAGGAGGACGGGGGGCGTCAAGCCGGTGGGACGGTCAGGAAGCTCACCTCGGTCCGGGTGGCCACGACGATGCGGTCGGGAAGCACGATCAGGTCCACGATCTGCCCCCCGGCATTGACCGCCCCGCGGTCGAGGCGAAGGGAAGTCGCGCTACCATCGAGGGGGATGCTGAACGCCAGAGGTCCGTCCCAACGGGGTTTGAGGTCGAACTCGGCCAACAGCACCCACAGCCTTTCGCCGACCACCGTTGCGCTCGTGATCGGTATTGCGGAGACGCCCAGTCCAAGGGCCGCGCGTTCCCGGACCATTCTCAGCAGGTCGGCGGGCACCGGAAGCTCCACGATGGTATCGATCCGCTCGCCATCGCCCTCGAGCACCAGGCGCCATGCACTCAGGTCGCTGCCACCGATCACCACGGCGATCTCGTTCGGCGATATGGCGGCCATTCTCCAGCCCACGATCCGGCCCCTCTCCCCGTCCCTGACAAAGGCATCCGGCACATCCGGTGGGCTTTCCACGTCCAGCATCTCGCCCGAACCGAGGTAGTAGTGCAGCAGCCGCTCCCCGCTCACCTCCCCCGCGTAGACTGCATTTCGCAAGCCGCGCGTGCCGTCCGCCCCGGTGACCGACACCCTGGGCTTTCGCACGACCGCCACGAGAATGCCGTCACCGAATGCGACGAACGGGGCGTCCGGGTGGTCGATCCCCGAAATCTCGTCTTCCACCGAGGAATCCGGGCCGTATCGCGTCGCCCGCCCATTTGGCGGATCGTAGACCCACGCGCCACCGGCGGCGGCCGGCTTGACTTCGATGGGTGCCTCCAGTTCCCCCGGACCCTTCCCCGGCCCACCCATGGACGCGAGGAGGCGTCCGTCCAGGTCGAGTTGGTGGACAAAGTGAGTGTCGAGGACGTGGACGCTCTTGCCATCCTCCGCCAGCGCCATCCCGCGCACGTCGTCCAGGACGAGCCGGCCGACGGAAGCGAATGTCGCGATCGCTTCGCCCGTCGTCAGGTGCACCGCGCCGGGTGCGCCGGGATCCTGGTCCGTGGTGTCGGGGGTGCGGCCGGAGCATGCCAGCAGGAGAAGGGCCGCTCCCGACAGGGGCAGGAGGAGCCGGGTGCCTGGCTCGAACCGGTGGGTCGTTACGTCATGGGTCATCATTTCAGAGTGTGCAGCCTCCACAACTCTGATGTAGCGGCGGGGTCTTCGGGTTGCTGCCAGGCCCGGCGCGGCATCAGGGTTCCACGATCCGGCGGAGTCATTCCCGCGCCACCAGCAACGCCTCCAGAATCACGACGGACAGCTCGTCCTCCGGCGCGACCCCCGCGGCCCAGATCAATCCCCTGCTGTCCGCCTGGAGCCCGTAGAGAAGTGCGTCCCAGCCTTCGGGACCCCGAAACCAATCGCGGTTCACGACCAGGGAATCCACCACGGTCCCGCCCGGCCACATGTGCCTTCGCAAGACATACCGGTCACTTGTGGCGGACCACACGCCCACGCCTTCCACCGCAGCCAATAGCAGCCACGCCCCCGTTGGTTCAAGCACCCCCTGCGGCTGGACACTGTCCCCATGTATCTGGAAGCCCTGCCATCAAACTACCGGACGGCCCGGCTCAGGACCAATCTCGTCAGGTGAAGGTACGGTACCCCGGCCTCCGACTCTTCGTACGCAACCACGTATCGCGAGCCGCTGGAAAACCCCTTCAGATATCCGCCCTCGATCCCCCGGCGTGCGATCGTCCGCCCGCTCGATGGATCAACGAGATCCACCCAACTGTCGACAACGGTTTCCCTCGGCTCTCCCGTCGGGTTCTGGAACTTGTCCGGGTCCCAATCCGGGTCGGGTGCGCGCCACACTATCCAGAGTCCGTGCTGGTCAAGCATGGTCCCCGCGTTTCTGGGTCCCGGCCACCGCTCCGGGTCATGACGATCGAACTCCTCGACGGCCCGGTCGATGACCCTGCGCATCGTCGGCTCCCCCGCCACATCCCAATCCCATTCCACCAGCCTGTTGGGATAGACCGGTGCGACCCACAACCGCCCGTCGGTCCCGGACAAAGACTGCAATCCATCCGAACTCGGCCCTCGATATACGCGCCCGTGGCCGCCATGGGACGAAAGTTCCCCCGATGGCGTCAGCATGTGAAGCGGGTGCCCGACTGCGTCCCGTGTGCGCAGGTCGGCAGAAAAAACGATGTCGTCGGACTCCGTGACGCTGTAACTGACCTGCGCGGGAAGTTCTGTCGTCGGACGTCCGCCCGGACCGGCACAAACTCGTAGTCGAGGAGGGTCCGCCGCCTCATGTCAAACACATGAATGTAGCGTGGACCAGCATCGACATGAACGACTAAGGCATACTCGCCGGGACCTTCGCCCGGGCCTCCGATCGTACGCAGGAAGACGCCTGTAGAATCGAATACCGAGATGCGGGGAACTCGGCTCCAGTACACAAGGATTCTACCTTGGCGGTCAACAGCCACTTTCGAGCTTTGCTGGATCACGTCTAACCCGGGTCCGTCAAGCCCCCCGATAGTGACGACGGTGTCCAGCGTGATTACGCAGTCAATGCATATGAGGTCGTCGCCCGCTACGGTGACGGTGTCTTGGGCGGACAGGGAGAAGGCAGCGATGGCCTGCGCCCCGACCGAGGCAAGGATTGTGGCCTGTTTGACCCGGGACTTGGGGTTCATCGTCGAAGGCCAGGGTCATCAGCCACATCCGAGCGGTCCGAGAGTTCGGCGGCGGCCAATTGAACGGACTGCAGGAACTCACCGTTGACGGGGACGTGAGCGGAAACCAAGTCTGGATTGCAGGAAGCGACTTGAATGGCGCTACGTGCTCCGAAGACACTCACAGCAGGGTCATTGACCAAGCTGGCCAAGGCTGCCACGTCCGAACGGGAGGCTGCATCCATTATGGCATCTGTGAGTGCGGCGAAGATGGTGCCCGGGCAGTCTTCGTGCACCACCTTACACGAGTCGGGCAAGTTCTTGCTGATGTGAAAGCCGGTCGCGCTCGCTCCATCCTCGTCCACTGCCCCGAACCACCCGTCAGGCATCCATGAGTTTTGCGCCCAGTGCGTCGCACCCTCTTCCTCAGTTACACACATACCACAGTAGATCTCCTCCTGGGCGTCCACCGGCCGCGCGAGGCTAATGGCTAGGAAGAGGCCCACGAACGCGGCGGACCAGAGCTTCATGACCGATCGCGAGATGTGGCACAGGTCTGGAATGTGTCTGCGCGAGGCGTCCGTCAGAGTGGTGTTGCGGCTGACTACCCGGGATTGCTTACGCGCATACATCATCTTGCTTCCTCCCCCTGTCGGGATGGGTGTCCACCCGGCGGCATTTCCACCGGTTCCCGCAAGATGAGCCCCCGCAACCCCTCCCGACATGTCATTTCCGCCCCTTTTGTTGTCATTTCCGCCCCTTCGTTCCCCCACCACCTGGCGCAACGCACGCCGGAACCCCGAAAAAAACGTCGTCCATGGCCTTGCGCACCCAGAGTTCCAGGGGAACCACCGGCAGCTGGCTGCGGCTTCGTCCCACCAACCGCTTCGTGAATCGGCTCCAGCCCGCGATGTCGCTGAAGCCGAGCCGGTACGCCACCGTCTCCACCCGGCATCCCTCGGCCAGCAGCGCCATCGCATGGAGGAACCGCATCCAGCGCAACGCTCTGGTGAAGAAGTACCCATGCTTCCCGGCGGCTCTAGCCAAGTATTCCGGACGGCACTCCAGGCGCTTCCCGACTTGTTGAGCCGACGACAGGTACGGACCGGCGGCCGGTTCCCCCCGCTCCGACGCGGCTGCGGGCGCTTTCGGGCCGAGTTCCGGAATCCCCTCGACCGGCTGAAGCGCCGCAATACGCAGCCCTGCCTGGGCCAGGGGAGGGCCTGGACAGGCCTCCAGGAAGAGGCCGATCGCCGTGACAAAGGACATTGCGCGTTCTCCAAGGCTCTACATCAATCAACAAGGCCCCGCGAGTCATACATTACCTCAATGGTGCATATCATAATCCCCACGCTATGTTGCTCTCAAGAAACTCCTTGGGTTCAGCCCGCAAACTCCAGCCGCTCCACCCTCGCCCGCACCCCCCTCCGCACGGCTCGCGGCATCAGAACGCCCGCAAGCGCCAGCACCCCGATGTACGCGATCGTGAACGCCGTGCGGGAATAGGCCAGCCCGTTGGCCAGCGGCAGGAAGACCGCGATCACCATGCCGACCACGATCATCCCGATCAGGCTGGTCATCCTGCCGCCCTTCTTGGGTGGCTGCGAAAACGGCAGGCGCGGGGCGACCAGGAGGAGCAGCTGAATGGCAAGATGCGCGATCAGGCCGAGGACGAGCGTGTGCGCGACCGCATGCCACAGGTCGCCGAAGGACCAGGCGAAGATGCCCAGGAAGACGAGCATGTAGGGGGCGATGAAAAGGACCGTGACGCAGAGGCCCGAGTTCACCACCAGTTTGGCGCGGTCGACCGGGGCCGCGAAGAAGATCCAGGACGCCGGGAACGACTCGCTGCGAAAAAGGGTTTCCAGCATGGCCAGGGGGAAGCCGATCGCCGCGAAGTGCAGCAGCCCCAGTCCCATCGGGTACAGTCCGAACTCGACGAAGGGGTCGGGCAGTGGGCCGTTGCGCACCGCGAGGAAGAAGTACATGAGTGTCGCGGGCAGCATGCCCAGCACACCGAGCCTGAAGGTCAGGTCGTCGCGGAACTGGCCCCGCACCAGCGTGGCGACGACGCTCAGTTCGCGTGGGAGGCGCGATCGGCCGGAGTGCCCGGGAGCGGCGGACTTGACGTCTGGCCGGCTCAACGTGGTCATCTGCGAGAGACTCTCCGCATACGCGAAAGAGAGCCTGGAGCGCGCATAGTGGAGCAGGACCGCGATGCTCGCGACGCTGGCCAGAGCCGCAACCGGATAGGCCACGTTCCATTCCCCCGCAGCGAGGGCAAGAAAGCTCGCGAACCATGCCGGGGGAGCCAGGATGAGCCACGGGGGCGTCGGGATGCCGCCCTGCTCCTGCGCGATTTCGAACACCGGCTCCAGCGTCTCGGTCAACAAGAGGGGCGCGGTGAAAACCGCGAGCATGAGAACGAGGTGGACGTAGGACAGCGCCCGCCGCAACCGGTGCGGACTCACCAGGCGCAGCAGTGCGGCGTAGCAACAGACCGTCGTCAGGGTCGTGGCTACCGTGATCCCGCCCAGACCCACCACCCACCCCACCGCAGCCAGGGGTCCGGCGAGGAACAGAACCGGGAACGTGGCCACTCCTCCGACCAGCGCACCGATGGCCAGGGTATAGACCAGCACGTTGGTCAGCTTGACGAGGAAGTAGGTACGGGAGGAGACGGGCTGGTGAGCCAGAATGTCGTAGTCGGTCGGGGAGATCACCACCGACTGGAAGTCCATGAGGACTGCCATGCCGACGATCACGCCGACCATAGTGAGCCCGACCGTGCCGCCAAGCAGCGTTCCGCGGTGGACGATCTCCGCCGAGTCGGTCCCCGCCGCCCAGGCTGTATAGCCGACGATCATGGCCACCCAGATCCCCATGAGGAAGTACATGATCGTCGACCTGATCATGTGCCCCTTGCCGCTGCTGCTCGCGGCCGTGGAGCCCATGTTCAGACCGCTCGCCCCCCGAAAGTCGGACTTGAGCATCACGCGCGTCAGGGCGCGCCACTGCACGTAGTCGGCGCCGAAGGCCTCGACCACTCGCCGCATGATTATTGCGCCGTCACGGCCGCGTGGCCTCGCCGCTCGACGATCCGAGCGCGGCCAGCAGGTCGCGCGTCACTTCCGTCGCGTCACGCACGCCGGTGAGTTCGGCGAAGGCCTCTTCCAGCGTCGAGGTGCCGGTCCGGGCGGCGATCTCCACCGCGGTGCCGTCCATGATGGTGCGCCCCTCGTTGATGATCACGATGCGGGTGCAGATCCGCTCCACGACCTCCAGGATGTGTGAGCAGAAGAGGATCGTGCGGCCCTGCGACGCCAGTTCGCGCAGCAGCTGCTTCATCACCAGTGCGGCGTTCGCGTCCAGGCCGTTCAGCGGCTCGTCCAGGAAAAGCACTTCGGGGTTGCTGATCAGGGCCGCACTGATCAGAACCTTCTGCTTCATCCCCTTGGAAAACTCGGCGAGGCGCTTGTTGCGTACCGGGAGGATGTCGAAGAGGCCGAGAAGCTCGCCGATCTTTCTGTGTGCGTGCTTCCCCTCGATGCCGCGCAGGTTGGCCACCATCCCGAGGTACTCGCCCGCGGTCAGCGTCTCGTAGAGCGCGCCCGCCTCCGGCACGTACCCCAGGCGGCGCTTGACCTCCATCGCGTCCTGCTGGACGTCGAAGCCCGCGACGCGCGCCGACCCGCTCGTCGGCCTGATCATGCAGGTCAGGATCTTCACGGTGGTCGACTTGCCGGCACCGTTGGGCCCCAGGAATCCGACGATCTCCCCGGGCTCCACACGCAGGTCCAGATCCCTGACCGCGACGGTCTGGCCGAAGGTGCGTGTGAGGCCCTGTGTCTCGATCATTCGTCATCCTCCCCGGAGCCGGGGTTCCCGGGGCCCTGGTCGCCGCCGCTGTAAAGCCAACGGTACAGCGCCCTGTTCCTTACTACGTTCTTGACGTAGCCTCTCGTCTCCGTGAAGGGGATCCGCTCCGTGAAGCGATGCGGGTCCGCGGCCTCGGGCAGGCGCCGCCAGCGATTGGCACGGGTGGGGCCGGCGTTGTAGGCCGACAGGAAGATGGGGACGTCTCCGTCGTAACGCTCGAACAGTTCGGCAAGGAAGCGGGTGCCCAGGTGGACGTTCACCTCCGCGTTCTCGAGGGTCTCGGTGGTGAAGTCGCGGACCCCGCTCGCGCGCGCGAGCTGTCTGCCCGTGGCGGGCATGACCTGCATGAGACCGATCGCGCCGGCGGACGACATGATCGACGGGTGGAAGGCGCTCTCCTGCCGTACGAGGCCGGCGACGAGGTACGGATCCAGCCCCAGCTCTTCGGCACGCGACGTGAGCAACTCCCGGTAGGGGAAGGGATAGACGACGCGCAGCAGCGCGCAGTCCCAATCGCGCTCGCGGTTCCGCAGCTCCCACCCCAGGCGGATGCCGTCCACCGTGCGCCCGGCCTCGTTGAGGGAGGCGCCCAGCCTGAGCACGAGTTCGTCGGAGTCCCACACGGCGGTTCGCATCGCGGCCACATGGGCCTCGGCGCCTTCCTCCAGGCCCGCTTCCTCGAGCGTGGCCAGCACCTCCAGCTCCCGCGCCAGCCAGTCGGGCGGGGGCGGCACCAGGCAGCCCTGGGGCGGTGGGCCGAAGGGGGACGTGCCGCCCTCCTCCAGACCGGCCAGGAAGGTGTAGTACGAGTAGGGGCTTTCGCGGCGGAGCCGATCCAGCCATTGCGCGGCCCGGGCCGTGTCGCCGGCGGCCCGGGCGGTGTGCGCGCCCCAGTAGCTAGCTTCCTCCCAGCGCCGCCCGTCGGGGAATTCCTCCAGGTAGGCGCCGTAGACTTCGGCGGCGGCCCCGGGCTCGCCGCGGCCCAGGTGGATCTGCCCCCACCGCATCCGCGACAGCCCCGCGCGGTCCGCACCGGAAGACATCGACACGACCTGACTGTAGTGATCGATCGCGTCGTCGAGACGGCCCGCGTCCTGGTGGTCGTCGGCCCGGAAGAAGATGACGTCCAGCGCCCCGGCGCTGGCGGGATATCGCTCCACGAGCCACCCCTGCACGGTCCGTGCATCGCCGTGCCGCCCCTGCCGGGTCCGGACGCTCGCCCACTCCTGCAGGGCGGTGGCCGCGATGGCGGGGTCGTCCGACTCGGCCAGCGGCCGGTATGCCGTGATGGCGGCGTCGAGGGCGCCGCTGCCGGTGAAGGCGCGAGCCTCGGCGAGGCGTTCCCGCTCGCTGAGGACGCCGCCTCTCTCGGCCACGAGGCGCCAGGCGATGACCGTCGTGCCGAACTCCCCACCGTTCGCATGGGCGCGCGCGACGAGGCGCAGGATGTCCGGGCCGGAGTCCCTCGCTACCTTCCAGTGGGCCTTCGCGGCGGCCAACGCTTCGTTTCCGGTGGTGGTTTCGCGCAGCAGCGCCTCCATCGCGTCCACCGCCCCCGCGGAGTCCGCCAGGGCAAGCCTGTAGCGCCACTGCCTGGCGAGAAACGGGACCCGCGGGAGCGTTTCCGTGCCATCTTCGGTCTCCGCCCTCGCCAGCGCCTCCAGGGCCCGCGCCGTATCGCCCGCGGTCGCCCAGGCGTCCGACTCCAGCGACCAGCCTCGTCGGCGAACCGCCGGCTCCACGATCAGGGCGAGCGCCTCCGGCACCGCCTCCGCGCGGCCCTGCGCCGCATGCACCCGGGCCACGGCGAGTGCGGCCCAGCCGGCCACCACGGGGGAACGGGCGCGCAGCTCCTCCAGAACGGGTGCGGCATCCTCCGGTGCGGCGCTGCTGGCCAGCAGGCCGGCCAGGCGCGTTCGGGCTACCAGCGTCTCGCGGGAGTCCGGGCCAGCGGCGGCGAGGAAGCGCCGAAGGTCGGCCGCAGCCCCCGCTCTGTCACCGGCGGCCTCGCGCGCGATCCCCAGCAGGTACCAGACGCGGGCCGGAGCCTGGGCGGTGTCCTGGCTACCCGCAGAGAGCGCCGCTACCGCTCCGTTCCAGTTCTTCCAACCGGCCTCGGCCTCGGCCAGCACCATGCGCGCGGCGAGCGGGGCGGAAGCGAGCGGCTCCAGATGGGCGCGCAGGGCCAGACTGGCCCTCCAGTAGCGACCGTCGCCGAGGTGGCGGCGCACCGAATCCGGCATAACGACATCTGCCGCCCCGGGAATGTTCTGCCCCGAGAGGGTCAGGGGCATGGAAACGGCAGCGAGAGCGGCCGCAATTCCGAACCGAGCGGCCGCTCTCGCCATTCCCGTGGTTATTGTCAGGCTGTTGTCAGCCCGTGGAATCAGGCCCCACCAGCAGCTTTGTCGCTCTGCATCGCGAACAGCGCGTCGATCATCTTCTGGGCCGACTCCTCCATGTCGATCACGAGGTGATCGATCCGGGAGACGAAGAAGTTGTGCGCGATGCTCACCGGGATCGCGATGGCCAGCCCCGCCGCGGTCGTGGTCAGGGCGATCTTGATCCCTCGAGCGACCGTGATGGCGTCCACCTCGCCCGCGAGCTCGATGGCCTGGAAGGCGGCGATCATCCCCATTACCGTTCCGAGGAAGCCCAGAAGCGGCGCCACGTTGGTCAGCGTGGCCAGAATCACCAGTCCACTTTCCAGCTTGGAAAGCTCGATCAGTCCCTGGTTCTCGATCGCCTTCATGACGCGCTCGGCACCCTCGTCGCGCCGCTCCAACCCCGCATGCAGGATGTTGGCGGCGGGGGAGTTGGACTCGCGCGTGACCTCGAGCGCCTCCTTGATCTGCTGCTGGGCGAGGAGCTCGTCGACTTCACGCAGGATTCTCTTCGTGGCTCCACCCTTCCGGAAGATGTCGATCAGCTTCCAGATGATCACGATGAATCCCACGATGATGCAGGCAAGCAGCGGCCACCGCATGGGATCGCCCGCATCTTCCCAGGTCTGCGCCACCCACTCTGTGAAGGTGACGTCCGGGGGTTCTACGCCCGGGAGCTGAAGGAGTGCAGCGTACACGTTCATCAAGCTGGCCAAGGAAACCTCCCGATTTCGATCCTGTGCTGACGGTTGTTGTTGGCCGCGCGACCGTGCGCGACCTCGGATTCTGGGGCTTGCCGCCCCGCATCGCAACGGCTTGCCATAATGTGACGCATCCGCGGTACTGTCAACCCTGACGTGTGCGCCGCCACGTCCACGCCGCCGAACCGTACCTGTCTTCCAGTTCGCGCGCCAGCCTTCGTTCCTCGTCCGTCAACGCGCCCGGCGCCCAATCTCCACCCAGTGCACGGGCGAATCCGCGGCTGAAACCGTCAACAAGCTGCTCCCATGTCGGCGTTTGACCCAGCACCTCCGCCAGCGTGATCGGGCCGGCCGACGCTCGCCGGTGGCCGCCGCGGCTGCCGTTGTCAGGCGCCGCGCCTCCGTTCCCAGGAGTAACCCCCAGCAGCGGGCTCTGGTCAGCCACCAGCAGCACGGAACCGTGCTGGAGCACCGCCCCCCCGATGCGCACCTGCGCGCTTCCCACGAGCTTGCGGCCCCACACCACCACCTCTCCTTCCGACGGCTCCATGAAGCAGGGGCCCGCGTCTGGCGGCAGGGCCGACCCCGCCGCCGCGACCGCCTCGACGCCCAGGCGCCGCAATCCTTCCACGAGTCCTTCGTTCAGCTTCCGGTAGGCCTGGCGCGGGCCCCCGTAGGCGCGCGCCGGCAGGGCCACAGCATAGGTCAGCTCGCGGTCGTGGATCACCGCGCGGCCTCCGGTCGGGCGCCGGACCACGCCGATCTCGGGATGGTTACGCAGGAAGTCGCGATATCCCGCGGTGACGGGCTCGTTGCGCCCCAGCGAGAGCGTCGCGGGCGACCAGCGGTAGAAGCGCACGATCCCCGTGCCGGGCCGCAACGCCTGCGCGAGCGCGTGGTCCCGGGCCATGTTGGCCGCGCCGGACAGCGCCCCGTCCGAGATGATCCGCCAGGACAGGCCCGGTTTCATCGGCTGCTTCAGCCCCAAAACAGTCCCGCGTCCGGCCCCGCCTCAGGGGGCGTAGACATCTCCAGGCTGCATGACTTCAACGCGGGCACGGTCCCCCACGAGGTCGCGGAAACGCTCGGGGTCCTGCTCGATCAGCGGCCAGGTGTTGTAGTGCATCGGGATCACGACCTCCGGCTCGATGAACCCGACTGCTTCGGCCGCGTCCTCCGGCCCCATCGTGAAGTTGTCCCCGATGGGCAGGATCGCGACGTCCACCTTGCCGCGCAGGAGCTGCATATCGAGCAGGAGCGCCGTGTCGCCCGCGTGGTAGATCCGCTTCCCGTCCAGGTGCATCAGGAATCCCCCCGGCAGCGTGGTGAACTGGCCGGTCACATCGCCGTGGACCTGCCCCCCGTGCAGAGCCGCGGTCATCTTCACGCGCCCGAAGGGGAAGTCGAAGCCGCCGCCGATGTGCATCGGGTGGCCATTGGTGATCCCCTGGGTCTCCGCGAAGGAGACGATCTCGAAGGTGGCGATCAGGGTGGCCCCCGTCTCCCGGCACAGGGGGATCGCGTCGACGAAGTGGTCGTAGTGCCCGTGAGTGCAGAGGACGTAGTCCACCTTGCCCACGTCGGCGAGCTTGATGTCCGACACCGGGTTGTCGTCGAAAAACGGGTCGATCACGAGCCGGGTCCCGTCGTCCGTCTCCACGGTGAAGGTCGATTGCCCATGATATGTCAGCTTGGCCACCTGCTTTGCTCCTTGGTTCTGAGTGTCGGTCGGATCGCTCAGCGGTCCGCCGTTTCGGCATCCATGTACGCCTCGATCGGTTCGCAGGCGCAGACCAGGTTCCGGTCTCCGTGCGCGTTGTTCACGCGCCCCACATGGGGCCAGAACTTGTGGTCCCGGAGCCACGGGGCGGGGAACACCGCCTGGCTGCGCGTATATCCGTGTTCCCATTGGTCGGCCGTCACCGTGGCCGCCGTGTGCGGGGCGTTCTTGAGCGCGTTGTCCTGCCGGTCCTGGAGGCCCAGCTCGACCTGCTCGATCTCCGCGCGGATGGAGATCAGCGCGGCGCAGAAGCGGTCCAGCTCGGTCTTCGCTTCGCTCTCCGTGGGTTCGATCATCATCGTGCCGGGGACCGGGAAGGCGATCGTCGGCGCGTGGAAGCCGTAGTCCATCAGGCGCTTGGCCACGTCCTCCTCGGTGATGCCGGTCGCCCGCTTCAGAGGGCGCAGGTCGATGATGAACTCGTGGGCGACGCGGCCCATCCCGGCTCCCCACCAGTAGAGGACATCGAAGTGCTCCTCGAGGCGGGTGGCCATGTAGTTTGCGCTCAGGATCGCCGTGCGGGTCGACTCGGTCACGCCCTCCCGGCCCAGCAGGGCGATGTAGGCCCAGGAGATGAGCAGGATGCTCGCACTGCCCCAGGGCGCGGCCGCGACGGGCGTGATCGCCGACGCGCCGCCGGTGGGGACGACCGGGTGGCCGGGCAGGTACGGGGCCAGCTCCGCGGTCGCGCAGATGGGGCCCATGCCGGGGCCGCCGCCGCCGTGCGGGATCGCGAAGGTCTTGTGGAGGTTGATGTGGATGACGTCCGCGCCGTAATCGCCGGGGCGGCAGAGACCGACCTGCGCGTTGAGGTTGGCGCCGTCCAGGTACACGTATCCTCCGTGCCCGTGGACGATGTCGCAGATCCGGCGGATTTCCTCCTCGAAGACGCCGTGGGTGGAGGGGTAGGTGACCATGACGGCCGCCAACCGATGGCTGTGGGCCTGCGCTTTCGCGGCCAGATCCTCCACGTCGACGTTGCCGCGCTCGTCGCAACGGACCACCACCACCTTCATGCCGGCGAGCACGGCGCTCGCAGGATTGGTACCGTGGGCCGACGACGGGATCAGGCAGATGTCGCGGTGCGCCTGTCCACGGGCCCGGTGCCGCGCCCGGATCACCAGGAGGCCGGTGTACTCGCCCTGCGCGCCCGAGTTGGGCTGCAGGGACACGGCCGGAAGCCCGCTGATCTCGGCGAGCCAGCCCTTGAGATCGGCGATGATGCCGCTGTAGCCCCTGGCCTGCTCAACCGGCGCGAACGGGTGCAGCGCGCCGAATTCGGGCCACGTGACCGGGGTCATCTGGGTGGTGGCGTTCAGCTTCATCGTGCACGAACCCAGCGGGATCATGCTCGTGTTCAGCGAGAGGTCGCGCGACTCGAGTCGGTGGATGTACCGCAGCATCTCCGTCTCCGAGTGGTGGGAACTGAAGACGGGATGGCTCAGGTAGCCGCTGGCGCGGGCGAAGGCAGCCGGGTAGGGGGGCGGCTCGAAGGTGGCGGCCATCCGGGACGCGCCGCGGGATGCGCCGAAGACGGCGAGCAGGTCGTCCAGGTCGGCGGGGGTGACGGTCTCGTCGAGCGCGACCCCCACCGTGCCGTCCCCGAAGTCGCGCAGGTTGATGCGTGCGGCGCGGGCGACTGAAAGGATCTCCCTGACTGTCGACGCCGGGCGCACTCGCAGCGTATCGAAGTAGACGTCGTGCAGGATCTCGTTGCCGGCCGCCACCAGGCCGCGCGCGAGGGTGGCCGTCTGCTTGTGGATGCGCTGCGCGATCCGGCGCAGTCCCCCGGGTCCGTGGTAGACGGCGTACATCCCCGCCATCACCGCCAGCAGGACCTGCGCGGTGCAGATGTTCGAGGTGGCCTTTTCGCGCCGGATGTGCTGCTCGCGCGTCTGGAGCGCCATGCGCAGGGCCCGGTTGCCGTGGCAGTCCACCGAGACCCCGATGATCCGCCCGGGGAGCTGCCGCTTGAAACGCTCGCGGCACGCGATGTAGGCGGCGTGCGGGCCCCCGTACCCCATCGGCACCCCGAGCCGCTGGGCGCTCCCCACCGCTACATCCGCGCCGAAGTCCCCCGGCGGGGTGAGCAGCAGCAGTGACATCAGGTCCGCGGCCACGACCACGTGGCTGCCGGCCGCGTGCGCCGCTTCGCAGAGCGAGCCGTAGTCGTGCACGCCACCGTCCGTCGCGGGGTACTGCACGAGAACGCCGAAGACGTCCTCGGCAAAGGCGAAGTCGCCGGCCGGCCCCACCCTCACCTCGATCCCCAGCGGCTCGGCCCGGGTTCTCACCACCCCGATCGTCTGGGGATGGCAATCCTCGGCGACCAGGAAGGCGCGCCCACCACGCCGCCGCGCCACCCCGTAGAGCATGAACATGGCCTCGGCGGCGGCGGTGGCCTCGTCAAGAAGCGACGCATTGGCGATCTCCAGCCCGGTGAGGTCGATCACCGTGGTCTGGAAGTTCAGGAGCGCCTCCAGCCGCCCCTGCGCAATCTCGGCCTGGTAGGGCGTGTACTGCGTGTACCAGCCCGGATTCTCCAGGATGTTCCGCTGGATGACCCCGGGCGTGATGGTGCCGGAATACCCCATCCCCAGGTAGCTCCGCCAGATCTCGTTCTCGGCCGCGATCTCCCGCAGCCGCCGGATCAGCTCGGCCTCCGGAACCGCCTCCGGGATGCGCAGGGGGGAGCGGAGCCGAATCGAGGACGGCACCGCCTCTTCCATGAGGTCGTCGAGGGTCTCGCAGCCGACGGTCGCGAGCATTTCGCGGATGTCCCCGGGGGCAGGCCCCAGGTGGCGGGCGAGAAAGTCCGGGCGGTGGTGGACGGGGGTGGGCATGGGCTGCTAGTCGCCGATGAGGGCTTCGTACGCGGCACCGTCCATCAAGCCATCCAGCTCGGAGGCGTCCTCGACGCGCAGCTTGACCATCCAGCCTTCCCCGTAGGGATCGGTGTTGACGAGCCCGGGATCGTCGTCGAGGGCCTCGTTGACGGCCACGATCTCGCCCGCCACGGGGCAGTAGAGGTCGCTCACCGCCTTGACCGCCTCGATCGTGCCGAAGGTCTCCATGGGCGCGAAGGTGTCGCCGGGTTCGGGCAGCTCCACGTACACCACGTCGCCCAGTTCGCCCTGGGCGTAGTCGGTGATTCCGATGTAAAAGACATCGAGTTCGTCCGCCTCCTTGAGATATTCGTGTTCGGTGGTGTACCTGAGTCCGTCAGGGACGTCAGACATTGCCTTCTCCGGTGGATTCGGTGTGCGTTGAAATGGGGGCGAGACAATAAAAGCCGCACCCGGCGAGGGCGTCAAGCACCGGGGCGGAACATCGTGGGGCCGGTTAGATTACTATTCCCGAGAAACCACCCCTGCACGGCCGCGCCGAACGGAGGACCCGCACCTGGAATGACTACGCTGGCGCACCCCCCAGCGCTCACAACGCTGAGCGAAGACGAGGTCATGTTCCGAGACGCCGTTCGCGAGTTCGCGGAGTCGGAAGTGGCGCCGCGAGTGCCGCGGATGGAGGAGGCGGGGGAAATCGACTCCGATCTGATCTCCATGCTCTTCGAGATGGGAGTGATGGGGATCGAGATCCCCGAGCACTTCGGGGGTCTCGGCAGCAGCCTGTTCACCGCGACGCTCGTGGTCGAGGAACTGTCGCGGGTCGATCCCTCCGTCGCCGTGCTGGTGGATGTTCAGAATACCCTGATGAACAACGCGCTCCTCCGCTGGGGGACACCCGAGCAGCAGAGTCGCTACCTCCCCAGGCTCGCGGCGGGGACCGTCGGGGCCTACGCTCTGTCCGAGGCCGGAAGCGGATCCGACGCGTTCGCCCTCGCGCTGCGAGCCGTCCTCGACGGGAACGACTGGGTGCTCAACGGTCGGAAGCTGTGGATCACCAACGGCGGCGAGGCGGGCCTGTACATCGTGTTCGGCAATGTGCAGCCGGAACTGCGGCACAAGGGGATCACCGCCTTTCTGGTCGAGAGGGACATGCCGGGATTTGCGGTGGGCAAGAAGGAGGACAAGCTGGGCATTCGGGCCTCCTCGACAACCGAGCTGATCCTGGACGACGTGCGGGTTCCGGCGGAGAACGTGCTGGGCGATGTGGGCAAGGGTTACAAGGTCGCGATCGAGACGCTCAACGAGGGGCGGATCGGGATCGGTGCGCAGATGGTGGGGCTGGCCCAGGGGGCCTTCGACCATACGCTCAGGTATGTACAGGAAAGGGAACAGTTCGGACATCCGGTGGCGGAGTTCCAGGGCGTGCAGTTCCAGCTCGCCCAGATGGCCATGGAGATCGAGGCGGCCCGGCTCATGGTCTACAACGCCGCGCGGCTCAAGGACCATGGTGCGCGCTTCCTGCGCGAGGCCGCCATGGCGAAGCTGTTCGCGTCCCGTATGGCTCAGAGGGTATCTTCCCGGTGCATCGATCTGCACGGTGGGTACGGCTTCACTCGGGAATACCCCGTCGAGAAGCTCTACCGCGACTCCAAGATCGGCACGATCTACGAAGGAACCGACAACATGCAGCTGCAGACTATCGCCAAGGATCTGCTCCGTGAATAGCAGGCCGTGGACGAATCCACGCGAGCACCGGGCGCGTCCGCGTGGCGCCGGGGGACGGGAAGAAACGCCATGGGCATAGGTCCCCTGAAAATCCTCCTCATACTTTTTGCCCTGGTCCTGGTTTTCGGGGCCAAGCGGATCCCGTTGGTCGCCAAGGGAATAGGCGACGGCATCCGCAACTTCAAGGGATCGCTCAAGGCCGGAACGGAGGACGACTCCGGCCAGGGTGAAGAGCCCCGCAACTGACCACGCGGACGGACTGACGATGCGGGGGGGCACGGGCGGAGGTGGCCACCGCCTCGGATTCCTTTTTCTGACGGTACTGGTCGATCTGATCGGCTTCGGGATCGTCCTGCCGATCCTCCCCCTGTATGCACGCGGCTTCGGCGCCCAGGGCCTCGAGGTCGGCCTTCTCATCTCCGTCTACTCCGTGGTCCAGCTGGTGATGGCACCGCTGTGGGGGCGGCTCTCCGACCGCGTTGGGCGCCGTCCAATCCTCATCCTGGGCTTGCTGGGAAGCGCCGCCGCGTACTTCGCATTCGCGCGGGCCGACTCGCTGACCGCGCTGTTCCTGTCGCGGATCATCGGCGGAATCGGCGGCTCCACCATCCCCGTGGCGCAGGCTTACATCGCCGACGTCACCCCCCCCGAGCGGAGGGCCGGCAACCTGGGCCTGATTGGAGCCGCCTTCGGGCTCGGCTTCGTGATCGGCCCCTTCCTGGGCAGCGTCCTTTCCGACCTCTCGCCCGGCGTGCCCACCGCCCCCGGCTACACCGCCGCCGCGCTCTGCCTGGCCAACGCGGCCGCCGCCATCCTGTGGCTTCCCGAGTCGCGCGTCCGCGGCGCCGCCACCTTTTCCCGGTTCGATCTCCGCGCGGCCCTCGCCCGCGTCGCCACCTCCCGGCAGATCCGCCTCACGCTGGCTACCTACCTGTGCATCACCATGGCGTTCTCCACCCTGCATGCCACCCTGTCGCTGCTGGCTTCCGAGCGCTTCGCCATGGGACTGCGCGAAGCCGGCTATCTCTTCGGCCTCCTCGGTGTGGTGTCGGCGATCGTGCAGGGCGGGATCGTGCGCCGGGTGGTCCCCCGAATCGGTGAGCTCGCGGTGTTGCGTGCCAGCGCGGTGCCCTTCGCGGCAGGGCTGGCGCTCATCGGCCTGTCCTCGGAGACGCCGCTCCTGCTCACCGGCATCGTCCTCGTCGGCATCGGCTACGGCGGCGCGGTACCGAGCGTGCTGGGTCTGCTCTCGCGCGTTGTGGAACCCGAGCGGCAGGGCGCGGTCCTCGGGGTGGGTCAAAGCGTGGGCTCGTCCGCACGGGCGGTGTGGCCCTGGATTGCCGGCGTACTCCTGGATGTGCGCCTCTTCCTGCCCTATCTCGCTGGAGCGGCGCTGATCGTTTGCGCGGCGGCAATCGGCACCGGTCTTCGGCAACCCCGGGAGCCGGACGGTTGAACATCACGATCGTGCTCCACGAGCCCCAGAACCTCGTGAACATCGGGGGGGTGGTCCGGGCGATGGCCAACATGGGGCTGGAGCGGCTCACGGTCGTCGATCCCGCCGAGTTCGATCCCTGGCGGATCACGGGAATCGCGCATCGTACCGCGCACATCGTGGAGCAAGCGCGCGTCGCCGCGACGCTGGAGGAGGCCCTCGCCGACACGACCTACGTCGTCGGCACCTCCGCCCGGCCCCGCACCGCCCGGCGCAACTACCGCCGCCCGCGCGAACTCGCGGCGCGGATCCTGCGCCGCTCCCGCGAGGGCGAGGTCGCCATCGTCTTCGGCCGGGAGGATCGCGGGCTGTCCAACGAGGCACTCGACCGCTGTCAGGAGGTCATCGTCATCCCGACGGGCGCCTCCCACCCCTCGCTGAACCTCGCCCAGGCCGTGCTGCTGGTCGCCTACGAGCTCTTCCTGGCGGGCGCGGGCGCACCGCCTGAGCTCCCGGCTGGCAAACGTTCCCTGGGACCCGCTTCGGCCGCCGAGCTGGAAGAGATGTACCGCGCCCTCGAATCCGGCCTCGCGAGCATCGACTTCTTCAAGGCGCGCAAGCCCGAGAGCGTGATGCGCGTCCTCCGCACGGTCTTCGGCCGCACCACCCTGGACTCCCACGAGGCGCGACTGGTGCGCGGAGTCGGCTACGAGATGCGAAACCGGGTCGAGCGGGCCGACGCGTCCAGCGAGTCCACCCCGGCGGACTGACCCGCCCCTACTGCCCCTCCGCCTCCATCGGCTCCGGGTCCACCGGCGGCTGCCACATCTGCACGAGCGGGAAGGTCGCCAGGAACCACCGCACCGACAGCAGGAACAGACCCAGGAACATCAGCCCGATCAGCGGGGTCGCGACCGAGAACGCGGGGTCGCCCTCGTGGTGCAGCGACGGGAAGAAGAGCATGTAGTGCCAGAGCCAGATCCCGCACAGCGCCGCCGTCGCGATGGCCACGAGCAGCGATGGCTCCTTCTTGGGACGCACGCCCAGCAGCCCGAAGAACGGCACCACGAAGCAGAGCACGATCACCGCCAGGGAGAATCCACCCCACGGTTCGCCCAGCCGGGTGGCGACCCAGGCCTGCTCCCAGGGCAGCTTGCCGTACCAGATGACGATGTACTGCGACCAGAACAGGTACGTCCAGAAGACGGCAAAGGCGAACACGAGCTTGCCGAGGTCCCACCGCACATTCGGACCCACATTCTCCCGGAAGAAGGAGTCGCACCGCCTGATGACGATCGCCGCGACTGCCGTGGCCGCGAAGCCTCCCCAGAAGGCCCCCATGAAGTACCAGCCACCGTACAAAGACGAGAACCAGTGCGGCTCCAGCGACATCGACCAGTCGAAGACCAGGATCGTCATCACGCCCGCGTAGACCAGCACGTAGGCCGGCGCCAGCCTGGTCATGAGCTGATAGCTGCGCTCCTCCTCGGCCTCCTGCCCCGTCCACCCGCGGGTGAAGCGCTCGCGCCACCACCCGCTCGCCCGATCGTCACGCTCGCTGGCGGTGAGCGCCTGCCCGATCCGTCCCAGGTCCGGACGCAGCGCCAGGTACACGAAGCCGAGCGCCATCGAGAACAGCACCAGCACCCCCACCAGGTTGCGGCTGAGCAGGAACGGGATGTTCAGCCACGCCGCCTTCTCCTGCACGATGGGGTCGTACTCCATCATCCCGATCCACGGGAAGTAGTCCTCGCGCAGATTGAACAGCATCGGGATGAAGAGCACGAACGCGATCGGCAGGTACGCCGCGAACGATTGGTGGACGCGCCGCAGGGGCCAGTTCCACTTCGCTTTCACGATCCAGGTCACCACGGCGACCAGGATCCCGCCGAGGGCGATCGAGGTGAAGTAGCTCCAGTTCACGACATACGACTTCCACGCCAGCGCGGGGTCGTTGAAGAGCGTGTAGAAGAAGCTGACCGCGCCGACCAGCACCATCAGCCGGAGAACCATGGTCCCAACGCGGCCGCGCTCCAGGTGGCGGAGTGGGATCTCCCGGGGAATCGAATGGTGCATCATGGCTTCAGTTGGCCGCCCCGTTCGCGTCCGACGATTGGGCCTGGGCCTCATTCGGCTCCTGGCCCGGCTCCGGAATCTGTCCCTGGAGCTGGCGGACGTAGTTCACGACGTGCCACCGGTCGTAGTGGCCGATCTGGTGGCCGTAGGGCGGCATCAGCGTCCTGCCGACCCGGATCATTCCGTAGATGTAGCCGTCGCTCAGGCCGATCGTCAGTTCGCTCTGCAGGTTCTGGACCTGAAGCGCCGGATGGACCGAAATGATGTACGCGTTCGCTCCGTTGCCGTCCGGCCCGTGGCAGACGATGCAGACGCGCTCGTAGATCTGCTCGCCGCGCGCCAGGGATTCGGGCGTCGCGGGCACCGGGTTGGTGAGGCTGTCGACGACTTCGGGCCGGTTCGACATATCCAGCTGCGTAAACGGCGGCGGCACGTCGACGGCCCCCTCCGGCTGTCCCACGTTCACATCGAAGTGCCCGGCCGCATAGTTCCCCGCCGACAGCGGCACCGACCCTTCCGGCGGCATCAGCGTGTTCTCGTACGGATCGAAGGACCGCTGGTCGCGCATGCTCCGCCCGAAGATCGACCCCATGACGTCGTCGAGGGGCGTGCAGGCGCCGGACGCGATGCCCACAAGCGCGAGCGCCGTCGCCAGCGTCGCGCGGGGCGAGCCGCCGCGCCGCGCCCGCGGATTCATCCACGGGCGCCTAGACATCGAACCCCTCCGGATCCTCACGCAGCTCGGCGGGTTCAAATCCGCCCAACAGCTCCTTGAGCGCATCGGCCTTGGCGGCCGGCGCCGTCACGTACACTCCGAAGCAGCCATCGGAGCACGCGGGGTGGTAGGCGACCATGGGACGGAAGTTGGGCAGGCCCGCGTTGATGAACAGACCGATCACGGTCGACAGTGCGCCGAACAGGATCGCGCACTCGAAGGCGATCACCACGTACGCGGGGATCGACATCAGCGGTTTGCCGCCCGTTATGAGCGGCCAGTCGAGCGAAGTCCACGTCGTGAAGGCGAAGCCGGTCGCCGCGCCTGTCATCGCGCCGGCCAGGGTGAAGACCCGTACCGGGCTGTGCTTCAGCGCCAGCCCCTCATCCAGAAGGTTGTGCTCCGGCAGGGGCGCGTAGGCGCGGAACCGTTTGTGACCCGCGGCCCGCAGCGCCTTGCAGGCGTCGATGGTAGAGTCGAGGTGCTCGAAGAGCGCGAAGAATCCGCGATGTCCCTGCCGGCGTTTGGCTCCAATCATGACACGGCCTCATGAATCATGATGCTGCCTCCTTGCCGCGCATTCGCGGCGGCACGACTTCCTTCATCTCGGCGATCGCCACGGGCGGCAACAGGCGGGTGAAGAGCAGGAACCAGAACCCGAACCAGCAGAAGCTCCCGATCAGGATCCCCATCTCCACGATCGAGGGACGGTAGAGACCCCAGGCCCATGGTTCGTATTCATGGGACAAGGACGTCACAATGATCACGAAGCGCTCGAACCACATCCCGATGTTGATGAAGATCGAGATCACGAAGAGCGCCGCGATCGACCGCCGCACGCGCCGGAACCACAGCATCAGCGGCACCAGCCCGTTACAGGTGAGCATGATCCAGTTCGCCCACCAGTAGTGGCCGAAGGCCCGGTTCCAGAACGAACCCCGCTCGGCCGGCTCGCCCGAATACCAGGCGAGGAAATACTCGGTCAGATAGGCGTACAGGACGATCGCGCTGGTGAGCATGCACAGCTTGGCCATGGCCTCGAAGTGCTTGACCGTGAGGTATTTCTCCAGGCCGAAGAACTTTCTCATGGGGACGGCGAGCGTAATCACGAGCCCCACCCCCGAAAAGATCGCGCCGGCCACGAAGTACGGCGCGAAGATGGTCGTGTGCCACCCCGGCACGATCGCCATCGCGAAGTCCCACGACACCACCGAGTGCACCGAGAGGACCAGCGGGGTCGCGAGCGCGGCCAGGTAGATGTATGCCTTGGAGAAGTGGTGCCACTCGCGGTCCGTTCCCCGCCACCCCAGCGAGATGATCTGGTAGAACTTCTTGCGCAGGCCGCGCGCGTGGTCGCGGGCCGCCGCCAGGTCGGGGATCGTGCCCAGGTAGAAGAACACGGCCGACACGGTGAAGTAGGTGGTGATCGCGAAGACGTCCCAAACCAGCGGCGAGCGGAAGTTCGGCCACAGGAAGCGGTCGTTGGGGTACGGGATCAGCCAGTACGCGTGCCAGACGCGCCCGACGTGAATCAGCGGGAAGAGCCCCGCCGTCATCACGGCAAAGACTGTCATGGCCTCCGCCGCGCGGTAGATTGCCTGGCGCCAGGGCGCGCGGAAGAGGAACAGGATCGCGGAGATCAGCGTGCCCGAGTGCGCGATGCCGACCCAAAACACGAACGTGGTGATGTAGACCCCCCACCCCACCGGCGCATTCAGCCCCGAGACGCCGATTCCCTTGTAGATCTGCCAGAACCAGCACGTCAGGAAGAGCCCCACGCCCGAAGCGGCGATCCCGAAGAGAATCCACCACCCCTTCCCGGGCCGCCCCAGGACCTTGAGGATGTCCCGGTTGACTTCCTCGTAGGTGCCCACGTCGGGGTTGGGGAGCGCTCCCCGCCTGGTGACGTCCGCGGTCGCCATCGCCTCTAGTGCCCCGCTTCTTCCACATCGTGCAGGGTGACTTTCTTCAGGTAGTGGACCGCCGGCTGCGTGTTGATCAGCGCGTCGAGAACCCGGTAGGTGCGCTCGTCCTCCACCTGCGCCGCCACCTGCGAGTCGTGGTCCTTGATGTTCCCGAAGGTGATCACATCGGCGGGGCAGACGCTCTGGCAGGCCGTGTGGATCTCTCCGTCGCGTACTTCGCGCCCCTCGACGGCGGCGCGGTTCTGGGCCTCGCGGATCCGCTGCACGCAGAACGTGCACTTCTCCATGACGCCGTTGTTGCGCACCGTCACGTCGGGGTTGAACTGCCAGTTCATCGGTTCCGGGATGTTCCCCCCCTTCGAGGGATCCTGCGTGTACCGGTACCAGTTGAAGACGCGAACCTTGTAGGGGCAGTTGTTGGCGCAGTAGCGCGTGCCCACGCAACGGTTGTAGACCTGCGCGTTGAGCCCGTCCGGGGTGTGGTAGGCTGCGAAAACGGGGCAGACCGGCTCGCACGGCGCGTTGTTGCAGTGCTGGCAGAGCATCGGCAGGAAGCGGATGTCCACCGGGCCCGAGTGCGAGGCGTCGACCGTTTCGTAGTAGCGCTCCAGCCGCAGCCAGTGCATCTCGCGGCCCATCACCGCCTGGTTCTCGTGCACCCACGGGATGTTGTTCTCGGCCTGGCAGGCGGTGACGCAGGCGCTGCACCCGGTGCACTTGTCGAGGTCCATCGCCATGGCCCAGCGCGGATGATCCTCGGAGTATGCACCGAAGTCGGAGCCGGGAAGGGGGAAGTCCTCCGCGCGGCCCTCGGTGTCGACCGGCTGGAAGCCGCCCATCTCCTGCAGTTCGCGGAGCTGGCCGTGTTCGCCCTCGGCGGCGTGCTCATCTTCGGGCGCGTGGCCGAGCGCGGACAGCGCGATCGCTGGGGCAACGTTGCGGTTGTCCTGGTCGCTCGAGCCCTCGTTCGAGACCAGGCGCTGCCACGCCCCGGTCGCCGTGATCGTCGCCCCGGCGGCCAGGAGGGAGAGCGCTCCGGAGTCCCCGTCCATGGCGGCGGGGAGAAGTCCCATCGGGTTGACGCCGTTGCCGTTGGCAAACTGCCCGTAGTCCGTGTGGCCGCCGCCCATGGCGATCGCCACCACATCCTCCCGGATGCCGGGGTAGGGCCACACCGGGACTTCCACCGAGCCGTCCGGCGTCGCGACACTCACGATGTCGCCCCGCACGAGGCCGAGCCGTTCGACGGTGGCCGGATTCATCTCCACCCAGGAGTGCCACATCACCTTCGAGACGGGATCGGGCAGCTCCAGCAGCCAGGGTCGGTTCGCGTGGGTGCCGTCGCCGAACCTGGAGGAGGGGTAGACCAGCAGCGTCAGCTCACCGTCCGCGGCCGCGCCCCCTCCCGCGACGCCCGCGGCATCGAAGGCGACCGCGGTATCAGGGGACTGCAGTGCGCTGATCTTGTTCGACAGGTCCACGTGCGACACCGAACCCGTTCGTAGCGCGGTGCGCCACAGCCGGTTCCGGTCGCCCGCCAGCCCGACGCGAATCCCCTCCTCGGCGAGCCACCTGTCGAATGCGGCCCGCAGGTAGTCCCGGAAGGTGGCGGCGCCCAGGTCGTGGCCCAGCCGCTGCCCGGTCTCCAGGAGCACGTCCGCCATGGGGCGCGAGTCGAAGAGCGGTACCGGGCGCATGGCGGGCTGCCGCACCGCATACGTGCCCGGCGCGGGACGGCTGTCGCCCCAGGACTCGAGGGGGTGCGCGTCGGGGAGCACGAGGTCGGCCATCGCCGCCGTTTCGTCCATGGTCGTGGCGACGGCAACCTTGAATGGCACTGCGCCGAACGCGTCGCCGAACCCGGCGGCGGGGGGCAGGGTGTAGGCGGGGTTCGTGCCCGACACCACCGCGACGCCGTAGCTTCCCGCGCCCATCTGCGTGATCGCGCTGGCCAGTTCCCCGTACGAGGAGGCCTCCCGGTCGGGCGCGGCGTCGATGTGCAGCGTGCTGCCGAGGCTGCCCGCCGCCGCATTGAGGATCAGCACGGCGAGGTTGGTCGCCGTCGCCCCCTGGTGGTTCCCCGCGAGGCCCGGCCCGAGGGCGAGCGCATCGCCCTCGGCGAAGTGATCGGCGAGCGCGGACAGCGCCTCGGCCTCCACGCCGGCCGCCGCGGCCGCGTCCTCGAGGCTGTAGCCGGATACGGCATCGTTGTACGGGCCCGCATCGCCGCCGCGCCGCACCAGCTCCCCCGCGACCGCCAGCGCGATGGCGGCTTGCGAACCGGCCCGCGCCGGGATCCACTCGTCGGCGTTCTGCCCGGTGAGCGACAGGCGCGGACCCACGAAGACGAACCGGCCCTTCTCCCCGTTCGCGACCGCGTGCATCCGCGCGAAGTCGGCCGCGAACTTCACCGGCGACAGCCACGTCTCCAGGAAGTCGGCGCCGAACGACACCAGGAAGCGCGCCGCGGCGATCTCGTAGCGCGGCAGCGCGTTCACCCCGAAGGCGATGTTGACGGCGGCCCGGAGCGCCGCGTCATCCAGGGCGTCGTACACCACGCGGCGGCCGCCCACCGCATCCACGAATCCGTCCAGGAGCATGGACTCCGTGGGCCCCTTGCGCCCGGTCAGGAAGAGGGACCGGCCCCCGCTGGCCAGCCGGCTGGCCAGCAAATCCAGCGCCTCGTCCCAGCTGATCGCCTCGAAACCGCCAGCTCCGGCGCGGAGCGGCGTGGCGATCCTGTCAGCGTTGTAGAGCCCCTGCAGCGCAGAAACGCCGCGCGCACACAGTCCCCCGCCGGAGACCGGATGATCGGGGTTGCCCTCGACCATCACCGCCCGGCCTTCCCGGGTCCGCACCCGGATTCCGCAACCACTCGCGCATTCGCCGCATGTCGACGCGTACCAGGTCGCCACCCCGGGGGTGATCTCCTCCGGGGGCGTCACATACGGAATCAGCCGCTCGACCTCGTCGGTCGAACAGCCGGCAACGGCCGCGCCGGCACCGGTCACCCCGAGCACCTTGAGGAAATCGCGCCGCTCGAAACCGCCGCTCATGACGAAGCAGCTCCCGTGGCCTGCTGGCAGCGGGGACTTATTCCACGGGCTGCTAGTAGTGACATACCGTGCAGTCGCGGGAAGCCCCGCGCTCCAGGTGGCAGGAAATGCACCAACCCATCTTCAGGTCCGCAGCCTCCGGGGCCACTTCTTCGAGCACGCCCATCTCCTGCACCTGGCCGTGGCAGGTCTGGCACGTGACCCCGGCCGCAACGTGGCGCATGTGCGGGAAGTGCACGTGGTCCGAGACCTTGTAGATGCGCCGCCAGGGAATGGGGGTGCCGGAGTCGTAGTACTCCCGGACCTTCACAATCTCCTCCGGCATGTTCCTCCCGTCGATGAGCCCCTCACGGTGGCACCCTATGCAGGTCTCCACGGGAGGGATCCCCGCGTCCACCGAGCGTTCCGCCGAGTAGTGACAGTACTGGCAGTCGATCAGGAACTGGCCCGCGTGGGTATCGTGGGGGAACTGGATCGGCTGCGACTGTTCCAGGGGATCGACGGCCTGAACGACCTCGGCCTCGTCGGGAGCCTGGCGTCCGCCGATCAGGGGAATTCCCAGAAGGACGGCGATCGCTCCCGCGCCGGCAACCAGCCACAGCCTTTTCATTAGTGCGGTAGGCATCGAGAACCCGTCGCCGGGCCCGGTTGAAACGTGGATGGACGGTTCGCGGAGGTTGGCAAAAAGAGCCGAAAGAAGGTAGGAACCGCCTCCGACGATGTCAACGAGCCGGCGCCGTCGGCCTCCCCACGCCGGATCGGCGCGGACCCTCCGCCTCGAACCGGAGCCCCCGCAATCATCGCTCCACACGCAAGTCCCGCGGGGTGCGCCGTCAACCACCCTTCGCTAGACTTCTATGACCATGGAGCCGAGGTCCCAGTCCCCCGACCAGCCGCATCCGGGCAGCCCCCCCCAAGGCGGCGGCAGCGGCCACGATCAGGGTATGCACGTCACCACCTTCACCCACGAGGGGCGCTTCTGGGAGGTGTTCCTGGAGTTCGTGGACGAGCCCCGGGATCCGGATTCCACCAGGGCGCGCCTGTGCTACGTGCCCACCGACCGGGCGGAGCACGAAGAGCCGGTCCGCACGGCCGTGATCATCATCGAGGCTACCCGGCACGATGCATACGAAGCCGCGCGCGCCCTCGACCGCTACCACCTCACCGCCATGCTCCGCTCCGTGATCTGATGCCCGCGCCCCCGGACCCCACCGCCCCGCGAGACACGCGGCAGGCACCATGAACAACCCCGCCGAGCCCCTCCGCTGCCTCCTCCTTCAGGTTCGCGATCCCGACGATCCCATGCGGCCCCACGAGACCGCCTCCTTCCGGCGCGTCCTGTCGCCACTGCCCGTGGAGTTATCCATCTTCGATCTCCTGCGCCGGGCGCTTCGCCCGCGGGATCTGGCCGGCGGCGACTTCGTGCTGATGGGTGGCAGCGGCGACTATTCGGCCACCAGCAGGGATCCCTGGCTTGAGAGGGCGCTGGATTCCCTGAGGGCGGTGCACGCGTCCGGCATACCCGCCTTCGCTTCGTGCTGGGGCTTTCAGGGGATGGCCGCCGCGATGGGCGGCGAGGTGGTCCAGGACCGCAGCCGTGCCGAACTGGGCACCCACGAGCTCGTGCTGACCCCCGCGGGCCGGGCGGACCCGGTCTTCGGCACCCTCGGCAGCCCCTTCAAGGCCCAACTGGGCCACGAAGACCTGGTGGAGGCGCTGCCTCCCCGCACCACCCTGCTCGCCTCGTCCGCGAAGGTCACCAACCAGGCCTACCGCTTCGACGACGCCCCCATCTACTGCACCCAGTTCCACCCGGAACTCGACGTGGCGGGCATCCACGCGCGCTTCGCCGCCTACCCGAGATACGCGGAGGAGGTCGCCGGCAGCACGCTGAACGAAGTGGTGTCACAGTTGGAGGAGACGCCGCTCGCGAACGCGCTGATACGGCGGTTCGTGGAGCTGCGTGTAGCGGGCGGGGTGTAGCGGCGGCTATGCCTGCCTGACCCACCGCACCAGCTCGCGCAGTGTGGCCCGCTTGCCCTGCATGAGAATCCCCACCCGGTAGATCCGTCCCGCCACCCAGGCCGTGCCCACCACCGCGGCCGCCATGAAGACGAGCGAGAGTCCCGTCATCCACCAGGGCACCGTTCCCGCGGCCGCCCGCGGGAACATCATCACCGGGCTGAAGAAGGGGAACAGCGCAACCCAGTCCATCCACCGCATCGCGGTTCCCCCGAGCGTGGCCGACTGCATGATGAAGGGGATCACGAGCAGCATCATCACGGGGATCTGCGCCTGGCCCGCTTCCTCCTCGGTAGCGCACATCGCGCCCACCGCCGCGTAGAGCGTCGCGTACAGGAAGTAGCCCAGCAGGAAGAAGACCGCGAGCAGCAGCAAGACCCCGGGTCCCGGCAGAAACTCGGCGATGCGCGCGAAGTCCGCGTCGGGGATCTGGGCCGTCACCATGGGCGCAGCGACAAGAAGCAGGAGGCCCGCGCAGGCCGCCCAGATTCCCATCTGCGTCAGCCCCATCGACCCCACCCCCAGGACCTTGCCCAGCAGGAGCCGCCACGGCGTGATCGACGAGATCACCACCTCGACCACGCGGTTCCGCTTCTCGTCCAGGACGGAGCGGAGGACAAAACTGCCGTAGAGCAGCATCGTGATGTAAAGGAACATGGCGCCGCCGAAACCGATCGCGATCCCCGACACCCGGGCCGCCTCGGCCTCCGCCTGGTCTTCCACCTCCACGACGGATTCGAATTCCAGTCGTCCGCCTTCGATGAGCGACCGCAGGGCTTCCCCGGTGCCGATGTTCGACAGGTAGTTCTCCAGCGCGATGTCGTTCACGGCCGCCTCGAAGAGCGCCACCCGCGTGCGGCCGGGCGATTCCTTGCCCCTGTAGGCGAAGACCCCCTCCGCGAGAGTCAGGTCGTCCAGCACCAGGTAGCCTTCGAGTTCGTCCTCCATGACCTGGCGGTCCAGCTCCTCCAGGCTCGACTCCCGGCCCACCACCTCGAAATCATAACCGAGGTTCCCCAGCCGGTCGGCCACCTCTTCCCCGATGACCCCCGTGTAGTCCACCAGAGCCAGCTCGTTGTCGGAGTTCGCGACCTGCAGCGCCAGAAAGATGTTCAGCGCCATTATCCCGATCAGCAGGATTGGCATGGCCAGCGTGCCGATGATGAACCCTTTCGTCTTGACCCGCTCGATGTACTCCCGCCGCAGCACAACCCAGACCTGCTTCATCGCGGACCTCCCTTCGGCGTCATCGCCGGCTCGCTGGACTCCTCCCCTGCGTGGCGCACGAAGATTTCATGAAGACGGGGCTCCAGCACCTCGAAGCGCCGCAGGTTCACCCCCTCGCGCACCGCGGCCGCAAGCAGTTCGTCGTGGCTGACCCGGCTGTGCGCCGGGACGTGCCAGGCTTCGTCGACCCTCTCGCGATCGACGATCCCCGCCCGGTCGAGCCAGCCGCCGTCGCCATCGAATTCGACGGCCACCGCGCCCGTCCGTTCCCGCCGCTTGAGCTCCTTGAGGTTGCCATCGAGCACCTTGCGGGACTTCGAGATCAGGCAGACGCGCTCGCACAGCCGCTCGGCCTGCTCCATGAGGTGGGTCGAGAAGAGGATGGTCTTGCCGCGCGCGCTCTCTTCCCGGACGATCGATTCCAGCACGTCCTGGTTGATCGGGTCGAGACCGCTGAAGGGCTCGTCGAGGATCAGGAGATCGGGGTCGTGCAGGATCGTGCCGATGAACTGGACCTTCTGCTGCATCCCCTTCGACAGATCCTGCACCTTCTTGGCCGCCCAGTCCTTCAGACCCAGGCGTTCCAGCCATTGTCCCGCCCGCTTCCTTGCGTCGGCCCGCGCCACACCCCTCAGTTCGCCGAGGAAAACGAGCTGCTCGATCACCTTCATCTTGGGGTAGACGCCCCGTTCTTCGGGGAGATACCCCACGCGGCTCCTGCGGCTCATGTCGGGGGGGCCGCCGAGGAGTTCGACGGTGCCCTCGTCCGGCAGGAGAATGGCCATGATCATGCGGATCGTGGTCGTCTTGCCCGAGCCGTTGGGCCCAAGCAGGCCCAGAATGGTGCCCCTGGGGATATCGAGGTCGAAGTCGGAGACGGCTGTGTGCGCCCCGAATGACTTGGTGACGCCCGACAGCCGGACTGCCATGTCGTTCACTTATTGGCTCCGTTGCGAAAGCTGGAGAAGCGATTCGAAAACCCATGGAAGGTACGCACTGTCCGGGGAACACGTTCAGATTGCCACACCGGCTTCGGCGCGGCCGGATGCCCCGCGGGGAACCCGCCGAGCCGCCCCTGTTACACTATCAGGGGGGCGTTTTGATTATTTTTTGGGTCGATGGGCCCCATGTGACAGTGACGAACAAGGAGTTGCAGTGGCAATTTATCGAACGCTCTACTACGGCGACGTAACGGTCGGAACCGGTGGGCGGCTGACGATCCCGCTCGGTATCCGCTCCGATTGCGGAATCCGCAAAGGAGACACACTCACAGTTCGCGTGGAGGAGACGCCGAGGGGAACCCGCCAGCTGGTCATGTGGCGGAACAACCCCGAATCGGACGACTAACGCCGTTCGCCCCAGCGCACCAGTTCCCGCAACGGCCGGGCGCCGTCGTGCAGCCAGTCGGGGTCCGGGAAGGGCACCTGGTCCAGGGGGACGATTCTCGTTGTACCGATGGCGAAGAGGTCTTCGGCCAGCGCGGCCGCGCGGTCGCGGGCGATCCCGGCCAGCCCCACGGTCTGGAGGACGGGCGACAGGGGGGCGAGTAGTTCCAGGCACGCCGCGAGGCCCCTGACGGGCACGACCCACACGGTCCGGCCACCCGCCGGCTCGAAGGCGTCGGGAGGGGCCATGACTACGGACCAGCCGCCGGGGGTCCCGGGCCGGCATTCCGCCCCCTTCATGGCCAGGCGGCCGCGGAGCTGATGCAGCGCCGACAGTTCCGCCGGAGTGCGCGAGCCAGGGGGGAGTTCGGCGTCTATTGCGGCGAGGCTGGCCGCCAGTTCGGTGCAGAACTCACGGGCTGTACCTGCGCCGCCGAGGACGAGCGCCAGATGAGTACTCACGCAGCCGCGCTGTTCGAACAGGGCGGCGGCACGGGCGGTGGCCTGGGCCGGGTGCGCGGGAGCCTCTTCCGCCGGTGCGGCACCGCCGGGCGCACCGGCCGCCGCTTGCGAGCCGATGATCGCGACGCCAATCCGGTGGGGGTGCTCGATCAGGCGGGTCCTGGCCGGCGCGCGGGCGCGCACGGCCTCGATCGCGGCGTCGCCGCCGTACACGACAACCTGGTCGGCGGCGCGCAGAAGGTCGCGCTCCCACCCGTCCCATGCGGGGGAGCCCCCCGGCCAGTACTGGACGGCCACCGCGCCGGCAAGACGCGGGTCCGCGCGGTGAAGGAGCCGGGCGAACCGCACGGTGAGCGCGATGTCGCCGGCACCGGGCTTGACCAGCACCGCCGAGCGCACGAGCAGCGCCCTGATCATGGACGTGACGGTCACTCCCGGGACGGAGCCCGCGCCGAAGTGCAGGGTCACGGCGGGGCCGGCCGCGCGGACATGCCGCCCCGGTGCGGCCTCGTTGGCCGCGCGGACGCGCCACCCCGTTTCGGCCTCGTCGGCCGCGGCCTCGCGCCTCACCACTTCCGCCACGAAGCCGTCGAGCACGCGCGGGTCGGGGAACTCGGCGCGCACCAGGTGGTCGATCGCTGCGGTGGTCCACGACGGGGCCATCCCGTCCACCACCGCGCGCGCCATCTCGGCCGAGAGGCGGCCGTTGGCGGCGACGTCCAGGAGGTCCGCGCGATCGAGTTCCCGGGTGAGGGTCTCGGCCGCGGCGCCCAGGATGCGCACCATCTCGCCCGTCGGGATCGTGGCGAGGCCACGCCGGGCATCGCGCAGCGCGGTGATCAGCGCGCCAGCGTCGATCGCGTCCCGCGTGGGGTGGCGGACGGGAAGGTCGCCCGCGCGGAGGCGCTCGCAGGCTCCGGGCGCGGGAAAGCCGGGCGGCAGGACCCAGGCGTCGGTTTCGCGCTCGGAGCCGGGTGAGGTCACGGGGCCCTCGTCACCCGCAGGAACGTCTCCGCCGCCAGCGAACAACCCCGCACCGCGGCGCCCGGTGCGCGGCCGAGCAGGCGCATGCCGCCGTCGGCGGTGACGGACCCGTAGTCCTCGGTCAGCAGGTGGCACACCGACGCCGCATTGGCCAGGTCGAAGTGGGCCAGCAGTCCGGGGCGTCCCGGCGGCAGCGGAGAGAGATCGGCGGGGTCGAGCGCACGCGTCCGCACCCAGGGCGGGAATCGGTGCACGCGCTCGCCGGCCGGGGGGCCCTGCCCTGCGAGGCAGTCGTAGGCCTGCGACAGCATCTCCGTCATCCCGTACTCGTTCACGATGTGCGACTCGGGGACGCCGAGTGTGCGGTGCACGCGCCGGTAGAGGGTGGCGCGGTCGACTTCGGCCGCGCGGCCCTTGAAGCCGCCGGTCTCCATGATGCGCGAGCCGTCGGGAAGAGGGAGGGGGGATTCGGCGAGCGCGTCGAGGAGCTGGACGAGCGCGAAGGCGGTGGTGAGGAGAAGGATGGGTGGGGGGGGCGCCGCCGCGACGGCCTCCCGCACCGCGTCGAGATCAACGCCGCGCTCCGGGTCGAAGGCCCAGGCCGTGTGCGTGACTTCCGGCTCCCGGGCGATGAAGCCGACCATGGTGGCCAGCGACGAATCCGGGACGGCCGCGGGGTTGGGGACCAGCGAGATGATGGTGAGCGTGTCCGCTCCCGCGAAGAGGTGGCGCCGGTAGTTGCTTCGGGCAGCCGAACGGTAGAGTTCCAGACTCGCGACGTGATGCTCGCCGCGCGGGGCGCCGTCGCCGGTCGTGCCGCTGGTGCGGAAGACGACCTCCGGGGTCCCCGTGACGATCGGCACGTCCCGGAACGCGCGGACCGGTACCGGGGGGATCTCGTGCCAGGTGGTGGGCTGCCGGTCCGACAGGGCGTCCCAGTACCGGCGGAGCAGCGGGTTGGAGGCGCGCTGGGCAGCGTGGACCTTCAGGGCGAGGCGATCGAAGGCGGCGTCCCCGGTCACGGCGCCACGGCCCGCCGTCAACGATGTCGGCGCGAGCGGGAGCGAACACGGCCCCCGCGACCACGCACTCCGCCGCGCGATCCCGGCCTGTCCGCCGCGGGCCCCCCACCCCGCACCCCCCGTCCCCCCATCCCCCCCGTCTGCTCCTCATCCCGGATCGTGTGCACGCCCCCCACGACCACATGCGCGATCCCCTCCGGGTACTGGTGCGGGTCGTCGAAGGTGGCCCGGTCCCCCACGCGGTCGGGATCGAAGACCACCACGTCCGCCACGGCGCCCTCGCGCAGCAGCCCCCGGTCCGCGAGCCCGAGCTTGTGCGCGGGCAGCCCCGACATCTTCGAGACGGCCGTCTCGAGCGGCATCGCCCGCCGCTCCCGCACGTAGTGGCCGAGCACGCGCGGGAAGCTGCCGTAGCCGCGCGGGTGCGGCGACGACCGGGAAAGCGGGCCGTACGGTGCATACGCGCCCCCGTCGGAGCACACCATCCCCAGCGGGTGGGAGAGCATTCGCTCCGTGTTGTCTTCGGACATGCCGAACCCGATCATCCCCACGCTCCCGTTCGCTTCCCGCAGCAGCCGCACGGTGAGCGCGTAGGGATCCTCGCCGAGTTCGGCCGCCAGCTCGCCGAGCCGCCGCCCCCGCGCGGCCGCGTTGGGGCCGCCGATCCGGGAGATCTGGACCGCGTCCCACGACCCCAGCAGCGCGATCTTGTCCCGGCACGCGCGTTCCAGCGCCGGGCCGGTCTCCGGATCGGCGAGCCGCGCGAGGAACCTCGCCGTGCCGCCGGCCCGGCCCGAAGCGGGGAAGAGGTTCGAGAGTCCCGTCGCGTACGCCACGTAGGGATAGCGGTCGAAGTGCACGTCCACGCCGCCGGCCCGCGCGGCCTCGATCGCCGCAAAGGCGGCTTCGGCCTTCCAGTGGTTGCGTTCCCCCTGCGCCTTGAGGTGCGAGACCTGGACCGCCACCCCGGCCACGCGGCCCACGTGCAGCGCCTCCTCGAGCGCGGCGAGAAGCCGGTCGTCCTCGTTGCGCATGTGCGACGCGTACGGATAGATCGTGCCGCGCAGCTCCGTGGCCAGAGCGACGAGCTCATCCCGGGTGGCGAAGCTCCCCGGCGTGTATTCGAGCCCGGTCGACAGCCCCACCGCACCTTGCGAGAGCGCGTCGCGGACCAGCGCGCGCATCCGCCCCAGCTCCGCCTCCGTGGCGGGCCGGTCGGCGCCGCCCACCACGTACCCCCGGATCGTCCCGTGCCCGATCATCGACGCGACGCTCACCGCCGGTCGCTCCCGGTCGATCCGGTCGAGGAAGCCCCCGATGTCGCGGAAGTCGATCTCCACATCGTAGTCGCGCCTGTACCGATCCCGGGTGGACTCGAAGCCGCCGTCGCTCCAGGGGCCGATCGAGGAGCCGTCCTGGCCGACGACTTCCAGCGTGACGCCCTGCCGCACCCGGCTCTCCGCGCGGGGATTCACCAGCAGGGACAGGTCCGCGTGGGAGTGGATGTCGATGAAGCCGGGGGCGACCACCATGTCCCGCGCGTCGATCTCGGTGGCGCCCGCCGCGAGGCCGCGCCCGATCTGCGTGATGCGGTCGCCGTCGATGGCGATGTCGCCCGTGCGCGGGGGGCCTCCCGTGCCGTCGAGGATCGTGCCGCCGCGGATGACCAGGTCCGCGCGCCGCCCGGTGGCCGCGACGAAGGGCGTGGCGGGCCTCGCACCGAGGCCCGCCAGCCCCGCCAGCCCGACGAACACACCCTTCGTGCCGCCGGTTACGAAATCGCGCCGCTTCACGATCGTCGCCCTCCCTCCCCACCCCGCTCACCCCGCACGAAGGGCCCCGCGGAGCGCCGCAACCCGCCCGCGGCGAGCCCACCGGCCCGCAGGATCTTCGCCTGTTGTCGTGCCTGCTCGCGGTTCACGAGATCCGTCACCGCTCCCAGGTGTTCTTCCATTTCGGCGTAGTCGTCCTCGGGATAGCCGTCCGCCTCGGACTCGTCCAACCCCTCGCGCAACCCCCGCACCTCGCGCTTCGCCTTCTCTAGCGCCCTGCGCAGCCTGGCCAGCGCGCGGCGGGTCTCTGCCTCCGGAGTCTTCATGCCATGAAGGATGCACCCGGCCCGGGGGCGGATCAATGGCGGAATGGGACAAGTCGCTTCCAGCTGAACCACGGAAGTCCGTTGCATCCGCCTGTGGTACTTGAATTAGTATCCAAACTCTCACTAGGTTCGCGACATCGCGTCGTTCCTGAGAGCTGCGGGAGTGGAGCCATGATGGAGTACAAGGGGTATGTCGCGGCGGTGGAGTTCGATGACTCCATCGAAATCCTCCATGGCCGGATCGTGAACAGCGGACCCTACCCGATCGCAACATTCCAGGCGACCGATGCCAGGGAGCTGCGGACGGAGTTCGAGCGGTCCGTCAACGAATACCTGAAGTGGTGCGAAGAGGACGGCGTGGAGCCCCGCAGACCTTTCTCGGGCAAACTCAATCTTCGTCTGGGCTCCGAGCTCCATGCGCTTGTTGCTGCAGCCGCGAGCGCCAACCGGATCAGCATCAATGCCTGGATCGTGCGAGCCCTCCGACGTGCGGCCGGGGTGACTCCAGCCTCCACGGTCTCCCAGCCGGTGGAATAGGCCCCCGGAGGGGTGGATCTTCTGGGTCGCCACCCGGCTGGGGAGAACGCCGGAATCATGACGGCGGCGGGGCAGCTGGTCCGGACGGGTCCAGGACCGGAACGCCCGCAGGCGCGAAGTGCCGGGCATTGAAGGTGACGACCGTCAATCCGTGCTCCAGCGCTGTGGCCGCGATCAACAGGTCGGCCCCCGTGTGGCAGAAGTCCGCCGACAGCCGGCCCCACCGCCTCGCGACGGAGGGGTCGACCGGAAGTATGCGGTCGCGGTAGAGCCGCAGGAGAGCATCCAGCCACTCTTCCAACCGAGCCGCGAAACAGGGATCCCTGCCCTTGACCCCGGCGAGCCCCCGCTCGATCTCCCTGATCGAGACGACGCTCAGGTACAGGTCCGAGGACCGCTGGGTGGCAAGCCACCGGGCAACCTCTGGATTGCGCTCCCGCCGTCGGAGCGCGGAGAGCACATCGGTGTCGATAAGGAACAAGTCAGCTCTCCAAATCCGCTGAAGGGGCGCGCGGTGCGGCGAACTCAACCGGCCGCAACTGCGCATCCAGCCGTTCGAACTCACGGTCATCCCGCGGGATCGCCAGGAGCATCTCCGCGAATGTGGGTGCGTTTGCTGCATCGACACGGTTGAGGCGTTCGTATTCTCCCGTCGCCAGGACCACAACCGCCGGCTTCCCCCGCCGGGTCACGTGCTGGGGGTAACCGGCCACCGCTTCTCGCACTACCTCGCTGAATCGGTTCTTCGCATCCTGCAGCTTCCATTCCGTCATGGCTGGCTTCCCTTCGAGAACGCCTCGGGCGTCCGTTCGGTGGCGTGGGCGCCAGGTGCGAATGCTTCAATCTGGCTAGTTATCATGGCTAGCCGAATCTACTGGCTAGGAAAATCCCCGTCAAGACCTGGTCGGGGCCGCGACATCCACGTCCAATGCTCAGCCGTCCCCGACAGACCGGCCCGCGATTCGCTCCCACTTACGATTGGACGGCCCTGGAATCGACAATTGGACGCTCTGTCAATAACGCAATACGTCAACACCCTCATCCAGCGCGATCTGAGCGACCTGCCCGGGATTGCGCTCACGGAAGGAATGACCACGCTGCTGCGCCTGTCCGCCATCCTCTCGGGACAGCTGGTGAACCTGACCGACCTCGGGGGCAGGCTCGGCCTGAACCGCGTCACCGCAGGGAAATACCTGGCTCTTCTGGAGCAGCTCTTCCTGGTGGAACGCGTCCCCGCCTGGCACGCCCCCGAGTTCACCCGGATGGTCAGGACCCCGAAGATGCATGTGGTCGATACCGGAATGAGCCCTGCTTCGCCGTAGCCGCCGATAGCGAACTCGGGCTTGTCGGCCACGGCCCAGACGTCGCTCTCGCCCCATTCGGGGACGCGGTTCTCGACGCTTCGATATCGGCCGAGTCGCGGATCGTGACGGCGGGGGGTCGGGCCGTCGTCTCTGGACGCTCGCACGCTGCGGTTGCGATCAACAACACCGCACCGGGGAGGAGGGAGAGTGGCCGCTCATGCCTTCGGTGCATTGGTCCCATTTCTTTAGGGGTCACACGGCAGGAGAAGGTCAATGCGACCACGGTCGGGAATGAAGTCAACAGAAACACCGACTCGATCGCGGAGCAACGCCGATGCGACTACCGTGATGTCTTCGTTCTCCAGGGCCTTGCGGACTTCCGTCAACACGGCCATAGCATCACCCTCGGGACCACAGGCTAAGTGACAGGGACCGAAGTCGTCGTACCCGTGGCAGGTCCCGGCGAGCGGGGCTCATCCTGGTATCCGTCCTTCTCCTTGCCCAAGAGGACCGCAGACCGTAGCATCAAGACAGAACAGAGCGAAAGCTCCCGGGGGCTCTCACAACCAGTCGGAATCCACCTTAGCTTTGCCCTCGGACTGTCCAACGAAGTAGGACCACTTCAGTCTACGGACCACAGGATCAGGAGCGACGTTCTTGGGTTCGGGAGGGGTATGGGTAGGGTGACCGGCTTGGTTGGAGCGTGTTTGTTACCGGGCATGTAGAATTGCGGGAGCGTGGCTCCGTTCAGGGGCTGTGTGCGGCTCCCGAATAACCACGAACGACTGTGTCTCCATCTGCTCTAGATCTAGTACATCAAGGTGACTTACCCAAGCCGTTTCGACGGGACCGACCAACGAGCACGTAGGAATCCGTGACATGAGGCTCACCATCACCTCCATCCCACCCGCGAGGAGACCGGCGCCACATCGAAGGCCGCTACGTGCGCTCGCCGCCGGGAACGGCGGACCACGACATCCACTTCGAATTGGGGTCCACACTCGCCACTGCCTCAAATACGCAACATGGCCCCGGTAACCGTCACAACTAGTCCGCGACCTGTCCCTGAACAGGCAGAGGGCCGACTGCCACGGTCCCGGATGAACCTCCGATGGCCGCTGCTCATCGTGGTGGCGCTGGTTGCCGCGCTGCTTTGGTGGCTATTCCGCGACGTGGACTTCTCCGGAGTGTGGGAACACATACGGTCCGCCAATGGGCTCTTCCTCCTCGCCTCCGCCGTTGTCGGCATGGCGGGATTCGCTGTTCGGGCGCTGCGCTGGCAGTACTTTCTGGCCCCCGTGCAGCCGCGGAGCCCTTTCGGTTCCCGCTTCGCGGCCATCGCTGTGGGCTTCATGGCCAACAACCTCCTGCCCTCGGGCCGCGCGGGCGAACCGGGACGTGCCTACGCCTATAGCCGCATGGAGCCGGTCTCCTTCCCGGCCGCGCTGACCACGCTGGTTGTGGAGCGCCTCCTCGACGGCGCGGTCATCCTAGCCCTACTCTTCCTAGCGATACTGAGCCCGGACTTCCCCAGGGAGTCCCTCCCCGGGGATCTCGGCAAAGCCATGTGGATCGCTGCCGCTGGACTGGTGGTCGTCCTCGCTATAACGGCCTTGGTCGTCGCCTTCCCGTCGCGTTGTCTCCTGATCGGGGCCGCGCTGGGCCGCCGCCTCCCTCCCGGACGGCTGTCCACGGGGCTAGCCACTGTGACGGAGGGCGTCGTGGAGGGATTGGCGTCGATGCGCGGCTGGAGGCTCATGCTGCCCGCGCTAGCGTGGACGTTCGGGGTCTGGCTATTGCAGTCGTTGTCCTTCTGGGTTGGCTTCCTCGCCTTCGACATCCGTCTGCCCTTTGCGGCGGCACTGCTTGCCAACGGGGCGGTCGCCATGGCTGCGGCCCTCCCGAACACGCCCGGATACGTGGGGACGGTTCAAATCGCCGTGTCGCTCGCCCTCGTGCAGGTATACGGTGTGGCCTCCGAACAGGTCCTTGCCTTCGCCGTAGCGTGGCACGCGGTAAACTTCCCCCCTATCACGGTGCTGGGGTTGTGGTACACACGTCGGCTGGACATCTCGTTGAGGAACTTCAGGGGCCGTGCCCCGGAGTCCGAGAACGCCGCGCGCGAGGCTGCGACCGGCCCCGGCACTACCCAAAGACCGGCTTCTCCGGGGCGGGCACCGACGCGCTGCCGCCCGTCATGAGCAAGGTCCGCCCGACACGCGGACCTTGCACGCCAGGACCCCATGGTCCGATAATCTATCGTCCATCCCTGACTTGAGTTGAGCGTTGGCACATTCCCCTACCCAGATGCACGACGACAGGAGCCTGCTCGACCGGAAGATTCCCCGGCTCATGGCAGCCGTGAAGTCTGTGGTCTACCGCACACCGATAGCCAGGAACGCCCTTCGGCCCCGCTATCCTTATTGGGTGACCCCGGGGACACTCTCGCAGATGGTGCAACTCATCGATCAGCCGAGTACCCGTTCGGGCGCCGTGGTCGAAGTGGGCGTAGCGCGGGGGATCACCTCAGTCTTTCTCCTGGAACACCTGAGAACCACCGAAGACCCCCGACCGCTAGTCATGATCGACACTTTCAGTGGCTTCACGAAGAAGGATGTCAACCACGAGGTGCAGCGCCGCGGCGTGCGCAAACGGGATCTGTCGGACTTCTCCTACGGAAGCGCCAACGCGGTTGCTGACAGCCTGGACCGTCTAGGCTATCGCAACTATAGAATCCTTGAGGAGGATTGCACCGTCACGGACTGGAGCGCCATCGGCCCAATCGCAGCACTACTTCTCGATGTGGATCTCTACCGGCCTACCTTGACAGTCCTCGAAGGGGCCTGGCCTCATCTGTTGCCGGAAGGGGGTATCGTCGTCGATGACTGCGTGACGCCACACTGGGCAGACGGCTCGATGGAAGCTTACGCCGAGTTTATCAAGGCATCCTGTCTTCCTTTCACACGGGTCGGCGGGAAGGCCGCCATGGTACGAAAGCCATGACGCAGTTTCGATGATCGGCGATCGAACACGTCCGAGCACCAATAGGCCGCGTCGACCAACCCGCGCTGCCGTTCTGCGCCAGGGACGGCCCAAACGATCCCGTCCGATCCTACCCGATCTCCTCGATGTCCTGCCGTACCATGCGGCGCACCCATTCCTCGAACGCTGTTCCCGGTTCCCATCCGAGATCCCGCCTGATTCGCGACGCGTCGCCTCGCAGCACATCCACTTCAGCCGGCCTGAAGAACCTCGGATCGACGCGCACGAATGGCGTCCAGTCGTTCACGCCGATCACGGAGAAGGCGGCGGTGAGGAAGTCGCGGACGCTGCGGGTCTCACCGGTGGCGACCACATAATCCTTGGGCTCGTCACGCTGCATCATAAGCCACATGGCCTCCACATAGTCAGGCGCGTACCCCCAATCCCGCCTCGCGTCGAGGTTTCCCAACGCCACATGGTCGGCTTGTCCGGAGTGGATCATCGCGACGGCACGCGTGATCTTGCGGGTGACAAACTCGACGCCGCGACGCTCCGATTCGTGATTGAATAGGATGCCGGACACGGTGAACATCCCGTAGGACTCGCGATAGTTCCTGGTGATCCAGTGGCCGTAGAGCTTGGCCACACCGTATGGAGAGCGCGGGTAGAAGGTCGTTTCCTCGTCACACGGATTGCGGGCCATCTGGCCGAACATCTCCGAAGACGATGCTTGATAGAAGCGTACGGGCACCGCGTGTTCACGAACGGCCTCCAGCATTCGCAAGACACCTAGCCCAGTGACATTGCCCGTGTACTCCGGCGTGTTCCAGCTTTCACCGACGAAACTCTGGGCGGCAAGATTGTAGACCTCGTCGGGACCGGCAAACTTCAGCGCTCGAATGAGCGAGTTCTGGTCGGTCAGATCGCCAGCCAGAATGGAAAAACGCGTATGCCCTTTCAGGTGCGCGATGTTGCTCGTGCTCCCTTGAGGAACGCCTTGCGAGGCCGTAGACCGTGTAGCCCTTGCGCAGCAGGAAATCCGCGAGGTGCGATCCGTCCATGCCGAGGACACCGGTGATGAGGGCAGTCTTAGTATCTTTGTCGATGCGTGTGGCTCCTGTTGTCATGGTGTGCGAGTCAGCGTCTTCGGATTCGCCCCCCCCGGGTCGGCCGCTGCCAGACGCAGGGGCAACCTGGAGGTATGGCCCGCCACGAGAATGGGTTGCACGAGACATCGCCGCGCCCCCGAGAGGATGGTTTGACGGATCTGTGGTTCACGCGGCACCCTTGCCGGAAGCGGCAGCAAGCAGGAACCGCTCTACCGCAACGCTCGCCTCGTCCCAGGAAAGCGATTCGGCGTAGCGGCGCGCGTCGGCACCCAGCCGACAGCGCAGTTGGGAATCCGCGACCAGCCGACGGATCGCTCTGGCAAGGGCGTCAACGTCTCCGTGCCGAACGAGTAGACCGGTCTTGCCGTCCAGCAATGCATCGCGCAGTCCGGGCGAGTCACTGGCGACGGAAGGTGTGCCGCAGGCTCCCGCTTCGATTACGGTGATGCCCCATCCCTCTTTGGGAGAGGTGAGTCCGTGGACCCACGAAGTGCGCATGAGATCGATCTTCGTGTCGTCGTCCACGAAGCCCAAGAAGGTGACTTGGTCCCCAATCGCTAGTTCGCTCGCCAAGCGCTCCAGTTCCGTTCGCGCGTCCCCGGTGCCAGCGATGAGGAAGTCGACGCGCAGCCCCTCGGTCGCGAGCTTGGCGACCGCGCGGAGGAGCAGATCGACGCCCTTGTAGCGTTTGAGTCGACCCAGATACAGCAACGATGGCGCGGAGGTCTTGCGTCCTTGGGGATGTGGCGTCAGGCGGACTGGATCGACCCCCACCGGGATGACCTTTACCGGGGCGCGCACTCCGCGCGCGATCAGGTCGGCGCGGGTGCTTTTCGAGATCGCGATCGCCGGTAGGTCACGGTATGCAAGGGGGAGCGGGCGCTCCAGCAGCCAAGTTGCCATCGCGAGCGGCAGGCGCGCCTCCTCAAACGCGGTAGCGCCGAAGAGGTGTTGCACGACGGGCACAACCGGTGCCGATACCCACCAAGGGGAGAAGAGCGGCACCTTATTCAAGTTGTCCACCACAACGTCCCAGCCCTGGTGCCGCAGATGGCGCTGGTAGTACATGGGCGCGGCTATGGAGAAGGTGTATCGCCCGCCGGTGCGGTGCACGGCGATGCCGTCGAGGCGCACACGGAGGTCACATCCCTGAAATCCCGAGGCCGGCAGCGTCACTTCGTATCCCCGCCCGGCGAGGCGTCCGAAGACTTGGTGGATATGCTCCTCAGCACCTCCGGCCTGCGGGTTTTCGCGATCCTGCCAGTTCAGAACGAGGATTTTCCGCACGGACTCACCCCGAAGGCAGCGCGTCGGCAACCAACTGGACGATGCGGGAATCTTCCTTGCAACTCACGGTCGTGGTCCCGTTCTGTAGCGTTGACGTGGTGGATGTTGACCTGGATGGACTATAACACGATAACAGTTCGTAGCGGCCATCCCCAAATTGGTCCGGCTTCTCTCCGATGACCTCGACCATCCTGTCAGAGACGGGCTTGTCGGACGCCCCTAAAGGTCGGAGAGCCAGCCTACCTGTACCCTATTGCGCGTGTTTCGCGGTAGATCGAAAGATTCCAACCACAGCGGCAGGCGACCAGGCCGGGAGTAACCACTACCCGTGCCACCGAGCACCTACCGGGGAGTTGTACCCCGGCCCGGGAGCCGCGATGGATGCCCAGTGGGGAGTTCGCGCCATCGAGCGCCAGTACAGGTATTGGCGGCATCGCGGCAAAGCCTTCGCTGTCAAGTGACACCTTCACACGGGAGGGAGCATGGTAGAACCCAAAGCCCGGTTCGCCGGCGTGGACTGGGCATCGGAAGCGCACCATGTCGGCGTGGTCGGCGACGACGGATCGCGGCGGGCGGAACGCGTCTTCCGCCACGGTGGCGCGGGGCTCACCGAGATGGCCGATTGCATCGCCGCCAAGTGCGGAGGATCCGCTCCGGAGGACATTCCGGTGGCGATCGAAGTCCCGCACGGGCTGGTCGTCGAGAGCACCTCATGGACCGGGGGTTCGCGGTCTACGCGATCAACCCGAAGCAGCTCGCGCGGGACCGCGTTCGTCTGTCGAACCGCGTGCGGGAGCAGCTGTGGCGCTACTACCGTCGCGCCCGTCACGCGGCGATCCGGCAAGTACAAGCTCGTCGTGCGCCGCATGTCCGCCCACGCCCGCCTTCGCGACGCAGTCTACCACTGGTCACGAGTGGCGGTCCGTCGCGGACCGCCTGCTCGCGGTCGCCTGCGCCATGCTCCGAACCCAGACCTGTTACCGGCCTCCACGCCCGGCGGAGGAAAATGCGGCCTGATCTCCTCTCCCGGCGCGGGCCAACGGGGCGGTCCACATCCGCGTACGCTCTACGGCCCGCCGCGGCGGCAACGATCTCCGAGGGGGTCAGAGTGGGCACGGCCCCCCGCCAGCCACGCCGGAGCTTGCTGTTGCCCAGCTTCGCCGCCTTCCCGGTCTCCGGATCGACCCGGTTGGCGATCACGTGGACGTCGGGGTGCCGGGTGTCGTTCATGCGCGACGATCAGCGCCTCGTGGCCCTCCAGCCCCAGCGCCTTCAGGCTCCCGTCCACGGCCCGGCTCATCTCCTGCCGGTCCGGGGTCTCGTCCCTCGCCCAGCTGAGCGAGTAGTGCAGGACCGGCTTCGCCAGCTTCCGCCCCCCTCGCGCCCCGCCCGCCAGCCGCTTGAGGTCGGGGGCCGCCTTCGCGGTCGCGGCCATCAGCCGCGCAGCCCGCTCCGCTCGGATCGTCGGCAGGTTCCGGGTGTCGGTCCACGCGATCCGCTCCGATGTCTCCGGACTCCGGTCGTCCGGCTCCGGAGCGTCGTGCAGGCAGTACGCCGCGACGCCGGCGAACGACCGCCCCAGTCCGTTGATCTTCGGGACCATCAGCCCAGCCCCTCGCCACTCAGCAGATCGGCCGCGAGCTCGCCCACCCGCTCGACCGCCTCCAGCGTCCCGGCCGGCGCCGAAGCCCCGGAGTTCAGGGCCCCGGGCGATCTAGTTCATGTTCACGCCGATCCGGTGGAGCTCGACCCGCTCCCTGGCGCCGAGACAGTGAACGGCCGCCTCGCGGACCGGCTGCCCCAGCGCCCTCCGGCGGATGTAGCCGCCCTTCGTCATCCGGGCCGCTCCGGCCCGCTCGACGATCGCTGCAGCCTCTGCGGACGTGACGTGTACGCAGATCGTGCGGCTCCGGTGCGGGCCAGCGAGCGGCGCCCGGCCGCTCACTCAGCCGATAACCCTCCACCGCCTCCACCCAGGAGACGTACGCCGTGCGCGGGCAACTCTCCCATCGGCCCCGGTTGCGGCACCACCCCCTCCCATTTACCTCTAGTCTCCCACCGAACGCCCCCGATGCGGAGGACTAACCATTTGAACGCATTGCACGAGACCCTCGCGACGCCACCCAGCCCGGCCCCTCACTCTGGGCGCTCGCTCCGGTTTATCCACGCACTGCTGGCCATCGCCCTCGCCGCCCCAGCCCTCCCCCTCCCCGCCCCCCTCACCGCGCAGGACGGCTACGACATCGTCCTGTCGGGGGGGCGCGTCATGGATCCCGAAACGGGCCTCGACGCGGTCCGCAACGTGGGGATTCGCGGCTCGGAGATCGTCGCGATTTCGGAGGATCCCCTCACGGGCGACATTGTGGTGGACGTCACGGGGCTGGTCGTCGCGCCCGGCTTCATCGACCTGCACGCGCACGGGCAGACCAACCGCGCCAACGAGTTCCAGGCCCGGGACGGGGTCACGACCGCGCTCGATATGGAGAGCGGCGTCGCGAGCCCGGCCGCCTTCCTTGCGCGCAGGGGCGAGGGCGCGATTCTCAACTACGGCACGACCGTTTCGCACATGTCCAATCGGGCCTGGGCCATGCCGGAACGGGTCGACGCGCTGGAGCGGGCCCGCGCGATGCTCGACAGCGATCCACGACGCCGGACTGCGCCAGCTCGGTTCGGTCGGGTCCGCGGGCCGCTACGATCCGGTCGACCCGCGACAACTACCGCGCGCTGAGGGGCGCCCTGGAACGGGGCCTCTCCGAAGGCGCCCTCGGGATCGGGATGGCGCACCAGTACTACCCGGGCGCCTCGCTGGAGGAGATCCTCGAGGTCTTCAAGTTCGCGTCCGAAGCCAACACGACCATCTACACGCACGTCCGCGACATGACGATCAGCGCCATGCAGGAGGTGCTCGCCAACGCCGTCGCCACCGGCGCATCGCTCCACATCGTCCATGTCAACAGCTCCAGCCTCTGGAACATCGGGCCGATCCTCGACCTCATCGGCGGCGTGCAGAGCCGCGGATTCGACGTCACCACCGAGGCCTACCCCTACACCGCCGCCTCGACCGGCCTCCAGTCGACCATCTTCGACCCCGGATGGCAGGAGAAGCTCCAGATCAGCTACGGCGACGTGCAGTGGCAGGACTCCGGCGAGCGGCTGACCGAGGAGACCTTCCGGAGCTACCGGTCCGAGGGCGGCACGGTGATCATCCACATGATGAAGGACGAGTGGATCCGCGAGGCACTCGGGCGGGACTTCGTGATGGTCGCATCGGACGGGATGCCCTACGCTCCGGGCGCGCATCCGCGCAGCGCGGGCACCTTCTCGCGCTTCCTGGGGCGCTACGTGCGTGACGAGGGACTGATGCCGCTGATGGACGGGCTCGCGAAGATCACCATCATGCCCGCCAGGCGGCTCGAGGGGATGACCGACCAGGCGGCGCGCAAGGGGCGGCTGCAGGTCGGCATGGACGCGGATATCACGGTGTTCGACCCCAGCAGCATCATCGACACCGCGACCTTCGAGGACGACCTGTCCTACTCGGTCGGGGTGGTCCACGTCCTGGTGGGTGGCCAGTTTGTCGTCCGCGACAGCGAAAACGTGGACGGCGCGATGCCCGGACGGGCCATCACAGGAAGGATGATGAGCGAAAGGTGAACGCAATGACCGGGAACGGGGCCCGCGATCGGGACACCGCGATGTCTGCCTGGGCCACGCGGACGGCCTTGCCGACTCGGATGCTCGCGGCCCTCGCCCTGCTCGCCGCCGCCCTGCTCGCCGCCCCCACCCCCGCCGCCGCCCAGAACTACGACATCATCATCCGCAACGGACGCGTCATCGACGGCACCGGCAACGACTGGTTCCGGGCCGACATCGCCATCAACGGCGACCAGATCGTCCGCATCGGCCGCATGCCCGGCGCAACCGCCCGGCGAGACATCGACGCCACCGGCATGTACGTCAGCCCCGGCTTCATCGACCTGCACTCGCACGCCGACCGGGCCATGACCTCCGACTACCTCGAGCCGCGGCGGGCGAGAAGCCTCAACAGCCAGGGGCTCACCACCGTGATCGGCGGCCCCGACGGCCGCAACCTCCGCTGGCCGATCTCCTCGGAGGTGGAGGCGCTCCAGTCCCAGGGCCACGCGATGAACTTCGTCCCGATGGTCGGCCACAGCACGGTCCGCAACTCCGTCATGGGCGGCGACTACGAACGCCCCGCCACCGAGCGGGAGATCGCGCGGATGAAGGAGCTGGTCCGGCAGGGGATGGAGGCGGGGGCCTGGGGACTCGGCGCAGGCGTCGAATACCGTCCCGCCCGCTTCAGCGAGCCCGAGGAAATCGTTGCGCTCGCGTCGGTCGTGGCGCCGTACGACGGCTTCTACGTCGCGCACCAGCGCAGCGAGGCGATCATGCCGCTCTGGCAGCTCCCGAGCATGGTCGACGACTGGCCGGTCGACGGACTGCAGGGGCTGGAGGAGACGATCAACATCGCGCGCGAGACCGGGATCCGCGTGGTCGCCAGCCATCACAAGTCCCGCGGTCGTTCCAGCTTCGGGCGCTCGGCCCACGACACGGTGGTCGTCAACTCGGCCCGCGCCGAGGGGCTGGAGGTCTACCTCGACGTCTATCCCTACGAGACCTTCGGTGGCGGCGCGCGCCCGATGATTCCCCGCTGGAGCCTCGTGCACGACACCGTCGACACCAGCGGCGGCCGCGACAGCCCCGTCTACAACGCGGACGGGATGTTCGACAACGCCCGCCAGCACCTCACCCGGCGCTGGAACGACCCGGCCGCCCGCGCCCTCATCGACCGGGACATCGCCTGGATCGTCGATCACAACGGCGGCGCCGACCGGGTGGTGGTGGTCGACTACCCCGACCGCGACTTCGTGGGCAGGACGCTCGCCGAATTGGCCATTGAGACGGGCATGACCTACCAGGAGGTGGTCGTGCACATGGCGCTCAACGGCTACCGGGGCCTGCTCGGCGGGGCGCGGACCCGCGGCTACGGGATGCACGACATGGACGTCGTCAACTACTACCGGCAGGAGTACACGGCGACGGCGTCGGACGCGGGCGTGAGCGGGATCGAGGGCGTTCCCGGCTTTGCGTCGGTCCCCGGCGCGCACCCGCGGCACTTCGGCGCCTTCACCCGCAAGATCGCGCGCTACGTGAAGGAGCTGAACGCGATTTCGCTGCCCTTCGCGATCCGTTCCATGACCGGCCTGCCGGCGCGCATCATCGGCCTGGAGGATCGCGGCCTGCTGCGGGCAGGGTACAAGGCAGACATCGTCATCTTCGATTACGACCGCATTCAGGACCGCGCGACCGTGCTCGAACCCGCGCTCTACAGCGAGGGCGTCGACTACGTGATGGTGAACGGGGTGCTGACGGTGGACGGCGGCGAGTTCACGGACGCGCTGCCGGGCGAGGTCGTGCTGCGGCAGGGGCGGCCGATCAGCTGATGGCGCGGACGCCCGCGGAGTCCGGCGACGGATGAGAGAAACCGGCGTGAAGGCCGACGCCGACCCACTGGACCTGGCAATCGTCGGGGCCGGGCCGTGCGGGCTGGCCGCGGCAGTAGCCGCGAAGGAGCGCGGGCTCTCGTACGCCGTCTTCGACCGGGGATGCATCACGGAATCCCTGACGCACTACCCGTACTACATGACCTTCTTCTCGACGGCGGAGCGGTTGGAGATCGGGGGCGTGCCGTTCACGATTCCCGAGGCCAAGCCGACGAGGCAGCAGGCCCTCGCGTATTACCGGCGTGTGGTGGCTCATCACGGCCTGGTGATCCGCCAGTACGAGGACGTGACGGGGATTGAGCGCTCTGCGGCTGGCGAATTCGTCCTCCACACTCGCCCCCGCGGAGGCCGGGACGCCCGCATCCGCGCCCGCGCCGTCGTCATCGCCACCGGCGGACTCGGCGAGCCCAACCGCCTCGATCTCGAAGACGGACAGCCGCACGACCGAGTCATCCACTACTACAAGGAGCCCTACCCGTTCTTCGACCAGGACGTGATCGTCGTGGGCGGCGGCAATTCGGCGGCCGAGGCTGCGCTGGAGCTCTACCGCAACGGCGTGCGGGTACGCATGGTGCACTTTCTGGATGTCTTCGACCGGGGCGTCAAGCCATGGGTTCGCCCGGACATCGACAACCGCATCGCGAGCGGCGAGATCCCCATGCACTGGGGGTCACGGGTCGCCCGGCTCGGCCCCGCCACGGCCACGATCGTGCGCGACGACACCGGCGCAGCAATCGAGGTCCCCTGCGACCGGGTGCTCGCCATGACCGGCTGGTGCCCCGACCGAACCCTTCTGCACAGCCTTGGCGTGCGCACCGACCCGCACACCGGCATTCCCGACCACGACCGCGCCACCATGGAGACGAACGTGCCGGGCGTCCACATCGCGGGCGTGATTGCAGCCGGGTTCAACGCGAACAAGATCTTCATCGAAAACGGGCGCGAGCACGGGGGGTTGATCGCGGCGGCGGTGGCGGGAAAAGCGTAGGCGCCCGGGTCAGGACGGCCCCGTGTTGCGGTCCCTCATGTACTGCTCTTCTCTGGCCAAGACGGACTTGAGCACCTCCTGGGGAGGATTGGCGAAGTCGATATACCCTACTCTATCCGAGGCATGGAACACCAGCTTGCCATTCCGGAGCCAGACACCCACGGTGACTGTCAGGCAGCAGTCGGCTGGGTCCTCCATGTTGTAAACCGCGAAAAGCAACTCGGGGTCCTCCACGAAACCGGAGCCCAACAGCCACGGCGCTTCGGGCGAGTCTTCCATCATCTCCTCTTCGAGTCCCCGCAGGGCGGTTGCCAGCCGGTGGCTCCAATCCGTATTCGCTTCGGCGACGTACTCCCAGCTTCCCATGACCAACCTCGCCGGACGCCGACTGTTCATGTGGGCAGCGTGGACGTCCAACGCAGCTTGCACCATCGCTTCCGCCGCTTCGCGGTCCGCTGCCAATTCCTCATCATTCGCGAGGTCGTCTCCAATGCTCGTGCAGGCTGCCAGCACGGCTGCCAGTCCCAGCACGGCAACCAGGCCCGCATGTTCCGGGTTCTTCATCGGAGCTTCTCACTTGGTGTGAGGGGGTGGGACTTCTGACGCCTCTCATCATAACCGGAGGGTCAGATGGATGACACCCTCCCCTTGACCGTGGACTGCCATGACATCATGATTCGACTTCAGTTGAAAGCACTATGCTGGAGTCAGCATGAAAGCCATCACCATCCGCAACGTCCCGCCCGAACTCGCCGCCGCTCTCGGCCGCGAAAAGAGGCGGCGCGGCCAATCCCTCAATCGCACCGCGATCGACCTGCTCAAGCAGAGCCTGGGGGTCGGAACCCGCCGTTCCAATGGCTTGGGCCAGCTCGCCGGTTCGTGGAGCAAGGAGCGCGCCCGGGAGTTCGATTGCCTGCTCGCCCCGTTCGGAGACATCGATCCCGAGATGTGGAAGTGAGCCGCTACTGTCTCGACACTTCGGCCTACATCCAGTTCCTGCGGGGCGACTCACGGGCTGTCGCCGCGATAGACGGGGCAAGCTGGATCGGTTTCCCCGTGATCGCATTGGGGGAACTGTACACGGGGTTCCTGTTGAGCGGGCAGCAAGACGCCGAAACGGAGCGCCTTCGAGATTTCCGGGAGCACCCGGTCGTCGAGACCATTCCGGTTGATGACGAAGTGGTTCACGAATACGGACACCTGGTCGCGGAGCTCAGGAAGGCAGGCAAGCCGGTGCCTGCCAACGATGTCTGGATTGCGGCCTGCGCTGCGCGCACTTCGAGCGTGGTGCTGACAACCGATTCCCGCTTCACATGGATCACACCTGTGGGATGCGTCTTGTTGCAACAGCATCGGTGAGGTTTCGCGGCGGCGTACCGAGGAGAGGTGACCTTTTGTTCAGAACACGGATTTCTTCACAGATCGTTACCGCCCTGGCTATCGCCGCGGGCGCCTGTGCCGACCCGCCTGTCGACCTGCCGCCCTCCAGCCCGTTTCCATACAACGTGCAGTTGGGCATGACCTTCCAGGACCTTCGTCTCGCGCGCACCGGCATCTGGTTGGAACCGGACAGCGGGTGGGTATTGGAAGAGCACACCCGGGGCCGGTTCCAATACGCGTTCACGGGCAACCAGTGGCCCCCCGCCCGGCAGTCGAGGCTGATCTACGTCCACCGGGTCGACGAGGAGCTGTCCGGCGACTATGCCGCGGACCGATGGGATACGCTTGCGGACAGCATGGCCCTCGAACTGAACGCCGAGCCCGGGTGTGCAAGCATCGCGTACGGTCGCCTCGTCTGGCAAAGAGCCATGTTTCGCGAGGCTGGCGGGCAGCTGGAGGCGGCGGTTGAGCTCCAAATCACGACAATCGGAGACGCCGGGCCTGGGGTGGCCACGCTGATCACGCGCATCTGGCTGGCCGAATACGCTGCTCCGGTCGCGCACTTTCTGGAAGCACCGCGGGCGACTGCGCGCGGTCAGTTGCCCGATTGGGCTCCCTGCGAGGAGCCTGCGGCGGAAGTGCCCCGGATGTAGCGGACCAATCCTATCCCGGCCGCACAATCTCCAGCCGCACGACGTAGTCGACCCCCAGTTCATCCGAATCGATCGCATACATCCGGTCTTCGGTGATCAGCCGCACCGACATGGAGCCGAAGCCGGCCGGCAATTCCGGCTGTCCGAGAAGGCGGCCCTCGCTGTCGAAGATGTCGAAGCTCTGGACACCCTCCGCGATGTAGCGGCGCACCCATAGCGCGCCGTCCCGGGATCGGGAGAAGCTCTCGAAGGGCGGATAGACGTGGGGCACCACGCGCATTGCCTTTTCGGATGGCCGCTGGGCCCCAAACCGGCTGGCGATCCGGACGGAATTCAACTGTGATTCCACGGCGGCGATTCGCACGGCATCCGATATCGCGACAGGCTCGTATTGCCGGACGATCGTGCGCAGCGTGTCCCCGCTTTCAAGATCGATGTCGTGGATCTCATAGCGCCCACCCATGTCATAGCCGTCCGACCACCAGAAATCGAACTCCGAACCGAAAACCCAGTCGTGGTTGGGCGTGAACGGTGCCGGCATGACGTAGCCCTGGCCGTCAACCGTATAGTCTATCATCGGCGGATCCGGCGGCGGGTCCAGAAGTTCAAAGACGCGTCCGTCAGGCTCCAGCGTACCGTTGGCCGTCAGTTGATAGGTCTTGTACACCCATCTGCCCGGATGCTCCTGCGAGAGTTCGGATTGGAAGAAGACCCCGCTTCTCCAACTGCCGCCGAACCGATTCGGCATCCGATGCCCCCCGATCCTCGTGCCGGCGGTGTCGAAGATCTCGTAGCGCCCAAGGTCATAGTCCGTCACCCAGATGTGGCCTTCCGGACCAGGTCGCACACTGCCGATACTCCCGAACTCGCCAGGTCCCTCGCCGGGCTGGCCGACCACGCGAACGAACTGCCCGTCGGCGTCGAACACCCGGACGTCCTTGCCCTGTGAGTCCCCGATCCACAGCCGGCCCAGTCCGTCGAGCGTGAAGGAGGCGACGTTGCCAAACGCGTCGGCGTCCTCAGCCACCGCGCTCCCGATCCGCAGGCTCTCGACGAGACGCCATCGTTCACCGGGGTTCGCATCCCACAGCCCATGTGGCGGATTGGAGACCAGCACGGACCCGTCCGCGAGCGTGTCTATGGACAGCTCGGTGATTGGCGGAGGGGGCTCGTCGGCGCAGGCGGCAAGGGCGGACATCGCGAGGACCAGAGTAGTTCTTGCACGGGACATGGTAGTCTTCCTATGTTTGTAGTTGTTGAACCTCCGGGTCCGTCTTCACCGCTGACGTCCACAACGAGATATCGGAAACCCGGGTTTCGCGGCGGCGCCTTGAAGGAGGTGGCTTGTGTTCAGAATGCGGATCTCTTCACGGACCATTACCGCCCTCGCCATCGCCGGGACCGCGTGCGACCGTCCTCCGGCCGAACCCGAGGCCCCGAGCGTCACGGTGTGGGACTCGGCCGGGATCGAAATCGTCGAGAATCATGCCCCTGAATGGGGCGACTCCGCCCTCTGGAGCGTGGACCCGGACCCCGAATTCGTGATTGGCGGTACCGCCGTGATCGAATCGCCCGACGATCCGTCGCATCTGATATGGCAGGTGCGGGGTGTGGCCCGTCTCTCCGACGGGAACATCCTGGTGCACTCGGGTGGTGAGGAGGCGGTGATGCTCTTCGAACCGTCCGGCGCGCTCGTGACGATGATCGGGCGCAAGGGCCAGGGCCCCGGCGAGTTCGTCCGCCCCCAGCACATTCAGGTCCTTTCGGGGGACACCATTGCCGTCTGGGACTACGGCTTCTCCCGGGTCAACTACTTCGACTCAATGGGGACTTTCATCGGCGCGCGGGGGCTTGACGTCGCGACCGTGCTCGCCAGGACGCGGACGGACACGGAATACTCTCCGGAGTCGATCATGATTCCCCTTCTGGACGGCTCATTCGTTGTGCAGCGCGGGATTCGGGACTATCCCCTGCCCCAGCCGGGCGAGATTCAGCGACGGCCCGTGGAGTACCTCCGGATCGATAGCGACTATGTCCTTCATTCGTTTGGGTGGTGGAAGTGGGACGAAATCATCGGTATGAGAAGCAGGCGCCGCTACTTCTGGCCGCCCCTTGCGCGCCGATCCGTCGTCGCAGCCGGAGGGAATTCCCCGTCGGTCTACATCACCGATGGCGACAGATTCGAGATCCATCAGTTCGCGGCGGACGGTGCTCTCACGCGGATCCTGCGACGCGACGCCGACCCGGTACCCATCACAGGCGAGGAGCTCGCGGAGTGGAGGGCGAGAGCCGCGGAAAGGAGTCCCCAGGTCGACTGGGCAGACTGGGAGCGGTCGCTCGCCGCCGCACCGCCCCGCGAGTTTCACCCGGCTATCCTGTGGCTCCGCGTGGACACAGAGGGCTATCTGTGGGTTTGGGAGTCGGTTACCGAGGGACCCAGCGTCTTCGACCCGGAAGGGCGGTGGTTGGGTAACGTGGACATTCCGCCGGGCGCACTATGGATCGACGACGAGATGATCCTCATGGTCGAGTCAGACCCGGATACCGATGTTCAGCGGATCGAGGGGTACCGGCTGAGGAGGAACTGAGCGGCGTGGAGACTGGGCAGGGGCCGGCCCTTCCATATTCACATGGCAGTCGCGGTAAGCCGCCCGCGGGACTCACGCTTGTAGTCGCGCTTGAACCGGCTGGTGCGCTCAATCGTCCGCATGCAGATCGTCGAGCAAGTCCTCGACGCTGCTGAACTGCGGGAGGTTGCCCCGGCGGGCCTCCCTCATCGCCTCGATGGTCATGGCCGCCAGCACCGCCGCCGCTTCCTCCTTCACGGCTTTGTCAACGCGGGCCTGGACAAGATGATTTGCAGGCATGTCTACATGAATTACAATAACATTCGCGCTCCCGGTCAAGTGGGGGAAGGCGGGCCAGGGGGGAAGGCGGGCCAGGACCGTCCCCGGAGTGGCTAACGTCCCACCGGCTCATCCACCACGAACCCGCGATACCCCATCGCCCGCTGCCGCGGCCACACCTCGTCCAGCGTCTCGGCGTTGAAAAGCCGCCCGTTCATCATCACCTGCTCCACCGACAGGGTGTTGCGCAGGTCGTCCAGCGGATTGCCGGACAGGATGACGAGGTCCGCGAGCTTGCCGGGCTCGATCGAGCCGATTTCGGTCTCCAGGCCGATGCCGTTGGCGCCGAAGATGGTGGCGGCGCGGAGCGCGTCGTGGTTCGACATTCCGCCGGACGCGACCATCCACAGCTCCCAGTGGAAGCCCAGACCCTGGAGTTGGCCGTGGCTGCCGACGCCCGCGTAGCCGCCGTCGGCGACGACATCGCGCAGGAAGCGGGCGTGATCCTCGAAGACGTATTCCTCGTCGACGGCCCACGCGACGGCGCCCGACGCGCCCGCGCGCCGACGGGTCCGCTGATCGAGCGTCTCGTGGGGTGTGAAGCGGGCCAGACGCTCGTTGCCGTGGACGTCTTCATGGGTGAACCAGTAGATCTCGCCCATCGGGCCGCCGAAAGAGACGATCAGGGTCGGGGTGTTGAGGACCTTCGTCTCGGAGAAGAGGCGCACGACATCCTGGTAGAGCGGGTAGACGGGCAGGTTGTGCTCGATTCCGGGGTAGCCGTCCATGGCATGCGTGAGGTCGAGCTGGAAGTCGAGGCCGGCCTCGGTGGTCGGCATCAGCTCCAGTTCGCGGGCCGCCATGATGAGCCATTGCCGCTGCTGGCGGTTGCCGGCCAGGTACATCTTGAAGGTGTTGGTGTCGTAGTAGTCGGAGTACCGCCTGAGGATGTCGCGCGCGTGGTCGAGGTCGCGGATCCCCTCGCCGGGCTGATAGTCGCCGAAGACGCCGGGGCCGGTGGAGTAGATGCGGGGGCCGAGGATGTCGCCGGAGCGCACCCGGTCGCCGTAGGTGAGCACGTCCGACACGCCGGTCTGGGGGTCGCGCGTGGTGGTGACGCCGAACGCCAGGTTGGCGAGGTAGCCCCACGGCTGCGTGGTGTGGATGCCTGAAGGCGGACGAAGGTGGGCGTGCGTGTCGACGAAGCCGGGCGTGATCGTCATGCCGCTGACGTCGCGGGTGACGGTGCCGTCCGGGACGGTGAGGGAGCCGGACGGTCCCACCGCGGCGATGCGGTGGCCGTCTATGAGGATATCGCCCCGGGTGAGGATCTCGTCGCCCCGCATGGTGATGACGCGGGCGCCGCTCAGGAGAAGCGTTCCAGTGGGGAGGTCGCGGGGTGCGTCGAGATCGACCCGGACCTCGGTGGGGTGGTAGCGGGGGGGGTCGGCCGAGGCGTCAGGATCGTCGGTGGCCTCTTCGGGGTCGTCAGGCTCGTCGGCGCCGGTCGGATCCGCGCCGGCGCCCGCATCGGCAGTGTCCGGCTCAGCGGCCTCGGCTGCCTCGACGCTGTCGGCAAACGCACGCGCCGCTTCCAGGTCGTAGCGGAAGTACGCGTTGCCGAGCGCCCAGACCACGGTGTTTCCGTCACTGCTCCATGAGGGGAACTCGCCGCCGAACTCCGTCACCCGGCTGACCGGCACCGCCGCGCCGGAGGGATTCCTGACCGAGACCGTCGGCGCCTCGGCGCCTACCTGGGGCACCGTTACCACGTACAGGTCGTTCCCCACACGGGCGAGCGCCTGATCGCCCACGGGCGCCATCGTGATCGACGACGCGCTGGCCGGGCCGCCGCCCCGGTTGGCCGAAAAGCCGGTGACCTGCAGGTGTTCCTTCTCCTCGGTGCCGTCCCAGCGCACCGAGACGAGCCCGCGACCGCCCGCGTGCAGATAGATGCGGTCGGGTTCGTCGGCCCGGAAGTGGGGGCGCGACCGCCCCAGCGCCTCCGCGACCACCGTCGCCCCACTGCCACCGGCCTCGTACCACACGATATCGGTCTGCCCACCCCCGCCCCCACCACCCAGCCGCCCCCTCACCGCCCCCTGCAACACCACGATCCTGTCGCCCCCCGGCGACCACGCCGGCGACTGCACGTAGCGCGGCGCCGCCGACACCCGGCGCGCAAGCCTACCACCCCTCTCCACCACCCACAGATGCCCGCCATCCGGTTCCTGCCAGCTCACCACCGCCAGCTCCCCGCCATCCGGCGACCACGCGGGCTGGAAGAGCGCGGCCTCGATCCCCGCGCCGATCCGCTCCGGCGTCCCCCCGTCCACCCCCATCACGTACAGCCGCCCCAGCGCCGTAAACGCGATCTCCGCACCGTCCGGCGACAGCACCACATCGCGAATCTGCCGCACCCGGAACGTCGGCGTGTCCTCGACCGGGTAGTCGAAGTCGAGGCGCGGCCCCGCGTGCACCACGACCTCCGCCTCGAACGCGATCTCGACCGGGTCGCCCCCGTCCATCGGCACCCTCCACAGCCGCCCGCCATACGACATCACGACCGCCGTGCCGTCCGGCGTGAAGGCGTAGCCGGGCAGCAGGTCGAGCGTCGCCCGGCTCTCCATGTCGTCGCGTTGCACGGGGTAGACCAGCCACCGCTCGTCTCCGGTGGCGAGGTCGCGGGCGCGCAGCCCGGTCGCGTCCTCGTGGCGGGTGGCGTAGACCAGCGTCGCGCCATCCGGCGACACCGCTGGCCGGAATCCCGAACCGTAGCGTCCCGTAACGGTCGCGCGCCGCCCGGTTTCGCGATCGTACCGGGCCAGCTGGTACTTCGGAAAGGCCGCGTCGTAGGTCCAGTCCCCCGTCCCCTGCGCCAGGTAGATGTAGCGTCCCGTCGGGTCGAAGGCGGCGCCGATGGCCTTGAGGTTGTCCGGCTCGCCGATCAGCGCGACCCCGCTCCCGCCCTGCCGGTGAAAGAGCCACGGCTTCGCCGCCCCGCCGAGCGGGCTGAACGTCCGCGACGCGACCAGGTAGTCCCCGTCCGGCGACCACTCCGGCGACGTGTACAGGTTGCCGTTGCCGCGCGTGATCTGCGTCGTGTCCGACCCGTCGGAGCTGATCACCCACAGGTTCTGTCCCCCGCTCCGGTCCGACACGAAGACGATCTCCGACCCGTCCGGGCTGAAGCGCGGCTGGCTCTCGAAGGCGGGCCCCGTCATGAGTGGCGTCGCCGTGCCGCCTCCGGTCGGCAGCGTGTACAGGTCGCCGAGCAGGTCGAAGACGAGGGTCGTGCCGTCGGGGCTGATGTCCACCGACATCCACGACCCTTCGCTGGTGGTGAAGCGGATCTCGCGCGTGGGCTCGAGGGGGAGCGACTCGGTGGCGAGGGAGTCGGGGGGGGCGGGGGCTTCCTGGGCACCGGCGGGCGCCGGGAGTAGGGCGAGCGGCAACAGCGCGGCAAACGGCAGCGGGGCGGCGAAGGTCCGCAGCACGCGCCCGGCCTCGCCAAACGCTGGATTCCTCATCGAACAGTTCTTCATTTCAGTGTCTCCCCGATTCTGCAGTCCCCATGTCGGTCCGGTGCTCCCGGCACCACCTCGAAACCAGCCTGCAGGAAGTGGCGATCAGTCGTCAACGCCCTCCGGAGCCCGAGCTCCTTCATGACGACGAAGCTGGTGCAATCTGTAAACGAGAAGTTATTGGCGGTCCACTCGAAGAACCACGCTCGCGCCCTCTCGGCCCGCGACGCATCGATGCGCTCCCAACGAATCCGCGAACTGCCATCGATCTGAGCCCACCAGTCGGCAGCCGCGCGCAGGCCCAGCCTCGCTCGCACGAGTGTCAAAGTCTCGTCGACCACGTAGTCGGTCGAAACCAGGATCCCCCCATTCCGCAGCCACGAGTCACGCTCACCGCAACTGGCATCGTGCAGCGGGTCCGCGGCGTCCGCCATGGCCGTCCATCCCGCCGCATCGACGAAGAGCGACGAGCTACTCGCTGAATTCGCCATAGAGAACCCGGTCGTGGTCCGCAGACGTGAGCCCGTCCGTCGACCGGCCCACCGCCTCGGCGCCAAAGAGCGCATCGTCTTCGGGATCGCCAAGGGCAACCCCTCCGTGCAACGGCACAATCCTAAATGCCGGACGGCTGCGATAGAGCACGGTGAAGTGCTCCCCCCTCTTCACCCGCTCGATGATCCGCCTCATCTCGTAGCGGAGCGTCTTGACGTTGATCGTGGTCGGCATGTTTGACTCCTCCGGCGTTCGGCCTTCCCCGGCTAAAGATAAACTTAAGATAAACTTCAAGTCCGCCGGGCAACAGGACGTTCGGTCTCCGGGCAGAGCCCGAGATGATTCACCGCAAAACCGTGGCACCGGCACGCTCGTATGGATTCGAAGTGCCACGCTCCCCACCATCCCCAAGGGCCACCAGGCGGTTTCATGACCATCGTGAAAGCCACCCTCCAGCAACTCTTCCGCCGCAAATGGAAGCTTCCGGCGGCGGTGCTGCTTTGCGGCGTGGCGCTGGTGGTGGTCTACCACGCCTTCGAGGTGAACGCGCTGCGCGAGGTGTTTTCCGAGGCGGCCAGGGTGCGCCCGGAGTTGCGCTCACCCGAGCAGAATGCGGCGATCGCCACGTGGGTACGTTTAGGGCCGATTCTCACGATCCTCGACGGGCTCTTCCTCATAGGCCCGTTGCTGGTCGGCATGCTCATGCCGGGAGGCGTGGTCGCCAACGAGCGCCGCAGCGGCGCCATCATGCTCTGGGCCCAGCACCCGATGTCGCTGAGACGCTTCTACATGCACCGCTACCTGGGCATGCAGATCGCCAACCTGGCCGCGCTGGCTCTGATCGGCATTTCCTTCCTCCTCGCCCTTACTTTGCCCCCTGGCGGCATCCCGGCGATGGACCTATTCGGGGAGTCCTGCCTGGCAGGCCTCCTGTGCTGCGCCATCAGCTTCGCCATCTCCGCCTTCGGCATCCGGCGTGCCTCTTTCTTCGTGTTCGCATACTATGTCGGGTCCAACATGACGATGTCGGCCCAGTTGAGAGACACATTACTGGGCTCCTCGGACGTGGTACCCCTCCTGATCTTCCCGACGCGCCTGATCCGCGAGTTCACCATGGGTTTCCAGTCCGGCGTCCCCTGGGATTGGGGCGCCACCGGTATCGTCCTGTATCACTTCGCGCTCTGGACGACGATCGCCTGGTTCGGGCTGCGTCGACTCGAACGCAGGCCGCTCAAGCTTTAGTTTATCGATCCAACCCATCGAGGAGGAATTCACATGAGCCTGTTTCTAACCGTAACCGCGGCAACCCAACTGTGTGCCGGGTGCACCCTGGAATTCGAACCCATGGATACGCTGGGCTCAAGGGACGACCCCGCCGGCGTTGGAATGCTCGCGGACGTTCTCCGTATGGGTGACCAGGGATACCTCGTGAGCTCCGATGTCCTCGGCGGCGTGGTGATCGTCTACGATTCGGAGGGACGCTACCAACGCGAACTGACCCGCGAGGGTGAAGGTCCGGGAGAACTCCGCGGGCCTCCACAGTTCGCGAAGGGCGCCGGCGGAATCGTCCTGCTTGGGCCGGGCACCCCAATGTTGCACCTGTACTCGAGCGACCTCGACCTGACGAGGACCTTCCAGGTTCCCGCGGTGATCGCGCGCTCGGTCGGGCCGGATCCGGTGACCGGGGGCTGGCTGGTCAGCTACATCGGGGGAGACGACGGGTCCCAGGCCGGCATCCTCCTCCTCGATGAAGGCGGAGATGCAATCCGTTCAATGGAGCCCGGTGAGGAGTCCTCCACCCTGAGGCGCTCTCCGGTGGACGCGATCCGAGGTGCCGAAAGCACGATATGGACCGCGTCGATGGACGGGCTGGTGGAGGTCTTCGACCAGGATCTGGGGCTCCTCGGTGCGCTGAAACTGGAAGTGCCCGGGATGGACATTGAGTTGCCTGGCGGCGGCGCCGGCGGGGTGGCCGCAGTCACCGACATCCGCCTTGCGCCCGACGGCTCGGGCGTTTGGGTCTTCGCATGGGCGCCAGTAGTGAGCCCCAGCGAACTCCTCGCCGAACTCCAGGGTGGGGCGCCCAACTTGGAGCGGATCATCGACACCTTCATCTACTCGGTTCGCCTGGACCCCAGCGGCCTGACCCTGGTTGGAACGGATCAGCTGGACACCATGGTGCGCCCGCTGGGCGACGGGGATCTGGCCTACGACCTGGTCGATACGCCGGACGGAAACCGGGTGGTCCGGGTGGGGCGACTGCGGTTCAGCGGGGGGAGCCGCTGAGGGCTCCGGCCGCGGCGGACCCGTCACTGGTCCCGGGCCCAGAGCGCGTGTAAGGTAAACTCAAGATGACCCCGGCCCGAACACCATCTTCACGATCTCGGGAACGTCGAACTCGTCCGTCGCGAACCCGATCGCCACGTCCCCGCGGATGGCACCGTCCTCCAGGGACACGTCCCGCGGCCACGCGGCATGGAACAGGAACTCCCCCGCGCCACTGTAGGCGTGCGCTCGCGCGAGCCAATCGCCGTCCGTGTCCCAGAGCTTGACCCACAGTCTGCCGTCTTCGTCGAACCACAGATTGTCGATCGGCGGTTTTTGCTCGGGGATTTCGCCCGGCTCATACTCAACCTGCAATGGCTGCTGCCCGTAGAAGGCCGCCATGCTGTCAATCACGAACTCCTCGCGCTGCCGCTCGGCGCTGGACACCATGGGCCCTGAATGGTCGCGGCGGATCGTGTGAAGCAGAACCCCGTTCGCGCCATACAAGTCGACTTCATAGTGTGACGTAACAGCTCTTGCATACCCACCTGTGCGGGCATGCGCCAACCGGTCACGAGGGCCAAACGGGGCCAGAATTTCCGCATAGCTTTCGCTGCCATCACCCTGTTGCCAGGTTATGCTGCCGTACCCCAGGTCCTCCTCCGCAAACGCAGGCAAGGTGTCTTCGCGCAGAATGCTCCCCGCCGAATCCACCCAGACGCGGGCGCCGAAATGGCCATCAACATCCAGATCCGTCACGCCGATCTGGCCAGCGGCGGAGAACATGGGCCTGCCACTGTACGTCCCCCGACTCGGCATCGACCCGACATACACTGCACCGGTCTCTGCCAAGGCAAAGATCAGATGTTTCCTGGACGTGTTCACCCAGACATCGCCGCCCGGGTGGACGGCCACGCTGTACGGCACGTCAAACCCTCCCGCAAACTCTCCCGGACCCTCGCCGAGCCCACCGAGTTCACCGATGTGCCGCCCAACCCGATCAAACCACGCGACGCGTCGTCCGCTCCGGTCGGCTACTACGAATCCGTGATCCGCCAGTATCGCAATATCCCGCACTTCGGTGAATTGGTAGTCGGGATCGTTCGTGTGCCCGCCGATCCGGAACTCGATGGCCGCCACCCGTCGTACCTCTTCACGGGAATCCTCGGATCCCGCCGCGTCTGCGGACCCGGCCCCTGAATCGCAGGCCGCCAGGGAGACGGCGATCAGGCAGAAGAGGACCCGCGTGGTGATTGCGCCTCCGTCGACTCTCGTGTCCATCCGTCTGCCCTTTCGCCAGGATCAGCGACCGGCTCCAGCAGCCGGGTGCACAGGTGCTACGCGCTGGCTATGATCTGAAGTGGTCCTACTTCGTTGGACAGTCCGAGGGCAAAGCTAAGGTGGACTCCGACTGGTTCTGGGAGCCCTCGGGAGCTTTCGCTCTGTTCTGTCTTGAATGGGATTCTACGGTGTGCGGTCCTCTGGGGCAAGGAGAAGGACGGATACCAGGATGAGCCCCGCTCGCCGGGAGGGGAACCCGACCGGCGAGCGGGGCTTGGCGACCGTCGGCGCAAGATGCGCAGGATGGGCGGATCCCCCGCTCCCCACTGTCTCGCGAGGGTGTCCGCCAACGCGGGCAGTGATCCGTCTTTCACATCACCCTCGTGCCGTTGCGGTAGGTCTCGCCCGGCGTGGATCCGCCCAGCGACGAGTGCGGGCGCACCTCGTTGTAGAAGTCGATCCACGAGCCGATGAGCCGTCCGGCCTCGACGCCGTCGCGAAGCTCATGCAGGTACACGGCCTCGTACTTCAGCGACCGCCACAGCCGTTCGATGAAGATGTTGTCGAGGAACCGGCCCCGGCCGTCCATCGAGAACGCCACGCCCGCACCCAGCACCCGGTCGGCGAAGGCCTCGCTGGTGAACTGGGAGCCCTGGTCCGTGTTCAGGATCTCCGGACTCGCCCGGACCAGCGCGTCGTCCAGGGCCCCAATGCAGAACGAGGCGTCCATCGTGTTGGACAGCCGCCAGGAGAGCACGTGCCGGGTGGCCCAGTCCATCACGGCCACAAGGTAGAAAAATCCTTGCGTCACAGGGATATAGGTGATGTCCGCGCACCACACATGGTCCGCCCGGGAGATATCGAGGTCGCGCAGCAGGTAGGGGAAGATCCGGTGCTCCGAGTTCGCCACGCTCGTGCGCGGGCGCCGGTAGGTCGCCTCCATCCCCATGACCGCCATGAGCCGCCGGATCCGGTGCCGGCCGGCCGTGACACCCTCGCGGCGGAGATGCCGCATCATCTGCCGGCTCCCGTAGAACGGATAGTCCATGTGGAGCTCGTCCATCCTTCGCATCAGGGCCAGGTTCTCCGCGCTCTCTCCCTTCGGCCGGTAGTAGAGCGACGACCGGCTCACGCCCAGCACCACGCACTGCCTCGACAGGCTCAGCGGGCCTTCCGGCTCGATCATCCGCACCCGCTCCGCCCGGCTCAGCGCTTCAACCCGCGCCGAAAAAAATCCCGCTCGACGGTGAGCTCTCCGATCTTGGCATGCAGGTCGTGGACCTTCGCCTCATGCTCCTTGGCGAGCTTCCGCTTCCCGCCCCTGGCGAACGCCTCCGGCACGGCATCGAGCAACTGCCGCTTCCAGGCGCTCACCTGGTTCGGATGAAGCTCATGCCGCGCGGCGATCGCCTGCACACTGTCGCGCTCCTGAAGCGCCTCCAGCGCCACACGGCCCTTGAACTCCGCCGTGAATCGTCGTCTCTTCCTGGCCATCTCGGTGCCTCCTGTTCCACAATGGAATCCACCCTAACGACCTGTCCAAAAAACCGGGACCACCTCAATGATCATCCGAACTCGTATACTATGATATAGTGATCCAGCTTGGGAGGAGACGCCATGAGCGTTTTTCTGACCGTCACCGCAGCAACCCAACTGTGTGCCGGGTGCACCCTGGAATTCGAGCCAACGGATACGCTGGGAGCAAGGGAGGACCCCGCCGGCGTGGGGATGCTTGCAGACGTTCTCGACCTGGGGAACCAGGGGTACCTCGTGAGTTCCGATGCCCTCGGCGGCGTGGTGATCGTCTACGACTCGGAGGGACGCTACCAGCGTGAGCTGACTCGCGAGGGTGATGGTCCCGGAGAGCTCCGCGTAGAGCCGAGGTTCGCCATGGGGGCCGGCGGAATCGCGCTTTGGGGCGGCCCCAGGTTGCACCTGTATTCCCACGACCTCGGGTTCAGTAGAACGGTCCAGGTTCCCGGAGGGGTGAACTCGGTGTTCTGGGATCAGGTGACCGACGCCTGGCTCGTCGGCTACTTCGGGGTCAGCGAGGGGTCGGAGCCAGGCACACGACAAGTGGATGCGCGCATCCTCCTCCTTGATCAAAGTGGAGACTCGATCCGTTCACTGCAGTTCGACAGGGAAGCTTCCATGCTCACCAGGCGCCCCCCGGTGGACGCGATCCGCGGCGCGGACAACACCATATGGACGGCGTCGATGGACGGTGTGGTCGAGGTCTTCGACCAGGATCTGGGGCTCCTGGGCAGCCTGGAACTGGAACTGCCCGGGATGGACGAATGGCCTGGCGGCGGTTATCCGTCCGCGGTCACCGACCTCCGCCTCGCACCGGACGGCGCCGGCGTCTGGGTGTTCGCCCTCGGAGCAGCGATGAGCGTCAGCGAGATCATCGAGGAGCTGGACAGACTGGATGCAGAGGGTCGGGAGCCCAATCTTGAACGCCTGGCAGACACCTTCATCTACTCGGTTCGCCTCGACCCGAGCGGCCTGACCCTGGTTGGAACGGATCGGCTGGATACCCTGGTGCGCCCGCTGGGTGACGGGGACCTCGCCTTCGACCTGGTCGATACCCCGGACGGGAACCGACGGGTGCGGGTGGGACGGCTGCGGTTCAGTGGGGGGAGCCGCTGAGGGGCATCAACTCACCCCAGCCACCCGGTACTTCTCGAACCACGCCACGACATTCGCGATCTTCGCCATCAGCTGGCTGGGCCGCCGGCTCATGTCGTGCGACGCGCCGGGGAGCCGGATCACCGCCGTGTCGATCCCGCGCATCTTGAGCGCGTGGTACATCTGGTAGGACTCCGACAGCGGGGTGCGCAGGTCCTCCTCGCCGGTGATGATCATGGTGGGCGTTTCGACGTTGCCGACGAGCGAGAGCGGTGAGAAGTCCCAGTACACTTCCGGGTTCTCCCACGGCAACCCCGCATAGCGGCTGAAATAGTAGCCGTACCAGTTGTCGGCGGTGAGCGTCTTGCTGATCCAGTTGATGACGGGCTTCTGCGCTGCCGCCGCACGGAACCGGTTCGTCTTGCCGACGATCCACGCGGTCATGATCCCGCCCGCGCTGCCGCCGGTGACGAAGAGGTTGTTCTCGTCGATGTATCCCTGCGCGATCACCGCATCGACCCCGGACATCAGGTCGTCGTAGTCCTCGCCGGGATAGTTGTGATAGAGCAGGTCGCCGAACTCTTCGCCGTAACTGGTGCTGCCCCTCGGGTTGGCGTAGAGCACGACGTAGCCTGCAGTAGCGAGAAGCTGCACTTCGGCCGAGAACCGGTCACCGTAGTTCGAGATCGGCCCGCCGTGGATCTCCAGGACCAGCGGATAGCGCCGGCGCGCGTCGAAGCTCGGCGGCTTGACGATCCACCCCTGGATCCGGCGGCCATCGAAGGACGACTCCCACCAGATCTCCTCCACCTCGCCGAGGGTTTTGGTGGCCAGGAGGTCCGCGTTGAGCGACGTGATGGTTTGCGCGGGCCCGCCGCCGCTCCACGCGACTTCCCCCGGCATGTCGGGCCGCGTCTGGTTGAACGCGACAACGCCCTCCCGGGAGACGGAGAACGAGCCGCCGCCGTAGGGCCGCCCGTAGGAGGTGCCGCCGACGTCTTCCGCCACGACCCGCACCTCACCGTCCAGGGTGATGAACCCGACCTTGGTGTTTCCTTCGTCGTCGTACTGGAAGTACAGGCCGCTCCCGTCCACGGCCCATACGGGGTTGGACACGCTCCGGTCCAAGTCGCCCGCGAGCACCCGCTGGCCGCTCCCGTCCAGGTTCATGATCTGTAGGGCGCTGACCTGGTAGGTGCGGGTGCGGTCCTCGTAGCCGACGAAGGCGATCTGGCGCCCGTCAGCCGAGACGGCGGGGCTGTGGTCGGGGCCAAGGCGGTCGGTGAGGGCGCGGATCTCGCCGCCGGGCATCGCGTTCGCGCCAGACGCGCCGCCCTCGGCTCTCCCGTCCAGCCCCGGCACCGTCGCGATGTACAGTTCCGAGTTCCGGAAGCCCCGCTCCCAGTCCGGATTGCGGTTGGACGAGAAGACGAGCTGTCGACTGTCGGGGGTCCACGCGGCCGCCGACGAGTGGTTGAAGTCATCCGAAGTGACCCGGATCGGTGTCCCTCCGTCGACCGGAATCACGAAGATGTGGCTGTAGCCGAAGTCGAGATACCCGACCCCGTCCTGGGTGCTCTTGAAGCGATCCTCCATGATCGGCGGATCGGCCCATTCGGCCCCGGCGGGCGGCTTCGGCGGCGCGGCCAGGCTCGGCGGCGCGTACGGCACCAGCATGTTGAAGGCGATGTAGCGCCCGTCCGGCGACCAGCGGATCCCGCTCGGCGACTCGGTCAGCTGCGTCAGGGTCGCGGTTTCGCCTGTGTCCATCCAGCGCACGTGGATCTGGCCGTCGGCGATGTAGGCGAGCCGCGTGCCGTTGGGCGACCAGCGCGGGGAACTGCCCGCCGCCAGCCGCCGATGGTCGGATCCGTCCAGGTTTACGGTCCACAGTTCGGAGCGCTTGCGGTCGCGCATGATGTCCATCGAGGTCCGCACATAGACGACCGCGTGGCTCTGGGGGGCGATCTGCGGGTCGGCCGCGTACTCGAGCTGGAAGACATCCATGGACTCGAAGCGGGATTGGGCGCTCGCGGGGGCGGGGGCCGCGGCGAGGGCGGCAAGGGCGGTCGACGCGGCGGAGAAGGCGGTCAGCCGGGCAGTGAGGGTGGCCAGGGCGGTTCTGTACATTTCGTCGCTCGTGAAAGTCGTGGGCGGATGGACGACTCCAAACTTTCGCCGCGCCCGTGCGGGGGGCAACTTGGTAATCCGCCCAACCTCGACCCATCCGGCAGCCAGGAGTCTCGAGAATTGACCCACGGACGTATCGTCTCGGCACCAATCACTCGCGCGGATCTTTCGGACCTGGCGAGAGAACAGTTCGGCGACTGGATCAAGGCCGTGGTGGACGTGTCACGCGGTGTCATGGCTGTGGGCGGCGACCTGCACGCGGACGATGAGGCGTTGCTACTGGCCGGAGGTTCGCGCCAGCCGGATCTCTGGGGAATCAACCTATATCCGGAAGACGAGGGCGCTGATTGGATCGAGTTCGATTCCATGATCAACATCCGGCCCCGGGACGGGAACCGTACTCGCGGAGTGGACGACGAGGGGATGCGCGCCCGAGTCCGCGCTATTGTCGAACGGCTCATCGAGCCCCGCGAGGGTAGCTGACATGGCACGCACCCTCCACAAGCGAGCCGCAGGCGGCGGCTGGGCCCGTCTGGAGCTGGTCGAGCAGCTGGGCAACATCGGAAGCGAGGTGGAACGCACCATTCGGGCGCACGGTGCAGGGCGGACGGGCCGTTTCGAGGGCGCCCTCGAGCGGGCACTGGAGCTCTTCGACCTGACCGCGGAGGACCCCCGCTGGCACGGGCACCGCTGCCAGGAGGTCCTGCGCGCCCGCGAGGAGTTCTGCCGCCTCTTCTTCGACCCCGATGTGCCGCCCGACTCGGCGGAAGGACTGCGCAGGTACTTTTTCGGCTTCGGCTACGCGGCCCGGATGCTGCACTACCGGCGCCAGGGCGAGGTTGGTGGGTGAGCCCTACCGCGACCGATAGGCCTCCCGCCGGTGGGACACACGAATCACGAGGACGACCAACTCATCGTCCAACACTTCGTACACCACCCGGTAGCGACCGACCCGGACTCTCCTCAGGCCGCGCAATCCACCCTTCAACACACTGCCCGCCAGCGGCTGCTCTGCCAGGTGGTCGATGGCGCGAATGATACGCTTGCGATCGTCGCGGGGAATCCGCCCGAGCTCTCTGGCCGCGCTGCGCTTAATCCGTATCGAGTAGTTCACGCCGGACCTCGTCCCAGTCCAGTACGGGATCGGCGGGGTCGCGAAGACGCTCCACCGCCACGGCGAGGTCGTCGAAGTCGTCCAGGTAGCGTTCGAGCGCCTGCCGCACGATTGCGGCACGGCTTCGCCTGAGCTGACTTGCCGCAGCGTCCAGCGCCTCGACGAGCTCATCGGGAACGCGCGCGGTGATCTGTGTCACATCACACTCCTTTGACTGACATTGATTCACTCCCGTTTGAGTATATGTGAATCACAGGACACCCGCAACTCTCGTTTAGGGTTCGACCGCAGTATGGGATCCTGGTGTCAGCCAGCGATCATCGTCACGAGCCGCCTACCTGCCCGTTGCCCCTCCCCCCCTCAACTCCACCACCAGCTCGCGCACCAACTCCACCACGAATTCCGGCGCCTCGTACGGGAAGTCGTGCCCCGTCCCGGGGGGCGTGTGGACCAGCCGCGCGTCGCTCGACACGTGCAGGTACCGCACCCGTGCCCGCTCGAAGAAGTTGCGCGCGCGCGTTGCCGTGGCCTCATCCAGACCGAGCGGTTCGACGAGCCCCGCCGCCCCCTCACCGGGGACGACCACCACGACGGGCAGGTCGCCCAGTTCGCCATCGTAGACGACCAGGTCGGGCGCGGTCTCCGTGACCTTCCCCGCGCCGAATTCGCGGAAGATCGAGGCCTCCGCGAAGGAGGTGGCCGGGCGGCGCTGGTTGGCTACCATGGCCTCGGTGACATCGGCCAGCAGGCTTCGCTGACGCCGAAGCAGCTCCCCGAGCTCGGTGTCCGATTCCGCTATTGCGTCGTCCCGGTTCCACCACACGCCGACCAGCTTGGCGAGGCCCTCGCGCTCGGCCCGTCTGGCGAGGTCACGCAGTTCGCCCGCCCCAAAGACCGGCGCGTAGACAAACGCGTCAGGAGGTGACGCATCCAGCAGCACCACTGCCGCAATTTGCTCCGGGTAGCGCCGCGCGAAGTTTGCCGCCAGCAGTCCGCCGTAGGAGTGTCCCACCAGGATGAAGGGACCCTTCTCGTCGGCGCGCTCCAGCAGCCTGGCAAGTTCGACCGCCTCGACCGCCGTCCGGCGCGGAAACGGCCCGGGGTCGCTCCAGCCGGTGCCCGCACGGTCGAAGAGGATGGAACGCGCCTCGCCGCGCAACGCACTGTGCAGGTGGTACATCGCCAGCCCCTGGCTGTGCGCTCCCGGAATCCACACCACGGAAGGACCGCCCCGGTCGTCCCCCTCCGCGAGGATGTGCATCCGGTAGCCGCCGACATCGATCCGCTCCCCGGGGGGCGGATGCTTCGATCCCTGGTACGCGACGATCCCAACCGAAACCAGCGCGCCCACCAGAAGGAGTCCCGCACCGCCGCACACGATCCACGCAAGCAGCTTCCCGAGCCCCCGGTGCGGGGACTTCGACCGCCGCGCCCACGACAATAGGAACAGCCCGGCCAGGACGAAGAAGACCGCGACGATCACCCCGCCCCAGCGGTGGGCAAGCAGCGGGTAGAAAATCTCGATCATCAGCGGCTGCCCACGGACTGCCGCTCCGCCAACTCCACCCCAACCGCCGGACCCGACCCGCTCCCCAGCCGCAGCGTACCCGGCGGCTCCACCTCACGCCGCACGTACCCCAGCCCGATCGCCTGCCCGAACCGGGGCGACTGCGCCACCGAAGTCACCCGCCCGCGCACCTTCTCGCCCCCGGTCTCGAAGAGCTGGTCACCGGGCCTGGCCGCCGCCTCGCCGAAGCGCAGCGCGCGCAGATGCCAATTGACGCGCCCGCGATGCCGAATCCGCACGATCACCTCCTGACCCGTATAGCACCCCTTGTCGTGGTCGAAGGCCCGGTCCAGGAGCCCCGCTTCCACGGGAATCGTCGTCTCGTCCATGTCGGTCCCGTACGCCGGATACCCCGCCTCGACCCGCAGCGTGTCCCACACGCCCTGGCCCACCGGCACCGCACCGGCCCGCCCAAGCCGCTCCCACGCCGCCTCCATCCCGGCCGCGGGCAGCCACACGTCCCACGACGACACCTGCTCGACCCCCCTCACGACCAGCGCCCCATCCGCCCCACTACCCTCCGGCTCACCCCTCGGCCCACCACCCAAGAGCACGAACCCCTCCGCCGGCGCCGCGCCAAAGACCGCCGCCACCACATCCCCCGCCCGCGGACCCAGCACGGTGAGCAGCCCCGTCCGGTCCCCCAGGTCCTCGACGCGGGCGAGTCGTGGAGGAAGGAAGCGGGTGAAGTGCCCCAACACGGCCTCCACCCCGCACGTGGCGACACTCAGCCCCAGCCCCTCCTCCCCGCCAGCCCCCAACCAGAGGGTCACCAGATCGGTGACCATCCGGCCCTTGGGCGTGAGGATCGCCCCGTAGGCCGCGTCCCCCGCCAGCGCCTCACCCGGCGCCCCCGGCACCCGGCACGTCAGGATCCCGTTGAGCATCCGGGCCGGCGCGCGGCCATGCACCCTGAGCAGCCGCCGGTCCTCCCGCCACACCACCCCACACCCCCCCACCGCCGCACCGTACTCCCCGGCAGGATCCCCGTAGTGGCGCCGCGGTCCCGGCTCCGAGTCCGCCCCGGCACCAGTCACGCCGCCCGCTGCGCTGCGCCGCGGCGCCTCCCCGCGGCCCGGTTGCGTCACGGTCGAGCCGCTGGGCCGCCCGTTCGCCTTCAGCTCGCGCACCAGCGCCTCGACGCGGCCCACGTCCCGCGCGGCCGGCGCAAAGGTGAGGTACGCCTCCAGCTGCGTGACCGCCTCGTCGGGACGGCCGAGCCTGGCGAGCAGGTAGCCGCGGTCGCGGATCTGCGACGGCGCGGTCGGCCGCACGATCAGGATGCGCTCCACCACGGTAAGGGCGCGCGCGTTGTCGTCGGCGCGGTGGTAGATCCCCTTCAGGTTGAGGAGCAGCCGTACGATCATGTCGCGCTTCGAGGCGGTCTTGAGGTGCCGCTCCTCGAGCCGGACGATCCCCCCGTGCTGCCGGTCCAGGATCTTCTGCGCCTCCTCGCGGAAGCGGAGCCTGCCGCCGTCGAACGGGTCGATCAGGAACTCGACCGCCTCGCCCTGATACCGCACCAGGAAGTGGCCCGGGAAGTTGACCCCCTCCATCGGCAGGCCCAGCCGCCACCCCACCTCCAGCAGCACCACCGCCAGCGTGAGGGGGATGCCCAGCCCCCGGTCCAGCACGTCGTTCAGTAACGAGTTGCGCGGATCGTGATAGTGGTCCCGGTTGCCACGCAGCTTCCTGACCACGAAGAGGTGCCGGATCGCCTCGGCAAGCACCACGGGCGGCGCGCTCTCCGAGCCGAGCCGGTCCCGGGTCTCCTCGGCGAGCACGTCGAGACGCATCAGGTACCGGTCCATCGGGAGCTGCGGGTACTCCTCCCTGGCAACGAGAAGCGCCGCCCGCGCGAGGTTGAGTTCCTCCTCGGGACGCTCCAACTCGCGGGCGAACTCGCGGCGCGACGACCAGGCGGGCGCGCTCACGGCAGAATCTCGAACCTCAATTGCGTTGTCTCCATGTGTACGATCCTGTGTCCGGGCGTCTGGAATGTAAACCCCGGGGTGCCGCCGGCGCTCACCGCCGGATCAACGCGAGGCGCCTTCACCCGCCCCGCGCGGCAGCGATCCCCGCACTCGGTTAACTTTCTCCCATGACCACCGACCCCCAGGACCAGCGACCGAGGATCCGGCTGACGCAGCTCTCCCACGGCGCCGGGTGAGCTTGCAAGCTCGGCCAGGCCGAGCTGGCGCAGGTGCTGCGTCACCTCCTTCCCTCGGAAGATCCCCGCGTGCTCGTCGACGCCGGGGACGACGCCGCCGTGTACCGTCTCGCGGAGGGGGGACGGGCGCTGGTCGTCACGCTGGACTTCTTCACCCCGATCGTCGACGACCCCTATGACTTCGGCCAGATTGCCGCGGCGAACGCGCTCTCGGACGTCTACGCCATGGGCGGACGGCCGCTTTTCGCGCTCAACCTCCTGTCCTTCCCGCGCAAGCTGCTGCCCGAGGGCCTGGCCGAGGAGATCATCCGGGGCGGAGCCGAAAAGGCTCGCGAGGCGGGCATTCCCGTGGTGGGGGGCCACTCCATCGACGACGCCGAGCCCAAGTACGGGATGGTCGCGGTCGGTGAGGTCGACCCCGAGCGGATGCTCTCCATCGACCGCGCGCGTCCCGGCGACGATCTCGTCCTCACCAAGCCGCTCGGGAGCGGGATCGTGGCCACCGCGGTCAAGGCGGGAGCCTGCCCCGACGAGGTGCTCGACGAAGCGGTTCGCACCATGGCCCGCCTCAACCGCGCCGCCGCCGAGGCCGCCCTCGCGGCGGGCGTCCGCGCGGCCACCGACGTCACCGGCTACGGCCTGACCGGACACCTCGGCAACATGGTCCGGGCCTCCGGGGTGTCGGCGCGGATCGATGCCGCCGGTGTCCCGCTGCTTCCCGGCGTCCGCTCGCTGGTCCGGGCCGGCCATGTCCCCGGAGGCACCCGCCGCAACCAGGAGGACGCCGCCCAGGGCGTTACCTGCGCGGCCGACATCGACGACGCCACACAGATCCTCCTGGCCGACGCCCAGACTTCCGGAGGGCTTCTCATCGCCTGCCCACGGGACCGGACGACAACGCTGCTGGGCGAGCTGGACGCCAGAGGCGAGCAAGGCCACGTGATCGGCAGAGTGATCGACGGGCCTTCGGGAAAGATCGTGATCCAGTAGCCCACCCGCCCTACGCCTGAATCGGTGCTACCTCCTCGGGCCTCACCGCCGCCATGGCCTGTGTACCCTTCGCCTTCGGGCTCCGGATCGCGAGTGCGACGACCCGGTGCAGGTCCTCCACCATGTGGACCGTCAGGGTGTTCCGCACGGCGTCCGGGAGGTCATCCAGGTGGGCCTCGTTCTCCTGCGGCACGATGATCTCGCTGATTCCGGCCCGCACGGCGCCCAGCACCTTCTCCTTCACCCCGCCGATCGGCAGCACCCGCCCCGTCAGCGTGAGTTCGCCGGTCATCGCCAGGTCGGCTCGCACCCTGCGCCCCGACACGGCAGAGATCAGTGCAGTGGCCATCGTGATCCCGGCCGACGGACCGTCTTTCGGAACCGCTCCGGCGGGCACGTGGATGTGGATTTCGCGCTTGTCGAGCGCGTTCTCGTCGATCCCGAGCGCCGCGCAGTTGCTCTTCGCGTACGAGAGCGCCGCGCGCGCGGATTCCTTCATCACGTCGCCGAGCTGTCCGGTGAGGACCAGCCCGCCCTCACCGGGCATCACGGTGGCCTCCACGAACATGATGTCGCCCCCCATCGGGGTGTAGAACATGCCCGTCGCGACCCCCACGGCGTCCTCGGTCGCCCTCCGCTCCGGGTGCACGCGCGGCCGGCCCAGGAGATCCTGCCCGACCGCCGGAGTGATCTCCAGCCCCTCGCTCTCGCCCGACGCGATCTTGCGCGCCACCTTGCGGCCGAGCTTGCCCAGCTCCCGTTCCAGCTGGCGCACCCCCGCCTCGTGCGTGTAGCTCTGGATCACGCTCAGGATGGCGTCGTCGCCGATCTCCAGCTCCTCTTCATGCAGCCCCGACTGCCTCATCTGGCGCGGAAGCAGGTAGCGGCGCGCGATCTCCAGCTTCTCGCTCTCCGTGTACCCGCGGAACTCGACCGTCTCCATCCGGTCCCGCAGCGGCCCGGGGATCCGATCCTCGTAGTTCGCGGTCGCGATGAAGAGCACCTCGGAGAGGTCGAAGGGCACGCCCAGGTAGTGGTCGATGAAGGTGGAGTTCTGCGCGGGGTCGAGCACTTCCAGGAGCGCCGCGCTCGGGTCGCCCTGGAAGGACACGCCCAGCTTGTCCACTTCGTCGAGGAGGAACACCGGGTTCTTGCTGCCGGCTTCCTTCATCCCCTGGATGATGCGGCCCGGCATGGCGCCCACGTACGTCCGCCGGTGCCCCCGGATGTCGGCCTCGTCGCGGGCGCCGCCGAGCGAGATGCGCACGTACTTCCGTCCCACCGAGCGGGCGATCGACCGCGCGATGCTCGTCTTGCCTACTCCCGGCGGGCCGGCAAAGAGCAGGATCGGGCCCTTGCCGCCGGCATTGTCGAGAAGGCCGTCCGCGTGCGCGAGATCGTCGGCTTCGGATTCGTCGGAGTCTTCCGCCGCGGGGTCACCGTCCGCGTCCGGCGCGTCACGCCGTTGGTCCGGTTCGGCCCCGTCTTCGGCCGCTGCCGCCGTCGCGCCCTCCTCCTCCTCCCCCTCCGCTTCCTCATCCACCGCGAACCGCTCCTGCTGCAGCTTCCGCACCGCGAGGAACTCCAGGACCCGGTCCTTCACGTCCTCGAGGCCGTAGTGGTCCTCTTCCAGGATGTCCTCGGCGCGCCGGAGGTCGATCTTGTCGTCGGTGCGCTCGCCCCAGGGCAGCTCGGTGATCCACTCCAGGTAGGTGCGGATGACCTGGTACTCGGCGGACTGGGGCGCCGTGCGGTTGAGGCGGCGGAGTTCGCGCTCGACTTCGTTGCGGGCGGTCTCGGTGAGCGGCAGCGCCTCGATCCGTTCCCGCAGTTCGTCGGCGTCTTCCCGCTCGCCTTCCTCACCCAGCTCCTTGCGGATCTGCTTCATCTGCTCGCGCAGCAGCATCTCGCGCTGGCGCTCTCCCAGCTCCTCCTGGACCTTGGCCTGGATGTCCTCCTGGGCGTCGATCCGCACGAGTTCGCGCTCGACCGCGACCAGGGCGTCACGCATCCGCTCCTCGTCGTCGAGCGTTTCGAGGAGTCGCTGCTTCTCGGCGGTGGGCAGATCCAGGTAGAAGACCACCAAATCGGCGAACGCGCCCGGCTCGTCGACCCCCTGGATGACCTGGTTCAGCGCCTCCGCGGACTGGCCGCGGCGCGTTCCCAGCTCGGCCGCGCGCTGCCGGAGTTCGGAGTCGAGGGCCTTGAAGCCGGGGTCGGCCTTGTCGACCGGGCAGTGGCGCTCGAGGGGGACCAGGGTGGCCCGCAGCATCGAGTCCCCGTAGCGGGCGTACTGGACGGCGCGCGCCCGCGACTCGCCCTGAACCAGCAGCTGGATTCCGCCGCGCGCGCGGTGCGTCTGGATGATGCGGACGACCGTGCCGACCGCGTAGAGGATCTGCGGATCGGGGTCGTCCTGATTCTCGTGCTGCGCCACGGCGAACAGGCGCCGGTCACCGTCCAGCGCCTCCTGCACGGCTTCGACCGTGCCCGGCCGTCCGGCCGATATCGGTACCGCCACGCCGGGATATACCACGGTCTCCCGCAGGGGGAGCACCGGGAGTGAAAACCGTTTGCTCATTTTTTCGTCACCTCCTCGTCCACTCATACCTCACCGCCTGTTGACTGGTTCCCGCTCGTTATGAGGGTGAAGATGCGATACATGCACGATCCTTGCCAGACCCGGTGTCGGAGTGCGACAGGGGTTGGGGAGGCCCCCCGGGCACCCGGGTTCGGCCATTTTGGCAGATAATCGCGGCGGGGCTGCCATTTTGGCAGGAGTTCTCGGGGTCGACTTCGCTTTGCCCGGATTGAAGTTACACGATTTGGCGGCGCGAGTCCCGCCAATTGACTCCCGCTAATCGGGGGAGGAGAGGACCCGCCGCCGCTCGTCGAGCGCCTTCTTGAGCCGGTCCTCGTCGGGCCTCTGGTAACACTGGAGCACCGTCTGTGCGGTCCTCCAGCCTCCCAGCTCGCAGAGCACCTTGAGTGGCTGGTCCATGAGGTCCGAGGCAAACTTGCGCCTCAGCGAATGCCAGCCCCGGCCACACTTACGCTCCAGGCCGGCGAGCGCTTCGGCCCTATCCCACCAGACGCGCGCCAGCGGGCTGCTGACGCTCCTTGCGGGATCCCTGGGCGCGGGCAATACGGGGGCGTCGCCGGTTCCGCGGTTCTCCTTCCGTGCCTCTTCCAGGACACCGAGCGCCTCGGCGGTCACAGGCGTCCGATGCTCGAAGCCCGATTTCTCGTGCTCCGCGCGCCACCGAATGACCCCGGCTCTCATGTCGATGTCGGGCCACCGGAGCTGGCGGATGGCGCCGATCCGGTGCCCGGTCTCGTGCGCGAGCACGAGGGCCACGCGGAAGCGCCAATCGATCTCGGCGGACACCCGGAGCAGGGCCTCGTACTCCGCCTGAGAGAGAACCACCCGGGTTGGGTTCTTCTCCCGGGGCACCCTCAAGCCCTTCAGAGGGTTGGAGTCGAGGAGAAGCCCTCCCGCCTCGTTGCGCGACCGCGCCCCCCAGTTGAGGACCGCCAGCAGGAACCTCAGATCCCGTTCGACCGTCCGGTCGGCCACGGGCAGGCCGCTCAGTCCGGCCCTGCCCGCCCGGCGCGCCCGGATGAACCGGTCCCAGTCGCGCTGGGAAAGCGTTGCGGGCCTCCGGTCCTTTCCGAAGAAGCGGAGGAACATCACCAATGCACCCCGGTCGTACTTCTGGGAGCGCTCGCCCTTGGTGGGCGTCACCTCTTCCCGGTAGATGTCAAACAACCTCTCCAGCGTGAGCGGCTGGGGCTCGGACTTGCCGTTCATCTCCGGCCCGGCGAACCCGGCGGCGAACTCGTCCGCCTGCCGCTTCGCCCGCCGCCAGTCGCGGTGCTTAAGCGACCTCGTGAGCCTGCGCCCATTGTCTCGCCACTCGATCTGGTACAGGCCGGTCTTGGGATCGGGAAACACCCGGACCCGGTTCCGGCCCCATTCGCCGGCGCCGTAGCTCCGGCGGCTTCGTTTCGTGCGTGCCATCGTTCGATTCCTCTCGATTCGATGGACTGCACGATCTGCGCGTTTGAAACCTCGCGCAGGGTTTGCCCGTCGTCCAGAGTTGGCGGCCCGGCCGGCTCTGGCGCGGGCGCGCCACGGGGGCGCTGGTTTCTGCGGTTTGTGGAGGGGGTAGATGTGGAGGGGGTAGATGTGGAGGGGGTAGATGATGTGGAGGGGGTAGATGTGTTTTCGCTTCACGAAAACCTCTGGCCGGGGGATACCCCCGGACCCCCGCACCACATCCGCGCGCCATGCCAACCGCACGGAGATGTCCCGGTTCGGCGGCTTGCCCTGAAAAGGGCGCGGAGCGCCGGGGCAGGGCCACCTGTCAGGTTGCCCACACGGGCCACCCGGCCACCGCCAGCCGTTAGGCCCATCGAGAACGCGCGTACACCCGTTTCCGTGGCTCGATCATCCACTGCGAGGATGTCGAGGTCCTTTGCCGGAAGTCCGAAACCGGGGGTACTCCTACCCCTCCGGGGGTCGAGTTCGTGCGTTACAGGGCGATCCTGGGGCCTCGGATGCCGCCAGACCGCCCCAAAACGCCCAGAATCGCCGTGAGAGCGGTTTTCCGGGCTTGACAGGGGCCAGGGCCTGGCCGGGGGCCCACCCGGGCGGCTAGAGAATCGCCTACTGGCCGATGCTCACGGCCTCGCCGGTCACGACCAAGGTTCCCGGCTGCGGGTCCGTCGAGGACCACGTCGGCCGGATCGTCGGCCACGACAGCGCAGCGCTGAGCCGTGGCACCGGAGACGGGGTTCGGGGAGCGGAGCACCACACCGCCTGCCGCTCCGGCAGCCGGGCGGAAAGCTGGGGGTCTAGGGGGGCGTCAGCGCCCCCTTGCCAGCCCCGCCGGGACACGCGGAGCGTGGCCACGGGGGGTAGGCTGGCTCCCGACCAGTACCGGGTCAGGAGCCAGCTCCCGAAGGGGACCGACGGTGGCTCCGAGCACATTCGCGCGCTTAACTGTGCGAGCCCCATCCAAGAACCCGGCGGCAGCACCTCCGTCGAAACACCGCCGAGCCTGTCCGCATCCCCGAAGCGGGGTCAAAGCCCCGCCCAGCACCGCACGGTCATGGTTGCCGAGCGAGCAACGGCAGCCGAACGCATGGGACGGGGGCGGTGATCCGGATTATGCCAAGGTCAAGCGCGCACGCCGTGTCCGGCACTCATGACGCGCCGCTTGGGCGGGGTCTGAGTGAGAACGTACAGATCTCCTCGGTTATGGCCGGACCGACTTCGCTTAGCAGACGAAAACGGTGCACGAAGTCGAGGTCCATTTCGTCCGAGGAGATGCCGTAGAGCTCACCGCCGACACCAACCTCCACCCTCCGCAGGCCCACCGGAGCGGACACCGTGGCGCGGTATCGCCCGCAGTTGTCCAGGACATCCCACGTCGATCCCCCTTCCGTTTCGGGCTCCTCCCTCTGCACCCACAGCCATCCCTCAGGCGAAGACGCGAGGGCTGCGAGGATTGGGACGAACTCCGCCTCTTCATCCGGGTGAGGCGCTACATCGCCCATTTGGACTGTGCGGACCGTATCTCCCTGGAGCGTGAGCTGGTCGAAGCGATACCCGGAACGGTGCGCCACCCACACCATTCCGCCGCGCTCGACCGTCCACGCAAATCGTGGATCTTCATTCCGGACCCATCGCGCCGAAATCGAGCTGCCCCCGCGAGTGGCACGTTCCGGGGGGGGAACGGTCTCCACCAGCTTCCTTGACTCGATCAGCAGCGTGTCTCCGGGCAGCATCTCGTAGTCCTCCGACACCGGCGAACGAACCACCTGCACGTCCGTTCGTCCCTCAATCGGCTCACGCTCCCGTACCGGCTCACGGACCCGTACGCTCACGACGGAAAACACCGAACCGTCCGTCCCGGCGGCGATCACCCGGCTGGACATCGGAACCTCGCCAGGCAAGAACAAGCCGAGGGGGCGCTTCCCTGGATACCGGCGCAACCCGTACCCGAGGGTGTCGACAACCGTGAGTTGGTAGCCATCGCCGACCCACAGCTGCCCGGGTGGCCGCCACGTGATTCTCTGATTGGCGAAGCTCTCGTACCTGATCTCTCCCGGTCCCTGACCATCGCGGGCCATGGTCCTCAGGTAGGCGCCGTCCCGGCCAAAAGCCCGGACCTCCTTCGAGCCGACATCCAGCACGTAGATGCGCCCGGTTGGATCCACCGCAATGTCGTGAATGTCCCCGAACCCCTCCGGTCCGTCGCCCATGACGTTCCCCAGTCTGAGTTCCTCGACCAGGCGCCACACCCCGGCGTTGCCGCCCCGCTGGGGGAATTGGTTGGTGACTACGGGACGCCCTTCAACCGTGTCGACCACGACCTCCTGTGGAGCGGGGCCGTGCGCGCCATCCGCGGCCTGGATCGGCGTAGGCACCAGTCCGGCCAAAACTGCCGCTCCCGTCACGAACATCGTGCGGAGGGTTCCGACCTCCGACAACCAACTCACGGCTACGCCCCGCAGATTCTTCGTTGTAACGGAACACCGTGACGGTTCAGAACCCCGGGTGTCCGCAACGCTTCTCCGCGCCGGGGCAACACGCGGCCACGACGACACGATGCACTCAGCTTAGTTGCCCTCACCACAGATAACCCGGGCGCGGAAGACGTAGACGTCACCAACCTCTTCACACTCTATCTCAAGAACCTCGTTGCCTTCCTCCGTACCGCATTTCTCCGCAACCTGCTCGTCAACCTGTTGCCAGAAGACCTCATCTTCTTCACGGGTTGGGCAGGTGTCTGGAAGTGGTGGCTGTGTGGACGACAGTCCTTCCGAGACTGCCCGATGCGGGTCGCTAGTGCTGGACGGTCCAACGTCCGCAGTGCCAACCGCATCGCCGGACTCGACCGTTAGGCAGCCTGTCGTCGTCGCGGACATCGGGGTTCCCAGGTCAGACCGCCAATCGAAGGAGGGCTGGAAGCTCGCAACGCTGGGCGTCACGGGTCCGCGCAGGGCTTCGGCGTCCATCGAACCCGGAGACGTCGGGGCGAACACCGTCAAGGTAAGGCTGAGTGCTACGGGGGAGAACAGCTTCAATCCAGTCATGGTGACCATTCCTGTGGCTTTGAGGGGGCAGCCCCTCGTTCGAATCCAACCCCACCGTGGGGTCGGCGTTTCGCCCATCTGGTTTCCCAGCCATACCGGGCGATTTGAGCCGAAACCATGTCGAGACCAGATCACGTCTGTCAACCTCAGCCTTGTAGGTGTCAAGAGCGTGTCCGGCGACAATCAAGATGAGAACGTTGCGACAATCAAGATGAGAACGAGAGGCCGCGACGCTTCGAGTGCGAAGACGATGGCGTTTGGGGGGACGCGGGGCAAGGGAGGGGTGGGTTGGGTGGGGTGAGGTGGGTGGCGGGGATGGGCTGGCCCGCGGGCTCGGTTCAGGGGTCGTCCGCTGCCCCGGCGCGGCGAGCGTAGCGAGCCGGGACGGGGCAGCGGAGGGCTGGATTCTCCGAGGGGCAGAGGTAGGGTGAAGTCTGCTTGGCGGCCTGTGAGGACGGATTTTCGGCCCCTTTTCGCCCCGGATTGCCCGGAACCGGCCCGCCCTGCCCCGGCCGCGGCGATTCTGCGGGGTTCGAAGGTTCCTTGGTGAACCGTGGGCGGCTCTGCGGGCCGCGTCAGGCCGGTTCCGGGCCCTCCCCCTGCTTCTTCTCCGCCACTTCCCGCCTGGCCGCGGCGGCCGCCCGGCGGCGGTAGCTCTCGACGTTGAGTTCGAAGATGTGGGAACGGTGGACGAGGCGGTCGACGGCGGCGACGGCCATGGCGTCGCTGCCGAAGATCTTGCCCCAGGCGCTGAACGGTTCGTTGGCGATCACCAGAACCGAGCGGTTCTCGTAGCGTGCGCCGATGAGCTCGAAGAGAACGCTGGTCTCCGCCCCCTCGCAGGTGACGTAGGAGAAGTCGTCGAGGATGAGCAGGTGGTACTTGTAGAGCTTGCCGATGGCGGCGTCGAGGGCGAGGTCCCGGCGTGCCGCCTGGAGCTTCTGCACCAGGCTCGCCGTGCGTTGGTAGAGGACCCGGAACCCGTTCTCGACGAGTCTCAGCCCGAGACCCGCGGCCAAGTGGCTCTTTCCCGTTCCGGGCGGACCGAACAGGAGCACGTTGGCCCCTTCCTCGAGCCAGATGTCGCCGCTCGCCAGCACGCCCACGCGCGCCTTCGAGACCGCGGGAACGAGGGTGAAGTCGAAGTTCTCGAGTGTCTTGCCGCGCGGCAGCTTCGCCTCGGCCCGGTGCCGCTCGAAGCGCCGCCGCTCCCGGTCGGTGACCTCGTGGCTGGCCAGGGCGGCGAGCAGGCGCGCCGAGGACCAGCCTTCCCGGTCCGCACGTTCCGTGAAGCTCCGCCACAGGGCCCGCATGGTCGGCAGGCGCAGTTGCTTCAGCAGCAGGTCGACTTGTGGCGGGTCCACGATGAAGGGGTCGTTCATGCGGGTGCTCCGTTCAGGCAGGTGTCATCGTACTCCGACAGCGGCGGCACCGCCGTGGCAAGGGCCGGCACGCTGTCCGGCTCAGGCAGGAACCGGTCGCGCAGGATCTCGGCGTCGGGCAGTTGCCCGGCCATGAGCTGCGCGTCGATCTCGGCCGCCAGCCGGGCTTCGCAGCAATGATCGTGGGCCAGAGCGAGCAGATCCACCATCCGGCGGCAGGCCCGGCGGTCGAAAATCTGGCTGCGAGTGCGCTTGGCTGCGGGTAGGTGCGGAAATCCCCTCGTCGCCAGTTGGGGCCAGAGGCGCGGCCCGTCGGAGCGGCCCTGCTCATATGGCGTCCTGCACAGGCTAACCCAGAAACCAAAGCCCAAGACCGAGACAAGCCGGCCCTCGGTCATCGGACTCCTCCGCCTCGCGATCGTTTCCTTCGCCTTCTCGACGGCCTGACGCTCGCGGTCAGCAAGCAGCGAAGGTCGAGCATCGAGCCAACACGGTACCTTGTCGAAACTGAGCCTGGTCTCATCTACGATCCTCCTGGAAACTTGGAAGAGGCGGTTTCGGACGGTAATCTCAAGGGTGTGAAGCGCTGGCTGGAGGGCGCTACACAGCGCCAGGTTCCATAGGTATCTGGCCACGCCGTCGACTTCGTCGGTGTCCTCAGGCAGCGCGTAGGCACGCAGCCGCTCCGCCGAAAGGGCACTTCGAAGGCTTCCGATGGATAGCATGGCAACCTCCACAAGTTGCGTTTTGGGTGAGATTTTGTGATACTCCGAACGTAATTCCTCAGGTCGTCCTCTACTGCACATGGCCTTCGGGCGTAGCAAGACGCTGAGGTAGGAGCCCCGAGGCGGTTTCGTCCTCGGGGCTCTTGTGTTTCAGTAGTCGCCGGGAACACTCCTTGAAGTGCGGCTACACGGCGGCAGTCAGGATTCGCCACCCCGACGCCATCGCCATGTGGCTCGGGCCATTCTGGCAGGACAGGGGGCGTCCCGAATATCTTTCGGGGAATGTCCCCCCAATCCAGGAAACGAGGACGCATGCGATGTCGACCCGATCCCTCTCCCCGACCCTCGCCCTCGCCGCTCTGGCGGTCCTCCCCGTGAGCGCGCAGTCGCAGCTCCCCGACATGGGGCGCCGCTCCACCGTATACGCGCCGCGCGTGGCCGCCGCGACCAGCCAGCCGCTGGCCACCGCCGCCGCGCTCGAGGTCATGCAGCAGGGCGGCAACGCCATCGACGGTGCGGTGGCCGCAGCCGCCGTGCTGAACGTCGTGGAACCCCATATGACCGGGATGGGTGGGGACGCCTTCTCGATCGTGTGGTGGGCGGAGACCGGTGAACTCTTCGGGATCGACGCGAGCGGGAGGAGCGGCAGCGGCATGACCGCCGACGCGCTCCGGGCGCGCGGGTATGAGCGGATGCCGAGCAGCGGGGCGGAGGCGGTGACCGTGCCGGGGGCGGTGTCCGGGTGGAGCGCGCTGGTGGAGCGGTTCGGGAAGCTGGAGCTGGCCGAGGTGCTCGCGCCGGCGATCCGGATTGCGCGCGAGGGGTTCCCCGTGACACCGGTGATCGCGCGGCAGTGGGGGGGTGCGAGCGAGAAGCTGGCCGGTGACGAGGGGGCCCGCGCGATCTATCTGGTCGACGGGGAGAGGGCTCCCCGGGCGGGGGAGTGGGTCGCGAACCCGGACCTGGGGCGCACCTTCCAGCGGATCGCCGACGAGGGGCCGGGCGTGCTCTACGGCGGGTCGCTGGGGCGCGAGCTGGTGGACGGACTCTCCGCGCTGGGCGGGTTCCTGACGCTCGAGGACCTGGCCACGCACGAAGTCCGCTGGGTCGAGCCGCTGAGCGCCGACTTCCGCGGCTACACGGTCTGGGAGCTGCCGCCCGCCGGACAGGGGATCGCCGCGCTGGAGATGCTGGAACTCCTCGAGCCCTTCGACCTCGCCGGGATGGGGCACAACTCCGCCGACTACCTCCACCACCTCATCGAGGCGAAGAAGCTCGCCTTCGCGGACCTGCACCGGTACGTGTCCGACGCCGAGACGATGGAGATCGACCCGATGTCGCTGCTGAGCCCCGGCTACGTGGACACGCGCCGCGCCCTGATCGACCCCGCCGTCGCCGCCGATCGCGTGAACCCCGGGCGCGCGATCACCGATTCCGAGACGATCTACCTGAGCGTCGCCGACGCCGACGGCAACATGGTCTCGTTCATCAACTCGGTGTACTCGTCGTTCGGTTCGGGGATCGTGATCCCGGGGCTCGGTTTCGCGCTGCAGAACCGCGGCGCGGGGTTCACGCTGGAAGACGGCCACCCGAACCAGGTCGCCCCGCGCAAACGCCCCTTCCACACGATCATCCCGGGGTTCGTCACGAAGGACGACGAGCCCGTCATGGCCTTCGGCGTCATGGGCGGCTCGATGCAGCCGCAGGGACACACGCAACTCCTGCTCAACATGCTGATCTTCGGAATGGACCCCCAGGAGGCGGTGGACGCTGCGCGTTTCCGGCACCTGTCGGGGCTGCGGGTCGCGATCGAGCGGGTAAGCGACGAGGTCGCGGCGGAACTGGAGGCGCGGGGGCATGAGATTGCGGACTGGACGCGGACGGACTTCGGTGGGGCGCAGGTGATCATGCGGTTGGCGAGGGGGTGGGCCGCTGCGTCGGAGCCCAGGAAGGACGGGCATGCGGCGGGGAACTGAGGGGGAGGGGGGCGAGAGCGAGGCGGGCGAGGCGGCGGGCGCGGACGCGGTCCGCGAGGCGTGCGCGGTCGGGGGCGCGGCTCCCGACTACGAGATTCCCGAGGAGCGGCTGCCGGAGGGGTTTGTGGATACGGTGCTCGAGGTGCCGAGGGTGCCGGCGGTGCCGAGGGCGTCGGCGACGGTGGTGGTGATGCGGGAGGGGGCGGGCGGGGGGGGTGGGGCGGGCGCGGTGCGGTGTGCGGGCGGGCAGGGCAGACCGGGCGCGAGCCGGTCGCCGGGCGGGCCCGAGGTGCTGCTGCTTCGGCGCAACCGCGCGACGGGGTTCGTGCCGGGCGCGTGGGTGTTTCCGGGTGGAAGGGTGGATGCGGCCGATGGGGAAGTGGCGCTGGCCGACCGCTGGCTGAGGTTGACGCCGGAAGGGGCGGCGGGGCGGCTGGGGTTGGGGATGGACGCGGATCCGCCCGCGATCGCGTACTACGGGGCCGCCGTGCGTGAGGTGTTCGAGGAGACGGGGTTGCTGGCGGGGATGGTGGGGGGCGGTGCCCGCGACGAGGTGGGCGATGGCGGCATGGCCGGGGACGAGGGCATTGGGCGCGCCGGGCGTGGCCCCGGCGCCGGAGTGCCCGCGGATGCTGGTTTGCGCGCCGCCCGCGAGGCGCTGTTGGGCAGGGGCGTGCCTTTCGCGGGCGTGCTGGAGGGCCTCGGCGCCCACCTGGACGGCACCGCCATCGAGTACATCGCGCACTGGGTGACGCCGGTGGCCGAGCCGCGCCGCTACGATACGCGCTTCTTCGCGGCGAGGGTGCCGCGCGGCGCGACCGCCGTCCACGACGAGCGCGAGATGACGGGAGCCGTGTGGCTGACTCCCCGTGCGGCGCTGGAACGTCATCGCAACGGCGACCTCCCCATGATCTTCCCCACCATCCGCACCCTGGAAGACCTGTGCGACTTCGCGACCGTCGAGGACCTCCTCGCCCACTACCGCGGCCGCGCGATCCCGCGCGTACAGCCCGAGATCGTGAGGACGGCGACGGGGGTGGCGCTGCGGGTGCCGTGAACCCCCGCCTCAGCTCCCCCCCACCGCCCCCAGCACCGTCTGCACCACCTGGTTGAAGGCCCCACCCCGGATCCACCGGCACACGATCACAAGGTCGTTCGCGGGGTCGACGTAGATCAGGTTCGAGCCCGCGCCGACGTGCGTCCAGGTGCCTGGCCGGGCGTCGCTCAGCGAGAAGTTCATGAACCCGAAGCCGTCGTTCACCTCGCCCGCGGTCGTCGCCATCTCGAACCAGTCCTCCGAGAGCAGCTGCTCCCCGTCCCACTTGCCCCGGTGCATGGTTAAGAGGCCGAAACGGGCCTGGTCGTAGGCGCTGAGGATCATCCCGCCGCCCCAGTGCGCGCCGCCGCTCGGCGACTGGATCATGCGTCCGTCGAAGTTGACCCATGAGTTCTCGTAGCCGTGCCAGGCCCATGTGGTCGAGGCGCCGATGGGGTCCATGACGTACTCGCGCAGGACTTCCGGCAGTGGGCGTCGCCACACCGCCGTGGCAGCCAGCGCCAGCAGGTTCACGCGCGTGTCGTTGTACTCGTAGACCGTGCCGGGTTCGTTGCGCGGGCGCGTGCGCCAGGTGCTGGGATCCTCCGGGCGGTCGGCCCACTCGGGCTTGCCCCACAGCGTCCCCTCCCAGTCGCTCGTCTGCCGGAGCAGATGGTCCCACGTGATCTTGCGGTTGTGTTCGGAATCGAAGAGGAGCTTCGGGCGGCGGCCGTTCTCGTCACCAGGCTCGCCGTCGCCCGTGTCCAGGACGATCGGCGGCATGTAGTCGCGCACCAGGTCGTCCACGTCGCCGATCAGTCCGTGGTCATACGCCAGCCCGACCGAGGTGGAGAGGAAGCTCTTCGAGACGCTGAAGGTGTTGTCGGCCTTCGCGGGCTCGCCCCACTCGGCGACGATGTACCCCTTGTAGACGATGACCCCGGTCTGCGGCGCGCGAATGGTGAAGGGACCCACCGCGTCGCCGAGCGGCTCGCGCCCGAAGGACCTGAGGTGGTTGAAGGCGAGGTCGCGCGGGGACTGGGACTCACCCGCGATTGCGATGTCGACGGCGCGCTGGATGGCCGCCGCGTCGAGGCCGAGCTGCTCCGGGGTGCGGCGCTCCCAGTCCGGGTGGCGGCCCGGGAAGTACGTCTGTGCGGTGAGGAGGTGGGGGGTGGTGAGGAGGAGGGCGGCCGCGCAGAGGGCGAGGGCGGTGGGGCGCGAAGCGGTACGGTGTGACATGACGGAATCTCCCGGGTGGGTCCTTCCCGTGGCTGGGCAAGCGACTCTTGGCGAGCCATGGTAGGCTCTGCCAGGTCTGGCGTCCAGCAACCCACCGCCGGACTCACCACTCGCCCCGTGACAGCTCAGCGCACCCCGGCCGGCAGCCTCCGCACCACCACGCTGGGCACCTCGAACTCGTCAAGCTCGATGAACGCCGCCAATCCGTCGGGACCGAACGCGTTGGGCATCTTGGTGGCGCCTGTCCGGTAGGTGCCCATGTACTCGCCGTTGCCGGTCAGCACGTCGATCGGGCCGTCCTCCAGGATCTCGTCGCCCTGGCGCATGACCCATATCCGGCCTTCCCAGGTGACCGACAGCCGCTGGATCACCGGGATCACGGAATAGAACGGTGCCTCGCCAATGGTCATCGCGGGTGCTCGCGGCGGCGCATTCGACAAGCCCAACTGGGCCTGCATTTCCGCAATCCGACGGATCGTGGGAGACGCGTTGAGCGCAGCAGCCCGCCTTTCCTCCATCTTCTGCCTGTATTGCTCCTCGGTCCTTTCCGTGACCGGCTGGGGCTCGAACGGCCGGGTAATCGTCCGCACAGGCTGGTTGCCGTCCGGCGGCGCGATCTTGAGCGCGTAGGCGGAAGAATCCGAGTAGACGATGCTGCCGTCCGGCAGCGGGCCGAACAGGACCTTGGGCTCGAAGATGGGAGTGAGGGTCATGCCGTCGAACCTTGCCAGCAGATTCAGGGGCTTCCCGTCGTCGCCCAGGATCTCTGGCAGGTCACCCGAGATCTCTACCGCAGCCACCTGTGAGTCACGCGGTGGCCGCCAGGCCCGAATCGCCACATCGGTGCGAAGCTCATCGTCCTCGAGGGAGTGACTTCGGATCGCGCGGTAGTCGATGCCCGTGTCGCGGCTACCCACCGGATTGCTGGTCGTGTAGAACGTTTCCCCGCGTGGGTCCATGTGTATCGTCCTCGACACCGACGTGCCCCCCGCGCGGACCATCCGCAGAAGCTCCCCGGACGCATCGAAGAGATGGTATGCCTCATGGCCCCTGTCCCCAACCACGGTGATCCCGTTGCGCATGACGCCGTAGGACGAAGGGCTCCTGAATTCCCCGGGCCCCTCGCCGGCACGTCCAAACTCGCGCACGAAAGCACCGGAGCGATCAAATGTCACGATCCGGAGGTCCGTGTCGAGGAGGTCGCCACCTTCGTCGAAAACGTATAGGTTGCCCAGCTCGTCAAAGGCCACTTTCTCGATCGACGCGAACAACTCCCACGGCTTGCCGTCCACGGCCCCGACGCGGAAGACTTCCTCGAAGTCGGCGTCGATCTGCCGGTCCTGGCCGGTGAGTGCCGGTTCCTGGGCGTGCGCCGCTGGGGCACCGAGCGGGGTAGTGACCAGGAAACAGGCAGACAGGATGGCGAACGCTGAGCTCCTGCGGCGGTGAGTTGGACCGCTTCGCCGACCTGGCCACACTGTAGTGTATACTTCGCAAAATGTAATGTGTACTTTACAATACATCATCTTCCTTACCGTTCTCCGCGACCCACTATGGCCGCATTGTACCTTGCGTTTAGTTTAGTTCTTCCCATCGGCAGGCTCCCCCGTGCCGCTCCTCCCCGTGGAGAGTTTGCTTGGCCTCATCGAGATGCTCCCGGATTCCGGCCACTACGGCTTTCAGTACGAAGGCCGCCAGCTAAGGTCAACCGTCCACCACTGTTTGGGTGAATTGAACGCCACCGATGAACCCATACCTCCTAGCGAGCGACGACCGGCGTCACGGACTCTCCTGTTCAGTTCTTCGATCCGACCCGACAACTGGTAGCGTTCCTCCTCGGGGGTTGTCCTGATCTCCTCGATGAGCTCTTGCGTTTCCTCCAGCGCGTCTCGCATTTCCTCCAGCGCGTCTCGCATTTCGGCCCTCCGCGAGAGTTCTGTGATGGCCCTCGAAGAGGCGAACCGTACATCCTCCTCGGAGATCTCATGATCCAGGGTGTAGCGGATCAGGAGGTCAGACGCTGCTCCGGTCACATGCGCACTCAGCTCCCGGCCCCGTTCCTCGCTCAGCCTCCCGGACTCGATCGCCTCCCGGATGCGCTCCTGGATCTCCTCCCCTCCGCGAGAAAGAGATTCCAGGTACTCGTCTACGACGGCAGACACCTCTTCTGGAGTGTCCAGCGCCGCTCCTTCGCTGGCTGTCCGTCGGTCGCAGTAGATGAGCCCGAAGGGCAGCGCGCACAACAGCGCGACACGGCCGGCAAGTCGCAACCAGCGTGGAGTGGGGGAACGGGTGTCGGTTGAAACGATCATTCTGATTCTCCTTTCAAGAGCTTTGGTGTGCCCGACCCCACCGGCCGCGCTCGTAGGCAGCGGTGGGCGGAAACCGGGCGGTTGTGATGCATTGGCGACGACTCGCAGCAGCGCCTTGGCGTAGATCTTCGGACACGATCTCCCCGCGCCCACCGCGAGCTGGTCACAGCACGACTCCTCGGCGATCTGGAGCCGGTGGCGGGCCCACCACGCCACCGGGTTCCACCAGAAGACGGAGCAGGCAAGCCATTCCAGCCAGCGCACCAGGTGGTCGCGGCGGCGGACATGTGCCAACTCGTGGGCCAGGATGGCGCGGAGCTCTTCGCTGCCGGGGTCGGTTAGGAGGAAGGACGGGACGAGCATCCGGACCTTGGCCCCACTCCACCACACCATCGGAGTGACACGGGCGTTCGTGGTGCACAGTTCGGGGATTCGGGAGAGGCCAAGATCCCGGCCAACCGCCGCTGCTTGCCGTCGCAGCCACGAGGGCGCCGGTCGCACGGCCCTTTTCAGCGTGCTCCGGAACCGGATCGTTCGCACCACTGTCCACCCGAGGAGTCCCGCAGTTCCCAAGAGCCATAGAATCACGAGAACGGGTTGCCGGAATGTGCCGGGCTGGGGCCCGGTAGCAGGGTCGGCGGCTACCTCCGGGACCACGACGCCGGGAGCGCTGACGGCTGGCGCGGTGGCCGTCACCGTCGGCGCCGCCGGAAGCACCGGAAGAGAAACGACCGCCGGCACCAGCAGCGTCACCAACACCAGCAACCAGAGCGGGTACGACACGGCGGGACGCCCGACACGCCGGTGAACAATCCACACCGCACCAGCAAGGACGACCGAGACAGCCAGCTTGGTGGCCCCGATCTGAAGCAGCAGGCCGGTCATGCCTCCTCCTCCAGGATGCGGCGCAGCTTCTCGATCTCGGCGTGCGACAGCTTGTTGTCTGCGACCAGGCGGGTGATCATCGGCGCCAGCGAGCCCTGGGTAAGCCGGTTTGCGAGCGACTCCAGCTGGGCGCTGGCGTAGGCGTCACGGCTGATCGCGGGAGAGAACACGCTGATGCCCAGGCTGCGGTCGCGGACCACGAAGCCCTTGGCGGCGAGGCGCTGCAGGAGCCGCTGCACGGTGCCGTGCTGAGGTTTTGGCGCGTCCGCGTAGAGCCGGTCGATGATCTGGCGGCCGGTTAGGCGGCCCTTCGTCCAGAGCAGATCCATGACCGCGAGCTCGGCGTTGGGCAGGGCGGGTATCGTCACGGCAGGGTTCCCCTTGGACAGAGATTACACGACCTCACGTCGTCACGTTAAGACATGGAGTCGTGTGTGTCAAGTCAGGGAGTTTAGAACCCCGCTGGCCGCCCTACTGTTCCGGGGCGCTCACCTCACCTCGGCCGACAACCTCCGCACCACCACGCTGGCCACGCCCAGGTCGTCGAACTCGATGAAGGCGGCCAGTCCGCCGGGGCCGAAAGCGTCGGGCATCTTCGTCGCGCCGGTCCGGTAGGTGCCGACGTACTCGCCATCGGCCGTCAGCACGTCGATGGGGCCGTCGTCGAGCACCTCGTCGCCCTGGCGCATGACCCAGATCCGGCCCTCCCAGGTGGTGAACAACTGCTGGATCACGGGGACTACGGGGTAGTAGGACGCCTCGCCGATCGAGATGGAGAAATTGCCAGGGGAGCCCCCGCCCGGCAGCGATACCCCGCCGCCCACGCCGCTCGCGGCCCCAGCTGTTGCCGTCGCGCCGCCCCTGATCTGCACCACCCCCCCTCCCACACCCCCCGAAGCGCCCCCGCCACCCTGGGACCGCCTCTCTGCCATCTTCCGCTTGTATTCCTCTTCGATCCTCGGGGTCACCGGCTCGGGGTCGAACGGGCGCGTGATTGTCCGGACAAGCCCGCCGCCATCGGGCGCGGCAACCTTGAGCGCGTACGCCGAGGAGTCGGAGTAGACGATGCCGCCGTCTGGGAGCAGACCCATCCGGACCTGGGGCTCGAAGATCGTCGGACGAGTCATGCCGCGGAACGCATCCCGCAGGCTCACTGCCTGGCCGTCCGACCCGGTAACGACCGGGACGCTTCCAGAGAACTTGATCGCGTCCTCCTGCGGCTCGCGCGGAGGCCGCCAAGCCTCGACCACCGTCTCGGTCTGCGCTTCCTCACCTGCAAGGGAATGGCGTTTGATCGGGCGGTTTTCGGACGCCTCCGGGCCAGCCAGGGCTCCAGTGAGGCTCGGCCCTTCTCCCGCCGAATACACCGCGCCACCGCGGGGATCCACCAGTATTTGCCCAAGGTTCGCCATCGAGACGCTCATCGTGGCGCCCCCGCTTCCGTTGGTCCGCGTCGTTCCCACGCCGGTGCGGACCATGCGCACGAACTGTCCCGAGGCGTCGAAGATGTGGTAGGCCTGGTGCCCCATGTCTGCCACAATCGTGGTCCCGTCGGGCAGGACCCCGTAGGTGGTTGGCATTCTGAATTCGCCCGGTCCCTCGCCCGCGGAGCCGAACTCGCGCAGAAACGCGCCGGTGCGGTCCACGACCACGACGCGCAGATCCGGGTCGATCGCCCCGCCTCCGGAATCGAAGACGTAGAGGTTGCCGTCGGCGTCAAAGGCCACCTTGGGGATCGTTGCGAACATCTCCCAATCATCGCCGTCGTAGACCCCGACGCGGAAGACTTCCTCGAAGTCGGGGTCGAGGCGCTGGTCGCGCCCAGGCAGTTCGACGACCTGCTGAGCGGTGAGCGCCGGAGCCGCGACGAGCGCCGCGGCGAGGGGGATGAGGACGATGGCGTTACGGGTAGCGGTGGTCATATTTCCTGTGCCTCCATTTAGCTGGTCCGGGACGGTCCATGTCGGTGTTCGTTTAGATCAACATTCCCGGTGGCACCGTTGCCCGGCACCTTGCGGTTTCCGGCCCGCGCGTCAAGGATAACCGCTGCCCCATCACCTGCAAACAGGAGGATTCCGTGACCAACGGCCCCAACAGATCCCGCTTGCCCATCGCCGCCGCCTCTTTCCTGGCGACCGCCCAACTCATCGCCTGCGACTCCGGACCCGCCGACAATTCCATGCTTCTCACCCCCGACTCCCTTACCGCCACGGCCCCCGACGTCTTCCAGGCCCGCTTCGAGACCTCCAAGGGGGACTTCGTGATCGAGGTCCACCGCGAGTGGTCTCCTCAAGGCGCCGACCGCTTCTACAACCTGGTGGCAAACGGCTTCTACGATGACGTGCGCTTCTTCCGGGTGATCTCCGGGTTCATGGCCCAGTTCGGGATTCACGGGGACCCCGACGTGGCGGCTGCCTGGCGCGGCCATCCGATTCCGGACGACCCCGTCATGCAGAGCAACACGCGCGGGTTCGTCAGCTACGCCATGGGTGGTGCGAACACGCGCACGACCCAGATCTTCATCAACTACGGGGACAACAGCCGACTCGACGAAATGGGCTTTGCGCCCTTCGGGCAGGTCGTCGAGGGGATGGATGTGGCGGACCAGATATTCTCCGACTACGGCGACTTCCCACCCCGTGGCAACGGGCCGGAAGGGGCGCAGATCCAGTCTCGCGGCAACGAGTACCTCAGCGAGGAGTTTCCCTACCTCGACTTCGTGCGGAGGGCGACGATCGTCTCGCGGTGAGGGTCGGGATACGGAGACGCTATCCGCCTGCCAGCGCCGCCAGTTCCTCCATCAGGTGCTCGTAGATGAGCTTGTCGTCGGCATCACCCACCGGGATTTCAGCCGCCTCCGTCATCAAGTCTCTGGCTCGTTCCCTGCCTTCCCTGCCCTTGAGCAGGGGTAGCCGGAGCGCGTACTCGAACATCACCAGCCTGGAGTTCGGCTTCAGTTCCATGGCACGCTCGAAATGGGTGGTGGCTTCGCCCCGGTTCGCCCCGTAGGTAATGCTGGCCATCATGCGCCCGGCCCGGTCCACGATGTCGGCGTGCCAGCCGCCGAGCGCGAGATGTGCGTCAGCGTAGAGGGAATCGCGGGCAAGCGTGGCCTCCAGCAGATCACGGATCCTGCCTCCGTACCCTCCGCGAAGCGCGGTCATCGCACCGATGGTTTGAGAATATCGGCCAACGGCGTGGGCGGATTGATAGTGCGCCTCGGCGTTTGCCGGATCGGTCTCAATGGCCTGTTCGGCCAACTGAATCGCGCGTTCGAACAGCGGCTGCCGCTCCTCCTCGGGCGCCAGGTAGTGTCCGTATATCGCGATTGATTTCGCCGCGAGGGCGTAGGCGTCGGAGGTTCCGACCGCTTCGGCGATCTCCGCCGCTTCGAGAAAACGGCCTTCAGCGTATGCAGTTCTTGCCTCGTCCATCGATTGTCCGCTCACGTCGGCAGCGAAGATGAGAAGGAATCCAGCCGCAGCGAGTCGAAGGAATCGGAGATTGGTCATCTGGGTCTTCCTGGGTCGTGCGCGTGCACGCGGATGTCGAATACCTCGCACACAAGATTCGCAGGGGCCAAGACCATCGCAAGGGGGATGACAGGCGGGGCTTTGCCAGCCTTTGGGCCGCGGTCGCAAGTTGTCGGGATGAACGGCTCCCGTGGACCTCGATGACAGGCAGGTGGTCCGCACCCTGAGCCGCATCCACTCGTGGCCGATTGACCTGGCCGTGGCCCGCGCCTCGACCTATCTGGATTTCCGGGGCGATCCGGCAGACGAGATCATCGCAGCGACCAGCGTCGTTCACCAGATCCCGCTCCTGACCAGGGACTCGGCGATCCTCAAGTCGGCCCTCGTTCCGCTGGCCATGTAACGCGGCGCCCCCCAATCTGGCCGTGCGCGCCGCCGCGCTGTAACATGCTGACCTGAGAACATCGCTGTGCCTACCCACGTGAGGAGTTTCCCAATGCGGCCCCACCGGATGAAAACCCCCGCACTGCGCGCCCCGGCCCTCCTGCGCACCCCGGCCCTCCTGCTCGCCCCGGCCCTCCTGCTCGCCCTCACCACCTCGGCCACCGCCCAGGAGCGCCAGAACCCCGTCGGCGAGTGGCGCTACCAGAGCGCCGACGCGTGGGGCACGCGGTATTCCCCGATCGACCAGATCAATGCCGACAACTTCAACGACCTCGAGGTCGCCTGGGTCTGGCGCGCCGACAACTTCGGCCCCGGCGTCGACCAGCAGATGAAGTCGACGCCTACGTACATCGACGGGATCCTGTACACGGTGGCCGGGCAGCGGCGCACGGTGGCGGCAATCGATCCGGCCACCGGCGAGACGATCTGGACCTATCGCGAACCCCACACTACCCGCTGGGAACGGTCGATGCGGCAGAACTACGGGAAGGGCGTGGCCTACGGGGAACTCGACGGGCGCGGGATCATCTACTACACGTCGGCCGCCTTCTTCCTGCATGCGCTTGACGCGCAAACCGGGCGGCACATCGAGGGATTCGGCCAGCCCGTTCCCATTGAAGGGTTCCCGGAAACGGGCGTTGTGGACATGCTGCCGCCCCTCCTGGACGGATGGGGCCCGTGGGAGGATACCGAACAGGAATACGACCCGGATTACGGGATACCGCGTGAACTGGGCTACATCACGACCTCTTCGCCGCCGATCGTGATCGACGGGGTGGTCGTGGTCGGCAACTCCGCCGAGCAGGGGTACAACCAGACGCGCATCGAGAACGTGCCGGGCGACATCCTGGGCTTCGACGCGCGCACCGGGGAGTACAGGTGGAAGTTCCACGTCATCCCGCGGCCGGGCGAAGAGGGTCACGAGACGTGGGAAAACGACGCCTGGGAGTACACGGGGGACGTGTCCTCGTGGGCGCCGATGTCCGCCGACTACGAGCGCGGAATCGTCTACATCCCCACCAACCCGCCCACGGTCGACTACTTCGGCGGCTTCCGGCCGGGCCACAACCTGTTCTCGACCAGCGTGATCGCCCTTGAAGCGGCGACCGGCGAGCGCGTCTGGCACTATCAGATCGTGCACAACGACCAGTGGAACTACGACCTGCCCAACGTGCCGATCGTCGTCGACCTGAACGTGGACGGCGAGGCTGTCCCGGCGGTGGTGCAGACGACCAAAACGGGCCTGATCTTCGCCTTCAACCGTGAGACCGGCGAGCCGATCTGGCCCATCGAGGAGGTTCCGGTGCCCCAGACCGAGGTGCCCGGCAACTGGACCGCCGCGACGCAGCCCGTCCCCACCCGCCCGGAGCCGATGGAGCCGATGGGGCTGTCCGAAGACGACATCATCGACTTCACCCCCGAGCTGCACGCCGAGGCGATGGAGATCCTGAGCGGCTACCGGGTCGGGGGCCCGTTCGTGCCCCGGCTGCACGTGGGCTACGATGGGCCCTTCGCGCAGAACATCCGCTGCTACGGCGGGCTCAACATCACACACCCGGCCACCCTGGACCCCACGACGGGGATCCTCTACGCGTCCCATCGGCGCGGCTGCAGCGGTGGCCGGATAATGGCCGGCGCGGATGCGGACGACCCCGACGATCCGGGAACCACGGGCCTCACGATTTCGCAGTGGGTCAACGGGCCCGGGGGCGGTTTGCCGCGGGTGCAGGGACTCCCGATCCCGAAGCCACCGTACAACCGGCTGTCGGCCTACGACATGAACACCGGCGAACGGCTCTGGTGGATTCCGATCGGCGAGGTGTCCGAAGCGATCCGCGAGCACCCCGCCGCAGAGGGCGTCGACCTGTCGCGCGCGGGCGGCGGCGGCCTGTCGATCCAGATGGTGGCGGGCGATCTCCTCTACGCGACCCGGGGTTCGGGCGGGCCGCCGGTGCTGGACGCCTACGACAAGATCACGGGCGAGCAGGTCGGTACGGTGGAGATGCCGGGTGCCGGACAGTACGGGATGATGACCTACAGTCACGAAGGGCAGCAGCACATCGTGGTGCAGGTGGGACGGCCGGGGAGGCTGGTGGCGCTGAGGGTGCCGGGGTGAGCGGGCATACGCCGCAGGGATCCGTTATCGCTCGCGGGCGCCCCAAGGCGGGCACCGCCACTGGTTCGCACGACCGTTCCGGTCTGGAGATGGACCGTGAACAGATGCTGCAGCTGGCGAATCAGGTCGCCGACCACCAGGTCAACCAGTGCACATGGCTCACCTCGAGCGGCCCCAGCCAACTCGAGCTGGTTGTCATCGACTGGATACGGCAGTGGGTCGGCTATCCGGAGGGAGCAGGCGGACTCCTTACAAGTGGCGGATCGGTTGCCACGATCACAGCTCTCGTGGCGGCCCGGGAGGCCGGACGGCGCGGCGGCCAGCCGACCGTCTACATGAGTGACCAGAGTCACAGTGCCCAGATTCGCGCAGCCAGGATCGTGGGGGTCGAGAGGGAGCATGTGCGCCTGGTCGCGAGCGACCGGCGTTTCCGGCTGGACATGGAGGCACTCGCCGACGCTGTGGCAAGGGACCGGGCCGCCGGACTCAATCCCATCGCGGTTTGCGCGAACGCTGGAGCGGGCAGCACCGGCTCGATCGGGCTCGACGCCCACAAGTGGTTCTTCCAGCCTTACGAGGCGGGCTGCCTCATGGTGAAGGATGTGAACACGCTGGAAAACGCGTTCGCCGTACCGCACGACATGTTGCAGGACACGATCTGGGGTCACGGTCATCCGAACTTCGCGGATCGCGGGCCCCAACTGAGCCGCTCGGTACGGGCACTCAAGATCTGGGTGTCGGTCAAGACCTTCGGGATGAGGGCATTCCGCAGAGCGGTATCGAGCGGCCTGGAGCTGGCCGCCCGGGCGGAGGACTACGTCCGGAGTCAGCCCTCGACGAGATCAACCGGGACGTTCTCGCCAGCATCTTCTGGGGGGATCGCGCGTTCATATCCTCCACGATGCTCCACGGGAGGTTCTCGCTACGGCTCTGCATCCTCAACCACACCACGACCTGGGACGACGTGCGCGAGACGCTTGAAGCGATCGAGCGCAGTGGGAACGCGGCGGTGGAGCGGCATCGGGGCTGACCCTAACGCTACGTCAGGGTTGTGCCGCCTCCCCCCTCAAACCCCGCGCCTTCCACAGGTAGAACGCCACCGGAAACAGCAGAAGCACCACCGCGCCCGACGTCACCACGCCCCCGACCAGCGGCGCCGCAATCCTCTTCATCACGTCGGCGCCCGCGCCCGCGCTCCACATGATGGGCAGCAGTCCGAACACGTCGGTTGCGATCGTCATCATGATGGGGCGGACGCGCTGGACCGATCCGCGCCGGATCGCGTGGACGAGCGCGGCCCGGTCGGTGAGGAGGCCGCGGTCGCGGTAGTCCTTCCACGAGACGTTGAGGTAGAGCAGGAACACGATCGCGGTCTCGGCGTAGAGGCCGGCCAGCGCGATGATCCCCACCCACACCGCAATGCTGAGGTCGTAGTCCAGGATGTGCAGCAGCCAGAACGAGCCGGCGACCGCGAAGGGGACTCCCAGGAGCACCAGAAAGGTCTCCGTGACGGACCGGGTGGTGAGGTATATCAGGACGAAGATCAGGAGGAGCGTGAGGGGGACCACCAGCGCGAGACGTTGTTCGGCACGCTCCAGATACTCGTACTGACCGCTCCACGAGAGCGTGTAGCCGGGGGGTAGCGCGACCGCGGCCGCGACCGTCTCGCGCGCCGCCTCGACGTAGCTGCCGATGTCGATGTCGCGAATGTCGATGTACACCCAGGCATTCGGCTTCGCGCCCTCGCTCTTGATGCTGGGCGGGCCGACCACGTACTCCATGCTCGCCAGGCGGCCGAGCGGCACCTGGTGCCCCTCCGGGGTCGCGACCAGGACCGACCTCAGCGCGGGGAGATCGTCGCGCAGTTCACGGCTGTAGCGCAGGTTGACCGGGTAGCGCTCCAGCCCCTCCACCGTGGTCGTCACGTTCATGCCGCCGATCGCGGTCTGGATCACCTCCTGGACATCGCGCACCGTCAGGCCGTGGCGCGCGATCGCCTCGCGGTCGATCCCGAAGTCGAGGTAGTTGCCGCCCATCACCCGGTCCGCGTAGACGCTCGCCGTGCCGGGAACGTCCCGAAGGGCCGCCTCGACCTCGCGCCCCAGCCGCTCGAGCTCGGTCAGATCCGGACCCGCGATCTTGATCCCCACCGGCGTGCGGATCCCGGTGGAAAGCATGTCGATGCGGGCCCGGATCGGCATGGTCCACGCGTTCGTCAGCCCCGGAATGCGCAACGCCGCATCCAGTTCCTCGATCAGCTTCGCAGGCGTCATCCCCGGCCGCCATTCGCTGCGCGGCTTCAGCGCGATGGTCGTCTCGATCATGGACAGCGGCGCGGGATCGGTGGCCGAATCGGCCCGCCCGACCTTCCCGAAGACGTGCTGGACCTCGGGGAAGGTGTAGATGATGCGGTCCGTCTGCTGCAGGATCTCGCGCGCTTCGGTGATCGACACGCCCGGCAGCGTGGTGGGCATGTAGAGCAGGTCGCCCTCCCAGAGCGGGGGCATGAATTCGGAGCCGAGGCGCGACAGAGGCACCACCGTCGCCCCCAACCCCACCACTGCGCCCACGATCACCCACGCGCGCCGCTTGAGCACGAACCCCAGCACCGGGCTGTACACCCCGGTCAGCAGCCGCCCCACCGGCGTGCCCTCCGCCGGGCGGATCTTGCCCCGCACCCAAAAGCCCACCAGCACGGGCACCAGCGTCACCGAAAGCAGCGCCGCGGCCGCCATAGCGTACGTTTTTGTGAACGCAAGCGGCTTGAAGAGCCGACCTTCCTGCGCCTCCAGCGCGAACACCGGCATGAACGACACGGTGATCACCAGCAGCGCGAAGAAGAGCGCCGGGCCAACTTCCCGGGCCGCATTGGCGATGATCTCCCAGTGCGGCCTCTTTCCCCCGTCCCGCGCGAGGTGCTTGTGCGCGTTCTCGACCATCACGATCCCGGCGTCGACCATCGTCCCGATCGCGACGGCAATCCCGCCCAGCGACATGATGTTGAGAGTGAGCCCCTGCATCCGCACCACGATCATCGCCAGCAGGATGCCGACCGGCAGCGCGATCACGGCCACCAGTCCGCTGCGCACATGGAAGAGGAACACCAGACACACCAACCCCACGATCAGAAGCTGCTGAACCAGGCTCGTGCGGATGCTCCCCACCGCGCGGTCGATCAGCGAAGTGCGGTCGTACGCGACCTCGATCTCGACCCCCTCGGGCAACCCCGGCCCGAGTTCGTCCAGCCTGGCCTTCACGTCCCGGATCACCCGCCGCGTGTCCGCGCCGGGGCGCACCACGACGATGCCGCCCACCGTCTCCCCTTCCCCATTCCACTCCGCCAGCCCGCGCCGGCTCTCCGGCCCCACGGTCACCCGCGCCACGTCCTCCACCAGAATCGGCGTGCCGTCCGGGCCCACGCCCAGGCCGATCCGGCGAATGTCGTCCACCGACCGGATGTACCCGAGTCCCCGGATCATGAACTCCTTCTCGGCGACCTCGATCAAACCGCCCCCCACGTCGCTGTTGCTTGCCTGAATCGCGGCGCGGATCGCGGAGATCGGCAGCCCGTATGCACGCAGCCGGTTCGGATCGACGGTGACCTGGTACTGGCGCACAAATCCCCCGACACTGGCAACTTCGGACACCCCCCGGACGGCCGTCAGCTCGTACTTCAGAAACCAGTCCTGGATTGACCGCAGCTCCCCGAGGTCGTGGCGATCGGAGCGCAGCGCGTAAATGAACGCCCAGCCGACCCCGGTTGCGTCGGGGCCGAGTTCGGGCGTCACGCCCGGCGGCAGCTGCCCGGCGATGGAGCTGAGGTACTCGAGGACGCGGCTCCTGGCCCAGTAGAGGTCCGTCCCGTCCTCGAAGATCACGTACACGAAGGACACGCCGAAGAACGAGTATCCGCGCACCACCTGCGCGAAGGGCGCCGCCAACATCTGCGTGGTGAGGGGATAGGTGACCTGGTCCTCGACGATGCGGGGCGCCTGTCCCGGATACTCCGTCTGGATGATGACCTGGACGTCGGAGAGGTCGGGAATCGCGTCGATGGGCGTGCGGGTGAGCGAGAAGGTGCCCGCGACGACGATCGCCAGGGTGCCGAGGACGACCAGGAGCCGGTTCCTGATCGACCAGTCGATGATGTGCGCGAACATGTGCGGGCCTCCTCAGCGGCGGTGCTGCATTGCAGCCGTGTCGGGCACTGCCCCACGCGCGCCGGACTCTCCGCCCTCCACGCTGCCCAGCAGCTGCGAAATGGCCGCCCGGAGATTCGAGTCGGAGTCGATCAGGAACTGCGACGAGACCACGATCCTCTCGCCGCCGTCGAGCCCTGCGGCGATTTCCTGCATCCCCTCGCTCTCGGTCCCAAGCACGACCTCGCGCGGCTCGAAGACACCGCCCCCCCTCGCCACCACCACCACCGCGCGCGTCCCGCTGTGCAGGATCGCCTCCGACGGCACCATCACCGCATCGACCGCCCCGCTGGTCCGCACCGTCACGTTGACATACATCATCGGCCTGAGTCGCAGGTCGGGATTCGCGACGTCGACGAACGCGGTGAGCGTCCGCGTCTGCGGGTTCACCGCGGGCCGGAAGAACAGGATCCTGCCGCTCCACTCCCGCCCCGGAAACGCATCGGCCTCGATCACCACCGCCTGCCCCTCGCGAATGTGGCGAAGATCGTCCTCGTAGAAGTCGGTTTCGGCCCACAGGGTCGAATGGTCGGCGATCTTGAGGATCGTCATGCCGGGCCCGAGCTTCATCCCTTCCATCGAGTCACCCATCTTCTCGACGATGAAACCGGACGCGGGCGCGAACACCCGTACCGTGCGCGTGACTTCTCCCGACGCGGCGAGTTCGTCGATCTGCTCCGCCGTCATGTCCCAGTAGAGCAGGCGTTCCCTGGATGCTTCGAGGAGGGACCGGGCCCGCTCGATGGCTTCGGGGTAGGCCCCGCCGTCGCGCAGGCGCCCGGCATAGTCCATCGCGCCGAGAAACTCGCGCTGCGTCGTGACCAGTTGCGGGCTGTAGATCTCGAAGAGGACATCGCCCCGCTCGACCGTCTCGCCGACGTTGTTGACTGTGGCGCGCTCGATCCAGCCCTCGTACTTGGTCTGCACCGAGACGACCCGCTCCTCGTTGTGCGCCAGGATGCCGACAGTGCGGATGGAGACCGGCAGCGCGCCCCGCCGCACGATGTCGGTGCGGACGGCGAAGTTCTGCAGGAAGGCCTGGCTTACCCGGACGCCGGGGTGCTCGCCGGCGTCCGCTCCGCGATCGGCCGGCGCCTCGTCCGCGTAAACCGGGACAAGGTCCATCCCCATCGGCGACTTGCCCGGGCGGTCGGATGTGAAGTTCGGGTCCATGGGGGCGCGCCAATAGAGGATCTCGCGTTCGTCGCCACCGCGCTGGCCGGCGGGCGGATCCATGGCCGGATCGGCCGCGCCGGGCATGGCCATCCCTTCATGCTCCGTCATCCCCGCGGGCCCGTCCCGCATCAGCAACGCGGTCCCGCCCGCCCCCACCACCACGCCGATTATCACGAATGCCGCCCCGCGCAGTCTCTTTGTGCCGTTCATGATCCTTCCTCCGGAAAAGCCGAGCCGATGGCCCGTTCCATCTCTGCCAGCGCCTTCATGTAGTCGGCCTGCAGGCGCGCGAGGCCTAGGCGCACGTCAAGGAGCATTTCCTCGCTGTCCAGCAGTTCCAGGACTCCCGTGACGCCGGCCGAATACGCCTCCTCGGTCGCGCTGAGCGCCTGTTCCGCCTGCGGGAGGAGCGCAGCCTCGAAGAGCGCCAGCTGTCCCTCGATCGTCGTCAACCGGAAAGCCGTCGAGCGCACCGCGAAAGCCACCCCGTTCGCCGCGTCCTGGTAGGCCTCCTCCGCGGCGGACAGTCGCGCGCTCGCCTCCCGGACCCCTGCGTCGTAGCTGGACCTGAAGACCGGGATGCTCGCCCCGAAGGTGAGGCTGTACGTGTCCCGGCCGTTGCCGGGTGGCGGATTCGTGCGGCCCGGCTCGTCCCGCCGCCCCAGGACGTTTCCCCACGCCATGCCGACGGTGAAGTCCGGCCGGTAGCGGCGACGCGCGAGACGCACCTCGTGCCCGCCGCTCTCGATCCGCAGAAGCGCCGACCTGATTTCGGCCCTGTCACTGAGGCCGGTGTCGTGCAGAGCCTGCTCGTCGAGACCCACCGCCGGAGGTTCGCCGATCTCGACCAACGGGACCGGCGTGTCCAATGGCCGGTTGGCCAACACGTTCAGCGCGGCTTCGAAGTCCATGCGTTGCCGCAGCAGTTCCTGCCGGCGGTTCAGGACGCGCGTGACCTCCGCCTGGAGCTTGACAACCTCCTGCTGCTGGCCGAACCCCTGCGAGTAGCGGGCCTGGGCCAGCGCCTCATAGTGGACGAGGAGCTGCTCTTCCTCCCCGGTGATCCGCAGCGCCTGATCGAGGTAGGCCAGGTCGTAGTACGCCAGCTTGACCTGGCGGACGACCTCGGCCCGCTGCTCCGCGTAGGACTGGTTCCGGATGTCCGATTGGGCCGCGGCGATGTCCCGGCGGTCCGACAGCGTGCCGATCCAGGGCAGTGCCTGGCTGACCGAGATGCTCGACAGCTGGGGTCCGACCCGCGTCTGGGCGCCCGCCAGGTGCTGGGTGAACGACAGTGCCGGGTTCGGCAGGGTCGAGGCCTGCGGCACGCGCGCCCGGGCAGCCTGGTACTCGAGGAACGCCCCGCGCACGCGCGGGTTGCCGTCCAGCGCTTCGGCGATCAGCGCGGCGAGCGCCGGGTCCCCGTTGGAGTTGTATGCTGGCGACTGCGCTGTGGCCGCCGCCGGGTCGATGTATTGCGGGACGGCGATCGCGAACGCGACCGCCATGGTTCGCAGGATGTACATGGTTGCCTCGCCATGGGTTGGGTCAGGGTCGACCGGCTCCGCTCACGGAAGAGTCCGAGAGGGACCGGATCCCTGCTTGTGTACGTGCCCCCGAGCGGGAGCGGACGATCACACCAGGTGGCGAGGCGGGGGAGTTTCGACCGCCAGGTCGGCGGCGACGGGAATGGCGGGCGCGAAGGACTCCGCGCGAACGAAGGGGGCAGGGATGCGCGCGACCGCCACTGTGCGGACGGCCCGGATCGAGGCCGTGCCGCAGGCCATCATCATCAGGCAGTCGTCACGGTCGCCGTGGTGGGGGGCGGGTTGGTCGCCGTCGTGGGCGGCCGTCTCATGTGCGGCGGTCTCGTGCGTGGGAGCGGCTTCGTGTGCGGCCGTCTCGTGCGCGGCAGCGGCCTGGTGCATGGACGCACCCATATCGCAACGGAGCGCGACCAACTGTGACGATGTCAGGGCCGCGAAAGCCAGGAAAGCTACGGAGCGGCGCATGGGGGAATGTGGTACGGGGGCGGTCGTTCGTCAAACCCGCCCCACCACCAACACGCGCCACACCATCCCGTCGCGCAGATAGCGCCGCGACAGGCCATGCCTCGCCAGCACGGCCTCCACCTCGGCCGGATCGTGCACGTACACGCGGAACGGGTGGCGGCGGAGGCGCTGGAAGAAGTTCACCACCGCGATGCCGTAGCGCATGAACCGCGTGCCTCGCGGGATGATGAGGCCCAGGGTGCGGCGGGCCAGTGGCGCTGCGGCGCCAAGGAGCGCCGGCATGTCCGGGTAGCAACAAACAACCCGGTCCAGTGTGACGATGTCCGCCGCGGCAACTTTGTTCGCCTCCCGAACAAAGTCCCCCTCCACATACAGCATCCGATCGGCGTATCCCCGCACCTCGGCCTCGGAGCGCGCCGCAGCCACGTAGGCGGGCGAGGCGTCGGCGCTGGTCCCGCGGGCGGCACCGCGGCTCATCAGCTCGTGCTGTATGGCCCCCACGCCGCCGCCAATGTCGATGAAGGTGCCGCCCGCGATGCTCGCGTCCGAAATGGCTTCGAGGAGCAACCGCGTGGCCTTGGCCGGACCCTTGCGCCGGTATTGCCGCAATTGCCGCCGCGCCATCCTGTCGCCGAACATGTCCTCGATACCGCGGCACTGTGCACAGGTCATGAGAATCTCCCACCAGGTGGACGTAAACACCGCGACTCGCAAACGTCGAATGCCCTCAACGTACTAGGAGCAACAGGCATCGGCATGCCCAACAGTCAATCGGCCGACGGCCAGTTCCCCCTGACGCTGCCCGACGGCTCCCAACGCACGGGCGCGGGCGGAACCTATGGAATCTGTATAAGTGTGGGGCGAGCTGGTTCGATATCGAAGGCTTTCTGCCCGGTCGGATGAAGGGGTTTCGAAGGGCAGAGCTGCCCAACGGTTTGATAGAGATTCGATTCGTTGATATCGTGTTGACCAACCCTGCACAAGGGCGGTAGTCAACCTGCTCGGCGGCCCGACCCCCCCAGCACCACCCCCACCCCCACCACCGTTCCCGCTCCGATCACGTTGAGCCACAGGTACGCCACCTCGGTGCGCCACTCGATGAGGCCCACCGCCACCATGCCCAGGACCAACCCGACCAGCGCGCCCCTCCCCCGCGCACGCGGCACCATCGCCAGCAGGAAAACCCCCAGAATCGAGCCGTAGAAGAACGACCCGAACCGGTTGACCACCTCGATCAGCGAGCCCAGGCTGACCGCGTACACCGCGACAATGCAGGCGAACAGGCCCCAGAACGCCGTCGCGAACTTCGACACGCGCAGGTAGTGGGCGTCGCTGGCCTCCGGCCGGAACCAGCGCCGGTAGAAGTCGATGACGCTGGTGGTCGACAGGGAGTTCAGCTCGGACGAGATGCTCGACATGGCGGCCGCGAGGATCGCCGCGATGAAGAGGCCCGCAAGGCCGATGGGCAGTTCACCCAGGACGAAGCGCGGGATGATGTAGTTGACGTCGCGTGAGGGCTCGCCGGTGACCTCTTCAGCCATTGACAAGGCCTCGGTGCGGATTTCCTGGACGGAGGCTTCCCGGGCCAGGAAGTCATCCATGGCGGTGCGGCGGGCCCCGTCCTGGTCGGCTGCGTCCGCCACGCTCCGCGCCGCCCCCTCCCGCTCCACCAGCGCCTCGCCATAACGCGCCTGCAGCGCCCCGTACTCCGCTCCCCGCACCTCCACCACCGCGTTCTCGTGCGCGGGATTGTACAGCAGCGGCGGCGGCTGGAACTGGTAGTAGACGAACACCATCACGCCGACGAGGAGCACCAGCGCCTGCAGCGGGATCTTCCAGTAGGCGCTCATCAGCAGCGAAGTGCGCGCGGCGCCGACCGATTTCGCGGCCAGGTAGCGCTGCACCTGGCTCTGATCCGTCCCGAAGTAGGACAGCATCAGGAAAGTGCCGCCGATCAGCCCCGACCAGAAGGTGTACGTCTCGTTCAGGTTGAACGAAAAGTCGAAGACCTTGAGGCGGCCCGTCGCGCCCGCGATGTGGAGCGCCTCGCCCGGCGACACCGGCATCTGCACCACCAGCACGACCACCACGCCGAGAAGCGCGACTACGATCAGGATCATCTGCTTGACGTCGGCCCACGTCACCGCCTGAATGCCACCCAGCATCGTGTACGCAACGGTCGGCACCCCGATCAGCGCGACGCACCACATGAGCGGCCACCCGAACACCGCCGAGAACACCACCGCCGGCGCGGCGACGATCACCCCGCAGGACATCCCGCGCGACAGCAGGAACAGGAACGCGGTCAGGGTGCGCGTCTCCGGCCCGAAACGCCGCTCAAGGTACTCGTACGCGGTGTAGACGCCCGCGCCGCGCAGGAACGGCACGAGGGTCACGCCCAGGATGACCATCGCCAGCGGCAGCCCGAAGTAGAACTGCACGAAGCGGAGCCCGTCGGTTGCGCCCTGACCCGTCGTGCCGATCATGGTGACCGCGGAGAGCTGCGTCGCCATCACCGACAGGCCCACCGCCCACCACGGGAGCGAGCGGTTGGCCAGGAAATAGCCTTCGATCTTGTCGGTGCCCCTTGAGCGGCGGATGCCGTCGACGACGACGTAGGTGAGGTAGCCGAAGACGATGAGCCAGTTGATCGGGTGCATGGCGTCAGCCGTGGTAGGTGGCTTGCAGGAGCCAGAGCAGGATCAGGGCGACGGCCTGGACCAGGAGGACCAGCAGCAGGGTCTTGCGGAAGGGGGCGTCCTGGCCGGCGGATGCGGCATGGCCCGTGGCGGAGGTGTCGGCCGCACCATCGTGGCGGCCGCTCACGACCGGTTCCTCCCGCGCGCCTCGTTGGCTTTGATCGCGTCGCGAACAAAGTCCGCCAGCCCCTCGGCCCGCTTCTCGAAGTACTCCGTGAAGCGCGGATCCGCCGTGTACATCTCGGCGAGGCCGCCGTGCATCTTGTGACTGCACGGGTAGAACCAGCGGTCGATGTGGCAACGGTGCTCCTCGGCCAGGTCCATCGCCGCGCGTCCGGCCGCGTGCTCCCCCCCGGCCATCAGCTCCGCGAGCCGGGCAACCACGGTCTCGCCCTCCTCCTTGATCCTGGCCCAGTCGCCCTTGCCGTAGCGGCGGGTGCGGCGCATCGACTCCCGGTAGGCGTCGGTGCCGCCCCAGCGTTGCTGAACCTCTTCTTCGTACTGGGTGTGGTCGAATTCTTCCAGGCCTTCGAACATCTCAGTCGTCTCCATCTGCTGGGTTGACTTGTCATGGAGGGCAAGGTAAACCCCGCCGTTACGGCATGCGCTATCATGTTTGTATCTTTCTGTGGTCGTTGGAGTTACGGAATTGTAAGGCCGGATTCCCGCTACTTGACTCCCGCCGATTCGTGAACCTCAGCCGCAGGGTCTCCGGCGGGCTTCCAGTGCCTTCCGAAGCTGTCCTTCGTCGGCTCGCTGATAGCACTGAAGTACCGTCTTGACGGTCTTCCAGCCGCCAAGTTCGCAGAGGACCTTGAGCGGCTGATCGATCAGGTCGGAAGCAAACTTGCGCCTCAGCGAGTGCCAGCCTCTCCCGCGTTTCGGTTCGAGCCCCGCCAGAGTCTGTGCTCTGTACCACCAAGCTCGCACCAGAGACCGGCCCGCGCACTTCGAGGCGTCCGTCGGCGCGGGCAGCACCGGAGTGTCTCCAAGTCCCAAAGTCCTCTCCCGCGCCTCCTCAAGGACGGCCAATGCCTCGACCGTCACCGGCGTCCGGTGCTCGTAGCCGGTCTTCTCGTGCTCCGCCCGCCACCGCACCACCCCGCCTTCGAGGTCGATATCCGTCCACCGGAGTTGACGGATGGCCCCGATTCGGTGTCCCGTCTCGTGCGCGAGTACGAGCGCGACGTGGAAGCGCCAATCGACCTCTCGGGACACTCCGAGAAGCGTTTGGTACTCTTCCTCGGACAACACCACCCGTGTAGGGTTCTTCTCCGTGGGCGTCCTGAGACCCCTCAGCGGATTCGGCGCGAGAAGGAACTCGCCCCGCTCGTCTCTGGACTTGGCAGCCCAGTTGAGCACGGCGATCAGAAACTTCAGGTCGTGCTCGATGGTCCGGTTGGACACCGGCCTCCCGCTTGGTCCGACCTTGCCCGACCGCCGCGCCCGGATGAACCGGTCCCAGTCGCGCTGGGAAAGTGTCTCGGGACTGCGGCCCCTTCCGAAGAACCGGAGGAACATCCTCGTCGCCGCCCGGTCGGACCGTTGAGATGTCTCCGCCTTGGTGGGCGTCACCTCTTCACCGTAGATTTCAAACAGCTTCTCCAGGGTGAGCGGCTCGGGCTCGGCTTCCGCCTTGCCGTTCAGGTCCGGGCCGACGAAGCCTGCCGCGAACTCGTCCGCTTGCCGCTTCGCCCTCACCCAATCGCGGTGCCCCAGCGACCGGGTAAGCCTGCGCCCGTTCTCGCGCCACTCAATCTGGTATAGGCCGGTCTTGGCGTCGGGGAACACCCTCACCCGGTTCCGGCCCCATTCGCCGGCGCCGTAGGAGCGCCGACTTCGTTTCGTGCGTGCCATCATTCGATTCCTCTCGTGATGGACTGCACGATCTGCGCGACGGAAACTTCGCGGAGAGAAGCCGTATCCGCCAGAAGGAAGGGTTCGGAGCGCGTGGTATCCTCCCCGAAATGGAGGCGGAGACGAGCTGTCTGGCAGCCGATCCGGAGCGTCACGATCATCGAGTGCGAAGCGGTGACTTGAAGGCGGTTTTCGACGCGCCCGATGCCGATCCAGAGGCGCACATGTGACATCGGAGTCGATGTGCAGGAAAACGCGTTTCGGACGTGCACGGCACCGATTCCGCAAGTTGCTGAACGGCTTGGGGTTGTGCCACGGCCGTCGGAGCGGCGATGCCGATCCGGGCCTCAAGGCCGTGGACGGGAGTGACCCCCCATCTCGGCATGCCTCGATCGGCATCGGGGAGGATGGCGATGTGCATCCCCATCTTCCCCTACGCTGCGGGGTCACTCCCATCCAGCAGTCCCGTGCGGGAAGGCCACGGCGAGCCGTGACGGGGCTCGTCCCGGTCTTGCTGGGCGATGCCGAACAGCCCGGTGGCAGCGCGGGCGGCCAACGGGTCCTCCGCCGCCTCGAAGCGGCGCTCGACACCCTTCCCGGAGGGATCGCTGGTGCTGGAGCGACCCCAGGAGGGCGGGGCGGGTGGTGCGCAAGCACACCCGGCCTCGAACCCGTACCAGGCCCTCGGACTGGGGGGTCGCTCCCGCCACGGCCCGAGCCGCTCGTGTGCCACGGCCTACCGAGCGGCCGGGCCGCAAGACGCTGTTGCACCTGCGGATGGCCGGGAACCCCCGTGCGCATGGCCGGAGCGTCGAAGTGCGCATCGGACCCCCGCGTCGTTTGCGCACTCCAGTACGGTCGCAAGTCGCACGCCGCCCATCGGTTAGCGTGCTCCGGCGAGGCGCTCGGCCTGCCGCGCGGGGCTCGCGGCGAATCGATCGCCTGCCGCCTGTCCACGGGGCGGCGAAAGACGCTGCCAAGGCCGCCGATGGCTGGCGGCCACCGTGTGAATCGCCGGAGGGCCGAAGTGTGAATCGACCTCTGGCGTCGTTTTCACACTCCAGTACGGCCGTAAGTGGAAGCGCCGGGGCCTCCGCGAACGCACTCCGGCTCGCCAGACTGCCGAGCGGAGGATCCGGCTTCGGAAGAGGCTGCCTTCCATCTCTACGCCGTCCGCCCCGGCCGGGTTTCGCCGGGACCGGGAGTTCAAGCCGCCGATGTGGCCAGCCTCGGTAGCCCCGACCCCGTCTTCGACGACCGTCCGCCCGGCTCCTTGGGCGTCCGCTTCGAGGGCGCCCGCAGCGCTGGCTCCCGACCCGTTAGTGGCCGGGAGCCAGCCTACCCTTGGGGCCACGCTTCGCGGGTCCCCGGCAGGGGCTGGCGAGGGACTCCGCCCCTTCGATCCCCTAAGAAGATCCGCGCTCCGCTGCGGCGTGCGTGTTCGCCCAGCGGCGACTGGTCGTATCGTTGCCGATCACCCGCGGGCCTGGCGGCTCCGCTCGCGCTCAAGGCCCGTGGCGGACGCGGTCCACGTTCGCGTCCGCGCCACCGTCTGCCGTCGCAAGCTCGTAGGGGGCGTGCTCCGCCGGGCGTTGACGCGACCCGTGACCATGACGGTGCGGAGGGCGCACCGGCGACGGGGTTCGGGGGACGCCCCGCTGCGTCGGCAGCCGCGTGCAACGCCGGGGGTTCAAAGGGGGGCGCAGCGTCCCCCTGCCAGGCCGCGATGTTCAACATTGCGTGGGCAGAGCACGTGAAGCCTGAATCCCGGTAGAGTCGAGGGCTGGCGCGCCGACCGTAGGGTCCGGTGGCTATTCCGTCGCTTTCGCTCCGGGCCGCAGACCGGCTCCCGTAGTTACGTTTCCAGCCCCCGCTCATCGAACCGGACGTGCGGATCTCCCGCATCCGGCTCTCAGCCGGGATCATGCCTTCGCCCACGGAAGGTGTCGTGTCGTCAGCGCAAGGCGCGTGAGGCCGCATTCCTCCCACAGCCATCGGTGGGAAAATCGCACGTATTTTCCTGATTTCACCTTGTGCTTCCGGCAGAACCACTGTCGCAGCCGCAGGGCCGCGTACGCATCCACAGCCGCGTAGGCCGGACTGACCTGGCCGAGTGTGAAGTAGTTTGCCCATCCGGACAGCATCCGATTGAGACGCCCTACGACCTCCTCTGCTGGACAGCCCTCGTAACGTGGCTCCGTTTGCGCCCTGATCCTGCGGCGTATGCTTTGAATGCTCGCCTTGCTGGGCCGGGTGCCGATGTACCGGCTTCCGTCCGTCGGGCGATAGTTCCAGCCGATGCGGTATCCAAGGAACTCGATCGGCTCCTCGGGGCATCGGAGGCATCGGGTCTTCCGTGCGTTGACCGGTAGCTTCAGTCGTTCCATGAGCCGGTTGACCGCCGCCAGCATCTCCGCCGCCGGTGCCTTTCCAAGCACACAGAAGTCGTCCGCGTAGTTCACGATCTCCGCACTGAAGCGCCGGGCATGGCCCAGCGCCTTCCAGCCAAGGATGAACCGCCGCATGTAGATGTTGCTCAACAGCGGCGAGATCGGAGCCCCTTGCGGGGTCCCTTTCCGTTCCTTTCGCGCCCGGTTCGTGCGGCGCTTGCCGCCCTTACCGTCCTCCTCGACCACCGGCATCTCCAGCCACGCCTTGATGAGGCCGAGCATCCGCCCGTCGCTCACGCGCCGGGCAACACTCTTCATCAACTCGGCGTGCGGTATCTCGCCGAAGTAGTTCGAGAGGTCCGCATCAACCACTTCGTTGCGGCCCCAGTGCAGCAGACGATGGACCCGTCTGACCGCGTCCTTGGCGCTTCGTCCCGGCCGGTATCCGTACTGCTCCGGCTCCAGGTCCGCCTCGAAGATCGGCGACAACACCAGCATCGCCGACGTCTGCGCAACCCGGTCCCTCAGGCATGGAATGCCCAGGGGACGGAACTTCCCCGGCTGCTTCTTCGGGATGAGCACCTGTCTCACCGGACTCGGCTTGTAGGTGCCTTCCTTCAGGTCCCGCGACAGTTCCCCGACCCAGCGTTCCACTCCGTGCGCCTTGACGTCCGCGACCGTGACACCATCCACGCCTGCCGCTCCGCCGTTGCGCCGGGCCAGCGCCCATGCCGCCAGCAGGAAGTCCTCCCGCCATACCTTGTCGACAAGGGCGTGAAATCGCCGCCCGGGTTCTTCCTTCGCTTTCGCATGTAGCACGGTCTGGAGTTTTCGAACGCTCGCCGACCCTGGTAGACTCCCGTCAGTGGTCATGTCCCTGCCCCCTTTCCGTACCGTTCCCAACTCAGGGCCCCTTTCCTCGGCGGGCATTACCCCGCGTCTTCAGTACTACGGGCCCATCCGCCACCCTGCCGGCCCGGCCTGCCCCTCGCGGGGTTCCGGTTGCCGCGTGCCACGGCACCGGCGGGGCTTCCCGTGTTGCCACGCATTCCATCTTCCACACGTGCCGACGCCACTACCCCGGCGGAAACCAGCCGGTTGTCCCGTCGCTCTCTTTCCGGCCAGTCGGCGGCCTTCCCCTTTCCTACGAAGGGTCGGCTCCCGCGTTTGATGTTTCGAGGCCTGCTCGGCGTTCACTCGCGTTTCGGCCCGCGTGGTCGCTGAACCGCCTTCCGACTTAGCTCCTCCCTTGGCCGTCTCCGCCGTTTCCGGCTTCGTGCCCGTGTAGGGTGTCGCGTATCGTGCGCGGTCCGTCCCGAAGTGCTTCAACCCATGTCGTTACCTCCATGAGCCGCTCCGGTTGCTACCGGCTGGAGCGACAGTTGCCGGGTGGGATTCGCCCCCACTAGGAACGCGCGCCTTTCCACGGCGCACGCAGGAAATCGTCTAAGTCTAACTCGGACTGCACGATCTGCCGTTCTGGCCGTTGGGCCATATCTGGTTCTGCCGGACTGAAATAGCGGGGAAATGGCGTCAAATGGCGGGCATCCGCGGACGGGCCGCTCGACCCTGTCCTTCGTCTGGGCCCGGTACGGGCGGCACGCCCGGATCCAGAAGCGTGAGCGGCGGAGACGCAAGGAACTCCGGGTTCTCGAGCAGTCGTCCGCCCTCGTCGCGCCAGTCGCCGGTGATGATGGCCTGCATCTGGTCGAACCGGAACTCCGACGGCACGCCGCCGCCGTCGGTGAGCGACACTTCAGGCCCCGCATCCCAACCGGCATCGCCGGGCGCTCGTCGAGCGTGTTGCCACATCCGCCGCGAGTAGCCCAGCGCCACGATCAGTGCATGCTGCTTGCCCCACGGCAGCAGTGAGCCCGCGGTCCTCCAAAGCGGAAGAAGCTGCGTCCATAGTGCTACCCGAGGAAGTACCACGGCGGGCAGCCGGACCGGACCAGTTCGCCTTCGCTACCGTAACTTGGCGGGCCCTGGGCAGGGTTCTGGACGCCATGGGCGGACGGTCGCCTCTGGGTTCACGACGCCCAACTGTGGGATGTGGCGGAGAGGGTATCATCGGGAGGCAAAGAAAGGGGGTGTGGTGGCAGCGCATGCGATTACTTATAATTCGGAGAATAATCTGTGAGGCAACAGGAGGAGGGCTGGTATATTGAATCAACCAGGGAACGGAAGCGCGACACCAGGCGTAAACTCCTCGCTGGCTCTTGGGTGCTCGCCCGCGCCGACCAGGACCCGGACGCCGCCTCCAACAGGGCCTCGATGCCTTCCTGACCAAGCCCCAGGACCGGCGTGCGTGCTCGCGGGTACAACACCGACATGGGACTGATGCCATCCGGCGGCGGGGCACGATCGGCGGCGCGCGCGGGCCTCTCTGCGGCGCTGGGCCTCTCACTCCTGGGGCCGGCAGCGCCCGCGCGCGGCCAGACCGACCAGGACGGCTTCTATGCTGGCCTCGAGATGGGGAGGGCGAACGCGTCCCCCCTCACCTCGAGCGTCACCGGGGTCAACCACCCGACGCGGTGCGACCGGCTCCTCTATCCGGCATCGACCAGCCCGCCGGCCAGCGACGAGGCGTGCCGCGCCAGCACGCCGACGGTCATCCTGCGCAACGCGTTCGACCTGGGGGGCGGGGTTGTGAGCGGCCTCCTGGTCGGCTACCGGGCCGCCCGGGTGCGCGTCGAGGTGGAGTATCTCACCCGTTTCCAGGGACCCGCCACCGCTGGGGTTGGGAGCACCACAGATGTGGTGCTCCAGGGCAAGGACACCGAGTGGAGCCACGACCAGCCGCCGCGCGAGTGGATCCGGGACTATGCCGCCCACCAGATCTTCGCCAACGCGTACTACGACTTTCCGAACGAGTCACCCTGGACGCCGTACGTCGGCGGCGGCCTCGGCGTGGCCATCACCAACCTGCACTATGCCAACCAGTTCATCCGGAAGCCGGACGCCGAGTACCTGCGCATCGACTTTGAGCCGGACTGGCCGGACGCCGCCAAGCGCGCCGCAGCGGGTACCCTCAGCTCCCTCGATACGACGGTGCGTCAAGAAGCGTTTGGGTTCCAGGTGCTCGCCGGCGCCGACTACGCGCTGACCGAGCACACCTCGGTCGGCGTGACGGGGCGCTGGGCCCAATTCGGCCATATCACCGACGAGGCGACCTGGGATCTTATCCGCAGCCATGCGCCCGTGCAGGCGGACGGCGTCACCCCATTCGACACCACGCAGCGATTCGAGGGCATCAGCTACCTGGCGGTAACGGTCGGCCTGAAGTACTACTTCTGACGGATTCCGGACCGTCGGATCGAGCGGTGGCCGTCTGCTCGCTCACGTGGGCCTGCGGTGGTCGTCTCCGCGCGTCTCCGGGTCGTGTGTGGCGAGCCGGAAGGGCACCTTTCAGCCCGACGCGCTGGGTGCGGGGTCCGAGTAGAATCGGTAGTGGTCCAAGGATTCAGGGCAAAGGGGAGGGCGAGAGAACGACTCCACCCCTCACCGTGTCGTAGTCGAAGCCGTAAGGGTATTCTCGACCCCTAGCGAAGGCGCCAGATGCTCGTGTCGTTTCTGTTCCACGTCGCTTCGGGTCAGCGACGGCCCCTTGGGGCGTGGGGCACGTCGGCCTCCAGAGGATTGAGGATGGTGGCGGCCAAACGCTGCGGCAAGGATTCCGGGTCCCCTTTCGCAAAGGGTGATCGAAAGGGTGACTAATACCTTGGATATATAATATAACTTTCAATTATTTAAGTAACTTAGGACAGATTCACCAGCGGACTGGGCAGCCTACTTTAGCTGGCGAGCTCGGCGGCCCGGGGATCGTCAATGCGCACGTTCGTCGAACCTGAGCCGACGATGGCGATTAAGACAGCAGTGCCGACACTCGACGCTCGGCTCGGCTGGCAGCCGAGTTAAACCGTCCACGAAACTGGATCAAGCCCAGAAGGTGCTGCGCGCCTCCGCCGATTGCGCCACGGCCCTCTTGGACTTGCCACTCGCGCCAGCTCCAATCGATTATCAGTCTCCGATGGACTTCAAGCGAATCCGTGACAAGGCAGAATGAGGCCGCCTTCTACTCCACCGCTTCACGGCGGAAGCTTTGGCTCCCCGTTGCTACGCGAGGAGCCAAGACCAGCTCGGCCTTGCCAGCGCCGCCGCCGTGGTGGGGATGAGCCATGTGCTCGTCCCCATGAATCTGCCACGCGGAGGCGGGCCATTTCCTGGGCTACCCCCCGCGTGGGGCGATTGGAATCTCCCGTTACCGGCTCGATAGTGTGGGATCCGTTGATCGCGGTCCTTGGGAGGCGGTATCCTCAAATGAAGGCCATCGGACTCAACTGGAGGTGACCCTCACCGTTCAGGTGGTGGTTGTGCCGGTTCCCCCGGAGTTCGCGTCTATATCGGCCCACCTCGTCCGCAACTGGGCCGTTGTGCGCTATGTGGATTGGGAGAGGCCCATAGCCGGTGCGGAAATTGAGGTCTGTGAAGTGGTCCTACTTCGTTGGACAGTCCGAGGGCAAAGCTAAGGTGGACTCCGACTGGTTCTGGGAGCCCTCGGGAGCTTTCGCTCTGTTCTGTCTTGAATGGGATTCTACGGTGTGCGGTCCTCTGGGGCAAGGAGAAGGACGGATACCAGGATGAGCCCCGCTCGCCGGGAGGGGAACCCGACCGGCGAGCGGGGCTTGGCGACCGTCGGCGCAAGATGCGCAGGATGGGCGGATCCCCCGCTCCCCACTGTCTCGCGAGGGTGTCCGCCAACGCGGGCAGTGATCCGTCTTTCACATCACCCTCGTGCCGTTGCGGTAGGTCTCGCCCGGCGTGGATCCGCCCAGCGACGAGTGCGGGCGCACCTCGTTGTAGAAGTCGATCCACGAGCCGATGAGCCGTCCGGCCTCGACGCCGTCGCGAAGCTCATGCAGGTACACGGCCTCGTACTTCAGCGACCGCCACAGCCGTTCGATGAAGATGTTGTCGAGGAACCGGCCCCGGCCGTCCATCGAGAACGCCACGCCCGCACCCAGCACCCGGTCGGCGAAGGCCTCGCTGGTGAACTGGGAGCCCTGGTCCGTGTTCAGGATCTCCGGACTCGCCCGGACCAGCGCGTCGTCCAGGGCCCCAATGCAGAACGAGGCGTCCATCGTGTTGGACAGCCGCCAGGAGAGCACGTGCCGGGTGGCCCAGTCCATCACGGCCACAAGGTAGAAAAATCCTTGCGTCACAGGGATATAGGTGATGTCCGCGCACCACACATGGTCCGCCCGGGAGATATCGAGGTCGCGCAGCAGGTAGGGGAAGATCCGGTGCTCCGAGTTCGCCACGCTCGTGCGCGGGCGCCGGTAGGTCGCCTCCATCCCCATGACCGCCATGAGCCGCCGGATCCGGTGCCGGCCGGCCGTGACACCCTCGCGGCGGAGATGCCGCATCATCTGCCGGCTCCCGTAGAACGGATAGTCCATGTGGAGCTCGTCCATCCTTCGCATCAGGGCCAGGTTCTCCGCGCTCTCTCCCTTCGGCCGGTAGTAGAGCGACGACCGGCTCACGCCCAGCACCACGCACTGCCTCGACAGGCTCAGCGGGCCTTCCGGCTCGATCATCCGCACCCGCTCCGCCCGGCTCAGCGCTTCAACCCGCGCCGAAAAAAATCCCGCTCGACGGTGAGCTCTCCGATCTTGGCATGCAGGTCGTGGACCTTCGCCTCATGCTCCTTGGCGAGCTTCCGCTTCCCGCCCCTGGCGAACGCCTCCGGCACGGCATCGAGCAACTGCCGCTTCCAGGCGCTCACCTGGTTCGGATGAAGCTCATGCCGCGCGGCGATCGCCTGCACACTGTCGCGCTCCTGAAGCGCCTCCAGCGCCACACGGCCCTTGAACTCCGCCGTGAATCGTCGTCTCTTCCTGGCCATCTCGGTGCCTGCTGTTCCACAATGGAATCCACCCTAACGACCTGTCCAAAAAACCGGGACCACCTCACTGTTACACATCGGGTGGCGGGTGTGTGGTGCATGAATCGCATTCCGAGGACCGATACCTGATGAAGGACCTGCACTGGGGTGAGAGCTTCACACTTCGGGCAAGGCCCTTCAACGACGGGGGATACGGGCCATGGGCAGATGTAGAGGTCCACGGTGGGGCCGGCTATAGCTTCAAGATCATGGACAATTTCCCTCTACAGGTGCTTGGACTGCCCCACCGAGGCGACCCTTGGTCGATTGCCATGATGATGCCGGACGTGATCTCCTCCAGGCGCCGGCCGGACGCCTTACTGCCGACCAACTTCGACAGCGTGGTCAACGCGCAGACGGTGTATGCCGATGAGTCGCGCGGGTTTGATGCCATGTTCGGCGGTCACCCCATCCACTTCCGCATCGAGTACGACAGTGAAGGCGATCAGGAGTGCATGTCCGATGAACACGGGCTTGTCCGCCTCGAACGACTCGCGCCGCATGTGGGGCGACTGCCCCTTGCCATGCTTCAGCAGGTCGACACCGTACGCCTGACCAATCAGTCAGCCATACGCACCGATGCGTGGACAAGCATGAGAAGGCGGGGGTTCATCGGGGTAAACTGCATGCCGCGTTGGGAAGAGGACTTCCAGATGGTGGAAGTACAGGACGAAAACGGTAACCGATGGTGGGCACCTCGTGTCGATTCCGAGTTCGAGGAGATCCTGTTGCACGAGATCGGACACCTTTTGCCAAAGCCGGGATACGGTGTCGCGCAGGAAGCGGATTTGCACCGGGGCCGCGCCGCCGGAGAGCCCTACTGGTTTGTCTCGGAATACGCCATGTGGGGCACGCATGCCGAGCCGCCAACGGAAACGCTCTCCGCTTGGTTCGTCTTGCGCTGCGCTGGCCAGCGGGTTGCCGGGGATGGTTCGATGGTAAGCAGGTGGGGTTGGGGTTTCGACGATGCACTACTCGAAAGCCTGCCTAACCGGATGGCGTATTTCGATTCCCTGTTTTCTGCAGAAGATATGGCCCCGCACATGTGTCAAGGGTGATCGGCCCCGATGGCCGGGAACGCCGACGCTAACGCACTCTACGGCGGCGCTCCAAGGGTGGCGCAATCGACGAGACGCGGGGTATCTTGGGGTATCCTCAAAACCTAGGGAGACCGGAGCCACAGCGGCCGGATCCGCACCGAGCGGCCGGACGAACTCTGGGGCACGGACGCGTCGCGGTTCTGGACGAAGGCGGAGGGCTGGTGCTGGTTCTTCGGGGCCGTCGACCACTGCGCCTCGGACGTCGTCGGCTGGCACGTCGCGAAGAAGGGCGACCGCTGGGCGGCGCTGGAGCCGGTCCGCCAGGGCGTCCGGGCTCACATGGGCGGCTTCGGCAAGGCCATCGCCTTGGGGCTCGGCCTGCGGCTCGCAGTACAGGGCCAGCGGTTCATCGGAGCCCGTCCCCGGGCGTGAACCGCCAGCGCATCCGCTTGTCGCCGATCTGGAGCCACCCGTCGGCCAGCACATGGCGGGCGATGTAGAGGCCGTCCTCGGTTGAGGTCGAAGGCGACGAGGGCCGGCTCGCCGTCCCGGAGCTCGTAGAGCGCCGGCGACTCCTGCGCGCGGGAGCGGAGATACGTGAACTGTCCGTCGTGCCACATCGCCTCGACCAGGAACGGCCGCCGGGAAGCGTTTCCGTCCAACCGGTACTCGAACGCGAGCCGTCCCGGATAGCGGGCGCGGAACGCCTCGATCTCCGCTTCCGCTTGCTGCCTGGCCTCGAGGATGCCGGCCTCGGCCTCAGCCTGGGCCACCCGGGCTGCCTCGACCGCCATCCGCCGGTAGGCCGCGACCTCGCTCCGGGCGACGAACTTGGGGCCGTCCGCGCCCGACTCGACACGCACGACGAGGTGTGGGGGCTTCTCGCCGTACTCGGAGACGAGGAACGAGTAGATGCGCCCCGACTCGCAGACGAGCGCGATGTTGGTCGCCGCGTCCGCAGACAGGGGTTTGAGGAATGCGACGTTCGCCGCGCCCGCCAGGTGCCAGTACTCCGAGTCGCCGACCACGAAGTCGAGGATGTTCTCCCCGCCGGGGAGAACGATGACCGTCGTGTGCCGGACCCGCGTGCGGAGCCGGTGGATCCGGTCCTCGCCATCCTCGGCTCGGCGAGCGGGTCGCCTCCCCTAACGCGCCAGCTTTGACACCACTGGCTGTCATATTCTATCGTCTTGCGTATGATCCGATTCATGGATGGCCACAAGCGGAGCGGCGGAGTGCCTCGGGATGGACAAGACCAAGCTCTACACGCTGACGGCTGAGAGTCGAATCCCCGCGAAGGGGGTCGGCACCACGGCATGGGCATGTAGATGACCGAGTCAGATCACGGCTACAAGCTGGGCAGGGAGATCATCGCGCTCAGCGAAGCTGACCATTGGGATCACGGCTACAAGCTGGGCAGGGAGATCATCGCGCGGAAGCTGGAGTCTCGCGCGGCTGAGTGGGGGATCGAGGACATCTACATGCAGCAAGAGCCGGAGGCCTGCCTGTGTGGCCACTTCCCAATCAACGAGCTTTGCGTGTTGTGGAACAGGAAGAACGGCAATAGGGCGATTGTTGGGAACGTCTGCGTCAAGAAGTTCATGAAGCTGCCTTCGAACAAGATGTTTGCCGCGATCAAGCGGGTGACCGCCGATGCGACCAAGGCGTTCAACGTTGAGCTGATCGAGCATGCCTTCGCCAAGGGCTGGATCAACCAATGGGAAAGGGGCTTTTATCTCGATACGTGGCGGAAACAGAACTCTCAGATCGGCAGATGGCCACGCGACTTCAGGTCAACCAAGAGATTCTGGCTCAGGTGCGAACTAATCGGTGATCGGTCAGCGGTAGGGAGGCAAGGACAGCGTGATGATCGCGGTGCTGCCGGAGGGCGCGCTTTGTTAAGGCGGGGGAGGTAGAGCAGCATCGTGAACCTGAAGGTCCGCTCGACCAGCGTTCCGATCGCCGAACTGCCCAGCCCCAAGATCGGGTCGCCTTCCCAGTGCCCGGGAACGGCGCGGTCGTCTGCCTCGGCCGGTCGCTCGCTGAGCATGATCTCGGGGTGACATGTCGGCGGGTCAGACCCAGGCACCCACAGCACGGGGCCATTGGGGAAGCGTTTCGCGTCGTCGATTTCACAAGTCGATAACGCCAGAGCAGTCACCGGCCCGACGCCGTTGACCTGCCGGAAGAGATCCGTCTCCGCGTACCGTGTCGCGCAGAGCGCTTCGATGTCTCGGTTGAACGCGCGGATCTGTCGCGTCAGACTGTCGGATCGTGTCCAAGATCGGCTCGAGCGCAGGCTTCAGCGCCTCAGGCAGGTAATCGCCCGCCTTGTGCGGACGTCTCGGTCGAACACTTGGGGATCCGGCCACCGAACGAACTTCACCGTCCCTTGGACCCCCGGGACGTTGGCCAAACTACTGTCAGAGAAATCGGGGGCACTGTGCTGCCGAAGCGGCGGCCGCAAGGCATGAGGAGCGAAGGCATGAGGAGCCATGGGCGAACCTACCGGGTAGTGGACCGTTCCACGTGACAATGGCAAGCCCGTGGTGGCCTTGAACGGCTTCGGTATGCGTCCCTCAGATGGGATCTGAGACGAACGGGACTCCCGCCATTTGATGGACGGGTTCCGGGCATTTCAGAACGCTGGAATCAGACCTGCTCCAACGGCAAGTGCGGCAGATCGTGCAGTCCTGGTTGAACTTAGACGATTCCTTGCCGTGATTCACGCCACCGATACCCCGCCGTTACGGCAGGGTCAAGGAGCCGCCACCGATTCCTCTGCGGACACGCATTCCCGCACGACTTGTGGTCCTCCCGGGTCGCCGATGATCGTGAAGGGGACTCGGTGATAGCCGCGTCGGATTCGGTAGGTGTTGAAATCCCTGCGGTCCAGGGTGAAGACCTTGTCGGATCGCGTTTGCTCAGCGGCGGCAACGATCGAAGCGTCAGCGAAGTCCATCGGCAGGTCGGCGTACCGCATCATGAGGTCGAAGCAACGGTCGAGACTCCGGTCATCCAACGGGCGTACGCCGAGGCCACCGTGTCTGATGTAGTCCATCAGCTTCGGCGGACCGGGGCTTCCGGGCCTGAGCAGGTGAATGGCTTCGCCAAGAACCGGCGTAGTGGTGAGAAGCTCGTCGTCCAGCTCGTCCAGGATCCGGCGACAGTGGCCGTGCTGGTGGTCGTTCGCGTCAAACAGGGCCACCAGCGGGCCGGCGTCGACCAGGATCACCGGCCGTGCTTCTTGCGAATGATCTCCACCACGGCCTCCTTGGCACGTATCGCCGGGGCAAGCGCGTATCCCCCTTCTCCGGGCAGGCCGAGCCTTTCGTATACCTCGCCGGGCCGAAACCGCACGTCGGCGTCAAGCTCGGCCGTGTAGGCCCGCAGGGCCCTTCTCAGGACTGTTGAAATCGACTTGCCGGTGCGCCGCTGCAGGTCACGCAGCGTGGCCTCGGCGGCGTCGTCAAGTCTTACGGTTCTTGTGGCCATCGCAGGTCGCTCCGTCTCCTCCCCCGGGTTCGCTGTAATACCACTGTACTACAATCCAGGGATACGGGCAACGCCGAGCTTGCCCCGACTCAGCTCCCACCCCCCGGCAGATACGCCGCCGGTATCGGATGATCCGCGCTCTCCCCCAGCCAGTAGATCGACACGACCCACCAGCGCGTCCCGTCGTTCAGCAGCTGGAAGGAGTTGATGCCGCGGGCGAAGGGCTCCGGGTCGGTGGCCAGCCGCCGCGATTCGTAGGTGCTGAATGCGTGCGCGATCACGCCGTACTGCTCGGTGACGCGGTGGATTTCGACCTCGTGGAAGCCGTTCTGTTCGAGCCACGCGCCCGAGTTCTCGGCGTACTCGTCGGCCGTCATGATTCTGCGCCCGTAAGCGCCGTCGGGCGACCTCCCGACCGGGCTCAGCGTGGCGCCGGGAGCGAAGAGCGAGCGGAAGCGGTCCCAGTCGCGAGCCACGCCGGCGTCGCCGGAGATGACGTCGTAGACGGCCTTCATGATCGCGTCGATGGACTCGACATCGGCGGGGGCGGCTCGGGGTGCGGAGGGGGCCAAGGGCTCTCAGCCGCTGCAGGGGCACTTCGATCGAGATCTCGTAGTTTCGCATGCCGCTCGTCTCGACCTGGGAGACGGAGGGCAGCGCCGCGAGTTCGTCCTCGACGCGGTATGCGAGCTCCTTCAATGAACGCTCGGTCACATCGCCGTACACGATCAGGCGCATCACGCTCTGGGCGTTGGTCATCTCCCTGATCTGTGGCCGTTCGGCTTCGCCCGGGAACGTCTGAATGCGGCCGACCGCCGCTTCGACAAACGGCCGATGTGCACTCGGGGCTCGTGGATGAATCCGCCCGACCACCGAGAGCGGCGCCCCAGGAACCCATAAAGTAATGTTAACACGACACTTTGTAATGTTCTCATTACACCACGAGTACGGGAGCGCCGGGCCGGCGGGTGCAGGACGCTCGCCACCACACCGCCGATGACGTACGATGCCTTCAGCTCCCGACTACCGAAACCCGGAGGAAAGACCATGAAGACCGCCCTGCTCACCGGAGCCCTGCTCCTCACTACGACCGGCGCCACGGCTCAGCAGCGCCCGGAGCGCGACCCGAACAGCATGGGTGGCGGCAACTGCGCGGCCAACGTCTACAACTGCCGGGATACCCCGAACCCGCTTCCCGCCGCGAACACGGTCTGGATCGAGGAGATGACGTGGATGGACGTCCGTGACGCCCTGGCGAGCGGCAGGACCACGGCGATCATCCCCACCGGCGGCGTCGAACCCAACGGCCCCTGGCTCGCCACCGGCAAGCACAACTACGTCCTGCGAGCCAACTGTGACGCCATCGCCCGCGAGCTGGGCGACGCCCTCTGCGCTCCGATCATCAAGCTGGTGCCCGAAGGCAACATCGATCCGCCCAGCAGCCACATGACCAGCCCCGGTACCCTGAGCCTGCGCCAGGAGACCTTCGAAGCGCTGCTGACCGATGTCGCGCACAGTCTGAAGATGCACGGCTTTCGCAACATCATCTTCATCGGCGACAGCGGCGGAAACCAGGGTGGGCAGCGCGCCGTGGCCGAGAGGCTCAACGAGATGTTCGCGGGCGCGGCCGTCGTGGCGCATGTGCAGGAGTACTACGACTACAACTCGGTGACCCGGTACATGGCCTTCCGCGGGCTGGAGGCGGGTGAGGGCGAGGGCCTCCACGACGACCCGATCATCACCCTGAACATGTTCTACGACGACCCCTTCTCGGTGCGCTACGAGGAGCGGGTCGCGGCGGGCGAAGCAACCATCAACGGTGTCTCGATCGAGGACCGGGTTCAGTCGCTGGAATGGGCCCGCGAGATCGTGGCGTTCCGTGCCGAGCACACGGCCGAGGCGATCCGCACCGCGATCGCCAACCGGGGCACGCTGCCGGCGCCCGACCGGTCGGCCCAGTTTGCGGCGAGGCGGGCGGCGGCCGGCGGCCAGCAGGCGCAGCGCACGGGCGGTGGCCAGCAGCAACGCCCCGCCCCCGATCCCCGCTCGATGGGAGGCGGCAACTGCAGCGCCAACACCTACAACTGCGCCGACACCCCGAACCCGCTACCCGAGGCAAACACCGTCTGGATCGAGGAGATGACGTGGATGGATGTTCGCGACGCCCTCGCCAACGGCAAGACCACGGCCATCATCTCCACCGGAGGCGTCGAGCCCAACGGCCCCTGGCTGGTCACCGGCAAACACAACTACGTGCTGCGCGCCAACTGCCCCGCGATCGCACGCAAGCTCGGCAACGCGCTCTGCGCCCCCGTGATCGAGACCGTCCCCGAAGGCAACATCGACCCGCCCAGCGGACACATGACCAGCCCGGGCACCATCAGCCTGCGTCAGGAAACCTTCGAGGCGGTGCTGACGGATGTCGCGCACAGCCTGAAGATGCACGGCTTCGAGAACATCGTCCTGATCGGCGACAGCGGCGGCAACCAGCGTGGCATGGAAAACGTGGCAGGCGCGCTGACCGAGGCCTGGGACGGAGAGGCCGCGGTCATCTTCATCCCCGAATACTACCGTACCCCGCCCGGGACCCCGAACGTGCTGCGCGACCTGGGCATCGTCACCGACGACATGCCCAGCGACGGGCTGCACGACAGCCCGGGCATCACGCTGAACATGATGCTCGACGATCCGGCTTCGGTGCGCTGGGCCGAACGGGTGAAGACGGGCCAGGCGGTCATCAACGGCGTATCCATCGCCGATCTGGGCAAGGCGCTCGCGGTCGCGAGGCAGATTTCGGACGCGCGCGCCGAGCGCACCGCGCGTCTGATCGAGGATACAATCGCGAACCGCTAGACAAGGAGGACAGCATGGCCAAGTACATGTTCCGAACCAGCTACACGCAATCCGGTCTGAAGGGGCTGCTCGCCGAGGGCGGTACCGGCCGGCAGGCTGCCCTGCGACAGACAATCGAGGCCGCGGGCGGCACTCTGGAGGGGTTCTACTACGCCTTCGGCGAATGCGACCTCTTTCTGATCGCCGACCTTCCCGACGAAGCTACGGCGACGGCGCTCTCCCTGAACATCGCCTCTGCGGGCGCGCTCACGGTTACCGTGACCGTTCTGCTCACCCCGGAGACCGTGGACGAAGCGGTGGGGAAGGCTGTCCCGTACCGGCTGCCTGGCGCCTGAAGCACCGCGACCATCGCACCCCTCCCGCGCGGCGGAGGGCGCGGATGTGGGCGGCGGGAGGATGACCCGGAACAAGGTCAAGCCTGCCCTTCGTCCCGGCGAGTTCATTGCCCTCGTGGCGCTGTTGATGTCGCTCGTCGCGCTCTCGATCGACGCGATGTTGCCGGCGCTGCCCGAGATCGGCCGCGACCTCGGCGCGCTGCGCGCGAACGACACCCAGTTCGTCGTCACGGCGGTGTTTCTGGGGCTTGGCCTCGGCCAGATTCTCTTCGGCCCGCTCTCCGACCGGATCGGACGAAGGGCTGCCATACACACCGGCCTTCTACTGTTCATGGCCGGATGCCTCGTAAGCATCTTCGCGACCTCATTCGGGGTGATGATCGCGGGCCGTGTCCTGCAGGGCATCGGGGTCGCGGCGCCGCGGATCGTCACCATCGCCATGGTGCGTGACCAGTACGAAGGCCGTGGCATGGCCCGTCTCATGTCGTTCGCCATGTCCGTGTTCATCCTCGTTCCCACCATCGCTCCGGCGCTCGGCCAGGGGATCCTGTGGCTCGGGGGCTGGCGCGCGATATTCGCCGCCATCTTCGGCATCGCGGCGATCGCATTGGCGTGGTTTTCGCTCCGCCAGCCCGAGACCCTGCCCGCCGCCCGCCGCAGACCCTTCTCCCCGCGGGCAATCGGCAGGGCGGCCCTGGAAGTCCTGCGAACCCGGACCACGCTCGGATACACCCTCGCCACCGCATGTGTGTTCGCGCCGTTCCTCGCCTACCTGAGCTCGGCCCAGCAGATTTTCCAGGACGCCTACCAGACCGGCGCTCTCTTTCCGCTCTGGTTCGGAGTGCTCTCTCTCGCCTTCGGGTGCGCCTCGCTCATGAACGGCCGACTGGTGATGAAGCATGGGATGCGCCGCCTCTCGAGGGCGGCGACGGTGTGCATCACACTGGGTTCGGCCGTCGCGTGGGCGCTTGCCTTCGCCTTCGAAGGCCTACCTCCCTTCTGGCTCTTGATGACCTACCTGCTCGCCGCCTTCTTCTGCATCGGCCTGCTCTTCGGGAATCTCAATGCGCTCGCGATGAGGCCCCTGGGGCACATCGCGGGGGTGGGGGCGGCGGTGGTCGCTTCGCTCACCACGTTCATCGGGGTGCCGCTCGGGGCGCTCGTGGGGCAGAGCTTCGACGGCAAGATGTACGCGCAGATTGGGGCCTTTGCCGTGTTTGGGGCGGGGACGTTTGCGGCCACATGGTGGGCCGAGGCCGGCGCCAAGCGCCCGCGGTCGAACCCGGGGTGACAGCACTCAAGGGTCGGCCGCCGCGCTCCGCGACGGTCGACCTCTCAATCCCCTATTCGGACGGCCCTGGCGACCCCCGCGGCAGCGTCCCGGGGTCCGGCCCCGGTTCCCGCGCAGCCCGTGGCAGCGTTTCAACCCGGGCATCGGCCGAGGTGGCGGCGCGCGGAAGCGAAGCCCGCGCCTCGAGCTTCTTGATCGCAGCCGAAACCGCCTCACCCAGGGTGTGTCGCGCGGCGTTGCTCCTTGGGACTCGGCGAAGCTGCGGCAGCGCTTCCACGGCGTTGATCTCGGCGAGCGCGTTGGCCGCGTGCGTGCCGGAAGACCCCTCGAGTGCGCCCGCGAGGGCAGCGATGCTCTCCGCTCGGTATCTACCGCCCGACGCCTTGAGACGGCCGCAATCGCCCCTGAGCGCCGCGAGCACGGTGTCGACCAGCTCCCCTTCGCCCAGCTGCCTCAACGCCTCGGCGACGCGTTCGCGAACGAGCTGGCCATCGGCCCTTTGGGAGTCGCCGAGCCGACGGACCAGGGGGCCGATCGCATCCTGATGCCCGATCTCGGCCAGTGCGTCGATCGCCCGCGCCCTGAGCACGGCGTCCTTGTCCTGGAGAGCGGACACCAGGGCCGGGACGGCTGTGGGGTCCCCAATCCGTCCCAGGGCGTCTGCCGCGTCGCGGCGCGGCCCGTCACCTTCCCAGAGGACGTGGGCGTCCTCGATCCGGCCCCCGGGCGCGCGCAGGCGACGGAGATGGATCCGGACATCGTCCTCATACGACTTTCCCTCGTGGCAGATCTGCTGCAGGACCTCGGCGAAGAGGTCGAACAGCGTCCTGAGCTGCCGGAGATCCTTGATGGTCCCGGCCGACTGGAAGTGGAGCTCGTCCACTCCAGCGGGGAATTTCCTGTCGAACAACCCGTCGTGCCCCTTGACGGACAGGTGAATCCTGGGCTGGGCGTCGATGAGTTCGCGGATCTTCCGGTTGTGGAGGAGCCGCCGCACGCGCTGCGGCGCATTGCCCTTGATCACGAAGTCACCATCGAAGCCGGGATGGCCGACCTCGATATCCTCCATGCCCAGCGCCTTCCCGATCTCGGTGAAGATGGTCGACCGGTAGATTTCGAACCTGAAGCCTTCCGGATTGAAATAGGGAGCGCGGAGCCTCGTGTAGGTCGTGTTCGTGTTGCCGGCGCCCTCCGTGTACGTGTCGAGCGTGATGATCCAGTCGTCGGTGCGGGCCTGGACGGCAGATCCGCCGAAGAATCCTCCTGCGTGGAACTGCCCGCCCACTTCGCTGGAGAGCTGACGCCAGATCTCCTCACGGCTGGGCCCGAAGAGGGATTTCAGAAAGCTCATTCGGCGGGATCCCCGATGTTCATCGCATCCCCTCTCATCGCAATCGTACCACCGGGTGCCTGACCCTCAGGTCGGTCTTCCGGTGCAGGTCATGTACCGTTACGCACATCCAGCGGTTTTCGTCAACCGAGTAGGTCACGCGCAGCCGAGGCGCCGTTCCCCTCCCGGCCGGACTCAGCGGCAGCACCGGGTCGGCCTCGTTGAGGCACAGACAGAACGCCCGTTCACCCGCGGTCCCGGGCACGAAACAGCGCGAGCCGTTGGGTCGCTCGGTCCAGTCGACCGGGCGCCCGGCCACGCGCCCGACCTCGCAGACGAAGAGGTTGATGTGCTGCTGGCCATCGAAGCCGGGCGCGTAGTAGCGCGTCACGAAGTTGTCGACGGTCGGGAAACGCGTTCCACCGGGGATGAGCAGCTCGTACTCGGCCTCGCCCGCGTCGTCGGGGAGGAGGCGAAGCGCGTAGTCGTGGTAGATGAAGTCCTCGACGTGCGCGCCTCCGGCAAAGATGCAGGCGCCACGCGCCACCGCCTCGAAGGGGAGCCACTCCCGCACCTTCTCGCGGCCAAGCACATCGCCCACGACGTTGCGGATCTCGGGAAGAAGGGTGGACCCGCCCTCGAGGATCACGTCGTCGATGTCGCCGGGGGGCACGCCGTGCCTGGTCTGCAACTCGGTGAGCAGGGCGTCGAGGAGCTCCCGGATCCGCGCGTACAGGCCGTTGCCGGCGAGAATGTCGCTGAGGACGTTGTAGTCCAGCTTCCCGAATGATTCGTTGCGGAAGGTGAAGTCGCCCTCGCTCCCCGCGCTCGCGAGCAGCTTCACGCGCTCGGCCTCCCACTGGAGCGCGACCTCCCATTCGGGCCAATCGTGTAGCGCCGACGGGACGAAACGCTCCAGGATCCAGCGGTCGATGTCGTCCCCGCCGAGCTCGACGGCCTGTTTCGCCAACACCTCGGCCTGGCCGGTCTCCACCGTGCGGGCGCCGTCGGTCCTGACGACCGCGGCTTCCATTGATCCGCCGCCGAAATCGAAGGCGACAAGGGTGGTGGGGCGTCCGACATCGACGCCGTAGCCGAGCGCCGCCGCGACGGGCTCGTCAACGGTGCGGAAGACGATCCCGGTCTGCTTCCCCCGAAAGCGGGCCCAGACGCGCTCCCACCAGCCACGGCGCTTCACACGCCGGATGATCGCCTGCAACTCGGCCCGGTACGTCTCGTAGAAACCGCTCGGCGTGGCAATGGTGACGTCGGTCACTTCTTCGTCGAATCGCGCTTCGAGGGTGCGGATGACCTCCCGGAGAAAGAGGGAAGCGATGTCCTGGGCGGTGAAGGCCCTTCCGCCCACGCGGGCCACGGCCCGGCCGCTCTCCATGCCGAGGTACCGCTTGAAACTGCGCGCGAAACCCGTCGCCCGTCCGTCCCAGTTGTAGGTGACGGCCTGCTGCCCGATCAGGACCTTCTCGCCCTCTTCGTCCATGACGCAGACGCATGACGGCATGACCGGGGTCTGCGTGACGGGCTCGAGCTTCGCGAGGTCCGGCAGGTTCACGATGTGCGGGCGCCCGGACCGGTCTTCACAAATGGTCGTGTTGGATGTGCCGAGGTCGATGGCCCAGTGGGTTGGCATGGGGGGGAAGCTAGCATTCCGAGGACGAATCCGCGCGAGCACCGAGAGCGGCGAGGCGCCGGGCTGGCATGTGGTTGTAGATTCGCATCTTCTTGCGGTGCCTGTAGTTGCGTCTTCGCCATCCCGGATTCCCGCTGTTTGATTCCCGCTATCTTCGAATTCCGTTGCGAGCCCGGCGGCGGTCTTCCAGAGCCTTCCGAAGCTGTCCCTCGTCGGCCCTCTGATAGCACCGGAGCACCGTCTTGGCCGTCTTCCAACCGCCAAGTTGGCAGAGCACCTTCAACGGCTGGTCCATCAGGTCCGAAGCGAACTTCCGTCTCAGCGAGTGCCAGCCCCTGCCGGGCTTCGGCTCCAGTCCCGCAAGAATCTGGGCCTTCTGCCACCAAGCGTGCAACCGGGCGGCACCCACAACCGCCAGCGGATTCCTGGGCGCGGGCAGCACCGGGGCCTCCCCAGCCAAGGGGAACGGGCTCCGCGTCTCCTTCAGCGCAGCGAGTGCCTCGTCGGTCACGGGCGTGATGTGCTCGTAGCCCGACTTGTCGTGCTCGGCGCGCCAAAGGATGGTTTCGCCCTCGAAGTGGATGTCAGACCACCGAAGCTGGCGGATAGCGCCGATGCGGTGCCCCGTTTCGTGCGCGAGCACCAGCGCCACGTGGAACCGCCAGTCCACCTTGCGCGACACCTTCAGAAGCGCCCGGTACTCCTCCTCGGCGAGCACCACCCGGGTCGGGTTCTTCTCCGTGGGCGTCCTGAGCCCTCTCAGCGGATTCCGGTCGAGCAACAACCGTCCCCGCTCGTCGCGGGACTTCGCCGCCCAATTCAGGACGGCGATCAGGAACTTCAGATCGTATTCGACCGTTCGGTCCGACACGGGCTTGCCGCTCGGTCCGGTCCTGCCCGCGCGCCGCTCCCGGATGAAGCGGTCCCAGTCCCGTTGGGACAGGGTGGCCGGGTCGCGGTTCCGTCCGAAGAACCGGAGGAACATCCGCATGGCGGCCCGGTCGTGCCCCCGCGAATGCCAGCCCTTGGTGGGCGTCACCTCCTCACCGTAGATGTCAAAGAGCGTTCCCAGCGTGAGCGGCTCGGGCTCGGCTTCCGCCCCGCCCCCGATCTCCAGGCCGACGAACCCGGCGGCGAACTCGTCCGCCTGCCGCTTCGCGCGCCTCCAGTCGCGGTGTTTCAGCGACCGAGTGAGCCTGCGCCCGTTCTCGCGCCACTCTATCTGGAACAAGCCGGTCTTGGGATCGGGGAAGATCCTCACCCGGTTCCGGCCCCATTCGCCGGCGCCGTAGGAGCGCCGACTTCGTTTCGTGCGTCCCATCATTCGATTCCTTTCGATGATGGACTGCACGATCTGCACTCAAGAAACTTCACGGAGAGAAGCCGTAACCGCCAGAAGGAGGTGTCCGAAGCGCGTGGCATCCTCCCCGAAATCAAGGCGGAAACGAGCCGTCTACCGGCCGATCCGGAGCGTGACGATCTTCGAGCGCGAAGCTGTGACTTGAAGGCGGTTTTCGACGCGCCCGATGCCGATCCAGAGGCGCACATGTGACATCGGAGTCGATGTGCAGGAAAACGCGTTTCGGACGTGCACGGCACGGATTCCGCAAGTTGCTGAACGGTTTGGGGTTGCGCCACGGCCATCGGAGCGGCGATGCCGATCCGGGCCTCAAGGCCGTGGACGGGAGCGACCCCCCACTTTGGGATGCCTCGATCGGCATCGGGGAGGGTTGGGATGTGCACTCCCACCCCAACCCTCCCCGGCGGGTCGCTCCCGTCAATCAGTCCTTGGCAGGAAGGCCATTGGGACACCCGGGACGACCGCGTCCCGAGCCCAAAGGCGTCTGTTGCGGCCAATGCCATCGGGGCACGGCTTCGCCTCGGTCGGTGCGGACGTGACGCCGGGGGTCGCCCTGCAAGCTATCATTACGAAGCGACAGGACTTCACCACACATCGCGCGAGGAGAAGAGGATGACCAAAGCCGACCTCGTTGAGCAGGTCGCCGATGCGATCGGACCGCGAGTCACCAAGAGGGAATGCGGGCTGGTGGTTGACGCCTTCCTCGATGCCGTGAAGGAAGCGCTCGCCCGAGGCGACGGCATCGAGCTCCGGGGCTTCGGCACCTTCAAGGTGCGGCACCGCAAGGCCCGCACGGGCCGCAATCCCAGGACCGGAGAGGCGGTCGACGTTCCGCCCCGAGATGTGCCGGTCTTCAAGCCTTCGAGGCACCTCCGAAGCCGGGTGGACCGAGCCTCTGGCGTGTCCAGGGCGTAAGAGCCCCTGGAGGCCGTTCACGAGCCATAGTCTGGCTGCCGGGGCCATGACGCGGCCCGCAGTCCCCACCGCCGCCAGGCGCGGAGTTCGCGCGAGACGCCCGCCGTTCTGTGGCCGACCCGCGCACCAGATCCGACAGCGTCAAGCGTGCGGAGCGCGCCTCGGCGTGCCACTCGGCGCGGGGCGCGGATCCTCACCCAAACGGCGCGTCCGGCCCTCATGGCGCGCCGTTTCCGTTTGCGGGGGTTAGAGGGGGCACAGCCCCCCGCCAGCCCCTTCGGGGGACACGCGAAGTGTGGCCACGGAGGGTATGCTGGCTCCCCGGCCTTACGGGCGTTCAACAAGCCCTTCGCCGCCGTGTCCGCGACCCGTCGGCGTCGGTCGGCATTGCGGTGGCGGGGCACCCCCGCGAGCGCTCCAGGGAACCCGTTCAAAGGGCCTCGCGAAGCGCGGTCGGCGGCGGCATGGAGAGCCGCGATACCGAGCTGTCCACGTACTCGTACAGTGCCCACACGGAAGTGCAGGTCGTCGCCGTCGGTGTCGAGCCGCGCGCGGTTGAATAGGAGGACCGCAGCAGACCCGAGCGTCCACAGGATCGTGCCCTTGGCAAGAGCCGGGCTCCAGACCGCGAGCCGTAAACCAACCCAAAGCTCAAGGCCGACCCAGACCAACATCGCTGCGACGGGGAGCAGGATCTGGGGCTGGAGGAACGTCCTGAAGACCCCCACAGAGCCTTCGCGCACGCTCTTCTTCGAGAAAGCCCACAGAAAGAAGGCGCTGACCCAGATCAGACCGGCTATTTCACGGTTGTTGAGCATCGGCTGGATCGATTGGATGTAGGCTCGGAAGCTTGGCAGTCATCGGGGTTTACGCGCGTCCCCGCCCATGCCTTCGAGCTGTGGTGATTTCGGGTGGGCTGGCGGTTCGGCCCCAAGCATCGGCGATTCGTCGATGCCACCTTGCCGCCGAACGCTATCCCCCTGCCCAACAGCTTGAGTTGCCGCCCATGACTCCCTGCACTGTGCGATGTCCGTCTCCGAAAAGCAGGAGGTACTTCCACTGCGCCGGAGCCTTGTCGGAACCGTTCACATAGTTGTCCCAGCGGAGCCACCATGCCGATGGTTGTGATATGCTCAGCGGCGCTCGCCCACCTGGAAGGCTCCGCTCCGGGCGGCTCCGGACGGCCAATTGCTTCGCCTTACCTCACCTCCACAGACAATCTCTTGACCACAATGATCGGTACGTCCAACTCATTCCTTTCCAAGTACGCAACCAGACCTTCAGGTCCGAAAGCCATGGGCATCGGATCACCTGCTGCGAAGGTGCCTCGGTATTGACGGTCCGGCCCCACGACATCGATGGGGCCAAGGTCGTCCCACGGCTCTTCTCCACGGCGGCGAACCCAGAAAGAGCCCTCCCAAGTGGCCCGCAGCCCTCGCAAAACGGGTATTTCGGGGAAGAACTCGGTTCTCCTCACCCTTGACCGTGCCCTTTCCTGTGCTTCTTCCATCATGCCCGGTGGAACCAACCCCCCAAGTTCGCCCGATAGTGCCGCACTCCTCTGTTTCTGAACTTCGAGGAGATGCTCGACCACTGCCGCACGAGTCAAGGGAGTCACGGTCTCCGGTTGAAGCGCTCGCTCGAACACCCCCTTCGTCCTACCATCGGCACCGACGAGATTGACCGCGTAGGTGGTCGAGTCGAAGTAGCCGATCGTACCGTCAGGCAACACGTCCCAGATCACCTCAGGTGCGAAGTAGGGTCTGTCGCCCTCCGGGTCGCCAGGTGGAATCCACCGCGCGCGCACGATGGGGTTCGCCACCGCGAACTCTCCGCTCAGGTGCAAGCGTTCCAGCTTCCCGTGTTCGCCGACTGCATCGAGCTGCTCGACACCCAACCGATCCGTGTATATCGAAGACACCAGGGCCGCCATCCCCGGCCCTTCCGCGATCAGAGCGTTGCCCTGTGGGTCGGCTCTGACCGTCTTCCGCGCGGCGGCCATGCTGGCCAACCCCGAGGTCGAACTCATCCTGATGAACCCTTCGAGCGTTCGGTCAGGTCCAAATAGCTGGTAGGCGCCGCGCATTGGGTCTACCACCGCAAAGCGACCATCACGCCAGACCACGAGGTCGGTTGGGCCCTGGAATTCCCCTGGCCCGCCGCCTTGGCGGCCGACCGTCGCCACCAGGCCCCCGCTGGGGTCGACTAACACAACCTGCATCGTGCCGCGATCCAGTAGGTACAGATTGCCGACAGCGTCGAATCCCATTCGGGACGGGTTGTCGAACTGAGCCCATGGCGGTGCGGTCAGTCCGCCCACGCGGTACACTTCGGGGAAGTCTCCGTCGAGCGGTCGGTCCTGGGCGAGGGCGTGACCGGTGGCAGCGCACAATGCCACCAACTTGGCTACAGTGAGGGACAATGCTGTCGGTGAGGTCTTGGACATCTGCGGCTCCTTCAAATTCAGCGGTCATGTCAGTTCAGTCAGTCATGTCATCCTCCTGAGGACACGGACCCTGCGATTGCGCAGGGGGAGCGATGCACCACCCCAGGGAAGTCGGATTACGGGGAGCTTCACGGAAACACGACCCACCGCGGCGGGCACGCCCACGGCGCGACATCATAGTGCCGAGTTGGCCCCACGTGCAACCAGGTCCGTCTGCTGCTCGCCGCCTTCGGCTACCAGATCATGCACGTCCAGCACGCCGTGCCCGAGCGCATGACCGGCACCGGCTGGAGCCTGCGGCGGCTTGCCGAACGCGTGCTCTGCACGCCGACGCGGTTCACCGTCTCCGACCGCCGCGCCACCATGGTCACCGGAGGAGCCTCCGCGCACTGGCTCATGCTCGCCCGCGGACACTTACGACCCTGCACGGGCCGTCCGGCCCCCGGAACCACCTCGGTGGCACCTCCGCTATCGTTCCGGTTTAGGAATGCCCTCCCTTAGCGAATGTAGGAATGTCTCTTTCGGATCATGTTTGGTCAACGGCGAAACGAGATCCGGGAGAGGAGCAGATCGACTTGAGTCGGAAGGAGAGGGGTGGCATCTCGGTGCTGAGCAGGTGAGCGAGGGATTGGTCACCTCGGCTGTGTAGCGCGGATCGGGGTGACGCGACGGGATTTTCGTCGGTTGCGCCGGAGATTCGAGGCGGAAGGTGATGCGGCCGTGGTGCACGGCCTCCGCGAACGGCGTTCGAACCGGGCGCTGCCTCCGGTGTTTCTGGAACGGGCGCTGCAAGTTGCGGTGGATCCGCTGTACCGGGACTTCGGGCCGATGCTGCGTTCGGAGCACTTGGAGAAGAGCTTCGTCTTGCGGGCGAGCCCGGACACGCTGCGGGGCTGGAGGCCGACCTGTGGTAGCGGCAGCGCAGAAGGGCCAGCACCGCAGCCGACTGATGATGACCTGCTTCGTCGAGCGCAACGACGGTGCGGAGAACCGGCTGGCGATCATCGGATACGTTCAGCGGCACGGCAGCCCGCTGGCGGTCCACACGGACCACGCCGGGCACTTCGGGCAGTGGGCTGACGACGAAGAAGGAGCGGACCGACACGATCATCTCACCAGCGCTGGACGAGCTGGGGGTCGAGGTGATCCTGGCAGGCTCGCCCCCAAGCGAAGGGGTGAGTCGAGCCGACGGCGCAGGACCGCCTGGTCAAGGAGATGCGGGTGGCGGGGATCTCCACCCTCGACGCCGCGAACCGGTTCTTGGCCGAGTACTGGGTTCCGTTCTGGAACGAGCGCTTCACGGTCGAGCCTCTGGAGGCCCTAGGCGCGCACCGGCCCCTCCGCGACCGGCGTCTCGCGGAAGGGGCCGCGCAATGTACGGCCTGCGGAGCCGCCGGACGCCGTACCTGCGAGCGTCGGCGGCGGCCGGGGACCTCGTCGGAAACCGGATGCAGGACCGGTATGATCACCGCCTGCGGAAGTCCACCGACCGGCCCGGGCAGTGGTTCGGCCCAAGTCGGCGCAACCGCCGACACCCCCTGTACCCTTGTCAGCGGGGTTCGGGTTAGATCGAATGTTCTAGAACGTAGCACGGGCGACCAGGCCGGGAGTAACCAAATGCCCCCTCCCAATCTCCGGGCCGGGCAAGCCCGCCCCTCCGATCAGCGGGTCCACTACCACCCCACCCCCTCGGTTCGCTCCGCTCGCCTCGGAGGGCGGCGGGACCGAAAAGCGGACGCTTCATGTGCTACAGCAGCCGGACATTTCATTTGCTACCGACACTTTGACAGCTACCCCAGTCTTTTCCAACCCGGACATGAGCATGAACGCGGCTGACGGGAAGGGCGAGTGATGAGGCCCGAGATGCGGGGCAGGGGTTGGGGTGTTGAGAGACTTTCACTATCTGTCGGACAGGGAAGAGACGCAACCGCGGAAGTGTGGCGCGGGGTTCATGCGGCGGAGGTTCGTGCGTGTCCGACGGCGCGGAAGAGATCGTTGCGATCTTGCTGCACGGCTTTGGCGGCGTCGAGGTCGGTGGTGGCGGAGGCGAGGCGGTCGAGCTGTTGGAAGGTGACGCCGGGCTTGAGGAACGAGGCGGCGTCAGGCAGCGAGCTGAATCGGTCATACGGGGTGGCGACATCGTTCTGCCGGTAGCGCTTCTTGAGGCGGCCGTTGGCTCCGGCGACCTCGGTGGCGAAGAGGCAGGGCCGGTGGAGGTTGAAGAAAGGGGAAAGCGAGTCGTGGAGAAAGGCGTCCACGAGCGGAGCGAGGTTACGGGGGATGTGGGTGTGGCCGAGCCACTTGCGGACCACGCTGCCGTTCTTGCTCTCGACCAGGGCGTTGTCGTTGGAATGGCGGGGGCGGGACTTTTGGTGAACTCACCGATGTGGAGCTTGGTGAGCAGTGCCGCGACGCGGTGGTTGATGTACTCGGAGCCGTTGTCGGCGTGGAAGCCTTTGACCTGGAAGGGGAAGGCGTTGATGAGGGCTTCGAGCTGGGGGACGAGGAAGTACTCCGTGATGCGGCGGACGGCCCCAAGGTGTTGGAACTGCGTCACTTCGTCGACGACGTTGATGATGTAGATCCCCTTCTCGCCGTCCTTGTCGCCCTGGTGGACGGTGTCGACGCGGAGGAAGCCGGGCCGCCCGTCGGGCCGGGGCTTGCGGCGGGTGCCGATGGGCACGGAGGTCGGAGAGGTCGTGCGGAAGGAGAGGCGGCCGAGGCGGTACGCCCTGGACGCGCGGAGGTTGTAGATGTGGCCGTTGGAGATGGTGGCGAGACGTTCGAAGCGGGTGTCGCCGAAGACCTCGCACTGCGCCGCCGGAGGACTTCCTTGAGCGCGGGGCCGGAGGGATGGCCGCACGCTTCGTCGACCTCGGCCAGCAGCGCGATGTCGGCGCGGGTATAGCGGCGTGTGAAGGGCCGCGCCGGGGGCTTCTTGCGGTGGTCGCGTATGTGGCCGGTCCTGCGGTGCTGGGCGATCAGCCGGCTCAGCTGAGATGGGGACAGGCCGGTCACCTTGCCCAGGAACTCCCGGACCCGGCCCTTGTCAGGCCTCCCAAGGCCGTGGTGGTACCGGAACCGGACCAGCGTCCGCCGGACGAAGGCGTAGGCGGAGTCGCGGTCCGCAAGGTGGAAGTCCGCCGCCTCGTTACCCTCCAGGAAGGCGCGGAGCTGGTCGAGAGTCCGAATCCGTTCGGTGCCAAGTGTCACGATCATCCTCCAAGGATGTCATCGCCCCTCGGCTCATGCTCACTTCTCGCTGGAAACCCGTCTCCCGCTCATGCTTGTCTGTTAGTCTCAGACCCGGGCGACAGGGAAGCCCCGGCCCTTCGGCGCCCCGCGGGGCGCCGAAGGGGGGCGGTGGTCGGATCGTTTCAGGCTTGGCCGTAAGGGGCCGCAAGTGAGTTTGGTCGCCACCGTCCTTCCCAACGTCCTGAATGGATACCTGAGCATAATGGCTCGCATGACAAGCACAGGAGAGGGAAGATGATCCACCATACCGTCGGGATCGACATCTCGAAAGCCCATCTCGACGCCTTCGCCGCGCCCGAGGGCAGGGCAGCCCGGTTCTCGAACGACACGGCCGGATTCCGGAAGCTGATCGCCTGGATCGGTCCAGGGGCCGGGCGTGTCGCCTACGAGCCCACCGGGCCCTTCCACCGCGACTTCGAGGATGCCCTGCTGAAGGCTGGACTTCCGCTGTACTCGATCAATCCGTACCAGGTCAGGTGCTTTGCGCGCTCGCAGGGGCGCCGCGCCAAGACCGACGCGGTCGACGCCCGCACGCTGGCGACGATGGCGGAGGCGATTGACGACCTGCGACCGACCCTGGCCAAATCCGAAAGCCAGCGCGACCTCGCCGAACTGAAGCTGGTCCGCGACGCGCTGATCGAGGACGTACCCGCACCCTCAACCGCGGCAAGCACTTGCGTCACGCCCTGGCCAAGCGGGTCAACAAGGAGCGTCTGGCGCAAATCGAGCGCCAGCTGAAGCGCATTGACGCCGAGATCGCAAAGCTCCTTCGAAGCGAGGAGACCCTGAAGCGCCGATCTGAGATCCTGACCTCGATTCCGGGCATCTCCAGCGTCACCGCTGCGGGCCTGATCGCTCACATGCCCGAACTGGGCACCATGACCGGTCCCCAGGCCGCCAGCCTCGCCGGGCTGGCCCCGGTGACCCGGGAGTCCGGCACTTGGAAGGGGCGCAGCTTCATCCAGGGCGGAAGGGACAAGGTTCGCCGGATGCTCTACATGCCTGCGCTGGCCGCGATCCGCGCGAATCCCGTCCACGCGCAGAAGTACGCGGCGCTGGTCGCTGCCGGAAAGCCGCCCAAGGTTGCCATCACGGCCGTCATGAGAAAGCTCCTCGTCCTCGCCAACGCCCTCGTGCAGCAGGACCGTGTGTGGACGCCGGAACCGCCCGCCACCGTCTGATGGCTATCCGGTACCTGCGCCCCGGCCCGGCTCGCTCTCGACGCGCGACTCCCATGGTCCGCTTGCGACATGGATACTTGTCATTGGAAAAGACTACCCCTTGCGGAAAGCCGTGCCACGCCCCACGTTACCCTTGACCTGTCAGTTCATGGATTGAGGAGATCACCTTATGAATCGCCACTGGCCTTATCTCTCCACCGAAAGCCGAAGACAGAGTGCGCTCGCCGGTGGCGGAGACTCGGGTGCGAGGATCGCTGCTGGCCTTGCATCTGTCTTAGCCGCCGTATTCGCCTTGGGGACCTGCCAGCAGAACCACAACCAGGGTGACGACGACATGACCAATGACCAGGCACGCGATCAGATCCCCACGCTTACAGAGCAGTTGATGGCGAACGGCCGAACGACCCTGAAGAATCCGGAGTTGTTGGGCACCTTCCCTGTTCGGGTGGTTACGCTGGGTGTGAACGGCGACACTCTGTTCAGCGAAGTGCTGGACGGTCCCGAGTCGCTCGAAGGCGCTCAGGAGAGGGCTGCAGAGGCCATTAGTCGAGCCAAGGGTGAGACAAGGCAGAAGACATCTACCGACACCGCGAAAGAACCACATTTACTCGACCAGCAGGTCTTGGAAGTCCTCCGCAACCTGCGCGAGGAAGATCCAGAGGGCTATGCGCGAAGAGTCGAGGCGTTGCGAAAGATGGGGTTGACCCATCTCGTACCCGCTGACCCCGAGGAAGGGAGAAACAAATGATCTCTGCAACTGCAAAAACCTGGTACGGCGCTTCTGCGGTAATCGGGGCGTTGGCTGTGACCGGTGTCGCGGTTGGCCCACCACGAGGTGTCCTCTCCACGCCGACACTGGCCGCTGCGACCAGTGTCGAGGTTTTGGCCGCCCCGGCTGTCCTCTCCACGCCGACACCAGCCGTGCCGTCCGCCTGCGTGGCCGCGTCCGGTGGCCCAAGTGTAACTCAGCTGCCCCCAATAGTTGAGGAACTCGATTTTGTCGAATGCTGGAGAGCTTTACAGGAGGCTTGGGATGCGTGCGCGGGTGACGGCGACGGAAGCTGCGCTCTGGCGCTGTTGCGCGTGCTCGGTGCCTGTGGAGTTCACGCTGCATGCGTGACCGTGTGTGTTCTGGATTTCTCGGATTGGGGCAGCTTTACAATGTGCGTATTGGATTGCTTTACTCCCGTCATTTAAGCCCCGGATTTCTCACACCGATAAGAAGGGACCGATGCCCACATACTGTAGGCCCGTTTCCTTCAGATGTCAAGGGTGCCAAGGGCGCAGGGTGACCGTTGCGTTCGACGGCGGATCGATCATGTCGAACGCGGGGGCGCGCTGCTGCTCAAGGCAGGCGGACCGCTCCACCGGATTCTTCGACCGGGTTGCCCGAAGGCTTCACGGACCACCGCGATCCCCGCTTCACCGAACATTTCGGTGCGGACGCTGATGGCACAGCGGATCACCGGCATTTGCCCCTGGGTCCGGCATCAGCTCCCCTCCCGGCCGGTTCTCTTCTTCAGACCCTGCTTGCCGCCTTCCAGGAACTCCCGCCGCCACCGCTCCAGCTCCGGCGGCGCAACCCGAATCTCCCGGCTCACCTCGCCGATGTCCTCGCCCCGCAGCAGCCGCCCCACCACCTCGGCCTTCCGTTGCGCGCTCTAGCTCGACACGGGGCTCTTCGTCCGCCGGGACTGGGGTGGGCGCGTCGCGCGCTCCGCGCGGGAGGGGATCATAACTCCCGCCATTCTGGTGCGATATTCTCGCTAATCCGGCACGGCGTCGTCGCGTATGGTCCAAACGGCAAGAAGCGCAGATCGTGCAATCCTAGTTGACTTTGGACGATTCCTTGCCGTGATTCAGACCTCAGGCGCTCTGCCGGGCTGGCAGGGCGCTCTGAGAAACCCGGCCACGTCAGTGCGCGTAGTCGAGGGAATGCGAGCGCCGCCTTCCACGCGCGAGCGCAAGCCAGCCGAATCCCCAGGGAGCAATACGACATGAATCGCTACGGATACCTCGCGGCAGCTGCGGTGGGCGCACTACTCGCCGGAGCCTCGTCGCCGACGCAGGCGCAGGATCGACCCCTGACCGCCGACTTCCCCGAGGTCTACCGCGTGGGCGGGCTCGATGCCGAGCCGTGGGCCCAGTTCACCCGTTCGGGGCCGATGGGCTTTGACGAATCGGGCAACCTGTACATCCTGGACCGGGCCGCCTTTCAGGTGATCGTTGTCGACCGGAACGGGGAACTGGTGAGGACCGTGGGGCGCCAGGGGGAGGGACCGGGAGAGTTCCAGCGCCCCCGCGACCTCGTTGTCTGGCGCGACGGAACGTTCGTCGTGCCCGACGCCGGGCATGACGCCTTTCAGATCTTCGGCAAGGACGGCCGGATCGAGCACTTCGTGAGGATGAGCGCTGGGCAACCGGCACTTGCGACGGGCCTGGTAGGCAACAGGTTGCGAGCGGGCCCAAACGGACGCGAACTGTATCGCCAGGGCCAGCCGGACATGTTCGGACAGATGTTGGGTGCCATCGAGCAGCTGCTGGGCGCGGGGGCAAGAACCCCGAGTGTCGACGAGCGTGGGATCGAGCGGCTGGAACTGGCTGGGGAAGTGGTGGCTGCGGAGCCGGTCCTGCAAGCGTGGCGAGTCCCCCGCGACGACGACCCCGACGAACTCACCCTCAACGACTTCGCGAATGAATCCAGAGCGACAGATGCGCTGGCCGGCATGGCGAGCGCCACAATGTTCTTCGAACCCGACCTGTACTGGGACGCTCTCCCCGACGGTACAATCGCCTACTCCGACTCCTCGGCCTACGCGATAAAGCTCGTCGCGCCCAGCGGGTCGTTGATCGGTGTGCTGGAGCGCCCGTACCAGCCCCGGACCGTCGACCGGCGCATTCGTTCCCGCACGATCGAGCAGGGGCTTCGCGAATTCGACGACGACCGTGAAGAATCCGACGACGAGGAGTCCGCCGCCCTCCCGGGCCTGACGGATGCACTCCGCAAGAAGCTCGAGAACCGCGATTTCTTCGACGAGGTGCCCATCGTTCGCGGACTGCGGGCCGGCTGGAGCGGCGCCCTCTGGGTCCAGCGACGGGGCGATGAGCCCTGGGATGACAACGGCCCCGTCGATGTCTTCGGCCCGGATCGCGAGTACGTGGGCACATTCCCCGCGGGCGTTACGAGGATCCCTCGCGCGTTCGGGCCTGACGGTCTTGTGGCGTTCTGGGAATTCGATGAACTCGATGTTCCGAGCATCGTTGTGAAGAGGTTGCCGGACCTGCTGAGGTAGCCCGCGCAACTTGCTTCGAGCGGCGCCGGGGCCGCATGTTCGTCGTCAACCCGCAGACGTTCGTCCTACCCCCTCGACCCGGAGGAAGGCCGATGAAGATTCGCAGCTTCGGGACTGTCGCCACACTCACGGCGATGGCCTGTGCAGGAAGCCAGGAGACCGACAGCGCAACCGGAGTCCACACCGAGTTCCGTGATAGCGCCGGGATCCGCATCGTCGAGAACGCCAACCCTCCCGAAAGCTCACGGCTGGACTGGCGGCTGGGGCCGGAGCCGCTTGTCTCGATCGGGAAGGTGGACGGCGAGGACCCCTACCTGTTTACCCGCATCTTCGGTGCCACGATGCTGTCCGACGGGCGGATCGTGATCGGGGACGCCGGAACAATGGAGTTGCGGGTATTCGATCAGCAGGGAAACCACCTGGAGACATGGGGCGGCGAGGGACAGGGGCCCGGGGAATTCAGTGGCGGCCAGCTGTGGGGGCTGGCACCGCTGCCCGGCGACTCGATCATCATTCTGCAATACGGGTTCGCAGAGTTGACCGTCTTCGGCCCGGACGGAGAGTTTCTTCGCCGCTTTGTACCGGAAAGGAGCCAGCGGGACACCTGGGACATCAGAAAGAACCTCTGGCCACAGGATGTGACACGCGACGGTCTGGTCCTCGCCGCCCAGGACTTTATTGACAACGACCCTGCGGATGTGGAAGTCTGGGACGCGGCGGGTGAACTTCGGGGTTCGCTGGGGCTGCATCCCGGCCGGGAGGCGATCCGCGACGGGGACGGGGCTCACTCAAGTCCCTTGATGTTCTACCGCAATACGTTCCTGCGGGCATGGGGCGACCTGTTCGTCATCAGTACGAACCACCGCTACGAGTTGCGGGCGTTCGCGCTGGACGGCTCGCTGGCCCGGATCGTCCGCCTCGACCGCGCGCCGCGCGCCCCGACCGACGCTCACATCGAGGCGTACATCGACGACAGATTGTCCTCGATTCCGAGTGACCAGGCAGGGCGCCGGGCGGAGCGCCGCAGGGACCTGCTCGACATGCCGGTTGCCGAACACTTGCCTACCTTCACGTTCTACCGGCCCGACATGCTGGATCACCTCTGGGTCTGGGAATACGAGGCTCCCGGAGAAGAAACGCCCGGCACGCTCTTTACCATCTTCGACCCCGATGGCCGGGTCCTGGGATACTTCGAGATTCCGGAGGGGTTCATCCTCGAGGCCGGTGCGGACTACATTCTGTTCCGCGTGCGCGACGAACTCGGAGTGGAGACCGTGCAACTTTGGCCGCTGGAGCGCTGACGTGTAAACTCGGGTTGTCAGAATGTAACGTCGAATTTACATCACCTTCGCCCGCGTCTCGTCGTCGGCGCCCGTCGCCTCAAGGATCACGTCGTAGAGCGATTCCACGTCGTGCGACCTGCCGAGAACCAGGCCATCCCGATCCACCGCGATATAGGTGGGCACACCCTGGATGGCCCAATCGTCGTATAGCCGGGACCGCTCCCCGACGAACCAGTTGACGTAGGGCAGGTCCATGCGACGGTCCATGAACTCGTCAACGAGCTCCACATTCTCGTCGATGCTGATCGTGATGACCTGAAAGTCCCGGTCCGCGAGCAACTGCTGGAGCTTCTCGACATCGGGCAGGCTGGCGATGCATGGCGCGCACCAGGTCGCCCAGAAGTCGAGGAGCAGGACCTTTCCCCGGTACTGGCTCAGCGACTCCCGGTCCCCGCCGACGCGTTGCGCACCGGCTTCGGGGAGCACGCTGCCGATCGCCAGGTTCTCCAGCGCGTACAGGACAGGCTGGATCGCCTCGCCGCCCGTGTCGCCCGCAAAGACCTCCACGTCGCTGTACTCGTCGGCAACCAGCTGTGCCATGCGGGTGACCTGGGCACGCACCTCCGCACGCTCGGCCGGTGAGGCCCTCAGGTCGTCGACCTCCATCAGCCGCTCCATGGCGGACCAGAAGGCTCCCCGGGCGCGCAGCACTCGGTATTCGCTGTTGGCGACGACCTCGTCGACGAGATCCACGCCGGGCTGGCCGCCAAAACGCACCAGGCTCAGAAGCAGGCGATTGAGTCGCAGGTCGTTGACATAGTGCGCCTCGAGGAAACCGTAGACTTCGTCCTGGTATTCCTGTCGCTTGGGACCGTCCAATGACCGGTGCTCGTAGAAGGCGAAACTCAGCGCAAGGAAGCCCAGATCGTCCACAGGATTGGCCCTTGCAATCCCCAACGCGGCTTCCACGGCCGGAAGCGCGTCGAGCTCGCGCAGGTCCAGCGCCGCCTCCGCCTCCTCCACGGACCTGCTCTCGTTGCCCGGCTCCCCGAGCCACTGTCCGACGCGCACCGTGTTCATCCTCTGGTCAATTTTGTAGCTCTCGACCGTCTGCCAGGCCTCGACGCGTTCGGGCCCGGTGTCGGCCCCTGCGTCGGCCTCCGTGCGTGCACAACCCGCGAGAATCAGCACGGCGAGCAGTGCGGTTGTGCATTTGGTCAAAACCATGAGATTGTCACCGTCGTTGAAACCGTCCGGGGTGCGCCCAGCCAGGCCGCGTTCTCGGTGATCGCGGACAGATAGGCCTTGTCGAACAGGTTGTTCGCCACGAGCGCGAATTCCATCGACCGGAGTCGTTCGCTCAACTCTTCGCCCATCAGACTGACGTAGGCGTCCACCAGCCAGTAGGCGTCGGTGTTCCAGTCCGCCGACAGGCTGACGCGGCGTGATGACGTGTATTTGGCGGACAGCCCTGCGCCGAGGGGTCCGGTGCGGTCGAGCGAGAGGACCCACAGGCGGGGCGGTGCGCCGGTGATGTCGGTTCCAGCCACGATGCCCTGGCTCGCGTCGACGAGCGGATCACCGCTCCCGATGTACTCGGAATTGTTCGACGTGAATGCGGTGTAGAACGATGTCTCACCCGGCATCTGCACCGTGGCGGACAACTCGATACCACTCGTGGCGATACCACCCGCGTTGAAGTAGCCACCGCCCCCGGGGATGAGGTAGTTGGGCCCGGTTGGCGTTTGCGGGCCGATGTAGAAGATCCGGTTCTCGAAATCGATGGTGTACCAGGTGGCGCTGAGCGCGAACCCCTCTCGGGCGTACTGCATCCCGACATCGATATTCGACGCGGTCTCGGGCTTTAGCAGTTCCAGACTGCGGCCCGGCACCTCGAGCAGCGTGCTGCTGATCGCCTTGAAGTTCTCGGAGTAGCCCGCAAACACGTCGAGGCCCGCGATCGGCGTCTCGTACGTGGCGCCGCCCGAGAAGAGCAGCTCCGAATCGGAATCGATCCCGAATCCTTCGTTGACGCCGAACTGGTCCTCGCGCGACACGCCGACCAGAAACTGCTTGACGCCGGCGGTCAGGGCGAGCGATCCGACGTAAAACGTCTCCTCCACGTACCACTTGAACACGTCCTGCGGAAAGTCCCATTCGTACTGGTGCCAGTAGGCCTGCTCGTCCCACTTGAAGCTGAGCTCGGGATCCAGCATCCGATGCCAGTCGCGACCCAGGCCGCGGGAGGAGTCTTCGTACCAGATGCCGGCGCGCGCCACGCTGCCACCCGTGCCCAGCTCGACGGCCCACTCCCCGTCGAGGGTGATGCCGACGCGGTCCTTCCCGTAGTGGCTGTGACGGTAGGACTGCACCGCCGTGGCCCCCGGGTGGCACGCCGGATCGACCTCCGGGCCGCCCGCGCCATAGTAGTTGAAGATGTACGAAGACGCGCACCCGGGCGTCGGTCCGACGGCGACGCCATTGCCGTCCACGAAGCGGATGACCCCCCGCTGGGAGCCGCCCTGCACCGGCGGAGGCCCGCCAGCTCCGACTCCGGTCCCTCCCCGTCGTCGACCACGTCGACGATATACGGGGGCAGCCAGTCGCCACGGCCCCGGTTGCGATGGTAGTATGCGCCGGCGCTCACTGAGCTGAGTTCGTCGTACGACCAGTCGGCCTTGAGGTAGGCAAGCGTGTTGGTGCGCCGGGTCTGCCAGCCGGGCCGGTAGAACTGGTTCAGGTACGGGACGCCGGGCCAGTCGCCGACGAGCCGGTCCCAGCGCGGGTTCGCCCTGAAATCGGCCTCGCTGTAGAGGCGTTGGTAGGTATCCTCGTGGATGTCGTCGACCGAGAGGTAGCCCGACAGATCGACGGGCCCATGCGACGACACGACCTTGGCGGCGACGTGCTCCCGCTCATTCCGCGCAGAGCCCTGCACCCAGTCGGTCGCCTCCTGCCGAACCGCAGAGACCCAGGCCCGCGTCCTGCCGTCGAACATCGATCCCGTCTCGACCCGGGCCGCAAAGCGCTGGCCTTCGTGCTCACCGATCGAGACCGACGCGGTATAGCTCCGCTCCGCCGCCGGCGCGTCCGTGAGGAAATTGAAGGTGCCGCCCAGCGCCTCGACAGACCGGGATGCGATGTCGGCCGTTCCCTGCGACACTTCGACACCGCCGAGGTTCATCGGGTCGATGAGCCGGTTCGCCTTCGCGCCGCTCCAGTAGTCCGACGTGCCGTTCGGAAAGCCGTCGATGGTGGTGCCGACTTGCGCGTCGTTGATGGTCACCTGGAATCCGCGCATGACCACGTTGCTCGACCAGTCGTCGAAGCCGTACGCGTCCCCCTCCTGGACGGATACGCCGGGAAGATTGTCCACGACGGCCGTCACGCCGGTAATCCTCGACTGCTGTCTCATCATCGGCTCCGCGACGAAATTGAGCGCGAAGACCCGGGGCTCCTCGGGGACAATTACGATTGGATCGAGCCGCCAGACGACATCCAGGACGATCCGTACTGTCTCGACGGCACCTGCCTCGAGAGAGACCGGGTACTCGGCGGGCGCGAAACCCACAAAACTGGCTGTTACGAGATAGTCGCCGGCGGCCAGACCGGTAAATTCATAAGCACCATCGGGCCCGGTGATGACCGTCTGGCGCACGCCGGAACCGGTCACCGACACCGAGACCCCGGGCAAGGGAGCGCCGTTTGCGCCCACGACCGTGCCCTCAATCGTTCCAGTTGTCTGTGCGGTGGCGGGCGTCGCGGCCAAGAGCGACAGGAGCATGGCAGGGATGGTGAGCCGGCCAAGGCTGTGAGCGTGCTTCATTGAAACTCCTCTGCCAAAGTTGCGTGCAGGCATCATAGCTTGCGGCCGGTGGTTGTGCACGGCGGATCAGAAGTCGTGCTCACCTTCGGCCGGTTGGTCGTGTTCCTGCAGCGGCAGGTGCTCGAGAGCACGCGGATCCTCCTGGGGATCGTCTCGGGCGGGAGCGATCGCTGGAGCCAGCAACGGGGCGAGGACCAGGAGGCCCACGACGCTCATGCGCTGCCACACGCCCGCCGGTGCCTGCAACGAGCGGTGTTCGTCCATCAGTCGCCGAACGCGCAGTTCCAACTGCCAGCGACGCCTGCCCATGCATGGAACCGGGATGCCCCGGTCACGCCGGACCACCCATCCGGCCACTTCCGTCAAGCAGCTCGCCATGGCGAAACGGTCTTCCAGCTGGCTGGCCGCCCAGTCGTCGCATTGTTCTTCGCCGGCGACTTGAACCTCGCGCACGGCGAGCCGGAAGAGCGGTTGAAAGCAGAAGACCGCCTGAAGCACATTCAGGATGCCCAACCGGATGGTGTCGCGGCGTAGGTGGTGCGCGACCTCGTGGCCAAGCAGCGCGGAGAGCTCTCCCTCGTCCAGCTCATGAAACGCGCGAACGGGCACGCAGATTTCACGACGAGCTCCAACACCGAGCGCCACCGGCGAACTGAGGTTGTGGCTCTCCGTCAGGCGCGGAGGCGGATCCAGGGATGCCCTGCGGCTGAGTTCAGCGAGTGCAAGGGTAGCGCGTGGATTCGTAACCGGCTCGCGATCGACAAGGCGGCGCCGCAGCTTCTCCAATCGAAGCAGGTAGACGGCGAGCAGGCCTCCGGCGAGAGTGAGCCACAGCACGCCAGCAGGGCCCGCCCAGGGCGGGTTGACTGCTGACGCCTCGCCGTAGGCCCCTTCGCCCGATTGCGTGGCGGCGGAAGTTGCCCTGTCATCGTGGCTTCGTTCTCCTTCGGCGTGGGGGAGCTCCGCGCTGGCAACGAAGGAGGGCATGGGAAGGCGCCAGATCGCGGACTCTGGTGAGATCAACGTGTGGCCGACCGGGGTGATGATGCTGGCGGCGAGAGCCGTGTACCAGATCGTTTCCCGCAGGCGCGCATGAGTCCTGGGGAAGAGGCGCAGGCCGAGCCAGGCAATGCCGCACCAGAGTGTGCTGTGGACGAGGAACGTGAAGAGCCAGGCCGTCATCTCCTTCCCCTCTTCCGCTTGCTGGAGACGATTGCCTTGAGATCATCGATTTCCTCGACGTTGATCTCACCAGATTGGACCAGATGGTTGACGAGGGCCGTGCTATCGCCGGAGAACATGCGCTCCACGAGGTCGGTCACCATCCCTTTTCGGACATCCATCTCGGCGATCACGGGTCGGTAGATGAACTGCCTTCCGTTCGTTCGGTGGTCTACGCACCCGTACTCCTCGAGCTTGCGCAGCATCGTCTTGATGGTCGTGACAGCCAGGCCTCGCTCTTCAAAGAGCGCCCTGTGCACCTCGATCGCCGCGGCTTCACCACGCTCCCAAAGGACGCGCATGATTGCAAGCTGCAGGTCTCCGAGTTGGCGCTTCCGCTTCATGGATGCTCTCCGGGGGGTGTGGACCGGTCGATTACCAAGATAGTCGTATCGCCCCTCAAATGCCGGGGGGATTCACGTCCACGGGCCTGGCCTGGCGCGACCTCGCCTTCAGCTCGACCTCGAACGCGTGCATCTCGCCGCGCAGAATCTGGAGCTGGTTGTACAGCGGACGGTAGGCCGGGTCGCCGGGGCGGGCGCCCTCGCGACCGCCGTCCTCGCCGCCCTCTTCTCCGCCAACCCCGTGTTCACCGCGGCCTTCGGCACCTTCTTCCCCGCCAGCGCCGTGGCCTTCCTCAACGCCGGCTTCGGGGTGACTGACCCAGGAACCGAACTCGTTCCCGAATACGCCCAGCTCGACGGGTATCGTCTGGCCCGGCTGGACGTCGACGCGCTTGGTCGGGCCAAGCTCCGTGCCGTTGTCCAGGTGTACCTCGACGCGGACCTGCGAAAGGGTCTTCGCGGTGGTGTTCGTTACCGAACCCACGAAGACCTGCGTGTTGGGGTTGAACTCAAGGACCAGACGAGCTCCGTTCGCGAAGAGGTCGTTTTGCTTCGTCATCTTCGGGACGTAGGCGCCGCCTTCCTCGCCCCCTTCGCCGCGCTCACCACGCTCACGGACGCCGTGCTCGCCACCCTCCTCGCCTCCTTCTCGGCCGCCGTGCTCCCCACGCCCCTCGCCCCCTTCACGGCTTGCGCGCTGGCCAGCTTGCGGCCCCGCCGCGTGGGCATCGAGCCCCGCGCTCATGCGCATCTCGCGCAGCTCGGCGCGGGCCTGCATTGCGAGATTGTAGAGTTCGTCCGGGTCGGCGTCTTGCTGGGTGTTCTGCTGTTCCTGCACGGGGGCCGCGACGGTTTCCCCGTCGTTCGTGAGCCCAACGGCGCCAGCTACGGACGTGCCGAGCACCAGCAGGGATACGATCGCAATCTTCATCATTGGCTCCTTCTGGAGTTGGGTAGCGTCTCGCGAGCATCATCGGCTCCAGAGACGACTACTGTACTAGTTGACTATTGCTATAGTCTATAAGGATCGCACGAGGTCTGCAAGGCCGGAGGGACGACGGCCATCAATCCGATGTAGTCCCGACCCAGCGGGTACCGTCGCCGGAACGCGATCACCGGAGCCGGGCTGACTTCATCGGGGTCGATCTTGCACTCGAAGGTGTCCAGGCGACCCTCCCCACGGCGGACCACGAAGTCCACCTCCCGCCCCGACTTGTCACGCCAATAGAAGATGTTGTCGTCCAGATGACGGAACCTGAGGGAGTCGAGCACCAAATGCTCCCACAGGAGGCCGCGGTCGTCCTCCCTGATTCGGTTCCAGCCCTTCTCGAAGGTGACGAAGCCCGTGTCGAAGCCGTAGCATTTGGGCCGACTGACGATTTCGCCGCCACCGCCGCCGCGGAAGGGTCTCAGGAGGTGAATGGCGTGCGCAACTTGCAGAGCCTCGACATACGACTTGACGGTCGTTTAAAATGACAATTGTGATTTCGGTGAGGTTCGGGGCGACGCGACTCGAACCCTCTATCGGGACGTGCTCAGGGGCCCCCCGTCCGGATCCGGTACCGCACCACCCGTTCCACGCCTTGCTCGTCCTCCGTCACGGCCCACACGCGGTCGCCGTCGAATACCGGGGCCGGGAAGCTGGTAAACTCCTCCGGCGCGACCACGACGCCCAGGTAGGTCCCGTCCGGCTCGAAGACATCGTACCGGGTGTCTTCCTCCCAGGTCACGGCGAACGAAGCGGGATCGTCGGGGTCGTGATCCGCGTTGTCCACCGGGCGTCCCTCGGTCGACAACCGCACCCAGATGCGCCCGTCCCGGCCAGCCCGCAGTGCCCGGAAGAACGGTTTGTGGTTCGGGATCGCCGGGCCATCCCAGTCCCAGCCCGGGAGCGACCACCGTATGCGCGAGACGGTGAGGTCGCGCTGGTAGGCCCGCTCGGCGTCCGTTGCCCGGACCGGGTCCTGGCTGCGTTCGATCCGGAGGACGCCATCGTCCCGCGCGAGGTCGATCCGGTAGTCGGTGGAGAGTCCGGTGAGGAAGTGGCCGCTCGGGTGAATGGTCCAGTGAAACCGGGGTGTGAAGGGGACGCCATAAGTGACTGACAGGCCGCCGGGCGCCTCGGCCCTCACGTAGGGCGCCTCGTAGTCGCTCGGGGGTTCCGGAAGGGTGTCGAGATGCGTCCCGTCGGGGCCCAGCACGATGATCTCCATGACAAGCTCGTCCACGCGGGACAAGGTCGCCGGCGACCAGATGGATCCGGCCGCGCGTGTCGACGTACAGAGGTGAGAACGAGGAGACAGTCCCGGTGTACCTCCACTCGGCCATCTCGCCCTGCCCGGGGCCGAATACCGTGACCCGCTGGTTTTCGGGATCGCGCACGGCAAGGCGCCCGTCCGGCAGCGCAGCGATGGCCTCCGCTTCGGTGAACTCGCCGGGACCCTCGCCGCGCCGTCCCAGCGTCTCCACGTACACCCCAAGCGAATCGAAGACGCGGACATGCTGCGCCTGCAGGTCCAGGACGTAGACGGTTCCGTCATCGCCTACCGCAATCGATCGGATGCTGCCGAAGAGATGCTCCTCGGGACCGTCCAACTCGCCGATCGCGATCTCGGGCACGAGCGTGGCCTCCGTGCCCCACACGCTTCCGGAGAGGGTGCGGACGACCGTGGTGTCGCCGATGGTTTCGACGACGGAGTTGGGGGTGGCGTCGGGAGGAACTGCATCGGTGCCGCAGGCGGCGAGAAGGGCGGTGGTTGCGGCCGACACAAGGGCGAAGGTATTTGTTCGCATGGTTGCACCTCGTCGCTGGCTGCCGGGTCGTCCTTGATGTGGTAATGCAGGATATGCCTGACAGTTGGGTTGGAGAAAGGGTTGCTGTAGGATCCTGGCAGCGTTCATGACCGCGTTCGTGTCACCGGTGCAACCCTTCACCACCCCTCGCTGCAACATCGTCTCCCGGCAGGCGGCTACGATGGCACCACCCCCGCCGCAACTAGGTTGTCCCACAGCCAAACCGCCACGTCACGGTCCCGCAAAGGCAAGATGAAGCGACGCCAAACAGTATTCTTCGTGTCCGCGGCGCTGGCCTGCATGATGTGGGCCGCCTGCACCGATGGCCCGACCGAGCCACCCCGATTCACGCTGTCGGGTACGGTGAGCGATCCTCGAAGGGAGGGCATGGTGGTTCCGGGCGTGACCGTGCGGCTGGAGGGCACGGGGGAATCCACGACGACCGGTGCCGACGGGGAGTATCGGTTTCCCAGTGTCGCGGGAGCGCGAACGGTCACGGTCACGGCCTGGCCCAGCTACCTGAGCCAATCTGCAGAGATCACGGTGGACGCGGACCGCACGCTGGACTTCGCGCTTGAGCACACGGGCGAGCCACCATTCTCCGGAACCCCGTGGATCACTGCGAACATCATCACCGCTTCTGATCCCACATCGTTCGGGAGCGTGACCTATGCGGGCCGCGGGATCCGGCTGGTGTTCGACAGACGGTTGGGCAGGTGGATCAATGTGAATGCGTATCTGTTTGACTCACGGTTCGGAGAACGGGAGGTGGAGTTCCAGCTGAATCCGGAGTTCGGCAGCAGAGAGGCCGCACGCACGGAAGTCGACAGGTTCGGGCCGGCGATCGGGCGGCTGCCGGCGGCGCTACTGTCGAACTTCCGCCAAGTGGAGATCAACGCCGGTGAGGGATTGTTCGGAGGAAGCTCTCCCACGGGAGGCCTCCTGATCCACACGGAGGACGATGCCACGGCCCGCGCCCTCCGCCGCGGGTACATCGAGGAAGTCTTTCTGCACGAAGCAGCGCACATGTCGCTCGACACGCTGTACGCCGACTCTGCCGATTGGCAGGCCGCGCAGGCTGCGGACGGCGTCCATATCTCCGAATACGCGCGCGACCATCCACAGAGAGAAGACGTTGCCGAGTCCATCCTGATGTACTTCGCGGTCCGGTACGTGCCCGATCGCCTGACCCCGTCGCTTCATTGGCTGATTATTACGACGATTCCAAATCGAATCGCATACTTTGACGAGGAAAACCTGGACATGTCGCCGTTTGCGGTGACGAGTTCTCCTGTCCCGGCCCCCGACCTTGAAACAATGCGGCCGCTACCCCGGACATGGCGGCCCTTCGAGGGCCCCCCCATCCGGAGGCGGTGACGAAAGGCCATGTTGCACCGAGCGAGACACGGATGGATCGAAGTCGTCGCCGGCGTCATGTTCAGCGGAAAGTCCGAAGAGCTGATCCGGCGGGTACGGCGCACCCTCATCGCCGGCCGGCGGGTTCAGCTCTTCAAGTCCCACCTCGACGACCGCTACGGCGGCGCGTTCCGCATCTCGTCCCACGACGGCCGGGAGATCGACGCGGAGCCCGTGTCCAACTCCGTGCAGGTCGCCGAGAAGGTTCGCCCGGACACGCAGGTCGTTGCCATCGACGAGGCCCAGTTCCTGGACGACGGCATCTGCGAGGTTGTCGATGCGCTGGCGGATGCCGGGATGCGCGTCATCGTGGCTGGCACCGACATGGACTTCCGCGGCGAGCCCTTCGGTCCCATGGGGCTGCTCCTGGCGCGCGCGGAGCGGATCGACAAGCTGCACGCGATCTGCGTGGTGTGCGGCGACCCGGCCACGAGGAATCAGCGCCTCATTGACGGAAAGCCGGCGCCCGCGGAGGGCCCGACGATCCAGGTGGGAGGCGCCGAGAGCTACGAGGCGCGGTGCCGGCGGTGCCATGAGGTGCCGGCGCGGGATCGGGCGCAAGCGGAGTTGTTGCTGCGGCGTGGCAAGGAGGGGTGGGAGGGGGTTTAGAGGGATCAGCGGCAGGCGGAAGTTCCGCTCCCGATCCGGTCCGACAGGGATTCCGCCAGATGATGGATCAGGATACGTTCGACGTCCATCTCGTCCAGGTCCCGGACAGCGATTCGCCGACCCGCAATGTCCAGCAGCCGGTTGCCACGGGGCACCGTCACCCGCCCCACGGGACAACCGAGCGAGTCGAAAAGGTACCACGGCGCGAGTTCCTCCGCTGACGAGAAGCCCGTCACCCAGGCAATGCCGCTGCCATCGTCCACGGCCATGGACCGCAAGGGGGGAACAAAGGGGGGGTGGGGTACCTCCGCCAGACCACGCCGCGTCAGCGCTTCCATCCCTTCCGGGACGCCCCGAAGGTTCCTCTCAACAAACTCGGCGATGTCGCTATCGGCCACCCGGCGGCCAGGAGGCAGCCTGACGACGAGTCCCGGCGCACCGTCCATCCGCACGATGCGGAACTCTCCATTCACGCCGTCCTTCAGCCACAGCAAGTCATTTCCGAAGAAGGAGCCATGGCCCGTCGAGAAGAGGAGAGGCATGAACATCCCGTCCCGGCTGACGTAATGAGGCGCCGCGACGACGGTCGCCATGTCCCGGAGCCGCTCCGCGGAGGGATCCACATCAAGGTTCACCACGCTTACGACCACTTGAAAAGGTTCGCTCAAACTACCGAGGCCGCCTACGGGAATCATACGGGCGTTGTCCACCGCGATCCGTCCCGGCGAAAAGACGCCGATTGGACTCTCGGCCTGGGTCCACGGGCCTTGAACGTTCGAATCATGGCTCAAGCCCGCCTCCGTCAACCGCACCTTGGTGAGACGGTTGGCCAACTGATCCCACGCAAGGAAAAGGCTGTCTCCATACCCCTGCATCCAGGTCAGCGACTGGAATTCTCCAGGTCCCACTCCGTCGCCCCCGACGCTCGATACGAAGCGGCCGGTACCGTCGAAATACCGCAGTTCCCTGTCCTGGAGATCGGCGGTCACGATCCCGCGAGGCACCAACTCCGCAGTCACGATCCGCCGGAAGAAGTACTCCTCCGCGCCCTCCGCGGCCCCGATTGTGTCCACCCGCGGTTCGAGTGCGATCACCGGAAAGGCTTCGTCTTCGAGCGAAGTGTAGGTGACGATTCTCGTCCCCGCGCTGTCGCTCACAGTGACCACACCGGACTCCGGCGGTGCCTCGCATCCGAGGATGCCGCTGGCGATGGCCGACGTCAGGAGAATGGCTCCCAGGCGGTGACTCGGGGGGCCTCCTCCCCAACCCGCTTCGCCAACGTGTCGCCGTCGGTGCCCGTGGCACCCAGGATCAGGTCGTTTCATGATCTCCAACTCCTTTCCTGCGGCCAATGGACAATTATCTGATGGATAATCGTGGCTAAGGACAGTCTGCCGCAGCTGCTTCATCACCCCCCCGGCACCCGCAGCACCGGATACACCCCCCCAGCCCCCACCCGGTCAGCCAGGAACCCCCAGTTCGCAAACCCGTCGTCGGACTGCGGCTCCAGCAGGGTGAACAGCAGGCGTCCCAACGGCTGGTCGGCGGGCGCCAGCATGTCTCCGGGGCCCGGGGTGACCTGCGTCGCCTCGTAGCGTCCGAAGAGCGTCTGCTCGTTGCGCCCCTGGAACGGCCGCGCCGCCGTGCGCACCGAATCGATGTGGAACGCCTCGGCATCCCGCGGCGTCCCGTCGGCCGGCTCGAGCGCGATTCCGTGTGCCGCGAGCCTCGTCAGGACCTCCTCGAGATCCCCGGGGACCAGGTAGGCCTGTGGCACGCGCTCGCTGAGCGTCGGCGCGAACGTCCCGTACTCGTACATCGGCACGACGTACTGCGTATCGGCGCGCAGCAGCAGCGGGCGTCCGGTGAGCGGGTGGGCCTCCTCGACCGTCGCGCCCATCAGGATGTCGACCGGCTCGGCCGAGCGCTCCGGCGCAGCACGCAACGCAAGCGACTCGCCCACCACCGACGCGGCATCGGCCTCGGCGACGATCCGCCGGACCTCGTCCCCGTGCTCATGCACGTAGTCCAGGATCTCTTCGACGAAGTACAGCGTCGCGAGCACGCGCTCCTCGAAGGACGCGTAGGAATATGCCTCGCTCAGGATCGCGATCCGGTTGCGCAGACCGATGTAGTTGTTGTTGAACCGGGGGCGGTGGTCGAAGGTGTACCAGCCGCGCTCGCCCCCACCCCGCCCGGAAGCGTTCCCGTAGTAGTAGTACTCCCAGCCGTGCTTGTCCCGGATCTCGTCCGTCACGTGGGGAAGGAGCCCGCCGCGGAGAAAGTCGTCGATCCCGGCGGGTGTGTTGGGATGGAGCGGCGGCGAGTAGGTGATGTGATACGCGTGCTGCGTCCCGTTCGTGGTGTGCAGATCGACGGCCATGTGCGGATCGTATTCGTTGAACAGCCGCGCCACCGACCGCGCTTCGGGCGACTCGAGCTTCATGTGATCGCGGTTGAGGTCGTAACCCTGGGCGTTCGGGCGCTGGCCCATCCCTCCGATGGGCCCGTGCTGACGCCCCCGATTGGTAAGGGTCACCCGTTCATTGCCGTCCGCGTTGTAGATCGGCGCGACCAGCAGGACCATCGACTCCCGCCATTCGCCGTGGCGGCCGGCCAGCAGGTCGCGGAGCAGCATCTGGAGCGCCTCCTTCCCGCACACTTCGCCAGCGTGGATGTTGCCCTGCAGGTAGACGACCGTCTTGCCGGAAGCTCTGACGGACGCCGGACTCGGATCTTCGACGTCGCCGACTACGGCCAGTGGAAGCGCCCGTCCCTCGTTCGTGTAGCCGTATGTGGTGTAGTGGACAGACGGCGAGCTGGCCGCCGCGCGCTCCAGGAAGTCCACGACATCGGCGTAGGAGCTGGTTTCGTGGTAGTCGCTGCGCTCGGCGCGGGTGAGGAGGGTGTCGGGCGGGGGGGAGGGGGTGCAGGCGGTGAGGAGGGCCATGAGCACCGCCAGTCCGTGGGCAAATCCCCGGGTGCACCGAGAGCGACGGGGCGCCGGGTTCGCTGCCAGGCGACCATGAGTCGCAGTTCCAGGGTTCGAGGTCGCCATGGGTTCACCGCGCCTTTCCGGTGGTGGGGTTGTGTGAGAGCGGCAATCTAGCCCACCAGCTCTATCCGCACACTCAGACCCAGCACGTTCGCGGCTGCGGTGAGCGTGTCGAGGCGGATGTGGTCGTTGTCCGGGTCCAGAATCCGCTCCAGTTGGCTCCGGCTCGTGTGCATCGCCCGCGCCATGGCGCTCTTGCTCATCTGCCGTCTCTCCATGGCCTGCTCCAGTTGCCAGGCCAGAACGCGCTTGACCGCGATTGTGCTCGTCTCCTCGAGGACCCCCTGTTCTGCCAGGTAGTCCTCGAAAGAAGAGCCGATTCTTCCCATTTCTTGCGTCATGAAGTGATCTCCCTTGCTCGTAGTGCGCCTGCTCTTCTCGTCGAGAGCGAGGAGCCAGTCCCTGACGGGCTCCCTGCCGCTCGAACTCTGGTAGAACACCGCCGGCAATTTCTTGAGCTCCACCAATCGTACCTCATAAGGTACAGAGTGTACCGCGAATAGTACAATTCCGCGGGGGTCACTCGGGCCCTCGGTGACCGCGGGTGGGGCCAAGCTACGACAGTCCCGTCACCACTCGGTCAACGGTGGCCGGTGCACCAAACACCCCCGTGAAACTCCAAAGCACCTTCGGGCGTCGTGATGGTGGGAAGCCCAGACGCACCGACGCTTCCCCGGCCCCTCCGGCGAATCGGGGCGGGCCGAACAAACACAAATGCCACAGGAGGTACATATCATGAAAGACGCAATCACTCGACTCATCACCGCGAGCGCGATCGTGCTCGTGTTCCTGGCCTCCGCCTGTATCGGCCCCTCGCCGACGGATCCGGGCGGCTCGGCGCCGCCGGTTCCCACCATCGCCGGTGATCCTCCGGACGAGGTGGTCAAGAGGTAGGCCGACATCCTTCCGGGCAGGGGACGGGAGAGCCCTCCAGGCGCGATGCCCGGGGGGCTTTTCCGTGTCCGTATGTCAATCATCATGACAAGACAAGTGGACATTACCAAATGTAAAGCCCAGTTGACACAATCGGCCCAACCGCTACCCCCGTCGACCCCATTTGTAACAGACTTGCTACTAAGGGCGGCGCAGAAGCATGGCGGCACCCTGACCGTCACGCAGGCCGTGCTGGCGACCGGGCTTCCCTTCCCGGATGTCGAGAAATGCCTGACCGAGCTGTCCACGACAGGCTACGTCGAAATCGAGAACACCGAGGACGGCAGCCTGCTGTTCGTCTTTGGCGATCTGCCGGAGCCTGAACCGGGGGAGTTAGTTTGGGTAGGGGGGCAGTGCGGCTGCTGGTCTCGACTCGAATCAAACCTTGGCCAACCATGGAGACTGACATTGGTGAACGCATTGGGCTGGCGATGAAGATTCGAATTGCGACCGTGTGGGTTGCCCTCGGTGTCGTTGGCCAGACCCTCGAGCCCTCAACCGCGTTGGAGGCCCAGGTCCGTGACAGCGCGGGGATCCGGATCATCGAGAACGCCCGGCCCGCGGACGGATCCCGCCTCCGGTGGCGGATCGGGCGCGGGCCGGCCGTCTCGATCGGCGAGCGGGAGGGGGCGGATCCCTACATGTTCTTCATCGTATCGGATGCCACGAGGCTGACGGACGGGCGGATCGTCGTGGTGAATCGAGGGACGACCGAGTTGAGGGTTTTCGATGCGGCCGGGACGTACCTGGATACCTGGGGCGGAAAGGGAGAAGGACCCGGGGAGTTCAGCGACGTTCTTGACATCGAGTCCCTGCCGGGCGACTCGGTCCTCGTTTGGGCCCTGATGCATCCGACGGTGACCGTGTTCGACGCAAACGGGATCCCTGCGCGCACCTTCCCGTCGAGGAGACGGCTGTCGGACGAGTCATGGCACTTCGTCCTCCCGGCGGCCGTGGCGGGAGACGCCTCGATTCTGGCCGTCCAGAACCAGGACTTTTTTGAGACCGACAGCGTGGCGGTCGAACTCTGGGACGCGGAGGGCGGCCTTCGAAGTTCGCTTGGCGTGCATCCCGCCCAGCCACACCATGTCATTGAAGACCGGGTGCGGTACCGGCGCATCTTTGGTTTGCAACTGGCGGTGGAACCCTGGGGCGACCTGATCGTGATCAGTCCCACGGACCGCTACGAGATCCACGCGCATGCCAAGGACGGTACCCTCGCCCGAATCGTTCGGCTGGCTCACGTCCCGCGTCCGCCGACCGGGGCGCACGTCGAGGCATTCATCGAGCGGAAGATCGCCGCGCTTCCGATGCAGGCTCGGGCGGGCGAGCGTCGACTCTGGGAAGCCGTGCCGGTCGCCGAGCACATGCCGCCCATCGCATCCGTCATGGCCGATGCCCTGCACAATCTGTGGGTTGAGGAATACGAGGTGCCGGGAGAGGAGGTGCCGGGCGTGCTTTGGACCGTCTTCGACCCCGCCGGCCGGGTGCTGGGGTTCGTCGAGACACCGGATGGGCTCAAGATCCACGAGATCGGCGAAGACTACATCCTGGGCGTCACCCAGGACGAGTTCGATGTGCAGTATGTGCAGATGTGGTCGCTGGAGCGTTCGGGGGGGTGAGAGGGTTGGACTCTCATTCTGCCGATCACGGTCCGGTCGCCCCAGTCACCCAGGCGCTACCTGCCTCCTCCTCTCACCCCCTCACCCGCACCCTGTAAATCACAATCTGCGGCACCATCGCAGCGTCGTACTCCAGCGCGCTCACCGCAGGTTCTCCGCCGCGGTCCAGCATTGCGACCGTTGACGCATCCCACACATGCTTCCCCAGGTGACGTCGCTGGCCGAGGCTGAAGATATCGAGCCGGATGTCGAATGCATCGTCGTTCCTCGCCGGCGGCAAAATGGGCCCCTCCGGACCGGGGATCAGTTCGACCTCGTCCCAATCCGGGTCCGCCGTGCGGACCATCATCCAGAGATTGTCGTCCGCGTTCAGCGCCAGCCCCTGCAACGACGTTGCCGGTGGTTCTCTCGAAAGGTCCGGGAAGTCGTTGATTGCGGGAAACCACGGGAGTTCCCCTTCAAAGGCCCGCACCAGCTCACCTTCCAGAGACCATTCCTGTACGGCCGGAGTCGGAATCGCGCCCCACCACACAGTTCCGGGACGGCTCAAAACGCTCCCCTGCTGCATCCCGCCAAAGTTGCGCTGGATATCGGTCAGTTCACCTCCGGCATTCGCGGCCCCGAACTCAAGGGTCGTAGCCCCGCTCGACAAATCAAAGAGGTGGAGCGGCTGGTCGATGACCCTGGACCGCCAGTTTGTCGCAGTCACGACAATCCGCCCTCCACCAACGGGCGTGAACCGGCCGGGCTGGAATTGGTAGCCGTGCTGGGAGATGTATTCCCCCGCGGGCGAAAGGATGACCACCGTTCTCTTCCGCGAGTCCAGCACCACGATCTGCCCATCGACGACATCGACATCTGTGACACCGCGGAATTCGCCTGGTCCATCGCCCTCACCACCGATTCTCCGGACGAACGTCCCGTCGTGGTCGAAAATCTTGATGTGGGTACCGCCCCGAGGGAAGAGCAGATACCCCAGTTCCTCGCTCCAGACGACCGCCGGGATGCGGTCCTCGATGATTCCGGGTCCGTCCTCGTCGCCCAGACGGACGAGTTCGGCACTTCGAGTTCGCAGTCGTCGCACAGCTCGAAGTCGCCCCAGTTCAAGACTTCCTGGGCGGGGAGGGCCTGGACGGCGGTGAGGAGGACTACGGGGATGAGGATGTTGCGGCTGCGCGACTTCATCGAATCGTTCTCCGTTACCGGGTCCGGGTCACCTTCATGGTCGACCACAGTAGGGTATACACCATCGGGGGACGATTGTTGCTAAAGCGGCAATCACTCGGCTTACCACCGCGGGCGCGCTCGGTCGCCGGCTACGACACCCTCCGCACCACCACCGTGGCAACGTCGAATTCGTCCAGCTCGATGAACGCCGCCAGTCCGTCGGGACCGAAAGCGTCGGGCATCTTCGTTGCGCCGGCGCGGTAGGTGCCAATGTAGTCGCCGGCGGCAGTCAGCACGTCAACGGAGCCGTCTTCGAAGAACTCGTCGCCCCGGCGCATGACCCATATCCGGCCGTCCCATGTGGTGCGCACCCTGAGGATGACGGGGAGTTCGGGGTAGAAGGACTCCGATTGGATCTCCAGGCTGATCGTACCCGCGGGGCGGTTTGACTCCGAGTTCCTCTCTTCCCGCCTTCTCCGGTACTCCTCCTCGATCCGCACCGTCACCGGCTCCGGGTGGAACGGCCGCGCAATCGTCCTCACCGGCCGGCCCCCTCCCGAACCCGTGATCTTGAGCTTGTAGGTCGAAGAATCGGCGTAGATGATCGCTCCGTCCGGCAGCACGGCCATCCGCACGGTGGGCTCGAAGAGGCGGGGGCCAGATACCGCGCTTGCGATCTCGCGCAACCGCGGAAGCGCGTTCACAACGTCGTCGGGTCCGAGCACCTTCAGGCTGCTCTCCGCATCTCCACGAGGTGGATGCCACGCACGGGCCACGGTGCGGGTTTCAACCTCTTCCCCTTCCAGGCGATGATGCACGATGGTCCGGAAGTCCGGCTCCGACTCTTCCTGCCCCGTCCCGTCCGCCGATTCCGGGGCTCCCAAAGCAAATACCGCCGGTCCGAGGGGATCGGGACGAATGAAAGGCACCACGGTGGTGGTCACCATCACTCTGCCTGACCGGCGGCTCGTCGTTACCTCGCCCATGCGCACCATGCGCACGAACCCGCCGGAAGGATCGAAGAGTTGGTACGCTCTGTGTCCCATGTCGCCCACGACAACCGTGCCGTCGCGGAGAACCGCGAAGCTGCGCGGCTCATTGAACTCCCCCGGCCCTTCGCCTTCCGACCCGAACTCGCGCACGAAGGCGCCCGAGCGGTCGAAGATCACGATGCGCAGATCCGCGTTGTTGACGCCCGGCGCGCGATCGAACACGTAGAGGTTGCCGAGCGCGTCAAACGCAACTTTCGGGACCGTTGCGAACATCTCCCAGGACTCGCCGTCGAGCACCCCGACGCGGAACACCTCCTCGAAGGCGGGTTCCAGTTGCCGGTCGCGGCCGGTCAGTTCGACGACCTCCTGGGCGGCGGCGGGTGCGGCGGCGAGGAGGGCGGCTGTGAGGTGAATCACGGGGCGGAAACGATTCATGTTTCGGTGCTTTCGGTTGCGTGGGAACCTCAAGGTTGTCGGGCCGACTACGGGTCGCAAGCCATTGGTCAAAGCCGTTTGGCAAGTCCCTCCACTCCGGCTTCCACCGCCGAAGGGACGCCGACGCTGGCTCCGGGCGCATTGCCCGAGATCCACGCGGAGCTGGTTGCGTCGACCGAACTCACCTGGGATCCGCGGACGGACTGGGACCCGGGGGCGGACGTCGTCATCTCGGCGGAGGGCGATCTGTTCGTGTCTCAGGTGGGGGAAGGAAGATGAACTGGGCCGGGCCTGGCTGGTTCGCTACCGGCTGGGGCGGTGAGTCCGGGTGATGCTACCCGAATCGGACTTTGTAGCTTCGACCCGGTCCGCCTCACCCACCCTGGTCGAGGCGGTAGACCCGGGCGGTCCGGACGCCCAACTCGTCGCGGTGAATACCGTAGACGCGGCCGCGCGCAACCTGGCTGAGGCTGAACCCTTCCGGCATCTCGATCGCACCGAGCCACCGTCCCGCGGAACTGAGGACGGTCCATCCTTCGCGTGCGGGATCGGGTGGGGGAAGGGCGCGCGCCCAGATGTTCCCCTCGTCGTCGGCCAGCAGGTCGTCGAAGAACGCCTTGTGCTCCGGAAGCCAGGGGATATCGCTGAGCTGTAGGCGGCGACCGGTCTCACCGACCCGCTGATCCTCGTTCCATCGCCGCTTTTCCTCCGCGGTAATGGGGTCGGGCGGTGCGTGCCAGCGCAGGATGCGCTTCAGCTCACCGCCGGTGGAGACGACGCGAAGCTCCGCCCGCTGGGAGTAGCCGAACACCACATCGTCGCCCGTCAACCGGAAGGGGGAGACGCTCCTGGTCCACGGGACACGCGGAGTGAAGATGTCGAATTGGTAGACGTGGTCGTTGGGCACGCGCGCAACCGTGTCCCGCTCAATGAAGGAGTCGTCCGTCCACGCATATACCCGGTAGGTCAGACCCTCCGGTCCCTCCGGAGCCGCCGCCCGATACCGATCGTCGCTGACCAGGAAGCGCTGGCAGTCACCAGAGACAAGGAAGACGCTCAGGCGGGTCCGGGTCCGGCCGTCAATCGTTGCCAGCCGTCGAATGAAGCGGCCTTCCCCCAAACCGATGGGTGAGCTGCCCCAGAGAATCGAAAACCATCACCTCGGAGATGGTGATATCGCCGACGACCATACTCCCGTCGGAGAGGACGCTCACCTCCCGAATGAACCCCCAGGGCGGGTGGTTGGGGTCGTCGCCTCCAGTTGGACCCGCGCCGATGGCGAGTTCCGGCTCGGGATCGACCGTCCAGCCCTGTTCGTCGTTCCACTCCGGCTGAAAGCTCTCCAGGATCGCGACCCCGGCGCTGTCGGTCTGAAGGAAGGCGGGACCCCCGGCAGGGGCATCGCAGGCGGCTGACAGGCAGGCCAGAAGCAGGCCGGTCACGGTGACGCTGAGTCGAGTCATGGTTTTCTCTCCTTGCCCAAAGCCGAATGTCATCTGGGCTTGGCTTTTTGTAATGTCGGGTTTACACCTGCCTGACCCCAAACGCCTTCTCGATGCGCAACGCCATCATGCCGGACAGGTCCGACCGCCCATTCAGAAACCGCATGCGCATGTTGGGCTCCAGAGCGAATGGTAGCGGCCCCGGTGGGCAACGTTTCGGATCTGCACCGTATAGTGTTACGGGACGGTTTACGGATGTCAAGTCAACTTTCCTGGACGAGCAACTCAGCACCGTTCGCGTCTGCAACGGGCCGCGCGAATTGACGACGGACCCGTCGGACGTCGTTGACATAACCGATGACGGAGTCGGTATCCGCTAGGGCGAGTACGTGCACTCCATCGCGGCCAACGGTGGCCCGGTGTGGTTGCGGGGAGGTTGCCGCCGCGGCTAGGGTGACGGTCCGGCCCGCAACCGAAGGACCCACCATGACTCGGCTCAGACACGTAGCGACCGTCCTGCTTTTGGCCTGCCTTGCAGCCGCGTGCGAGGCACCGCCGGAGGACTCCGACTTCGTTCAGACCGATAGCGCCGGCGTCGCGATCCCGGAGAGCTTCCGCGCCGCGTGGGAGGCGGAGCCGGGCTGGACCGTCGCCGCCGAGCCGGAGCTGGCCATCGGGGCGGGACCTGCCGGGGGCGACGATCCCAACCATCCTCCCTGGGGGCGCGTTCGGGGGTTGAATGTCCTCTCCAACGGGAGCCTGGCGGTTGGTGACATCACCACCTCCGAGGTGACGGTCTTCGATTCCGCGGGGCAGTACACGCATCGGTTTGGTGGACAGGGCGACGGACCGGGCGAACTCGATGACTTCTCAACCGTGTATGTCTGCGAGGGAGACACGATCATCGCGGCGGATGCGTATGCGTACAACTACTTCACTGCCGATGGCCGCTTCCTTCGACGCCTTGCAACGGTCGACGGCCGGACCCAGACCCCCCTGAGCGTCTTTCTCAGGTCCGGTGATTGCCGGCGCTTTCTGGTCACCGACGATCGGTATCGGACCGCGGAGCCGGAGGGGCCGGAGGGACTGACCTATTGGGACTTCGCATGGACGGACGAGTCCTTCATGGGGCGAGACACCGTCGCGCGCGTGATCGAGGGGCACGAGATTCGATATGAACGCATTTTTTCCCGGGCCGTCCCGTGGACCACACGCGTTCTGCCCATTCGGTTGACGGGTGACGATCTGCTGTTCGGATATTCCCAGCGGACGGAGCTTCGCATCGTCGCCTCCGACGGTTCGCTGAAGCGCATCTTGCGCTGGCACGCGACGCCCGACCCCATCACCGCCGAGGAAAAACAGCGGTGGAACGAGGAACAACCGGTTGGTCGTGAGAGCGGCCGCCGCATTCAGCTCGACGATTTCCCCTGGCTGCCCGAGCACAAGGCCTTCTTCGACCGGCTGCTCGCCGACGACGAGGGAAACATCTGGGTTCGCACCCCTCCCCCACCCGATCCCGCCCCTGAACGCTGGACCGTCCTAAGCTCCGAGGGACGCTGGCTCGGCGTGGTCCGGATGCCCGACGGCTTCGGGCTCAGCCAGGTCGCGCGCGGTCGAGTCTACGGGATTCACCGCGATGAGCTGGGGGTCCCGACCGTGAGGGTTCACCGGCTGGCAGGCCGTGGATAGTCCCCGCGTCCGCGTCGCACCGAGGGCGGCGCGGCGCTATCCTCCCGACCGATCCAGCGGCCAGAGCTGCACTGACTCCACGCCGAGTTCGTCCCGATTCTTCCCCAGGATGTAGTCCTCGCCGATCTCGTAGATTTCCAGGTCCTTCGGCGTCTCCACCAATCCCAACACCTGTCCCTGCACGTCGAATACGGTCCAGAGCGGTGCAGGCCTCTCCTCGTCGTGGAAGTCGTATTCCCGCACCCAGAGGTGACCCGCCCCGTCCGCGATGATCGAATTGAACGCGGGGAAGTGCTCGGCGACGGGTACGGATCTGTATCGGCGGCGAATCACTTGGGGACTCTGCCCCGGCATCGGCCGGATTCCCGAGATGTAGGCGTCGACATCGTTGTCGGTGACCGGGCGCGGCTCATGGTCCAGGCGGACGACCCGGGCGAGCGTGCCGTCATGAGTGAACGCCTTCAGTTGGTAGCGGCTCGTGGTACCGATGACGACAAGGCTGCCCCACAGCTCCAGGACCCGGGCTCTTTCGAAGATCTTGCCGAACAGGCGTCCGTCCGGGGAGATGTACGGCTCCAGACCCGCGTGCGTCCCCAGCAAGCTGTGCACTTGGCCCTCGCCATCCCTGAATTGCACCATGACGGTGTCCTCTTCTTCCCGGGACCACCTGACGAGCACCCTGCCGTCGCCTGTTGTTGCCATCGGCCTCCAGAGGAACCCGCGCGTTTCGCCATGGTCCGCCATGGTGAAGGAGCGTCCATGATTGCCCTCGGAATCGAAGACCGAGACGGCCGCACGCGATCCGTACCATGCGGCGATCGAGTCGCCCGGCCACGACCGGATGCCCTGAAGGTTCTCGAATTCGCCGGGTCCTTCGCCGCTCCCTCCACGCGTTGACAGGTGGGTTCCCAGCGCATCGAAAAAGCGCAGTTCGTTCGTGCTCCGATTCGCCACGACGATACGTCCGTCGGGCAATCGCATCGCACCCGTCACCGAGGACAGCAGGTACGGCTCCTCGTCATCCCGCTCCCCGATGGAGACCTCCGGTTCGGGTCCGATCCGCCAGGCCAGCCGCGAGCCGTCGGGAGGACGCGGGTTCTCGAGGATGCGGATCCCGGCGCTGTCTCGGACCTGAGCGGCCAAAGCGCCGGCCTGCGAGTCGTCCGCCTGGCAGGAGAGCGCCGCCAAGCCGAGCAGGAGCGGCGCGGTCGAGATGCGTATCAGCCAGTCTGCGGGAGTCATCTTCATGCCAATCCCTCCTTGTCGGCCTGGATCCCTGCTTGTGTTCCGCGCGGCGCCAGATCGCTTCACGACCCCTCCACCAGCTCGTACACCGCCACGCTCTGCTCGTCGAACTCGCCTCTTCTCAAGCAGCAGCACCCAGCCCGGGCCCGCGTCGAGAAGGGTCCGGCCGGACGGGATCGTGAGGCGGTGGAGCCATGCTCCGTCAGGACCCAACAGGTGGAACTCGGCTCGACCCCCCAGGTCCCGCCAGGCGTGCGGCACCACCCACACGCTGCCGTCCGGTAGCGGCAGGAGGCCTCCCGATACGTAGGCGGGAAAGCTCTCCGACAGGTCGTCCCGAATCTCGGGCCACCTTTCCCTCTCGAAGCTTCGGCGCTCCTCAGGCGTCTCGTAACGGGCCAGGTAGGCGTCGCGGTAGCGGTTCAGGTGCTCGCGCGTGACTTCGAGGTCCGGTCCCGCCCACCGCGCGATCCGCGTGACGCGGCCGTTCCAGTCGACGTGTTCCAGTTCGTAGTCGTCCGCCGATCCGTACCAGACGCCGGTGGCCGTGACCGCGAAGGCCATGTCCTTCCCCCACGTCACCGGGCGGGAGGCACCATACTCGCTATAGATGTAGCGCTCCGTCCCGGGGATGCCCGAGCGCAGGGTGGCCACGTTGTCGTCCCGCTCCCGGGTCAGCGACATTTCCCACCGGTACCTGGTACCCTCGGCTAGAGTGAGCTCCCACTCAGTGTCCGGCCAGGCAGTGAAGACCACGTCGCCGTCCGGCGAGCATGCGGGTGCCCCGTACGGACCGGCCCCGCCGAACCCCCGTGTGTCAGTCACGACGCCGTCCGAATCGAGGGCGGTGATTCGGTCCAACTGCCCGTCGTATGCCGTGACCGCCGCTCCCGGGCAGCCCCGCATCAGCCGGAGCCCCTCGTATTCGCCCGGCCCCTCGCCTTTCCGCCCGCTCGTCCAAACGTGCCGCCCGCTGGCGTCGAACTTTCGGATCTCGAAGATCGACTGGTCCGCGATGACGACGCTCCCGTCCTCGAGCCGGACGGCACCGGTGATGTTGCCGAAGAGGAATTCGTCGGGTCGAGCAGTCCGACCCGCACCAGCGGCTCGTCGGCGAGCACAAGGTCGGCCTCGCGGGGGGACTCGCTCTCCACGATGGTTTGAGGAGCGAGTTGGGAAATCGCCGGTGTCGTTTCGCCGCGGTTCTCGGTCGTTTCGCCGTCAGGGTTCTCTTCAGCTTCCCGGTCGTCGTACCGGGACATCGGCATATCCTGGTAGGCGACCAGCATTTCCTCTAACCGAATCAGTCTGGAATTCAGTTGATTGATGAGATCCCGGGTAAGATTCAGTTCGAAGAGACCTTGGGCGATCCAGGGCGTCAACCCCGGTTCGGCGTCCGGGTTGTCGGCTGGGGGCCCTTCAACCTCCGTGATGTCGCAGGTCAGGGCGACCAGGGCAACGAGTGTGGCGGTGGCGACGCGGGTGGCGGTCATGCTGGCGCTCCTGAATCAGCTTTTCGTGCAACGCAGAGCGGCGCTCCGGGCACTTTGAAGGTAAAGAGGACATGACATCTTGCAATGTTCTCTTGACGTTTAGAAAGATACCCCCGCCTCATAAGCCGCCACACTCTGCTCATCAAGCTCCCCGCGCTGAAGCAGCAACACCCAGTCCGGGCCCGCGTCGAGGACCGTCGATCCAACCGGTATGGTCAGCCGACGAAGCCACACGCCGTCCGGGTCCAGCAGGTGCAGTTCGTTCCGCAACATCCATGGATGCGGCACAACCCACACGCTGCCGTCCGGTAGCGGGACGAGCGCATCGTACGCCGGAAAACGCTCTGGCAACCCGTCGCGTATATCGGGCCAGCCTTCCCTTTCGAAGCGCCGGCGCTCCGCAGGTTCGTCGTATCTGGCCAACAGGGCGTTCCGGTACCTGTCCAGGTGCTCGCGGGTGACCTCCAGGTCCGGCCCGGCCCAGCGCGTGACCCGCGTGACCTTGCCCAGCCAGTCCACATGCTCGAGTTCGTAGTCGTCGCCCGACCCGAACCACACCCCCGTGGGCGCGACCGCGAACACCATCTTCCGTCCCCACATTCTGGGACGCGAGCCGGCCGAGAAATTGGTGCGTTCCGCCCCGGGGATCCCCGAGCGCAGGGTGACCACGCCATCAACTCCCACCCGATTCAGCACCATCTCCCAGCGGTAGTGTTCGCCCGCGGCTACGGTTCGATCCAGAATGACCTTCGGCCAGGGCTGAAACACCAGGTCACCACCCGGCGAGCAGGCGAGGTCCTGGTAGGGATTCACTCCGGCGGCGGCGAGCGTCCGGGTGTCGGCCACGCGGCCGTCCAGGCCGAGTTCGGTGATCCGGTCCAGATACCAGTCGAACACCGTGATCGCCGCTCCCGGACAGCCCCGCAGCAGCCGCAGCCCCTTGTACTCGCCCGGTCCCTCGCCGTAGCGTCCGCTCGTCCACACGTGTCGCCCGGCGGCGTCGTACATCCGGACCTCGAAGATCGACTCGTCCGCGACGACGACTCTGCCGTCCTCCAGCCGGATCGCACCGGTGATGTTTCCGAAGATGTACTCCATTGCGCCATCGAGCACGCCGATCCGGACGAGGGGCTCGGCGGCGAGGACGAGGTCGGGATCGCGGGGAGCGTCGCTCTCGATGACGGTCTGGAAGGGAAGCGTGGTGCCCGGCGTGGTGAGCAGCGCGGCCAGGGTTAGCGCGGTGCGGGCGGCCCGCATCACGACCCCTCCACCAGCTCGTAGACCGCGACGCTCTGTTCGTCGAACTCGCCTTTCTCGAGCAACAGCACCCAGCCCGGGCCTGCGTCGAGGAGGGTCCGGCCGGACGGGATCGTGAGGCGGTGGAGCCAGGTGCCGTCGGGACCCAGCAGGTGGAACTCGGCGCGCCCTCCCAGGTCTCGCCAGGAGTGCGGCACCACCAACACGCTGCCGTCCGGTAGCGAAAGGAGCCCTTCCGCTACGTAGGCGGGGAAGCTCTCAGGCAGGTCGTCCCGAATATCCGGCCACCTTTCCCTCTCGAAGCTTCGGCGCTCCTCGGCCGTTTCGTACCGGGCCAGGTAGGCGTCGCGGTAGCGGTTCAGATGCTCGCGCGTGACCTCGAGGTCCGGTCCGGCCCACCGCGCGATGCGCGTGACGCGGCCGCTCCAGTCGACGTGTTCCAGCTCGTAGTCGTCGGCCGATCCGTACCAGACACCGGTGGCCGTGACCGTGAAGGCAATGTCCTTCCCCCACGTTCGCGGGCCCGAGCCGCCGCCGTAGTTGAAGCGCTCCGCCCCCGGGATGCCCCTGGCCAGGGTGACTGCGCCATCGTCCCGTTCCAGGCTCAGGTCCATCTTCCAGCGATAGAACTCACCCAGCGCCACGGTTTCCTCGTCATCCCACTCGCTTTCCGGCCATTCGTCGAACACCAGATCGCCGTTCGGCGCGCAGGTGGGGTCGTTGTACGGGTTCACTTGTGCTCCGGCGAGCACCCGCGTGTCGATCACCCTGCCGTCCGGGCCGAGTCGCGTGATCCGATCCTGGCTCCAGTCGAATACCGTGACCGTCGCTCCCGGGCAGCCCCGCATCAGGCGGATCCCCTCATACTCGCCCGGCCCCTCGCCTTTACGTCCGCTCGTCCACACGTGCCGTCCGCGGGCGTCGAACATCCGGATCTCATAGTTCGACTCGTCCGCGACCACGACGCTCCCGTTCTCAAGCCGGACGGCGCCGGTGATGTTGCCGAAGAGGAACTCGTCGGGGCCGTCGAGCAAGCCCACCCGCACCAGCGGCTCGTCGGCGAGCACCAGGTCCGCATCGCGGGGGGAATCGCTCTCGACGATGGTCTGGGCGGTCACGGCGGTGATGTCGCAGGTCAGGGCGACCACTGCAAGGAGTGTGGCGGTGGCGAGGCGGTTCGCTGTCATGCTGGCGCTCCTGAATGAGGGCGGGAATCCGAAGGCTCTCGTTACGCTAGAGGGACATTCGTTTTGGTCACAAGGTTGCCCACGGGGGCGAAACAAGGGCCATGAAGTGCCATTGGGAGCCCGCGGATCAGGAGCCGGACATGACGAACACCGCAGGGAACCTCTCGCGAGCCGCTGGCCCTTCTGACGTCGCGCTTGAACTGCGACGAAGCCCATCCCCCTCGGCGAACTCGCCCTGGCTCGGAGGGTGTCCCAGGAATAGTTGGAGGTATCCCTGAGGGGGAAGAGAATCGTGGTGGCTCCCGGGGACCTGATTCCAGATTAGAATCAGGCAGCGAAAACCCCAACAGGAGACCACCACGATGAAGAGAAGGTACGAAAAGAAGGGCCATCCGGACAAGGCGGACCTTAGGGAGCTGCTGGCGAGGGACGGGCGTGACTACCTGCTCCCGCTGGTCAACGTCTTCGCGCTGGCGGGAGGCGCGCTGGATCACATCATCGACGTGATCGGGCGCGCGGCGATCGAGGCGGTGCTGGATATCAGCGCCGCCGATGTCGCGGGAGAGAAGCAGCCGGGGAAGGAGCGGAAGGGCGGGGGCGCGGCGTACCACGGGCGGCAGCGGGGCCGGGTGTACCTGGCGGACCGGGCCGTCCGGGTCGAGAGGCCCCGGCTGCGCAGCGCCGGCGAGGGCGAACTCGCGATCCCGGCGTACGAGGCGCTCAGGCGGCCGGCGGGACTCGGGGAGCGAATGCTTGAACTGCTGCTGGCCGGCCTGAGCACGCGGTCCTACGGCAAGGCGATCGGGGAGATGGCGGAGACCGCGGGCGTCAGCAAGTCCTCGGTGAGCCGTCAGGCGGCTGAGGCGGCGGGCGAGCGCCTCAAGGAGCTGGCGGAGCGGCAACTGGACGACCGGGACTATCTGATCGTCTACGTCGACGGCATCCAGTTCGGCGGCCACCACGTCCTCGCGGCGCTCGGTGTGGACGACGAGGGCAACAAGCGGATCCTGGGCCTCCGGGAGGGCGCGAGCGAGAACGCCGTCGTCGCGCTGGGGCTGCTCGAGAGCCTCGTCGAGCGCGGCCTGGACCCCGGGAGGGCGAGGCTGTTCGTCCTCGACGGTTCCAAGGCGCTGCGCAAAGCGGTGGGCCAGGTCTTCGGGAGCGCCTGCCTCGTGCAGCGCTGCCGGAACCACAAGATGCGCAATGTGACCGGCCATCTGCCCAAGGAACTCCACGACCAGGCCCGCTCCGTGCTGCGGGCCGCCTGGAAGCTGGGCGCGAAGGACGGCAAGGCGAGAATCGAGCAGTTCGCATCCTGGGTGGAGAAGCAGCATCCGGACGCAGCGGGAAGCCTGCGAGAAGGGCTCGGAGAGATGTTCACCGTCAGCGGGATCGGACTGACCCCGGCGCTCCGGCGGTGCCTGGGCACGACCAACGTGATCGACAACGTCCACTCGGGGATGCGCCGCCGCACAGGCCGGGTGACCCGGTGGAGAGACGGGTCCATGGCGCTGCGCTGGGCGGCCGCCTCGTTCCTGGACGCCGAGAAGGGCTACCGCAGGATCATGGGCTACAAGGACCTCTGGATACTCAAGGCGCACCTGGACGAGCTCGGCACTCCCCCGGTTGACGGAAAGGAGGTTGCCGCGTAGCATGAATCAACCGAGAGCCACCGCAACCTCCAACTACGGTTGGGACAGCCTCCCGGCTCGGGCAAGCTGTAGATTGAGGAGAAAGGGAAAAGACATGATCCGACTGGGTAGTTGCATCCTGATCGCCGCACTCACCCTGGCAGCGGTCGCCTGCGCGCCGGACGCCCCTGCAGGCAGCCGACCGGATGTCGTCGTCGACACGATCGGCGATACCATCGTTGTGCGCACGAACTCGGGGAGCGTGTGGGGCGTGGACGCCACCCTCGAGCCCGAGGTGTCGATCGGCGAGGTCGACGGGCCGGAGGAATACCTCTTCGGTGCCGTGGCATCGATCGCGGTCGACGACGACCACAACGTCTACGTGCTTGACTGGCAGGCTCAGGAGATTCTCCAATACGACGCCTTCGGCGACTACGTCAGGAGGTTGGCGCGCCGTGGCGAGGGACCGGGGGAGCTGGCCCTCGCCGACCGGTTGGCCTTCCTGCCCGATGGCCGTCTCGTCGTTGCAGACGGGCGCAACGGGCGGGTGAATCTCTTCGGCCCGGGAACCAACGAACGGGACGAGTGGCCCCTGCGGAACTACAACCCCTCCGGGTCCCATCGCCTCTGGACCGACACCGCCGGTCGAACCTATACCCTTCACCTTGCACTATCCGCGCCCGCGGAAGACATGTTCAAGGGCGTCGTCATCGTCCACGGACCGGATGGAACGCATCTCGACACCCTCCCGGGCCCCGCGGTCGGTTTCGACCAGGCCGAACTCAGCGCCCCATTCACAACCCCGTCGGGAGGCAGCGGCCTTCGAACGGAGCCGTTGCCCTTCAGTCCGGAGGCCCTGTGGGCGGGCCACCCGCACGGAGGGATCGTGAGGGGAGTCTCCAGCGACTACCGCATCGATCTGCAAATCGGAGACCGCGTCCTCCGGATCGAGCGCGCAGTCGATCCGATTCCGGTCTCCCCCGCCGAGCGGGATCACCACCGCGCCTCGATCACGGAGGATCTCCGCTACCTGGATCCGGACTGGGAGTGGAACGGACCGCCGATTCCGGAAACCAAGCCGGTGTTCAACACCCTGCACATCGGACGAGACGGACGGATCTGGGTGGAGCTGGCGTCTGAAGTCCGGGACGCCGCGGACCCCTCACTCGGCGAGGAGGTGCGCTTCGACGTCTTCGAGCCGGACGGAACCTACCTCGGTGCTGTCAACGCGCCTGCGGACTTCATGGCGTCGATCAACCCGGTCTTCGACGGCGACTACGTCTGGGCGGTGACCCGGGGCGAGCTCGATGTGGAGCGGGTTGTGCGGTACCGGATCGTGCGGGAGTGATGGGGTAGGCTCGATCCCGACGAATGCGCGCTCGCTAAAGTTCCTTCCTCAACTGGGGCTAAGCGGCCATGGGTGGCGGCTTAGAGTCTGGAGATCCATCTCGTCCTTGCGCACGACGTAGAGCGACGATGATCCGAACCCTACGATGGATTGGTCCGCCGGCAGGCGTATGACTCCTCGCAGTTCCCCGGTGCGGTCGATCAGGTCGTAGCGGTTCCCGGGAGCCTCGAGCGTCGGAGTGCGCACGATCAGCAACATGCCACCCGGTGCCGGGCGGAGTGGCGTGGCCTCGGGAGTAGCTGTCCCCGCTTCGATCTGCGCGCTGGAACCGAGGACGCTGCTTCCGGAAAGAAGGATCCGAACCGAGTCAGCCTCTGTCTGCGAATCGGGCGGCACACCCGGCTGGTAGGCGAAGCCCTCGGTGCCAAGGACCCGGCCTGACCGGTCCACGCCCCACGGTTCGGTACCGCCTCCAAGGAGGATCGGCATCAACGCGTATCGATCCATACTCTCCACGATGCGGTCACCCACCATGAGAAACCACTTGTGGATATTGCTGTCGATGAAAAGCGTGGAGTCGCCGGCGAGCCCGTAGGTCGACGACGGGGAGTCTCTGTTCCTGCGGCGCCCCCTCTGGAGAGCACGCCGTACCCAGCACGACCACGGCGCATCCCACGCTGCCGACGAGCGGCCGACCGAGCAGTCGCGATATACAATACAATATATTGACAGTCACTTTATATCTCATCGTATATCATTTCCGCTCCAGCGGCCACAACTGCACGTACTCCACGCTGAGTTCATCCCGGATGTGCGCAAGCCACAAACCGCCGGGCGGCACGTAGGTTTGTCAAGTCAGTTGCGGTTCCTTCAAAGGAATGGGCACCATGAGAACGAGAGGGATCATCGCGGTTGCCGGCGCCGGACCGGACCTGACGCCAGCCGCACGACCGCAACACGCTGCAGGTCCAAGGAGTCCGCCAACACGCCGATCGCCACCGATTCCGTTATGCGGTAGGGGGTGAACCCGTCCGGAAAGACGACCCTCTGGAAGTAGGGGGTCATACCGCCCGAGGAGACAGTCCGCCAGGCCCTCCCGTATCCGAGGGGATGGGACGAACCGTCGAACTCCTGGATCCAGACCCGATTGGTGGTGCAGTGCAGATCGATGCCGATCGGTGCGTCGACCGGCAGTTGGTCGCCGGCGCGAGTCAGCACGTCTTCGGCCGCTCTTTCGATCTCGGCGTCGCTGATGTCGGTTCCTCTCGTCTCCGTGCGCATCATCGCCCGGACATAGCCGAGACGCTCCTCGTGCGAGAGCGGGCGGCCGTTCCAAGGGAGCGGGATCCGCCTGCCCTCCGAGCCGCCGCCTGGCGGGTAGAGATGGAGAATGCGGTCCACCGGGTCGAGGACGGCGACGCTTCCGTCCGGACACCCGTCCCACAGGGGCACAGGAGCCAGACCCATGGCGGGAACGCGGCTTGCAGCGCCATCGAGGTCGGCGGCGAAGTCCACGTGCACACGCGGTTCCGCCTCACCGTTGGCGATGCGCAGGATTCTGCCGTTCCAGAAGTCGTCAGCCTGGCTAAGCCCACCGGGATAACTGACCACCCAGAGTCCAGTGCCGTCTTCGGCGACTCGAAAAGGGTCTCCGAAGGTGACGCTTCTGATATCGGCCCGGATTCCCGCCGAGGCGATGGGCGCGGGCATTGAAGTTGCGAAATTACCCGCCGCATCGAACACGGAACGGCTGCGAGAACCGTGATCCCAGACGATTACGCCCCCGGCGGGAGTCGATGCCGCCAGAGTCCAGGGGTTTCGCAGTTCCCCCGGCCCCTCACCGGACGTGCCGAAGTCGGCGAGCACGCGGCCGGACCGATCGTACGCCCGCAGAAAGGGTGGGGCTCCGGTGAGTGTCCAGATCACCTCGCCGGACTCGACGATGTCGCGGACTCCCCACAACTCGTCGCCCTGCTCGAAGGTTGTCATCGCGGACGGGGCAATCTCCACCGTCGAGGTGCTGTCCGCTGACCCTGGAGCGCATGCTCCCGTCGTGAGCGCAACGATAGCCAGCAGCGGGAGGACCGGTGCACGCACCCTCGAGTCCCTGTGAAGGATCAGGCTTACCAGGGCCGCCGCAGACGCGATTGCCGCGGCCACGGCCGGCGTCGCGGCCGCACCGGTCGCCGGTGATCCGGGAAGGCCGGTACCACCAACCAGGAGAAGGCCGGTTCCCAGTGTCACCGTGCAAGCGAGAAAGCCCGCAGCCATGCCCAGGCGATCCCGCCACACGCCTGTCGAGCGAACGCCTTCCGCCTCGCGCCGCAGATCGGCCATGATCGTGTCCACACGGGATTCCGGAAGCGCCGAATCGGAGGTTGCGATTCGCCTGATCGTCGTGACAAGGTGCAGGATATCGAGAGCGGCGTCCTGGTCGAGGCTCTTGTCCGCCAGATCCGGTAGTTGCCCCGGATCATCGTCCACAACCGCCGACACCAGCCGGTCAATCGTCTCTGCGTCCACTTCAGCGCGACCTGCGCGCGCCCGGCGCGTCAAGTTTCGCATCTTCTTCATCATGGTTCTCCTTTGTTAGCGAATCTGTTCGGCGAGCTCGCCCATTTGGCGCAGCTTCTTCAGGCCCCGGTGGATCAGCGAGCGCACCGACGCCTCCTTCGCTGCAAGAAAGCGTGCCACTTCGGCAGTGCTCCGGCCTTCGAGGATCCGCAGCATGATGGCATCGCGCTCCCGCGCGGTGAGGCGTTCAAGCGCGGCGTAGAGGGCTGCCGCCCGCTGCTGGCGAGCTCTCTCTTCAGCTGGTCCGGGAGCCGGGTCGGGGACGTCACCGTGGTCGTCGAGACGAATCAGGGGGACGCGCTGCCGCTTGCGCGCCTCCATTCTGCAGACGTTCCGGCACACGGTCAGTGCCCACCCAAGAAACGATCCGGTCCCCGAGAAGCGGGCACGCTTTCGGTAGATGTGGATCCAGCATGCTTGCAGCAGTTCGTCCGCGTGGTCGCCATCCTGCGCGAAGCCGCGGATCACTCGGAGCATGCGCGGAGATGTCTGGCGCACCAGACGGCGAAACAGCGCGTGGTCCCCTGCGCGAAAGCGTTTCCGGTCGAAGCCGGCATCGCCACCCTGGGGCCTCAACGCACGGGTCCGCGGTCCGGGCGAGTGACGGCGAACAGGATCACCGCCGAGACAAGCGGCAGGCACAGCGGAAGCACGAGGAGCAGCCCTTCCCAGGCCGCGTCGTACGCGACCAATTCGTTGGCCAGAATCGCCGGAATCCAGAAGACGGCGAAGAGCAGTCCGCCCGCGAGCCAACGCGTCACATAGCGGGGCCAGGTGGACATTGCACGGGTCAGCCGGCCTGTCAGATCACCGAGTAGCGCAGCCACCAGGACGAGCCCGGCGTTTGCAATCGGCACGTACAGCGGGGCGAAATCCCGGGCCGCGCGACGGAGGTGCCGTGCGGCCTCGTTGCCCGTCGCAGCCTCCGCAGCGGCGCGTTCAAACGTCGCGGTGCGGAGAAGCGTGGCAGGAAACGCCGCGTCCGAGCCGGTCCACCCGGCGAACATGGGCTCCACAAGTGCCCCCAGCGCGTATGCCGCCAGAGACAGCATCACGAGGAGGATCCCGTGGCCGAGCGGCCATCCGGCGCGATCCCCACCGAAAAGGCCACGCGTGTTCAGGGCACCGGCAAACACGGCGAACGGGAGGACGAGGGCTACGTAGCCAGGCAGATTCCTGGCCAGCATCGAAAGGAACTCCGCGACCGGATCCGGGCGACCCCAGAAGTGGGTGGCCGAATAGGCGAGAAACACCGCCAGAAGGGCAACGACCCACGAGGCGACGCGTCTGGGGAATCCGGATGCTCGGTTCGGATGGGGATCGGTCTGGTTCATGTGCAGCTCTTGGCGGTTGGTGGTGGTCTTGGTGAATCGCGGGCCGGAGTCGCCCGCCCTGCTGCTGCTGTACTACGAGGATGCCAAATCGGCGGCGTCCGTTGCGAAGTCTCAGCCGACCACAACCTGGCGAGGCCGAAGCGAAAACGTGGACAGCGGGCGACACCCCCCTCCTTGACATTCCCCGAACCATCTCCTACTATCAACTACGTTCTTAGGAGTACAGTTCGAACCAGGAGGCCCCCATGAACCGCTGGATGACCATTCTCGTTGCCTTGCCGCTCGTATCGCCCACCATCCACGCCCAGGAGTCCGCCAGGATCCGGCCCTCCGAGTCCCAGAAGCAACTGAGGCTGGAAGAGGTCCTGTCCATCGGGTCGCTGACCGGAGAACACGACGCCTTCGGCAGGGTCAGGGGCGTTGCCCTGGACAGCCGGGGGCGCATCCTCGTGGCCGATGCGTTCGGCCACCATTTCAAGGTCTTCGACCGTTCGGGCGCGTACCTCGCCACCGTGGGAAGAAGGGGGGAAGGGCCCGGCGAGTTCGGCGCCCCCTCGGGGATCGCCGTCGCGCCAGGGGATTCCGTCTTCATCTGGGATACCGAGCGATCGCTGGTCTCCGTGTTCTCACCCGACCACGACTGGGTGCGGGACATCCGCATTCCTCCGTCGTGGCAGGTCAACTCCATGATCCCCCGGTCGGACGGGACGCTGGTGGTGGCGGCGTTCACTCCTGGGGAGCGCTTTCCGGTGAGGGTCCTCGGTCCCGACGGTTCGATCCTGCAGAGAGCGGGGATGCCGATCGATGCGCCGGACCTTTACGGGTTCGAGGCTTCCCTGCTCGGCGGACGCCTCACACAAACCGGCTCGGGTTACATCCATTCGACCAAGAGCCCGTACATGCTGACCTTCCTGGACGAGCAACTCAACACCGTCCGCGTCTGCAACGGGCCGCGTGAACTGACGACGGACCCGTCGGACGTCGTTGACAAAGTCGATGACGGTGTCAGTATCCGCTGGGGCGAGTACGTGCACTCCATCGCCATTCTCCCTCTCGGGGAGGGCCTGTTCCTCAACGCGTTCATCGATCCCGGGGACGATTGGACACGGCTGCACGTGGTGAACGACAGCTGCGAACTGGTCAGCGAGCTGGAGGTCGACGTGGTTCTGTTGCCGAAGGTCGTGCACGGGGGTTTGGTCGCTACGGTGCGAAGTACGGACTACCACGAGGTCGTCCTGTTCCGGGTAGTTTTGGAGGAGCGGCGGTAGGCTCGAAGAATCCGTCATGTTCACATTACAAACTGTAAGGTTGACATGACAATTGGAGTCAGATGGCGGGGTACCGTCACCGCCGACCGGCACTCCGCATCGTCGTCAGATCACCCGCCGGGGGCATCCACCGGCAGATCGGTGGTGACGATGGCGAAAATGCCTCCATCATCGCGCGCCGGGACCGAGCGCGTGATCATCCAGATCTCACCACCGCCCTCATCGAAGTAGGGAGGAGTCCAAGTGCTCCCGTTCGCGGCCAACGGCAACGTGATCCACTCCTGCGCCTCGATGTTGTAGTCGGGCTGGGCAAGATCGAGAGTTTGGTACCGTCGCCGGAGCGATGGACGTACGGGCTCGCGGTGACGGTGCCAGACTCGTCCATAAGCGCGGCGGCACTGCCGTAGAACGCGGGGTGGTTTTTCAGGTAAGCCTGCAGGCGCTCCGCATACGCAGCCGCGTCGGCGGGTCGATCCGCTACGAGCTCGGCTACCAGGGAATCGAGGGCGGCAGCCACCTCGGTCTGCAGCGCTTCGTCGGCGGGCGTGCCGGCACCGCAAGCCTGGGTGGCAAGGAGGGTGAGCAGCAGGAGAGTCCGGGCGATTGTCGGGCGCATGGTTTCCGGGTCCACATTCAAGAGTGAAGTGATCGGCAGGGGGAAACTGTAGGGCGTGGGCACGGGCGGCACAAACTACCCCGCGGGTCCGCTCACTCGTAACGCGCAAGCCAGCGCCGCCCCTCAGTTCTCCAGTCTGACCCGCGTGGTCGCGGTGAATGTCACCGCCCCTACTCCCTGCGGCGTGTCCATGCTTCCTTCGTACCTGCCGGAAACCTCCGACTCCGCTACGAGCCCTCGGGCAACATCCCACAGGAAGAAACCGTTTTCCTCCCCGTCGAAGTGCGAGGGCATCGTGCTATCGAAGGGGCTCGTTATGGTACCGGCACCGGAAACAGTGATCCTGAGGTGGGCCCGGCCATCCACGCTGGCATCGCCGGCGAGGGTGTAGGTGTAGACCACCACCTTCTCGGCGTCGGTTCCGCCGAGGTAGGTGGTCACGGTGTCGGTCCAGGAGTCGCCGACCGCGAGTTCACCCGCAGGAAGGCGCGGGAACAGCACCGCGTGTGGGTTCACGAGCAAGGGAAGGTCGCTATCCGCACGCCGCGACGTCGAAACGACCTCCGCCAGTCCCTGGCGCCCCAGCACCAGAGCGAAATCTCCGACGCCTGCCTGTGTCCTGGATACGGAAGCGGTCCCTGCCATCGGGTTGGTCGAGCTTCCCGCGAAAGCGCTCAATTCCCCGGCAACCTGCACCCCTTCTCCGCCGGATTCGAAGGTCACCATGTAGGTGAAGGAAGAGTTCCCCCCGGCTTCCATTGTGTTGCCCGGAGAGGACATGGTCATGTTCGTCGTGTCCACCAACTGATAGGCAGCGGTTGCCGGCGAGGGAAGACCGTAGGCCAATTGCTGGCCCTGGGCGGGTGCGCCGGGCAACAAGACGGTAGCGGCCAGTGCCGCGTTCACGGTAAGACAGGCAAATCGATGCATGGTTGGCTCCAGCTGGGGGGTCGATGTGGCAACTACGAGGGGCGGACCCGCTTTTGCTTCAACCGCGCGGCCAAGCTACCCCGTGCGGGCCAGTATTTGGAAAGATCCTCACAGATGCCATCACCCCGGACGCGGGGCTCGCGGGCCGCTACCGTGGAGATGGCGACCCTTCGAGGGGCCGATCGTTCACCCACGCCCTCCAGGCCTCGACATCCGCCCCATAATCCTCGCCGCTCACGGCTCTCAGGAAGGCCAGAGTCGGCTCGCGGGTGCGTTCATGCTCCGCTCCGACGTGCGCAAGGAGCAGGTCGGGGCTCTCTCGAACCAACTGTCGCCCGAACTCGGGGTCGATGTCCGTAGCGACCAAGACCTCCAGGATATCCTTGAATGCGAACGGATTGGTGCCCCCGAAGAGCGCCGACAGAGTGGCGCGTGCCCCGGACCAATCGACGGGATCAGCGCCTTGCGTGATCAGCGCCTCAAGCATCCTCTGGGCCACCGTGCTGACTCGCGCGTGGGGATCGATCATCGAACCGACCAGAGCGTGCCATGAGGTGTCGTCGTCGATGAAGTTGCCGAGGACGAGGGTCGCGACCGCCCGCGCCGACGACGCCGAGTCCCTGGCAAGCACTTCGTGGGCGAGGCGGCGATCCCCCTCGCTCTGTGCGCGGCCGACCAGGTCCCACACCTGATCCAGAGCCTCGGTATCGGCACCCAGGAATTCGGCAAGCCCGCGCGCATTGTCCGTGGGGCCGCCGGGAGCGCGCGCGGCCGCGTCCAACGTACTCATGTCCTTGCCGGCCACTGTCTTCAGGTTCTCCCAGGTCTCCGGTAGAACGACCGTTTCGCTTCCTGTCGGGCTGTAGCGCACGCGGGTGCCGTCCTCCACGCCGACCACGACCGTGTACCGTTCACTGTCGGCGGATAGGCTGGTCACAAAGAGGAATGCGGCCGCATCGGCGAACCCGAGATCCTGCTTCATGACCGCCGCGCAGGCGTGGAAGGGACGGTCGGGATCGAGCTCCTGGATGGCATCGAACAGCTCCTGGGCGTCCCAGTTCTGCAATCCGATGAATTCGACCGGGCCGTTGGGTCCCGGAATGACTTGCCCGTCGCCCGGCAATGCCGTCACCGCAAGTAGCAATACCGAACCTGCCACTGCACGTAGGATCTTCATGGAACTCACACCTTTCCGACCAGCGATCTTCTTGCTGTCTTTAACATTGACTTGACGTCACCCATTTGCACGGGGCCGCGCCGCGCTCCTACTCGTACGTTACGGAACAATTGAGCCAGCGCAACCGTAAGGTAAACCCGCAGGGGCACTATGGCCCCAACCCGAGCGGAGGCTCGGGACCGGAGAATACCCCGGAAAGAAAGGTTGCAGGAATGTTCCAGCCGATCGTGAGCCTCACGGCACCCCTTGCTCGAAATCTGAATCTCTCCTGCGCAGTCGTCCGCCAGCCGCTCGCCATGTCGCTGCTGGCCGCGGGGACCACGGCGCTTGCCTGGACCGCCATGATGTCGCCGGTCGCCCAGGCCCAGGATCGGCCGCTGGCCGCGGACCTGCCCGAGGTCTACCGCGCGGGCGGACTGGCCGCACCCGACTGGGCGCAATTCACCAACCCGTCCCGCATGGGCTTCGATGCCCGGGGCAACCTGTACGTCCTGGACCGCGAGGCTTCGCACGTGGTGGTCATCGACCCCAACGGGGACCTGGTGATGACCGTCGGCCGGGAAGGAGAGGGACCGGGAGAATTCCAGGGCCCATCCGACCTCGTGGTCTGGCGCGACGGTCGCTTTGCCGTGGTCGATCAAATGCACGCCGCGTACCAGCTCTTCGGGCCGAGCGGCGCACTGGAGCGGTACATCAGGATGAGTTCCACTGCAAATGAAGCCGGCATGGCCGCAGCGCGGAACAAGCTCAGGGCCGATCCAGGGGGCGGGGCGGTGATCGCGGAAGGACCCGGGGTGGGAGCCATGTTCTTCTCGGCGTTTGCAGAGGCACTCGGCGGCGAGCAGGTCGATGTCATGGGAGAGATCGGGAAGCTGGAACGGTTGGACCTGAGCGGAGAGGTCGCGGTTGCGGAACCCATCGCGCGGGCAAGGCGAATTCCGCCCGATGACCCTGAGCAGGACAGGCCTCACTTCGCACCCAGGGTGACCTGGGACGTGCTGCCCGACGGCACCATCGGCTACTTCGACTCAACGGCCTATGAGATCAATCTTGTCGATCCTGATGGCAGCGCGCAGGGTGTGCTCGAACGCCCGCTGCATCCCGAGGCCGTCACTCCGGGGATTCGCTCGGCTGTGATTGAGCATCTGTTTGAGCGGTTCGATGAGGAGGCCGCAGAATTGATGGCCGAACTGCCGGAAGAGTTCGCGGGAGTCTTCATGGAGGAGGCGCAAAGCGAAGTGCGGACGGAAATCGACAAAACGGAATTCTATGCCGAGGTCCCCGTGTTGCGGGGACTGCGGGCCACCTGGGACGGCTCCTTCTGGGTTCAGCGGCGGGGCGATGAGCCGTGGGACGACGAGGGGCCCATCGATGTCCTGGGCCCGGACGGCCAGTACCGTGGAACGCTCGCCGCGGGTGCTCCGGGGATGCCGATGGCATTCGGACCGGATGGTCTGGTCGCGTTCGTGGAGCGAGACGAGCTGGATGTGCCCACGATCGTGGTCAGGAGGTTGCCGGTGGAGGTGAGGTAGCGGGGGAGGACCCCACCGACGGTAGCATGCCCGGGCACGGCTCGCCGCTCACCCGGCGGAGGGGATGGAGGGCCACCTTGTTGGCATGGTCGAAATAGGTGACCGCTCTTCGTCCGTCCTCGATTCCTTCCTCGAAGTATATGACGGCCACCACTGCACTGTCGCGATAGATGCCCCGAAAGGATCGCTCGAACATGTCCCGTTCAGGATTGCGGATCGTCGCGTGGCATCCGGTCCCGGGATCGACCACGGCGCCCATGACCGTGAATCCTCCATCCCGGACGAGCACGACGGTGGCAACGGAGAGAAGCACGATGTTGCCGCGGCCGTCGGTTGTCACACGCGGCCCCACCGTCTTGGCCTGATCCCTGGCGAGGGCGGTTGGCATTCGCAGCCTGCCCTCCTCGTTGCTCCTGTCGTAGACCGTGACCGAGTCCGATTCGTCGGCGTAGGTCATCACGATGAAGGCAGCGTCTGCCGTGCAGACCATCCCGCGAGTCCAGAACAACCGCTCGGCTGCGGCACGAAGTTCGTCCTCCGTCCGTTCGCCGAGGTCGTTGCCGACGACCACGTTCGGGCCGATCCCCTCCCCGACGCCATCTTCGCCACGCCTGATCACGCCATCCAGGGTCGGAACGGCGGGCTGGCCGTCGAAATCGCATACCGCCCCCCTGCTCGGGGGGACATTCGGGGCCCAGGTGCTGACGTACTCTCCCAGCGGACCGAACTCGATGACCCTGATCATGTCGGACACGTACAGCCTGCCGTTCGAGGCGGCCGACATTTCGAAGATCCCTTCGGGCAGCTCTCGCGGGCCATCCCCCGTGGGGACCCGATAGGTTCGCAACCGCTCCCCCGTATCGAGCGAGAAGGCCAAAACCCCCTCTGGCTCCTCGTAGTCCCGGACGTACAGGATGCCCCGTTCGTGGTCGATGCTCAAGGAGGTTATGCCCCGCGACTCGTCATCGATCACGACCCGCCCGGCGTCGTAGTCGATCTCGAGTATCTGCCCGGCCTGGGCCGAATCTACGGGTACAGGACCGTCGGATTGACCGGGCGGGCTTGCATCACCGCAGGCTGCCAACAGTGCCGCGACTAGCGCGAGACGTATCATGAATTGTTCTCCTCAGGGGCGACAAGGGGCAGGAATGTAATCTGGACTAGGCAAAACGTCATGTACGATTTGCCGCCGCATCGGCGAATCCGAGTTGCTGCTTCATGACGGCGGCGCACGCGTGGAAGGGACGGTCGGGATCGACCTCCTGGATGGCGTCGTAAAGCTCCCGAGCGTTCCATCGCCGGCGTTGCGCTCGATCATCAACGGCGCGCCGTGCCGGCGTTCTCCAGTCTGACCCGGGTGGTTGCGGTGAATACCATCGACGCTACTCCCTCCGGCGTGTCCATGCTTCCTTCGTAGCTGCCGGAAACCTCCGACTCCGCTACGAGCCCTCGTTCAACATCCCACAGGAAGAAACCGTTTTCCTCCCCGTCGAAGTGCGAGGGCATCGTGCTATCGAAGGGGCTCGTTATGGTTGGCACCGGAAACAGTGATCCTGAGGTGGGCCCGGCCATCCACGCTGGCATCGCCGGCGAGGGTGTAGGTGTAGACCACCACCTTCTCGGCGTCGGTTCCGCCGAGGTAGGTGGTCACGGTGTCGGTCCAGGAGTCGCCGACCGCGAGTTCACCCGCAGGAAGGCGCGGGAACAGCACCGCGTGGGGGTTCACGAGCAAGGGAAGGTCGCTATCCGCACGCCGCGACGTCGAGACGACCTCCGCCAGTCCCTGGCGCCCCAGCACCAGAGCGAAGTCTCCGACGCCCGCCTGTGCCCTGGATACGGAAGCGGTCCCTGCCATCGGGTTGGACGAGCTTCCCGCGAAAGCGCTCAATTCCGCGGCAACCTGCACCCCTTCTCCGCCGGATTCGAAGGTCACCATGTAGGTGAAGGAAGAGTTCCCCCCGGCTTCCATTGTGTTGCCCGGAAAGGACATGGTCAGGCTCGTCGTGTCCACCAACTGATAGGCAGCGGTTGCCGGCGAGGGAAGACCGTAGGACCAATTGCTGGCCCTGGGCGGGTGCGCCGGGCAACAAAACGGTCGCGGCCAGGCCGCGAACAGGGTAAGACAGGCAAATCGATGCATGAGGCTCCAGCTGGGGGGCGATGTGGCAACTACGAGGGGCGGACCCGCTTCCTTCAACCGCGCGGCCAAGCTACCCCGTGCGGGCCAGTGGATCAAGCTGGAGTCCGGTGGTCTGGAGTAAAGTGGAGTGTACATTTCGACCGCTTGGCCGATTCCGCCATGGACGCGTCCCAGAATTCGCACGAAACGAATGTAGTGGCCGAACGTAATAGTTACTATGCGAAAACAGCGGCCAACGCCTGCCCGGCCCGTTCCACCCTTCTCGAGGACACTGCTGGCGGGTGCCGTGCTGCTCTGCGGCTGCGTCGACCTTGGCCCGGAAGCAGACCGGATACCGACCGAGCTGCCACGATCTCTCCCCATCGCACGGCGCTCAGGAAGGGAGAATCGACGAAGCTGGCGGTTGTCCTCAAGGACCAGGACGGCGAAGTGTTCATGTACCCGGGCTGGGCGCCGCCGGTTTGGAATGCGTCGCCCGAAACCGTCGTGGAAGCAGGTCGTGATGGAACGTTGAAGGGGTTGAACGACGGCAGGGTGGACATCACGGCCCAGTTGGCCGGACTGACGGCGGATGCGTGCATTCACGTCCATCCTTCCGCGGTGCGTTTGACCGAGCCGGTGATCTATCTGACCCAGGCCGTGCAGGACCGGGAGAACACGACACGCCTGATTGCCGGCCGGCCAGCGGTCCTGCGGATCTTTCTGACCGGGAACCGGACGAACTCCCTTGATCCTGCGGTTCGGCTCACGCTGCTGCGGGACGACCGCGTGGTCTTCCGGGAACTTGCCCGTTCGGCGGCGGAGCGGATTCCCACCAGCGTCGACGAGTCGGACTTGAATGGGTCTATCAACATTGAAGTTCCCGGATCCGTCATTCAGCCCGGGGTCAGCATGGTGGTGGAGCTCGATTCGGAGTGCCTGTTGCCGTTGGCTTCGGATCGCCCACTCCGATATCCGCCCGACGGTTCGCTGGAGCTCGACGTAGTGGAGCTGCCCCTGTACCGCCTGATCCTGGTTCCGACCATCGCGCTCCTGTCGCCGGACTCGTCGGTCTTCGCATGGACGGACGGAGCGAACCCCGATAGCGAGCAGATGCGCCTGGCCAGGACCATACTGCCGGTGGGAGCCATGGAAGTCGAGGTCCATGAGACCTACACCACCAGCGCCGATCTACGGACCCCCAGCGGATGGAACCAGTGGATCGGCGAAATCGAGCTTTTGCACGAGCTCGAGGGTAGCCGCGGCTACTACTACGGTGTCGTAGGCTCGTCGCCAGGAGCCGTACGCGGGATAGCCGGCCTGGGTTACCCGGTGAGCGTTGGGGTGGACGAGGAACACATCTACACTCACGAGATGGGCCACGCCATGAATCTGGACCACGCCCCCTGCGGCGGCGCCATCATGTGGGACCCGGACTATCCGTACGAGGAGGGATCAATCGGAGTTTGGGGATATGACATCGCCGTGGGCCGGCTGTTCGATCCGGTGAGCTCCAAGGACATAATGGGCTATTGCTTCGACGATGTCTGGATCAGCGACTACCACTTCAACAAGGCCATGACCCACCGCCTCAACGGAGATGGCGGGGTTAACCACGATGCGGATGCAGGGGCTGTCGCCGCTCCGGATCGGGGTGAGGTTCTCGTGGTGTGGGGCGCGGTTCGTGAGGGACGTCTGAAGCTGGACCCCGCGTTCGTGCTGGAAGGGCCGGTGGCGCTTCCCGAGGCGGACGGTCCCTACCGGGTCGAGGGGCTCGGCGCCGGGGGGGAGACCAGGTTCTCCCTCGCGTTCTCGCCGACACCGCTGGCGGACGGCGGAGGCACCTTCGTCTTCCTCATTCCCTACGATCCCGAGTGGGCCGGCAACCTGGACCGGATGGTCCTCACCGGGCCCGAGGGAGAGTACACGGTGACCCGCGCAGGCGAGCCCGGGATGGCCGTGGTGACGGATCGGTCCTCGGGGGGAATCCGGGCCATCATCAGGAACTGGGACGGAGGCCCGCTCCCCGGCGAGGCTACTGCGGACGTGACGATCACCAGGGGGATTCCGGGGGGCAGGTTGCGGTAGGGCGAAGGAGCTACGGCCTCGGGGAACCCATGACCCGGCTCATCCGAAGATGCTGGCCACGATCTCTACGATTGTCTCGAACACACTCTCTGCCGCTTTGCCGGCCGCATCCAGCGCGGCCGGGGCCGCTTGCGCAGCTGCGGTTGCAGCGTGTACGGCCGTGTGCGCCCCCACGAACAGGAGATCCGGTGTCCAAAACAGCGTCTCGAAGAGGACCTCCTCCCCCGTCAGGCCCGTCCGCCGCGCGAGTTGTCCACCCTTTGCCCGCTTCGCGACGATCTGGTTCCGTTCGAGCTTCCAGATCTCCTCGAGTTCATGGTGGTCGAACCACACGCCCTTGCAGCGCTTGCACACGTCGAGGGTGAGCGCTTTCTGGCGAACCTGCAGCATCCTCGTGTCACAGGCCGGGCATTTGAGCCGCGTCCTGGCCCCGCAAGCGCCGCATTTGGGCTCGTCGCGGTCCAGGAATGCCCGGCAGGAGTGACACTGCGCACGGTGCGGCTCATCGCGGACCGCGATCCCGGACCACAGCGACTCGGGCCGCTCGAAGCCAAGCCGCTGCACCTCTCCCAACTCGAACCACATGCCTCCGCAACGGGCGCAGTGGTCCAGTGTCAGCGAGTCCGGGCCGCCCTCACCCTTCCCGACCACCGTCTTCTCCATCTTCACCCCGAGACACACGGGGCACGGCCAGCGCGTCTCGCTCATGGGCCCAACGCCCTCCTCGCCTCGATCGGTTTTCACGGCTCAAGCAATCCCCGCGCCGACTCCTTCTCGGAGAGATGTCGCAAGTCGTGGAACGCATACACCAGGAGACCCGAGTCCGTGATTTCGATCTCGGCCAGCTCCCGCCTCATCAGTTCGTTGAGAACCTCGTCGGCCGTCGTGGCCGGCACCGCCAACTCCCCGGCCACTTCTACCGCCGTCAGCTTGCCGCCGTGCCGCTCCGCCATCTTCAGGATCTCGGCTTCGAGCGTGTCGCGGCGCAGCTCTTCGCGCCTGGCTTCGATGCGGCGTCCGACCCCGAAGTGTCGCGCCAGCAACCAGCTTCCGCCGGCCGCCGGCAGCCCCGCCGCGATCAGGAGCGCGACCAGCGTAGCCGGCGCGAGCGGATCCACGTCCGCACGCAGAAACCCGGCCACCATGAAAAGTGCGACACCCACCAGGGCGACACCTCCTGCGAGTTTCCCCACCGGTCAACCTCCGTTCCCGAGCCGGCACGTCTGACAGTCGGTCAGATGCTGTTCCTGGATCACCCCGAACGCGGGGCCTCGCGGCCGGCAGCCACCCACGTTAAGCAACCCTTCGCCCATTGGCGACTGTCCACAGCCCCGGGGACGACCCTCACAGTTTCCGCCACCCCGGGAGGCCAATACCATGAAGCCCCACCGCTGCAGGGACGAGATGGATGTGGAGAATGTGGTGGTGTATGAGGCGGGGAGGTAATCTCTGCCGCAATTGCGCACGCTTCGGCAGCACCGCACCATTGGGCCATCTGCAACCAATCGCGGCCGTCCAACCGGGAGAATTCGCTTCATGCCGTACAAGCCCGAGCCATCACAGCACCGCTTCAGTCCCATGAAGGCTGTTCTGATACCCGCCGTCGCAGCACTTCTGGCCCTCGCCGGCGCCTGCAGTCAGGAGGAAGCCCCTGCCGACGAGACCATCTCCACCCGTGAGGTGATCGGCACCGCCGCCCTGCCGCCGAGCGAGAGCCACCAGGTCGCGCTGCTTGCGGACGAGCGCGTCGCGTGCGTAGTCGATTCCTACGAGACCCGGGTTCGCTGCGTGAACACGGAGGGTGCAGTTGTGGGAGTCTTCGGCCGAGCGGGGGAGGGTCCGGGCGAGTTTGGCGTGAGAGGTTCTGACAACAGCAACATCGACCTCTTGCGTGGCGACGACGGAACGGTTGGGGTCTATGACGGGGTGCTGGGCCGCTTCACGGTCTTCGAGCCATCGGGTGCTCACGTATCGCAGGTGCGGATGCCGTTCCTGCATCCCCTCCAGTCGTTCGACACAGTTCTCACGGGTGTGTTGTGGCGGGGCTGGATCCCCGGTTCGCTAATGATCCGGTACGACGTGAACCTCGCCTCCGGGGAGGTGGTGCGGGAGGAAGCTTCACCGATCGGGCCCTGGGGTGTCGCGTGTGGGGAAATCGGCTGGGGCATCCCCGACCGGGTGGGGGGATGGGTCTTCGTGGCCTGCGAAGGCCATCTGATCTTCGTCGGCGACACCGGCGACGCCACGGTGCTGCGTGCGCCGACGGAATTCCCGGACGAACGGGACGTGGCAAGGGAGGAAGAAAGACTGTGGACTGTCCAAAGGAGTTTGCTTCCCGAAGAAGCGACCAGGGCACTCCAAGGGACTTCGGACGGCACCTACCGCTCGTTCGTCGACGAGAGCCTGGAAGCTTATCGAGCCAAACCGAAGCCCTACCATCTGGGCACGGAAAACCAGTTGTTCGACTCTTCCAACCGCTACTGGATCGCCACGCAGCGCGACACGCATGAATGGTCCTACCTGGACGTGTACGAGAATGCCGAATACGTCGGATCGGTGCGGGTCAGGGACCGCATCAGGGGCTTCGACCTCCTGGGTTCGACTCTGGTGGTTCTGGTCGAGCGGGAGGTCGGCCCGGACGATGCCGACGGGATTCCAGACCGGGCGCTGGACTGGTACGACATTGGGGATCTCGGGTTGGGGCGGTGAGGGTTGGCTCGCGCCGCTCGCTAGCGCGACGACAGCAACCCTTTCCTGATTGCGAGCCACTCTCTTATTGGATACCTCCTGGACTGTCAGCTTGTCCCCGATTCAGTCTCGCTAAGGAATGGAAATCGACATGGTCAGGCATCGTTCGACGACTCTGACGGGCATCGGCTTGATGCTTGCCGTCTTGCCGTTGCTCTCCTGCTCACGGGAAAGCGGACTTCGCTTCTCCCCTGAAACCCCGGTGGCGGGCTCCGATGTCACCGTCAGCTATTCTCCGGTCGCCACCCTCGCGGACGAATCCACGCTTGTGCTGCGCGGCACGTACCGGACCGCTGGGGGCGAGGTCGAGTTGCTTGCAATCCCCAACATGCAAGCGCGATCCGGCGGCACCTTTACCACCCGGTTCACTCTGCCGGAAGCCGCCGTATACGCGGCGTTCGTGGTCGAGGATGCCGCCGGCGAGCGCCTCGACGCCAATGGCGGCCGACTCTTCGATCTGCTTGTGCACGACGCGGACGGTACGCCCCTCTACCACGGGCTCGTGGGACGGGCCGACGAGTTCGAAGACCGGAACGTGCATACCTCACTGGAGGCGCTCCGGCGCGCTATGGAACTGTACCCCGATTCACTGGACGGGTGGGGCCGTCTCCGCTCCTTCCAGAGACGGGCGTTGGGATCGAGCAACGGTGACAGCCTCTTCGCATGGCACCAGGAGAACTTCGCGGCGATTCACGAGCGCTACAGGGATCGTGAGGACCTGCCGGCGTCAACGGTGCAGGCGATCTCCAACTACGCCGCGGCCGTCCGCGACTCGGAGGGTGCTTCCTACTGGAGAGCGGTCTCCGTAGCGACGATCGGTACGGACGACTGGGCTTTGAACATTACATTCTCCCTGGATGGCCAGCGGCGAGCGGAAGGCCCGGAGGCAGTGCTCGAAGAGTTCGAGCGGCACTGGCCGGACGCGCAGGGGAAGATTGCCCCGTTCGCCCCTTTGGCGTTGGAGGCCGCCATCGAGTCCTCGGATCTTGCGGTGGTGGACCGGTGGACCGAGCGTGCGTACGACGGCTTTACGGGAATCTATCTGGCGCGAACGGTCGTCGCGATTCCCGAGCGCCGGGAGCGAGCGATTGAGATCGCACGCGACAAGTATGAGCGGAGTCCAATCCGCCCGCTGGGGCGAACCGTCAATGAACACGACCAGTCGGTCGCCTTGGGCCGCGTCGCTCTTCTGAAGGACTACGCGAGGTTTCTGAGCGAATACGCGAGCCAGGACGAAGCCATCGGCATCCTGGAGGAAGCGACGGCCCAATCGGCGAGTCCCGACCTATACGAAGCCCTCGGCGAGTTAAAGCTGGGCCAAGGGGACATCGAGGGTGCTGCCCGTGCCTACGCGGTGGTGGCGTCGGACCCCAACACTCCCCGGAGCCGGGCCGATTCGCTTGCCGGCGCGGTCGGCCACACCTCGGACAGCCCGGAGTGGAGCGCGTTGCTCGAAGCGACTCGCGCCGAAGTGCTGGCGCTCGTCCTGTCCAATGCCGTGGAGTGGACCCCCGCAGCCAGCCATGTGACCGATGCGAGCGGGGAGCGCCACGCGTTGGCCGACCTGACCGCGGGCAAGCCCACCGCCCTCGTCTTCTGGGCAACCTGGTGCGGACCGTGCATCCGGAAGATCCCGGATGTAGTGAGACTCCAGGAGACCCTGGAGCCCTTGGGCGCACAGGTGGTGTCCATCGCATGGAGAGATCCGCCCGGTCCGGAGATGGATGCGTTCGTCGAGGAGCACGGGATCAGTTATCCCGTGTACCATGACCTCGTGGACTCGGCAACGGACGCGTTCGGGGTGTTTGCCGTCCAGACGAATTTCGTGCTGAACGCGGAGGGCAGCGTACGCTTCGCCCGCACCGAACTCGTCGACATCCCGCGGCAGGTGGAGGCGTTGGTGCGGCACTAAAAACGCTTCGGGAGAGCGGGTTTTGCCACCAGGACCATCGGTCACTACCTTGACCCCTGTGGACCATCCAACCCGTGGCGTGGTCGGAATCCCATAGGGAGACTGTCGCATGAAGAAGCGTCTGGTATCCGGCGCCCTGGTGCTCGTCGGCTTCGTCCTGGGGGTTCTCGCGGTGCGGGCCGTGGGCGGAACGAACCCGGCCACGCCTTCCGCTGAGATGCCCGACATCGTGTTCCCCGCCGCGGCGCTGAAACAGTGGTTTCCACCGGTCTCCGAATACGAGACGGGCGGACAACCGCTGGACGACGAGGGCTTCGAAGCGCTCATGGCTGCGCTGGATGTCGCGTTGAATGCCGAGGAGACGCTGGCCGATTTCGGGGTGGAGGGCGATATCCACCTGTGGAACTTCGTCCGCCGCCTGGTGCGCCCCAGGATCACGGAGGCACAGAGTGAGACGATTGCGGCGTATATGGAGGAACTCCAGGCACGGCACCCGGATCACAGCAATGCGATCGCTCACCACGCGGCCTCGTTGACGGTCCTCTATGCCGACGCCATGCCCAGCACTCCCGTTTTCTCATGGGGTCCGGGGAGCTTCCAGAGCGCCTCTTTCGCTTTCGATTCGATCACCGATGGCGGTGTCTTCACCGACGCTCACGTCGACGCACTGCTCACCTGGATCCATACAGCGTTGACCATGCCCGAGACCGCGAACGATTTCGGCCAGGAAGCCAGCCGCTACTTCGGCGAGTTGAGTCGCATCCTCCAGCGAGCGGAACTCACCGACCAGCAGAATGATCGGGTGTTCGCATTGATGGATGAGATCAAGGCGTCAAATGAAGAGTTCGCCGAGACGGTGGACAAGGAGCTGAACACACTCCGCAGTCTCATTCCCGGTGGGGTGGCTCCGAACATCGTGGGCGAGGACACCGACGGAATCGAATTCCCACTGCGAGATTACCGCGGGAACATCGTGGTAGTCATCTTCTCGGGACATTGGTGCGGGCCATGCCGGGTGGAATACCCCTACCATCGCTTCATGCTCGAGCTGTACAAGGACAAGCCGGTCGTGCTGCTCGGAGTCAACAGCGACGGGGACCTCGAGACGATTCGGCAAGCGAAGATCGACGAGGGACTTGACTACCGCACCTGGTGGGACGGGCACGCCGCCATTCCGACCGCGGGTCCGATCGCCACCGCCTGGCAAGTGATGACCTGGCCGCAAATCTTCATCCTCGACGCGGACGGTGTGGTTAGCCATGTGGACAAACGCGGCGGCGATCTGATCGCCACCGTGGATCGCATGCTGGTTGAGATGACCGAGCGCGAAGCCGAGGCGTCTCCAAAATGACAAGTGCGGTTGTCAAAATGTAAAGTGGAGTGGACACATTGACTTCGGATGGGCCTGCCAAGCGTCTATGACGCGTTACTCCGCTTCTCCTTCACCAGCTTGTCGACGACCGCGATAAGGTCACCCCCGAACTTGTTCACGTACCGAATCACCCCCTGCTCGTCCAGGACGTATGACATCGGCCACCCACGGACGCCCCACGCGGTCGCGATCGGCCCGTCGGTTGCCGCCAGGACGGCGCCGGGCTGACTGTGGCCGTCCCACCAGGTCCGGTAGTGGAGGCCCTCTGTCCGCTTGGCGTCGAGGGCGGTCTCCAGTGCGGCGTCACTGTTCACGCTCAGGAGCACCATATCCTCCTCGTCGAACAGGTCCAGCATGGCACGCTGGTACGGGTATTCTTCGCGGCAGGGCGCGCACCACTGCCCGGAGAAGACCACCACGACGATCTTGCCGCGGTAATCCTCCAGCGCGAATTCGACGCCTTCGGTGTCAGTCCCCACGATGTTCGGCGCGACGTTCCCCGGGGTCTGGTTCTCGACAATGAAGCGTTGCCGGCCAAGAAACTCCGCGGCGTTGGCGTGCCTCTCCTCGAGCTCATCGAGGTACGTGCCGACCCGCGCCGTCTGTTCCTGACTGAGTTGCCCCGATTGAAGGCTCTTGCTGAAGTACCAGAAGGTGAGATCGCTTTCGTTTCTCGATGTCCGCCGCCACCTCGGGCAGACTCAGAAAGACATCCAGGGTGGCGACCAATCGGTCGACCTCCGCGTCCTCGAACAGCTCGCCGCCGTTATCGGCACCAAAGGCCTCCAAGAGAAGCCACTGAATGCTGCTGGACGGTGGGGCGGACGACCCGGTACCGACATAGAAGTCCAGCATCCGCACTTGCTGCTCGATCGTGGCACTGTGGTCCGGATGCCGCTCGGCCTGTTCCGCAAGATACGCCTGGGCTCGTGCCTTCTGTTCGTCCGTGACAGTGGGAACGGCCAGCCGACGGAGGAATGCATCGAGGTGCGCGTGTGCTTCCAACCCGAAGTTTTCCAGGGTCTCCTCGGCGGTGAGCGCCACGTCAAGGTGGGTCAAGAGCCCATCGAATCGCTCGTCGTCGAGGGGCTGGCCTCCGGTGTCGTAGTCGCTGATTGGCGGGAACCACGCTCGCTGGAGCGCGACCGGGATGTGGAGCGCCGGCGATGCGTCGTCACCCGAGTCGGGTCCGCCAAAGCCGCCGGCAAGTGCGTACCCCGCTCCGAATGTTATGACGGCGATGCCCGTCACTACGAGTGATTTGCTCATTGCCGCCTCCCTGGTTCATAGTCGGTTCGCTTCCATGATAGCTCGGAGACCGGGCCTTTGCGAAACGGGTGATCGAGCGCGAAGAACAGGAGGCTTGTTGGCGCACGTGGTCCCAACGCTTCGAGCCACTAGCCATTCATGGCGTTGGAGAAACGCCATTTCTGATGCTACACTTGCGCCGAATCTGTCGTTGGGGTCTTCCGCGAACCTCCCACGACCGCTAGATCATGATCGTGGAGAACCAGCCGGCCTGGCCCACGCACCTGAGATCGAGGTCGGTTCTGAGGAACAAACCGGTCCGGCACCTGGCGGATCCGTCGCTCGCCGTGGCGGCCGTTCGTGCGTCGCCCGCCCGCCTGCTCCGCGACCTCGACTTCCTGGGGCTTCTCTTCGAGTCGATGGTCGTGCGCGATCTGCGGGTCTATGCCCAGGCGGCTGACGCGGAGGTGTTTCACTACCGCGAGAAGGGTGGGCTGGAGGTGGACGCAATCGTGCAGGCCAACGACGGGCGCTGGGCGGCGTTCGAAGTGAAGCTGGGTGAGGGAAGGGTGGATGAAGGGGCTCGCAACCTGCTCCGGCTGGCGGAGAGGGTGGATGTGGGGCGGATGGGCGAGCCGACGGCGCTGGGGGTGATCGTCAGTAGCGGGTATGGGTATACGCGGGAGGACGGGGTGGGGGTGATTCCGGTGGGGGCGTTGGGGGGTGTGAGATGATGGGGGGGCGTGGCCTAGGATCGATGACCGACGGCTTCGTCGACCAGGGGGGCAAGATCCTTCCATGCCTGGAGAATAGTCTCCACCAAGTAGTGCCGGTATTTTTTTAGGTTGTCACCCTCCCAAAACTTGTCATCCGGGGGCTCGACATCCTTATAGGCCGGCCACCACGGGCTTTGAAGTGGAAAAGCGGGACGTGCCTCCTTCGTGAACGGCGGCCTGTACTCCTTCACATTGGTCCTGACTCCGCAGATCAGCGATCCATGGGGAGGGAAGCACACCGTCTTGGGCCACCACTCCAGTCTCACATCCGGGTTCCCACCACCCGTGGGCCAATCCTGTCGGCGCAGACCCAACCCTGCCGGGTGTGCTACATCGAGAAACGACTCGACGCCGCTATCGGCGATCCTTCCGCTCTCGAGAGCCGCGTCGAGATCGCCCTGAAGGCTGCGGTAGAATCGATCCACGAACTTGATGACTTCGGTCTCCAGGCCAGCCCACTCCCTGATCCGCGCTTCGTGCTCGAAATAAAACTTGATCTGTTCATTTTCGATCCGATTCATCCAAACTGCTCCTTGAGCGTGCGTAGGTAGTTTCCGACGACATCAACCGCGTCGGCAACGGCGGTCGCAGGCCGTGATTCGGTCAATGCGGCTTCCAACATCGCGCGGAGTTTCGGCCAAGAGAGAGTCTTGAACGCGCTCTGCGCTCCCGATGTGGTCGCCGTATGGGGCTGGCTGCCGTTCGGGGTCAGGAAGAGGAACAGCGGCGCGATCTCGTTCTTGTAGTTCTCGTACAAGTCGTCGCATTGGTCGGGTTGCTCTAGCGCGTCAACCTTGTTCTCGATGATAAGCGTGAAACTCTGGCCCCACACGACGAGGTCGGCCTCTCTGTTATTCCGCCGATGCGAGAACACCACCCTCCTCACTGCCATGGGCGCCGGCACAGGCTCCCCTCTGCAGTGTTTCACCAAGCGCCTGACAAGCCCACACCCGAGCCCGTGGCGTGACGTCGGCCTCAAGAGCCACTCGAGCATCCGGGAATGAGTGTTTTCGTGGCGGGCGAGATCGATGATATCGAGGAAGTCCGACGGCCCACTCACCCACAGCCCGTCCGAAACGAGACGATCGTGCTGGTGTCTCATCTCGGACATGGCCTCCCGCCAGTCGGCCAAGAGTGACGTCGTTTGGCGCTGGGAGATCTTTCCCCACTCGCCTTCCATCGAACGAATGTGGTCTTCCCACGAGCTGATTCGATCGACCGGTGTGGTTTCCGGGGGCACGGGGAGTTCCGACGGTCTACCGGCTTCGGTCATATTCAGTCCTATTCCGAGTCCCCTCTGTCCTGCGAGTACGCCGCGCTCGCCGGATAGTCCTCCCGCTTCCCCGTATCCCCTCCCTGAATGACGAAGTCCCGCCGGTCGCGATAGAAGCGCGCACGGTTCAGAACATGGTCCTCGGCCTCGAGGTCGACGTCGCTGCACTCCACCATGATCCAGTACTTGTAGTCGTCGAGGAATAGGTACCGGCGCCTCACGTGGAAGAACTGGCACTCGACGCCCTCGCCCCGCTCGATGCGCTCGCAGAACGCGGTCAGCAGCTCCTCCTGGCCATCCTTCTTGACGACCACGTACTCGTGGGGCCACGTCTGCCGGTAGGTGACAGCTTCGCGCCAGGGTGCGTTGGCGATGAGTTCCATGATGTGCGGCTGTTGGTGTGATGTGTTCTCCACGTCCCCTCCTCGTCCATGTTGTCTACTTATAGTTGACAATCGTACTCACTAGCGTGTATCTTGTCAACCATCGGTCACGCGAAAGGGGAGGAGCGGCATGTTCGGACAGCGACTTCGGCTCGCCCGGAAGCGAGCAGGCCTCTCCCTGCGGGCGCTTGCCGAGCGGATGGATCCGAGGGTCAGCGCGCAGGCGATCAGCAAGTACGAGGCGGGCAAGATGATGCCGTCTTCGGCTGTTCTGGTCGGCCTCGGCGAGGCGCTCGATGTCTCGCTGGACTTTCTCATGAGCGCCCAGGTCGAGGTGCTCGACGGGCTCGTATTCCGCAAGGACTCGGGCACTTCCCGTCGCGACCGCGCCAGGGCCGAAGCCGTCCTGATCGACAACCTCGAGCGGTATCTGACCATCGAGGAGGTTCTCGGCATCCCGCCGGCGGGCGACCGCTTCGAGCACTGCCACTGCGACTGCGTCGCCACCGCAGACGAGATCGACGACAAGGCCGATCAACTCCGCGAGGCATGGGACCTCGGCATGGATGCGGTGCCCAGCCTGTGCGCCCTCCTGGAGGAAAAGGGGATCAAGGTGGTCGAAGCCGACCTCCCCGAGCGCATCAGCGGCCTGGCGTGCCGGGCCATGCGTCGGGGCAGGGTCGTCGCCGATGCGGTCGTGGTGTCGAGCCGGACGAACGTGGAACGCAAACGCTTCACCCTGGCCCACGAACTCGCCCACAAGATCATCCGGTCGACCGGGAACCCGGCCATCAGGCTGGAGGCGGCGATGAACCGCTTCGCGGGCGCGTTCCTCGTCCCCGGCCGGGATCTCCTGGAGAAGGTCGGAGCGAGGCGCCGCCGCGTCACGTACTACGAAATCGCACGCCTAAAGCACACCTACGGGGTGTCGGCCGCGGCCATGTTGGTGCGGCTCGGTCAGGTCGGTGTGCTGCGGCCGTCGGCGGTTCGGCGGGCGTTCGCAACGTTTGCCCGGTCGTGGCTGACGACGGAGCCGGAGCCGATCCGCGAGGATCAGGGATTCGGGGCGTTTGAGAAGCCGCAGCGGTTCAGGCGGCTGGTGTGGCGGGCGGTGGGGGAAGAGTTGATCTCGCCGGTGAGAGGGGCGGCGCTGCTGGGCGAGTCGCTTGATGTGGTGGAGTGGCAGGTTAGTGGGCCGGGGGTGTGAGCGGATCGGCTCGGCCTCGACACGAAAGGCGACGCCTCCCCGTCAGTAGTGATACCGCGCCGTGAGAAAGTAGACTCGATCGTCGGTGACCAGACAGACCAGCCGGTGTTCAGTGTCGATGCGGCGCGACCATCGCCCGGCGAGTTCACCGCGGAGTGGTTCGGGCTTGCCCAACCCTCCAAAGGGATCGCGGAGTACCGCGTCCACCAGCTTGAGCGTGCGCAGTGCCCGCCTGCGATCGGTGCGCGTCCAGTACGTCAGGTCTTCAAGAAAAGCGCTGTCGAATAGTGCCTCTCTGCACCGCGATCCCGTCACTCGTCTGCCAGGTCGAGGCGTCGTCGCAGCTCGTCGACGTCGACGACCTCGCCTTCCCCGGAGTCAGCCCGGGCCATCGCCTCTCGCAACCTTTCAGCGTTCTTCGGGGAGCGAAGCAGGTAGCTCGTCTCCATCCACGCACTCAGATCCTCGGCCGCAATCAAAGCGACGGGTTCCTTTCCGCGCCTTCGGATTACGACCGGCTCGTGCGTGTCGGTCACCTGGTCCATGAGCGCGGCAAGGTTCTTCCGCGCTCCGGTGTAGGATGTCTCGCGTATCATTTGTCGGATTCCCGGTAGACCACCTGAGTGGTGTGAATCTGTACAGGTAATCTGTACTACTGGGTGGATGGGATGGCAAGGGAGTGTTCGCCGAACGCGGCCCGGCAGGGGAGAAATTCAAGCCTTGCAAGACCTCTTTAGCCACAGTTATCCATCAGGAGATAATTATCTGTCCATGGATAAAGGTGGCTAAGGAGACCGCTGGTGACGAGGGGTCGGGGGAGAGGTGATGCTTGCCTGCGGGCCTCCGGCGGCAGCGTTGACAGCACCTATCAAGGACAGCGATGATCTTCCCGGGGCCGGACGTGCTGGCGGAAGGAAACTTTGGGAAGGAGTTGTGGGACCTATGGAGAAGATTATTCGCCGTCGATCCTTGAGATCGTGTGCAGTCGTTCTTGCCCTGGTCGCTGCGAGTGCCGGGGTGGTGAGAGCCCAGAACTTCCGGGACTTCACCACGACCATCCCGGAGGAGTACACGAACGCTTGCGAACTCGATCGATCGGACCTGGCCGTGCGGGTCATTGCACAGAACGCGGAAGTCTACCCTGCCCGGGCCGCCCGGACGCCCGGCGGCTGGCTCGTTTACGACCGGTATGAGGAGCAGGTCGTGGAGCTGGATCAGGATCTTCGGAGGGTTGGTAGCTGGGGCAGAAAGGGTCCCGGCCCCATGGAGTACGAGGATCCTGTGGGGATGGGACGCCTGGGAGCTGACCGTGTAGTGGTCGTGGACGGAAGCCCGCCCTCCCTGATCGTGTTCGGCCCCGGCGCAACCGACCGAAACGAGCACCGTCTTGTCATGAACACGCGGCCCGCGCATGCCATGGTTGTGGACGGCAGAGTGTTGATCGCGACCAGTGACGCCACGGTTCACGAAGCCACGTTGGACGGCGAGGTGCGGACGGTGCACACCCGTAACGACCTCGGTCTTCCCCAGGATGGTGGCTCGGGAGCTCCCGCGGTACCCCGGCTACGCGGCAACCACATCGCGTTTACCGGGCCGTCGCAGATCTGGAGGCTGGGTGCCCAGCCACAACGGATCATCCAGCGATGCATCCACGATGATCTGAAGAACATGCTCGAAGCTCCCGTCCAGATTGACACTCCCTTCGGGAAAGTACCGTTCAATCTCACCACCATGAAGGACTTCCTGCCTCTCGGCGCGGAAGGCTTCCTGGCCATGGGCGGGCTCCTGGTGAGAGTCAACGGCCAGAGACTTCGGTCCATTGAGCACTACGACTCCACAGGCACGCTCACGCAAGCCTGGCAACTGACGGGGTATCACGCGGTAAGCGGTGTGTTCGACGAAAACGTCATCGGCAGAATGCTGCTATGGGACACGGACAGAATCGCTGGAGTGCAGCTGGTCGAAGTTGAAGGACTGAGGAGGTAGGCGGCCTGGCCGCTCGCTCCCCTACGAAATCGGCGTCCGCCCCCTCTTCTTCACAATGAACAGCCCCTCTCCCATCGACGTCACGACCACGATTCCGGACTTGAAGAACGGGTAGTTGCTCCAGGAACCCCTCATGGCCGGTGAATCCGGGCCCGGGACCGTGTCGAAGAAGCCGACCTGGCGGGGATTCTCCGGATCCGAGACGTCGAAGACGCGCAGTCCGCTGTTGTAGTTGGACTGGAACATCAGGTCGTCCACGATATAGAGGTTGTGGTCGCTCGAGGTGTTCTCGCTGAAGAACTCCTTGACGAGGAGGGGTTCGTCGAGGTCCTTGACGTCGTAGATCAGGGTGCGGGTGTTCGATACGGCACCGAATTCGTCGGTTTCGTCGCCCATCAGGAAGTAGGCCTGGTCCTTCGTGAGCCAGCCCTGGTGGGTGTAGCCGATGTTGGGATAGTTGGCCACCGACAGCCCGACCGGGTTCTCCTTGTCGGACACGTCGGCGATGCTGAGGGCGTTCTCGTTCGCGCCGAAGCAGATCTCCTTGCCGTGGTGCTCCTCGTCGGGTCCCCGGTAGATGACGCACTGCGCGTCATGGGTGTAGCCCGTTCCGCTGCGTCCGGTGTTCGCATGGGCGAAGCACCCGGCGAAGGTGGGGTTCTTCGGATCCCGGATGTCGATCATGTGGAGGCCGCCGCCGCAGGTGTCGCCGCCGCCGCTGCTTCCCACGGCGTAGGCGAAGCCGGTCTCTTCGTTGATGACGATGTTGTGCACGCTGGCGATGCGGTCGTAGTGGGCGTCCTCGTCGAAGGTGAGCATGGTGCCCGAGAACTCGCGCAGCCGAGTGAGGTCGAAGACCTGCATGCCGTGCGCGCCGGCGATGTCCGACACCACGAACACGTGATCGCTGTACACCTTCATGTCCCGCCAGGAGGTCCCCGGAATGCCTTCGGTTTTGGGCAGGTTGCCTACGACGACCGGATTGGCCGGATCCGTGACATCCACGAACGAGGTGCCGTCCATGCGCCCCACGAGGGCATAGTCACGCTGCGTCTCCGGATCGGTCCACCCCCAGATGTCGTTGAGGCGGGTGCCGCGTTCGCCGCCCAGCGCGCTGACCGGCAGGTACGCGAGCAGGTCCACGTCGTTGCACCCGAAGATGGACGCCTCGCCCTCCGAACAGTCGAGCTGCCCTCCGACGACGGGGTCGAATTCCTCGATGTCCGTGAAGATCGGGGGGCTGGTGCTGCTCCAGCCGTCGCCGTCGCGCTCGAAGATCATCGCCGAGCCGGCGGCGTAGTCATCCCCGGGCATCCCCGACACGAGCAGATCGCCGGCCTGCGCCACCACCCTGCCCATGCCCTGGCCGGGTTGCGGCTCGGGTGCGGTGATCCTGCTGACCGATGTCCAGGCGCCGTCGGCGTCCGGTGTGAACTGGTAGATGGCGCCCTCGCGCGAGTTCACGCCGTCCGCCCCTATCCACAGCGTGCTGCCGTCGCTTGCCATGGACTCTCCGAACCTGTCCCGGCGCCGCCGTCAAAGGCCAGGAGAGTCGCCGTTTCGGTCCATTCGCCGTCCTGCCGGGAAAAGACGGTGACGGTGCCGGCCTGGTCGAACGGGCCGGCCGCCACCAGAATGCGGTCTCCCGCGACCAGCGCTCCGATGCCGAACAGCGACCCGGGTCCACCGCTGGCGGGACTCAATTCCGCCGTCATGGCCCAGCCGCCTGGTCCGCGCTCGTAGACGTAGGCGGCGCCAGTCAACGAATCGGCCGCGACTGCGCCGACCACCAGCAGGTCGTCCGACAGGGCCAGCGTGCCACCGAAGCCGGTTCCTTCCTCCACGCCGGGAGACTCCAGCACGGCCTCCTGAACCCAGTCGCCGTCCGCGTGCCGGTAGACGAAGACGCGGCCGTCACCCCCTCGCGGCGCACCCGCATTCAGCGCGACCCGGTCCCCGCTGAACACAACGGCCTGCCCCACGATCATTCCCTCGGGGAGGCCTTCCGGGACGATCATCCCGTCGTGCCGCCACTCCGACCCGACTCGCACATAGGTGTGGACGGCGCCGCTCGCCGGGGGCGGAAAGGGGCTGAAGGATGTGACCAGCAGGCGGTCGCCGGACGCGGCCATGGCGGTGCCGAAGCCGTCGCCCTCGGCGGGGTCGGGACCCATGAGGCGGCCGGTTTCGACCCAGGTGTTGCCGGTGCGGTTGTAGATGTAGACGGCGCCGCCGTTTGCGCCGCGGGTGGCGGCGACGAGGATTTGGGATTCGGTGATGACGACGCCTTCGCCGAAGGTTTGGGCGGGGAGGGGGGTGGGGGTGGCGAGGGCGGTGGCGAGGGCGATGGCGGTGGCGGTGGCGAGGGCGGTGGCGAGGGCGGTGGCGGTGGCCAGGGCGGTGGCCGCGAGGGGGAGGGGGGGGTTCTTCATGGGTGTGGTCGTCCGGGAGTTGGGGGGGCGACAACGGTGGTCAGTAAGGATAACGCGCGCCGAGAAAGTAGGCTCGTTTCGCGGACTACCGGGCGCGCGGGGCCCGCTTGCGTTCTGCGCGCGTCCAGAGCTCGTCACCAAGTCGAACCCGTCGGGCCCACCGGGCGATAGGGTTCGACATCGAGCTCCCCTTCCCGCGCCCGCGTGCGGGCAATGTCATAAGACCATGTTCCAGCAGACGACCGTCGTGACCGATGTCTGTGCGCGCTGCTCGTTCATTTCACGTCAGAGACTGCGGACCGGGCTCGTAACGGGCAACCTTGATCTGGTGTTCCCGCCTCCGTGCCTGGGCCAGATCGTAGGCGGCCTGCCGGCGGAGCCAGAACTCCGCGTTGGACCATCCCGCCTTCTCCAAGCGAATGGCCATCTCCGGGGAAATCGCCGCGTGGCCATTCAGAACGCGCGAGAGGGTGTGGCGGGCGACGCCGAGTACGCCGGCCGCCTCAGTCACGTTCAGGCCGAGCGGGACCAGGCAGTTTTCCTTGATGCTGCGGCCGGGATGCGGGGGATTCTTCATGGCCATGTTGCTCTCTCCTGCTGAGTGCTAGTGGTAATCGACCAGGTCGACATCGCAGACATCGCCGCCTTCGAAGCGGAAGACGATCCGCCAATTGCCGGAAGCTGCGTATCATCGCAAGGTGTCCATCACCAGCGTGATTTGGGTCCCTGCGGACCGTATACCGGTACGCGTGTCAAGCTTCTCCTGCGATCTTGGACGGATGGTCGACGACGCCTACCCCCACGGGTCCAGCCGCGGCACCGCCGTCCGCAAGCGAAGCTTCGTCCACATGGCCGAATGGTCGCTCAACCCCGGGCGTCGCCATTCGTGATGGTATCCACTGCCGATCACCTCGAAGTGCCTCGACACGAAGGTGTGATCGAAGCAGCGCGGCCCATCGCCCTTGCTCACCCGGTGCGTCACGGGAGCCTCCACCTCGAAGCCATGACGGTCACGGAATGCATCGCGCAGGCCGTGGCGTGACGTGTCCGCGAGGACCGACCGGACACCAGCGGACCAGCCCGCACGAGGTCGGCCACTTCGCTTTCCGCGCGGGGGCGCCATCACGCCATCGTCGGTAACCTCGGTCTCCGCGAATGTCAGGAACTGGCCCGAACGCAGAAACCGCATCGGTTCATTGAAATCGCCCGTGAGAACGCGCGCAGAATCACCCGCGCTGCGGAGGGCCAGGGCCAGCGTCTCGAAGGTTTCGATCTTCTTCCAGCCATGCCCGCTCCCGTGCGGGATGTGGGCCGTGAAGACATCAACCTCCCCTTCGGGTGCCTTGACCGTGACCCGGCCGAGCACCTCCGGAAACGGTGCCGAGCAACGCCAGGCGTCGCGTTCCGGCGGATCGGTAAGGGGCCAGCGGCTCGCAATCACGCAATGGTAGCCCTTCTCGACCGTGCGGTCGCTGCAGGGCCGTGGGTCGTGACTGTGCCACACGTGTGCGAGCCCACGCCCTTCAAGTGCCTCGGCGACATCGTCTGCGTTCTTCGAACGGACCTCCTGCAGAGTGACGATGTCCGGTTCGGTGGAGGCAATGGCGTTTGCGACGGCTTTGATTCGCTTTGACGCGCCGAGCTGGTCGACGTTCCAGGAAAGCAGATACACCTTGGACCCCTCGTTGAGTGTGGACTGGCTCTGCATCATGGTTCCCGGCAAGGGCTTCGCGCAACCGCGTTCGGGATCGCCAGAGACGACCTGGGCGTTGAGCGCGCAGAGGTGCGCTACCTTAGATTCCTGCCTGGTGCCCGCTGACACCGACAAGGAGGGATCATGAAACGCCTGACCGTGCTAATCGCCTTGCTGGCTGCGGTGGGCAGTACCGGTCCCGCTGAGGGAACCGGGTGTCAATACTGCAGGCCCGCCTCAGTTGGATGGGTCTGCCGAGGGATGCCAGGGTGGTGCCCGCAATGGTACGACAAGTGCCGGGATCTGCCTCAGCCCGTCACGACCGAAGACGAACTGGCGGCCTACGAGATCGTCGCCGAGATCCTTGGGGAATCGGTCGGCGGCGGTCGGATTGGTCTGCAGGACCACCTGGGGTACTCGAATATCGTCCTGGACGATGATCCCCGGAAGATTGTCGTGCAGCTATTCCTTGATGATCCCGAGCACCGGCAGATCGGGTTTGCGCGCCAGGGAAGAACGGAGACGAGACATTCCATCGGCGTGCTGGAGGATATCGGGAGGCACGGCGACGCGATCCGTGCGCAGGTTGAGGAGTTCCTGCGGGGATCATCCTGAAGGAGGTCATGAGGTTATCTCCTTTGCTCGCTGATTCGCGAGGTCCGGGTCTCGTTTCGCTGGGCGATATGGTTCGACATCGAGCTCCCCTTCCCGTCCTCGCGTGCGGGCAATGTCATAGGACGACTGCATGCGCATCAGCGTGTCCATCTTCAGCCCAAACGCCTTCTCTATTCGGAGCGCCATCATGCCGGAAAGATCCGATCGTGCATTGAGAAACGTGGAGAGAGCGGGCCGGGACACTCCGAGCACTTTCGCCGCGGCGGCTACAGTCACGAGATGACAAGTGAAGTTGTCATATTGTAAAATCCAGATTACATTCCGGCCTGCGCACCGACCGATTCGGCCATGGACACGTCCCGGGCTACACACGAAAATGGAAACCGGCCGCCGCGACTTCGGAAGCACCGTAGAGCGCACCTTCGCCTTCGAGAGCGGAGACCCTCTACCTTCTCGACGCCAACGTCCTGATTACCGCGCACCGAGACTGAGAAGAGTCACCGGCGATCGATGGTCCAGCGGATGATGATGGGTACATCGAAGGGGCCCTTGGTCACCCCCCACGCGAAGTCTCCCGCTACGGCCTGAGGCCCCCCGTCGTCGTGTCCCGGGCCCGCCACCCGCGCGATGATCGATCCGTCTGAATCCAATACCGTGAACTCCGAATTCCCCTGTCCATCCGCCCATTGCAACCATAGTCTACCCCCGGGTTCACTGAAAGCTGATCGAATCGGCGGATAATGGCTCGGGAGTCTGACGGAACGGTCGAAGATTCTAGCGACTTCGCGTCTCGACCTGTCGCCGAACAAATCTTCAAACCTTTGTCGCAGGGAAGCCGAGAGCGAGTCCAGCTCTTGATCCGGAACCGGTACGGGATCGTAAGCGATGTCGCGGGTCCACAGGATGGTGCCGCTCGGCGATCTGGCCTGGATCCGGACGCGCGGAACCTCACGACCATCGTATGCCGGACGTTCCACTACAAACGTGCGTTCACCCCCGGGTTCGAATACAAACAGCGGCCCAGAGGTTAACGGGTGCATGAAGAAGCCGCCCCCTCTTCCCGAATAAAGCCGGGCACTATTCCCGTAGTAAGATACGCGGAGTATCTCCTCAATTGTCCCATTGCCCTGTATGCGGACCAATGGGAAAGAGTCCGGCGGCTCCGGTCCATATTGCTCGGTCAGGGCGAGGCGCGACCCGTCCGGAAGAAAGTTGCGAACCACACCGATCCGGAACGCGGTTCCGTACGACAAAAACTCCTGCCTGAAACTCCGAACATACTCACCGTCTGCGGTCAACACGGTGAAGCGACGTAAGGCCGCATCTTCCACCCAAATCGAATCGGATCCCATCCACCACGCGAGTTGGATGGGTACAATGAACTCGCCGGGCCCCTCTCCCCGCTGGCCGGAGCGACTCTGGAGCGACTCTGGATGCGGCCCGACGGCTGGAGGACGATCAGTTCCTCGGCATCAAAGAACCTCAGCGACCCATCTTCTCCCGGAAGTAGGAACCTGACACTTGTGAGTTCCAGCTCTCCGTCGTTCCCGATTCGCAGATCGGGCGTGAGACGTACCCATTCGGCTATCCCGGAGTCGGGTCCAATCTCTTGTCCGGAGACGTAGACCGGAGCCACTGCCATGGCAGCCGCCGCAAGCGATACCGCAATCGCTGTTTCCAGGATCTTGCGGGCCTGGCTCATCTTGCCGTACCTACCTGCCACGCTCCCTGAAGCCGCGAACATCGTACCAGTCAATCCCTCGATCCGGAACACCATCTGAACCTCCTGGGCCAATCGCCCGTTCAACGAGTACTATCAAGGTACCATCAATGACATCGAAATCGATCGTCCGGTTCCTTACCTACTGAAGCCGGACATCGTCCTGATGGAGCGCGGTCAGGTCCGATTCATCCTCGATGCGAAGTGGAAGCTAGGCGACCGTCGGCGCAAGATGCGACCCGGGCGCGCGGAATTATGGTGTCAGTCAGGAGGATGCGTACCAGTTGTTCGCATATGGGAGGAGGTATGGGCGCCGGCGGGTGGTGCTTGTGTATCCGAGGACGGCGGGGTTTCGCGAGATGGTCTGGTTCAGGTTCTCCGGGGATGAGGAGCTGGAGATGGCGTGCTTCCCGTTCGATGTGGGTGATGCGGCGGGGAGTGTGGGGGGGATGAGTTTTGCGCTGACGCCACAGGAAACGGCATTTTCTTTCCGAGAAATGCCTCCTCAGAAAGACGGTGAGTAGTCGTGGAGAACCTGAAGATTACCGAGTTGATCGGCCGCGCCCCATGGCGGGAAGCAGTGATGTACCGGAAGACATGGCCCCACGAGTACGTCCTCAGTCGCAAGGACGACCAGCGTGAGTTGATTGAGCTGGTCTGTGCCCGCTTCCGGGCCGGAGAGGGCGTTGCCGGTAAGTTCTTTGATTGGCGGAACACCTACCTGTTCATAGGCGACCACAAGTACTGGCTCATGACTCACTGGGACAAGATCGATTACGAAGATGGACAGGATTACGTTCTGAACCGAGCGCTCCTGTATCGAGACCGGCGCGACTTCGTCATTCAGACGGGCGATACAGGCAGACGGGAGGACTACCCGCACAAGCCTGCTCTTGTCAGGTAGGCGGGCCGATGAGGCTTCCGACTGATGGTCACTCTCGGTGTCGATCTGGCGTCCAAGCCGGCGCCCCGCTCCCAGTCAAGTACGGTTCGGGCTGCATCGCTGACGCGTCCTATCGTCCGCGTCCCGGCGCGCATCCAGAGCTGGACGGTGCCGGCCCTCAAATGACAAGTGGAGTTGTCACAATGTAATGCAGAGACTACATTCGTAGCGTAAACGTGTGATTCCCATGGTCATGGCTCTCGATGATGAAATAGACGGCACGGATGCTCCTGACACCTCGTCCACCAACCCCGACGAGCCCCCCGCCCATCCAGCCATACCCCAGGCTCACCCGAATCGCTACGTTGCCACCCAACCCGAATTCCACTAGCGCAACCGGAGCCGCCCCATGGCCAGTGCCGAACAGCTCAAGGCGTTGCTGAGGTCGCATCTGGAAGGCGACAACGACCGGTTCATCTCGGTCGCCATGCAGGTCGCCGCCCATGAAGCGAAGCTGGGCCACGGGAAACTGGCCACCGATCTGCGCGACATTATCGACAAGGCCAAGAGCCGGCGCGGGGCTGGATCCCCGGTCCCGATCGGTCGGCCGCGCAGAGAGCTGGCCAACCTGCTCGAAGCTTCCTACCCCAAGGCGCGGCTGGGGGACATGATCCTCGGGGAAGCCCTGGCGAGTCGCATAGACCGGGTCATTCGCGAACAGCGCCACGCAGGGGAAATCCTGGATCACGGCCTCTCGCCGAGGCGCAAGCTCCTGCTCGTCGGCCCGCCGGGCACAGGCAAGACGCTGTCGGCCTCCGTCCTGGCGGGGGAACTCGGTCTCCCTCTTCTTCAGGTTCGGCTTGACGGGCTGATCACCAGGTTCATGGGAGAGACCGCAGCCAAGTTGCGCCAGATCTTCGACGCCACCAGCCAGACAAGGGGCGTCTACTTCTTTGACGAGTTCGACGCGATCGGCTCGGAACGCGGGATCGCCAACGACGTGGGCGAGATCCGGCGGGTGCTGAACAGCTTCCTCCAGATGATCGAGCAGGACGACTCCCACAGCATGGTGATGGCTGCGACCAATCATCCCAGAGTACTCGACCGGGCACTCTTCCGCCGCTTTGACGACATTCTTCACTTCGAGATGCCGGACATCTCCCAAATCGCCGAGCTATTGAAAACGCGGCTTTGTCCGGCCGCCTCGCCGGACATCGAATGGAGCGACCTCGCCGGCTGGGCGGTGGGACTGAGCTTCGCGGATGTGGCACGGGTCACAAACGATGTTCTCAAGGACGCACTGGTTGGGAAGCGGCAGCAGATCCAGGAGGAGGAGATTCGGGCTCAACCCCAGCAGCCCCGCAACTTTTCCCTGGACCTGATCGACGAGCGCAAAGCGGTCAGTAACAGACTGGTGCCAAGCGCGTAGGCGGCGCACGATCCCCACATGGCGAACGGAAACGGTGAACAGAATCCGCACTTCATTCTCAAGGACGTAACAGAGACTGAGGCATACCGGTACCCGGGTGGTCGGGATGGGGATCGCCCGGAGATTCCCAAACGCGACCGGCGCAGCCACGCTGCGGCGCTCCGAGGGCAATTGACCGAGGTTCGCGCAACTGCAGAGGCAGCTGCGGATGCCCAGCGGGACGCCGGCATGGAGGAGGGTCTCGGACTTCAGGTCGAATTCGAGAGTTTCCCCGAGTTGGAGTTGGCGTTCGAGAGCCTGGCTCGAGAGAACCAGGGAATCGAATTGCTGAATGTCCGTCACGAGGACAAGGTCACTCGGGCCACTGTCTTCGTGCCCGACGGCAAGCTCGATCACTTCGAGAACTTGATCGTAGCCTATCTGGAGCGCCGCAAGGACTCTCGTGATCGCCCTCGAGACAACAGGCGGTTACTCAACGCCATCCGCCAGATCCGCACGGCCAGTCTTCAGGCGCTTTGGACCGATGATGATGAAGCGTTTCCCGCCAATGAAACTGAGCCGGTGTGGTGGGAAGTGTGGCTACCCGTCAGGGGAAATCGACAAGCAACGACCGACGCGTTTCGCGAGAGAGCCGGTCTTCAAGGCATGCGCGTGGCCAAAGGAGAGCTGCGATTCCCGGAGCGTACCGTCCTTCTGGCGCGTGCCTCTGTGGAGCAACTGCGGGCGTCCATGGTCACGCTGAACAACATCGCCGAGCTGCGGCGCCCGAAAGAGACGGCGGAGTTCTTCGATTCTCTCCACCCTTCGGAGCAACTGGAGTGGCTTGAAGACCTCCTGGCCAGAACTCGCTACCCGTCCAGCGACGAAGATGTCCCATATGTCTGTCTACTCGACACTGGCGTCAACCGTGGTCATCGGTTGCTCGCCCCCGGGTTGGCCGCTGACGATCTACACACGGTCGAGCCTGGTTGGGGAACCGACGACGACGAAGGTCACGGAACGGAAATGGCGGGACTCGCTCTGGCAGGGGACTTGACGGAAGTGCTCGCCGGAAGCGGTCCGGTCGACTTCGGGCACCGGCTCGAGTCGGTGAAGCTATTGCCGCACGATGCCGCGACAGGCACCGATCCCGAGCATCACGGGTACTTGACCGTCGAGGCAGCCGCCCGGCCCGAAATCACCGCTCCGGGCCACCGAAGAGTATTCGGAATGACCGTCACGGCCCGAGACAACCGCGATCAGGGACGGCCGTCTGCATGGTCGTCAGCCCTTGATGCATTGGCGGCCGACTCGTACGGACATGGTGGCCATCCGCGGCTGCTCGTGGTATCGGCGGGCAACGTCAAAGACCCCATCGCCTGGCGCAACTATCCGGAAAGCAACGACTCGGACGGCGTGCACGACCCGGCCCAGGCGTGGAATGCGCTGACGGTCGGCGCGTGCACCGACCTGGTGCGGATAACCGAGCCAGAGACCGGTGGACTTGGGCCAATCGCGCCAAGGGGTGGTCTGAGTCCTTTTAGCACCACATCCTTTCCCTGGCAGAAGCACTGGCCACTGAAGCCCGACGTGGTGATGGAAGGGGGGAACGTCGCAAGCGACTCCCTGGGCGCTGTAACCATCCCGAGCCTCAGCCTCTTGACTACGAGCCATCGTCCTGCTGAGCGATCCTTCACCACAGCCCACGCCACCAGCGCCGCGACCGCTCTCGCTGCCCGACTGGCAGCCCAGGTGATGGATGCATATCCGAGCCTCTGGCCGGAGACGGTTCGCGGGTTGATCGTGCATTCTGCGGAGTGGACCGACGCGATGAGGGACGCTTATCTGCCCGCAAGCTCGAATCCATCGAAGGACGACTACCGGAAGCTCCTGCGTCGGTGCGGCTTCGGGGTACCGGATCTCGATCGCGCGCTCTGGAGTGTCGCCCATTCTCTGACCATGATGGTGGAAGAGACCCTGGTTCCCTTCGAGCGTGGCGCATCTCGAAACGTGGTGACTCGGGAAATGCAGATCCACCGACTCCCGTGGCCACAGGAGTCTCTTGAGGAGCTCGGCAATACGCCGGTCGAGATGCGCGTGACACTCTCCTACTTCATTGAGCCGAATCCGTCGCGGCGAGGAGTCCGATCACGATATCGGTATGAGTCGCATGGTCTCCGCTTTGACGTGAAGCGACCGCTTGAATCGATCGACGCGTTCCGCGGTCGAATGAGCGCCGCGGCCCGTGACGACCAGTACGTCAGCGGCACGAGCGGTGACGACCCGGCGTGGCTGATCGGTACGCAACACCGCCATCGGGGATCCCTTCACGGGGACATTTGGCGTGGAACCGCAGCCGACCTCGCCAGTAGGGGTGCCATAGCGGTCTATCCCACTTCTGGGTGGTGGAAGACGCGCCACGCGCTAAAACAGTACGACCGAGCGGTGCGGTATTCCCTGGTTGTGAGTATCCGGGCACCTGAAGTTGACGTGGACCTGTATGCCGAGGTGGCGAACCAGATTGATGTCGGGGTGCCGGTCGAGATTTGAGTGAGTCGACCCCCCGCTGGTCCCGCTGATGTCCAGCCCACCTTACATTATGTAAAGTCACGATGACACCTGGAGTTCCGCGCAGGACTACCTTGGGCGATGTTTGCCGTATGCGAATCCGCCCCGGGGGTCGCTTGGTCGTCCGCGCTGGCATCCGGCGAGCCCGGCTCATTTCGGGCGCGGGGCGACATCGGGAAAGGCCTGAATATGACTGAGAACGACACGTTGCTGGCTCATCTGTCCCCTTCGTTTACGTCGCAGACGGAGAATATCGCCGTCGAAGCTCTCGGCTACATCCTGAACAAGTACGCTGGCTCAAGGGAAGGGCTGGATGACGTGGTTCGATCCGGCGTCAGGAACGTCAATCCGGTCGTCAAGGTGCACACACAGGCCAGCGGGCTGGACGGTACGCGTCCCGACCTGGTTGGAGTTGACGAGGGCGGCGCAGAACGCGTGCTCATCGAAGCCAAGTTCTGGGCTGAACTCACTCCCCGGCAACCTCAGGCCTATCTTGACCGCCTGCCCAATGATGGACCGTCGGTGCTGCTGTTTCTCGCTCCAGAGGACAGAATCGTCAACCTGTGGCCTCAGTTGCGAAGCCGAGCGCAGAGCAATGGGGTGCAGTTGTCTGACGTCGACGCCGAGCGCAGGTGCGTGAGAGTAGAAGACGGCACCCAGCGGCACCTGCTGCTGGTAAGCTGGACGGGCCTGCTGGACAGAATGTCTGCCCGGACGAGAGACCACCCGGATGCCGAAGCGGATATCCGGCAACTGAGAGGCCTCGCCGATTTCGTAGAGGAAGGAGGATTCCAGCCCATTCGTGACACGACTGGAGACTTCGGCCCTGACTCACGACACATGCGAGACATGAAACGGATCATCGACGCGGCCACCGAACGAGGAATTGCGGAGGGATGGGCGTCTCGAAAGGGGCTGAACCGCACCCCACGTTCCTACGGCTACGGAAGATACGTCAGGTTCAGTGGTCGCGTCGTTTGGTTTGGGATCAACACTGAACGATGGGAGCAGGATGGCGAGACTCCGTTGTGGATCTCGATTTGCGGGACCGGTCGCTGGGTTCCGGTTCCAGTCGTCGTTGACAAGGATGTCGTCGAGTACACCGAGGTGCTGGACGGTGTCTTGTCTGCACTACGGATCTTCGCAGAAGGTACCGGAGACCGTAGTTGATGGTATGGGTGACCGGAGAGACAAGACTTGCCACCCCCTTCACCCTCCGAACCACGCTCTTCACGCTCACCTCATTAGTCACCTCCAGCCCAGGGCGCTGCTCCGATCACCCTCATCGACGGAAACAAGCTCATCGACCACGACATTGGCGTCCGCAAGCACTCCGTCGCGGTGCTCGCCGTCGACCTGGACAGCTTCGTCGGGGAGGATCTGGAGGCCTCCGCGTAGGCTTTGGCATGACCAAGAACGCCCAGCCGATCATCATCGCCCTCACAGCCATCTTGGTGTTTACGGTTTCCGTAGCGTTCCGGCTTGAGCACTCCACAGTATTTGAAAGCCGGGGGGGAGTCTTGAGTCAAGAGGGGATCTACCAGGCACGGTTCGGGGGGTATCTCTTGAGCGTGCCATCGTGAACTGCTGGGTGGGGGAGGCGGAGACACAGACGTTCTCTCTCGGCACATTCCGCAAAACGGTCAGCCAGCTTGCGTTGCCCGACAATTCGAGTGGGGGCTTCTGGTGGCTATCGGGCCGGGAGTAGCCGGGCAGGCTTGGCGTATTACGATTGTCTATCAGCCTTGAATTGTCGGTTGAACTCCGGCGCGTACTCCTGAATGGCGGCGCGTTCGCCGGCTCCCAAGGCTTCGGCATCTTCGACATCGCCGTCTATCCCACCACGGAATAGTGGAAGACACGCCCAGCAACAACGCACTACCATCGACCCGTGCGCTATACCCTCGTCGTGAGCACCCGGGCGCCGGAAGTTGCGGTGGCTGGAGCAAGACGAGAGGGTGTGCGGCGTTGACGCGGCGACCCGCAGACTCATGCGGATCGCCAAGAGCCCAGATCCAGTGGTGGGCCGACGCCAAGCGGGTCCCCAACGGTATTCGGCGGGGAGAATCACAATGCAGATCAGGATACCTCCGACAGCTCGTCTCATTGATCAGCCCTTTCCAATTCGCCAGTTCCCTCCACCCTCAACCGCCCCCTCCCAAACAGCCCCGCCTCCTCATCCAGAAACCGCGACCTCGCCAACTCGACGTACTCCCGATCCACCTCAACGCCCACGCTGTTCCGCCCGGCCCGCACTGCCGCTACCGAAGTGGTCCCCGTCCCGAGGAACGGATCGAGCACCGTGTCGCCCACGAACGAAAACATGCGGATCAGGCGGGATGCGAGTTTCCGCGGATACGGCGCCGGATGCTGCCGCGTTGACGCCCCCGGGATCGTCCAGATCTGCCGGAACCACTCGCGGTGCTCGGCCCGCTGAAATCAGGCTGAGCACCCGCGCGGCGGGAGATGGGCTGCGATACCCGCCGGGCTTCCTCTGCATCAGGATGAACTCGATGTCGTTCTTGATCACGGCGTTGGGCTCGTAGGGCTTGCCGAGGAAGCCGCCTCCCGATCCCATCTCGAAGTTGGCGTTGGCGATCTTGTGCCAGATGATCGGGGCGAGGTTGTCGAACCCCAGGGTCCGGCACGATTCCTGAATGCTCGCGTGAAGCGGTACGACGACATGCCGGCCGTGCTGGCGCCGCGACAGACACACGTCGCCGACCACGATGACCAGACGTCCGCCGGGCACCAGCACCCGGTGGCACTCCTTCCACACCTGGGCGAGTTCGGCGACAAACCGCTCGTAGTCCGAGATCGCTCCGAGCTGGCTATCCCCTTCGTTGTACTTCTTGAGCGTCCAGTAGGGCGGGGACGTCACGACCAGGTGGACGGACCGGTTCGCGAGGCCCGAGAGGTCCCGCGCGTCGCCTCTGATGATGAGATGATCCGAGACCACTTCCTGAACTGCTGCCGCTACCTTCGCCGACTCGGTGGAGTCCCTTGCCATGCCGGGAAGTGCGGTCTTCAGCGACTCGTCGGACAGTACCAGCTCCGGAAGGTGTCTTTCGACGATGGCCTCCAGCCCGGATCTGCGGGTCGCCACGCTCTGCGGCGTCATGGTGCGCGCTCCAGAACCGGATTCCGGCGCCGCACATCGGCGACGAGGCGGTCGAAGAATGGCGTGGCATCGGCCTCGCCGGACACGAGCCGCGGACCCTCGGAGAAGTCAACCTCCACAAAGAGGGACGCCTCGATCATCCCGATGCTCCAGCCCGGCGGCCGCCGGTTCGACAAACGAGAGATTCGGCGCTTCAGGAGTTCCGACCAGGTGCTCTGGTGGGCGGGGCTGTAGGAATCCTCGGCGACATTGAAGAGCATGATGTACCCGGTCACGATCTCCGGTGAGTACATCTGGACATTGACTTCGCCCGCCCGCCTCCCGGGAGCTTGGCCTCCGTGACAGCGCCATCGAGTCCCCGCCTGGCCAACTCCGACACGCAGAACTGCGCCAGGCCGTCCAACCGCTTGGTGGAAGTCGCCTTCCCCTCGACCACCGCGATCTGGTACAGGTAGTCTACGGCTTCCTGGAGCTTCATTGCGCCTCGTGTGAGTGGGTGATCATGCTTCAAGGTAGGCTGCTCGGTGGGACGGGGGAATGGTAAGATGGGGCTACGCACTCTCTCCATCGGCCGCGTGGCTCACCGAACGCCTGGGCGGGCGCCTTCCGGAGGTCGTCTCGGTGCGGAGGATCAGGCCGACGCGTCGTTGACGAACTCCGGCCTCTACTCTTCCACGCGACGTTCCGGGTTCGTGCCCTCGCCGATGTCGGCTTCACGGATTCCCATAGGGCCGGCAACGACCAAAAAGATCGGAGAAAGAGCGCGGTCCTTCAAGTGCGGAGACATCTGGGGTTTGTCGCCCACCCTCACCCCAAAGATTCGAGCCGACGGAGCCACGCGTCGAATCGCGGGCACTCTTCCCGCATTCTCTCCAGCCCGATTTCGTCCGCCAGCAAAGGGCTGTGAAGTCTCTTCCGATAGTTCTTGATGAGCTTCTCGATACGTTTGCCCGGCGCTGTATTCTTGTTGTCGTTGATGTCCTCCGGCGTGTGGAACTGGTCCCGAATCGACCTCAGGTCAGCGACCGGGCCGTCGTGGAAAACGGTCTTGAACGCGTCAACGTCGGAGAAGAGCAGCCCTTCAAACTCATGCACCTGAACGTAAGGGAATACCGAACCATCGTCAGGATGGCCAGCGCTCCCATGGATCGCTTGAATCAAGTCGTCGGGCGACATGGCCCGTTTGCCTCGGAATCCGTAGAAGTCGACCAGCGACGTGACTGCGTCGAAGCTGTACCGCAGGTGTCGCATCTCGGTTGCGAGACGCTGTATGGTGACGTTGCCGCCACCCTGCGCCCTGCGCCGTGCTCGGCCGACCAGCACGGGTATGGCGTAGACACCTCTGTCCCGGAGGTGGACAGCCAGCGACCCTTTGACGAACTCCTCTTCGGTCTCGCCCTCGACGGATATGGCCAGGCGCGTCACGTCACGGCCGTCCGCCGAGAAGGTTCTTCTGCCAAAGTTCGCCGAGGCTGAACTCATCGAGCCATGTTCGAAGCTGGTCCGCGTCCGGGGTGTGGAGCTCCGTGCGCCCGTCTCGCAATTCGAGCACGAAGACTTCATCAAGCTTGAAAGCGTCCACAAGCAGGGGAGACTGCGTCGCCGCGATGACCTGTCGGCGCCCCGCCAACGCGCGGATCATGTCGCCGATGAGCGCAATCGCCTTGGGATGCAGGCCGAGTTCCGGTTCGTCTAGCAGCACCACGCCCGGCAGCATTTCCACTGGCAGATTCAGCAGTGTAACGAGGGCAAAGAAACGCAGGGAACCGTCCGACGTGAGGTGCGCGCCAAAGCTCTTGTCCGAATGCCTGGATCGCCAACGCAGCGCCACCTTTCCGTACTGCTCCTCGATTTCAAAGCGGTCGAACCCGGGCAGGACACGGCGGATGTGCCGGCAGATGAGCTCGTAGCGGCGCACATCTTCATGCTCCAGACGGTGCAGGATGGCCGCGAGGTTGCCGCCGTGGCTTCGCATGTATGTATTGTCTCCCGCATCCCATTTCTTCTTGAAGTTCGACTTGGCACCCGTGTTATGGAACTGGTAGGCCGCGCAATTCCGCAACAGGTACGTGACCGTGCGAGCGGTCTTCGCGTTCGGACCCGAGGATTGGGGTGCGCCGCCCGACTGTCCTGCTTCGACGATTCGCGCCTCGCGGTGGCCGCTCCCGAGCTGGGTCCACTCCGCTTCGCCGCCATGATCGTCGCGGCAGTATCGAAATGCCTCTTCGGTGAAGATCAGCTGATCGGGATGCGCGTAGGCAAGAGTGAACCGGTAGTCGTTCAGGCCGGTGTCGGTCCGTATTGCAATCTCCGCGTCCAATCGCGGCGTGGTCTCGTTCCCGGCGTGCAACTGATCGTCCGCTCCGCCCTCGGACCCAACGAACTCCCGAAGACGCCGTGACTTGAGCATCCAGCTCAGCATGTTGATGAACTGGACGAAGTTGGATTTTCCTGAGCCGTTGGCGCCGATCAGCACGCTCGCGCCTGCTGGTGGGCGGAGTTCCACGTCGGCAAGAGACCGGAAGCCGCGAACCCGGATGCGCTCGATGCGCGGACGCACGTCCCAGTCAGGGAGCCAGAGGTCGCAACCGTTGAAGTACATGGTGGGCTCTTCCTGGGGATCTTCCGGATGGCAGCACCTGCCCCGCCCGTCCTCGTCCTCGGAGGGTTGCCACCACTTGCACCACCCGCAACCGGGGTCCACGCCCTCCCGCTGTGGGTCTACGACATTCTGATGTAGGGTGGCCATGGCACTCCTGACGCGACTGTTGATCCCCCCCAAACCAAGTTCTTCGGGGACGGCGGTACCGCGTTCCCAATCTAACTTGGCGCGCTACCCCGGAGCTCGGGAGCCTCTTCCGGGTGGCGGACGCCATCGGGGAGTTGGAGGGTCGGCCCGGGGCAGGTTGCGGTAGCGACGACGACGCGAAGATCGGCATCGTTGGCGCCGGCTTGACCGGTTCGCGCCGGTTCTACCCCCGCGCATCCCCCAACCCCTTCGCCCTTCCAACCGCACTCCGGGCGGCCGCTTCGTCGATCGTCTCCTCGGCCAGGACATCGAGGAAACGCCGGCCGCCGGGCTCCAATGCAGACCTGACGAACCGCGGGAACAGCGGATCGCCCGCCGAAACCCCCGCTTCCCCGACCAACTGCAGCAGCGTCCGAATCCTGGTAACGTTGTCGGCATTGGGCTGACCCCCACCCAGCCAATCGTAGACCGTGGGCCGCGACACTCGCAGGATCCGCGCGAGTTCGGACTTGTTGACCGAGAGCGCCGTCTGGAGTTCCCGTACCTGGTCCGCGATGGGGAGCGTCGAGATGTGGTGGGAGCGGGCCGCGAACCGGGTAATCGCTCGGCGGTCGATTCGTGGACTGGAGGTGATTCTCGGAAAGACCAGGAACGCGACCTGCGGATTCCACGTGTCGGGTGTTGCGGGGATGAACCCCCCCGAAGCGTCCCGGTACCAACCCGCGGTCATTGCCACTCCTCGATCGCGTCTTCGGTGACCACATGATCGTGGAATGTCTCGACGATGTGATCGTGCAGTTCGTAGGCCCTGGCCACCACCCACTCCGAATCGGGATCGAATGTCCCCTCGACGTAGTGGTCCATGTCGATGAGCGTGACCAGCTCGCCCGGCCCCGCCCTGGGCGAGTACTTCGGCGCAGCGGCCATGAGATCGGGAGGGAGAGAATGGCCCTGGTCGTTTTGGACGATGCGGACAATCATCGTTCCGGGGTGGCCGCCGACCACCGTCTGGCCCCGGCTCTCGACGTGCAGGAGGTGTCGTCCAGGCTGGAAGACCTCGTCCGCTACTCCATGGAGGCCCCGCCGCAGGTAGAAACGAAAGTCCTTGCCGGCACTCGGACGGACCATGTCGATGTACCGGAGGCCGACCCTGTGGACCACGCCGAACTGGGCCTGCTCCGACTCGGTGAGCAGGGTGCCGACGGCCAGCTGCAGCCGATCGGCGAATTCCTCGAACCGGGTGTATGCCGTGGTCTGCAGGATCACGCCGTCCTCGGTTACCAGGACGCTCCATGTCTCTTCGCGGTTGCGATACTCCCAGCGCTGCCGCTCGACCAACTCGACAGGGGCGCTGTCGCTGGGGGTGAAGGTGACTTGGTGGACCTTGCCGGCTCGCTCTACGGGGAAGCCGGTTCGCCGGAACGCGTCCTGGATCGCGGGGATGTAGCGGGCCAGCTGGCGGACCGGGCTGAAGCGGACCTGGCAGAGGGCGAGGATTAACGGCTGCGACGAGAGGGGGGCGTAACGGCAGGTTCGTTGCACTGAGGGGCCTTGGGTTTACAGGTGGGTTTACAGGTGGAATGGTTGGGGAATGTGGTTTGGTTGGCTTGGGGGGGCAAGAGGGGGGTTTGGGGGGGTTGGAGTGGACTGGAATGTAAGGTAGGCGGGTTGGATGACGATGCGAGGGCAAGCTCTGGTGGCGACGGGCGGCAATGGCTGGATCGGTTGTGGTATCCTACACTGCTCGCGTGGCTTGACGGCTGACTGAAGCGCGGGAGATTTCCTGCGACCTTTCATGACGAATGGCTTCGACCGGACATCCGTGGATACCGCCGTTGTCACAGGAGGGCAGCATGTACTCACGATCGGGTAGCCAGATTCGACGCAAGGAGGCACCGTGAGTCAGGAGCTTACCCAGCCCGGATCACCGGCCCAGACCTCCGTCACCCCCGTCCCAGCGGCGGACTCCGTCTCCGAACTCCTGCACCATCTGCACGACATGCGGCGTGCCCGGAGCGAGGGTTCCGTCCGTCTCCTGCAGGAACTGACGCCACATCTGCACGCAGCCCGGGCGGTCGAGCGCGAACTCGATCGCCATCTCGCGCGCCGCTTCAACGTCTTCCGCTACCTCCGCGACGACGAGCTCGGCCTCTCGCGGATCATCGCGGACCTCCTCGATCCGACCGGCGAACACGGTCAGGGCACGATCTTCCTGGAAGCGATGCTGGATCTGCTGGGGGTTGCTCCTGACGCGGGTGATCCGGTCCGGTCCGGTCGCAATGTTCCTGCCGGGCGCACCGCAGCGGCGACTTGGAGGGAGCGTTTCGCTCGGCTTCGGTCCACCGCCGCCGACAAGATCCGGGTCGTGCTGGAGCGCGGCGGGCTCCCTGGGCGCAGGCGCATCGACATCACGGTGGACATTCCGACCGACGACGGGATGTTCTGCCTCGCGTTCGAGAACAAGCCGCGCGCCGACGACGAGCCGATGCAATGCATCGACTATCTGAAGTTCCTCGACAGGGTGTATGGCGGACGCTTCCTCCTGGTCTATCTGCCTCCGCGCTACCGGATGCCCGACGAGTGCAGCCTTCCGCCGGTGGATCACGAACACTGGAAGAATGAGTTCCGCGTGCTGCCCTATGTTGCGGATGATGCGCCACTTGGCGACGACGATTCCTCCGACGCGGATGACACGGCGCTCGCGCAGGATGACTCCGCTAAGGACGACGCGCTTGCCGAGGACGACGCCACGGATCAGGACGTTACCGCTGCCCGGGTTGACGCGGCCGTTGGTGACGGCGCCTCGCTGGCGGACTGGTTCGGAACCTGCTGCAAGCTCAGCGACGCCGAACGGCTGCGCTGGTTTCTGCGAGAGGCGCAACTCTACTGCCAACACCATTTCGGAGATTCGACCATGACCGACACCGAAGCCCGCTACATCCGCGAATACCTTGGCCAGAATCCGAGACACCTGCATGCGGCGTTTGCGGTGGCCCGCGCGTGGCCTGCCGTCAAACACGATGTGTGCCAACGGTTCCTGGAGCACCTGAGGGACCGGGTTGAGGAGCGGGTTCGGAAAAGGTTTCCGGAGATGGCCGACGATCTGAATGTCGCGTGCCACTGCCGCGGGAAGAAGAGATGGTGGTCAAGCTACCTGTGCGTCTTTCGATCTGGATGGGTGCGGTGCGAAGGCGCACTGGATCTTGGATCGGACGGGCGAACTGCGGTGGTGCTGACATGCGGCGGACGTCCGAACGCGTGGCACTGGGGGGTGGCTAACGGAAAGGGTAAAGACCATATGTCTGAGCAAGAGAGGCAACGCTGCGACGAACTCGAAATCGCGCTGAAGCGGGACGGTCTCTCGCTCCCGGAGGGCGACCAACACTGGCCACAGTTTCAGTGGTCTCCGCGTTTCCAAGACTGGACCGTCATCGTCCCTGAACTCGTCCAGGAACTCGCCGACGAAGGCGGCAAGATCACCGACCACTACGTCAACGGGCTACTCGGGATCGCCGAGAAGGCAATCCCCGCCATCAACGAAGTGGAGCTGGAGAACAGGGGTTCTTCCGGCTCGCGGGATTCCTGAGCCGCACCTCCCTGAGAGGAGTTTCGAGACCTATGGAGAAGATCACTGAGGCACATGGTGGCGGAGCTGTGAGAGGCCGCTGGACGGACATCGATCCCACCAAGTACGACGAGCCACACGAAGTTCCGGGACTCAAGCTGGATGCGGGATCCTTCATCTCGCCCTACGACGTGCCGGACGGAGTGCGGCTGGGTCGAAGTGGCAAGAAGCGTTACCTGATCGAACTTCGCTACCTCACGGACCAGGAGAAGATCGAGTTTACGGAGACGGAACTTCCCGAGATCCATTTCGGCCTGGGATGCCTGTCGAACCGCCTGGTTTCGCTTCAGGTCGCCGCTTCCACGGAGTTCCCCGAGTGGGAAACGGTGGAGTCGGTGCTCATTCAGATGACCAGCCAGAAGAATGTCGTCAACCACTTCGTCGCGCTGACCGTGCTGCGCGACACTTGGTCCCTACTGGCCGAGCTGGTTCAGGAACTGGAGACGGGTTAGTAGCTGGAGCCAGCCACCATGGAGGGCGCCGCCCACGACGCTTCCATCTTGCTTCCGTCCCTCACCCGCCCGAGGTTGCGTCGAGTTCTGGAGTTCGCAGATCGCGGACGAGGCGAGCGGACGGCCGCTTGGTCTCGCGTGAACGTCCCTCTCCAACCAGCTGAAGGACCCCGTGGAGAGCCTCAACCTTCAAGTCGATTCCCCCCACAACCCCATCGGCCAGATCCTGGCCCACGAGGGACGCTCGCTCGCCCTGGTCGACCTCGGTCGCGACGCCAGCAAAGCCCTGCGAGCATCCTGGCCCACGGACCAACCCCCCCAATCCGGCGGCGCCATCGACAGCTCCTGGCTGCTCCCGATGCTCGGCGCCGGGAGCACGGCTGCGTCGTCCCTGATGGCCGGCAGCGTCTTCCTGGCGACCGCCAATCCCGCGACGCTGATGACCATCGGCACGGGGGTCGGTACTGCCGTCATGGGCCCGACCGGAATCGTCGCGCAGGCGCCGCCGAAGACTACGCCCGGTTCGAGGCCGCAGCGGAACGGATCGACGAAATCCGGTCCGAATTCGACTACGCAAGGCGATTCGCCAGCGACGTGCCGAACAGGCTGGCGAGGATCGATCACGATATGGGCGTGCTGCGTTCCAAGTACGGGCTCCTGATGACTGGGGCCGTTGACTCGGAGGACGGCGCGCGGGCGGCGGTGTTGGATCTCAACCGGTTCTTCCTGGCCAGCCTCTACGACATCCAGATCGACGTGCTCCAGCTGCACCTGGCGCTCCAGAACGATCCCGATGTCGTCGAGTTCCGCCTGTCACGGCTCCAGGAGAAGCTCGAACGGTACGGCGAGGGATTCCGGCAGGTCCGCGATGACGACCGGATCGGAGCTTACCACAGGGAGTTGAAGGGGGGATTGGCCAGGTCACGGTTGGTGCGCCTGCCGCGCGGCTTGCGTCTTCCCTTTGGAGGGGAGCCCGCCGCACAGGTGCGAAGGGTTCGGGCCATTCGGAAGGACTTCGATGCGGGCCAGAGGCGCGTCCAGCAGTGGGTCGAAGCGCTGGAGGCGGCTACGGACGAGTCGCGGCGGGAGTCGGTGATGTTCTACCGGGAAGCTGGTGGCGAGCGAGCGTTGCGGGCGTATCGCACGGGCGAGGTGAGGGTGGAGGGGGTGGGGTGATGTTCCAATTCCCTAGGAAACTGAAGACAGCTCATGGAAGAGGGTGACAAGATCGGCACTCAGGACAACGCCCGGCGGGTGCGTGTCGAGCGGCTTCCCAGGTACGGGGAAATGCGTCGCTTGCTCAAGGTGTGGCTCGCCCACCCGAAGACGCACATTACCGGACTCTACAGCAGCCTGTGGGAACTCCGCGGTACGCCGCAGAACCCCGTCAATTGGAAAGACCCAGACACCTGGATCACCGAGAGGGTCACGGGCGAACACCGCGAGCTCGCCCACGCGATCTGGACCAAGAGCCGCGTCAACCCAAGGTACACTGATGATCATTGGCGCCTCACCAAGTACTACGAGCTCCTCGCGGAGGACGCGGACGGCAAAACGGTATTGTCCGAACGCGGAAAAGACTTCATCGACCACGAGTTCGGCGACGCAGAGTCGTTTCTCGATGAGCGGGAAGGTCTTATCAAGCTGCTCACCATCGTCGCTGAAGCCGGGTCCGCGAGCTCCTTGGCACTTCGTGACCCGTGGGCAGAGTACCTTGGTCGCCATTCGCGGTTTGGCTCACCCACCACCATCAGCGGCACACTCTCGTGGCGCCTGAAGAACCTTGTCGACCGGGATCTGGTCCACCGTCAGGGTTCCGAATACATGATCACCAACGCCGGACTCGATCATTTGAAGGGGGTTAGTGCAGCTGCCGGGGTCATAGATCCGACGAAGGCAAGGTGGGACGCGTACCTCGTGATCGCGTCGGAGAAGCGCGACGACATCTACCGCGCCGAGCGCTACAAAGAGGACGATCTTGCCGAGGCACTGAAGACCGCCCGCGAGGCGCTGCTGCGTGATGACGACGACTGGCCAAGCCTGGTGACTGCAGCGATCAAGCACAAAGACAACAATATCATCTTCTACGTCAACAAGACTAAGCTCACAAACTGGATCGAAAACAACCAGACCGAAGCAAGAGAAGCCCTCCTGGGAATGTGGTCCGAAGGCGATCGATCACCCGGCGACCGCGTTCGCTCCTTCGACGCCAATGTTCCAGAGTCCGTGTGGCCGCAAACCGCGGTGGGCACACGGCTCACTTCGGCGTCGTACCTCATGATGGGCCTGGACGCCCAGCGCTATCCGCCGTACCAGCGCACGCCGTTCACCAAAGCGTATCGGCGGCTGGGGTATCCGATGCCTGCCGCCCAGGATGCAGGGGGGGCGTACGAACATGCCCTGGGTTTCCTCGATCGGCTCCTCGAAGAAGCACGCAAGCGGCGTATGGATAGACCCAGCACTCGTTTAGACGCGCAATCGGTCGTTTGGCAGCTCCGCGAGGAGCCCGTGGAAGACCAGGAGGATGACTCTTCAGTAGACAAGGAATCGATACTTGAAACGACGGGTTTCAGGGGCCTGACCCAGTCGCTGCGAAACGACGGGCTGCTGCTCTCCCGCGCACTCGTCGCCAACTACATCCTCGCCCTCCAGACCAAACGTTTCGCCATTCTGACGGGTATTTCGGGCACCGGGAAGACCAGGATTGCCAAGGCGGTGGCGGAACATTTCCAGCCCACGGTGACCAGAAGAGTGCCCACGAAGATCCCTGCCGATGCCATCGAACTCGAAGTGAGGCTCTCCCACCTCAAGCATTCACTGCTAACGGTTCCTCAGGTGATGGTCACGAGGCTCAGCCTACTCGGCCCGGATGCGCCGGTGGCCGATCGCCGGATTCGGATACGGTATCCCGGGGGCGAGACCGCACTGACACACTACCATAGGGGCTCGACAGAGCTTTACCTCAGTGGCGAGTTCAAGAAGTGGTACCATTCCAACCTCGAACTGGGCGACCGAATCTGGCTGCGCGTGCGGGAGGGCGAAACACCCGAATCCGACGAACTCGAAATCGGGCTACCCGAGACCTCAATCGAGGAACAACCCCTCCACAACTACGAAGTCGTCCCCGTCCGCCCCGACTGGGTCGACAATCGCGGCCTGCTCGGTTACCTCAACCCCCTGACGAACGAGTACTCGACCACCCCATTCCTGAATCTCCTGCTTCGAGCCCGTGCCGAGGAAGAGAGAGCCTCCGCCGGCGGCGACACCCCCCACCCCTTCTTCGTAATCCTCGACGAGATGAATCTGGCCCGCGTCGAACACTACTTCTCGGACTTCCTGTCGGCGCTCGAATCGGGCGAGGCCATTCCGCTACACGAAGACGAAACAATCGAGAGCGGCGAGTCGGAATCGGGCCCGCGCGTGCCACGACAGCTGAAGGTGCCGGGCAACGTCCTCTTCACCGGCACCGTGAACGTGGACGAGACGACCTACATGTTCAGTCCGAAGGTGCTCGACCGCGCGTTCACCATCGAGTTCGACCAAGTCGACCTGGAGGGGTTCACGGAGGGCACCAGCAGCGAGGACACGTCAGGGCTGAATCTCGCTGGTGACCAGGGCCGCCCACTTGATCTCCTGCCATCCGGCCAGTCTGACGACGACGACTGGAAACCGAGCCGTGAGGACTGGGTGGAGTTCAGCAAGAAGACAGCCGGACACCACAAGGCCCTATTGCGACTGCACGACATCCTCGAAGGTCAGCATCGACACTTCGGGTACCGTGTCGCCAACGAGATCGCCCGCTTCGTCAACCTGGCCCGGGAACAGGCCGCAGAAGCGGACACGGATGCGGCGGTTGACGCAGCCTTCGACCTCGCCCTCCTGCAGAAAGTCCTCCCAAAGTTCCACGGAACCCAACAGGAGCTGGAATCTCTTCTCGAAGAGATCTTCCAGTTCGCCGTGCATGGGGGCGGCCACGCCCCGAAGAAGAGCCAGACGGTCGAGTTGGACGACTGGAAGGTGGTCAAAGGCCGCCTGGTGGGCAGGCCCAAGACTGCGGCACCCTCCCAAACACTCTCCGGCGACGCCGGCGCCGAGGGAGACGAAGCGGATGCCGACACCGCGGAAGCTGCGGATGCCCACAACATGGAAACCACCGACACCGACACCCAATCCCCGGCCTACCCGCGAACCGGCGCGAAGGTCTTGAGAATGCTCAACCGACTTCGGGACCGCGGCTTCACGTCGTTTATTGAGTGACCGGCCTGTGAACGGTGCCGCCGGGGTGGGACGAACTTCGCGAGTCACCGTCCACGCGTATGACTCAGGCGAGCCAGCCAAGGAAGTAGAACGTGGGTACCGCTTGCAGAGCGAACGGAAGTGGGTCGTCGAAGGGGACGATCAGGCCCTCACGCAGATAGCAAACCAGTTGCCGAGTGCGAATTGGACCTGGGTGGGAACAAACGCGCTCATTCTCGATCTCGTCAACTCGGTCGGCGTCCTGAATCTGCCGCACCTGGGAGAGGTGGAACTGGTCACGGGCAAGTTCGGCACGGACCAGTTCGACGCCATGCTCCGAGAACTGACCGAGTCGGCGACCACGCTTCCATTCTCGGCGGGCGAAGCGGCTGCTGGACGCTACTCGGTCAGCACGGCACCCCGCGACGAGGTTCTGTACCACGCTTTCGTCTACCTGCGCTACATCCTGTCGGACAGAGCCCCGGAGCGAGTACGCCTGCTTCCCGCACTCGAGATGATCGTCAGGGAGCCGCACCGGTTGTGGCACAGCGATCGCCGGGACGTGCGGATTGAAGCCATGACGAGAGTGGACGCGCATACCCCACTCGATCTCGTGACCCGGCCCGGGATGGCCGTGGTGGCGTCGTCACTCTCACCTTCGGGGGCGAGGCTCGCTGAACGACTGGGCTGGCGTCTCCCGGAAGTCGTCTCCGAGCGGAAGATCAGGCCGACAACCGATACCCCCGAGAACCGGTTCGTGAAGGCCTTCATCGGGCAGGCACGGACCATCATCGGTCGCATGCGGTCTGCGGTGAGCTCCCGGCGGCCCGACGCGTTCCGACGGAACCTGCTGCGGGATTGCGATCGAATGGAAGCGTCGTTGATGCCGATCGCCCGGCACAGCATGTGGGAAGAAGTCGGAAGAATGGTGCGGATCCCCTTCTCGTCCACCGTGCTTCAGCGACGGCGGGGATATCGCCGCGTGCTCCAGCACTTCTCCCGGATTCGCCTTGCCCCGATGATCCCGCTCGACAAGGACGGCATGCGCGACCTCCTCGAACTCAAGAACATCGCGCTTCTGTACGAGCTTTGGACCTTCTTCCGCCTGGTTCACGAGATCTCGGCGGTGTTGGGGAGCCCACCCGTTCGATCGGGGCGGCTGGCCAGCGATCTCTTCCAGACCGCTTTCGCAGCCGGCGGGACCTTCGAATGGGATCCGGGCGTGCGCCTGGTGTACAACCAGCGCTTCTCCAGGTCACGGAGGGACAAAGGCACTCCTACTCCGTGCCGCTGATTCCCGACATCGCTCTCTCGATCCCCGACGGCCCGAACGCCGGCCTCCACCTGTTCGACGCGAAGTTCCGGGTCCAAGCGCTCACCGACGTGGGACTCGCCGCGGACGACAAGGACGCCGACGACGAGAAGGCCGCGGAGCGGGCGGGTTCGTTCAAGCGTGCAGACATCTACAAGATGCACGCCTACCGCGACGCGATTCCGGACGCGCGGTCGGTGTGGATCCTGTATCCCGGTGGGGAGTTTCGGTTTTTTGGGGTGCCGGGGGGTGGGGGGCAGGCTGGCGACCGGGCGGCTTCTTCGGCTGAGGGGTTGCCGGGGGAGTTCGAGGGGGTCGGCGCGATTCCGGTGGCTCCGGTGGTTGGAGGGGAGGGGAGCCATGGCCCGGGAATGGCGGGTGCGAATGACGACGCGCTGCGAGCGACATTGGGGCGGATGCTCTGGAACGGGGCAGAAATGTCAACTGTACCATACATTTGGTAAACTAGACTTTACCTTTCGTGGCTTTTGCCGTCGGCAGCGCCACGACCGGCTGGAGGAGGGAGAGGAGAAGAGGGCGACCACGGCAGTCCCGGCCGAGTTGGACGCGCCGACCTGCGATGGCCGATTCCGCCATAGCGCCTTCCCACGATTCTGCCCATCTTCGAGGAATCACTGAACCCAAGGGACCGGAAGTGCCTCAGGTAAACCCCGACATCCTCAGGTGGGCCCGCGAGACCGCAGGGCTAACCCGGGAAGATGCCGCCAGGAAGCTGGCCATCCCGGACACGAAGACTGCCATGGCGGTCGACCGGCTGCGGGCGATGGAGGACGGCGAACGGCCACCGACCCGCCCCATGCTGTCCAGGATGGCAAAGCAGTACCACAGGCCGCTCGTGGCGTTCTACCTGTCGCAACCCCCTCGGCGGGCGAACTGGGGTAGAGACTTTCGCGCACCTTCAACGGATCGATCCGCAAGGGACGAGGCAGTGCTCGACGCTCTCGTTCGGAATGTCCAGGCCCGCCAAGGGCTCCTGCGCTCGGCCATGCTGGACGATGACGACGACCTGGCGCCGCTCCGGTTTCTCGGATCCGCGACCATCGACACTCCGGTCGCGCGCGTGGTCGCTGACATCCGCGACACGCTCGGACTCCAACCGACCGAGTTCCGGGCCGCCAGCAATCCGGACGAGGCGTTCCGGCTTCTCCGGTCGCACGCCGAGCGCGCCGGGATCTTTGTGCTGCTCCTGGGCAATCTGGGGAGCTATCACACCGACCTGGATGTGGAGGTTTTTCGGGGATTCGCACTACTGGACGATTTCGCGCCGTTCGTCGTGGTCAACCCCAAGGACTCGGCGGGCGCACGATCCTTCACGTTGCTACACGAACTCGCTCATCTGTGGCTCCGCGAGCCCGGGGTGAGCGCGGGCGATCCAACGGATCCGGTCGAGGTGTACTGCAACAGGGTGGCCTCGAGCTTCCTGCTGCCGCACAACGAGCTCGCGGCGCTCCGCACGGCAGATGCCGGTGATGTGGAGTCCTGGGCCCGGACGATCACCGACTTTGCCCGGTCTCGCAACGTCAGCTCTTCGATGGTTGCCTACCGGTTGCACCGCGATGCCGCAATCGACAGGGAGACCTGGCTGGCTCTCCAAGGTCTGTTTCGTAGCCGGTGGCTCGCGGGCAAGAAGCGCGAACGTCAACGGTTGGCCGAAAGGGATAGCGGCCCCACTTACGGCGTGCTGGTCAGGCATTCGCTGGGCTCGCGCTTGATTGACCTGACGTTTCGGCTCGAGGCATCGGGATCGCTTACCGCCACGAAGGTCGGGAGGGTGCTGGGCGTCAACCCGCGCAATGCCCACACGATCTTGGCGGCCGGGTGACGCGGCCGTCGCCCACCGGGTCGGACCTCTACCTGCTTGACGCCAACGTCGATCACGGCGGCTACTATGCGGTGGCGGCGAGTTCCCGATGGCATTGGAGGGATACGCGCCCAATCTGAACGACCTCCTCGATTGGCACGAGTGAGAGACACGCTCGTGAAGCTGGGCCGTGATCCCTTTCTGATTGCCTATGCGCTCGTGAACCCCGCTGGCCGCCGTATCGTCACGACGGAGGTCTCCAGGCCCAAGAGGAGGCGGGCGAATCGAAAGATCCCCGATGTTGCCAATAGGTTCGGGATCAAGACGCTCAACCCATTCCAGTTTGCGAGGAAGCTGGACTTCACGACCGATTGGAGGAAGTCGGTGGGGTGACCATCGCCGCCCTTGGTTGAGCCTGTGATCGACTCCGGGACCATCATCGGTCGCATGCGGTCTGCGGTGAGCTCCCGGCGGCCCGACGCATTCCGGCGGAACCTGCTGCGGGCACGAAGTGGCCACCATCGGGCCCCACCCAACGAACCACCGATGTCGGAAGGCGACAGATGACAGAGCAGCCCTGGAGGCTTCCGGAAGGGGAACCATCGCACAAGAGCATTCTCGCCGCCCTCGCCCTCGCGCGGAAAGACGCCATGCGAAGGGTAGCAGAATACGAAGCCCGGGAAGCGGCGGCGGAAGAGGCGGAAGCCGGGGGCGGCGACGGTGAAGCGCAGTCGACTCAAACCGCCGCCGAAGGAGAGCTGCCGTAACCTGCGGCGGGATGCTCTACGTTCATTGCGATTCGTGGAGCGAGGGGTTCTCCAGCGCTCCTACTCGCTCACTCCAAAGTGATCGGAATCCGTCGGAATCCGCATCCGGCACGATAAACTGAGCGAGGCCAGGCCGACCCGCACGCCAACCTCCGATCCTCGACCACCCTCGGCCAGACCTCCCCAGCGCCGTGTTCCCCTTGGCAGGTGCTTGGATTGAGTGAATCGCGGTCGCTCGTCCATAGATCCCGGCCCAATCCGGTCTCTGGCAAACTGGCCTACCGGACAGGGCGACGAACATGGGTCCCGAACTTTCCCGGCGCGGTCACATATTCCACGGTGACACCGTCAGCAACAGGCGGCCGCGGAAGCCCGGGCGGGGCGGACGCTTCAGGCCCTCCCTAAAGCCGAGCGGGATTTGGAGGTGCATACGGCCTTGCTCGTCCGGATCCGAAAGCGCGACCGGCTTGGTGGCATGGCCGACGCCGACGCGGGTCCGCAGACCGTACCGAACCGTGGCTTTGCCGCCCGTTTGGCGCAGGTGAAGGGTGATCGTCTCGCTTAGGAGTGTCTCGCCCTCGAAGTGCTCGTCGAACCAGAACTTCCGGTTGACTTCGAAGAGCGGGACCTCGATCGCGATCTCGAGCGCGAACGCGAGGGCCGTGTCGCGATCGCTCGTTTTGGCGCTCTGGAGGAGGAACCCGGAGAAGAGGTAGGCGGGCTTCTTCGCCTCGACCAGGTCCTCGTACCGCTCCCGGATGGCCGATTCGTTCCGGACTCGGCGTTCGCTGAGGTAGATTCCACCGCCACGCACCTTGGCGCACGCGTCGATGTTGTAGCGGGCCCGGATCTTCTTGCCGGCCTTCTTCTCCTTCTGGACTGCCCGCGGAAGGGTGATCTCGTCCACAGCCAAACAGGCGTCGATCCGCACTTGGCCGAAGAGGAAACGGCGGAGATTCTGGTACCCCTCCTCGGAGTTGACGATCCCGAACGGCCCACTGTGGCTCCGGTGGGCGAATGCGCGTGGCGCACCGTCAACCACCGCGTTCTTCATCATCACGAGCCCGTCCCCGGTGGGGCCGGTGCCGCGCTTCGACAGGCCGAAGAAAGCGCCGTAGTCCTTGTAGTCAGTTCCTACGAAGCAGAAGAAGCGGTTCGGGGAGAAGGCGCCGTCAAGGGAGTTTACCGGCGCATCCTCAGACAGCCGGAGATACTTCCGCATGTGGGCGCGGTTGAAGTTGCGGACATGGATCTTGTCGAGCGCGCCGAGATCGGGCGCGTTCAGGCCCATCATCTCGATGCCGCCGTGCGGCGTGGCGTACGTGAAGACCTTGTCTACGTAGTGCTCCGTGTCGTGCGCAACATTTTGCAGGTAGGTGCGGCAGATCAGACCGCCCATCGAATGCGCCACGAGGTAGACCTTGAACTTCGCGAGTTCCGCAGGATTCCCCTGGCACACCTGCCTACGGACGCGGAGGATGAACTCGCCGAGATCCTCGGCGTAGCTCTCGATCGGGTCCTTCTTGCCGTCGCCGAAGGACTCCGAGTCCTTCTCGTAGTAGCGGAAGATCCAGACCGAGCGGGAGTCGACGCGCTGGCCCACGTCCACGAAGTCGCCGTCCCGGTAGGCATCGATGTAGGACTCGTCCTTCATCAGGCGGATGAGGGGCGACTCGAAGATGAACCGCACCGGCTTATCGTCCGCGTGTGCTTGACGGACCCTAGTCGAACCGAGATTGAAGCCCATGTAGGGCGTGCCAACGGTCTCTTCGATCTCTCGCATAGTCGCGGCGTACCCGCGGACGTAGATGATCGGGTAGTAGGGGGGCATGATGGGGCGGGGATGCGCGGGCATAGCCAAGCTCTTCTTTCTCCGGTGGTGGGGTTGTCTCGCAGAGCAGTTTGGGTCTGGACTCTAGGTCCACATCCAGACCTATTTCAACTTTGTGTCGGGATCGGAATAGCCGCTCTCGGAATGGTTCTTGCTCCTTATCGCCGAGGCGATTTCTGACACCAAGACACTGGCGACTCTTGTCCCGGCGACAATCCCGAGTGCGATCAGCTTCTGACCACCGTCCCACGCCTCGCCGAAATTGAAGTGGTCAACGAGGTCCATGCAGGTGAACAGCAGGAGTACGGCTACGACCACTTTCACGGTGGGCAGCCCGTCATTCCCCTTCAGGAAGGATAGGAACGGTTCGGACCACGATACCAGCTTAGCGGGAACTGTGAGCTGCTTTGAAATCTCAGACATTTGACTTCTCCTCATGTGTTGGGTTCACCGGATTTCCTCCGGGGTACCACCGGAGACATACCGCTCGAAGGAATCGGCAGCCTCGTAGTCCCAGCCATGTCGTCGGCGCCGTCATCTCATCTCGCTTTGGGTGGGAATTCGTTTCCAGGATTCTCTCCGGCCCATTCTCCTGAGACACCGCCGCACTAGATCCCTCAGGCGCTCGCGCCAGCCATCTCTTGGCGCCTCAAGGAACGGGTATGTCGGCCGCCCACCGGCTCCCAGCCCCAGCCGCTTGTTCGAGAACTCACAGCTTCCCACACACTTGTCAGGGTGTTCGAACCATTCCGTTTCAGCTTCCACGAAACGGTGCTCGAACGCCCACTGGCCCGAAGTTGGCCCGGCGTCATGCCACCATTCCTCTCCGACCAGGTAACGGACGAGAATCCGCATCTCTTCGGCCGCGACGGCATTGCAGAATGCCATCGTGTTCTGCCCCGGCTCCGGCCCGCGATCCTCGCCATCGTTGATGTAGCGTCCGTGGCGACGGATTCCCATCCGTTCATCCCTAGCGTCACTGCTGGTATACTGACCCCGACAACGCAGGCACCGCATCTCTGGCCCCACCAGGTGGATTCGCCATTTTGCGGATAGCAACCGGTCCCGAGCCTCCACGAGAACACCGCCGTCGATCAACGGGAGGCAGTTGGAGTACGCGATGTGGTTGAGGACCTCGCGCGCCTCCGCGTTGTCGACACAGCATAGTATGACATCCGCGTCGGACACGCGTTGGTACGCCTGTTCGGTTCGAACCGACAGCGGCACTGGGCGAATCACTGGGTTTTTCGTCGTGGCTACCCGTCGAAGGTGCGTAGCGGCGACCTCCACCTTGCGGAGCCCGACACAGTTCCGGTCCGCGTAGATCAATCGATCCAGGTTCCCCTCTGCAACCCGGTCTGGATCGACTATCGTGATCTCCTCGAATCCTGTCCGCGCGAGACTCTCAAGTACGATCGACCCGACACTCCCAGCTCCAACAACGCAGATGTGGGTACGAGCCAACCGGGCCTGGGCCTCGGCTCCCCAACAGTCCAGGGTCCGCACCAAGCTCTCTCTCCGGACGTACGGAGGGTACGCGCCTGGTCGGAAATCCGCGGTCGTGGACCGAGTGCCCACGCGCCTGACCTCTCTGCAGTAGGCGGGACTAACGCCGCTCCCCGATTTCCGCCAGAACCGCGCACTCCAGGAACCATCGGCTCCCATGGTCATTCCGAGGAGAGGCAGCCGCGTCTCTCGAATGAACGGTGCGATCAAGTCGCGCTCTGCGTGTTCGTCAATGTCGCTCAACGCCTGCCAGCCGGATCCGGGATGACTGTGCAGCACGGCCACCCCTGCCCGCGCCTTCACCGCCAGGTCGAGCACGCGGTTCATGTAGCCGCTGTGAACCGTGACGTTTCCGTGCAGACTGCGATCCCCGTTTTCGGGCAGAATGACCTCCCCCAGGACCCCGGTGTAGCGACTCACGCCGTCCCCCCGGTGCCACAGCGCCAGACAGGCCTCCTCCTGGTACTCGCCGCGGCGCAGTCGGCTCAGGAGGTGGTCCGCCAACCTCCGGTGTAACGCTTCCCGGACCAAGATCCGATGGATCAACGTGCCCTCCAGATCCGGCGGATGTGCCGCGTAAGATACGTCTTCATGCTCTTCGTATCCGGTGGCTCGATCCGGTCCCAAAAATCTCTGGGCGGGGCGCTGATCGCCAACCAGGCGAGCCCGTCTTCACCCTCATATTGGTTGACGACTCCCCTTTGCTGGGATCCTTTCACCTGCTCTGCCAGGACATCGTCCGGCGGTGACAGGTACAGCCAGTGCGGCGCTATTTCGGGCCATTCGCCGTCGTTCGTGTGAAGCGCCAACGCCAAGGTCACCGTCTCGCCCGCACGACTACCGTCCTGGATCCGGTATTCGAACCGGACACCGTCCGCACCACCCTGGTCCTTTGGTGCCCTGAAGGGGGCCGTATCGTAGTTCAGCTCGGCAAGTTCCGCTGCCATTTGCTCGGAGTTCCGGCTCATGCGAACGGAGCCCCCTTCTCGGGCGCCGCCCGGAAGATGCCGTACTTGTCGAGTTCCACGACTTGGCCCGCCACGAAAGTCACATCCGATTCGGGAACCCTGAGGACGTAACCCGTCTTGTCGGGGTCCTCGCCAATCGCCTTTCCGGCGAACGCCGCCCTCAGCAGCACCGCTGCGTCGACTGCTCGCTTCTCGGAGAAGAACGTCTCCCCGTTCACCTTGTACTCGTACCGATCCATGCCTGCCTCCTCTGACTTGGCTATCATTGTGGAGCGTGCCCCGTTTCTCGCATTTCCGACCAGAACCGGGCGCTCGCAACCCATGGTTGATGAGTATACATTCTGCTATCTTATTCGTCAACTGCCCCGACAACGAGGAGGCACCTCATGTTCGGACGACGACTTCGACTCGCCCGCAAGCGAGCAGGCCTTTCCATGCATGCGCTCGCCGAGCGGATGGATCCGAAGGTCACCCCGCAGGCCATCAGCAAGTACGAGGCAGGCAAGATGATGCCTTCCTCCGCCGTGTTGGTGGGGTTGGGGAAGGCGCTCGATGTCTCGCTGGACTTCCTCATGAGTTCCCAGGTCGAGGCGCTCGACGGCCTCGAGTTCCGTAAGCACTCCCGTACCACGGCTCGTGACAGAGCCACGGCGGAAGCCGTCTTGATCGACAGCCTCGAGCGGTATCTGGCCATTGAGGACATCCTCGACATCCCGCCGGGGGGCGACTCGTTCGAGGGTCTTCGCTACGACAGCGTCGCCACCGAAGCGGAGATCGACCAGAGAGCCGATCAACTCCGCGAAGCGTGGGAACTCGGCAAAGAGCCTGTTCCCAGCCTGTGCGCCCTACTCGAAGAGAAGGGAATCAGGGTCATCGAAGCCGATCTACCCGATCAGATCAGCGGCCTGGCTTGCCAGGTCATACGAGGCGGCAGGCCCATCGCCGATGCGGTCGTCGTATCCAGCCAGTCCAACGTAGAGCGCAAGCGACTCACTCTGGCCCACGAAGTCGCACACAGGATCATCCGTTCGACCGGTAACCCGGCCATCAGGGTCGAAAAAGCCATGAATCGGTTCGCCGGCGCCTTCCTCGTCCCGGGCCGCCACCTCCTTGAGGAAGTCGGAGTCGCACGTCGTCGCATCACCTACTACGAAATCATCCGCCTCAAGCACACCTACGGCGTTTCGGCATCTGCAATGCTGGTCCGCCTCGGACAGGTCGGCGTGCTGCAGCCCGCCACCGTCGAACGTGCCTTTCGTACCTTCGCCCGCCCCTGGCGCAAGTCGGAACCGGAACCCATCGGCGACGATAGGGGATTCGGCGCGTTCGAAACCCCTCACCGTTTCAAGCAGCTCGTCTGGCGTGCCATCGGGGAAGAGCTGATCTCGCCGGTTCGCGCCGCCGCCCTCCTTAACGAGCCCCTCGACGCGGTCGAGCGGCAGATCCGTGGCCCCGCCTAACCAGTGACCTGCGTCATCGTGAACGACGCTTCCTGCCTGATCGACCTCCACAAAGGGGGGTTGCTGGAAGCCCTCTAGGACCCACGACCTCACACCGGCTGAAGTCGCGCAGGCTCTTGCCCTCAAGGAGGATCATTGCGGCCTATCGGCAAATGACTGTGTATGTCTGGTCACCGCGCTTGCGAATCGCGGGATCCTGCTGACCGGAGACGCCCACCTCCGCAAGGTTGCCACCCAAAAAGGTCTTCGCGTGCACGGCGTGCTTTGGGTGATCGACGAGCTGGCGGCCACCGATGCCTGCCCCACATCCCAGCTGATCGACGCCCTGAAGCGCTGGCAGAGCGACAAGACCGTCTTTCTCCCTCGACAGGAGATTGCCACGCGGCTTAGGTCCCTATGAAGAAGCGCCCGGTGACGGGCGCGACTGGAATGGCCACTCCGTGCCCCAAGGGTTGATCGCGGCTTTATTCCTCATGCCCCCCGAGGGCGTGCGAGGCTACGTCAACGCCCTGTCCAAGGGACTGGGGAGCCGGACCAGGGCGATGGCCCACCATTTCGGAGTCAGTTGCACCGCCATGCTCTACCGCTTGAAGGGGCTTGACTTCGTGACCGAGGACGAGCGCTCATCCCTGGCCGTGCAGGACAGCGCGGGACTCGCCAAGGCTCTCAGGGGATTCCCTGGTCTTCCGGAGCCGGTCGATTCCGACGGCGAGATGCGGGTCCATGCCCGGTTCGTGGCGATCTCTGGAGCGAGAGGGCGATTTCCCCGGAATGGCGAGCGTGAGTGACCGGGTGCTGCAAGCGAAATTGGGGCGGATGCTCCCGGATAGAGCAAGAATGTAAACTGCACCATACATTAAGTAATGTGAAGTGTACATTCCGTGCCACTGAACGACGGCTCTTGCCGGAATCATACTTCGCCGGGCACTCGCGACAGCGTCAATCCAGCCCGAGAGATGGTGGCCCCTCGCTGGCGACCGCCCCGCATCGACTGGACGGACTGAGGTGGCCAGCCTAGGCGGGCGGAGTCAGATTGACTCGGCCCTCAGCCCCGATACCCAGCCCTTGGAGAATACAAGATGGCGTTCCAGACCCCGATCACAATCCGTCAGGCAATCGATCGCATCCAGACCAGGGAATACGTCCTCCCCGCGATTCAGCGAGAGTTCGTCTGGCCGACACGCCGGATCGAGTGGCTCTTCGACAGCTTGATGCGCGACTACCCGATCGGGTGATGTCAGCATTTCACTACAGGTCCCACGTCCGGATCTTTGATCCCCCTCGGGACGAATTCGATCAGCTTCCCACGCCGCTCACAGACGGTGAGAGGAGGGTGATCGATCTCTTCGACCAGAAGCTCCCAACTGAATGGGAAATTTACGTGCAGCCGCACCTCAACGGACTGCGACCCGACATCGTGCTGCTGCATCCCGGTGTAGGCGTCGCCGTCTTCGAGGTCAAGGACTGGGATCTGGGCGCCTTGGGATACTACGCCAACGTCAACAGCGCCGGTGGCTACGTACTGATGGCCTGTGACAAGAACGGCAAGCACTTCTCGCGCCAAGCGGACAATCCGATCAATAAGATCCTCCTCTATGAGCGGGAGCTCTACGACCTGTACTGCCCGCGCCTCGATGATCGGGCCGGCCAAGCGGTCATCACCGCAGGACTTATCTTCCCGCAGTCGCCACTTGGGGAGGCCGAACGCGTCTTCGGGCCGTTCAGGCGAGCGCACGACGGGATGCGAAAGCACCCGCAGTACTACCCCATGTCCGGATCCGAGGAGTTGTCGTCTGGCAAGGTGGCAGCGGTCTTTCCAGAGAGCCGGCGAAGCTCCTCCAAGTTCATGAATGCCGACATCGCGAAAGATCTTCGCGGCTGGTTGAAGGAGCCCTTCTTCAGTCAGGAACAACGAAGGCCCCTTGAGCTCGACGCGGAACAGCGGAACCTTGCGAGCACTCGAACGGCGACCGGATACCGGCGGATCAGGGGTCCGGCCGGTTCCGGCAAGAGCGTTGCGATCGCGGCCCGCGCGGCGTCACTCGCTGCCGAGGGTAAGCGCACGCTCGTTGTCAGCTACAACATCACGCTCCTCAACTACCTGCGTGATCTCTCCGTTCGCCATCACGCCCCTCGGTCAGTCATCCGCCGCCAGATCGACTTTCTGAACTTCCATTACTGGTGTAGGCGGATCTGCTTGGATACAGGGAACCAAGAGCGGTACAGGGCGCTATGGGCATCCTCTGAGGGCGACTACGTGGGTCCGGACCCAGTCCTCAACGAAAGGCTGCCGACCCTGATGAAACGGCTATTTCGGGAGGATCCGGGTGCTGGGAGCATGCCGAAATATGACGCAATCCTTGTGGACGAAGGCCAGGATTTCCGTCTTGCTTGGTGGCAAGTGCTCAGAATGGCCCTGCAACCAGGCGGGGAGATGGTGCTGGTCGCCGACAAGACACAGGACATTTATGGAACTGCGGCTGCGTGGACCGAGAAGGCGATGGAGGGCGCAGGCTTCAGGGGGCCCTGGCGCGAGCTGAAGAACAGCTATCGCCTTCCACCGATGGTCGTCCCCGTCATCCGAAGGTTCGCGGTGGAGTTTATGAGCGGCCGCGAGATCGATATTCCCGAGGTTGAACGGCACGACCGTCAGATGGAGTTCGCGAAACTGTTCCCTGTCGAGCTTCGTTGGCTCCACGTATCGCGACAAGCGGATGAGCTTGACGCCTGCGATTCCGAGCTCTGGCGAATGATGCAACGACTGCGCTCAGACACAGCGATTCCCGACATCATCTTCCTGTCAGGGAATCCCGGGCTAGGTCGCGATCTTGTCGAGAGACAGAAAGCCAAGGGTGTCGATATACTTCACACCTTCGATCAGGACAGGCGGAAGTCACGTCGCCAGAAGCGTGCGTTCTTCCAAGGGGCGGCAAGCATTAAGGCGACGACGCCTCACAGCTTCAAGGGATGGGAAGCACGACACCTCGTTTTGTTCGTCTCATCGGTTACACACGCCCAAGACAGGGCACTGCTCTATACCGCACTCACGAGGTTGCGACGGCACGAGCAAGGAAGCGGCCTGACGGTGGTGTCCACCTGCGATGAACTCCGTGAGTATGGCAGATCATGGCCTGACTACGAGGAGTTCTGAGAGGGCGGGACCCTAACACCGGATTCGTCAGATCCAGAGAATCTCGACAACGTCAGGATGCTGCACCGACTACTGGAACAGCTTGTCCAGGGAGTAGGAGTGAGCTCTCCTGCCCAGCGAGAGCTCGGAGCTCTGACCGCCCAAACGGCGAGACAGAAGGTCCTCAGTATCCGAGCACGGTCAGGCCGTATGGCAGCGCCAATCGTCGGTGGCCGTAGATCGTTTCTGAGAGATCCGATGTCTTTTTGTAATCGGGGCCGACGATGGCGCGCCCTCCGCTCCGGTATCGATAGGCGTTTGGAACAGCCAGTACAAAGTGCTCCACGTTGGCCATTAGGGACGTGATAATCAGATCACGGTACACCGCGTTTCCTTGCCAAGCACGCCCCGCTTCTACCTCGAGGCCGCACTGCCATTCCTGGTGGAAAGCATCGATCTCGTAGCGGACGGTTGGGATCCCGCCCTCGCCGAAAAGGACGGGTCGCTCGATTTTGTCGACCTTGCGCTTTCCACGCTCAACTTCGAAGCCGAGGTCCTCCAACCCGGGGCGAAGCACCGCGAGCACCTTGTCACTCCTTAGGCCCTTGGTCAGCAGTTCGGTACCGATCGTCGCTTCCTTCGAACGGAAGACTTCGGCAATTCGCTCTACGAAGCTCGGCGGAGGTGTTGTTCGGGGAAACGTATTGAATCGTATGCTCGAACCCTTGGCCATACGCTAATCCCTATTCGTGAAGTTGGACTCCAACAGCTGGTCGGACACAGCTATGCCACGGCTACACGGTCGGGGAATCGATCTTCCAAAGCGACATCGACCGTCACAGGTGGGCGGACGGCCTTGCGCAGCGGGGCGATGTTGTCGAGCGACCAGAAGCCGCAGCCGTGGCTGGCCATTGCCAGTTCGTCGTGCTCGGGGATCACGTCGGTGATGGGGATGTTGGGAGGGCCGGGGTTGGATGTCAGAACAGTGATCAGAGCCGCGACGAGCCTGACCAGCTAGACGAGTGCTGTACACTGTACCGAAGGGCGTTTCACGGTTGCGCATCCTGTGCGTGTGAGCGGTGAAGCCACGATATCAAGCTATCTCACAACGGGAAATCGGCAAGAGGCTCGCAGCTGCCGACACATTTGCAGAACCCACCACCGGCCCCCGTGACCGCCACTGCTGGCGCTGACCAGCGGCTTACATTGCTTCGCTTGTCCTACCGCCGAATCAAAATGTAAATCAAACACGACATAATGTAATGTCCTCCTTACATTCCCAACTCTCACCCCCCACCCCCCCACTCACACACCTCACCGCATGCAGCGACACCCGGGTTCGCCCTCGAATACACCACCGCCCTCCCAACACCCCCCCAATTTCATCCCGGTCAACACCAGGGCGCTGTCCCCCATGGGTCCCGTCCCTGCGGCCGCGATCGGCATCTGACTTCCGCAGCACAGCGTAACAGCCTGTTTCCGGGTCGAAGATGCTCCCCGCGATCGCGCGACGATGGCCCACTAGGACGATGTTCCCGCGCCCGTCAAACCGATGGGTACAGCCGTCCCCACGTACGCTGCGCCGTCCGTGGATGAGTTTCTGTAAAGAGGGACGCCTCTTCCGGATGGGGCCCCGGTACTCGGGCACTCACCGTCGGCCAAGCGACTGCGGGTGCGATCGCGTCCTTGTGAATGTCCAGTCGTACGTAGCCCTGGAATCGGCCATTGACCTGTCCTCCTCGGTGTGGGCTGTCGGTTTCGACCAAAGGGCGAAGGCGATCCTCCATTGGTTCTTTGCGCTTTACGTAGCCCGAAGCGGCAATGGCGCCGTCCGAGACTGGCCTCGGTCAGACTACGCCTTTCGGTGATTGTCGTACCTCCGGTCCGACATTCTCCCACTTGCGCTGATACTCCTTTTTTCAAACGCGTGTTGTCATGGTGGCTGGTGTCGGCGATCTGTTGGTCTGCCCTTGTTGCGACACCGTGTCCTCCGTCGGACTCCCTTGCTGGTCGCCCGGCGATTCTCGGTATCTCGGTCTCGCCGGGGTGTCCGATCCACTGAATGGGGCGCCCCGGTGACTGCTGTGGGGGTCGGGCGGGGGTTTGATGGAGGACGGTCGGGGCACTTGGTCGCGCGCTACATTCATGCCACGGCTGTTGACGATGTGGCGGCGGTCGATCAACCGGGCGAGCATCGCGGTTGCCACGACCTCGTCGCCGAAACTGTCCACTCCATCGGACTCGGTGATCTGTTTTGGGTCACCGCAGCCCTTGTGGTGATCGCCTACGGTCGCTCATCTTGAGCCAGCCGGGCCACGGTCAGAAGGTAGGAACATGCAGCTGCACAGCTGACCATCAGGAGCTGGGCCTCTGCCTGCCTGACGGGCCGATCGGTATCCGTCGCGGCGTGTCTGACGCCTTGGGCATCCGATGCGTACGCATAGAGTTTCTCAAGGGCGACGCGGATAGCAGGGTGAATGCCCCACTCGTCGCTATGTTTCAGATGCTTCAGCGCGTCGGACAGGGTGGCTTTGCCATCCCCTATGAGGTGCCTCGCCACCGACTCAAGAGCGGAACTGCTCTCATGTACGCTCTCGCTCCAGTGGCCATTGTTCAACAACTCGCCTGCTCGCTGCAAGTGGCAATTGGCTGCGGACTGCTTGGATTCCCGAAGATCCTCACGAGCTTGTAGAATCGCGTCACCTTCGTGCCTTGTCGAAGCAGGAAATATGGTTGGTGGGCCGTTCACATCAACCACGTATGCCATCTGACACTCCTCAAAAGTCGCCCTGATGCCGTGAACGAATTCGCTAGGGCACTCCGGATGACGAATGGCGAACTGAAGTAGATCGAAGACCCGGTTGTAGGGCTCGTTGAGGATGAGCGGCTTGTAGATGCGTTCGGTCTCGCCGGCGGGCAAACTATACTCATCAGCTGGACGGCCGAAGAAGCGTACATGCAAATCAAGAAGGACTGAGTACCAAGGGCCCTCATTGATAATGCTGTAGCCCCGTTTGGGATCGTAGCGACGGTGCTCAACTATCGTGGTGAAGAATGTGCTCCACAATCTGATTCGCACATGTCGCGGCAGCTCGCCGGGTGCCAAGCGGCCTGGCAGCCGTTCCACACCCTGCGCTTGGGAAAAGGTGACCGACCGCGGATCTGAGATGGGAGAATTCAGCCCCGGCTCAGCGGTTACATTAGGGTGGACCTCCCGAACCAGACGCCTAAGGATGGTTGTCAGTCTCAAGCCCAAAACTTCTCCCGCCCTAGGTCTGGAGTTACCGCTCGGCACCTTTCCCCCCGGAAGGTCCGTGGGGTTCAGAATGGGGTTTACGATACCGCCATACGGGATACGATGTCAATGCGCCTTCACGGTCTTCGAGCCATCGGGTGTCAACGTATCGGCGGTGCTGGAGTCGGGTCGGCTTGGATGGGTCCCTCCGATCGTTCGGCACGATCCTCGCAGGTGTTTCGGTGGACGTCACTGCGCTTGCTCGGCTCTAGAACACTCGCAGGCCAGCTCGCTGATCTTCCAATGAATCATCATAGTTCTTCCTACCCCCCCACCACCCCCATCCAGCACACCACCCCCACGTCCTCCGCCGTGATCTCCCCCTTCTCCGGCGCCGTCTCCACCTTCCGCAGCCCGAACATCTTCACGATATCCACGATCCTCTTCGCAGCGCCCGCCCGCGTGATCTCCTCACCGTCGAGCAGCCGCTTGACCTCGCCCAGCGCTCTCCGCACCGGCTGGCTGCGCCCGACCCTCAACGCCTCGTACGCCTCGCCACCACCCACAGGAACCGCAATCGTGGGATCGGCGAGGAGTTCGAGCGCCCACCTCTGCTTCGGGCCCAGCGACTCCGACTTCGGCGCGAGCGCCTCCTCGTTGTGCTCCTCCACAATCGACTCGACCGCCTTCGCCCACGCCGCCTCCAGGTCGATCGGTGGATCGTCGACGCCGGGGGCATACCCCGGGTCGATTCGACGGAGTATGGTCGCCGGTTCGCGAACCACACCGTCGGCGTCCACATACCGCCAATAGCGTTCGCCCTTCGCGCGGCACGCGAAGAAAACGCCCGGCGGCCCCGAAGAGGGCACCTCGGAACCTTGCCGGAAGGCTGCCCCGATCCCCCACGGCAGGTTCCGCAGTTCATCGCCGCGCCCCTCCTCCAGTTCGCGGCGCAGATCGGCCCGCAGGGCTTCGCCCGAGAACCCGTGGGTTCCACCAGGTTCGTCGTCTTCGTCCAGAAGCGTCTCGTCCCCGTCGACCACGCGTCGCGCGTAGGCCCGCGCCTCCTGTTCCATGTTGTCAACGACCTCGACCTCCATGCCGTAGGGCCGGGCGGCCACGATCTTCCGCCGAATAGCGATCTCCAGCTTGAGGATCTCCTCCAGGTCACCGGCCTCCGGCAGCATCGTGGTCAGATGCACCTCGTCGTGCGGGCTCTTCAATCGAATGACCCGGCCGTAACGCTGGACCATCCGTTGGGGGTTCCATGGCATATCGTAGCTAACCACGGCACCTGCCTGCTGGAGGTTCTGTCCCTCGGAGAGCACATCGTTGCTGAGCAACAGGTCCACCTCGCCGTCGTCGGGCTTGTAGCCTGGCCGCACCACCGTTTCGGGGCAGAAGCGGGAGAGGAGCGCTGTGCGTTGGTCCGTTGTGGTGTCCGCGCCGATCACGGTCACACGCTCGCGGTCGGCGAGCAGCTCGGGCAATTGCTTGTCCAGGTATTCCACAGTATCTGCGAAGGTACTGAACACCACGATCTTCTCGGACGGCGACTCTTCGAGCACGCGCCGCAGGAGCTTCAGCTTGGGGTCGTGCTCCGCGTCGAGCTTCTCGAGCCGTTCTTCGATCTCCTGCAGGAGAATCTGGTCATGCTCGACATCGTCACGGAATGCGGGAACGTAGTTGTCCACCGATTCCTGACCGACCTCGTCCTCCAACCGCTCTCCGAGCCACTGCGCCACCGCGGTCTCGGCGAGTTCCGCCTTGGCCGCTTCCTTCAGGGCACTGGGGCCCAACACATACCCGGCATCCCAGGCCTCGATGAACGCGTGGTGCGCCGCGAGGATCCGCCGAACAGTCAGCAGGCATGCAAACCAGCAGGACTCGAACCGCTTCAGGATGCCCGACTGGAGCAGGGCGCTCAGGGTCGCCTCGCGGGCCTCCTCCGGCGTGTCCCGGTGATAGTGACTCGGTCGGTACCGCGCCATCTTCAGGGCACCAACCCTCCTTGTGATTTGATTCACAAGGTCCGGATAGGCGTCGTCGAGGTCGTAACGCTCGGCCGTCAGGTGGGGCGTGGGAAATGAGACCGGCGTGCCGTCAGGAAAGGTGGCGCCCGGATACCGCGACTCGATGAAGCGGCGATCGCGCCGGACACTGACCATGTCGGCCAGCGGAAAGAGCACGTCGGGATCGAGGTTCTCCGGATCGCGCTCGTTGGCGCCGGCATTCAGGAACAGGTGCCGCAGGGACGAGATCCCGTGGGGACCGAAGGCCTGGTCGTGGCGGCCGAAGGCCATGACCATGTGGTAGAGATCCCACAGGCCGTTGTTGATCGGGGTCGCGGTCAGAAGCAGGAGGTCCTTTTCCTGGCCACCCAGCAGCCGTGACATCGCGCCGTACCACGTCGTTCCGGGATTCCGCAGCGCGTGCGCCTCGTCGAAGATGACCAGCCGGTAGGCATCCTTGTCGTTTGACAGGACTCGCCGGCGACTGACGACGTCCGGATTCGCAAGCTGCTCGTCGCTCGCGAACCCGTGATAGCTGATGACCTGGGCGGGCAGCCGCGTCTGGTCGAGCCGGGACTTCCATTGGCCCACGAGTTGGGCCGGAACGACGACAAGGGCGTGCTGCCCGCGGCGAACCGCGTACTCTTCGACGAAGGCCATTCCGATCTCGGTCTTACCGGTGCCGACCCCGTCGGCGTAGACCACACCGCGGTGCCGGTTGACGATGCTGAGGGCCCGCCGGAAACCGTCCTCCTGGAAGGGAGCCAGGTTCACAGCCTGAGTCTGCGTCTCGTCCTGCTCCAATTCGTCCTCGAAGAGTTCCAGCAGCGCACGCAGATAGACCGTTCGCGGGTCAAGGAGGCCGACATCGGGGAAAAGGAGCTCGTAAAGATCGTCCTTGTAGTCCCTGGAATCGTCCCACAGGGCGTCGAACCAATCGACAGCCCGCTTCGCGACCACCGGATCGTAGTGAACGAGTCCGAGTTCCAGATTCTGCCACATTCCGGCCGCGGTCAGGTTCGCCGACGTGACAAGCGCCGCGCGAGCGTCTTCGTGGTCGCCGAAAAGGTAGGCCTTCCCGTGCAGGAACTTCTTGATGTAGCGGCGGACCTGTACGTTGGGTCGGTCCAGCCAGTCCTTGATCGCGAGCAGGTTCTTCAGTGCGCGGCTCTTGGGAAAGCGGGAGAGGTCGCGTTCCTTGCGGAGGGCCAGCAGGGTTCGCTCGAACAGGGTCGACGGGAATTCCCCGCCGAGGCCGGCGCTCGGGGCTGCCCCGATCAACAGCCGGGTGGCCCGGTCTTCGTTGACGGAATCGGCAAGGTGGCGGAGACCGCCCAGGTTGACGTAGCCGGTGGCGACCAACAGGTCGTGCCGGTCGTCGAGGTCGTTTGTGAGGTAGACGAGCCCGTCGCCGTGGCCGGAATCGGGCTGGAGGTTGTCGAGGAGGGACGGGCGTCCGGCCATGGTCAGGTGAGTTGCCCCAGGCGGTCGACGAGCGCGGCTCGGTAAGCGGGGGTCACGGCGTTTTCTGTGAAGTCCCTAAAGATCACATCAAGGTCCGCTCTCGTCAGGTTCCAGGCGCGGGCGACACGGGCGTCGATCTCGACGCGCAGGCGTGTTCGTTCGGTGGGGGATAGGGGGCCGAACTCGACGCCGGTGGCGGAGGCGAAGTCCGCGAATCGGTCATCCACGGCGGAGAGACGGGCTGCGGCGTGGGAGATGGCGTTGAAGTCGTCGGCGGAGAGGGCTGGCACGTGTAGTCCTTCGAGGATGAAGAAATTGACGTTGATTTCGACGAAGCGCCGAGCCTGCCAATCGAAGGGCAGACTGTTGATGATGCCGAGACAGGCCGCTTGAGCCATTGGTTCGCCGTCCACGAACGCCAGGTACGGCGCCTTGTTGGTCAGGAAAACGCCCGGCGGAACGAGGCAAGCTCTGATTGTCCGCGAATCTGTTGATCGGGCAACGTCCCGAAAGGCCACCCGGGCGCGGCCCAGTTCGGCCAAGACGGCCTGCCTGCGGACGTTGAGAGAAATGTCCTTCGCGAGGAGCGATCCAGATCCCGGCCTAGGCTTTCGCACCTTCCTGAGCAGCTCCGGAGTGACACGGCATGTGCGCTCGCCCGCCCCGTGCGGATTGTACTGATCGAAGCTCTCCCCTTTCCAAAGCGGCGCCGTGCGAACCTCCAAGTCCCTCTTGTCCGTCCGGCGCTGCCAGAAGCGCTTGTCGTTGGTCTCGTCCAGCTCACGCACCGGAAACGCTCCAGAGCTTCTTGTCGGCGGTCTCATGGAGCTCGGCGACGGGGAAGACCCGCCGTTGGGTGGGTGGGTGGGTGGGTGGGTGGGTGGGTGGGTGGGTGGGTGGGTGGGTGGGTGGGTGGGAACTGATGTTTCCACAATCTTCGGTCCGAGCGGGAACCGGTTGCCGACACGCATCTTGGCCAGCACATCCGCCTCCTGCTGCGAGCGCAACAGCGGCGTCTCCCAGCCGGGCCCGAACACCGTCTTCGAAAGGCAAACCGCGTCGGACGAGGCTTGCTGGGTCCACTCGCTCCGAGACCGGGCGGTCCCCGCGACTTCGATGTGGTGTTCCGCAGGTGGAGCAGCGCGCTCGGCAACGACCAGCGCGATTGAGTACTGAGGATGGGTATCGAAGATCCACCTCTTGTTGTTCAGCAAGAAATCGACCCGCTGCGTCGCGGAGCCGACGTACAGCCATTCCCGGAATCCTTCCGATCCCTTGGCATTGAACGCTGTTCGGGGCAGTACCACGCCTACGAAGCCGGTCTCGCGCACCAGACTCCGATACCTCTGGCAGAAGTACTTGTACAAGTCAGGGTCACCGCCCATCTGATCGTAGTCTCCCGACGCCAACGCTACCCGCGTGTCCTCCAGGGCCTCCTGTCTCCCTTTGAGTACCTCGGGCAGTTCAGGCCGCTCCTCCACCAAAGCAGCGATGATCCTTGAGCGCTCCGTATCGGGCAGACTATTGACCCCCGGCCGGTAGAGCCCGTAAAAGGACAACTCTTCGATGGTCACCTCTTCCCATGGTGGGTTTCCGACCACGACATCGAACCCCGGCCGCGCACGTGAAAACACCTGCGGGAACGCGAGTGGCCAATGGAGGAAGCCGTGCGTGGTCGCCAGCTTCTGCGCCCGTCTCACCAAAGCTCTGGTGTCCCTGTCGTTGCCCTCGATCACGTCTCCGATATGGAGTTCCACATGCTGACGGGCTTTGGGGAGCGCGAACTGCTCTGCAGTCCATAGGTCGAAGACGCGCTTGAGCCCTGCGGTCGCCTGTGTCGCCTCGCGGTCCGCTTGCCGGCTGGCCGCGACCTCTTCCGGTGTCCGGTCGTCGATCTCCGCCAGTGCCCGGACAATCTCGGTGGCCTTCTGGAGGTGCTTTAGAGCCTGCTCGGCGAATAGGCTGTCCTCTGCAATAACCGTTTTCGAATCCGTCACCCCGATCAGCGAGTCGCCCAGCCGAACGTTCCGCCCCAGATAGGACAGCGACAACCCGGGCACGAATGACGCCAGCCAGAGAGAAAGCGTGGCAACCTCGGCACCCATCGGGCTGACGTCGACCCCGAATACGCAGTGCTTCACCAGCAGGCGACGTAACAGAGCCATGTCGTCGATCTCGACCCCCGGGGAGGCCCCGCTCCGCAGGCGATCCATCGCTTCGACGATGGCCGGAAGGGGATGCTCCGCCAGGAAGAGTACCGTACGCTCGGCCAAAGTCTCCGCCACCTGCACCAGGAAGTGCGCGCTCCCGCAGGCTGGATCCACCACGGCGAAGGACAGGAGATGCCGCGCGGCCCTTTCGGGATCCGTCTTTGCGATCTCCGTGACCTTCGCAAGATGGCGTTCGTACGCCGGAAGGACCGCCCGCTTGACCAAATGACGGACGATATCCACGGGTGTGTAGTAGACTCCCCCCGCCTTCCGTCCCCCTTGATGAGTCTGCCAGAGTAGTCCACCCGCCATCACCTCGGCCTCTCCGGTGACCCGGGCTTGCACGTAGCGGTCCTGCTTCGCGTCGTATCGAACCGGCCTCTTGGCCAGCGACAGCTTCAGACTGAGCAGGGACTCGTATGTGTGACCGATGTGGGCGATCTCGAGTGTTGAGAAGTCGGCGCCCCGCCGGGTCTCCTGGTCCTGGCCGATGGCGACAAGCACCTTGGCGAACACCGGGTCGCGGAGCTCCAAGCGTTCCAGCAATTCGGCACCATCGAAGTCCCGGGATGCGAATAGCGCGCCGTTGTAGGCCGGAACGTCCCATGCCGGGTTCCCATCGCGCATCGCCCGAACCAGCCGTACGAATCCGGACCACAGGGCTGAAGACGCTGAACTCAGTTTGGACATGGTCTCGTGGGCTTCGCGCACGAGCGAAGACAGCGACACTCTGTCGTACGTCGGATTCCCCATCGGGAGGTGCCCGGCGCTCTCGCAGAAGAGGATGAAGACGACCCTGAAGACCAAGGTCAGCGCCGCGCGTTCGAGCTCCTGGCGGTCCCGGTCGTCCGTGAGGTCCATTCCACGCTCTCTCGCCCAGTTCTGCATACCGACAGCGAGCGCCGGGAGGGCGTCCTGGCGAATGGTCCGGTCCAATCGCTTGTGGAGAGCGACGCCGAAGTTCCGCGCCTCGCTGCGAAGGGCCGCAAACCCCCCGTGGGACAGGAACGAGGGCGCCAATAGGGCCAGGAAGGGGAGCCGTTCCTCCTGCAGCAGCCGGATGTCCACTTCGAGCCACTCGCTCGCGGGAGAGGCGGATTGGGCATCGAACAGCCGGAACCGGCTTCCTTGAGCCAGAATCGCGAATTGGGCCCCTTGAGCCTCGCAGTCCGAGAGTAGTAGCCCTTCCGGCGGGCGGCCCTGCGAGTCTACCCGCGCGAGGTCACGGGCTTTCTTTTTGGGGTGAATCAAGGCAACCGGCTTGCCTTCGTACCGTGCGAGATAGCCGCGTTGGGGGAGCTGCTGAAGCGCGTAGCCGAGCTTGCGGACGACGTGCTGCCAGGAATCGGTCGGTTTGACGGCTCCGACTTCCTCGGCGGCCGACGCCCATCGGGCGGGGTCGCCTTTCAACCGGTATTCAAGGGTGTGGCGGGTCAGGAGTCCATTGACGGTCAGGCCATCGCCACCGATACGGGTCAGGTCGTCCGCGATGCGGCGGACGGCATCGAAGGCCGGGAGCTTCGCTACTTCCTGCAGCGCGTCCAGCAGGAGTTCGGCGCTGACCGACTGGATCGGCCGGTTCCCATGGGCGGGACCCAGGACGCGGACGCGCCCGGGGTGTTCCGGGTCGGCGGCAATCAGGAGGTAGGGAGTGGCGGAGCCGCGCACGCGCTCCTTCCATCTGGCGCGCATGAAGGTGTCGCTGGATCGCTGGGCCTCGGCTACCTCGATGGCGCCGACGGCGATCGCTCGTGTCGTGCCGGGTCGAGGGGGGAGGGGGCGGGCGGCGCCCTGTTCGGTGAGGTTGTCGAGGAGGGTGGATGCGGTCATGGGGTGGGGGTGGGGCCGGGAGATTTCACGATTACGTAATGTGCACCTTACATTTGGTCAAGAGAAGATTACATTGTGAACCCCTCCGAAGGTTATCCGACTCTCCCGGCGGCGCCCCATCCTTGTTCACTCGCTGGGACCGACGCCGAACACTTGCTCGAACCAGGCGAGGAACTGGTCCGCGGCGGCACTGGTGGCCCCAAAATAGCGGGCCTTGATCGCCACTCCGTACGGGCGGCCGGGCTCCTTCTGCCATGCCAGCCAAGTATGGAGGACCGCTTTCCGGGTGGCGGTGCTGGCAAATCGTGCTCCGAGTTCCTTCGCTCTGCCTGCCGAGTCCTCCGCATGAGGGAGTAGTGGGTCGCCCTCTTCAATCAGGTCCCGCAAGAAGTCTTCCAAAGCTCCGGTTTGGCGATTGTCGGGCATGAGCCACACCCCCACGCGGGTCGCGTAGTCCTCGGAATTTCCCGCGAATCCGCCCGCCGGGATCGCGGTCGGGGTTTCGACACCGACATCTTTGAGGCGGGATCTTGCGGACTCCCAGGTTGCCCGAGGATCGTCGTTGGCGTCCAGAACGAAGCCGACCGACCCCCCGGTTGCAGCTCTGACGGCGACACGGATCGCCCTGAGTACCTCCTTCTTGCTCCCCGATTCCTTGAATGCCGGGAGGGCCAGCGGGTCGCATCCACGCCTCAGCAACAAATGACCGATCGCATGCTCGTCGTCGGGACCCTCGACGAACAGCTCACGAGAAGGGCTTGCGGATCCGATCATCCACGCATTTCGATGCTTAGATCGGTCGCGGTGATGATGTCCATCCCATCAAAACTGACGCTCTGATCCAGCTTTCGTTCGAGCTTCTGAACGGACACGGCATCCGCCAGATCCGGTCGCTTCTTGAGAAACGCCGCGAGGCCGACGATACAGTCCAGGCTGTGGGTCGTTGCGAAGACCTGAACGGACGAGTTGACGGCCGCGTCCACGACGAGACTCCACATTTCCTCCATGACGGTCCAATGCAGGCCGGTATCGATCTCGTCGATCAGAAGGAAGCCCTTCGCCGCGCGCACCAGCGAAAGGGAGAGTGCGAGAAGTCTGCGCATGCCGTCCCCGTAGCTGCCGATGGGGATACGGGGATTGCCCGGCTTGAAGCCCAACAGTATGCCATCCGAACCGCCGCCACTACCCGTTGGCTCAGCGGCCAGGAAATGTATGGTCTGGAGGTCCTCCTGAAGGAGTTTCATCGCCCCGACAACCTCCGACTCCCGACCGTGGTGGATGACCTGGTTCCATGCACCGGCCATCTCGCGAGAGTGTAGCGACTCGGCGGTCACGAACTGGATCGGTGGTCGGCCCGGTCGGTTGTGGGGCAAGTGTCGCATCGCGGGGATCGCCATTCGAGCGAGCCATCCTCGGTCAGGGCGAATGCGGTACCTTCCTTGTCGTTTCCGGCCCGGATCAGAAGCGCCAATGGCCTCCCGGATCCCGAGATGTACTCGAAGAGATCCTCCGGCTCATCAGGTTCACCCTCGACAACGTGAATCCGAACCCGCCCGTAACCATCACTGGAGGAAACGCCAAGGCCAACTCCGGGTTCCAGCCTGTGGCCGTGGAAATGGTGGTGCACGGGGTGTCTCGCAGTTCTTCGGCGATCATCCCCGATGGACGACTCCCAGCGACGCCTCGCCGATTCAATCAGAACGCGAGGATCACCGCGCGACACAAGAAGCTGCACGGCTTCGAGAACCGAGGTCTTCCCGCAGTTGTTGGGGCCCACCACAAGGTTCACCTTCCTCAGATTACGAAGCCGGTACTCCTCGAAGCCTCGATAGTTCTCTAGTCTGAGCGTCTGAATCATGCCGTGTGGTCCCGGCCCGCCAGAGCGGGCCACCGGTGGGTGGTGGTGTTCGGTTACCCAAGGTGTCACAGCGGCCGCGCACTCGCCAGTGGTGGGGGAGAAACGATTCCCGGTCCATGCGGATCTCGGTCCCGGGCTTGGGTGGGGCGTCCACTCCTCGACCTGGGTGAACGCGATGGTCGCGGGAACACGCCGCGCCTCATCCTTCTACCGGAAGATGATCTCCTGGTCCGGCCCGTGCTTCGCCTTCCAGCCCCCCACCCTGAAGGCGATCTTGAGCCACGCCCGAGACCGGTCGAGCCTGATGGAAGTTCGGGCCAACGCGTTCGCGGCTTCATTCCTCATGCCCGCCGAGGGCGTGCGAGGCTACGTCAACGCCCTGTCCAAGGGACTGGGGAGTCGGACCAGGGCGGACACCTTCGATGAGGAGGCAGTAACGCGCGTTGAAGGCAGGAAGCGCGTCGATACACAGAACATCGAACTGCACGATGTGGTCAGGATGGCCCACCATTTCGGAGTCAGTTGCACCGCCATGCTCTACCGCTTGAAGGGGCTTGACTTCGTGACCGAGGACGAGCGCTCATCCCTGGCCGCGCAGGACAGCGCGGGACTCGCCAAGGCTCTCAGGGGATTCCTTGGTCTTCCGGAGCCGGTCGATTCCGACGGCGAGATGCGGGTCCATGCCCGGTTCGTGGCGATGGCGATCGAGGCATTCACGCGCGGCAAGATCACGCAGCGCAAGCTCGATGAGTTGGGAAGTCTGGTCCAGGTATCGGATCTGAGCCAGCGCCTCCGGCAGGCCGGCCTTGGGATGGATTGTGGCCCTGGCTGACGCATTCAATGAGAATCTGATCGGTCGAGCGGGCACTGCGACACCAGAGGAGCTGGCGGTTTTCGCCGAACACAGGAAGGTGATGGGTCTGGGAGAGGCGGCGTGTCTGGCTGCGGCCCGAAGACCGCCTCTGGATGCTGGCATCCGACGAGCGCAGGGTGTTCCGCAGGATCGCCTGTGAGAGGATCGGAGAATGTCGTATTCTGACTATGCCGTCGATCCTGGCGGTGAGGGGTGGGGTGATCAGCGTCGGCAAACTGCGAGACGCGAAGACGAAGCTGGAACGAAACCGGTTCCGGATGCCCCATGGCGAGCCTGGACGAGAGTGTCGCTACAACACGGTCTCCAGCGCTCCTACTCGCTCACTCCACGGTGATCGGCATGCTCTGGAATCCGTGATCGGCATGGTGGAATCACTGATCGGCATGGGCCGGAATCCGCAGAGTCTCCGCCACGGACGAACCACCCCTCCTTCGTCCTTCTCTCGGCAATGGAGAAACCCATCCACCTCACCACCTGCCTCAGAAGGCCCGTCCAGCCCCCCCGGACACTCCGTTAGGTCGAACAATGGCCGAAATCAAGTCGGCATGCAGGATCCGGGGTAACGTACTTGTACCTATCTGGCAAGGAGATCTTTGATTCCGGTTTGCGTCACTACATGCTGAGTGAAGGAGCACTCCTCACAGGGCGCGCGCGCCCCTTCTTGCTCCTTTTGTCTGTACGGCTGCCCGGATGATCCGGATACGATCCAATCAGCGCATGGTACTTTTCGGGTAGCTCAACCGTCGGCTCGGGATCCGGTACAGGCGTCCGAACTGGCGGCAGTAGCCGAAGAGGACCGGAATCCGAACTGTCGGCCAGAAGCTGCTGCCGAATCTCCCGTGCAAGTACTTCCGCGAGAAGCCCCGGCACAGCATTGCCCAGCATCCTTTGCACACCCGTTCGACCGCTTTCGAATTGCAGGTTTTGGGGAAATGTCTGGAGCCTACACATTTCCCGGATTGAGAGTTTGCGATTGCGCCAATGGAACGGGCCAATGGACGAGCCGGGATGCGCCTGGATCGTCCAAGAGGGAAGGTTCTTTGCGAGCTTGAGCAGGAAACTCCAGTAGCGTGTCCGCCAGCCGAAAAGCTGAGACCCGCCACCCCGGCTCGTGTGCCAGAGATAGTTCTTTCCCTCAGGGATGGTCGGCAGGAGTCCCGCCCACTTGCCGCCAACTGTCAGAGCCCCTTCTTTTGGCGAGTCGGGCAGATCGCCGATGGCATCCCATGCTGTTCTGTAGGGCTCGCGGTCGCCAAAGAGAGTCGCACTGCCAGATTCAACGTGAGTGGGCTCTGGGAACTCGAACGCTAACCCATCGCGGCTTCCGATTAGGAAGACTCGCTCGCGCATTTGCGGCACGCCATAGTGCGCCGCATTGAGCATCTTCCAATTGACAACGTAGTTGGCTCCGGTTTTATGGTTGACCAGCTTGATACCGTCAAGCAAGTACCTCAGCCCCTCATCCTTGTCCTTATAGGCAAGTCCATGGACGTTCTCCAACAGGAATGCCCTCGGACGCGTGTCGCGCAGGACCCGTAGGTATGCTGTCAGTGTGTCGGCGCGAGGATCGTCAAGGCGGCCAGCATCCCCCTTTACCCAATAGGACGACTTGGAGAATGGCTGGCAGGGCGGGCCTCCGATCAGCACGTCCGCCTCACCAGGTCTTAACCTTGCAGATTCAAGGATCGCACCCGATGGAATTTGGTGGATGTCTCCTTCCAGAAGTTCCCACTGCGGTCTGTTTATTCGTACGGTGCGGCAGGCAACTGCATCCATCTCCACGGCGGCCACTGTCTCGAAGCCGGCCGCCTCAAAGCCATAGTCGAGTCCGCCCACGCCAGTGTACAGGCTGATCGCCTTTAGCGTTTTCCCCGCCACGTCCTCTCCTTGCCGTGCAGTTGTGTCGTAGTACAAAGATTTCTCCTCCTCGTGACGATACTCACGGTTCGCATAATTGTCAATACAATAGGGCAATTGGTCGCGCCGCAGCTTTCCCGCTGGAGCCGGAGAAGTGGCAGTACTTCTATCTGTACGTGGTCCTCGACATCGACAGCCGCTACGCCACCGGATGGATGGTGGCGAAGCGCGGGACCGCGGGCCTGGCCGGACACTTGCTTGGCGAGTGGTGTCTCAAGCACGGTGTGCAGCCCTACTAGGTGCCTACGCTGCATTCGGACCGGGGATCTCCGATGGCGGCCAAATGCGCGGCGCAGCTCCTGGCCGACCTGGGCGTCACGCAGTCGCTGGGCCACACCAGGGTCTCGAACGACAACCCGTACTCGGAGGCGCACTTCAAGACCATCAAGTACCACCCGGGCTTCCCGGGTCGCTTCGGCAGCATCGCAGATTCTGCCGGGAGTTTTGCCACTGGTGCAACACCGAACACCGGCACGGCCGCGTCGGCCTGCTGACGCCCGAGCAGGTCCACCTCGGCGCGCCCCCGAGTGATCGGGCACCGCTAGAATGTACTGGCCTCGGCCTACGCCGCCCACCCCGACCGCTTGTGCGAGGCCCGCCGAGGGCCGGCGAACTCCCGGACGAGGTCTGGACCAACCGCGCACTCCCCGTCACGGCGCCCGATGGCGTAGAGCCGATGATGATCGCGCGAGCCCGATTCCCGCCGTCCGGAACCTCGGCCACCATCCTGGGGTGACCGCCATGGCTCAAGCGCCACCAGCTCTTCCATACCCCGAGGTAACCCATTCCTAAGGTGACGGTCCCAGAAGGTCGTCGTCACTCCACACCGCCCCGACCGCGAGCCCCGCTATTCGAATCCTCCTCTTGTCCGCGTGCCTCCACTTCCCTACTATTCTCCATAGTCGTATCCTGCCGTTGGGGTCGTTCGCTTGCCCGGTTCCAACACAGAGACGGGAGGCTGGATGCAAACACTTCACTCCGATCCAGGAACCAGGCACTGATTTCTGCGCCACCCACGGAGGATCGCATGATGCGCGCCCAACTCCGTGAGGCGATGGAGGAACGCCGCCGCCACACCGGTGAGCGATTGCTCTCCGATCGTCTCGCTACCCGCACGGGACTCGCCCAAAGCACTATCGAGTCCATCGCCACGCGCGGCACATATAGTACTCGACTCGGCACGATCCCGAAGCTCTGCACAGCACTTGACTGCGCACCCGGCTATGTTCGCGCGCTCGGCGACGTGAATGGACCTGAATCGCGTGCAGATTGACAAGCAACTTGCCGAGCGCGTCGTTCGGCAAGCAGCCGCTCAATCAGAAATCGGCAACGCCGACCCCGTATGGATGGAAAAGGTCGAACGCTTTTCGCAACTTTGCGCGACTGGCGCGCCCAAGACGCACATTGCCTTTCTCGGAACTGCGATCCTCGCCAGGGCAGTCAGTCGGCACGCGGATTTGATCCACATCAAACCGAGACATGCGCCGGACAATCCAAACGCGTTCTCCGCGCGCAGCTTGTGTCACAGCGTACTCGTGCCACTTGCGGCAGAGCTAGGCTTCAGCATCGGAGTAACCGGCCGCGAACCCCTCAACAACATGCCGTATTTTCGGATTGCTTGGCTCGGAGACGGGACACCGATAGCTCCCAGCGCCGACACAGTCTTCGACTACTTGTTGGAACTCGTGACGGAATTGAACGATCTTCACGATGTAGTCCAGGCGCGAGAGGCACTACACGCATTTATCGAGGTACGAAGGCGCTACCAACCGAGCTACGTATGGCGGGATGGCGAGATTGAGACCAGTCCCGACCGGCTGGTAGATATGGTCGCGGAACTTGTGGAACGAGACTCCGAGGGCGGACGACGAGCGCAGGCCGTTGTTGCCGGCCTCATGGACATCTTCGCCGGTAGCGACCGTGTTGAGTCTCACCGAATCAACGATCCGAGCCGGCGATACCCGGGCGACGTGTGTGTGCTAACCTCAGGCGATACGGCTATTGTGGAGAAAGCTATTGAGGTGCGGGATAAGCCCGTTACGGCAACTGACGTTCATATCTTCGCTCGGAAGTGTATCGAGATGAGTGTCCAAGAGGCGGTCGTAGTTGCCGTCTCCAGGCAACAGGGGCCATTGGATCATGCTTCCCTAACACAGTGGGCCAATGAGCTGGTCATCGGATTGACCGTCTTTCACGACTGGTCTGGTTTCGTCAATCAGTGCCTCTTTTGGAGCCAATTGCCGAAGCCTACCGCTGCGTCCCGGGCTGTTGAAGCTATCCGAGACAGGCTGATCGCAGTCGAAGCTGCCCCGGCAGCCGTTACGCTGTGGCAGGAGCTAACGGGGCAGGGATAGCTGGTGGATTTGTTGGCTCCCCGCCAATCAGAGTTGGTAGGCGGATAGCGGCTTGTCAAGCTGGGTAGGAGGCGGGAGGTCTTTCGGGAGGGGGCGAGCTCGGAGGAGATTGGGGGATGAGACCGGGGGGCGTCCCGGTTCCCCGAGGGAGCTTTGTTCGGCCCGGGCTTCCAGGCTCTCCCGGGGTCACCTGCCAAGGGAGACCGGGCGAGCGAGAGGACGAGATGCAAGGGACGGGGCTTTTCGAGCAGGCACTGGGTCTGGAGCGGCCGTGGTACGGGGAGCGGACGGAGTTCGACGCCGGGGAGCGGCGGCTAGATGGATGAGGCCTCTGGAGGGCCAGCATGCGACCTACAACACCGCAGGCCCCTCCCGGCGGCCGCGGCATAAGAGGGCCGGAGGCCCGCCGAGGTTTTCAAGGCCGGGAATGCCGCGCGGACGCCGCCCGCCCAGAAGCCCTCAACGACGAAGGAGGTCAATACCGCGGCGTAGCGCATACCTTCGCGAGGCCACGTGTCAGGTGAATGCCGTACTCGTACACTCACTCTTCCAACAAGTCGTCCCACTCACGTTGGTACTGCTTAAGCCACAAGACCAGTACTGCCTTGCTGTATCTTCCCGCATTGATGGCAAATGGATTCTGACGCGCAAACGTGTCTAGAATGAGTTTCGGCATCTCTTCTCCATACTCCACCTGCTCGCGTCGCGCCCGAGCATGGTTCGGAATAGCGATTATTCCCCTCACACGGTCAAGCCGGCAGTCAACTGGATTCACGCATTCATAGATCCTATCATCAATGACTCGAAAGGTACTTATGATACTCAATGCCTGTGCTTCGTCTATCTCCCTTATCCATACCCAACGTACTATTCTCGCTTCACAGGACTCCACGATGCGATGGAGCTGGCCGAACCGCGGCGCAACTAGCCGCTTGAGATTTGTAACCACTGACTTGGCGATAGGCTTGAGCGACATGGTGAGTATCCTCCAGCACAGTAGTTGTCCTATGTTTGTGACATATTCGGGTGGTACGGCGAACACTATTTCCATGGCTTTGACCTCCATACGGGTAAAAGTACGATTGAAAGTGCTGCACTGCGTTTGCAGCACACCCCGAACCTATGCAATATCCTTGCCACACTATAACGATGGTGCGGCTCTCTTGCTTGTACACGTACAGTGGTCGCCCAACATTGCGCCAGAACAAGGTAACGCGTGGCCATGCCCGTTTTGCCGGAGTTTAGGTGTGAATTGCTTCTAGGAGTCTGCGTCGCAGGAAACCGCGACCGCTATCTTTAGGGGAGTCGAAGGCATCGTGAAAGGTTGATGGCCTGCCGAGGGGGGTCAATGGGAACGACGTTCCGACCGTACCAGCCGGACCAGATGCAGCTGCTCCCGCAGGATCTTCGGGAGTGGGTTGGGGAAGGGCAACTGGCGCACCATGTGAGCGACCTGGTCGACGCGCTGGATCTGAGTGCGTTCTACGCGCCGTACGAGGGGGACGGGCGGCGCAACTCGCCGTATGATCCGCGGATGATGGTGAAGGTGCTGGTCTACGGATACGCGACGGGCACCTTTTCGTCGCGGAAGCTGGCGACGAGGCTGGTGGAGGACATCGCATTTCGGATGCTGGCGGCGGGCAACTTTCCGCAACACCGGACGCTGTGCGAGTTTCGCCGGCGTCATCTTGATGATTTCGGGGCGGTGTTCGCCGAGGTGGTTCGCCTGGCGCGCACGATGGGCCTGGCGGGGTTGGGCAGGGTCTCGGTGGACGGGACGAAGGTCCGGGCCAACGCGAGCAAGCGGAAGGCGATGAGCTACGGCCGGATGGCCAAGGAGGAGCGTCGGCTGCGAGCGGAGATCGCGGGGCTGCTGGAGGAGGCGGAAGCGGTCGACGCAGCGGAGGATGCCCACTACGGGGAGGACGTTCGGGGCGACGAGCTGCCGGAGGAGTTGAAGCGGCGCAAGGACCGGCTGGCCGCGATCCAAGCGGCGAAGGCGCGTCTGGAGGCCGAGCAGCGGGCGAAGGACGACGCGCGGGGCCGCAAGCCGGGACAGAAGCGCAACCCGAAGGGAGGCCAGCCCTACAAGCGGAAGTACGGCGAGCCGGAGGAGAAGGCGCAGAGCAACTTCACCGATCCGGAGAGCCGGATCATGAAGACGAGTTCGGAGGGGTTCCAGCAAAGCTACAACGCGCAGATGGCGGTGGAGGGGGAGAACCAGCTGGTGGTGGGGGCCGAGGTGACGGACAACGCGAGCGACCAGGGCCAGCTGGTCCCGATGGTCGACGCGGCGGCACAGACGTGCGGCGAGACGCCGGCGCAGGTGCTGGCGGACGCGGGCTACTGCAACGAACCGGACCTGCGGGCGCTCAAGGAGCGGGACATCGACGGGTATGTGGCTCTGGGCCGGGAGGGCGGGACCGCCCCGGCCGTCGATGCGGACGAGCATCCCGCCAAGGCGCGCATGGCCGAGAAGCTGGCGAGCGACGAAGGCCGAAGACGCTACGCACGCCGCAAATGGATGGCGGAGGCGCCTGTCGGCTGGGTCAAGGAGGTGATGGGATTTCGACGATTCAGCTTCCGGGGCCTCGAGAAGGTGCAGGGCGAGTGGACCCTCGTGTGCCTCGCCCTCAACGTCAAGCGGATGCACACCCTTCAGGCCGCATGAGCCGACGATCGTTGCCCCGCAACTGCGGCCCCCGGGCCTCCCACCGGCCTCCTGGACCCCGATTTGGCGCTACGCTGCCTTCCCGGCCCGTCAGCGGCCCCGGATCCCTACCTCTCTCTTCCCGAATCTCTCTGGCCCGCAGCGGCCCTCCCGTCTTCCCGTCACGCCCGTTGCGCTTCTAAGGCGCAGACTCCTAGCGACTCACTGGTCACCGGGTGGAGTTGCCCCAGCGGGGGTTGGCAGGGTCTCGGTGGACGGGATGAAGGTCCGGGCCAACGCGAGCAAGCGCAAGGCGCCGAGCTACGGCAGGGTGGCCAGGGAGTAGCGCCGGCTGCAAGCGATCGCGGGGCTGCTGGAGGAGGCAGAAGCGGTGCTGCTACCAACAGCAAGGCCGACCCCAAAGGCGTTTCATGGTGTGTTCACCCCTCCGGTCTCCTCGCCATTCCCCGCCTCGCTTGGCGACCTGATGCCCAGTCTGCGCCGCAACACATCGGCGTGAGGCCAGATCCTGTTTACGTATTTGGCCAGTAGCTTGCTGCGACGGTTGATCTCCGCTTCGGTCCAGATCTCCCCCTGCATGTCGCTGCGCAGGCGTCGGGTCATTTCCAGGTTGTCTTTCTCAAGCAACTTGACCTTGTCGGCCCATCGGCTATTGCTCAGCTCGTGGTTCAGCGGGCTGGTGACCAGTGTCAAGTTGCCTATGAGGTTGACTAGCCGGCTCAGCCGAAGTTTGTCTTCCTCACTGTTCCCGAAGTTCAGATCCTCCTGCCAGTGCCGCTCCCAGCTCTGAGGAGCCACGTGCTCGATGGTCAGCGACGACTTCAGCTTAAATGGCATGGCTCGGAGGCTCTCACAGTCGCGATGCATGTGCTCCGCGATGCCACCTAGCAGAAGGCGAAGACGGGGATTACGATAATACACGTCGTTGTTGAGCAGATGCTGGCCAATTTCCTCGTCGGATGGCCACCGGTGTCTCCAAGGCGACTTGAGAAGCCGCTCGATCAACACAGCACAGACTTCTTCTTTGGGAGCGTCCCGGAGAGCCTGCACGTGGCCGAAAGCGACATCGTCAAAGCCCGAATACATCGCCTTGACCGCAACGCGCCTCATCAGAAAGCTGTCGACGATGCCGAGGGCTTGGTCGAGTTGATCCCCGAATCCTAGCTTGGCCACCAACTCCATGAACACGGGAACAAGCGAGCCGAGATTGAGGACACTCCTTCGTCGCAACACCTCCCGGGCGTATTGCGAGAAGTCTTCCTCTTTGCGTTCGTCGACCTTCCTGTAGATCTCGGCGTACCGCCCAAGGCGCTCCAGCATGCCGCGGAACTCGGTTCCACGATTGTGACGATAGAGATGCTCCCCTACGTAGCGGAACTCGCGGTACAGGCGGTTTCTCTGCAACGTGCGGATGTCTGCCGCTCCCGATACCTCCTGCCGTCGTCCCGGAATCTCAATCTGGGCGAAGTAGAACAGGAACAGATCAATGCGCTTGCCTGTGAAGCGCGTCCCGTACACCGTCGCATTCCAGTAGGGCTTGGCATCGTAGTCTTTGAGGTGTTTCTGGTAAGTCTGGTCTCCATCGGGATCGTCCTCTCGAACTGCCAATGACAGAATGTAGTTCTTGGTCTTCTCCCATTCGGTCAGCGGCTCGCCGCGAGCGTTCAGCGCCTCGAATATGGTGTGGCTGTTCTCCTCGCGATCGAGGCGAATGTCAACGACTTGCAGCTTCTCGCGGATGGCCGTGGTGAAGGCTCCTGCATAGGCTTCCACCTCGTCTTCTCTGACGGAGTGCAGCCACGTGCTGACCGCCTTCCGGAAGTACGTGTAGCAGCGGTCCAATCGGGACTCGCCAACGTCGCTGGGCCTGGCTGCTAGGGCCGCATCAACTATGGACGCGAATCCGGCATAGTCGCGGCTCTTGTGCTCGATCTTGTACTTGTGGCGCGGAGAGCGGACGAACTCGCTCTCGTTGGCGAGTAGGCCGGAAAGCATGGAGGCGTACCCATCCAGCCCCTGGGCGATGAAAGCGGTGCGGGCCGCAGCAATGAGGATTTGGAGCGTGGTTAGGCGCTGCTGGCCGTCAACAACCCACCACCGGGTGATGAAGCTGTCGAGACCAACTACCCTGGTAATGATGGTACCGAGGAAGTGGGGCTTCGCGTCCGGCCCAGCAACCAGGACCTGATCGGTGAGTGCCTTGACGTCCTCCCAGAGCGGTTCCCACTGACCCTCCCTGGTCCATACGTAGTTGCGTTGATAGCTGGGTATGGCATACTGCTTCGTCGGAGGGAAGGCTAGGCTGACTGTAGTGATTTGCGTTTGCATGGGATGAAGGACATTCCTTTGGTCGGTGGGGCCAGTGTCTTGGCCTGGAGATGAACGCGGTCCGCTTCCCAGCACCGTCTCGGAGCGCCGCAGCCTGGTGAAAGGAAGGTAACACGGGGCCGAGCGGTTGTTCGCGCTCCACGGGGCGGGTGTGGGCCTCGGAGGGCCTCGGCGGTGGCCTGGTTGCTGATTCCGGCCCATGCCGATCAGTGATTCCATTTCATGCCGATCACCGATTCCAGAGCATGCCGATCACCCTGGAGTGAGCGAGTAGGAGCGCTGGAGAATCTGTTGTAGCGACGCATTCTTCCATCCTCGCCGAGGTCCCCCGAGACGAGGAGGAAGAGGGTGTCGCAGAGAAAGTTGTCCATGCGGAAGATTCGATAGCATCTGCGCCTGAAGTACGAGCTCGGGCGCAGCCACCGCGAGATCGCCACGTCGCTCGGCATCGCCAACAGCACGGTGAGGGCCGTTGCCGGAGGGGCTGGACGACGCCGCGCTGGAGGCGGCGCTGTTCCCGGCCCCGCCGCCGTCGCGGGTTCCCCGACCGGAGCCGGACTGGGTACAGGTCCACCGGGAGCTTCAGCGCCACAAGGACGTGACGCTGCATCACCGGCGCGACCGGGTGTGAAAATCCCATCTCGCCTGTGGCGTTCGGCCACCAGGCCTGCCGCCTCGGCATCTCGACCCGCTACTACCGCGTCTCCCGCCTTCTCGACGAACTCACCCTCGCCCGGGGAGACGGGTCGTATCCCAAGCTCGTCCAGCGGCTCGCCCGGACCTGGCTCCTCGTCCTCGACGACTGGGGGCTCGCTTCGCTCTCGGGCCTGGGCCGGGACGACCTCCTCGAGGTCCTCGACGACCGCTACGCCCGCCGCGGCACACCTGCTCGCCAGCCAGGTCCCCGTCGAACACTGGCACGATGTCGTCGGCGATCCCACCTCATCGGCGACGTCATCCTCGACCGCCTGCTCAACAACGCCCACCGCATCACCCTCAAGGGAGGATCGATGAGAAGGCTGTACGACTCGCCGAAGACCGACTCCACCCTCTAACTTCAACCCTCAACCCCGACCCCCAGCGCCCCTATGGACCTTCGCTCCTCCAAGATGATCGGCATGGCCTGGAATCTGCGATCGGCTTGCCGGAATCGGTGGTCGGCATCGCTGGAATACGCAGCGCCGGGTGTACAACCAGCGCTTCTCCAGGTCATGGGAGGGACAAGAGCACTCCTACTCCGTGCCGCTGATTCCCGACATCGCTCTCCGGGTCCCCGACGGTCTGAACGCCGGGCTTCACCTGTTCGACGCGAAGTTTCGGGTCCACGCGCTCACCGACGTGGGACTCGCCGCCAACGACAAGGATGCCGACGACGAGAAGGCCCGACAGCGCGCGGGTTCGTTCAAGCGCGCAGACATCTACAAGATGCACGCCTACCGCGACGCGATTCCGGCCGCGCGGTCGGTGTGGATCCTGTACCCGGGCGGGGAGTTTCGGTTCTTCGGGGTGCCGGGGGGTGGGGGGGTGGCTGGCGGTCGGGCGGTGTGTTCGCCGCAGGGGTTGCCGGGGGAGGTGGAGGGAGTGGGGGCGATTCCGGTGGGGCCTGGCGTGGTGGGGCGGGGATCGCGGCTGTGAATGACGGCGTGCTGCGGGCTACGTTGGGGCGGATGCTTGCGGGGTAGAGCTGGAGTGTAAACTGCTGTGAAGGGCTAGTCGTTCGGCAGGCGCCGAGCTTCTCGAGATCGACTTCGGACTGGCCGCCATTCAAACCGCCTGGTATCGCTCGAGGACCCCACCGCCAAGGAGTGCCGGACGACCCTCACCAACCATTTCGTCGTCCGATCAGTGCAGTGCGGGACTGCCTCGGCCCGACTGGCCGAACAGGCAGGAGCTGCAGACGGCCTGGCGCCTCGCGGGACTCGACCAGCGAGGAGAAGGAGGATGGCCACTGTACCAAAGTGCTTTCCGCACCAGAGGCCCGCATTGGTGTCTCTCGATATCGCCATACATCCGATTCACACCGACTATCTCGTAAGCAGAGGCCGAATCGAGGTTCCCTCACCCCTTCCCCTCCACGATCGGCAAGTGCGCCTTCCATTGGGTCCTCACATAGTCCCAGAACCCATCTACGGGCCTGCTTCCACAAATTGGCGCAATCTCCGTTCCTATCCTAGTCAAGAGTACTTTGCCTACTCCTAGGTGGTTGTCCGACTCCTTCGACATCCTCAACTGCAACGCCCTGCCATAGTAGTGTACACGAAATTCTCGCGGGAGTTTCTCGACTTGGAACCCAGCCACACCACCGACACGGATCATTCCGATGCTTGCTAGGTCACCCAAAGTCAAGAAGCTCACTTGACGATTCCTGTAGATATCGTCAGTGACGTCGAAGATTAACGGAACCAGGCTCCCTTTCACGACGACGCCATAGCCACACAAGTCCGTAAACCACTTTGCCTCCGAAGCTTCGAGGGCTGCAAGTGCGGTAACCGTCCTCTTGGAGAAACTGCCAGGACTGTTCGCCTCCCCGGCCAATGCAAGTGACCACAACTGCTGCATCTGCTGACTATTCACCTTTCGACACTGATCGAAGAAGTGCACTATCCAGTCGTCATCAACCGCCTCTGGATTCGCGGTCTCCTTCAGCAACGGTAGCGCCTTCTCAGTTATGTCTTCCATGTTCTTTTGGTTTCGTGCTTCCTCCTCAATCCACCGATGGGCTGCACGTCTGTGAAGGTCTGTGATCTCGATTTGCGATTGCGCTTCAGTCAACCCGGCCTCGGCTTTGGCTTTGGCCACACGCTTGATTTGGTACGGTGTCAGGAATCCTCCGATGAGGTCCGACACCCGTTCGATGAGGGTGTTGGCGGGCTCCGCGTATGCCCCGAGATTCACGAGTGAGAGTCCGGAGTCAGGTGGCGTTGGCATCGAGATTGCCCAATTCATCTAGTGTCATGTCACACATCAAACGTCGGATAGAGGAGCTTGAGCTTGATACGGGCGTCGTCCGTGGTGAACTGCCAGTCGACCTTGGCTTGGATTCGGTCTCTGGCCGCCTGCCAGGCTGCGACTTCGGCGCGTAGGGTGTCGATGGAGTCGATGCGGCGATTGAGGCATTGGCGGATCATGACGTTGAGTTCGACCTCGGCGACATTCAGCCAACTGCCGTGCTTGGGGGTATGGACGAACTCGAAGCGATCCCAAAGCGCCTTGGCCTCGGCGGGTTCGAAGGTTTCGTAGAGCGCGCCGGGACGGTGCGTGTTGAGGTTGTCCATCACCAGCGTGATTTGGGTGGCGTCGGGGTACTGCGCGGCGATGTCGCGCAGGAAGCGGGCCCAGTCGGTTTTGGTCCTGCGCTCGGTCACCTTGGTCTGGCGCCGGCCGGCCAGCGGTTCGGTGGCCATGAACACGTTGCAGGTGCCGAGGCGCCGGTACTCGTAGTCTTCGCGGGCCGCCCGTCCGGGTGCCGGCGGGACGGGCGTGCGCGTCTCGCCGATCAGCTGGCGCGGCGTCTCGTCCATGCACACCACCGGGAAGTCCGCATCGTACGGACGCCGGTAGACGTCGAGCACCCGCTCCATCCCCGCCACGAAGTCGGCATTGCGCTGCGGCGGGATCACCCAGCCGACGCGCCGCCACGGTTTGATGGCGTTTTTTTTAGCACGCGCCGCACCGTCTCGTGCGAGACGCTGTCGATGTAGCCGAGTTCCACCGCGCGGTCCGCCAGCAGGCGCAGCGACCACTGCGAGCGCCCCTCGGGCGGATCGCCGCAGCTGAGCGCGACGAGGCGCGCCTCGAATTCCCCGTCCGCCTTGCGAAGGTATTTCGCTCGACGACCCTGCCGGGCCCCAAGCGCCGCTTCCAGGCCGTCCTCCACAAACCGCTTCTTGACCCGGTCCACCCTGCGCGCGCTGATCCGCAACACCCCGGCGATCTCCCGGCCGGTCGCGCGCCGCTCGTTGAACTCGCCCGCGTCGCAATTGAGCAGAACCAGCGCGTTGAGCACCTTCTGCGAACGATGCGCGCCCTTGCGCGTGATCGCCTCCAGCGCCTCGCGCTCCCCAGCTTCCAGCTCTACCAGATACCGTTTCATGCCAGCCTCCCTGCCATCGTGGACTGGCAAGGAATCTAACACGATCCTTACGACATATCACGTGTGACATGACACTAGTGGATCGCGTGTCATGCGCTGAGTACCGAGTAGCATGAGCTCTTCGTCGCCCGAAGGCCCTTCTCTCCTACTACTACTAAGGTCAATCTCGCTACTACGCCCACCTTACTCAACCTGCTCCCCACCACTGGGGTTGCGTCCATCCCCAACTGCCTCGGGTCGCCCATTCCCCCCTCAAGCTGCCCCTCCAAGAAACCCTCCAGCTCACGCAACGACCCCTCCAACCTCCCCAGCGGCAGCCCCGGATTCAACTCCTGCCACCACCCCCCGTCATCAAACGTCACATACACCCCATGATTCGTCCCCGCGTACAGCAGCCCCTCCCGGTTCGGATCCTCGCGCACCGAGTTCGCGTACGCGTCGTCGCGAATCCCGTCCACGATCCGCGTCCACGTCTCCCCGTAGTCCTCCGTCCTCCACACATGCGGCCGGAAGTCGTCCAGCAGCGGCAGCCGCGCCGACACATACGCCTTCCCCGCATCGAACGCCGACGCGTCGATCAGGCTGACCCGCCCGAATTCCGGCATATCCGGCGGCGTCACGTTCGTCCAGCGCTCGCCGCCGTCCCTCGTCACGTGGACGAGCCCGTCGTCCGACCCCGTCCAGATCACGTCGATGTCCACCTTGCCGGGGCCGACCGCGAAGATCGTCGCGGCGGCGGATGACAAGACGGTGAGCAGAGCCGCGACGAGCGTGAGCGGCCCGACGAGCGCCGCGAACTGTACCGAAGAGCGTTTCACGGGTTCCGAATCCTGTGCGTGTGAGCGGTGAATCGGTGGTGTCAAGCTATCTCACAGAAGGGGATGGGCAAGACATCTCGAAAGTGCCGGACCTATTCGCATAGCCCCCACCGGCCCACATGAGCCCCACGCTGCCCGCGACAAGCAGCCTGTCTCACTTCGCGTGTCGCACCAACGGTCCTAAAACGTCAAGAAAACACGACATTATGTCGCCTCCTCCTTACATCCCCACACTCTCACCTTCCCACCCCCCCCACCATCCCCTCACACCGCTCCCCGCTCACCCGCCGAATCGCATGCAGCGACACCCGGTTCGCCCCCGAATACATCACCGTCCTCCCCACGCCCCCCTCAGTCGTTCGCTCGGCGTCCCGCGTGAACACCACGGCGCTGTCCGCGTAGATCCGGGCGACCCTGAGGGTGCGATCGGCCTCTGACTTTCGCAGCACGGCGTAACAGCCTGTTTCCGGGTCGACCACTGCCCCCGCGATCGCGGGATGATAGCCCATGAGGACGATGTTCCCGCGCCCGTCAAGCGACGGGTACAGCCGCTGGTTCCAGGTGGGGCAGGGCCTCTCAAGCAACACATCCCCGCTTGGCAACCTGACCTCCTGCGTACACTCGGGAAGGTCCTCGGTGAACTCGGTCGGAACCGGCAGCCGCCCCTCTTCACCGTTGCGGTGGTACACGAACACGGTATCCGGACCCTCGGGGTAGTTCATCGCCACATAGGCTGCGTCGTCCGTGCAGGCGATCCGCGCACTCCATATCCGGTCGCTGATCGCCGAGCGTCCTCACGATCTCGCGCCATCAGCACGTGGCTATTGACGACATTGGGGCCGATGCCCTCGTCCGCGCCGCCGGGCCCCCTGCGGATCACGCCGTACTGGGCGGGAATCGCCGGCTGGCCGCCGAGATTGCACACCAACTTGCTCGTCGGCGCCCGGGGCGTCCAGGAACTGACGGGCACGCCGGTGGAATCGAACTCGATGACCCTCAGCAGGCCGGAAACGTAGAGTCTTCCGCCGGGGCCCATCGTCATCCCGGAATCCCTGGGAGAATTCGTGCGGGCCATCGCCTTCCCGCGCCGGCAGCACCCGGATCCGCTCAGGCCGGAAACCCGTGGAAAGGGAGAACGCCATGATCCCCTCCGGCTCCTCGGCGTCGTTGACGTAGAGGATGCCCCTGTCGTGGTCGACGGCCAGAGTGATGGACCCCATGGAACGCCACTGGTCGTCGATGATGGCCCGGATGGCGAGCACCGCCTTCGCAGTGTCTGTCTTCCGGCATTGGGGCTTCCTTGTTCTCTCAACCCACCCCCTCCAACATCCCCGGACACGGATCCCCGCTCACCCGTCTCAGGGCATGAAGCGACAGCCCGTTGCCGGAATCCGTGATCGAGATGAAGGTCTCATTCCCCCGGCGGGTTATCTCAAAGGGGCGGCGGAGCACCAGCACGCTGTCCGAATGGACGCCGATCGGCGCGTGGGGGTGCTCCCTCGTGCCGCGGATCAACGCGTAGCACCCGGTCTCCGGATGGATGACGGCACCATGGGTGTTTCCGTCGATGCCGAGGAGCACGACGTTGCCCCGGTCGTCGAACGATAGTCGCGCGCCCTTGCTCCAGTGGGGGCAGGGTCGCTCTGGCCGGATCAGGCTGCCGTCGGGTCGACGTTCTTCCTGCAGAATGCAGAGCCGCCGCCCACTGGCGTCCTCGACCGGAACTGCCAGTGTCTGCTTCTCGCCGGTGCGGTGATAGACGAACAGAGAGTCCGGCTCGCCCTCCGTGTAGGACATCCGGACGTAGGCCTTGTCGTCCGAGCAGGCGATGTGGGCGGTTCGGAGCCGATCCCAAATCGCACCAACGTCGCTCGCCGCTTCGGGAGCGGTTCTGCGACCCTGTGCCCGAACCGGCCCGATGGCCACACTCGTGCCGTCGGGACCCCGCATGACCACTCCCCCCTGGGTCGGAACCGCCGGGGCGCCGCCCAGGTTGCACACCTTCCTCGGCACCGGCACTTCCGGCCTCCAGGAGTCGATCGGCACGCCCTCGGGATCGTACTCGACGACTCTGACAAAGCCGGACATGTTAAGACCGCCGCCCGGGCCGATCGCGATGTCTCTCGCACCCTGCGCGAACTCGTACGGACCGTCACCCTTCGGAGTCGGGATCGTCCGGATCCATTCACCCGTCTCGAGTGAGAAGGCCATGATCCCTTCCGGTTCCTCGGCGTCGCGGACATAGAGAACGTTCCTGTCCCAGTCGACGGCCGTCAGATGGTACATGGCACGCCACTCGTCGTCGATGATGGTTCGGCCGCCCTCGAAGTCGATCTCGAGCACCTGCTGGGCGTCGGCGAGGCCGCCTGTAGCAAGGATCAGTCCGAAGGTGCTGAGCAGGGGTGGTCGGAGCATGGGGCTACCTCGGTTCTTGTATGCAGGTCAATCTCAAACGAGGGGTCGCGACGCTAGGAGTGGGAAGACGATGGCGGTTTGGGGGACGCGGAGCAAGCGGATGGGGGACGCCCGATGGCGGTCACTCCGTAACGAAAAGTTCGTTCCTTGCGAAGACCCTAACGAAAGTGAACGGCCATTCGCTTTCGTAAGACTGGCGGACGAGGGGAGCGTAGCAAGAGTTCTTTCCCAACCTCCGCTGCAATCGGAGCGCCTACTACCGGCATCTGAACGACACTCGGCACGCTGGGGACTGGGAAGCCGTCCCTGACAGCGGGTTCACCGGTCGTCGATGTCGACGCGCAGTACGCGCACGGAGTGAACCCCCAGTTCGTCCCGGTGGCGACCGGCGACACGGGTGGCGTCGCCGGCCATGAGTGTGATGTTGTCGGGGATCTCGACGGTGCCGAGGTACTCGTAGGAGTCGCCGTCGAAGAGGTCGTGGAGAAGGAATTTCCAGCCGTCACCCGCCTGGGGCGGCGGAGCGAGCGGATCGCCGACGCCCTTGCCACGGCGAATCCACACGGTACGACCGCCGGGCGGCCCCGCAAACGCCCCGATGATGACCGGAAACTTCTCGGCATGCGGCATCTGCTCCAGCGCGGCCGCGATTAGAGGGTCGAGCGCTTCTCCCTCGAACCCGCCACGCAATTCTTCGCGAAGCTCATCCAGGTAGCTCTCGGACGGCGTTCTGAGTGAAACATCGCGGGTGATGCGTCCCATCTCTCTGCCGGTGCTCGCATCGAGTATGGCAAGGTCGTACTCGTCGCTCAAGCCTGCCGCTATCCGGCCATTCCCCAGCGCCGCGAATTCGAGGTGCGGAGGCGCGATCTCGAAGTCGACCCTCGGCGGCAGCGGCGGTGCCGACCACAGTACCTCGCGGTCGGTCTAGCCGCACGATGTGCTCCCGCCGGCCGTCGCGGGTTTCTGGAGCGGCCGCCCATGCCACCACCCTTCCCCCGCCGTCGAACGCAATCTCCCGCACGTTCAGCGTGTCGAGCAGGTGCGACCCGAGCAATTCGCCAGCGAGCGTGAGCACGTCAACCCTGCGGAAGCTCCGCACCGCCACTCTCGCGTCATCCGACACGGCCAGTGCCGACGGCGGGTTCTCGAACTCGCCCGGCCCCTCGCCCTTATTGCCCCACCGGGCGACCTCGGTCCCATCGACATCGAACATCGTGACCGCGAACTCGTCACGATCCAGCACGACCAGGCGTCCGTCCGGGTCGAAGGCCATGGAGGTGATGTCCACGAACAGGCGCTCCGAGGGTTGGTCGCCGATGTGGAACTCTTCGGTGAACTCGACCGGGAGCTGGTGGGGCCCGTCCAGCTCCACCGCCGGCTCGTCGGCGCAGGCTATGAGGAGCGCGGGAACTGCCAGCCAGGTGATGGCCGTCCGTTTGCTTCGCGTTCGGTTCGTCATTGTCGTCTCCAGACCCTCCACTCGGGATCTCACGATGTACTGCACTCCCATGCCGTCAGGGCGAATCTCACCCAACTGATTCCTACCATCATTACGTCATGTTCTCATTACATTGTCAGGAACCGACGATGTAGAGTCCTGCGCACGCTCACCCCACCGACGGCAGCATCCCCGAACACGGCTCGCCGCTGACCCGGCGCAGAGGGCTCATCATCAGGCCGGTGGCCATGGCCGGAGTCTCCATCGCCTTACGACACCCGCCCCCCCGCCCCACCCCGCACCACCCCCTCCACCCCCAACCCCCTCAGCACCTCATTCACCTCCACCAGCTCTTCGCCCCACACCCCCTCCAGCTCGGCGAGCAACCCCTCCAACCGCCCCACCATGATCCCGAACACCTCGACCATCCCGCTCCCCGGCCGCCCATCCCCCCGCTCCGACATCGACAGCAGGTTGGCCAACCGGTTGTTCACCTTGATCGGGAAGTTCAGCGGATCCTGGTTCGACCGATTCCGCACCTGGTAGATCTCCCCCTCCACCGCGTCCAGCGCCGCCCGCAACCGCGCCCCCGCCTCCCCCAACCCCTCGTCATCCGACGCGGCCAGCCTCTCCTCCAACTGCGCCTTCACGTCGCGTATCTCGATCACCGCCCGGTTCGCCCGGTCCACCTGGTCCCGGATCCGCACCCCGAACTCGTACTGCGCCACCAGGTCCTCGTCCGTCACGCCCTCGATCCACGGGTTGCGCTTCACCACCAGATCGCGCGACGCCACCACACCGCCCACCCTCAGACGCACCCTGTACGTCCCCGGCGGCACCACCGGCGCCATCGTCCGCACCCCCCACAGGATCATCCCGGGGAAGCTCGCCGCCGGATCGGTCCGCAAATCCCACCGGAACCGGTTCCACCCGGCCTCCACCCGCAGCGCCGGACCCGACCACCGGTCCCGCGCCTCGCCCTCCACCGCCGGCTTGAACGTGCGCACCACCTCCCGGACGCGTCCATGATCTCCAGCGTGGCCTCCGCGGCCCCCGCACCCGCGCCTTCCTCCCCCTCCAACGCCTCCGCCACCCCCTCCCCCACCCACCACGTCAGCACCGCCCCGTTCGCCGACCGGTACGCGGGTGCCGGTTCGAACATCACCATGTCCCCATCCAGCATCCCCGGCCGGTAGTCCCGCAGCGGCCCCACATTGTCCAGCACCCAGAACCCCCGCCCATGGCTCGCCATCGCCAGCTCGTCATGCTCCGGAATCACATCCGTCACCGGAATATCCGGCAGCCCCGGATTCAGCTCCTGCCACCACCCCCCGTCATCGAACGTCACGTACACCCCGTGATTCGTCCCCGCGTACAGCAGCCCCTCCCGGTTCGGATCCTCGCGCACCGAGTTCACGTACGCGTCCTCACGCATCCCGTTCACGATCCGCGTCCACGTCTCCCCGTAATCCTCCGTCTTCCACACATGCGGCCGGAAATCGTCCAGCAGCGGCAGGCGCGCCGACACGTACGCCTTGCCCGCATCGAACGCCGACGCGTCGATCAGGCTGACCCGCCCGAAGTCCGGCATGTCCGGCGGCGTCACGTTCTTCCAGCTCTCGCCGCCGTCGCGCGTGACGTGCACGAGCCCGTCGTCCGACCCCGTCCAGATCACGTCGATGTCCACCTTGCCGGGGCCGACCGCGAAGATCGTCGCGTACACCTCCGGCCCGTTCATGTCGCCGGTGATCGGCCCGCCCGAATGGCCCAGCGTCATGGGGTCCGCGCGGGTGAGGTCGTCGCTCAGCCGCTCCCAGTTGTTGCCGCGGTCGGTGGTCCGCCAGAGCCGGTTCGACGACGTGTACAGGGTGTTGGGGTCGATGGGCGAAAAGATGATCGGATAGGTCCACTGCCAGCGCTCGACCATGTCGACGGCCGGCTCGCCGGAGTAGAACCAGGGGTAGGGATTGACCTCGCGCGAGATGCCCAGGCGGCGGTTGAACCGGTCCAGGTAGCGGCCGTTGTTGGTGCCCGAGAAGAAGACGTCGAGGTCCTTCGGGTCGGGCGCGATGTAGCCCGGCTCGCCGCCGCCCGCCCGGTAGTGGACACGTCCATCGAGCCGCGGGTGATCGCGGGTGCCCGGGCGCCGGAGTCGTTCTCGCGGTTGGCCAGCGCCGACGCGAACCGCCCCGCGTTCCAGTCCGACGGCAGGCAGAGCGTGCTGTTGTCCTGCTGCGACCCGCAGATGTGCCACGGGATGTGCGCCGTCGTGACGCCGTGGTAGAACTGCGCGGTGGAGAACTCCTGGTCGGTCCACTCGCTGCCTGTGGTATAGCTGACTGCACCGCCACCGTCGTTGGCGACCACGACGTGCGCCGGGTCGTCGGGGTCGATCCAGAAGTCGTGGAAGTCGCCGTGGGTGCCGTTGTTGATGACCTGGTAGGTCGCGCCGCCGTCGGTCGAATGGAAGAACGACGTGTTCTGCACGTAGACCACGTCCTCGTCGTGATGGTCGGCGAAGACGTGCGTGTAGTAGAAGGCCCGCTGCCGGATCCGCCGCTCGTCGTTGATGAGCTCCCAGGTGGCGCCGCCGTCGTCCGACCGGAAGAGCCCGCCGTCGTCGTGCTCGAAGAGGGAGTAGACGCGGTTCGAGTTCGCGCTCGAGACGGCCACCCCGATGCGCCCCACGACGCCCTCCGCCGGCATCCCCGGATTGCGCGTGATCTCGGTCCAAGTGTCCCCGCCATCGACGCTTTTGAACATGCCGCTGCCCGGCCCGCCGGATGCCATGGTGTACTCCTTGCGGAACGCCTCCCACAGCGACGCGTAGAGCACGTCCGGGTTGTTGCGGTCGATCACGAGGTCGATGGCGCCGGTGCGCTCGTCGCGGAACAGGATGCGCTCCCACGTGTCGCCCCCGTCGGTGGACCGGAAGACGCCGCGTTCCTCGCTCGGCACCCCGTACTTCCCGAACGACGCCACGTACACGATGTCCGGGTTCGTCGGGTGGATGCGGATCTTGGAGATCCCGTGCGAGTCGCGGAAGCCGATGTGCTCCCAGGTGGCGCCCGCGTCGCGGCTGCGGTAGACGCCGTCGCCGGGCAGGATGTTGCCGCGAATGCACGTCTCGCCGGTGCCGATGAAGACGAGGTCGGGGTCCGTTTCGGCCACCGCCACCGCGCCGATCGAGGAGGACGTGATCTGGAAGTCGGTGACGGGGTACCAGTTGTCGCCGCCGTCGGTGGTCTTCCAGAGGCCGCCGCCGGTGGCGCCGAAGTAGGCCTCGTCCGGGCGCCCCTTGACGCCGCTGACCGCGATCGAGCGGCCGCCGCGGTCCGGCCCGAGGTTGCGCCACGAGTAGCCGGCGAGGAAGGCGGAGTCGAGGACGATCTGCTGGGCGGCGAGGGTGGGGGCGCTGAAGGCCGGGGGCCCGCCGAAGACCGGATGGCCAATGAGCAGCGCCGCGGCGCAGGCAAACGACCGGACGAGACCCGGGCGCTGAACTGGAGAGCGTTTCACGGTAGCGGATCCTGTGCGTGTGGTGGGTGGGGGAGGCGGGGTCAACCTATCGGAGCGCCCGAGCGCGGGACAAGCGGCAAGGGAAACGGGAAGCGTTCTCCGTTGATTTCGGAGCTCCTGTCGGGCAGGTTAGCGACAAGCCCCTCGATCACGGAGGTACACCCTCGACGACTCCCAGCGGTACAACGAGCCAATGACCACCGCGCATTCCGATGTATCTGACATCCGAGACGCCCCCGCGTACACAGTCCTCGCGGCGGCCCGTTGCCTTGCGATGTCGCAGTCCACGCTCCGCTATTGGGTGCATGGTCGGCGCTCCCTGGGGGGAGGCAACCTGATCTCCTTCAACAACCTTGTCGAAGCCCACGTGCTCCGGGCTCTCCGAACCAGGGATGGCATCCGGATCGCTGCGGTTCGCAATGCCATTGACTACGCCGAAGAGTACCTCGGGATCGAGCGTCTTCTCCTCAGTAGTGAATTTCGGACTTCAGGTCAGGACATCTTCTTCGATCGCCTCAGCGAGTTGACCCCGCTCTCAAGGTCGGGCCAACTGACCATGCGGCAAATGCTCCAGATGCACCTGCGACGTGTCGACCGCGATGATGACGCCCTTCCCTGCCGACTCTACCCCCTTCGTCCCGCATGGTCGGAGGAGAAGAAGCCAATTGTGATCGACCCCCGGGTATCCTTCGGCCGTCCCACGGTGGCGGGATCCGGCGTTTCTACCGCCGCCCTGGTGGATCGCTATGACACTGGCGAGAGCTTTGAGGCACTGGCCAAAGACTATCGGCTCGAGATCGGCCAGATCGAAGACGCCGTCTTCTACGAACGGGCGACTTGAGAACGCCGTTTAGGTTTCCTGGTCCTGCGTCGCCGAAAAGGGAGGATCCACAGGCACCTATGAGGTAGCGGTCGGCGGCGGAGAGACCGTGCGAGCCTTCGTACCTCGTGCCCTCCCACCCGTCCCCGAAGTCCATGCCCGGGAGAGCCTGGGCCGCCTGCTGGAAGACGCCTCCGCCGCTCTCGGGCGGCTCGATGCGGTCACCGAACTGCTGCCGGACCCGATCGTCTTCGTCTACGGCTACGTGCGGAAAGAGGCAGTCCTCTCCTCTCAGATCGAAGGCACCCGGTCCTCGCTGGCCGACCTGCTGCTCCACGAAGCGGGGGGCGTGCCCGCTGCGCACCGCGGCGACGTCCTGGAAACGTCGAATGCCGTGGCAGCCCTGAATCACGGAATCGAGCGCTTGCGGAGCGGCTTTCCGATTTCGAACCGCCTCATGCGCGAGATGCACGCCAGGTTGTTGGCGACTGGTGGTGGGGCGGCCATGATGCCGGGTGAGTTCCGGCGGTCACAGAACTGGATCGGCGGCTCGCGTCCCTGCAACGCCGCCTTCGTTCCGCCACCCCCGAACCACGTCCAGGACTGCATGGCCGACCTGGAGCGGTTCATCCACGCCACGGACGACGGACTACCCATCCTCGTCAAGGCCGGACTCGCGCATGTGCAGTTCGAAACCATCCATCCCTTTCTGGATGGCAACGGTCGGTTGGGACGCCTGCTGATCACCCTCATGCTGTGCGACGCCGGACTGCTCCGGGAGCCGCTTCTGTACCTCAGCCTGTACTTCAAACGCAATCGAAGCACCTACTACCGGCTCCTCAACGACACCCGGCACACCGGAGACTGGGAAGCCTGGCTGCGCTTCTTCCTGGAGGGTGTGCGCGATGTGGCGGAAGCAGCCGTCGCGACGGCCCGGTCCGTCAGTGAAACGATCCGCGACGACCGTTCACGAATCGGCCACCTGGGCCGCCGCGCGGGCTCGGCGTTGCGGGTGCACCAGTCGCTCGTCGAACGTCCAGTCGGGAGCATCGCCCATCTCGCCGGTCGAACCGGCCTGTCCGACCCGACCGTGGCCGCGGTGCTCCGGATCCTTGAGGACCTCGAAATCGTAGACGAGGTCACCGGCCGCCGGCGCGGCAGGATCTACGCCTACGAGCGCTACCTGGCCGTTCTCCGGGAGGGGACGGAAGATCCGCCCGGATAGAGCCGGTTAGCCCCGGAGCCCGCCAGCACTGCGCCGGGAAGTGGCCAGCCCCAACCGCCCGCGTTACCGTTAGTGTTGTCGTTATTCTCCACCGCAGATTGCCGTCACTTCAGAGTTACATCACGAGAAGGAGTCGTTCTCATGCACAAGCGAGTCAGTCTATCCGGTGCGGCGCTGATCGCCGTTCTGGCGACGCCGGGGTGCACCGAAACAACCGAACCGTCGGGATTCGAGCCGGGGCCGCTGGGTGCGGTCACGCTGGAGCCGGGCGATGCCGTGCGCATCCGCATGCTGCTATCGGTCACGGTAGCGCCGTCGCTGGCGGCCGTGTCCTGGCAAGGGGCCGAGTTCGCCGCCGAGGACCTCGGCCCCATCCATGGGCGCGAGGTGGAGCTGGGCGATCCCGTCGACACGAGCTGTTCGCCGGCAGGCGGCCGCGCGGGTGCGCTTGGAATCGCCGGGGACCCGCAGGTGGCGGGCATCGTCGGAACCAACTGCTCGGCCGCGGCAGTGGCGGCGTCGCCCGTCGTCAGCGACGCGGGCCTGGTCATGATTTCGCCGAGCAATACCTCGCCGCACCTTACATCGGATCTGGCCGGCAACGCGAATGCCGACTATCGCCCCGGTTACTTTCGCGTGTCGTCCAACGACCTCCACCAGGCGCGCGCCCTTTCGGACTTCGTCTACAACCAGCTGGAGCTGCGGAGCGTGGCCGCCGTTCACGACGGCGACCCGTACACGTCCGCCCTCGTGGAGGCGTTCGCCGATGCGTTCTCGGCGCTCGGCGGCGAAGTACCGGCCCAGGCCGAAATCGCGAAGGGCGAAACCGACATGACGGACGTTCTCGTGGAGTTCGCGGCTGCCGGCCCGGACGCCATCTTCTTCCCGCTGTTCGTGACGGAGGGATCGGCGTTTGCCGCCCAGGCGCAGGCCTTTGACGGGCTGGAAGGGACGACCCTGATTTCCGCGGCCGCGCTGCTTGTCTCCCAGTTTCTGGCAACGCCGCAGTCGGAGGGGATGTATTTCGCCGGACCGCAAGCCGACTTTCGCTCAAACGTCAACGAGGTGACGGGACGCAGCGGAGAGCAGGTTCTCGCCGCGTACGAGGCCAGGCACGGCGGGTTCCCCCTGTCACCCTATTGGGCGCACGCCTATGATGCGACCACCATCCTGCTCTCGGCCATCGAGGCCGTTGCCGTGGAGGAGGGCGACATCCTGTACATAGACCGCGCGGCACTTCGGGCCCAGGTGCGAGCAACCGCCATGAGCGGCCTGGTCGGTGCGGTCTCCTGCGACCAGTTCGGCGACTGCGGCACCGGACGGATGAACATCTACCATCACACGGACAGGAGCATCACCGACGTTTCCAAACTGCCGGTCGTCTATGTATACAACCCCTGAACTCCGCGGGGCGTGATTCCATTCTCGACATGGAGGGCGCCGACCGTGACGTCCGTCCTCTTCGTCAGTACCCCGCCCGGACCCGCACATGCCCGGTGATCCTCATCTGGACCGACCCGGCCCCGGGCATCTGATTGGTGCCCTCCAGCTCCCGGTGCAATGACGAGTATTTCGGCAGGCTGCGCTCGGGGTCCCAGAGCACGTATCCCGTGGCCGAGCCAGCGAGTCTCGTGTCCACGCGCGTATCCCCCACCCCTTCCACCGTCTGCATCGCGATGTCCCCTTCCACGGCGATGTTCAACAGCGTCGTGCCGTCTACCAGGGTGTCGCCCATCAGCGTGTATGTGTAGATGGTGCGGGTCGCCGATTCGGACGTTTCATCCACAACGGACCACATCACCGTATCCAGCCACGTGGCGCCCCGGGCCACCGGCCGACCGGGAAGCCGTGGGAAGATGTCAAAGGCGACCCCGGGGAAAGGAGACAGATTCACAACCGCACTGTCGAGACTGGGCATCGCCCCGATTTCCACATGGCCCCGCCGGCTCAACACCAGCGCGAGCGGTCCGGACATGTCGTTGGCATCCGCGCTCCGTGCTCCCGTAAGCGAGTTGGTCGAGAGGGTGTTGAAGCCCACCACCGTGCCGACCGCCGCTATACCGGTGCGATCAGAGCCGAACACCATGTTCATCGTCAGGGCCATCGTGGTCGTCACCTCCATATCCCCCACGGGAGTGCTCACATCCACCACCAGGGAATCCTCGATGTGGTAGAGGGCGGTCGGGGGCGACGGGACTCCGTAGGCCAAGCTGGTGGTGGGACCGGCATCCGGGCCGGGGGCGGCGCTCGGCCCCCCGGCGCACGCGGCGGCCGGCAGAATGCCGATGGTCGCAAGCAGTGTTCTGGTCTTCATTGGTCCTCTCAGGTCGATGGCTCCGGTCTCACGCTCTCGACCGGACTACTGCAAGATACGCTGGCGTTGGCACCCCGGTTACACCCACGATACATTGCTTGCGACAGACCCGCCGCGCCAGTCCGTATTGCTCGCCCATGATGATGGTCCGCGTGTTGGTTCTGTTCATGATCAGGGTCCTTCAGGGACTTTCAAATCCCGTTTCACGGTGGGATCCATCGCAGAACGGTTTCGTCGACGACGAACCGCAGCGGCACAGCGCGCCCTTCGTCCCCTGTGCCGTTTCCCCGTCCGACGCCACGACCGTCAGCGGCCCGCGCACCAGCAGCGGCCCGTTGGCGGCGCAGACGATCAGGACGGGCTCGTCCGGCGCGGCCTCCTCCCCGCCCGGCACCAGTCGCCCGCCCTGGATCACCCCCGGATCGTCGAACCCCACCCGGCGGTGCGATCCGTCGCAGAACGGCTTGTTGCGCGAATGACCGCACCGGCAAAGCGCGACATCGTCGGTGTCGGCCACGATCTCGCCGGCCACCTCGACCCGGATTCTGCCGGTGAGGCACAGGGGCCCGCTGGCCGGCACCTCGGCCACGTTGCCCGCCCTCCGCTCGTCACTCATTCCTCGTCTCCGAAGTCGCGTCTTTCGTTCACATTCGCCGGTAGCGCGGCCCGCTGCCCCCCTCGCGCGGCGACCACCTCGGACCGAGCACGTCGGTCGCCTTGCAGTCCACGCAGTTGGGCGCGTTCACGCGCAGGCGGTCTCCGTCGCGCTCGTACACCCCGGCCGGGCACAGGTGAACGTACATCTCCGCGGCCTCTGCGGATACGTCTTCGCCCACGGTCAGGTGCGAAGGGATGTCGTCGCGGGTCTGGTTCCCGCTCTTGAAGACGGCGTCGACCTTGGACACCGCGAGCGGCCCGCCCCTGGCCCCCCGGGGCCCGCCCACAGCGTCCGCCTTCAGCCACTTCGCCTCCCCCGCATCCGTCTCCGTCGGGATCCGCCCCCCCGGCACGCGCCCCCCCGTCACCGTCGCCAGGCTCGCCTTCACGCCCCCCATCAGGAACCCGCTCTTGAACGCCAGCCGCATGTTGCGGTTGCGCTTCAGGTCGCTGACCACGAACGAGCGGTCCACCGCCTCGGTGTAGGATGCCAGCCCCGCCTCCGAGACATCCTCCGCCTTGAGCGCACGGTAGATCGCGCGCGCGGCGAGGAGCCCGGAGTGCATCGCGTAGTGGATCCCCTTCAGCGACGCCACGTCCACATAGCCGGCCGCGTCCCCCACGATGCAGACCCCGCCCCCGTGCCGGCGCGCGGGCAGGGAGTGATAACCGCCCTCCGGAATCGTCTTGGCGCCCCATTCGACCATCTCGCCGCCCGCCAGAATGCCGCGGAAGAGCGGATGGTGCTTCACGCGCTGCAGCAGCCCGTGCACATCGAGCCGCGCGTCCCGGTAGTCGAGGCTCACGACGAGCCCCAGCGCGACCAGGTCATCGGCGAGCGGATACGCGAACGTCCCCCCGAACCCGTCCTTCATCATCGGCCAGCCCATCGTGTGGATGATCCGGTCCAGCGGCCGGGGCACCTCCCACAGCTCCTTGACGCCCAGCGAATAGATCTGGGGGTTCGCCGACTCCACATCCTGCCAGTCCAGGTAGGCCTGGGTGAGCGCGCCGCGGGTTCCCTCCGAGAGAACGGTCACGCGCGCGGTGACGTCCACCGGCGGCATGTAGTTCGGCCCGCTCGGCTCCCCGTCGCGGTTGAGGCCGCGGGGCGCCGTCCGCACCCCGACCACATCCCGGCCCTCAACGAGGAGGCCGTCGGCCGGGAAGCCCGGGAGGATCATCACGCCCGCCTCTTCGGCGCGCTCGCCGAGCCAGCGCACGATCTCGCAGATCGACGCGATGTGGTTGCCGTGGTTGCGCATCGTCGGCGGCGCGGGGATGCGCAGCGCGCTCCGCTCCGTCAGCATGTACACCGCTTCACGGCCCACCGGGCGGCGCAGTGGGAAGTCGGCAGCCTCCATCGAAGGGAACAGCTCCCGGAACGCGCGCGGATTGACGACCGCGCCCGACAGGTTGTGGTCCCCCATCCCCTCCGCCTTCTCCAGCACCCCGATCTCGACCTCGCCGACTCCGTCGCCCGCCTCGTTCCCCTCGGCCACCAGGCGCGCGAGTTCAATCGCCCCCGCGAGCCCTGCGGGACCCCCGCCGACGAACACGACATCGAGCGGCACCGCCTCAGCGTCCGGCGGCTCGCGAGACGAGCAGCTCGTCCATCGGCAGTCCGGGCTGGTGGCGGTCGGGGTGAATGCGGGTGGCTGGTTTCATCGGTGTTAACTTACCCCCATGAGCCCGTCCGCACCCACCGCCCGATCGAGACCCACCACCCTCGGCGCCCTCAAGGCCTCCGGCTACCGCTCGCGTCCGGTCAAGGACGAACTGCGCGAGAACCTGATCGCCAAACTCGAGGCCGGCGAGACGCTCTTCCCCGGCATCCGGGGCTACGACGATTCGGTCATTCCGCAGCTGGCGAACGCGATTCTGGCCCGTCACGACTTCATCCTGCTGGGCCTGAGGGGGCAGGCGAAGAGCCGGATTCTGCGGCAACTGACGGGACTGCTGGATGCCCGGATGCCCGTGATCGCGGGGAGCGAGGTGAACGACGACCCCCTGGCGCCGATCTCGAAGTACGGCCGCACGATGATCGCGGAGCACGGCGACGACACGCCCGTCGAGTGGCTGGATCGCGAACAGCGCTACCTGGAGAAGCTGGCGACGCCGGACGTCACGATCGCGGACATCATAGGCGACCTCGACCCGATCAAGGCGGCGCGCGGCGGCCACATCCTCTCCGACGAGCTCACCATCCACTACGGGATGCTCCCCCGCGCGAACCGCGGCATCTTCGCGATGAACGAGCTCCCGGACCTGTCGCCGCGGATCCAGGTCGGGCTGTTCAACATCCTCGAAGAGGGGGATGTGCAGATCAAGGGCTACCCGATCCGCCTGTCGCTGGACCTGCTGATCGCCTTCACCGCGAACCCGGAGGACTACACCGCGCGCGGCAAGATCATCACGCCGCTCAAGGACCGGATCTCCGCCGAGGTGCGCACCCACTACCCGCCCGATGTGGGTGTCGGGATGGCGATCACCGAGCAGGAGGCGTGGACGCAGCGCAACGGCCGCCCGCTGGAGATCCCGAAGTTCGTGCGCGAGGTGGTCGAGCGGATGGCCTTCCTGGCACGGATGGAGCAGCGCGTGGACCAGCGCAGCGGGGTCAGCCAGCGGATGCCGATCGCGGTCATGGAGACGCTGGTGTCGAGCGCCGAGCAGCGCGCCATCCGCCAGAACGAGAGCGAGGTGGTGCCTCGGATCGGCGATGTGTACGCGGCGCTCCCCGCCATGACCGGCAAGATGGAGCTGGAGTACGAAGGCGAGCTGCAGGGCGCAGGGCGGATCGCCCGGGAGCTGGTGTCGCTCGCGGCCGGGATCACCCTGGACAACTACCGGGAGTTGGCACGCGGGCACGAGGAGCCCGACGGCACGGCGGACGACTTCGATGAGGACGACGACATCGAAGAGGACGATTCCGATGTGGAGTCGATCATCGAGTACTTCGAGGGCGGCGGCATCATGCAGGTCTCGGAGGACGCCGCGGCGTCGGCGTGCGTGACCGGCTTCGGCCAGATTCCGGGACTGCTGGAGCTGGCCGAATTGACCGGCCTGGCGCCCGCGGGAGCGTCCGACGGACTCAGGACCGCCGCCTGCGAGCTGATCCTCGAAGGGCTCGTCTGCGACCGGAAGATCAGCCGGACCCGCAACGGGGGTTACACGCGGGCGAGCGATTGAGCAGGTTGGCGACAGCCGACTGAGCTGGCGACAGCCGACTGAGCGGGCCGTTTCAGGCCGCCGGGGCGAGCCAGCCCGCGAGGAGCGCACCGATCTTCTGCTGAGCGACGGGGAGCGCCCATTCGTCGAGGTCGGCGGGGTGGACCCAGGCGCGGTCCCGTTGGGATGGGCGGTCATGCCGCCGCGTGGACGGGGCGATTCGGACGATGACGGGCCGGTAGGCGGCGCGCAGGTGTGTGAATGCGTGGTGGACCGTGGGCAGGGATTCTGCCGCGACCAGGTGGTCGCCGAGATGTTCCGTTGCGGCGCGAAGGGCGGCCCCGGTCACCTCCTCCGCGGGCGCCCCCCCCTCCCCCACCACCCCACACGGGAACTCCCACATCCTGGCCAGCATCCCACCCGGCGGCCGCCTCACCAGCAGCGTCCTCCCGGCTTCGTCCACCAGCACGGCCACCGCGTACTCCACCCGGGGAACGCTCTTCCGCCGCCTCCGCCCGGGACGCTCCCCGACCGTCCCCGCCATCCGCGCCCGGCACCACCGCGCGACCGGGCACTCCGCGCAGCGCGGCGACCGGGGCGTGCACACCGTCGCCCCCAGCTCCATCATCGCCTCGTTGAAGTCGCCCGGGCGCTGCGGGTCGACCATTCGCGCGGCCTCGCGGCGCAGCCACCCCGGCGCGGGGCGCTCGTGGTCCAGCAGCCGCGCCAGCACGCGCTTCACGTTCCCGTCCACCGCCGGAACCGCCCGGCCAAACGCGATGCTGGCCACGGCGCCGGCCGTGTATTCGCCCACCCCCGGCAGCGTCCTCAGCTCGTCGGGATCCGCCGGCAGGCGTCCCCCATACCGCTCGCGCACCACCTGCGCGGCCCGGCGCAGATTCCGGGCGCGCGCATAGTAGCCCAGGCCCTTCCACTGGAGGATCACGTCATCCGCCCCGGCATCGGCCAACGCATCCCAGTCGGGGAACCTTTGCATCCAACGCTCGTAGTAGGGAATCACCGTCTCCACCCGCGTCTGCTGCAGCATGAACTCGGAAACCATCACCCCATACGGCGTCCGCCCAATCCGCCATGGCAGCGCCCGGCGGCTCGCGTCGAAGTGCGCCAGCAACGCGCTGCGGAATGCTGTCACGCCCTCGGCACCATCCACGCCCTCGGCTCCGTCCGCGCCCGTCACCCGCGTCAACCCGCCCTCCGGTTCACGCGCCCCCTCGCTCATGGCGTCCCACCCACTCCGCGGATAGTCTTCATCATGCGATTCACCACCTACACCAAGTACAGGAAGGGCTGGCTCGACTTCCTCAATCTGGCGAGCCTCGTCGAGGCCGTCTCCGACTTCCTCACGGACGGCGGCTTCGCCGGAGGGCCGCACTTTCACCCCTACTGGGGCTGGTCCGGGCTACAGGATACGTCGTCCGTCGACGCGTTGAAACAGGCGCTGCTCGGCGCGCTCCTCGAGAGCGGCCAGTTGACGCCCGAGATGGTCGAGGAGCTGCGGGGCGACGGCCCCGGCAACCCGGAGGTCCAGCAGGAGATCGCCGAGCTGCTCGACGAGATCATCCGCAAGATGGTCGAGGAGGGCTACATCACCCTGGACGGGCAGCCCGGGGGGGCCGGTGGAGGCGCGACCGGCGAGGTCACCGAGGGCGGGCACGTCGAGGACGCGCGCGAGGCCGCGGGCCAGGTCCACTTCGATCTGACCCGCCAGGGGCTCGATTTCCTCGGCTACCGGGCGCTCCGGAACCTGCTCGGCTCGCTCGGCCGGTCCAGCATCGGTTCCCACGAGACCCGCGTGCAGGCCACCGGGGTCGAGGCGGACGCCGGCAGCAAGCCCTACGAGTTCGGCGACACCCTCAACCTCGACATCCCCGAGACGCTGAAGAACGCGATCGCGCGCGACGGTCTCCAGGTCCCCATCGACCTGGACTACCGGGACCTGATGGTGCACCAGACCGACTACCGCTCCTCGTGCGCGACGGTCCTCATGCTGGACATCTCCCACTCGATGGTCCTCTACGGCGAGGACCGCTTCTCGCCGGCCAGGAAGGTGGCGCTGGCGCTCTCGCACCTCATCCGCACCGAGTTTCCGGGCGACTCGCTGCGGGTCGTGACCTTCGGGGACCGCGCGGAGGAGATCCCGCTGGCCCGCCTCGCGAAGGCGCAGGTCGGCCCCTTCCACACCAACACCGCCGAGGGCCTGGAGGTCGCCCGGCGGCTGCTGAAGGCGCAGAAGAAGGACATGCGCCAGATCATCATGATCACCGACGGGAAGCCGAGCGCGATCACCCTCGAGAGCGGCCGGATCTACAAGAACTCGGGCGGCCTCGACCGCCGGATCCTGCGCGCGACCTACCGGGAGGCCTCGGCGTGCCGCCGGGCGGGCATCCCGATCAACACCTTCATGCTCGCGAACGACCCGTACCTGGTTCGCTTCGTGCGGCAGGTCACGAAGATTGCCCGGGGCAAGGCCTACTTCACGTCGACGATGACGCTGGGGCAGTACATCATGCTCGACTTCCTGAAGCGGAAGCGGCGAGCGGCCTGAGCGGCCCCGACGCCGCTGCCCGCGCGCCCCGGTCCCCCGCTACGCCACCCCCTCGAACGCCTCCGGATTGACCGCCGCGGCCCGCTCCGCGCGCAGCTCCGGCATCACCGCCCTCTGTGCGCGCTGCACCAGGAACAGCCCCTCGAGCGTGAGCCCGAATACTGCCAGCCCCACGCCGAGGACCGCCCCACCGACCGCCGCGTCCCGCAGAAAGAGCGCGGCCACAACGATGCTGACGACGCGCAGCACCGCCCCGGTCCCGACCACCCCCGGCCGGCCCGAGCGGACGAAGAGGCCCTGGTAGTACTGGCGGATTCCGTAGAGCAGCGGGTATGCGGCCGCGATCGGCAGCGCGGGACCCGCCAACCCGAGCAGCCCCGCCTCGAGCGCGAAGAGGAAGCGCAGGATGGGTTCGCGAAGGGCGGGGATCGACAGCACCAGTAGCAGCCCCATCATCGCGAAGGCGACCAGGGCGCCCCAGCCCCGCACCCGCCGGTGCGTCTCCGAGCACTTCACCAGCGCGATGCTGGCGTGCTGCATCTGCCCCACCGGCGCCGCGATGAACCAGGCCACCGCCTCCACGATCGCGAAGGCCGCGATCGCCCGGTCCGGATCCGTCGTGCGCGCGAGCACCGCGGTGATGATCAGCGGCGTGGCCCACCACAACAGCACGTTGAGCATGAGCGGCGCCGAGAAGCGGGCGACGTTCTCGTTGTCGACGTCGCAGTCGTCCTGTTCGAGCTGCAGGCCGGGGGTGCGCGCCCACATCACGACGGCCATCTCGACGACCATCCCGGCGGTGAAGGCCGCGGCGCCGAGCCACGCGCCGCCCCCGGTCGCCAGCAGGCTGAAGGCGACGACCGCCAGGATCGCCGTCCTCCCGCCGGTGGCCCCCGCGATGGGGACGGTCCGGTGCCCCGCCACCAGGCGCCCCTGGTGGGCCGCGCGCACCGCCGTCAGGAACGGGACAGGCCACAGCCACTGCATCGCGCGCACGGATTCGCTCAGGACCTCCGGGCTGACGCCGACCATCCGCGCAAACACCAGGTCGCCGGCCGCCGTGTACGCGATCAGCGCGCCAATCAGCGAGAGGAGCGCGCCGATCAGGTACGCGAAGCGCGTGACCGGCGAGAAGGAGCCGCCGGCGAGGAGGCGGGCGGCGGCCACCTGCTGCACGACGAGCAGGGGCGCGTAGAGGACACCGCAGACCGCAAAGGCGGCCTGATAGCCGGCGAGCGCCGTAACGGGATCGACGGAGCGAGCCAGCGCCGCCGCCAGGATCGGATTGGTGGCGGTGAGAAGGAGGCTGGTTGCCGCGAGCGGCGTGTAGAAACGGGCAAAGCCGCCCGCCGTGACGAGGGACTCGCCGTCGTTCACCGGGGACAGGCCGATGGAGGACGGCCGCCGCCGCTGGCCTGCCGCTGGCCGCCGCCGCCGCTGGCCACCTGCTGGCCGCCGCCGCCGGCCACTGGCCAAATGCTCCGGAATGTAGAGTTTACCATATGTCAACCCGGCTTTACGCCCCTTACGCGCCAACCCCTCCAAAGACCCGAAAACAATGATCGGCCAAGGGATTCCATACTACACCGTCCACGCCTTCACCGATACCCCGTTCACCTGCAGTGGCGGAGGGTGGATCAGAGGCGGGTAACGTCGATCGACTCGTCGATCAGCATGATGGGGATCCCGTCCCGGATCGGGTACAGGATGCGGCCGTCTTCGCGCAGCAGCCCTTCGGTAACGGGGTCGGCCAGCGTCTTTCCCCCCAGGGTTGCGGCCGCGCGCGCTGCGATCGCCTTATTGAGGCGGTCCAGCACCTCGGAGTTCGCCATCGCCACGGGCTGCCTGCTCTCCGGGCAAACCAGGATGTCGAGGAGTTGCGGATCGATGGTCACGGATGGTCCTCATGGCTGTGGGGCATCGGGCGGCGCGGGCCACCCAGGCGCGGAGACTTGGGCGAGGGCCGCATCGCACAGTAAAATACTGGAGCGACGGATGGCACGGGAAGGCAAGGTGAGCGAAAGAATGGACGATAGGCGGAAAATGGAACCGCGGCGGCTTGGCGCGGTCGGCTTGCGAGTGGCCGGACGCCGATGGCGCGCCGTGGCGGGCCGGACCCTCCCAGCTTGCCTGGCGGTGTGTTTCGCCGCGGCATGCGGGTCGGGGAACGGCGGACAGGTCCGCGGCGAAGCGAACGACCGGGCCGCCCCCGGCGAAGCGGCGAGCGGCGAGCGGACGGCTCCTCCCAGCCAGGCAGCGATGCTCCCGGCCCCCGGCGTGGCCTGGGTGGTCTTCGGGACCGACACGGTGCGCGCGGAAGTCGCCAGCACCCCCGCAGCCCGGGAGAAGGGGCTGATGGACCGCGGCTCGGTGCCGGACGGCACGGGCATGCTCTTCGTCTTCCCCCAAATCGAGGAACGGTCGTTCTGGATGAAGGACACGCACGTCGCCCTCGACATCGCCTTCTTCGGCGCCTCCAACCAGGTGATCTCGATCAGTCGGATGGAGCCGCTCGACGAGACGCTCACCGACTCCGGCGGGCCCACGTCGCTGGCGCTGGAAGTGCGGCAGGGGTGGTTCGCGGAGCACGGGATCGAGGTGGGCGCGGTGGCGGAAATCGTCTTCGGGCCGGGGCTGCAGATCAGCTGAGGCCGGCGGGCCCGTGCGTTTGCGGGCTCGGTGACCGTTTTGCCCTCGCCGGCGACCGTTTACCCTCTTCGGGGACCGTCCTGGGAATTGTCCCGAGCGGGACAATTTTGCCCGAATCGCCACTGAATTTTCCCGATCGGGACAATTCGGCTCGGAATTTTACCGTACGGGACAATTCCTGGGACGCCTCGCGAACACACGAACATCCGGGGACATCGGCTCGATAGCTGCTATCGGCGCGTCGCCAGCGAAGCGATCAGCGGGCGCCCGCCAGCGCCGCCTCGAAGGCCGCGACCAGCGCCTCCACGTCGTCCGGTGTGTTGTAGACGTTGGGCGACACGCGCACGCTCGCGCCCCGGAAGGACACGCCCACCCGTTGGCGGGCCAGCGCGGCCTTGAGGCGATCGAGGTCCGCGTCCGGGGGCAGGCCGAGGCCGAAGAGGTGAGGGCTGCGCCAGCGGGAGTCCTCGACGCGCACGCCCAGGTCGCGCAGGCGGGCGAAGGCGCCGTCCATCAGGGCGGCGCAGTAGGCGGAGACCCGCTCCGGGCGCCACTCCAGCACCAGGTCCAGCGACGCGGAGAGCGCCGGGACGAGGGCAAAGTTGCTACGCTGGCCCATGTCGAAACGGAGCGCACCCGGTTGGTATTCGTCCGCGTACTCGACCAGGCCGGCGAAGTTCTCCGAGCCGCGGCGCCCGATCCAGGTCTCCTCCAGCGGGATCCCGTCCAGGTAGCGGTCGCCGAACCACGCGAGCGACAGCGAGTACGGCCCCAGCAGCCACTTGTACCCGGCCACGATGAGCGCATCGGGCTCGAGGGCGGCGACGTCGATCGGCGCGGCCCCCACCGTCTGGGTCCCGTCCAGGACAAGCGCGGCGCCGACTTCACGGGTGCGCGCACGAACCGCCTCGACATCGAAGCGGGTCCCGTCCGTCCAGTGCACGGTCCCCATCGCGACCACCACCGTGCCGCCGTCGATCCGGTCGAGGATGCGGTCGGTCCACCCCTCCCCGCGGCCCCCCTCGTCCGGCGGCGTCACCACGCGCAGCTCGCCCCCCCGCTCGGCGACCAGCCGCCGCCACGGGTACACGTTCCCCGGGAACTGCTCGTGCACGATCACGATATTGCTCCCCCACCCGGCCCGCGTGTTGCGCGCAATCGTCGACACCGCGTACGACACCGCCGGCACGGTCGCGATCCGGTTCGGCTCCGGCGCCCCGATCAGGCGCGCGAACCGCTCGCGCAGCCCGTCGGCCGGCGCGAAGAAGTCCTCCGGCGCGATTGCCTGGGGGAAGCGCTTGGCCCGCAGCCCCTCGATCCCGGCCCTCTCCGCCACGCGCGGGAGCGGCCCCATGTACGCGCAGTTCAGGTAGTGGAAGTCGTCCGGGAGGGAGAAGTGGTCGCGCTGGCAGGGGAGCGGGTCGGCGTTGGCGGCGGCGCTCACGGGCCGCCCGGCGGGTTGGCGCCCGGCAGGTTGGCCTCGACCCAGGCCTGTGTGACGCCGTGCAGCGCGATCGGCGCGTCGCGCAGCGATTCCATATGGATCTGCTGCACCATCTTGTGCACCTGCGCGAGCTCGGCCCGCTCGTCGGTGAGCAGCCGCACGACGCCCGCGACCACCTCGTCGGGGAGGTCGGCCATCGCCACGACCCAGTTCATGATCCCCGCCGTGTGGAGCACTTCGCCGGCGCCGGGATAGATGCCGGACGGAATCTCGCCGTGGGTGTAGTACGGGTACTTCTCGCGCAGGGCGTCGACCCGGTCCGGCGCCATCGCGAGGAGGCGCGCGCCGCCGGTGGTGGTCGCTTCCAGCACCGCCGCCGCCGGATAGCCGACCGAGATGATCGCCGCGTCGATCGCGCCGTCCTTCAGGGCGGTGGCCGACTCGGTGAAGCTGAGGTAGCGGACCGTGACGTCGTCGTAGGTCAGGCCGTACGCGTCGAGGATCTGCCGGGACATCTGCTCGGTGCCGCTTCCGGGCGGGCCCACCGAGACGATCCCCCCGGCGAGATCGGCCAGCGATGTGGCCGTCGACCCGCGCTTGACCACGATATGCGTCATGTTCGGGTAGAGCGGGGCCAGGATCCTCAGGTCGGCCACCGGCTCGGCATAGTCCTGGCCGCCGGAGAACGCCTCGAAGACGGTGTTGCCGGTGGCGAAGGCGACGTCGGTCTGCCGCTCGCGCAGCCGGTTCACGTTCTCCACCGACCCTCCGCTGACTTCGGCGGTGTACTGCCGCATGGGATCCGAGATGGAGAGGCGCGCGGCCATCGCTCCGCCCAGCGGATAGTAGATGCCGCCGGTTCCGGCGGTGCCGAGGCTCAGGAACTGGCGGGGGGCGGAGTCGGAGCAGGCGGTCGTGAGCGCCAGCGCGGCGAGCGCCGCGAAAAACCGGTTGTGTCGGGTCATGTGTTATCACGAGGTGCGGGTGTGTTATCATGGGGCGCACTCACCCCGAGGAAGGCCGCCCCCAGCAGCAGCGCCAGCCCGATCCCGTCCCACATGAAGCCGGGAGCGATCAGCGCGATCGCCGCCCCGATGAGGACGATCCTGCGCCAGAGCACCAGCGGTCCGGTCACGTAGCCGATCACGGCGCCGGCGAGGGCCACCACCCCGATGAGCGCGGTCAGGGTCGTGGTCGCAATCTCGGCCACCGATCCCACCAGGATCAAGGGGGGCGCGTAGATGAACATGAACGGCACCAGGAACCCGGCCGAAGCGAGGCCCATCGCCGTCCAGGCGGTCTTGAGGGGGGGCGAGTTCGCGATCCCGGCCGCGGCGTAGGCGGCGAGCGACACCGGGGGCGTGACGTTGGAGATGCACCCGAAGTAGAAGATGAAGAGGTGCGCGGCGAGGAGCGGGACGCCGAGTTCGACGAGGGCCGGAGCACCCAGCGCAGCAAGGACCACGTAGGCAGCGGTGGTCGGGAGTCCCATGCCGAGGACGATGGAGCCCATTCCGGTGAGGATCAGGGCGACCAGCAGGTTGCCCTGGGACACGACCACGATCAGCTCGGACATCCTCAGCCCGATCCCGGTCAGCGACGCCACCCCGACGACGATCCCCGCCGCAGCGCAGGCCGCTGCCACCTGCACCGCCCCGGAGGCCGCCTTCTTCAGCGCGCGGGCGACCTCGCCCCGGCCCGGCCGCGTCCCGGGCACCGCATACGCCGCCAGCAACGACACCACGACCCCCCAGAAGGCGGCCCGCATCGGCGAGCGTCCCAGCGCCAGCATCACCACGATGATGATGACCGGCAGGAGGAGGTGGATGCGCGACAGCACCGCCTCGTCCCGCGTGGCGGCCGACCCCTTGAGCCCCACCTTCGTCGCGCGGAAGTGGATGGCCCAGAGCAGCGCGGCGTAGTAGAGGATCGCGGGGATCACCGCCGCGAGGGCAACGCGCCCGTAGGGGATGTTGGTCCAGGTCGCGAGAATGAACGCGCCCGCGCCCATCACGGGCGGCATGAGCTGGCCGCCGGTGCTCGCCGCCGCCTCGATCGCGCCCGCGAAGAAGGGGCGGAAGCCGGACCGGCGCATGAGGGGGATGGTGAAGGTGCCGGTGGTGACGACGTTGGCGACCGCGCTGCCGGACAGCGATCCCATGAACGCGCTCGCAACCGCGGCCGTCTTGGCGGGGCCGCCCCGGGTGCGTCCCGCCACGCGGTCCGCGAGGCCGATCAGGAGCGCGCCCCCCCCGGCGACGTCCAGGAATGCGCCAAAGAGCACGAAGAGGAAGACGAAGTCCGCCGAGACGCCGAGCGGGACGCCCCAGATCCCCTCGGTGGAGAGGAAGAGCTGCTCGATCAGGCGGCCGGGATTGTAGCCCCGGTGCGCCAGGATGCCGGGAAGCCATGGGCCCAGCAGCGCGTAGGCGAGCGCCCCCGTCGCGACCACGACCAGTCCCCATCCGGTCGCCCGTTTCGCGAGGAGGAGGACCGCCCCCACCACCACCGCGCCCGCCGCCAGGTCCAGCGCGGTGGGGCTCCCCGAGCGCGACACCAGCGCCTCGTGCTGCGAGACCAGGTAGAACGCGCAGAAGGCCAGCGCCGCGCCGAAGACGGCGTTGAGGGCCCAGCCGCGCCAGGATCGGGGAAGGGTTCGCACCCCTACGCCCAGGAACGCCAGCGTCCCCATGAGGGCGAGGTGGACGGGGCGCTGCACCAGCGCCGTGAAGGGTGCGAACCCCGCGCCGTAGAGGTGGAAGACGGCAGCGGCCGCGGCGACCGTGAGGACCGCGTAGCCGCGCCGGTGGGTGTTCCGCCCGCCCGCCGGTGCCGCTTCGCTTTCCGACGGGGGCGTCGTCACCCTAGAAGGTGGGAGAGAACGCGGTCGCGACCCCGGCGCACGCCAGGGCCAGGATCACCTGCATCACCAGCAGCACCGCAATCGTCGAGCCCGCGCTGCGCCTTTCGGCGAGTGCCGCCAGCCCGATGCCCGCGGCCACGGTCGTCCAGAGGCCGAAGAGTTGCAACTGGTTGAAAAAGTTGAGCAGGAAGCCATCGGACAGAAACGGGAAAAAGGTCCCGATGGAGAGCGACTGCTCGATATCGCCGGACCGGATCTGCAACGGCAGGTGTACCAACGCACCCACGAGCAACACGATGCCGGCATGGGAGACGACCGCCAGATGCTGCTTGAAGACCACGTTGTCCCCGCGCATGAAGACGAAGACCACGTAGGTGACCGAGCTGACCACCAACGTCATGAGCACCAAGGCCGCGGACGACGCAAGCGCGACGGCACCCCTGATCAACAGCAGTGCCTCCTGTGGAAAACTCTCTCCCGTTCCCGCACCCCCCATCTGCGCCTCCCACATCTCCGCGGGCAGGGCGGCCACCGAGACACCCGTGACCACCCCCACAAACAACGCCATCGGGAACCAGGCGGGGTTCTTCCCAAGCGCCCGGAAGAGCTCTCCGGGCTGCACGAAGACCATCCAGAAGCGCTTCAGGAAGGCGGGGCGCGGGGGTCGTGCTTCGTCCAGCATCTCTTTGTAGTCGTCCATCATGTCAATCCTCCAGCGTCACTCGAGTCGTTGCGGTGAACTTGATGACTACGCTCCCGTCGGGCGAGTTCATGCTGCCTTCGTCGCTGCGGGACACCTCCGCCAACGCCATCAGCCCCCGCTCGATGTCCCACAGGTAGTAGCCGCTTTCCGATCCGGTGAGGTTCATGGTCATCCCCTGGTCGGCCATTGACATCCTGCTTTCACCGGAAACCGCGACCCTGAGGTGGGGCCGTCCCTCGTGGGCGACCTCTTCTTCCAGGGTGTACGTGTAGGCCACCACTCTCTCACCCCCGTCTCCGATGCCGGTCGTCACCGTATCGGCCCAGGTGTCGCCAGCGTTGACACCCCCGGCTGGAAGACGCGGGAACAACACTGCATGCGGGTCCGCGAGGATGGGCAGGTCTCCGTCCGATTGACGCGATGCGGAGACGACTTCGGCCAGTCCCGCTCGCCCCAGCACCACCTCAAAGGTGCTCGAAACGCCCGCCCCGGCCTGGGACATGGTTGTCAACCCGCGCGGGTCGCTCATCTGTGCCGCGAAGGCGCTCAGTTCGGCGGACACTCGCACTCCCTCCCCATCGGCCGCAAAGGTCAGCGCGTAGGTAAAGCTGGAGCTCCCCCCGATTTCAATGGGGCCCATGGGCGTGCCGTCGATGAACATTGCCGTGGTGTCCGCCAACTGATAGGTCGCCGTAGCCGGCGAAGGCAGACCATATGCAAGTTGCTGGCCCGCAGCGGTCGAGCCGGGTACGGCAAGGGCCCCCGCCAGCAGGAGGGTTGCGGCAATGGAGGACGAGCGGCGCATGGTTTGACTCCCGGCTTTGGATTGATGTATGCAATCGGTTGACGGTCAGCCGCCAATTGAGCCGCCAACGTACCCGTTGGGCGCTGGCCGAGCAAGCAGGAAGTCGTTATCCTTTTCGGCCCTTCAGCACCGAGGCAGGACCGACTCCCACGAGGCAAGATGAGCTACAGGACGAACCCTGACAGGATACTTGAGAACATCGACCGCGCCCGCAGCCGGGACATCGAGCGCGCGCTGTCGCTTAATGACCGCCAGGCCCGCGGGAGGGAGCTGGACACGGAGGTTCTCGAAGGAGACGCGACCACGCCTGAGCGCCTGCGCAGGATCTTCTCGCTCGTCGAGGCCGGGTATCGCCGGGCGGCGCAGGGGACGGAGATGACGCCGCTGGCGAACCGCTTCCGCGCGATCGGCGACATCTCGCACCACTCGGCGCGCGGCGACGTTAGCGTCTCCATCCACTACCATGACTCCGAGCGCCGGGACGACGTCGGGGTCGTACCCTTCGAGATCACGCCGCGCGACCTGGAGGAGGCCAAAAAGGCGACCCGCACCAGCCGCCCGGACGTGAACGCCATGAAGGTGCTGCGCCTGCGGCTTCGCGACGGCGTCCTCGCGGCCTACCGGAAGGTCGAGCCCCGGCTGCGTGACGCGCTCAAGGAGCGGGCCGATCTGGGCCACGTGGAGGCGGAGATCACGCTGGACCTGCGGCCGCAGGTGAAGGAGTAGGTTCCAGGACGGGCGCCCATCCAGCCATGTAATCGCCCCTCGCCACCCGCCACCTTGGTGGCATGACAGCGACAAGGGACGAACTGCTGGGACAGCTCCTCGTGGACGGGGGGGCGCTGACTGCCGCCGTGCTCGAGAGTGCGCGCGACGAGCAGCGGCGCTCGGGGCGGGGCCTGGGAGAAATCCTTCTGCGCAAGGGCCTCGTCGACGAAGTCGAGGTGGCGAAGGCGTTGGCGACACAACTCGGGCTCGCGTACGTCGCTCCGCCGCTCGCGCCGGATCCGCGGGCTCTGAAGAAGGTTCGGCCGGGGCTGGCCCGCGCGAAGGGGGTGTTGCCGCTGTCGCTGGAGGGGCGGCAGTTGACGGTCGCCATGGCCGATCCCCTCGAGACCGAGGTGATCGACGAACTGCGCTTTCGCTCGGGGTGTCATGTGGAGGCGGTCGTGGCGCCGCCCTCGGCGGTGGCGCAGGGGGTGCGTGACGCGTACGGCGGGGAACTCCCCGAGCTGCTCGACCGGCTCGGCTCCCGCGCCGCCCCGCGGGGAATGGGAGACCTGCGCGTCCTGGAACAGGAAGCCAGCGCGGCCCCGATCGTCAGGATCGTCGACCACCTCATCTCGACGGCCATCGACACTCGCGCAAGCGACATCCACATCGAGACGCTCGGCGCCGGTTCGCGGGTGCGCCTGCGCGTTGACGGCCAGCTCGCCACGGCCACCGAGCTGCCGCCGGGCACCCACGACGCGGCCATATCGCGCGTCAAGATCATGGCCGGGCTCGACATCTCGGTGCGCCGCAGGCCGCAGGACGGAGGCTTCACCGTCCGGCGCGGGAACGCGGAGCTGACGGTGAGGGTGTCGACCATCCCCACCCACCTCGGCGAGAAGGCCGTGCTGCGCCTCCTCGACCCGGGTGACGCCCCCGGCGACCTCTCCGCGCTCGGGCTATCCTCCAGCGACCTCTCCCGCCTGCGGCAGGTCCTCGCGCGGCGGCAGGGAGTCCTCCTCGCGGCGGGCCCGACCGGTTGCGGCAAGACGACGACGCTATCCGCGGCGGTCGCGGAGCTGTCCGGCGCGAAGATCAACATCGTCACCCTGGAAGACCCCATCGAGTACCGGTTCCCGGGAGTGGCCCAGATGGAGATCGACAAGAAGGCGGGAGTCGACTTCCCGTCCGGTCTGCGCGCGATCCTGCGCCAGGACCCCGATGTGATCCTGGTCGGGGAGATTCGCGACCGGGAGACGGCGGAGATCGCGATGTCGGCGGCGGTGACCGGGCACCTGGTTCTGACGACGATTCACACGGTCGACGCGCCCAGCGCCGTGGTGCGGCTCCTCGAAATGGGGGTACCGCGCTTTCTGGTGGCGGGAGGGCTGGCGGGGGTGGTCGCGCAGCGGCTGGTGCGCAGGCTGTGCTCGCGGTGCGGGGGCCGCGGCAGCGACGAGTGTACCGTCTGCGGCAACGGCTACCGTGGGCGCAGCGGCGTCTTCGAGGTGCTGACGGTCGACGACGACCTGCGAACGGCTATCAACGCCGGCTCGTCCCTGACCTCGCTGCGCACCCTGGCGCGCCGGGGCGGGATGGGGTCGATGGCCCGCGACGCCATGCGCCAGGTCGCCCAGGGAAAGACCTCGCCCCACGAGGCCGGCCAGATCATCGCCCTGACGCGGGGCGCCGCGCCCAACTGCGAAAGCTGCGATGCGCCGCTCCCGCCCGGGGCCGCCGGCTGCCCCATGTGCGGGCGGCCACGCGTCCACGTCTGCTCCTGCGGGGATCCGCTCGACCCCCGGTGGCGCTACTGCCCCGCGTGCATGCGGGCCGCCACGGGCGGTTAGTCCTCGCTCACCGCGCCGCCGCCGGGCGCCCTTACGCTTCGAACACCTCCATCCGCGTCGTGAGCGCCTCGATCCTCTCCACGCGCGGCTCCACCCCGATCCCCGGCCCGTCCGGAACCGGCATCATGCCGTCCACCATCTCGAATTCGGGACGGACGATGTCCTCCTCCCAGTAGCGGCTGGAGCTGGAGATGTCCCCCGGAATGGTGAAGCCCGGCAGGGTCGCCAGCGCGACGTTGTGGGCTCGCCCGATGCCGGACTCGAGCATGCCGCCGCACCAGACCGGCCATCCCGCGGCGCGGCAGGCGTCGTGTATGGCGACGGACGAGCGCAGGCCGCCGACTCTGCCCGGCTTGATGTTGACGATCCGGCCCGCCCGCAGATGCAGCGCGAGCCTGGCGTCCCCCGGCGAGCGGATGGACTCGTCGAGACAGACGGGCGTGTCGATCCGGCTCTGCAGCGCCGCGTGGTCAAGAAGATCTTCGTGATGGAGCGGCTGCTCGATCATCATCAAACCGAGGTCGTCCATTTCGCGAAGGCGCGGGAGATCGCGCGCAAGGGAGTACGCCGAATTGGCATCGGCCATCATCGGCGCATCAGGAAATCGGTCCCTGACGGCGCGCAGCATTTCGACATCCCGGCCCGGTTTGATCTTCAACTTGATCTTGCGATACCCCTCTGCAACGTATGCATCCACCCTGGCCAGAAGATCCGCGTCACTCGCCTGCAGCCCGATGGACACGCCCACCGGAACCGCGTCCGCCTCGCCGCCCAGGAGGTCGCGCAGCGGCACCCCCCGTCGTTTGGCCTCGAGGTCCCATCCCGCCATCTCGATGGCCGCGCGGGCCATGGGGTGCCCGCGCAACCATGGCGCCGGGCGCAGATCCCGGCCGTCACCGAACTCGCTGCCCACCAGCCCCGGCAGGAGCCAGCGGGTCAGTATGTGCCAGGCCGTTTCGGTTGTCTCGTACGAATAGCCGGGCGTTTCGCCCACCACGCACTCCGACCAGCCCGAAACGCCGTCCGCCTCGAGCGTAAGCAGGAGCACACGGCGCGCCTGCGTGCCTCCACTGCTGATCTCGAAGAATTCCTTCAGCCTGAGAGGCACTTCGCGCAGGACCGCCCGGTCGATTCGCGTCATGGACTTGTGCAGCGCCGCCTGCCGCCCGCACAGCCATGTGCCACCGACTGCCGCCACACGCCGTGGAGGCTTCGCAGAAGGTGGTACGCAGCCAAACGGTTGCTTACTTGCAAGACGGGGGCTGTTGTGTAACGGAGCCTACTCCGAAGCGGCTCCCTCGGCGGCAGCCATTGCCTGCGCCTTCGCCGCATCGCGCCGGCGCACCGAGTGCAGGCCCGTGAGCAGGGAAGTGGAAGACTTGGACTTGACGCTGCCCGCCACCAGTGCATCACGGATCTGGGGCACCGTGTACTTGTCGCCGAATTCCGCGATGAACTTGCGATACGCGGAGGTGGGGCCCATCCCCTTGTAGTGCCCGGCGTGAACCGGCGGGTGTCCGGCGCCCGCGCTTCTGCGCGGCTTTCTGAGCTTTGGCGTCTTCCCCGGCTTTCTGGCCTTCCTGGGCTTTTTGGCCTTCCCTACCGGAGCGGGACGCGAAACCGGTGCCGGTTTCGGCGCATCGAAGGCCAGCAGGGCCTTCAGGCTCTCGACGGCGTTGCGCAACGCCTGGCCACGCTCTTCGTGCGACGCCAACTCGGCCTCTGCCTGCCCGAGGGCGGCCCGATAGCTGCTTCTCGTTGCGTCATTCATGGATCACTTCCCTCTCCCTCGCTTCAATGCGGTGATTGTCTGGTCGGGGGTCAACGCCCGACATCTGCATGACATACTATAAGCAAAAGCGAACAAAAACAAGCAGCTGTTTCCCAGTCGGCTCAGAGCGTCTCAAACAGCGCCGCCATCAGCGCGATGCGACGCGGCACGTCGTCCAGCAGGATGTATTCTTCGAGCGTATGGGCGCCATCGCCATCCGGGCCGAGGCCGTCCAGAGCGGGACAACCGACGGCAGCCGCGATGTTTGCATCACTTGCGCCGCCGGAAGCGCCCGCGGCGATCGCGAAACCGAGCGCGTCCGCGATGGAACGGGCCGCGCGGAACAGCCGGGCGGACTCCGCGGTCTCCTCCAGGGCCCACCGGTTTATGCCGCCCACAACTGACAGGGTACAACGCTCGTCGAACGGGTGCGCGCCAAGCAGCGCCGCATTCACCCGCTCCGCCTCCGCCTTCGTCCAGAAGCGCACGTCGATGGTACAACGTGCAAACTCGGCGACAACATTCTCCCGGGTCCCGCCCGCCATGACGCCCACGTTGATGGTTGTACCGGCCTCGGCGGCGGCCAGTCCGTGCATCCATGTGATCTGTTTCACAAGCTCGTGGACGGCGCTTGCACCGCGTTCCGGCTCGATGCCCGCGTGTGCGGGCCTTCCCTGAACGCTCAATTCGTAGGCGCCCACCCCCTTGCGGCGGCACTTCGCCGCGCCGCCCGGTACGGACGGTTCCACCACCAGTGCGGCGCGAGACAACTGCGCTTCGTCTTCAATCAACCCCCGGGAGTTCGGCGAACCGCGTTCCTCGTCGCATGTAATCAGGAAGGAAAGATCGGATGCCGGACCGCTGCCCTTTTCGGCCAGAAGCCGAAGCGCAAGGAGGGAAGTGGCGAGACCGCCCTTCATATCGTAGGAACCGGGTCCATATATTCTCCCCTCACGGATCGCAAAGGGCAGCCGGTCGAGTGTGCCCACGTTGTGCACGGTGTCCATGTGGCCGAGCAGAAGCATCGGGGCCAAACCCTGTTTCGACGTTCCGGAGAAGCGCCCGACGAGGTGAACGCCGAGCCCGGGCGCGGGAAAGCGTTCGACCTTGCCGCCCGCATCGGTGATCTCCCGCTCCAGCACCCGCGCGACCTCGTGATTTGCGTTCTCGTCGCCGGTGGGCGATTCGATCTCGACAAGTGTGCGCAGCAGCTTCACGCATTCGGCGGCGCGGGACTCCGCCTCCGCAAGGGTCACGGGCACGCGATTCATGACGGGGTGCGCTCCGGCGCCGGGGCGGCGGCGCGAGACTCCGCGTCGTGGAGGCCGCCCCTCCGGTAGCTCTCGTCGAGGAGTTCGACGATGTGAAGCACCGGTGTGCGGTTCCCGGTCAGTCGCAGCCCCGCCCCGATCTGCATCATGCACCCCGGATTCGCGCTCACGAGGGCATCGGCGCCGGTCCCGATCACGCTCTGCACCTTGTCGCCGCCGATACGCGCTCCCAGTTCGCGGTGCGTGAGACCGTAGATGCCGGCCCCGCCGCAGCATTCGCTCGCCCCGGGCAGGGGGACGACCTCGAGGCCGGGCACGGCCCGCAACACTTTCTCCGGGGGGCCGGATATGCCCTGGGCGTGCAGGAGGTGGCAGGGTGGGTCGTAGGTAATCTTGAGTTGAACTTCCCCGCCCTGCCGCGGTCCCTGCGCGGCGAGCAGCTCCGAGACGTCCTTCACACGCGCGGCCACGGCTGCCGCCCGCTGCCTCATTTCGCCATCCCCGGAGAGCAGGCTGTCGTACGCGGTCATCGCGGCCCCGCAGCCGGACGCGTTCATCACGATGAAGTCGGCCCCCGCCGCCTCGAACGCCTCCACGTTGCGACGGGCGAGTGCGCGGGCCTCGTGCAGGTCACCGGCGTGCGAGTGCAGGGCGCCGCAGCACCCCTGGCCGGGGACGGGAACGACGTCGTAGCCGTTGGCGCGCAGCACGCGTTCGGTGGCCGCATTGACCCGCGAGAAGAGGCCCGCCTGGACGCACCCGGTGAGGATGGCCACCGTGCCGGGGCGGGGGTGGTGGTGGTGGCGCGGGGCCGGGGAGGGTGCGGGGGGGTGGGGCTGGGGGCGGGGGGGCGGCCGGAGGGGTGGGGCTGCGGGGCGGGGGGGGCGAGTGGGCTCGCGGGCCGGATGCGCGCCGGGACCGGGGACGCGGCCGTGGCCGTGGCCGCCAGCATGGCCATTCCGAGGCGAACCGGGCCGGGCGGCCCCTTGCCGGGACGCGACCGGGACGCCAGCGCGGGGATCCCGGTGGCGCGGAGGAGGCGGGCCAGGGCCATCGCCGGACGGGCCAGCGAGCGCGTGCCGAAGACACGCAGCAGAAGGCGGGAGAGCAGGGGTGGTCGCCGGGCTTCGCGACCGATGTGCCGAGCGAGTTCGAGGAGGTGGCCGTAGGCGACGCCCGACGGGCAGACGGGTTCGCAGGCCCTGCATCCCAGACAGCGGTCGATGTGGAGCTGGAAGGCGTCGGAGCCGGCATCCAGCCGTCCCTCCACCACCGCCCGCATGAGGTGCAGCCGGCCCCGCGGCGAGTCGGCCTCGTCGCCCAGTCGCCGGTAGGTCGGGCAGGCCGGGAGGCAGAAGCCGCAGTGCACGCAGTTGAGAAGCCCTTCCTCCTGCTCCTTGACGGCCCTGGCGAGCGAGTCGGTGACGGCACTCATGGACATTCGGACGCCAGCACGGCATGCGGATCGAAGAGCGCCTTGATGCGCCCGGTGAGCCCCCCCGCCCCACCCCCCGCCCCCACCCACCCCACCCCCTCCACCACCTCGCGCGGCGCGGTGCTCAGCGCCAGACTCCCACCCCAGGCCACCATCTCGCCGCGGGCGCGCACCAGGCACTCCGCCACCGCGCCCGCCCGGTCCGGCGCACAGCTTCCCTTCACCCGCACGAGTCCCCGCATCGCATCGGCGGCAACCTCCCCCCGCACCGCCCCCGCGACCATCGCCGCACACGCCATCACGTCCCCCATCCGGTCCGGCAGCGCCGCGAGTCGCGCCACAACCGGCGACCCGTCCTCCCAGCGGGTGCGCCCCTCGTGAAAGGCCGCGCTGTCGCCGCCGGCAAGCACCTCGTCCGGCCCGCGCCCCACGCCCGCCACCGTCCTGGCGCGCGCCTCCTCCACCTCCTCGGTGCCGCCGAGAAGCCGCACGGCCAGCACCAGCCCGCCACCATCCCACTCGCGTGCCTCGCGGGTGCGTTTGCCCGCGCAGGCCCCCACGATCTCGACCGTCGCGACGGGGAACGTCCCGGTGCACACGGCCCGCGCCATCTCCACGACCTCGGCCGCACCACCCCGGAAACACAGCGTCACGTCGGCACCGGGACGCGGGAACAGCCGCACGGACACGCGCGTGATCACCCCGAGACTGCCGCGGCTCCCTGTGAAGAGGCGGACCATGTCGTACCCGGCCACGTTCTTCACCACCCGGCCCCCGATCCGCAGGATGCGACCGTCGCCCGTCACCACCTCGAGTCCCAGCACGTTGTCGCGCACCCCGCCGTAGCGGCCCTGCAGCGGTCCCGACACGCCGCACGCGACCGTCGCGCCGAGCGTCCCGTCACCGCACCCCGGAGCGTCCACCGGCAGCCACTGCCCGCTCCGGTCCGCCAGTTCGCCCAGCGCGCGCATCCCCAGTCCGGCACCGGCGGTGAGCGTCAGGTCCGCGGGCTCGTAGTGCACAACGCCGTCCATCCGCGCCGTCGACACGAGCGCGCGCGCTTCCCGTCCCCAGCCACCCGCGCCGGGCCAGCGCCCGTTGCCGGCGGGAAGCAGTCGGACGCCCGTCTCGATCGCGGCTCGCACGACCGCCTGTACTTCCTCCGCGGATTCGGGGAAGAGGACGGCGCCGGGGGAGGCTTCGGGCGCCCACGCGCGCGCGGCATCGTCCTCCACGACCTGGTCCTCGCGAAGGACCTCGCGGACCGCTGCAGCGGAGCTCACGGCAGTCTTCATGCCGACTGGGCGGCGCGTGCCGGCCCGCCCGTCCCCCCCACCGGATCCGTCCCGTCCGGCAGCACCTTCCCGGGATTCATCACGCCCGCGGGATCGAAGACGCGCCTGAGGCCCCACATCGCGTCGAGCTCCGCGGGGCCGTAGATCAGCGGCATGTGGTGCTTCTTGTCGAGGCCCACACCGTGCTCGCCGGTGATCGTGCCCCCCGCGTCGACGCAGATCTGCATGATCTCCTTCGACGCGCGCTCCACCCGCGCCAGCTCCGCGCGGTTGCGGCGGTCGAAGAGGATGTTCGGGTGCAGGTTCCCGTCGCCGGCGTGGAAGACGTTGGCGACGACGAGGTCGTAGCGGCGCGCGATCTCCGAGATGCCCTTCAGGATCGCCGGCAGCGTGGTGCGGGGGACCGTGGCGTCCTGCACCAGCAGGTCGGGGGCGATCCGTCCCATCGCGCCGAATGCCTTCTTGCGCCCCCTCCAGAGCGCCATCCGCTCCGCTTCGTCCCGCGCACGGCGCACCTCGCGCGCCCCGGCGCGGTGGCACAGCTCCGCGGCCCGTTCGGCTTCGGAATCCAGACCCGCTTCCAGCCCGTCGAACTCGATCACGAGCGCGGCCTCGGCGTCGGTCGGGTAGCCGGCGGCGAAGACGCTGTCCTCCACAGCGCGGATGGTCGGCCCGTCGATGATCTCCATCGCCGCCGGGAGCAGGCCCGCGCCCACGATGTCCGAAACGGCCGTCCCCGCGTCCACGATACGGTCGAAGATCCCGAGCAGGGTGCGGACGCCCTCCGGCACCGGAAGGAGCACGACCTCGACCTCGGCCGCAATCCCGAAGCACCCCTCCGAACCCACGAAGAGGCCGACGAGATCGTACCCCGGGGCCTCCCGCCCGAGCCCTCCCAGTTCGGCCACCGATCCATCGGACTGGACGATTTTGAGCCCTGTTACGTATCTGGAGGTTACCCCGTATTTCAGGCAGTGCGGGCCGCCCGAGTTCTCCGCCACGTTGCCGCCGATGGTGCAGGCGGTCTGGGACGACGGATCGGGGGCGTAGTAGAGGCCGTGGCCGGCCGCGGCCGCGGAGAGTTCGGCGTTGATCACTCCCGGTTGCAGCACCGCCCGCCGATTCGGCGCGTCGATCTCGAGGATGCGGTTCATGCGCGCGGTCCCCACCACCACGGCGCCGCCGAGCGCCACCGCGCCCCCGGAGAGCCCGGTTCCGGCCCCGCGGGGCACGATGGGGAGCCCGGCCCGCGATACCTCGCGCACGCTGAGGCGCAGCTCGTCCGTGGTGCGCGGGAGGACCACGGCGCCAGGCCGGTGCCGATAGGCGGTCAGCGCGTCCGACTCGTAGACGAGTAGGCGGTCCGGGTCCACGATGACGCCGTCCGGGCCGCAGATCGCGGTGAGGCTCGCCGTGAGTGCGCCGGGAATCATGATCGCAGCCCGCGGACGAATTCCATACGGCACTCGAGCAGCGACGCATCCGCGCTGGACCGCTCCGCTCGTCCTGGCCACGTTGTAAAGGCGGCTTTACACAATGTCATGTTCACCATACAATCTGCCTCTCGGTGCTCGCGCGGATTCATCCACGGACTGCGGCAAGCTATTCCGCGCCCGCCAGGTAGTCCAGAATCGCATCCACGCTCGCTTCGGCCATGGCGCGGATCTCTGCCGGTAGGGGGCCGTAGACCTGCCGGGCGATGGCGGGGGCGCCGGCATGTCCCGTTGCGACGGCTCGCCGGACCTGGTCGATGCGCCGCAGCCGGTGCCGGCGGAAGCGCGCGATGGCGCCTGCCGGGTCGTGGATCGCCGCGCCGTGGGCGGGGTGGAGCGTCCGGGCGCCGAGGGCGGCAAGGCGCTCGAGCGAGCAAAGGTAGTCCGCGACCGCGCCCCGGTATTCGCCGATCCAGGTCGTGTCGCCTTCTCCCAGGATCAGGTCGCCGACGAAGATCGACGCGGTGCCCGGGTGGTGGAAGCAGAAGTGGCGGCGCGCGTGGCCGGGCGTGGAGACGGCGACGAGGTCGCCGCCGCTGGTGGGGATGACCTGGCCGTCGCCGAGGTCGTGGTCGCCACCCGGGCCATGGACGCTGCCGCCGGTGCGGTGGGCAAGCCGCGCCGCGGCCGCCGCGTGATCGTCGTGGGCGTGCGTGACGAGGATGACGACTGCGGACGCCCGCGCGACGGCGTCAGCCAGCGCCGAGATGTGGGATTCGACGAGCGGCCCCGGATCGATGATCGCGACCGGATCCTCGCCCACCGCGTAGCTGCGCGTTCCCTCGAGGGTGAACGGGCCCGGATTGGGAGCCAGGAAGGATCTCACGACGGGCCTCGCGGCCGCCGCCTCGCCCGCCCGGGCTCGCGGCAACGGCCCCTGCCCACACCCGCTGCCGTCAGCGGCGCTCGTGAGCGATCTGCTCCGCGAGCTTGTCGGCGATCATCTGGATCGCCACCACGTCCTGGTTCTCGAACGCCTCCGGCTGGTTGGAGTCGATGTCGAACTGGCCGTAGATCTCGGTCCCGGCCCGGATCAGCACCACCAGCTCGGACTTGACGTCGGGACTGCACGCCAGGTAGCCGTCGAACGCGGTCACGTCGGGAACGTTCTGGTTGGCGCCGTGGGCCACGGCCGTGCCGCAGACTCCCTGACCGACCGCGATCTTCGCGTGCTCGGTGGGCGCGCCGAAGTAATTGTGCAGCCAAAGCTCCAGCCGGTCGTCGGTGAGCAGGTAGACCCCCACCCAGTCGAAGCGATCTTCCGAGTTGTACAGGGTTCTGGCAGCGTAGCGAAGGAGCGCGTCCGAGAGGTGGCCTTCCTCCCGCATCTCCTGGATTTCCGTTACTGCGGCACGGGCGTCAATCATCGAGTTCTGTCTCCGAAATGAAGTGGCCGTAAATATAGGCGATTCAGCCCCGCGCGAAATCGACCCCTTCGTCCAGCCGCGCCACGAAGGCGGCCAGGAGGCGTGCCGTGTGGAACAGATCCGAGATCGCCACCATCTCGCTGGGCGAATGCATGTACCGGTTCGGGACCGAAACCAGTCCGGTCGGGATCCCGCCCCGCGCGAGGTGGATGGCGTCGGCATCGGTGCTGGTGCGCAGCGGCGCGGCCTGAATCGTATAGGGGATGTCGTTCGCCGCGGCGGCTTCGGCGAGCAGCTCGAACACTGCCGGGTGCGTCGCCGACCCCCGCGTCAGCACCGGCCCGCCGCCCAGCGAATGCTCCCCGACCTCGCTCTTTTCCACCTCGGGCACATCGGTCGCGTGCGTCACGTCCACGACCAGGGCCACATCCGGCGCGACACCGAACGCGCTCGTGCGCGCACCGCCGCCCGAGTAGCCGATCTCCTCCTGGGCCGTCGCAACGGCCACCGCCCCCGCCCGGCCATCCGCCCCGGCCACCTGGCGCAGCGCCTCCAGCACGATGAACGCGCCCACCCGGTTGTCGATCGCGCGGCTCGCGACACGGTCACCCGCCAGGCGCACCATGCCCGCGTCGAGCACCGCCGGGTCGCCCACGCGCACGCCCAGCTCCTTCAGCTCGTCCCTCGACCCGGCCCCCACATCGATCCAGAGCTTCTTCACCTTCACCGCCTTGTCCCGTTCCTTGGGCTCGATGAGGTGGATGGCCTTGCGTCCGATCACCCCGGGCACGTCGCCATTGCTGCCCAGCACCCGCACCCTCTGTCCGACCAGGACCTGCGTGTCCCACCCACCGATGCCGCCGAAGTAGAGCAGCCCCGACTCGTCGGCGTGCGTAACCTGCAGGCCGATTTCGTCGATGTGGCCTGCCAGGAGCGCGAGCGGCCGGGCGTCGCGGCGCACCGCTGCATAGCTGTTGCCGACGACGTCGGACCAGGTTTCGGTAAACGATCCGGCTTCGTCCCTCCAGACGCGGGCCGGACGGGATTCGAACCCCGACGGGCCCGGGGAGTCCAGGAGACGTTCGAGGAAGGCGATGTCATGGTTCACCGGGAATCCCCCTTGTCAGGCGGCCGCGTGCCCACGTCTCCCCGACTGGTCCGGGACCCGCCACCCGGCGTGAAGACGCGGAACTCGACGCTCCCTTCGCTGATCCGCCGTTCCAGCCTGCGCTGCACGGCCCGCTGAATCCAGCGGCGCGACACCGGCAGCAGGAGGCTGAAGCCGGCGATGTCGGTGAGGATGCCGGGCGTCAGCAGAAAGGCGCCACCGACCAGGATCGAGAGCCCGTCGAGCAGCGAGCGCCCCGGCAACCGGCCCGACGCCAGCTCCTCCTGCACGGCCATCAGCGCCCTCATCCCCTGGTGCCGGGCCAGGGCCGCCCCGGCGATACCCGTCACGACGACCAGCGACACCGTCGGGAGCAGTCCGATCAACTGGCCCACCTGCAACAGGATCGCCAACTCAACCAGCGGTATGGCGACGAACAGGAAGATCAGTCGGCTCAGCAAGGTGTGCGCTCCCCGGTTGTGTGTTGGCGCGGCCTGTGTGCCGGCTCGCTCCTCGGTCGGCCCGCCGCTGTGTCGGCCCGCCGCTGTGTCGGCCCGCCGCAAGGAATGTATATTCTTCGGACCGGCGGGACTCCCCCGCACCCGGAATTCTCCCCGGGCCCCGGCCCATGAAGGATTCGGATGAAGGATACCTATTTCAGAAAGGGCTTCGGCCTCAAGGCGGAGGTGAAGCCCGTCATCGATTCGGAGTACCATTCGGCACTCCTGGAGCGGATCCGCTCCCGGGCCTACCTCGATCGCTTCGGCGATGTCACGGTCCGGCTCGCCAAGGACTTCGGCTTCTGCTACGGCGTCGACCGCGCGGTCGACTACGCCTACCAGACGCGCCACCAGTTCCCCGACAAGCGGATCTTCCTCGTCGGCGAGATCATCCACAACCCGCACGTCAACCATCGCCTGCAGGAGAAGGGCATCGAGTTCCTCTACCCCTCCGGGGATGGCGTCTTCGACTTCAGTGGGATCACCGCCGACGATGTGGTCATCATCCCCGCCTTCGGGGTCACCGTCGGCGACCTGAAGCGGCTGCAGAAAAGGGAGTGCGTGCTGGTCGACACGACGTGCGGCTCGGTGCTCCTGGTTTGGAAGCGGGTGGACGGCTATGCCCGCGATGGCTTCACCGCCGTGATCCACGGCAAGTACCAGCATGAGGAGTCGCGGGCGACGGCCAGCCAGGTGCAGCGCCATGAAGGCGGCAAGTACATCGTCGTGCGCAACATGAACGAAGCCGACATGGTGGGCGACTACATGAACGGCCGTCCCGGGAGTCTGAGTCGCGACGAGTTCATGCGCCGCTTCGGGAAACGCACTTCCGACGGTTTCGACCCCGACCGGGACCTCCGGAAGGTCGGCGTGGCCAATCAGACCACGATGCTGGCCACCGAGTCACTCGCGATCGGTGCCCGCCTGCGCGAGATGATGGTCGAATCGATGGGAGAGGATCACGCCAGCGCGCACTTCCGCTCCTTCGGCACGATCTGTTCCGCGACCCAGGAGCGGCAGGATGCCGTGCTGGAGATGATGGAGGAGCCGCCCGACGTGATGCTGGTCGTCGGCGGCTACAACTCATCCAACACCAACCACCTGGCCCACCTTTGCCGGGAGTACACGACGACCTTCCATGTGAAGGACGCCGAGTGCATCGATTTGGACTCCGGCGCGATCCATCACAAACCGGAGCTCGACCCGCACACCCCCGAAGTGACGGACTGGAACTGGCTGCCCCCCGGGCCATTGCAGCTGGGGATCACCGCGGGGGCGTCGACCCCGAACAACGAGATCGGCAAGGCGCTGGCGAGGATCCTGGCGATCAGGGGGGTGGAGGTCGAGCTGTAGGGCGCGTCGCGGCCCCCCGCCTACACATGCAGCGCCCTCCCCAGCGCACCCAGCGCTCCCTCCGCCACCGCCTCCGACAGCGTCGGGTGCGGGTGCATGGCCCGGTCGATCTCTTCCGCGGTCGACTCGAGGTGCCGCGCCATGACGAATTCGGCGATCAGTTCGGTGGCGTGGGGACCAACGATGTGAGCACCGACGACCTCCGAGTAGCGCTTGTCGCGGATCACCTTGACGAACCCGGTGGAGTCGCCGGCGGCGAGCGCGCGCCCGTTCCCGGCCCAGGGGAACTTGCCCACCTCGATGTCGAGGCCCTTTTCCCGCGCCTGCTCTTCGGTGAGCCCGACCGAGGCCACCTCCGGGTGGCAGTAGGTGCAGTTGGGGACATTCCCGTAGTCGACGGTGTGGTGGCCGACGCCGGCGATGTGCTCTACGGCAACGACTCCCTCGTGCATGCCCTTGTGCGCCAGGAGCTGCTCGCCGGCACAGTCGCCCACGGCCCAGACGCCGGGGACGTTGGTCCGCATGGCTTCGTCGACTGCAACGAATCCGCCCCGTTCGGTCTGCTTGACGCCGGCTTTGTCGAGGCCGAGGTCTTCCGTGTTCGGAACCCGTCCGACGGCCGAGAGCACGTAGTCCACGTCGAGGGTGTGGGCCTTGCCCTTGCGGTCGGTGAATGCGATCGAGACACCGTCGTCCTTCACCGTGGTCGACTCCACGCGGGCGCCGGTGAAGATGTCCATGCCGCGCTTCTTGAAGGACTGCGCCACCACGCGGGATGAATCCTTGTCCTCCAGGGGCAGCACGCGGTCCATCACCTCGATGACCGTCACCTTCGTGCCGTACGCGTCGTAGATGTCGGCGAACTCCATGCCCACGGCGCCCGCGCCCACGACCACGAGCGTCTCCGGCGCGTCCTTCTGGAAGAGCGCGCCGGTCGACGACCAGATCCGCTCTTCGTCGATCTGCAGGAAGGGAAGGCTGCGCGGACGAGAGCCGGTGGCGATGATGATGTTGCGCGCGGTGAGCACCTGCTTCTTGCCGTCCCTGTCGACTTCGACCTTGCCGCCGCCCAGCAGCCGCCCGTACCCCTCCACATGGGTGACCTTGTTCTTGCGCAGCAGGAAGCTGACGCCCTTCGAAAGGCGGTCGGCAACTGCCCTGCTGCGCTTCTGCGCGGGTCCGAGATCCGCCGTGAACCCGTCGAACGAGATGCCGTGGCCGCCAGCGTCCTTGAGCTCGTTGACCATCAGCGCGCTGCTCAGTAGCGCCTTGGTCGGGATGCAGCCGATGTTCAGGCACACGCCGCCCAGCTTGTCCGTCTCGACGCAGGCCGTCTTCAGGCCGAGCTGGCCCGCGCGGATCGCCGCGACGTAGCCGCCCGGCCCGCCGCCGATCACGACAACGTCGAAGTCCGTTCCTGCTGCGTTCTTGTCCGCCAAGGGATTGCCTCCGGGGAATGGTTCGATGGTTCGGTCGGATGCGGAATTTAGCAGACCGTGAATGAATCCGCGCGAGCGGCGAGGCACCGCGGGCCGCTATTCCTCCGGCCGATCGCCCTTGTAGACCTCACCGCCCTTCATCACCCAAATCACCCGCTCCAGCGCCGTGATGTCATCCAGGGGATTCCCCGCTACGGCGATCAAATCCGCGTACTTTCCGGCCTCCAGCGACCCCACGTCCGCCTCCCACCCCATGATCACGGCGGAGACGCTCGTCGCCGAGGTGATCGCGTCCATCTCGCTCTGGCCGTTCTCGACTCGGATCTGGAATTCGCGCGCGTTGTGGCCGTGTTCGAAGACGCCCGCGTCGGTGCCGAACCCGACCGTCAGCCCGGCCTCCATGGCGCGGCGGAAGGTCGCGTTGCGGTAGCGCATCATCTCGGTCGAGCGGCGGATCTGCTCCTCGGGGACGCCCAGCGCCGCGCCATCGCGCGGGACGATCACGCCCACGTACAGGGTGGGCACATACCAGGTGTGGTCGCTTTCGAGCAGCATCGCCATCGCCTCGTCGTCCATCATGGAGCCGTGGTCGACGGTGCGGACGCCGGCGCGGATCGCGGCTTTGATCCCCTCGGTGCCGTGAGCGTGCGCGGCGGTGAAGCGCGCCCAGCGGTCGGTCTCCTCGACCGCGACCGCGAGTTCGGCGTCCGAGTACTGCTGCGCGCCGGGCGGCAGTCCGCGGGACAGCACCGCGCCCGTGGCCAGGATCTTGGTGAAGTCGGCACCGTTCTTGTGGTTGGTGCGCACGGCGGCGCGAACCGCGTCGACCCCGTCGGCCAGGTTCTGCACGACCGGCACGTCCACGTAGATCGAGAACTGCCGAGCGTCGCCGGCGCCCCCCGTCGCGGAGACGTAGTTGCCCGCAACCTGCATGCGCGGCCCGGGAAGGACCCCGGCGTCGATAATGTCGCGGAGGTCGACATCGGTGTACGGCCAGGTTGGCCCCATGTCGCGCACGGTGGTGAAGCCGGCGCGCAGCGTGGTCAGCGCGTTCGCCGCACCCCAGAGCGCCGCCTGCGCGGGCGTGGTGGTGACCAGCACCTCTTCCCAGTGCGTGCCGACCCTGTCGGTGAGGTGAGTGTGCAGGTCGATGAGGCCGGGCAGGATGGTGGCGTCGCCGAGGTCGATGAAGCCGTCGTTGGGGGGCTCCAGCGCCGCCGGGCCCACGGCGACGATCCTTTCGCCGGCCACCAGGATCGTGCCGGGCTCCATGAGCGTGCCCTTGCCGTCGATGAGGCGCGCGGCGCGGATGAGGATGGTGGCGGGCTCCTGGGCAGCCAAGGCGGCCGAGGGCGTGGCCAGAGCGGCCGTGAGGAGTAGGAACAGCGTTCTACGATCCGGCAGACACCGCCAAAGGCGCGCCGACAGATGCGACATGTAAAGAAAACACGACATTTGGTAATCCCGCCTTTACATCTTGGTTCATGGCTTCCCGTTCGGCAGGCGCGAACGCATCACCGACCCGAATGCGGCGGCGATGCATTCCATCGACTGCCTAGATCAGAATCGCCGCAGGTTCCTCCAGGAATGACTTCAGCGTGGCCAGGAAGCGGGCGCCCTGGGCGCCGTCGATCACGCGGTGATCGCAGCTCATCGTGACGCGCATCCGCGGTTGCACGACCACCTGGCCCTTCACCGCCACCGCCCGCTCCTCCACCGCACCGACGGCGATGATGCCGGCTTCCGGCGGGTTGATGACGGCGGTGAACTCCTCGATCCCGAACATCCCGAGGTTGGAGATCGAGAAGGTCGATCCCGTGTATTCGTGCGGCTGGAGTTTCTTCTCGCGGGCGCGCCCGGCCATTTCGCGCACCTCGCGGCTGATCTGTGCGAGCCCCTTGGCGTGCGCGTCCCTCACGACCGGCGTGATGAGGCCGTCCGGCACCGCCACCGCCACACCCATGTGTACGCTGCTGAAGCGGCGGATCGAACTGCCCTGCCACCAGGCGTTGCACTCCGGATGGTGGGTCAGCGCGGCCGCCGTCGCCTTGATGACGAGGTCGTTAACCGACGCCTTCGCGCCCTGGGCCGCCAGGATCTCGTTGACCCGCGCCCGCGCCTCAAGCGCCCGCGTCATGTCCACGTCCACGGTGAGAAAGAAGTGCGGCACCGGCCCGAGCGACTCGGTCAGGCGGCGCGCGACGGTCTTGCGCATCTGCGACAGGGGAAGGTCTGCGAACTCCTCGCCGGGTGGCACGACAGGCGCGACAGCGGGCACGACCGGAGCCGCCGCAGGCGCGGCTGCCGCGGCCTCCGCCGCCATCTCGATGTCCCGCTTGACGACTCTTCCACCGGGTCCGGATCCCTGCACGGCCGCGATGTCCAGTCCGAGCTCACCGGCCAGCCGCTTGGCGAGCGGCGAGGCCTTGACCCGGCCGGTGGGGGTTGCGGGCTGGGTCGGGGACCGGGTAGCGCCTGGGGCTGCGGTCTGCGCCGTCGCCCGCGTCTGTTCCTGCGCCTCAGCAGCCGCATCGGAATCCGCGGACATCTGGCCGGCCGCCCCGCGCGCGGCCCCTGTTGCCTGCTGAGCCGCCGCGTCGGGCGCCCCCGCCCCATCCCCGCCCAGCCCCGCCAGCAGCGCGGCGATGTCCTCGCCCTCCGGCGCGATGATCGCGATCACGTCGCCCACCGGCGCGGTCCCGCCCTCGCCGACCAGGATCTTCCTGAGGGCGCCTTCTCCGCGCGCCACCAGCTCCATCGTCGCCTTGTCGGTCTCGATCTCGGCGAGGATGTCGCCCTGGGCGACCACATCCCCCTCGCCCTTCAGCCACTTGACGACCTGACCCTCCTCCATCGTGGGCGAGAGCGCTTCCATATGGACCCTGGTTGCCATCACGCGCTCCCCGCGGGCAGATACAGCACCTGCCTGCACGCCTCCACCACGCTCTTCGCGCCGGGCTTGGCGAGCTGCTCCAGGTTCTTCGCGTACGGCATGGGCACGTCGGCCTGGGTGACCCGCATGACCGGCGCGTCGAGGTCGTCGAACGCCTCTTCCTGGATCAGCGCGACGATCTGCGCGCCCACTCCGGCGAAGGGCCACCCCTCCTCGAGGTAGACGACGCGGTTCGTGCGGGCCACCGTCTCCAGGATGGCGTCCACGTCGAGCGGGCGGATCGAGCGCAGGTCCAGGACATCGGCCTCGACCCCTTCCCGGGCGAGCATGGTGGCGGCCTGAAGCGCTACGTGCACCATCTTCCCGTGGGTGACGATGCTGACATCGCCGCCCGAGCGCTTCAGGTCGGCCACGCCCAGCGGGATCACGTATTCTTCGTCGGGAACTTCGCCGCGGACGTTGTAGAGCAGTTCGCCCTCCATCACCGCAACCGGATCGTCGTCGCGGATGGCGGCGGCGAGCAGGCCCTTCGCGTCGGCGGGGGTGGCCGGGGTCACCAGCTTCACGCCGGGCGCGTGCACGTAGTACGTCTCGCACGCCTGGGAGTGCTGGGCGGAAAGTTGCAGCGCCGCCCCGCTGGGCCCGCGGAAGACGATCGGCACCGAGATCCGGCCGTTGCTCATGTAGAACATCTTGGCGGCGTTGTTGATGATCTGGTCGAGCGCGAGGTACGAGAAGTTGAAGGTCATGAATTCGCAGATCGGACGCAGGCCGGCCGTTGCCGCGCCGATGCAGAGCCCCGCGAAGCCGAGTTCACTGATCGGCGCGTCCACGACCCGCCGGTCCCCGTAGCGGGCCAGCATTCCGCGCGACACCTTGTACGCGCCGTCGTATTCGGCCACCTCTTCGCCCATGAGGAAGACCGAGTCGTCCCGGTCCATCTCCTGGCACATTGCCGCGTTGAGGGCATCGCGGTAGGTCATCTCAGCCATGGGTCGCGCCTCCCGGCCCCTGGCCACGTCCGTCCAGGAAGAGGCGGCCGTGCTCGTTGACCTCGGCGTACACGTGGTCGTAGAGGGTCGAGGGGTCCGGGATCGGCGAAACTTCGGCGAATTCCGCGGCGTCGTCACAGGTCGCGCGCGCCTCGGCGTCCATCGCCTCGAGCTCGGCCCGGGTCAGAAGGTCCGCCTCCATCAGGCGGTCGCGCAGGATCTTGATCGGGTCCTGCTCCTGGACGTGCTGCTCCACTTCTTCCTTCGGCCGGTAGGTCCCCGAGACCGGATCCGACATCGAATGGCCCCGAAAGCGGTAGGTGAGCGCGTTGACGAACTGCGGACCCGCCCCGCCCCGCACGCGCTCCACCAACTGCTCGAAGAACCGGTAGGTCCCCAGCACGTCCTGCGCGTCGACGGTGTGGGCCGGGACGCCGCAGGCCCCCGAACGGGCCTCCATTTCCGTCGCGGACACCCGCGAAAACGCCGTGCCCATGCCGTAGCCGTTGTTCTCGACGACATAGATCACCGGCAGCTGCCAGATCGCCGACATGTTGAGCGACTCCAGGAAGACGCCCTGGTTGACGGCCGCGTCTCCCAGGAAGCACAGGCAGACCTGGTCCTCGCCCCGGTAACGGATCGCCCACGCCAGCCCCGCGCCAATCGGAATCTGGCCGCCGACGATTCCGTGACCGCCCATGAAGCCCACCGTGGGGTCGAAGAGGTGCATCGAACCGCCCCGTCCGCCGGAGCAGCCGTCGACCCGCCCGTAGAGTTCGGCCATGGCGGCCCGGGGCGTTATCCCCCTGGCGATCCCCAGCGTGTGGTCGCGGTAGGCGGTGATGATCGGGTCATCCGCGCGGAGCGGCCTGGTGGCGCCCGCCGCGAGTCCCTCCTGCCCGATGTGCAGGTGACAGAAGCCGCCGATCTTCCCGATCGCGTACGCCTCTTCGGCCTTCTCCTCGAAGCGGCGGTAGAGGAGCATGTCCGCCAGCAGGGCATGAAGCTCCTCCGGGGTGAACCCCTCCATAACGTCGACGGGCGCATCGTCCTGTTCCTCGGCCGCACCGGAACGGTCCCCGTTCGTCGCCCTGGACTCCATCTCCTTCGTGGCTTGCAGCATTGTCGGTCAGCCTCCGGTGCCGTTGGCGCGCGGAGCCGTGATCGGTCGCGGCGCTTCGTCGGCCGGTGGAGCCGTTCTGTCCGTCCGGCGAAGCTGGATCAGCCTTGAGGGCCGTGGAACATCTGTCAAGTGGCGTGGAACATCCTTGGGCCGCCGTGGAACATTCCGTGGAACATCGGGGCCCGCCCCATTGCCGACCAGACTCGGGTTCTCGGCCGGTGCCGGCACATCCCCTTCCATCACCTCCTGAATGCTTCCCGGCCCGCCGGCCTGCACCTCGCGGGCCTGTTCCTTCGCGTGGTAGCTGGAGCGAACCAGGGGACCCGACTCCACATGGCGGAACCCATACTCCTCTTCGCCGATCCGCTTCCAGTCCGCGAACTCGTCGGGGGTCACCCAGCGGGCCACCGGGATGTGCTGCGCGGACGGCCGCAGGTACTGTCCCAGCGTGAGGATGTCGACCGCGGCCTCGCGCAGGTCGGCCATCGCCTGGCGGATCTCGTTGGCCTTCTCGCCCATCCCGAGGATGATTCCGGTCTTGGTCAGCATCGAGGCAGCGATGCGTTTGGCGCTTCCCAGGTACGAGATCGACCGCCAGTAACGGCCGCCGGGCCTCACGTCGGGGTGCAGCCGCTCAACCGTTTCGAGGTTGTGGCCCAGGATGGCCGGGCGGGCGTCCATCACGGCGCGCAGGGCGTCCTCGTCGCCCTTGAAGTCGGGGATGAGCACCTCGACCGAGCAGTCGGGGACCCGTGCGCGCACATCCCGGATCGTCGCGGCGTAGATGCTTGCGCCGCCGTCCGCGAGTTCGTCCCGGTTGACCGAGGTGATGACGACGTGGTCGAGATCCATCGCGGCGATCGTTTCGGCCACCCTCCTGGGCTCGTCGAGGTCGAGTTCGGTGGGCATGCCGTGCGCGACCGCGCAGTACTTGCAGGCCCGCGTGCAGACGTCGCCCAGGATCATGAAGGTCGCCGTGCCCGCCTCCCAGCACTCGCCGATGTTGGGGCAGCCCGCCTCCTCGCAGACCGTGTGCAGCGACTGGCTGCGCATCAGGCGCTTCAGCCGCAGGTAGTTGGGCCCGCCCGGCGAGCGCACCTTGAGCCACGATGGCTTGCGCGACGTGATGGGGATGGTGTCGATCCCGCAATGGGCGGGGATCCGGGAGGAGCCCTTCGGCTTCACCCTGCCGGTATCCTTGCCCGCTGGCGCGTATCCTCCGGGTTTCCCGGACCCGCCGGACTTCACGGACCCGGCCCCTCCATGGTTGTTTGACGGAATCACTTCCGGTGAATCTCCGCTGATCGGTCTGGCCTGGGCGCCGGTGCGCCTATCGCTTTGGCGCGTTGTCCCGGCGCCGCCTGCGGGGGGTCGATCCCCGGCGCGCGGGGCCGTAAATCATACGAAAGTCAGGCGGATCGCACCATGGAGGGGGAGGGGAGGTTCAGTTCTCGACCAGCGAATACAGCGCGACCCGTTCGACATCCATCTCGTCCCGGTAGGTCACAAGCACCCAGTCGGCACCGATGTCGAGGAGAACGATCCCGGGCGGCACCGTCAAGGTGCGCATGCGCTCCCCGTCCTCGTTCAGGGCGAACCATTCGTTCGGCTGTCCGGCGCGTGTAAACTCCTCGATCCAGAGGACGCCGTCGTCCCCGAGCATCACCTGGCCGTAAGCCGGAAAGGCGGGCGGCAGAGCCTCACGATCGCGCTCCCAGCGTGCCTCGAAACGCTGTTGCCAGTCGCGGGTGCTCACCTCTTCGGGGTAGATTCGGGCCGTGAAATCCAGGCCGCTGGCAAAGCTGTCGCGCACGGCCTCGCGATAAGCGTCGACATGCAACTGCGTCACCGTCAGATCCGGTCCTTCCCACCGCACTGTACGCGTGGTCGTGCCGGCCCAGTCGAGGAACTCCAGCTCGTGGTCGTCGCCGGTGCCCAGCCAGACCCCCTCGTCGGTCGCGGCGAACATCAGTTTCCGGGACCAGATGCCTGGTGAGGACCCGGTAAGTCTTCCTGCGGAATTGGCCCTAGCCAGACGGTCTTCGGCCAGGACGCCCTCCCGCAGGACCGTGACCTCGCTGCTGTCCGCGAAGGCCATGTCCGCCGTAGTGCGGTAGGGACCCGGCTCGCTCGGCCGCTCATGCCCCCAGCCGGATAACACCAGCCTTCCGCCCGGGGCGCACGTGATGTCATAGGCGCTGCTCTCCTGAAACGCCAGCGGGAATGTGCGAACCAGCGTGCCGTCGCCACCGAAGGCCGTGATGCGCAGGTTGTATCGTCGTAGATCAGGATCGATTGCTCGCTGGCACACGGTACGAGCAACTGGGCGAAGTCGCGAAGTCGCCGGGTCCTTCTCCCTGGCTGCCCCCGGCTCCAAAGGTGTTCACCGTCAGGGCCGAACTTCTGCAGGCGAAACGCTCCGCTCTCGTACACCACGATGCTGCCGTCGGCGAGCCGGGCGGCGCCGGAGACCTCGAACAGCTCCTGTTCTTCCTGGCCGCCGGTCACTCCGATGGAGACCGTCGGTTCGTCCGCAAGGCGGAGCGTCGCGGCGGGTCTCGGCTGACCGTCATCCGCGGCTTCTGTTCGGTCGGCCGGCTCGCACCCGGCTATGGTCGCTGCCAGCACCAGGCCTGACACCCAGGTCTTCACGCGTCGGTTTTTCATTCTGTTTCTCCTTGTCACACCAGGAGTCGTCACACCAGGAACATGGCCGCGATCTGCCTGAATCGCTACCTGAGCAGACCAGCCACCCCCAGACCCAGGAATGTGCCCACCGCATATCCGAACAGGCCGACCACAACCCCCGGCAGCACCAGGTGACGCCAGTCGCGCGAGATGGCCACCGCCAGCGCGCTCGACGGTCCGCCGACAGCGGCCTGGGACGCAACCGCGACCGTCCCGATGTCGAGGCGCAGCAGCTTGCCCGCGCCGAAGACCACGACGCCGTGCACCGCCACGACGACCAGGGTGAAGAGGAAGACTTCGACGCCCACCGCGGCGATCTCCGAGGCCCGCGACAGGATGCCGATCAGCACGAAGAAGAAGTGCAAGCCGACCGACCCGAGCTGCATCGCGCCGCGGGCGTCACGGAAGAGCGGCGAGTGGCCCAGCGCCAGGGCGAGTAGCGTCAGCCAGACGATCGAGGGGACCTGGGGAACGGCCTCGCCGAGCCATTCCGCGCCGTAGACCAGGATGAGGCCGGCCGCGACGAGTCCCGCGATGCCCAGGGCCGACAGCCCCTCGCGCGAGAAGTAGGGGTGATGGCGGTGGCGCTCGGCGGCGTCCGACTCCTCTGTCGCGGACGGCGCGCTTCCCGCCGGCGCGGCCCCCGGCACCGGCGCGTAGTATCGCCCGAGCCAGGTCGGCAGCACGAGCGTCGCTCCAAGCCACAGCGCCGTGACGACAGCGTCGGCAGCGTTGAGGCCTGCGAATAGCGCCCCGGTGAGGCCGAGCTCGCGGCCGACGGAGACGAAGTTCACCGAGCCGCCGGAGTAGGTGCCGGTAAGCGCACCGGCGATCCGCGAGGTATCGTCGCCGAAGCGCGAGCCGTAGATCATCGCCGCCACGAAGGCCCCGAGGACGGTTCCCAGAACCGCAATCCCGAAGGCGCCTGTCATGCGCGGCCCCGCCTTCGCCAGGTCGCGCAGGTCGACGGAGAGAAGCAGCCAGGCGATGGACACGGAGGTGACCGGGCCCAGCACGGCGTCGTACACCGGGGAAGCCACGGGCACGAGGCCGGTGTTCGAGAGGATCGCGCCGAAGATGATGGCCATCATCGACGCGCCGAGCTTCCCCAGGGCGGGGAACCGGTAGTCGAGCCAGAAGGCCAGCGCGGTGACGCCGGCGATGAGGGTGGCGAGGGCGAGGGGGGACTGGATCATGGTCAGTGGCGGGTGGCCGCGAGGCCGGTCACCGTCCGCTGGCCAGGTATTCCGCCGCCTCCCCTCGGAGTACGGGCAGGAGGTTGGCGTGGCCCCCCTCCTCGACGGTGCCGTACTCCACCAGCTCGGTCTGCACTTCTTCCTCGTAGACGTCCACCAGCGTCTGGTAGTGGGCGCGCGCCTTTGCGTCGTCGCCGATCAGGAGCGCGCCTTCCGCCGCGGCGGCGAGGCAGAGCAGGTGGGTCGGCCTGACCGCGAGCCCGGCTTCGGCGACGGCGAGCGCGGACGCCCCGTCCTCGGCGGTGGCGTAGAGGAGCGACAGGTGGAAGCGGTCGTCCAGCGACAGCGCCAGGATCCGGTCGTATGAAGCGATTGCCATCGGCAGGAACTGGTTCGCCTCGGCCAGATTGCCGGCTTCGATGTTCCTCATCACCCGGTTGAAGAGCGCGGTGGCGGCTTCCCTCGGGGTCATCGATGCCAGGGGAACCGAGGAGGTTGGACCCAGGGGGGTGGCCGACCCTGGCTCGCCGCCTGCCGGCGCGGACGACGAACCCTGGCCACCGCCCGCTGCGCCGCCCACCCCCCCTCCGCCGACCCGCAGGACGACCACCACGACGACAACCAGCCCGAGCAGCACGCCAGCAGCAACCACTACACGGTTCGTGGAAGCGCCGAAGGCCGCACGCCGCGCGCGCAGGGCTGCGCCGCATTGGGTGCAGAAGCGGTCACCGGCCTCGGAGGGGGCGTCGCACCCGGGACAGGGCGGCCCGCGCAGCGCCCCTCCACAGCGCGAGCAGAAGTTGGCGGTCGCGCTCTCCGAGTGCTGGCAGCGGGGGCAGGACACGTCCGCGGCGGGCGTCATCCGATGAGCCTCCCGCCCGATATGGCGTTGAAGAAGAGCGGCCAGGTCACGATGCTCTGGCCCCGGTAGTTTGGCTGGAACCCGAAAAGGATCACCTCACCCTGACCGATCCGCGCGCGCAGCAGCGCGCCCTGTCCTGCAAGCCTTTCGCGGCCGAGCACCCAGCCCGCCACCACCGGGTCGTCCGGCGAGTAGCTCCCAAGCACCTCCACCCGGTCGTCGGCCACGGTGAAGGGGCGGCTGCTGCGCCAGTACCACGCCTCGGTGGAACCGTCGTAGCCGGCGGCGACCGGGTCGGACGCGAGATCCACCCGCAGGATCGATCCCGGCACGTAGAACTCGGTGTTGGCGAGGTCCTCAACGGGGTTGCCGACATCCAGTCCGAAAAGGTTGATCGCGAAGTCCGCCGCTTCCTCCATCACGATCAGCCGCCCTCCGGACTCGACGAATTCGCGCACCGCCGCACGACCTTCCTCCCCGATCCCACCCGTGTAGCGCTCAGGCAACGACCCCGGCTGGTTGCCCTCGCTGATCGACCGGTCCGACTGGCTCTGGAAGATCAGCACGTCGTAGTCGTCCTGCAGCCCGCCGTCCCGGATCCGCGCGTCGTGCAGCGAATCGTAGCGCATCCCGTGCTGGTCGAGCATCCACCGCGTCCAGCCCGCGATCATCGGCTCCTGGTAGCCCTTGTACATGCCGACGCGCGGCGCACCCGGCCCCGTCAGGTCGCCCGGCAGCGCGTAGTCGACCGCCGGCACCTCGATCGGGTCGCTCAGGGCCACCTCGGGCGCGGCCTCGAGCGCGTGCGCCTCGACGCCCATCAGGAGCGGCAGGGTATGCGCGGTCACGTCGTAGGGGCGCTTGGGCGGGCCGCCCGGGTATTCGCGCAGATCCGGGTATTCCTGCACGGTCAGCAGCGTCTGCGCAAAGGCGGCGTACGGCTGCCGCATGAGAACCACCCAGGAACCGGCCGGGTGCGAGGCGCCCGCCGCGGCGAAGGCCTCGCCGGCCTGCCGCACCTCCACATCGCCCATGGTCAGAATCCGCAGCAGACTCTGCACCCCGACCTCGTTCTCCTGCCCGGCGGGGATCACCCACGCGGCCGGCCAGCTGTCCCATCCGGCGACCGCCCGCTCGTTCACCCGGTAGAAGTTCTGGAGCCAGTAGCGGCGGTTCTTCGCGGCGTTGACGAGCAGCGCCATCGCGCCCGAGAACTGGTAATCGACGATATCGGGAAGGCCCCACTCCCCGCCTTCCCACGGCCAGGGGAAGTTCCACGCGGCCCGGGACGCCTCGTACTCCCGCCCGCCCCGCACCGCCTCGGACGGCACGTCCACGGTTGTGGCCAGCCGGGCCGACGCGGTCTCGCTGAGGATGCGCGCGCCCCCGTGATAGTGCATGTAGGCGCGGCCGGGGTGGAACCCGTCGTAGATCGCGTTGATCACCACCCCCTGCTTGCCCTGCGACGTCAGCTCGGCGGCCATGTACGCGCCCAGCTGGTTGACCGCGCTGACCAGACCGGGGTCCACGTTCGGCTCGATCGGGTCGATGTACGGCGGGAAGAAGATGCGGGCGCCGTTGCCCCCCATCTGGTGGATGTCGTGAACGATCTGCGGATGCCAGTCGTTCTGCGCCCGGACGGTGTGTTGCGTCTCCTTCTGGTAGAAGGTGTACCAGTCGCGGTTGTTGTCGTGGCCCGTGTAGAAGTGGTAGAGCCAGGGCGGCGAACGCCCGTCGTACTCGGTGCCGGCGTGCTCGTTGTAGAAGTCGTTGACCCACTGCGTGCCGTCCGGGTTCAGCGACGGGATCTGCAGGAGGATGACGTTGTCGAGGATCTCCATGACGCGCTCGTCCGTGGTCGAGGCCAGGTTGTAGGCCAGCCTGGCGGCTGCCTGTGCGCCGCCCACCTCGGTGGAGTGGATCGCGTGGGTGATCATCACCACCGTGCGGCCCTCGTCCAGCAGCGCCTCGAGCTCGTCGCCGCCGGTGATGGTGCGGGGGTCGGCGAGGCGGCGCTGGATGCCGTGCAGCTCGCCCAGCCGCGCATGGTTCGCGGGGCTCGTGATGGTGAGCATGACGAATGGGCGCCCCATGGTGGTGGGGCCCAGGGTGTCGACCGCAACGCGATCGCTCGTCTGCGCGAGGCGCGCGTAGTACGCGGTGAGGGCGTCCCAGTTCGCGAGCCTCCCCGCCGTGCCGAGACGGAAGCCGAAATGGTCGGCGGGCGCGGGGACCTGGCCGTTCAGCGATGCCGGACCGGCGAGGATGGCCGCTGCCAGCGCGAGGATGGCCGCCCTGGGCATTCCCGCCATGGGCCCTCTGATGACAAACCTGTTGCTCATTGTGTCTTCCTTCCTCGAAGGTCTGTTGTCGCGACGCGCCGGGGGCTGCTACATCCCCGTAGGCGAGTCTACGAAACGGCCTTCGATTCCGAAACGGTCCGTCAGGATTTCGGCGATCCGTGCGACCCCGAAGGTCTCCGTTTCGTAGTGGCCGCCGAGGAGGACGGTCACCCCCAATTCCGCGGCGTCGATCGCGTGATGGTGCTGCGCCTCTCCGGTCACCAGAACGTCCACCCCCGCTTCGGCCGCCTCCTCCAGGGTCGAGGCCCCGGCGCCGGTGACGATGGCCGCCGACCGGAGCACCGCGGGACCGCCGGGAAGGGTCGTGACCTCGCGCCCGAGCACCTCCGAGAGCCTGGCCCTGAAGTCCCCGAGCGCCCGCCGGGCCGTGCGGACCGTGCCCCTCCAACCGACGTGTGTTCCCCGGTAGTCGCCGAAGGGCTCGAGGTCCGAAAGGCGGAGTTGTCGGGCCAGGATTGCGGCATTCCCGGCCTCTGGATGCCTGTCGAGGGGAAGATGCGAGCTGTAGAGGGCGGTCCGGCCTTCGATCAGCGCCTTCAAGCGGCGGAAGCGCGGGCCGGTGAGCGGGCGAAGTCCGCCCCAGAAGAGGCCATGGTGGACGATCAGGAGATCGGCCCAACCGGTGACGGCCGCGATGACGGATTCGCGGGCGTCAACCGCCACCGCGAAGCGCGTCACGAACTCGGGCCCATCAACCTGGAGGCCGTTTAGGGCGCCCGGATAGTCCTGCGCTCCCCCGGTATCGAGGTAATCGTCCAGGTAGCGGATGATGTCCGTGAGGGGGACCGCCGGAAGCGTGGCCAATCGGCTAGGCGCCGACCTTGCGCTTCTCGCCGGAGCCGAAGAGTGAGCCGTTCTTGCCCGGTTTCTTCGTCTCCGCGGCGCTCCCCGCGGGCGCCGCCGCGGAAACAGGTTCCTGGCGGCCCACGGCGACAGCCCCGTTCACGATCGCGCCCTCGTCAAGCTTCAGGCGCGCGGTCCGGATTTCGCCGTCCAGGACCGCGCTGGCCTCGAGTTCGAGGCGCGACTTGACTATGAGCGTCCCCTTCACCGACCCGGCGATCTTGGCATCCGCGGTGTGGATGTCCCCGGTCACGCGCCCGCCCTTGCCGATCACCACCCCCTTCTCGGCCCGTACCGTTCCCTCGATGGTACCCTCGATTCGGATGGTGTGGGCGGAATGGCAATCGCCCACAAGTCGCATTCCGGCGCCGATGATCGAAATGACGTTTTCGGTGGGGGGTGGCAATGTCCGGGTCTTGGCCATGGTCGCTGCTGCCTTTTTCTGGTTGGGTGCGTGTTGTGGTCCGGGCGATCGCCTACCGGGCCCGGGGTGGTGAAACCATCGAGAGCGGGTCGATCGGTCTGCCGTTTTCCAATATCTCAAAATGCAGGTGCGGTGCGGTAGACCTGCCGGTCGAACCGGTCAGGGCGATCACCTCGCCCTGCCGCACCATTTGGCCCCGTTCGACGGCCAGGTAGGACGCGTGACCGTAGCGGGTCAACTGGTTGTTGCCGTGGTCGATTAGAACGAAAAGACCGTACACCGGATCTCGCGCGGCCTCGATCACTTCGCCGCCTCCGGCCGCCCTGATGTAGGAGCCGCTCGGCACGGCGACGTCAACGCCGGGGTGATCCCCCTGGGCCCCATCCAGGAGCGACTGCGTGATGAACCCGCTTTCGGTGAGGGGCCACATCGTGGGCGACGTCATCGTGTCCGCGGCGATCGGACCGCGAACCCGCCGCCCGGTGCCACCCGGTCTCGGGAGCCAGAGTCCGGAGTCTTCACGTTCGGTGGCCCCGAACAAATTGCGAACACGATTCTGCCGTGCTTCGAGGGTCGCCAGCATCCCGACAAGGACCTCTATGCTGTCGCTGCGGGCTCGAAGCGTGACTACCTCCCGCTCGAGATTGTCGGCGGTCGACGCACGGTATGCGAGTGGGCCCCAACTCGCCACCATGCCGATCAAGGCCAGGGCGAACACGAGCGCCAGGACCTGGTAGGCGAGGACGCGTCGGGCGGACAGGAAGATCAAACGCGGCTCGACGTCGCCCTTGCGGCGGATCCTGATGGCCAGCCACCGCCCCCGCTGCCTCCCGTCGCCGCGCGTCGACCTGCTCACCCCACCACCTCGGCGGCCTCGCGCCCGGTGACGGCCGCGAAGACACGCTCCAGATCGCGGGCTCCCTGGAAGGTGATCCTGATGGCGCCCTTGCCCTGGCCCTTCCAATGGATCATCACCCTGGTGCCCAGATGATCTCCCAGCGCTTCCTCGAGGACCCCGACGGCCGGATCGGACTTGGGCGTGTCATCGGGACTCGGGTCTTCGTCGGGCGTTCCGCGCTTCAGGAGATCCCGCACCCGTTTCTCGGTCTCTCTCACCGACCAGTCGCCCGCCACGGCTTCGCGCGCCAGGTCGGCCGCCTTGATCGCATCCTCCAACGGGAGAATGGCACGACCGTGTCCCATGGAAAGCGCTCCCTCTTCCATGAAGCGGCGAACCGAGGCTGGGAGCGCCGCCAGGCGCATCATATTGGCGACCGTTGACCGGCTCTTCCCTACCGCGTCCGCGATTTCCTGCTGCGTGTACCCGAACTGATCCCGAAGCTGCTCGTATCCGTGGCACTCCTCGAGAGGGCCCAGCTCCTCGCGCTGCAGGTTCTCCACGAGTGCGAGCACGAGCAGAGAGCGGTCGTCGACGTCGCGGACCTGGGCCGGAATGTCGGTCCACCCAAGCTGCTTCGCGGCCCGCAGCCTGCGCTCCCCGGCCACGAGCTCGTAGCTGCGCCTCGACGCCGAAATGCGCACGACGATCGGCTGGAGGAGTCCGTTGGTCCTGATCGACGCGGCGAGCTCGGTGAGTTCCTCCATCCTGAACGCGCGGCGGGGCTGGAACGGGTTGGGGGAGATGGCGCGAACCGCGATCTTCGTCGGGCCGGCAGCCTCGCCGCGCCGCGGGACACCGCCTTCCTGAATGTAGTCCCCCAACAGGGCTTCGAGGCCTCGGCCGAGGCGATCACGACCGCTCATGGCAGTTCAACTCCGGTGTGTGGTGGTGGGCCCCGGGGGAGGCGGGGGTTCGGTTCCGTTTCGCGGCCCCGCCCTGCCCAGTATCTCCCTCGCCAGGGCCGCGTAGCGGCGCGCTCCGACCGAGGTGGGGCTGTAGTCCGCTACCGAAAGCCCGAATCCCGGCGCCTCCGCGATGCTGACGTTCCTGGGGATGACGGTTTCGAAGACGCGGCGCCCGAAGTACCGCTTGGCCTCCGTCGCAACCTGGCGGGACAGGCTCAGGCGCTGATCGAACATCGTCAGGAGGACGCCTTCGATCTCCAGGCCCGGGTTGAGGCCGCGCTGAACGAGCCGGATGGTGTTGAGGAGCTGGCTCAGACCCTCCAATGCGTAGTATTCGCACTGGATCGGGATGAGAACCGAGTCCGCCGCTGCCAAAGTGTTGAGGGTGAGGAGTCCCAGGGACGGAGGGCAGTCGATCAGGATGAAGTCGAAGTCCCCGGCGAGCGGAGCAAGGGACTCTCGCAGGAGTGTCTCCCGATCCTGCACGCCCACGAGCTCCACTTCGGCCCCGACCAGGTCGCGATTTGCCGGCACAAGGCTGAGGGTTGCATACGCTTCGGGCCGGTGGATCGCACGGAAAACCGGGAGGCCCCGGACGAGCACGTCGTAGACGGTCGGGACGTTGGCGCGATCCACCATGCCCAGGCCGCTGGACGCGTTCCCCTGGGGGTCCATGTCAACGACGAGCACCTCGCGGCCCTCCCGGGCGAGCGCAGCACCGAGGTTGACCGCCGTGGTCGTTTTTCCGACGCCACCCTTCTGGTTCGCCAGTGCGATGATGCGTGTCAATTGGACGCCCGGGGTCGGTTGCTGTGGAATGGTGTTCGTTTCCGGCGGGGGTTCGGCGTGATGTGGCGAGTCGGGACACCCGGAATATAGCACAGTCCCCGGTCCCCATCATTGTTTCACGTGGAACATGTTCTGGTGATCGCCGCGCGATGTCCGATGCTGACTGCGACCCGGCTCGCCCAACTCCCCGGCGCAAGCGGTGAACAGGAACCTGATGACGCATCCGGGAATGCCCCGCGCAGCACATGGTCCCGCTGATGCGCAGAAGTGGCTCACCGGCGGGCCGCGCCCCAAACGTTCCACGTGGAACAATCGAAGCGGCGGCGCTTGTTGTCCGATGTCTTTCAGCCCGGCCCGACTTCAGGCGCTCGCTTCCGCCCCTCCCGGCCATGACCTCTTCCGCACTTCCATCACCAGATTCTGGAGGTCCGCCGGAGACACGCCCGGAATCCTGCTCGCCTGGGCCAGGTTGGCGGGACGGACCCGGGTGAGCTTCTGGCGCGCCTCGTGGGAGAGCGTCGCGAATTCGTCGAAGGGCGCATCCGCGGGGATCGCGAATTCGGCCTGTGCCCTGAGCTTCTCGGCCCGGTCACGCTCGCGGCGCACGTACCCTTCGTACTTGGTGTCGATCTCGACGGTCGCGAGTACGTCCTGCCCGAACTCGGGAGCGTCTTCGGTCGCGGCGAGGAGGGCCCGCGCGGTGACCCCGGGCCGCCGCACCAGCTCCCGCGCCCGCGCGCCGCACTCGATCGGGGCCGTTCCCGCCGCCTCCAGCACGGGGTTCGCCGCGTTCGGGGAAACCACGTGGTCGCGAAACCACGCCTTCGCCCTGGATTCCTGGCGCAGCCTCTCCTCGAGGGCCCGCTCCTGCTCTGCCGTGAGCAGCCCGATCGAGCGGGCCAGGGTCCCGAGGCGTCCGGGGCCGTTGTCCTGCCGGAGCAGCAACCGGAACTCCGCGCGTGACGTGAACAGCCGATAGGGCTCGTCGACCCCCTTGGTGACGAGGTCGTCGATCAGCACCCCGATGTAGCCCTGGTCCCGTTCAACGACGAACGGTCGCTGGCCCTGGACCGCCAGCGCCGCGTTCACGCCCGCGACGAGCCCCTGCCCCGCAGCCTCCTCGTAACCGGTGGTGCCGTTGATCTGCCCCGCGAAGTAGAGTCCCGGCAGCGTCTTCACCTCCAGGGTGTGATGGAGCTGCGCCGGCGGGAAGTAGTCGTACTCGATCGCGTACCCGGGCCTGGTCATCTTCGCCTCTTCGAGGCCCGGGATCGACCGGAGGAAATCGACCTGTACATCGGCCGGGAGCGATGTCGAAAGGCCGTTCACATACAGTTCGGTGGTGTCGAGGCCCTCGGGCTCGAGAAAGACCTGGTGGCGCGGCGCATCCGGAAACCGCATGACCTTGTCTTCGATCGACGGGCAGTAACGGGGCCCACGACCCGAGATCTCGCCGCCGTAAAGCGCGCTGCGGCTCAGATTCCGGGTCACGATGTCCTTCAGCGCCGACCCCGACCAGGTGATCCAGCACGCCCGCTGCTCCAGAAAGGGCTCGCTCGCGTAGTACGAGAACCGGAACGGCTCTTCCTCGCCGTCCTGCCGCTCACAGCGGGAGTAGTCCACCGATCTTCCGTCGATGCGGGGCGGCGTGCCCGTCTTGAACCGCCGGACCTCGAGCCCGCGCGCCTCCAGCGCCTCGGCCAGAGCGATGGAGGGCCCCTCCCCCGCCCGCCCCGCCCCCACCGCCGCCGTGCCGCCCACATGAATGCGCCCCCTGAGAAAGGTCCCCGCGGTGACGACGACCGCCGCGCCCTCGAAGGTGACGCCGCCGCGCGTTTCCACCCCCTGCACGCGGTCGTCGAAGTGCAGCCCCGTGACCATCTCCTGAAAGAGATCCAGGCTTTCCAGCCCGTCCAGGATCCGCCGCGCGGCGATCGGGTAGAGCGCCCGGTCGCACTGGGAACGCGGCCCCCACACCGCGGGCCCCTTGGACCGGTTCAGCATCCGGAAGTGAATGGAGGAGGCGTCCGTAGCCTGACCCATCACCCCCCCCAGCGCGTCCACTTCCCGGGCCACCGTGCCCTTCGCCACCCCCCCGATCGCGGGGTTGCAGCTCATCTGCGCGATTCGGGTGAGGTCCGGGGTAATCAGAACCGTGCGCGCACCCAGCCGCGCCGACGCGGCGGCCGCCTCCGCCCCCGCATGGCCGCCGCCCACAACGATCACATCGTAACTCAGTCGCACGGACTCACTTCCCTATGCAGAACTCGCGGAAGACCCGGTCCAGCACCTCGTCCGGAGCGATCACGCCCAGTATCTCTTCCAGTGCACTCTCCGCCGACTTGAGGTGGGCCGACGCCACTTCCGCCGGGATCCCCGATGCCAGCGCCTCGCCAAAAGCCTTGATCTCTCCGGCCGCTTCCCGCAAGAGCCCGGCCTGACGGCGCCGCGTTACCACCGGAACCTCGTCGCGGCTCTCCACCACATCCCGGAAGACCAGGTCCCGGAGGACCGCCTTGAGCTCTCCCAGGCCCTCGCCGGTCTTCACCGACACCGGCACCTCGCCACCCGCCGCAACCTCGCCCTGGGCCGCAAGGTCCCACTTCGTACGGACCACGACGACCGGGGAGGCGAGCGATTCCACGAACTCCGCGTCCCGTCCACCCATTGCCGAGCCCGCCTCGTGGCAGTAGAGGACCAGGTCCGCGCCCTCCAGGTATCGATGAGCGATCTCGATGCCCAGGAGTTCCACCCGGCTTGCTCCGCTCCTCAGTCCGGCGGTATCCACCAGCCGGAAGGGAAACCCGTCTACCGATATAACGGCTTCGATCGCGTCTCGCGTCGTTCCCGCTTCTTCCGTGACAATCGCTCGCTCCATTCCAACTAACGCATTGAACATACTGGACTTACCAGAATTCGGACGCCCAGCCAGCACGGTCACCGCCCCCTCCCGCAGCAGCTCTCCAGCGGGTGCGGTGGCGAGGAGGAGATCGACCCGGCCGGCCACGTTCGCCGCTTCGCCCGCGATCCTGCCGAGCGGCACGGGAGCTTCGTCCTCGCCGGGGAAGTCGATGTGCTGGACGAGCAGCGCCGAGAGCCCGATGACCTGGCCGCGCAGCTCCGCGATGCGGCCACCGAGGCCGCGCTCGAGCTGGTGGAGCGCCACCGTGCGAGCCTTTGGGGCCCTCGCCGCGACGAGGTCCGCGACGGCCTCCGCCTGGGTCAGGTCCAGCTTGCCGTTCAGATACGCGCGCTGCGTGAACTCGCCGGGTCTCGCCGGGCGGGCCCCGAGCGCGACGCAGGCTTCGACCAACGTGGCCGGGATCGCGTGGCCGCCGTGGGTCGAGATCTCGACGACGTCCTCGCCGGTGTAGCTCGCGGGCCCGGGGGACAGCGTCACCAGCGCCCGATCCAGGGCCTCGCCGGAACGGGGATCATGCAGCAGTCGCAGATGGCCCTGCCGCGGCGCCCATCCAGCCATTGCATCGCCCCCACACCCCATGAGCGCGCCGGCGAACTCCGCCGCACGCGGCCCCGACAGCCTGATCAGCGCGACGGCGCCCACCCCCGGCGGCGTGGCCTGGGCGACAATCGTGTCCACCAGCGTGCGCGGTCCCTCCATTGTCCGGCGGCGGCCATTCAGGCGGGACGCTTCACCGGGTGCGCGGCCTGCAGCTTCTTCCGCTCGTTGCTGATGAGCATCTGCTGCGGGATCGTGACCACGTTCACGGTGGAGTAGTACAGGAGCAGCCCCGACGGCAGGCCCCACCACAGGAACATCACGGTCATCATGATCGGCATGACGTACATCATCATCTTCATCTGCGGATTCGGCGCGGCCGTCTGGGTCAACTTCATGGTCAGGAACATCGTGGCCCCGAAGAAGAGCGGCAGGAGGTACAGCGGGTCCGGGGCGGAGAGGTCCGGCAGCCACATGAACGGCACGCCCCTCAGCGCGATCGTGTTCTGGAAGACGAAGAAGAGCGCGAAGAACACGGGCATGGGGATCAGAAGGGGCACGCACCCCGCCATGGGGTTGACCTGGTGCTCCTTGTAGAGCTTGATCGTCTCCTGCTGCATCCGCTGGGGATCGTCCTTGTACCTCGTCTTGATGTCCATGGCAAGCGGCTGAATCGCCATCATCTTCACCTGGGAACGCATGGACTTGCGGTTGAGCGGCCAGAGGACCACCCGCATCAGGACCCCGATCACGATGAGCACCCAGCCGTAGCCCAGGCTGAGGCCTTCGTGCAGCGCCTCGACCAGCCAGAGGACCCCAACGACGAGCGGACGCAGGATCGGGCGCAGGAACCCCCACCCGTAGGGGTTGACCTCTTCCAGATCGTCGCCGATCGCGATCAGGCGGTCGCGTTCGACCGGTCCCAGATAGGCCCGGTAGGAATAGCTCCCTGTGGAATTGACGGGAACTCCGACCCGCACGGCCGCCCGTTCCGCGAGATTCGCCGGGTCGGCCCACATCCCCGAAAGGACCTCTGCCCCGCCCGCACGCGTACCCGGGAGAATCACCTCGACGAAGAACTTGCTCTTGACCGCGGCCCACCGGAGCGGGCCTCCCATCGCCTCGGGTTCCCTGATCCGCCCCAGCGGCAGAGACTCGATCCCCTCGTCGACATGGTTGCCCGCGACGGCCATCAGCCTGAGGTCGTCGTCCACCTTCAGCTCGTTGACCGCCAGCCCCGTCCCCAGTCGGACGAAGAGTGCGGCGCGGTCGACCGCGGGCAGTCGGCCGTCCACCTCGACGATGTACGAGTCGGCCGTGAAGGTGTAGCGAATCTCGCTGAAGAAGACGCCGTCGGGGTGGTCGAAGCGGAAGGTGAGCGTCTCGCGGCCTCCACCCTCGCCGATCCAGATTCCGTCAGCCGGGCTCACGGAATGTGGATAGCCCGTCAGGTCCAGGGGGTCGCCGCTACTCCGATACTGCCACAGCCCCGCCAGGATCTCGGAACCGTCCGGCACGAGCTCGACCGATCCGTCGCGGACGAAGGATTGGTAGCCGGCCAGCCTTACCGAACGAACGACCGCCCCGTAGTTGGAGAACTCGATCCGGTAGAGCGGGGTCTCGACGGCGACGATTCTTTCGGGTTCGCCCCGGCCGAACTCGCCACCGGTGACCTGTACGGAAAGGTCCGGCGCCGCTCCCGGCAGCTCCAGCAGCGGCTCGCCCGGCTCGTCGGCCTGGGCGGCCGGCGCTCCGGGGTCGACCCCTTCAACTGCGGGCGCCGATTCCGGGGGAAGCGGAGGGAAGAGCATGCTGGTGACGACGAAGACGCCGATCATCAGCAACAGCGCCAACGCGAAACGGAGTTCCGGCCTCATTGCTCGCCATCCTTCATGGTTCCATCACCCCTTGCTCCACCACTGAACGGTTCACCGGCCTTCGGCGCGCCCGGAACCAGGTCGATGCCGTAGCCGCCCCACGGGTGGCAACGCGCCAGCCGCCTCGCTCCGAGCCAGACCCCCCGCACCGGACCGTGTGTCCGGACCGCCACTCGCGTGTATTCCGAGCAGCTGGGATGATACCGGCACGAAGTCGGCAGCAGCCCCGAGATGTATCTCTGGTAGACCCGAACCGCCCCGAGCATCAGTTTCGAGACCATAACGCCTCCAATCCGCCTGTCGTCTCTGCTTCGAGCACGGCATACGATGCATCGTAGGCTTTCCTTCGCACACGGATCAGAACGTCACAGCCACGGCCGGCCCGCCACAGCTCTCCGAGCACCCTCCTGCGGGCGATCTCGCGAAGGCGGCGCTTCAGGCGGTTTCTCGCCACGATCCCCTGGCCCAGCTTCGGCACGATCCAGCCGATCCGCGGCCGCCGACCCGTTCCATCCACAACATGGAGGTCGAGGGAGGGCGTTCTCGTACGCTTGCCCCGCCTCAGGACCTCCCTGATGTCGCGGGTCAGGCGGATGCGCGCCGCCCGGGGCAGCCGCTCGCCGTGCGGCCCGGAGCGGCCTTCCTTCAACTGCACCGGCGGCGCCTAGCGGGCGTTCTTGGACCCGATGCGGACGGCGAGCGCCCGCCGCCCGCGCCGGCGCCGGCGGTTGAGGGTCGCACGACCGGCGCGGGTCTTCATGCGCGACCGAAAGCCGTGTTTGTTGAGGCGCTTGCGGTTCCTCGGCCTGTACGTGGGTTTCATTGTTCCAATGCCTTCTCGGGATGGCGGCTGAGCGGCTGCCGTCCATGCGTTCGCGAACCGATGCGCCGACCGGAGTCGATCGGCCAGCCCTTGAAGGTATCGGCGGGGAGGCGGACCGGTCAACCGCCGCGAACCGCGCGTACCGCCGTGTGCCTCCGGCACGCCCCGATGTGATTGACATACGGTTGCCCGCCCGGTACGTTGGGCGCCCCTGTTCACGAACCCGGGAAGGTATGGAAGAGCACGCAAACGAGTTGTGGGAGCGGATTCTCGAGCAGGCCAGGAGGGGTCTGCCGGACCAGACCTACGCCACCTGGGTTTCGAGCGCCCGGGCCGTTTCCTGGGACGGGGGCGCCCTGCACATCGTCGCGCCCAGCCGATTCCATGCCGAGTGGCTCGAGGACAAGTACGGCGAGACGCTGCAGGAGATCGGCGGCCGCATCCTCGGCAAGCCCGTCCAGTTGCGGGTCTCATCGGCGGAACCGGCGCCGGCGCGAGCGGCCCCCGAGATCACGGCCACTCCCCTGGTGGAGCCGCCGAGCCCGCCTCCCGCCGACCCGGTTTTGGGGCTCAACAGCCGCTACACCTTCGACCGGTTCATCGTGGGCCAGAACAACCAGCTCGCGCAGGCGGCCAGCCAGTCCGTCGCCGAGCGCCCGGCCCAGGGCTACAACCCGCTCTTCCTCTATGGAGCCACGGGCCTCGGCAAGACCCACCTGATGCACGCCATCGCCCACCACATCGTTCGGACGGGTGACGCCGTACGCATCTGCTACATCCCCGCCGAGCAGTTCGTCAACGAGATGGTGGCTGCGATCTACGGGAACACCACTTCCGCCTTCCGGGCCCGCTATCGCTCCTACGACCTGCTGCTGGTGGACGATGTCCAGTTCCTGCGCAGGAAGGAGCACACGCAGGAAGAGTTCTTCCATACCTTCAACGTCCTCCACAACGGCGGCAGGCAGATCGTGCTGACGAGCGACCGGCACCCGAAGGAGCTCGACGGGCTGGAGGAGCGGCTGGTGTCGCGCTTCGAATGGGGTCTGGTGGCCCCGGTGCACCCGCCGGACTACGAGACCCGCCTGGCGATCCTCAGGAAGAAGGCCGACGAGGACAGCGTCGAACTCGACCCCGAGGTTCTGGACCTGATCGCGCGGGTGTGCACGTCCTCCGTGCGAGAACTCGAGGGAGCCATCATCAAGCTGCTCGCGTACTCGTCGCTGACGCGCCGCGAGGTCACCGTCGAGCTCGCCCGCCAGGCGCTGCTCGGCGGAGCGGACCCGGCGTACCACCCGCTCGACGCCGGCCGGATACGGGAGGTCGTGGCGGAGGAATGGGGCGTGAGCAGCGATTCGCTCGCGTCCGTGCGCCGCTCCCGCGACATTCTCGTGCCCAGGCAGGTGGCGATGTTCCTCATGCGCACCCTCCTCGACATTCCCCTGGCGCGAATCGGCCGGGAGTTCGGCGGTCGCGATCACTCCACCGTTCACCACTCCATCAGAAAGGTGGACGGTCAGCTGTCCAGCGATGACACCTTCCGGCGGCGCGTCACCGATTTGCGGCAGCGGCTGGAGAGCTGTGCCTGACGGTCGGCTGGCGGCGCCGCGGCCCGTGTCTCTGTGGGAAACCGTGTTGATAACACCCCGAAAACCATCTGTTTTCCACGAATCCGGCCTCTGGTGTTGGTGGCGAGGTCGGCTTCCACGGCTTTTCCACATCGCGTGGAGTCCCGCTTTCCGCTGCTCCCTGCTGTCCTGCCACCCACTCTCACGAGCCTCATCCCACCTTTCCACAGACTCTATGATGACGATCTTCTCTTTACCTGTTACTAATTCTTAAGGGGACCCCCGGGTCCGTGGAATTCCCCCCGTCGCCGGGGTTCCCCCCGGCAAGAGCCATATGAAACTCACTATCACACGCCAGAATCTTCACAACGGCCTCGGCGCGGTTTCCGCCAGCATTCCCACCCGGACGACGCTGCCCGTCCTCTCGAACGTGCTCCTGGAAACGGAAGGGGACGCACTGTGGATCAGCGGGACCGACCTCGATGTCTGGATCCGCATCAAGGTGCCGGCCCAGATCGTCGAGGGCGGCTCGATCACCATCCCGGGCAGGAAGCTGCAGGAACTCACCAGGGAACTCCCCGACGAGCCGGTGGACCTCCACATCCGGGGCCACCAGGTCGAGATCCACTGCGGGTACAGCCGCATCAAGCTCAACGGGCTCCCCAGCGAGGAGTTCCCCAACCTGCCGGCGATCGAGTTCGAGGAGGGGTGGAAGGTTTCGGAGAAGTCCGTCATCACGCTGATCAACACCACCTCTTTCGCGGTCTCGCAAGAGGAAAGCCGCCCGATCCTCAACGGTGTCCTATGGGAACTCGACGACGACCGGATGACCATGGTCGCCACGAACGGCCACCGTCTCGCGAGGACCGCGATGAACGTGGAGTCGACCGGGGGCAAAAGGGCGAATCTCATCGTGCCGCCTGCTGCACTCGGCCAGGTGGCGCGCCTGTTCGATGGGGACGGGGAGCTCACAGTGGCGCGCGGCGGGAATCATCTTGGTTTCTGCTCCGAATCGAAGGAGATCTATACGCGCCTTATCGACGGGAAGTATCCCAACTACGACCAGGTGATCCCGAAGGACAACGACAAGTCGGCGACGGTAAGCCGGACCGCGATGGAGGCCGCCGTGCGGCGGATCGCGGTGGTGGCAAGCGCGTCGACGCGACGGGTGAAGCTCGCGTTCGAGAACGACCGGGTCCATTTGGACGCAATGACCCCGGATCTGGGCGAGGCCCACGACGAGGTCGAACTGGACTACCAGGGAGACGGCATCGAGATCGGCTTCAACGCCAACTATCTCCTCGAGGTGCTGGGCAAGATGCCGACCCAGGAGGTGACGATGAGTTTCAAGACTCCGGAACGGGCGACCACCATCGAGCCCGCCAACAGCGACCTGGAATACCTGTGCCTGATCATGCCCCTGCGTCTGGTGGACTGACCTCCCCCTGGACCGGGGAGGTTGGAGAGGCGTGCGCGTACGCCCACGCCTCAGCGCAGATCCCTGCCCGTGAAGACGGCGCGGTAATCGTGGCCGGCTTCGGCGACCCGCTCGCCGCCTCCCTCTTCGCGGTCCACCAGGGCGAGGACCCCGGCGATGACGGCGCCGTGGCGCGCCACTACCTCCACCGCTTCGAGCAGGCTCCCCCCCGTCGTCACCGTATCGTCCACCACGACCACCCGCGCCCCCGCGGGCAGGCCGCCCTCGATCCGTCTTCCCGTGCCGTGCCCCTTGGGCCGCTTGCGCACTGTGAACGCATCGAGTCCGCGGCCGTGCCGGGCGGCGTGGTTCGCGATCGCATAGGCCACCGGATCGGCGCCGAGCGTCATGCCACCCACGAAGTCCGCGTTCCAACCGGCTTCCTCGATCACCTGCCAACACACCTCGCCGACCAGGACCTGCCCCTCACCGCACATCGTCGTGAGCCGGGCGTCAATGTAGTAGCGTGAATGGCGGCCGCTCGCGAGTGTAAAGTCACCGGACTTCACACTGCGACGGCGGAGGAGCTGGCCGAGAAGGGATACAGAGGACATGTGCATGCCAAGATACTTGAGGTGGACAGGCAGAGGTAGCGGCCCCATGTGGTGCGCGGCCGCCGCGGTCATGATCGCGGGCGCCTGCGATCCGATGGGGCCCCACAACGGACCGCTGCGGTTCGCGCAGGTGGGAGAGCTCCGGGTCACCGTCGAGAGCCCGCTCTACCTCGGCGCTGGCTGGCTGCGGCAGGAAGTCACCTGGCGGTCCAACGGTGCCTGGAGGGTGTTCGAGCAGATCGGCTACCGCGGTACCGTGGGCGAAGAGAATCTGGAGCCCAACCCGGGGCTGCCCTTCGAGTACGCCTCGGTGTACGCGTCGCTCATCCAGAAGCTGAACGACGACGAGGGTTTCAAGCTGATCGGATTCCCCGCCCTCGACGATGTCCAGGATCCGCAGTGCCGCTCAGGGATGAGCCGGGTGACGGTTCGCATGTACGACGAGTCGGGGCGAGACGACCGCGAATGGACACGGTGCGCGGAGGGTAGCCTGGCCAACCTGACAACGCGCGGATCGGGTCCCGATGTCGCGGCCAGCCGGGTGATCCAGGCGGCCATCTTCGTGCGAAATAGCACGGTGGGATCGGACTTCGTGTCCCTGTACGCGGGTAGCCTGCCCTACGCGACGCTGGACCACGGCACGGAGACGGGTGCGGAGCTGGAGGGGACGATATCCTTCCGCTCGCCGGATGGCCCCGGCGCCGAGGAGGCCCCGGCAGATTTCCTCGACTTCTGGGGGTCCCACGTCGGCAGCAGGCAGCTTCCGCTGCCCGAGATCGAGTGGACCCGGGAGATGGTGCTGGTGGTCGCCCCGGGAGTGCGGCAGGAAGTCGGCGACTCGGTAGAGGTCCGTCGCGTGCTGGCGATCGACGACGGTACCCGCGTCGAGTGGGTGGAGCGGACGCCGGGCAACTTCTGCGCTCCGGCGCGGCGCACCGTCCGTCCGATTCACATCGTCGTCGTCCCGAAGGCGCCGGAACCCATCAGCTTCGCGAGGCTGCCCACCGAAGCGGTCCCGTGCGGGACCTGAAGCGGGGAATTCGACGTTGACCCTCCGCAACCGCTTCACGCTGCTGTTCGTCGTCTTTGCGGTGGTGATCACGGCGCTGGAAGGGTGGCTGGCGTGGAGGGCGGCGGATCGGAGCCTGGAAGAACAGATGGACAAGACGCTCCTGGACGTGGCGGGGGTGGCGGCGAATCAATTCGAAGACGCCGACCAGCTTCTCTCGTGGGTCGAACCGGGAGATGAGGAGGATAGTTACAACTACGAGGAGTACCAGGAGGTCCTTCAGCACCTCGAAAACGGGTACGTGCAGGAGGCGGACCTCTTTCAATGGTCCCCCAGGGACTCCGTGGCAACAGTGCTGGTCAGCTCCAGTCCTCCCGATTCGGTGTCGATCCGGCAGGAGCTCAGCTGGGTCCGACAGCACCTTGCGGAGGTGCAGCTGGCGTGGGAAATCGGCCGCGCCACAACCGATTTCTTCATCGGCAATGACGGCCTCGCGAACAAGTGGGGAATATTCCGGGTCCGCCAGCCCACCGGGGAACGGCCTGTGGAGCAGGAGACCTCACAGGAGATGTTCCTGGCCGTTCGGATCACCGCCGACTACGAGGTGGCGCTGGAAGCTCTCTTCTGGAGAATCGTGGGGCTGTCGGCCGCCGCCGCCGCTTTGGCCGGACTCATGGGGTGGCGTCTCGCGGGTGGGATCGTCGCCCGCCTCGAAACCCTGAGTCGGGCCGCCCTGCGCATCCAGCGCGGCTGGATGGACCGGCCGGTAAAGCTGGACGGCGAGGACGAGCTGGGGCGGCTTGCCAGGGCGATGGAGCGGATGCGATCGGGGATCCAGCGCCGCGACGAGCAGTTGCGGCGCATGCTGTCGCAGGTGGCGCATGAAATCCGCAATCCGCTGGGCGGGCTCGAGCTCTTCGCAGCGGCGGCGCAGGACACGGAAGACACCGAAGAGCGGCACCGGATCCTTGCCAGGGTCCGGAATGAAGTGGTCGGCCTGAACGGGATCATCGACGAGTTCCTCGGGTTCGCGCGCCCGGATCGGTCGGAGCCCAGGCTGCACGATGTGCGGATTCCGGTGGAGGACGCCGCCAGCCTCGTGGAGGCGGAGTTCCAGAAGAACGGCGGCACTCTGGAGCTGGACTTCCCGGAGCAGCCGCTTCTGGCGATCGCGGATCCGCTGCAGGTGAAGCGGGCGGTATTGAACCTGGTGCGCAACGCGTCGCAAGCGGGGAACCGCATCTGGGTCGAGTGCGGCGCGGTGCACGGGGAGGTCCGGATCGCAGTGCGCGACGACGGCCCCGGCATCGCCCCCGATCTCCGCGACCGCATCTTCGACCCTTTCGTGGGTGACAAGGAGCAGGGCGCGGGACTTGGCCTGGCGATCGTCAAGCAGCTCGCGGAGGCGAACGGGGGCCGGGTGGTGCTCGCGGAACATGCGGTTGACGGCGGCCAGGCAGGTGGGGAGGGGGCGGAATTCCACCTATACTTGAACAGCCCCGACAGTCTGCCCTCAGGTGGAGGGTCCGGCACGGCGACACCGAAGGACTCCAGGCGATGAACGCTCCCGGTCAGATCCTCATCATCGATGACAACGACACGATGCGCGAGGGGCTCGAACTCCTGATGCGCCGCCGCGGGCACAGCACGCGCTCAGCCGAGGGGGGCGACCAGGGCCTCCGGCTGTTGGAGGACGAAGGGGCGGACCTGGTCATCACCGACCTGAAGATGGCGCGGGTGGACGGCATGAAGGTCCTGGAAGAGGTCAAGGGCTCCTCGCCGGACACGGAGGTCCTGGTGATCACCGGGTACGGCACGGTCGAGAAGGCCGTCCAGGCCATGAAGCTCGGGGCGTGCGACTTCATAACCAAGCCGTTCTCGTCGGAAGAGTTCGCGATCAAGGTGGACCGGATCCTTCGTGAACGCCGGGCGCGGCTGGAGCTGCAGCAGGAAAACCTCGCGCTGCGGGTCAAGAACACCTACCTCCGCAGCCAGAGCGGCGACGAGCCGCCTGTTCCCTACGGGGAGATGGTGGGCGAGTCCGAGGGCATCAGGCAGGTCAAGCGGCTGGTCGCGAGGGTCGCGCGGTCCGACTCCACGGCGATGATCTACGGCGAGTCGGGAACGGGCAAGGAACTGGTCGCCCGCGCGATACACGCGCGTTCCGGGCGCCACGGCGGACCGTTCATACGGGTGAATTGCGGAGCGATGCCGGAAGGACTCCTCGACTCGGAGCTCTTCGGCCACGAGCCCGGGGCGTTTACGGACGCGAGAAAGCGCAGGCGGGGCCGCTTCGAACTCGCCGACGGCGGAACGCTGTTTCTCGATGAGATCTCCACGGTCTCACACGCCACCCAGGTGCGGCTCCTGCGGGTGCTGCAGGAGCGCGAACTGGAGCGCGTAGGCGGCGAGGAGACCATTTCGGTGGACGTGCGGATCGTGGCCGCCACCAACACGCCCGCCGAAGAACTCCTGGCCGGCAACGGCTTTCGAGAGGACCTGTACTACCGGCTTCACGTCTTTCCGGTGTTCGTGCCCCCGCTCAGGGAGCGCAAGGACGACATCCCGCTCCTCGCGAGCCATTTCATTGCGAAGCTGAAGGCGCGCACCCGTTCCCTGGTCACCTCCATCGACAGCACGGCCGTGAAGCAGCTCGTCGAATACGACTGGCCCGGCAATGTGCGGGAGCTGGAGAACGTGATCGAGCGGGCTCTCGTGCTCGCGGAAGGGGAAACGCTGCTGGAAGGCGACCTGCCGTTCCTGGCGAACCTGGGAACCGGGGGTGACGGAAGATCGTTTGCGGGTCCGGTGGGCGATCAGCTGGACCTCGGGCGTGCGGTTGACGAGTTGGAGGCCCGGCTGATCCGGCAGGCGCTGGAGAGGGCCGGCGGGGTCAAGGCGGAGGCCGCCCGCCTGCTGAAGCTCAAGAAGGCGACGCTTCAGTACAAGATCGACAAGCACGGGATCTAGCGGTCCGTGGAAGGGACCCCCGCTGCGTTGGACGGGCGCCGTGCCGTTGTCGTCGCGAGCACCGGAGACCGCTTCGCTCTGCGGGCCGTGGTGACATCGGCTTTGCGTTGTATTGTGGTGCTGGCGGCCGTGCCTTGTGCGCTGAACGCGCAGAACCCGCGGCAGGCGGTGGACGACGCGTACCAGGCATACGAATTCGCCCGGCAGAGACACCAGGTGCAGTTCGACAGCGTGTATGTAATCGAGAGCAGGTGGGAGACACTCATTGAGGAACAGGATCAGGCCCGTGAACGTGGAGACCGAGCGGCGAGGAATCGGCTTCGAGCCGATATTCAGGAGCTTTCGGATGAGCGGGACGACGCCAGGGCGGAACTCCTCAGAATCGAGGAGGAGTGGTACGACGCGGGCAGAAATCTCATCGCGGAGGTCGGTATCTATGAGGAGCTCCTCACGGAGCAACTGGAGCGTACTCCTCTGGGATCAGAGGACGATCTGATAGAGGAACTGAACGAGATGGGCAGCCTGCGCGACGAAGTAGAGTCGCAGATCGGCCTGGGCAAACCTCCTGAACTTCCAGAAATGCCCAACATACAGGCACTTCCGGAGGACGGACCCGACGATCTGGCTCGTAAGGCCGAGAGTTTGCTGGGATTCGCGGATAAGCTCGACAGATTGCTGGAGGACCTGGACCACGAGATAGACGAGCTGACTAGAGCTCAGACACGCCGGAATGTGGCGCGCAGGTTCAACCGGGATATCCTCGGCAACAGGATCGTGCCCGTCGGACAAGGAGGTGCGGCATCGGGCCAGGGCGGAGCGGATACGACTTTGGTGGACCTCAGTCGCCAGACGTACGCGCAGCAGATCGAGAGCCTGGTGCAACTGCGGGAAAGGTTTGTCGAGCAAAGGGACCTCGCCCGGAGAAGGGCGGCGGCACTGGTGGGCAACCCATGAGGCGGGCGAGTCTGATCCTGGCAATGGCCGCGTTCGTCTGCGGCGGAGCGACGGGGACGCTGAGGGCACAGCTCGGGGTCGATGGTTCGCTCACGGCCGGGGTGGCCCTGGCGCACTTCGGGGGAGACTTTTCGGCGGTGACCCAGCCGCTCGTTGACTCGGCGGAGAGTGCGATCGCGGTGGCGAACGAGTGGGGCTTCCTGTTCGAGCGGATCTTCGCGGATTCGACCACCAGCCTGCAGTTCGTCAGCGACGGGGCGCTGCGGCAGTCCGTGACGGGGGGGTTCCGGCAAGGGAACTATTCACCAAGGGAACACCGCTTCACGCTGCGGACCATCTACACGGAGCTTCTGGGACCCGGCACATTGGCGGTCGGAGCCACCCTGGACACCCGAGGCATAGTGGACCTCCCGCCCATGCCGGTGTACCTGGCGCCGGGCTATCGTTCCTATTCGGTGGACGCCGGATACTCCAGGCCGGTGAACGCCAACACGCATGTCGACGGGAGGATCAGGCTCGACGACAGGGACTACGCGGGGCCGAGCGTTCTTCCGAGTCTGGATTTCCTGGACCGCCGGACGTTCGAAGTGCAAGCCGGTTCCACAAGGGCGTTTGCGAGTGAATTGGGGAACTCCAGCGTACGGCTGTTCACGGCGTACCAGCACCACCGTTATCCGAGTCAGGCCCGCCGCGACCACGCATTCCGGGTCGGGGGGCAATGGGCCCTGGACCAATCGCAATCATGGGGCCTTCAATTCACGCTGAACGCCGACGGCACCCTCAATCGTTCCAACTCCAGTCGTGTGGAGTACAACGCCGCGAGGGTCGAGGCGACCGCCCAACAGTGGCTGGGAGCAGACTACATCGCGTTGCTGAAGGTAATCTGGTCCGGAAAGAGTCAAGTGAGTCCCCAGGAGTTCCTGGTGCCAGGCGAGGAAGCCGACAACCAGGCAACCTTCTCCGGCGAGATAACACGGATTCTGGGCCCGGACATGTCGCTCAGCCTTGGTGCCGAGTGGACGCGTGCGGAGACCAACGTCAGCGGTGACTACTATCGGCAGGCCAGAGTGTCCTTCGCGCTGACAAAGTACCTCAGATTCTGAGGTGATCCGAGGCCCGGCGCACGCCGGCTACCCCGCCGCCCGCGCTTCGGACAGGGCCGCGAGGACGTAGTCGATGCCCGCCTCGGTGTGATCGGCGTTGATCTGGAAGCGGATGGATTCGTCGCCGCGCGGCACGACCGGGAAAGCGAGCCCGGTGGCGAGGACGCCGGCGTCGAAGAGGGCCGCGACGAGGCGCCGGGTCTCGGCGGTGCTTCGCACCATGATCGGGACGATGGGATGTGCGCCCGGGAGGATCTCGAAGCCGCGCTGCAGCAGTCCCGCCTCGAACCGCTTCGTGAGTGCGCGGAGGTGGCTCAGGCGGCGTGCGCCCTCCGGGGCGGTGAGGATCTCCAGCGACTTCATCGCCGCCGCCGCCTCGCCCGCCGTGATCGGGTTCGAGTAGATGTACAGCGGAGACGATTCACGCAGGAAGCGGACCACCGGGGCGCTCGAGACGACGTAGCCGCCGTTGACGCCGAAGGCCTTGCCCAGCGTTCCCACCAGGATGTCGCAGGGGGCGCTGTTGGTGTGCTCCTCGGTCCCCCTCCCCGTGGCCCCGCAGGCCCCGACGCCGTGGGAATCGTCCACCACCACCACGACGTTCTCGGGGAAATCCGCGTCGTGGCGCCCGGCGATCTCCATGATCTCGTTGACGGGGGCGTGGTCACCGCGCATCGAGAAGATGCCGTCCGTGACGACGAGCACCCGCCGCGCCTTCCCCTTCGCCGCCTCCAGCTGGCGGTCGAGCGCGGCCAGGTCAAGGTGCGGGTAGATCCCCTTGCCGGCCGGCCGCGACATGCGCATGGCGTTGATGATGCAGTTGTGGTTGAGTTCGTCCGAGAGCAGGAAAGTCGTCTTGTCGGTTAGCGACACGAGCGCGCTCACCACCGCCGCGTAGGCGGACGAGAAGATCATCCCCTCCTCGCGGCCGTGAAAGTTGGCCAGCGCCCGCTCGAGCGCGACATGCTGGGAATGGGTGCCCGCGATGAAGCGAACCGCGCCGGGCCCCGCGCCCATGGCCCGCGCGGTGACCTCCTCCGCCTCGATCACCTCCGGGTGCAGGCTCAGCCCGAGATAGGAGTTGGCGTTCATGCGGATGAAGGGTTTGTCCCCCTGGCCTTCCAGCAGGAAGCGCGGCCCGTGCCCGTCGCCGGCCGGGATCACTTCGCGCACGACCACTTCCGCCCCCTTGGCGGTCCCCTGCTCCTCGAGCCCGGCGACCAGCCCTTCGACCACGCCGGCCAGGCGGTCCATCGGCATCGTTCGGCTCTACCTCCCGGCGGTCCCGGCGGAAACCGCCCCGTCAACGGCCAGTCGTTCTTTCAACCCCCTCAACATGTCCGCCACCATGTCGGGGAGCTCGTATTCGTGGCGCCAGCCCCACTGCTCGCGAGCCTCGGAGTCGTCCAGCCGCGAGGGCCATGAGTCGGCGATGGACTGGCGCACGGGATCAGGATCGTAGTCGATGCGGAAGCCTGGGACGTGGGACCGGATCTGTGCGGCAAGCTCTGCCGGCGTGAACTGCATCGCGGTGACGTTGAAGGCGTTTCGGTGCGTGAGCCCATCGGGCGGGGCTTCCATCAGCTCGATCACCGCGCGGATCGCGTCCGGCATGTACATCATGTCCATCCGGGTGTCCGCGCGCAGGAAGCAGGTGTAGCGGCCCTCGGCCAGCGCGGCGTGGAAGACTTCGATCGCGTAGTCGGTGGTGCCGCCGCCGGGGGGCGCCGCGTAGGAAACGAGCCCGGGGAAGCGCAGGCCGCGCGCATCCACTCCGAAACGGCTGTGGTAGTAGTCGCAGAGCAGCTCGCCGGCCACCTTGGTCACGCCGTACATGGTCGTGGGGCGCTGCACGGTGGACTGGGGGGCGGGGTCGCGGGGAGTCCCCGGCCCGAACGCCGCGATCGAACTCGGCACGAAGACGCGGCAACCGCGCTCCGCAGCGACCTGCAGTACGTTGACGAGCCCGTTCATGTTGATGCGGTACGCGTGCACCGGGTCCGCCTCCGCCGTCGCCGAGAGGATTGCCGCCAGGTGGTGGATCGCGGTCGCGCCGAAGCGGGCGACCGTGTCCCGCAACGCCTCGATGTCGAGGCAGTCGAGCTGCTCGGCCGCGCAACCCGACGCCCAGTCGAAGGGATCGCGGATGTCGGTTGCCAGGATCTCACCGGACCCGTAGTGGGCGACGAGGCGTGCGGTGAGTTCGGTCCCGATCTGACCGGCGGCACCGGTGACGAGGATGCGCTTCATGACGGTGACAAAGATGGCCTCAAACCGGGCGAAGGCAAGGTGGCGCCGGGCGGATCGGGATGGTCTTGGGCCGCCCGTGGGGCGCGCCATCCCCGCCGCGGCGACACGGGCGGGCCGGGCCGCCGCTCAGCGCAGCGAGGCGCCCCTATCGCTCCCCGGAGGGCCGCGAGCGGCGGAACCTCGGATCGCGCCGCACGCGGTCGCGGTCGGCCGTGAGATACCTCATGAAACGTCGGTTCTGCTCGGGCGTGAGAATGCGGGCGATTTCGGCTTCGAGCGAGTCCCGCTGGCCGGACAGTGCGGGCAGCACCTCGTCCCAGACCTGCTGCGCATCCTGCTGGTGCCGGTCGAACGCGTCCCGGATTTCCGCAATCTGCTCCTCGGTCAGGCCCAGCTCCCTGCTCAAGCGGTCGCTGACGCGCATGCGGGCGAGCTCGGTCCATTGCGTCGGGCGCATGCCGTCGGGGCGGTCGCCACCGGGGCGGGGGCCCCGGCCGTTGCGGACCTCGGTGCGGAAGAGGGACTCGCGGTCGGCGTCGCGCTGGTATTCGACGAGGCGCGATACGCCCAGCGTCGTGGCCGCGCCGGCCAGGAACACGACACCAAGCAGGGTGAGGGCGGCAGCTCTGCGGCTCATGGGACGTACTCCTCAAGGGCCTGCACCAATTCCCCGGCCGTGGGCGCGTAGCCTCCGTCGATCCAGGCCGCGACGGGCAGCGGCATCACCACCTCGGCCAGCGAGACTTCCACCGGGACCGAGTCCGCGCCGGGGAGGAGAATCAGCACCGCGACCGCCGCCGCCGCGAGTCCGGCCGCACCGGCAAGCACGGGCCGCTGCCACCCGGACAGCGTTCCGGTCAGGGTCGGCTGCCGGCGCGCCTCCAGAATCGGCCCGGCACGCTCCATGATCCCGGCGACGAGCGCTTCCCAGCGGGCCGGGTGCACTTCAGGGTCGAGAGTGAAGACTTTGGGGTCGCGATCCGTATTTGGGGATTGGGGTCTTTTCATCGGTTACACACTCTCCAGCGCGAGTCGACCGCCGAGGAGCCGCCGCATCGATCTGCGGGCGACATGAAGGTGAACGCGCGACGAACCCGCGGAAATCCCGAGCTCGCGGGCGATTTCGCCGTGTTTCCAGCCTTCGAGGTCATAGAGGACGAGTACCTTTCTCTGCAATTCCGTGAGATTCTCCATCGCTTCGCTCAGGCGGCCGCGCAACTCCGCGTTCGCGATGTCGGCCAGGGGGTCGTCCCCCGAAGCCGCCGAGGCAACCTTTTCGAGTGGCGCCGCCGCTCTGAGCCTTTCACGTTCCCTGTAGTTGTGGGCGGTGTTGCGGACGATGACGAGCAGCCAGCCCCGGAATCCCTCCGGGTTCCGACAGTCGTCGATCCGCTGTAGCGCCTTGATGAATGCATCCTGTACCACGTCGTCCGCGTCGGCGGGGATGTCCAGCTTCGACCGCGCGACCGCATGGGCCGCACGCAGGTGCCGCCGAACCAGCTGGTCGAAGGCACGACTGTCGCCGCGGCGAACCCGGGCGACCAGCACCCCATCGGTCTCGCAGCTCTCCATATTTGGTAACGACAGGCGAGCCGCCCGATACGTTAGGACGACGCCCGCGGTGTCCAGCGGTCCGCGTCCCGCTCCTCGTACTTGTCCATCGCCCGGTCGAAGGCGGACTCGAGGTCGATCCCCTGCTGGTTCGCCAGCGAGATCAGCACGAACAGGATGTCGGCGATCTCCAGCTCCAGCTCGGCCGGGGCCTCGTCGACCCGCTTGGGCTTCGAGCCGAAGCGGTGGTTGATCTCGCGCGACAGCTCCCCTACCTCCTCCATCAGTCGCGCGAGGATCGCCAGCGGGGGCCAGTAGCCCTCCTCGAACCTGCTTATCCAGCGGTCGACCCGCTCCTGCGCATCGCGGATTCTCAAGGGACGGCTCCTGTCAGGGCTGAAGCACGATCTTGCCGAACACCCCGCCCGCCTCGAGAAGCTCGTGGGCCTTGCGGACCTCTTCAAGGGGCAGGACGCTGTGAATCGGAGGGGTGGCCACGCCGTCAAAGACGAGGTTCATGGCCTGCCTGAACTCGGCGGGCGTTCCCATCGTGGACCCGAGGATCGAGAGTTGGCGCCAGAAGAGCAGGCGGATGTCGATTCTGCCGGAGGCGCCGGTGGTGGCGCCAAATGTGACCAGTCGGCCACCGACGGCGAGGGCCCGCAGCAGGTCGCGCCAGATCGCTTCGCCGACCGAGTCGAGGCAGAGATCGATCCCGCGTTTGGCCGTCGCCCGGTAGACCTCGCGCGGCCAGTCGCAGGCCGTGCGGTCGAATACGTGATCGGCACCGAGCTCGCGGACCCGCCGCACGCTGTCCTCCGAGGAGGTGATCGCGAACACCTCGGCCCCGGCCGCCCTGGCGTACTGCACCGCCATCGTGGAGACGCCCCCGCTGGCACCGGTGACGAGGACGCGCTCTCCCGCGCGCAATCCCCCGCGAGACATCAGCCCGCGCCAGGCCGTGACCCCCACGAGCGCGGCCGCGGCCGCAACCTCGTCGCTGACGCCCTCCGGTATCTCCAGCAGGTTGGCGGCCGGCGCCAACGCGTATTCGGCGAAGCCTCCCTGCGTGTGCTCGCCGATGATCTCGAGGGGCCCGGACCGCACGCCACCCAGCCGCGCGAGCCGGTACCAGTCGTAGCAGAGCGACGGGTCCGCCACCACCCGCTTGCCCTCCCAGGCGGGGGACACGCCGGCGCCGAGCTCGTCCACCGTCCCCGCGATGTCCGACCCGCCGATGTGCGGCATGGGTATCTCGAACGGGAGCCCTCGCCGCATCCACAGGTCCAGGTGGTTCAGGGAGGAGGCCGCGACGCGGATCCGCACTTCGCCGGGTCCCGGCCGGGGCGTGGGCATCTCCTGGGTGGCAAGGACTTCGGGGCCACCGTTCGTGTGGAAGACTGCCGCTTTCACGGGGTGAGGTCGCTCTTGCGGGGGGTGGTTGGCGCGCGCTGCGGACGCGAGGGTGATTGAAGATAGCGACGGGGGGCGCAAGCGGCCCGGGTCCGGGATGGCGGCATCGGCGGGCGGCGCTCAGCCTGGCGTCAGGTGGGGCCGCCGGGGGCGCTGTGATGTCGGTTTGGGCCCCGAGGTGTTCCTCCGGCCGCGCGCCGCTGTAGCTTTCGGGTGGACCGCATTCGACTGCAGAGGAGGGTGGAAGAACACGTGAGCGGAGCGGGAGAGGCGACGGAAGCCGCGAGGACGCCGGGGGGACCCGGTGAAGGCGAGGACGATCGCACGCTCGGGGGCTACCGGGCGATGCACAGCCGTCCGCCCGCCTTCGAGGCGTGTGACGGGCAGCCCTACACCGTGTCGATCGAGACCGAGCGTTCGGGGGACCTGAGGGCGCCGGTCGCCGGGTACCTGGTCTTCCCGAAGTGGGCGGGGACCGGGCTGGGCATCATCGGCCATGTGGAAAGCCCGCTGCTGTGGAAGGGGCCTTCCCGGGACGCGGTGGTGGCGCAGGCCGGCGCCGTGACGCTGCACGAGGTCCAGCGCCTGCTGAACGAAGCCGTGGTGGCCAAGGCGGCGGGTGGGGGTGGGGGTGGTGATGGGGGCGGTGGAGGTGGCGGTGGAGGCGGCACGGAAGGACGCCAGGCGTGAGGAGTCCCCGGGCGGAGGAGCCGGACATCCCTTCGGTCCGCGTGACCGAGATCTTCCACTCGATCCAGGGGGAATCAACCCGGGCCGGCCTGCCCTGCACCTTCGTGCGGCTCACGGGGTGCCCGCTGCGGTGCGTCTGGTGCGACACCGCGTACGCCTTCCACGGGGGCACCCGGCTCACCCTCGACGAGGTGATGCGGGAGGTGGAGGGGGTGGGGTGCCGCCTCATCGAAATCACCGGCGGCGAACCGCTGGTCCAGCCGGGGGCGGCGCTCCTGGCCCGGCGCATGCTCGACGAAGGCTACACGGTCCTGGTGGAGACCTCGGGTGCTCTCGACATCAGCGTCCTGGATCCGCAGGTGCACCGCATCATGGACCTCAAGTGCCCCGGCTCCGGGGAGGAGCACCGCAACCTCTGGTCGAACCTGGACCACCTGACGCACCGGGACGAGATCAAGTTCGTGGTCGCCGGGATGGAGGACTTCGAGTGGGCGGAGCGCGTGATCAGGGAGCGGCGGCTGGATGAACGGGTTCGCGCGGGTTCGCTGGGTGCGCTGCTGATCTCGCCGGTGTGGGGGTTGGAGGGGCTGGAGGAGCTGGCCGCGCGCATTCTGGCGAGCGGGCTTCCCCTCCGCTTCCAGACCCAGCTGCACAAGCACATCTGGGGGCCGGACCGCGCCGGGGTGTAGCGAGATGCGACTGTCGCGGCTGCCGCCGGTGCTGGCGGGCCGGTTCGGCGAGCCGGGGACGACGCTTCCCGACTCCGGGCGGAAGAACGCGGCGGTCGCGGTCGTGTTGCGTCCGCCGGGCCGGGGGGAGTAACGGATGCGCGGCTCGGCAACTGCGACGCGCTGGTCATCGAGCGGGCCAGGTCCAGGCGGGATCCATGGTCGGGTCAGATGGCGCTCCCGGGAGGACGCCTCGATCCGGCGGATGCGGGGCTGGTGGGCGCGGCCATTCGGGAGACCATGGAAGAGACGGGGGTCGACCTTGTCGCAGCCGGCACGCTCCTCGGCCGAATCGAGGCGATGCGCCCGCTGGGGGTCCGCATCCCCACCATCTCGATCTGGCCCTTCGTGTTCCAGGTGGATTCCGGGACCCTGGCGCGGGTGGCCAGCCGTGAGGTGGCGTCAGTCCACTGGTTCCCGGTGGAAGCGCTCCTGGACCCCGCCAACCGGGGGACCTACGCATGGACGTACGGCGGCGTGGTGCGCCAGTTCCCGTGCATCCGCCTGGAGGGCCGGGTCATCTGGGGGCTGACCTACCGGATCCTGACGAGGCTGTTCGAGGTGGCCGCAGTCGTCTGACAAGTAATGTTTACGCTACACTATGTAATGTTGGCATTACACCAGGTCACCCTCCGTCCTCGTAACCGCGCTGCTCAAGAACCGCCCGACCGTACCTCGATCAGGTCGTACATCTGCACATACTCGATACCGAGTTCGTCCGTCCACTTGCCCAACACGTAGTCGGATCCGATGTCGTACGGGCGGAACCCGGGGGGCAGCTCGACGGTGCAGAACCAGAGACTTGAACCGGGGCAGCAAAGCCGGCGTCGCGGACATGAATTCCTCGTACCGCGATCGCCATTGCCGGCGCGCTCCGCGGTCGGCGAAAGTGGAGATTCGCCGATCGACCCATGCTTGGCGAGCGCCCTCCGGTACCTCCGCCGATGCATCCAGACCGAAGGTAAAAAACACTCGTCCCTCGCCCTCAGCGTCATAGACACGGATCGGACGCCGGGGAACCCCACGACGTAAATCAAACCCGGAGGTGTGTCCGAAGACGATCAGGGTGTCGCGCACGTCCACTGCCGCGGAGTTGAGGAACGGCATCGGAATCCGACCAATGCCCGACACGCTCAAGGTTCCATCTCCAGAGGTCGTTTGCATTTCAGAAAGGGTCTCGTCCCCCGGCATGGTCCTGCCGAACGGGACTGCCTGTCCAAGGGTGTCGATGAGCACGGGCTGTACGACTGGCGCCTTATGGACAAGTGCGCTGGCGGGATAGTCCCCGTAGCGCGCTTCCGTGCCTTCGCCCACCACTTCTTGGAGCCCCACCAGGGTACCGTTAGCCAGAAACCCGTACATTTCGATTCTGCTCCCCGCCTCACCGAGACCCCGGGACACCCGGTATGTGCGCTCGTGCACTCCGTCGGCTGAAAAGACACTCACGCGTCCCAGCAACATGTCCATGACCGCGACCCGCCCGTCCTCAAGCGCTCCGATCCGGCCCAGATGCTCGAAATCTCCCGGTCCGTCTCCGCGCTGGCCAGTCGACGCCAGGTGAACGCCACTCGAATCGAAGAACTTGAGTTCCCGCGTTCCCGCGTTCGCTACGACAATGCGACCATCCCGAAGCCGAACGGCGGCGGTGACACGATAGAGGGCGGACTCCCCATCGTTGGCCGATCCGATCTGCAACCGCGGCTCGTCGGAGACCCGATAGAACGGCTCCTGGGCTTCGGCACCCGGGCCGGCAGGCTCCTCGGGGTCGGCGAAGCCGTAGGTGAAGAGGCATCCCACAAGAAGCGATGCGAGGAACTTCTCAGATCCGCTCATGGTCTTTCTCCAGACACACCGTTGAAGCGATACGTCCCCCGTCAGTTCCCGTCGATCCACTCCACCAGGAAGAGGTTCGTGTTTTCCTCGTGTGACATGTTGCGGTTGGACCCGAAGACCAGCTTCGTGCCGTCAGGGTGGAAGACGGGGAAGCCGTCGAAGCCCTCGGACCAGGTGACGCGCTCCAGGCCGGTGCCGTCCACGTTGACGAGGTAGAGTTCGAACTCGCGCCCATGCGGGTCGTCCATGTTCGACGCGAAGATGATCTTCTCGCCGGATGGGTGCCAGTAGGGGGCGAAATTGGCCGCGCCGTTGTCGGTCAGCTGGCGCGGGTTCGACCCGTCCGCGTCCGCCACGTAGATCTCGAGGGCGGAGGGGCGGATCAGCCCGTCGGCCAGGAGCGACAGGTAGTCCTCGCGCTCTTCTTCGGTCTCGGGGTAGTGCGCGCGCCACACGATCTTCGTGCCGTCGGGGCTGTAGAAGGCGCCGCCGTCGTAGCCGAGGCGGTCGGTGACGCGCCGGACATCCGAGCCGTCGGGGAGCATCGAGTACAGGTCGAGGTCTCCGTCGCGCAGGGAGGTGAAGATGATCCGGTGCCCCGTCGGGGAGAAGGTGGCTTCGGCATCGTAGCCGAATGAGGTGGTGAGCTGGCGGATGCCTGAGCCGTCCGGGTTGGCCGCGAAGATGTCGAAGCTGGGGTAGATCGGCCAGACGTATCCCTTGGAACGGTCCGGCGCGACCGGGCAGGCCGCGTTGAAGTGGTGGGTCGAGGAATAGAGGATGCGGTCGCCGCCCGGGTAGAAGTAGGCGCAGGTCGTGCGCCCCATGCCGGTGCTCACCAGCTCCCTGGCGCCGGTCTCGGGGTCGAGCGTGTAGATCTGGTCGCACCCCTGCCCGGGGACCGGCGACGACTGAAAGATCAGCCTGGACCCGTCGCCGCTCCAGTACGCCTCCGCGTTCTCGCCCGCGAAGGTCAGCTGTGTGATCTTGCCGAAGTGCTTCTCGGAAGGGTTGGTCAAGTCCTGGGCGGCTGCGGTACCGGCCCAGGTCGCGGCGATTGCAACAAGCGCGGCGCGGCACATTCGCGGCCAACGGTTCCGGGCCGGTAGCTGCGGCCCGCGGACTCGCGAGGACGGCGAGCCGGCCTTCGCACGCACTTTGCAGACATTCATTCTCATTGGTCCTGGTTCACTTGGGTTGCTTACGGATCCCCCGGCAGGCGGGTCAGCCGGGCGACTCCGAGACGTTGGTGTGGATTCCCCGCCTTGCCAGCTCCGCGATGTACCGGGCTGGCGGCATCACTTCGTCCGGTGTGCCGACGCCGGGACGCACCGCCCCGTGCGCCTGCAACAATGCTGTCAGCGACAGGGAGAAGCCGGTAGTCCTCGCCATGGCCGTGAGCCCCGTCGCGGCGTCCTGGCGGTCCAGGACCTCGTAGCGGATGCGGGCTTGCTTTCCGTCCCTGCGTCCCGTCACCTCGACCCGCACCACCACCAGATCGCCGCCACCGTCGCCGCTCAGCAGCGGAGTCACGCGCTCGATGAAGAAGCGGCGCGGGTTCACACGGGCGCCGTTGTAGACGATCTCCTCGTCGCTGAGCAGCCCCAGCTCCCGGATCGCCTTCATGATGTGTGCGTGACCCGGGTACCGCAGCGTTTTGTACTCCAGGGTGGCGATCCGGCCCTCGTAGCGGCACGGCAGCGTGGAGGTGCCCCCTCCGGTGAAGAAGGCTTCCAGGCGGCCGACAGGCTCGGGGAAGTCGACCGGCTCCAGTCCCGAGAGGGCGGGTACGCTGGTGGGCCTGCCGCCGCGCAGAATCGTGGCGGGGGTCACGTAGTAGTCGAGCATGCCCTCCAGCGAATACACGATCTGGTAGTTGAGCGGGGGCCTGGGGCGCTGTGGCAGACCGCCGACCCAGAGACGAACCGCATCCGCGGTCTCCAATGCGTCGATCCCGGCCTGCGCGAATACGTTCACCATCCCGGGCGCCAGCCCCGTGTCCGGGAGGACGGAGACGCCACGCTCCCGTGCGCGGGCGTCCAGGGCGCGCTGGCTCTCCACGATCGCCGTATTGCCGCCCAGATCCGCGAAGTGGACCCCGGCTTCCACCGCGAGGCGCGCCATCGGCAGGTTGAAGTAGTAGGGGAGGGCGCAGAGAACCCCCGACATCCCCTCCATCAGGCTCGCCGCGCTGGCCCCGTCCGACGCGTCGGCTTCCACCAGCCTCAGCCGGCCCCCGGCGTGTGCGCGCAGGCAGGGGTGCAGCGAGGCGAACCCGAGGTCCGTGATCACGACCTCCTCGACCGCACCCTGGCTCAGCAGGTCGAAGGCGGCGGCGGTGCCCTGGGCGCCCCCGCCGAGGACGAGGAACTTCATGAAGTGCGCGCCGGGGCCATGAGGTCGAGCTGGTCGGCACCCTCGGCGGGGCCGGCCTCGCCGTGCATGCGCGTGACCTGCACGATGCGGTCCCCCGGGCCGGGTGAGGCGACCCGGTCCCCGCGCGCGTTGCGGCGGCGAAGCGCGACATCGTCCACGGCCAGCCCGAGCAGCCCGCCGCTGGCGGAGACCAGCATGACGTTCTCGCCGTCGAGGACTTCCAGGGCTCCGGCCAGACGCCCGCTATCATCGCCCAGCGCGGCTGCCAGCACACCGAGGCCGCCCCGGTTGCGCAGGGGGAAGTCCGGCACCGGCGTCCGCGTCGCGTGGCCGAGTTCGGTCACCAGGAGGACGGATGCCTCCCTCTTGACCGCCACGACCCCAATCACCTCGTCGCCCTCCCTCAACTCCATCCCCTTGACCCCTTGGGCGGCTCGACCCACCAGCGAGACCTGCTCTTCCGGAAACCGGATGCCGCGGCCCCCCCGCGCCACGAGGAGGATCTCGTCGTCACCGCTTGTGAGGGCGACATCCAGGATCGCGTCGCCGTCGCGGACGCGGGCGGCGATCAGGCCCCCGCTATTCGCGCTGGAGAACTCATCAAGCCGCGTTCGTTTCACCAGGCCCAGGCGGGTGGCGAAGGTCAGATACCGGTCCTCGGCCAGGTCGTCCACGGAACGGATCGCCACGAGGGTGTCGTGCCGGTCGGCGCCCAGAAGCGCCCACACGGACCTGCCGCGGGAGGCGAGCGGGCCCTCGGGGATGTCCTCCACCCTCAGGAAGTGGACGTGCCCCTGGCCGGTGAAGCAGAGCAGCCAGCCTCGCGTGCGCGCGACCAGCACACGCTCCAGGTAGTCCCCCGCGAACCGGTCCATCGCCGCCAGCGGAGTGCCCGCCGTCACCCGCCGCCGGTAGAGGTGCATGGGGATGCGCTTGGCGTAGCCCTGGCGGGAGAGCGTCACGACCACGTCCTCGTCGGCCACGCCGGATTCGACGTACGCGAAGTCGGCTCTGTCGCTGTCGGGCAGGATCACCGTCCGGCGCTTGTCCGCGAATCGCTCCACCACGCTGTCCAGCTCCTCGAGCATCACGCTCAGCTGGCGCCCCTCGTCGCCCAGAAGTGCGCGGAGGTCCTCGATGGCGGCGCGCAGGGACGCCTCCCGTGTGCGGAGATGGTCGCCCTCCAGCGCGGTGAGCCGCGCGAGGCGCATGCGAAGGATCGCGTCGGCCTGCTCGTCGCTGAGTCCGAAGGCGTGCTGCAGCCGCTCCGAAGCCTCGTCGCGGTCCGCGGAGCGCCGGATCGTCGCGATCACGTCGTCGATGTGCGCCAGCGCGAGGAGCAGCCCAAGGGTGATGTGAAGTTCGGCCTCGGCCTTCTCCAGGTCGAAGCGCGAACGACGGCGAATCACCTCCAGGCGGTGGTCCCGGTAGCGCGACAGCAGGTCCTTGAGGGTGAACTCGCCCGGCTGGGTGCCGCCGTCCAGTGCCAGCACAATCGCCCCGAAGGTGCTCTGCAGCGGGGTCTTCTTGAAGAGCAGCGCCATGATCCGCTTGACGTTCGTGCCCCGTTTCAGCTCCAGCACCAGGCGGATGCCCTCGCGGTCGGATTCATCGCGCATGTCCGAGACCTCGGGGATCGACCCCTTGCGGGAAAGTGCCGCGATCCGGGCGATGATCCGCGCCTTGGACACCGAGTAGGGAAGCTCGGTGACCACGATCTGCTTCTGGCCGCCCCGCAGGGATTCGGTGACCAGCCGCGCCCGCATCGTCATCCGGCCCCGCCCGGTCTCGTACATGCTCCGGATCCCCTTGGTGCCGACGATGAACCCGCCCGTGGGGAAGTCGGGCCCGGGGAGGTTCTCCATCAGCTCGTCGGTGGTGCAATCGGGGTTGGCGACCAGCGTGTGCAGCGCCGCGGCAACCTCGCCGAGGTTGTGGGGCGGGACGTTCGTGCTCATTCCCACCGCGATCCCGGTGCTGCCGTTGACCAGCAGGTTGGGGAAGCGCGCAGGGAGGACGGTCGGTTCCTTCAGCCGGTCGTCGAAGTTGTTCTCCCAGCGGACCGTGTCCTTGTCGATCTCGTCGAGGAGCTCGGTGGCGACCGTGGAGAGCCGCGCCTCCGTGTAGCGGTACGCGGCGGCCGAATCTCCGTCGATGGAACCGAAGTTGCCCTGCCCGTCGACCAGCGGATAGCGCAGCGAGAACTCCTGCACCATGCGCACCAGCGCGTCGTAGACGGCGGAATCGCCGTGCGGGTGATACTTGCCCAGCACCTCGCCGACGACGGTCGCGCTCTTCTTGTAGTTGCGGTTCGGCTGCAGGCCCAGCCCGTGCATGGCGAAGAGAATCCGCCGGTGGACGGGTTTCAGTCCGTCACGTACATCCGGGAGTGCGCGCTGGACGATCACGCTCATCGAGTAGTCGAGGAACGAACGAGCCATCTCCTCCTCGATGAGGCGAGGAAGGACTCGATCACGCATCTCGGCTACCGACATTCGCACCCCCGGTGAACTCGGACTCGCCGGTCCCGGAACAGGATTGGACTCCCTTGCGAAGAATATATCGCCGCCGGTCGATCACGCGCCCGGGATGAACCCCCGTTCGATCACCTCCACGCGGTCGCCCGCCCGGATCATCCCCGTGCCGTGATGAACGACGTTCACGCCGAAGTAGACCTTGTCCTTGAGGTGGCGGTAGCGCGCGAGGGTGCGCAGTGGCTCCCCGTCCGGGTCGCGCACCCCCGACTCCTGGTCGAGCGTGGTGACCTTGCAGCGCGTGCAGAGTTTGACGCCGCTGAAGGCGAGCGAGCCGATCGTGAAGCGGCGCCACTGGTCTTCCTCGTGGGGCCGCTCGCCGGAGACGACGATGTTGGGGCGGAAGCGCTCCGCCGGGATCGGGCGGCCGACGCGCTTTCCGAGTTCCTCGACAGAACCCCGGGTCACCAGGAGCGCCGGGTAGCCGTCGGCGAACCCGACGCGGTGTCCCTTCGCGTAGGTGGGGTCGGTGGGGCGCACGTCGTCGTCCCCGATGTGTACCAGCCGGTGGGGAGCGCCCAGGAAAGCGGTGAGCCACGCGTCGGCGTCCGGGGACACGCTGCGGACCTCCAGCTCCGAATCCCACACCCGCACCCCCACCCTTCCCCCCCGCGGCGCGACCGGGACGGCCACCGCGCCCGCTCCCGGCGCCTCGAGGATCAGTTCCCCCCCGGCAACGGTCGTCCGCACGGTGGCGAGTTCGTGCCGGCCGCGCTGGGAGATGAAGACGCCGTCGGCGCCGACCACCATCCAGCGACGGTCGAACCGGGGTCCCACCTCGTCGAACTCCACCTGGTCCACGTCGCTGCCGCGCGCGCCCTTGACCGGGTAGATGCGGACGCGCAGGACGGTGCGGCCTTCCGCGCGCGGCGTGGGCCCCGGCGCCGCGGCCGGCCTCCCCATGCCACCCCCCGTCACGACACCGGTCGCTGCTGCGCGATCGTCAGCGGCAGCGTCGCCCGGTGGCGGTCATTGACCAGGATCTCGAAGGTGTACACGCCGGCCTCCTGGAAGACCAGGCCATCGAGGTTGATCACGTGCGGCACCCGGATCCCCGTCTGGATGCTGCCGTGACCGGGCGACACGTTCAGTTCGCCCCGGAGGGCCATGAGCTCCGTTCCCGACGGGGTCATGAGCTTGATCGTGAGTTGATGCGTACCGGCGTCGGCGACCCCGCCGGTGAACCGCAGCACCAGCGTCAGGCGACCGTGCCGCGCCGGAAAGCGCGCGGCGCTGATCTGGTCGAAGACGCCGAGCAGGTTGAGCTTGCCCGCCGCGTCGATGGTGGCCGCGTCGGCGGTCAATGCGAGATCTATCTCCATTTGGGTCCTTTCCCCTTTCGTTCCTTCCCTCCCAGCAGGGATTCGGCCAATACGAGGCCGATCAGCAGGTTGAGCGCCGCGTGCGCCAGGATCGAGGGCAGCAGGCTCCCGGTCCAGGCCACCCCGCCGGCGAGAACCAGCCCCATCGCCGCCGTCCGCACCATGCCGTGGGCGTTCTGGTAGGCGTGAAGGATACCGAAAACCGCGGTTGCGGGCAGTGCCGCGAGCAGGTAGCGGTCGCCGAACCACGGCATGAGGAAGAGCGGGAGGAAGCCGCGATACACGATCTCTTCACAGATTCCCGCCGTGACCGACAGGATCGTGAAAAGATCGCGTTCGCCGGACGTGGCAGGAATAACGGCCCGAACGACCTCCGTCTCCTCCCAGCCGCACCGGTTCCCGAGGGCGCGGAAGCCGTAGCAGAGTGCGAGGCCGCCTGCCGTGAGGAGCGCGGAAGCGCCGAGCAGGCCGAGCGCGGAACCCCGCCACGCGAGCCAGTCTGCCATCCCGAGCGCTCCCGCCGGCCAGGCCCACCAGGCCCACAGGGCCATCACCACCAGCGCGACGGCCGAACTGGCGTAGGTGGCCGCGCGGTGGGCCTGAAGCTCCGCGGCCTGGGCTGACTGCTGCGCCAGCGCGATTCCGGGCAGCGCGACCAGGAATACCGCCGCTGCGAGCGACGAGAGGGGGCCGCCCAGCCCGGAAAGCGTGAATGCCGCGGCCGTCGCGGCACACAACAGCACCCACACCCACCACCTCACGCGGCAGGGTTCCCGTTGAGCAGCCCGTGGACCAGGCTCCGCCGCCGCCCGACCGACACGATGCGGTCGAGGGTGCGGGCGAGATCCTCCGCGGTCGTGCGGACGTTCAGCACGCAGAACCGCAGCGAGAGACGGCCCTGCAGCTGCGTCGAGGACATCATGGCGAAACCCGAGTTCACGATTTCGTCCTGGATGCGCCGGTTGAGGTCGTCGAGTTCCTCGTCGGGAACGCCCCCGCTGCCGCGGTAGCGGAAACAGACCATCCCCAGGCTCTGGGGAGCGAGCAGCTCCAGTTCCCCGAGCTCCCGGATGCGGGTCTCGGCTCCGCGGGCGAGCGCGATCGCCCGCGAGATCGCCGCGCGGTGGGCGGCCAGCCCGTAGCGCTGCACCGACAGCCAGACGCGCAGCGCCCGGAAGATGCGGGTGAGCTGAACGCCGCGGTCGCAGAAGTTGACGTGGCGGGGGCCCCAGGCGGCGTCCTGCAGGTAGTCGGGCGCGATCCGGAAGGCGCGCTCCAGCAGCGCCGGATCCCGCACCATCAGGCAGCCCGTCTCGTACGGCTGAAAGAACCACTTGTGCGGATCGAGGGTGGCACTGTCGGAGCGCTCCAGTCCCGACATCAGCGGCCGGACCTCGGGGTCGAGGATGGCGAATCCCCCGTAGGCGGCGTCCACGTGGTACCAGAGGCCCTCCTCGCGGGCGATGTCCGCCAGCTCCGCCAGAGGGTCGATCGCGCCCGTGTTGGTTGTGCCGGCGTTCCCCACGACAAGGAAGGGGTGCATTCCGGCGGCCCGGTCGCGCCTGATGGCCGCGCGCAGCGAGGCGGGAACGATGCGGCAGACCTCGTCAGCCTCCACCAGCCGGATCCGCTCCGGATGGATCCCCGCGACGCGGGCCGCCCGCGCGACGGAGCCGTGCGACTGCTCGGACAGGTAGACGGTCCCGCGCTCCGGGTTACCCGCGGTCTCCCGGGCGGTGACGATCGCGAGCAGGTTGGCGGCGGATCCGCCGCTGGTGAGCACGCCGCTGCCTTCTGCGGGATACCCGAGCCACTCGCGGAACCAGTCCAGGACCGTCACCTCGATCTGGGATGGGCCGGAGGACTCCAGCCAGGTTCCCTGGAAGACGTTGTACCCGGAGATGAGGAAGCTCGCCAGCACCGAAGCCCAGGTCGGGCTGGAGGGGATGAAGGCCAGAAAGCGCGGGTGGTCGATCCGGCCCGCGAACGGCATCACGTCCCCCAGTATCGTGTCCAGCAAGCCCCGCAGGTCGCGCCCCTCCTCTGGCGCGGGGCCGTGCAGCAGCGGCTCGAGACGGTCGCGGGTGGCCCCCTGCCAGGCCGGCCCGTCATCCAGATCGGTGAACCGATCGACAATCGCGTCGACCACCTCGTATCCCGAACGGCGCATCTCCTCCGGGTCTTCCAGGAGCGGGCCGAAGGGCACGTTCCCCATTGTCTGGTCGGTCATCCGTTGACGGTCCGGCTCGATTCGGTCTAGTGTTTCGTCGTCAGTCTGCCCGGGACGCGGCCGGAATGCCCGGCCTGGGCGGCCCTTGGGTGCTTCGCAGACCCCGCTCTGCTGCTGGAAGAGGATGACAGTGTCGAGCAAGAACAAGTTCAAGGCCGTATTCGGCGTCGTTGATGCACACGATCACCCCCACGGGGGACGTATTCTGCGGCTCCGCCTGCGCAAGGGGGAAGCCCTGAGCCTTGGGGAGCTCAAGGGCAGCACCCTGGTCGCCACCGCGGGCAACGGCACGGAAATCGCACTCCGGCCGCAGGGGTTCGCGGTATTCGGGGGCAAGGTGAGTGACGCGCGGCTGGCGCGCACGGGCCGGGTCGACATTCACGCCACTGACGAGCGCGTGGCCGAAATCGACGTGGGCTGGCAGGTCTGCGGGCCCGTCTGAGCGGACACGTCCCGGCGGCTCAGCCGTCCCTCGAAGCTCCCCTGAGCCCCGGCGGATCTCGCTCGAAGGTCTCCCGGTACCACTCGACGTAGGCGTCGGTCCGATCAGGGTTCTCGGCCAGCCAGGCCCTGCGGGCTTCCACGAATTCGCCGGGCCGGGCCGTGATGACGAACGCGTCCAGATAGCCGTTCTCGGCGACGAACATCAGCTCGTCGAGGATCCCGTTCGGAGGGGCATCCAGGATCGATCGCTGATAGAGCCAGGAGTCGGAAACACGGGCGAGGATCGCCTGTTCCATTTCGAATTCGTCACCGCCTGCGGCTTCCGGAAGCCAGCGATCCAGGCGATCCTGGCCCGCCATCAGGTGGAGGTGGGCGTAGATGACGAAAGCTCTGCGGGCGGCGCGGGCGACCCCCGGCGGTCCCTGGTAGGCGATGGTAGCTGTATCCGCCTGCCGGTTGATCTCGAACTCCTCCCACGGATACACCGGCCCCTCCTGGGGCGTCGTATTGATCATGAAGGAAGGATCCAGCGAGATGCTGTCCCACTGCTCATCCACCCAGGTGTAGACCTCCTCCATGCGCTCCTGGGGAGGCGCGAGCCGGGCGCCCGAGTAGATAACGAGGCGCCGGACGGGCGGAAGTCGGAGTTCGCCCGCCCCGCAGGCGAGCGCGGTCATGAGGGCGCCGCCGAGGAGGCTGGCGGCGACGAGGCGCTGGATCGTGTTGGACATCGGCTGGACAGTCCCGCTGGCTTGGAAACGAAAGAAACTGTGACCCACAAGGTAATTGAACCCGCCAACCCGGTGCCATGTTCCGTTGGGGCACCCCGGCTGCTAGCCGCCGCCCTCCCTGCCCTCCCGCTCCCCGCGCCAGCGCAGGAACTCGAAGGGGCTGCGGCAGTCCGCGCACCAGCAGGTCGTGAGTGAGGCGTGGCTGCCGAACAGTGACATGATTTCGGTCCGGTTGCTCTCGCAGAACGGGCAGGGCGGGGGGGCGTCCTGGCGGTCGGCGGCCTGGTGCTGTTCGGAGGCGGACTCGTGCCGGCGGGGTCCGGTGGCGGGCTGCCTTGGCGAGACCTTGGGCCGCCTGGAACCCATTTCTTCCCGCTACTCCACGAAGAGAGCGCGGTTGCGATCGCCGCGCGCCCGCTCGACCGCCTCCTCACCGGGAGCGCCGGGGCCGCGGCGGCGTTCCGGGTCCCACCCCTCGCGGGCCGGCCGGATCTCCTCCAGGCGGATCCCCACGCTGGCCAGCGCGGCCCCGACCCGGTCCTCGAACCGCGCCCTCACCCGCCCGGCCTCCCAGATGCCGCTTTCGGCCACCAGCGCCTCGCAGGCGGGATCGTCCGGGAGAAGCCACGCGAGCGTCGAGGGGAGCATTCCCCGGGCCGCCCTCTCCAGGTGCCCGGCGCCTTCGCCCCCCGCGCCCGCCAGCCGCGCGAACCACGCCGCGCCGAACTGCCGGTGGTACTCCTCCTCGGCCAGCATCTTGGGGACGCGCGAGCGTGCGAGCGCGAAGTTCCCGTGCGAGAAGCTCTCCAGCGCGACCGCCAGCGCGCCGTCGACGACGACGGTCGCCGCGACGAAGGCCGCCCAATCGGGGAAGGGATCGTCCAGGGCGGGGGTCGAGTAGTACCGCTCGGCGGGGCGGTCCTGCTCCACGGCGACGGGATCGAAGCCGAGCCGCTTCAGCATCGAGTACAGCAGCCGGGCGTGGCCCCATTCGTCCTGCGCCATGGACGACGCGGCAATCCCGGTCTCGATCGACGGGCTGCCGAGGATCCAGTCGCTGTAGCGGATCCCCAGCAGGCGCTTTGTATCCGCCAGGCTGAGGATGTGGCGCGCGAGCGGAGCGGGGGCGGTGGGCACGCCGGGATCGTTCGCCGGGCGATGCGCGGTCGCCGATCGGTTTCGGCGTTGCGCCCCCGTCATCGGTTCCGCGCCCACGGCCCGTCCGAGCGGTTCACCGGGATGATGGCATCCCGCGGGACCACGCACATCTCGAACCAGTTCTCTTCGTCGTAGGTCTTCCAGGCATACACCCGCGCGAGTTCGTCGCCGGGGGCGTCGATGTAGCCGATGTGGCGGAGCGCGTCGCCGCGTCGCTTGCGGGCGAAGACCTCGTAAACGCCTTCGCGAAGGCCGGTGCGCGGCTTCACGCCCCCACCCCCAGCGCCTTCAGCTTCCGGCGTCCGGCCTCCGAGATGCGCGCGGTCGTCCAGGGCGGGTCCCACACCTCGTTGATCTCGACCGAGTCCACCCACGGCTCCATCGCGATCCGGTCGCGCACGTCCTGCTTGATGAAGTCCATGCAGGGGCAGGCGGTCGCGGTGAAGGTGAGGTCCACGCGGGCGGTCCCATGCTCGAAGGCGACGTCGTAAACCAGCCCGAGTTCCATCACCGAGATGGGAAGCTCCGGGTCCAGGACCTCGTCCAGGGCGGCGCGCAGGGCGGCGTCACCGTCCTCGGGGGCTTCCGTGAGCGGCGGCGACCAGCGGTCCCGGCCGCCCGACGCGTGCGGCATCGCCACGGGCTGCTCGGCCAGCAGCGTGCTGAGCGGCCGCCGCCGCCGGGCACGCCCGTTTCGCAGAACGCCCGCGTCGCGCCCCGCTCCAGCGCCGGGGCCCGCGCGGACGGTCTGCCGCGCCGGACCCGTCAATTCAGCCACGAGGCCACCGTGCCGCGCGACCGCCGCACCGACTCGACGTAGATCTCGTTCATCGGCCCGCGCCCCTTCCAGCGCTTGAAGACGTCGTTCCAGGTGATCTCGCCGTCCTCGAAGAGCCAGCGCTTCACGTCCGGGTCGTACTGGCAGGGGAACGGGTAGTCCAGCACGTACTCTTCGCGCTCCTCGTCGTAGTGCGCGGGCACCGACAGGCCCAGGCTCTCGCAGAGTGGCACGGTCGAGGACATCCACACCTGGCGCAGCTCGTCGTTCGTCAGGCCCTTCAGCTGATAGTCCAGTTGGCCGCTGTGGCGCTTGAGGTCGTCCGGGAGCCCGAACCATTCGATGGTCATCGGGAACATCCAGTCGACGCAGCGCTGGAGCAGTTCGGTCGCCGCCCCGCCGGCACGCGCCAGCCGCCGCATCCACACCTCGCCGTGGCGCAGGTGAAAGGTCTCTTCCATGTCCACCTTGACCAGCGCGCGCTTCAATGGACCGTAAGATGTGTTTCGGTGTACATCGCTCAACAAACAGATCCCGGCCCGGTCGAAGAAACCGTTGGCCACGACCAGTTCGGCCCAGTTGTCCAGCGGCTGGTCGAATCCGTAGGGGTGCTTGAACTCGTGCGGTTCGCGCCCGTACACGAGCTTCTCCTTCGACACCCCCATGTCCTCGAGCAGGCGGTAGGCGATGTTCGCGTGGGCCAGCTCGTCCTGGATGATCGCGTGAGCGCTCACCTGGGTGTTGGTCGACGGTGCGTGCCGGGCGGCGAGCCAGTAGGCAGGGGCGCTCATCAGCTCGGTGTCCGCCTGGACGGTGAGCTGGACGATGAGCGCCTTGCGGTAGCCGGGCGTCATCTCCTCCGGGGACTCGAGGATGTAGCCGTTCCGGATCTTCTCCTTCAATTCGTTCTCGGCCTGTTGCGACATCGCCTCGTCCCGTTCCCTCCCGGCCATCGATCTCTCCCGCTCAGATCCCCAGCGACGACCGGATCAGGGGGCTGATCCTTTCCGGCGTCCAGGGAGGGTCGAAGGTCAGCTCCACGTTGGCCTCCTCCACGCCGTCCACGCTCGCCACAGCCGCCTTCGCATCCTCGAGGATCTGTCCGGCGGCCGGGCACATGGGCGTCGTGAGGGAGATCGTGGCCTTGGCGGTGCTCCCGTCGACCTCGATATCATATACCAGGCCCAGCACCACAAGATCCAGATTGAGTTCGGGGTCCTTAACGGTCCGGAGCGCGCTTCGGATCGCCTTCTCGGTTACTGCCACGTCTGTTACCCTCCGGGATAGGGGGGGGCAGGATCCGCCGGGGGCCCACACCAGGCGCAACCCGGGGCTTGCGGGCACCCCCGCGGGGAATCCTCACCAGGGGTGACGCGAATAATACCCCGAAGGGATGCGAAAGTCATGCGAATTGCCATCAACACAGGCGGCGGCGACGCCCCCGGACTGAACGCCGTGATCCGCGCCACGGTGCTGTCGGCGCGGCGCCGGGGGTGGGAAGTCATCGGCATCCGCCGCGGGTACAGCGGACTTTTCGGGCCCGGCGGGATCGTCTCCCTGGACGAACGGTCCGTGCGGGGGATCGCGCGCATCGGCGGGACGATCCTCGGCACGACCAACCGCGGCAGTCCCTTCTCCTTCCCGGTGAAGCAGCCCGACGGCAGCGTGAAGATGGTGGACCGCTCCGACGAGGCGATCGAGAGGATGAAGGCGCTGGGGATCGACTGCCTGATCGCGGTCGGTGGCGACGGGTCGCTCAAAATCGCGAGCGAACTCGCGGCCAAGGGGCTCAATGTGATCGGTGTGCCGAAGACGATCGACAACGACCTGGCCGGGACCGCCTTCACCTTCGGCTTTCACACCGCCGTACAGACCGCCACCGACGCGATCGGCAAACTGCATTCGACCGCGGAGGCCCACCAGCGCGTGATGGTCGTGGAACTGATGGGTCGGCACACCGGCTGGATCGCCCTGTTCGCCGGGTTCGCGGCGACGGCGGACGCAATCCTCATCCCGGAGATCCCCTACGATCCGGCCAAGGTCGCCGAGCGAGTCCGCTCACGTTGGGCGGAGGGACGCGAGTTCGCTATCATTGTGGCGGCGGAAGGCGCGATGCCCCTGGGCGGCGAAGCGTCCTACCTGGACACGCCGGCGACGGGCGGCAGCCGCAGGCTCGGAGGCGTCGGCAAGCGGATCGCGGACCGGATCGAGGAACTCACCGGACACGAGACCCGCAGCCTGGTCCTTGGCCACCTGCAGCGCGGCGGTCGTCCGGTTGCCTACGACCGGATTCTCTCGCTGAGGTTCGGGACCGCCGCGGTCGAACTGGCCGAGCAGGGTCGCTTCGGCTGCATGGTGGGCGTGGACCCGCCGCTGGTGCACGCCGTGCCCCTGGCCGAAGCGATCAAGAGCCTGAAGCGGGTCCCCGTGGACGGAGACATCGTCCGGGCAGCCCGGGCGATGGGGATTTCGTTCGGGGACTAGCTGGAACAACGAGTGAAAGGAATGCGAAGTATGCGCCCGCTGATTCTGACCGCCGGGCTCGCCCTCTCCGCCGGTTTGCTCCCCACCCCTGGCATGCTCTTCGCCCAGGAAACGGAAATCCGTCCCGCTCAACGGCGAAGAGGTGCTGGCGCTGTATCTGACCCCCGCGGCATTCGAGCGGCGATGCATCCGCGTTGGAAACACGGATGATTGGCGCCAGTACTGGAGCGAGGGGGAACATGGGCGGGTCACCAAACCGAAACATGAGGACTCTTGCAGGGATGCTCTGCTTTCGGATCTTCAGGCGCTCCTGCCGGAGGGCGTTGATGCACGACGGGAGGCGTACTACGCGGAGAACAAGCGTTCGGACATCCGGGTAGCCTACGGTGGGTTCGCGGTCCCGGTGGAGATCAAGAAGAGCAAGCACCGGGATCTCTGGAGCGCGATCGAGAGACAGCTAGTCCCACGGTACCTCCGCGATCCGGAATCGGGCGGGCATGGAATCTACCTGGTGCTCTGGTTCGGGCCGGACGGCATTCCTGTTCATCCTTCGGGCCGAAAGCCGAAGACGCCGCGCGAGCTGCAGAAGCGCCTCGAAGCCGGGATCCCGGATCTGTATCGCTTCAAGATCAAGGTGATCGTCGTCGACGTGAGCAAGCCCCGGAAACCCATGACGCGCACCCAGTGAATTGGCAGCATTTCATCAGCGATTGGAACTACTGGCTGGCCTTCTTCCAGTCCTGCGCCCGTAGCGATACCAGGTTCGCAAAGAGGCGGTACGCGCCGGGCACACCCGCCGGGAACTGGCGGAAGAAGGCGAGGCCGGTGTAGACGTACAGGCCGTCGCCCAGCGGGGCCACCACCAGGCCGCCGCGCTTCGGATCCTCGCCCGGGTCGGCCATCTCCATGACGGGGGTGTAGCGCTCGTCCCATTCTCCCAGGAAGTAGAGTCCCCTTTCCTGCACCCACCCCTCGAAGTCGGCCGGCCCCACGGAATTGGGCCCGGCGAAGACCGGTGACTCGAGCGCGAGGATGGTCACGGCGGCGGTCTCGTCGGTCACCCGGTCGTGGGGCCTGTTGATCGTGACCGGGAAGGGCGCGAACCCCCCCGCGGGGAACTCGTACTTGTTGTACTGGACGATCACCGTGCCGCCCGCGCGGGCGAAGTCCAGAAGGGCCTCGTTGGCGGCGACCAGATCGGGCCGGGTTTCATAGGCGCGGACCCCCAGCACGATCACGTCGAGATCTGCGTAGTCGCCTGCCAGCACTCGATTGGCGCCGAGTTCCGAAACCGTCATTCCCATCTGCCTGAGCGCCGCGGGGCCGTCGTCGCCCGAGCCCATGATGTAGCCGGCCCGCAGCGCTGTGTCGGCCGCGACCGGAAACACCGAAACCCGCACCGCCGCCTCCCGCGCCATCAGCGTTCGCGGAATGTGCGGATAGTCGACGATGTCGAACTGCGTGACAAATTCCCCAGGGAATCTGTCAGACAATCTGTCACGGTCCGCGACCGGGTTCGCGTCGGCCGGTTGGGCACCGCCGCCCGCCGCGTTTGCCGCTTCCTGCGCGATCGCGCGGAAGGTGTGCGAGCCCTCCGCGGGGGCGCCGCCGGGGGTCACCGCGAAGCTGAACGAACCGTTGGCGCCGTCCGGTTCCAGCGCGAAGGCGGCGCTCCCGGGCTCGACCTGCCAGCCGTCCGGGACCACCAGGCGCACCGCACCGGAGCGCGTCGCCGTGGAGGTGTTGGTCAGCACCACGGTGACGTCCCGGGTCGCCACCGTGCCGCCCGGCCACACCATCCAGGGGGGATCCACGCTCACGTTGATCGCCGGTACGACCAGCACCGGCTCCCGGTATTCCCCGGCAGCCTTGTCCACGCCCACGAATTCGGCGGTGCGTTCGGTCGTCAGGGTCACCCTGGCGGGGCCTGCCGCCGATCCGCCATCGCCCAGCTCCAGCGCAATCCGGGCCGTGATCGGAGACGGGTCGAAGGGCAACGCCCACAACTCCCCGTCTTCCGGCCACCGGTGGAGCGCTCCGTCGCGGTCCTCATGCAGGTAGTAGGGCACCGAGGGGGCCACATCGGGGGGCACCAGCACGCGCCAGCTCCAGCGACCGATTTCGCCCGCGCCGATTCTTCCGTCCTCGGGTGTCGGGGGTGCCTGCGCCCGGAAGAAGGGCGAGCGCGAGGGGCTCGGGGCCGCCTCGTCCGTCGGCGCCGCCTCCCAGCCGGCGGGCAAGAGGAGCTCCGGCTCAACTTCCGATAGATCGAAGGCCCCGCCGTTCCACACCGTCACGTCCACGACGACGGACTCGCCCGGGGTGATGAGGTCCCGCCCCACGCGCACGTCGGTCACCACCCCGGCCGCGGCGAGGAGCGCCTCGTTGACCTGCGCCAGGCGCCGTTCGAGCACGCGCCGCCCCTCGGCGCCGGGCCCCTCGTCCACCAGGCCGCGCAGGATCGCGACCGCCTCCGCCAGCGCTGCCACGGCACCTTCGGGCCGAGTTGCCGAGAACCCCTCTGCCGCGTCCGCCAGCGCGCCGCGGTACCGGCCAAGTCGCTGTTCGGTGTCCGCCGGCCATCCCGCAGGCAACGGGGTGCCGAGTTGCCCGAGCAGCGTGGTGTCGACGCCCGCGAAGATGCCGTCGTCCTCCATCCCCTCAACCACGGAAGCCTCCAGGCGCAGGGAGCTGGACCTCGGGCCCATGGACTGGCCGGAACCCATGTCCTGGGAGCGATGCCGGCTTCGGCTCTCCATGGCGAGCTGGAAGTGCGACCGCCCCAGTACGGGGTCGAAGGTGCCCGTCGGCACGCTGACCGTCGCCTCGCGGGGGTTGAAGCGTGTGGAGCGGTAGAGCTTGGCGGGCTGCCAGGGGGTGACGCCGTGCGCGGCGAGCTCGGGGAAGCGGTCCGGGTCGCCGGCTGCGGCAAAGGCCTCGCGCGCGGCGAGTCCCGCGAGCTGATGCTGGCCATGGCCATCGCGCGGCGTCCCCGAAAAGACCGAGACGATCACATGGGGGCGGAACTTGCGCACCACGTAGACCACGTCGCGCAGCACCTCTTCAATGGGCCAGAGTTCCAGCGCCTCGTCAATGCTCTTCGAGTAGCCGAAGTCGAAGGCGCGCGTGAAGTACTGGTCGCCGCCGTCGAGGGCGCGCGCGGCGAGGAGTTCGCCCGTGCGGATTACGCCGAGCCCTTCGTGCAGCCGCGGCCCGATCAGGTTCTGTCCCCCTTCACCGCGGCTGAGCGACAGGTAGGCGGTTTCGACGCCCATACCGCGCGCGAGCGCCGTGAGGAGGCCTGTGTCCTCGTCGTCGGGGTGGGCGGCGATCATCAGCACGCGCTTCACGCCGTCGAGCTGGCGCATGCGAAGGGCGGCGCCGACAATTCCCTGATCCTGCTGGGCCGCCGCGGGTGGCGCGGTAGCCGGCAGCAGCGCAGCCGACAATGCCGTGACCGCGATGGCCAGCGTGGTTGCAGTTCTTCCGTGGGTCATGTTCTCTGTCCACCGTCGTCGTGGGGGCCGCGCGGCTCTGCTGGCGCGGTCCGGTACGGGGAAGGTAACCTCCAGCCCAAAGGGAGGGCACGACGGGCCCCGGGGGAGGCAGCGATGGACATCGCCGAGACGCTGAGGAGCTACGACGGGAAGCGGGTCGCGCCGTTCCGGGCGGTGGCGGATGCGCTGCGGGGGGCGCCGGAGAGCGCGATGCCGCAGCTCCTGGATCTCGCGGCGGGCGTTCGTCCGGGCGTGGGCCTACAACGGGCTGGGGGTGCTGGCGGCGGCCGACCCGGCGCTGCGGGGGGAGGTCGAAGTGCTCTTCGCGGCCGCGGAGGCGACGGAATCGGCTGCGGTCAGGGCGCGCATCCGGCATGCCCGGTCGGCGCTTGGGGCCGGATCTTGAGGCCCCTCATGGCGGGTCGGCCCACGGGTGGCCTCCCTCCCCGCCGTCAGCGGAGCCGCACCGCCAGGCCTGTCCCGAAAACCAGATCCTCGGCCGATTCGTTGAGCCCGAAGCCTACGCGGATGTCCCACTGCAGGTCGTCGGTGATGAGCCACGTGAGGCCGGTATCGACGTAGTGCTCGGCCCACCTTCCTTCCGACTCCTCATGGACGATCGCAAACCACTCGCCGTACAGGCCGTGTCGGTCGCCAGGCCAGCCGCTGCCAGATTGCTCGCAAGGGTCATTGGTCGCCTATCCATCTCAGTGCCCGCGCCGCGGCCACGGCAGCGCCAGTCCCTCAGGCGCCTGCGATCGTCCGAACCATCCCGCCAGCGCGGCCAGGCTCAGCACGTAGGGCAGCGCCAGGAAGAGCGGGTAGGGAAGATCGGCGTCGAAGGCCTGCAGCGCGAACTGGAGCGCCTCCGCCCCGCCGAAGAAGAGCGCCGCCGCGAGCACTCCCGCCGGGCGCCACCGCCCCAGCACGACCACCGCGATCGCGATGAAGCCCTTCCCGGCGGACATGTTCTCGGCAAAGGTGCCGGTGTGCACCAGGCTGAGGTGCGCACCGGCCAGCCCGGCCATCAGCCCCGCGAAAACCACCGCCAGCATGCGCGTGCGCACCACCGGAACGCCCGCGGCGTGGGCCGCTTCCGGGGATTCCCCCACCGCCCGCAGCGCGAGCCCCCAGCGGGTCCGGAAGAGGAACCATGCCAGCAGCGGCACCATCGCGTAAGCCAGGTAGGTGGTCAGGGCCTGGTCGAACAGGGCGGGTCCGACGATGGGAATCCGCGCCAGTAGCGGCAACTCCAACGCGGGGACCGTATTCAGCTCCAGCGCCACGCCGGTCGTGCCGAAGCGCGACTGGAACACCGCGCCGGTGAAGCCCAGGCTGCCGATCGTGACGGCGGTCCCCGTGATGATCTGGTCGGTGTTGAGCCGCACCGCAAAGACCGCGAAGAGGAGAGCTGTCGCCCCACCGGCCAGCGCACCTGCCAGCAGCCCGGCATAGGCCCCCGCGGCAAGCGATCCCAGCGCACCGCCGAGCGCACCCCAGATCACCGATCCCTCAAGCCCGATGTTGATCACCCCCGCGCGCTCGGAGACCGTTTCGCCGAGAGCCGCCAGCGCGAGCGGCACCGCCAGCCCCACTGCAGAGACGAGGAAGGAGGAGAGGGCGGCGAAGTCAGACACGACTACGCGGCCCCCGTGGCCTTGCCGCTCTCGGTGCGGCGCGGGGTTTCACCGCGGGCTGATCTGCCGGCAAACGCCTGCAGCCCCCGGTCAACGGTGAGCACGGCGAGGATGACCAGCGCCTCGATCCCGCGAACCCAGACGTCCGGAACACCCGCCTCGCGCTGCATGGCCCCGCCCCCGGCGCTCAGTGCACCGAATACGATCGCCGTGAGCACCACGGCCAGCGGGTTGAGGCGCGCCAGCAGCGCCACCGCGATCGCAGTGTAGCCCCATCCCGGCGAGAGCCCCTCGTACATGCGGTGTGTGATGCCGGCGACCTGAATCCACCCGGCCAGCCCCGCAATCGCTCCCGACGCGAGGAACGCCCGCCAGATCACCGGATCCGGGCGGAACCGGCCGCTGACCTCGGCGGCGCGCACCGAAGCCCCGACGGCGCGAATCCGGAAGCCTCCCGGGGTGCGGGCCAGGTACAGCCACAGCGCCACGGCGATCAGGACGCCGATCAGGAACCCCAGATGAAGGCGGGTGCCGGGAAGCAGGGTGGGCAGTTGGGCTCCGGCGGGGATCGCGTCGGTCTGGGGGAAGACGCCCCGCGACTCGCGCAGGGGGCCCTGCACGAGGAACTGGGCAAGAAAGAGCGCCACGAAATTCATGAGCAGGGTCGTGATCACCTCCCCCACGCCCATCCGGGTCTTCATCGCCGCCGGGACCGAGGCCCACAACGCCCCGGCTGCGCCTGCCGCGAGGAGGGTGACCGGGAGGACGAGGAAGGGGCTGCTCAACGGTAGAGAGACCGCGACGGCCACCCCCGCGAGCGCCCCCGCGTGCAGCTGCCCCTCGGCGCCGATGTTCCAGACGCGTGCCTTGAATGCGAGTGCGACCGCCAGGCCTGTGAGGAGGAGGGGGGTGGCGTGCACCAGGGTCACAGAGAAGAAGTTGTGCCAGGATCCGAAGGCGCCCCGGAAGAGGGCTCCGAAAGCAACTCCGGGCGCGTACCCCCCGAGCGCGAGGAGGGCAGCCGCGATGGCCATGGTGGCGAGGAGGGCGATGGCGGCGGCGAAAGCGGGGCGAAGTTCGGCGCGGATGCGTGGGGCTACGGGCGGGTTGCTCATCCGGGGGCCTTCCCAGGTCGCGACGCGCGTCGCGCGGTACTCGCTCCGAGCATCAGCTCCCCGATCGCGGCCGGGCCCTGGTCCTCCGGAGGCACCGGAATCAGCCGCCCCCGCACCATCACCGCGATCCGGTCTGACAGCTCCAGGATCTCATCCAGGTCGGTGGAGATCAACACGATGCCGGGAGGATGGTCGCCGTCCCTGACCAAAGCCGCGATCCGCCCGCGCACAGCCAACGTCGCGTTCACGTCGAGCCCGCGGGTGGGCGATTCCGCAACGAGCAGCTCCCGACTGCGGAGAAATTCCCGCCCGGCGACCATCTTCTGCTGATTCCCCCCGGAGAGCGTCGCGGCGACCACGCCCGGCGCCCCCGAACGCACATCCATCTCGCCGACGAGTGCGGCGGCCTCCTCCTCCACCCCCGCCCAGTCGAGCCATGGGCCCTTCCGGTACGCCCTCTCCCCGTGCAGCGCCAGCGCCACGTTCTCGGCGATTGTGAAATCATTCACAAGCCCCTCGCCGCCCCGGTCCTGCGGGATCCAGCCCACCACCTTCGGCAAAACCGCGTCGCCGGCATCCGGGGCCTGGAGCCCGGCGAGCACTGCGGCAAGCGTGCGCTGCCCGTTCCCGCCCACGCCTGCGATGCCAAGGATCTCGCCCCGCCGGACGGCCAGCGTGACACCGCGCAGCCCCGCCCCGCCCTCACTTGCCGCGGCGACGTCCTTCAGTTCGGCGACAATGGGTGTCTCTGCATGATCAAGCGCTGCCGTTCCCACGGCTTCGGCCCCTCCGGGCGGTCTCGGCCCGCCGGCAACCGATCCGGCCCCCGCGGCCCTGGCCAGGCCGGCAACCGCCCCCTCCACCCCCACCATCGCATCCGCCAGCTCTCGCGCGGTTACCCCCGCAGCCTCACACGTCCTCACCCACCGCCCCCGCCGCAACACCGTCACCCGGTCGGCCGCGGCCAGCACTTCATCCAGCTTGTGCGCGACCAGCACGATCCCGGTCCCGGCGGCGGCCACCTCGCGGAGCACGGCGAAGAGCCCGTCCACCTCCTGCGGGGCGAGGACGGCGGTGGGCTCGTCCAGAAGCAGCAGGCGGGTCTCGCCCATCAGCGCCTTCAGGATCTCGACCCGCTGGCGCTCGGCCACGCCCATTTTGCCGACCGGCGCATCAAGCTTTACCGGCAGGCCCAACTCCTTGGCGCGCGCCGCCACACGCTCACGGTACCCTGCGCGCACACCTCCCCTCCGGGTCCACGCCCTCGCGTTGAACAGCGCGACATTCTCGAATCCGGTAAACCGCGCCACGAGCGAGAAATGCTGGTGCACCATCGCGACACCAAGCGCACGGGCCTCCGCCGCACCGCCCAGCCGCACCGCCCGCCCCCCGATCTCGACCCGGCCCGCATCCGGCGCCAACAGTCCCGCCAAGACGCGCGCCAGGGTGGTCTTCCCCGCACCGTTTTCGCCCAGCAGGCCGTGGATCTCCCCCGGCGCGAGATCGAAGTCGACCTCGTGGAGCGCGGTTACCGGACCGAACCGCTTGGTGACGCCCCGGAGACGGGCCGCAGCGGTCAACAGACGGCTCTCATCGCCCGTCAGATGGAGGACGGGTTCCCGGCGGCGGGCCGATCCCCGGCGGCGTCCGGATTCCCCGCCGCTGGCTCCACGAAATCGATCTTCGGCACCTCCAGCGTGCCGTCGGCGATCGCGCTCCGTGCCTCTTCGATGCGGACGAGCACCATCTGCGGGATCACCCCTTGCTGCGCGGGGTTGGGCACAAAATCGACCGCGCCGGTCGCGAGCCCCGTGTACAGGGGCCCCTCCAGCGTCCCGGCCTGCCACGCGCGCGCCGTCTGCAGGAAGATCGCCGGGATGTTGATCACCGCGCTGCCCACGATCACGTCGGGCGCCACATCGTTCTGGTCGCGGTTCATCCCGAAGGCCCACGCCGTGTGGCCGCCTTCGCGAGCTTCGCGCACCGCCTGGAAGAAGCCGAAGGTCGCGGCGTCGACATTGTGGATCAGCGCATCGGCACCCTGCCGCAGCTGGGCCGCCGCCGCCTCCTTGGCCGCCGACACGTCGTCCCAGCTGCCGATGAAGGTCTCCAGCACCGTCACGTCCTCACGCACCGCCCTCACGCCGGCCTCAAAGGCGATGAAGGTGCCCTTCGCCGACGGGATCTCGACGCCGCCCACCATCCCCACGATCCCGCTCTCGGTGATCGCCCCCGCCGCCATCCCCGCCAGGTAGGACGCCTCATGCAGGCCGAAGATGATCGGCACCACGTTCGCCGAGGGCCGCGACCCGGACGAGACCACGAACGTGACGTCCGGGTATGCCTCGCCCGCCCGGCTGGCCGCGTCCTGGTACTCGAAACCGTGTCCGAAGATGAGCCCGAACCCGGATTCGGCGTAGGAAATGAACGCTTCGTCGAACTCGGCAGGCGTCCGGGTCCGCTGGTGGGAGACGCGCACGCCAAGGGAGTCGCCGATCAGCTGGAGTCCCTCGTAGGCGCCGGCGTGCCACCCCGCGTCGCTGACGGGGCCGGAGGTGAGCAGGGCAATGGCGGGTCCGTTGCCGGCGGATGAAACGCCGCCGCACCCCGCCACGAGCAAAAGGGGAACGACCGGCAGTAGGCGCAGGTAACGAAGCATGTAGTCCTCGAAGCGTCGAGGGTTGGCGGCGGGCCCGGCCGAGAGCCGGTCTGGTGGCCCTTCGGACCCGGACTGTACAATATAAGCGCGACCGACCCACCTCAGACCCGACTGGAAAGCCTCATGTCCCAACCGCGCGACCATTGGAGTTCCAACGCAGGCCTCGTCCTCGCCGCGACCGGCAGTGCCATCGGACTCGGCAACCTCTGGAAGTTCCCGTTCATCACCTGGGAGAACAGAGGGGGCGCGTTCGTACTCGTCTACCTGATCTGCATCGCCGCCGTCGGCCTGCCGATCATGATGGCCGAGCTGCTGATCGGGCGGCGGAGCCAGAAGAGCGCCGTGGGGGCGCTGAAGGAGGCGGTTGCGGCCAAGTGGCCGGGTGGCCGTTGGCTCGGAGGGCTGGTGGGGGGCTGGGGAGTGTTGGCGGGTTTCATCCTGCTCAGCTACTACACAGTGATCGCGGGGTGGTCGCTCTTCTACTTCGTCAAGACCGTGGGCTGGACATTCGGCGGATATCCGGCGGGCATGTCGGCGGGCGACCTCTTCGGCGCACAGGCGCTCAACACCCGCCTGCAGCTGCTGCTCTCGCTGGGGTTCAGCCTCGGGACGATCGCTGTGGTCTATTTCGGCGTGAGCAAGGGCATCGAAAGGATCGCCCGTATCTTCTTGCCGATCCTGTTCGGCATCCTGCTGCTGATGCTCGTTAGCGCGCTTGGCATGAGCGGTTCCGGCGAGGCCCTGGGCTTCATCTTCCGCCCCAACTTCAGCGAGCTGGGAATGGAGGGGATCCTGGAAGCGCTCGGCCACTCCTTCTTCACCCTGTCGCTGGGCATGGGTGCCATGATCACCTACGGGTCCTATGTCTCTCGCAAGCACTCGGTGGTGAAGGCTGCCGGAGCCATCGTCGCGCTCGACACCGTGATCGCGCTCGTCGCCACCGTGATCATGTTCTCGGTGATCTTCTCGGTGGCCGGGATGCGCGAGGAGGTGAGCGGATCCACGGTCGGGATGCTCTTCATCTCGCTGCCCGAACTCTTCTACAGCGAGGTGCCCTTCGGGGTGGTGCTGGGGCCGCTCTTCTACGTGCTGGTGGCGCTGGCCGCGCTCACGTCGACGATCTCGCTCCTCGAGGTCGTGTCCGCCTACCTGATCGACCAGCGTGGAATCACGCGCAAAAAGGCGACGATCGGCGCCGGGGCCGCGATCTTCGTGTTCACCACGTTCGCTGTCTTGTCGATTCCCGGGCTCCTGGGAGCCCCCTCGGAGAGCTTCCTGTCCACCATGGAGATCTTCAGGGGCAAGATCGGCTGGTTCGCCAACGCCGACCACTTCGTCTCGAACTGGATGCTGCCGACGGGCGGGTTCTTCATTACGCTGGCGGCGGGCTGGTTCATGACCCGAGAGGCGACCCGGGGCGAACTCGTCGACGGAAGCGAACCGCGCTGGTTCCACTACGGTGCGTGGCGCTTCTTCATCCGCTGGGTAGCGCCGGTCGCGGTAGCCGCGATCATCGTGTTCGTGATCCGCGGAACGGATTTCAGCTGATGACCGCCTCCGCTCCCGGTTTGCTGCTGCGCCAGGCCGCGGAAGCCAAGTGCCGGTGAGCGACGGGCCTCAGGCAGCCGGCGCTTGTCCGCCGCTTCATGGCGAAAGTGGCGGACAAACCGGGGCCAGCGTCCCCCAAGTCGCCAAGCGTCCGCCGGAGATCTCCTTCGGCGGGCGCGTCCTCTTCCTCGCGGACGATGCCGAGCTGGTCCGGCGCCAGCTCCACGAGGGGCTGGACCTGGAGCTGACGGCCGACCTGCGGGAGCGGCTGCGCGACCAGATCAGCACCGACGAGATCACGCCCGCGTACATCTGCTTCTTCTACGACGAGACGCTGGGCGACTTCCCCTACCTGGGGTTGGAGGTCGCGCGTGCGGACGGTGGGGCCGAGGCGCCGATCGAGCGCGGCCTGGTCAGGGCGGGCGGCTTCGTCTGCTCGGTCGCGGGGAAGCGGCGCGGCAAGGGGTCGAGCCGGGAACAGAGCCCCTACGCCGAGCTGATGGCCGGGATCAAGGTCGTCGTCAGCGAGAGCATCGAGCGCATCTACAACGAGAACTGCCAGAACCTCGGCATTCTGACGACGACCGACTTCGGCCTGATCGACCGCATCCGCTCCGGGGAGCCGATTCCACTGAGCGAATTCACGGCGGGCAAGGACGCGATCACCCGGCAGATCATCGAGTACGGCGGCCTCTTCGAATTCAACATGGCGCGGCTGCAGGGGCAGGTGACGCTGCCTGCGCCCAAGGCGGCGGGCGCGGCCGGTCCCGACGGAGCATCCGAACGCCCCACCCCCCGCCCCATGACCCTCGGCGAGAAGATCTTCGCCAGCAAGTGGGTCGTGGACGCCGCCACCGACCAGGTCGGCACCGACTACGCCGAACCCGGCGAGGCGGGCTTCTTCCGCGCCGACATCCGCTTCTCTCACGAGTACGTGACCCCGATGGCCGCCATCTTCTTCGAGCAGAAGCTGGGCGCCGACGCGAAGGTCCTCGACCCCGGCTCGATCCTCTTCTTCCGCGACCACCTGACCTTCCTGCACAAGGTCATGAGCCAGGAGCGGATCGAGCAGGGCCTGCTGGCGGTCGCCAACGAGCTGGAGGTCAAGCAGCGCGAGTTCTCCGAGAAGCAGGGGATCCGGCTGTACGGCGAGCAACAGGGCCACGTCATGGGCTCGGAGGCGATCTGCCACTCCAAGATCCTGGAGGACTACGCCGAGCCCGGGATGCTCATCATCGGCACCGATTCGCATACCCCCCACGCGGGCGCGGTCGGCGCGCTGGCCTTCGGCGTGGGCACCACGGCCATCTTCAATTCGTGGATCACGAAGGACGTGCGGGCGCGGATCCCGCCCTCGTTCAAGGTGGTGGCGAACGGCACGCTCCCCGCCAACGTGACCGCCAAGGACCTCATGCTCGAGATCCTGCGCCACCCCTACGTGCGGGACGGCCACGCCATCGGCCAGATCATCGAGTATGCGGGGCCGGTGGTGGAGCGGCTGAGTGTGGACGAACGCGCCACCATGACCAACATGGCCGCCGAGGTGGGCGCATTCACCGGCTTGGTCGCGGCCGACGACCGCACCGTCGAATTCCTGATCGCGGAGCGCGGCATGGACCCGGCGTGGGCCAAGGCGATGGTGGCGGACGTGCACAGCGACCCCGGCGCCGAGTACGTCAAGGTCATCGAGATCGACGCCTCGCGGCTGCGCCCCATGGTCGCGCTGCCCGGCGATCCCGGAAACGGCCTCTACATCGACGAGCTCGCCGAACCGGTGCCGATCGAGATCGCGTACGCCGGGTCGTGCACCGCCGGCAAGAAGGAGGACATGGACATGTACGCCCGGGTCTTCCGCGAGGCGCGCGAGCGGTGGGGGCTCGGGGTCCACCCGGATGTGAAGTGCTACATCCAGTGCGGCTCGACCGACGTGCGGGAGTACGCGCGCGAGCAGGGCTACCTGGATCTTTTCCGCGAGATGGGCGCCGAGTTCATCGAGCCGGGGTGCGGCGCGTGCATCGCAGCCGGGCCGGGGATCACCCGGTCGGCGGAGCAGGTGTCGGTGTCGTCCCAGAACCGGAACTTCCCGGGCCGCTCGGGGCCGGGCCAGCTGTACCTGGTATCGCCGTATTCGGTGGCCGCGTCGGCTGTGGCGGGGAGGGTGGTGGGGTGGGAGCCGGGGGTGGGGGTGGAGCGGGTGGAGGAGGCGCCGCCCAGGGTTGTTCCCGTGTTGGCGTAGCGGCCCGTGGAATACGCCGCCGGGACCGCGTTGCTCGCGCCCGTTCAGCGAATCGTTGGCACCTCTATTCCCACCCGGAGCGCCGGGACGAACGCTCGCCCGCCGATCAGGGAATCGCGCAGTCGCTCGGTCTCCCGCGTCGCCTCATCGGCAAACACCCACGCCATCGTGACCGAGCAATCGAGCACGAAGGTCATCAGCGGTTGCGTCCCTCTTCGATCATCTCCCGAATCGAGAGACCTTCCAGGGTGTGCTTCCGCTGAAGTCGAGGGGAGCCTCCTGGTAGTTTCCCCCTGCGCCGAACGCCACCAAACGCGGGGTGTCGTCGAACACCGATATCATGTGCTTATCGTCGTTCACCGATATTGCTCATAAGTCGGCGCACGACTACATTTCTTGACCGACTGGTGAACCATCCGGATGGAGACTTGTACCCATGGAGGTCCGAACACCCCTCGATTTCGGTCTGATGATCCGCCAGGCGAGGCGATCACGAGGAATGACCCAGCAACAGTTGGCACGGGCCGCGGCTGTGGGGCGGCATTGGATCGTGGCGGTCGAGGCGGGAAAGCCGCGAGCGGAACTCGGCAGGGTGCTCCAGACGCTTGCCGCGCTCGATCTGTCTCTGTCCATCCATGGCGAAGGGATCCCCGAGGTCCGCAAGGCGGAAGACCCCATCGAGGTCGTCGACCTCCACGCCATCGTGGACGCGCACCGTGGACCGCGGCCGTGACCTCGCATCGGCGGATGTCCCCGTGACCAACCGCCTCGTCGCAATCGCGAACGGAAGCATCGTGGGCGAAGTCAGACGCGATCCCAGGGAGCGGCTCACCCTGGTCTACGACATCGACTGGCGACAAGCCCGCGGCGCCTATCCGCTTTCGCTGTCGATGCCTCTCGCAGTCCCACAGCATGGACACGACCTGGTGGAGCCCTGGTTGTGGGGGCTCCTGCCGGACAGCGAGAACGTACTTACCCGCTGGGCTCAGAGGTTTCAGGTGTCGGCACGCAGTGCCTTCTCAATGCTAAGCGCCACCGGTGAGGACTGCCCAGGAGCGGTCCAGCTGGTTCGGCCGGAGCGGGTCGAGCGCCTGCTGGCTCCCGGTGGTTTGGATGTCGACTGGCTCACCGCCGAGCAGGTCGAGACACGCCTTCGCACCTTGCGCGATGACAGCAGCGCGTGGCGGCTGGATGGTGATGCAGGGCAGTTCAGCCTCGCCGGGGCGCAGGCGAAGACGGCGCTGCTCCGCGAACACGGTCGCTGGGGCGTGCCGCGGGGAGCGACGCCCACCACGCACATCCTGAAACCCCCGATTCCCGGCTTCCCCGGACACTGCGAGAACGAACACCTCTGCCTGACCCTGGCTCGCGCGATGGGATTTCCGGCGGCCCGGTCCCGCCTGGCTCGCTTCGGAAGGGAGACGGCCGTTGTCGTCGAGAGGTATGACCGGACGGCTGTCGGGGGACGCCGTGTGCGGGTTCATCAGGAAGACCTCTGCCAGGTGCTCGGCCGATATCCGACCCGGAAATACGAGAGCGAGGGCGGGCCGGGATGTCGTGACATCGCGGGTGCGATCCGGTCGTACTGCAGTCGTCCCGGCGAGGACCTGCGGACCTTCGCCCGGGCGATCGCGCTGAACTGGATCGTCGGCGGCACAGACGCACACGCCAAGAACTTCTCGCTACTGATCGGCGCCGGGGGGAGGGCATCGCTCGCCCCGCTCTACGACCTGGCCAGTGCGCTGCCCTATCCCGGCCACTACGCGCCGAGACTCAAGCTGGCGATGAAGGTGGGCGGGGAGTCGCGGCTCGGGTACGTCCGGATCAGACATTGGGAGCGGTTTGCCGCGGCGGTGGGGCTCCCGCCGCACGAGGTGCTCGGAATCTGCGAATCCGTGGCCACCGAAGCGCCTGACCGCTTCGCCGAAGTCGTTGCTGCCGCCCGGTCCGAAGGGCTGGACCACCCCGTCGTGGAAAGGCTCGAGGAGGCGGTGGCGACGCAGGCCAGGGCATGTCTGGAAAGCCTGCGTAGATGAGGAGTGGTCGCTGCTGGACTCGAACCAGCGACCCCTACGATGTGAACGTAGTGCTCTGCCAACTGAGCTAAGCGACCTTCGGTGGAAGTACCCCCACGGGGAATCGAACCCCGGTCTCCTGGCTGAGAACCAGGTATCCTAGTCCACTAGACGATGGGGGCGTCCGTGTCCCGCGCCGCCGGTGCGTGGAGCCGCATGACTCGGGGCGCCGCCGGCGGCGTGGGGCAGATAAGCTATAGGGATTCTCCGGAGGACTCAAGTTACCTTATGGGCAGGCACGCGAATCAGGTTACGGCGAGGCGACACTCATGAGCGAAGTTACCGACGCTGTCATCGACCGGATGGTGGCGGCCATCGTCGCGGAAGCAGACCCGGAGATGGTGATCCTCTTCGGCTCGCGCGGCCGGGGCGACTTCCGGGCTCATTCCGACATCGACCTTATCGTTGTCGAGGCCGAACCGTTCGGTCCGGACCGCAGTCGTCACAAGGAGATGGTCCGCCTCCGCCAGGCGCTGAGGCCATTCTCCGTGCCCGTTGACGTGCTGGTGTATTCCCGGGAGGACGTCGAGTACTGGCGTGATTCCCTGAACTACGTTCTCGCCAGGGCGCTTCGCGAAGGCAAGGTGCTGTACGAGCGATGTGCAGCATGAGCGATCCGAAATGCGCTCGCGTCCTTTTGGAGGCCGCCGAGCGCGACATCCAGACGCTCAGGAGCATGAGCGATGAGGCGCCGGATGAATCTTTCGGCTTTCACGTTCAGCAGGCAGCCGAAAAGGCACTTGAAGGCCTGGCTGGCTCTCCTCGGGCAGGTGTATCCGCTGAGGCATGATCTCGACGACCTGCTTGATCTGCTCGATTCAAGAGGCGTCCCGACGGGTTTCTACCGTGAGCTTGCGGAATCACGCCTTATGCCGTGCAGTTCCGGTACGAAGGGCTCGGCCCGGGTCACGATCCGCTCGACCGGGAAGCTGCGCTGTCGCCTGCGGGAGCGTTGGTTCGGCACGTCCGGGACCTGCTGGGGACCAGCGGCACTTGAACATCTGCAATGGACTGAGCGGTAGGGCCGGCGCGTAACGGCAACCTGTCAAGAGCGCACGTAAGTCGTTGTGCCCATTGGATCATTGGCTTGCAGGCCTCTGAGATGCCCCCAGAGTTGCCTGCCGGAGGTGCTGGCACGCACGGGCCTGTCGCGGAGCACGGTCTATGTACGGCTGACCCAAGGGCGCTTCCCCCGGCCGGTCTCACTGGGCGCTCGCGCGGTCGGCTGGATCGAGTCGGAGGTTGACGAGTGGATGCGTGCGCGGATCGCGGCGAGCCGTAGCGACGCGGAGTGAGGGCGACGGGGCGGACCGGATCCGAGCCTTACCGGTCGGAAGAAGTGATCCATGGCTTTGACGTACTGCACTGACGGCTGCTGCTCACGGGACCGCACTGACGGTTCCTACAACCGATCAACTATGAGGAGTCGCGCCGGATACAACCTCTCGTTAGATCTGAAGGAATCTCGTGGCGCGGCCTCGGCAACGGAACGGTTGCCCTCGGACAGCTCGCTTCGGATTGGGTCGACGTCCTTCCTCGTCAGCAAGTGGCCGTCGACGAGAGCCTCGGAAGAAACCGACCGCCCCATGGGTCGGCGGGGCTGAGCTCCAAGATTCCGTGCGTTATCGGAGGAGGGCTATGGCGGATATGGGTAAGAATACCTCGTACCCGGAGGCAGGGTTTGCCAGGCTGGCCGGGGACTTCATAAACGCTGCGAAGCTGGTGGCTGGAGATGACGATGCGGGGGAAGCAGGTGGACAGGCATTCCTTCATGCTCTCTTCCCCCTCCTGTTTCTGATCGGTCATGGGCTGGAACTGGCCTACAAGGCGATCTTGCTGCTGGATGGCGCCACGAAAAAAGATCTGAAGCGGATCGGCCATGATCTGATGAAGTGCCGACGGGAGGTCCAAGCTTGCCGCCCCAACCTGCTGGACGACTTGGAGGAAACCGGTACCGAGGAGATCGTAGGGATGATTGGTCCGTACTACAAGGCCAAAGCTCTCGAGTACCATGAGGCAGGACTTTATCCGGGGCTGCCCGCCGATCCGAATCAGGTAGTAGCGATCACAGCCGGTACCGTCAAGAACGTAGAGGACTGGTTGCGGCCACTGGTGCACCAGAAGATTCGCGACGCGACGAACGGAACCTGAACTGGATCCGTCCGCAGAGCCCACCGCCCCGTACCGGCTTCGCTCGCCCTCCTACGCCCCAACCCTCCCTTTCCGGCATCGACGACTCATCGCCGCGAATACAGCCGCTCAGGTGGCTCCGGATGTGGGTGATACCGCTTGCGCTGGTGCTGTGGCTATCATGAACGGGATCTATCGGATGCAGGTTGAGCACCGACAGCTCCCCCTTGCCTCGACCTCGGGCCAGAACAGCCCAGACCCACCAACGGAGTCGTGATGAACCGCGAACAACCGGACCTGCTCCGTCAGAGCGAGGGCTTTGAGCGGATGCACGGGAGCTTGACGGTATCGCTCATTGCTACCAGTCGCGAAGGTGATGGACACGGCCCCGGCGTACGAGTGTGCCGCTTGGACCACTCCCTCGCTGAAGTCAGGGCCGCCAACCTCAACCCCATCTTCGACTATCTCCCCGTGGAGGGAGCTGACGGGAAAATCGTCGGTCTGTTCTCTGCCAAGAGGTCCATGAACCCCGCTGGCGCTGATGATGAGTTGCCCGTCAGGGACCGCTTGCGTCCGCTCTCGGAAGCGGACCTAATCGGCGCGGACGCAACGATTCTCGATTTCGTTTCCCGCGTTCGACCAAAGCCCCTGCTCGTGGTTTCCGGCGGAAGAATCAACGGCTTGGTTGCGTGGTCTGACCTTCAGAAACTGCCCGTTCGTGCTGCTGTCTTTGCCCTGGTCACCGGGTTCGAGCTAACGATGTACGAAGCGATCAAGGCGGTTTTCCCGGAGGGAGACGGTTGGCGCAAGCACCTCAGCGAAAAACGGCTGCAAGGCGCGGAGAAGGTGTACGAGAAGAGGGGTGGGAACGAGAGTGACGTTGAGCTGCTGCTGTGCACCGAGTTCTGTGACAAGAGGACGATCCTCAAGAAGTGTCTCCCGTTCGATTCCCAAGCCAAGAGTCCCGGTGCCATGCCGATGTCCAAAGGGAAGTTTGAGGACGAGGTCGAGAGGATCGAGGATCTTAGAAACCCCTTGGCCCACGCCAGTTCCTACGCAATGAAATGGAACGATGTCGCGAGCCTCAAGAGGACGGTGAAGGTCCTGGTCGAGTTGCGCCAGCACATCAAGATGGCCGTCCTAGCGCGCCCGGTGTAGGTGCTCGGTCCTAACGATGTCGAAGCGGCGCTGAAGCCGCACAGCCCGCAAGAGGTCAAGGCCGCCTCCCGCCGCTCGGACCTTTTTCGGGGTACGGCCGCTGGCCGATGGAGGATTGGGGCGCTTATCGGGGAGTGCGGAGCCTTTAGCATGCCAGCCCTGGGGAGATGGGGTGACCCTACGATTCGTTCGACGCGCATGAGTACGCCCGTGATCAGTTGGGATGGGGATCGTAGCTGAGAAACGCCCCGACTCAATCGACATGACCCGATTTGCGGCGATTCCGGTCCTCCAGGGCTACAAGGCATCGGTAGCCATGACCAGAGCCAACGCGCGCTTCCTGAGGTCGGAGGCCGCTGGCGGCGCGTAACGCTACGCGCTACAGTTAGTCCATGAAGATCAGACACAAGGGACTCCGGGCGCTCCATGAGCGGGATGATCGGGCTCGGCTCCCGGCGAATCTGGTGCCGCGGCTTCGGCGCATCCTGTTCCGGCTGCAAGAAGCGACGCATCCCAGGGGCGCGGATGCTCCCGGGTTCCGGCTACATCCGTTGAAGGGAGACCGGGTAGGCCAATGGAGCGTGCGCGTGTCGGGCAACTGGCGCGTGGTGTTCCGCTTCGAGGCAGGCGAGGCCGTGGATGTGGATCTGGTAGATTACCACTGAAGAGAAGGAGGACAGATCATGAACGGCACAGGTGGCGAGCGCGTGGGTGCGATGGTGAACCCCCCGCACTTGGGCGAACTGATCCGTGAGAGCATGGACGATGTCGGATGGAACGTGACCGAGACGGCCGCGCACCTCGGGTGCGAGCGGGGGACCCTGTCGCGACTGCTGAACGGCAAGGCTGGCGTCTCCGCAAACATGGCGCTCGCGCTGGAGGCCCTCGGCTGGGGTACCGCCGATCACTGGATGCGGATGCAGGGGAGCTATGAGCTTGCGCAAGCGCGAAGGGCACGCGGATGGCGCGAGGACATTGGGGCGCGCGATGCGGTCCCGCGTTAACGCCATGGACCTCGACAGCGTTCCGGTGGCCGCTGGCCTTCGGCCTTGGATAGGGATCCTGTGACCAGTACCGGGTCGGAGTAGCGTGATGCGCTTGTCATGGAACGAGGTACGCGAGCGCGCCGTGTCGTTCGCGAGATCCGATTCTCCCTGCCCGCGAAGCGGTACTTAGAGCGCTCAATCGTCGAACGGATTCACGCGGGCGACGCCGAGTCGGCGAAAGTCCTCGACATTGCGCGTCACGACCGTGAACTGATGCACTCTGGCGGTCGCCGCGATCATCGCGATCCTCTTCCGGCCCCTCGGCCGGCGGTGCTGGATCCGTGCACACTCCCTGAAGCACTCCGCATCCATCGGCAAGACCGCGCCCGATTCCACGACGGCCTCGAGCCAGATCTCCAGCTCGCTGGCGCTTCGGGGATCCCAGTCTCGCACCTTCTCGATCCCGGCCTGGAGTTCGCCCAGTGTGGCGGCCGACAGGAAGAGCTGGTCGGACGGCGCCTCGGCGATCCACCGCGTGAGCGACGGGTGCGGCTCCGGCCTCCGGAGTTCGGAAACGACGCTGGTGTCGAGGAGGTACATCGGTGACGCCTTTCGGGCGGTGTGCTGGCGGTCCGCCTCCGGTTAGAGCGGGGGCGGCTCGCGATGGGGATGGCTGGGGCGGCGCGGCGCCAGGGCCTCGGTCCGGGCCTCGGAAGCCAGCAGGAGATCCTTGACGTCCCGCCGCGCCAGCTTCCGGAGCCGGCGCCACTCGTCGATCCGGACGAGTACCGCCGCTTCCACGCCGCGTTTGGTGACAATCTGGGGCCCGTCATCCATCGACGACTCCAGCATCTCGCTGAAGCGGGCCTTGGCTTCCTGAACCTGCCAGACTTTGGGCATCGTCTTCCTCCTCGCGCACTTATGACAGACTAGTTAGCAGACTAGTCAGAATATGCGGGTTGGTCAAGGTGCCGGAGACGGCTGATCGTTATCGCCGGGGGTCGCGCGCGTGGCGACTCCTCCCTCGCGTCGGGCGGCGAGGCTGCGACATTATGGGAGACCCGGCAGTGCGGGGACAGATCGCTATTGGAAACGCCGCGGGGGTTGGCCCGCCGGCTGGTGGACGGAACAGGCACGGAATGGACGCGATGACATGACGACGGAACCTCAGGTCCTCATCCTGGGCGGCGGGCCCGCCGGGGCGGCGGCTGCGCGGCTTCTTGCGCAGTGGGGGATTGAGGTCGTGGTCGTGGAGCGGGCGGTGGGTGGGGGTGGGGCGGGTGCCGGGCGCGGGGCGGATGCTGGCCGGGGGGCGGACGGCGGCCGCGGGGCCGATGTCGGCCGCGGGGGTGCCGCACAGTCGCTGGCCGAATCGCTGCCGCCCAGCACGCGCAAGATCCTGGCCGCGACGGGGCTGCTGGGGGTGGTGGAGGCGGGGGGTTTCCACCCCAACGGGGGGAACACGGCGCTGTGGGGCGGTGAAGGGCGCCGCGACGACTTCGTGGGGGACGCCACCGGGTTCCATGTGCTGCGGTCACGGTTCGACCGCGTGCTGCGTGAGGCGGCGGCGGCGGCCGGGGCGGAGATCGTGGGGGGGACGGCGCGGTTGCCGGAACGGGATGGTGAGGGGGAGGGGTGGGGGGTCGAGGTCGCGTTGGATGGTGGGGGCCGCGCGGAGATCGTGCCGGGTTGGGTGCTGGATTGTACCGGCCGTGCCGGGGTGCTCGCGCGGCGCTACCGGGTCATGGAGGCCGATGCGCCGACGCTTGCGGTCGCGCGGCGGTACCGGAAGGAGGGCGGCTGGGACAATGTCGATGCCACGCATGCGCTCGTGGAGAGCTTCGAACGCGGCTGGGCGTGGTCGGTCCCGACCTCGAACGAGGAACGCCATGTGGCGGTGATGGTGGATCCTCGCCTCCAGGCCGTGATGGAGGGGGCAGCCGACCTCTCGACGGCCCTCGAGGCCGAGATCGACAACACCGCCCTCATGTCCACCATCACAAAGCCCGCTGTACCGGTCGGCGACGCCTGGGCGGTGACCGCGTCCATGTACACTTCTTCCGAGTTCGCTCCGGGGCGGGCGCTTCTGGTCGGCGACGCCGCCTCCTTCGCGGACCCGATGTCGTCGTACGGGGTGAAGAAGGCGCTGGCGTCCGGCTGGCTCGCGGCCATCGCGGTCAACACGTCGATCCGCACACCCGAGCTGACGGCGACCGCGGCCGACTTCTTCAGGCAGCGGGAGCGGGCAATGTACGGGTCGCTGCGGGAAGGGCTGGCCGTGCAGGTCGCGGGGACCGGTGTGGAGGGCGCGGCCGGCTTCTGGGAAAAACGCGCCCGCTGGCTCGCCGACCGGCCCGGCGACGCCGGCGACGCGAATACTCCTGACGGCCCCGACACCGAGGCCCTCCGCGACGACCCGGAGGTGCGCGCGGCCTTCCACGCATTGCGCCTGGGATCCGGCCGGCTCCGCATCGGGTCACGCAGCACCGTTGAGCGCCCTCTCGTGATCGGGAACCGGATCCGCATGGCCCCCGCCCTCGTCACCCCACGCTTCCCGGCAGGCGTCCGCTACTTCCGCGATGTCGACCTGCTCCGCATCGTGCATCTGGCCCCGGGGTGCGGGAATCCGGGGGTTCTCTTTGAGTCCTACCAGGAATGGGCCGCGCGCGAGGATCTTCCGCCGGTCGATCTGGCCAACTTCATCGGCGTGATCGCACTGCTGGTCGCCGATGGGGTGCTGGTACCGGGGGGTGGGGAGTAGGGGCAAGCCTCACCGCGAAGGGATGGAAACGAGCCTGCGCTCGCGCTCCGCCGCGAACGCCAGCGCTGCTCGAATGTCCTCGGCCTCCAGGTCCGGGAAGTCCGCGAGTATCTCGGCTTCCGTCATCCCGGACGCCAAGTACTCAAGGACATCGTACACCGTGATCCTGAGCCCGCGAATACACGGCTTTCCGCCCCTCTTTGCCGGGTCCAGGGTGATGCGATCCAGGTGATTCATGCTCCTAGAATACTCTTGGGCTGGATCGGGGGTCAAATCGTGCGCCCGCGCTCCCTGCTTCGCTTCCAGACTGGCGCTCTCCCACGTTCGCCTGCTAAATCCAATCAGTCGTCGAATCCCGACCGTTCACCTATTCGATCCGTCAGCAGGGGGAGACATCGGCCGGATGAAACCCTTCACAGGAAACTCGGCACTCGCGCCCGCCACGCTTCTCGTCGCCCTCCTCCTCGTCAGCCTCCCCGCCCCCGCCGCCGCCCAGCAGAACGGCGACGATGACGACGACGGCATCCCCGTCACCGACCAGACGGTCGTTTCCGCTTGCGCGCGCTGCCACTCGGTCGACGACGACAGCATGATGACCCGCATATCCTACATGCGGAAGACGCCCGAGGGGTGGCAGCAGTCGATCCGGCGCATGGTCACGCTGAACGACGTGGAGCTGGATCCGGCGGTGGCGCGGGACATCGTCCGCTACCTCTCCGACAATCACGGGATCGCGCCCGAGGAGCTTCGGCCGGGCCGGTTCGAGGTCGAGCGGCGGCTGATCGACTGGAATTACGAGGCGGACGAGGACGTGGAGGACACCTGCAGCCAGTGCCACTCCATGGGACGGGTCATCACCCAGCGCAGGACCCGGGAGGAATGGGATCTGCTGATGGCGACGCACCGCGGCTACTATCCGCTGTCGGACGGCCAGGGGTTCATGCGGTTCGGCGGGAGTTCGCGCCACCCGAAAGACGCTGCGGTGGCCCACCTGTCGGGCGAGTTTCCGCTCGTCACTCCCGAGTGGACGGCCTGGTCGGCGACGAAGCGGCCGCCGCGGATTGCGGGGACCTGGGCGCTGAGCGGTCACGACCCGGGATTCGGGCCCATCTACGGGACGGCGGAGATCTCGCAGGGCGCCGACGCGTCCAGCTTCATCACCCGGCTCCGCTACGAGTATGCGCGCACGGGCGAGCAGGTCGAGCGGGACGGCCGGTCGATCGTCTACACCGGCTACCAGTGGCGCGGGCGTTCCTTCGTCGGTGGGGACGAGGAGACTGCGCTGCGCGAGGTGATGATGATCGAGCGCGGCTGGAACGAGATCAACGGGCGCTGGTTCATGGGCGCCTACGACGAGTTCGGTCCCGACGTGAAGCTGGTGCGGGCGAACGGGCCGGTGCTGCTGGGGCTGCACCCCGTGGCGGTGCGTTCCGGGACCACGGCGGCCGTGACCGTGCATGGCGTGAACCTGACCGCCGGGTTGGGCCCCGATGATGTGGATCTGGGACCCGGCCTGGAGGTCGTGCGGGTCGTCGAGAGCGAGTCGGACCGGTTTACGGTAGAGGTGGCGGCGGCCGACGATGCCGCGGCGGGAGCCCGGGATGTCTTCCTGGCCGGCCAGCCCGTGCCGGGAGCGCTCACGGTCTACGAGACGGTCGACCGGATCGCGGTGACGCCCGAGGCGGGGATGGCGCGCGTCGGCGGCGGCAACTTCCCCAAGGGGTTTGCCCAGTTCGAGGCGACCGCCTACAGCAACGGCCCGGATGGAGAGCCGGAAACCGGCGACGACCTGCCGCTCGGCCACGTCGACGTGACCTGGAGCGTCGAGGAGTACGCCGCGATCTTCGACGACGACGACATCGAGTACATCGGGACGCTGGACGAGGGCGGCCTCTTCCATCCGGCGATCGACGGCCCCAACCCGGAGCGCGACGGAATGCGCAACAACGTCGGCGACGTGTGGGTGGTGGCGACCTGGCGCGGTCCCGATGGTGAAGAGGTGCGCGGACGGGCCCACCTGATCGTCACGGTGCCGCTCTACATGCGGTGGGAACCGTGGCGGATCGGGGACATCACGTTGGTGCTGCCGCGGCGGACGTCGGGAAGTTAGGGTTTCCTCAGCGGCAGCCTAGACGGACTTGTTGTCTCGACTTTACCTTCTGCCAAGCGGACTTGGCATTCTCACCCGCTCCCAAGGCTGCAGCAGGGGATTCGCCCTCGCTAAGTCCATGGGCGTCCTTCCTTCCGCGTCGCGCGCTTCCGGGTTGGCGCCCAGCCGCAGGAGGAGGGGGAAGGCTCTGGGTATGTAACCTGCCGCGTCATGCAGAACCGTCCGCCCCGACGAGCCGGTTCGCTCCAGATCCACTCCGGCGCGCACGAGCGCCTCGATCACGGCGGGGTTCGGATTGTCCGACGCCGCAAGGGAGATGGGTGACCGCGCCTGGGAGTCGCCGAGCCGCATGAAGGTGTCCGGCCCCACGGGAGGGCGTGGGCTAACCGGCCCGCCATCGGGGTCGGCGCCCGCGGCCACGAGCATCGTCACGATCTCCGGGTTGGAGTTCCAGTAGGCGGCGTTGTGCAAGGGGGTCACCCTGCCGGATGGGGCGTGGGTACGGTTGTACGCACCCCGCTCATGCACGTCCGCGCCGGCCGCCAGCAGGACGGCGAGCACCGCTGGGTTCGAGTTCCCCGCGGCTGCGCTGTGGAGCGGCGTGAGGCCGTCCGACCCCGGGGCGTTGACGTCGGCTCCGGCATCCAGCAGGAGTTGCGCCAACGCCGGATTCCGGTTCTGCGCGGCGTAGTGCAACGGGGTTTCTCCGTCCCGACCCCGGGCGTTGACGTCCGCGCCCGCCTCGAGAAGCGCGGCGGCCACCTCCGGGTCCGGATTGCGGGCGGCGTAGTGCAGCGGGGTGCTCGCAGCCCCCGAATAGGGATCGAATCTCCTGGGACGCGCGTCCACTTCGGCGCCAGCCTCCAGAAGCGCCCGCACCACGCCGGGCGTGCCGTTCGCAGCGGCTTCGTGGAGTGGCGTGTTGTCCGATCCGTCGCGGGCATTGACATCGGCCCCTGCCTGCACCAAAGCGGTGATCACCGCGGCATCCCTCGCTTGGGCGGCGGCCACATGCAACGGAGTATTGGGACGGTCAGTGCCAACGAGCCCCCCGTCAAGGGGGATCGAGGGACCTGGCTGCGGTCGCACGGCACGAGGGTCTTCCCCGGCCTCCAGACAGCCCGCAACAACATCCGCTGTGGCGAAGACGAAGAAGGCGATGGTGCCCCAGCGCTCGCAGCTGGCAGGATCGACAAGTCTTCCCTCGCCATCGCGCGCGTCCGGATCGGCTCCGGCTTCCAGCAACGTGGCTACGGCGGCACGCCGGCCCCCCTGCAGAGCCAGTTGCAGCGGGGTAAGGCCGTCATTCGTGCGGGCATCCACCTCCGCACCGGCCTCCAGCAGGACGGATATGGCGGGCTCGTCGTCAAGCGACGCGGCCAGGTGCAGCGGGGTCTGGCCGTCGTTCGCGCGCGCGTCTGAGTCGGCGCCTGCCTCGATCAGTAGCGCAACCATGAACGTCGCCGAGTCGTCCTCCTGGCGGACGGCTATGTGGAGCGGCGTCTCCCCTTGGGTATCGCGGGCGTTGACGTCCGCTCCCGCGTCAAGCAGCGCGGCGGCGGCTGTGCGGCCCGCTGCGCCGGCCCATTTCCGCCGGCCGTAATAGTCCCGGTCCGCCTCAGCGACCAGATGCAGCGGCGTGCGCCCCGAATCCCTGCGTGCGTTGGGATCCGCGCCGGCCGCCAGGAGGAGCGCGATCTTTTCGGGTGCGTCAAAGCTCCCGGGACTGGAACCCGCCAACCGCATCAAGGGTGTGAGGGCAAAGCTGCCCGGCGTATTGACGGGGAAACCGGCTTCCAGACAGTCCCTCAGGCTTTCGGCCGGGGAGCGCAGCAGAAAGGCGGAGTCATCCAGGTTGCAGAGTGGGCCGTCAATCCCCCCCGTGCCCTCCAGCACGCTGGGGTCGGCTCCAAGATCGAGCAGCTTGCGGGCGACCGGTAAGTTGGCGTGGTTGCGGGCTGTCAGAAGTGGTGTCTCGCCCCTCTCGTTGCGGGCATTCACGTCGGCTCCGGCGTCTGTCAGCAGGGATACCAGGGCCGTATCGAACTCCTGCGCCGCCAGGTGCAGGGGAGTGTCGCCCTCTGCATCCTGGAGGTTGGGATCCGCGCCTGCCTCCAGGAGAGCGGTTGCCCGGAGCCGCCACGGTCCTGTCTGCTCCTGTGAGGCGGCATCGTAGGGGATCGACGTGACCGCAATGTGAAGGGGGGATGTGCCGACTTCGGTTTGGCCGTTCGGGTTCCCACCGGCACTGGCCAGAAGCGCAATGATCTCGGGACTGCCGATTCTGGCGGCCTGGTGCAGGGGCGAGGCGCCGTATTCGTCTCGTGAATCGGGATCGGCCCCGGCGTCCAGGAGGACCTGGACCGGCGCCGAGATCCTGTATTCCGCGGCTTCGTGCAACGGCGTCTGTCCCCAGGCCCCATGCACGCCGGGGTCGGCTCCGGCTTCCAGGAGCCTGAAAACCAGGTCGACAATGGCCTGGACGTGGGCGTCGGCCGCGGCGTCAGGCTCGGGGCCCGTGGTGCGGAAGAGCCCGATCCTGCCATCCCGAAGGACGTTCAAGAGGGGGCTGTCCCCATCCTCGTCAACGGCATTCACGTCCGCGCCCGCGGCCAGTAGCGCATCGATTATCGCCATCGTGGCCGCATTGCGGTTGCTGCGGGTTCCGCTAATCCGCACAGTCGCGCTGATCAGGGGCGTGCCCCAGATGCCGCCGGCATCCGCTTCGATGTTTGCTCCGGCGTCCAGCAGGGCGGTCACGGCGCCGAGGTTGCCGTTGCCGATGGCCGAGTGGAGCGGCGTGTAGCCCCTGTCGTTGCGGGCTTCCAGGTCGGCGCCAGCGTCCACGAGCAGCGCGATTATGGACGGGTCCTCGTTCGTCGTTGCGTGATGAAGAACGGTGTAGCCGCCGTCGTTCGCGAACGGGAAGTTGTCTTCGCGAGCGAACACATCGGCGCCCTGGTCCAGGCAGCGGGCGAAGTCCGCGCGGACTGCGAACCGGGAGAACGCGCCCGTGTTCCAATGGTCGCAGTGGGTGGGGTCGGCGACCCAGCCGCGATCGTCGACCGCGAGGGGGTCGGCTCCCAGCCGCAACAGCTCGCGGACGACCGCGCCAGCACGAGTCGACCTCGGTCGGCTCCAGGACATGTGCAAGGGCGTCATGCCGGAGGGGCCACGGGCGTTGGGATCCGCGCCGGCATCCACCAGGATGGTGACGATGTCGGGGTTGTCGTTCTGGTGGGCTGCCAGGTGCAGCGGTGTAACGCCGTCCGGGTTCGGGGTGCCGGGATCGGCACCGGCAGCGAGGCACTCGCGCACGCGCTCGGGGGTAGCGGACTGGAAGAAGTACCCGGTGCCCCATTCGTCGCAGGGGGGTGGAGGGGGGGCGGGGAAGAGCTGGGCGGTGGCCGGGGTCACGAGGAGGAGGGGGGCCAGGAGCGTGGATGCGATGGCGAACGGGCTCAGTCGCTCTTCTGTATCGTCATGTTCTCTTTACCTTCTGCCAAGCGGAGTTGACATTCTGATCCGCTCCCAGGGTTGCAGCGCGGGGTTCTCCCTCGCGTAGTCCATGGGCGTTTTGCCTTCGGCGTCGAGGGCGTCCGGGTTGGCGCCGAGGCGCAGGAGGAGGGGGAACACCGCGGGGTTGGTGATCGCCGCGTGGTGCAAGGCGGTGCGTCCCGACGAGTCCGTCAGCTCCAGGTCGGCCCCGGCACGGGCCAGCACTTCGATCACAGCGGGGTGTCCGGGGATGCGAACCGCGAAGTAGAGGGGCGAGGCGCGTGTGGGGGGAGAGGAAGGGCTCCAGAATCTGATCTCCGCTCCGCGCCCGTCCACGTTCGCGCCCGCCGCCAGCAGGGTCGCCGCAATCTCCGGATTGGGGTTGGACCGGGCCGCGTCGTACAGAGGACTCACGTTGCCGGACCAGTTGTAGTGGGTCTCGTGCCTCCATGCCCGGGCTGTGGGATCCGCCCCGGCCTCCAGCAGGACGGCCAGCACCTCGGGGTTCGGGTTCAACCGGGCCGCCACGTGGAGCGGGGTGATTCCGCCCAGCCGGCGGGTGGTGTAATCCACTCCGCCGATAGAAACACCCGAAACAGGTCCCCTGGCGAACTCGCGGGCGTGGACGTTGGCACCGGCCGACAACAGAAGTTCCGCCACCTCCGGATTCGGGTTCCTGGCTGCCTCATGCAGCGGAGTACCGCCGCGATACCCGGCGCGCGCCCCGACATCGGCGCCGGCCTCAAGCAGAGCGGCGGCGACCGCCGGGTTCGGATTCGACGCGGCAGTGTGCAGCGGAGTCAAGTATCCCCGGGGATAGTTATACAGAGAGCGGCCCAACTCCCGGGCCTGCGCATGGACATCCGCCCCGGCCTGGAGCAGCGCCCGCACCGCGGCAGGGGTGGGACTCTCCGCAGCCGCATGGAGGGGCGTGCGCCCGAACCCATCGCGCGGGCCGACAACCGCCCCTGCCTGAACCAGGGTGGTGATCACCGCTGGATCCCACGCGTGGGGCGCCGCAAGGTGCAGCAGTGACGGAAAGGTCTGGTCCCCCGTTCCGGCGGTCGGATTCGCGTCCGCCCCTGCTTCGAGGCAGCCCGCCACGACATCTGCATTGGCAAGCGCAAAGAACGTTGCCTTACCCCAGCGCTCGCACGCCATCGGATCGGCGAGGTTGAAAGCGAGGTCCCGGGCCATCGGGTCCGCACCGGCCTCCAGCAGCTTGATTGCGGCGGCAGGTCGGTCCGATTCCAGGGCCACGTGCAGCGGGGTGCGCCCATCACCGGTCCGCGCATCCACCTCCGCGCCAGCTTCCAGAAGAGCGGTGATCCCGTGGGCCCGGTCCTCCCATGCATACCGGCCGCGCGGCCGCGACGCAGCCAGATGCAGCGGGGTCTCTCCCAGGTTCGTGCGGGCGCTCACATCCGCGCCGGCTTGCAGCAGCAGTCGGGCCACGGTGCTCGAATCCGCCCTCGCCGCCGCCCTGTGAAGGGGTGTTTGCCCTCGCCGGTCGGGAGCGTTGACGTCGGCCCCCGCCTCGATCAGAGCCGTAACCGCGCTCCGTGCAATGACGCCGTCCCAGGAGACGACTCGATGCAGCGGCGTTTCCCTGCCTTCATTGGGCGCATTGGAATCGGCGCCAGCCGCAAGGAGGACGGCAATCTTCCTGGGGGCGGCCCAGATGCGCGCCCAGTCCTCCCGGGTCAGGCGCATTCCCACCAAGGACATCAGCGGGGTTCCATCGAACTGAATTGGCGCGTCGACCTGGGCACCGGCCTCAAGGCAGTCATGTATGCTTTCTGGCGGGGCTTGGTGCAGGAGAGTCCAGTCGGTGATGTCGCAAGGTGCGTCGGAGGCTTCCGGGAGCTCTCGCTCCTGCGGGGCCGCCACGTCCTGGTTCCGAGGGCTGGCCTCCGCACCAGCAGCTTCCAGGAGCCGGATGACTTCGGTGTGGCCGGATCGGATGGCAACGCCGAGAGGCGATGTGCCACGCCGGGTCGGCGGGTTCGGATCCGCGCCGGCCTCCAACAGGACATCGACCAATTCGGCAGCCCCTTGGCTGGCGGCGCTGTACAGCGGCGTGTTTCCGAACCTGTCCGCGTTGGGGTCCGCGCCCGCAGCCAGAAGTAGCCGGACCAGTTCGGTTGCAATCTTTTCGGGGTCGGGGTTGTTGTAGGACCGTAGCCAAAGGGCCTGCATCAGGGGGGAATTCCCAAACGAGTTCGCAGCGTTGGGGTCAGCGCCCGCTTCCAGCAACAGGGCGGTGACCTCCGGGTTCTGGATCTCCAGAGCCCGGTGGAGCAGCATCTGCCTTTCGCCATCGCGCACGTTGGGGTCCGCACCCGCGTCGAGGCAGCGTACGTAGTCCGCGGGGAGCGCCAAATATGCGAAGTAGCCTGTGTTCCAATTGTCACAGTGGGTCTGTTCGGCGATCTCTCCTGCATCGTTGCGGGCGAGTGGATCGGCACCGAGGCGCAGGAGTTCGCGCACGACCGGGCGGTGATCGAAGAACCTGTAGGTCCATGCCAGGTGCAGGGGCGTATTGCCCGACGCTTCACGCGCGTTGGGGTCGGCGCCGGCCTCCACCATGGCGGTGACGACATCGGGGTTGTTGTTCCGCGCGGCTGCCAAGTGAAGCGGGAAGACGCCGTCCCGGTCACGCGCGCCAGGATCCCCACCCGCATCCAGGAGCGCGGCAACAACCTCGGGGTTGGCCTGCTGACCTGCCGCCTCATGCAGGGGAGTAAGGCCCCCCCAGTGACGGGCCGTCGGGTCCGCCCCAGCCTCGATCAGGATGGAGATGACGGTCGGATGCGGCGTCCACCCGGCGGCGACGAAAAGGGGAGGCAGGGGGTACACGCCGGGGGGGCCGTTGGGATCCGCGCCCGCCCGGAGACACTCGCGTACCAGTGACGGCGAGGCATCCCGGAAGAAGTCGATCGAGCCCCAGTGGTCGCAGGTGGGGCCGGTGGGGGTGGGGGATGTGGTGACTGCGGCGGAGGCGCGGGCGGTCGCCGGGTCGGCGCCCGGGTCGCCTGCACAGGCCTGGCAAAGCAGGAGAGCCAAGACGAGGAGCGGGGCCGGGCGGGCGCCCGCAAAAAACAGGCGATGACCCGCCAGGGCGAACTGTTTCATCGTTCCTCCGAATGCCTCTGGGCCCTGGGACGATTAAGTCCGGGTCATCCCATTATAGCATCTGATACACGGTGTTGCTGGCTTAGGGTCCGGGTGCGCGTGGGTAGCGACCCCCAATCCCGCAACCGTTGGCCGATTCCCCTTCACTGCCCACTCTGGCCCCCGACGCCACATACCCCTACTGTCATGTCATGAACCCCACCCCCGACCCCACCTTCCTCGCCCAGCGCGAGTTCCACCCCTTCGAAGCCGGGGGCGAGACCTTCCTCTACCTGGTCCCCTCCGCCGCCGTCTTCCACCTCGACGCGGCTTCGCTCGCCGTCCTGCAGTCCCTGGACACGGGCCCGGCCAGCGAAGACGCCATCATCACCGCGGTTTCCCCCCTCCACGGCGAATCCACCGTGCGCCGCAGCCTCGCCGAACTGGTGCGGGTCCGCGCGATCGGCCTCACCAGCGCGCCGAAGGAGACCTTCCCCCGCGTCCTTCCGCAGCCCAACTTCCCGCTCACGACGATGGTCCTGAACGTCACCAACAAGTGCAACCTGGCGTGCACGTACTGCTACGAGTACGGCGAGGACAAGATCGTCGACACGGCCTGTGACCCCGCGCCCAACTACATGAGCGAGGAAACCGCGCGGAAGAGCGTCGACTTCATGTTCGAGCAGTCGGGCGACCTGCCGGTGGCGCACCTCACCTTCTTCGGCGGCGAGACGCTGCTCAACTTCAAGGTGCTGAAGAAGACGGCTGCCTACGCGCGCGAACGGGCGAAGGAGCTGGGCAAGGATGTCGACTTCTCGCTGACCACGAACGGCACGCTGCTCCGCGACGAGGTCATCGACTGGCTGGCGGAGAACCGCGTCGGGGTGACCGTGAGCATCGACGGGCCGAAGGAGATGCAGGACAGGTTCCGCGTCTTCAAGAACGGGATGGGCAGCTACGACCACGCGATGCCGAAGATCAAGCGGCTCCTGGAGCGCCACCGCACGCGCCCGACCGGGGCCCGGGTGACGCTCACCCGCCAGACCCTGAACGTGACGCGCATCTTCAACCACCTCCGCAACGAGATCGGGTTCTGGGAGGTCGGCTTCGCCCCGGTCACGACCGCCAACGGACGCGGCTACGCGATCGAGGACACCGGCTTCAACCACATGCTGGACCAGTTCGAGGAGCTCGCGCAGGAGTTCCTGGAGTTCGCGGTCGCGGACCGGCACCACGGCTTCTCGAACGTCAAGGACACGATCGAGGAGATCCACAAGGGGGTCAGCAAGGCCTTCCCCTGCGGCGCCGGGCTGGGACTGATGGGGGTGGCGACCGACGGCGAAGTCGCGCTCTGCCACCGGTTTGCAGGTTCGGACGACCACAGCATCGGGTCGGTCCACACCGGCCTCGACCGCAAGCGCCAGTTCGAGTTCCTCGGACACCACCACGTGGCCAACAAGACCGACTGCAACACCTGCTGGGCGCGGCCGCTCTGCGCGGGCGGCTGCTATCACGAAGCCCACGTCCGCTACGGCGACACCGGCAACGCGAACCTGCACTACTGCGACTGGATCCGGAGCTGGACGGATACGTGCCTGAAGGTTTACGGGGAGATCGCGGTCAAGAATCCGGGATACCTGGAGCAGTTTGAGGGGTGAGGGAGTCCACCAGCTCACTATCCACAACCGGCCGGTCCACGCCGGCGTCCCACTGCTGCCGGAGAGCCTCGACGATTCAGCCGCCCCCCTTCGTAAAGCGCAGCCGTCCCACCCGAACCCTGCGGTTCCCGTCCGGCGTCTCCAGAAGGTCGTAGGCGAGATCCCCGTCGCCCAGCGGGCGCACCAGGGTGTCGAAGTGATCCATTCCCACAAGGGTCAGCCCATCCGCGTCCAGCCGAACCCAATAGAGGTAGCCGTCGACAACCCGCTCCAGCGCGGACGTGTTGGCCATTAACTCGTCGCGGAATTCGTCGACGCTCAGTGCGGCCAGCCTCTCTTCCGGCGCCGCTGCGAAGACCCATAGGCCCGAGCCGTCGGGCGCAAGGCGGATGTCATTGACCTGGGCCGGCCACCCCCCGGTGGTCCGAGCAGACTCCTCCCACCCTTCCATTCCGGGCAGTTCCAGTTGCAGGGAGCCGAGGAGTTCCAGATCTTCGTTGAGGAGTACTATCAGCCCAAAAAGCGAACTGCCCCAAATCATGCCGTCGGTGCCCGGGATGAAACTCGCCAACCCGCGCCCACTCTCTTCACCGGCCTGCATCGAGCGGACCACGTTGGCTTCCTGGTCGAGCAGCAGGATCCCCCTCTCGCCGTAGTCGTCCCCACGGTAGCTGACCAGCCAGCCCCCGGTTGCCGGATTCGGCTGAATCGATCCCAGGAAGACAGCCCCGGGAACCTGCAAGGTCCTGATGAATTCGAGGTCGCTCGTGTACAGATGCAATCTCGCGGAGCCCGGCTCCATCAGGATGATTCCACCGGGGCCGCTGGCGAACCTGGGTGGGGCACGCAACTCTCCCGGGCCTTCCCCCTCGCGCGTCAGCTCCCGCTGGTAGCGCCCCTCTGAATCGTAGACGATCACCACGCCGCCGAGGACCTCGGAGCTCACCAGATATCCCTGGTCCCCCATGTCGAGAACCTCCGCAAAGATCCCCGGGCCCGTGGGATCCTCGGCCGCACCCAGCGTAACCCGGGTTTCGAATTCCACGGCGCATCCGGCACACAGTTGAATTGCGCTGACAGTACTCAGAACCACGCTCATGCGAGTCACCTCCTTGGCCGAGGACGCGTGTCTCCTCGTGGAGACATCGATGGATCGGATCCCTCCGGGCAGGCTGAGTACGATAGTCAAACTTCCGCCGCCGGGCGAGGAGTTGCGCCCCGGACTCGCCACCGGGCGTGCCGGTCGCCTATGTTGGAGCGGGTCATGAATGTAAACGCGCAGGAGGGGAGATTGCGATCAGGAATCCGGGGTATCTGGAGCAGTTTGAATCATGATGGGTGATCATGATTCATGATTGACGGTCATGAATCACTGCGCAGTGGGGCGTTTTCTGCCGCGCTGATCGCGAGCCTCGTGCTGGGCGCCTGCACCGGAGGCGATGGAGGCGACTCGGCCGCGTCCGAAGACGGTGCCCCTTTCACCATCGAGGACTCGGCCGGAATCGCAGTGGTGGACGTCTGGGCGGGGATCGCGGCGGGCGGCGACGCCTGGCGGCTCGCGCCGGAGCCCTCCGTGGCCATCGGGCTCGGCACGGAGGAGCCCGAGTACCTGTTCACCTGGATCGTCGGCGCCCTGCGGCTGGCGCCGGACACGATCGCCATCCTCGACGGGGCGTCCCGCGAACTCCGTTTCTTCGATGGCCAGGGGAATCACCTGGTGACGACAGGGGGGCGGGGCGAGGGGCCGGGAGAGGTTGAATTCACGGACGAACTGTCGAGATTCGCGGGAGGCGTGCAGATCAGTGGAAGCGAAAAGCGGATTCGCTTCAATTCGTCGGGCGAGCTGATCTCTGATGAACGGTTCGACTGGGCGCTTCCGTATGGGTCGGGCTGTGACGTCACCTTCAATGGCGACGACCTGTTCCTGTGCAAGAGCGTTGGGGAGGCGGCTCTGCCTCCCCCAGGTGTCGTGCGGACGCGGGAATACCGTATGCTGCGGACCCAGTGGCGGCAGGCGCCCCTCGATACGATCGGTCTGTTCACCGTGGGCGGGGATGGGTACCACCGGGGATCCGATGGGCTCTACCGCCATGTGTTCGATCCGTTCGAGCGGGATGATCGAGTGGCCGTCGGGGGGTCGCCGCCGGTGGTGGCCGCACTGCGCCACGACCGCTACGAGCTGACCTTCATGACGACCGCTGGCGATACTCTGCGGGTTGTCCGGCGACACGGTGGCGCGATGGCGCCCAGCGGTGAAGTGCTCGCGGCGTTCTACCAGCGCATGTCCGACATGCTCAATAACGTGACCCCGGCGGTTGTCGAAGAGTACTTCCCGGCCCCGGACTTCATCCCCAGGGGCAGGTCGCTACGGGTCGACCGAAGCGGAAACACCTGGGTGGGCATGTGGCAGTTGGGCGAAGCGGAGACCGGCCACGACACATACGAAGTCTTTCTCGCCGATGGCCGCCTGCTGGGCGAAGTCGCGGTTCCCGCGGGCTCGGAACTGATGGACATCGGCGAGGACTACGTGCTCCTCGCGAGGACGGACGAAATGGACGTTCCCTTCGTTGAGCTCTACGGATTGCTGAAGGGTTGATGTTGCGAAGGGGGCGACGGCTGGCCCATTGTTGAGGGCCAGTTGGCTACCCGCGCTAAAGGGAGAAACCAGAGTGGACCACCTGAAGGCCATCAACCAGAAGGCGCGACGGATCCAGGAGCACGAAGAAGCGCCAGCCGACGCAGTCCCCGCCGACAGCCCACTCGCATCCGGCGACCCCGCCGACCTCGATGTCGTCGCACTCGAGAGCGGCCCGAACATCCCGCTCGGCTGCTCGCTCGTCTTCGCGCCCGGCTGGGAGGTCGACTCGACCGGCGGCACCGCGGGGCTATGCCAGCCCGTTGAGCGCGACCTCTTCGACTGCCACCTCGCCTGCTTCTGGCCCGCCCACGTGCCCGACCAGCTGAACCACGCGCCCGACTGGACCGGGAAGTGCGCGTCCGCCCAGAAGGACTGGCGCAAGATCGACCTGATCTTCCCGTGAGCCGGATCGCCACGTCGCGCTGCGGGCTCGCGACCGCCGCCGCCCTGGCGGTCCTCGCCGTCTCCGCCGTCCCCGCGCAGGCCCAAAACGGCGGCAACGGCATCATCTACATGGCCGGCTATGATCACGCGATCCACGTCATTGACGAGAACACCATGGAGATCGTGGACCGGATTGAGCTGACGACCGGGATTCCCACCTCGATGATCCTCTCGGAGGACCACGAGCGCATCTACGTGCGTGACGCCGAGTTCGAGGAGATCGAGATCGTCGACGTGGCGACGCGCCAGTCCATCGACAGCTTCAGCCTGAGCAGCGGGCGCTCCAAGGTGCGGATCTGGGGGCTGACGGTGGACCCCAATGAGGAGTTCGTCATCCTCAACACCATGCGCTACACGAAGGAGATCGACCGCTGGGAGATCGGCGACCCGACGCTGTTGAAGTACGACCTGGAGGCCGGGGAAGTCACCGACACGATCCCGTGGCCGGACGGGGAGTTGCGCTCCCGGGCCCGTCTCATGTTCTCCCCCGACGGCGAATACCTGTACTTCTTCGGCAGCGAGATCCGTGTCCTGGATCCGGACGACTTCAGCGAGGTCGACCGCTGGGACCTCTCCCGCCCGCTGGAGGAAGGACTCGGCCGCTTGAGCTTCGGGTTCCCGTCGAGCCCCCACGACGACCCCGGCTACTATACCAGCCTGCTGCGCTTCACCGACCCCGTGCAGAACCGCCGCATGATGGGGATCGCGCGCGTCAACCTGGCCGAGAAGGAGTACGAGTTCTTCACCCTGGGGCCCAGTCAGGGAGTCAGCTTCCGCCTCGCGCCCGGCGGCAAAAAGGCGTACGGCCTGGTGCAGCAGATCGGGAACTACGAGTTCTGGACCTTCGATGTCGAGGGTCGGCGGGTCGAGAGCCGCCAGCGCTTCCCCGGACGGCCGCGGATGAGCCTGGAGGTCAGCTCGAACGGCGAATTCCTGTACATCTACAACGCCGGCGCCACGATCGACATCTACGACGCCGACAGCTACGAGTTCATCCGGACGGTGACGTTCGACGCCGACATGACGGATTTCCTGATGATCCCGGAGGGGACCGGGCCTCGGGGGGGTTAGGGGGCAGACGGGCCGGGATCCGCCGACATGTGTTGCCGCCGCGATATCGCTCTGGCGAACTGAGGGGAGGACAGAGTGCGCAAGCGATCAACCCTTTTCACCGCAATCGCGATCGCCATTCTTGCAGGATCCGGGTGTGAGTCAGCCGCCGTCCGGCGAAGGTGACGGCCGAGGCGGAACCGACCTTCACCGTCTGGGACTCCGCCGGTATCGAGATCGTGGAGAATCCACGCGCCGGAGTGGGAGGTCGAGCGAGTTCTGGACCATCGACTCCGCGCCGGAGTTCGTGCTGGGCGGGGCGGACGACCTCGATGCGCTGGCCAACGACTCCGACACAACTCATATGGGAGACAGTCGGGGTTGCCCGGTTGGAGGACGGTCGCATAGCGGTCCTCTCCTCGATGGGCAAACAACTCCTCCTCTTCCATCCATCGGGAAAACTGTCCAGAACCATTGGGCGCGGGGGGGAAGGCCCCGGCGAGTTCACCCGCCCGGAGTGGTTGCAGTACCTGCCGCCGGACACGCTGGTCGTCTGGGACTACTTCATGAGCTCGATCAGCTATTTCGATACCGCCGGGAATCTCCTGAGAGAACGCAGGGTCGACCAGGCGCGGCTGCGGGAGGCCGGAGCGTCCGGCGAGTCGTTTGTGCGTCCGTTGCCGGATGGGGCCTTCGTCGTGTCCGTGGCTGGCGGGCCCGACAACGAGTTGTTTGAATTGAAGGGTTGGAATCGACGGACATCCTCGCTCATGACCTATGATGCGCGTGTCGACTACGCGAGGATCGACGACAGCTATCGCCCGCAGGTGCTCGGTCCAAGGTCCGGCATCGCGACCGGCGGAGATCCACCCTCGATCTACTTGAGCGGGCGCGGCAGGAACGAGATCCGTCAGCTTTCGCTGGACGGAGTCCTCCTGCGAATCATACGGCGCACGACCGATCCGATACCGGTCACGGATCGGGCGTACCGGAACATCGTGGAGAGGGCATACCTGTCCGCGGAGGCGATGGGGTCACCGGTGCCGCGAGACATCGTGGAACAGATGGTTGAGAGGGAGGAAACCCACCCGCCAACAGCCGGCGTCCTCGCGGATCCGGAGGGGTATCTTTGGGTCAGGGAGTGGTCGGGTTCGGAATCGGGGACCCCGGACCAGTGGAGCGTCTTCAACCCGGAGGGACGATGGCTCGGAGTTCTGCCGTTTCCGTGGGCTCCCGGTCCAGCGGAGCCCAATTCGTGCGGAGGGAATAGGCGGGTTCTATGCTGGGTCGACAGGGCCTTCCTTCTGGTCGTCAGGCAGGACGAACTTGGGGTGGAGCGGGTGGAGGGGTACCGGATTCGGCGGGAGAGATAGCGACGGCGGCTGCAACGCGCCCCGCAGGCTGACGCGAGTGGCGCCCACTGGCGCGAGAGGAGAGCACATGTTCAGGCGACTTGGCTTCGGGGCCGTTCTCGCGGCCGCCCTCGCCGTGGCAGGGTGCGATTCCGCCCCCGCGGACGAGAGCGGGCCCGCCGGACAACCCACCTTCACCACCTGGGACTCCGCCGGCATTGAGATCGTGGAAAATCATGCGCCGGAGCACGCGCCGGACGAGTTCTGGACCGTCGACACCGTGCCGGAGTTCGTGCTGGGCGGGGCAAACGAACCGGGCACGCCGGCCGACACGCCCGCCGGCCTGGTGTGGAGCGTGGTGGGGCTGGCGCGACTGTCGGACGGTAGGGTGGCGGTGCTTTCGTCCGAGCAAAAGCAGCTCCTCATCTTCGAGGCCACCGGTGAACTGTCCCGAACCATCGGACGCGAGGGCCGGGGCCCCGGCGAGTTCATCTACCCGGAACGGCTCCAGTACTTCCCGCCCGATACGCTGGAGGTGTGGGACTACGGCATGACCTCGACGATCCGGTTCGACAGTGGTGGGGCGGTCCTCGGAGAACGGTCGGTCGACTACGCCAGGCTGCGAGATCACGGAGTCTCGGGCGAACACACCTGGCTTCCGCTCCCGGACGGGTCTCTGGTCGTGGCGGCCGCCCCCCAACGCGTGTTTTTCCGCGAGGAAGCGAGGCTTCCGAGGTCCCCGACTCTCCCTGAGTACATAAGGATTGACCACGCAAATGCGGCACACACGCTCGGCCCCGCGTCTCACATGGCAGCGGGTGGCGATCCACTCTCGATACACGTCGTCCGCGGCGACGAGATTCACCAATTGGCGCTCGATGGCACGTTGTTGCGGATCATTCGGCGTACGGCCGATACGGTTGGCATCGCGGCCAGGGTGCGGCGGGCCGAGAGGGAACTGCGGTCCCGACAACGTGAGGCAATGGGCATGCCCCCGATACCGCAGGAAGACCGTGACGAACCGAGCGTGCGAAGGACCTTCTCACGCATCGCAGCACTCGTCGTCGATGCGGAAGGCTATCTCTGGGTCAGGGAGTGGACGGCGTCTGAAGCGGCGGTGCCCGACCAGTGGAGCATCTTCAGCCCGCAGGGACGGTGGCTTGGCGCCCTGGCCGTGCCAACGGATCTCGCGGGAAGGGACCTCCACCTGTGCCACTGGCTTTCGGGGACCGAGAGGGACGAGATCGGTGGTCATCGTCAGCCAACTCGCACCAGGTTGCCATGCTGGGTGGGGAGGGAGTTTTTCCTGACGGTTCGGCAGGACGAGCTGGGCGTTGAACGGGTGGAGGGGTACCGGATTCACAGGGATGTCGCGATGGAGGAATCGTAATGTGCCGGATCCCGGTCAGGAGCGGGCTCGCTGCGGTCGCTCTCTCCGTGCTGGCGTGCGATCCGGCCCCTGGCGAAGGGACGCGGCGGAATGGTCCCGGATCGACCGCTCGAATTGCAGTCTGACTTCGCCCACCCTTTCTTGTTCCGGCTATCTCACCTCGGGCGGGAGACGTTTGACCACCACCGTGGGCACGTCGAGCTCGTCGTGCTCGACGTAGGCGGCCAGCCCGCCGGGCCCGTACGCCGCAAACATGATGGCTCCGCTCTGTGCGGGAAAAGTCCCGACGTACTTGCCGTCGGCACTGATGACGTCGATGGGCGACACGGGAGCCGCGGAGGCGTCGAGATTGAATCCCGCAGGCTTCATCATACCGCCGGTCACGTGATCCTCCCACGGGTAGCCGCCCTGCGGAGTGCGCCGCACCCAGACGCTGCCCGTCCAAGTGGCTCTCAGGTCGTCAACAACCGGGATTCTCGCAAAGACCGGATAGTCCGGGTCAAGCTCGAGAAAGCTGTCATCAACAACGACGGACCCCTGTCTCCCTGCGAATGTCCGCCTGAGCTCCGCGGCCTCCAACTCGCGCTGCTCATGATACCGGTCCCGCTCCTCCTCCGTCACCGCGCGCGCCTCGACCGGTCTGGTCAACACCCGGTCGACGGTCCCGTCGGGCTTGGCGAACTTGATCGCATATCCGGTGGAGTCCGAGAACACAAACCCGCCGCCGGGCAGGACATCGAACAGGAGCTTCGGCGCAAAGGCGGGCACAGGATTCCGGTCGGTCCCCGGGGGAACCCAGGCCCCAACGAGCTCCTCAACGCGGGCGTGGCTCCCGTCGAGGCTCAAGCGCTCGAGCACTCTGGGGCCTGGGCGCGACCCGAACCGGAGCGAACGGCCGCCATCCGCCGTCACGGAGGCGTTCACGCCGAGCGTAGAATGGACATAGCCGAGCAGCGTTCCGCCGGCCTCCCCCCGCCGAAGGGGAAAAATGCTACTGCCGCTGACGCTAAGCCCCCGCCCCAGCGCCGGGAGCTGGTTCGCCTCGGCAGACTCGTTTTCGGCCCCCGAAGAAAACCGAACCATCCGGTCGAACTCGCCCCCCGGCCGGAAGACGTGGTACGCCCTGTGTCCATAGTCGGGCACCACCGTCGTCCCGTCCCGGAGGACGACGGCGGAGTTGGCGGCCCGAAACTCCCCCGGCCCTTCCCCGGTACGACCGAACGCCCTCACGAGCTCGCCACGGGAGTCCACGACCAGTATCCGCATGTCGTCGCCGCCCGGTCCGACATCGGTGATGTGAAGGTTGCCGGAAGCGTCGAACGCCAGGGATGTGATGGAGGTCAGCAACTCCCACTCCGCACCGCCGTCGCCCACCCGGAACACGTCGCCGAACTCGGCGGCAAGCTCGAGATCCTCCGAGGGAAGCTCGACGACAGGGGCCTGGGAGGCCAGCGGGCTGCTGAATCCGACGACGGCCAGCAGGCTGGCGACCGCGATCACGAGGACGCGGGAGTGGGTGGTGAGGTTGCGAGCACCCATTCGGCTTTCTCCTTGGGCACGGGTGGGTTGGTATGCACCGCCAAATGATGGTGAGGCCTACCCAATAGTAGGGGCATGGAGCGGGCCTTCGCGCAAGGGCGACCAAGGCGTCGACCCGCTGCGATCTCAACCGCCTTCCTGGCCCGCTCGCCCACACTCGCCCATCCTTCACGCATTCGGGCGCGAAAGGAGAGCACATGTTCAGGCGACTTGGTCTTGGGGCGATTCTTGCGGTGGCCATCTCCGTGCTGGCGTGCGATCCGGCCCCGTCCGATGAGAGCGGGGCCGCCGAACAGCCGACCGTCACCGTGTGGGACTCCGCCGGAATCGAGATCGTGGAGAATCATGCGCCGGAGCACGCGGCGGGCGAGTTCTGGACCATCGACTCCGTGCCGGAGTTCGTGCTGGGCGGGGCGGACGACCTGGCCGGAGTGGCCAACGACTCATCCCAGCTGATCTGGCGAGTGGACGGACTGGCCCGTCTGGCGGACGGCCGGGTGGCGGTCCTCTCGTCCGGGAGCAAGCAGCTCATGCTCTTCGAACCCTCGGGCGAGCTGTCCAGGACCATCGGTGGACCGGGGGAAGGGCCGGGCGAGTTCAGACATCCGCTGGCGTTCCAGTATCTGCCGCCCGACACACTGGTCGTATGGGATTCCTTCCTGACATCGATCGACTATTTCGATACTGAAGGCAAGCTGCTCAAGGAACGTTCACCCGACATTGTCCGGATGTTGGAACACGGCGCCGGGTCGGAATCGCTCAGGCTGCCCCTGCCGGACGGGTCCTTTGTGGCGGGGACCAGGGCCACGGCCGGGGACGAATCTCCGGACAAGTGCGCCCACCTGGCAGAAGAGGTTCGAGTGTCGGGGCCGGCCGGCGGTCGTGTGCTGGAAGCGGAAGTCACGGCGCCCGGGGAAGAACTCCTGAGGATCGACGACACTCACAACACACATTCCTTCGGCTGCGCCCGACCGTGGAAGACTCACCTGGCGGCGGGCGGCGACCCACCGCTGGTCTACATCAGCAACGACGACGGGGGAATCCATCAGCGGACTCTCGACGGTACGCTGGTGCGGATCATTCGGCGCACCACCGAGCCGCCGCCCGTGACCGACAAGGCGCGGAAGGCCGAGAGGGAGCATTGGGCCATTATCATGGAGATGGCAGGTTGGCCCCCACCGACGGCAGAAGATGAGGCGTTGCCCAGGAGGACGGACTACCCTGCCGTCGAAGCCCTCCTCGTGGATGCGGACGGGCACCTGTGGGTCAGGGAGTGGTCGGCCTCGGAGTCCGGGATCCCCGACCAGTGGAGCGTCTTCAGCCCGGAGGGACGGTGGTTGGGGGCCCTTGCGTTTCCGCCGGACCCGGCCGCACCGGATCGGCACCTGTGTCGCCAGTACACCACGACGTGCTGGATTGACAGAGACTACTTTGTGATCGTCCGGCAGGACGAACTCGGCGTCGAGAGAATCGAGGGCTATCGAATCCGCCGGGGTGGCTAGCCCCCACGCGGAGACGACCGAATGGCCATACTCGACGCTCAGATCAGGCGAGGACTTCGCTACCTCGTGCCCTACAAGCGCCGCCTCGCCGTAATCCTGGCCATCAACCTCGCGGGCACCGCGCTCGCGCTCTACATCCCCTTCCTCACCCGCTCCCTCATTGATGACGCGCTGCTGGGGCAGGACACGGACGCCCTGGTGCGGATCGTCGGTCTCTTCGCGGCGGTCACGCTGGCCAGCTTTGTGCTCAACTTCGTCAGCGGGATGCGCTACACGAAGATCTCGGCCGAGATCCTTTTCGACATGCGCGTGACGCTGTACCGGCACCTGCACCGTCTGTCGCCGCGATTCTTCGCGCGGACCCCGCTCGGCGAGATCATGTCGCGGATCAACAACGACATCAGCGAGATCCAGCGGGTGCTCGCGGATGCGGCGCTGGCCTGGGTGGGGAACGTGGCTTTCCTCGCGGGCACGGTGGGGATGCTGCTGTGGCTGGACTGGCGGCTCTTTCTGGCCGCCGCGGCGCTGCTGCCTCCGGCGATCTGGGCGATCGTGCACTACCGGCGGCGGCTGGAGGTGCGGGTGCGGGTGATGCGGGAGCGGAGCGCGAGCATCGGGGCCTTCCTGATCGAGACGCTGGCCGGAGTGCGGCTGGTGGCGGCGTCGAACGCGGGTGAGCGGGAGGCGGCGCGGTTCCGCAGGCGCAACGACTCGTTCGTGGCGTCGCTCATGCGGATGCAGCGGCTGAGCTACCTGGCGGGAGGGCTGCCGGCGCTGCTGCTGGCGGCGAGCACGGCGGTGGTCTTCCTCTACGGTGGGTGGCGGGTGATCGGCGGCGCGGTCACGCTGGGGACCTTCACGGCGTTCATGGCGTACCAGATCCGCCTGATCGGGCCGGTGCAGGGGCTGATGGGGCTGTACACGGGGATGGCGGCGGCGCGGGTGTCGCTGCGGCGCGTGCACGAGCTGCTCGACGAGCCGGTCGAGGTGGTGGAGGCGGCGGAGCCGGTGTCGCTGGGCGCGGTGCGCGGGGAGATCGTGTTCGAGGACGTGTCGTGCGGGCACGGACGGGGCAGCGCCGTGCTGGAGGACTTCAGGCTGACGATCGCGCCGGGTGAGGTGGTGGCGCTCGCGGGGCCATCCGGGTGCGGCAAGTCCACCGTGGCCGACCTCCTCATCCGGCACGTGGACCCCGATCGCGGCAGGGTCCTCCTCGACGGGACGGACATCCGCAATGTCGCGCTGGCCGAGCTCCGCGGGCGCGTCGCGGTGGTCGAGCAGGGAGCCCTCGTCTTCAACACCTCGATACTGGAGAACGTCCGCTACGCCCGGCCCGACGCCGGCGCCGACGAAGTGATGCGCGCGGTGGAGCGGGCCGGTCTGGCCACGTTCGTCGCCACGCTGCCCGACGGGCTCGACACCCTGGTGGGGGAACGCGGCCAGGCGCTGTCGGCTGGCGAGCGGCAGCGGGTCGCGATCGCGCGGGCGCTGCTTGTGGACCCCGCCGTCCTGGTCCTCGACGAGGCCACGAGCGCGCTGGACGCGGCGACCGAAGCGCACGTGGTGCGCGCTTACGCGGAGGTGATGAAGGGCCGCACCACCGTGCTGATCACGCACCGGGAGGAGCTGATGCGATCGGCGGACCGGGTGGTGGTGCTGGACGGGGGGCGGGTTCAGGGAGACGGGAGTTGGGGGGCTTGGACAGACTAGGCGACCTTTCCATGTCGCCATCGAGGGCGTGGCGGAGTACTCCGACTCCCCTAAGGGGTGAAGCGGAGGTCGTCTCCAACTGCGGCGCAGTTCCGTTGGAGGAGTCGTAGAGACTCAGTGGGATCCGTGGGGTGGTCTCCAACACGAGATCATCTTGCGATCATGCGTTCCACACATAGAGGGTCATATACGATGTGACTACTCTGCTAACTTGCTGAATACATGGAGATATTGGTATCCCATAAGGTCACAGAACACCGTTGTCGTGTGCAGCATCTATGCACCGGCGTGCTTTGGGTTAGACGTCGGTGCCATTTGCTCACGAGTCAGGAATGTAGTAACGTCATAGACACGCTTTTGCTCATCTGGCACCAGGAGATACAGAATGTCTGAAGCCAAGGACCAGCAGACTACGGCCCCCTACGCCTCATGGAAGAGTTTCATAACGTTTCTCGAGCTGCTCGCCGATATGGGCGTGCCCCACAGAATCGACCGCACTGTGATGAGTCGGATGTCGGGTGCTACCCAAAGTAACATACGGGTGGCGTTGGCGTTCTTGGAGCTGACGGACTCCGATGGAGAGCCCACGGATGCTCGCGTTTGGCGAATAACCACGGAACGAGCGAGGAGTGGGAGGATTCGCTGTGGCGTGATCATGACCGCCTACGCTCCACTAATCTCAGAACTATCGCTGGAAACGGGCACCGCAGACCAGCTCTGGAGGTGCTTTCGAGAGCATGGCAGCGTTCGGGGAAGTACCGAGTCGTGCCGTGCGTTTCTTCTTGGCCGCGCTCCGTGAAGCCGGTGTCAGCTACTCGCCCTATTTCAAAGCCCCGCCCCGGCCGCGTCCGGCGAAGACGAAACAAGAGGTGGACGATACCGCGGGGACCGTAGAAACTCCAACGGGAGTCGCCGCGGAAGGCGACGGAGAAGGGACCCGCGACACCTCCTGTTGAAAACGATCACGAAGACCACCTTGCTGCAGGCTGGGGCTCTCACCTGTTCCGCCTTCCGAACTATGTGAACCCGGTTGAAGTCAGGGCGCCGAAAGGAATCACGAAGGACGAATGGGATTTGATCCACATGTTCATGAGCGGGACCATTAGGCTCGCCCATCCCGAACCCTCGCCCCCGGATTGCTCCGAGGACGAGGGCTAAGGCGGCTGGAGGGGCGCGTGGTGGGCACCGGACTGGGGTTTAGACCCAGCTCTGCGGGGTTCAACACCCCGGCGCTCCATCCAGCCCTTACCCCCCTTTCAACGACTATGCCACCGCCGCAGCTAGAGCGACTGCTTGTTTCCATCGCGAGCGATGATGGCAAGCCGGGACCCGTGGTCAAGTGATCCCCTTGATCACGGGTCTTTGCCACATCACCCAAACTAGCGAGGACGGTACCCAAGCGCCAGATTCTCTACCTTGCCTCGGGAGAATGTCCGTGACCGTATGGACCGAAGGTGTCCAGTGAGCACGCATTGTGCGCCCTGCGGCCACGCGGGCGGGGCCTGTCGGTCGCCACACTCCCCGACAGAGCCGACACGAGCTGACGACTCGCGAATTGCAAAAGGGAATCTTCAGAATGACTTGTCTATCCGCGCGCCAATTCCCCGATCGAGTTGCGCCCTTGCTCTGCCTGGCCCTCGCCGCCTGCACCGACACCCCGCCCAATCCCGATCTGTTCGCCGGATTCAGCCGCGTCCGCGTGGAGTCGCCTACGCCCGATTCATCGCTGGTCCCGGTGCTCATCCGCGAATACGGGAGCCTGTCGGGGGACGATTCGTTCGGCATGCCCTGGGCACTGGCGGTGCGGGACGATGGCAGTATGGTCGTGGCGGACATCACGGAGCCGTGCATCCTCACCGTCATCGAGCGCCCGAGCGGGGTGGTGCGCGAGAAACTCGGAGCGTGCGGCGAGGGGCCCGGCGAGTTCGAGATGATCACGGCGCTCGCCACCGATGCGGATACGCTCTTCGTGTACGACCAGGGGACATCGCACATCGTCGTGCTGGATCCTGCCGGAACCGAAGTGAGGCGGTTCATCCCCACGGGAGTGGGCGCCTTCCGCACGCTGGATCGTGTGGCGGTCCTCGATGAATCGACTCTGCTCGTGACCAGGAGCGACGTGGGCCGCGCGACGGTTGAATCGATCGATCGTGCAACCGGGGAGCTGCGGGAGGTGTGGTTCGAGACCACCGAAAACGCCGAAATGGCCGAAATCCTGAGGCACCTGTCCGCGTGCGTTCACAGGGGCGCGGATCGCACAATGATCGTCGCCATGAATGAGAGGGTCTTCGAGGGAGTGGGCGTAACTGCGGATACCCGAGAGGAGCGGCTCCACTTCCAGACCTCTTTTGCCGATCTGCGGGAGGACGGGCTGGAGAACCCGTCTTCCGCCGGCGTCCGGTGTGGCGCCACCATGGCCCTGTTCGGTGGCTCGACACCGGGTCCCGTAGAGAGGACTTCCACCTCGGTGACGTTTCGATCGGGCATCGTGATCCGCGAAGCCAGGGACTACGACGGGACGCTCAGGATGAGAATGGTTGTCGAAGACGGCGAGTCCCTGCTGCACGGTGGCCTGGGCGCCATGCGGGGCGACACGCTCTTCGTGATGAACAGTACGGCACGGGCCTACCCGGTTGTGGCGGAGTTCGTGTTGCAGCCTGGGGGCTAGCGGGTTCGCATCCGTGAGGACCGGGGATCGCGCGTCGGGGCCGTCCCATCTGTGCATTGACTCGCCCGCGGTCAGGGGATTGCAGGGCAGCGGCGTCTCGGTGGCCGTGATCGACAGCGGGGTCAACCCGGGCCACCCGCATGTGGGGAAGGTGGCCGGAGGCGTCCGGATCGCGCTGTCCGGCGAAACGCAGAGCGATTACGTCGACCGGCTCGGGCACGGAACAGCCGTCTTCGCGGCCATCCAGGAGAAGGCGCCGGGGGCGGAGCTGTTCGCGGTGCGCGTCTTCCCGGACCGCTTGAAGACGAGCGTGCGCGCGCTTGTGGCCGCGATCGACTGGGCGGCGGAGCGGCGCGTGCGCGTGGTGAACCTGAGCCTGGGCACGCTCCGGGAAGAGCACGCGGCGATGCTGGAAGCGGCGGTGGAGCGGTTGGGGGCGGCGGGGGGGGTGGTGGTGGCGGCGGAGACTGCCGACGGGCAGCGATGGTGGCCGGGCTCGCTGCCGCGCGCGGTCGGGGTGGTGATGGACGAGGACTTGCCGCGCGGGTGCGTGGCGGTGCGGGGGGGGGAGGGGGGCGGGGTGGGGGTGGTGGCCGCCGCGCCCTACCCGAGGCCGATTCCGGGGGTTCCCAGGGAGCACAACCTGAGCGGGATCAGCTTCGCGGTCGCGAATGTGACGGGGATGCTGGCGAGGGTGCTGGAGGGGCACGAGGGCCCGCTGACGCGTGAGGTCTGTCTCGAGGCTTTACGGCTCGGGTGATATTGAAAGCGATATGTCACACCGGTGTGTGGATCACTCCCGCACCGGTACCAGACGTCGCCCCACTACCTGTGGTTTGCCCCTGGCGTACCGGATCCCCCAGACATGCGTTTCGGTTGCATCCTGGATTGACAGCCATTCGGGCAGCAGCACCCGGCGGGGCTCCCCTTCCGCATCGCCCCGCCTCACCGCGTAGTGCATGCGCAGGGTGTCCGACTTCTCCATGGTCCGGAGCCACACTTCGCCGGAGGCGGTAAGGAAGAGCCGGTCCGCCGCCGGCAGATATTCGGGCTTGTACAGCACGTCGTGGTACAACTGGCGCAACTCCTCGGGCGACGCGCGTTGTTCGAGACCCGGCGCAAGGGCCTGGACGTGCCGTTCGACGTAGTCGTCGATCATCTGCCCGGTGAGCGTCCGCGGCTCGAACTGCAGGCGCCGGTGCCACACCGTATCGCCTTGTGCGTCCACCTCGATCAACTCCACCGCGCCCGGCCCGTCCTTCAGCCGCATCACCACGGCCCGGTCCGGTTCAAATCGGACCTGGTCCGCATCTCCAAACGGCTGCGCCATGAACACCCGGTCACCGTCGGGGAGCTGCACGGCCAGCGCGCGGTTGGTGAAGTCCAGCCAGAGCAGGGGCTCGGGATCATGCCACCGGTTCTCGCCCGCGGAACGAACGCGCAATAGGGGCTGCCGGGAGAAAGGGCGAGCGCCGGCGACTCCGACTTCCGCTTCCGGCATGATCCACGGAAGGCCCAGGTAGGTTCCCCCTTTGACGGAAAACAGCTTGAGGTCCAAGCCCTCGAAGCGGACACGCCATGCCGGTCCCTGAGCGATGCGCTCCAACTCACCGCTCGCCGTGTAGTGAGCGACACCCGTTCCATATCGGTGCAGGACCGAGAAGCCGCCTGCCTCGACGAAAAGAGCACTGAGGAAATCGAACTCTCCAAAAGTCATGGCTCTTCGGCCCATTACGAAGAGGATGGAACCTCGGGGAGTCCATGCGCTGACCTGCGAGTGTTGCGTATCCAGGACAAGGACGCGGTCTTGCAGAGAGCCCACGCGCAGACGCACGTCCGCGAAGAGCACGTCCCGCTCCGGGGCGTCGCCGAACTGGTATTCGGCCTCCGTGATCCAGACCGACGGGGCGGACGCGGCGGATCCGGCCCCGTCCCCACTGCAGGCGATAATCAGCGACGACAGCAGTGGCAGCGCGCCACGCAGGTCAAAGGAGGGTTTCATGCCCCTTCGGTGCGCGCACAGAATGGCAGGAATTCGTGCGCGAGACTGGCGAGACCCAGCCGGCTGGCTGTCGCGCGGGCCCTGGCGGCCAGCTCCGGTTGCGGCGTTCCGCTCCTGCGTGCCAGGCGCACAGCCTCCAGGGCCAGCCGCAGCCATACCATCGGCCGCGTGCCTTCGTTTGCCGCAATGGCTTTCCCGAGCAGGGCCAGGGCGCCCGGCACGTCGCCCTTGCGGGACGCCAGGCGCGAATGGAAGAGGATCAGGCCCGGCGGCGCGTCTTCCAGTGAATCGGGCAGGGGTGAGCGCTCCTCGACCTGACTGGCCAGCCCGATCTTACCCGACTCAAGGAGCACGTTGCCCTCGAGCCCGTTCAGCGCCAGGACCATTCTCCGTGGGACGGGCGGCGCGGAGACCTCGCTTTCGGGCGCAACGGCAACGATGCCGTGACCCCTCCGAAGCGAAGCCCGGGCTGCCTCGATGTCGCCCTTCGCGATCGCCAGGTTGACCCGAACCAGCGCCTCCAGCATTCGAATCTCGGGACAGTCCATGTCCGCGACCATGGTCGTGGCTTCGCCGAGCGTCGCCTCTGCGGCCTCGTGGTCACCGGTCGCAGTCTGCCAGTCGGTCACGTGCAGGAGGGACAAAGCGAAAGCGGCGGCGTGGCCGGCCTCGCCATGGGCCTTCCTCGCTTCGTCCAGCGCATTCCAGCCGTCCTCGGTGCCAAGCCGGCCCGCAGCGGCCAAAGCGACCATGAGTCTCTGCAGAGCCAGCGCGAGTTCCTCTGGAAGCGCCGCCTCACGCGCGGCTTCGACGGCCTGGCGACCGAGCGCAATTCCGGTATCGGGGTCACCTTGGGAGGCGACGGTGGAGAGCGCGGCGAATACGCGGGAACGGGCTGCCGGATCGGACATGGGCTCGAGCCTGGCGATGCGGGCCTCCTGTTCGAGCACCGCTTCGCGATCGCCCGCCCGGTCGAGCAGCTGAACGGTTGCGTCCAGAACGGCGGCGCGCAGACGCTCACCCTTGCGCCCGGGAGCTGCCTCCTCGATCGCGGCGAAATCGTCCATCGTGCGGGCGGTTCCCGCGAGGCTCAGACGGTGCTGTGCGTCGGCGGCGATCAGTCGCAGTTCGCCGATCTCGGCATCGATGAGTCCGCGAGGGTCGCGAAGCAACTCCTCCGCGTGGCGCAGCGCGGTGTCCAGCCGGCGGCAGCGCTGGTTCAGCCTCGCAAGCTCCAGGGCCGCGACCCCGCGCCGCACGCCATCGCTTGCATCATGGGCCAGCGTGAGGCAAAACAGCCGTTTGTCGACATCCGAGGGTGCCGCGTTCTTCGCCGCCCTGATCGCGTACTCGTAAGCGACATCGTGTTTCCCCGCCCAGTAGTAGTGCAGGGCAATCCGGTCGGCATGACCCCCGCCGAATTTGTTGTGCAACAGCTCGGCAACCCGTGTGTGCAGCACGGAGCGGCGGGCCGGGCTGAGATTCTCGTAGAGGGCGACGCCAAAGATCCAGTAGCGAAACCCGATGTCCTTGTTGATCCAGTCCAGCAGTCCGCGGGTGTGCAGCTCCTCCAGTGCATCGACGCACTCCCCGCGGCTGAGGTCCATGAGGCGGACAACGTCTGGCAAAGTCACCACGGTCCCGAGTACGCAGAGGCACGAGGCCACGGCCTTCGCATGGTGGGAGAGGGCGTGCATACGCCGCCTGAGCGCCCGGCGGGCGGATGGCGGCACAGAAAGCTGCTCGCGAAATCCATGCCGCGGGGGTTCGGACGGCCAGGTCGCCGCCAGGTCAACGAGAAACCGCGGGTTGCCCCCCGCCAGATCGACGATCCGTTCGATCGCGGCGTCGGGCAGATCCCTCGCACTCACCCGCTTGACCAGCTTCCGTGCCGGCTCGGCGTTCAGCCGATTCATCTTCATGACCATCGCCTCCGGATCGAAAGACAGGAGGTTGGTCTCATGTGCGGTCCTGTTTCCTCTCAGTTCCTCCGGCCGATAGGCGACGACGAGTGTGAACAGGTCCCGATCCCAGCGCCGAATCAGAAAATCGAGGGCTGTGAGCGTGGCTTCGTCCGTCCAGTGGAAGTTGTCCAGGAAGAGGATCGTGTGCTGGGACTTCGCCACGCACTTGAAGAGCTCAAGGAGCGCCTCGCACGTCCGTCTGGGCAGGGTGTCCGCCGTTGGATGGTGCGTGGTTGGCAGGTGCATGCCCTCCTCCCGAAACCGGGGAAGCAGGGACTGGGCCGTCGCCTTCCACGGGTCCGGGATTTTGCGGAGCAGGGGCTTGACCCACTCGCAGTTCAGTGGCTCGATCAGAAGGTTCAGCAGGATCCGGGATTCCAGTTCAGTCGCGGAAGCCATCGCCACCCGGTGTCCCCTGAGACGAGCGCTCCGCAGGGCGCCCTCAACGAGCAGGGTCTTGCCGGCTCCCTCGTCACCGACGACCGCGATGGTCCGCCAACCCTCGCCCGGGTTCTCCCGCAGGATGGCAACGGATAGTGGGTTGTCATTCCCGTCCCAGCCCACGGGGCGGGCGTCCGTCCGGGAGTCCTCGCTGCCGCCCGCGTCTCCGGACGCCGTTGTGGCCTCCGCCTGCACGCGCCGCAGAAGGATCGCCGTGTCCGGCGCGGGCTCCCAGTCCCCGGACTGCGAAGCGCGTTCTGCGAACGCCCCGTACACCGTCTCGGCCTCGCGCACGCTGCCACTCTCGGCGGATGCGAGCATGGCCCGGCGGAGATCGGTTTCCTCTCCCGGGTTCAGCCGCAACAGTACCTCCCCCACGCTCCGTGCGCGGCCTCCGTCGCTAGCCGACTCGGCACTATCGAGGTACGCGCGGGCCGCCGTCTCGAGCCGATCGCGCTGCTCCCGCCGCTTGTCACCGAGCCAATCGGAAAGCCCTGCAGTCGTCTTGACGGCCAGCGCAGAGAGGAATCCGAGGTCGATCATTTCGTACGCCCGCTCGAATTGCCGGGACTCGATCATCCTGTCAAAGTCGTTGAGATCGCATGAGACTTGCTGACGGTTCAGGCACAGGTGTTCCCTGTCGAACTCGAGGACCCTGACGCCACAGTGCCGGTTCACCTGGTATACGAGCTGGCTCAGGCGGTGCCGGATGGACTTTGCCGGACCCGGATTCCAGAGCAGGTTCTGGACCATGGCGCGCGGTATACGGTCCGCGCTGCAGACGAAGACGATGGAGAGGAGACAGCCCTGGAAGGGGGAAATCCTCACGATGCGGTCGCCACGCCAGAGCGCGGGACCTCCGAAAAGCTCCAGTTGGAGGTTCGGTCGGGGGGCGCCTGCCCGTTGGCGTGCCATCTTAGCTTTCTTTACCTTCAGACCGTAGCCGCCCGGGCGGGTCCGGCCCGATCTTCGCCCTCGTCACTCTCCGGGGGCTTGCATGCGATGGATGGGCGGGCGTTGAGCACCGCGGGAACGACACTCCCCATCTCGGCTTCGCGCTGGATCCAGGTCTCGAACACCCACTCCCAGCCGGCCAGGTCGCGGACCTCCAGGGGCCGCAGGCCGCAGAGCCGTTGCATCTGGTTGCTGAGCGAGAACCCGTCTGGATACCCCAGCGAACAGGCAACGTTGAAAAGCGTGGCGTCGGAGTTCTGGAGCTTGATCGTCGCCCGGAGAATCCTGGAGATCTGCAGCCAGTGCGACGGAACCGGGATCCGGCTCTTGAGGAACCGTCGCCCCAGCGCTCTTCGCGACAGGTAGAGGTTCCTTGCAAGCGCCGAGATGGTACGGACCCGTGCGCTGAGCTCGACCGTGCGGCGAATGATGCTCCGGGTCACCGGATCCACGGAGAAGCCACGCCAGTCCAGGTATTCGGCAACGCTGGTCGCGAGATTCACCGGTGGGCGGCGGATGACGCTCGCGATTTCCCGGGGACGAGGCGTCTCGTGGAACGGCAGGACCGCCTGGGGGCGTGACTGCTCGATCGCCCTCAGCAAGCGGATGACGGGCATGTGGTCGTCATTCTCGGGAAGGATGACGGCCAGAGATACTCCAGCGGCCCGGTTGACGACGAAGTCCGCGGCGCTGGCCCAGTCCCTGCTACCCAGGTTCCAGGCCACCACCCAGCCGCCCGCGAGGGGCTGGATGGGTCCTGCGAGGTCGACCGCGGTCAGTTGATCGTATGGCGGGCCCAGGAGGAGGGCCGCGTCGCGGGAAGATTCCGGCTTGGTCATGGAAGGCAGCTCCTTTGCCTGGCGGTAGGTAATTCCCGCAAGGCTAAACAGCTGCCATCATCAACCGGTCATCACCGCCCCACCCCACACTGATCGCAGGCGGAGGCACCAGGGGGACTTCGGGGAGCCCCGCTTGGCCTCTCTTGGGATTTGCTACACTTCAAGGTTGCGTTTGTTGCGCAACCGAAAGGATCTTTAGGAAGGTATCGTATCCATCCCTGAACGGTACCGCCCCCAAAGCCCCCGCCCACAAGCGCGATCGAGACCAGTGAGCAGCATAACCCAAGCCACCACCTTCGAGCCGGACCCCTCCCTCACCGCGGCCCTGCGACGCCTCCGTGGGCGCGCAACCCTGGGAGACGTGGTCTCGGCCACCGGAATGCCGGAGCACGAAGCCGAGACCGCCCTCAAGGGTCTCCTCGAGACTTTCCGCGGCCACCTCGAGGTTTCGGATTCCGGCGACCTCCTCTACCAGTTCGACGCCAAACTCATCGCGCGGGACCGGGAGCCCTTCGGCGTCCGCTTCCGCAGGGTCGCGTGGTCGGCGTTCAAGACCGCCTTCAAGGTGTGGACGGCCGTGATGCTGGTAGTGTATTTCGTCGTCTTCGTGGTGCTGATCATCGCGGCCATGGCTGCCAACCGGGACGACAGGGGATTCGGGGGGCGGCGAGGCGGGCTGGGCCTGGGGGACTTCTTCCTCCTCCACTGGCTCCTCGGCGGGCGTGGCTGGAACCGCGGGAGCCTCTACTACGGCCACCAGCACGCCCGGCGCCTGCCGAAGGACGCCCGGCCGCCATTCTACAAGAAGGTATTCGCGTTCGTCTTCGGCCCCGAAGATCCGCACCCCAGCCAGGTGCAGAAGGACCGCAGCGTGCTGAGGCTGATCAGGGCGCGCAAGGGAGTTCTGACCACCGCCGAGCTGGTCGAACACGCCGCACTGCCGCTGGACGGCGCCCAGGAGGAGATGGGCCGCCTGACCGGCGCCTACGGAGGCGACCCCCGCGTCTCCGATGGCGGCGAGGTGGTCTACGCCTTCCCCGGGCTGATGAAGAGCGCCCACGGGAAGGTGCGCGCGACCGAGCCGAATCCGGCGTGGATGCGCCTGGAGTATCCGAAGAAGCTGACCGGCAACAGTGGCGGGTCGAACTTCGGAATCGGGGCCATGAACGGCTTCAACCTGGTCGCCGGATCCGTGATAGGACTTGGGGCCGGGGTGGAGACGGCCGTGGTGGGGGCCGGTGCCGCCGATCCACTCATATTCTTCGGCCTGGGGGTGATTCCGGTCACCTACAGCAGTCTCTTCTTCGCGATCCCGGCGTTGCGTTCCTTGGGCCTCAAGCGCGAGAACCGGGCTCGGTTGCGGCGCAACGTCAGGCGCCTTCTCCTCGGTCTTGTCTACGGTCGCTCCGTTGGGGCGGTGCGGTGGCTCTCGGTTGCCGACGCGATCCGTCATGTGCAGGCCCGGCTCAAGGACCAGCAGGTGAGCGGCAAGCTCGTGACGGACGAGCTGGGGAGGCTGGCCGCCGAGTTCGACGCCGAGGTGGAGGCCGAGGACAGCGGGTTCCGGTATCGCTTCCCCGGAATCCGGGAGACCTTCGTCGAGGCCGAACTGGTGCGCCGCAACCTTCGCCTGGAGCACCAGAAGCTCGGGCCGATCGTCTACGCGACCTCCGACACGGCGGTGGAGGCGTCGCGGCGGGACCAGGAGGCGTTCGACCGGGAGCTGGCGCGGGCGGAAGTGGACCTGTCCCGGTACCTGCCTTCGCCCGGTGGCGTGGGCTACGAAGAGGACTTCGAGGTGGTCATGGACGAGCGTCCGGCGCGGAGCCCGGTCCGCGGTCGCTCCTCCCGGCCGCGGCCTCCGCTTCGACGACGGTGAAGATGTCGGCCCACAGCTCGATGGGTTGAGCGCCCACCAGGGGCATTCCGTTGACCAGGAAGGTGGGAGTGCCGCGCACGCCGATGCGCGCGCCCGTGAGGAAGCCGCTGCGGATCCGCGGCAGTGGGCGCTCCTCGGCCACGCATTCGCCGTATTCCTCCGCGTCGGCCCCCGCTGACACGGCCAGGCTTTCGAGGGCTCGGGCAGGGTTCGACAGGCTCTTCCACTCGGACTGGCGCTCGTAGAGCAGGTCGCGCATTGGTGCAAAGCGTTCCTGTTCGCCCGCGCACTCGGCAGCCAACGCGGCGGCCCTCCCGTTGGGAAACATGCCGCTCACGAAGGTCACGTACTTCCACTCCACCTTCCCGGTCTCGATGTAGTCCTCCACCAGGGCGGGGAACGTCTCCGCGTGGAAGCGTCTGCAGTAGCCGCAGCCGAAGTCACTGAATTCAAGGACCTTGATCGGGGCGTCCGGGGAACCGGAGTTGAAGCCGATCTCGGTGATCGGGAGTTCCTGGGCGGGAAGCTGGACGCCCGCCGCCCCTCCGGAGAGGACCGAGAGGGGCGCGGACTGGGTAGGCGAGCCGCCACCGTCGTTCGCGTTGCCAGTCCCGGATTCGCCGCCGCGGCCGCCTCCGCATGCCAGTGCCGCGGTCGCCAACGCCGCCCAGGCGATGCCGCGCGCTGTCCTTCTTCCGCTGTCTGTCATTTGATCTGCTCCCTGGTACCTGCCCGCTGCCTCCCGTAAGGCCCCTGCAAGTATAGATATTATGAGCGTCGGGAACACCGTGGGCGCTACCTTGGTTCACGGGGTCGTTTCCCGCGGGCGTCACCGGGAGGCCGGGACATCGGCCTACACCAACTGCCAGGCGAGTGCGAATGCGTGCGAAACCGCAAATCATCGGAAGCCTCGAAAGGGTCTATACGGAGGCGTACGAGAGGGCGGCCGCGGCGGATGACCGGAGCCGGATGGATGCGCTGGACTTCGGCTTTCAGCGGGACCAGATCATGCTGGAGGTGATGCTCGACCTGCGGGACGCGCGCTCCACCCTGCAGGAGGAAACGGCGCCGGACGAGCCGAGCCTTCTCGACAGGGCAAAGGCGATCCGCGACTTCGCGAAACTGCGGCCCCGGTGATGGTGAGTTCCAGGTGAAGATCTACACCAGGCGCGGGGACGGGGGTGAGACGGGGTTCTTCGGCGGCGGCCGCGTCGCCAAGGACGCCAACAGGGTGGAGGCCTACGGATCGGTCGACGAACTGAGCGCGGCAGTCGGGGCGGCGCAGGTTCATGTGACCGATGACGGGACGCGCGACCGGCTGAGCCTCGTCCAGTGCGACCTTTTCGCGATCGGTGCCCACCTGGCCACGCCTCCGCCGCGGCCGGGGAGGCGGTCGCCCGATCTCCCGGAGCTGCCCGCGGACCGGGTCGGGGAAATGGAGGCGTGGATCGACGCCGCGGCCGCGGTCTGTCCAGCGCTGCGGAACTTCGTCCTGCCCGGGGGGAGCGCTGGGGCGTCCCACCTTCATGTGGCGCGGACGGTGTGCCGCCGGGCCGAACGGCGGGTCGTTACCCTGTCAAGTGAGGCGGAGGTGGATACGGGCATCGTGCGCTACCTGAACCGGTTGTCGGACTACCTGTTTGCGGCTGCCCGCCTCGAGAATCACCGTACGGGAGAGGGCGACGTCGAATGGAAGGCGTGACCCGCACGCGCATCGAGACGACCCCCCCGCACGGCGACGTCATCCGCGCGGACGTGAGGCATCCAGCGGCGGCGGCGCCCCGCACGGCGGTGATCGTCGCGCACGGCTTCAAGGGCTTCAAGGACTGGGGCTTCTTCCCCCTGCTCTGCAACCGCCTCGCGCTGGACGGCCACCTCGTCGTCTCCTTCAACACCTCGCTGAACGGAATCGGCCCGGGCCTCCTGGATTTCACCGATCTGGAGGCCTTCGGCCGCAACACCGTCAGCCGCGAGGTGGAGGACCTTCACTGGATGGTCGACCGCACCCTCGAGGGAGCCTGGAACGGGGGCCGCCGGCCGGACGCGCTCGGGCTGCTGGGGCACAGCCGGGGTGGCGGCAACGCCGTCATCGTGGCGGCGGAACGCGGGGAGGTCTCGTCGCTGGTGACGTGGGCGGCGGTCTCCACCTACCACCGCTGGTCGGCCGAGCAGGAACGGGACTGGGCCGCCGCCGGGGTCACGTACATCCCCAACGCACGCACCGGGCAGGAGATGCCGCTCTACGGAACCGTGCTCGACGATCTGCGGGCGAATTCCGAGCGGTTCGATGTCCTGGCGGCGGCGGGGCGGGTGCGGGCGCCGTGGCTGGTCGTGCACGGCGCACAGGATGCTACCGTCTCTCCGGACGAGGCCCGGCGCCTCGCCGAGGCGGGTCTGGCCGCCGATCTGGTGGTGCTGGAGAGATCCGGGCACACCTTCGAAGCGGTCCACCCCCTGGAAGAGACTCCGCCGGAGCTGGAAGCCGCGCTGGCGGCCACGCTACGGCACCTGCGCCGGGGTTGCCATGGGGGATGGGATCGGTAATCATAAGGACCGCAAAGCCCCAAGGGGCTGCTGAATCGAATCCAGAGGTAACGGTTTGACATACATCATTACCGAGCCGTGCATCGGCACCAAGGACGCGAGTTGCGTCGAGGTCTGTCCGGTCGACTGCATCTACGAGGCCGGCGATCAGTATCTCATTCACCCGGACGAGTGCATCGACTGTGGCGCCTGCGAGCCGGAGTGTCCGGTCCAGGCGATCTTCCCGGACACGGACGTGCCTCCCGAGTGGTCCGACTACATCGAGAAGAACACGACGCACTTCGAGTAGCTTGCGGCACCCAGGAGCCCGCGGACCGTCGCGGACCTGTCCACCGGGCTCCGGCTGGCCCGATTCCCACGACAAAGGGGGGCGACCCGCGATGGATCACCCCCCTTTCCGTCTGCGCCGCCACGCTCGGGCGGCGGGCCGGATCCCCAGCCTGGCCGAAGCCAGGCCCGGATCAGATCCCCAGCTCTCTCAGCTTCTCCAGCCGGATCCTGCCGGGAATCCTCTCTCCCGCGGGGACATCGTCGAGCCTGGACTCATCCGGCTCCAACCGATCGCTCCCCTGGCGGAGGATTGCGTAGCCCGCTGCAACGAGCGCCGCCGCGCTCAGCAGATTGACAGTGAACTTGCGAATCGCACCCTCCTGTGGTCTGAATGTTGTCTCTCGCCGAATCCGCGCGGGAGGAATCGGATTTGAGCCCGGAACCTCCCGGCCGGCGGCGACAATACCAAGCAATAACCGTGCCGGACTGTGCGGGGGGCGGTGAGCGGGGGTGAGGAGGCGGTTTTCGCTGCGAAAACATATGTTTTCAGGGTCAATGTGTGTTTCCTTGACCCCAACGGCCCGCTCGCCGATCGGCCGTTGTGTACATTTTTTCTAACACCGACACGAAATCTGGACACATGACCCACGCGCTCGACAGCGGAAATCCGGCAGCCATGACGAGCCGACTCGTCCGCACGCCGTCGGTGAATCCGGTGCTGGAGGAAGGTGGGGCCGGCGAGCGCCGGGTGGCGGAGCTGACGGAAGGATGGCTGCACGGCTGGGGCTACCGCCCGGTTGTCTCCGAAGTGGCGCCGGGGCGGTTCAACGTGGTCGCGCGCCGTGGTGGCGGGCGCGGTCCGTCCCTCCTGCTGAACGGCCACCTCGACACGGTGGGCGTGGACGGAATGGCGGACCCGTTCTCCGGCGCGATCCGTGGCGGCCGCCTCTTCGGGCGGGGGGCCGCCGACATGAAGTCGGGGGTGGCCTGCGTCCTTGCCGTCGCCGCCGGGCTCGCGCGCGAGGAGATCCCCGGCGAGCTCGTCGTGGCGCTGACGGCGGACGAGGAACATGCATCGCTTGGGATGGAGGCACTGGTCAAGTCGGGCCTGCGTGCCGATGCGGCGGTCGTCTGCGAACCCACCGGGCTCGCGGTCATGCCGGCGCACAAGGGCTTCCTGTGGATGGACGTTCGGGCGAGGGGGCGCGCCGCGCACGGCTCGCGGCCGGCCGCGGGCGTGGACGCTGTCACCCATATGGGACACGTCCTGGTCGCGTTCGAGGAGGAGTCCCGGCGTCTCGCCCGCGAGACCGGCCACCCGCTCCTCGGGCCGGCGTCCCTGCACGCCGGCACGATCGAGGGCGGGAGCGCGCCGTCGGTCTATCCGGACAGCTGCCATCTTGTCGTCGAGCGGCGCACGCTGCCGGGCGAGACGACCCGGGGTGTCATGGCCGAGGCGCGCCGGGTGCTGGCGCGTGCCCGGGAACGGTGCCCCGGCCTCGACGCAGGCGTGGAAGCGGGGCTGTACCGGGCCGCGACCGAGGTGCCGGCCGGGTCGGGCCTGGTGGAAGGGTTGCGCCGGGCGTGCCGCCGCGAGGGGTTGCCGGGGGCGGTGGAGGGAATGACGGCGTGGGTGGATGCGTGCTTTCTCAACGAGCACGGGACGCCGGCCGTCTGTTTCGGGCCGGGGTCGATCGCGCAGGCCCACGCGGCGGAAGAATGGGTCAGGGTCGGCGAGATCGAGGCCTGCGCCCGCGTCCTCGGCGATTTTGCGCGGCGGTTCCTGACGGGGTAGGACGCCCCCGCCCGCCTATCCGCCCCGGGTCACCACCTCGATGGCGCCGCCCACGTAGTTGGTCCCGAAGCGCAAGGTCGCGTCCGACGCGCTCATGAACCGCATCGTCCTTACACTGGCCGCCTGGATCGACTGGAGCGCGTCCTCGAGATTGGTCATCCTGGCCCCGTCGACAACGACCTGTGGACGGAGGTTGCCGCGGCCCTGCAGCCAGCGGGGACGGAGACGGCGGATCGCGTCGAGCGCGTTAATCGTGGGATAGTCGACCAGCTCCTCGGCGGTGATCAGGTTGGGGTCCCGGCGCGGGCCGCCATCGCTGGAGCCGCCCGCGCTCGCACAGGCCGCCAGGCCGGTCGCAAGCCCGAAGGCGGTCAGGAACAACAGGGGGGTCTGCGGGCGTTTCATCGCGGCGGTCCTCGTTGGAGTGCGGAAGGTTCGACTTGAAATGGTACGTCCGCGGGGGATGGAGCTGTCAAGGGCGGGCAAGGTTGGCGGGGACGAAGCCGGTGGGCGCCCGAGGAAAGCATTGACCGCTGGCCAGGCCACGAGCAGACTCAGTGTACGTCTCGTGCAACCGGGAGATGAGATGACGAGCAAGTTCGGTCGTGTTTACGCTATCCTGCTGCTGGGCGTTGTCCTGGCCACCGCCCACTTTTCCATCGCGTCGGCGCAGTCGCCGGTGGCTGTGATCGGCGGCATTCAGCGGACCAACTTCATCGGCGGCGGATCGGGCGATTTCACCTGGCGGACGGCTTACATGATCGGCGTCATGGGTGATTTTTCACTGGGGGAGACGTTTTCCTTCCGGCCGGAACTCCACTATTCGAGCAAGGGTTCCGCGGTCAAGACCGAGCTGGGCGAAGTCGGCGAGGCGGCCTACAGGCTGTCGTACCTTCAGGTGCCGCTGCTGGGTCAGCTTCGCACGGCTCCCGGCGGGTCACTTCGTCCGCATATGTTCGGGGGAATTTCGGTAGGTGTGCTGCTTCGCTGCAGGCTTGCCGAGCAGTCCTGCGGTGATATCGCGGATTTCAACCAGAACCGGTTCGAGCTCGGGCTGGTGATGGGGTCGGAGGTCGAGGGATGGGGCGGCGCCCTCGGAGTGCGCTATGAGGTCGGACTCCGCCCGGTGGACGCGACGTTTCAGGGGAACGAGATCTACAACGGGGCGCTGTCCGTCACCTTCAGGTACCTGGTGTGGCCTCGCTAGCACCGGGCGGGGCGCTGTAGTCGCCGGCAGCGGGAAGCCGTTGACCGGGGGCTCCGTCGGCCCCGAAGAACTCCGCGATGAACGCGGTGGCGGGGTGGGCGCGCAGATGTTCGGGCGGGCCTCTTTGTACCACCCTTCCCTCCTCCAGCGCGTAGACCACGGGCGAGCCGAGCGCGTGAACGTCGCGGGGGTCGTGCGTGACGACGATCGCCGGCCGGGTACGCTGTGCGAGGTGACGGGCGAGGTACGCGCGCAGGCCGCGGCGGGCGGCCACATCCAGCGCAGCCAGGGGCTCGTCGAGGAGGAGCATGTCGGGTACGGGGAGGAGGGCGCGGGCCAGGGCGACGCGCTGCTTTTCTCCGCCTGACAGCCTGGCCGGGTAGCGCGGCGCCAGGTGGGCGCACTTCACATCGGCGAGGAACTCGGCGGCGATCCGGCGCCGCTCCGGTCCCGGCCTTCGCTGTGCGCCGCCGGCGAGACCGAAGGCGACGTTGTCGAGGACGGTCAGGTGCGGGAAGAGCCCGTATCCCTGGGGCACGTAGCCGACGCGGCGCTCCTCCGGGGCGACGCTGACGCCGGCTTCCGAGTCGAAGAGTACGCGATCGCCGAGGCGGATCCGCCCCGAGCGAGCCCGGTACGCGCCGGCGATGACCCGGAGGATCGTCGTCTTCCCGGACCCGTTGGGGCCAATGATGACGACGGGCGCGGCTTCACCCTCCACGCGGGCGTCCAGGTTGAAGGCTCCCGCGGACGCCTGCACGTGGACGCTCCAGCGCACGGATCAGGATCCCGTCAGGCCGCGCACCGGCGGCGCACCGGCACCGTTCCCCGTTCCGAAACGGCGCCCGATGAGCGCGGGGAGGGTGCGGAGGGGGAGGAGGAGCAGCGCGCTGGCGCCGACGAGAACCAGGGACAGCGCAACGGCGACGCGAGCGTCCGATTCGAGCGCGGTGTAGATCGCGAGCGGCATCGTCTGGGTGGTTCCGGGGAGGTTGCCGGCGAAGAGCAGCGTGGCGCCGAACTCTCCCAGCGCGCGCGCCCAGGCGAGGGCGGCGCCCGCGACCATCCCGGGAAGCGCGAGGGGGACCGCGACCCGGCAGAAGGCGCTGGTGGGCGAATGGCCGAGGGTGCGGGCGACGATCAGCAGGTCTTCGTCGACGCGCCGGAAGGCCGTGGCCGACGCCTGGACGTAGAAGGGGGCCGAGACGACGACCTGAGCAGCGACGACCGCGGTGGTGGTGAAGGGGATCTGAAGTCCCAGCGACGACAGGGCCGGTCCGAAGAGCCCGTTGCGGCCGAAGGTCTCCAGAAGCGCGATCCCCATGACCGCGGGGGGGACCACGATCGGGAGGTCCACGAGAGACTCCACGAAGCGTGACCGGCGTCCGGGGCGCGACCCCAGCCACCATGCCAGGGGCGTGCCGGCCAGCACCATGACCGCCAGGCTGATGAGGGTGGTGCGCGCGCTGAGCCACAGGGCCGGGAGGAAGAGCGGATGGCGCGCCCCGGCGGCGATGTCCCCGGGCGACGAAGCTCCGGCCAGGGCCAGGAGGGGCACCGCGAGGATGAGCAGCATCGGGACGGCGGCCAGGAACGGCGCCCTCGCCGCGAGAGACCGGCGGCCGGTCACGCGTTACTGCGCCGCCCTGACGCCCGCGAGGAAGCCGTGCCGGGAGAGGATGCGGCGGCCTGCCGGCGAAGACGCGAACGCGACCCACCGCTCCGCCGCGGCAGGGTTGTGGGCGCCCGCCACCACCCCGATCAGGTAGCGCGCCCGCACATTGGCCCGGGGCGGCACCTGCACCGTCCGCACGCGCCCCGGCACGGCGTCGGTCCTGTACACGATCGCGGCATCCGCCTCACCCAGCTCCACCTTGGCCCGCACCAGGCGCACATTGCTCTCCTCGGAGACGACGCGGCCCATCACCGTCTCCTCGAACCCGGGGAGCTCCCCCACCACCTCCGCGCGGCGCAGCGCCTCGCGAGCATACGCCCCCACCGGTACGTTCGGCGTCCCGATCACCACCCGGTGAGCCCCCGCGAGGTCGGCGAACGCCTCGATCCCGGCCGGGTTCCCCGGCGGCACGATCACCACCAGCTCGTTCTCCGCGAGGAGTCGCGGCCCCGTCACCAGCCCGTCGCGCGCCAGCGACTCCATGTGCCGCGGGTCGGCGGACGCGAAGATGTCCGCCCGGGCACCCTGCTCGATCTGGAGCCTGAGCACCTGGCTACCCGCGAAGACGAGCACCACCTCGGTGCCCGGTGAAGCGTCCTCGAAGGCGGCGGCCATCTCCTGGAAGGCCTCCGTGAGCGAGGACGCGGCGAAGACGCGCAGGGGCTCCCGGTCCGGCGCATCGGTCGCGCAGGCGGAGAGAGAGGCGGCCGCGCAGACGACGAGTCCAAGGCGCGCCGGCCCCCTCCTCACGCCGCTTCCACCGTCGTCACCTGTCCGCTCTGCGAGCCGTCATAACCGGGCAGATGGCTCACCTCGGTGCGGAAGCCGGGGTCGTCCAGGGCCTCGATGAGACGCGACACCGGCGGATCGGACGCCAGCGCTGCCGGCAAAACGAGGTCGAAGCGTTCGTCGGTGAGCGGGACGAAGTCGAGGCCTTCGGCCAGCGCCGCGCTCTCGATCGCGATGCCGGTATCGACCAGTCCCCACCGCACCAGGCGCGCCACCTCGGGGTGGCCTGCAGCGAAGGTGCCGCCGGAGGGCGGGCCGGAGCTCCCCTCCGCCTCGGCGATGCGCGCGGCGAGGTCCGCGGCGCCGGAGCCTTCCTCGCGCTGGGCGACTCTGAGTCCGTCGCGCAGCAGGTCCGCGCCCGACGTGAGCCCCAGCGGATTGCCGGGCGGCACCACCAGCCCCTGCCGCCAGCGGGTGAGATTGACCACGAGAAGGCGGCGGCCCGGAAGGACCTGCCGCGCCGCGGCCGCCGCGTCGTCGCCCGCAAGATGAAGCCCGGCGACGTGGACCAGGCGCTGCCCGAGCAGACCCAGGGCGCGCGCGTTGCCCGCCCGCAGCCAGGTGATGCGGGCGTCGTTGAAGCGCCGCCCCACCCGGTGCGCCACCGCGCCCAGCAGGGGGGCGCACCCCGCGACGAGCACGTTGTGATCGAGACGGCCGACATCGCCCAGCGGCTCGACATCGGCTTCCGCCCCGTCCGGTTCCCCCACGAGGACCCCGTCGGCGGCCGTCATCCCGTGCGCGGGCAACCGGTGCGCGACCCAGCGTCCGTCCACCTTGCCGAGCGCCACGCGAGACCCGGATGCGCTTGCCGGCGGGGAGGGCGCGAGCCGGGCGCGCATCCCGGGATCCGCCACCAGCCTGAAAACGTCCTCCACCGCGCATCCGAATACGCGCGCCATCCGCAGGCCGAGGCTGGTGGAAGGCACCTGGGTGCCGGATTCAATCGCGTGGATGGCCTGTCGAGAGACGCCGAGCAGCTCGGCCAGCGCCCTCTGCGAGAGTCCTTCGGCCTTGCGGTGTCGCCTGACGTGGTTTTCGAGGCGGGTGTCCATGGTCTTCCTCCATCGGCGGGTTGGCGCCAGCGGGACGCGTTATGACGTGCTTCCGGGGAAAAGTGTAACGTTTACATCATAAAATGTAAAGTCCACTTTACAGATTTTCGGGCGGGCCGATGCTTGTGTGGGGCGTGGGGACCCACGTGCAGGGCCCGGTCGGGGTTGCCGTTCCCTACACGAAGTGCAGCCGGATCACCTGGGCCAGCGATACCTCGATGTCCCACACTGCGGCCGTCACGGCCTGGCCGATGAGGTCCAGCTGGCGCAGATGCTGGACTTGCGGCGTGACATGCTGCAGCATGTCGGTTCCTCAGAAGATATTGGCTTCCGCATCGGCCACCGCCCCCTCGAACCTTTCGTGGCGGAACGCGGCCGCGTCAAGGGTGTGTGAGCGACCGTCGGCGATCAATTCGGAGACCGCCAGCCCGGTTGCGGGCGCGTGCATGATCCCATGGCCCGAAAACCCGCAGGCGTCGACCCATCCGCGGGTGCCCGGGTTGTGGCCGATCACCGGGCTGTTGTCGGGCGTGACGCCGTAGTAGCCCCACCAGCTTCCGCGGCGGTCCACTCCGAGCTCCTCCCACCAGGGGTAACGCTCGACGCCGGTCAGGAGCACTTCCTCCAGCCAGTTCCAGTCGACGCCCTCGGTGAAGCCGTCGTCGGCGTGGGTGTCGAGGCCGAAGAGGATCCGGTCGCCCTCGCTGCGCAGGTATACGCCGGTGCCGAGATCGATGGTGAGGGGGTAGACGCGGTCGTCGGCGATCGGGGCGCTCAGGAAGATCTGGATGCGCTTGGGGCGCACCGGGACGCGAAGGCCGGCCAAGCGGGCGATCTCGCCCGACCAGGCGCCGGCGGCGTTGACGACGTGGCCGCACGACAGCGCCTCGGAAGCGCACTCGACGCGCCATCCGCGGCCCTCCGGCTCAAGCGCGGTGACGGCGCGGCCGAAGCGGTAGTCGACTCCGGCCGAACGGCCCATCGTGACCCAGGCGTGGGTGGCCATGTGGGGGTCGATGATGCCGTCCCAGGGGCCGTAGGTGGCGCCCGCGAGGCCGTCGGTGGCGAGCGGGACGTAGCGGAGCGCCTCTTCCGGGGAGAGGACCTCGACCGGCGCGCCGAGGCTCCGCTGGAGCGCGACGGACGCCAGGTGCGACTCCCAGCGGTCGCCGGGCACCAGGAGGAGGTAGCCGATGTCGCGGTAGCCGACCTCGAAGCCGTGGCGGTCCGGGAATTCGCGGTATATCGGCAGCGAATAGAGGGACCATTCGATGTTCGTGCGGGTCGTGAACTGCACGCGCACCCCGGCCGCGCTCCGCCCGGTGGAGCCGAGCGCGGGGGCCGGTTCGCGCTCCAGGACCGTGACGGACAATCCGCGCGACGCGAGGTGCCAGGCGGTGGAGGCGCCGACGATCCCGGCGCCGATGACGACGACGTCGGGGGCACGCCCTCCCGCGCGAGGATCCTGAACTCGGGGGGAGGGCTGGGTGTGGGGGGTTGGTCCGCTCATGGGTTCGGTTAACTTGCCGCCTTCGATCGGCGGGCGGTAGCATGCCGCGTTGGGACCCCACCCCAGTTGCGTGGACAAGGAGAAATGAGCGAGGTCGAAATCCGACACGTGCGGACCGAGGACGAATTCACCGCCTGCGTCGACCTGCAGCGGGATACGTGGGGGTGGTCGTTTTCGGACGTCGTGCCCGTCAGCATGCTGCAGATCTCCGTCAAGATGGGCGGGGTCTGCCTGGGCGCCTTCGGGCCGCGAGGGGAGCTGCTCGGCCTCGTCTACGGGATCACCGGCGTGCGGGAGGGCGAGTTGGCGCACTGGTCCCATATGCTCGCCGTGCGGCCCGAATTGCGGGACCGGGGAATAGGCAGACGCCTCAAGCTGGCCCAGGCGGACGCGCTGCGCGCCCTGGGCGTGAGCACCGTCTACTGGACGTTCGATCCCCTGGTGGCGCGGAACGCACACCTCAATCTCAACCTGCTGGGCGTCACAATAGACGAATACGTCCCCGACATGTACGGCCGGTCGGACAGCGACCTGCACCAGCTGGGGACGGATCGGTTCATCGTGAAGTGGGCGCTCGCGGGAGAGGCGTTTGACGGGCACCGGGGCGGCGCCGACAGGAGCGCCGCGCAGGGTGTCGGTCGGCCCGAGGCGCTGGCGCCGCGAAGCGCGGGGGCGGTGTTGGTGGCGCCGGAGGGGGTGGGTGGGGGGCGCAGGCCGGGTGGCTCAGCGGACGCGCCGGACGGGGCCGACTACATGGACGCCGAAACCGTCGAAGTGTTGATTCCGGGCGATATCGAGGCCGTCGAGGCGCGGTCGGTCGACGAGGCGCTCGCATGGCGGCGCACCACGCGCCGGGCCTTTACCCGTCTGCTGGGGGCTGGCGCGAGCGTTGCCGGGTTTTTTCCCGATCGGGAATATGGGCGGTACGTGCTGGTCAGGAAGCCGGGATCATGACAGGGGTGCCCTGACGACGTACGGAACCTCCATCTCGTCCTCAATCCAGGTGTAGATGGCGCCGTGCTGGATCCACACCGTGCTCCACGCCGGCGTGAACGAAAGGCGAACAGAGCCCAGGTAGTTGCCGTCTTCCGAATACCGGTCGTAGAAGGGGGGTGTGTCGCTCGGCGTCACTCTCTGTACCCAGAGTTGCCCCTCGTCGTCCACGAAGATTTCTGCGAGGATGGGCTTCACGTCCGGCAGGATGGCCGCGACCGCTTCCGCCTCGCTGCGCACGTCGGGCTGATACTCCACAATGCCCTCGACGTAAGTGGAACGGTCCTTGTCCGTGACCCGCAGCACGGGCAGTCCGGCCTCGATGACAACCAGCGTATCACCGTTCTCATTGGTCCGGGCTATGCGGTACTCCGCGGTGTTCGCACGCCAGAATCCCCCGGACGGGTTCACCACAATCCTCTCTTCTGCCTCGAAGCTGATGGGGAGGTACTGCCACAGCCCGACCGCGTCCTCGTAAGTGTATGATCGACTACTGCTCTCACCGAGGTAGACGGAGTCGACGGCGCCGTTGGACAGGTCGTGAAACTTGTAGTAGGCGCGGTAGGTCCTCGTACTCAGGCCCGGCGGGGGTGGATACACGATTCCGTCGTCCGAATGCGAGACATCTCGCCAGTAGCGTCCGCGATTGTCGAAGGCGCCGTCCCAGATGTATCCGTAGCTTCTGACCGGCTTGTTGAAGCGTCGCACTTCCTTGCCGGCCAGGTCGACACCGATGATCACCCGCCTGGCGTGGTCGTGCATCCAAAGCAGCGTGTCGCCCGAGAGGAGGATGCCGTTGGCTTCGGTGATCTCGCCCGGACCTTCACCGCGGCGTGCTACCGTCCGCAAGTACCGGCCATCGGGATCGTATGCCCGCACCTCGGTGGCCTGGTAGTCCAGCACATAGATGGTTCCATCGTTGGTGGCCTGGATGCCCCGGATGTCCCCGAAAAGGAAATTGGGGTCGTCCCCTTCGAGGCTTCCGAACTGCAGGTCCACCTGTGCCTCGGTGACTTCCGGCACGGTATCGTCGATGGCGGGGAGGTCGGGATAGCGCACCAGGAGCGCGCCGTTCGGCAGGGTCTCGCGCAGAGCGGGGGGCCCGGAGGATTCCGTGACGCAGGAGGTAACGGCGGCGGCGATGATGATGGTGAGTAGTGCGCGCAACATGGGTTGTCATCTCCTGACAGGGGCAGTAGCACAGGGAGCGGACAGCAGCGGAAACGGCAATGTGTTCCCTGCTCCCCTTATTGGTGTAGAGTGATGGTGGCAGGGTTGCTTCCTCGCCGGACCCCCGTGTCTGATGGGGACGTAAAGTCCGATTTACAGAATGTAAGGTTAAGTTGTCATTTCCGAAGCGACGGTGGGGTTCGCATCGTGGGGGGATCCGCATGACGGGCCACCGGCCAGGCGGCGTCCGATGCGAGTAGGTGTGATTGGTGGCGGTGTGGTCGGGCTCGCGACGGCCTGGTACCTGAAGAAGCTTGGCGCCGATCCGGTCGTCGTGGAGGCGGGCGGGGTCGGCGGCGGGTGCTCGCGGGGGAACAACGGCTGGGTTTGCCCCTCGGTCTCGACGCCGCTTCCGGCACCGGGCCTGACCGCGAAGTCGCTCCTGTGGATGTTGCGCCGGGCCAGCCACTTCCACATCCCGGCTGCGGCGCTGCCCCGGCTCGCCCCCTGGCTGCTCCGGTTCCGGTCCCACTGCACCGAGGCCGCCCGGGCGCACGGGATCGCCGCGCTGGCGTCGCTGAATGCGGTCACGGAGGAGCGCTACGACGAGCTGGCGGAGGACGGCGTCGAGTTCGAGCGGGGCAGGTCGGGCATTCTCTTCGCTTACCGCGACTCGGCCCTCCAGAGCGAGAAGCTGAAGGAGATCGAGGCCGTGGCGGCGAGCAGCGGGGCTTCCTGGCGTGAGCTGGACGGGAACGAGGTGCACGAGATGGAGCCCCTGCTGCGACCGGGTTTCGCGTGCGGAATCCATGTCGAGACGGACCGGCATGTGCGGCCGGAATCGCTGACCGAGGGCCTGGCCGCGGCGCTGCGGACCGGGGGCACCGAGATCCACGAAGGGGCGATGGCGCTGGGGTTCGAGTGGGAGGGGCCTGGGACGCGCTGGATCGGGCGGACTTCGAAGTGGGTGTCGGCTGGCGCGACGCGCTTGCGGACTTCGAAGTGGGCGCCGGGTGCTGTCCGGGGAGGATCGCGGGTGCGCGCAGTCGTGACCTCGCGGGGCGACCTGGAGGTGGACGCGGTGGTGCTGGCCGCGGGCGCGCAGACGGGGACCCTGGCCCGGATGGCGGGGGGCCGAATCCCGCTCACCGCCGGGAAGGGGTACTCGGTCACGATCGATCGGCCGGCGCAGCAGCTGCGCCAGCCCCTCTACCTGGGCGATGCGCGCGTCGGGATGACCCCCTTCAAGGGCGCGCTCCGCTTCGGCGGGACGATGGAGCTGTCAGGCGTGAACCGCCGGATGGATACGGCGAGGGTACGGGCGCTCCGCCGCGCGGTGAGCCGCGAGGTGGACATCCCGGAGGCGCGGGAGGGAGGCCGTGCCTGGGTGGGGATGCGCCCGATGGTGCCGGACACGCTTCCCGTGATCGGCAGGCTGCCGTCGTGTGAGAACGTGTATGTGAATACCGGCCACCAGATGCTGGGTGTGACGCTCGCTCCCGGCAGCGGGTGGGCGCTCGCCGGGCTGGTTGTGGAGGGGCGGGCGGGGGTGGGGCTGGGGGCCTTTGGGGCGGGGCGGTTCTGAGGGGGGTGGGGGGGGGGCGGAAAGCGACTGGTTGCAACGAATGACTTGCCTTCAGCATCCTAAAGAATGGCCACCGTGGACATCCGCCCCTCGTCTCGCACGGGAGAACGATCAATGAAGTCGCACACCCCCCTCCTCTTCCTGCCCTTCCTCTTCCTCGCCGCCCCCGCCCTTTGCGCCCAGGAAGTCCTCAACTGGGACGACTTCGAACTCTGCGACGACTGCGAAATCGAAGTCACCGAACTCGTCAGACTGGGCGACGCGGATGGGCCGGGGATCGTCGAGGGCGTCGGAAGGTTGGTCGCCTGGGACCGGGAACTTGGGTATTTGGTCTACCCCGTGGGCGGCGCTTACATCAAGATCTTCGGCCATGACGGAACGTTCCAGCGGAAGATCGGGCGGGAGGGGGACGGTCCCGGTGAGTTCCGCGGCATCATCGATGTGGATGTCGTGGACGGCCGCATCGTCGTTCTCGACCCGAGGAGGGGGCGCATCTTCGTCCTGTCACCCACCGGGGAGTACATCACCGGGCACCTCTACGAATACCGGCCAGGGCGATTCACACCCGTGGGTGACGGCAGGATCGTCGTGACATCGAGCAATTGGCGGTCCAGGGTGGTCGAGAATCCCCTTCAGATGATTGATCTGGCCAGCGGAGCCACGACGCTCGAGTTCGGAGCCGTGAACGCCGGAGACCAGAAGACGGACGTTGAAGTGCTGTTTGGCGGGCAGGAGCAGGGGAGCGTGTTGAGCCGTAGCGGGACCGTCTGGTGGGCCTCCAGCCCACGTCCGTCCGTCCAGGAGTGGTCCCTCGAAGGCGAACAGCTAAGGGTGATCGAAGGGGAATTGCCGTGGTTCCCGGCAATCACCGAGTTTCCCGACAGAAGGCGGGAACCACCGGTGGCCATGTGGCGCGGTGTCGCGCTGGACGGGGAGGCCAACCTCTGGATGCTGGCCCAGACGGCCGACCCGGAATGGGATGAGATCCAAATGATTCCAGGGCCGGAGGGACCGCAACTGCCCCCTGGCCGGATGGACGACTACCGGGACATGCGCATCGATGTCTTCAGTCTCCAGGAGCGGCGCCACCTGGGACGGCATGTGTGGGACCCGGCCGTCATGGGCTTGATGGACCATGGAGGCGAGCCGGCCGTGAGTGTCCTGGAATACGATGCAGCGATGGTGCCGCAGATCGTCGTCTACAGGGTGCGGGTGAAGGAGCGGTAGGGCGGGGCTGGAGCCGACGGCGGGAGGGTAGGCTTCCGCTCACGTGGGCTGCGACAGCCTGCCAATCGTCCCCTGCCGAGCACGCTCCCCCCCGCGAAGGTGAGCGCATTGTCCGCCGCGTAGCCGATGACGCCTCCGAAGGCGGTCGGTGAGCAGTGGGTCGAATGCCCCGGCAACAGTTGCTCTCGATGGTGTATCCAAAGCAATGTCCAAGGCAAGACGGCCTTCTGACCCGACTACGGAGACGACCGATGAAATCGCTCAGGCTTCCAGTCCTCTTCCCCTTCCTCCTCCTCGCTGCCCACACTCTCGCCGCCCAGGAAGTCCTCAACTGGGGCGACTTCGAACTCTGCAACGACTGCGACTTCGAGGTCACCGAGCTGGTCCGGCTGGGCGATGCGGACGGACCGGGCGAATTCCGCAGGAACGGCGATGTCGATGTGATCGATGGGCGAATCGCGGTGCTCGACAGGGCGAAGAGCGCGGTGGTCATCCTTTCGCCCGCCGGGGAATACATCACCCAGCACAGGTACCGCCTGGACGACGTTGCACCGTTTACACCCGTCGGCCAGGGACGGATCGTCATTCCCTCGACCAACTGGCGCACCAGGGTCATCGAGCACCCGCTCCACCTCATGGATCTGTCGAGTGGGGCTCCGACGCTCCACTTCGGAGCCGCGAATGCAGGAGCTGAAGTGACCGGTCTCCAGTGGAACTTCGGCAAGAGGGTGGCGGAGAGCGTGATGAGCCGTCCCAGTACGATGTGGTGGGGCTGGATCGCGACTCCGGCAGTACAGGAATGGTCCGTGGAAGGCGAGCTCCTCAGGGACTTCGACGGCGACCTTCCCTGGTTCCCGGAGATCCACGAAGCGCCGGACCGGGCGAGGGAGCCCCCGGAGACGCTGCTGAACGGGCTGGCGCTGGACGGGGACGACAACCTCTGGATGATGATCAGTACCGCCGATCCCGAGTGGGATGAGGTGCCCATGCTGCTAGGACGGGTAGGGCCTTACCCGGCCCCGGACACTGACGACGACTACTTCGACAGCCGCCTCGACATCTTCAGCCTCGGCGAGCGCCGGCATCTGGGGATGCATGTGTGGGACTCGCGGGGCGCCAAGCTGTTGGACCATGGCCGCTACCCGGCGGTGTATGACCTGGAGTACAGCGACGCGATGGTTCCACAGATCGTCGTCTACGGGGTGGGGGCGGGGGGACGGTAGGCGTTCGACGCAGCCGGAGTCGGCAACCCTTCCCCATGATGAGGATCTGGGGTATCTGTACTTCCCTCTCGGCGGCACCATGATCAAGATCTTCGACCACGAAGGAACGTTCATCCGGGAGATCGAGGGTGACGGCGACGGGCCGGGCGAATTCCGCAGCATCATCAATGTCGAGGTCATTGATGGCGAATCGCGGTGCTCGATGGTGCGAAGAGGGCGGTGGTAGTCCTCTCGCCTGCCGGCGAATACCTGGCCCCGCACAGCTACGAGTTCGTGCCCGGGAGGATCACTTCGGCGGGTCCGGGGCGGATCGTCGTGACCTCGACCAACACATGGTCAAGGGACATCGACCAACCGCTTCACCTGATGAATCTGTCCAGCGGGGCTACGACGCTCGAGTTCGGAGCCTCGAATGCGGGAGCCGAAAAGACCGATGCCGACCGAAGATTCGCCGGGATGTTGCGGGGAAGCGTCTCGAGCCGTGCGGGCACGGTTTGGTGGGGCAGCATTCGGACGCCGGCCGTGGAGGAGTGGTCTCTGGAAGGCTGTACAGGCATGCACTCCTGCTTGATGCCCCCGAAAGCGGTCGGTGAGCAGTGGGTCGAATGCCGGCAACAGTTGCTCTCGATGGTGTATCCAAAGCAATGTCCAATGCAAGACGGCCTTCTGACCCGGCTACGGAGACGACCGATGAAATCACCCAGGCTCCTCATCCCCATCCCCTTCCTCCTCCTCACCGCCCCCGTCCTCACCGCCCAGGAAGTCCTCAACTGGGGCGACTTCGAACTCTGCAACGATTGCGAACTCGAGGTCACCGAACTGGTCCGCCTCGGCGACGCCGATGGACCGGGGATCATCGAGGGCGCAGACGTGCGGGTCGTCTGGGACGAAGAGATCGGGTACCTGCACTTCCTTCGCTTCGGTACCCGCATCAAGATCTTCGACCACGACGGAACGTTCCTGCGCGAAATCGGCGGCGAGGGCGACGGGCCGGGCGAATTCCGCGGCATCGGCTATGTCCAGGTGATAGATGGGCGAGTCGTGGTGCTCGACGTGATGAAGAGCGCGATAGTCATCCTGTCGCCCGCAGGGGAATACATCACCCAGCACAGCTACCGCTTACCGGAAACTGGACCGATTTCACCCGTCGGCCAGGACCGAATCGTCGTCACTACGACCACTTGGCGCACGAGAGTCATCGAGCACCCGCTCCACCTCCTGGACCTGTCGAGCGGGGCCATCACGCTTCGCTTCGGAGCCGCGAACGCAGGAGCTGAAGTGACCGACCTCCAGTGGAACTTCGGTAAGAGGGTGGCTGCGAGCGTGATGAGCCGTCCCGGTACGGTGTGGTGGGGCTGGGTTGCCACTCCGGCCGTTCAGGAATGGTCTGCGGAGGGCGAGTTCCTGCGGGACTTCGACGGGGACCTTCCCTGGTTCCCGGAGATCTACGAAACGCCGGACTGGGCGAGAGAGCCGCCGGAGACGCTGCTGCGTCAGTTGGCGCTGGACGGGGACGACAACCTCTGGATGTTGATCCGGACCGCCGACCCCGAGTGGGACGAGGTGCCCATGGTGCAGGGACGAGGGGGGCTGTACCCGGCCCCGAACACCGAAGACGACTACCACGACTTGCGCCTCGATGTCTTCAGCCTTGGTGAGCGGCGGCACCTGGGGAGGCATGTGTGGGACGGGTGGAGCACCTCGCTGTTGGATCGTGGTGGCGAGCCGGCGGTATTTGTCCTGGAGTACGGTCGCGCGATGGTCCCGCAGATCGTCGTCTACGGGGTGCGGGCGGGGGGGCGGTAGGTGGGGGTTTTGGCGGCCTTGCCAGCTTTGGCGCGCAGAACCGGAACATTCGGAGGTGCGAGGCCGTCATCCCTACACGGCGCTTGTTGCACCTCCCTCGACCCCATAGCTTCGCTCCGACCTCGGACACGGAGCAGGAGTGACGGAAGAAACCGGACAGCCCTTGGCAGGCTGGGTGCGCAGGGCCGGCGGCATCGGCTGGTTCATCCGGCGTTTCGGCTTCGCCCAGCTGTTCATGAAGCCGATTCGGTCGGTCATGGCGCCACTGCTTCTTCCGTCGCTGCGAGCACGCGCGGTTGCGTTCCGCGGCGAGTCGATTCCGCTCGTCTACGCGCGCCACAACGTGACGTGGGCCAACGAACGTTGCGTTGAGCTGGCCCTGGCCCGGCGGTTCCTGGTGGGGATTCCGGCCGAGCGGATCCTCGAGGTCGGCAATGTCACGCCGCACTATTTCGGCGGTGGGCACACCGTCGTCGACAAATACGAACCGGGCGCGCTCCAGGTGGACATCGTCGATTTCGAGTCCGACCGGCGCTTCGATCTGATCCTGTCGATTTCGACTTTCGAGCACATTGGGTTCGACGAGGCGGGCGGGCCGCGGGATCCTGAGGAGGTGGCGGCGAAGATTCGAGCTGCGGTGGATCGGTGTCGCGGGCTGCTGGCGCCAGGCGGGACATTCGCGATTACCGTGCCGATGGGATACAACCCCGCGCTCGACGCCATGATCGCGTCCGGCGCACTGGGGAGCGACCGCGCGACATGGTTCAAGAGGTTTGCGGGTCGGCACTGGCGTGAGGTGGGGAGGGAGGAGGGGCTGGTGTGCCGCTACGGGAGTCCCTACCCGTTTGCCAACTCGATCATGCTGGCGGAGTGGGACGGGTGACTCGAACCCGCGCCTTCCGCAGCACCGACCACGGAATCGGCGGCCCGCCCCAGGTGACCCCCCGGAAGATGGTGATGACCGCGGAGCGCCGTGCGATGAACACGATGATCAGGACAGCCACGGGAAAGGGCAGAGCGCTCCACCAGGGGTAGGATTCATCGCGTGACACGGTCATGGCCAGCAGCCAGTAGATCAGCGGGCAGGCCGCGAAGAGGGCGCCTGCGGTGATTTCGTGCGACCACAGCACGGGGGCGAGCACGAGGGGTGCGACTCCGAGCCAGAGCAGCACGATCCTCAGCGCCGCCACCTTCGGGATGCTGTAGTCGAGGAGAGCGAACGCGTTCTTGCCGCCCCCTCGAACCAGCGCCCGGACGGAGGGATACCACGGGCACTCGACCATTGTCTCACCCCTGAGGAAGGCCGATCGCTTCCCCGACATCTTTACCAGCTGGCCCATCCGGACATCCTCGTCGGGGCGGAGCGCGATCCGTGCGTGGCCTCCGATGGCGTGGTAGGAATCGGCCCGCATGAGTGTGTAGGAGCCGACGCCGAAGAAGGCCGAGCTCCCGGGGTCGCGCACCTTCCAGAGTCGTCCAGTGGCGCTGGCAAAGAGGTGGCCGGCGATCATGCAGGCCTGGAGCATCGTGCCACTGACAGCCAGCCGGGGCGATGCGCAGAGGTGATCGAGTCCTTTCCTGACAAGGTGACGTACGCCGTACGCTACGGCATCGGGTGCGAAGATCACGTCGCCATCGGTGAAGAGGAGGACTTCCCCGGTGGCTGCGTCGGCCCCGCTCTGGGCCGCGTGGTTCTTGCCGAACCAGCCGGCCGGGAGTTCCTTCACGTGAAGGACCCTGAGGCGCTCGTTCCCTGTGCTCAGGCGTTCAGCGATCTCTCCGGTGCGGTCGGTGGAGCGGTCGTTGACGAAGATGACTTCGTAGTCGTCGTAGCGGAGGGCCAACAGTGACCGCAGCGTTTGTTCCGCATAGCGTTCCTCGTTCCGGGCGGTGACGACGATGGAGAGACGCGGAAGCGGGGGGTCGTCCGGGCGGGGTGGCGGCTCCTCGTCGAGCCGGGGAATCCGTGACGCGCTGTAGATGGCGGTGAACGCGATGGCCAACCAGGCCGCGAGAGTGAGGGCCGCGAGAGCGACGGGGAGTGCTGTCATGGATGGAAGCCTGGCGGCCCGGTGGTGAGATTCCGCTTCGCGCTGAGGGGGCGAGACGGTCGTTCCAGCATACTCCCGGATGTTTCCGTGGGTCAAAACCAGGGCAACAATCCTGCCTGCTCGGCTTGACAGGCATCCCGATGCCTTAGGGAGTCCTTCGGATGATCGGCCGGGGAATGGCCAGCCGTCCTCGCGGCTTGGGGGGTATGGACCGCTTGGGGTACCGGGTCGTACCTTGACGTCAGATTGTCGCGGACTCCGGAGGTTGCGATGAAACGCCTGTTCCAGCCCATCCCGGGCATCCTCGCCCTGGCTCTCTCGTTACCGCTCGCGACAGCCGCCCCCGCGGCGGCGCAGTCGGGCAAGGTGTGGATCGTCCAGACGAATTCGGCCGGGGACAACGTCCACATCATCGACCCGGTCACGAACGAGGTCGTGCAGGTGATCGAGGGGATACCGAAGGCGCACGGGGTCGCGGCGGCGCCGGACGGGAGCGCGCTCTACTTCAGCAACGAGATCCATCGCACGCTGGAGATCGTGCCGACGGACGTCATGCGGGTCGTGGACCGAATCCCGCTCTCGGGACGGCCGCACAACATCGCGATCAGCAACGACGGCCGGAAGGTGTACGTCGCGATCATCCAGGGTTGCAGTTGCGTCGATGTCGTTGATCTCGAGAGCGCTCAAGTCGTGAAGTCGATCCCGACGCTGGGGACGGTGCACAACGTGTTCATGTCGCCCGACGGGCGGCACGTCGCGGCGGGGATGATCGGCGCGCGCGCGCTGACCATCATCGACACCTCGAGCGACGTGCCGGTCTGGTCGCTCCGATTCAGCGGCCGCTCGACGGGCGGATACCCCGACGGAGGCGTGCGGCCGATGGCGTTCGAGACCCATCCGGACGGCTCGACGAAGCGACTTTTCGTCCAGATCTCCAACTATCACGGCGTCCAGGTGGTGGACTTCGCGACGCGGGAGGTCGTGGAGAAGCTGGACATGCCAAGCCTGCCGATCTCGCGGGTGACGAACGACGCGCTTCAGGGATCGCCGGGCCACGGGCTCGCGGTTTCGCCGGACGGACGCCAGTTGTGGTCGACGAGCAAGCCCAACGGGCACGTCTACGCGTGGTCGCTGCCGGAACTCGAATACCTGGGGGGCGTCGAGGTCGGCCACATCCCCGACTGGCTGACGATGACGCCGGACAGCCGCTACCTGTATGTAGCGAACGCCGGATCGAACGACGTGTCGGTCGTCGATACGCAGGAGATGAGGGAGGTCGTCCGCATTCCGGTAGGGCAGGTGCCGAAGCGGAACAAGACGGTGGTGTTGCGTGAGTAGGGTGGCTTTGCGGCGAGATTGGGCGCCTCGCGGGCGGCCCGGCCTCGCTCTGGTCTCTTTCTGGCCACCCGCCCTCCAGCGGTCCGGCCTCGCGCTGGCCCTGGCGCTGATCTCGTTGGCCCCCGGCGCCGACAAGCTCACCGCCCAGGCACCGCTGAACTTCGAGCGCTACCGCGAGACGATTGAGCCGATCTTTCTGGTCGACCGGGGCGGGTGGGGTCCCGGGCGCGCAGCCTGCGTCACCTGTCACGCCGAGCAGGGGACGCCCCTGCGTCTCCAACGGCTCCGCGAGACCGCCGACGGAGAGGTGTTCTGGTCGGAAGAGGATTCCCGCAGGAACTTCCGTGTCGTTTCGCGCCTCGTCACGCCCGGGGATCCGGATCGCAGCCGGCTCCTGAGGAAAGCACTCGTGGCGTCAGCTGGCGGTGCGGCGATCCATGTGGGCGGGAAGTTCTTCGAATCGACGACGGACCCTGAGTGGCGTGCGATGGCCGACTGGGTCGCTGCGGCCGATCCGGTCGAGCGTGCCCTTCCACCGAGCCTGGACCTCGACTTCTTCCGTGAATGCGTGCAGCGGGTCTTCCTCGACAAGCGCCCGGGAGACGTGGAGTGCGTCCACTGTCACGAGTCCGGCTCGCGCGGCTTCGCCCGGCGCATCCCCGAGGGCCGCGATTTCTGGAACGAGGAGGAATCGGAGCGCAACTTCGCGGTCGCGCGGCGCTTTGTGGAACCCGGACAGCCGATGATGAGCCGGTTGCTGACGCATCCTCTCGCGCCTGAAGCGGGGGGCGACTACTTCCATGGCGGGCCGCGGCGGTGGGCGTCGACGGCGGACCCCGAATGGCAGATGCTGGCCAAATGGGTGCGGGGGGAAACACCTGAGTGTGTGGTCGGGCGTTAGCGGATCCCGAAGAACGACTCGCGGCGCACCATCGCAAGCCGTAGCTCGTCCGGGTCCGCCGGGGCGAATCGGACGGGCGAGCCGGGCCGGGCCTGCGCGAGGGTGTCGAGTGCAATCGGGTCGGTCCCCCCAAGCTTCGGATAGCCGCCGATTGTGGGCCGGTCGCGCATGAAGACGAGCGGGCGGCTGTCGCCGGTCACCTGGACCGTGCCGTCGACCAGGGGTGAGGAGTCCAGTGTCCGCGGACCCGACGCCAATGCGGGTCCGTCCAACCGGATCGCGGTCCGGTCGCTCGCCGGGCTCACCGTCCACTCCTCCGCGAACACGCGGTCGCGGTCCGCCTCCGAGAACTCGGGCCACTCGTAGCCGACGATCAGGGGCAGGACCAGGGCCGGCTCAGCGCTTGCCGGCGGCAGGAGATGGGCGGGCACATAACGGTTTGGGCAGGCCAGGCGGGGATCCCCCCAGCGTAGCGGTTCGCCCTCCAGGAGCGGTCGGCCAAGCAGCCCGGGCAAGCCGTCACGGGCGACGCCGGAGGCCGAGCCGAACGCGCGGTCGGTCTCGAGGCCGCCCGGGAACGCGAGGTATGCGCGCATGCCCGTCGCGCTGTACGCGAGTCGCAAGACCTGTTCCGGCCGAGCGCGGATGGTCCTCCATGCGCCCGTCTCGACGCCATCGAGCGTGGCGGCGCAGTCCGCGCCCGTAAGGGCCACGACCGTCTCGCTGGCGAAGCTGAGGGCGAAACCTCCCAGGGTGACCTCCAGCGCTGCGGCCCCGGGATCGTTGCCGAGCAGCCGGTTGGCCCACAGGTACGCGCGCTGGTCCATCGCACCGCCGGGCGCGAGTCCGGCGCGCCGGCCGCTCCGTCTCCCCAGATCCTGGACCGTGCAGTACGGCCCCGGGCGATCCACCACGCCGTGCGGCGTTCCGGTCCGGCCGGACGAGCTCAACCGCATTCCGCCTCGTAGTCCTTGCGCCCGATGGGGCGGAAGTCGACCGGGCCGCCGGTGGTGAAGCGCGCGATGCGCTCGGCGGCGTCCTCGAAAAGCGCCGATGGGACGCGGCCGACCAGGCGCCAACCCCCCGGTCCCTCGGTCGGGTAGACGCCGGTGCGCCGGTCGGCGATCCCGACCGCGCCAGCCGGCACACGGGCGCGCGGCGAGGGCCGGCGTGGTGTGGCGATGCGGGCGTCGACGTCGCCCAGGTACGCGAACCCGGGGGCGAAGCCCGTCGCGAGCACCAGGTACGTCGTCGTGCTGTGGAGTCTCGCGACCTCACGGGGGGACAATCCTGCCTTGGCTGCCACCTGTTCGAGATCGGGCGCCAGATCGTGATCGTAGCACACCGGCAGCGAGACTGTCGCAACCTTCGGCGTCTTCGGCGCATCCCGCAGCGCGGCCCGTGTTCCCGCCTCCAGGCGACTCGTGATCTCGGCCGGGTCCCAGCGGCTCGGGGTGCCCTCGACCAGCAGACGATTGAAGGCCGGGATCGTGGCCCGCACGCCGGGCAGGCTCTCTTGCGCGAACCGTTCGAGGCCCAGCACCCGGGCGATTCCATCACGGTCGGGCGCGACCGGCAGGGTGACCAGCGCACTGGCGGGCCCGGGGAAGGTGATCATGCTAGCCAGCCCGGTGCCTCACCCCGCTCGTGCCACGCGGTGATCATCCACGGACTTCCGGACGGGGAACCAGCTCCCGGATGCGGCGTAGCGACTCCAGCGCCGACGGATTGTCGCCGTGCACGCACAGGGTCTCGGCCGCCACTGCCACCGGACCCGCGGGCGTCTCCACGAACCCCCGCAGGAGGTGTGTCACATGAGCGGCGACCATGTCGGCGTCGGTCAGAACCGCTCCCTCGACCGACCGCGGCCGCAGACGCCCGTCCGAGTCGTAGGCCCGATCCGCGAACGCCTCGAACACCAGCCGCAATCCGGTGTGCTCAAGCAGCTCTGCGTGCCGGTCGCGATCCGGCGTCGCCTGCAACACGAAGGCAAGCGAACCATCCACCGCCGCGACTCCCTCGGCCAGCCTCTTCAGCAGCCGGTCGTCGGTCATCATGGCCAGGTACAGGGCCCCGTGCGGCTTTACATGGTTCAGGGGCGTGCCCAGCGCGGTGGCAACGGCCTGCAAAGCGCCGATCTGCGCCTGGATCTCCAGGATGAGCGAGTCGATCGGCCAATCCAGCCGCAAACGCCCGAAGTTGCGCCGGTCGGGATAGCCCGGGTGGGCACCCGCCTTCACACCGTGGCGGGCGGCCAGCGCGAGCGTGCGGGCCATCGTGTCGGGATCCCCGGCGTGGGCCCCGCATGCGATGTTGGCCCAGTCGATCAGCGGCATCACCGCGGCGTCGGCACCCTTCTCCCAGGGCCCGTAGCTTTCGCCCATGTCGCAGTTAAGGAGCATGCCGAAACATATCTTGCGGCAGGGCCGGCGGCGAACCCGGTTTGCTGCCGGGCTGTCCGTGGGCTGCCGGTGGGTCGGCGTTCAGCGCGCTGTGTATCGCGAAATGTAATGTTAAGACGACATTATGTCATGTAAAGTTGTCACAGGTCCTTTGCGCAACTCCGCCAGCGGCACCGGCGGCCCTCCCCACACCACTCCGCGGAAGATGGTGAGGAGCGCGGAGCGCCAGATCGTGTACACAATGATGAGCACGGCGACCGGGAAGGGAATCGCGGCCCACCAGGGGTACGAGTCGTCGCGTGAGACGGTGCCGGCGACCCCCCAGTAGATGAGCGGACAGGCCGCGAAGAAGCGGGTCGCCGGTGCTCAGCCGTGCGGCGATCTCCCCGGTGCGGTCGGAGGAGCGGTCGTTGACGAAGATGATCTCGTAGTCCGGGTAGCGCAGGTGCGAGGAGCGACCTCAGGGCCGGTTCCAGGGAGCGCTCCTCGTTGTGGGCCGTGACGATGATGGAGAGGGTGGGGGGTGGGGGGTCGTCGGGGTGCGGTGGGGCGGCCCGGTCCAGCCGGGGGATCTTGTAGTGGCCGAGTATGGCGGTGGTCGCGAGGGCGAGCCAGGTGGCGAGGGTGAGGGCCGCGAGGGCGAGTGGGAGGGTCATGTTGTCTGGCAGGATAGCGGGTGGTATTTCCAGGGGTCAACCTGCGGAGGCTGACGGGTTCGCGCGCCGATTCCACCATGGTGAGGGGAAGGAACATGGACGAGCAGTTCGCATCGCGCATAAAGTCCCTGATCCGCGCGGTGCCGGACTTCCCCATACCGGGGATACGCTTCCGGGACGTGATGGGGTTGGTGGAGGATCCCGACGGATTCCGAGCGGCGACGGCGGCGTTGGCGGACCGGTTTCGGGAAAAGGCGCCCGAGGTCGTGGTGGGGATCGAGTCGCGCGGCTTCATCTTCGGCGCGCCGGTTGCCCAGGAACTGGGCGTGGGGTTCGTTCCCGTGAGGAAGGCGGGGAAGCTGCCCGGGGAGGTGAGGGGCGCCGACTACGACCTGGAGTATGGAAGCGCGCGGCTGGAGATGCAGGATATCGCGCCGATTGGTGTGGGGACGCGGGTGCTGCTCATCGATGACCTGCTCGCGACGGGGGGGAGTGCAGCCGCGGCGATCGAGCTGATCCGGGGGAAGGGTGGGGTGGTGGTGGGAGCGGGCTTCGTGGTGGACCTGGCGGAGTTGCCGGGGGCGGGGCGGTTGCGGAGGCTGGGGGTGGAGTTGTTTGCGCTGTGTGAGTTTCTGGGGGAGGAGGAGTGAGCGGCTTGGCCTGCGGGCTGTAGGATCTGAATGGCTTCACGAATGAGGTTGGAAACTCCTTCCCAATTCAGTTCAATTCAGTGCATCGCCGACCCTGTCGCCGCACGGGACAACGCGAATCAACTCACTTCGACCGCCGATGTCCACCCGATACTCGCTCCGGGTCAGCATCAGGGATAAGTGTGGCTGCATCGAGCCGTAACCAAGGACCGGGCGCAGGCTGGCTCCGTCACCGTCGGCTGCTGACATCAGCTTGCGGGCGACATCGGCTCCGCACTGGATCTGCTCGCGAATCCCCTCCAGATCGCCTGTCTTGACGGTCCCGCTCTTGAGCTCAATCGGGACTGCCCAGCGCCGAGGGCGGTGTTCCGTGCTCCTCGCGGACTCGAAGAACAGAACAAAGTCGCACCGCTTCCGGTCAGGCGGTGCCAGCGCGTCGCAACCGTCCACGCGAATGAGTACGCGCCTCCCCAACCTCGCGGGCGGCAGCTTCAGGTGACACCCGTGATCCTGGCACGCGTCCGCCAGACAGTCGCGGCAGCACGACTCGAGCTCGGCTCGGATCCCTTTAGTCCAGCTCGCCAGCGATCAGTCCCCCTGAAGCCGGCTGTCAATCGTCGCCCAGTCGTTGTACAGCGCCCGGGAGACATCGGGAAACCCCGCGTCGTACATACCGCTCTCGGAATCGAGCGGGATCTCTCTCGTCGTACTGCCGATATCGCCGAGCTCGAAGAGCCAAGCGCCGACGCTCGCCCTCTGCAGCACCGCACCTGCGGCAAGATCCTCTTGTCGTCGGTCGGACAGCTCCGATGCTCGCACGATGTTTGCCAGCGCCGACAGGATCCACTCGCTGTGCGTTGTCATCAGCACGCGAACGCCGGCCGCGACGATTTGGGCGATCGCCGTCATGAACCGGACCTGCATGGCTGGGTGCATGTGCGCCTCGGGCTCTTCGATGATGATAGTTGAACCCGGCGTTGCGTAGTGTCGGAGGTAGAGCACAAGCGGGATCATCTGGGTCGTCAGAGACGACGCCTGGCCCAGGGGTAGGTCCCGGTCCCACCCGTCAGGCCGGAAGGCGATCACGGAGGGGGCGGTCTTGGCCGGGGCTTCCGCGCGCACCGTGCCATTGAGGATCGTCTGCTCAAACAGCCGGGCAAGGGGCTCGCCGACGCGCGATCCCACGGTTCGCCGGGGAAGATCCACAAAGATGTCTCTAAGGAACTCCCGCAGGGCACCGGGCACGGGACCGTGGTTGCGAGGCCCGTTGTCGCCCATGCGATCGATTGCCGAGCCGAGGATCGTGGCCTGGGCCTCGATGATGCCCGAACGGCCCGCAGGCAGATACCAGGCCGGACGCGATAGCGATCCCACAGTGCCGGGCTGCGCCAAACTGAGGAGGGTGATCAGCAGTCCGCTGTGGCCTACCGAGAACTCGTCGTCGTCGTCATCGGCGGGCCAAAAGAGGAGGCCGGAGCCTCCGCCGACTCGCCGGAACAAGCGACCCTTCTCCAACCGAAGCGATACGTCCGAAGGAATCGCAACGGTGCAGTCAAGTTCCCCGTTGACGATGTTGAAGGCGTACCGGAATGCCTCGGCAGGGCCGGAGGCGCCGGCAGCCGCGTAGCTCAGCCTGAAACGGCAGTCACGTGCCCCTCGCAGGATCAGATCGTCCATCGACGCAGCGCCGAACACGTCCAGCAGAGGACCAGCCGTGTCCGCACCGACATCCGGTACCTGGAGAGCCAAGCGGGTCAGGGCGGCAACCTCCGGGCCCAAGGCGGAGGAGTGCACGGTCTTTTCGCGGGGACTCAGGACGAATTCCTCCAGACGCCGGGCGACGCCCGGCAGATCAACCATGCGACGTGCCGCGTGGTTGAAGTCGGACAGGTGGTAGGTCCGGGCACGAGCGACCGGATGCCGCGAGAAGTACCCATGGAGCGCGTAGACCAGCTTGGCAAGGCAGGACTTCCCCGCATTGCTCGGTCCCGCGAACACCGTCAACGGGTGCAGTTCCAGCTCGGCCTTCGAGACGGGCCCGAAGTTCGAGACCTCCAGCCGGTGAGATCCGGCGCCGTGTAGCGTTCTGGCGTTCATGCGCCAAAGCTGGCCACCCGGCGGCGGGTCGGCAAGCAGCGGTTCTGAAGAAGGAGACGGGCTACTGGCGGGCCGCAGGTCACGCGCCCCGTGAATTGGTCCCGGCATCCGCTTCCGCGACGTGATGGCTAGTGGAGGACCCCGACGGGTTTGGTGGCGGCGACACGCGCGCTGGCGGAAGGATTCTGAAAATGCGGATCCCGAGGTCGTCGTGGGGATCGAGGCGCGGGACAGGGCGGAATCGAGGCTCAGATTCCCGGCGACAACGACGATGCCATGGATGGGGAATGGCCAGACTCGCTTCCATGGCCGGATGGGACAGATTTCTCGGAGTCCGGCTCAACTAATGAAAAAACCGCCCCCGCCCCACGAACGACCCCTCCGAGTCAGCGCTTCGCGCAGCCGCCACATCATCCGCTGGCGACGTGTCTCGCCCACCCCCCTTCCCCAGCCCCTCCAACCACTCGTTCAGCGACGTCACCCGCTCGGCGATCACGTGGATCACGCCGTCGACCTTCTGCACCTTGCCGCGGCACATCATCAGCCGCGCGGTGAGGGTGTCGCGGCGCTGGTTCTCGTAGATGGACGGGAAGACGACCAGGTTGGCGGTGCCGGTCTCGTCCTCCAGGGTGACGAACATGACGATCCCCTTGCCGGGGCGCTGCCGGGTGAGGACGATTCCGGCGACCCGCGCCCGGTCCCCGTCGTTCAGCCCGTTCAGGTCCCGCGCGGGGAGCACGCCCCGGTCGTCCAGACGGTGCCTGAGCAGCGCGACCGGGTGGTGCTTGAGCGACAGGCCCGTGGTGCGGTAGTCGGCGGCCACCTGTTCGCCGACGGAAATGGCGGGGAGGGCCGGCTCGGGATGGGACGACCGGTCGCGCTCCGCTGATTCGAACAGGGGCAGAGGCCCGGACTCGCTCATCGCACGCACCGCCCAGGCGGCCTGGCGGCGGTTCAGCCCCATGGACGTGAAGGCATCGGCGTTGGCCAGGCGGGTCAGGACGGCGGGCGAGATTCCGGTTCGCTCCCAGAGGTCGAGGGGTGAGCGGTAGCCGGGCGTCCGGTCTGAGGGCGTGTGGGCCGCGGGCGTGCGGTCTGAAGGCGCGTGGTCTGAGGGCGCGTGATCTGAAGGCGAGGGAGCAGTGGTCATGCGGCCGGCCGTTACGCGCCTCGCATCGTCCTCCTTGAGGCCCCGGATCTGGCGGAGGCCGAGGCGCAGCGCGAGCGGACCCGCGTCGGGGCGCGGGGAATCCGCCCCCTCCAGCGTGCAGTCCCACTCCGAGTCGTTCACATCCGCCGACCGCACCTCGACCCCGTGATCGCGCGCGTCCCTCACGATCTGCGCGGGCGCGTAGAAGCCCATCGGCTGACTGTTGAGAAGCGCGCAGGCGAAGACCGCCGGGTAGTGGCACTTCAGCCACGACGACACATAGGCGAGGTGCGCGAAACTCGCCGCGTGACTCTCGGGAAAGCCGTATTCACCGAAGCCCTCGATCTGGCGGAAACACCGCTCGGCGAAGTCGCGTTCGTAGCCGCGCCGGGTCATCCCTTCGATGAATTTGTCCCGGAAGCTGTGGATCGTCCCGGGATTCCGGAAGCTGGCCATGGCGCGCCGCAGCTGGTCGGCCTCGGCCGGCGTAAACCCCGCCGCGACGATCGCGATCCGCATCACCTGTTCCTGAAACAACGGTACGCCGAGCGTCTTGCGAAGCACCTGGCGCAGTTCCTCTGACGGATATTCCACCGCCTCACGCCCCTGCCGCCGCCGCAGGTACGGGTGGACCATGTCGCCCTGGATCGGTCCCGGGCGCACGATCGCCACCTCGATCACGAGGTCGTAGAAGGTCGCCGGCTTCAGCCTCGGCAGCATCGCCATCTGGGCGCGGCTCTCGATCTGGAAGACGCCGACGGTGTCCCCGCGCTGGATCATTTCGTAGGTGGCCGGGTCTTCCTGCGGCACGCTCTCCAGGGTGTGGCTGACGCCATAGTGCTCGTTGAGCAGGGCGAAGGCGCGGCGGATGCACGAGAGCATCCCGAGTCCGAGCACGTCGACCTTGATCAGCCCCAGCGCCTCGAGATCGTCCTTGTTCCACTCGATCACCGTGCGGTCTTCCATGGCCGCGTTCTCGATGGGGACGATCTCGCAGAGCGGCCCGCGCGAGATCACGAAACCGCCGGTGTGCTGGGACAGGTGACGGGGGAACCCGTACAGCTCCTGCGCCAGCTCCAGCGTGAGCGCCAGGCGCCGGTCCCCCGGGTCGAACCCCTCTTCACGGGCCCGATCTTCGCCCACCTGCTTCGACCGCCCCGAGATCATGGAGAGCAGCCGCCCGATCACGTCCTCGCTCAGTCCCATGGCCTTACCCACGTCGCGCAGCGCGCTCTTCACGCGGTAGGTGATGACCGTCGCGGTCAGCCCGGCCCGGTCGCGCCCGTACTTGCCGTAGATGTACTGGATGACCTCCTCGCGGCGCTCGTGCTCGAAGTCGACGTCGATGTCGGGCACCTCGTCACGCTCGGCCGAGATGAAGCGCTCGAAGAGCAGGTCGATCTGCGCGGGGTCGACCGAGGTGACGCCCAGGCAGTAGCACACGGCGGAGTTGGCGGCCGAACCGCGCCCCTGGCAGAGGATGCCGAGTTCGCGCGCCTTGCGCACGATGTCCTCGACGGTCAGGAAGTAGGGCTTCGTAGTCCAGCTGCGCGATGAGCGCGAGCTCGTGTTCGATGATCGCGCGCACCTTCGGCGGTATGCCGTCCGGGTAGCGTTCGGCCGCCCCCTGCCAGGTGAGTGCCTCCAGCGTCTCGCGGGAGGTGCGGCCATCGGCGGCGACCTCGTCGGGGTATTCGTAGCGGAGCTCGCTGAGGGAGAAGCGGCACCGCTGCGCGATTCGGACGGTGTTGGCGAGCGCTTCGGGGTGGCCCCGGAAGAGGTGGGCGAGTTCGGTGGGGGGTTTGAGGTACCGTTCGGCGTTGGCTTCCAGGCGCCAGCCGGCGTTGTCGATGGTGCAGTGCTCGCGGACGCAGGTGAGCGTGTCGAGGAGGCGGCGGCGCGCGGGGTCGTGCTGGTGGATGTCGCCGGTGGCGACGAGGGGGAGGCCGTGCGAGGCGGCGAGAGTGGCGAGGTGGGCCAGGCGGCGGTCGTCGTCGCCGCGATGGTAGTGGGTGGCGGCGAGGTGGAGGGGGGCGGCGAGGTGGTCGCGGTACCAGGCGAGGTGGTCGGCGAAGTCGTTGTCGGGTGAGATGGGCGGGACGGCGATGAGGACGTGGCCGTGTGGGGTGGTGGCCGCGGCGAGGTCGTCCCGGGTGAGCATGCATTCGCCCTTGGGTGCGCGCCGGCGTCCCGTGGTGATCAGGCGGGAGAGTGCGCCGTAACCGTGCCGGGTGGTGGGGAGGCAGAGCAGGCTGGGGCCGTCAACGAGGTCGAGCCGGGTGCCGGGGATGAAGTGCAGGCCGGTGCGCCGGGCGGCCTGGTGGGCGCGCACGACCCCCGCCAGCGTGTTGCGGTCGGTCAGGGCGAGCGCCCGGTAGCCCAGCTCGGCAGCGCGCTCGACCATCTCCTCGGGGTGGGAGGCACCCCTCAGAAAGGAGAAGTTGCTGGTGACCTGGAGTTCGGCGTAGCGGGAGGTGGGGCCGGTGGAGGACATGGCCTGTGAATGATAACCGAATATATACCGAAGCTCAACGCCCAATCACCTGCGCCTGCAGCTGGAAGCACTGCCGCCCGTCGCCGTGTGCCCACAGGTTCCGAAGCCTGAGGTGCGCAGCGGCTGGATCTTCGACGGGGGTCCTGGCGACCCTGCCCGGACCATGGCAGCCCTGGCAACTCGCCTGAACGATCGGAGGGGTTCTGATCGACTCTCCGGGCGCTGTACCGGACTCCGTATCGAAGGTTGCGCACACCTCGTAGCGGGCGGTGTCGAGCGCCTGGTATCCGTAGGTCTCCGAGCTCGCGGGATCGCGGGTGTTGATCCCCAGGCCGGGCTCGGCCGTCAGATCGTCCAGGGATGCCGGCAGCCGCGAATGCCGAGTCCAATAGAGGTCGGTAGCCGCCACGATTCCGTGCAGATCCGCCACTCGCCGGTCGTCGATCCGACGCTCGCGCTCCTGCGCGGGGGATCCCAGGATGATCAGCCCGGCCGCCACGCCCGCGACAACGGCCGTCACCGAGGCTCCGAACAGGATCGATCGCGGCGAGAGCTTCATTCGGCTACCTCCTTCCTGCGCACGTCGCGGAGGAAGTATCCGAACACCGCGCCCGTGATCATCCCGACGGTGAGGACCTTCAAGGCGAACCGGGCCGTCAATTCGCCGCCGAGGAGGTTGTAGACGATGCTCGTCACCACACCGATGAGGATGGCTGCACCCACGAAGAGTGTCAGGTACGTCAGCGATTGCCGGACCCGCGAGAGCCGTCGACCCGGATCCTTCCGGATAGCCCGATCATTCGTCCAGAAGACGAAGGCGAAGACGGGAAACGTCACGACGAGGAACGAGATCGACCACCGGATCGTCTCTCGCGTCACCTCCAGGGCGACTGCGGGATCGACGGAAGGATCGGGAAACGCCCGATGGATAAGGGCGAAGAGGAGGCTCCCCAGGCTGAACGCGCTGACGTATAGCGAGCTGAAGAGAACGAGGTAGACGAAGGCCTCACGAGCGGAGAGGTATGGCGCGGGGCGGGGGACGGGGATCGGAAACGCGACATCGGCGAAGCCTCGCAGAGCGCCTCGAACCTGATCGCGCGGCCAACCGGCCTCGAGGAGCACCTGCTCGAGTTGCTGCCGTGGCAGGCCCCGCTTCAAACCTTCCTTCAGGAAACTGGAAATCTCTTCGTTGGCGGCCATCCGGGCGTTTCCTCCGTTGATTGTTCGAGCCGGACTCGGACTGCGGAACGACAGGTCAAAACCATGTCGCTTCCTGTTGACACCATCAACATAAGCGACGGAGCTGACGAATACGTCAACATTCCCCGTCACTCCCCTGGACCATGACCCGGCCCACTCGCGGGGAATCAGATCAACCGGCGTGCGCTCCTGGCAGCGAAAATCGCTTGCCAACCACGCAGGCAGGTCATATACTGGCCCCCTCTTGCCCTCCCTTCCCTTCCCCTTTAGAGACGAGCACAGGGAGCCGTGTACCCAAGCAGCCCGTGGACAAAATCCCCCTGAACCGGATCAGCAGGGAACTGACGCAGCGCCAGGACCGTCCGGCCGCGCGTGCGATGCTCTTCGCCGCGGGTTTGTCCGAGGCGGACCTGGAGCTTCCTCAGGTCGGCATTGTCAGCTCCGGCTACGAAGGCAACCCCTGCAACATGCACCTGAACGGCCTGGCCGCCGAGGTCAAGGGGAGTGTTCGCTCATCGGAGATGGTCGGGTTCGTGTCGAACACGATCGGGGTGAGCGACGGGATCTCGATGGGCACTGCCGGGATGCGCTATTCGCTGCCTTCGCGTGACCTGATCGCGGATTCGATCGAGACGATCGCGTCCGCGCAACACTACGATGGCCTCGTCACGATCATGGGCTGCGACAAGAACATGCCCGGCGCCATGATCGCGATGAGCCGGCTCGACCGGCCCGCCCTGATGATCTACGGCGGAACAATCGCGCCCGGGCATCACAACGGGAACCGGCTGGACGTGGTCTCTTCCTTCGAGGCGCTCGGGCAGCACCTGGCGGGAACCATCACCTCCGAGGAGTTCGGCCGCATCGTTCGTCTGAGCTGTCCGGGAGCGGGCGCCTGTGGCGGGATGTTCACGGCCAACACGATGGCTTCGGTCATCGAAGTCATGGGAATGAGTCTGCCCTACAGTTCGTCCAACCCGGCAACGAGCGAAGACAAGCTTGCCGAATGCCGGCGGGCCGGGGCGGCGATCCGGCTCCTTCTCGAGCGGAACCTCCGCCCTTCGGACATCCTGACGCGCAGGGCTTTCGAGAACGCCATCACGCTGGCTGTCGCAATTGGAGGATCCACCAACGTCGTTCTTCATCTGCTGGCCATGGCCCGGACGCTCGAGATCGACCTGACCGTCGATGATTTCCAGCGGATAAGCGACCGCACGCCCCTGCTCGCGAACTTCAGGCCCAGCGGGCCCTATGTCATGGAAGACCTGCACGCGGTCGGCGGCATGCCGGCGGTGATCAGGATGCTGCTGGCGGAAGGCCTGCTCCACGGTGACTGCATGACCGTGACCGGGAAGACGCTGGCCGGGAACGCCGCCGCGGCCGCCCCGCTGGCTCCCGATCAGAGTGTGATCCATGATCTGTCCGATCCCGTAAAGACCTCCGGGCACCTGCGGATCATGTACGGCAACTTGGCCGAAGGGGGCGCAGTGGCGAAGATTACCGGCAAGGAGGGCGAGGTCTTCGAGGGGCCCGCAAGAGTGTTCGACAGCGAGGCGGACGCAAACCATGCGATTGGCGAGGGACGCATCCGGAAGGGTGACGTGGTGGTCATACGCTATGAAGGACCTCGCGGGGGGCCCGGAATGCCTGAGATGTTGACCCCGACCTCGATGATCGTGGGGAGAGGGCTGGGCGGTGACGTCGCGCTGATTACGGACGGCCGCTTTTCCGGCGGCACGCACGGGTTTGTCGTCGGCCACATAACGCCGGAGGCGCAGGACGGCGGGCTGATCGCACTGATCGCCGACGGCGACGTCATACGAATTGACGCAATCCGTAATACGATAGAAGCCGACATTCCGCCGGCGGAATTGGCGGCGCGCCGTGAGAGGTGGGCGGCGCCCCCCTTGCGAGCGACTTCCGGGGCTCTCTACAAGTACGCATGTACCGTGTCTCCCGCCTCGGAGGGGTGCACAACAGACCGGATGTACAATGCCTGAACGCGAAACTGCCGTGATTGGCGCCGTGGAAGCGGCCGGAGCGCCGGACGACCGGCCGCCCGACGACCTGGCGCCGGACGACCTGACTTGGCCGGGACGAACGATTACCGGGGCCGAAGCCCTCGTGCTCTCCCTGGTACGCGGCGGCGTGGGTGTCGTATTCGGTTACCCGGGCGGCGCCATCATGCCCGTATACGACGCCCTCCTCCAGTACGACGACAGGATCCGCCACATCCTGGTGCGCCACGAGCAGGGCTCGATCCACGCCGCGGAGGGGTACGCCCGCGCGTCGGGTAAGACCGGCGTGTGCATCGCGACTTCCGGGCCGGGCGCTACCAACCTGATTACCGGGATCGCCGATGCGAAGATGGACAGCACCCCGGTCCTGTGCATCACCGGACAGGTGCCTTCGCCCGCGCTCGGTTCGGACGCGTTTCAGGAAGCCGACGTGATGTCCCTGACCGCTCCGGCGACCAAGTGGAGCTGTCAGGTCACGGAGGCCAGCGAAATCCCGGCGGCGGTCTCGAAGGCGCTCTACATCGCCCGCACCGGGCGTCCGGGACCCGTCCTGGTCGATATCACCAAGGACGCCCAGTTCGCCAGCTTCGAGTACAGGCCGGTGGCCCCGGTGCACGAGATACCCGGGTATCAGCCCCGGCCGGTGCTGGATGAAGACAGCATCGAGGCTGCCTGCGACCTCATCGACCGTGCGCGCAAGCCCCTCGTCCTCGTGGGCCAGGGCGTGCTGCTGTCGGGGGCGCAGGACGAACTCGGGCGGTTGGTCGAAGCGGCCGGACTGCCTTTCGCCTGCACGTTGCAGGGTTTGGGCGCCATGCCCACCCGGCATCGCCTCTACGTCGGCCTGCTGGGCATGCATGGCAACTACGGACCCAACGTCAAGACGAACGAGTGCGACCTGCTGATCGCGGTCGGCATGAGGTTCGACGACCGCGTGACCGGGGACCTTAGCAAATACGCGCGGCAGGCCAAAGTCATTCATGTGGATATCGACGCCTCGGAGATCGGCAAGAACGTGCCCGCCGATGTAGGCATCGTAGCGGACGCGAAGGAAGCCGTGGCCGCCATGGCCGGGCGCGTCGTGGCTGCGTCGCACGAGGAATGGCTGGCCGAATTCCACCAATGCATGGTGATCGAGCGTAAAAGGGTGATCGAAGGGGACCTCTTTCCCACATCGTCCGGGATCCGGATGGCCGAGGTGATCGACCGCCTGTCCGAGCGCACGGAAGGCCGCGCGATCGTCGTGGCGGATGTGGGGCAGCACCAGATGGCGGCGGCCCGCTACTACCGATTCGACGGCAGCAGCGGAATCGTCACCTCCGGCGGTCTGGGCACCATGGGGTACGCACTCCCGGCAGCGATGGGGGCCGCGGTCGCGCGGCAGGATTGCCCGGTCGTGGCGGTGATCGGTGACGGCGGCCTGCAGATGACTCTGCAGGAGCTGGGCACCATCGTCCAGGACGGAATACCGGTCAAGGCGATCGTGTTGAACAACGGGTATCTGGGGATGGTCAGGCAGTGGCAGGAGATGTTCTTCGACGGCCGCTATTCCGCCATCGAGCTGACGAACCCCGACTTCGTGGCAGTGGCTGCAGCCTTCGGCATGAAGGGCAGACAGGTGACCGACCGGGCCGACCTCGATGCGGCGATCGACGAGATGCTGGCATCGGAGGGGCCATTCATCCTGGACGTTATCGTTGAGCGTGAGGAGAACGTCTTTCCCATGATCCCGGCCGGTGCGGGCTGCGCGGAAATCCGCCTGGAATAGAGCCGTGAGTGCTCGATATAGAGTGTCAGCGCTGGCGGAGAACAGCAGCACGGTGCTCCTGCGCATCGTCGCGTGCCTGGTGCGCCATCGCATCGAGATCGCGAGCTTTGCCTGCGTCAACCCTGCGGGCAGCGCGGTCTACGAGTATGAAATCGTGGTCCGGGCGCCGGCTGACCATGTGCGCCGGGCCGTGAAGCATATCGGTGCCTTAGTGGGTGTCGTGAGGATAGACTATCGTATGGAAGAGGACGACAGTTGAACCGGGGGTGGGACCGAAACCGCCCGAACAGGAGGAACAGGTTGTGGCAAGAATACGCGTGGGCGACGCCGAAGAAACCGTAGTGACGCGCCAGGAGTGGCCGCTGGAGCGGGCGCTCGAGTCGCTGAAGGAAGAGACGATCGCCGTGCTGGGTTACGGAGTCCAGGGGCCGGGGCAGGGCCTCAACCTGAGGGACAACGGCTTTCGGGTGATCGTCGGGCAACGCAGGGGTTCCGCATCGTGGGACAAGGCGGTCGAGGACGGGTGGACGGAGGGCGAAACGCTCTTCGAGCTCGGGGAAGCGGCCCGGCGCGGGTCAATCCTTCTGTACCTTCTCTCCGACGCGGGCCAGATCGCGCGGTGGGAGGAGGTCAGGTCCCATCTGACGCCGGGGAGGTGCCTCTGTTTCTCCCACGGTTTCGGCGTGACGTACAAGGAACAGACGGGCATCATCCCCTCCGATGACATCGACGTCGTCCTGGTGGCTCCCAAGGGCTCCGGGCTGTCGGTCCGGCGGCTCTTTCTGCAAAAGAAGGGCGTGAACTCGAGTTACGCCGTCTTTCAGGACGCCTCGGGCCGGGCGCGGGAGAGAGTCGTCTCACTGGGGATCGGCGTCGGTTCCGCCTATCTCTTCGAGACCGATTTCCAGAGGGAAGTGTGGTCCGATCTGACCGGCGAGCGCGGCATTCTGATGGGGGCGCTCGCGGGCGTATTCGAAGCCCAGTTCGCGGTGCTCAGGAAGAATGGCCACTCCCCGTCGGAAGCCTTCAACGAGACGGTCGAGGAGCTGACCCAGAGCCTCATGCCGCTGGTGGCCGAGAAGGGGATGGACTGGATGTACCGGAACTGCTCGACGACAGCGCAGCGGGGCGCGCTCGACTGGCGGCACAGGTTCCGCGACGCCGTGGCTCCGCTGTTCGACGAGCTGTACGAGAGCGTCAAAGCGGGTGAGGAGGCGAGGGTCGTGATTGAAGAGTGCGGCCGGGCGGACTACCGCGAACGCCTCGATGCGGAACTGGGCGAGATGGCCGATCAGGAGATCTGGCGGGCCGGGAAGCGACTGCGTGAGTTGAGGCCGTAGGGGCCGGTTCGGTTGACGCTCGCCGTCGCTTCCCCGTACACTTCGACCCGCCACGTGACTGCAGGACTCAACCCGGAGGACGGCGTATTCAATGACTAAGGACACGAGCCAAGGGGCTTTGGAATCGACGAACGGGTCTCCTGAAGCCGCCGAATCGGGCCCAGCGGCGATGGCCTTCTGGCCGACCGATCCCCGATCGCTGGGCCTCGACGCGGCCGAGATTGCCATCCACGCCGACGGAGACTGGAAGCCTGCCCACCACAAACTCCTCTCTTCTCTCCGACTGGCGTATCAGGATTTGGTCAACCGCACCCTCGGTACCGTCGCCCGGGAGATAGGTCAACCATTGAACGGCTGGCATTTCCAGCGTTCCAAGGGGCCTCAGCAGGTAACAATCGACGCGGAAGAGGAGCTAAAGGCCCTCAAGCGCCGCCGCTCGCAGCACCAGCAGGCCCGGACAGAATTGCCCCTGGCGAGCGATTTCGATCGTCCAACCGCGTACCAGTGGTTGAAGCTCATTGCGTTGCTCGCGACCTGTATCGTTCTCGAGGCCGTGGCGAATGTAAGCCTGCTGACCCGTGCCCTGTCGACCGGCCTGGTCGGTGCCTTCATTACGGCAGTGCTCGTGTCCGCCATCAACGTGGGCGCCCTCGGCGCGGGAGGCGGACTGACACTGTCTACAGTACGGCGCCATTCGAAATCACGGGTGGCATTTCTATCGGGGTGTGGTGTGTTGCTGGTGGTCGCTACGGGCCTGAATCTCATCGTCGGCCGTCATCGAGAGGCATTCGCGCGGCTTATCGAGGAAAGAGAACGGCAAACGCTTCAGGCGGGCGAAATCGACCTGGCTTCGGTACGGGAACTCGCTGCCGGGATCTCGTTCAATCCGGCGACGTGGGAGCTTGAGTCTCTACTGTTTCTCGTGCTGGGTTTGGCGCTCTGTGCCGTGGGGTTCTACAAGGGATTCACCTTCGTGCGAACGAGGATCAAGCGCGACGAGGCAATCAAGCGCCTGGACCAGAAATGGAAGGATCTCAAGGGCCGCTATACAACCTTGTCCGAGCGCTACCGCACGCAACTCACGAAGGGTGTCAGGGCCGACGTTGCCGGATGGATTGAGGGCCTCGATAGAAGGCGGCGACAGGCAAGGAACGTTCTGGAAGACGTCAGGGAGAGCTGGAAGCAGGGGGTGTATCTGGATCTGGTGGAAGCCGAATTCACTGTAGCACACAACAAACACAACGCTGACAAGATTGACCGCGAGATGCTGAATGCCCACAGGGAAAGCGTCAATATCGACTGGTCTTTTCCGGCCACGCCGGCGGATTGGCACATCCTGGACGAGGCGGATACAATTGTAACCGCGTGGCGGGATTCGGGGCGGGAAGAGTTCTTCGACAGCGTTGAACAGGAATGTGCTAATGTTGCCGATTTGTGGAAACGATATGAGAGCGTCGTCCTCGGTTCGACCAGCCAGGACAGGAAGCCCTGACACAGATGAAGTCCGGAAACGAGACGCCCCACCTCCTCAAGGTAGTAGGACTCGTCGCGCTCATCGTGTTGCTCGTCGTTTTGGTGGTCTTCGTCGGGTATAGGTTGAACTACGCCGACCAGCTTCGGGTGCGTGAGGCCAACGGGTATTGTCCGACTGGAACAAGAGCGCAAGTGCGGGAAGGTATACGGATACCCGGTCACACGGTGATACTCGTTGACACCTCCAACGAGATTTCGGAGGAGGACGGAACGAGGGCCTTCGAGAGAATCGAGGCATGGACCAGGGACACGCTGCGTGCACCGTTTCTGCAAAAGCTGTCCATATTCGGACTGCCGGAGTCGGAACACGAAGACCCGAGCCAGTCCGGTCGCTCCTGGTGCATACCCAAGCAGGGGGAGATGGCCGATGTCCTCTATGAGAATCCGCGAGTCGTCGAAATCGAGTTTGCGACCTTCCTGAACCGGCTCAGAGGGATACTCGACGAACTACGGGACCGGGAAGAAGCGGACGTGTCGCCGATTGTCGAGACGATGGCGTCGCTCGTTGAGCGAAATGAGGACATTGATTCGTTCCTCCTGGTGTCGGACATGTTGCAGAACACATCGTTGTGGAGCGAATACACCGGTGAGACGGCGGCTCCAATCGAGGCGATGGCAGAATGCAACAGGATCACCGGGGGCGGACGAGTTCGTGATCTCTACCTGTTCTACATTGACCGAAACATTGCGGTTCAGAGTAATGATTGGCCGACCGATCGGTGGAGGGCGTGCCTGAAAGGCATAGAGACCACGATGCTGAATTGAGGTGTGGATTGCTCGGCCAGTCGGCGTTCCACCCCGCCGCGGCCTCACCCGAAAATCCCGTGCAGGAACCAGCGAGGCTGTGTTTCGCCACGGTCTGCCGGGTTGCGCGCACCCTCTCGGAACAGCCAGTAGCGGCAGCCCGCCTCGTCCTCGACCAGGTAGTAGTCGCGGCGCGGGGCGTCTTCGCGCCACCATTCGCACTCCAGCCGTTCGGGTCCCTGGGCCGCGCACACCTGGTGGAGTTGTCCGCACCGGCGAAAGGCTGACAGCCCGGGGCCGAAATCGTCGCTGCATGCGGCCGGCGGTGCAGCCTGGTCGGCCGCTGGCGCCGTCGCCGCCGCTTTGCGATCCAGGGTGACGACCTCCACCGGTTCCGGAGGGGAGAGCAACCGCAGCGGTCTGCGGCGATCCGCCGGCCAGTCCGCAGCGGGAGTGGGCTGGTCGGGGCGGGCCGCGCGCTCGGGCAGCCAACTCTGATTCGGGGCCGGGCGCACGATGCGGCCGAAGCCGAAGCGGTTCCCCAGGCGGTCGAGGAGGTCTGCCAGCTCTTCCTCGTCGGCGGCGCGGTATCCGCCGGCGGCCTCGGCGGACCAGTCCGTCTGGAGTTCGTCGATGGTCTCGACCACGTCGGTGGCCAGCACGATCTCGTCGATCCCGAAGCCGGGTTCGACCTGATCCAGCTTTTCGGCGAAGAGTCCCATGAGGGGCTTCTTGCGCCGTAGCGGGCGGCTGGTGCCGATGGTGAGGGTCCGGCGGTCGCCGTCGACCCGGTGGCATATGAGGTGCAGCCGCCGCGCGCCCTCGCCGGCTCGGCCCAGCGCCAGGCAGAGATCGTCGAGCAGGCCGTCAACCGCGGCGCGGATGTCCGCCGGCGTCGAGATCGGTTCGGCGAAGGCGCGGTGTGCCTCGCGCGGGGGCAGGGGACGGAGCGACGTGATCGGTTCGTTGGCGAGCCCCAGGGCCTGCTCAAGCCGCCTGACCGGCTCCATGCCGAATCGTCGGATGATTTTGACAGATTCCATGACAGATAGTGTGCAGATTCTGTCCAAACCAAAGGAAGCGAGCGCGGCGGCCACATCGGCGCTCAGTCGCAGCGCGGTCACGGGAAGCTCGGCCAGCGCGTCCTTCAGCCCGTCGGGCCCGGCACCGACCGGCACCACGGCGGGGTCCTCGGCGCCGTAGTGGGCGAGCGCCCAGGCGGCGCCGGGCGTATCGGCGAGGGCCAGCCGCACCGTCAGCCCGAAGTCTTTCAGCGCGGCCCGCAGCGATGTCATCAGCGCCTCCTCGCCGCCGAAGAGACGGGTGCAGCCGGCGATGTCCAGGAAGATCGTGTCGACACCATCGGGCATGACGCGCGGGGTGAAGCGGTCCGCCCATCGCGCGAGGCGTTCCAGCGCGAGGGCGTCGGTGGTGGGGTCGGCGGGGCGGACGACCACGCCGGGCACGATCGCGCGCCCGTCGGCCAGAGACATGCCGGGAGTGAGGCCGGCGCGCTTTGCGAGCGGGTTGACCGCCTGGATGATCAGGCGGCTGCGGCTCTCGCCGGCAGTGACGAAGGGGTGGGTGCGCGCTTCGGGACGGCGCCGGACCAGGCGCTCGGTGGGCCACCAGGGAAGCCATGCGGCGAGGATGCGCCGGGAGATGCGCGGGGTGCGACCCCCCGGCGTCTGCGGACGTGGCCGAACCCACGTCTGCCGCCTTGATCCGGGCTGAACCGCCTCGCTCATCGTTGTTCCTTCCTTCGCTCCTCGTCGAATCGCCGTCAGCCTGTGAACGATAGCCGAATATATACCGAATATCAAGAGATGGATATATGGAACAAAGGAACCATGGAACACAGCCGGCTGTATCATTGTCAAGGTGGTAGAGGCGCCCGGCTACAACATCTCCAAAGCAAGAGCCCCCGTCTGGGTCATTTCGGTCCCGTCCCCGTTTGTTACGCTCTCGCTCAACCGGGTCCCCGATACCTTCGCGGAAAACGGGGGACAGGCGACTCAGCAGCTGGTTGCGCGAGTGACGCTGGGCATGCCCCGGGGGGTGGAGGTCGCCGCCAGGATCGGCACCAGAGGGAAAGGCTCGTCGGAACTCAGCGCGACATCGGGAGAGGACTTTGAATCGGTTGGCAGGACCGTGGTCATTCCGGAGGACGCGTACGAACTCCAGGAAGGCTGGTGGGTGGCCCGCGCCGACTTGAGCCTGGCGCTCTTCGACGACGATATGCGGGAGGGCACCGAGACGTTCGAACTCACGGTGCAACCGCCCTCCGACCAATCCGAAAAGGTACAGTTCCTGAACAGCGACGGGACCAGGTGCTGGGGCCGATGCAAGAACCTGATGTACATCACGGACGAAGAGGACACCCCTGCGCTGGACCTGTCGGTGAGTGCGGATGAGATCATGGAAGAGGGCGAGACTTCCTCCGCCGCGATGGTGTCGAGCACCAACGGCAAGAGCTTTGCGGTCGATCAGCTGGTGACCCTCTCTTTGGACGGGACGGCGACCATGGGTGCCGACTACACGGTGTCTCCCGCCGATGTGGACGAAGGGAGCCCGGGCTTCCAGGTGGTCCTCCCGGGTGAATCGACCTCGACCGAAGTGACGATCAAGGCCATGAGCGACAATGTCGACGATCCGAACGAGAAGATCGAGGTGTCGGCCTCGCTCGACGGCGACGCGATCGGGAACATGCAGGCGGTCCGGATCATGAACCAGGAGATGCCGCTGCCGAAGATCAGCGTGGCCGCAAACCGCGCCACGATCATCGGGAGCATGGAGAACCTGGTGCTGACCCTGACCCGCGAGGAGCCGCTGAGTGAGAGGCTGACGGTGACGGTACAGTTGGCGCAGGACCAGGAATGGCTGCCGTGGACATCGTGCCCCGTGACCTTCCAGGCGGGCGCGGCGAGCGCCAGCGTGACCATTCCTCACAGCAACTTCTCGACAAACGTTGTCGCGAGCGGCAACCTGACCAATGTCGGTCAAGGCGGTCGATGGCTACGACACGGACAATGCGACGGCGACCGTCTACGTCGTCTCGCAGGAGGGCCCCGCTGTCAGGGTCTTCTTCGACCAGGACACGTACCGGTTTGGGGAAGACAGGGAGGATGCGACCGCGGTCCTGATCGTGGAGGCCGCTGCCGGCATGCCGCGTGGCACGACCGTCGCTTTCTCGATGTCCTCGGAGAGCGGAACCGCGAAAGCGAACGAGGACTTCAAGGCGGTGAGCCAGCAGATGACCATACGGGAGGAGGATTTCTCCTTCCGGAACGGCTCGTGGCAGGTGCGGCGTCGGCTGCCGGTGACGCTCATCGACGACGAAGGTGGGGGGCGGCGGCACGGTCCAGCCGCCGTCCCCCACCACGGGAAACCCTCACAACCCTGCCGCTACGTCAGGGTTTGCGGAACCCAACCCCGCTCGGTAGGCCCTCCAGGGGAGCGAGGCGGCAAGGATGCGCCGGAACAAGCGGAACCCTGGAACTTTGGAACCCAGGAACCCTCTCCGGTTCGGATAGGTATGGAGATCGCACCATGATGTTGTAATGCACCAACTGAACCGTAAGAGGTATACGAAATGATACGCGGAGCACAGAGAACGACGCATTTGTTTCTTGCGCTGGCGGTTCTGGCCGCTGCACCCGTTCACGCCCAGACCGCAGCTGACGAGTGGGCGATATCGCCAGGCACACCAGAAACGAGATCGAAGATCACAGCCACCGTCGTGGCAAACCCCCGGATCTATTTCATTCCCGACCACGACACGGTATTCGCGGGTGTCGAACCTCTGATCCTGTTGCTGGAACGCGAGACACGCGGAAACCGGTTGACCGTGACGGTGAAGCTGGAGCAGGAACAGGAATGGCTGGCCGACAGGTCTCGCGAAATCACCTTCAGCGCTGGTGACTCCCTCGCGTACCTGGAGATTCCTGCCAGTGACTTCAACGAGCGGGTCACCCGGAGCGGTACGCTTACGGCCACCCTGGATGACGAGAGCGGCTACGAAACGGCGGATGCGAAGGCGACCGTCCTCGTCGTCTCGACAGATGGCCTCTTAGTCACCTATTCCCTTTCCCAACCCTCCTACACGTTTTCGGAAGACGTCGGAAGAGCTCGTGCGCAACTGATCGCGCGAATGGCCATCGGCATGCCCCGCGGCGTGACGGTCGGCGCCTATATCGGCACCAGGGGGAACGAAGCCTCTGGTGACCAGTTCACCGCGACCCGGGGCGAAGACTATGAGCCGGTAGGGGGCGCGGTACTAATGGTTGCGGGGAAGTACCAACTCGAAGACGGCCGGTGGGTGGGCCGCACTGACGTGATCGTGCCGCTCATGGACGACGATATCCGGGAAGGCACGGAAACCTTCGAGCTGAGCCTGGAACCGCTTCCCGACCAATCCGACAAGATGCTGCTCCAGAACGCCGACGGAACCGGGTGCGAGAGTCGCTGCCGACACCTCATCCACATCAACGACGACGAGGACATCCCCGCGCTGGAGCTGTCGGTGAGTCCGAGTGACATCATGGAAGCGGGCGAGACATCTGCTACGGCAACCCTGTCGATTACCGACAGCAAGTCCTTCGCGGCCGATCAGTCGTTGACTCTCTCGCTCACGGGGACGGCGACCAGGGGCGCCGACTACATGGTGTCGCCCGCCGATGCCGACGCAGCGACCGCTGACTACCAGGTCATCCTGCCGGTGGATTCGCGCTCGGTCGACGTGGTGTTTACGGCCATGGACGATGATGTCCAGGATCCGAGCGAGAAGCTCGAGATCAGGGCGATGCACGATGGCAACGCAGTGGGCGCCATGCAGGCGATCCGAATCATCGATCATGGGACGATCGACATTGAGGCGGCGCAATCGAGCGTTGCCGAGAATGCCCGTTCCGTCGGCTACACGGTAACGGCACGGACGGGCGGCGATAAGCAGCCGGAGCCGGGTTTCTCGATGGAGGTTCCGCTCCGCACGGCCGACGGCAGCGCACACGACGAGATCGACTTCACTGCCGTGTCGACGACGTTGACCTTCGCGCGGGAGGATTTCAGCCGCGTTGAAGCCGTGGTGGGGAGCGGCGACTACCACTGGGTGGCGTCGAAGCAGGGCGAGGTGGCGCTCGTGGACGACGAGACCGTCGAGCAGGAAGAGACCTTCTCGATCGTCCTGGATGCGCCGCCGGCGTCATCGGGCTTCATTCTCGGGACGGCGAGCGCCGAAGTGGCGATTGCAAACGAAGACCGCTGGGGTTTCGCCGTGCAGGTCTCTCCCGAATCGATCCGCGAGGGCGACGAGTCGGAGGTGATCCTGACGCTGCGAGTGGTAGACAAGAATGGCCGCTTCACCGCGAACGGTCACTGCGTGGCGGAGTTCCCCGTCACCGCGGCGCTGGTGCTGGGAGGTTCGGCGTCGGACACAGACGACTACAGCTACACGGTCACGGCAGGCGACCTCTCCTCGGTGCGTTTGGCGGGCTGCCAGCCATCGCGGAGGGTGACGCTCGTCCTGCACGCCCTGACGGATGAAGAGCCGGAGGACACCGAAGAGGTGACGTTCACCCCGGTTCTGGTGAATACGCGCCTCGTGGACCCGGATCCGACACTGCACCAGTCGGGGTCGCTCGAAATCGCGAATGTTCCGGGGGCTCCGAAGGTCTCCTTCAGCGAGAGTTCCTCCACGTTCGCGGAAACCGCTCGGGACGCGGCCGTGGTCATGGTCGCGCGGACAGCATCCGGCGCCCCCGGCGGAACTACGGTCACCTTCTCGGTGAGTTCCCGCAGCGGAACCGCGGCATCGGGCGATGACTTCAGGCCCGTGAGCGAGGTAGTGACCCTGCGGGAGCAGGACTATGCACTCGAAAGCGGCGCCTGGGTCGCGCGATATCGCCTGCCGCTGACGCTGCTCGACGACGAGGTCCGTGAAGGCACCGAGAGCCTCGACCTGATCCTGGAACACGCCGCCGGCCGGTCGACGAAGTTCCAGCTTTCGAGCACCGATGGAACCGAGTGCCCGAATCCCTGCGCGCACCCCGTTCACATCACCGATGAAGAGGACATCCCCGAGTTGACGGTGTCCGTCGATGCAAACCACATCGGCGAAGAGAACGAGACGTCAACGACCGTGACGGTGTCGATCACCAATGGCAAGACCTTCGCGACCGATCAGATCTTCACCTTGAACTTCGACGGGACGGCGACGGAAGGGGTCGACTTCGTTGTGATGCCGGCCGACGCCGACAGGGGGACGCCGGGCCATCAGGTCATACTGCCAGCGGGCGCAAACTCGATCGTGGTGACGATCACGGCGGTCGACGACGAGGTCGAAGATCCCAACGAAGAGTTCAGCATCTCGTTGGATGTCGGAGGCAGGGTGATCGATGGCGGCAGTATCCGGATCGGCAATCGACCCCTGGGTCCGACAGTGGAGATCACCTTCGAGGGAGTGCAGCCACCCCGCGATCGCCATGTCGCAGGGACCGCGACCGGTCCGTTTACGGCGCGCTTCACCTTCAGCGAGCCTGTCCTGGGCTTTGCGCAGGAGGACATCGTGTGGCAGACCCATGCGGGCACGACCGTGGACTCCACGAACATCGGGGTGCTGATCTGGGACTACACGGAGGTTCGTGCGGGCCTGGAGTACGCGGCCAGGATGATGCCGACCCAGGATGGACGCCTGCACATCGTCCTCCAGCCGGGAGCAGTGACATCGGTGGCCAAGGGGTACGGGAACCAGTTGGGCGCGGGCAGCCTCCGAGTCGAACTGCCGGCAAACCGCATGATGGTGGCGCCAGCCACGCTGACGGTGGATGAAGGGGATGGGGACGGCGCCCAATTCCTGATCGTGCTGACCAGCGAGCCCACGGGCGTGGTGACATTGACGGTGAACGGCACGGAGGGTACCGCAGTCAAGGCAGATCCCCCGACTCTGACGGTGAGGCTTCCGTACTGGACCTCGGGGCGGGGGGTAGAGGTGACGGCGGGCCGTGACGCGAACGCGACCGACGAAACGGTGACGCTGGAAGTGAGCGCGTCGGGTGGGGGATACGACGGGCGCACGGCCAGTGTCGTCGTCACCGTGAGGGACAGCCAGGCGGGCCGCAGCGGAGACATGGACAGCACGGCTGCGGACCTGTTCCTTCTCGAAGACGTGACCCCGGAGGTCGCCACCGCGGTGCTGTTCGGCGAGATGGATCTGGGCGAAGCGAAACTTGCCGCTCTCGACCGTCTGGGCAACCAGAACGGTGGCTACGACCTCGGCGACCTGCTTTCCTGGATCGAGCGCTGCCGAAAGGGTGAAGCGAGGTGTGGAGTGATCCACGGCGCCACCGCGGCGCTCGCCGCATCCGGACATGCCGGCCGAACCAGCCACAGAGGGCAGCGGAATCCCGGTTCTGGAGGGCGCAGGCCTGACTGGCCCCACGGTGCCCGCAGAGTTCGACGTTCTCGGCAGCGGAACTGCAGCCCAATCCGGCGTCGCTTGAGTGCGGCCGCGTACGGTCTCGTGTTGCTGCTCGCCGCATCGATGACCTGGGCGTGCACCGACTACGATGTCGTCCGGCCTCCGGCCGATCCGGATCCCGGCTCCCTGACCGTCTGGCTGACCGCGCCCGCCGATGGTCCCGACAGTGGTGCCATGCTTTTGCTGAGCGGTCCCGGCATCGATTCGGTGCGGGCCCCGGGCTTGGAGCTGTTCCAGTCCGGCACCTCCTCTGCAAAGCGGATCATCGTTTCGGGAGTGCTCTCGGCCGGGCCCGTTCTGAAATTCCAGGTTCCCGACCGGCAACTCCTGGGGCAGTACCGGGTGGAGCTCCTGCAGGTCGCAGGAGAGGAGTACTCGCTCAGGGACGTGGCGGCCTACGCGGCCGGGATCCGGCGCTGACCGTGTCCGGGCTGCGAAATGGAATCAGGTCTTGGCGAAAGGGAACAAGGCGGAACCCCGGAACTGCTTGTGGCTTCAATCGTACCTAATTCACGCAACAAGGCACTTACCGCAGACTCCCGGCACGGGAGGAGGTTGCTGCGATGACATACAGAAGACATGAGGCTACGGCACAATGGCTTCTCCTCACGCTGGCCATATTGACCGCTGTACCCGCTCAAGCTCAGAAGACAGCTGCATTCGGCGGGGGCAGCCACCGCGACACCACGCCCCACACCCGAATCTTGAATCGGCAATTGGCGCTGCCGAAGATCACCCTGACGGCAAGCCGCGACACGGTCATTGCGGGCATGGACGAGCTGGAGTTGACGGTCAGGCTCGAGGAGCCGGCGGATGAGGACCTGCAGGTGACGGTGCGCCTTGCACAGGAGCAGGATTGGTTGTCCACGACGTCTTACCAACTGGCCTTCACGGCAGGCAGCACGATCCACGAGTTGGGGCTTCACGAAAGCCCATTCTCGTTGGCAGTCATCGACAGCGGTACGCTAACGGCGATGGTGGACTCGGTCAGCGGCTACGACACGAGCGATGCAACGGTCAGCGTGTATGTGATTCCAAAAGAGGGCCCGGTGGTGAGCATTTCGCTCAGCTATAGCTCCTATGCGTTTCTGGAAGACGGCGACGACACCGATTTGATCCTGCGCGCGCAGATGGATTCCGGCGTGCGTCACGGGATAACGGTGGCGGCCAGGGTTGAGAGTCGGGGGAACTCGTCGTCGAGGCCGGAACTCACTGCGACATCGGGGAGCGACTATTCGGCATTTGACGAAACGCTGACCCTGCGGGAGCAGGACTACGCGCTGGAAAACGGCAGATGGGTGGCGCGCCTTCGCCTCCCCGTGACGCTCTTCGACGACGACGTTCGCGAGGGGAGGGAGAAGCTCCTGGCAGTCCTGAACCACGGACCGGGACGCACGGACAAGATCCGGCTTCTGAACGCGGACACAAGCGTGTCTTCCCGGACTCGGCCAGGTCGGTGGCCACAGGCGACGGGAACCAGTTGGGGCACGGCAGCCTGCAGGTCGAGCTGCCGGCAAACCGCATGATGGTGGCGCCAACCACGCTGTCCGTGGATGAAGGGGATGAGGACGGTGCCCACTTGATGGTCCTGCTGACCAGCGCGCCGACAAGCACGGTGACGGTGACGGTGAGTGGAATGGCGGGCACGGATGTGGAAGTCGACCGGCCAACGCTGAAGTTCCGGCTCCCGTACTGGTCGGGCGGCTGGGGGGTGACGGTGACGGCGGGAGACGATGCGGACACCAGGGACGAAAGGGTGACGCTGACAATGAGGGCGTCGGGCGGTGGCTACGATGGCAGGATTGCAAACGTCGTAGTCAACGTAGGGGACGATGATGGTTTGGGTGGGGATGTGGATGACGAGGCCGGCGCCCTCAGCCTGCTTCAGGGTTTGACTCTGGAAGCGGCGGCCGCGGCGCTCTTCGGAGAGCGCCAGGCAGCGGCGGGATCACGCAAGTCGGCGTAGCTGGCGGGAGAGGGGGCGCACGCGCCGCCGCCGCTCGGCCTGGTTCACCCTGCTGCTTGCCGTTGCGGCCGGGGCGTGCGCCGACGATATCGCCGAACCGCAGGCCGAGGAGCCGGATCCCGGGTATCTGACGGTCGAGCTGGTAGCGCCGCCTGCCGCCCGCGACATCGGTGCGCTGCTGGTGGTGGACGGTCCCGGCATCGATTCGGTGCGGGCGCCGGGCTTCGAGATGTTCCAGTCCGAGTCGTCTTCCCCGCGGCAGATTGTCGTCGCCGGAACGCTCACGACAGGGCCCATCGCGGAGTTCCAGGTGCCCGACCGGGCACTCCACGCGCAGTACCGGGTAAGGCTCCTCGAGGTCACCGGCGCGGACTACTCGCTCAGGGACCTGTCGGAGTACGAGGTCGTGATCACACGCTGACCGGCGATTCCCCGTGGCCCCCTGCCGCGTCGGCCCATTTCGGGCGGCGGCAGGGGGCCGCGGGCCGGTTACCCGGCACACGATTTCTCCGCTCGCTCGCAACACCGCCCTCGCGGCGGCGGCGTTACACGCGACGCCGGAGCATCTACTCCGGGATCTCGGATGGTTCGGACTCCTCTTCGAATCCATGGCCATCCGCGACTTGCGCGTATATGCCCAGGCCTCGGGCGGGCGAGTGTATCTTCCCAGCCCACCACCCACTCCGCCGGCCTTCCACCACGGCAGTGCAGCAACTCGACGCGCCATCTGGTATCGTCCGTTTCCGGTGGCGTCTGACCATTGGGCATCCGGAACTGCACACCGGTTTCGTCGGCCCCCACCCCACCCCGGGCGGCGGTCACCCGCCAGCGACTGACCGCCGCCCTCACCGCCCCACCCCCCGCCCTCACCGCCCCACCCCCTGCCCCACCCCCTCCCCCCACCCCACCCCGCCGCACCCCTACACGGCGCGACAGCACCAATCCCAGCACCCCGGTCCCCTCGGCGGCCAGCATCAACCGCCGCCCTGCCGCAAAGCCCATCCCCCCCACCTCCGCCACCACCCCCCTCACCGCCCGGCAGCGAAGCGCCTCCTCCATGGCCCACAGCATGTCGTCCTGGCGGTGCAGCCCCGACACGACCAGCAACTGCCCGGCTCCGATCCCGTAACGGACCAGCCCGGGCGCGTACAGGTCGTCCCCCTGGGCCAGCCACAGCAGCGCATCCGCCTGTGTCCTGCCGCGGGCTTCCGCGGGCCCCGCCCTCGCCTCGCCGCTCCCCACCCGCGCCAGCAGGGCCGCGCAGAAACCGGTGGCTGCCTCATCGCCCGTCACCTCGTGGATGCAGCCCAGGCGCAGCCCGCCGCCCGGGAGCACCCGGTCGATCGCGGGCACACCCAGCGGCAGACGCGGCCGGCTGGGCGACCGGGCCTCCTCGATTCTCCGGATCATCCGGCGGAGCTCGTCCGCGGCGTCTTGCTTCGTCTTCGGCACAATGGACATGGGGCGACCACGATACCGAATAAACCCCGTAGTGTCAATTGAACCCTCCGGCACCGGCCGGTCCGCCGGTTGCCACCTCGCCCCGGCGACGCCACGTTGCCGTTGACCCGGATCCGACAATCCGGGCACAAGGAGAACCCAGCGAACAGGGACCGTTCTTGACCACCACCACCCCCCTCCACGACCAGCTCCGCGACCGCTTCGGCGACCGCTACTCCACCGCCGCGGCCGTGCGCGCCCATCACGGCAAGGACGACTCGCACCACCCCACCATCCCGCCCGACGGGGTGGTCTTCGCGCAGTCCACCGAAGAGGTCGCCTTCGCGGTGCGGGCCTGTGCGCGCCAGGGCACGCCGGTGATTCCCTTCGGGGCCGGCACCTCGATCGAGGGGCACGTCCAGGCGGTGCGGGGCGGGATTTCCATCGACATGAGCGGAATGAACCGGGTGCTGGCCGTCCGTGCGGACGATCTCGACGCGACGGTCGAGGCCGGGGTGACGCGGCAGCAACTGGACAGGGAGCTGAAGGGCACGGGGATGTTCTTCCCGGTGGACCCGGGGGCCGACGCGACGCTCGGCGGGATGGCCGCCACGGGTGCGTCGGGGACCACCACCGTGCGGTACGGTACCATGCGCGACAACGTGGTTTCGCTCACGGCCGTGCTGGCGAGCGGGGAGGTGGTGCGGACCGGTGGCCGCGCGAGGAAGTCGTCCGCCGGGTACGATCTCACCCGTCTCCTCGTTGGCTCGGAAGGCACGCTGGGCGTGATCACCGAGCTCACGGTGCGCCTGCACCCGGTGCCCGAGGCGATGGCCGCTGCCGTGTGTGCCTTTCCGGGCCTGGCCGAAGCCGTGCAGTCGGTGGTGGAATCCGTGCAGCTCGGGATTCCCATCGCCCGCGCGGAGCTCCTCGACGCGACGGCCATGCACGCCGTCAACCTCTATTCAGGCTTCTCCTACGACGAGACGCCGACGGTCTTCTTCGAGTTCCACGGGTCGGAGGACGAGGTCCAGGCCCACGGCGCCATGGTGGAGGAGATCAGCCGGGGCCTCGGGGGTGCAGCCTTCGAGTACGCCCGCCGCCAGGACGAACGCGCCCGCCTGTGGAAGGCCCGCCACGACGCGTATCCGGCGATTCTGGCGTTGCGGCCGGGGTGCCACGGGCTGACGAGCGATGTCTGCGTCCCGGTCTCCAGGCTGGCGGAGTGCATCGAGGAGACGCGCGAGGACATGAAGCGCGCGACGATCCCGTGGGGGATTGTGGGGCACGTAGGCGACGGGAATTTCCACGCGGTGTTCATGATCGACCCGGATTCGGAGGCGGAGCTGGCGGAGGCGGAGGCGTTCAACGAGCGGATCGTGCGGCGGGCGCTCGCCATGGAGGGGACCTGCACGGGCGAACACGGGATCGGGATGGGGAAGATCGGTTTCCTCGAGGAAGAGTTCGGGGCCGCGGGTGTGGCGGCGATGCGGGCGGTGAAGGCGGCGCTGGATCCGCAGGGGATCATGAATCCGGGGAAGGTGGTGGGGTGAGCCACCTCGCGTCGGGCGGGACCTGCCTGGCTCTTCTGCGCGGGATCAATGTCGGCGGCAGGAACGTGATCCGGATGGCCGAGCTCCGGAAGTGCTTCGAGGCCGAGGGCTTCCGCGATGTCGTGACATACATCCAAAGCGGGAACGTGATCTTCCGTTCGCCTTCCTCCGGGCTCAGCACGTTGACGGTCCGAATCGAGGAGATGTTGGCGGCAGCGTTTGACTACAAGGCGAGAGTCGCGGTGCGATCCCGCAAGCAGATGCAGGCAGTGGTTGAGGGGGCGCCGGCGGGTTTTGGCGCGCGACCGGATACCTACCGCTACGACACCCTCTTCCTGATGGCTCCCCTGACGCCGGCCGACGCCATGAGGCATGTCCGGACCAGGCCCGGCGTGGATGAAGCGTGGGCAGGCGGTGGTGTTCTCTACTTCTCGCGACTCATCGACAAGGCATCCCGGAGCCATCTCAGCCGTATCGCCTCGACGCCCGTGTACCAAAGCATGACGATCCGCAACTGGAACACGACGACGAGGCTGCTGCAGCTCATGGACCAATCTCCGCTACAACCGGGGAATGAACGATGTTACCATTCCCGCACCTTCGCCGAGGCCGCCCGGTGCGTCATCGATGAGAAGCGGGCCGGTGGCGCGCCCCGAAGACCTCGGGCCTACTGTGACACGTAATCGTTGGCTCCTGGGGGCCACCACGCTGCTGGCCGCACTACTACCACGGGCCGCTCCGGTTGACGGGCAGTCTCGGCTCGGCGAGGTCGTGGTGGAGACAGACGCGGCCGGCGCGGAGCCGTTCGGTTCAATCACGGCGATTGCGATAGCGCCTGACGAGCGAGCGTGGGTGTTGGACGGCTTGGCGCCCACCGTCTACTTGATCAACACCGCCGGCGACCTTGCGGCCACTCGCGGCAGGGAGGGCGACGGTCCGGGTGAGTTCCGGAATCCATGTTGTTTGACGCTGGCGGCCGATCGCCTTTGGGTCTTGTCGACTGACACCAGACGGATCGATGTGCTTCCCGCTGACGATGTCGGTTCCCCGACGCGAGTGCGTCTGCGGCAGCACAATGTGAACGAGCGCCCGGACTATCGTCGCCCCATTGTGTTGCGGGGCGGGCGTAGTGTCCTGGTAACGGTTACACGAGACAATCGTGACTACCGCCGTGACATAACCTTCGCGCGTGAATACGACTTGGCGGGCGCGGTCTTGCGGGAGCTTGTCCATCCCCCGGTGCCGGATCGCTACCAGGACTACGGCGTTGTGGCACACTTGCCGACCAGCCGTGGGATGAGGCCCCTCCCTTGGGGAATGCCATTTGGAGCGGACTATTGGGTTGTGCGCAACAGTCGAGGCGCCTGGGCCGCTGTGTTCACGAACGCGTACGATATCTCCGTCCATTCCATCGATGGGTTGCAGGCCCATCGAATTGTACGTTCCGAAGTCGAAGGGCCGCCGCTGACCGCGGAGGAGCGCCGCGAGCGGGACGATCAGCTTGCCCGGCTTACGAAGATGGCCGAGTCCGGTCGCGGCACCATCTCCATCGAGGGGGTCTCGGATTCCTGGCCTCCCGTCGACTGGATTTCTTTCGATGCGGAGGACCGGCTCTGGGTTGCTCTGACACCGGCAAGCGGCGCCGAGTGGGCCGAAGCGGATGTCTATTCTCCAGACTGGGCTCTTGCATTCCGGGCCAGATGGCCCGTCGGCATCGACCTGAGCCACGGGGCCATGCGGGGCGCAGCCGGCTGGGGCGTGAGGAAAGGACCCCTGGACGAGGACTGGCTCGTCTTCCTGCGGTTTCGGGCTGTGGATGGCTAGCGTTTCAGCTGAAACGTCTTCGTGGACCCCTCACTCCACCCCCTGCCCCCGCGCGATCCGCTCCAGCTTCGGCCCGATGGACGTCATCACCGCCGCAAACAGCACGACCACCCACCCCGCCGAGAGGATCAGGTGGACGCCGACGAGCACCCTCGCACCCACGGAGTCCGGTGAGACGGTCAGGAAGTCCTGGCCGAGCGCGGTGAAGAACGAGAAGGACAGCCAGTCGGTGATCCCCGTGCCGGCGCCGACATCGGCAAATGCGCCCGGGCTGAAGCGCCCCAGCATCCCGTAGAATCCGGCGAACAGGACGATGATCGTAAGGTAGCCAACCGCGAACCCGCCGATCGGGACCCACATGACGCGCAGGTAGTCGATGAGGTGGCCGTACACACGAAGGCGCGGTTCCAGCCAGGTGATCACAGCGCGCCCAGCGAGAAACGCGGACCCCGGGACCACCACCAGCGAGAGCACAATGGCGACGGCAACTTGCCAGAACCGGGTCCCCTGGTCGACCCGGCCACTGGCGAACATGAAGATCAGCAACGCGAAGACCGCAGCCACGCCAAGCACCAGGAGCCTGGGAGGCCGAGTGTCGCGCCATCCGTCGCGGCGGTGGCTGAGGAGGCCCGCGACCAGCGCGGTGGTGGGCATCGTCAGTAATGGCATCACCGGCAAGACGGCCCTGCTGAGGGACAACTCACTGAGATCAGAGAAGGCACCCATGGCAACCAGGGCGGGAAGGAGTCCGGCAGCCAGCAGGGCGGCCATGATCAATGTCTCCCGGCTCATGTCGCGATACCCCGAGAGGGATGATCCGCGGAGTCCGGTGATCAAGCCGACCGCCAGGGCAAGGACCGGCGGAACGAGAAGTCCCCACGGGTTGCCTTGCACCAGCCCGGCGAGCAACGCGGCGACGATTCCGACGATCGAGCCGACCAGGACTCCGGTCCAAGGGCCGCTCGCCGAGCCTCCCCGAAGGCCGACGCCGACACCGACCGCAAGCCCGCAGCCTACTCCCATGAGCACATCGGTGTGGACCCCGGTAATCGCGTAACCGAACGGCACGACGACAACAGCAACGGCGGCCGCGATCTGGACCGCCACAAGAATCAAACGGTTCATCAATGGCTACCCTTCACACATCCTCGGCGCCTCGTAATCCAGCCCCAGCACCCGGAAGTAATTCTCCCCCAACGCGATATTCCGAAACGCCTCGTCGTTCAACAATGCCAGGATCCGGCTGGTGACCTCCAACTCCGTCTTGTAAACATCGAACGTCTTGTTCGACGACGCCAGGAAGTCCGTCCCGGGCAGAATCCGGTCCGAGTACCGGTTGAGGAAAGCCACGTATTGCGGCTGCTGGTCCTCCCTGGAGAAGTAGTTGTCGTCGATGATGCGCCAGGTGATGTCGAGCATGAGGTTGGGGTGACGGTCGAGCATCGACGACATGAGGCGGATGTGCTCGGTGGCGGGCAGGGTCTTCAGCTCCAGCGAAAGCCCCATGTGCATCCAGACGATCTTGTTGTCGGGATAGCGGTCCAGCACCTCCTGCATCCACGGGAGATAGCGGGTCGGATTGTCGTCGCTGCCGAGGTCCGAATGAATGGCAATCGGGATGCCGCGTTCGTGCAGCACCCGCATGAACGGCTCCCACCTGGCGATCGCGTCCAGGGGCACGGGCGAGTGGCCGTTCCGGAAGAGCGCCTGCTTCACGAGGTTGACCTCGCCCATCCACGCGAACATCCCGGGGTACTCCGCGTCGAGCAGTTCCATGCCGGGCAGAACGGTCTCGGGCCGCGACAGGTCGGGGAAGGTCATGGCCAGCGTTGTGTGGATGCCGTGCAGCGGGCGGGCCACGACGCTAGCCGCGTTGGCGAAGTCGTTCTTGAGCGTGGGCGTCACGAGCGTTCCGGGACAGTCGAGGTAGTAGGTGCATGGCGAGTCCACGGGGAGCATCTGCCCGATCCCGTAGACGTTCACGAACCGTACGCCGGTGTCGCGCAGGTATCCCAGGAGCTCGTTGAAGGGGACGGAACGGCCGCCGAAGGGTCGGAAGTGGAGGTGGCTGTCCACGACCGCGGTCTGCGGCTGGGTGGCGCGGTCGTAGCAAGCGGGCTCGGAGGCCTGGGACGGCTGGAACGCCTCGATGCCGGGGCGGGGTGGGGTGGCGCAGGCGGCGGTGGCGCCAAGGAGAGCGATGGCAACCAGCAACGATCCTGGCCGGTAGCCGCCGGGCAGCTTGATTTGCATGAGTGAACCTCCATGACGTGGGTCGCCGACGACCGGCGAGCCCCGTAGCGATGACAATCGGTGAGGCATATCCGTGCCGCCGCTACTTTCGCGGCACGGCGGCGGGGGTGCCAAAGTTACGTCCAGACCGCTACCTGTTGCCACCTTCCGCGCCTCGGTTGGCCGGAGGTCGGGTTGCCGCCGGTGCCGCGGACGGCGTGGACGAAGACCTGCCGCCAGGTCTCCCCGTTGTGATTTCCACCGGATTCGGTCATGGTTGACAGGTTGACAGGTATGCCGCGGACCGAAACCGGCTGGGGGGTGAGTGAACACGCTGGTCATCGACGCCAGTGTCTGGGTCTCGGCCGTCGACGCCACCGATGCGCTGTCGGAAGTCAGCCCTTGCCGAAACTCTTGGGGGCGCCGTGGTGGCGTGGGACGGAGAGCTGGCCAGCCGGGCCCGGGCCCTCACTCCTCACGACTGGATAGAAAGTCACGTGCAGGTTATCTGAAACACCATGCGCACATTCATCCTGCTGCTGGCCGGTGCGACCCTCCTCGCATCCCCCTCCCGCCTGGCCGCGCAGACTCCCCTCGATGCCTTCTGGGACCTCGTCTCGGACGACGGCCGGAAGGCGGACGCCGCCGAAAAGCTGATCCTGAACGAGTGGGACAACGCGCACGCGTCGATCCTGGTCGAGTTGATGCGGTACGTGCCGGACGAACGGAGTCGACGACGGATCACCTTTCTGCTCGAGCGCGGGACGGGGCAGAGGCTGGGGCGCGATCTCGAGGGCTGGTGGGAGTGGATCTGGCGGACCAACCCCGGCACGCATCCGGAATACGCCCTCTTCAAGGCGGAGCTGTACGCGCTGATGGACCCCGGCTTCGTGGACTATTTCTACGGAAACCCGGCCGCGAACATCCGGCTCGACGAGATCCGGTGGGGCGGCGTCCGCCGGGACGGCATTCCACCCCTCGACCATCCGAAGATGATCGCCGCCGCGGAGGCCGACTATCTGGACGACGACAACATCGTCTTCGGCGTTGCTCTCGACGGCGATGTACGGGCCTATCCCAAGCGGATACTCGCCTGGCACGAGATGTTCAAGGACTCCATAGCGGGTGAGCACCACACCGGAGTGTACTGCACTCTGTGCGGGACCATGATCCTCTACCGGTCGGCGTTCGCAGGCGTGCACCACGAACTGGGCACCAGCGGATTTCTCTACCGCTCCAACAAGCTCATGTACGACCGGGCCACGACGTCGCTCTGGTCGACCTTCGCGGGCGAGCCCGCCGTCGGCCCGCTCGTCGGGCAGGGGATCCGGCTCGACCTGCGCCATGTCGTGACCACGACCTGGGGCGAGTGGCGCAGACGGCATCCCGGGACCGTCGTGCTGTCCCTCGACACGGGACACGAGCGCGACTACGGAGAAGGAGCGGCCTACCGGGACTACTTCGCGACCGACAAGCTGATGTTCGGGGTCCCGAAGCTCGACCGCCGCCTGCGGAACAAGGACGAGGTGCTGGCGCTGCGCTTCGACGACGCCCCCGGTGAGCAGCTCGCAATCTGGGTGGGATTGCTGTCGAGGAAACGGGTCCATCACGACGCGCTCGGTGAGGTGGAGTTCGTGGTCCTGACGGATGGGAGCGGCGCAAGCCGCGTCTACGAGAGCGCCGGCCGCCGCTTCACCCGCTGGGATGCCGCCAACACGGCCTGGGACGACAGCGGGGCGCGGTGGGCCGTCGCGGAGGACGCGCTCACGGGGCCAGCAGGTGAACGCCTGGAACGGCTACCGGCTCATCGCGCCTTCTGGTTCGGCTGGTACGCCCAGTACCCGGAGACCCGTCTGGTTCGCAGGTAGTGCCGTCGCCGCTCACCCCGACCAGGGCGGCACCACGCGGTTCGACCGCGCGTAGGCGATCTGCTGGCCCAGGTGCTCGTTCATGTGGGCGACGAGCCGGAAGAGCACGCCCCACTTGGCCACCTCGCGACCGTACAGGTTCACCATCGCGGACATGTCGTCGTCGCTCATTCCGTCGACCACGCCGCGGACGTGATCCATCGAGGCGCGCAGAACCTCCAGCACCTCGTCCTTTGTGGTGAATGCGTCCTCGAAGGTCGCGTATTCCACACCGTCGGGCGGGGCAACCCCCATGTTCAGGTGCGGCAGCTGGTAGTTGTAGCGGGCGATGTGCATGTAGGCGCTGGCCACGGTCGCCACGCCTTCCATCGGCTGCCACGAATAGGTCTCGGCGGGCATGGCCTCGGCGAGGGCGACGACCTTGCGGGCCGACGCCTCGAACTCGGCCCGCCAGGTCTGCCGGAAGCTGGCCGGGTCCTGGGCGAGGGCGGGGGTGGGGAGTGCCGGGAGCAGGGCGACGAGCGCCGCCGCGAGAAGGGTGGCGCGGAGGAGGAGGGTGGGGCGGGTTGGCATGGTGGTTGGGGCTCGCATGGGTGGCTTTCCGTGGAGGGCGTGTCGGCCGTGAGCGGTTGATGGGTGGGCGGGTGCTCCCGGTTGGGGGTGAGCCGGGAATGTGGGAATGCGGGGCTTTGGCCGCAACGGAGTGAGGGTGGTGACCGGGATCGCGGAAGCGCCTTCGTCGTGTTTACGACGTGTGACAGATTACTGGACCACTTGAAATAATCATGATAATTTCAAATACATGTTCAATCGAAACCTGATTCTGCCGCGTCCGGGAAGGGAAACCTTCTTCCTGTGGGGACCCCGGCAGACGGGGAAAAGCACTCTGCTGCGGAAGCACTATCCCGGCGGTCACTGGATCGATCTGCTGAAGAGCGACGAGTTCAGGCGGTACGCGACCCGCCCTGAACTGCTGCGGCTGGAACTTGAGGCGGACCCCGACCCCGCACGGCAGATCGTCATCGACGAAGTCCAGAAGGTTCCGGCGCTCCTGAACGAGGTGCACTGGCTGATGGAAAACCGTGGACTGCACTTCGCTCTCTGCGGATCCAGCGCCCGGAAGGTGAGGCGGGGCGCGGCCAATCTGCTTGGGGGCAGGGCTCTTCGCTATGAATTGCGGGGCCTGACCGCGGGAGAGCTCGCGGACAGCTTCGATCTCGACCGGCTCCTCAATCACGGGTATCTGCCGCGCATCCATCAGTCCGCGCGCCCCCGGCGACTCCTCGATTCCTACATTGCCGACTATCTCAAAGAGGAAATCGCCGCCGAAGGGCTGGTCCGGAACCTGCCCGCCTTCTCCGGCTTTCTGGATGCGGCGGCGCTGAGCGACACGGAACCGGTCAACTTCTCGAACATCGCCCGCGAGTGCGGGGTGTCGAGCCAGGGTGTGAAGAACTACTTCGGCATCCTGGAGGACACGCTGCTGGGACGCTGGCTTCCGGCCTGGCGGAAGCGTCGCAAGCGGCGACTGATCGGCGCCGCCAAGTTCTACTTCTCGGACGTCGGGGTGGTCAACCGGCTGGCACGGCGGGGCAGCCTGGAACGCGGCTCCGAGCTCTACGGCAAGGCCTTCGAGAACTGGGTGCACCATGAGCTGGCGGCCTTTGTGGCCTACACCGATTTCGATGGCGGTCTCACGCACTGGCGGCTCCCGAGCGGTGTCGAGGTCGACTTCGTGCTGGGCGACATGGCACTCGCGGTCGAGGCCAAGACGAGCGCGGTGATCGGCCGTCATCACCTGAAGGGGCTGCGCAGCCTGGCAACGGAGCATGATGTGCGGCGGCGGGTGATCGTGTGCCTCGAGCCGAAGGCGAGGCGGACCGAAGACGGGATCGAGGTGCTGCCGGCTGAGAGGTTTGTGCGGCGGTTATGGGGGGGTGATTTGACGGCGGGGGTGTGAAAACGGTTGCGTGGCCGAAGACGACCCCGCCGGGTACACCCGCGAAGGGCGTAGGCAGCGAGCCTTCGCGCTAAAGTTTGTGGGGACGACGGTCGAATCCTCACGATAGCAGCTGGCGCGTGCCCGTCCGGAGGACATCTCCAAAGCGCGACAGAAAAGGCTGCACTTCTCCCGATCAGCCCTCGTCATCCTCCAGAAACCGCGCCGCAAACGCCGGCGGGGGCAGCGGGCACTCGTCGCTGCGGCCGAACCAGCGATAGCGGTTGCGCGCGAATGCCCGGTAGGCCGCGTCACGGAGTGGGCGTGGAATGATGACCCCAAGGGCGAGCGCCGGGTAGGGAAAACGCAGGTTGCGCGCGATCCGCAGCAGGGCGGTGGAAGCAGTGTGGACGCCGGCCTCGTCGACGAGGACGATCGAGTCGGGGAGCGCGTCGAAGTCGGTTTCAGGGTCGGCGAGGGCGACCGTGCGACGGGCGGCGTCGGAGCGAAGGGGCGCGAATCGAAGCCGGGCGGTGGGGTCACGTTTGGCGGTCCAGCGCACGGTGCCGTTGCAGAAGTTGCAATGGCCGTCGAAGAGGACGACTGGCCAGGAGTGTTTCATCGGATGATCCGCGTGCATTGCGCCCCGGGCTCCGGGTGCGAGATTGTACGGCGTCGTTCTTCAGGGTGAAGATAACCTGGCGGTCCGCGGGATGCCTCGCGATCGAAAGGAGACAGCACGAGATGGGTGTGCGGTTGCTCGTGGGTACTGCGAAGGGCGGGTTCTGGGTGACGAGCGACGATCGCCGCGAGTGGGCCGTCGAGGGTCCCTTCTTCAAGGGATGGAAGGTGACGGCGGGGCTGCGTCTGGCCGGCGGTACGTTCATGGCTGGGGTCGCCAGCGACATCTACGGGCCCGCGATCTTCCTGTCCGCGGACGGTGGTGAGTGGGAACAGGTGGCGGACGGGCCGGCCTACCCCGATGGCGACGACCGCAGGCTGCGGCAGATCTGGACGCTGCGCGAGAACCGGGGGACGGTCTACGCCGGAGTTCAGGATGCCGGCCTCTTCAGGAGCGGTGCGGCAGGTCGTGGGAGCCGCTGCCGGGGCTGAACGACCATGAGACCCGGGGCGGGTGGATGCCCGGCGCGGGTGGGCTCTGCTGCCACGCGCTCCTTTTCGACCACGCGAATCCCTCGCGCTACTGGTGCGGCATCTCGGCGGTGGGCGTCTTCCGCACCGACGATGGGGGGACCACCTGGATTCCGAAGAACCGGGGCGACGCTGCATGTGAGCCGCGATCTGGGGGAGAGCTGGATGAATCTTCCGGTCATTCTGCCGCGGATCCTGCACGTTTCGGCGTGGGCCGAGTGAAGCCCTCGGTCACCGTCCACCTTCCTTCGCTCCTCGAGCCGGTCACGGGCGGAGTGCGCGAGCTGACCGCGTCCGGCGGATCGCTGCGCGAGGTCCTCGAAGATCTTGTTGCGCGCGAACCGCGGCTGAAGCCGCACCTCTTCAACGAGGCCGGCGAGTTCCGGCGCCATGTGCTGTGCTTCCACAACGGAACCAACACGCGCTGGATGGGGGGATGGGACGCGCCCATGTCTGACGGGGACACCATCCTGTTCATGCAGGCGGTGTCGGGCGGCTAGCGGCCGCGGATGGCGGCCTGCTCTCCGGGATCGGGGAGCGCTCGCCGGGGACAGGTCGTCGTGGTCCCTTTCGGATGCGCGGTAACATGACGCCTTGGTTTCCCGGTGATTCATACTTCCTCTTCGACGTTGGATATATTATTCGTGTGGCTCGACTTGCTTGACAAACAAAGAGTTGACAACGTATAGTGCACGTAAGCCAGATCTGGTGAGCCAAAGCACCTGCGGACGCGCCAGCCCAGGACGAATGCAGTGATTGGGAGGACTGGGAGAACATTCGGTATTTTGGGTTGTGGTCCGACAAGTATCACATTCCTTCCTCTCCGAATTTCAATCCGCACGAAGAAAGCAGGTGGTGGGACCCCGTCGAGCTGCTCTTCGCAAAGGGATACAGGCACGGTTTGATGGAACAATTCACTGAGGAACACGGCCACGAGCGGTGTGATTGGGTTTGAAGTACCTTGTTGCATCTTTCCTCTGCTGTACGGGCCTCGCAATAGCCGAACCCGGCCACGGCTGGCACGCCCAGACGTTGCCCTGCCCAAGGGCCCCGGAGCGGTCCGTCGCGGTGGGGAGCGTCACCGGGATTCCGGACCGCACCCCTCCATGCCGAATTGAGTTTCGCGAGACCGGGATCCGGCTGGAGGCGACAGCCGACGGCAGCAGACCGGATCCGGGCATGACCGTCGTGGTGGATTCCAACGGCCGCTTCTTCACCTCGGACGCGCCGGGATGGAAGGCGATCATCAGTGTTTGGGATTCGCGGGGAAGGTATCTCTCCCATTTCGGTGGGGAGGGCGAGGGTCCGGGGGAGTTGAGTGCGCGGGGGGGGATGCGCCTGTTCATCGACAGCCGGGACAACCTGCACGTCCGCGACGGCTCGTTCCGTTGGTCGGTCTTCTCTCCGGAGCAGCAGTTCCTGCGGCGGGTCGCGTCCAACATGATGGGTGGACTGCCTTGGACGACCGTCATTCTGGACGACGGGTCGGCGCTGGCCAGCGACGGTCTGGTGTCCCAAGGGCACTACTTTCGCGTGACGGACTCCACAGGTGCCCTTGCGCGCACTTTCGGACCGGTGGGCGACGGGTCGCCAGGGCGTAGAGGGCGACCCATTTCCCAGGCGAGTGGCGACACGTTCTGGGCGGGTCCGGGCCAGTTGGGCTCGGATGCCTACATCGTGGAAGAGTGGGGAATCGACGGGACGTTGCGCCGGGCGTTTCGGCGTGACGTTTCGTGGTACCAGTGGGACGGGGCGGACGAGGATGCGCCCCGCGTAACCCAGATACACATCACGCGGGACGGCCTTCTCTACGCGGTCGTCTGGCGTCCCACGGACGAGTACGTGAAGGAGCGAGCGAGAGCGGAGAGAACGGGAGGGGCCGTCGATTTCGGGGAGTTGCAGGCAGAGCAGGAGCGGATGGATGAATTCACGGAACTCGTCCTCGAGGTGATCGACACCAGATCCGGCCAGTTGCTTGCTTCGGACACGTACCGGACATCGGACCTGCGTGAGATTCTTCCGTGGAGCCTGTTCCGAGGCTCGCTCCAGGGGTATCGCTACAAGGAAAACGAGGGCGGACTGCCATTCGTGGAGATCGTGACGTTGGAGTTGGTGGCGCGCTGATGAGGCAGACGGGCGTGAGGAGGGCAGAGGGTTGAGAACCCGGGATTTTCGAGCGGTGGCGGCGGTCGGATGGGGGCTGGTCCTTACCGCTGCGTGTCACGGGGGTGATGTGCGGGTGGGGGAGACGCCCCTCGGCTGGGGCGGGACGACCGAAGCCCGCGAGGTGCGGCTGTGGACGGCCGAGAGCCTTGAGGCGGCGACTCGGTGGAGGGTTGGAGAGGAGCCCGTCTTCGAGTTGGTGCCTGATTCGGCGGAGAACCGGTTCACGGGAATGGAACAACGATATGCCAGCGAGGCGACCTTCATGCCCGATGGCCGAGTCTTTGTGCTCTATGCCCTGGACAACACAATAGAGCTGGATTCGCTTCTCCTGCACATCTTCGATCCGGCAAGTGGTGAAGAGACCCGTATCCCGGCCCCGCGGGGAGAGGAAGGCCAGACCCTGCGATGGGTCCATTTCGATCTGGCTCTCCACGACGGGAACATCCTCTTGATGGGCAACAACCAGCCAGCGCTGAGTCGGCGACGAGGGGAGGATATCTGGCGGGTCGACCGGAGGGGCCGGTTCAACACGCCCCCATCCCACACCAACATTTCGGGAAACCTCCTTGGGATCTTTCCGGATCGATCGCTGGTCCTCACGTGGCCCTCAGGCGCGACGGATACCACGATAGTTTGGTCGACCACGGCGGTTGACCCGATAGAGGCCGGCGATGATCCTTCGGATTCGCACGGACAGGAAGTGCTGTTCACAACGGCGATTCCGAGGGATCCCACCAACGCACACGAAGTTACATTGCCGCTCGCACATCTGCCTTACCGCACGGCTGCGGTGTCGGGGGACACGATCTGGGTCGTCCCCACGGAGAAACCCGAGCTTCTCGCCGTGCACCGATCGGGGAGTATCGTCCTGAGAGTCGAGTGGGACGCGGGCGACCGCTCCATTCCGGCAGGAGCGCCGCCCGTCTGGGAGGGAATGGATCGGTTTCCCGCCACCACGGACCTCATGGTCGGTGCCGATGGCCTGATCTACATTGAAAGGGTTGCCGTACTGGAGGGTCGTCCGATGCGGGGTCCGGAGTGGCTCGTCTTCAGCCCGGCGGGAGAGCTGGTGGCTCGTCTCGACGCCCCGGGGAGATTCCCGTCCTTCGATGTGCTCGCGTTCGGCGACGGCGCCCTGGTCGCCAGGGCGCGGGACGAGGAGACCGGTCTTCAGGAGGTCCGGGTCTACCGGTTCAGCAAGTCCGAATACTGAGAGTGCGGGGCCGGCTGGGATGACGATTGGTTGCTATCTGCTCCCTGGGAGCCCGAGCGCTCCTTGCTTCCGACTATGACCTTGACATCATTGCCACTATCATTCTATAGTACCTCATGATTCATTCAATATGAACCATGGGCCGTGAGTGCGGCCAACTCAGCGAAAAGGGGAGGTAGAGAGGAAAATGGCAAAGAAGATGGTGAAGTCATTGGGTATCATGGCGTTGTCCCTGCTCGTGCTGGTGTCCACCAGCGGAACGACCTGGGCGGCGAGTGCGCCTGCGGGCGCGCCAGTCCCGAGGCATTGCATCGATTGGGAGGACTGGAAAAACATACGGTATTTCGGGTTGTGGTCAGACAAGTATCACATTCCTTCCTCACCGAATTTCAATCCGCACGAAGATAGCAGATGGTGGCGTCCCCACGAGCTCTTGTGGGCGAGTGGAGAAAACCCGCACGGTTTGGAAGAGGGATGGACCCTGCCACACGGCCATGAAGGGTGTAGTCCGTTTTGAGGTACCTGCTTGCGACGCTGGCCTTCTGTTCATGCTTTGCGGTGGCCGAACGCGGCTATGCCTGGCACGCCCAGACGTTGCCCTGCCCGAGGGCGCCGGATCGGTCCTTCGCGGTGGGCAGCGTCACCGCGATCCCGGATCGAACACCTCCTTGCCGAATCGAGTTTCGCGAGACCGGGATCCGACTTGAGTCGATAGCCGACGGCAGCAGACCGGATCCAGGCATGACCGTCGTGGTGGATTCCAACGGTCGCTTCTTCACCGCGAACGCACCCGGATGGAGTGCGATGATCAGCGTGTGGGACTCGCGTGGAAGGTATCTCTCCCGTTTCGGAGGGGAGGGCGACGGGCCCGGGGAATTGCGTGCGCGGGGGGCATTGGACCTGTTGATCGACGACCGGGACAACATTCATGTCCGGGACGGGTCCTTTCGCTGGTCGGTCTTCTCTCCGGAGCAGCGGTTTCTGCGGCGCGTGGGGTCCAGGATGATGGGTGGGCTGACGTGGACGACGGTCATTCTGGACGACGGATCGGCCCTGGCCAGCGACGGCCTGGAGTCTCCGGGACACTACTTTCGCGTGGCCGACTCCACGGGTGCCCTTGTGCGGAGTTTCGGACCGATAGGAGACGGATCCTCCGGGCGCGGAGAACGCCCCATCTCCCACGCGGGTGGCGACACCTTCTGGGCGGGGCCGGGCCAGGAAGACGCGGACGCCTACGTTCTGGAGGAGTGGGGGATCGACGGGACATTGCGCCGGACGTTGCGGCGTGACGTTTCGTGGTATCGGTGGGATGGTCCGAGCGAGCATGCGCCCCGCGTGACGCAGTTGCACGTCGCGCGGGGCGGGCTTCTCTACGTCGTCGTCTGGCGTCCCACCGACGAGTACGTAGAGGAGCACGAGAGAGCGCGTAGAGGGAGGCGGCAAATCGATATTCGCGAACTGCGGGAAGAGCAGGAACGGATGGATGAGATGACGGAGCTGGTCCTGGAGGTGATCGATACAAGGTCCGGCCGGTTGCTTGCTTCGGATACGCACCGCACGTCGGAAATGCGGGACATTCTCCCCTTGGGCCTGTTTCGCGGCTCACTCCAGGGGTATCGCTACAAGGAAAGCGAGGGGGGACTGCCCTTCGTGGAGGTCGTGACGGTGAAGCTGGTGGTTCGATGATAAGGAGAGGACGGGCATGAGGAGGCACGCGAGGCACCTGGTTGCGCGAGTCGCTGCGGCGACCGTGTGGGGGTCGGTACTTCTTGCCCCCGCGTGTGAAAGGGATGATTCGCGGGTGGGCGACGCGCCTCTCGGCTGGGAAGGTGCGACCGGAGCCGATGAGGTGCGGATGTGGTCCAGGGAGAGCCTGGAGTCGGCGGCCCTATGGAAGGTTGAGGAGGCGCCGCTCTTCGAGCTGGTGCCCGATTCGGTGGAGGAAGCGCTCACGGGAATGGGGCAACGATACCCTACCGAGGCGATCTTCCTGCCGGATGGACGAGTCGTTCTGCTCTATTCCGTGAGCGACTATACGGAGCCCGATTCGATCCTTCTGCGCATCCTGGATCCCGCGAGTGGTGAAGAGACGCTGGTTCCGGCCCCGAAGGGAGACGATGGCCAATCCCTCAAGTGGGTCCATTTCGACCTGGTTACCCGTGACGGGGACATCATCCTGATGGGTGACAACCAGCCAACGCTGAGTCGGCGGCAGGGGGAGGACATCTGGCTGGCCGACGGCGACGGCCGGTTCATCGGTTCCCCATCCTCCACGCACATCGAAGGAGTGCTTTTTGGAGTCTTTCGGGATCAATCGCTGGCCGTCATGGCCAGCTCGGTCACGACGGACACGATGATCCTCTCGCCGGCCATGGTGGTTCACCCGGTAAGGGCCGGGGATGACCCGGCGGACACGCGGGCGGAAGAAGTTCTGGTCACAACGGCGATGCCGCGAGAACGCGCCAGCCGATCCGAGGATGCGCCGGCGTGGATACGCCGGCCTGCCTTCACGTCCGCGATGTCCGGAGACACAATCTGGCTGATGCCCACGGAGAAACCCGAGCTTTACGCCGTGGATCGGTCGGGGAATGTCGTGCTGAAAGTCGAGTGGGAAGCGGGGGACCGGTCCATTCCACCTGGAGCACCTGATTTCTGGGAGGGTGCGGACCGTTTCCCCGCCGCCACGAGCCTCCTGGTGGGTGCCGATGGTCTCATCTACGTGGAAAAGTATACCGTGCTCGAAGGCCGCCCGGTCCGGGACGCGGAGTGGCTCGTCTTCAGCCCGGCGGGAGAGCTGGTGGCGCGTCTCGACGTCGCGGGGAGATTCCCGTCCTTCGATGTGCTGGCGTTCGGAGACGGCGCTCTGGTCGCGACGGTGTGGAACGAAGACACCGGTCTTGGGCACCTCCAGGTCTACAGGTTCAGGAAGTCCGGCTAGCGTCTATCGGCTGCGGGGGACACGAAATGCCCACCCGATTGAGGCCCCTTGTCGCCGTCCTTTCCCTCCCTTTTGTGTATCTGCTTTCGACAGTCGGCCTTGTCGATCTCATCGGAAAGGGATATAACGCCATGAGCGTTGTCTTCACGGTGATCGTGATGGCTCCGCTGCTTACCGTGGGGATTTGCCGCTTGCGGGGCCCCGCAATGGCCGAAAGGGACTGAGGACATGAGCAAGTCACGAATCGATCGACGCCGTTTCGTTGCGACCGCTGCGGCCGCCGCCGCTGCTGGCACGCTGAAGCCGGGCACACTGGGCGGCTTCGAGTCGTCCCTGGGCGTGGCGGCCCCGCCCCCCGCCCCCATCCAGCCCCCCCAACAGCAGGAGCCCCCGCCCCCCATCCCCCTCGGGAACGGCGAGCCCCCCGCGCTCCAGTTCCAGGCCTACCCGGGCGGGACCGGCGCCCTCATGGAGAAGCTGTGGCGCGACAACGGCGGCAATCCCTTCGAGCGCACCGAAATCGACATCGAGCGCTGGAGCGGAACGGTTCCCACCAGCGAGGAGGACCTCGCATTCCAGCCGGTGCACCGCCTCGCGGCCCTGATCCGCGCGCGGGAGATCACGTCTTCCGAGCTGACCGAGGTCTACCTCGACCGCCTCAAGCGGCTCGATCCCGTCCTCCTCTGCGCGGTGACCATCCTGGAGGGCCGCGCCCGGGAAGAAGCGCGCCAGGCCGATCTGGAAATCGCAGCGGGAGGGTGGCGCGGACCCCTGCACGGAATCCCCTACGGGGTCAAGGACCTCTTCGCCGTCACGGGTACCCGCACGACCTGGGGCGCGGCCGACTTCAGCAACCAGTTCACCCGGTATGATTCCGAGGTGGTCATGCGGCTGCGGGAGGCGGGCGCGGTGCTCGCGGCCAAGCTGGCGACCGGCGAATTCGCGCGCGGCGACCAGTGGTACCGCGGCCGGACCCGCAACCCGTGGAATGTGGACGAGGGGTCGAGCGGGTCGTCGGCCGGCCCCGGGTCGGCCACGGCGGCCGCCTGCGTCGCCTTCGCGATCGGCACCGAGACCCAGGGCTCGATCGTGTCGCCTTCGCGCCGCTGCGGCCTCACCGCGCTCCGGCCCACCTTCGGCCGCGTCAGCCGCTACGGCGGGATGGTCCTGTCGTGGAGCATGGACAAGACCGGTCCGATGTGCCGCAGCGCCCTCGACTGCGCCCTCGTCTTCAACGCCATCCACGGCGCGGACGAGAAGGACCCAGGGTCGCTGACCACTCCCTTCCGCTTCGATCCGGCCCCCGACCTCGCCGCCATGAGGATCGGCTACACGGATGACGCGCCCGAGTCGTTCGTCGAGGCACTGCGCGCGATGGGTGCCGACCCGCAGCCCATGCCCGAGATCCCGTCAGGGCGCTCCAACGCGCTCGGCGTCGAGTCGGCTGCGGCCTTCGACTTCCACGTCGCACCCGGCGGCGAGTTGCCCCAGATCCCGGAGGACGCGGACCCGGCGGAGCGCCGGCGTCGCGGGCGCTTCCGGGGCAGCCGGGAGGTCCCCGCCCTCGACTTCGTGCAGTCCCAGCGCCGCCGCCTCATCCTCATGAAGGAGATGGCCGAGGTCATGCAGGGCTTCGACATGTTCGTGAGCGGGTCGGGGCAGGTCGGCCTCACCAACCAGACCGGGAATCCGGCGGCCGTCGTCCCCTACGACTTCGGCGTGCGCAACCCGGATTCGGACAGCCCGACCGAGATGCCGCTCACGACCATCCTGATCGGCGACCTCTTCGCGGACGACAAGATCCTGAGCGTGGCCCACGCGTATCAGGCGGGAACCGACTGGCATTTGAGAAGGCCGGAGGTTGGGTAGGGAGGACCTGGGCGGGACGGGCAGCCGCCGACGGAGGACGGGGCGGCTGCGGCTGCGTGCCCGAACGGATCCGGGGTCTCGTGACGTCTATAGGATAGAGAGGCTCGCAGTCACTTGCGGCAAGCGGCCCCGAACCCTGAAAGGGCACAGGCAATCGCCTTGATCTCAATCCGACACATGCAGAGAGCGGGGCACCATGCCTCCGACCGGACATCCGGCCATGAGAATGACGTCGCACGGTGGCGCGCGGCAAGCATCCGGTACTTCCCCCGTCTGCCGGTCGCAATCCTCACTCTTTCGCTTATTGTCGATGGTGTCGGCGCAACGTCACCATTGGCAGCCCAGGCAGGGCCGGGAATCAAGACGACCACAATCTCGGGGGAGCCAACTTGCGAGCGATGCGAGATTGAACGGGGCTTGCTTGCCACCATCCATGACCGGTCGTTCCCCGGAGGAGCGCTCGTGATCGGCGGTTCCGTCCACGTCAATCGTGCCGGCACTTTTCTGGTTCGTGCCGGGCCGCGAATGAGAGAACTATTCGTGGCGGATGAGAGTGGTGCCATCATACGGCAAATTGGCCGCCAGGGCGAAGGCCCCGGTGAGTACCTCCGTCCCCTCTCCGTGCATGAACTGCCCCAGGCGTTCGTTGTCTTCGATCCGACACTTGGACGGGTCACATGGCTCGCGCGGGACAACCTCGAGGTCACACGCACCGCTAGGATGCCCGCCGTCAGTACGGGGACGGCTCCCGCCGTCTTTTCAAATGGAAGCTACGTATTGCGCGCAACGTTGCCCACGCGGAGTGGAATCGGCTTGCCTCTGCATCTGGTTACTGCGGACGGCGATGTGGTGCGCTCATTCGGCCAAGATTCCCCGTCGGCGATCATCGCACCTTCGGGAGACAGTGCCGTTTGGGCTGCCCAGGTCGATCGATATCGTGTTGAGCGGTGGCACATTGATGGGCGGTTGCTGGCGGTGCTCCAACGAGAGGTTGACTGGTTTCCATCTCCTGCGGACGACGATTCGCAGCAGGCGGGCGATCTGATCTTTCGGCTTTCCGGGATTTCGGAAGACCAACAGGGTCGCCTGTGGGTGCACACGAGCATTCGTACTCTAAGGGAGGTAAGAGCGGTCGATGCTACCACCGGCCAGGAAAGAAGCGTGTTGCGGCTATCACCTGACCCCGCGACCGCACAAGAGGTGATCGAAGTCCTGGACCCCGTGACCGGCGTGGTCATCGCCAGCAGGCGGATACTCGGTTCTGACGGAATTGCCGCAAACGGAATTGCCGCAATGGGTGGATTCTATCAGCAAGTCCATCGGCTGGGTGAGCAAGGGACTTGGTTAATCGACATCTGGGAGACCCGTTTGAATTTTTAGCGAAAAGGCAGGGCAGTCGTCTTTTTTTTTCACCTCACCACCCCTCTAAGGAGGTTGACCCCCCCTTATTCACGAATGGCCGGGAGGCGGGGCGACGTGAGGCGGCAAGTGCTGTAGATTCAGAGTGTTAGAAGGATCGCCAGCACTCGCCAGCCATCACGCCGGAGGTGAAGATAATGGATGCGCCGTTCAGCTTCAACAGGTCGGTCAGGATCGGGTCCCGCCGGGACCGGATCACGGGGGATTCGGGGGCGCTGACGGGGCGCGAGCTGCTGAGGCGCAGCGGGGTGGTGCGGTTTCTGGCGAAGGGGCTGCCGGACAAGCGGGACGGGCGTCGGATCCGCCATACGCAGGGGCGGCTGGCGCGGACGCTTCTTCTGCTGGCGGGTCAGGGCCGCCGGGAACACAGCGACGCCACGGAGCTGCGGGACGATCCGGCGCTGCGGCTGGCCACCGGCGACCGGGCGGGCACGGCTCCGCTGGGCAAGGCCGGGCGCCTGCCCTCGCAGCCGACGCTGTCGCGGCGGGTGGCGGGGTGGTCGGCGAAGGAGGGCGTCGAGGTGCTGCGCGAGGGGTTGCAGCGGCTGGCGGGGTGGCGGCTGAAGGCGATGGGCGGGTGGCGGCGCCCGAAGACGCTGGTCATCGACATCGACAGCCTGCCGGTCGAGGTTCACGGGGAACAGCCGGGCAGCGCGTGGAACGGCTACTATCACCGGCGCGTGTATCATCCGATCGTGGCGTCGGCGGGGGAGACGGGCGACATCCTGGACCTGCGGCTGCGCGAGGGGCAGGTCCACACGGCGGACGGCGGGCTGGAGTTCGTGCTGGAGGTGCTGGAGCGGGCGGAGCGGCATCTGTGCGGCAACGCCGCCGTGCGCTTCGACGCGGGGTATCCCGGCGAGCCGCTGATGGCGGCGCTGGAGGAGCGGGGCACGCACTATGTGGCCCGGGTGCGCAACAACGCCGTGCTGAAGCGCCTGGCGCTGCCGGCCATGGACGCCGTGGTCTGGGATGCGTTGAGGAACGGGGCACCCGCTGGCGAGCCCCGCACCTGGGTCTGCGAGTCCTCCTACCGGGCCGGGTCGTGGTCCCGTTCCCGCCGGGTCGTGCAGGTCGTCGTCGAGCGGCCGGGCGAACTCATCCCGCGCTGCTTCTGGCTGCTGACTTCGATGCCCTCCGGGGAGATGTCCGGCGAGGACCTCCTGGCGCTGTACCGCAAACGCGGCAAGGCGGAGGGCCATCTGGGGGAGCTGATGAGCGTCGTGGCCCCGGCCCTGTCGTCCACGTCGCGCCGCAAGAGCCACTACCGGGGCAAGGAGATCAGGAAGCGCGAGAAGGGGGTCGACGCCTTCGCATGCAACCAGGTCCGCCTGCTGCTCGCCGGCTTCGGCTACCAGATCATGCACGTCCAGCGCGCCGTGCTGGAGCGCGTGACCGGCACCGGCTGGAGCCTGCGGCGCCTTGCCGAACGCGTGCTCCGCACCCCGGCGCGCTTCACCGTCTCGGGCCGCCGGATCACGATGACCACCGGAGGCGCTTCGGCGCACTGGCGCATGCTCGCCCGCGGGCTTGTGACCCTGCACGGGCCCGCCGGATAGCGCGGCCGCGCCCAGGCGCCGACCCCTTCCCCGGCCCAGGCGGCCGCAGGGACGCCGAGGTGTCTCCAAGCGCCGGAAACGGGCTCGGTCCGGCCGAACAACTACTCCCTTCGGACTCAAAACGCCCGCTTCTTGGCTCCCGAAACCGCCCCGACCCGCCCTCGGGGGTTGCGAGAGGTCCCTCAGCCCCCCACCTTACCCTCGACACCTCAGTTCATGAATAAGGTGGGTTGACATGATTGGCAAGATCGCGACGATTCTCGTATTGGCGGCAGGTCTGTTCGCCGTGCGCTCGGAAACTGATCCGGAGATTGTGCACCCTCCGGATGGCACCGTGTTTGTGGATGTGGACCTTCACTGCGAGGGGCACTGCGAGGACTTTGACGAGGACACGTGTGACCGGCTTTACAGCCGTTGGCCGTGTCACGGATGGGAGTGGGGGTTTCCCTTAAGCCATTCAATTGGCACCGACCCCCACGTAGAGAATCGGGACGTAGAAATGATGGGCGAAGGGTCGTGCAGGGAACACCACAGCACCGACGGCTGCGAAGGCGGCGGGACAGCATTCACGCAGTTGGAGTTTGGCGAGATATTCCGGGCCGTCAGGGATTCGAACGCGGATCGCGTTGTGCAAATCGTGTCCGATCGGGACGGGGCATGGGTTGAGTTCAATGGCGATCGCGACGCGATTCAAATACTGGCAACGCCTTGCGACGGTAGCCCGGGGGAACGGGTGATCGGACATATCCCGGTCCAGGATGCAGCCTTTTGGGCGCGGGCCATCGCGACCGATTGATCGTGGCCGCAAAGGGCGGCGACATTCCGCCAAGTGCTGAACTGAATAGTCCGGCCCGGATCGGGGCCCGGCAGGTCGGCCTCACAGACCGGCCACCCGGCGGCGGTCGGTCCGCTACGACTTCGGCGTGCGCAACCCGGACTCGGACAACCGACCGAGATGCCGCTTGGGGACCACCCTGGATCGGCGACCTGTTCGCGGACGACAAGATCCTGACGTGGCGCACGCATACCAGAATGGGGCGGACTGGCATTTGAGGAGTCTGGAGGTTGGGTAGGGGGGACCCGGGCGGGCCGCGATCGGTGGCGGAAGCCCGCGTTGGGGAATGGGCGGCGCGATACGGCGATGCGATGCAAAGGATCGCGCTGGACGTCATGCACGACCCGGACGACGCGAAGGATGTGGTGCAGCGGGCGCTGGTGGCCGCGGTCACCAGGATGCGCCGCAAGCCGCAGGCGGTGGAGCCGGTCTGGAACCCGGGTGGCTGGCTGGCCCGGATCACGCGGAATGCAGCGCTTGATACCCTGCGAAAACGAGCGGAGATTCGCGAGCGGTTCTTTCCTGAACAAGAAGACTTCGGCTGGGACTTGGACCGGCTTTGCGAGCGGGCGGCGGCAGCCGCCGAGAGCGTCTTGAGCGCCGGACAGCTCCGGGTCGTGCGGGGCATGCTGGAGGGCAAGACCGACGACGAGATCGCCCGTACCGAGAGGATGGCCAGAGGATCCGTGAGGAGGCTGCGGAGCGAAGCGGTGCGCGCGCTCAGGGATGTCTTAGGGGGGCAGACCGGCAGCCGAAGTTGAGAGGAGGTGGGAACGGAAGGGGAGCTAGGCCGCTTGCGGGCTAAGATCGTGAATAAGTTGAGGATGCGGCTCAAGCGGCGATTCCAACGGTGTTGAAGAGGCTTCGCATTTCGTGATGAACAGCAGCGTAACGCTGGTCCAGGGCACTGACGGTGCGGGGCGTGTGCGGGCGCCGGGGCTTGGATGCTGCTGCGAGGAGTGGATCGACGACCTTGTCGCGGAGCAGGAGGATCGCGGCCGTCGCGCGTAGAGCCGCGGGATCTACGGAATATCGGCGTGAACGCGGGACCTTGGCGGCCAACCCCTTGGATCGGAACTTCCTGAGGTCGTAGGCGGCCCGGCCCGGCGAGTACCCGTTCGTCCTTGAGGACCCGGGCAACCTTCGTGGCGAGTTCCGACTACGTGAACCCCGCCGGGTTCGGCGAGAGCGCGAGGAGAGCCTGCATCACGGCACGGGCACGAGGACGGTTGATGTCGATGCCGCCGACGCGGACGGCGCCGAAGCGGCCCGGCCGGGGGAGCCGGCCGAGGAGCCCTGCATCGACGAAGGTCGTGTCCATGCAGTCGAGCACCTCGATGAAGCGGTCGACCATCCGCCGCAGCGCCTCGACTGCCTCGGGGAAGTACGATGCCCCGAGCCGGCAACCCGGATCTCTGGCATTGTGCGCCATGGCCTCGATGCGCAGCACGCGCTCGCCTTTCGTGTAGATCTTCAGCGTCAAGCGCCCGAAGCGGATGCGCCGGCTGGCCACCGCCGCCACCAATGTCCGGTAGTCCTCGATCGTCTCGAAGTCCCGCGAGCCTCTCAGCAGCAGCGCGTCCCCGATCGCCCGCTTCAAGTGCCCGTGCGGCCCCTCGACCGACCCGTTCTCGTGCGCCAGGCCCCGGTTGTTGCGGCTCGCCTCCATCCCGTAGTCCGCCATCAGCATCTCATAGCGCCGCGTCACGTCGTCGCGCGCGTCGAGCTTCAGGTTCCGAAACGCCGCCGACAGGCTGTCCGTCCGGTGTTCCTTCGGACATCCGCCCAGCGCCCACAGCGCATCCTGTAGCCCCTCGGCCAGCGCCACGAAGCTCTCCCCGCCCAGCACCACCGCGGCGTGGCAGAAGCCCGAGTACTCGAGCCGGAAGTGATACAGCTTGTGCGCCAACGGCTTCCCGGCAACCGTCACGCCCAGCCTCGTCGCGTCCGTGAAGTCCGACAGGCCGCGCCGCCCCGGCTCATGCTTCTGCCGGAAGATGATCTCCCGGTCCGGTCCGTGCTTCGCATTCCACGCCCGCACCCGCCGCTCCAGCGTCCGGCGAACACCCGCATGCAACTCCGGATGCCGCCGCATCATCTCGTACACCTCGTACAGCGCCACGGCCCGCAGCCCGGGGTTGGCCTGGAGCAGTGGCACGATCTCCTCCTCGAAGATCCCCGCCAGCGGATCCGGCCTCCTCCGCCCCCTCCGCTTCCGCTTCTGCGACGGCGGCCGCGGATCAGACTCGATCCGGTACCCCGTCGCCGTGCTGAATCCCGCCTTCGCCGAAGCCAGCGCGGCGGAGTCCTCCTTCCGGTACGTCATGTAGAGCTCCATCTGGTGGTCCGTGATGTGTCGGCCCGGCACTCGGCATCTCTCCACTCTCGGGAAAAACACCGAATCTCGGGCCGGCCGCGACCACCTCCGGCTCTCTCATCCTGATTGTCGCTGGCTTCTCACCCTGATTGTCGCGCTACACGGCAGACTTACACTGGCCGGCGCGGCCGGTGGAGCCTCCGAACTCAACGCCAGCTGGAAAGCCGCCAGACTCTCGGCGATCCCATCTCCGGCAAAGCGGAATTCCTCGGGGATGGTTCGCTTGGCGCTCCTTTGCGCGTTGAAGCGCCGCCTTTCTGAGTTCATCCCCCATTCCCGGTTCCGCATCAGGCCCCCGCCTGGCTTTATTGAACGAGGCCAACTCTGACTTCACGTATTCCTTGAAGCCACGAATCATGGTCTGCTGGCGCGTGAACTTCTCGCAGTGATAACCCATGCCGGCCAGACGGATGGCCAGCGGGAGGAGTCGGGGGTGTTCCATGGATACCTTGGCGATGTAGCGCGAGAACACCGGCAACTGCTCCGGGGTCAGGCGCTGCCGGATTCCCATGATGGCCGCATAGAGGATGTGCTTGCTGACGGGCTTGTACAGATGTGGTACCGGATTGAGGTTTTCCAACAGGGTCAGACAGCGGTTGAAGTAGTTCTCCAGCGTCGAATCGTAGATGGTCCCGATGACCCGGAGGTAGCCTTCCACCAGCGTTTGGGGGTCCATTTGCGGCTTGAAGTTCAGGGCGGTGTCGTCGATCTCGACCGGCTTGTCCAGCAACCGATTCTCGCGCTCCAGCCGCGTCCACAGGTTTGTTCCCTTGAGTGCGGTCAGCAACCCGATCAGTGAGATCGGAATCCCGGTTTCCTGGATGAACTCGATCTGGGCATCGAAGGCGTTGTCATCGTCGTCGTCGAGGCCGAGGATAAAGCCGCCCAGCACCATCATGCCCTTTTGCTGAATCTTGCGCACGGATGTGAACAGGTAGTTGTCGTCGCGCATGTCAAGATTCTGAGGCTTCTTCATCTTCTTGAGAGCCTTCGGATTGGGTGTCTCGATGCCCAGGAAGACGGTCGTCGTGCAGAGGATCCATCGCGGTGGAGTGGAACGCGATGTTCCCGGGGATCAGCCGATTCTGCAGGTCGCGGCTGTCCAGCTCCGCCATGACAGGTCTCAGTGCGGCTTCCTTCCCACAGATGACCGTATTGGCCGGCGAATTCTCGCAAGCGATTTCCACCTGGGCGGGTCCGTGGTTTCCGGACTGGAACGAGACACTGAGTTCGTCCAGCAGGTTCTCCGCGCCCGGGCGGTCGAGGCCGATCGCCAACATGCGTCCGGAGCCGGCCACCCGTTGCTGCAGCGTCGCGCGGTGATAGACCAGATGCGTGGCTTCCGCGAGGGACAGGGCCCCGCAGGCGTAGGCGGCGGCTACTTCACCCGAGCTGTGTCCGACCACGCAATCCGGCTGCACGCCCCAGGTCGAGAGCAGTTCCACCAAGGCGCACTGAATCATGAAAATCGCGGGCTGCGCCAGCCGGACTTCGTTCAATTCCTCCTGGCTCGCCGTAAAGCAGGCCTCGCGCAGGGATAAATCGGAATGCTTGCGCCACTCCTCTTCGACGGCGTCGACTACGCGGCGGAAGACGGGGTCGGCGTCGTAGAGTGCGCGCCCGCATCCCGCCCATTGCGTACCCTGCCCCGAGAACACCATGGCCACGCGACGCTCACCCTCATCCACGGTGGAGACCGGAGTCGGATCGTCCACAAACGCGTCCAGCGCCTCGGCGAGCTGCTCGCGGTCGCGCACGGCGAACGCCGTACGCGCCGTAAACTGGCTTCGGCGCCGACCGAGATTGCCCACCAGCGTGTAGAGGTCGACCTCCCGCCCGTCGAGAACCCCCCGCAAGCTCCGCGCGCTCTCTTCCAGTGCGTTCGTGGTACGCGCCGACAGGGGGACCATGTATCCGGCTTTGGGAGCCAGGGGCACCGACCACATCCTTGGCTGTGCGGGCCGGTACTCCTTCACCACGCAGTGCCCGTTGGCGCCGCCGAACCCGAAGGAATTGATCCCGACCACGACCGGTCGATCCGGGAAGGCCTCGCAGTCGGTCTGCACCTGCATCGGGCAGCTGTCGAAGTCGATTTCCAGATTCGGTGCCAGGAAATTCTTCGAAATCGGAGCGAAGGTTCGGCGCTGCATCATGAGGACGACCTTCAGCAAAGCGGCGCTGAACGCCGCTGCTTCCAGATGCCCCACATTGCTTTTCACGCTGGCGACGCGCAGTGGAACCTCGCGCTCAACGCCGCCGAACGCTTCGGCGATGGCGTTTCCCTCGATCCGGTCACCCACGACCGTGCCGGTCGCGTGCGCCTCGATATAGTCGAAGTCTCCCGGCTCCAGTCCCGCCCGCTCACACGCCGTGCGCATCAGTTCGACCTGCGAATGCCGGGTCGGCGCGGTGATGTAGCGCCCCTGTGCCATTCCCGCGGCGTCGTCGGCGGTCCCGGCCGTGTTGACCGCGGTGGCCTCGATCACCGCAAAGACGTGGTCGCCGTCCCTTTCGGCCGCCTCCAGGGGCTTGATCGCGAACACGAACGCCCCTTCGGCGCGCATGTACCCGTTGGCGTCCGCGTCAAAGGAATGGCACCTGCCGTCGGGACTGATCACGCCCAAAGCGTTGAACGAGGCGCTGCAGCGGGCGGACCCCAGATAGGTTGCGGCCCCCACCAGAGCCCGATCACAGTCGCCTTGCCGCATCGAGTTGATCGCCGTGTGGAGAGCTGTCAGGGACGCCGAGCAGGCCGTGGAGCAAGCGATCGACGGCCCCATGAGGTTGAGATGGTAGGATATGCGGTTCGCCAGCATCGAGGCGTCGATGCTGAGAATGGAGAACTCGTTGGTGCCGTACAGCGCCCGCCAGTTGGCCGTCGACGCGACCTGCGCCCCGATGAAGACGCCCGTGGGACTGTTGCGCAGTGCGTTCAGGTCCCACCCGGCGTGCTCGCAGCTCTCCCAGGAGCAGCCCAGTAGCATCCGAATCTGCGGATCCATGTAGGCCATCTCATTCTGGGAGACCCCGAAGAGGCTCGGGTCCATCCGCTGTTCCTCCTGGTCGCGTATCAGCCCCTCGTACGCGCTGCCAAAACGCCCCGGTCCGGAGAATCCGCCGATTGGCTGGTAACCACGGCCGTACCGGTCGGTTACCGGTTCCCGGACGATCTCGCGTTCGCTGAGGAGGCGCCAGAAGTCGTCGTCCGTGCGGATTCCGCCGGGCATACGGTAGGCATACCCGACGATGGCGACGGAGACAGGGGATCTCATGAGGCGGTTCCTGCGTCCTCGCCCGCTGGAGCGTGGCTGCTAGGAGGCGTCGGCAGCCTTTTGCACCGCCTTGTCAGCGGTGTCGAACATCATCTGGAGCCACTTCTTTCGACGGGCGCGGAATTCCCTGACCAGATCCCACAGATCGTCGCGGATCTGCTCGATCGCTGCTTCCCGACGTTCTTCGGACAGTGTGGTGTCGTTCTCGAACTCGTACTTTTCGATCGCGAAGTCGGCGACATCGAGGATGTTCTCGCCAACGACCTGTAAATCGACGGCTTTCTTCAGGGTGATTGATCTGTCATAGTTGCGGTTGGTCATGGTGCGAATCCGTGGAAATGGGGCTGTCGTGGAAGTTGGATCAAGATAAGCATATGGTGGAATTATGCTACTGTTCCGCCTGGTTCGCTAGAAGGATCCCCCCAATGCCAAGTCGCCCCGAATCGTAAGCCCGCGATGACATTGCTCCCCCACCCCCCCGACCCCGCCCTCGTCACGGGCGGCAACGGATACGTCGCATCCTGGCTGGTCAAGCGGCTCCTCGAGCGCGGCTTCGATGTCCACGCGACGGTCCGCGACCCGCACGATTCCCGCAAAACCGCCCATCTCAACGCTCTTGCCCGAGACTGCCCCGGGACGCTCTCCCTTTTCCGGGCGGACCTGCTCGATCCCGACGCGTTCGACTCCGCCATGGAAGATTGCCACCTCGTCTTCCACACCGCCTCGCCCCTCATCGTGCGCCACGTCGAGGACCCGCTGCGCGACCTCATCGAGCCCGCCACCGCCGGGACCCGCAACGTCCTCGAAGCGGCCAACCGTACGCCGTCCGTGCGGCGCGTGGTGCTCACGTCCAGCATCGTCGCCATCTACGGAGATGCCGCCGACCTGGAGCAGACCGGCAGCGACCGCTTCGACGAGAGCCACTGGAACGCGACCAGCCGTGACGACCACCAGCCCTATTCGTACTCCAAGACGCTGTCTGAGCGGCTGGCCTGGGAGATCGCGGAGCTGCAGTCCCGCTGGGACCTGGTCGTGGTTAACCCGGGGCTCGTCCTCGGCCCCGGGTTGAGCCCGCACACAAAAGCCGAAGGCGTCCTGGTGATGATCGATTTCGGGAACGGCTACTACCGGTTCGGCGCCCCCGAACTGGAGTTCGCCATCGTCGACGTGCGCGACGTGGCCGAGGGTCACCTGCGGGCCGGCCTCACCCCCGAAGCGTCAGGACGGCACATTCTGGTCAGCGAGTCGTTGACCTTGACTCAGATCGCGGGGATTCTCCGGGAGCGCTTCGGCGACGACTTTCCCTTCCCGCGCAAAGCCGTCTCGAACCTGGCGGCGCTGATGCTCGCTCCCCGCAGGGGCATTCCGCAGGCCGTGGCCAGACGCAACCTCGGGTATCCGCTCAGGTTCGACAACACCCGCTCGCGAACCGCCCTTGGTATGACCTACCGGCCCGCCGCGGAGTCGGTCGTCGACCACTTCCAGCAACTGCTGGATGACGGACTGGTGGCACAACACCATTGACGTGAGCGCGGCGATGCGCTGATCACCCCCGGTCCACCCGAACAACATCGTCACGGCGGCGACCGTGGGGGCCGCGGCGGGCGGGGTGCTCTCGGGGCGGACCGCCCGCGACCAGAGCGAGCACCGCGACCCCGATGGAGGCCCCGGAAGCGCCCATCACGGTCAGGCTGCCGGCACCGATTCCGCCGATCCTCCTGGCCTGCACGATGGTGAGGATACCCCCGATCACCATGCTCGCGAAGACCGCCCAGGAGAGGTACGCGTCGCTCTGGTTTGCCACGCGCGTGGCGATGGTGGTGACCACGACCAGCGGCACGCACACAAGGATCGCCGTCTGCAATCCGACGACGATCGAGAACGCCAGGGGTGGCTGCTCGTCGGCGGCGAAGCGGAGCGCCGCGCGTTGCCCTGCCGGTTCGGATCTCACGACTTCGGGATCTCCTTGTCTGGATCCACAAAGGGCCGGGGCACCACGGTGGCATCACGCTCCCCGTCCGGCGTAGTGACGCTCAGTCGCGTCCCCATCTCGGCCGAGTCCGCCGGCACCATCGCGTAGCCGATGTTCCTGCCCAGCCGCGGCGAATACACCGCCGACGTGACGAAGCCGATCTCACCGCCATCCCCACGCACCGGCCACCGCGTCATGTTCAGGTCCAGCGGCGCACCGTCGATCTCGACCCCCGCGAGCATCCTGCTCGGCCCCTCGGCGGCGATCCGCGCCAGCGCCTCGCGCCCGATGAAGTCGCCCTCCTGACCGAGATCCACCTGCCACCCCAGCCCGACCTCGTACGGATTGGTGTCCAGCGTCATGTCGGTCCCGTAGTTCAGAATCCCGGCCTCGACCCGGCGAATGTCCGACGGGCCCGTGGGCGTGATGCCGAGATCGCGCCCCGCGTCCATCACCCGGTCCCACAACTCCACTCCGCGGCTCCCGTCGCGCAGGTAGATCTCATACCCGACCTCCCCGCTCCACCCCGTCCTCGTCACCACCACCGGGATGCCGTCCAGCTCCGTCTCCAGGAACCAGTAGTAGCGCAGCGCCAGCACCTCGTCGCCGAAGAGCCGCCGCACGACCTCCTTCGACTTCGGACCCTGCACCTGCATCGGCGAAACGTCCGGTTCGCAGATCTGCACGTCGAGGCCGGAGTTCAGCGCCACGCCCTTCGCCCATAGCAGCACGTCGCTGTCCGCGAGCGCCAGCCAGAAGTGGTTCTCGCCCAGGCGCAGCAGCACCGGGTCGTTCACGATGCCGCCGTCGGCGGCGGTGATGAGGACGTACTTCCCCTGCCCGACCGCGCACTTCGCAAGGTCCCGCGGCGTGAGCATGTTGGTGAACTCGAAGGCGTCCGGGCCCGTGATCTCCACCTGCCGCTCGACGCTCACGTCCCACACCGTGACCCCGGTCAGTAGCCTCTCGTACTCGGCATGAAGGTCGTCGTAGCGGGTGGGAAGGAACATGTGGTTGTAGACGGTATAGCTGCGGCAGCCGGCGGCCAGCGTGGCGTCGAAGTAGGGGGAGCGGCGAAGACGCGCACCGCGCTGGATGAGGGACATGTCGAAGGTGGGGGGCATGGGGCTCTCTCGGGATCTGTGGGTGGATGGATTCGGTTCCAGGGATGGGTCCGGCGCTTTCAGCCCGCAATCATACCCGCCCGCCCGCCCGCTCGGCCAGCTTTGTCCACGGACTGCTATCGCGAGCGCTCCAGCGGCCACACCTGCACGTACTCCACTCCGAGGTCGTCGGTGGCCCGGCCCAGTATATAGTCCTCGCCGATTTCGAAGATGCTCAGCCCGGCGGGCGTTTCCACGAATCCCAGGACATGTCCCTCGGGATCGAAGATCGTCCAGACCGGATTGCGGACCTCTTCCCCGGGAAGGTCGTATTCCTGAACCCAGAGGTGATCCGCCACATCGGTCAGCGCTGGCCCATACGCGGGAAAAGTCTCCGGCAGGGGTATTTCCTGGAAATTTTCGCGCAACCGTTGCCGCCGCTCCGCCCGTTCTTCCTCGGGAAGCTCCGCAATCCTGCGCTCGATCGTCGCGTCGATGTGGACCGACGTCGGGACGACCAGGTCGTGGTCCCGGCGGACGATGCGCCTAAGGCCTCCATCGAGGTCGAAGGCTCGGATTTCGTAGCTGTCGCTGGGAGCCACTGCCACCAGATCGCTCCAGGCGAAGGTGGAAATCCGGTGCGCAAAGGGAATCTCGGCGCCCCAGCCGGAGGTGCCGCTCCAGGAAGAAAACCACTCGGTTCCAGGGAAGGACCCCACGGAGGACAGGAACTCCCCTGCGGTGCCCCTGACACGGTAGTGCTGTTCCGGCCGGCTCAACCCTTCCGGGAGGCCGCCGCGCAGGAAGAGATCGGAGCTGAGGATGACACCGGCCGGCGAGACGGCTTCCACCAGGAAGAATGCATCGTCTCGCTGCAGGGCGAAGGCGCGACCGAAGTTGCCCTCGGAGTCGAGGACGGACAGGCGGCGGCCCTGCGAATACAGTGCGATCAGCGAGTCCCCGGGCCAGCGATGGGCCTGGATGAGGCTGGTGAACTCGCCGGGTCCTTCTCCGCTGCCTCCCCATGTGGCGACGTGGATTCCCTGCGCATCGAAGACGCGCAGTTCATTCGAGCCGCCGTTCACCACGACGATCCGGCCATCGGGCACAATGAACCCGCCCCGGATCCGGCTCAGGAGATACGGGTCCTCACCGTCCACCGAACCGATCGTGACCGCGGGATCCGCACCGACCCGCCAATCGAGCCTGGACCCTGCCGGTGGCCGGGGGTTCTCGATGATTCGAATATCGGCGCTGTCACGCACCGCGGCTTCCAACCCGGTCGAGTCTCCCCCAGGGGACGCTTGGTCCCGCGGGTCGGCGCAAGCGATGGTCGCGAGGAAAACGCTGGTCAGGTAGAACGGCAGCTTCACCGGATTCCTGTCAATCAGTGGACGAAATGTATGGTATACATGACAAAGTGTATGCTGTAGTTTACTTTTCTTCACCGTTTGACTCCTTGGTTCAGCGGCTCGGCCGCTTCAGCGACCACACCTGTACGTACTCCACGCCGAGGTCGTCGGTGGCACGTCCCAGGATATGGTCCTCGCCGATTTCGAAGATAGCCAGTCCCGCGGGCGTTTCCACAAAGCCCAGAACCTGCCCTTCGGGGTCGAAGACGGTCCATACCGGATTGGGACCCCCTTCGCCGGGGAGACTGTATTCCCGGACCCAGAGGTGGTCGACCAGATCGGTCATTGCCGCAGAATAGGCGGGGTGGGTTTCCGGCAGGGGCCGGTTCTCGTGGCGTTCGTGCAACGCCCGGCGCCGCTCCACCCGCTCCGCCTCGGGCGTTGCCGCGACCTGCCGCTCGATGTAGGCGTCGACATGAGCCGTGGTCGGGGCGACCGGTTCGTGTTCGCGCCGGACAATCCTTCTCAACGTCCCTTCGAGATCGTAGGCCCTGACTTCGTAGCTGTCGTTCGGGGCCACGGCCGCCAGGTTGCCCCAGGCGAAGGCCCACACCCGGTGCGCGAACAGAAGCCCGCTGCCGCTCCTGCCAGTGGCGGTGCGAACGCCGAGGATCTCGGCCCCGGGAAAGGACCCCAGCAGGGATCGCAATTCCCCTTCGGCGCCCCGGACCCGGAAGACGCTCGGGAGGCGGCTCAAACCCACCGGGCGATCTCCCGGGCGAACAAAATCGGAACTGAGGATGGCACCTCCCGGCAAGACATCCTGCACAGTGAAGAATTGACGGCCTCTTTGCAGCGTAAAGGCGCGTCCGTAGTTGCCCTCGGAGTCGAGAACGGAAAGGCGGCGCCCGTGCGAGAAGTGCGCAAGCAACGAATCTCCGGGCCATCGATACACCCGGCTCAGGCTGGTGAACTCGCCCGGCCCTTCCCCACGGCCTCCCCATGTGGCGACATGGTTACCCAGGGCGTCGAAGATCCGGAGTTCATTCGAGCCGCCGTTCACCACGACGATCCGGCCATCGGACAGGGCAAGCGCGTCCCCGACGCGTGCCAGGAGATAGGGATCCTCGCCGTCCAGCTCACCGATCGAGACGGTAGGTTCCGCGCCGATTCGCCAATCGAGCCTGGACCCTGCCGGTGGCCGCGGATTCTCCACAATTCGAACCTGGCCGCTGTCGCGCACCACAGCGTCCAGCGAACTGGAGTCTCCTCCTGCCGGGCGGTCACCGCACGCGACGGTCACGAGGATCACGCCGGTCAGGTAGTGGGGCACCTTCATTTGAATCCCGGTGGCATTGCGGGTGGTAAGATATCGAAGCCTGACGGCCTACCCCGGATACCGCAAGATCTCGCGGGCGGCAAGCAGGCCCGGAGCGCCCGTGACGCCGCCGCCGGGATGGGTGCCGGAGCCGCACAGGAAGAGCCGCTCCACAGGGGTCCGGTAGCGGGCCCAACCCGCGATCGGGCGCATGAAGAGCAGTTGGTCGAGGCCCATTTGGCCGTGGTATTCGTCGCCGCCGGTCAGGCCGAGTTCGGTCTCGAGGTCGAGCGGGGTAAGGAGGCGGCGGTCGAGGATGCGGTCGCGGAGGCCGGGGAGGTAGTCGTCGAGGGTGGTGAGCACGTTGGCCAGGAGGGTGTCGCGGGTGTTGCCGGCCGCGTAACGGATCTGAATGGAGGCCAGATGGCGGCCTTGCGGCGCGAGCGCAGGGTCGTGGAGGGTCGGGATTACGATGTCGAGGTGGGGGCGGGCCGAGCAGCGGCCGTACTTGGCGTCGTCGCTGGCGCGCTCGAGGTAGTCCGGGGTGGGGGCGACGAGCGCGTGGCCTGCAAGGCGGTGGGCGGCGTCGGGGAGGGGTGGGAGCGCGTCGAGGAGCAGGTGGAGCACGGCGGTGGTGCCGCGCAGCTGGATGTTGGCCACCTTGCGGTTGAACTCGGGGCCGAGGCGCGGTGCGCCCACCAACTCGAAGAAGGTGTGGCGGGGATCGGCGCCGGAGATCACGCAACGGGCGGCGATCTTCTCTCCGGTCGCGAGGAGCACCCCGGTCGCGGCCCCGTCCTCGACCAGGATGCGCTCCACTTCGGCGCCGGTGCGGACTTCGGCGCCGTGTGCCTGTGCCGCGCCGGCCAGCGCTTCGGAGAGGGCGCCGATCCCCCCCTTCACAAAGGCGGAGGACCGGTAGCCGTGCGGGTCGCTTCCCGCGGCGTGGTAGAGCATGCGGAAGGCGCCGCCCATCGCGCTGGGGCCGTGGCTGGCTCCCGGCAGGGCGCTGGTGGCGAGCATCCCCTTGAGGGTGGGCGAATGGAACCAGTCGTCGAGGAGGTCGCGGGCCGGGAGCGGGAGGATGCGCAGCAGCTCCACCATGTGGCGCTTGCCGAGCCTGCCAGCCTGCAGGAGGGGTCGCAGGAGACGGAGCCGCTCCCGGGCGGTCAGGTCGTGCAGGGCGGGCGCCGGGTGGTCGAGGGCGATCCGCAGGGCGCGCGCCATCGAGCGCAGGTAGCCGGTCCATTCGGGGAAGCGGGCCGCGTCGGCCTGGCTGTGGCGGGCGATCTCGCCGGCGGTCTTCCCGGGATCGCGCCAGAGGGTGAGCGCCTCGCCGCCGCCGACAAGCGAGGTGGCCAGCGCGGGCGGCCGAATCCATTCAAGCCCGTGGGCGTCGAGGCCCAGTTCGGCCACGATCCCCGACCGGAAGAGCCCTGCGTCCTGCGCGCCCACGTTGACCCGGCACCCGGGGAAGATCTCCTCGCTCGCGGCGGCCCCCCCCACCACCCCCCGCCGCTCCAACACCAAAACCTTCCACCCCCCACGCGCGAGCAGCGCTGCGGTGACGAGCGCGTTGTGTCCCGCACCGACGACAACGGCGCCGACGCCTTTTGCCCCCCTCACCTCCCCCTCCCCCGCCCCAGATCCCCCATCACCACCCCCGCTGCCAGCTTCCCCGGCGCCCCCATGATCCCGCCGCCCGGATGCGTCCCCGACCCGCACTGGTAGTACCCCCTCAGCGGCGTCCGATACCCCGCATACCCCGGGACCGGTCGCATGAAGAAGAGCTGCGACGGACTCAGCTCGCCCTGGAAGATGTTCCCCTGCGACAGCCCCGTGGTCCGCTCGATGTCCAGCGGAGTGACCACCTGACGGTGCAGGATGATGTCCTTGAGATTGGGGACGTATTCGGCCAGCGTGTCGATCACCTTGTCGCCGAAGGCCTCGCGCTTCTCGTCCCAGGTGCCCTCGCGCAGCTCGTAGGGGGCGTACTGCACGAAGCACGACATCACGTGCTTGCCGGGCGGCGCCATCTCCGGATCGATCGCCGACGGGAGGACGATGTCGATGTACGGCTTCCGCGAGAAGTCCCCGTACTTGGCGTCGTCGTAGGCGCGTTCGAGGTAATCGATGGAGGGACTGATGGAGACCGCGCCGCGCAGATGCGGGCCGAACCCGGGCATGCAGGCGAAGTCGGGGGCCGCGTCGAGCGCGAGATTGACCTTGGCCGAGGAGCCGCGGAAGCGGAACGCCCGCACGCCGCTAACAAGGTCACCGGGAAGCTCGTCCTCGTCGACCAGATCGAGGAACGTGCGCCGCGGGTCGAGGCTGGAGGAGACCGCCTTCGCATGCACCTCGTCCCCGTTCGCGAGCGCCACGCCATTCACGCGCCCCCCCTTCACCAGCACCTGGGCGACCGGCGCATCCGTCCGGATCTCCGCCCCCGCCTCGCGCGCCGCCGACGCGATCGCCTCCGCCACCGCCCCCGTCCCCCCCTTCGCGAATCCCCACGCACGAAAGTGCCCGTCGATCTCGCCCATGTAGTGGTGCAGCAGGACGTACGCGGTGCCCGGCGAACGCGGCCCCAGGAAGGTGCCGATGATCCCGCTCGCGGACAGCGTCGCCTTCAGCACATCGGTCTCGAACCACTCGTTGACGTAGTCGGCCGCGCTCATCGTCATCAGCTTGACGAGCATGTGGAGCTGGTCGGATTCGAGGCCCAGGAAGTGGCGCGCGAGACGGAGCAGCCCGGAGATGTCGCCGGGGCGCATCCGGGAGGGATCGGGAGGGGCGATGCCGAGGAGGTACTTCACCGCGCGGGCCATGTGGAAGAGCGTCCGGCCGTAGTCGTCGTACGCCTCGGCGTCGCGCACGGAAAAGCGGGCGATCTCGCGCCAGGTCCGGTAGTGGTCCGCGTCCCGGTAGAGGCGGTCGCCGTCCGGCAGCGGGGTGAGAGTGCTCTCGAGCGGCAGGATCGCGAGCCCGTGGCGCGGGAGATCGAGTTCGCGGATGATCTCGGGGCGCATCAGACTGACCACATACGAGAAGACGCTGTAGCGGAAGCCCGGGAAGATTTCCTCAGTGACGGTGGCCCCACCCACGAGCGGCCGCGCCTCGAGAACGCAAACGTCCAGCCCGGCGCGTGCCAGGTAGGCGGCGTGGACCAGGCCGTTGTGCCCGCCGCCGATGACGATGACGTCGTACTTGCGCGCCATCGGGGTCTTGCCCGTTGCCGGGCCTGTCCGCCCCATCGGGGTCATCCCCGCTTCCGGGCCGGGTCGAAGAACGGCGTCTTCACCACCCTCGCGGGCACCGTGTGGCGCACGAACTCGACGGTCAGCTCCACATCGACACGGGTGCCCGGCTCGGCGAAGTCGCGCCGGATGGTGGCCAGCGCGACGTACTTCTTGAGGATGGGCGAGAAGGTGGAGCTGGTCACGTAACCGACCTGCCGGGCGGGAGAGCGTCCGCTGCCGCCGCCGTGGCGGCTCGCGCGGCGTCGCCCTCCGGCGAACACCGGCACAGCCTCCCGCGACGCCCGTCCCGCCACGAGCGGCGGCAGCCCCACCGCGGCGAAGCGCGCCTCGATCGGAGGCCAGTCCACCTCGAGGCCGGCCAATGCCCAGCCGGAAGGCTTCGCGGCTTCCCTCTCGAGCGCCCTGCGGCCCACGAAGTCGCGCCCGGGACGCGGCTGGACCGCCCACCCCAGCCCCGCCTCGTACGGCGACGACTTCCGCGACTCGATCAGCGCCGTCCAGGCCGACACATAATCCACCTCCTTGAGCAGCAGCCCCGCCTCGATGCGCGCCACATCCAGCGCGTCGAGGCCGGCCGCCGCCAGACCGTACCCCCGTCCCGTCTCCATCACCGCATCCCACACGGAGAGCGCGTGCTCGCGGCCCACCCAGATCTCGTATCCCAGGTCGCCCGTGTAGCCGGTGCGCGTGATCGTGACCGGAGCCGCGCCGATGAACCCCTCCGCCAGCGCGAAATACGGGAGCGAAGCGATGTCCGCGCCGGTCACGATCCCAGCGAGGATGTCCCGCGACGTGGGACCCTGAAGCGCCAGCGCGGCGAGATCGTCCGTGATATCGCGCACCGCCACGTCCATCCCGAGCGCGCAGTCCTGGAACCAGCGCAGGCAGGGGTCGGCGGCCGTGACCCGGAAGGTGTCCGCGCCGAGGCGCTGGACCGTGCCGTCGTCGATGAGCTTGCCCGCCTCGTCGCACCAGGGGGTGTACAGCACGCGCCCCTCCGCACAATCAGGAACGTTGCGCGTGACAACCCGGTCCACCAGCCGGGCCGCATCGGCACCGCTGACCTCGTATTTGCGCAGCGGCGAGATGTCGAAGAGCGCGGAGCTGCTGCGAACCGCATAGTACTCGTACTCGTGGCCCGGCTCGTAGCTGAGCGCGGCTGCGTATCCGGACCAGTTGCGCCAGCGGCGCTGGTGGCAGAGGGAAGCGGTGCGCGGATGGAAGGGCGTCTCAAGAAGCATGCGGGAAACTTGCCGCGGATCGGCAACGCAGCAAGGTGGGGGCGGGTAGCATCCCATGGGACGCCGGGGTTCATGGGGGTCGCCCGCCGCCTTGACCTTCCGCCACCAGCCGTCCAACGTTGAGCACCCCCCCACAACGAACCGGCCCATGCTTCAATCCGCCACTACACCGGCAGCTCTCATTGCGGGCCTCGCGCTCGCCTGCGCCGCTTGCACGCCGGACCACCCGGATCGCTCCCGGGAGGCCGATGGTGACTCCGCACGTGCCGATTCGGATTCTGTGGATGGCGGATCCGGCGACGAAGCCGGCCTCGCAGCACCCATGGAGGCACCCGGCACGTCGCCCGCCCCCGCCCCCTCTCTCGACCTCGAAACCGCCTATTCCCTCGTGTTGATGCCGCTGGAGTGCATCGACCGCCCGCCAGCGCTCGCCTCCAACCGGTCCGGATACCTGGACGTGGTCACCTACACGCGGCTGCCCGAGTTTGAGCAGCATCGCGCCTTCTACGGCTGTCGGGACTGGCACTCGGCGGTCAATTCGACGTGGGTGATGGTTCAGATGCTGAAGGTGATGCCGGAGCTCCCGGCGGCGCCCCTGCTCCGCGAGAAGCTGAGGGCGCGCATCACCGACAGCGCCCTGGAAGGCGAGCTGGAATACCTCACTGCGAACTCCACCTTCGAACGGCCCTATGGCTGGGTTTGGCTGTTGCTTCTGCACGCGGAGCTGGCGTCTTGGGACGACCCGGAAGCGGCCGACTGGGCCGGGAGCATGGAGCCGCTGGCGGACCTGTTGGGGGAACGCCTGGCAGAGTATCTGAGGGACCTGAACAGGCCGGTCCGTTCCGGGACTCACCGAAGCACCGCCTTCGCGCTGTCCACGGGTCTGAGGGCGGTGGCCATGTATCCGCGGCCCGAACTGGAGAGGGTCCTCCGGAATGCCGCCGTCCGCTTCTACGCCAGGGACAGGAAGTGTTCGGTCGACGACGAGCCGGGGAGGTCGGACTTCCTGTCGCCCTGTCTCGAAGAAGCGGCGCTGATGGCCCAGGTGATGGACCCGGACGACTACCTGCCATGGCTGGACGCCCTCCTTCCCCACATGGATTCTGCCGACTTCGCTCCCCTGCGCACCCCTCCGCTGGAGGATTCCACTGCGAGCACCCCGGCGGCCGACCTGGCGGAGGCCTTCGGTCGGCTGATGGACGTGCGGGTTAGTGGGGACTCGCGGTCGAATCAGGCGATCCGCATGCTGGAGGCTTCCGGCCTCACGGTGAACGATACGGGCCGGACGACACTGGTCAGGCGATCCCACCTGAACGGCCTGGCATTCTCTCGGGCGGAGGCGATGTTGCGGATTGCGGCGACGCTGCCGGCCACGGACCCTCGGGTCGAGGCGTTGCGCGCGCTGGCGGCGGAACACGGCCGTTCCGGGTTCAAGACGATGTTCGAGGCCGGCTCCACGGCGTCGCACTGGATCGGCGCGTTCGCGCTCAAGTACCTGATTGAAGCGGAAAGGGAGAACGACCCATGAGAGGTGTGACCGTCCTGCTGGCCGTGCTCGCGGCGACTTTCCCCGCGGCCCATCTTTCCGCCCAGGGCACCGTGGTCACACGGGGCACCCCGGCCGAAGCCGGCATGTCGGCAGGCGTGCTCGCCGGCGGCGTCGCCCTCTACGAGGAGGCGGTGGAGCGGGGGGACCTGGTCGGCGCGGTGCTGCTGGTGGCGAAGGATGGCAAGGTGGTGCTCCACGAGGCGGTCGGGTGGCGGGACAAGGCGCGGAACATCCCGATGGAGCCGAACACGCTCTTCCGGATGGCGTCCAACACCAAGCCGGTGGTCGCGACGGGCGTCGCCATGCTCGTGCAGGACGGCAAGCTCGCCTACAACGATCTCGTGCGCGAACACATGCCTGAATGGGACAACTACCGTGCCGGGTTCATCAACATCGGGCACCTCCTGTCGCACTCCAGCGGTCTCAGGATCCCGACCCTCTTCCTGCGGCCGTACATGGAGCCGTCGGCGGAGCACCCCGACGCGCCCACCCTGCAACTGGAGGCCGCCCGCTTCGGCAGCGTGGGCGCCGAGGTCACGCCCGGGACCAGCTACAGCTACAACAACCCCGGCTACAACACCCTGGGCGCGCTAGCGGAGATGGCTTCCGGGATGCGGCTGGACGAGTACCTCGACGAGGTGCTTTACACGCCGCTGGGAATGGACGACAGCTATCACCACGAAGTCGACGAAAAGATGGACGGCAAGCTCGACCGCATGTCCGTCGTCTACTACCAGCGGGACGGCGAGGGCGACTGGACGGCCGGATGGACCCCCGGCGATCCGCCCCAAGTTCCGTTTGTGCGCGCGTCGGGGGGGATGATTTCGACGGCCGGCGACTACGTGATCTTGTGCCAGATGTTCCTGAACGGCGGCGAGTACGGGGGACAGCGCTATCTCTCGGAGCCGACGGTGAGGCTGATGACGACCCCGAAGATCCGGACCAACCCGGGGTCGGACGGGCCGCCGTCATACTACGGATACGGCTGGTCGGTGTCGGAGGAGGGCGTGTATTCGCACGGTGGCTCGGACGGAACCAACGCCTTCGTGGACCCGAACCAGGATCTGATCGTGCTGGTGTTCACGCAGACTCCGGGGGGAAGGAATCCGGTGGGGCGGTTTCGGGAGATCGTGAATTTGGCGATAGGAGGGTGAAAACGGACACGGCGGGAGCCGTCTCACCCCCCCACACTATCCTACAGAAGCCTTGGCGACTGTAGCGGTGTCTGCCGGTGCGCAGACGATGTTATTTTCCAGTCTGTGAAGTACCACCAGAAAGGGGGAACAACCTGTCGATGAAGCGTTTTCCTGTTCCACGCGCTGCTGAGTGTCGCACTGCCCTTGTGATCTCATTGTCGCTTGTATGCATGGGTGTAGACGTTCCGGTTCGATCCGTCCCACCCGGCACTCCCGAGAATGACAAGCATGATCCTTGTCCCCGAACGCCCTCGCAGGCCTCCCAGCCGGGCAGCGTCACGGAGATCACGGTTCGCGATCCTCTGTGCAGTATCGTTTTTCGCCCTACCGGAGTGCGGTTGGAAGCGATACGAGACGGATCGCGGCCGGATCCCGGGCCAACCGTCGTGATGGATTCGCGAGGCCGCTTCTATTCGACAAACGCCAGTGGATTCCAGTCCGTTGTGAGCGTGTGGGAACCGCAGGGGGAATACCTGACTTCTGTCGGAAGAGTGGGCCAGGGTCCTGGCGAGTTCAGCCAGCGCGGTGCCCTGGCTTTGTATGTGGACAACGAGAACCGGCTCCACGTTCGCGACGGCGGGCCTGCATGGTCCGTCTTCTCGGCGAACCTCGATTTTGTCCGCCGGGTCGCGATCGCTACCCCGGGCTTGCTCGCCCTTGAAAGACTGTCGTTCATTCTTGACAACGGCCAGGCGTTGTCGAGCTACGCTTCCGGTATCGACCGACGCAACTACTTTCATTTGTTTGATGCCGAGGGTGCCCTGGAGCGTTCATTTGGGCCCGTTAAGGCGGAGGAAGCCAACGATCCGACTTGGCCGGTGGACCGCTTGGTCGCGTATGATGGTGGCGACACCTTCTGGGCCGGACCAGCAGCCGATGAAGAGGCGGGATACGTCGTGGAGCAATGGAACGCGGATGGCACTTTGCGCAGGGCGTTGCGCCGGGAGGGCGGCTGGTTCTTGCTCCGCGAAGACCGGATCCCGGCGGTGGGAGTCGTTCAGTTTCACGCAGACGATAGCGCGGGGCTTCTATACATCCTCCTGAATCGCCTTACTTCCGAGGGTATCGAAATGATGAAGGAGAATGGGCGCATCCCCCGCGAGGAAAGGGACCGACTGGCGGAAATAGTCATCGAGGTGATCGACACGCGCGCTGGCGAGCTACTTGCTTCGGAGGTCTACACCGCGACCGAGGCAAGGGAGATCGTGCCCTCGCGGCTCTTTCGCGGTGCCATGCAAGGTTACAGGTACGGGGAGTCGGAGGCCGGGCTGCCCTTCGTGGAAATCCTGGCCGTTGAGTTGGAGGCACGGTGATGCGTGGCGAGATGGGCGGGGATCGGAAACCCGGGGTGTCCGGTTGTGTTCCGCGGTACCGCTTCACAATCTCAATCCCGGCGGTATGTCTACTCCTTACGGCCAGTTGCCTCGGCTCAAAGCAGCCGCAGCAGCATCAGACTGTGCCTGGCCCCGGCCACCGGATTAGGCCAACTGAGCCGCTGGGTTGGGACGGGACGATCCAGGCTCCTGAGGTTCGTTCATGGACTGCGGAAGCGATGGAGCAGGTGTCCGAGTGGACCTTGGCTGAGCCGCCAATAGGGGTCGTCGTTCCCGACACGGTGGAAGTCAGGGACGGGCTGTTTTTGCAGAGGCATGCCGTCTCCGGAACGATCTTCCCGGACGGACGGGTGTTGCTACTCATGAATTACGCGGGTGGACCTTTTCAGGTCGTCGCGACCACAACCACATTGGAGCCGTTTCACTATTCGCCGGCGGGGGACGAGGAGGTGTTGCCGACTCGCAGCCAGGAGTTTCCGGCCAGGAACTGGAACCACGGAGGTCCTGGGGTTCGCTTCGGCGAGGAGTTTATTGTGGCTGGAGATCCCGTCGGCGAACCCGGGTATGAGGAGGTCTTCTACCTTAACGCCGAAGGCCGGTTGACGCGGCGTCCGGCCCGCGTCAACCGAAGGATGGGGGCACCGTTGGGCGCTTTTCCAGATGGATCGTTGCTGTTCTGGAGTCCACGGTATGCGCCCGCCGCAACCGACACTCTCGTCGCGATGCACATCGTATCCGTAACCCCCTCAGTGGAGTTGAGCGGCCGGTCTGGTTCCGATACACCGGAGGAGATCCTGACCTTCGCGGTGCAACGCGATGCGGCACAACACCAATTGTCTGCGCGGTCGCCGTACCACCTGCCCTTCGCGAGGGTCGGGGTGAGTGGAGATACGATCTGGGCCGTGCCCACAGAGAGGCCCGCGCTCGTCGCCCTGCTTCGTTCTGGAGAAGTACTGTTGAGGGTCGACTGGGAAGCGGGTGACCGGTCCGTCCCGATCGGGGTGCGTGAATCGTACGAGTGGGGAGGGCTGGAGAGATTCCCTGCTGCTTCCAGGCTTGTCATTGGCGCCGACGGGTTGGTGTACGTGCAGCGGTGGACCGTACGCAACGGCAGGCCAGTGAAGGGTCTGGAGTGGCTGGTATTCAACACTTCGGGGGAACTGGTTGGTCGCCTCGAAATACCCCCTTTCCTACAGGTCACGGCCTTCGGGGATGGAACCGTGTTGGCGTCGAGAACGTACGCGCCTGGGGTCAGCGATATCCGTGTCTACCGGGTGACCAGGTCCCGGCAATAGTCACGCCCGGCCCACTCGCCGCGATGACGCCGCCGGGCGTCTACTGCGCCCGCTTCCTCCAATACCTGGCCAGCCCCCACCACGAATCCCGGAACCCGGACGCGGTCTCGTACAGGCGGACATGATCTTCCGGGACGCGGTGCCGCAGCCCGGCGGCAATCCATTCCGCGAATTCCCGGGCCCGCTCCGTCTCGTCGGCGGGCGCGCTGGCACGCCCCCCTCCCACCCCCCCCCACCCACGCGGCCCACGCATCCAGCCCCGTCCTCAGCTCTGCAAAATGCGCGGCCACGTCCTCATACGCCCCGAAGTGTGTCGCCACGATCCGCTCGGGACCCCACGCCATCACCCGCTCCATGCTGGACTTCCACTCCTCCACGTCGATATCCGGGGGCGGCGTCACCGGCAGCGCGGGCCCGCCCTCGATGCGGATCCCGCCCACGTCGCCCACCCACGCGGTCCCCGTCGCGGCCTCGTAGTAGGCCACATGGTGCCTGGCGTGCCCGGGGACGTACGCCACCTCGAAGCGGCGGCCATCCAGCGCGACCGTGTCCCCCTCGTCGACCACCCGCAGCGACCCACGCGGCACGGGAAGAAACTCGCCCCACAACTCCGCCATCCGGTCGCCGTAGATCCGCCCGGCCGACGCGAGGAGGCGTGACGGGTCAACCATGTGAGGCGCGCCCACCGCGTGCACATGCACGATCGCGCCCGGCGCCTCCCGCACGATCGCGCCCGCCGCCGTCGCGTGATCGAGATGAATGTGTGTGAGCAAGACCGCTCGCACACTTTCCAGCGAGTGTCCCATTTCGGCCAGGCCGGCGCCCAGCGCCTCCAGCCGCGCCTCCGGCCCGGGATCCACCAGCGCCACCCCGTCGTCCAGCTCCAGCACCCCCACCCCGATGATGCCGGGGAGCCCCAGGTGGTGGAGGTCGACGATGCTGGCACCGCCCCCGATGCGGGTGACCGTCACGGGCTCGTCATCGGCCCCGCATGCGTGCCCCACTTCTCGAACCACTTGCGCAGGTAGAGCTGGGTGCGCAGGAAGTTGGACGGCCGCGAGTTGGTGCCGTGCCACTCGTCGGGGAAGCGGATCATCACGGTCGGCACGCCGATGTACTGGAGCGCCTGGTAGAACTCCTCGGTCTGCGGCATCGGGGTGCGCAGGTCCCGCTCGCCGGTCAGGAACATGGTCGGAGTGGTCACGTTGCCGACGTAGAAGATCGACGACCGGTCGATCCACTCGGCCGGGTCCTCCCAGAACGGCTTCTCGAAGGTGCGCAGGTAGGTGATCGCGTCGGACGTCCCCATCGCCGACATCCAGTTCACAATGGGGCAGTTGGCCGACGCGGCCCGGAAGCGGTCGGTGTTGCCCACGATGTAGCTGGTGAGGATCCCGCCGCCCGAACACCCGTAGACGAAGAGGTTCTCCCCGTCCACGTAGCCGCGCGCGAGCATCTCGTCGACGCCCTTCATGAGGTCGGGGAAGTCGGCGCCGGGGTAGTCGTGGTTGATCGCGTTCGCGAACTCGGTGCCATAGCCGGTTGAGCCGCGCGGATTCGTATAAAGGACGACATAGCCGTTCGCCGCGTGCTCCTGGAAGGCGAAGTTGAACCCCCCGTTGTACATGCTGTGGGGTCCGCCGTGGATGGCCAGCATGAGGGGGTACTCCAGCGCGGGATCGAAATCCGGCGGCTTCACGATCCACCCCTGGACGCGGAAACCGTCCGTCGATTCGTACCGGATCTCTTCCACCTCGCCGAGGCCGACGTGCCCCAGGATGTCCTCGTTGACCTCGGTCAGGCGCACCGGACTCCCCGGTTCGGAGAGGTCGAAGCGGTAGATGTCGCCCGGCTCGTGCGCGCTGGAGATGATGCCAGTTGCGACGCCGCCGTCAGAGAACGAAGACAGCGCGAAGAGGTGCTCCCCCCCAGTGAGGACGTCGACCCCCCCGTTCACCGACACGAAATGCAGCTGCCGGTACCCGTCCCGGTTGACGTTGAAGTAGAGGCCGCTGCCGTCCTTCGCCCACATCAGCCCCCTGGACTGCCGGTCGTAGTCGCCCGAGATGACCCGCGATCCCGACCCGTCGCGGCTCATCAGGTAGATCTTCTGATTCCGGTAGGTGTCCCGGTGCGCGTCGATCCCGGTGTAGGCGATCAGCGAGCCGTCGGGGGAAGGCATGGGGCTGGCGTCGGGGCCGCGGCGGTTGGTCAGCCGCCGGATGTCCCCCGTGGCCACCGACACGGCGTAGATCTCCGACTCCTGCCAGTGCTCCGGACGGTCGGCGTTTTCGTCGCGGAACGAGGTGAAGTAGATCTCGGTGCCGTCCGGGCTCCACTGGATCGACGAGTGGTTCCAGTCGCCGTCGGTCAGCTGCCGCGGGGTGCCGCCCTCGGCGGGGACCACGAAGACGTGCGTCCACCCGGTGTCGACATACCCCTGCCGGTCACGCTTGTACGCCGCGCGCTCGACCACCTTCGGCTCCTGCACCCAGTTCGCGCCCTCGGGCCTCGAGGGCAGCGACACGCCGGCAAAGTCCGCCCGGTCGCGCACCCTGCTGGTAAACGCGATCCACTCGCCGTCCGGGGACCAGATCGGGTTGGAAGGACCGCGCTCGAGCCGGGTGACCTGCGTGACCGCGCCCTCCGCGTCCATCCAGCGGACGAAGATCTGCGAGCCCTGCGGTTCGCCGGGGGCGGTGAAGAGGATGCGGGTCCCGTCCGGGGACCACTGCGCGCCACTGCCTTCGAGCAGGTGGCGGGGCCTGGAGCCGTCGGCGTTCATGATGTGAAGCGACGACTGGCGGCGGTCGTTGATCTTGTCGACCCAGCCGCGCGTGTAGACGATCTGCGTGCCGTCCGGCGAGATCTGCGGGTTCGACACCGTCTCCATGTCGAGGTATTGCTCGAGGGAGAGGGGCTGCTGGGCGGCGGTTGGGGTGGGGGCGAGGGCGGACAGCCCCAAAGCGAGTGTCACGACTGTAAGCTTTGCTTTACAAAATGTCATGTTCACATTACTATTCTCCAGTTTCTGCAGAGTTCTGGCGGGCTGACTTGATCGGCTGGCCCGGGAAGACGCCCTCGACGACCGCCCCGTCCCGCACCACCGGCGTCCCGCTCACGAGCACGAACACAAAGCCGCGCGAGGGGGTGGCAGGGGCGTCGTAGTCCGCCATGTCGAGCACGCTCCCCGCGTCGAACACCGCGAGGTCGGCGTCCGCGCCCTCCTGCAAACGTCCCTTCCGCGCCATCGCCGGCGTAGCGCCCTCGAGCCGGCGCGCCGGCAGGATCGTCATCTTGGCGAGCGCGTCCATGAGGCCGATCACGCCGCGGTCACGCGAATAGTGTCCCAGAATGCGGGCGAATGTGCCCGCGCCGCGCGGGTGGACGGCGACATGCAGGAATGGGATCCCGTCGCTCGCGGCGATCACGTCCGGCTGGCTGGCGATCCATTCGTTGGTCTCTTCGCGGCGGCCGTGAATGACCACCCATCCCCCCTGCTCCCGGTACTGCGCAAAGGTCCGCGCGTTCAGCCGCTCGGCCTGTCCCGGCCACTGCAGCCGCGCGTACTCGGTATCGTCCAGGCCCACCCACGAATCGAAGAGCGCCGACTCGATGAAGGTGGACGACGCCGTGTACGGATACGCCTCGGTGGTGACGTCGACGCCCCACTCGCTGGCCCCGCGGATCATGCCCAGGGCCTGTTCAGCCATCTCCCCGGCGGTGGAGTTGAGGTGGACGATGTGCAGCGACGCGCCCGTGGCCGCGGCGTTCGCGATCACCTCCTGGAAGGGACCGAGGGTGCCGCCCGGACCGGCCGACCGCAGGTGCACGTATGCCGGCACCCCGTTGGCCGCCGCCGACTCGAACAGCTGGAAGATCTCGGTGCGCGACGCGCCGGGCGTGTAGGTGATGCCGAAGCCGTACCCGAGGCCGCCTTCGGCCAGCCCGGCCTCCATGAGCGTGGCGAGCTCGGCGATCTGCTCGGCATCCAGCGCTTCGTAGATCACGTCCGAGCCCATCGACTCGTTCTGTCCTGGAGGCAACGTGGGCTGGTGGCCGATGTCGGCGCCGGTCAGGAGCCTGGCGCGGGCGTTCGGGTGGCTGACCGTGGCGCCGTAGTGGATGAGCGCGCGGCCCTCCCGGGATGCGTACCAGGGCGCTACCGGGTAGACGCCGACCTCCATCTCCAGCGCGGTGGTCACGCCGTCGAGCGCCTGCAGGGGAGCACTCACCGGGTCCTGGCCGTGGGCGTGCAGGTCGATGAAGCCGGGCGCGACGACCAGGCCGGCCGCGTCCAGCGTGTCGCGGCCGCGCAGGGGCTCCTCGCTGATCGCGGCGATCGTGCCGTCGGTGATCCCGACGTTGCGGGGCGCGTCCAGTCCCGTTTCGGGGTCCATGACGCGCCCGTGCAGGATCACGAGGTCGTGAGGCGCGGGACCGCAGGCCGCGAAGAGGAGGGCCGGGATGAATAAAAGAAACAAACGGGGGAGGCGGTTCTGGCGCGCTGGGCAAAAAGGCATGTCTGCGACCGTGCTGGGGACTCCTGGCGTTCCAACGAACGTGCAATCGACGTACGTTGCTTCGTGACCGCAAGACGAGCAGGCCGGGATCCCCACACCAACAAGGACCGAGACACGGCGATGAGACTACAGCCAGGACGATCTCGATCTCTCCCATCCCTGCGCGTGCAAACCCACCAGCATTGCCCCGCCCCCGCCCCCGCCCACCCCCACCCCGCCCCCGCCCCCCGCCCGGCCCCCGCCATCCCGACGCGGCTCGCCCTCCTCCTTGCCCTCTTGCCCGCCCTCGCGGCCGCCCCCAACCCGGCTACCGCCCAGTCGCAGGCCTCCACCGGCGTCATACGGGGCGTGGTCGTGGACCCCGCGAACGCCACCGTCGCGGGCGCGACCGTCGAGATGACGCACCGCGAGACCGGCCTCGTCACCACCGTGCGCACCACCCCGTCCGGCACCTTCGTGCGCCCGCTCCTCCCCCTCGGCACCTACGACATCGTCGCGCGGGCCGACGACCAGCTCGCGGCGGCGACCGCCACGGGTTTGGTCCTTCGCGTCGGCGAGGAGCTGTCGCTCACACTGCAAATCCAGGTCGTCCAGCTCGAGGGGATCACCATCGAGGCCGAGCGCAAGCACCTGGTGCACCCGGAAGACGTGACCAGCTCCACGCGGCTGTCGGCGGAAGTGGTCGACGGGCTCCCCAACAACGGGCGCAACTACCTCGACTTTGCGCTCCTCACACCCGGGGTCGCGATTTCGCAGGGACCCGACGGCGACGAGCTCAACATCAGCGGCCAGCGGGGCATCTTCAACAACTTCATCGTGGACGGCGCCGACTTCAACAATCCCTTCTTCGGCGAGCAGCGCGGCGGCCAGCGGCCCGCGTTCACCTTCAGCCAGGACGCCATCGAAGAGGTGGTGGTGGTGAACCAGGGGGCCACGGCCGAGTTCGGGCGGTCGGCGGGCGGGTTTGTGAATGTGATCACCAAGTCCGGCACCAACGAAATCGAGGGCTCCGCCCACTACTTCGGTCAATGGGACGGAGTCTCGGCTGCCTACCCGGTGGCTGTGCAGGCGGGCAAACCGGATTTCTTCCGCAACCAGTTCGGCTTCACCCTCGGCGGTCCGATCGTCCGCGACCGCTCCTTCTTCTTCGTCGCCTACGACCAGCAGGTGGGGTCCGAAACGAAGCAGGCCCACCGGCTGGTCGAGAACCCGGCGAACCTGGCCAGACTCGAGGACTTCCTCAACGCCCAGTGGCCGGGACTCTTTGATGGCGAATTCGGACCCATCACCCGCACCGACGATGCCCGGGCGCTCCTGGCCAAGGCCGATGTCCACCTCGATGGGCGCAACCAGCTCTCCTTCAAGTACAACTACAACTGGTCCGAACAGCTCAACGGCACCTTCGACGTGGACTCCTGGGGGCTGTCGGCCAACGGAGTCGAGACGGACGAGGCGCACGCCTTCAACGCGAGCTGGCGGTCGCTGCTCAGCAGCACGCTGTCCCACGAATTGCGGGTGCAGTGGGCGCGCGAGGACCGGGTCCGCTGGTACGACGGCCCGCTGATGCCGGGATCACGACCGCCCGCGACACCGCAGTTCACCGCTCTCGGCGGGCGCCCCTTCCCGGACATCGGGATGGACTTCGCCGACGCCTTCCGCATCGGGCTCCCCTTCTTCCTGCCCATCGATCCGGCCTTCGACACCCGGCTCCAGATCGTCGACAACTGGTCCTGGCTGACCGGCAGCCACCTCTTCAAGGCGGGCGCCGAGTACAACCGGACGGGGATCTCGCAGCAGTTCATCGGCTTCGCGAACGGTCGCTACGTCTTCGATTCGGTCGACGGGTTCATCAACTTCGTGACGCAGGGGAGCGGGTATGTCACATGCTCGGACGGGTCGGACAGCGGGGCGGGGACATGTCCCGATGGGACGAGCATCACCGGCCCCGTGCTCCTCTACCTCCAGTCGGGGACCGTACCGGGCGTCGCGCCGGAACGGTTGGGCAGGGGCGACTTCCGCGTGGACGAGCTGGCCTTCTTCGTACAGGACACCTGGAAGCCCAACGAGCGGCTGACGGTGAACCTGGGTCTGCGCTGGGAGGGGACCTGGCATCCTGCGGTATCCGTCAAACCGAACGACACCTTCTACGCCCCCTACCTCTCCCACCCCCTCTTCCCCTCCGACGGCACGGTCCCCGACGATCTGGACAACTTCCAGCCACGCCTCGGCCTGGCGTGGGACGTGACCGGGGACGCGCGCACGGTCGTGCGGCTGAACGCCGGTGCCTACCATTCCCGCATCCCCATCCTGGTCTTCGCTCAGAGCGTGACCACCAACGGCGCATTCCAGCAGATCTTCTACCGCGACAGCTTCGGGCTGCCGGGGCAAGGGCCGCCTCCGATCGGCGAACTCATCGATGGGAGCGCCAACCCTCCCTTCCTGCCCGACATCCACGTCACGGCGAAAGACCTGGAACTGCCGCGCACCTGGTCGTTCGCGGGAGGGCTCGACCGTGAGCTGGTGGACGGGGTAGCCGCAGGCGTCTCCTACCAACACGCCCGCACCGACGCGCTCTTCCGTTTCGTCAACCGCAACGACGCCGTCTTCGGGTCGCCCTTCGGGATCGGCACGCACCCGGCTGGGGGCGGCATCGGCACGCTAACGTCGGCGGAAAGCACCGCACGCTCCCGCTACCACGCCGTCACCGCGGGGCTGCGTGGCCGGGACGCGTTCGGGAGCCCGGGCGACCTTCGACCTGAGCTACACCCTCTCCTTCGACCGGTCCGACGACGACAACGAGCGCGACCCCTTCACCTTCCGCTACGCCGACGCGTCCGATCTCGCGCCCGAGTACGGCTGGTCGGACCGGGACCGGCGCCACAAGGCCACCGGCTACCTCGCGTTCTCACTGCCCGGCGACATCGCGTTCAGCAACATCGTGCGCTACCTGTCGGCGTCGCCGGTCTCGGAGAGCTGCGCGCGCCGCGGCGACGTTCGGGCCGCCCTGCCCACCGACCGGATCTGTGCCGACGGCACAGCGCATCCTCGAGCGCCCGCGGAAAACTCCCGAACACGCTCCGCCGCGACAACGAGTTCTTCACCTGGGACCTGAAGCTGACGCGCCCGTTCACGCTGGGCGGCGGCCGCACGGTCGAGCCGGTCTTCGAGGTCTTCAACCTTACCAACGCGGACAACTCCCTCGACACCGCGCAAGGGTCGCTGCTCTTCAACTTCGGAGCCGAGAGGCCAGACAATCGACGGGGCGATCCGGAGCGGCCTGGGGGACACGCGCAGGGCGCAGTTGGGGGTGCGGCTCAGGTTCTGAAGCCGATGTCAGCGGATGAGGACGACAGTCACACCTCTGAGCTTGACACGCCCCCACACCCGGTCCGCCGTTGAGGACGGGAAGGCGCAGCCGCCGAGCCGTGGCCAGGCAGGCTCTGTCGCCGAGGCCCAGCCCAAGGTGGTGTGTGCGAGCACGGTAGGCACCGCTGAGCAGAGCGGTTGCGCGGTCGAAGGGCAGAACATCAATGCCCAGGTCGTCGAACACGTCCTTCACCTGCCCGGAAGTCCAGTCGCGGGCGCGCAGGTGGGCGGACACCTCGGCCACGTTCACGGTGGACATGGCCGCTCCCGCGCGCAGTGCTTCCTGGACCCGGCTGCAACCGGGCTCTTCATGGAGGGCCGTCAGAATTGCCGACGCGTCCAAAAGGCTGGTGGCCACCTACTCTCTCTCCGCCTCGTCCCGCCGCTCGGCGATGAACGCGTCAACGGCGCTCTTGTCGTCCGGTCTCTTGCGACGGGCAAGGCGCTGCAGTCGCTCCAATGCCGCGTCAACGGTGTGTACACGCAGGCTGTCGCCGACCATCCCGACGACTACGGTGCCGCGTCCGCGTATCCCCATTGCCCTGCGGAACCGCGCGGGAACCACGAGTCTGCCTGCCGCGTCGATCACAACGCGTTCCGCGTCCGGGTGGTGAACCTTCGACATCGTGGCACTCTCTTCGGTAAATGGGGAAATCACTATTCCTGCTAAATATTGTCGCCCTGGTAGAGAAATGCAATCTACCATTTCCGGGGATTATTCCAGGGAACGCTACACCAGCCCTCCGATCACCCCCAGCAACCGATCCACATCGTCGCGGTTGTTGAACATCCCCACGGCGGCGCGCAGCAGCCTACCGTCTTCCTGGAAGGTGATCGCCACGCCTTCCTCGGCCAGGGCCCGGCTCAGCTCTGCGTGATCGAGCCCGTGGTAGAAGCTGACGATGGCGGACGGGTTGTCCGGCGGCGTGAACATCCGCATCCCCAGTGCCTCGGCCTCCTCGCGCAACTGACCCGCCAGCGCATGCGTATGCCCCGCGATCCGGTCGAGGCCGACTCCCTCGACAAACTCCAGCGCCGCGTCCATCGCCGTCACGGGCCCGTAGGCCGGGTTCGCATACTCCAGCTTCTCCGCGCTCGTCTTGAGACGGAACTGGTGGCCGGGAAGCGACTCGGCGACCTGCCTGTGCCCGTAGCGGTCCGAGGTCATCCACTCCAGGTGCTCGCGGCGCACGTAGAAGGGAGCGCACCCGAAGTCGGCGTGCAGCCACTTGTACCCGTTGCCGCAGGCGAAGTCGACGTTCTCGTCGTGAAGGTTGGTGGGGAAGGTGCCCCACGCCTGGATTGCGTCGGCGTAGAGATAGGCGCCGTGGGCGTGCGCGAGGTCGGCCAGAGGCGGCAGGTCGTAGCGGAAGCCGTTCCGGTTCGAGACCCATGCCACGCTGATCAGGCGCGTCCGTCCGTCGGTGTGCGCGGCGAAGTCGTCGACGGTGACGACGCCCTCCCGCGAGGGGACGATCCTCAGTTCGATCCCGGCACGGCGCTCCAGCTCGCGGTACAGCACGAAGGTGGTGGTGAAGTGCAGCTCATCGACGACGACGTTGTCGCCCGCGCGCCAGTCCATCGCGCTCACGATGATGTTCTCCGCGCCACTCGTCGCATACAGGAACGCGAGTTCGTCCTCGTCCGCCCCGAAGAGGCCGGCGAAGCGCGAGCGGGCGCTGGCGATGGCCTCGCTCCCGGCCCTCGTGTTGCGCCGGTGCATCTTCCCGTCCGCGTAGGCGTGAAGGGCGTCTCGGATCGGGATCGGGAGCGGCCCGACGGAAGCCGTGTTGAGGTACGCGAACTCCTCGGTGACGGGGAAACTGGCGCGGACGCCGAGGGGATCGTCGTCCGTTTGGGAGCGGCCCGGCGACCCGGCGCGCCGTCCGGGACGCAGGCGGCCCGCGGACTCCGCGCTGGCTGCGAGGGCGCCCGCACCGGGCAGTGCAACGAGTCCGGCCGCGCCGGCCGCCGCCGTGGCCTTGAGGAAACGCCGCCGGTCCAGTGACTGCGAGGATCGCTTCTTCCGGGGTTCTTTCGACTCCATGGGTCTCTTCTCCGTGAAAATCGGTCGGGGAGCCGTTAGAATGGGGTCCGATGCTCTCCGAATCCAGTGCACCCGTTCCCGCTGCGATCGTGGTCCGGCAGGGGACGCGGCCAGGGGGCCGAGGAACGGATCGGAGGCCGGCGAGCAGGGTCCACCCTATATTACGACGTGATCCCCGACCGAGAGAGCCGCTTGACCCTGGACCGCACGACCACCAACGCCATGGGCGACCCGATGCCCCGGATCGAATACCGGGACGATCCCGCGACCAGCGTCGTCGGGAGGGAAGGCCTCCGATGAAGCACCTCCTCCTGTGCCTCTCGGCCGCGCTCGTCGCCAGCGCCACCCTCGCGGAGCCCCTGACCGGCCAATGGCGCGGCTATGGCACCCGATGGGTCACTCCCCGCTTGCCGGACGAGGTGACCTACCCCGGCGAATTCACCTTCTGCCGGCTGCAGTACACGGTGGTCCGACGCGAATGGAACGGCCAGGGCTGGAGGACGGACTACCCCGACGCCGATCACAACCTGCCCTTCCGACTCTCGCAGCTGACCACGACCAACGTCGCGCGCGACGACCGCGGCGACCCGTTTCACGCCGTCGTCACCGCCACCGACGAGGGCCTCTACGCCTGCCCGTTCATCTTCGCGTCCGATGTGGGCACGGCCGAGTTCAGCGAGATCGAAGTGGTGCGCCTGCGCGACTACCTGCTGAAGGGCGGCTTCCTCTGGGCCGACGATTTCTGGGGCGACTTCGCGTGGCGCAACTGGTCGATCGAAATGGAGAGGGTGCTGCCCGGCTACCGTATCGAGGAGGTCCCGCCGGACCATCCCATCTTCCACACCCTGTACACGGTCGACAGCATCCCCCAGATCCCGTCGATCCAGCACTGGAGACGGAGCGGCACGGGCACTTCGGAGCGCGGATCCGAGAGCGCCATTCACAGGATGTACGGGATCACGGACGATTCCGGCCGACTGATGGTCATCATGACGCACAACACGGACATCGCCGACGGGTGGGAACGCGAAGGAGAGGAAGAAGAGTACTTCTTGCGCTTCTCGCCGAACGCCTACGCGATCGGCTTCAATGTGATCATGTACATGATGACCCACTGATGGGCGCCGAGCCCGGCGAGTGGTGGGCCGAGGGTCTCCTCTTCGAGAACTGCAACTGCACCGCGGTCTGCCCGGGCCATATCCACTTCCGCCAGAAGTGCACGCACGAGGTCTGTCACGGCTTCTGGGCGATCCGGTTCGAGGCGGGGCGCGCCGGAGAAGGGGGCCGCGCCGGAGACGTGGACCTCGCCGGGGTCGACGTGGTCGTGGTGTACGAGACGCCGCAGGTGATGGTGGACGGGGGATGGAAGCAGGTGATCATCGTGTCGGACCGCGCGACGGGGGCGCAGCGCCGGGCCGTGGAGGAGATCCTGACGGGGATGCGGGGCGGCCCCTGGGAGATCCTGGCGAGGTTCGTGGGGGATGCGAAACCGACCCGGATCGCCCCGATCCGGATCGAGGAGGCGCCGGAGCGGAAGTCGGTGACGGTGAAGGGCGTCCTCGAGGGGGCCGTCGAGGCGATCCGGGGGCGAAAACGGGCAGAACCGGTCACCTTCGAGAACATCTACAACCAGATCCACGACACCAGGCAGGTGATCGCCCTGGGCTCGACCCGGTATGACGACGGCGAGATCGTGATCGCGAACGAGGGGACTCACGGCCTGTGGTCGCGGTTTCGGTGGTCGGCCGGATAGGGGCACACATGGCGGCGGCAATCCCGTCCCAGGCCCCCTGTAGCCCTCGTAGCGGCCTCGAACAGCCGTCGCGGTGAGCTTTTTGCCTGTTCTCGCCATGTGGCTGGTCATGACAGCGGTCATGATGGCACCGGTGGTGTATCCGTGGTTGCGGGCGCTCAGCCGACATGCGCCGGGGTCCCACCGCGCAGTGATCCCATTCGCGGGCGGTTACATGCTCGCCTGGGCCGGATTCAGCGCTGCAGCCGCGGCCGTTCAGATGACCCTGTCCGCCATGCACCTGCCCGTCCCCTTCGCAATGGACGCACCGATCCTCTCGGCGGTGGCGCTGGGGATGGCCGGCACATTCCAGCTCACCAGGCTGAAGGAGGCGTGCCTGTCGCACTGCCGCTCCCCGGCCGGATTCCTGCTCACCCGGTGGCGCCCCGGCGCGGTCGCCTCCGCCCGGCTCGGACTCGAGCACGGACTGTACTGCGTCGGCTGCTGCTGGGCCCTCATGGCGCTGGCTCTGGTCGTGGGAATGATCGACCTCATCTGGATGGGCCTCCTCATGGCGGTGATGGTCGCGGAGACCACGCTGCCCTTCGGCGCCCGCCTCATCCGGCCACTGGGGATCGCGCTGCTCGCCGCCGGCGCGGTGGTGCTGATCATGTCTCCCGTACCCTGATCCGGGATCGCAAGTTGTCAATTGACAGGCGACACACTAGAATCATGCGATGATCGCTGGTATCCGGCAACTGGCGCGTGACTTTCCGGTTCGAGGAGGGCGCGGCAGTCGATGTGGACTACGTGGACTATCACTGAGGAGAGGACCGACCATGGCCATGCAGAACCCACCGCACCCGGGCGGTATCGTAAAACGGCAGTCTTGGAACGGGTTTGACCGTGACCACGCAGAGGGATTGGGCGTTACCCTTCGGAACTGGTCCGTACGCCTCGATACCTGTCAAAGACCCCTGGCTGGGGATCGCGGCCTACGACCTCTGGCGGCCGCAGCCGCGTTGGGGAGATCTCGTGGAGCGGTTTGTCGCGGCGTGACCTGGCCGCGCTACGCATGACCCGCGGCTTACCTTTCCCGCATGAACGTCGCCCTCTTCGTCACCTGCCTCGCCGACCACTACTTCGCAGACGCGGCGGCCGACGCGGTCCGCCTCCTCCGCCACCTCGGCTGCACCGTCACCTTCCCGGACGCACAGACCTGCTGCGGACAGCCCGCCTACAACGCGGGGCGGAACGCCGAGGCCCTGCGCATGGCCCGTCACACGATCGACGTGTTTGCGGACGCTGAAGCCGTTGTCATCCCCAGCGGCTCGTGCGCCACGATGGTCAAGAAGTTCTATCCCCGTCTGGTGCCAGAGGCGACGGCACTCGCCGACCGCACCTGGGAGCTGGGCGAATTCATCGTGCGGCGCCTCAATGTGACCGAGTTGGGCGACGGCCTCACCGGACGCCGCGTCGCCATCCACCAGGGGTGCCACGCGCTTCGCGAACTGCGGCTGGAGTCGGAGCCGGCCGTCCTGCTGGAAGGGGCGGGCGCCGAGGTCGTTCCTTGGGAGGCCCAGGATGAGTGCTGCGGCTTCGGGGGCCTCTTTTCGGTGAAGATGTCCGCGGTCTCGGCGGCGATGGCGGACCGGAAGCTGGACACCCTGCCGCCCGTCGACTGGGTCGTATCGGGAGACGGGGGCTGCGTCCTGCACCTCGACGGGCGGAGCCGGGCACGCGAGATGGGGATCGAGTTCGTGCATCTCGCAACGGCGCTCTGGCGGGGCGCTGCGGCGGCCTGCTGACATGCGCATCCGCATAAACGAGTACACGGCCCGTGCCACCGAAGCCATCCGCGAGGACCCCGAGGTTCGCGAGTCCGTCACCGGCGCCACCCTCGCGTTCGATCGGAAGCGCCGCCACGCCTACGCCGACGTCGACGCGGACGAGTGGCGCCGCTGGGCCGAGGCGGTGAAGAACCACACCCTCACGCACCTGGAAGACTTTCTGGCCGAGGCGGAGGAGCGCCTCAAGGCCAACGGCGCCCACGTCCACTGGGCGGCCGACGCGGCGGAAGCCTGCGAGATCGTGACCAGGATCGCGGCAGAGAATGCGGTCGCGTCGGTGGTCAAGGGCAAGAGCATGCTCACCGAGGAGATCGACCTGAACCCGGCGCTGGAGGGCGCGGGGATCGAGGTCTTCGAGACGGACCTGGGCGAGTACATCCTGCAGCTGCTCGACGAACCACCCAGCCACATCCTGGGCCCCGCCATCCACAAATCCCTGCAGCAGGTGAGGGACCTCTTCGCCGACCGCCTGGGCACGGAGCCGGGCGGAGACCCCGACGCTCTCGCCGAGGCCGCACGCCTCGTGCTGCGCGACGCCTTCATCCACGCCGACATGGGCATCACGGGCGGCAACTTCCTCGTCGCGGAGACCGGCACGGTGGCCCTCATCGAAAACGAGGGGAACATCCGCCTGACGACTTCCCTCCCGCGCGTGCATGTCGCCCTGGTCGGAATCGAGAAGCTGATCCCCCGGATGACGGACCTCGCGGGCTTCCTGCAGCTGACGGCGCGCGCGGCCACGGGCCAGCCGATCGGCTGCTTCGTGTCGCTCATTCAGGGGCCGGCCAGCCAGCGCGGGGACGATGGCCCGGAGGAGGTGCACGTTATTCTGGTCGATAACGGGCGTACGGACGTGCTTGCTCACCCGCACGCCTGGGAAGCGCTGCGCTGCCTGCGCTGCGGCGCGTGCCTGAACGCCTGTCCCGTGTACCGTCAAACCGGCGGACACGCCTACGGCTGGGTCTACTCGGGCCCGATCGGCTCGGTGCTGGACCCGGGACTGCTGGGCCTGCACGAGGCGATGCCGCTGCCCTTCGCGTCGTCGCTGTGCGGGGCGTGCTTCGACGCCTGCCCGGTGCGGATCCCGATCCCGGAGCTGCTGCTGGAATGGCGCCGCGAGGCGCAGGAGCAGGGACTCACGCCGTGGAAGGAGCGGGCGGCGCTGGCGGGACTGGCCAGCGTGGCGACGCGACCAGGGCTGTACCGGCTGGCCGGGAAGATCGGGTCGCGGCTCGGGGCGACCGGTGTGGCGCGCGCGCTCCCGTTGCTGGGCGAGTGGGCGCGGGACCGGGCGCTGCCCCAACCGAGCCGGCGCACCTTCCGCGAGCTGTGGCGGGAGGGGATCGAGTGAGGGGGCGCGAGCAAATTCTGGAGCGGGTCGCGCGCGCGACCGCCGGGCGGGAGCGGACGGCCCATCCGGGGAACCTGGTCACGCCGGTGGCCGCGGACCCCGTGGCCGAGTTTGTGAAACGCTTCACAAGCCAGGGCGGCGAAGTCGTGGAGGGGGATGGGACTCGGCTGGCGGAGGAATGGCTGACCGGGTTCCTGCGAGGGCTGGACGAGAAGGTCACCGGCGTCGCAGTCGGGGCCGACGTTCCGTCCGAACTGAGGCCGCAACTGCCCATCGTGGCCGCGGCGCACGCGGGAGCAGGAATCTCGGTGGCCTGGGCGGCGGTCGCGGAGACGGGGAGCCTGATCCTGCCGTCGACGGGAACGCGGGCGGTTCAGTTGTTGCCGCCTGTTCACATCGTCTGGGTGCCCGAGGGACGGGTCTTCGCGAGGCTGGAGGATGCGCTTCGGGAGTTGCGGGGCGAACTGCCGGCAGCCGTCGGCCTTCACTCCGCGCCAAGCAAATCGGCGGACATCGGGCAGACGGTGGTGACGGGAGTGCATGGGCCGGGGCGGTGCATCGCGGTGCTGGCGTAGCAGACGCGGTTGGCGCCCCCGGTCAGGTCACGGATTCCCGCGCTCTTCCAGTCATTCCTCACTTCCAGGGAACGCCACTTCCCGCACCCGCTGCCACGGCACCAGCCTCCCCGCGCTACGCGCCTGCAGCTCGCTTCCGCCGTAGACGACCGCTACTTCGGGAAGGGGCGCATCCGGCCGGGCCGCGTCCGCAAAATGGCCGCGCACGCGCTCCGCGCCGCGAAGCAGGGCCGAAGTGGGCGTCGCGGCCGCCCTGGCCTCGACCAGGGTTAGCCCGCGGGGCGTTTCGATGACCAGATCGGCCTCGGCTCCGTTGTGGTCCCGGTAGAAGGACAGGCCCCGGGTCTCTCCCCGGTTCATGCGGTTCCTGACGATCTCCGACACCACCCACGTCTCGAAGATCGGCCCGCGCAGCGGATGTGAACGGAGCTGCCCGGGCTCGCGAATCCCCAGCAGCCAACAGGCCAGACCGGAGTCATGGAAGTACAGCTTCGGCATCTTCACCAGCCGCTTCCGCAGGTTGGCGTGAAGGGCCGGCAGACGAAACGTGATGAAAGTCGTCTCCAGGATGCTCAGCCAGGCCTTGGCGGTGGGTTGCGAGACACCGCAGTCGCTGGCGAGGGAGGAGTAGTTCAGCAGCTGCCCCGTACGGCCCGCGCAAAGCTCCACGAAGCGCTGAAACAGGGTGAGGTCGCCCACGTTCGCGACGTTTCGCACATCCCGCTCGACGTAAGTGGCGACGTATGACCGCAGCCAGCGCGACGGGTCGAGTTTCCGGTCGAAGATGCGGGGGTACCCGCCGCTGAACATGGCCTCTTCCAGGCTCACGGGATGGTGGTCGAACCGCTGGACTTCCTGCCACGTCAACGGCAGCAGGTGCAGAACCTCGGCGCGCCCGGCCAGCGACTGGCTCACCGACTCCAGCAGCGCGAGGTTCTGCGATCCGGTCAGGATCCACCGCCCGGGTGCCGGATCCGCGTCGATGATGCCCTGCAGGTAGGAGAGCAACCCGGGGACACGCTGCACCTCGTCGATCACCGCTCCCTCCGGGAACTGGGCCAGGAATGCCCGGGGGTCTTCCGCCGCGAAGGCCCGGTCGTCGGGGGCCTCGAGGGTTCGGTACGGATGCTCGGGAAAGAAGGCCCGGCAAAGGGTGGTCTTGCCGCTTTGCCGGGGGCCGGTGAGCGTGACCGCGGGCGAATGCAGGGCAGCCCGCGCGAGTTCGGGAATGAGGTCGCGTCGAATCATGGGGCCAAGATGGGAACTATGTAGGCTACTTCAATATGCTATCTTGAATTAGCCTACACATCACCGTTTTCGTGTCCTCATATTTCGAGTCTGCGCTTATCGCCCCTCACCCACCAACCTTGATGCCCCGTCTCGGGATGTTCTCGGGCCGTGAGAAGACGCCCGACCCGAATGCAGCGGGAAAGCCGGGCGGACTGAAGCGCCGCGATTCCCCGGTCGCGAGGACCTCGAACTCCTCGCGGGACGCGTCCAGGCCCGCACCCAGGCGTGACCGTCCGGGTCCACGATAAGCCCCCTCCACCGCCAGAGAAGCGCCGGCGACAGACGTTCCGGTTGCACTTCGCGACCGCCCAGGTTCAGCGTTCCGCGGTCGATGGAGAGCTCTCCGAACGCGGGCACCTCCCACTCCGGCAGCGCGATCGAATCCGTCTGCATCGTCGGCAGATCGACCACCCACAGGAAGCGCCCGCCGCCGTCCGAGACCACGACGCAGTCCTGATGGCGCGCCCATTGGGACCGGGCCTCCCTCGTGTTGAGATTGGGAAACGGATCGTCGCTGGCGTGCCGGGGAACGGGTCGTTCCCAGAGGAGTTCGAGGTGGTCCGGGTCCGCGGGTTCCGTGCTCCACAGCTGAAGGTGCCGACCCCCGGCATCTACCGAGTCCTTCCCGAAGATCATCTGCTCTTCGCCCACCGGAACTACAAACTGCACGCCTTCCAGAAGGGTCATGTTCGGCACCCGGGCAGACCACTCGTACTCCCCACCGGCATCGAAGGACGCCAGGCGAAGCCGGTCGTAGACGACCACCCGACGCCCATCAAAGTCCACATATCCCTCAAAGAGGTCGTCCAGCCATCTGATGGGCCAGGAGAGGTGGAACTCGCCAGGGCCTTCCCCCGACCGTCCAAAGGCTTGCCGCTCTTCCAGCTCTCCCGAGAGGTGGACGATGCGCGGTCGCAAGCGGTCGTAGAGGAACAGGCTGTCGCCCGCGGCCGCCAGCCCGCCGTAGGACTCGATCCACTCCCCATCGTCCAGCCCGTAGGTGTGGGTCTCGCTGTAGGACTCGGCCACCCAGGGCGACTCATCGGCCGACGCCATGCAGGAAAGCGGCGGGGCCTGGGCCTGGACTGGCGTGCTCGCGAACGCCAGTGCCGCGGCCAACAGTTGCTTCCGACTGACTCCGAGCTTGCGCGCGGCCGCCGTTACGCTGAGCCCCAGCGGCTCAAGACAATCATGCCGGATCGAGAGTCCGGGATGTGGTGGATGCTTCATCGGCATCTCTGCTGGTCCCTCCATTCCTTGACGAGCCCCCCTCACCGCCCCACTTCTCAGACGAACCCTTCGATTCGGAAGGTTGCGTTCCCCCAACCTGGAATGCCAATTCATGGACACCCGACCCCCCGAGGCACGCTCCGGCCTCAGTCCCTTCGAGAAGGCCGAACTGCCGGCTCCGCCCCGGCCGAAGGGGCTGGCCTGGATCGGCGTCGTGGGCCCCGGCGTCATCGTGCTCGGCGCATCGATCGGCAGCGGGGAGTTCCTGCTGGGGCCGGCGGCGTTCGTGCAGTACGGGCTGGTGCTGCTGTGGGTGACGCTGGTCGCGGCGTTCCTCCAGACCGTCTTCAACACGGAACTGATGCGCTGGACGCTGGCGACGGGCGAGCCGGTCGTGACGGGGTTCATGCGTACGGGGCCCTGGGCGCCGTTTTGGGCCTTCTTCTATGCTCTCCTCTACTTCCTGCAGGTGGGCTGGCCCGGGTGGGCCGGCGCGGCCGCCGGGGCGATCTACTTTCTGGTCTTCCGCGAACTCGCGGGCCCGGAGCAGGCGCAGATGGTGTACTGGATCGGCGTCGGCACCTTCGCGCTGTGCGTTTCGATCCTGCTCTTCGGCAAGCGCATCGGGCGGACGCTGGAGCTGCTGAACTGGGTGCTGGTGACGGTGATCATCGGCGGGTTCCTGATCCTGGCCCTGGTGTTCGTGTCGGCGGACACCTGGGTCGCCGCGGGTGCGGGACTCGTGGGCTACGATCCGGCCGCCGGCGCCTTCCGCTTCATCCCCGAAGGAGTGGACTGGTTCCTGATCGGTGCGTTTGCGGCGTATTCGGGGGCAGGGGGGGTGATCAACCTGACCCTGTCCAACTGGGCCCGGGACAAGGGCTATGGAATGGGCGAACGGGCCGGCCACATTCCGGCGGCGGTCGGTGGAGAACGCTCGGACCTCGCCCCGACCGGCTACACCTTCGACAGCACGCCGCAAGCCATGGACAGGTGGCGTGGCTGGTGGAGGGTCGTGCGCGTCGACCAGTGGGGCGTCTACTTCTTGGGCGCGATGCTGGGCATGATCCTGCCGGCGGTCCTGTACGTCACCTTCATCGAGGGTGGCACCGACATCCGCGGCCTCTCCGTCGCGGCCGCTCTCGCGAATGCGATGGCCAGCCAGGCGGGCGCCATCTTCGGCGGCGTGATCGCGCTCCTCGGCGTTTGGGTGCTCTTCAAGACCCAGCTCGACATCATCGAGGCGATGACCCGGTCGATCACCGACATCCTCTGGACCGGCTCAGGCTGGGTGCGGCGGTTGCGGGGCGGCGACATCCGGTTCGTCTACTACACGGTGCTGGGTTTGCTGGCCGTCTGGGGGATCGTCGCGCTGAAGCTGGCGCAGCCGATCTTCCTGCTCCAGCTGGGCGCGAACATGGCCGGAATCGTTTTCGTGATCTCGTCGCTTCACCTGCTCTACATCAACACGCGCTTCCTCCCCGAAGCGGTGCGCCCGCCGATGTGGCGAAGGATCGCGCTGGTGGCGATGTCGGTCTTCTACGGGGCGTTCGTGGTGATGTGGCTGCGGGGGCAGTTCGGGGGGTAGGCGTCAGGGATCCCGGCGGTCCAGGCCCAGCCTCTCCAGCGCCCGCTCGAAGCTCACCAGGCGGCGGATCAGCGCGTTGTAGCGGGAGTGGGTGTCGTCGGGATGGTCGGCGCCGATGGCGAGGTAGAGTTCGATTTCGGGGGGTTGGGTGAGTGGTGGAGCCGGGGGGATCTCAAGGCCCGCCAGCCGCATGCGGGTCGCGCCAACGCACACGAGCAGCGCTTCGACGGTCAGGTCGCCGTGCTTCAGCGCCTCGATGCCGGAGGCGACCAGGTTGGCACCGGGCAGGTCGGGGGGGATATCCGTCATTCGCCGATCTCGCCGGCCAGCAGCAGAACCTTCTTCCTGAAGCTGGGCGGATCAATGGCGGGATAGCGCACCAGGGCGGGCTCCACCGATTCGTAGAGTTCGAGCAGCCGTTCCACACGAATCAATCTGCGCCTGCCCATCTCCCTCACGTCCGACCAGTCCAGTTCGTGCCCGCGCTCCAGCTTCGCCAGTGCCTGGGCGTAGAAGTCATAGTGATAGTAGTCCACCGAGCCGTACCGGTCGATGAACGGGCTTCGCTCGCGCCAGCCGGGCAACGAAGGGATGAAGTCGTCCGGGGCCGCCAGTTCGACGTTGATGTTCAGAGCCTCCTTGGCACGGGCGATCGCATCGAAGACGCCCTCCGGCTCCGGATCGAGCTTGAGGTCGATGTCCACTGTTGTCTCTCTCCACCCCACCAGGACCGCGGAACTGCCGCCGACGAGGTAGATCCGCCCGGAACTCCTCGCCGCCCTGCCAAGCCGCCGCATCAGTTCCCGCACCTTGTCGGCGCCGGCCGGGAGTCGAGCCCTCACCGCTCCTCGATCCGGAAGAGCTGGATCTGGAAGTACAGCGTCTCGTTGGGGCCGACCAGGCCGTCGCCCAAGCCGGACCAGCCGTAGCCGAGCCTGCCGGGGACGATGACCTCGAAGTGGCTGCCCACGCTCATCAGCTCGAGGGCTTCGCGGAAGCCGCGAATGAGTTCCCGCATGGCGAGGACGTCCGGCTGGCCGCGCTCGTAGGACGAGTCGATCACGGTGCCGTCGGCGAGCGTGGTGCTGTAGTGGACGCGAACCCGGTCGCGCGAGGTCGGCTTCGGACCGGTGCCCTCCTGCAGGACCTTGTACTTGAGCCCGCTCCCGGTGGTGATGAAGCCGTCGGCATCGGGGGTGAGGTCCTCGACTACCGGTTCGCCGCCGCTCGCGCAGGCGGTGGTGGCGAGGAGCAGGATGAGCCAGGCCCCGCGCCATGCGTGGCAGGCCGTCATTCCGTCAGCCCTCGACGATGTCCAGGAGTTCGATCTCGAAGATCAGCGTTGCATTGGGGCCGATCATGTCGCCGACGCCCGACTCGCCGTAGCCCAGCTCCGGGGGAATCGTGACCCGCATTTGGCTCCCCACGGACATGAGCTGCAGCGCTTCGCCGAATCCATCAATGACGCCGTCCACATCGAATTCGGAGGGCTCGCCGCGGTCGTAGGACGAGTCGAACTGGGTGCTGTCGGTCAGCATCCCGCGATAGTGGATGCGTACGCGGTCGTCAGCGGTGGGCATGGGACCGTCGCCCTCGCGCAGCACCTCGATCTGCAGGCCGCTCTCGGTTGTGATCATGCCGGAGTCGGCGTCCGCACAGGCCGCTGCCAGCGCTGTAGCGACTGTGAGTGCCGCCGCGAAGGTGAGCGGTCTGAATGCACGTGCTGCTCTGGTTCGTTTTGACATGGTATCTCCCTTTGTACGGTTTCTGTTGCCTGTAGTGGCCGGGGCCGGGACGGTAGCCAGCCGCGCCAGGGCCGTGCCCGTCGGCGCCAGCTATCCAGTCCCGATCGACGACGCGCCGATGCTCGCCAGCGACGGGGTGCCGGCCAGCCGCATCGTGATCGCGAGCTCGCCCCGGAGGATCTCCAGGACCCGCTCGACTCCCGGCTGTCCGAACGCGCCCAACCCCCAAAGATAGGGGCGGCCCACCGCGACCGCATCGGCGCCCCGGGCGATCCCCTTGAAGATATCGCTGCCGCGACGGAAGCCGCCGTCCACGATCACGGGGACGCGCCGGTCCACGGCGTTTGCGATCTCCGGTAGCGCGTCAATGGTTGCACGCCCGCTTCCCTCGGAGCGGCCGCCGTGGTTCGAGACCCAGATCGCGTCGACCCCGTGCTCCAGGGCGAGTCGCGCATCCTCATGCGTCATCAATCCCTTGACGACGATCTTCTGGTCGGTGATTTCGCGCAGCCGGCCGATGAAGTCCCACGTCATGCCGGGGGTGCGGAAGTCGGCGGGGCGGTATTCGGTCCCCTGGAACATGGGTTTGACCGTGGGCGCCCGGCCCCCCGGACGGTGGCAGCCGACGCAGGTGCGGTCGTCGGTGCGCGACCATCGCTCCAGCGTGAGGCGGTTGCTGCCCCCGGGCAGGTCCACCGTGAGAACGATGACGGGGCAGCCGGCCGTGCGGACGCGCTCCACCACGGCTTCGGTGACCGACCAGTTGGCGGTGGCATAGAGCTGGTACCACACGGGCTCCCCGCGCGCCTCGTTCACCTCTTCCACGGCGGTCGAAGTGACGGTCGAAAGGACCTGCAGGTGACTGGCAGCCTGCGCGGCCCGGGCGGTGCCGAGCTCGCCCTCCGGGTGGAAGCCCTTCTGGCTCCCACACGGCGCGATGATGATCGGGGTGGGCCACTCGCGCCCGAAGAGCGTGACGCGTGTGTCGAGCTGGCTGACGTCGACCAGGCGCCGCGCGCGGATGTGGATGCGCTCCAGCGCGGCCCGGTTGCCGAGCTGGGTTGCCTCGCCGTCGACCCCGGTCTGGATGTAGCCGAAGTGGGCGGGCGGGACGGTGGTGGCGGCCACGCGCTCCATGTCGAAGACGTCGAGGGCTGCGGTGGCCTCGGCGGGAAGCGGCGGGGCGCCGCCATGGCTGAATGGGCCGAGGGGGTTCGAGGGGGCGGGGGGGGTGCCCTGGCCAGCCGGGCCGGAAGCGAAGCCGGGCGGGGTGCAGCCGGGGAGGGTGGCCAGGAACGGGCTGGCCGCGAGCCAGCGCAGGAAGCGGCGGCGGTCGGGGGTGGGGGGTTGCGCGATGTGATGTGCCATGGTGGCAATGTGGGGGGGTGGGGGGGGGCGTACAAGAAGGGTGAGCCTCCCGCGGGCCCGCGGTTATTATTGACCACGCAGCGCACACCGCCCACGTCCCCGCTCAGCCCTGACCCGGCCGCATGAAGAAGCCCTCCGGCAAACCCCGCCTCCACCGGAACGTCTGGGCCGCGAGCGGCACCAGCTTCCTGACGGACGTGTCGAGCGAGATGCTCCTGAACGTCCTGCCGCTCTTCCTGGCCAATGTGCTCGGCGTGCGGGTGTGGGCCGTGGGGCTCGTGGAGGGACTGGCCGACGCGACCGCCAGCATCCTCAAGCTGTACTCGGGCTGGCTGTCCGACCGGCTTGGGACGCGCAAGTGGCCGGCGGTCGCCGGGTACGCAATCTCGGCGGTGTCCAAGCCGTTCTATCTGCTGGCTTCGACGTGGGGGGCGGTCGCCGCGATCCGCTGGGGGGACCGGGTGGGGAAGGGGGTCCGCACGGCGCCCCGCGACGCGCTGCTCGCCGACTCGACGCCGCCGCAGCGGCGCGGATTCGCCTTCGGGCTGCACCGCGCGGCCGACACGGCGGGGGCCGTGATCGGGATCGCGGTGTCGATCTGGGTGGTGCAGAAGGTGCAGGGTGGGGGGGCGCTGCTGGAAGCCGGGACGTTTCGCAGCCTGGTGCTGTGGAGCCTCGTGCCCGCGTTCCTGGGGGTGGTGGTTCTGGCGGTCGGCGCGCGGGATGTCGGGGTTGGTCGGCGTGGCGGGCGCCGCAATGGCGGTGAGAGTCGGGGTAGCGCCGACTCGAAGAGAGCGGGCGCCGGCCGTCCCCGCCTCGGCCTGCGCGGCCTGGGCCGGGGCTTCGCGGCGTTCGTCGTCTGCAGCGTCATCTTCGAGTTCGGCAACTCCGCGGACGCCTTCCTGGTGCTCCGGGCGCAGGAGCGCGGCCTCTCGGTGGCCGGGATTCTGTGGCTGCTGCTCGCCTTCAACGTGGTCTACACGCTCGTGTCGACGCCCGCCGGATCGCTCGCCGACCGGGTCCCCCGCAAGCGCGTGGTGGCGGCGGCGTGGGGGCTCTATGCGCTCGTCTACCTGGGCTTCGCAATGGCGGAATCGGTCACGCACGTGACGGTGCTCTACCTCCTCTACGGGTGCTATCATGGCCTCGCGGCCGGTGCGGCGAAGGCGCTTGTCGCGGACCTGGTGCCGGCCACCCGGCGCGGGACGGCATACGGCGGGTATGCCGCAGCGATCGGCCTGGCCACCCTGCCGGCTTCGGTGCTGGCGGGCGTGCTCTGGGAAGGCCTCTTTGCGTGGGAGGGCTTCGGTCCGGCCGCGCCCTTCGTCTTCGGCGCGGCGATGGCGGTGGTCGCGGCGGTCCTGCTCCTGGTGATGGTTCCGGGCGGGCGAGTCAATAGCGAGGAGTGACGTCGCGCCTCAGTTCCCGCTTGGCTGGAAGCGCACCAGCACCGGAAGGTGGTCGCTCGTCGTCTCGCGATAGTTCGGGATAAGCTGGTCGACCCTGTAGACGAGTGTCGACCCCGTCCGGTACCACGCCATCACCTCGTCGGACGCCAGGATGTGGTCGATGATGTCGTCGAATCCCAGGATCGAGGTCTGGCCCGCGGCGCTGAGCTCGGCGGTCGGGAAGATCCAACTGTCGGTGGCGTTCACGAAAACGCGGTAGGGGGTGTCCCGTCCCAGTGTGATGGACTGGTCCACGTCATCGTTCCAGTCGCCGGGCACGAGCACGAGCGTTTCGGGCCAGGTATCGTCGAGGTACTCCTTCAGACCGTGGCCACCGGCCGCGCGGCGTTCCCAGGACGCGGTGTCCGCGCTGGCCTTGGCGTGCAGTATGATGACGACGGCGTCGTAGGTGGTCCCTCCGAACGTAAGCCGGGTCGACACTTCCAGCGGCGGGCGCCCGGCGAAAGCGTGGTCGAGGTCGGCGCGGATGATGCGCGCCGAGGTGGGCTGGAGGACCGCCGTCTTGTAGATCAGCCCCACCTTGATTTCGCTGCTGTGATATGAATCGCTGCCGCCGACCACGATCGGGTCGTTGGCGAGCAGGCCCTCGTATCCCGGCAAGTTTGCGATGAGGTTGTCGAAGGCGGTGCGGCTGGTCACCTCCTGCACACCCCACAGGTCGGCGTCGGTGCCGAGGATCACGTCACGGACGCGCGCCATTTGAAGGAGATCGTCCGAAGGGCCCTGGTTGGGGGCCCCGAAGTACAGGAGGTTCCAGGTCACCAGGTCAACAGTGGAAGCGGTGCCCTGCGCGGGGATCGCGATGGGGTCCGGGAGGGTGGGGGGCGGCTCGGGGGGTGGGACGGTTGGTGGGTCGGAGCCGCCACAGGAGCAGGCAGCGAGGGTGAGGAGGAGGGGGGGAAGGGCTGCGCCGCGGCGGAATGCGGCTCGGGAGCGCGATCCGGGCTTCATGGGGACCCCGGGTCATTGGGCTGCGCATCCGCGATGGAATCGAGCCGGGCCATCGCGGCCGCGAAGTGGGCCTCCAGGCGGGGGATCTCCACGCCGGCGTACCCGGCGCGCAGCCGGGCGAGCGAAGCCGTGAGGATGTCGCGGAGTTCCGCGGCGGATTCCTGCCGCGCGACGGGGTCGGTGCTGCCGCGCGCGCCGATCCAGATGGGCGCGGTGTGCGCGAAGGGTGAGGTGTCCATCGAGGGCCACCGCGTGCTGCCGCCGCGCGCACGGGCGGCAATCCAGCCGCCCTGTGGGAGGTCGACCACGCCGGTCAGGGTGCGGCGGCCGGGCGAGGCAATGGCTGGATGGGACTCGGCGACGCGGCCGTTCACGATGATGTCCACGGTGTCTACCTCGGTGGCGGTGGCGAGATCGAGCGTCCAGGTGGCGGTGCCCGGGGCGACAACCCCGCCGGGCCGGACGCCATCGGCGGAGCCCGCGCCGCCGCCGCCGGAGCCCACCCCGCCACCGCTCGGCCCCCCCTCGACCCGAAAGTCCAGAAACGGGCCGTTGGTCACGAAGGACCGGCCCGCGCGCAGTCCCTCGAGGTAGCCGGGCCAGTTGAGTCGGTCTCCCGTGTGGACGTACACGCGCGTCGTCCCCACCGCCATCGTGCGATAGAGGTCGAGCATGACGTCGGTCCCGGCGGACGGCGCGATCGTCACCCCGAGGTTCAGGAAGCGGTGCCACAGGGCTGCGGTCCCCTCGAAGCTGCTCCACAGACACATGATTTCGAGGGCGTCCACATCGCCCATGACGGCGTCGGCCACGAGTTCGACCGGAACGCCCCCACCTCCCCCTTCCGCGAACGGGTCGGGCACCGAGACGGGGTGGACGTAGTATCCCAGTCCGCCATGGCGGTGGGCGTAGTCCAGCACCTCGGCGTTGGTGCGGTCGTCCGTCCCGTAGACCTCGTAGCCCGGCCCCCACACCCACGGCCAGTGGAACTCGGGAATCTCGAGCAGCCCCATGTGACCGAGGAAGTGCGACCGGATCTCCTGTCCGAACCGGATGAAGGGCGGCGCGTCCGCCTTCTCCCAGCCCCAGAGATCCTGGTCTTCGTAGCGGTTGTGCAGATTGGCCAGGAGGGGAGTCGCAAAGTCCAGCGCCTCGCCTTCCATCTTCGGAACCAGGTCCTCCGGGTCCAGGTCGTACGGCCCGCCGTAGTTGAGATGGAAGTGGTGGTCTCCGGAGGCCCATCCGGTGGCCCTCGCGTCCCAGACCGGCATCAGCTCCAGGGTCACTTCCGTGATGCTGCCGGCCGCTGCCGTCACGGTCGTGGTCTCTTCGGGAGTCGCGAGTCCCTGTACGGCAGACACGGTGACTTGGCCTGCGGGGACCGCGACCTCGATCAGCCCCGGGCTGTAGAAGAAGACCCGCCCGTTGGCTCCGTCGAAGTGAACGGCGCCCTGGTCCGGGACGGCGGGATGTCCGCCTGGGCCCAGAATGCTGACGCGAGCGGGCGCGGGCGCGGAGGCCAGGTGTGTCCGGATGCGGAGGCGGGCCGTCCCATCTCCCCATTGCCACGCCCGAATCTCCACATCATCCACAGGCCCGCCGGTCGCGCGGATCCGCTTGAGATGCATGACCTCGCGGCCGTCCGCCTCGGAGTAGTAGATCCATTCCCCGTCGGGGCTCCATGCAGGGGTGAGAGGCAGTCCGCCGCCGGTCAGCAACACCGAAGCGCCGGGCTCCGCGACATCGTGCACGCGCAAGTCCCATCCATCCTGGGTGGGCCAGTTCAGCGCGATGCGGCCACCCCCGGGGGAGACGGCCGGTCTGGCCATTGACGCGATGTTGCCGGCGACCAAAACGCGGGCTTCGCTCAGGAGCGCTTCAGTAGCGGTTGCTTCCTCAACCCGCGGTTCGCCACCCGGTGACCGCAGTTCCACACGGTCGCCCCCCCGCTTGGCCAGCAGCAGGAGTGCGCCCTGGCCAAGGGGCTGCGGCTTGAGTTCGATCCCGAATTCGGACGTGACGGGTGCCGATTCCCCCGTCGCGAGATCGAGGGCCCACACGTCCAGGGTTCCGGCCTGCCCGGAGGTGTAGTAGAGGGTGTCGCCACCGGGAGAGAAGGCGGGGTCGAGGTCGAGCGCGGGCGTGTCGATCGTGCGGATCTCGTCGCCGGAGGCCGCGTCGACAATGACGATGCGGGTGTCGTGGTCGTTGTCGCGGACGAAGGCCAGCCGGTCGCCGGAGGGGTGCCAGGCCGGGCGGGAATCCATGCCGGGCCCGGTGGTGAAGCGCCGCGCGGTGCCCGTGTCGAGTTCAAGGAGCCAGATCCAGCCGCGGGCCGCGAAGGCGACCTGGTGGCCGTCGGGAGACGGAGCAGGATCGATGGGTCCGTTGGTGAGGAGGGGAAGCTCGTACCCCTCCAGGTAGACGTGATGACCGTAGCCGAGGACCTGCGGGTACCGGTTCCGCCACTGACCTGCCCCGGAGTCGGGAATGAGGAGTATGGCCGCGACGGCGAATGTGAGCGCCGCCCCGAATCCTCTTCGCCCCGATGGTTTCTTCAAGTCGCGTCTCCTGCTGGAAGGTGACGGGGTAAGCATTGTTCGGACCGGGTGTCCCGGGCAAGGGTGCGAACCGTCCTGCAGGTTCCCCCCTTGCCATGGCCTCCCCCGTGCGGAGACCATTATCGGGGTTCCCGGCGGGCCCCTCGCCCGGCAACTCATCACCGCAACCTCATCGACCGATCCCCTCAACCCCACCTCGCACCCACATGAAGACCATCATCGCCACTACCACGACGATTCTCGCCCTGTCAGCCCTCGGCATGGCCCCGCCCGCCCACGCCCAGAACACTCCCGACACCGTCTCCCACCGCGGTGACGCCATCCCGTGGGGAGAGCCGGACAACGGCGCCCGCTTCGTCGCGCTCTACGGCGACATGACCACGGAGGGCGAACCCTTCGTATTCCGTCTGGAGGTCCAGCCCGGGTTCGAAATCCGCCCTCACACGCACCCCAACACGGAGCACATGACCGTCCTCTCGGGCCGCTTTTTCATCGGCCTGGGCGAGACAATGGACAAGGAGGACGCGACCGCCTACGGTCCCGGCAGCTACATCGCGATCGCCGCAGGCGTACCGGCCTACATGTGGGCCGAGGAAGAGACGGTCATCCAGGTCCACGGCGTGGGGCCGCTGACCACCGAGTTCATCACGCCCGGGGAAAGGTGAGCCAAGGCGCGATGCCCCGCCCCCCCCTCCTCCCCCTCGTCACGGCGACCGCCGCCGCGCTGTCGTCCTGCATCCCCTCCGAGGGGCCCACCCTGCAGCGCGGCGACCCGGCCCCGCTCTTCACCGCCACCTCGCTGGAAGACGGATCGCCCGTCTCGCTCTCCGACTACCTCGGCGAGACCCTGCTCGTCAACCTGTGGGCGACCTGGTGCCATCCCTGCAGGACGGAGACGCCCTACCTGCAGTCGGTCTACGAGCGCTACCGCGAGGACGGCCTGCGCATCCTGGGCGTGTCGGTCGACCTGGCGGCCGATTCGGCGGCGGTAGCCCACTTTGTCGAGGAGTTCGGCGTCGGGTACGACATCGCGCTCGACCCGGAAGCCACATCGCGCGATGTCTTCCTGGCGCGGGGCCTGCCCACATCGGTGCTGATCGACCGGAACGGAACCGTCGCATTCAGCTGGATCGGACCCATTCCGGAAGGCGAGCCCACCTTCATCGAGGGACTGGAGGCCGCGCTGGGGCGTTGAGGGGGGCGGGAGCAGGCCGGGAGACTACCGCACAGCCGCCGCGACCCTGGATGCCGCCTCCACGATTGCCCCGGGACCACCGCCCCAACAGAAGCGCCACGGTCCGTCCCAGGCCCGGCGGACCTCACGACCCAGATGGGTTCGCATGAACCGAATGATTACCAACGCATCGTGTTTTCTCATCTCGCGCTCGATTTCTGCAAACGTGCGACTCCAGTTCCCGCTCCACCCGGTTCGGATGAACCGCGCTCGAATGTGGGGATGGCGTTCTTTCAACTTGCTGCGCACCGCGTCCTCGGCCCTCGCCTGCAGTTCCGCCCCTCCGACTACCAGGACTCTGACCGGCGCCACCACACCCGGCTCGACTGGCGCTGCCTCGTCCGCTTCTCTGGCGGCAAGCGCTTTGTACCTGCTTGTCATGGCCGAATAATGGGACGGATCGATGCCATAACCCTGGATTCTTTCAAGTACGTCGGCGGCGTCGTTCAGCCCGGCGGCTCTCTCCGGAGAGGCGAGACGGTAGAAAAGATCCCTCAGGACGTGGGCTGCTTCTGAAAACTCACCGCGGTCCTCGTAGCAGCGAGCGCGGGCGATGGTTGCGTCTTCGAGATCCCAGGCGGGGTCATAGCGAGTTCGGTCTCTCAGGAGTTCAAGGAATTCCGGTACCGCCACGTCGTCCCGGGCGAGTTTCTCGAGCCCGTCCAGGGCCTCTCCAGCCGCTTGCCAATCGTCCCGTTGCAGGAAGCCGCGGAGCGCCGAACGAAGATCTGCTGCGCGGTTGGCGGCAGCCCTGCCCTCGGATTCGGCGCGCATGCGCAGCTTGTCCGCTACGGAGGGGCAGTGATCGAGCGCCGCGTCACATTCGGCCAACTCATCCAGGGCGTACTGTCCGCCCGTCTCGATGACTGCTTCGGTGACCCTCCGCAGATCCCGTTTCTCCTCCGCCAACCCCAGAGCCTCGATCGTCGGCTCGATCAGATAGACGGGCATGCGGGCTCCTGACGCCAGGGATTCGGTGATCACATCGGCTGCATGCGCGAGCTTGTTCGGGGAAAGCTGCAGCGCCTTGGCGATCCCGAAGTACAGGTTGGCATGCTCCACGAGGTTCCTGGAATAGGAGTCGTCGGCCTCCTCCGGGAAGTGCAGGCGCGCGTACTGAAGATGGTGTTCGGCGTCCTCGAAGGTGTGATCAGCCACGGCGCGTCCGAGCGCAAGCACTCCAAGACAGTAGTGGCCGTGGGCCGAGTACCTGGTCTCGATGGCCACTGACCTGCGAAAGTCCTCGATTCCCTGCGCAAGTCTGTCCAATACCCCGTCGAGTTCATCCTGGGCAAGAGGGAGGACGACTTCTTCCAACCCGTCGAATCCACCGACCATGAGACCCAGATCGGCATGTACCATCGCATGAATGTTGGGATCGGGATCCTGCTTCAGCAGCTCCCGCAGTAGTCTGCGAGCGCGGGCGTGCTGGTGAAGGTGTCGAAGGCAGTGAGCCATGCGGCGATGGGTATCGAGCAACAGTCGCTCAGTCGGAGACACGCCCCTCTTCTCAAGCTGCAGGCGGGTCTTCATGAGAAGTTCGAAGATCGGCAGCGCGCTGGCCGCATCGCCCTGGCCCAGGAGTTCGGTGGCGGCGTCGAGAAGCAGCTTGAAGAGAGGAGGTTGGCCCAGGAGCGCCGGAACCTTCACGAACTGCGCGATCTCAGCGGTGCGGCCTTCTCGGTGCAGCGCCTCCACAATGTGTTGAACCGCAGCCACGGAGGCTGCGCTCGAACCGCTCCCGAGTTCCTTGACCACCGGGTTCGTAGCGTGCTCGCGAACGATGCGATCCCAACGCTCGCGCCTTGCCCAGCCCTGGACGGCTCCGGTCCAATACCATCGAAGACGCGGCTGATTTGACGCAGGCAGTTCTTCGGCGACCGGCTTGTCGAAGAGTACGTCCCGAAAACCGGAATGAAAATAGGACTGGTGTCGTCGGCCGTTCAGGATGACCAGTTCGTCGACGACGTCGTCCAGTTCGTCTGCGGACAATGCCCCCTCGATTCCCTGGGCAGAGTCGACCGCTGCAAGAATCAGCAATCGGTCCAGGGTGGTAAAAGATGGCTGGCGCGAGGGGTCTTCCTGCTCCGCCTGGATCTCTTCCACCGGATGTTCCGCTGCCTCGGTCTCGCGGGGCGGAGACTTCTCCGATGCGGGGCTGCCTTGCCCATGCGCTGCCTCCAGCAGGTCCAGCAGACACGTCCGCCCTTTTTCGCCCGCGGGCGCCCGAAACAGGCACAGCGTCAGCAGGTAAACCGCGACGGGCTGAGGCCCGTAGTCCTGCACCAGCTTTGTGACGGCCGACTTCACAATCTCCTCGGTGGCGTCCACCTCATCGAAAGAGGCGAGAACTCCCTCATCGTGGGACACACCGAGCGCATCGAGAAAACCGGTCACCATCGCCAACTGGCCTGGAACGTGGTGGCACTGCAATAGCCGTGAAGCAACGTTGGGGTCACGAAGCGGGACGAAGCGCATCTCCGTGATGATCTTGTCGTTGGCCCACTTCCTGACCGTGGCCGGGCGGAAGTTGCGCGCTTCCGCGACGATCCGGTTCAACCGGTCTCGGCCACCCTCTTCGGCATTCAGGTATGCGCTCGCCGCCGCTCCGCGCTCGTCGGCGCTCAGCGCTTGCCAGAGCTTGATTGTACCAAGACGTCTCGGATCCGTGACGAGGGGCTTCAGGTGAGCGGAGAGACCCGGCGGACTTCCGGCGCGCCCCTCACTTCCTGTCTTGCCAACTCCCATGCGACTCACTCATTCATCCTTTCTGAATCCGTGGCCCCTCCTGGTGGCAGTCAACGGCGACGAGCCGGAGGAGCCGAGCCCGTTTGGGCACTTCCGCGCGGGATCACATGTGCGTCTCTGCCCAGCGGACCACGATTTCGGCCAGCTCGACCGCCTCCGCGTAGTCCTCTTCGGTAACCGGTTCCTCGAAGCCGGGATACCTCGTCGCGGTGGCGTAGTGAGTAAGGCGGCCGACACGCCGAACGGCATCCGGGATCGGATCTCCGTCGGATTCGATGATGTCCATCAACCGTGCCAGTTCGTGAATGTACGGAAACTCTATGCCGCGCTGAATCATCACTGCCTTCAAGGCCTTCTCGGCGGCCTGTTGGGCGTCGAAGCACGCGTCCTCGAGGTACGTGCCAGGTACGCGATGTCTGGCCCGGGCAAGATTGCTGCGAGCGCGGTTCAGCCATTCGCGAGGGTCGTCGGGCGCAAATCGCTCACGTGGCCTCATACACGACCCTCCCGTCCTGCAGGGCGGGCTTGATCACTAGAGCGTGGCTGTTCCCGTACCGCTCGACATCCTCCGGCGTCACCACGACCACGTCCACGGCGGCCCCGACACCGCGTAGTTCCTCAAAGATGAACGCTGCCATGTCGCGGCGGTGAACACCCTCCTTGACGACCAGCAGGTCAACGTCGCTGTGGGGGTCCATCTCTCCGCGTGCGGCGGAACCGAAAAGAATAATCCTCTCCGGTCGAGCGACTTCCACGATTCGCCGAACGATCTCGTTCAGAGTCGATTGATCCAGAATCCCGCCGGTGCTGGGCGCGGCCCACACGGTTGGCTCGCTCGCTCGCGCGACATCGGACCCTTGTCCACCGGTCATCCGTTTCTCGCGAGCCGCCTCTCCCACAAACCGGCACCTCACACCAGCCGCCCGCCTCAGCCTCCCGTCCAGCGTCGCCAGCGGCAACCCGAACGCCTCGGCCACCGCCACATACCACGCGTCGTGGCTGCTCACGTTGTGGCGCAGTTCCCACACCCGGTCCGCAAACGGCCCGAACGGGAACAGCTCGATGTCGCGGCGGAGAAGATCGCGCATGGCCCCGTTGGCCTCGATCCGGGATATATCACGGCGGCGCTCCAGGCGCCTGAGGATGTTGGTCGCCTCGACCAGGACCAGCTCCGGCGCGGCGAGCGCGTTCTCGCCCACCACCGACTCGGCCCAGCGGCCGTCCGGGCCGGAATCCACCAGCGCTGCGACCATCAGGGTCGAGTCGACGACGACCGTCACCTGCGGTCCACGTCACGCGCGGAGAGGATGCTGCATATCGGTATTCGAGTACCCGCGGCCTCCTTGCGTGCGCGGACATCCTCCAGCCAGCGAGAGACGGATGGGCGCGCGACGATCCTCTCAAGCTCTTGTCGCAGATACGCCTGCATCGAGAGGCGCGAGGACGCTGCTCGCGCCGCCAACTCGTCGCGCACGTCTTCGGGAACGCCCCGGATGGTGATCTGAACGGCCATGCAAGTAGTTTGCTGTCATGGAAGGCAAAGCGCAAGCACCGAGAATCCGGCCCACTGCGGTCAACCCGGCGCAGCAGAGGACTCGGGCAGCGCGGGGGGCTCACCGTGTTGCTCCAGCGTGAGTTCCTCCTGGGTGGGCACGGGTCGCACCGGGGGCTTGAACACGGGCACGACGATGCCGCTCAGTCCGGCCCGGCCCGTGAATGTATGAACCAGCTCGCGCCAGTAGGGCCAGACGTTATAGGTCCCGTTGAGGTCGGCGAAGTGCTGGAGGGCACGCTGCGAGAGACCAGGCTGGCACGTTCCAGGTTTGTGGACATCAGGGGTCCCTACGCCGCAAGGGCCAGGTCATTGGAGGCTGCGGCTTCGCTCCGGTCCGTTCGAGGTTGAGCCAGTACCGTTGTGTCGACAAGAAGTTCTGGCTCGGAGTCCACAGGCCGGAAGCGGCCACCAGTGCCCACGACCGCGATCGTGTGATCCTCGATCGGAGCGAACACGGAATCCGTCAGCTTCTCCAGGACGCGCGCATGTCGCAAGCGTGTGCCAGAGCGGCGAGACTGCGCAGCGTCATGTTCCGCGATCCGCTCAGGAGCTGCGTGACGTTCGCCCGACTAGTGCCCAGCTTCGCGGCGATGGCGGCGTGGTTGACACCCCGCTTCTCCATCGCCTCGCAGATCGCTTCCGTGGTCCACAGAATCAGCCGCTCCTGCTCGAACCGCCTCCGAGCCTCCGGGGTTCCAGTCTGCCTCTCAATCCATGCCTCGTTGGCCATTCTCATCCTTCTTGCTGGATCTGGTTCACGAACTCAGTCCTCATGCTGGTTGCCCGGGCAATATCCTTCGGCCTGTGTCGATTCGATTTCTTGCGGAGGCCGAACGCCAGGATCAAGTGGCCACCGGGGCTCCAGAAACAGAAGATCCTGATCTGACCGCTCTTGATCGCCCAGATCTTGGCGCCCACCTTCTTGAATTTGGTGGCATTCCGAAGCTGGCCATGGTCCCCGAGCCGCTGGAAAATCACGTCCACCTTGGTCCGCTCGGCGTCGGTCAACTCGTCGTTCAGAAAGCGACGGGTCCCGCCCGAAAAACCTACTCCCCCCGCTCCTCCTCCTCGGCAATCTCGCGGGCGCGCCGCCTGAGCCACAGCCCCGTCCCCACCACGAGCCCCAGCGGCAGCACCGTCAGCAATCCCGTAGTCGCGAGGAAAGCGATCCGCGCTTCGTCGTCCCGGTCGAAACACACGGGGCAGCCGTACGCCACATCCGGAAAGACCGCCAGCAGCACGAGCGCGACCCCCGCGACGGTAAACACCGCGCGCCGACTCCGCCGGGACCGCGCCTCACTCCGTCTGCCACCAGGCATCTTCACCACCAACTCCTACAGGTACACAACGAAGTACAGGAAGGGCCACACCAACACCACAAAGTACCAGAAGATGGCGACTGCCGAAAGCACTTCCCGGGTCAGCGTGCCGAGGCCCAGCCGCAGCGTCGCCCACGCCAGCGCGAGGATCGCGGCCACCGCGTGCGCCGCGTGGGCGCCGATGACCGTGTAGAACAGCGCGCCGTAGGTCGACGAAGTGATGGTCAGCCCCTCACGGATCAGCGCCAGCCACTCCACCCCCTGCAGGGTGACGAACATCCCGCCGAGCAGCGTCGCCGCGATCAGCAGCCTGCGCACGGACTCCTTCCCCTTCAGGTACATCCGGTGGGCGATCAGCAGCACGATCCCGCTGGCGATCAGGGCGGTCGTGTTGACCGCCGTCTCTTCGAAGGGCAGCCGCGGCTGGTTGGGAGGGGGCCACACCGAGCCGACCGCGTGCGCCTTGATGATCACGAAAGCCGAGATGAACCCCGCAAAGAGCATGATCTCGACGAAGACGAAGAGGAGCATGCCGAGCACGGCGTCCGACACCAGCTTCTTCCTCTTCCGCGGCTTGGGCCGGAACGGAATGATCGACGCCCGCGCGGCCATCGTCAGGCGTCCTCGGTTGCCAGAAGCCTCCGGATCCGGCCCATCCCCGGCAGCCGCATGACCCGTTCCAGAACCGGCGTGATCATCCGCTGCAGCATCGGGATCCTGCTCAGCATCTCCAGAACCAGCAGCACCAGGCCGATCGACAGCATGATCGCGACGGCATTCGTCCCGATCGCCACCAACACCACAACGGTCCAGAAGGCACCGTGGGTGAAGTTGTAGCCGCCCGCCAGCAGGTTGTCGTTGGACTTGTTCGTCGGAACGAGGCTCGCGTGCGCGATGTCCTCGGCGTGGTCGCCCTCTGCAGCGGCGTGTTCGTCCTCCCCGTGGTCCTCTTCCGGGATCCCACGCGCGACCGCCTCCTTCGCCGCGTCATTCTCCCACAGCCGTCCCTCGTGATTCTGCACGTCCGGCGCGACCCCGCCCCAGAACAGCGCGAGCAGCAGCACCGACGCCGCCAGGAAGAGCTTCGGCATCACCCGCTCGATCGTCAGGTGCATGAAGTTCTTGATGACGAGCCAGGCCTTGATGACCGCGATTCCGAATGCCGTTGTCAGCGTGATCACGATGCCGAGGCCGAACTGCATTCCGAAGACATCGACCTGACGGTTCAGCGCGCCGCCCACCACCGGTCCCACGATGCTCACGGCGAGCAGAACCAGCAGCAGCACGTAGACCCTCACATAGTGGTTGCCGAAGAGTCCCTTGTCTTCCGAGTGACCGGCCATGGGCTATTTCGCGATGTAGAGCAGAGGGAAGAGGAAGATCCACACGATGTCCACGAAGTGCCAATAGATGCCTATCAGCTCGACCCGGTGGAGTTCGAGGTTCTTCGCGGCGTCCCGGGCCACGAAGGCCATGATCACGGCTCCCGCGATCACGTGGAAGGCGTGAAGGCCGGCGGCGGTGTAGTAGAACGACCAGAAGCCGTTGGAGGTGATCGTGTAGCCGTGGCTGATCTCGTACCACCACTCGTAGCTCTTGACCCCGATGAAGGTGGCCGCGCCCCCGATGGTGATGTACAGGAACATGGCGGCCCGCTTGCCGTCGCCGCGCTCGGCGGCCTGGTGCGCCAGCACCGCCGTGAGACTCGAGGTGAGCAGCACGAAGGTGTTGCCGGCGCCGATCCAGGTGTTCGTAACCGCCGCGGCGTCGGCCCACTCCGGATGACCGAGGCGGAACATGACGTAGGAAGCGAGCAGCCCGCCGAAGATCACCACTTCGGAGGCCAGGACCCACCAGACGGCGAGCTTGCCGGTGGCGGTTCCCGTGGCGGCACGCGTGGTCGCGATCGGCCTCATCGGCTTTGCTCTCCGGTGTCGTCGTCAACGACCTGTAGCGGCGCGCCGTCGGGTTCGTTCTGCGGCCAGTAGTCGTCTTCACGGTCCGGCACGCTGTACTCGTACGGCCCCCGGTAGACGACCGGCATCCGGTCGGGGTGCCAGTTGCCGTGCGGTGGCGGCGATTCGGTGGTCCACTCCAGCGAGTTGGCCTTCCAGGGGTTCCTCGACGCCCTGCGTCCCGAGCGCGCCGTCTTGAAACAGTTGTAGAAGAAGATGAACTGCGCCGCGAGCATGACCAGCAGCGCGTAGGTCGCGAGCTGCCGCATGTCCTCGAACATCCCGCCGGCGAGATCGGGGAACAGGTTGTAGTTGTAGACCCGGCGGTGCTGGCCGCCCATCCCCAGGACGAAGAGCGGGATGAAGATCACGTTGAAGGGGATGATGGTCAGCCAGAAGTGCCACTTGCCGAGACGGTCGTCCATCATCTTCCCGAACATCTTCGGGAACCAGTAGGTGAAGGCCGCAAAGGTCCCTATGATCGCGATCGGGAAGAACGTGTAGTGGAAGTGCGCCAGCACGAAGTAGGTGTCGTGGAAGTAGATGTCGGCGCCGGCAGCTCCCAGGAAGATCCCCGTCACGCCCCCGATCAGGAACTCGGCCACGAAGGCGAGCGCCCACAGCATGGGCGTCGACAGGGTGATCGAGCCCCCGTACAGGGTGGCAATGTAGATGAAGCACAGCTCCGCGATCGGCACCGAGATGAGCAGCGTCGTGATCGTGAAGATGTTCGCCATGCGCGGGTCGATTCCCGCGATGAACTGGTGGTGCGCCCAGACGAAGAAGCTCAGCACGCCGGTCGCGACGATGGTGAAGATGACCGTGCGGTAGGCGAAGAGCTTCTTGCGCGCGAAGGTGGTGATGATCTCGGCCACCACGCCCAGCGCGGGCAGCAGCACCACATACACTTCGGGGTGCCCGAAGAACCAGAAGAGGTGCTGCCAGAGGATGGGGTCGCCTCCGGTCGCCGGATTGTAGAAGCCGGTGCCGATCGTCTGGTCGAAGATGAGCATGATCGCGCCCGCCAGCAGCGGACCCACCGACAGCATGAAGAGAATGCTCGCGACGACGATCATCCACAGCACGATCGGGATGTCGAACGCGCGCATCCCGGGCGCACGGGAGTTCATCAGCGTGGTGATGAAGTTGATCCCGCCCAGCAGGAAAGCCACGAACTCCAGTCCCACCCCGATCACCCACAGGGTACTCCCGAGCGGCGTGAGGTTGTAGGTCGAGTCGGCCGACAGCGGCGGGTAGGCCGTCCAGGCTCCGGCGAAGCCGCCGCCCGAAACGAAGAGCGACGCCAGGATGACGATCGTGCTGACGAAGAAGATCTGGAAGGAGAGGCGGTTGATCTTGGGGAAGACCATGTCGTCCGCCCCGATCATGAGCGGGATCAGGTAGTTCCCGAAGGCGGCCAGCAGCACGGGCATGGCCACCCAGAAGATCATGATGGTGCCGTGATTCGTGACAAGCGCGTTGTACTCGCCCGGCGAGACCATCCCGAAGCCGGGCACATTGATCCCCGGGAACGCCAGCTGCATACGGAAGACGTACGCCATGAATCCGCCCACGAGGGCCATGAACATCCCCGTGAACATGTACTGCATGGCGATCACCTTGTGGTCCGTGGACCACAGGTACTTCAGCCAGCCCTGGGGACCATGATGGGCATGGTCGCCGTGGGCTTGTCCGTGTGTCAGATCGACCGCAGGCTCAACCATCTCTCTCGGTGCTCCGTCTCTCTATCTCGCCGCCGCTGCCACAGGCGTGCTCTCGTCTTCCATCGCGGCTGCCGTGACCGGCGTGTTTGCCGCCATCCAGGCTGCGTGTGTGTCCGCGTCCTCCACCATCACCCTCGCGGCCATCACGCTGTGGCCGAACCCGCAGATCTCCGCGCACTGCACGTCGAATTCGCCCGCCCTGGTCGGCTGAAACCATCCGGTGATGCTGCGCCCCGGGATCGCGTCCTGCTTGATCCGCCACACCGGAACCGAAAAGCTGTGGAGAACATCCTTCGATTGCAGCTCGAAGTGGTAGGTCTTTTCGTTCTCCACGTGCAGTTCGTCAACAGTGAAGATGTCGTCGGCGGTGTCGAGCTCGCCGTCGGCGCCGGAGTGCTGGAAGGTCCACGCCCACTGTTGTCCGATGACCCGGATCACGCCGTCGGGGTCTTCCGGCAGGTCCATCTTGATCTTGTACCAGACGTTGAACGAGATGACGATGATCAGCACGTCGAAGCCCAGCACCATGAGGTGCGGCACCGTGATCCAGCGCTTGTGGCGCTTGTTCTTCCCGTCGATGTAGTCGGCCCGCCGCCCGGGCTGTGCCCTGAACTTCATGATGAACCACAGGAAAACGCCCTCGGCGACGAGGAACCAGAACCCCACCATGACGAGGACCAGCCAGATCAGGCCGTCAATGTCGGCCGCGTACGACGACGCCACCTCGATGAGCGGGTCGAAGTAGTCGACTCTGAAGAACTCGAAGAATTGGTTCATAGTTTCAGCCACATGGTCCAGACGACCGCGGCGCCGATGAAGAGGACGGCAATGATCAGCGTGTTCTTCAGGGTATTCTTGGCGAAGACGATCGCGTCATTGGTCTCGTCCGGCGGGGCCGGGGGGATCCCGGCGGCCAGCTCCGCGTGGGTCGGTGTGTCCGGGGTCGCTTTCTGTGGCATGGCTATTCAGCGGCTCAGGATGTACACGTAGGCGGCGACCGCGCGCACCTGCTCGTCGGTGATCGAAGAGCCGCCCCTCGCCCGCATTGGGCCGGGGGCTTCGATCGGTATCGGCACGCCCGTCATGATCACCTCCACGATCGACTCGTATTCGCCGTCGACATGCAGCCAGACGTCGTCGGTGAGATTGGGGGCCAGGCCGCCGCCCACACCTTCACGAAGGTGGCAGCTGACGCAGACCCCCGCGCCGTGGAAGATGTCCTGCCCCTCCTGGGCCATCGCCAACGTGACGCCGCCGGGCAGGATCGACGGATCGATGTCGAGCGGCGGCAGCGGCTCCGGAGGCGGTGCGGGGATTCGGCGAGGCAGCCGCCTCATGGTCATGACGTAGGCGATCACATTGGCGATCCGCTCGTCGGACATGCCTTCCACGGCATTGGCCATCACCGTACCCACATTGTCGCCTGCCTCCGCACCGCGGATGGCGTCGCGGTACTTCCGCAGCGCCAACTCCATGTACCAGTCCTGGAGGTGCAGCAACGACGGAGCGTTCAACTCCGGTATTGCCGCATCGACCCCCCGTCCGTCGATCCCGTGACAGTTGGAGCAGAGCGCTTCGTATTCGGCCTCGCCCGCCTCCGCGTCGCCCTCGCGGGTCGCCGGCGGATCGACGATCGGCAGGCTCACCAGGTAACCGACGATCGACTCGACGTCCCCATTGTCCACGTTCAACGACCGGGACATGGGCCCCATACGCAGCCCCTCCGCGTCCTGGTAGTGGCGTCCGCGCATCCCGCTCTGGAAGCGGTTGAGCTGCGATGTGAGGTACCAGTCGGTGGCACCCGCGAGGGCGGGCGCGCCGAGCGTCTCGTCGCCGCCGCCATCGTCGCCGTGGCACGGGGAACAGGTGTCGAAGATGAACTCCCCCCGGGCCATCCCGGCGGAGGGTGTCAGGTCGCACGCTGCCGCGGCCATTGCGATGACGGCGCAGCCGGCTGTCCGGATGAGAAGTGAAGAGCGACGTGTGGTGAACCGCGTCATTTTCCTGGCTCTGAGGTCCTCGCCCCTGTGGGCTGTTCCACGAAGTGACTGTTAGTAAGGTCGCCGCGGATTCTAGCGCCGGAGCCCCTGTGGGGCAACTGCCGACGCTTCCCGGGCCACCCCCGGGAGCGTGGGGCGTGGACCCGGTCCCGGGAAAGGGGGTAGATCATATATGCAGTCAATTGCCATTGTCGGGGCCGGTCTGATCGGAAGGAGCTGGATCCGCGTATTCGCCAGGAGCGGTTTCGCGGCCCGTGTCTTCGATCCCGATCCAAAGCAGACGGACCGCGCGGTCGCGTGGGCTCGCCGCTCGGCGGAGGAGGATGAGCGCCCTGGCTTGCTCGCACCCCGCGAGGCTCGGGCGCAGGAGGGTCCCATCCTCGCCTGCAAGACGCTGGAGGAGGTGCTGTCAGCCTGGCGCGACCGGATGGTGAAGCGGATCCTGCGGCTGAAGGCGGAGGACCCGCCGCCGGGTGCCGGCAGCGAGGCGGCAAGCCGGGCGGTCCCGAAGCCGGACAGCCCAGGGCAGAAAGCCCCGCGGCAATAGAGCGGCGAGGCTCAGAAGATATCCAGATCCGCCGCGGACACCACCCGCCCCGTGTATCCGGCCTCGCGGATTTCGCGCAGAAGGTCCTCGTCGGTGGCGCCCCAGTAGAGCTGGTGGTAGAGGACCAGCAGCCCCGGACGGGCGCGGCGGGCGATCTCGGCGAGCTCGACGGTCGAGGTGTGGGAGTCGGCGTGGTAGGTCTGCCACTCGGGTGGACGGGTGAGGAATGCCTCTGCCGAGTAGACCTCGTGGACGAGGATGTCGCAGCCGTCGCAGGCCTCCACGAGCGACTCGCTCGGCCGTGCGTCCCCCGAAATCACGATCGACCTGCCGCCGGCGTCGAAGCGGTAGCCGAGCGGGTGGGGCCAGGAGCCGTGCAGGACCGGGATCGCGGTGACGCGCACGTTCTCGTCCTCGTAGACGAGTCCGTCCCGGGTCTCGGTGACCACGGCACGATACGCTTCGGGGTTCTCCTCGCGGGGCTCAAGGCCGAAGAGGCGCATGTGTATGTCCTCCTGCCACGCCGCCTCGATGTGGCCGGCCATCGCGGCGGTGCCGGGCGGTCCGAAGATCCGGATCGGGTCGGGGCGGTCCAGCACCCACGGGGTCAGAATCGCGTCCGGGAGCCCTACGGTGTGATCGGAGTGAAGGTGGGTGAGGAAGAGGATGTCGAGTCCGCTGGCGGCCAACGCCTCGATCCCGTGGGTCTCGGCGGCACCGGCGGCGCGGCGAACGATACCGGGCCCGGCGTCCACCAGATAGGCGCGCCCGCCCGCGACGACTGCGAGCGCCGGGCCGGAGCGGGTGGGGTCGGGGTTGGGAGTCCCCGTGCCCAGTATGACCAGACGCGCTTCCTGGTCCGGAGCTGCCGGGCTGGCTTCCTGCGCGCTCATGCGGGCCGCCGGTGGCGTGCTCAATGCGAATACCACGACCGCCCAGAGGTGCGTTGTCATCTCGACTCTTCCCGTTGATTTGGGGGACCTGGTGGCTGGTTTCGGCCGCGACCCGCCCAACTGAATCCCGGTCAGAGAGCGCGACCCCGAGGCGCTGCGGGTGCTGGGGTGCGAGCGGGGTTGGCGGGAGCTGGGGTGCTGAGGCTCCCCCCCCTCACCCCCTCGGCGAGTTCCCCTGCAGCTCCAGAAGGTCCGCGTTCCACTGGTCGTCACCCAGCAGGTGCTTCACGAAGTACTCCGCCCTGAGCCAGAACCAGTAGTTGCTCATGTTGCCGTAGCCGTGGCGCTGGCCGGGGAAGATGAAGAAGTCGAAGCGCTTGTTGGCCCGGATGAGGGCCTCGGCCATCCGGAACGTTCCAGCGTGGTGGACGTTGCTGTCGACGTCACCGGTGGTCAGCAGCAGGTGTCCCTTCAGGTTGGCGGCCAGATCGGAGTTCTTGTCGATGTCGTATTCGAAGCCGGTCACCGCTCCGGTGGAATCCGTGACCTCCTTGACGCCGTCGTGCTTCTCGGACCAGTTGGCGTTGTAGACGTCGTTGTTGTGGTTCCCCGAGGACGAGACCGCGACCTTGAAGAAGTCGGGGTAGACCAGCATGGCCGCCGTGGACATGAAGCCGCCCCCGGAGTGGCCGTAGATGCCCACCCGATCGACGTCAATGAACGCGTGCCGGTCGGCGAGCTGCTCGATCCCGGTCTTCTTGTCGGCGAGTCCGTAGTCGCGGAGGTTGCCGTACCCGTAGTTGTGGTACCACTTCGATCGGTCGGGGTGGCCGCCGCGGTTGCCGATCGTGATGACGATGAAGCCGAACTGGGCGAGCGCCTGCTCGGTGGAGTTGAGCGAGAAGGATTTGGAGACGGACTCGGTCTGGGGGCCCGGGTAGACGTACGCGACGACGGGGTACTGCTTCGCCGGATCGAAGTCGTAGGGCTTGTACATGACGCCGTAGATATCGGTCACGCCGTCGGCGGCCTTGACCGAGTAGACCTCGGGGTACTGGTAGCCGGCGTCCTCGAGCGCGGACATGTCGGCGGTTTCAAGGTCCATGATCTTGCGGCCTGAGGCGTCGTGGAGCGTGCTCGCCGGCGTGGTGTTCACCCGCGAATAGTTGTCCACGAAGTAGAGCCCGCCATCCGAGGCGCTCGCCTGGTGATCGTAGTTGCCCGGGTTGAGCAGGGTCGCGCGGCTGCCGTCGAGCGCGACCCGGTATGCGTGCATGTAGTAGGGATCCTCGCCGTCTTCGCGTGCATTGCCGCGCACCAGCGCGTACCCGTCCTCTTCGTTGACCTCCATCAGCGCATCCACATGCCACGGCCCCTCCGTCAGGCGGTTCCTGACGGTGCCGTCCGGCGCATAGCGGTACAGGTGCGCCCAGCCGTCCCGCTCCGACCACCAGATCAGGTCGCCGTTGTCGAGCCGTTCGGGGGTCTGGTGCTCCACATAGGTATTCAGGCGCTCCTCGATCACCGCCGTCACCTCGCCGGTCGCGGGATCCGCGCGCAGCACGTCCACGCGGTGCTGGTCGCGGCTGCGGCGGTAGAAGTAGAGCTCGTTGCTCTGGTCGGAGAGCCACCGCGACTGCCGGATCGCGTTCGGTTCGAAGCCGCGCGGGAAGCTGAAGTCGGTGAAGATGCCCATGCGCTGGTCCTTCCACGGCTCGTCGTCGATGTGCTTCATCTCGCGCGCCTCCATGTCGAACACGTGCAGCGCGACCTGGGTCACGTTCTCCTCGCCGGGCATGTCGTACCTGTAGCTCTCGAGCTTCGGGCGGGTGTTGCCAACGGCGTGCACCACCCAGAGGTGGGCGACCTCCCGCCTGTCCGACCGGGTCATCGCGAAGTAGCTGCCGTCGTGAGACCAGCTGATCCCCGGCGACTGGCGCTTCTTGTGCTCCTCCTCGGTCTCCTCGTCGTTGGCGCCCCGTCCCTGCGATCCCCAGCTGAAGTCCTTCTCGCCGTCGGTGGTGAGCTGAATCTCGTCGACCTCGACGTCCTCCTCCGCCTCCTCCGCGTCGTCACCGGTCTTGCCGTGCCGCGCCTCGCGGATCCTCTCGTAGTCCTCGTAGCTGATCATCCACAGGTTGAACTCGCGGCTGAACACCACTTGGGTCGTGTCCGGCGAGATGCTGGCCCAGCCGGGGTGGGTCCGCGGCTCCTCGTAGTCCTCGAGCTCGCGAAGGGTTTGCGTCGCCACATCGTATTCGAAATGGTGCACCTTCCTGCGCGTCTGCGGTCTGCTCGGCGGTTGCTGCTCGTCCTCCTGGTCCTCCTCGACCTCTTCGTCCTCCTCCTCCTCGATCTCCTCGTCCTGCGACGACTGCACTTCGAACTGGATCGTGCCCTCGCTGATGAAGCGGATGGCGCGGATCGGGAGGTGCTGCGCGTCCCACGGATCCCGCGTGATGCGCGTCAACTCCGCGGCGATCCGGTCGTTGTCGAAGATCTCGGCCCTGGTGCCGCGCTCGGGATCGACCAGGTAATAGTGCGTGCCGCCGGAGTTCTCCCACTGGTACCAGAACTTCTGCGTGTCCCCAACCCACCGCGGCTGCACCCGGGTGGAATGGAGCAGATCCGAGATCTTGTAGGGGGCGAAGCGGGCCGCCAGTTCGAAGTTGGCGGATCCGGATCCCATGACCGGGATCGATCCCGCCTCCTGGGCGGCCGCGGTGCCGGCGGCGGATCCCAGGGCCAGGGCGGTCGCCGCGAGGGTGAGCGCGAGGAACGCCGTCCGGGTGATGGTGGAAGCGGTGCGGTGGGTCATTTCGGTCTCCGTTGGCAGTTATGCGAGAAGCGCCCCGGACCGACCGAACGCGGAGGAGGAGGGATAGGGCTGCGGGGCCGTCCGGGATTCCAACAGTCAAATGGCGGCTGCGGCGCCGCGTGGTCAAGTGGAGGGGGGGGATTCGTCCCGCTCGCCGCTACTCGCGCGACTCCGATTCCTCTTCCAACAGACGGAACGCCTCGATCAGCCCGGGGTCGGTCTCGGTTCCCAGGACCCGGCCGGCCATGTACTCCCCTATCATGGGTCCGAACTTGAAGCCCTCGGCCGACCCGCCGCCGGCGAGCCAGACGTTGTCGAAGTCCGGATGGTGGTCGAAGAAGAAGTTGCCCGTGGCCGAGATTTCATAGTGGCAGGAGCGGGTCTCGCTGATCGGGGCCTCTGCCAGCCCGGGAAAGCGCTGCGCGACGAACGCGCGCGGTCGCTCCAGCTCCTCGGGCTCCAGCCAGCGGCGGCTGGTGTCGGGATCGGTATCGGCATCGCCTCCGCCGCGCCCACGCCCGCCTGTGCGCACGCGGAAGCCGCGGTTGTCGGGCCCGAGTGCGGGCCATCCGGTCACCCCGGGGAAGTTGTAGCTGGGGAGATTCGGGTGGCTGTAGCTGTTGTCGCCGGGAGGGGTCCGGAAGTAGGCGACGTGGCCGATGGGAATGCGCAGCCGGTCGCCCATCAGCTCCGGAAACGCCTTCGGGAACCACGGACCCAGCGCGAAGACGTAGGTGCCCGCGGAGAGCGACTCGTCCGGTTCGAGCTGGAGCGCGCCGAGTTGGCGGTCGCTCACGGGACCCATCGCGGCGCGGGCGATCTTCACCTCACCGCCCTCGTGCTGGAAAACCTGGGCCACGGACTCGATCGCCCGGCGCGCCCGCACGACCCCGGCGTCCTGTTCCCACAGCGCGACGGTGATGTCGGTCACGTCGATCACCGGCCAGCGTCTGCGGATCTCGTCGGCGTCGATCACCTCGTAGCGTATGCCGAGTTCGTCCCAGTTCCTGCGGGTGTCCTCCATGAAGTCGGTCCACTCGTCCCGCATGATCAGGTCGGAGGTCGTGAAGAACACGCGGGGGAGCAGCATGTCCTGCCACCGCTCGTCCCAGGAGCGCCACATCTCGAGCGACCGCCTGGCCCAGCGGGTCCACAGCAGTTCGTGGCGCCGGCCCCCGTAGCCGGTGCGGACGCCGCGCGTCTCACCGCCGGAGGTCGCGCGCGAGTTTGCGGGGCCGTACTGGTCGATCAGCGTGACCTGGGCGCCGGACTGCTGGAGGTTGAGCGCCGTCCAGGCACCGAAGGCGCCGGCACCCACGACGGCGATGTCCGGAGTCTGCCGCGTGCGGACCCAGGGCGCGCTCCGTCCGGTGGCGCTCGCGGCCGGCCTGTCCCCCGCCGTCGCTCCCGCTGCCTGCGCCCCGCCACCCACCAGAACCGCGCCGGCCCCGACGACGGTCGTCTTCACGAACCCGCGTCGATTCAGCCCCTTCCCGCCCTCGGCCATTCACATGCTCCGTTCCTTGTGTGCTCGACTTCCCTCGAATCAGCGTTCCGAAGTCGGCGCGATCCGCACGTCCCGCATCGGGGAGTCGGCGGAAAGTTCCGAAGTGCCGGCCTCGTGCCCGTTAAGGCTCAGGATGTAGGACACTACGTCCAGGTAGACCTGCTCCTCCAGTCCACCCGGGTTGTTGTCGGGCATCGTGGAGCGGATCGTCCGGTAGAACGAGTATACGGTCCGCCGTCCCCAGTTGGACTGGAACAACCTTCCCCGGAACTCGTTATTCGTGTGGCACTCCGCGCAGAGCTCGTCGAAGCTGGTCTTGCCCCGGTCGGCCTGCGATTCGGTGAAGATGCCGGCCGGGGCTTCGGTCTCGGCCGGGGGATCGGAGGTCTGCGCGGGGGCGACGGGCGTCGCCTGGACGGGGGTGGCCGGAGCGGGGGGTTCGGCCTGCGTTTCGGCCGGGCCACGAGCCGCGCATCCCGCAACCACAAGGGGAAGCACGACAAAGGCGGCGGGCACAATCGCGTGCCGCCGGGGTATCCTTGTGTGCACCATGGACCGAAGCCCCTCCTGTGCCTTAGTCTATCACTCCGGCACTTCACGCGCCGGTTCGGAAAACCAATATAGAGGAATAAGCATTATGCACGTTCGAGCACCAGTTCGCGCAACCCTCGCGGCATCCGTGCTGCTCATCGGCGCTTGCGACACCAGCCCACTTGCGATGGGCGATGTCAACGCGATCATCATGACGGCTTCTCCCGACCTTTGGGCCCACGTGGGCGACGAAGCGCTCGACCGCATCGAGGCAAGCGAGGTCTTCACGGTTCGCGAGGAACGGGCCTTCCGGGTCATGTACCAGGACCCGTACGAGGAACCGTGGCTCAGGGTGCGCCTGCTCAAGCAGCAGCTGGTCATCGGAACGCCCTCGGATCCATGGGTGGCCTCGGTTCTGGAGGAGGTCGGCGAAGGCCCCGAGGGTCCGAGGATCGTGCAGGTGCGGGACCTGTGGTCGCGGGGCCAGCTGGTGACGGCACTGATCCTCCCCGAGGGCGTCGAGACAGCTGCCGCCGCGGCGATGGTGCGGCAATCCATCCCCGAGCTTCGCGAGATCTTCGACTCCCAGTACCGGGAGTGGGTGATTGCCAGGATGTTCGTGACCGGGCCGGACTCGGCGCTGGCGCAGACGCTACGGGAAGAGCACGGGTTCAGCCTGCTGCTGCCCGAGGTGTACGAATACGAGCGGAATGACGCGGTGCACATCTTCCTCAACGACAACCCGACCCCGAAAGAGTTGATCCGACAGTTCGCGGTCACCTGGCGGAGTTCCGTGCCGGAAGTAATCACGATGGAGGAGCTCCTGGAGTGGCGTTCCCGCATCGTCGAGGAGTACTACGATTTCCCCCAGGTGGTGAACACGGACCATTTGATCGAGGGGTGGAAGGAAGTCGGGGGCAGACAGGTGTACACGGTTCAGGCGATCTGGCAGAATCCCCCCGGGACGTACCCCGCGGCGGGCCCGTTCATCACCTGGGCGGTTGTCTGCCCGCGGCAGCAGCGGACGTATCTGATCGACGCCTGGCTGTACGCGCCCGAGAAGGACAAGTACGAATACATGATTCAACTCGACGAGATCACGAATTCCTTCCGCTGCGAGGGGGAGTGACGGCGCCCACCGGGTCGCCGCAAATCTGCGCCAACCTGCGTGCCTGGACGCGGCGTTGAAGCAGCAGGGACACCAGCGCGCCGCAGATGGCGACTAGGATCACCGCGACGCGGTTCGGCGGTGTGGAGGAAGCGATCCTGTCCAATTGGATCAGTCCGTACCACAGCGTACCCCCGCTCCCGACCCCCGTTGTCACTAGTTCGATCTGGCTGCTCCACCGAAGAAGCCACGATTTCGGCGACGGTTCCTCTCGCAGTCCAGCCACAATCTCGTCCACCCGAGATTCGGGGATCGGAACCCGCGCGGCCCCGATCTCGCGGATCACGCTCACAAGCCGCACGACCTCGGCTTCGGCCTTGCTGCCCGCGCGCTCTTCCAGGTAGCGCGCACGGTCGGGGCCACCCTTCTGAACCGCGTCGATCAGATGTTCCACCACCTCCGGATCGAGTTGGTGGCCTGCACCCGGGCGTCGACCCGGCAATCGTCTCCCAGCCATTATCGCAGTCCTTCCGTTTCCAGGATCGCTCGCTTCAAGCTCTTCATTCGGCGCAGCTTCCGGAGGCCCCGGTGGACCAGTGAGCGCACCGATACTTCCTTCACTCCCATCAGCTTCGCAACCTCCGCGGTGCGCCGTCCTTCCAGCAGGCGCAGCATGATCGCCTCCCGCTCCCTCTTCGTCAGTTTATCGAGTGCCGCGTAGAGTGCCTTCGCCCTGCGCCGCCGCGCCAGCCGGGCCGCGGGACCAGCGGCCGCGTCAGGGATGTCCCCGTGATCATGCAGACTCGCGTGCACCATCCCCGAAATTCCCCGCAGCGACATGCGGCACACGTTGCGGCTGACCGCCAGCGCCCATCCCGTAAAGGAACCCGTGCCCGAGAACGTGGCCCGCTTGTGGTAGATGTGGACCCAACTCTCCTGGAGCAGCTCGTCCGCGTGATCGTCGTCCGAGGCGTAGCAGCGGATCATTGCCAGCATGCGGGGCGACGCCTCGCGAACCAACCGGCGAAACAGGGCCGGATCGCCCTTGCGAAAGAGCTCGCGGTCAAACCCCGTTCGAGGTCCGAGGGTCAACGGTCCGACCACCAGTTGTGTGCGCACGCCATCGCGATGATCAGGAGCGGCATGACGAGTGGCATCGTCATGAGCAGGGCAAACAACGCGATCGCGGACAGGTCGATCCTGACGGCCAACTCCTCGGCAATCCCCAGGGAGCCCCAGTAGAACCCGGCGAGGATCCCACCGGCAACACACCTGACTTGCGGAATCTCGCGGATGGCAACACTGACCAGGGATCCAAGTGCGGCTGCCACAAAGACCATGGCAGCGGTTGCGAAGGGGACAACCAGCCGCATCAGGTATCCGCCAGCTTCGCGCAAGAGCGCTTCCGATTCCGGCCCCGACGTATTCCGGGCTGCCTCCCTGGCTATCTCCGCGGCTTGATCGAGGCCGGGTGGGAACAGGGCGTCGGAACCGGTGAACGGCGCAAGAATCGGCTCGGGCAGCGCGAGGATCGCGTACGCCGCTCCGGCGACCAGCGCCACCGCGACCCACAGATGGTGGCGGCTTTCGCCGTCAAAGCCTCCGAAGAGCCCGGAACGGCCCGACGTGGCCGCGAACACCGCAACGGGGAGAATCTGACCCACAATGAACGGCAGCCTCGCAGCCAACTCGGGAAGGCGCGCCGGGTCTGGCCGGAGAACGACGTCGATCAGCACGTACGCGACATAGGTCGCAAGCGGCACCAGAACCCAGAATCCAACGTGTCGAAGGAAATCCAGTCCCGATCTGGTGGTTGGCGCGTTGTCTCTCATATGCGTGGCTCCGGCGTGATCGTTTGAGCGAGGCGGCCCACCCTTGCGATGCAGCGTCTGTCGAATCCAGCAGCGATTCGGTGCGCATGCGCGCCGCGGTCGGGTGAGCTTCCTGCCAACAGGATGCAAGCGTTCGCGTTTCCGTTGCGTCTAACCTGTCTCCCCCTTCCCTCACCACCTAGATTCGAAGGGAAGCCGCGTGGAGGCGTGGTTGCTCCGAACCGCTGCCTCTTCCGCTACGGACGATCTTCACCTCTCGCCCCCAGCCAAGCCACCATTGTCCTTCGTCCATCTCCATACCCACTCCGAGTACTCCCTCCTCGATGGCGCCAACCGCCTTTCGGACCTGATCCGCAGGGCAAAGCGGTTCGAGATGCCGGCCCTGGCGCTGACCGACCACGGGTGCCTCTACGGCGCGTGGAGCTTTCAGAAGCTGGCCCGCAAGGCGGGGATCAAGCCGATCATCGGCATGGAGGCGTACGTGGCGCCCGGCAACCGGCGCGAACGGACCCGCTCCGGCCAGGGCGGGAAGGCCCACTACCACCTCGTCCTCCTGGCCCGCGACGCCGAGGGCTACCGCAACCTGATCAGGCTGTCGTCGATCGGGTACACCGAGGGGTTCTACTACCGTCCCCGGGTGGACCGCGAGACGCTGGCCCGCCACTCGGGCGGCCTGATCGTTACGTCGGCGTGCATGGCCGGCGAGCTGGCCCGCCACCTGAACGCGGGCAACGACGATATGGCCCGCGAAGTGGCCGACTGGTACGCCAACACCTTCCCCGAACGCTACTACCTGGAGGTGCAGGCCCACGGGACTCCCGGCCAGGCGGAGCTCAACGAGCGCGTCTTCGCGCTGTCGAAGGAACTCGGGCTGCCGGTGGTGGCCACCAACGACGCGCACTTCCTCCAGCAGGAGCACCACCCGGCGCACGACATCCTGGTGTGCATCGGCACCGCGAAGAATCACGACGACGAAGACCGGCTGAAGTACGACGACGGCCTCTACTTCAAGACCGCCGAGGAGATGGCGGCGGCGTTCCCGGGGCACCCCGATGTGATCGAAAACACGCTTCGCATCGCCGACGAGGTGTCCCTCACGCTGGAGAAGAAGTACCACCTTCCCAGCTTCCCCCTCCCGCCCCGTTTCGACGACGACAACGCGTACCTGGTGCACCTGGCCGAAGCCGGCGCGACGCAGCTCTACGCTGATCCCCTCCCCCCCGAGGTCCGCCAGCGCCTCGACTACGAGCTCGAGGTCATCGTCAAGACCGGCTACGCGGGCTACTTCCTCATCACATGGGACTTCATCCGCTGGGCGCGTGAGAACGGGATTCCGGTGGGGCCCGGTAGAGGGTCAGCCGCCGGCTCGCTCGTCTCCTACGCGCTGCGGATCACCGACCTGGATCCGATCGCCTACGGCCTCCTCTTCGAGCGTTTCCTGAACCCGGAGCGCATCTCGATGCCGGACATCGACATCGATTTCTGCTACGAGCGCCGCGGGGAGGTGATCGAGTACGTGCGCGCGAAGTACGGGCGCGACGCCGTCGGCCAGATCGTCACCTTCGGGACGATGAAGAGCCGGGCCGTGATCCGGGACGTGGGCCGGGTGCTGGGGTTCGAAGTGGGCGAGACCGACCGGATCGCGAAGATGATCCCGAACCAGCCGGGGCAGAGCTATACGGTCGCCGAGGCCGTGGAGCGGATCCGCGACGTGAAGGCGCTCTACGAGTCGGATGAGCGCCACAAGCAGCTCTTCGACTACTCGATCACGCTGGAAGGGCTGTCGCGCCACGCGTCGGTACACGCGGCGGGGGTGGTGATCGCGCCGGGACCGTTGCACGACTACGTGCCGATCTGCACGCAGAGCAAGAGTGCGCGGAACGGTGGCGAGGACGGGCCGGACATCGTCACCCAGTACGACATGAACTGCCTCGAGGACGCCGGGATGCTCAAGATGGACTTCCTGGGCCTCAAGACCCTCACGGTCATCCACGACGCCGTGAAGGCCGTGAAGGACCGGCTCGGGGAGTTCCGCCACCCGGACACGGGGGTGGCCTACCACTCCCCGGCCATGGACGATGTGCCGCTGGACGATCCGGAGGTCTACCGGATGCTCGCGAGCGGCGGGACCGCCGGCGTCTTCCAGTTCGAGTCGAATCTGGCGCTCGACAAGCTGCGTGCCATGCGCTGCGACCGCTTCGACGACCTCGTCGCCACCAACGCATTGATCCGCCCCGGTCCCCTGGATTCCGGGATGACCGACCGGTACATCAAGCGGAAGCTCGGACACGAACCGGTATCCTACCCGGCTCCCGGCCTGGAGCACATCCTCGAGCCCACCTACGGCATCATCGTCTATCAGGAACAGGTGATGCTGATCGCGAACGACCTGGCCGGCTATTCGCTCGGCGAGGCCGACGTCCTGCGCAAGGCGATGGGCAAGAAGGACGCCAAGCTCATCCGCTCCGAGTTGGCACGCTTCCAGGAGCGGGTCGTTGACCGAGAGCTGCCGCGAAGCGCGGCCGCCGAGCTCGCAAATCAGATCGAGACCTTCGGCCGCTACGGCTTCAACAAGTCGCACTCGGCCGCCTACTCGCTGCTGTCCTACAAGACCGCGTGGCTGAAGCGTTACTACCCGGCGGAGTTCATGGCCGCGCTCCTTTCGTCGGTGCTCGACAAGACGGACGATGTCGTGAAGTACATCGGCGAGTGCCGCGATCTGGGACGCTACCACCCCGCGCTTACCGACGGCCTGGAGGTCCTGCCGCCCGACGTCAACGAGAGCGGCTGGAAGTTCACCGCCGTGGGCGCGACGACTATTCGCTTCGGGCTCGGGGCGGTGCGGGGGGTGGGCTCCGCGGCGGTGCAGTCGGTCCTTGCGGCGCGCGCGGATGGCGGGCCCTTCGAGAGCCTCTTCAACTTCCTGGAGCGGATCGACACGCGGGCGCTCAACAAGCGGGCCTGCGAGGCGCTGATCACCTCCGGGGCGCTGGACTCGTTCGGGCACCGGGCGCAGATGGCGGCCGGGCTCGACGCCGCCTACGGGGAGGCCGTGGCTCGTATGCAGGAAGCCGAACAGGGGCAGCACTCGCTCTTCGGAGGGGTGGGGGTGGAACGCCCCGCCCCGGAACTCCCCACCGTGCCCGAATGGCGGGACCGGGACCGCCTTGCCCGCGAGAAGGAGGCGCTGGGGTTCTTCATCTCGGGGCACCCGCTGGACCGCTACCGGGAGGTCGTGCGCGCCTTCGATCCGGTGGGCTCGGACGCGCTCAAGGCCCGGATGGGCGACTCGGTGGAGATGGCGTGCGTGGTGACCGCCGTGGCCCGCCAGGTCTCCCGGCGCGACGGCTCCGAGTGGGCGAAGATCACCATCGAGGGCTTCCACGGCACGGCCACCGTCCTCGCCTTCCGGGATGTCTGGCAGTCCTGCAAGGAGACGCTGCGCACCGACGCGGTGGTGCTCCTGCGCGGAAAGGTCAGCGACCGCGAGCGCGACGAAGAGGACCCCCCCGTCTTCCTGGACGCGGCCGAGCCTCTCAAGGGGGTCCCCGGCAGCGGCCGGATCGCGGTGAGGATCGCGGTGGGGTGGCACAGCGAACTCCCCGCCGACGCCTTCGGGCGGGCCCGCGAGGTGATGGTCGCCCGCGCCGGGGAGGCCCCGGTCGAGGTGGCGGTCGGGGACGGGAACGGGGCCGCGCTGCCGCGGCTCAGGTCGCGCAGCCTCAAAGTGACCCCCGACCGCGAGACGATCCGCGAGCTCGAGGCGGTGTTCGGGAAGGGGAGGGTGGGGTTGGTGAGGGTTTGAAGGATGGAGGGCGGCGAGCGCGTACACTACCTGGTGGGTGCGCAGGTCCGCCGCGGATGCGCAGGTCCGCCCCTCGGGAGAAGCCAATCATGAGAACACTGGTCGTCTGCATGTCCGCCGCCCTTGTAGCGGGAACGCTCGGTTGCGTCGCTCAGGAACAGGAACGGGGCTCCGTCGATCCGTCCGGCCTGGTGGGAAACTGGACGGGCACGTTCGATGCCGGCGACGTCCAACTACGCCTGCGCCTGGTCGTGGCCGAAGCTGAGGGCGTGCTGAGCGCCACCGTGACCTCGCTGGCACGGTGGGACTGGGAAACCCACCGCACTCAGAGTTTGTCATACCGGCTCGGTGCCCCCGTTGTGACCGTAAACGGCGACACGATCTCGGTTCCATTGTCGGACTTCAAGGCATCCTATACCGGCACGTGGTCGCAGAACGACGGAAGGATCAACGGCACCTTCACCCAGGCCGGCGAGACCTTCCCGCTGGTGCTTGCACGCTCGTCCGAGGATGTGGCCGGGACGATACGTCCCCAGGCCCCCGAGGAGCCCTTCCCCTACGTGGCCGAGGACGTGACATACCGCAACCCGGATGGCGGCCACACGCTGGCGGCCACCCTTACACGACCCGCGACCGGCGGCCCGTTTCCGGCGGTGATCCTGATCTCGGGTTCGGGTCCGTACAAGCGAGACCGGACCGGGGATGGGCACAAGCCTCTGGTCGTGCTGGCCGACCACCTCACGCGGAGCGGGATCACGGTCCTGCTTTACGACGACCGCGGCGTGGGTGAATCGACGGGGGACTTCTCGACAGCGACCTCGGAGGACTTCGCATCCGATGCGCTGGCCGGAGTCGCCTACCTCAAGACCCGCGACGATGTCGACCCCGGCAATATCGGCCTGGCTGGTCTGTCAGAGGGCGGCCTGATCGCGCCGATGGCGGCGGTCCAATCCTCCGACGTCAGCTACATCGTCCTCATGGCCGGCCCCGGGGTGAACGGGGAACGCATCTCCAATGCGCAGATGGAGTTGCGGGCCCGCGCGAACGGTGCCTCCGAAGCAGCGGTCGCCGAGATCCGGGAGCGGCATACCGCCATCTACGAGATCCTCAAGTCCGAGACCGATCCCGAACGTTCGCGCGAGGCGATCGAGTCGATCATTCGGAGGCGGTTTGAGAACGCGAGCGTTCAAGTGCGGTTGCTGTACAGCACCACGGACGACACCACGCTTACGAAGGTCGTCTCGGAGTACGTGCAGGCTGTCAACACCCCGTGGCGTCGCTTCTTCCTGACCTACGAGCCGGCTCCGACGCTCGAAAGAGTGACCGTGCCAGTCCTGGCGATCAACGGCACCAGGGACCTGTACGTCCCCCACGAGGAGAACCTGCGCGAGATCGAAGCGGCATTGAAGCGCGGCGGCAACACCCGCTACGAGATCCACGCGCTTCCGGATATCAACCATTTCTTCCAGCACGCGGTGACCGGCACCGCACGCGAATCCGAGACGATCGAGGAGACCGTGGCGGTTGAAGTTCTGGAGTTGATCGCGGACTGGATTCTGCGGGTGACGGACGGTTGACGAGTGGCGATGCACGCGCGCTGGCCGCGATTCTTGACGGATCCATGTAAAGAGAAGCTTACTGAATGTCATGTCTGCTTTACTCTCCTCGGATACTCTCATGGCCACCACGTATAGGAAATCAACCGATGAAAACCCTGCTGGCCTGCATGACCCTCACTCTCATCCCCCTCGGCATCGGCGTTGCGACCACGACCGCCGCTGCCCAGGAACCGGCCGATGCCGACCCCGCCGGCTTCGTGGGAACCTGGATGGGGACTCTGGACGTAGGCGCTGCGCAGCTGCGCCTGCGCTTCGTCGTGACGGAGACCGACAGCGTGCTGAGCGCGACGTTGTTCTCCGTCGACCAGGGCAACACGCAGATCCCCGTGGCCGAGACGGCCGTGACCGGCGATACGATCAGCATGTCCATGCCGATGATCGGCGCGTCCTTCCGCGGCACCCTGTCCGAAGAGGACGAGAAGATCACCGGCACCTTCACCCAGGCGGGTCAATCCTTCACGCTCGTCCTCGAGCGCGTGCCCGACGACGAAGCCCCGCGGCGGCCCCAGAACCCCGAGGAGCCCTACCCGTACCTCGCCGAGGACGTCACCTACACCAACCCGGAGGGCGGCCACACCCTGGCGGGCACCTTCACGCGGCCCGCGTCCGGCGGCCCCTTCCCGGCCGTGGTCCTCATCTCGGGTTCGGGCCCCCAGGACCGGGACGAAGCCCTCATGGGACACCGCCCGTTCCTTGTGCTGGCCGACCACCTCACCCGGCGCGGCATCGCCGTCCTGCGCTACGACGACCGGGGCGTCGGCAAATCGACGGGAAACTTCGGCACCGCGACCTCGCAGGACTTCGCCTCCGACGCGCTGGCCGCCGTCGCGTACCTGACGGGCCGCGACGATGTCGATCCCGACGCGATCGGCCTCGCTGGCCACTCGGAGGGCGGCATCGTCGCCCCCATGGCGGCGGTCGCATCCCCCGACATCAGCTACATCGTGCTCATGGCCGGGCAGGGCGTGAACGGCGAGCGCATCCTCTATGCGCAGGCCGCGCTGATCGCCCGTGCGGCGGGCGCCCCCGAGGAGGCGATCGCCCAGAACCGGGAGCGACAGCGAGCCATCTTCGAGGTCCTGAAGACCGAGGCCGATCCCGGGCGCGCGGGCGAAGCGATCGCGACGATCATCAGGGCGGGGCTCGACAACGCCAACGCCCAGGGAGGTGCGACCGACAATGCCGCGCTGGACCAGGCCGTCGCGGCCCAGGTGCAGCAGGTCAACAACCCCTGGTTCCGCTACTTCCTGACCTACGAGCCGGCCGCGATGCTCGAAAGGGTGACCGTGCCGGTTCTGGCGATCACCGGTGAAAAGGACCTGCAGGTCCCGCACGAGGAGAACCTGCGCGAGATCGAGGCGGCGCTACGGCGCGGCGGCAACACCCGCTACGAGATGCACGCGCTGCCGGGCCTCAACCACCTCTTCCAGCACGCTCAGACCGGAGCCCCAGGCGAATACCAGTCGATCGAGGAGACGTGGTCGGTCGAAGCGATGGAGCTGATTGCCGACTGGATTCTGAAGACGGTGGGTTAGCCGGCCAGCCGGAGCCCCGGCATCCCGGGGACCCCGGCAACCGGGCCCCCCGAGCGTCCGCTTCCATCAGCCCCCGGGCCGTCGCGGCTGCAGCAGCTCCGTCAGCTTCTTGGTCTGATCCTCATCCAGCAGCTCACCGACATCCGTGTGCAGCTTCTCGAAGGCCGGACCAAGCGTTTCCATCAGCGTCTGAAACCGCTGGAAGGCCGCCTGCATCTCCTCGCGGCTCCCTCCACCGCCACCTCCGCCACCCGCGCGGCCGCGCATGCTCTGTCGCACCTCGGTGTACTGCGCCAGCCCGTCCTCGTTCTTCTCGCCGAAGTCCTCGAGCAGCGCGGCGACGCTTTCGGTCTGGGCTTCGGTGAGCGTCAGCTGCTCGGTGAACTCCTCGTAGTTCTCGTCGAGCTGGGTCCACAGCTGGATGCCGGGGTTGTTGAACATCCCGCGGCCTCCCGCACCCGCGCCGCGCTGGGCGGACAGGGACGCCGGCAGGACGATGGCGATCGCCGCGGCGAGGACGCCAAGGGCGGTGATGCGCCGATGAATGGTTGCGTGCTTCATGTTTCTTCTCCTTGTGGTGACAGACGGCAGATCCGCCTCATACCGGCAGACTCTGCAACTTATGGTGGAATTGTTCGGCCCGCTCCCACAGGCCGGGCGCGCCGAGTTCGTCGGCAAACTTCTCGAAGGCGGGCGTGGGACCGTGCCACTGCAGTTCGTCCACATCGTCGAACAGGGCGGCGCCGTCGCGAAGGGTTGCCAGATCGCGGAAGAGAAAGGCGTTGGCGCGGTGTTCCCGCAGCGCAGCGGCCAGGCGCTGGGCACCGCGCACCGTCACGTCCCAGTTCTCGGCCCTCGCGGGGATGTCTTCCAGGTGCCGGTAGCGGGACAGCACGGCCGCGGTCGACTTGGCGCCCCAGCCGGGGACTCCGGGGAAGCCGTCGGCGCTGTCGCCGACCAGCGCGAGGTAGTCGGGGATGCTCCGGGGCCGCACCCCGAACTTGGCAACCACCCCGCCGTCATCACGGATCTCGTCCTGGCGCCGGTCAAACTGAACGATTCGGTTGCCGCGCACGCACTGCGCGAGGTCCTTGTCCGGCGTGCACAGATAGATGCGCTCGACCCGCGAATCACGTGCCGCGAGCGCCGCACCGGACGCCAGGCCGTCGTCGGCCTCCAGTTCCTCCATCGGCCAGACCTGCACCCCCATCGCCCGCAGCCCGTCCTCGAGGGGCCGGAATTGCGCCAGGAGGGCCGGATCGATCCCGGCCCCGGTCTTGTAGCCGGGCCAGAGGCGGTTGCGGAATGACTCGATGACGTGGTCGGTGGCCACGGCCATGTGGGTCGCCCCCGCGCCGAGCATGGTGAGCAGCGAGTACAGCGTACCGCGCACGCCGCCCGCCTCGCGACCGGCGCGATCCGTGGTACTGGGCGCGCCGTAGTAGTGCCGGTAGAGCTCATAGGTGCCGTCGATGAGGTGTACGTTCATTGATTCAAGGACAACCGAGCCGGGCGTTTCGTTACCGGTGACCGGGTCGAGGCCGGAGAGGCGTCGCCGCCGGCTCAGAACGCCAGCAGCTTCGTGAACTTCAGCGTCATCGCCCGGTCGATCAGCCCCGCTTCCCCGGCCTCCGGACTCGGGTTCCGGCGCTCCGAGTACACCAGGAAGAGGTCGCTCAGGGGCGCGTGGATCAGGTTGAAGCGGATGTTCGTCTGCAGCTCGTCAGCCGACTCGTTGTACTGAACGAACGCGCTCAGGAAGGTGCGGGTGTCGCGGGCGAGCCGGACCCGTCCGCCGAACAGGTTGGCGTCGAAGGTCTGGCCGGCGAGGGTGAGCCTGTTGCGCTGGGCCGAGCCCTCGACGAAGAGGCGGGCGCTTGGGCGCAGGGTGACGCTGGCGCCCACCGATGTCCGTTCCCCGTCGAAGAAGCCGCCCCGCGTAACGGACAGCCTGCCGCCCACCTTGCGGCCCAGGTTCGACTGGTAGCTGGCCGTGAACGCCCCGAAGTCGTACTCGCCTGCCTGGACCCCCGTGCCGGCGATTCGCGTCTCGTCCGTCAGCCGCTCGTAGGAGGCCGTGTATTCCAGTGTCAGGATGCTGCTGTCAAGAAAAGCCAACCCGAGACCGGGGGTGATTTCCCGGGTCTCGAGCATCCATCCCAGGTCGGTGTAGAGGTCGATGTCCACATAGGGGTTGAGTTCGCGCACCCGTGGGATGCGCGGCTGGGGATGCGCCCCGAAGGTCACGAAGCCCTGCCTCACCGCCCTGCGTGCCACGAAGCCGACCCCGGGATTGAAGTCGTCGCCCACCGTCTTGAGCAGCATCGAAGCGTCCCACAGCGGATCGCGCCACGCGACCTCCAGTGCGCCCGCGGTGCGGTCCCCGTCCGCCCCCGGCTCGTCGGTGAGCGCGAAGTACGAATTGAGCAGCATCCGCCCGCCGGCGAGCCGCAGATTGGCGTCGGCGCCGACCGACCGGTTGTAGTCGCCGGCCACCTCCGCTCCAGTGCCCGCACGGCTCACGAACATCACCCCGACGTCGCTGCTGCCCAGCACGTTTCTCCTCAGCCGCAGGACCGAGAAGTTCTCACCCGGGCTCCCCGGCTCGTCCCGCGTCTGCATGTTCAGGAGCCCGACCGCGTAGCTGCCCGCCCGCCCGGTCAGCCGCGCCCCGCCGGCGATCGGCACCGGCGTCCGGTCCGCCGACAGCCCGATCCGCCGGCTGTGGAAGAGCTTGAAGTTCTGAGGTCCCGAACCGGTGCGGAAGTTGCGGACGCGCGCATCCTGAAAGGCGAATATCCCCTCGTTTTCGAGGAAGAAATCCCGTTTCTCGGGGAAGAAGAGGGAAAACCGGGTCAGGTTGATCTGCTGCTCGTCGACCTCCACCTGGGAGAAATCGGTCAGCGCGGTCACGTCGAGGGTGAACTGCGGGGTGATCCCCCACTTGAGGTCGAATCCGCCTTCCACCGCCTCACCCGGCGACGACGCCTGCGCACCGTCCGTGCGAACCCCGTTCACGAACGGCTTCACCCATATGTTCCGCCCCTGCCTGAGCCCCTCCAGCGAGGTCAGCGTCCCCGCCCGGGACATCTTGTAGATCCGGAACTGCCGGGTTAGCGGCGCCCAGCTCGAATCCTCCGAAATCCGCCGAATCCGGCGCGTAAAGTTGATTCCCCAGCTCTGCGCGCCATTTGTGGCGCGAAAACGCAGCGTCGTCAGCGGCACGGCCACCTCGGCCACCCACCCCTGGTCGGTGATCCTGGTCGCTACCTGGATCTCGCCCTCCCAGGCCCGGTTGACCGACTGCTGGTCGTTGAAGGCCTGTGCGTCGAAGACCGCCCCGGCCGGGTTGACCGCAAACAGGAAGGCGTTCTGCCGGTCGAGGTAGGTGTCGAGGGCGAAGCCGAAGATGTCCGAGTCCTGCGTCGCGAAGTCCTGCTCCATGCCGGCGGACACCAATAGCTCGGGGCGGCTGTCGTACATGACGGCGCCGATGTAGAGATGTTCGTCGTCGTAGAGGACGCGGACGACCGTGCGCTCGGAGGCAGGGCTTCCCTGGTCCGGGATCGACTGGTAGAACGGGCCCCGCGTTGAGTCGGCCAGCACCCAGGATTCTTCGCCCAGGGTCCCGTCGAGGGTGATCGGGCCGGCCGCGCGCCTCGCCTCCAGGGAGGGGCGGGGCATGGTGTCGGGGTCGATCCGGGCCGCGGAGCGGGACTGGGCTGAGAGGGCCAGGGGGAAGAGCGGGGCCGCCAGCGCCAGGGCGAGCGGCGCGGCAAGCAGGACGAGTCGGGTCGGCATGGCCGGGAAGAATCCGGCGGGACCGGGCGAGTGTCAAGGCGGGCCGGGTGATGGTTCGCGCGTCCAGGCAGTGCCGGGCTGGCGCGCGGGCGTGTGGGGCCCCAAGTTGGCAGTCCGGTTCAGTCCACTCCTTGGTGCAAAAAACGGGAGAACAGAGGATGGCAAAGATCGAGCGAACGGTTCGCTTCATGGTTGGGTCCGCAATCGTGGCCGCGATGGCCGGCTGTGGAGGTGGGGACGCGGGCGGCGGGGCGGACGAGATGGACGCGGTGCCCATGGAAGACATCGCCGTTCCGGCCAGCGTGACGATCGTGTCGCCCGCTGACGGGGCCGAGCTCGATGCCGGGCCGGTGCTGGTGGTCATGGAGGTCGAGGGGCTCGAAATCGTTCAGGCCGGGAACATGGATCCCGGCACGGGCCATCATCACCTGATCGTGAACGGCGACGTGGACTGGGAGCTGCCCATTCCGAACGACCCCGGCGTGCACTTTCACATGGGGCTCGCGGAGACGGAATTAACCCTGGAGGACCTCGCCCCGGGTGCACACCGGATCATTGCGGTGGTCGCCGACGGCGTGCACATCCCGCTCGATCCCCCCGTCGCCGACACCATTACAGTGACCATCAAGTAGGCTGCCGTGGGAAAAGCACCGGGCTGGGCCCCTGTTCCGGCCCTCGTGCTGGCGTCGCTGGCAGCGCTGAGCGCGTGCAGCGACCTCACGAACCGTGGGGATGTGGCCCGCGCAGGTGACTGGACTCTGACCGAGGAGCGCCTGGCCGAGCTGCTCGTGCTGGCTCAGCCGTTTCCGCTCGATTCGTTGGCCGTTGGCGAGCTGGTGGATCACTGGGTGGCCGCGGCTGCGCTGTCGCAACGCGCCGCCGCGGGCGACTCGCTGCTGGGCAGTGAAGCGCTGGAGGCGGGCGCGTGGGTAGCGCGCCGGGAAGCGATCCTGGCCGCGGACCGGGAGCAGCGCCTGGGCGCCAGGGTCGTTGTGGACGCGGCCGAAGCCGAGGCTGCCCACCAGGAGGGCGCTCTTCGCCTGGTTGCGCAGGTGCTCCGGCGGGCCGGGCCGGGGATGTCGTCCAGCATGCGCCTCCAGCAGCAGAGAGCGGCGGACCGGCTGCTGCAGGAGATCGCCGATGGCGGCTCGTGGATCGATGCCGTCGCCGAGAGCGAGGACGAAGCTTCGAAGCCTGTCGGCGGTGTGATCGGTCTCTTCGGCCCGGGCGAGCTGCCATCCACGCTCGACCGGGTCGTCTTCCGGCTCGAACCCGGCCAGGTGTCGCCGGTCACGCAGAGCAGCCAGGGGTTTCACATCGTCTATCGCCCGACCTTCCCCGAGGTGCAATTCCAGTTCATCGGCCTCTTGCGTGAGAGGCGGGTGGCCGAGACGGACGCGGTTGCGAACCAGGAGGAGCGTGACGCTCGCAATTTCACCGTTGCAGGGGGCGGCGCGGCCACCCTGGCGAGGATTGCGGCGGATCCGCAAGCATGGCTGGAATCGCGGCAACCGCTGGCGACCTGGGATGCACGTTTGGGCACCTCCGGCGATCGGCTGCCCGGCCACCCCGCCGGGACGCTCACCGCGCGCGTCGTCGCGCGCGACTTCCTCTTTGTTCCCCCGCAGGCGCTCGCGCAGTGGACGGACGCCGACCAGGAACTGCAGGAAGATCTCATCACCGACGTGGGAACCCGCGAACTGAGGATTGCGGACGCCGCCGCGCGCGGGATGTCCCTGGACCCTGCGGCCGAAGAGTCGTTCTTCCTGGCTCACGCCGACCTGATGGAATACTGGACCCGCACCCTGGAGCTGGGCGGCGCCGGTGCACCGTCCCGCGAGGCTCTGGCCCGGCACATGGATCTGGTCGTGTCCAGGCAGGAGCCCGTGCGGGTGCTGCCGCCGCTGTTCGAGGCCTGGCTGGTCGGCCGGGTCGACACGCGGGTGCGGGGGCGGGGCGTGCTTGCGGCGATCGTGCAGGCCAGGGCCATGCTGCAACCTTCGGGTGACCCGTGATTGGGTGAGGCAACGCCTGCAGCGGATTCCGCGTCCAACAAGACGGTACTCCGTTTGACCTGGCCGGAGTGGGTCCGCCCTTGACCGGACCCCGTCACTCTCTAGCTTTGCATCGGTACATGATCCCGCTTTCAACCGTCCCGCTCGCCTTCGGAGTCGCATGGTAGAGCTGACCGACGTCACCAAGTACTATGGCCCCAAGCGGGCCCTCGGCCCCGTGTCCTTCGAGATTGAAAAGGGCGGCACGGTGGGGTTTCTGGGGCTCAACGGGGTGGGCAAGACGACGCTGCTGCGCATTCTCGCATGCGGCCTCCGCCCGTCGTCCGGGAAGGTGAGCATCGATGGCCACGACGTGCTCGACAACCCTCACGAAGTCAGGAAACGCGTCGGGTATCTCCCCGAGGTGCCCCCCGTCTACGGCGACATGACGGTGCGCGACTACCTCACCTTCGTGGGACGCCTCAAGGGGATGACGGCCGAAGCGGTGGCCGAGCGGATGCCCGTCGTCGAGGAGAGCGCGCGCATCAGCGAAGTGCGGGACATGCCCGCGCGCCATCTCTCGCAGGGGTACCGCCAGCGGGTGGGCGTCGCGCAGGCGATCATCCACGAGCCGGATCTGCTCATCCTGGACGAGCCCACCCACGACCTCGACCCGGTGCAGATCATGGAAATGCGTTCCATGATCCGGTCCCTGAAGGACGACCACACCATCCTCATCTCCAGTCACATCCTCCCGGAGATCAGCCAGACGTGCGACCGCCTGCTGATCCTCGACGAAGGCCGGATCGTCGCGTCGGGTACCGAGGCGGAGCTGGAGGAGCGGCTCTTCCTGTCGCGGCGGATTCGTGTGACCGTGCGGCCTGGGGCGACCGGTGTTGCGGCCGCTCACTCCCGGATCGCCAGGGTCCCCGGGGTGAAGAAAGTGGAGCTGGCCGGCACCGCGGAGGGCATCGCCGAGCCCGACAGCGCGACCTTCCGCGTCGAAGGCGAAGCGGACGTGCGGGCCGAGGTCTGCCGGACGCTCGTCGAGGGCGGCCATGACGTGATCACACTCACGCGCGCCGAGCGCCAGCTCGAACGCGTCTTCGTGGGGCTCGTGGCGGGAGGGTCCAACTGACGATGGGCGCAACCGGGATCATCTTTCTGCGTGAATTCAACGCCTATGTGCGCGCGCCGATCGGCTACATCGTCGGTGCGGTCGTTCTCTTTCTCGATGGGATCTTCTTCTTCGGCAGTGCCCTGGGAGCGAACGTCGAAAGGCTGTCGGGAGAAGCCCTGCTGATCTTCTTCTACCTGGCCAGCGGGATGACCACGATCGCGGCGGTCGTCCTCTCGCTGCGCCTGGTCGCCGAGGAGCGCCAGACCGGCACGCAGCTCCTGCTGGACACCTCGCCAATCCGCGACCGGGAGATCGTGCTCGGCAAGTTCCTCGCTGCGCTCGCCTTCCTGTCCGCCCTCAACGCGGCGACGATCTACATGCCGCTGCTGATCCTGGTGAACGGCAAGATCGCGATCGGGCAGATCGTCGCCGGGTACGTGGGGATGACCCTGCTCGGCGGCGCGGTCCTCGCGATCGGCCTCTTCGGGAGCGCGCTCAGCCGCAACCAGCTGGTCGCCGCGGTGGTGACCTCCGTGATCACCGGCATGTTCTACCTGGTCTGGGAGCTCTCGGAGGTGGTCGACTACCCGCTCTCCAGCTTCTTCGCGGCGCTCTCCATTCACCAGCGGCACTTTACCGGGTTCATGACAGGGATCTTCCACCTGCGCGACATCGTCTACTACCTGTCGCTGACCTGGTTCTTCCTTTACCTGGCGACGAAGGTCATGGAGGCCAAGCGATGGGAGTGAATCGTCCCTGGGTGACCTGGATCCTCGTGGCGGGACTGATCGCCGTCTTCGTTGGCGCGCGCATCCTGGACGGGATGGCGGTGCTGGACACCGTGCTCGTCGTGGGCGGCGTCATCGCGGTGGGCGCCGCGACGGCGTTGCAGTTCCTCGCCTGGCGCGGGGCTTCGGAAGACGCCAGGGGCACGGAAACCGTCTTCATGCTGGGGTACGCGGGGTGCGCTCTGGCGCTGGTCGGGTTCCTGCCGGCCACCGACTTCGGGGTGAATCTGCTGGGGCTGGAGTTCGAAGCGGTGCGGCCGGAGCTGCGCTTCAAGCGATTCTTCCTCGTGGCTTCGTTGATCCTGCTGGTCTGCTCCCTGCTGCCCGTGCTCGCGGCCCAATGGGCGATGAGCAAGGGAGGGAGCGCCGGAGCGGCGCGCGTCGACACGCTGCGCGCCCGCCAGACGGCCGGCGGGGCCCTGAGCGGCTCGCTGCTCGCCCTCAGCCTGATCCTCATCGGCTACATCACAACGGAATTCAACCGCAGCGCGAACTTCAGCTACTTCAAGACGGCCACCCCGGGTGAGTCGGTCCGCCAGATCGTGCTGAACATGGATGGACCGCTTCGCGCGGCCATCTTCTACCCGGACGTCAATCAGGTCAAGGACGAGCTGCTCGTCTACCTGGACGAGCTGGCGCGCACGACCGGCAAGGTCGTGATCGAGGAGTACGACCGCTATGTCGATATCGAGGCCGCGACCGAATGGCAGGCGAGCGAGGGGTCGCTCTACCTCGGCAGGGGCGACAACGCCAAGGAGTCGATCTACCTGGGCCTGGACATTGAAGAGGCGCGCGGGACGCTCAGGGTGCTGGACAGCCAGGTCCATGAGAAGCTCCTGGAGTTGAACCGGGAGCGCCGCGTCGTCTACCTCACGACCGGCCACGGTGAAATGAACGATCCGCTGGCGCTCGACGATCCAGGCGCCGGGCCCCGGCCGGACCCCGGGGAGTTCTACGAGGGACGGCCGCCGCTTCAGGAGCTGCGCGCCGGTCTGAGGGTGCTCAACTACGAGGTCTGGGACTTCGGCGTCGTGGACGGGCTCGGCGACGCCGTGCCGGACGACGCGGCGATGCTCATGATCATCGGTCCCCAGCGGCCGTTCCACGAATCCGAAATCGATGCGGTTCGGAGATACCTGGCCGGCGGTGGTTCTCTGCTGCTGGCTCTCGAATCCGGTTCGCAGTTCACCCTTGACGATCTGAGCGACCACCTCCCGTTCGACTTCGAGCCGGCCATGACCATCCATGATCAGCGGCATCTGAGGAGCGAAAGCCCTTCACTGGCCGACCGCCGCCTGGTCGTCACGCAACGCTTCACCACCCATCCCTCGGTCAGAACCGCCGGCCGCCAGAGCGCGCTGGGCATGCACCTGAAGGGGCCCGGCAGCTTCCGGTGGCGCGACGATATTCCCGGCATCACCACCGAGGCGGTAATCGAATCCGACCTGGAGAGCTACGCCGACCGGAACGGCAACTTCACCTTCGACCGGGACACCGAGGAGCGGGGCAGCTATGTCCTCGGCGTCGCGGTGGAACGGGAGGACACCTCGGGAGGGGCCGGAGACGGTGCGGATATGGGGATGCGTGTGCTGGCCCTGGGGGACGCCGAGATCTTTGCGGACCAGGTTCTGAGTACCTGGACCCTCAACCGATTCCTGGTGATGGACGCGGTTCGCTGGCTTGACCGGGAGGAGGAGTTCATCGGCGACATCGTATCCGAAGAGGACGTGCCGGTGCTCCACACAAGGGCGGAGAACGTGGTCTGGTTCTACGCGATCATCTTCGGGGCGCCGGCGGTGCTGCTGGCTCTGGGCCTTGGCATGGTTTACGCGCGGAGAAAGCAGGGCACCGCCGAGCCGAAAGCGAGGAGTTCGTGAAAGGGTTCACAAGCTTTCGCGGAGGGGCCGGGATGACGGATCTGCGGTTCCACGCCATCCTCTTCGGAGTGGTGCTCATCGCCACGTTTTTCACGTGGAGCCGGGACATCTCGTACGACGAAGAGGAGAATACCGTCAGGATCTGGGACCGCGACAGCACGGATGTCCTGGCCATTCACTATCAGACCCCGGAGGTGGAGATCCGGATCGAGCGCCGCACCGACCAGGCCGGGGACTTTCTCTGGGGCACCGAGATCGTCGGGGGTGACGCACAGCGCACGGCCGAGTTTCCCGTTGGGCCGCCCGGTCACAACCTGGTCGACCGGATTGCCGGTCTGCGGACGGTGCGGGATCTGGGGCCGCTATCGACGGAAATGATGGCGATGTTCGGAATCGCGGGGTCGGCCGACAGGCTCACGGTGCGGTTCCGCGACGAGCAGCGTGAGCTGATCCTGGGGGATGCGGTCTACGGTTCCGAGCAACGGTATGCCTACGAGCCAGCGACGGGAATGGGGCATGTGTTGCCCAGAGATATCGTGACGACGCTGGCCAACGGGCAGGGCGCGATCCGTGAACGTTGGGTGCACCGCTTCCCCGAAGAAGACCTGGCCCGGGTGCGCGTGGAGCTGGGCGGCAACGTTCGCACCATGTCGCGCCTCGGCGACACCGATGAGTGGGTCGACCCCGGAAGCCAGTCGCCGGACGTGGCCTTCGGCACCTTCATGCAACGGGTCGGTGAGGTGGCGATCGCAGGATTCGCCGGGCTCCCCGGGCCCGGTGCCCGCGTGCTTGTCCGCATCGAGTACCTGGGCCGCGACAACGAACCGCTCGGCTTCATGGAGCTGCTGCGCGACGACAGCCGCGAGGCCGATCCCTACTTCATCGTGACCGAGACCACCCGCATCCCGGCGCAGGCCGTACCCTACCTGGCGGTTCGGGTCGAGGAGGGCCTGGGGGGCGTGTTCTCGGGCGCCGCGAGAGCGGGCTCGGGACTGTCCGAGTCGTAGGGGTCCGCTCAGTAAGCCACTCCCAGCGCCCGGCACAGCCAGCGCTGAAAGGCGGCGCCATCCCTGCATAGGCTCGCGAAGGTGTCCAGGAAGTCCCTTGCGGTCAGCGACTGCGCGTTCAGCCGGGCCACGGCGATGAAGTCCTTGCGCTTCAGGTCTTCGATGAGGGAGTGGTCGGGGTTGTAGCCCTTGGGGGCGCGGATCAGGGAGTCGCCGGTCAGTTCGAAGGTTTCCTGGAAGCGCGCGTCCCGGGAGGCCTGCTTCCAGGCTGCGGGGTCTTCGTCGATCGACTCGCGGATCCTTCGCAGGGCGGGACCGCTCGGGCGCCATACGCCGCATCCGGCGAAGCAGTTCCCCGGCTGGATGTGGAGGTAGAAGCCGGGCGCGTGGGCGTCCCTGGCCGCGTCGTGGCGAAACTGGATGCCGGTGTGGGTCTTGTAGGGGCTCTTGTCCTTCGAGAAGCGCGTGTCCCGGTAGATCCGGAAGAGGGAGCCGCCATTCGCCCTGGGATCCGCGCGGAATTGGGGGCTGATTTCCTTCAGAATGGGCCCGAAATCGGTGATGAACCGTAGCGCCGGTTCCTTCACGTGTTCCTCGTAGCGGGGCTTGTTGGCCGCAAACCAGGTGCGGTCGTTGTTGGCCGCCAGCTCGACGAGGAATTCGAAGGTGGCGTCGGAGAAGTAGGGGGCTTGCATGGGTTCCTTTCCGGGTGCATTGTGCCATGTGGTTGCGCATGTGCAATCAGGTTGCACCATCGCTGTGGTTGCCCACCGACAGTGAAGATATACCTTGCGGGCATGACCCGGATTGAACTCGCGACCCTCCGTGACGAACTGGTGCGGTGCCGGCGCTGCCCGAGGCTGGTGGCGTGGCGGGAGAAGGTCGCTCGAGAGAAGCGGGCGGCGTACCGGGAGGACGAATACTGGGGCCGGCCGGTTCCGGGTTTCGGCGACTTCGCAGCCGGGGTGCTTGTGGTGGGGCTGGCGCCTGCCGCCCATGGGGCCAACCGCACGGGGCGCATGTTCACCGGAGACCGGGCCGGTGACTGGCTCTACCGGGCGATGTACAGGGTCGGGTTCGCGAACCAGCCGCTGAGCCGGGACCGGGGCGATGGGCTGGAGCTCAGCGGGGCCTACGTCACGGCAGGCGTGCGGTGTGCGCCGCCGAAGAACCGGCCGACGACCGCCGAACGCGACAGGTGCGCGCCGTTTCTGCGCCGGGAGCTCGACCTGCTCTGGCCGAACCTTCACACCATCGTGGCTCTGGGCGGCTTCGCCTTCAACGTGATCCTGGGGATGCTCGCCGAGCGCGGCCTGCCGATTCCCCGGCCCCGTCCCCGCTTCGGACACGGGGTGGAGGTGGATCTGGGGCCTGTCGCGGTGCTGGCGTCGTATCACCCCAGCCAGCAGAACACCTTCACCGGGAGGCTGACCGAGCCGATGTTGGACGCGGTGTGGGGCCGGGCGGCGGAGCGGATGGGCGAGCGGGTGGGCTGCGGAGGGCGAGAACGCGGTCGCGCCACGGGGCGAGAGCCCGGCGAGGACGCGGAGTGAGGCCGGACTCCCCAATCGAGCACTGCTGGGACGTCGTACCGGCTGGGGTGTGGCACTACCCGGAAGCGGGTCGAGACGGGGACTGGGCCACCGTTACCTTCCATAGCGCATGCGAGAGCGAAATCCTGGACGAGCTGTGGGAGGGCAGGTGACCGAGAACGGTGGAAGCGCTGGGCGCCGGCAAGCGGAGCGGCGGGCGAGCAAGCCGGCCTTTGGTGGCGCGCCGCTCACCGAATCCGTGGCCGGTGCCCACAAGTGTTTCGTCTGCGGACCCGACAACCCGATCGGGCTGCACCTGACCTTCCGTCTGGAGGACGGCGTCTGCGTCTCGGAGTTCACGCCGGGCGAGAACCATCAGGGCTACCCGGGCGTGATTCACGGCGGCATGATCTACAGCGCTCTCGACGACGTCATGGCCAACTGGCTGTACCTCCGCGGGGCCCGCGCCTACACCGCGCGCTGTGAGATTCGCTACCGCAGTCCCGCCCGCGAAGGGGAAACGCTGCAACTCGTAGGGCGCCAGACGGGGCGCAAGCGGAGGCTCGTGGAGATGGAGGGGATCGCGAAGCGCGCATCGGACGGTGAGGTCGTGGCGACGGCGATGGCGACTTTTGTCGTGATTGACGAGAAGGAGTTTGCTTCTAGTGGGTGAGCGCATAGATGTGGTAGTTCACGCCGATTCGAAACGCCTCGCTCGTGGGGTCGACGGGATACCAGCCCTCGGCGGCCCACTCCCACAAGTCGCCGATGTCGGCACCCGCATTGGCGATGGCAAGCAGCCGACCGTTCAAGTCGTTGTTCTCGTAGAGGCCCCAGAACTCGGGCGTGCCGTACTTGCGCGGACCTTCCAGGTAAATGGAGAGCGGCTCGATCCGGTAGAACGAGTCCCAGAGCGGGTGTGTTTCCTGGATGGGTAAAAAGCGCAATTCAGGGAAAACGAACGTCATCTGACGAACGAGGTTCGCCATCTCGTCGGTGAAGAAGTCGTCGAAGATTACGAGGCCGCCCTTCATCAGGTACGCGCGAAGGCCCTCCGCCTCGCTCTCGGTGACCCGCCACTCGTCGGGCTCCGACACGTAGGCGATCGGGAACTGCATGAGACGTGGATCGTCGAAGGTGAGGACGTTGCCGCCCATGGGGCGCTCGCGGGAGTCGAGCATCGTCAGCTCCCGGAGGATCGCGGCAATGTTGATGTCAGCGGCCGGATAGTCGTGAGCCCAGCCTCCCCGGCCACGGAACCCGCCGCCGTACGAAGCGGTGTGGATTCGGACGAAAGTGAAGGAGCCATCGTAGGGGTAGTAGGGGCAACATTGCTGGGGTGTGGGGCGAGCGGTGGGCCTGGGGAGAGGGTCCGGCGCAACCGACACTGTTGCCGCGACGCTTACCGCCAAGAGGGCGCCGGCACCGGCCCGGGCGACATTGCGCGTTCGAGCGCTCACCTGTTCGCCGCCCGCCGGTCGAGCTCGATCACGGATCGAAGCGCGTGGGGGTGTAGTGCGATCGCTTGGGAGGCGGGCGATCCATGGGTCCTCCGAGCCTGGCGGGAGGTGAAGGGAATGAGCTGAATGTACCGGTCGGTGATCTGGTGGGCGAGACCGATCGCACGCGTCACCCTCCTGGCGCAGTTCCTCCGGCAGAAAACGGCAACCTGTCCAGCAGGGCGCGTGCCCGCGAGTTCAAGCGACTGTCGCCGGACGAGGTGGAGCGGGTGGATCTCCCGCAGGATCGAACCGTCGCGTTCCCGCAAGGCATCGAAGAGCGCCTGGACGGTGGTGAGGATCGCGTCGCGGTCGGCGTCGGTGGGCATGTGGGTGGCCCGGGTGGTTGGCGAGGTCTCCGCGAGCGGTGGGCTCTCGGCATCACTGGCGGCGGGGCCGCAACTCGCAAGGGTCAGCCCCGTGAGGGCAGCGACAGTGGCGAGTCGGTACATGAGTTTCGGTCCTCTTTGCGGGTTATCGAACGATGATCTCGTCCACGTAGGTCCACGCCATCGCGCCCGCGGAGGGCCAGCCTTCAGGCACCTCACCGAGGGCCTCGATCCGTATGCGCAGGGCGCGCGCCGTACGGGATGCCACGGGGACCTCGACGTAGATCCGTCCTCCCTCCGGCGGATCCGAGCGAGTCCCGCGCACCGACTCCATGCCCCAGACTTCCTGCACCACCGCCTCGGCGAAGGTCACCCCGTCCTCGCTGACCGCCACTTCGACGCGGCGCGGGAAGTACACCCCCGATCCCGGGTGCTGCAGGAACCCCACCTTCACGGCTTCGACCTCGGCGCCCTCGTCCAGTTCGATCACGGCCGTGACCTCATCGGCCAGGTAGCCCTGCCAGTGACCACCGCGCCGGTCAATCGAGCCCCTGATCCCGTCCACCAGCCCGGCGTCGCCCGCGGCCGAGTAGCGGGACGACGACGCGGGCTCCACCTCAACCGGCCGCCCCCGCGCGAGGTGGCTCACGCGGTTGCGCTCACCGAAGTTGTCCAGTGCGAGCGAGCGCCCCGCCACCGCGTCGGCCGCGGCGCTGTCCGGCATGCGTTCCCGCGCTACCCGGGCCGGGTCCTCGCCCGGGCGCAGCGGCCGCACCAGAAAGCGGAATCCCATCTCGCGCGGCCACAGGGTGTACTCATGGTGCGGCACCGCGCCCCACGAATCGTCGCCGCCCACGCCCTGCTGCCGGTAGTCGACGCTGAGGGTCACTTCGTCGCGGGGGACCAGATCGGCCCAGTGGCGCTGGGACTTGGTCTCGCCTGCGTCGAGGTCCTCGATCGTGTAGGGGAGCGCGGAGAAGGAAATGGTCGGCAACCCCGTGACGAGGAGCCCGGCGCCGGAGCCGTCGGTGACCGCGACCCAGCGCGTGTCGGTGCGGGTGCCGGTCTCCTGGGGGCGCACGTAGGGGTGGGCGAGCTCGGAGACGGGCGCCGTGTAGCGGCCGACTGCGGCTCCCGTACGGCGGTCCCAGTAGTTCTCGTGGGGGCCGCGGCCGTACCACTCCACCTGACCCAGGTCTCCGGGTAGGGTGAGGATCGTCCCGAAACGGGGCATCTCGGGGAGGTCCTCGTCGACGTTGGTGAGGTGCGCGGAAACGGCGGTGGTGCCGTCGGGGTGGACTTCGTGGGAGAGGGTGTACTGTGCGCCGATTGCTCGAAGCGAGAAATGGCTGGTGACAGTCACGGGCCCGCCGTCCGCCGCTGGCACTAGCGTCATCGAATCGAGATGCCGGGACGGCGGGCGGCCCGCCAGCCGCCAGACCCCCGACCGCACCGGGAAACCGCTCCCGTAATCGTTGTCGGTGGGGGCGCGCCAGAAGTTGGGCGCCGGGCCCGAGAGGAGGAGTTCGCGGCCACCGAGCCGCATTGAGGCCAGGGTACCGGTGGCGCGGTCGAAGCGGAGCGTCAAGTCGTCGCCGCTTACCTGGATGTCGTTGGATGTCTCCTGCGTGCGCAGGGGCCCGCCGGGAAGGGGTCCCGTCACGGGACGCGTCTGCCAATAGTGATGCTGTTCCCAGGCTACAATGTGGCCCGCCGGTAGGAGCGGTGCGTCTTCCCGCGTTCTGAGGATGACGTTGAGCACGACTTCGACGCCGCCCCCCAGTCTGATCATCGGCACCCCTTCCAGCCTCAGCGTGTCACGTCCACCCGGTGGAGTTGAGAGTCGTGGCAGGGATCCCGTATCTGCAGGGATTCCATCGACCACAGACTCCCAGGTCCCCTCCAGGTCCGACAGGTCGGTGAACGCCCGGCGGTTCTCGACCACAACCCTCCGGTCATCGCCATCCACCCACGAGACCCGCACCGGCTCGTACACCTTCTTCACCTCCCACGCGTGCGGATGCGCCTGGCGGTCCGCCGACACCAGCCCGTTCACCAGGAAATTCCCGTCGTTGCGCATGCCCGCCGGCCCGAAGTCCCCCCCATACGCCCAGTACTGCCGCCCGCGCTCATCGGTCGCGCGCATCGCCTGGTCGACCCAGTCCCATATGAACCCGCCCTGCAGCTGCGGGTGCGCGTCGATCACCGCCCAGTAGTCCGCCAGGTTCCCCACGCTGTTCCCCATCGCGTGGGCGTACTCGACCAGCAGGAAGGGCTTTTCGGCCCCGGACCGCGCATACCGCTCCAGCCAGTAGGGCCGCACGTACATCGGCGCCACGATGTCGATGTTGTCCCGCTCTTCGGAAGGCTCGTAGAGGATGGGGCGGCTCGGGTCGCGCGCCCGGATCCACGCCGACGTCGCGTCGAAGTTCTCGCCGTCCCCCGCCTCGTTCCCCAGCGACCAGATGATGATCGACGCGTGGTTCTTGTCGCGCTCCACCATCCTCCGCGTGCGGTCCAGGTGGGCTTCCCGCCAGTCCGGCCGCCCGGCCAGCGTGACCCCCGGCTCGAACCCCATCCCGTGCGACTCGATGTTGGCCTCGTCCACGACGTAGAGCCCGTACTCGTCGGTGAGCTCGTACCAGCGCGGCACGTTCGGGTAGTGGGCGGCGCGCACCGCATTGATGTTCAGCTGCTTCATCAGGCGGATGTCCTCGATCATCGTCGCCTCGTCCACCACGTGCGCCCGGTCGGGGTCGTGCTCGTGGCGGTTGACGCCGCGCACCGTAATCGGCTGCCCGTTCACCCTCAGGATCCCGTCGGTGATCTCCACGCGCCGGAAACCGACCCGGACCGACGTGGCCTCGGTGATCTCACGACCGGGTCCCCTCTCCGGCAGGGCCTCAGTCGTCTCACCCTCCGGCCCCGTGACCCACATCGTCAGCTCGTAGAGTGCGGGGGTCTCGGCGGTCCAGTGGAGCGGTCGTTCCACGGAGACGCTGCCAGTCGCCTCCGCCTCTCCACCCGCCGGCACATCCACCTCCAACACCTCGACCTCCTCCCATACCGGACGGCCCTCGGGGTCCCGTAGCTCGAAACGCACCTCATGCCTGCCCGCCGACCCCAGCCCCCGGTTCGCCACACTCACCGTCAGCCGCAGCTGCCCGTCCTCGTGGGCATCGTCCAGATCCGCCTCGGCGAAGAAGTCACGCAAATACGTCGCCGGCCGCGAAACCAGGTACACGTCCCGATCGATCCCGCTCACGCGCCAGAAGTCCTGACTCTCGATGTAGCTCGCGTCGCTCCAGCGGTAGACCTGGACCGCGAGCACGTTTGGTCCCCGCCGCACGGCCTCCGTAATCCGGAACTCGGCCGGCGTGCGGCTCCCCTCGCTGTACCCGATGTACTCCCCGTTCACCCAGACGAAGAACGCGGAGTAGACCCCGTCGAAGTTGATGAAGATCTCGCGTCCGTCCCACGCGGCGGGCACCTCGAAGCTGCGCCGGTACGACCCCACCGGATTGTCGTCGTGGGGGATGAAGGGTGGGTTCGCGGGGAAGGAGTAGAACTCGTCGCGATACACCGGGTAGCCGTAGCCCTCGAACTCCCAGTTGCTCGGCACCGGGATCTCCGCCCACCCGGACGCGTCGAAGTCCGGCTCGAAGAAGTCCAGCGGCCGCTCGTCGGGCCGGGGCACCCAGTGGAACCTCCAGTCCCCGTTCAGGGTGATGCGGAAGGGGGAGTCGTTGGGCCGGCGCGACGCGGCGCCGTCAGCCGTTGCGAAGGGCGTGAAGGAGGCGTGGGGGGGTTCACGGTTCTCCGCGAAGACCGTGGGGTCTTCCCAGTAGGGGTCGGGGGTGGGCGGCTTGTCACATGCGCCGCCAACGGCGATGAATCCCGCCGCGAGGAGGGCACAGTTTGTACGGCCAGTCAGCTGCATGGATCAACCTAACCCCGTCCAATCCCTGGCGGGTATAGGGCCTTGCGACCTGCGGGACGCACTCGTCGAGGCCATTTAGCGCGCGGCCGAAGGACCTGCGGCTCGTACCGCCCCCACCGCAGGGTAATGCAGAGCAGGCGGACGCCGAACACCTTGACCGGACATTATGAGAAAGTTACTGTATGTATGTGTCCGGTACCACAGATAGAGGAGTCAAGACTCATGACCAGGAACCGCAACCAGCACATCGTCCCGGCGAAGGATGGGTGGGCAGTCAAGCGCGCGGGTAGCCCGAAAGCAACCAAGGTGTTCGGTACCCAACAGGAAGCCATTGAGAGGGGGCGCGAGATCGCCAGGAACCAGGGATCGGAGCTGTTGATCCATGGACGCGATGGGAGGATTCGGGAGAAGAACACCTATGGCCGAGACCAATACCCGCCAAAGGGGTGAGCCCCTTGCCCGGACTTGGGAGTAGCCCTTGGGATTGCTTCAGGCGTTCCAGTTCCCCGGGTGTCGCTTGTGGTTTCACACCGGTGACCACGGACCGCCACACTTCCATGCAGGAGCCGTGGATGCGTGGGAGATACGCGTCTTCTTCCTGCAGGAGCCCCCGGAGTACGAAGTGAAGTTTCAGCTGAAACGCATTCCCGCGAGGACCGTGAGAGAGATCCTGGAGCTTGCTGCCGCCCACCGCGCGGAGCTGTTCGAGGAATGGGAGCGGAGTCAGGCGGATGAGTGACGCAAAGCCATTCAGCCACATTTCCTTCTTCGGGACGGTGGAGGATTGCTTGCCGGACCCCGAGTTTCGTTCGCTGGCGAGACAGTTGGCTGCCACTACCCAAACTGGACCGGCACCGAGTCTGGTCGTGGCTCGAGCCAGTGAGCTCATCGGCCGAGATCGGTTCAAGCTACCGAGCTGGGTGGATACCGAGACACGCTACCTGGTTGTCCTGGACGTGCCGGAGCAGGCAGTACTTCACCTCTCTTCGACACTTCGTCTGCACAAGCCGGACCAGCGGCTACGCGTGTGCCGGGATCCTCTGGTCGTAAAGCGACTGGTCATTGCGCTCAAGCGAACGGCCCCGTGGGAGGGCATCCTTGACGCATATGTCCTTGAGGACTCTCTCGTGGTGGTCCTTGGGGACATGAGCCTAAGCGAGTTCCCGATCAGAAAGCTCCCCCAGGTAAGGCGGTTCGCGCCGACAGTGCTCAACAGTTTCGTAATCGATTCGGCCGGTTCCTACCTGTATTGGCCCGACCGAGATGTACATATGGGGCCGTCTCAGATGCTGCAGGCCGTGAATCCCATGTATCTGGCGGACGTGGAGATTCGCCGGTACGAGGCCGAGAACGTGTCGCAGGCCCTTGAGGACATGAGGAATGATCGGCAGTTGAAGCAGACAGAGATTCCGGGGCTATCCGAGAGACACGTCCGGCGATTGGAGAAAGAGAAGGTACGGCTCACTGTTGATGCGGCAACCAAGTTCGCAAGCGCGTTCGGGCTGATGCTGTCCGGGTTCCTGGACGAACTGAGTGAGCGGATAACCGCGCAGCGAGGGGCTGTGGTCGAATCGGCCGCGCGACCAGGCGCCGCTTGAACAGGGTTGGGCGCCGACCCCTACCAGAAGATCACGTACAGCACCGCCGCTCCCCCGATCACCGCCCCCGCCCACCACTTCGCCCCCGGCGCCGGCGTCAGATCCACCCCATCCTTCGCCCGAGGCAACCTCCGCGGCTCATCCAATCCCCCACGTAACGTCAAGGCCACCATGAACCCGCTGATCACAAGGAAGGTGATCGCCATGTGGTGCAGGAACGCGACCTCGGGCAGCAGCCACAGCAGCATTCCGTAGACCGGAACCCCCAGGATCATCCCGCCGAACGCGGCCTTCGGCGGTGTGCGCGGAACAAAGATCCCGAAGAGGAACGCCGCCACGATCCCCGGCGAGATGAATCCCCAGAACATCTGGATGTACTCGAAGACGCTTCCCGCACGCGCCACCACGGGTGCCCACAGGCAGCCCACCAGCACGAGCGCGCCCGTCGTCCAGCGCCCCACCACCATCAGCCGCCGCGATGTCGCCTCCGGCCGCAGGTGCCGCTTGTAGAGGTCCACGCTGAAGATGGTCGCGGCCGAATTGAGCATCGAGTCGAGGGAGCTCATGACCGCGCCGAAGAGCGCGGCGAACATCGCGCCGGTCAGCCCGACGGGGAGCAGCTCGCGCATCATCACCGGGTAGGCCTGGTCGGGGTTCGTCACCTGATCGGCGAAAAGTTCGGCCGCCATGATCCCCGGAAATACGATGATGAACGGGATCCCCAGCTTGATGAACCCGGCCAGGAAGATCCCGCGCTGGCCGTCCGCCAGGCTGCGGGCCGCGAGCGTCCTCTGCGTGATGAACTGGTTCAGTCCCCAGTAGAAGATGTTGGGGATCCACAGCCCGCCGATGAAGACGGCCAGCCACGGCATCTCCGGGTGGTTCCACGGGAGGACGGTGTGCAGCTTGCCGTCGGCGACCTCGAGGAATGGCCCCACCCCCCCGATCGCCCGAAACCCGAGCACCGTCACCAACACGCCGCCCAGGAGCAGCGCCACGCCCTGGATCAGGTCCGACCAGACCACCGCCTTGAGCCCCCCGTAGATCGTGTAGCCGCCGGCGAGGATCCCGATCAGCCAGATTCCGGCGACCGTGTCGATCCCGAAGATGGATTCGAGCGCGAGTGCGCCGGAGTAGAGCACGGTGGCCAGTGCGACGAACACGTACGCCGCCATGATGAACGCGGCCATGAGGGTCCGTGTGCGCACGTCGTAGCGGAACTCCAGGTACTCCGGGATCGTGTAGATGCCCGCCTGCAGGAACCGGGGCAAAAAGAACAGGCCCACCAGCACCAGCGTGACCGCCGCCATCCACTCGTAGCTGGCGATCGCGAGGCCCAGGTCGTAGCCGCGGCCCGCCATCCCCACGAAGTGTTCCGTCGAGATGTTGGACGCGATCAGCGAGAAGCCGATCAGCCACCAGGGCAGGTTCCGCCCCGCCAGGAAGTAGTCGGCGGCGTCGTGCTTGCCGCGCGACGCGTACAGGGAAACTCCGACGACGAGCGCGAGGAAGCCGATGAAGGCGGCGATGTCGAGGGGTTGGAAGGTCATGGAGGCGGGACTCGGCGGGGTGAAGGTGGCCGCAAAGGGGTTGGCAGGCGGTGGCGGATGCCAGGATAGCGCCTATGCGGCGTGGCTACCAGAGCTTCGGGAGGGCCGCACTACCGAAGAGGCGCCTGCAACCCTTCCACCGTTCGTCGTGTCAACCGGTTGATCTCACATTTTTCGCGCCAAACCGGATACAGACGATGACCGGGTCCTCCAGCCACAGCCGAAGCCGCTCCCCGATTCCACACACACCCGCACGTCCGCAATCGACGCACTACCTGCCGTGCGTATTCACCGTAGCCGTTCTTCTGGCCACCGAGGCGGTGCCGGTGAGTGCGCACGCGCAGGTCGTCGTCGAGAACACGCTCGCGTCGGCCTGGACCACCACTCCCGAGTGGACCCTCGAAGAGGATCTCCGCATCTGGGGGCCGCCGGACGGGTACCTCAGTCTTGTGAGCGGGCTGGCTGCAGATTCCCGGGACAACATCTACATCCTGGACTATGCGACTCAGGAGATCTACGTTTTCGATTCCGAGGGGGACTTCGTCCGGACTCTGGGAGGACAGGGAGATGGTCCAGGGGAATTCCGGATTGCACTGGGGCCAGCCATTGGCCCGGGCGACACGTTGTGGGTCGGGGACCAGAGCGCGCCCCGCTATTCGATCTTCGGCCCGGACGGCACCTTCCTCGGGGTGCGGCAACGCCGTGGCATCGCCAGCGGAGGCGCCGCAACGGAACGGTGCACCATGACGCCGGATGGCGACTATCTGGAGTTGTGGACACGATTCCCGAAAGAGGAGAGGTCCGGGGACATGTCCGACATCGACCTTCTCCACCTGTATCCCATCCGCGTCTCGCCCCACACTGGGGAGCAGGACACACTGCCGTACCTGGAGTATACCCAGCTGATGGCCGACATGCCGTCGCTTGGAATGCGCCGCCCGGTCCGATTCGGCCCGCGTCTCGAGCTCGCGTTCGACTGCGGTGGCGGCATCTGGTTCGCACGCGGTGACGAGTACCGCCTCTACCGGCGCTCGCTAGATGGAGACACCACCATCGTTGCCACGCTGGAGGGCCTGCGGGCGGCGGATATCGACGAATCCGACCGGAACGAGGTACGAGCTTCGTTCGAACGGCGGCCCAACCCTGCGGAGATGGAGGACTACCTGAGGACACTCCCGGCAAGAAAGCCGATCATCGGCCATATCTCGGCGGACGGGGCGGGCCATGTGTTCGTGTTCCCCGAAACGTCGCGAGTCGAGGAGGGGACGGCCATCGACGTGTTTCGGGAAGACGGGGTGTTCGTCGGGCGGCTCGCAGTTCCGGAAGAAGTCAATCCATGGCTGCTCGGGACGATGGCGGTGTATGCCACACCGGACTACTTCCTGTTCGCCGGCGAGGACGATGCCGGCACGCCCTACGTCAGCCGGGTGAGGATCCGGCGGTGAGCGGGATGGCTGCGCTTCCGGAGGCGATTCGGAACGGTCGCTCTCCAGTCCGCCCGAAGGCCAATGCAACCAAACCGCACATTACCGGTGTCATCGGATCGGAGGCGGTGGCCAGGGCGGAACCGGCGGGTGACCGGAGACTCGGCTCGTTGACGGAAGCACAACTCATACAGCGGTTGCAGGACGGAGATCAAACGGTCGCGCGAACGCTGTACGAGGCGCACGTCGACCGGATCTTCCGGCTGTGCTACCGCTTTGCGGGCGAGTACGACCTCGCCCAGGATTTCACGCAGGAGACGTTCGTGCAGGCGTTCACGAAGATCGGCAGCTTCCGCGGCGAGGCGAAATTCAGCACGTGGATCACGGCGATCGCAACCAACGTGTCGCTGAACCAGCTCCGGAAGGTCAAGCGGTTCCGCGACCGTCAGACCGAGCTTGATGAGCGGATGCACATCGTGAATCCGCCGAAGCGGGTTGAACCCGACCTGCGCGACGATCTTCACCGTGCGATCGACGCCCTCCCCGAAGGCTGCCGCACGGTCTTCCTGCTGCACGACGTGGAGGGCTACACGCACGCCGAGATCGGCACCATTCTCGGCATCCAGACCGGGACGTCGAAGTCCCAGCTGTTCCGCGCGCGCCGAAAGCTGCGCAAGGCGCTGGCCGTGCACGCCGGGGAGTGGGCATCGTGAGTGACTTCGAGAGATTCACGGAGTTTCTCCGGCGCGAGGCGCGGGGGTACAACGAGGCGGCGCGTGTGCCGGCTGAGGTGATGTGGGGAGGGGTGGAGGCGGGGTTGGGGGAGGGGGATGGGGTGGTGGGCGGCCGCGCGGTGGACGGGCAGGTCGTCGATGCGCTGGGATATAACGAGGCGCCGAGCACGCCCCGCGACGAGATGTGGGGCCGGATCGAGGCCGCGTGGGGGTTGAGGGGTGGGGGGGTGGTTGGCAGGTTGCCGGTTGGGCGGGCCGCGGAGCCGCGGCAGTGGCCGGGGCGCCGCAGGGTGGCCGGTTGGGCGGTAGTGCTCGCTGCTGCGGCTTCTCTCGTGCTGGGCATTGCGCTCGGCCGGGATGCACGGCCAACGCAGCCGGGTGAGGTGGGGGTCGATCCCGTCTTCGCGACGGTTCCCGCTGAAACAATTGCGCCTTCGCCGACCGATGTGCAGGCGCCCCAACCGGCACTGCCCGCCGAGCTGGAACCGCCGGTCGTCGCAGCGAGCATCCTGCCGTTGCCCGGTGCGTCGGTCGATCTGCGGGCCCCAGCGATCCCGGCCGAGTTCGAGCCGCAAGTGGTGCGCCTCACCGACGCCACGCTCACGTCCCGCACAGCCGGTCTGCCGAGCAGCCTCACATTCCGCAGGGACCGCGAGACGATCCGCTTTCTGGGCCGGACAGAAACACTGCTCACCGCTTTCCGAACCGATCAGCGGACACCCCTCACCGAGAGAGACCTTGCCGTATGGGGCCGGGAACTCCTCATCGAGACGCGCATGCACCTCGATCTGCAGGTGTCGCGGACTCCCGAAGAGCTCGCCCTGCTGGAGGATCTGGAACTGGTGATGCTCCAGATCTCCCGCCTGGGTTCCGGCGCACCTGATGTCGAATGGCAGCTGGCCCGGGAAAGCATGGAGTTCAAGAGTGCGCTGCCTCGGGTGCGCGCGGCGGCCGCCGCGGACGGATTATGATATTCGATAATATATATCTCGCGACGAAAAATATTCTAAGAGATATCAACCATATACTTGGAGATATGAAAATGAGGATCCAAACACGCAATCTCGGTTGTGCGGTTCTCGTCCTGGCTGCCGGGCTGGTGTGGGACGCTACCGCGATGACGGCGGGCTCCCTGCCGGGTTCGGAAGCAAAGCGCCTGTCGGCTCAGGAGACGGAGGTTCGCAACCAGCAGGACGAAGAACAGATGTTCATGGAAGCCCGGCGCGCCCTCAACCGGGAGGAGTTCGATCTGGCCGCGGAGCTCTTCCAGGCCCTGCGGGAAAAGTACCCTTTCAAGGGCGGATACGGTAACACAATCAGACTCGGACGGTTCGTTCCCGACTCCTACTACTGGGAGGCCTTCGGCCGCTATCGGCAAGGGGATCTGGCCGAGGCGCAGCTGCTGTTGGACCTGGTTATGGTCTACCGTGAGGCGCAGCGCACCTACCGTGATGGGAGCATGATGAGAACCGGTCGCCTCTCCGCAGACGTCCGAAACCTCCGCACCCGCGTCCAGCGGCAACTCGCCGAACAGGGCGACCCCGGCGCGGCCGAGGAAGTGCTTCGCGAGGCGGAAGGGGTACTGGCGAGGGACACCGTGGCCATCCGCGAGATGCGGCGGCAATACGAGGCGCAGATACGAGAAGCGCAGGCGCAATGGGCGGCAGAGCAGGAGCGGATGGAAAGGGCGGTGCAGGAGGCGATTGCCCAGAATCGCGCGCAGGTGGATTCGGTGGACTTCCAGGAGGCCTTTCGGCGGAGTGAACTAGCCACCTTGCAGCGTTATCAGGCTGAGCAGTACCGGGCTCAGGTTGAGGCGCTTCGTGTTCTACAACTGCGAGGAGACTCGCTGGCGTCGGACTCAACCAGGGCCTGGACATTCGGTGGGAACCGCGAGTATCCGGCAGTGCTGGTATCGCCAGATGGAAGTGTAGTCTACTTGCCGGAGTTCCTACACATTTTTGATTCCTCGGGGGGTTACGACCCGGTCCTCGCCGGAATCGACATCCACCCGGAGTGCGAGGACGCGCTGACTCGGCAGGAAGCCCTGACAACGGTGCTGCGGCTGGAAGCCGGCGTGATGCCGACGATCCGCGATCTGCTCGAGGGCGATGACGAGTGTTCCGCGCACCTGCGCTATCTGTCCATAAACTGGTTGGGTGAGGAAGAGACCGAAGAGGCCCGGGACCTGTTGATCGAGGTCGCCAGAGACCATCCGGACGCCCGGACCCGGGAGTGGGCGGTAACGAGGCTCGCGAACTTCGAGTCTCCCGAGGTTGCGGAAGTCCTGGTGAGCTTCCTGCGGGAGTCGGACGCCCACGAGGTGCAGGAGGCGGCCATCTACGGACTCTCCCGCCAGGAGAGCGACGAAGCGACACAAGCTCTGATCGATTTTGCATCCGACGGGTCGAAGGCGAAACTACCCCGTCAGACGGCCGCTGTTCTGGTTGCCGAGCGGGCCGCCCAAGGGGCGCTTTGGAGGATCTTCAACAGACTCGATTCCGATGACATCAAGCGTTCGTACCTCGGGGTCGTTGGCGCGAGGGCCGAGAGCGGAGAGCAGGGGGTCGCAAGTTGGCTGTTGCCTGTGGTCGTTGATGCGGGGCAGTCGGAGGATGTCCGTGCCGCGGCGCTGGAGGCCTGGTCCAGACAGCCGTCGCTGGACCTGGAGGACGTTGAGAGGACGTACGAGATTCTGGAGAGCGCGGAGCTGCGCGACCAGTTTCTCTATGCGCTTTACCAGAAGGCCGAATCCGACGAGGAGAACGCGGACGCGGTCATCGACAAGATGATCGAACTGGCCCGCCAGGAAACGGATCCGGAAGTACGCAAGCGGGCGGTCTACTGGCTGGGGCGCACGGGTTCGGAGCGCGCCGTGGCGTTCCTCCTGGAGATTCTGCGAGAGGGTGCTGGCTGGCCGACGCGCCCGGCGAACTGAGGGGCGCCGCCATGGCGAACGTGATCAGGACGCTGCTGCCGGTCCTGTGCGGATTCGGACTGTGGGTCGGCCTGCCCGAGGCCACCATCGCGCAAGAACCCGAAGAGCTCGAGGTGGTGGAGGTGTGGACCACCGAAGGTCAGGAGATTGCCAACGGCCTCACGGCGATCACCGGACTTGTCGAGACGAAGGACGGCAGGATCTGGATCACGGATGCGTGGCCGCTCGAGGGAAGGGTGCTGGTGCTCGACCCGGAGACGATGGGGGCGGAGGTCGTGGGGCGAAGGGGCGACGGCCCGGGAGAGGTGCTGTTCCCGACCAGGATGACGATCATGCCGGACGGAAGAATCGCCGTCTACGACATGTTGCGGCGGGCCGTGGAGATCTATGATCCTGACGGCGAACCCTCCCGTCGGGTGCAGTTGCGGGGAGCAAGCATGCCGAGTGCGAAGGGGTTCGCCGCCTTGCCGACCGGGGGTTTTCTGGTAACGGGATCCGCCCGCCCCTCCGAAGCCGCAATTCACTACTTCGACAACGAGGGACAGTGGGTTCGCGGATGGCGGGAGCGCTACCCGTCGAGAGACGCGTTCCCCGTGAACGAGTCGGAGGTTGCGGTCATGATGGCCCAGGAGGCGGGTACCGGCGGGCCCGTGCATGCATTGCCGGATGGATCGTTCCTTTTTGCTCCGTTCGCGCCTCACGAAATCGTTCTGTTCGAGCGTTCGTCCACAGGGGAGAACGACTGGACCGAGCGCCCCGTCGTTAGCATGCCCGAGCTGTTCGAACCACCAGGAATCACGATCGTAGAGGCGAGCAACGAGGGCGGCGAGACGTCCTGGAGTTTCAGGGATGCCTGGCCCCGTTCCATGTACGTCATCGGGCTGGGCAACGGATACATCCTGAATGTCGTGGACATGGGAGAAGAGGAACGATGGCTGTGGCAGGTATTTGATCCCAAAAGCGGGGCGGACGAGGAGGCGGCGTTGGTTGCGGAGGCGTTGCTCGATCGGAGATACACGTTGAAGTTTCTGTGTGAGAACGGCGATATTCTTGCGGCCCTCACGAATCCTGACACCGGAGTTGCTCACGCCGTCCGGCTGCGCCTGCATTTCCCGGCCGTTTTCCGCGGTGATGGTGGGTCGTGACGGAATTCGGGCCGGATTACGTGCTGTTGCGGGACGAGTCGGAATCGGGCGTCCAGACGGTGTGGCTGTACCGGTTGGTCCTGCCGTAGTTGTAGATTCCAACCGCACTCAGCGAAAGAGAAATGACATGAAGCGTGTTCCGTGCCGACGGACCGTTGCGGCGGCGTTCCTACTGGCCGCGACCGCCTGTTCCGAGGGAGGGGAATCCGATGTTGCCCTGCCGGAGGTTCCCACTTTCGAGGGCACCATCGACCTCGAGATCGGTGAGGTCGACGGCGACGACCCCTATCTGTTCTCCTACATCCTGGACGTGGTGGCCGACGAACTGGGACGGATAGTCGTCACGGACCGGAATTCCGCCGAAATCCGGGTCTTCGGGCCCGAAGGGGATTTCGCGTTCCACTTCGGCGGGCCGGGGGAGGGCCCCGGCGAATTCGGAGACCTATGCTGTGTGGAGTTTGGCCCGGATGGGGAACTATGGGTGCGCGAGAGTGCCCGGTACAGCGTGTTCGTGCTTGGTTCGGACGGCGCGGAGTACCAGCGGGTCCTCAGAACTCCCCACCCCGGTAACATCGGCTTGCGGGCTCCATTCACCTTCGACATGGGGGGCGACCTTGTCAGTGTCGGTCCCGTGAGCGGCTACGGCGACGTGAGCCTGTATGCACGGCTCCGCGTGCTTCCCGACGGGGCCGTGGACACCGTCTTGATGGCGGAGGCGGAGCGCCAGACCGTTAGCCAGGCGACCGTGCCGTTTAGCAGAGCGGGGATCAGTGGCTCCATGTACCTCCATCAGCCCTTCGGCCCGCAATGGATTCACGCCCACACGAACGGCGGTACATGGGCGGATGCGGTGACCTCGGACTATGCGATCAACCTCCACCATCCCGATGGCACCGTTGCCCTGATCGAGGGTCCCGCGCTGGAGGGACCGCCGCTGAGCGAGGGTGACAGGGACTGGGCGCAAAGCCGGATGGAACGCGACCGGGATCGTGCCGGCATCGGCAGACACCCCTTCCAGATTCCCGACCGCAAGCCGCCGCTGGCGGACATGTTTTTCGATAGCGCGGGTCGGCTGTGGGTCGTGAAGACGCTTGCAGCAGGCGAGTCGGTGCGCAATGCCGACGTGTGGGACGAAACGACGCTCGTAGCGCACTATCGGTGGCCGAGCCGCATCCTCGACTTGCCGGCGCCGTGGGCTACGGAGTCCGCGCTGTACGGGGTGACGGCCGACACGCTCGGTGTCCAGCGGGCGGCACGGGTGCGGTTCGAGAGGCGGTAGCCCGGGCGCGGTCCGTCTGTCGGGCCCCTCTCTGCCCCCTACCCCTCCGTCACCTCCGCCGACCAGGTGACCTCCACCGCACCCTCCAGGCTCCTCGCGGTCGGGCACTTCGCCACATGCGTCGCCAAGGCCCGGTCCACCTTCTCCCGCGGTGCGCCGACCGGCAGCCGGATCGTGTAGTGCGCATGAATCTTCGTCAGCACCACCACACGGTCCACGACCTCGTTGGTGCCCTCCGCCTCCACGCTGATCGCGTCGTTCGCCATCGGGATCCCGCGCACCTCCAGTGCGCCGTTGAGTGTCCCGAGTAGTCAGCCGGCGGCGGCCGCGACCAGGTAGTCGACGGGAAGGGGGCGGTCCGGCTCGTCGTCGAGTCGGAAGTGGGACTTGATCGGGCCGTGGACGCCGAAGTCGATTTCGGTGCCGTCTTCCAGGGTGGCGCGCCGGTGGATGCCGTCCACCTTGGCCACGCTGGCGCGGGCGGTGTAGAAGGGGTCGCTCATCGGGCGGAGCCTCGTTGGTTGGGGGGATTGCCGTTGGTGAAAGCTAATCCGTGCGGGGGCGACCCTGCACGATTCGCGCATACCGGCCCGGGTCGGTCGCGCCCTCCGTATTGAACACGAGCACGCGCGAGCGCTCATCCAGCCCGATTTCGCGGCGGCGCTCCCCGTCCCGCGCGACCTCGATCAGGCCCAGCAGCCCCGCCACCCCCGATTCCCCCCCCTCGAACGGCTCCCCGAGCTCGCCCCGTGCGGCTTCCCGCATCAGCGCGGGAACACCCTCGTCCGCCACCGTCATGAAGGCGTGCGCCCCCGCGCCGACCACCTCCCACGCCAGCCGCGAGATCTCGCGGCAGCTCAACCCCGCCATGATGGTGTCGAGGCTGCCCCGGCTGGCGGCGGGCTTCCCCGCACGCGCGCTGCTCAGGAGGCAGTCGGCCTCCTCCGGCTCCACAATCACGGCCACCGGCCGGTCCGGCCCCAGCCTCCCCCACAGGTGCCCGATCACCGCCGCGGCCAGCCCACCCACCCCACCCTGAATGAACACGTGGGTGGGCAGGGATGGGCCTGTCACACTCTGCCATCCCATGAGGCTACTCAATACCTCCTCCACCATGATTGTGTATCCCACCATCACCACACGCGGGATCTCCATGTACCCCTCGTAGGAGGTGTCCGAGATCACGGTCCAGCCATGCGCGCGCGCATCCCGGTCGGCCTGGGCCACGGCGTCGTCGTATTCGCCGTCCAACCGCACCACGCGGGCGCCGAACGACCGGATCGCCTCGGCCCGGGCCTCGGTGACGTGGGCCGGCAGGTAGATCACGGCGTCGCATCCGAACATCTGGGCGCCCCACGCCACTGACCGCCCGTGGTTGCCGTCCGAGGCACAGGTGACCGTGATCCCCACTGAAATCCCCGCACGGCCCACCACATGCCGCACCCCATGGGCCCCCCCCAGCGCCTTGAAGCTCCCGAGCCCGAAGCGCCCGCTCTCATCCTTCACCCAGACCGCCTCCACGCCCAGCCGCCGCGCCAAACGGTGCGCAGACCGGAGCGGCGTCGCCCGGTATCCCGGCCACGACTCGATCTCGGCCCGCGCGGCCCGGTGTGCACCACTCCCGACGACCCGGCGGAGGCGGGCCGGATAGGGGCCGGGGGCCACGACATCCCTGTTCAGTGTCCAGCGCATGGGCGGAATCCGAGAAAAATTCGGCGAACTCTATTACCTTCCTTGGGCCATGTTTGCAAGTTACAAGTCCAGGCTTCCGCTCGGCTCGCGCATGCCGAAGCGCGGCGAGCATCTTCCCGGACGGCAGGAGCCGCTCGTGGTGCCGCAGTTCCACCATGTGAACGGTAACCGGATCCAGCCCCCCTTTCCCGACGGCTTCCAGCGAGCCTGCTTCGGCATGGGCTGCTTCTGGGGAGCGGAGCGGCTGTACTGGGAGCTTCCGGGCGTCTATTCGACGGCGGTCGGCTACCAGGGCGGCCCTACCCCCAACCCGACCTACAGGGAGGTCTGCTCCGGCCGCACGGGCCACACGGAAGCGGTGCTGGTCGTCTTCGATCCGGATGCGATCGCGTACCCGACGCTGCTCGCGGGGTTCTGGGAGGGGCACGACCCCACGCAGGGGATGCGGCAGGGAGCCGACATAGGGACCCAGTACCGTTCAGCGATCTACACCATCGGCGATCATCAGCAGCGGCTCGCCGAAGCTTCGCGGACGCGCTACCAGAAGGAACTGGACGCCGCCGGACACCGGCAGATCACGACGGAGATTGCCGACGCGCCCCCCTTCTACTACGCCGAAGAGTACCACCAGCAGTACCTCGCAAAGAACCCGGGTGGGTATTGCGGGCTGGGCGGCACCGGAGTGTCCTGCCCGAGCGGGATTCCGGAGCACGCCGAGTAGCAGCCCGTGGCCGCCCCGATCAGTCGCGCGAAGAACGGCCCGGCGTGGCGGGGGCAGCTCTACGACATCCTCTTCGAGACGGACACCGCGGGTGGCAGGGCGTTCGACATCGTCCTCATCGTGGCGATCCTCACCAGCGTCCTGGTGGTCATGCTCGATTCCGTGGAGTCGATCATGCTACGCCACGGGATGCTTCTGCTCGCCGCCGAATGGGTCTTCACGATCCTCTTCACCCTCGAATACGCGGGCAGGCTTGCGTCGGTAGAGTCGAAACGCCGCTACGCACTGAGCTTCTTCGGCATCATCGACCTCCTGGCCATCGTCCCGACCTACCTGAGCCTCCTGCTGCCGGGCACCCGCTTCCTCATGATCATTCGCGTGCTGCGGGTCTTGCGTGTCTTCCGCGTCCTCAAGCTTGTCCGGTTCCTGGGCGAGGCACGGACGCTCGCGCGTGCCATGGCGGCCAGCCGCTACCGGATCATCGTCTTCCTGATCACTGTGCTCACACTGGTCGTGATCCTGGGATCGTTCATGTACCTGATCGAGTCCACCAGACCTGGAAGCGACTTCACCTCGATCCCGGCATCGGTCTACTGGGCGGTGGTGACGCTGACCACCGTAGGCTTCGGAGACATCACGCCGCAGACGACGGCGGGGCAATTCCTGGCGGTGATCATCATGCTGATGGGGTACGGGATGATTGCCGTGCCCACCGGGATCGTGAGTGTGGAGATGGTGTACGCGGCGCGGGCAGCGGGCCGAGGCGGCGTCGCGCCGAGCGCAGCCGGCGACATGGTGTGCTCCTCCTGCCGGACCGCGGACCACGACCACGACGCGCGCTTCTGCAAGGCCTGTGGCGGGACCGTGATCGAAATCACGCTGGAATGAGGATGGGGAGGCGCGCGAGATGAGCGGAAGGAAGCGACGCGAGGGCGGGGTGGCCGGGCGCGATCTGGCTCCGGACCCCGAGACCACGCTGGCCGACGCCAAGGACGAGTCGATCGATGTGCTCGCCGAGTGCTTCGCCCGGGACATGCTGACGGTCGAGGACTTCGAGCGGCGGGTGAGCATCGTGCACGCCGCCGCCACGATGCCGGAGTTGGCGCAGGCGGTTGACGGTATCCGGACGGGGAGCCCCGCGGCCGGGCCGGCCCCCCGGAGCGCATCGGTCGATGCACTTCAGCGCATGACGCCGGACGTGCCCGCCGGCCGGGTGCGGGCCAGCGACCGCGCCGTTGCCCTGTTCGGTGAGACGAAGCGGGTGGGCCGGTGGATTCCGGCCCGGCAGAACACCTTCGTGGCGGCGCTGGGTTCGGCGGTCATCGACCTGCGCGAGGCGATGCTGGGTCCCGGGGAGTGCCGCATCCAGGCGCTCGCTTTCATGGGTTCGGTGGAGATTCTTGTCCCGCCCGGACTCCATGTGCAGTGCGCGGGTTCCGCCATCCTCGGTTCCTTCGGCGAACAGCCCGGCGACCCCTCGGCCCCGCTCGATCCTGATGCGCCGGTGGTGCGCATCGACGGCGTCGCGGTCCTTGGCTCGGTGGAGGTGGAGTGCCGGCGCCCGGGCGAGTCGAAGAGGCAGGCCAGGCGCAGGCGCCGCATTGAGAAGAAGCAGGCCAGGCGGGCCAGCCAGCTGGCGGCGCGGGAGGCCAGGCGGCGGCTTCGGTAGCGCAGGTCCGGCACAGCCCGTAAGCTGTCGGTGTTTTCGCAGTCCGAGAAATCAACCCACCCGTGAGGAGGAAGTCGGAACATGTTCAAACACGATCACCCCGGGCTCAAGGAACTGTCCCACAACGCGCTGCGCATCGTTGCCGGTTTTCTCTTCATGCAACACGGCGCCCAGAAGCTTTTCGGGGCGCTGGGCGGCAACCAGGTCGAGGGTCTGATGAGCGCGACGGGGATCGCCGGGATCCTGGAGTTCTTCGGCGGACTGCTGATGATGGCTGGACTGCTCACTGGCCCGGTGGCCTTCCTTCTGGCTGGCCAGATGGCGGTCGCGTACTTCTGGCGCCACGCCCCGAGCGGCTTCTGGCCCATCATGAACCGGGGTGAACTCGCCGCGTTCTACAGCTTCACCTGGCTCTACTTCTTCGCCACCGGGCCGGGCAAGTTTTCGGTGGACGGCTGGCTGGCGGGCAGGAAGGCCGAGTAGGGGGCTCCGGCCCAGCCCGTCCCTCAGCAGTGCTCGTTGAAGGCCGCCTGCAGGTCGCTGGCGATCGCCGGGGCCGAGCGTCCTTCGATCTGGAAGCGCTCGAGCATGAAGACCACGTCTCCGTCCTTGAGCAGCGCGATCGACGGTGACGAGGGCGGGTAGCCGACGAGGCGCGTCCGTGCGGCCGCCGTGGCGTCGAGATCCTGTCCCGCGAAGACGGTGACCTTGTGGTCGGGTTGCTTGTCCGCCTGCAGCGCCATGGCCACGGCGGGCCGAAAGATCCCGGCCGCGCATCCGCACACGGAGTTGACCGCCACGAGGACGGTGCCCTCCATGGCGTCCATCGCCTGCTCGACCTGTTCGGCGTCGTGAAGTTCCTGAAATCCAATGCGTACCATGTCGCCCCGCATGGGCGCGACCATCATCTCCGAATAGGGCATGCTTCTGTCGTCCTGAGTGGGTTCGAAGGGATACTGTGCCCATCAAGTATATATAGAGTCTCCCTTGTGGGGTGGCGTTCGCACTGGCCCCATACCCCGTCCAGAACCGATATTTAGAGAGTGACGAGGAGGTTCCGGATGGAAGTCGTGCGACTCAGGGTCAACGGGGACGAGCGGGCGTGCGGGGTGCCGGCCCACTACACATTGCTGGAGACACTTCGCTACGGACTCGGGCTGACGGGGTCGAAGCAGGGGTGCGACAAGGGTGACTGCGGGGCCTGCACGGTGATCGTGGACGGCCGCGCGGTGCTGTCGTGCATCACGCCGGTGTGGGAGGCCGAGGGGAAGGACGTGCGCACCGTGGAGGGGCTCGCCACCGGGACGGAGCCGCACCCGGTGCAGGACGAATTCGACCTGAACGGGGCCGCGCAGTGCGGGTTCTGCACGCCGGGCATCCTGTGCAGCTCGGTGGCGCTGCTGGACAGGAACCCGTCGCCGACCCGGGAGGAGATCCGCTCCGCGCTGGCGGGGAATCTCTGCCGCTGCACCGGCTACGCGAAGATCTACGATGCCGTGGAGGCCGCGGCGGCGAGGTTGGGCGAGTGATGAAGCGAGACGGAAGCGGCGCCGCCGCGACGAACGGATCGGCCGGGACGGGGACCGAGCGCGTCGGCGAGGACGTGCGCCTCTCCACCATCGGTCGCCCCATGCGGAAGGTGGACGGGCTGGCGAAGGCCACCGGCCGGGCCCGCTACACCGACGACATCCGGCTGCCCGGAATGCTGCACGGCAAGATCCTGCGCAGCCCGCACCCGCACGCGCGCATCGTGGCGATCGACACCTCGCGCGTTGAGGCGCTTCCCGGCGTCCACGCAGTCGTGACCGGCCGCGACATGCCAACGACCTACGGGATCATCCCCTGGACCCCCGACGAGTATCCGCTCTGCGTGGACAAGGTGCGCTACATCGGAGACGGGGTGGCGGCGGTGGCAGCGGTGGACGAGGACACGGCGATCGCCGCGCTCGACCTCATCGACGTCACCTACGAGGAGCTGCCCGCGTACCTGGACCCGCACGAAGCGATTGCGGCCGAGGCGGGGCCGTACATCCACGAGCCGCGCAAGCCGGGCTGGAACGGGAACGTCACCAAGGTGGTGAAGCTCGAGTTCGGCGAGGTGGAGGACGGGTTTGCGGACGCGGACCTGGTGGTGGAGGGCGACTACTTCTTCGAGGGCACCACCCACACGCCGATCGAGCCTCACTGCGCGATCGGGCTGGCCGAGGGCGACGGCAAACTCACCGTGTGGTCGGCGACCCAGGTCCCCCACTACCTACACCGCGAGCTGGCCCGCGTGCTGGAGGTCGATCCGGCCAGGGTGCGCGTCATACAGCCGCCGGTCGGCGGTGCGTTCGGCGGCAAGTCCGAGCCCTTCGACCTGGAGTTCTGCGTCGCCAAGCTGTCGATGATGACGGGCCGCCCGGTCAAGATCCTCTACACACGGGAAGAGGTCTTCTACGCCCACCGGGGCCGCCACCCCTTCCACATGCGCTACCGCACGGGTGCCACCCGCGAAGGTCTCCTCACCTCGGTCGACGCCGAGATCGTCCTGGACGGGGGGGCGTACGCGTCCTTCGGACTCGTCACCACGTACTACTCCGGACAGCTGCTCACCGCACCGTACCGGATGCCGGCCTACCGCTTCCACTCCACGCGCGCCTACACCAACAAGCCCGCCTGCGGACCAAAGCGCGGGCATGGATCGGTCCAGCCCCGCTTCGCCTTCGAGGTGCAGCTGGACCGCATCGCGGAGGCGCTGTCGATCGATCCGATCGAACTGCGGCGCCGCAACTTCATCGGCCCCAACACCCGCACCGTCAACGACCTGCGCGTCACCTCCAACGGCTTCCTGGAATGCCTCGACGCGGTGGAGGAGGCCAGCGGCTGGAAGCGGAAGCACAGGAAGCTCCCCTACGGGCGGGGCGTCGGCGTCGCGGGATCCACCTACATCACGGGCACGAACTACCCGATCTACCCGAACGACATGCCGCAGTCGGGGGTGCAGCTGCAGGTGGACCGGTCCGGGCGCGTGTCGGTGTTCTCGGGCGCCTCCGAGATCGGGCAGGGGGTGGACTCGATGGTGACGTACATCGTGGCCGAGGAGCTGGGCGTGCCGCTCGACCACATCCGGGTGCTCGCCGGGGACACCGACTTCACGCCGGTCGACCTGGGTGCGTACTCGTCCCGGGTGACGTTCATGCTGGGCAACGCCTGCATCGAGGCCGCGAAGCGAATCAAGGTGATGGTGCAGGACGCGGTGGCCGAGGCGTGGGACGCGAAGCCGGGTGAGGTGCTGCTGGCGGGGGGGCTGGCGGTGCGGGCGGGGGATACCAGCGTGAAGATGCCGCTGCGCGAAGCCTTCAACCTGGCCGAGGCGAAGTTCGGCACGCTGGGCGCGACGGGATCCTACAACACGCCCAAGGACGTGCATGGGGACTACCGGGGTGCGACGATCGGCGCCTCGCCGGCGTACTCCTTCACGGCGCACGTCGCCGAGGTCGAGGTCGATCCCGAGACGGGGTTCGTTACGGTCGAGAAGATCTGGATCGCGCACGACTGCGGGCGCGCGCTGAACCCGGTGCTGGTCGCGGGGCAGATGGAGGGTTCGGCGTACATGGGCTTCGGCGAGGCGCTGATGGAGGAACAGATCTTCAAGTCGGCGGACCAGGGGCGCGCCGGGCTGCACAACGCGCCCTCGCTGCTGGACTACCGGATCCCCACGAGCCTGGACACCCCGGAGCTCGAGTCGCTCATCATCGAGTCGATCGACCCGGAGGGACCGTACGGCGCGAAGGAAGCGGGGGAGGGGCCGCTGCATCCGTCGATCCCGGCGATCGCCAACGCGATTCACGACGCGATCGGGGTGCGAATGGACTCGCTGCCGTTCTCGCCGCCGCGGGTGTGGCGGGCGCTGCAAGCGGCGGAGGAGGGGCGGAGGGCGGCTTCGGCGTCGCGGGTCACTGTCGCTGCAGGGGTGAAATGAGCGGTCGAATGCGGGGGTGCCGGCGGGTTTTCGTGGGATGCTTGACGTGGTCTCTCGTTACGGCCGCGTGCGCGGAAGCGGACGGCTCCGGGGCGCGCGCGCCGGAAGGAATCCAGGAGCGTCCCGCCGACGGCACCGCCCGCGACTGGGAGATCGCCCGCGAGCAACTTTCCTGGGCGCTGGAGGCGCGGCTGGACACCCTCCCCCGTTTCGGCGAAGCCCTCGCGCGCATCGGCGAACGCTTCATCGACACCCCCTACGAACCTCACACACTGGAACTCTCCGGGCCTGAACGGCTGGTCATCAACCTCGAGGCGCTCGACTGCGTGACCTTCGTCGAGAACATGCTGGTGCTGGCCCGCCTGGCCTGGTCCGCGACACCGGACGTGACCGACGACCTGGACCGCTTCAAGGCCGCCTACCGGCGCGAACTCACGGGCGTCCGCTACCGGGGCGGCGTGCTCGACGGCTACCCCAGCCGCCTTCACTACTTCAGCGAGTGGATCGCCGACAACGAGGCGATGGGGCTGGTCGACGGGATCTCGGAGGAGCTTGGCGGCGTGAACGACCCGTCCCCCATCGACTTCATGTCGACCCACCCGGATGCGTACCGGCAGCTTGCGGAGCCCGCGGTGCTGGCGACGATCACCGACATGGAGACCCGCCTGCAGCCGGACACCCGCCACTACATCCGCGAAGCCGACATCCCCGCCCGGGAACACCTCATCCAGGACGGGGACATCATCGCGGCGACCAGCACCGTGCCCGGCCTCGACATCGCGCACACCGGCATCGCCGTCTGGCGCGGCGGCGTGCTGCGCCTCCTGCACGCCCCCCTGGTCGGCTCCCATGTGCAGCTCAGCGACGACTCGCTCGCCGAGCGGATCCGGCGCATCGACGGCCAGGACGGGATCATGGTCGCGCGGCCGCTGGCCCCGCCCCGCTAGCCCCATGCTGCGGCTCCCTCCCTTCACGTACCACCGTCCCCGCACCGTCGAAGAGGCGGTGGCGCTCCTCGGCGAGCACGGCCCGGACGCGATGCCCATCGCCGGCGGCACCGACCTGATGCCGAACATGAAGCACCGCCTCTTCACCCCGGCTCACGTGGTCTCGCTCAACGGCATCGAGGCGATGCGCGGCATCCAGGTCGTTCCTGGCGGCGGGCCGGCCGGCGGCGGCCTGGCTGGCGGCCCCCTGGCTGGCGGCGGCGCGGTCGGCTCGCGCCCTTCCGGCGACTCCCTCCGCATCGGCGCGCTCGAGACCCTGGCCGACGTCTCCGCCAACCCCCTCGTCCGCCGCCACTTCAACGGGCTGGCCACCGCCGCCGGCCTCGTCGCCGGCCCGCAGCTGCGCAACATGGGGACCATCGGCGGCAACGTCTGTCTCGACACGCGCTGCACCTACTACAACCAGACCGAGTTCTGGCGGGGCGCGCTCGGGTATTGCCTGAAGAAGGACGGGGATGTCTGCCACGTCACCAGGGTCGGCAGGAAGTGCGTCGCGGCCCACTCGGCTGACACGCCCCCCAACCTGATCGCCCTCGGCGCCACCTTGACGCTGGCCGGCCCGGCGGGCACCCGCGAACTCGACGCCGGCGACTTCTTCGTGACCGACGGAATCTGGAACACGCGCCGCACGAGTGATGAAATCCTCACTGGGATTCGTATTCCCTTAAATAGGGCTGTGTGCAGGAATAGGGCTGTGCGCAGGAGCGCCTACCGCAAACTGCGGCAGCGCAACTCGATCGACTTCCCCCTGCTCTCCGTGGCGGTGGTGGGCGACTTCGAGGAGGACGGGACCATGGCCGGGCTCACCGGCGTCGTGTCGGCGCTGGGTGCCAGGCCGCGGGTTCTGGCCGGCTGGGACGAGATCGCGGTGGGCGAGCGGCTCGGCCCGGAGGTGATCGATGCTTTGGCGGAGCGGGCGGGTGCGCAGTGCCGTCCGCTCGACAACATTATCGTGGATACCGAGTGGCGCCGGGCGATGGTGCCCGTCCAGGTGCGGCGCGCACTCGGGGACCTGGCCGGAGGCTGAGATGACGAACCGCAGGCACGGAATGGGTGACGACCGCGCGCACTATCGCGAACAGACGTGGGCGCCGCTGTGGGTGATGGCGCTCATGTGGGGCGCTTTTCTGGTAGCGATCATCAGGACCGGCTCTGCCGTATTCCGGGCGGGCTCCCCCGCAGACGGGCAATTCTCGTCCGAAATCGCTCCGGTAGTGGCCATTCTCGGGCTCGTATTCCTGCTCCTCCTGGCGGTGAATGCCGTGTTCACGCGCCTGGACGTCGAGGTGTTGGACGATCACATCCTCATCGCTTTCGGGCCGGTCCACCTCGTCCGCAAGCACATCCATTTCTCCGAGATCGAGTCCGTGCGGGGCCTGACCTACCGCCCGCTCATCGAGTTCGGCGGCTGGGGAATCAAGTGGCGGCCCGGTCGAACAGCCTGGACGATCCGGGGATGCCAGGCGGTGGCGGTCACGCTGAAGAGCGGCAAGCAGATCTACGTGGGATCGGAACATCCGCAGAGGCTGGCGGGGGCGATCCAGGCGGCGATGCGGGTAGCGGGGGCGGGCGAGTAGTCGCCCCCACAGGAAGGGCAGCAACGATGTCGATGCGCTCTGGATGGCCAACGATGAGAGGCCTTCTCACTGTCATACCCGGCCTCTGGCTGGGTGCCTGCGCAGGCGACGCCGCGCCGCCTGCCTCTGCGGGCCCGTCCTGCGACACACTTGCGAACGGGTCCGTGCTCGTGACGAATCCGGCGGAGGGGCTGTGGGACGAAAACCCGGAGGAGCGGTGGCGGGTGGTGGAGGGACTGCGGATCGGGACCGTGTGTCCATGATGCGTGGCGGATCCCAGTGGGTCGGATGGACGGCCCGACACCTGGACGGACGCTTTCTGGTGTCGGAATACGACCGGGAAAGTGAGCGGCTCTTTACCAGAGCCTTCCGTTTCAATTCCGAAGGGCTGCTCGATTCTGCCGGTGTGGTGGAGCCGCCGAAGCTGGAGCTCCCGGAGAGACCGTTGATTGTTTTCGAGTACCCTAGCAACCACCGGATCGATCAGGCACTGCCGTTTGCCCGGTCAACCAGGTTTCAGCGTGGTCGGGGAACCGATTGGTGGCTGCTCTGCGGACACTGCGGCGAGAGCAGCTACGACATCATCCGGATGAGCACGGAGGGCGATACGCTCCTGACGATCCGGCGCCAATTCGAGCCTGTCGCGATCCCCGATTCCGCCCGCGCCGCCGCCCTCGAACCACTTGAGAGGTACGTCGAGGGAGCCAGCAGGATTACTCCGCGCCTCAGCGTGGATGATGTTCCCCGGGTGTACCCGCCGTTCGATGGGGGACTCTGGGTATCGGACGACGGCACCCTCTGGTTGCGGCAAACCGGGCCGGGGGGCCTGACGTTCGATGTCTTCGACCGGGAGGGAAGGTATCTGGGGCAGCCGGAGCTTCCGCCAGGCGTTGAAGGGATGTGGATCAGGTCGATTACCGACAGCGCAATCTACGCGACCGACGACGATGATCTGGGCGTAAACCATGTGGTGCGCCTGGACATCCTTCGCCCGGATTCAGGTTAGGCGGGGCGGTCAACCACTCCCCCGCTCCAGCACCATCGCGAATCCCATTCCCCCAGCCGCGCAGACCGTCACCATGCCGAACTGACCGTCCCTTCGGCGGAGTTCGTTGAGCAGCGTGGTTGTCAGGCGGCCCCCGGTGGCGCCGAAGGGGTGGCCGATCGCGATCGATCCTCCCATCACGTTGATCCGCTCGGGATCGGGGTGCCCCAGCTTCCCGTTGCGGCCAAGCTCCTCGCGGCAGAAGCGGTCGGAGTCCCACGCCTGCAGATTCGACAGCACCTGGGCGGCGAAGGCCTCGTGCATCTCGAGGAGTTCGATGTCGCCCATGGTGAGGCCGGCGCGGTCCAGCGCGATGGGCGCAGCGTAGGCGGGACCCTGGAGGAGCTGCGCGGCCGGGTCGAGTGCGGTGAACGCGTACGCGCGGACGTACCCGAGCGGCTCCATGCCGAGGTCGCGGGCCCGGTTGGGGGAGGCGAGCAGCACGGCGGACGCCCCGTCGGTGAGGGGTGAGGAGTTCCCGGCGGTGACCGACCCGAACTCACGGTCGAAGACGGGGCGGAGCCCGGAGAGCGCTTCCATGGAAGTGTCGGGCCGGATCCCGTTGTCCTTCTCCACGGTCTTCTTGTACTTCGGCGGGACGTAGAGCGGCGCGATCTCCGCGGTAAGCCGCCCGTCTTCGGTTCCGGCGTGCGCCTTCCTGTGCGACCCCAGCGCCCACCGGTCCTGGTCCTCGCGCCCGATACCGTTTTCCTTGGCCATGCGCTCGGCCGCTGCGCCCATGGTCTCGCCCGTGGAGTACTCGGCAATCGCCGGCGCCACCGGCACCAGGTCACGGGGCCGGGTGCGGGCGAAGGTGCGGAGCCGCGCGCCCAGGGTCTTGGCACGCGAAGCCGCGACGAGGGTTCGGGAGAGACGGTCGGAGACCAGGATGGGGATGCGGGACAGGCACTCGGCCCCGCCGGCGACCACCACATCGGCATTGCCGCTCTCGATCAGGTTGACGCCGTCCGAGATCGCCTGGTTGGCCGACGCGCAGGCGCGCGAAACGGTCACGGCGGGGACGTTGGGGGGCAGTGTGGAGAGTCCGACTTCGCGCGCGATGTTCGGGGCCTGGGGGTCGTGGACGACGGTGCCGTAGACGACCTGGTCGACCTCGCCGGGAGGCACTTCCGACCTCGCCAGGAGTTCCGTGACCGCGTGGCGGCCGAGGTCGATTGCCGTGAGTCGGCTGAAATGGGTACCGGACTTGACGAAGGGTGTCCGGCAGCCGGCGATGATCGCTGTCTTCATTCGGAAACCTCGTGTTTGGGCGCGGAACGGACGGTGCCCGGTCGGACGCCACCTTCCCGCGTGCGCCCCCTCACGCCACTTTACCACGTTCCGCCAAGCGCCGCACCGAACGGACCCGCCATCGAAAGCCGGACCCGCCATTGAGAGCCGTTGAATTCAACGTAACGATTCCCGGGTACCTCATGGCCCGGAGTCTGGGGAAGCTCAGCGACGCCTTCGTGTATGGCCGGCCATCCAGGCTGGGTCTGGTCGACCGGGTGCCGCCCGCGCTCCCGGGTGACGACTGGGTGCGGATCGAAGTCCTGCTGTGCGGGATCTGCGGCAGCGACCTGGGGAACGTCGCCTACCGGTCCAGTCCGGCGATGGAACCCTTCGGGTCGTTCCCGGCGGTGCTGGGCCACGAGATCCTGGGGCGGGTGGCGGAGGTGGGTTCGGGCGTGACCCATGTGCGGGTGGGAGACAGGGTAGTGGTCGACCCGATGCTCCATTGCGAGGCCCGGGGATGGGGGGCGGATTCCTGGTGTCGCTCGTGCGTCGGCGGGACGCACGCCACCTGCGAGCTGGCGGGTGAGCAGGGGCCTGAGGGGGGCCTGTGGGATGGCGGACTATCCCCGGGGAGCACAATCGGATACCACAGGGACCTTCCGGGGGGCTGGGGGGAGGAAATGGTAGCCCACCGCCGCCAGGTCTTCGCGGTCCCGGATGGGGTGCCAGACCCGGTGGCCGTGCTCGCCGAGCCGCTCTCGATCGGGGTTCACGGTGTGCTGCGGAGCGGGGTGCTTCGGGCCCGGGGGCCGGTCCTCGTGATCGGGAGCGGGGCCATCGCTGCCGGGACGATCTGGGCGTTGCGCACGCTGGGCTATCCCGGCCGCGTGGTGGCGCAGATGAAGCGTCCCCACGAGGCCTCGCTGGCGGGGGCGCTCGGTGCGGACGAAGTGGTCGCGCCGGGAGATCAGGCGCGCGAGGCGCTGATCGGTACGGGAGCCCGGGCGTACATGCCCGTCGTCGGGGACGAGGTGTTCGCCGGGGGCGGGTTCGAAGTCGTCTTCGACTGTGTGGGGAGCCAGGGCAGCGTGGCGCAGGCGATCGGCTATGCGTCGGCGCGGGGGCGGGTGGTGCTGCTGGGCTGCGCAGGGCAGATGCGCAAGCTGGACCTGACGTTCGTGTGGGCGCGCGAGCTGCGAATCCAGGGCTACGTGGGGTACGGGGCCGAGGAGTGGGACGGGCGCCGGCTGCACACCTTCGCCATCACGCTGGAACGGATGGCGGCCGATCCCCGTGCGCTGGGCGATCTGGTGACGCACGTCTTCCCGCTGGGGCAGTACCGGGACGCGCTCCGCGCAGCGGATGACCACCGGCGGAGCGGCGCGGTCAAGGTGGCGTTGCGGCCCCCGGGGGATTAGGCTGCGGCCTGCCGAGGCGGTACATCACCGCGGTTGGGACACCGAGTTCGTCCGTCTGAACACCGAGCACGTAGTCGGCGCCGATCTCGTGGATTGAGATCGGCACACGCTCCAGGTGGCAGGAGAAGGTTCCATCCGGTTCGAACGCCATCCACCTCCGCGGCTCCTGCCCGGGCTTGCGGTAGGGGGCGACCCACAGCCGCCCGTCCGTGCCCAGCATCATGGAGCTGAACGCCGGGAAGACGCCAGCCACGGGCCTGTCGCTGTCGGCTATCGCCTCGGAGCTTGGCCCCCACCTGTCGGAATCACGCCCTCCGAGGCTCTCCACATAGCTGTCGCGCCATGCGCTCACGTCGGCGGCGGTCACCCCCCTCGAGGGTTCGGACCACCGCACGATGCGCCGAAGACGCAACTCATCGTCGAACAGGCGCACTTCGGGGTCGCGGCCATGGCCAACTGCGATGGTGCTTCCGATCGCGTCAGCCGACGCAGAGGCGGCGAAGAGCGGCGTAAGCGTGAGGTTTGCGATCTCGGACTTGGCCGTCATCCCCTCGACCGTGTTCGGGACACGGGCCACCGTGGCGATCAACTGCCCGTCGGTGTCGTGCGCCTCCACAATGAGGGTGTCGGGCACCGTGAAATCGCTGCGGCCGATGTAAGTGGTTCTGGTGTTGACCGAGATTCCGTTGCGCAGCACGCCTCCAGCCCGTGACGGGTTGGGGTAGACCGGCGTCATCTGCGCCGCCCGCACGAACTGGCCGTCCCGCGTGAAGACGTTGTAGCGCCAGGGGCGGTAGTCGCCGACCCACAGCGTGTCTCCCGGGAGTACCCAGAGGAACCAGGCGCTCCGGAACTCGCCCGGCCCGTCACCCGAGCGGCCCATGGACACGAGGTGACGCCCGTCTGCACCAAATACCCGAACCTCCTCGCTGGACCTGTCGATCACGGCGATCGAGCCGTCTGACAGAAGTCCAGCGCCACGGACCGTGCTGAACCACAGATTCTCGTCGTCGCCTGCGGGCTCTCCGACGGTGAGCATCGGTTCGGGGTTGGCCCTGCAGGTCAGGTCGGAGCTGACGGGATCGCTGGTGACGATCCGGACGCCGGCGCTGTCGGTGGTGGCGGGGCCGGGGTTCCGCGAGGCGGAATCGCATGCGGCGCCGAGGAGGGTGGCCAGGGCGAGGGCCGGAGGAAGGAGGTGGAGGGAGAAGACCGGCGCGGCGTCCGGTTCGGCGGTTCCCCGACAGAGCGACGGTGGACGCAGAGGGGACATGGGAGTCTCCTTGGTATGGGATACCTGACCATGGACCGGCAAACGTGGCGCTCAGGCGGCGCAAGCACGACCGGTTCACTGACCTGACATGACGTACTCAAGGCCGATCTGGTTTCGTTGGCCCTTCCAGCACCACGCGCGCATCCACCGGCACGGCCCGGTCCTCATACACGAACAGCGGGTTCACCTCAACCTCCGCCGCAAGCGTCGAGACCCCCATTCCCGACCGCTCGGTGACAGCGCCGCACCCTCGGGCGCGCGGCCGTAGTTTGTGGGCGCCCTGGGCATTGTAATGGCTGAAGATGACCCGGGTTCCCGCCTCCTCCCCGATCCGTATCCCCTCAGCGATCGACTCCAGGTAGCCGAACGGGGGGTAGGAGGCGCCCGTGCCATCCAGCACGGACCCACCCGCGAATAACAGGTCGGCGGGCTCGCCCCCGGCCGTGCAGGAGGCGAGCAGAAGGAAGAGCAATGGGGCTGCCTTCCAACCGCTGCGGAACTCGGCCCGGATGTTGACGGTCGGGCACAGCAGTCCGGGCTCTGGGCAAAGATAGGCCTTCTCTAGATGCAGGTGCCAGAGTAGTCGGCCCGGGGCGGCGCACAGCGGCGCCCGACTGCGTCAGTTCCCGTCGGACAGCCTGACGAAGAAGACGCCGCCGCCCATGGACGTGACCCCGATCACGCCACTCGCGAAGAACGGGTAGTTGCTCCAGGAGCCGTCGTTAAGCCCCGCGTGATTCTCGTCAACGGGCTCAATGTCGAAGAAGGCCACTTCAACCGGGTTCTCCCTGGCTGCGATGCTTATCACGCGGAGCCCGGCAAGGTAGTTGGACTGGTACATCAGGTTGCCCACGACATACAGGTTGTGGTCCGTGGCCTCCGTAGTCCCGATGAAGTCCTTGACTGGTATCGGGTCGTCCAGATCCCTGACGTCCCACACCACGGTTCGTGTACCGCTCACCGTACCGAAGGCCTCGTCCAATTCGTCGTTCATGTACAGGTATTCATGCGCTTCATCCAACCAGCCCTGATGAGCATAGGCGACGTTCGGATACGAGGACACGGCCAGGGCGCTGGGGGCTTCCTTGTCCGAAACATCTGCGATGCTGAGGGCGGTCTCGTTGGAACCGAAGCAGATTTCCTTGCCGCTGTGCTCCGTGTCGGGTCCTCTGTAGACGACGCAATTGGCGTCGTGGGTGTATCCCGTTTCCCCGTGCCCGGTCGCCGGGTCGGCGAAACAACCGGCGAAGACGGGGTTCTGGGGATCGCGGATATCGATCATGTGGAGCCCGCCGCCGCATGATTCCCCCCCCCAGCTGCCGCCGACGGAATAGGCGAAGCCGGTTTCCTCGTTGATGACGAGGTTGTGGGCGCTATGGATTGCGTCGTAGAGCGTGGTCGCCTCGAAAGTCTCGGGAGGATTGGCCACTTCCCGTAGCCGCGTGAGGTCGAAGACCTGCATGCCGTGCTGTCCGGCCGCGTCGGAAACGATGAAGGCGTGATCTTGGTATACCTTGATGTCGCGCCATGCGCTCGGGCTTGCCCCGTCCGTCACGGGCAACATACCAGCGTACAGCGGGTCGACGGGGTCTTCAAGGCTGACGAACGCCGTCCCGAGGGCGTGCCCCACCAACGCCCATTCCGTACCTGTGACCGGATCGGTCCAGCCCCACATGTCGTTCACGAGGCCCTGGGTTGCCCCGATCTCTTCGCCCGTGAGATAGGACACCAGGTCAATCCCATTGCAAGGGTAGATGCCGGCCATGCCGTTCGCGCAAGTCCGCGCTCTTGTCGAATCCACAGCCGTCGAAATCGTATCCGGCGGCGGGTCCACCCCGTAGCGAATGATTCCGTCCGAATCACATGCCAGAAAGAGCCCCAACGCAATAGTCCATACAGTTGCTCCAGCAAGTTTCTGCAAATCGATTCCCTCCACCCTGTGTTGGCGAACCCAAGCCAATGGTCACGCTGAACATACGCGCTCAGCTCGGTTCGCTTACCGCCGGGCTGATAGAATCAACTTGTGGATTCCGCAGGTCCACGACCACGAGATTTCCCGTCAACACTTCCAACAGCCGGTACTCCATTTCGCCGCTCGCCCCCAGGAGCCACCGCACCTTCTCGCCCTCATCGCAGGTCTGCACCGCTCTGACCAGCGTCGGGAGGTCCAGCGTCAGGTCGCGGGCCTCGACCAGGGGGGTCCCGCCGTCGTTGGACACGGTCCGCGGAAACTCGATGGCCAGCTGAACGGGCGCGTCCGTGCCCGGTTCGGCGCCGTCGCAACCTCCCCCACCTTCCTCAACCAGCCGCAGCTGGTATCCGGCCATCCTGGGTTCGAAGGCGAAGGTGACGCGGTCGAAGCCCTCCATGGGCTCCGCCGAGACGTTCGTGAGGCGGGCGAGCGGTGCATCGGGGATGGGGTCTCGCGAAATCGGGTTCCGGGCCCAGGTGATGTGCAGCCCGACGTCGGCCCGGTCCAGATCGCCGTAGTCGGCCTCGTCCATGCCCGCATGGCTAACCTCCCTGGGCTCCTCTGAAGGGAGGGTGGCGCCGAACTGCACGTTGTCCGTGCTGTCATCACCGCAGCCGCCCAGGGTCGCGAGCAGCCCGCACAGAATCCCCGCGGGAAGCATCGCCGGCCGAAGTTCCGGGGTCGTTTTCCTGAACACGAGATTGATCCTTTCTGCGTCGGATCGCTGGCGCTTCACACCGGGCCATCCCCGGGTCAAGGCAGGAGGAGCCGTCTTGCCAACTCCATCCCCGCCGCGAGCCGCTTTATTTCTTCGTCGCTGTTATAGAGGTAGAAGGATGCCCGGACCGTCGCGGACACGCCGAAGCGGTCCACCACCAGCTGGGCGCAGTGGTGCCCGGCGCGCACCGCAATGCCCTGGGCGTCGAGTATCGTTGCTACGTCCTGGGCGGAGGTTCCCTCCAGCACGAACGGCACCACTCCGGCGCGATCGTTGAGGTCGTCCGGCCCCAGAATTCGGATGCCGTCCACCTCGGAAAGCAGCGAAACCGCACGGCGGGTCAGGGACATCTCGTGCTGGTGTATGGCGTCGAGTCCCACCTCTTCAAGATAATCTACTGCGGCGGCCAGACCCACCGCCCCGGCGATGTTGGGGGTGCCGGCCTCGAACTTGTGGGGAACTTCCGCCCACGTACTGTGTTCGTGAAAGACCCGCTCGATCATCTCGCCGCCCCCCTGGTACGGGGGCATTCGCTCCAGGAGGGTCCTCCTGGCCCAGAGTCCGCCGATTCCGGTCGGCCCGCACATCTTGTGTCCCGAGAAGGCATAGCAATCGCAACCCAGCGCCTGGACATCGAGGGGGAGGTGGGGTGCCCCCTGCGCGCCATCCAGGATGAAGACCGCGTCGCTCCTGCTTCGGACCAGCGCGCCGATCTGCTGCACGGGATTGATGGTTCCCAGCGCGTTTGAGACGTGCGGAAGCGAGACGACCCTGGTGCGCGGACCGAGCAGGGATGCCAGGTGGTCCAGGTCGAGGCGCCCGTCGTCGGTCAGGCCGGCGTAGCGGAGTCGGACCCCCTTGCGCGCGGACAGAAGCTGCCACGGCACCAGGTTGGAGTGGTGCTCCATCTCCGAGATGACGACCTCGTCGGCGGGGCCCAGGCCTTCACCCAGCGAGAATGCCACGAGGTTCAGCGCTTCGCTGGTGCCGCGCGTCCACACGACTTCGCGGGCGTCGGCCGCGTTCAGCCAGCGCGCGATGCGTTCGCGCGAGCCTTCGTACGCTTCCGTGGCCCGACGGGCCAGTTCGTGTACTCCGCGGTGGACGTTGGCGTGATCGCGCAGGTAGTAGCGGCTGATGGCGTCGATGACCTGACGCGGCTTCTGGGAGGAAGCGGCGCTGTCCAGGTAGACCAGTGGCTTTCCGTCCACGGTCTGGTCGAGGACGGGGAAATCCCGCCTAATGGCGGCGACATCCAGCGCGGTGGTCTGCATGGCCTTTACCCTGCGTTGCCCGGTCCGCCGGCCCGGTCAGTCAAGACGCAGGTAGACCCCGCCGTCACGGACCTCCACATCAAAGGTCCGCACGGGGGCGACGGCAGGCAACCGGGTGGCCCTGCCGGTGCAGAGATCGAATCGGGCCCCGTGAAATATGCATTCCACCTCGCCGTCCTCGAGTTCACCGGCCGAGAGCGGATAGTCCTGATGCGAGCAACGGTCCTCGAGTGCGCAGATCTTGCCGTCCACCCAAGCGAGCACGACCGGGCCCCCGTCGGTCGGTACCGCGGTGAGCTCATCCGTCGGCACGTTTGCCTCTGACGCTACCCTGATCCACCGGGCCTCACGGCTGCTGGTCTTCCTGCGAAGCATGGCCGCTATGGCCTTACGCGCCCCAGCTTCGCCTTGATCGCGTTCGTGACCTTCTCGGTCACGCCTCCCAGCGGCAGCCTGTTCAGCACTTCGCCGAGGAACCCGAGCACCACCAGGCGTTCGGCCTGCTCGCGGCGCAGTCCACGACTCATCAGGTAGAAGAGCGACTCGGCGTCGAGCTGCCCCACGGTGGCCCCGTGCGAGCAGCGCACGTCGTCGGCGCCGATCTCGAGGTTGGGCAGGGAGGTGGCGACGGCGTCGTCCGACAGGATCAGATTGCGATTGGTCTGGTAGGCGTCCGTCCCCTGCGCACCCTTGTGAACCCGGATGATCCCCCGGAAGACCCCACGGGCGGATCCGTCCAGCGCCCCCTTGTACAGGAGGTCGCTGCGCGCGTCGGGCGCCACGTGGTCCTGGCTCGTGTTGAAGTCGAAGTGCTGGTCGTCGTCGCCGAAGTAGAGGCCCAGCATGTCGCTGTTGGCGCCGGCACCGAGGAGCTGGGCATTCAGGTCGACCCGGCCGACCGACCCGCCCAGCGCCACGTTGAGGGTGTCGAGGGTGGAATCGCGCTCCGCGAGGGTGCGCTGGCTGGCCATGTAGAACCCGCCCCGCCCCATGCGCTGCAGCGATACGTATTGCACCTGGGCGCCCCCCCGCGAAAAGAGCTCGACGGCGGTGTTGACGAGGGTGGTCGACTCGAAGTCGGGGGACACGATCTCGTCCACGAACGAGACCTGGCTGAGCTCCTCCGCGACGATGAGGATGCGGGTGAAGGTTGCGGTGCCGGGCCTTGAGACCCAGCGGCTGAGCCGGATGGGTTCTTCGAGGCGGACATTGCGCGGTACCCGCAGGAAGACCCCGTCGGTCCAGAGGGCCGCGTTCAGCGCGGGGAACTTGCCGTCGGAAGGGGGCACGGCCCGGGTCGCGAGGAGCTCCTCCACCACGGGATCGCAGCTTCGTGCGGCTTCGCGCAGCGAGCACAGCACCACTCCCCGCGCCGCCAGCGCCGCGTCCAGCTCCACCGACACGACGGTTCCGTCCACGTCCACGACGCGCCCGGCGCTCGTCTTGTCATGGGCCATCGTGCGGAGCAGGGTATCGGGCACCTCGTCGGCCCCCTCAAGGTTCGGTTCCAGCCCGTCGAGCGGCAGCAGGCGTGCGACATCCGTGTAGCGCCACTCCTCCGAGCGCGTCGAGGGAAGCGGCGTGGCCATGTAGATGTCCCACGCCTCCTCGCGGCGGGCCCTCAGCCACGCGGGATCCGCCAGCCCCGTCTCCAGCACCGCGTCCCTGTTCAGCGCGCGCACCGCGCGTTCCCTTGGCGGTGCCATGTGGGTCACCCGACGCTCCCTTCCATTTCGAGCTCGATCAGCCGGTTCAGCTCCACGGCGTACTCGAGCGGCAGCTCCTTGGCGATCGGCTCGATGAAGCCGCGCACGATCAGCGCCATCGCCTCGGCCTCGTCCATGCCGCGGCTCATCAGGTAGAAGAGCTGTTCGTCACCGACCTTGGAGACGGTCGCCTCGTGGCCCACCGACGCGCTCTTCTCGTCGATCTCGATGTACGGGAAGGTGTCGGTGCGGGAGGTCTCGTTGATCAGCAGGGCGTCGCACTCGACGTTGGACTTCGCGTTCGTTGCGCCGTCGTAGACCTTGCAGAGGCCCCGGTACGAGGAGCGCCCCGTGCCCTTCGAGATCGATTTCGACACGATGCTCGATGTGGTGTTCGGCGCCACGTGGATCACCTTGCCGCCCGTGTCCTGGTGCTGGCCGTCGCCGGCGTACGCGATCGACAGGATGTCGCCGTGCGCGCCCTCGCCCATCAGGTAGCAGGACGGGTACTTCATCGTGAGCTTGGAGCCCAGGTTGCCGTCCAGCCACTCCATGTGGGCGCCCTGGTTCACCAGTGCCCGCTGGGTGACCAGGTTGTACATGTTGTTCGACCAGTTCTGGATCGTGGTATAGCGGAACCGCGCGTCCCGCTTGACGATGATCTCGATCACCCCCGAATGGAAGGAATCGGTCGAGTAGACCGGCGCGGTACATCCTTCGATGTAGTGTGCGCGGGACCCTTCGCCGGCGATGATCAGCGTGCGTTCGAACTGCCCCAGCCGCTCCTGGTTCACCCGGAAGTACGCCTGCAGCGGCGTCGTCAGATGCACGCCCGGCGGGATGTAGACGAAGGATCCGCCCGACCACACCGCCGAGTTCAGCGCCGCGAACTTGTTGTCCGCGGCCGGAATCACCGTCCCGAAATACTCGCGGAAGAGCTCGGGGTGATTCTTCATCCCGTCCTCGATGGAGTCGAAGATCACGCCCTTGGACTCCCATTCCTCCTTGAGCGAGTGGTAGACCATCTCGGAGTCGTACTGGGCCCCGACGCCCGCCAGGATGCGGCGCTCGGCTTCCGGGATGCCCAGCCGCTCGAAGGTCTCCTTGATGTTCTTCGGCACGTCGTCCCAGGAGCGTTCCATCTGCTCCTGGGGCCTCACGTAGAAGTACGTCTGGGCAAGCGTTTCCTGAAGTTCGGAGAGATCCCCGCCCCACTGGGGCATCGGCTTCGCCTCGTAGATCCTCAGCGCCTTCAGGCGGCTCTTCAGCATCCACTCCGGCTCGTCCTTGCGCGCCGAGATCTGGCGCACCACATCGGTGTCGAGTCCGGGGCGGGTCCGAAAGACGGGCTCCGAATCGGTGACGAACCCGAACTTGTAGTCATCAAGCCCCAGTCCACGTATGACTTCATTGCTGGGCATTTGGCCCTCCCTGTTCCAATCCTGCCTGCTGCGTGAGTTGGGTGCTTCGGCCGGTCAAGCGACCACCTGCACCCTCCGGTATTCCTCGTAGCCCCGCTCCTCGAGGCCGAGCGCGACCTCCGGTCCGCCCGACTCCACGATCCTCCCGTTCACCATTACATGGACCACATCGGGGGTGATGTAGTTCAGGATGCGCTGGTAGTGGGTGATCAGGAGCACGGACATCGCGGGGTTCTCCTGTTTGAGGGTGTTCACCCCGTGCGCGACCACCTTGAGCGCGTCGATGTCCAGGCCGGAGTCGGTCTCGTCCATCACGGCCAGCGTCGGTTTGAGCACCGCCATCTGGAGGATCTCGTTGCGCTTCTTCTCGCCGCCGCTGAACCCGTCGTTGACCGGGCGCTGCGCGAAGGACGGGTCCATGCCCAGGAGCTCCATCCGCTCCATGAGCAAATCCTGGAAGTCGAAGAGATCGAGCTCCTCGCCGTCTTCGAGCCGGGCCTGCAGGGCGGTGCGCAGGAAGTTCGCGATCGACACGCCGGGGATGGCCACCGGGTACTGGAAGGCGACGAACACGCCGGCCTGCGCCCGCTCGTCGGGCTCCATCTCCAGCAGGTCCTCGCCCTGGAAGACCACCGAACCGGCGGTGGCCTCGTAACCCGGGTGGCCGGAAATCACCTTGGCCAGCGTACTCTTGCCGGACCCGTTCGGGCCCATGATCGCGTGGATCTCTCCGGGACGGATTGTGAGGTCCACGCCCTTCAGAATATCTGGATCCTCGTCGGCTACCCGGGCTCCAAGCCCGGTCACGGAGAGGATGGGACGGTCATTCATCCAACAGGCTCCACTCTATTCCTCTGATGACAATTCTGTTTATCGCGGGCCGCTGAGCCATCGCGATCAATCGTTGTAGGGGGACACGAAAGCTACCGGAGCCACGCAGGCACGTCAAGTCTCGGAGTGGCGTCGGCGAACGTCCCCCATCGCTTGATAAATCCTTCAACTAAAGTGACTTACAAGCGGATCCACTAGAAAATGGACGCCGTGATCCAGGTGTCCGACCTCGCCCAGGCCTCCTGGAACAGCCTGTTGACTTCATCGGCCTCGGACATGCGGTTCCGGGCCCGGAGCGCCGCCTCCAGGCCGAAGAGCGACCACCCGTTCATGGGATGGTCCTCGAGCGCGGCCTCGAACACGCCCTCCGCCGCCGCGTAGCGCCCCATCTCCAGCAGCAGGTCGCCCAGCCAGTGCCGCGCCGAAAAGTTGAGCGGCTCGGGCTCGTCGTAGCGCAGGCCGTCCTCGACGATGATCGCGGCTTCCAGCACCTCGACGGCGCGCTCGTTCTCGTCCTCCTCGCGCAGGATCTCCCCTTCCAGGATCCCGGCCACCACCGCGAGCAGGTCCGCCGCCGAGTGCCCCCGAAACGATCCGGACGTCTCCGCCGCGAGGCGAACCTTCTCCAGATAGAACCTCGCGCGTCCGGTGTCGCCGGTGCGCAGGAACGCGTAGCCGCGCGAGAAGTCCCAGAAGCCGCGCTGGATGCTCCCGTCGGGCGGGTCGTCCAGCTCCAGGATCTCGTCGAAGCGGCCGAAGCGAAGCATGGTCAGGGCCTCGTAGAAGTTGCCGCTCGAGACGATCTTGCCGTAGTCCCTCCCCGCCTGGATCGCGACCGCGCCCTGCCCGTCCATCGAAGCCGCAAAGAGGAGCATGTGCAGGTTGTGGGAGGGGTAGATGGCCCACGCGATGTCGTGTTCCGCCCGCAGGTCGGAGTGCCATGCGTCGATGTTGGCCCTCACGGCGTCCCCCCAGCGCCCGATCCGGTTGTAGGTGTGGGACGGCATGTGCTGGATATGGCTCGCCCCGGGGATCGCCGCGCCCAGATGATCGGCGCACCCCTCCGCCTTCTCCGGCTTGACGGTGGGCTCGGTCGCGTGGACGTAGAGGTGGCAGGCGCCGGGGTGTTCGATGTCGATGGCCAGAACGGCCTCCAGGACGGCGTGGATCTTCTGTACGGCGGGCTTCTCGATGTCCCAGCGGCCCCGCCGCGGCTCGAGCAGCATGAGCGATTCGCCGTACAGCGTTCCCACGTCAAGGTCGTCGGGGAAGCGCTGGTAGACCTCGGCCATGGCCCGGGCGTACGCCTCGTCCATCTTCCTGCGGGACTCCGAGTCGTGCTCCATCGCGTAGCGCACCGACATCGCCTCGATCAGCGCGCGCTCGACATCGTTGGCGTGCTCCGGCGCGAGCGCCTTCGCCTTCATGATGTTCTCGTAGGCACGCGGTGCGTCGTCGGGTCCCATGCCGCCGTTCAGGTATGGTCCCCAAGCCCAGGCCTCGCCCCAGAAGCACATGGCGCAGTTGGGGTCCTCCCGCTGGGCCTGGCGGAAGGACCGGGCCGCGCGCAGCGGAGTGAAGGCGTACATCATCTGCACGCCCTGGTCGAAGAACTTCTGCGCATCGGGCGAACTGGTCGTGATCGGTCGCGCGAGGGGCCCGAGGGCTTCGGGGTAGTAGCCGGACTCTTCGTCGAATCCGGCCGGGTACTCCACCTCCTGTGCCGTCACTCCGGGTGGTGCAATGGCGGAAAGAGACGAGATCGCAACAGTCACGACGATGGCGCGGGAGCGCCGGATGCACGCGGGTTCCATACGTTTGCTGTCCGATTGGATTGTGGGTTCGGATATGTGAACCATACCGGCAAGGTGCGGCCTGGAGCGTGACGCCGCCAGACCCTGAGAGCCGGGCGGGCGTTCTGGCTCCGCTCGGCCGGCGCACCGGCGCGCCGGCGGGGTTAGAATGAATTGAAGGCCTTATACGTAGCTCTGACCAAAACCACGACTTCAAACGAGGACTGGAGGTAGCTTGCTCCCCGACCTTGAGCGGGAGCTTCTGCGAAAGTGCCAGACGGGCAATTCCCGTTTCTTCGAACCCATCGTGCGCGCCTACGAGCCTTCCGGCATGCGGGTGGCGCTCGGCATGATGGGGAACCCGGACGACGCGCGGGACGCGCTCCAGGACGCTTTCGTGAAGACCTGGCAGACGCTGGGGCGGTTCGATTTGAAGCGTCCCTTCAGACCCTGGTTCTTCCAGATTCTCCGGAATCAGTGCAGGGACGCACTGCGGAAGCGCAAGGCGAGGTTTATGCGGGAGGCGCTGGACGAGCGACTGGAATCGAGACCCGAGGACCCCGAACGCGGCCCCGAACGGTGGAGGGAGCGCCGCGCCGCGAGGGAACGCATCTGGAAGGCGCTGGAGCAACTGAGTGAAGATCACAGGGAGATTCTCGTATTGAAGGAGATCGAAGGATTTCGCTACGGCGAGATCGCAGGCATATTGGGGATACCGGAGGGGACGGTTGCGAGCCGTCTCTTCCACGCGCGCCGGGCGCTGGCGGCGGTGGTGAGGGGCCCGGAAGCGGCGCAAACCTAGAGGACTCGCGCATGAGCAAGAACGTGCCGGCAAGAGTGGAACACGAGGACCTGATGCGGTTCCTCGACGGGGAGGTCACGCCCGATGAGCGGGCCGTGGTCGAGCAGTACCTCGAGACGTCGAGCGAACTTCGCCGGGAGGTGGCCATTTTCCGGTCCATGAAGGAAGAGCTGCAGGATCTTTCCCTCGCCGCCCACGGGGGAGACTCGGTGTGGCACCGGATCCGCTCGCGAATTACAGTGCCGACGGGGTGGGTGCTGATGGGTTCCGGGGTGTTGGCTTGGGTGGCCTACGGCACCTGGGCCTGGGTGAGATCACCTTCGGCCTTCCTGATGAAGCTCGCGACCGGTGGGATCGCGATCGGCATCCTGGTCCTGCTGGCCCATGTGATCTGGGATCGGTACCGGGAGTACGGGACGGATCCCTATCGGAACGTCCATCGATGATCCTGGCCACCACCGAAAACGCGGCCGGGTACTCGGTCGCGCACACACTGGGCATGGTCCGCGGGAGTTCGGTACGTGTCCGCCATGTGGGACTGGACCTGATCGCGAGCCTGCGCAACCTGGCGGGCGGCGAGGTCTACGAGTACACCAAGCTGCTTGCCGAAGTGCGGGAGCAGGCGGTCGACCGGATGGTCGCCGAGGCGGAGGCGCTGGGCGCGAACGGGATTCTGGCGGTGCGCTTCCAGTCGGCCGAGGTCAGCCGCGGGGCCGCGGAGATGATGTGCTACGGTACCGCGGTGGAGCTGCGCCCGGACGCGCACACGCCGGCGGGGCAGGGCGAGTAGCGGCCCCTATGCCTCGGCTGCTTCCGCGCGCTGCCGCGACCAGTGTCCCATCTGCATCTGGTGAATCCGTCTGATGATCACCAGCAGGACGAGGGCCAGCGCGATGTCCAAACCGTCGATCGCGATGTCATAGAGGGCTTCAACGCGCTCCGCACCTGCCTCCTCCAGGTCTCGCGTCACCGAATAGGACACCGACCCCAAACCCCAAAACGGAATGAGCCACAACGCCCACCACCATCCCAGCAGCGAAGAGCCGCTCTGTTCGCTCCAGTTCGACGGATCGGAGCTCGCCTTCCAGATCTCCCTCATGGCCTGATACGGCTTCCAGAACCACGCCGGACATCACGAAGACGCTGCCGATGTACACACTTGCCAGCGACACGGCCAGCGAGGTGTAGAGGAGCCCCCGCGTCCACCTGGTGAGAACGGTCGGGTCGCAGAAACCGGCATTTGGCTCATTCATGATCAAGATCCTCGGCGGCCCCGGTACGGTAGTGGGCCATCTGCATGAGGTGGACCTGGTTGATGATGCTCACCAGGACCAGTGTCAGGGGGATGCGGAGGATTTCGCGGATGACATCGGACATGCTTACAGCCTCCTCCGTCGAGACGGTCCAGGAGATCCCCGCGGCCCCGGAGGTCAGGAGCCACAGACCCCACCACAGGGGAAGCAGCGATGGAGCCTTTTCCTCCCACCACCGGGAGGGGCGGAGGCTGGCCCGGCAGATTTCCTTCATCGCCTGATACGGCTTCCAGAAGTTGGCGATCGGGATGAAGTACCAGCCGACGGCCCAGCCGGGGGTGAACTCCATCCTCGTCGCACCCAGGGCGCGGGCGTTGTAGTTGGCGCGGTGGATCCACTGCAGCACCAGAATGCCGGTGGCCAGCGTGACAACCGCGAGGGGTATTGCGAAGAGCACGAGTAGTCCTACGAACGGGCCCTCCAGAGAGGGGGGTGGCCCACCGGTGTTCGCGTGCCACCAGTAGTTGCGCCAGCTGCCGACAACGGACAGCAGGGCGAGCGGGATGCTCGCGTACAGGAAGCCCTTTGTCGTCCTGGTCAGGCTGGTTGGATCCCTGAAACCGGTTACCTGTTCCATGATGGTCGCTGTTCCTTTCGGGTTGGTCGGCTCGCGCACCCCGACCGGGCGGGGGTGCTGCTACCCCTGACTACGCGCCGAGGTCTGCAAACCTTCGGCGGGAGCGGGCGTTTCGGCAACTGGTGGATCGGCAGGCGGCTGCTGGTAGTGACGCATCTGACAGGATCGCGTTCACGGCTCACCCCCCCTCAAACCCCACGCACTCCGGCCCGAAGCGCGCCAATCTCGCAGCCATGACGCGCGCGGCCTCGGGGTTCGAATCCACCAGGACGTAGTTGCGCCCGTTGCGGGCTGCCGCCTCGCCCGTGGTGCCGCTGCCGGCGAAGAAGTCGAGCACGGCATCTCCGGGGCTCGAGTGCACCTTGATGATACGTTCGAGCACCCCCAGAGGCTTCTGTGTGGGATAGCCGGTCTTCTCACCTCCGGTCGGACTGACGATGGTGTGCCACCACACGTCGGTGGGCGTCTTGCCGCGGGCGGCCTTGGCCTTGCCGACGAGCCCCGGGGCCATGTAGGGGATGCGGTCCATCTCGTCGAAGTTGAAGGTGTAGTCGGCGGGGTCGCGCGCGTACCAGAAGATGGTGTCGTGCTTGGCTGGCCACCTGCGCTTCGGGCGGGCGCCGTAGTCGTAGGCCCAGATGATCTCGTTCATGAACGATGCGCGCCCGAAGATCTCGTCGAGGAGGACCTTGCAGTAGTGCGCCTCGCGGTAGTCGATGTGCAGGAAGAAGGACCCGTTCGCCGCCAGGATCCGGTGCGCCTCGCGGAGGCGCGGCGCGAGGAACCCGAGGTAGTCGTCGTGGCGGTCGTCGTAGCCGCTCTCGCCGACGACGGTCGTGCGGTAGCGTGCGTCCTGGAAGCCCGTGCGGTCGCCCTCGGCGTCGCGTTCGACGCGGATGCGGGTACGGCGCTGGGCTTTGCCGGTGTTGAAGGGCGGGTCGATGTAGATGAGGTGGGCGCTGCCCGGCGCCATCTCGCGCAGTACGGGGAGGTTGTCGGCCAGGATGATGGTTCCCGACGGACCATCCTGGCGCCCCGCGCCTGCGGAGGCGGCGCCGGACTCAGCCACGAGCCAGCTGGCCGGGTGCTCCGCGGAGCCGGACTCCCCCCACGGCCCTGCCGGCCACCTGCACCACCAGACTGCTAGTTCCCCCCGTTGTCGGAGATGGCGCGCTCCTCCTTCGCCTTCGTCACCATCTCGCGAACGTCGGCCAGCAGTTGCTGCGCGTCGTAGACGATGCCGTCCTTGATCGTGTACTTGATGCCGCCGACGCGCTCCACCTCGCCGGTCTCGTCGTTCAGCTTCACGGCGCCGTTCCCGTACAGGACCTTGAGGTTCTGGAGCGGGTTCTCGTCGACGATGACCATGTCCGCCTTGAGGCCGGCGCGGAGGATGCCGAATTCGATGTCGGCGCCCTTGGGATCGTGGAGTTCTTCGGCGCCGTAGAGGGTGGCGGAGCGGATGACCTCGACGGGGTGGAAGCCGGCCTCGCGGAGCAGCTCGAGCTCACGGATGTAGTCGAAGCCGTAGAGCTTGTAGATGAAGCCGGAATCGGAGCCGGTCGTGACCCGCCCGCCCGCGTTCTTGTAGTCGTTCAGGAACTGCATCCACTTCTGGAAGAACCGCTTCCAGTGGTACTCATCCTCGCTGGTCCAGTAGAACCAGTAGGAACCGTGGGCCCGTCGGGATGGCACGTAGAAGTCCCACTGGCTGGGCAGCGTGTATTCCTCGTGGAAGTCGGCTTCCCGGGAACGCATCACGTCGCGGCTGGCCTCGTAGATGGTCATGGTGGGATCGAGGCCGAAGCCGAGTTCCAGAAAGCGGTCGATTAGCGCGTTCCACTGCTCCGAGCCCGGCTCGGCGGCCTGGTGCCACAGACGGCCCACGTTGCCGAATCGGTGCTGCTCGTCCTGGTAGTTGTAGTCCAGCGGCCAGTCCTGGATGCTGTAGTCGGTCAGCATGGACTCCATGAGGCCGTAATAATGGGTCATCATGTCGAGACCGACCTCGGCGGCGTCGAGCGCGGTCATGCGCGGGACGCCCATCTGGCCGAGGTGGGCGACGGTGCCGAGGCCGTGCTTGTGCGCTTCGTCGATGACCGCGGCCATGATGTCGGGGTCGAGGGCGCCGAGCTTCAGGCCGTCGATCCTTGCGCCCTCCACCTCGACCTCGGCGGCCCACTGCACCCATTCGCGCGCCTTCTCGGGGGAGTCGACGGCGCCGCGGTCCCAGGCCTCGCCGGGGCGCGCGTAGGTGAACATGCGCGGGGCGACGATCTCGTTGCGCGCCGCGGCCGCCTTCTCGGCGAGCGCCCACATCATCGGGCCGTGGCCGACGCCGCGCGAGGTGGTGATGCCGTGCCCCATCCAGAGCTTGTAGGTGTATTCGGGCTGGGGCGCCTTCCCGGCGCCGCCGGTGTGGGCGTGCATGTCGACGAATCCGGGCATGATGTACATGCCGGTCATGTCGATCTCGCGGGTGGCGCCGGAGGGGCGGCGGTCCTCGTTGATGGGGACGCCGGGATATCCAACTGTCTGAATACTGGATATACGATCACCCTCGATCACGATATCCACGGGCCCCATGGGCGGGGCGCCGGTGCCGTCGATGATGGTGGCGCCGCGCAGGATCAGCCGTTCGTGGGGGCCGTCGCCCTCGTCGGCGCCGCGGGGGGTGGTGGGCTCCATCTGCGCGGACAGAGCGGGGGACATCGCGGCGGCGCCGAAGAGCGCCATGGCGAACACGCGAAGCAGCGCGCGCGGGGACTTCATCCTGGGGACCTCCTGGGTTGGTTGGCCTGGGTCGGAATCTGAATAGTAGCCGCATGGTGGGGGTGGGAACAGGATGGCGGCAAGGGGGCCGGACGCGGCACGGGGGACGCACTGTACACGGCGGGCTTCCGGCTCGGCGCGCTTCGGAATGGGGCGGCCGCGACCGGTGCGCCCTTCCCCGGAAGCCACGCGTCGCAATACCGTTGACAATGACTCCCGACCAACCTGGCCACGCCGCGCCGGACACGCTGAGCCGTAAGGAAGCCGCCGCCGAGATCGCGTGGCTGCGCGCGGAGGTCGATCGCCACAACCGCCTCTACCATGCGGAGGCTGCGCCCGAGATCTCCGACTCCGCCTATGACGCCCTCTTCCAGCGTCTGCGGGCGCTGGAGGCGGCCCATCCGTCGCTGGCGGCTCCCGACTCACCCACGCAGAGGGTCGGGGCCGACCCGCTGGAGAGTCTTCCCGGCGTGGAGCACGCCGTCCCCATGCTGTCGCTGGACTCGGCCCACGAAATCGCGGCGGTCCACCGCTTTGACGAGCGGCTGCGCAAGGCCCTGGGGGAGGAGGAGATCCGCTACGTGCTGGAGCCCAAGCTGGACGGGGCTTCGCTGGAGCTGGTCTACGTCGGGGGCGTCCTCGACCGCGCGGTCACACGCGGGAACGGACGGGTCGGCGAAGGGGTAACCGAAAACGTGCGCACCATCCCATCGGTCCCGCTCCGCCTTCGCGAAGACACGCTCCCTGCCCCCGCGTTCCTCTCGGTGCGGGGCGAGGCGATCATGTACCTGGGCGACTTCGAGAACCTCAACCAGCGGCGCATCGAGTCGGGTGAGCCGCCCTACCAGAACCCCCGCAACGCGACCTCGGGTGCCCTGCGCCAGCTCGACTCGCGCATCACTGCGACGCGGCCGCTGACCGTGCTCGCCTACGACGTGATGGCGGTCGAAGGCGCCGCATTCGCGACCGATTCGGAAGGGCTGGCCGCGCTGACGGCGTGGGGGCTGCGCACCCCCGACCGGACACGGGTGGTGAAGTCGGTGGAGGAGATCGCGGAGTACCACCGGGCGTTCGATGCCGACCGCGAGTCGCTCGACTACGAGATCGACGGCGTGGTGGTGAAGCTCGACGCGCTGGAGCCCAGGGAGCGGCTGGGGAGCACGTCCCATCACCCGCGGTGGGCGGTCGCATACAAGTTCGAGCCGCGCAAGGAGGTCACGCGGATCGACCGGATTTTCGTGTCGGTGGGCCGGACGGGGGTGCTGACCCCGGTGGCGCTGCTGCGGCCGGTGGAGGTGGGCGGGGTGACGGTCTCGCGGGCGTCGCTCCACAACCGCGAGGAGCTGGAGCGGAAGGACGTGCGCGAAGGCGACCTGGTGCGGGTCCAGCGTGCCGGAGACGTGATCCCCCAGGTGGTGGAGCGGATCGAGGAGGAGGGGAGGGGGCGGGGGGAGCCCTTCGCCATGCCCGCCGCGTGCCCGTCGTGCGGCACCGAGCCGGTCGAGAAGGGTCCGTTCACCGTCTGCCCGAACCACTTCGCGTGCAGGGCGCAGCTGAAGGGGCGGATCACGCACTTCGGGTCGCGGAGCGCCCTGGACATCGAGGGGCTGGGCGAGGAGACGGCGGCGCTGCTGGTCGACGAGGGGCTGGTAAAGGAGCTCGCGGACCTCTTCGATCTGACGGAGGAGGATCTGGTTCCGTTGGAAAGGTTCGCGGAGGTGTCCGCGCGCAACCTTGTCCGCGCGATCGGGGAGCGTCGCAGCGTGGAGCTGGCCAGGTTCCTGGTGGGGTTGGGGATTCCGGAGGTGGGGGTGTCGGTGGCCGCCGACCTGGCCGTCCACTTCCGAAGCGTGGACGCGATCCGGGGGGCGTCGCCGGAGGAGATGGAGGAGATCCACGGTGTGGGGACTAAGATGTCGGCGGCGATCCGGGGGTTCCTGGACGAGCCGCGGGTCTCGGAAGCGCTGGACCGGCTGATGGCGAAGGGGATCGAGCCGACGCCGCCGACCGTGCCGGAAAGGGCGCCGGACGGGGCGGAGGGGGGTTGGGCGGGGAAGAGGGTCGTCCTGACCGGGGCGCTGAAGACGTTCTCGCGGAGTGAACTCAAGGAGATCCTGCAGCGCCTGGGTGCCCGGGTGACGGGTTCGGTGAGCGCGCGCACGGACCTGGTGGTGGCGGGCGCGAACCCGGGTTCGAAGCTGGAAAGGGCGCGGGAGCTGGGTGTGGCGGTTCTGGACGAAGCGGAGCTGCGGGAGCGGTTGGGTGCGGACGCGGCCACGCGGTGACCAACGCTGAACTGGCGGCGCACATCGCCGAGCTGGCCGATCTGATGGCCCTGGACGGTGCGGACGCCTACCGGGTTTCCCACTACCGCAAGGCGGCCACCGCCATACGCCGATTCCACCATCCGCTCGCCGGGATGATCGAAACGGGGACGGACCTGAGCACGGTGCCGGGGATCGGCAAGGGTCTCGCCACCCTGCTCTCCGACCTGGTTCGGCTGGGATCGTCCCCGAGGCTGGAGGAGTGCCGCGCAAGGATCCCGGCGGGACTCGTGGCCCTCATGCGCGTGAGCGGCGTGGGCGCGACGCGGGCGCGAACGCTCCGCGGCGCGGGAGTGGACACCGTGGCGAAGCTCGAAGCGGCGCTGGACAACCGGGAGATCCACGGCCTCGATGGATTCGGACCCGGCGTGGCGGGCCAGCTGAGGCGCAGCCTGGCGGCGCGGCGCGCGCTCGACGGAAGCTCGCTCCTGTTCCGGGCGGACCGCGCCGCTGAGCGTGTAACCGCAGCGCTCGAGGATGCGGGGATCGAGTTCGGGCTCGCGGGCGACATCCGCCGCCGCATCGAAATCGTGGCCAGCACCGACATCGTTTGCGCGGCGGCGGCCGAGGCGCTATGGGACCTGGCCGGTGGTGTTTCCGGCGCGCGCATTGAAGGGTCGCGGGGTGACAACCCCCTTCAGTTGACGCTGGATGGCGTGAAGATCCGGCTGGTCGCCACTCCCAGGGAAGTGCTGGAGGCGGTCGCACACCACCTGACCGGCCCACCCGCGTACATCGAGGCCCTGGCGGCACGCGCCCGCGAGCGGGGATTGGAGTTGACGCCCGCCGGGATCGTGAGGGGCGCGGGTGAAGGGGCCGGGGCTGGAGCCGCGCCGACCGAAGCGGCCCTCTACAAGACACTGGCCCTTCCCTGGATTGCGCATGAACTCCGGGAAGACTTCACCACCATCGAGCGGGCCGAGGCCGGGCTGCCCTCACTGGTGACCCACGCGGACATCCAGGGCGACCTCCACATGCACACGACCTGGAGCGACGGCGCCGCGACCCTGGACCGGATGGCGGCGGCCGCGCTGGACAGGGGCTACCGATACGTTGCCATCACCGACCACTCTCCCGGGACCGCCGTCGCCGGGGGGCTGGACGGGCGCGCGCTCAGGCAGCAGGCGGACGAGATCGCGCGTGTGCAGGAAAACCTCCCCGGCATCCGGATTCTGCGCGGGTGCGAGGTGGACATTCTTCCGGACGGGTCGCTGGACCTCGAAGACGACGTCCTCTCGGAGCTGGATCTGGTCCTCGTCTCGGTGCATTCGTCCTTCGACATGTCCGAGGCGCGGATGACCGACCGGATTGTCAGGGCGCTCGAGAATCCGCTGGTCCACGTTCTTTGCCACCCGACCGGGCGGAAGCTGGGCCAGCGCGCGCCGTACCCGGTCGACCTGGAAGAGGTGCTGCGCGCGGCGGGCGCGATGAACGTCGCCGTCGAGATCAACGCGAACCCCCGGCGCCTGGACCTCGATTACCGCGGTCTGCGGCTGTGCGCCCAGCTCGGGATCAAGGTCCTGGTAAACTCCGATGCGCATTCAGTGGCTAGTTTGGATAACATGCGCTACGGCGTCGACCAGGCTCGGAGGGGTTGGTTGCGACCAGACCAGATCTTGAATGCGGGAACGCTCGCGGAGTTGCTCGAATGGGCGGCCCGGAGGCGGGCATGAGTTTGCTGGCCGTGTATCTCGTGCTGCTGCTGGGCGGGTTCGGCGCCATCTACTTCGGTGCCGAGTGGCTCGTGCGGGGTGCCGCGCGCATCGCTTCCACGATGGACATCAGCCCGGTGGTTGTGGGACTGACCCTGGTCGCCCTGGGCACTTCGGCCCCGGAACTGGTGGTGGGGATCTTCGCGGTCCTGCGGGACGACGGGGGCCTCCTGATGGGGAACGTCCTCGGCTCCAACCTCGCGAACATCGGCCTGATCCTGGGGGCGACGGCCCTGATCACTCCGCTGGGCGTCGCGGACCGCGTAATCACGCGCGATGTGCCGATCATGCTGCTGATCACGGTGTTCGTCTTCCCCCTGGTGCTCGACGGCGAGGTGGACTGGGGCGACGGGGTGATCCTCCTGGTTCTCCTCGTGCTGTACATCGCCTTCACCTTTATCACGGCGGAGGAGGAAATACGCGACATTCGCGAGGAGGTGGACAGCCTGACCGACGACCCGGACAAGCCGGTTTCCCGGAAGTCGCTGGGCAACGTGGGGCTCGTCGTGGGCGGGGCGGTGGGACTGGGTTTCGGGGGGTGGGCGATCGTGGAAGGCGCGAGGTACCTGGCCGAGGCGCTGGGCGCCAGCACGGCAGTCATAGGGTTGACGGTGGTGGCGGTGGGAACGTCGCTACCCGAACTGGTTACGTCGCTTGTGGCGGCCGCGCAGCGGCAACCAGACATCGCCGTGGGCAACATCGTCGGATCCAACATCTTCAATCTTACTGCGGTTATCGGAGCGTCCGCGCTGGTCGGGAGCTATCCGGTCAGCGAGTCGATTCTGACGCTCCAGCTTCCCTCGGTGCTGTTTCTCTCGCTCCTGCTGTGGCCGGTTGCGGCCAGCGGGCGGAGGGTCAGGCGGTCGGAGGGCCTTCTGCTCCTTGTCGGGTACCTCGTCTTCATGGTGTGGATCTCCATTGTCACCTGACCGCTCCCTCAGCGGGTGGGCGGAGCGCCTTTCGCGGGTCGAGTCGCGCAACATCACCTTCCTGGAGCCGCCCCCGCCCTTCTGGACCGAGGCCGCGGGCGCCCGGGTTCGGGATGCTGCGGGCCGGCACTACCTGGACTTCACCGGGGCCTTCGGAGTTGCCTTCGCCGGACACCGGCACCCCCTGGTGGTGGAGCGGATCCGCGCGCAGGCGGGGCGGCTCGTTCACGGGATGGGCGACATCCATCCGCCCGCGGTCAAGGTCGAATTCCTGGAGGCGCTGACCGCGCTGATGCCGTGGCCGGAAACGCGGGCGATCCTGGGGCTGAGCGGTTCGGACGCGGTGGAGGCTGCGCTCAAGACCGCACTCCTGGCGACCGGCCGACCGGGCATTATCGCCTTCGAGGGGAGCTATCACGGCCTGACCCTCGGCGCCCTGGCGACAACGCATCGGGAGCACTTCCGCCGCCGCTTCACCAGCCGGTTGACCGACCACGTCCGGTTCGTGCCCTTCCCCTCCACGCCGGACGAGGCTCGGCGAGTGCTCGATCGAATCACGGACCTGCTCGCCGAGGGAGCGCCCATTCGCGCCGGGGCGGTGATCGTGGAACCCATCCAGGGCCGAGCGGGCGTACGGCTTCCGCCGCCAGGATTCCTGGCCGAACTGGCGCAGAGGACGCGGGACGGAGGGGCGCTCCTGGTGGCCGACGAGATCTTCACGGGAATGGGGCGAACCGGAGACCTCTTCGCGTGCGATCACGACGGCTTCACCCCGGACCTGGTGTGCCTCGGCAAGGCGCTCGGTGGCGGCATGCCGCTGTCTGCGTGCTGTGGTCCGGCGTCGGTCATGGACGCGTGGCCGCCCTCAACCGGCGAGGCCATACACACCGGCACGTTTCTGGGCCACCCGCTGAGTTGCGCGGGAGGGCTCGGCTTTCTGAAGGCTTTGGAGACGGAGGACCTGGTCGCTCGGGCGAAGCACCTCGGGGCCCGGGCGCTCGACTACCTGGCGGCGGGGCTGGACGGGTGTGACGAAGTGTTGGCGGTCCGAGGCCGTGGGCTGATGCTGGGGATCGAGTTGACTGGCGGGGAGCGTTCGGCGTCCGGCGTCGTGATCGCGGAGCGGGCGCTCAATCGGGGCCTGATCGTGTTGCCGGCCGGCGCGGATGGCGAGGTCGTCGAGCTGACGCCGCCTGCCACGGCCACGTCGGCCGAACTGGAGCAGGGCCTGGAGATCCTGATCGCGGCCGTGCGCGGGGAAAGGACTTCCGGGACAGCCCGCTCAGCGCGCTGATGTCGCGAAGTCGATCCGCTCCGCCAGCTTCAGATCCCGCTCTGTCACGCCACCCGCGTCGTGCGACCACATTCGCAGAGACACCTTGCAGTACCGAATGTCGATATCGGGATGGTGGTCCACTTCGTCGGCGATGGTCGCCACCCGATTCACGAATACGATTGCGCTCCGAAACGAAGGGAAGGCGTAGGTCTTGCGGATCGTGTCGTCCCGGAACTGCCACCTGGACCGTGCGGCTACCCAATCCTCGACTGCGTCCGGGGGGAGTTTCTCTGCCATCGGCTCCTGCTCGCTGGTCTACCGTGCTATCGAGCAACGCAACCTGCTCGTACTGACCACATACGATAACACGGTGGCGAAGCCGGGGGGTCGGTATCCGGTATCCCCTCAAGCTGGCTGACCCATCCGGGCCCGTTTCCCCGGCAGCCCACGGACTGCCAGCCGCGCCCGAAGATTGACCTGTGACATCATGAGGGCGGGCACGACCAGCATGAGCAGCGGAGTGGCGACGAGAACTCCAAATGCCAGTGCTGCGGCCACCGGGACGAGGTGCTGGGCCGCGGGGTCACGTTCGAAAACCAGAGGTGCCACGCCCAGAAACGTGGTCACGGAAGTCAGGAGTATCGCACGCACACGCGCTTTGGTGCCGAGAATGATCGCATCCTGGGGTTCAAGCCGCGCCGACGAATCCCAGCGGAATGGCGGCCATGACGATGAGCGGCTGGGTGTAGGATCCGAAGGGGATGGCCAACAACGCGAACATGACCATCAGTACGATGATCAGCGAGCCGGACAGGGCGCCGACGATCTGCCTCTGTTGCCTCTGCTCGCCGCCAAAGTCGTAGCTGAAGCCGGGGTGTTCGGCCGCGAGCGGCTCCAAAACCTCGCTCTCCAGAGCGACGTTGACCTGTTGGGCGTTGGCGACTCTGGAATCCACATTCGCCGTGACCGTAATGACCCGCCGCCCGTCGACCGTGTGAATCGCGGTGGAAGATCGGGTGAAGCGTGCGGTCGCGACCTGATCCAGGGGCACCTCGGCTCCTCCCGGTGTCCGGATCACGTAGCGCGCGATGTCGTCCACCGAGTTGCGCTCTTCCCCGGGGAGCCGGACGTACACGCGCATGTCTTCACGGCCGCGCAACACCCGCAGAGCCTCGGTTCCGAAGAAGGCGGACCGCACCTGGCGCGCCAGGTCGAGCACGATGGGCGGATGATTGGTGGCGAGCCGTAGCCCCCGGTCCAGGGGACCCTCCACCAGACGGTTGAGACCCCGCTCCACGGCTCCCTGGACGCGTGACAACCAGCGGTCGATCCCCGTGGCGGCGCGGGTGCCGAGTGGAGGCAAGTGCGAAAGGTGCCGCGGCAGAATCAGCAGTGATTCCACCAGGGAAATGCACAGTATGGCGATGACCACGATCGGAATGCTCCGCATCAGTTTGCCGGAGGGGCCCGGCACCGCCAGCAGAGCACAGAAAGCGGTCACGGTGGTCAGCACCGAGAAGATGACGGGACCGCTGATCCGCCTCGTGCCCCGGATCGCCGTCGTCAGTCCGTCGCGGCCCTTCTTGCGTTCCGCAAAGATGTTCTCGCCCACCACGATCGCGTCGTCGACGACGATCCCCAGCGCGAGCACCAGGGCCAGCATGGAGAACATGTTGATCGAGATGCCAAGCATCAGCATCACCCACAGGGTTCCAACCAACGAGACCACGAGGCCTGCCCCGACCCATACGGCGAGCCGGATTTCCAGGAACAGGGTCAAGCCCAGGAAAACGAGAACCAGCCCGAGGACTCCGTTCTCGAGCAAGAGCGACAACCGGCTTCCGACCAGCGTGGTGTCGTCCCTCCATATCTCGACCGCGACGCCTTCGGGGAGGGCGGGAATGACCTCGGCAGCCAGATAGGCTCTCACCGCCTCCGCTATCTCCAGCACCTGTTCGTCCGCGGTCCGGGACACGTCGACGCGAACTGCCCGGTTGCCGTTGAACCGCGTGACCAGTTCGGTGTCGGCAAAGCCGTCTCTCAGCTCGGCGATGTCCCGCAGGCGCAGCGAAGTGCCATCGGGGCGGGAGAGGACGACGATCTCTCCAAAGTCCTGCTGGGTGTAGTTCTGGCCGATCGTGCGAACGCGGATCTCCTCGTCGCCGGTGGATATCTTGCCCGCGGACAGCTCCATCGAGCCGCGCCGGACGGCGCTGGCGACATCGTCCAGCGTGAGGCCCAGGGAACGGAGACGGTGGGACGGCACCTCGATCGAGATCTCGTACTCCCGCACGCCACTCGTCTCGACATGGGACACTTCGGGGAGTAAGGCGATCCCGTCTTCGATACTGTACGCCAACTCCTTGAGCGTGCGTTCCGGCACGTCACCATGGACCAGGAGGCGAATGACGCTCTGTCGGCTGGTAACCTCGCGCACCTCGGGTCGTTCGGCCCCGGCGGGGAAGCTCGGGATCCGGTCGACCCTCGCCTTGACCTCGTTGAGGGCGCGACTGATGTCCGTGCCCGTCTTGAATTCGGCCAGGACCGATCCGAGTCCCTACGCGGCGGACGCCTCGATCCTCCGCACGCCCTCCACCGACCCGATCTCTTCCTCGATCTTGCGGACGATGGCCTGCTCGACCTCTTCCGGGGCGGCGCCAGGGTAGGGCACCACGACCTGAACGAGGTCCAGCGACGCGTCGGGCAGCATCTCCTGAACGAGGTCGCCCGCGGCGAACAGACCGGCGATCAGCAGGAAGACCATGAGCAGGTTGGCCGCGATGGGATTGCCGGCCATGAAGGCGATCGGGCCGCCGCGGTTGGCCAAGTTGCGGGCGGAAGTCAACGGCTACCCGCCGATCCGGGTGGATTGACTTCGGTGCGAGTCAGGGTCGTCCAGTCCATGGAGAATAGGTTTACCGTGGCCGGCTTCGACGCGCCGTTTCATCGGCGCCGGCATCGAGGGGCAGGACCGCGTTCTGCGTGCTGCGCCGGAGCCGCTGCGGGACTTCTTCAAAAACCTTGAAGAGCCTTCCTGGCTGGACTATGAAGCCCTGCGTCCGGGGATCCGCGCCTTCCACAAGAAGGCGCTTGCAGCAGAACAACCGCCACATGATGGACATTTTCTTCCCCCACGGCCTGCGGAGAGACGGCGACGGGTGGAAGCTGTCCGCGCGCATTCGTTTCGTGCATACCCGGATCAGGACCTTGCTCGCCAAGTCGGACGATTGGGACCACGAAGCCTGGGGGATCCCGGTTAGCGCGGCGCACCTCGGTTTCGCCATTTCCGTATTCTCGGAACACTGTTCCAGTACCGAGCGAAACAGCGTTTGCTGCGACATCTGGCGGGGTCCCAGAGGGTTCGGGCCCATAACTTCACGCAGCTTCTCCAGATATCGGTGTACGACGAAGAAGGACTGAGCTACAGGATGCCCGACCACGTCCACACGGCGAAATCGAGCAACTGGTGAGGAAGCAGCCCGTGGACAAAACCCCCGCGGCATTCGAGCGGCGTTGACGGGACGTGCACGCGCTGTCGAGAATCCATGATGCCCTCCCTGCACACGCTTCTGGTGCGCTCCAGCCGCACCTTCGCCGTTGGAATCGAAGCCCTTCCCGAACCGCTTCGCGCGGAAATCACCGTCGCGTACCTGCTCCTTCGCGTTTCCGACTACCTGGAAGACAACCAGGAACTGGACGACACCGAGAAGGTCGCCCTGCTGCAGGAGTGGAGACACGTTCTCGGCGGCGGCGGTGACCGCACGGCCCTGATCGAGCGTCTGAAACAGGCCCGCGAGGACACGCCGGACGCCCTGGTCGCACGGCACACGGCAACCGTGCTCGCGGGCCTCGACCGTCTGGCTCCCGCCGCGCGCGAAATCCTGGTCCGCCGAGTTCGCGAATCGAGCGCGGGGATGGCGAGGTGGACCGACCGCGGATCCGTCTTCGAAACAGAGGAGGATCTGGACGACTACATGCACGAGGTGGCGGGGCGGGTGGGACATCTTCTCACGGAGTTGTTCGCGCTCCGGCTTGCAGGACTGGGAGCCGCGCGCGAACGGATGATGCGGCTGGGACGTGAATTCGGGCTTGCGCTCCAGACGGTGAACGTCATCCGCGGGTTGCACGAAGACCGTGAACGCGGGTGGATCTACGTGCCGGCGGCCTTCCTTCCCGAGCCGCGAATCGACCCTCGCAATCTCTTCGATCCGTCCAACCAGGCGGCGGCCATGGCGGTTCTCGCGCGGCTGGTCGCCAAGGCGGATCGCCATCTGGAGGCGGCCCGGGCCTACATCCGCCTGATTCCGCGGCGGCACCACCGGGTGCGCCTCTTCTGCCTGCTTCCGCTTCTTTTCGCGGTGCGCACCCTCGCCATCAGCCGTTCCAACCCGGATGTGCTGCGGCGCGAGACCAAGATGACCCGGCACGAGGTCATCGCCGTCACCCGGAATGCCAAGGTGATGGGCTTTTCGAACCGCTGGATCGAGTGGTATTGCGGGCGGTTGGCGGTGGTCGCGTAGCCAGGGATAGGGCCGCCCAGCCAGCCGCCCAGCCACCGCCCAGCCAGTTGTTGACCTCTGTCAACAGAATGGATAACTTAAAGGTCTCATTGCGGGGTGGAGCAGTCTGGTAGCTCGTCGGGCTCATAACCCGAAGGTCGCGGGTTCGAATCCCGCCCCCGCTACTAATGGCCATGTGGTTCCCGGGAACGCCGCCCTCGTGCGGCGTTTTCTGGCGTAGGCACTTGGGATGGCGTTGGGCCAGGTAGCTCAGTTGGTAGAGCACGCGACTGAAAATCGCGGTGTCGGCGGTTCAATTCCGCCCCTGGCCACTGAAATCACAGGTCCGTAGCTCAATTTGGTAGAGCACCGGTCTCCAAAACCGGCGGTTGGGGGTTCAAGTCCCTCCGGGCCTGCGTGCGTGGGATCACGCCCTCATCGTCTAACGGTTAGGACACCACTCTTTCAAGGTGGAGATCGGGGTTCGATTCCCCGTGAGGGTATGCGGCCGGGGTTCGTCCCTCGGCCGTATGCAGGATGGGGCTGTAGCTCAGTTTGGTTAGAGTGCCGGTCTGTCACACCGGAGGCCGCGGGTTCGAGTCCCGTCAGCCCCGCTAGGCTATTTGAAAATACGGGTCCATTGGAACGAGTGTTCCTGGTTTATTTCCGCACTGCCGGGGCCGTAGCTCAGTTGGGAGAGCGCCTGAATGGCATTCAGGAGGTCAGGGGTTCGATTCCCCTCGGCTCCATTGGCAGCCCGTGGCATGGATCACCGCTGGAAGTCGGCGGGGTTTGGGTACGGGCTGTCGGAAGTGCCGGGTTACCGGGAAGCTCGGGTGGCGGAATTGGCAGACGCGCAGGATTCAGGATCCTGTGGGGGTTAACCCCGTGAGGGTTCGAGTCCCTCCCCGAGCATTGACTCTGTGGTACGCCCACGTGCTGGAATTGGTAGACAGGCTGGTTTGAGGGACCAGTGTTCGAAAGGACGTACAGGTTCGAGTCCTGTCGTGGGCATGTATCTGACGGAGGGTCGGCGGCGCCGGCGACTCCCGGCAGAATCTGCATGAGCGCCCGTAGCTCAATTGGATAGAGTACCTGACTACGGATCAGGGGGTTGGGGGTTCGAGTCCTCCCGGGCGCGTTTGGCCGGCGCAACCACCGGAAGCGGGCGCGTAGCTCAGTTGGTTAGAGTGCCACGTTGACATCGTGGAGGTCACAGGTTCGAGTCCTGTCGCGCCCATTGTGAGGCCCGCCCGGGTGACGCCCGCGGGAGGCAGGCTACGGGGCCGTAGCTCAGTTGGGAGAGCGCAGCGTTCGCAACGCTGAGGTCAGGGGTTCAACTCCCCTCGGCTCCACTGGTCGCGGCGGCTGGCCGCCATACGCCAAGCTTGCCCCGCGAAGAAGACATCGCCACCGTAGCTCAGTCTGGTAGAGCACGTCACTCGTAATGACGGGGTCGTCGGTTCGAGTCCGACCGGTGGCTCTAAACCCTAACGTTAGGTCAGGGGTTGTTCGCGGAAATGCACGGTACATAGCCCCGTGGTGTAATTGGCAACACGTCTGACTCTGGATCAGAAGAGTCCTGGTTCGAGCCCAGGCGGGGCTACTTGGAGGGATGGCTGAGCGGCTAAAAGCGGCGCCCTGCTAAGGCGTTGATCCTTGCGATCACGTGGGTTCGAATCCCACTCCCTCCGTGAGCGTCAGCAGGAGGCGTAGTCCTAATTGGTAAGGCACCGCACTCGAAATGCGGCGTGCGCAAGCACATGGGGGTTCGAGTCCCTCCGCCTCCGCTTGGAGCACTCCCTCATGGATTGGACCCAAATAGCCACGGGGCGTGGCTCAGTCCGGTAGAGCGCTGCGTTCGGGTCGCAGAGGTCCCCGGTTCGAATCCGGGCGCCCCGATTGTTGCAGGAATCAGGACGGGTGGCCGAGTGGCTTAAGGCGCACGACTGGAAATCGTGTGGGCATCTGCCCGCGTGGGTTCGAATCCCACCCCGTCCGTTGGGTGGCGTTTGTATAGCGTTGTAATACAATGATTTACGTACTACAGAGAATGAATCGTACCCCATCACGTCCCACATTTGGTGCGGGATGAGATCGGGTGCCCGATCAGTGCTTCCCGGTGGGCGGGGGAGCCGCTAGCGTGGGAAGAATCGGCGCGCTGACGCCGGTCCGTCCGGCGAGGCGGGTGTGCCCAATGCGACACCGCGCGTGGGCGGTCTTCGCCCGCCTCACCAAGTCCATCCAAGATCCCCTCAATTGCCGCTCGGATTCACTAGCTTCTCGATGGCACGATTGAGTACTGACACTGCATGTTCTGAAAGACGATTGAACTAACCTGTTGTCTCACATGGACATCATAGATTGATGGCCAACCGCTGGCCCCGACCGGGGGTCGGCACACCGCGACGGAGAGCATCGCCGTCTGCCTACGGCCGCTCGATGATCCGCCGTAACTCCACCGTCTCTACTCCAAGCTCGTCGGTGAGCAGCACTGCCACCACCTCATCGTCCGCGGCCAGCACCGTAAGGTCGACCTCCGACGACGTCACCCGCTCCACCAGCTCGCCCTCGGCCGAGTACACGGTCCAGGCGCTTCCCCCGCCCGGGGTCATGCCCGGGTAGTCAGGCACCCATAGCGCCCCCCCAGCCACCCGGGGCCGCCCATAGAACGGGTAGAACCGGGGCAGGTCGTCGTCGTCGATGCCCTCCATTTCGGGAAAGGAGTCCCGGCCCGCGGAGGTGATTCTTCGCGGCTCGAGCGGCATGTGCGGTTGCAGTTCCTGGACCAGCTCGCCGGTGGCGTCGAACGCCCGGATCACCGGATCCTTGTTGTCCACGATGTGGTACCTGTCGCCCACGACCACTACCCACACTTCCCGGTGGTAGGGGTAGACGTGCATTCTCTCCGGCGACGCGTAGTGCTCGTAGCTCAGGTGCGTCCCGAGGCGTTCGGCGAAGGTGCCGTCCGGATCGTGCCTCGCCAGCTCATGCTCGAACCGGCGAATCATCGGCGCCTGTTCCCAGCGGAATGAGAGCGCTGAGGCGAGTATGGAGCCATCGGGGAAGATGCCATCGACACCGAGCCCGTTGTAGCTTCCCCAAGGCGTGATGCGCACCGTGCGCTCGACCTCGCCGGCGCGGTTGAAAATGGTCACCCGGTAGAGACGGCGGTCGAACGTGTAGAGCCTGTCGCCGACGGCCTGCAGGAAGGCGAGACCCTGATGGTCGCCTGGGCCTTCGCCCCTCTGGCCGACCGAATGAAGAAACCGGCCGGTCGACCGGTCATGGAACCGCAGCGAGCTCGTACTCTCCTCGGCCAGGATGAGCGCGTCGTCCGTGAGCACGGCGCCGGTCAAGTCGTAGAGAGCCTCGTCCGGGTCATCGCCGATGGTGAACAGCGGAGTGTCGTCGATCTGCACGTTCCTCTGCTGGACCGGTTGCACGACGGCTGCCGAGACACCCGTGCCGCTGAGCGCCGTCACCATCAGCGCGGTTCCAATGCCGCTCCGACCCGGTCGAAATGGCGTGAGAATAGCCATGATTCTCCTCTCCAACTGCGAGTGTGACTGTTGGCCCATCCCTAACGTCAAGATCGACCGATGGGCGCTCGTACTCCCGGCCAGAGCCAGGAGATGGGTTGCGTACTCCGAGGGACGAGTGCCGAGCGTCAACACCTCCTGGTCGCAAGCCTCTTCGCTCGCGATGGCCGCGAGCCTCGTCGCCACCCAGCTCAGGGGATGGAACCAGTAGAGCGCAAGGACGGCCCGGGCCATAAGCTGCCGGAGCACATCGCGACGGCGCACGTGGATCATTTCATGCGTCAGCACGACCCGCCACCGCTCGGGCGACCACTCTGCCGCCGCCGCAGGGAACAGGATTGCACGCCTCAACAAACCACCGGTCATCGGTGTGGCGGCCGCCTGGCTGAGTAGGAGCCGAACGTCGCTGTGGATCCCCAGGCGTCGGCGGACCGCTTCAGCCTGTCGAAGCAGGATTGGGTCGCGAAGCGGGCTTGCGGTGCGGACAAGTCTTGCGAAGCGGACCCCGCCCATCACCAGCGAAGCAAGCCCGATGGCGCAGCCAACTCCCCAGAAAAGCAGTGGACGCGGAATCGAGCGCGCCGGTGACTCAGGCTCTCCGACCGGGCCGGCCAACGGCAACGAGGGTTCGGATGTGGGCAGGGTGATGAGCACGTCTGCGCCAGCCTGGATCGGAGGGACCTCGGAGGATAGCTGCTCGGTCGCGCTGCTGGCGGAAGGGAGAATGGGCACTTCCCACGAAAGCCCGAGGAAGCTGAAGACGGGTAGTCCGAGCAGAAGCGCGAATGTCATGGTCCACAGCAGATGACGCACCCCTGCGGGTCCCTTTCGGGCGAGCCACGCCAAAGCCAGCGCGACCGACAACAGGATCGTGGCCCGGACGACAAGCTCGAGCAGACTCGAGGCGGCCAGAGGGGTAAGCGAGCCCATCACCTTCCCTCCTCCGATGCCCGGTCGATCAGCGCCTTGATGCGCGCTCGCTCCTCTGGCGTGAGCCTGCTGTCCTCCAACTGGAGCAGCATCGCGACCGCACCCTCCACCGAACCCCCGAAGAACGTCCTGACGACATGCAAGAGCGCGGATCTCCGTGCGCGCTGCACGGGGACCGTGTGTGAGTAGATATAGCGAGGCCCGTCATACTCGCTCACCAGATGACCCTTCCTGACGAGGATACTCAGTACTGAACGGACCGCCGAATCCGTAGGAGGGTCGATCATTCGCTCTCGGATCTGGGCGGCGCTGGCGTCGCCCAGCTCGTGGACGATGTCCATGACTTCGCGCTCTCGTCGGCTGAGCCGGGGCAGTTCGGTCAAGTGGCGCCTCGGTTTTCTGGTAGGAGTGGAAGAGCGGCCAGATGTCGGTCACGAAGTCATCATCACGGTAACGCGGTGATGCTGAAAAAGCAACATGATGTTGAAATGTCCGCCGCCGCACATAAACCGCTTGCGCATCTCCGACTTGACATGCACGACGCCATGTCTTAACATGACGACCTAATGTCGTGACTATTCCGTCAACGAGGTCCCCTGCCATGATGATACCTGCCCTGCCCAACGCCGAACTCGCGGTCATGGAACTCCTCTGGAGGAAGGGCCGCGTCACCGGCCGCCAGATAATCGACCGGCTCTACGCGGACGCGCCCAAGCCGCAGCACGGCACCGTGCAGAGGCTTCTGCAACGCCTTGCCGCCAAGGGCTTCCTGGAACGCGACCGAAGCCTGGGCATCAGCGTGTTCTCTCCCGCGATCAGCCGCGACGCCTATGCCAGCGCTCAGCTGGAGTCGCTCGCGAACCGGCTTACGCAGGGCTCGCTGGTGCCGATGATCACCCGCCTGGTCGCGGACAACAAGCTGTCGCAGGCCGAGATCGAGAAGCTGCACCGCATTCTGGAGGAAGAGATATGACCGGCCTGCTGCTTCAGATCGGTGCGACCAAGCTGGCGGTCTCGGTCGTTCTCGCGGCCGCGGTGTGGATCGTTCACCTGCGCGTGGACCGGCCGGCCGTATCCTACCCGCTGTGGCTGCTGGTGTTGATGACCCTGCTGGTGCCGGCGGTCGTTTCGCTCCCGGCGTCGTGTTCGCGGAGGTAGCCGCCGATCCTGCGACGGGGCCGCAGTTCGGCGCATTCCTGCAACCCGGTCTCGCGATTCTGTGGTTGCTGGGCACGGTGGGCCTACTGGGGTGGACGGCGGTGCGAACGATCCGCTTCCGGCGTACGCTGAAGCAGGCCCTTCGACCGGCCCCCTCGTGGCTGCAACGACGGGCCGCGGCGGTCGGCCGAGACCTTGGCCTGTCCCGGATCCCCGAACTGTGCACCACGAACGCTCGCGTGACTCCCATGGTGTGGTGGAGTGGAGCGAGGGTCCGGATGCTCATCCCGTCCTTCCTCTTGACCGACCCTGGCAGCGAGGAGCTCCGCGCCATCCTGGCCCACGAGCTGGCGCATGTCCGCCGCCGCGACCACCTGATGCGCTGGCTGGAATGGCTGGCCTGCGCCGTCTTCTGGTGGAATCCGGTGGCGTGGTGGGCCCGCCACCAACTCCAGATCGCCGAGGAATTGTGCTGTGACCAGCTCGCGGTGGGCGCGACGAGGTCGTGTCCGAGGATCTACGCCAATGCGTTGCTGCGCGTCGTCGCCAACACATCGGAACCGCCCGGCTTCCGCCCGCCGCTGCCTGCGAGCGCGACCGGTGGAGTCGGGCACACCAAAGCACTCGAAAGGAGAATCAGATTGATCGTTTCAACCGACACCCGCCCGCCCGCTCCAGACTGGCTGCGCGCGGCCAGCCGGCTGGCGGTGGTATGCTTGCTCCCTCTCGGCCTGATCTACTGCGATCACTACCGACCGATGCAGACCGAAGAGGGAACATCAACGGACCCGGTCGAAGCACCGGCACTGGATAGTCCGCATGACCTGTCTGCTGCCGTGGACGAGGCCACACGTGTTCTCCCCCGCCCGGATCCGGAGTTCCAGGAACTCATCCACTACCAGGAACTCATCTGGGAAGCGGTGGAATCCGGGAGGCTCGCTGAGCCTAGCGGTCGGGAAGCGAGCGGATACCTGACCAACGCGATGGAGCGGAAGCTCACGGAATTGTTCCATGCACGGAGCGCGGAACGCAATCGCGGGCTCGGGCTCAGCGACTACTCGTCCCACATTTCCACCGGGGATCTCCAGAGTCCCGAACTGTCAGGCGCGCTGGCCGAGATGCAAGAGCTTATCGAGGAGATCAGGCAAGCTCCGGACAGCAGTGCAAGGTCCGAGGAACGGAGTCGGCGGATCCAGGAGCTGAACACGAGGATCTATGCAGCCATCGGTCTCGGAATCGAGAGCGAAATGTGACGACCCGCTGGCGCGCCAGCCCATGATACTGTAGGAACCCCGCAGTTCCGATCGTTCCCTAGCGCGTGGAGGATCCTTCTTATGCCGTACAACACCGAGCCATCGCGTCACCGCTTCAGTCCCGTGAAGGCGGTTCTGATGCCGGTCGTCGCAGCACTCCTGGCCCTCGCCGGCGCCTGCGTTCAGGATGACGCGGCTGGCGAGGCCATCTTCACACCCGAGTTAATCGGGACCACCGCCCTGCCGCTGAGCGAAAACGAAGCGGTCGCGCTTCTCGCCAACGAGCGCATAGCGTGCGTAGTCGATTCCTACGAGACCCAGGCCCGCTGCGTGGACGTGGAGGGTGCCGTCGTGGGAGTCTTCGGCCAGAAGGGGGAAGGTCCCGGCGAGTTCGACAGCCCAGCCAACCTCGCTCGCGGCGAGGAGGGGACGGTTGGCGTCCATGACCCCGGGCTGGGCCGCTTCACGGTCTTCGAGCCGTCCGGCGCCTACGTATCGGAGGTGAGGGCGCCAGTCGGCCTGTTTGTGCCCTTCCGGTCGTTCGGCACAGTCCTTTCGGGTGTGGAGGCGGACATCATGGTGATGCTTGGCGTCGAGACCTCCGGTTCGCTGATGACCCGGTACGACGTGAACCTCGCCACCGGGGAGGTCGTGCGGGAGGAAGCGTCACCGGAGGGACCCTGGGATGTGGCGTGTGGGGAAGTCGTCTGGGGCATCCCGGACCGGGCTGGGGGATGGGTCTTCGTGGCGTGCGAAGGCCATCTGATCTTCGTCGGCGACACCGGCGACGCCACGGTGCTGCGTGCCCCGACCTACCTCGCGGAACTCCCGGACGAACGTGACGTGGCCCGCCATGAGGAAATGCTCATGTCCGTGAACATGGGGAATGACCGCCCTGCCTCGGAGTCCGTCGCCGAGAGGCTGGAAGACTATCGAGCCACGCCGAAGAAGTACTTCCTGAGCACGGCGGATCAATTGGTCGACGCTGCCAACCGCTACTGGGTCGCCACGCAGCGCGACACGCATGAATGGTCCTACCTGGACGTGTACGAGAATGCCGAATACGTCGGGTCGGTGAAGGTCAGGGATCGCCTGAGGGGCTTCGATCTTCTGGGCTCGACTCTGGTGGTTCTGGTCGAGAGGCAGGTCGGCGCAGACGATGCCGACGGGATTCCGGACCGGGTGCTGGACTGGTACGACGTGGGGGACTTGGGGTTGGGCCGGTGACACCCGTCACACTCGAACCGCGGGAGCAGTTCGGGAATGTCGGCGCGGTGTGCCGAGGCGGCCGCACCGGATGAATCCGTGTCTGCCCTGCTCAACGGCTTGACAACCCCCGAGATGGCTGATGCATCTAATCAACGTTAGTCTTTCCACCTAACGCGGGTCGCGTACACCCTGGTTGGACAATTCCACCTGAACGCAGGACCAGACCGTTGCGCGAACTGACCTACCTCGTGATCGCCGGCCTCGTAGGCGCGCGTCCCCATGGGCATGCTCGAGGACAGCGTCCTGGTGTTTCACAATTACAGCCGAGCCAAACCCATGATTAGACACGCCCGAGGGGCAATGAAGATGCTGCGGGGCTACCGGGCCACCATAGTGCTTGCCGTTTCGGCGACCATCGGCGCGCCCTCGGTCGACGCCCAGCAGATCCTTGAGATCGACACTGCAGCCGGACGGGTCATCATCGACGACGAATGGCGCGCCATACACACCACCAAGAACATGGCCCTGGACCGGACCAGGGGCATTCTTTACGTCAACGACAGCGAGGAGCCCGAGGCGGTGATGGCCTTTTCCCTCGAGACCGGGGAGTGGCTCCGGACCATACCGACGCCGACGGGCGGCGGCCCAAGAGAGCTCGAGCGCGGCATGGTCGCCATGACGCTCGGCCGTGACGGGAGACTCTATGTTGCCGGCTACGTGCGGGTCCTGGAGTTCGACCCGCTCGGCCAGTACGTCAGCACCTGGAGTCCGCGGCCGGGCGCACGGAGGGTGTGCGAGCTGGACGGCCAACCGGTCATTTTAGACGTCAACGGATTGATCCGGCGTGGACCCGACGGCACGGATGAGAACCTTGGTGCCAGCATCGTGGACCGCCGTGCGACAGAAATCCGCGACGCACCAATTGGCCGCGGTCGTTTCTCACTTGGTTCCTCTCCTCGAATCGCTTGCACGGACGATGCAGCCTACGTCGTGACGACGAATGTGGAGGATCCGGATTCTGTGTTCGTGTATCCCCGCAACGGCGAAATGGGGCGGCTGGCGGTTCCGACCGAGTTCACGGACCGGGGAGACGATTGCAGGGTGGAGGTGAATGTCGGAACCATGGCCTTGGAAAGGCCCTGCACCAACTGGGCCCGGAACCTGACGCCGACACTGGATGGCCAGGGCAACCTCGTGTTGCTCGGTATTGATCAGGAGGTGCCGGGCGCCATCATCGACTTGGAAACCGGTTGCTATGCGGTGGTGCGCAAGCCGGAACCGTCATGGAATCATGTCGCCTTGCATGTCTACCAGGACAGCGCCCTCGTGTTCCACTACCCCAATTGGGACGATGACCAGGGCCGGCTCACCGTTTCCACCGCCGCCAACCGGGTATCCCTCCATCCGTTGCGCCGGGTCAGCGGCGAGCCGTGTCCGGGGATGCTGGAGTCGGTGAAGTGATGAACGACCTCGACCGCCTGCACGCGGAAAAGCGCCGCCACCGGCACGCCTACGCCCTGTGGGCGCTCACCGGCTTCCTCGGTGCCCACCGCATCTACTGCCGACGGCCCGGAGGGTTCGTACAGGCGGGACTCGCCATCGGAGGGGTGCTTACGGTGCTCGGCGTGGGCAACATGCGGTTCGATACCTTCTTCGGGCCCGATTGGGCGATCTGGACCATCCTCGGCGGAGTGGTCGCGGTGTTCATCGCGGTCCTGTGGGCGCTCTCCGACGCTTTCCGGATCCCGAAGTGGATCCGCCAACACAATCAGTCAATCCACCGGAGGAACCAACCATGAAGGTCGGGTCGGTGTCGGGCGCGGATTGGGAGCAGTTCGGAAACGTGCGACGGGTGGGGTTCGATGGCGCCGGACGGCTGTACGTTTTCGACAATCAGGCGGACCGCGTAACAGTCGTGGGGCCGGACTGCGAATCCCTCTGGGCTTTTGGCCGTTCGGGGGAGGGTCCGGGAGAGTTCGCTCCCGCGGAGCGGTTCTGAGGGCCGCCCCCGGGGCTCAGCGAACCTGGGCCGGCAGCCTCCGGACCACCACCCTCGCCACGTCCATTTCGTCGAACTCGATGAACGCCGCCAGTCCGTTCGGGCCGAAGGCGTCCGGCATCTCGGTTGCGTCGGTCGGGTAGGTGCCGACGTACTCCCCTCCGACCGTCAAGACATCGATGGGTCCGTCGGTCCCGGGCTCCTCGCCCCGGCGTTGCACCCAGATGCGGCCATCCCAGGTCGTGGCAAGGCCACGGAGCACGGGGATCTCCGGATAGTACCTCTGTTCGATCTCGAAGCTACGGTTGCCCCCTCCGGGTCCGCTCACCTCCATCATCTTGACCCCCGGCGGTATTCCACCGGCTCCCATGTCTTCCCGGGCAGCCGCGATCCCTTCCTCGTACTCCCGTTGGATTGCGGGCGTGAAAGGCTCGGGCAGCAGAGGCCTCCGGATGATCCGTGCGACTTCCCTCTCTCCCGGCGGAGTGACCTTGAGCGCGTACGCGGACGAGTCGGAGTGTACGATGCCGCCATCGGGAAGAACACCCACCAGGAGACGGGGCTCGAAAACGACGGGCATGTTCACTTGTCCGAGCGCGTCGCGAAGTTGGGCGGGAACGTTGTTCGGCATGAGATCATCCACGTTGTCTCGCGTAGGCAGCCATCCCTTGACGACGGTGTCCGCTTGGACGACTTCGCCATCGAGTCCGACCCGCGTGACCGGACGATACGTGGGCGGAGCCGCGCCCGGGCTTCCGACGGAAAAGCCCAGGTCCCCCCCCGAAGTCTCCGCCCCGAAGACGGCTCCGCCTCGCGGGTCCGGCCGAATGCCCCGCGACACCCACAAGCCGGGCTCGTCGCCCGCGCGCACCATGCGCTGGAAGGCGCCGGAAGCGTCAAAGAGCTGGTAGGCGCGGTGGCCCAGGTCGCTCACGACCGTGGTTCCGTCCCGCAGCACCGCGAAGGCGACCGGTCGCATGAACTCGCCGGGACCTCCACCCCACGAGCCGAACTCGCGCAGGAAGCCGCCCGCGGCGTCGAACACCAGAACCCGCAAATCCCCGGAACCTCCGAGATCGCCGGTCCCGTCGAACACGTACAGGTTGCCCTCGGCGTCGAAGGCCACCTGGTTGACCTGGCCGAACATCTCCCAGGACTCGCCGTCGAGGACGCCGACCCGGTAGACCTCCTCGAAGTCGGGTTCGATCCGCTGGTCCTGCCCAGGCAGCTCGACGACCTCCTGGGCAGGGAGAACGCTGGCGGCGAGTGTGAGCGTGAGGATCGATGGCGCGATCGTGTTCAGGCGGGACGGTTTCATTCGGGTTGTCTCCTGAGGGCTGGTTGGCTGAAAGTCCTTCGTGGCGTCGTACCCACCACAAGATACTGGATGGGGAAATGGAGCCCCGTCGCCTTGTCGCGGCTGGTCCCCAGGAGATGCATGCGGCCGCCTGGATCCCTCCAGGCCTCCATCGGCAGGAAGTAGAACGAAAGAGTCTGCCGGTGCAGAATACTCCCTTGATCACTCAAGAACACGAGCTCCGTGTAGAAATCCTCGGCCTCCGGGAGTCGACCCTCCACGGTTTCGGGCAGCCGCGCAACCGCCGCGAGAAGGCATCCGTCCAGAAACCTGGTGAAAGAACCCAGGCTTGGATGGCGCCATTCGAACTTCCATCCACCGCCTTCCAGCGGAGTCGCAACATCATGAACGTAATCGTGAAGGATGTCCGAGTGCATGACCCGGGCGCTGAGTTCCGAATCTTCGAAAAGCATGAATTCGAATGGTACCCGGTGAGCGTAGGCAAGGCGTCCGGCACCGATCTCAGCGATGAACCCGTTGTTGTAGCGCGCCCGAAGCACGGGTTCCTCGAGGTCCGTCCGTAGCTGTCCCATCCCTCCAAGGTATTCGCCATCCGGGCTGTACACATGCATGGCGTGATCCGAGGACGGGACAGCCCCGGCCAGCACGAGATCGCCGTTCTCGAGAATGCGGAAATCCCGCGCCGGCGAAGGGACCGGTTGCAACCGAACAATACGCTGGAAGCTACCGGCGGTGTCGAAAAAGCTGATGCCCGCCCCTGGATCATAGACCGCGATGCCTTGATCGGTCGCGCGCACGATCATGGGTGACCGGAACTCGCCGGGCCCTTCACCCGATCTTCCGATCCGTCGTACGAATTCTCCCTCAAGACTGAGCTGCAGCACCGCCCGGCCCAGCACGTCAACCACATAGACTCCGCCCTCGGGGTGCCGGGCGACCGACGACGGCAACCCGATAAGATGATCGGACGGGCTGGTTTCAGTTGGCGCGTACCGCCACTCCTCGGTCAGAGCGAGTTCACCCGTGAACTCACATTCATCCAAAGCCCCAATCAACTTTCCGCCCAGAATGGTCGGCAACACCAGAACGAAAGCGACCATCGACGTGGCCACAGCTGCGATCTTGAGGACCCTCATTGCCTAACCTCCTTGTCCTGAACTGAACAACCATCGACGGAATTGTCTCTCTGAACCACACCCGCTCCTATCGCTTGATCAGGTCGTAGACCACGACGCTCTCCCGCCGCGTTTCGTCGGTCTGCACCCCAAGGACCAGCCCTTCCGCGACATCGAGAAGGTGAAACCCGACCGGGGCCTCCACCGTGCCCAGCCACTCCCCATCCGGTGAAATGACTGCAAAGGAAGGCGACCCTACGTGCGGACCGCCGGGCCCACTGGTCGACAGCCATACGCGCCCCTCCGCATCGGCGACCGGGAATTGTTGGCCGGGGAGCCACTCCTCCTCGAAATAGGATAAGCCCGCATTGGACACGAGCAGGTGGCCGTAGGACCCGATTGCCCCCAAAAAACCAAGGCCATTCGGGAACCGTGTATTCACACTGCGGACGATCAAACCATCGACGAAGAGGGTCACGTAGCCCTGGCGGCTGCGGTCGACCACCAGGACGCTGTCCTGACCCAGCGCGAACACGGCGATGGAGGCGCTGAGGGCGCTGAAGTCGACCGGTTGTTCTCCCTTGCTCCCGAGCATCGTGCCGTTCGGGCTCAACACGATCAGTTCGTTGTTGTGTGCATCGGCGACAACGGCATTGCCGTTCGCGAGCAGCGCACCCGCATAGATGTGGCGGAACCGGTAGTCACCCGGGCTGTTGCCATGGCGGTAACGCGGATCGGTGGACAGGCCGAAGGGCGCTTGGATGTCCGGCGCGCCGGCGTACTCGACGATCCGAATGCCAGCGCTGTCCTCTACCATCGCGGGAGTCGGCAACTGCGGCTGGTCGAAAGCCAGCCCCTCGTCGGGGGTGCAATACACAAGGCCGAGGGACAACCCGCACGCCAACGCAGCCGCGCCTGCCACGCGGAGCCTCCCGGGCTTGGGCGATACCGGAAGAGCGGTTGCCAGGACCGTTCTTAACCTCTTCTCCAGCTGCCTTGCATCCCGGCAACCGTCAGCCGTGCTCGCCAGGGCCGGGGCCCGCGGGACCGGCACAGCCGACATGACCTCGACCACCCGCAGCAGTGACTTGGCGTACCGATCTCGCGTCAACCTCGACGCGGAGACGGCGAGGATATCGCAGCTCGACTCCTCCGCCGACCTCATCTTGCGCTTGGCCCACCAGACGACCGGATTCCACCAGTAGGCCGAGCACGCCAGCAATTCCACCACTCGCACCAGGTAGTCCCGGCGTCGCACGTGGGCCAGTTCATGCGCCATCACCGCGCGAAGCTCCTTCGCATCGAGTTCGGCGACGAACACCGACGGAATCAGGATCCGGACGCTGCCACCCGCCCACCACACCAGAGGGCGCAACCGCGCACCCGTGGTGTAGACTCGCGGCACTCGCGGCAAGCCGAGCTTGTCGCCGATCTCGGCCGCGAGCCGTTGCAGCTGTGGGGCTGGCCGGGCGGCCCTGGTAAGCGTTCGCTGAAAATGCACCGTCCGCACCACGGTCCACCCGAAGAACCCGGCGGAGCCCAGAAGCCACAGGAGCGCGGCCAGCGGTTTTCCGTTCTGCGTGAGCCAACCCCTGGGGGCCATGCCATCCCCGCTCACGCCGGCGTCGGCGACTCCCGCCGACGGGCTGACTTCGGACTGCGCCACAACCTCCACCGCCACCTCCTCCGGCGGAACTCGACGGGGCACGACTTCGGACTGCGCCACGACCTCGGACTGCGCCACAAACACCACCGCCACCTCCTCCGGCAGAACTCGAACCGGCACGACCGCGGGAACCAGCAGGGCGCCGAGGACCATCAGCCACAGGGCATGGACAGTGGCCGGCCGCTTCACGCGCTGCTGAACCACCCACACCACCCCGGCCAGGGCGATCGCAAGGGCCAGCTTCGTAGCGCCGATCTGTAGGAGGATATCGGTCATTTCCACTCCTCCAGAATCCTGCGGAGCCTCTCGATCTCCTCCTTTGGCAGCCTGTCCGCCTCGAGCAGTTGCGTGATGATCGGAACCACCGAGCCCCCGGTCAGCCGGCCGGCGAGCGCATTGAGCCGGTCACTCGCGTACCCCTCCCGGCTCGGGACGGCGGAGAACAGGTAGACGCCCACGTCGCGGTCGCGAACCACGAAGCCCTTCTGCATGAGGCGTTGCAGCAGGCTCTGGACGGCGCCGTGCTGGGACCGGGCCGAGTCCGGATAAAGTTGTTCGAGGATCTGGCGTGCGGATAGCCGACCTTTCCGCCAGAGCAGTTCCATCACGGCCAGTTCGGAGTTGGGGATTCTCGGCAAGCCCACGGGCGTCGTTCTCCTCGTTCAAGGATCCGATGGATACTGCAACTTGCCTTAAGGTTACTACAGGTTGCCGGAGCCGTCAAGCGGGACGATCCCAAGCAGTGAAGTGGCGCAATTCGGCGACCGAGTTGGCCGCAGTCCCTGAGCTCGACGAAATGGACGCTACGAGCGTGGTGGCGCCCAGACTGCCGATGGGAGTGAGGTAACGATGGAGTCAGCGCTGCCGCACCAACGCCTCCACCTGCCGCGGGATGTCGATGAGTTCGGCTCGGGCGAAGCGCAGTTCACGTCCTCAAAGCTCCGCTCTTCGTTGCCTTTCGGACGAATAGCGCTGCTATTCGCCTCTCAAGGCGCCTTGCCAACGCGGCGCCTCGCCGCTCTCGGTGCTCACGCGGGTTTATCCACGGACTGCTATGCGTGCTGCCTGGCGAGGTTGAGGGGATTCTCCCCGCAGTGCGGGGCGTAATCCCCCCCACGAATTGCCGGGTTTTCCCCCTATGGAAAGGTGACACGCGTTACCGATATTGAACCTACCGGTCCGGAACGCGCCGGTCCGGCCCAAGCGCAAGGAGGCTGGCATGATCGTGGCAATCCGAGTCCGGCAGTCGCCATCGGGCGGCGCGTACGAATCCCTGCGGCTCGTCGAGGTGGCGACCATCAGCGAGGTCTTCGCGGAACTTACCGCCACGGCACGGCATTACACGAGGGTCCGGCACGAACGCCACCGAGCGACAGCGTGGACATCCTGCGGCAGGGTACTGGCGACAGTGAGCATGAGCTCGGACGCGCTTCCGTTCGACGAGCGAAGAACTGTACGCGAGGCCGCCTTGTGGGGACGGCGTGGCGCGGCGGCCGTCAGAACGAGGCGGCAAAGGATGGCACAGGATGTATGAACGGAAACAGGGCACCGGCGGTCGCGCCGGGATCGGAACGATCGTGTTCGGGGTTGGCCTCGGGTTGGTCCTTACCACCCTATGGGGCCTGCGCTATCGCCGAGCGCATCGTTTCGCTGCAACCTCCCGGCGGGCGGAGCTGCTGGCGAGCACATCCCGGCTGCCACGCTGAAGCCGGTGGGGAGATGTCCTCCCAGGGTTTGTTGGACCAGCTCAGGCGATCGCTGACGAGATTCTCAACGCGATCCGGGGGGTGAGTCACGATACCGGGCGGATCGGTGTCGTGGCCGAGGCATCGTCCGGTGCGGGGGCGGTGGAAAAGGCCCGGAACCTGGAGCCGGATGTCGTCATCATGGACCTGGCGATGCCCGGAATGGACGGAGTCCAGGCGACCCGGCGCATCTCGGCCCTCGATCTCGAGACGACGCAGGGCGCCTCGAGCCGCAAGCCGGGGCCCAAGGTTCTGTCGGCGCGCGAGCGTACCGTGATCGAGTTGTACGCGCAAGGGTTTTCGGCCTCCGAGGCGGCCGAGGAGATGTTTCTCAGCCCGAAGACCGTCGAGGGCTACATCGGCCGGGCCAAGACCAAGCTCGGGCTGCGCACCCGCCGCGACATCGTTCGCTTCGCGCTGGAGACCGGACTCCTGCGGCCCGAAGGGACGGCTGATCCGGTCCGTCGACGGGGAAAGCCCGTCGAGCTGCTTGCGGGTCGTTCCCGTCAAGATTCCAGGCGTTTTCCTCTGACTCGGCGGTAGGCAGCCTGCGTAATGTTTTGTCACCATGCAGGACCCTACCCAAACTCAAGTCAAGGAGACCTGACCGATGAGAATCACACTCGCAACCTTCCTGCTCCTGGCCCTCGCCGCCGCCTGTACCGACACGCCGGTCCAGCCGGGCGACCCGCTGCCGACCACCCCGCCGACGCCGCAGATCGTGTGGGCCGACGAGGCAGCGATCTCGCTATTCACTAACGCGCTCAAGCGCGAGCTGTCGGACCCGGAGATGCTCGCCCTGAACGCCCAGGCGAGCAACGTGACGGATGGTGAGCGCCTCGCCGCCGTGCTGTTCACGCTCGACTACCTGGACAGGGCGGCCCCCCCCGATGGATCCGCATCGTGCGATCCGGCGGCCAACTTCGCCTACGGCAGCGATGGCGTCTGGGTGGTCCTGGAGGCCGACCAGAACATGGCCAAGGTCCAAGCGACCGGGATCACGGTGGCGACCCACCGTGCGAAGCTCCACACCTCCGTGTACGGCGAGACGGGCACGGTGTGGAGGGACCAGCCCTCCGAGGACGCGGCGAAGGACGACCGGTCGAGCGACGGGTGCGTCTACGCGCTTGCCGCGCAGGTCAACCTGCGGATGCCGCCGAGCGAGAAGTGGTACCTGTTCGAGGAAAGCACTCACGAGATCGTCCGGCCGGGGCCGGATCTGGAAGTCCATACGACCGAATTCGTCGAGCGCAACTGATGAGGGTGGCCCCGAGCCGAGCGGTGCGAGCGAGCCGGAGCGACCAGTCCCACGCTGCCTGGCACCGCCACGCACACGCGCGCCATCCGGATCGGAGCACATTGTGCGCCGGAGTCGGCGCGGCCTTTGGGCTCGTTCTCGGCTTCGTTGGCGTGGCGCTGGCGCTGAGCTGCGGCTGGTGCATCGGCAAGCCGACCGGCCGCGAAAGGGCGATGCTCCTGCCCACCGCGACCGGATACCTGATCGGAACCCCCAAGTGGTTCCATTGCCTGCCGAGACGCCGGTGCCGGCGGGCTACGAACTCAGGGTCGATGATGGTGCCCGGGATCCCCTGGTCACGACCGAGCAGCACGACATCACATTTCGGTTTCCGCTGCCGGTTCCAGCGCAACCAGTCTGACCACGCGCACGATCGGCACGTCCATATCGCCGCGTTCAATGTACGCCATGAGCTCGCCGGGGGCGAAGGCGTTCCGGCATCCGGAGCCCTGTCCGGCGGCAGGGCACCGACGTAGTCCCCATCGGCTGCCATCGCCACCTACGGGCCGACCCTCACCGACCCAACGCCAGGTCTCCAATCTCGTACCAGTCCAGCGCCCGGTCTGGAATCCCGTCCGCGTCGTCGGCGCCGACCTGCCTGTCGACCAGGACCACCAGAGTCGAGCCGAGGAAGTCGAAGGCCCTGAGCCGGTCCCTGACCTTCACCGACCCGACGTACTCGGCATTCTCGTACACGTCCAGGTAGGACCATTCGTGCGTGTCGCGCTGCGTGGCGACCCAGTAGCGGTTGGCGGCGTCGAACAACTGATGGTCCGTGCCCAGAGAGTACTTCTTCGGGGTGGCTCGATAGCTCTCCAGATTCTCGTCAACGGACTCGGACGCGGGGCGATCATTCAACCTGTTCACGACCATGAGAAACTCCTCGAACCGGGCCACGTCCCGTTCGTCCGGGAGTTCCGCGAGGTACGTCGGCGCACGCAGCACCGTGGCGTCGCCGGTGTCGCCGACGAAGATCAGATGACCTTCGCAGGCCACGAAGACCCACCCCTCCGCCTGGTCCGGGATGCCCCAGGTGAGTTCCCCACACGCGACATCCCAGGGCCCGCGCGGCCGAACGACCGGAGGGGCACAAACAGGCCGACTGGCGCCCTCACCTCCGATACGTAGGCGCCCGACGGCTCGAAGACCGTGAAGCGGCCCAGCTCCCAATCTTGGACCCCAACCGTCGCCTCCTCGCCGCGAGCCAGGTAGGCAGGGCTGCCAAACTCGCCGGGACCTTCACCCTCTTGGCCGAAGACTCCCACGACGGCACCCTCCACGTCCACGCAGCGGACCTGAGTCTCGTAGGAATCGACTACGCACGTGGTACGCTCGTCCGCAAGAAGCGCGACTTCGTTGTTCTCGCTTAGCGGCAAGGCGGCGGTGCCGATTACCTCGGGCGTGAAGATGGCCTCGCCAGCGGCGTCATCCTGAACGCAGGCGCCGGCGAGGGCCAGGAGGGCTGCGATGGCCGGCATCAGAACCGCCTTCATCGGACTGAAGCGGCGACGCGGTGGCTCGGTCATGTACGGCATGAAGCGAATCCTCCGGTTGGACGGACGCGATGGGTTCCCCCCAAGGTCCAAGGTTGCGGCGCTGCTGGAGCGTGCGCCATTGCGGCATCCACATTTGGCCGACATGGGACGCACCCATAGTCCGACGTCTCGCTTCGTATCTCAACGCTCACCACGAAGGTGCCCGGGTAGTGCCCGTCCGACGAAATGAGGTCGATCGGGTTGCCCTCCGTCCCTTCGTCACCTCGGTGGAGAACCCAGATGGTGCTTCCCAGCTCGTTTTCAGGCTACGGACCACCGGGATCACCTCACCGCCCCAGCCGCAACCGCACAACGTACTGCACTCCCAGCTCATCCCTGGTGACGCCGGTCACGGTGCCCCTTCCGAATACCGGGAAGGGTTCCTTCTCGATCGGGACGGGCGAGGCCACACCCGGAGTTCAGAATGCCAAGACCCCACGTTCGCACGCACCTCCCCGCAATCCCATCCACCCGTCACCGGCGGAGTCGCACCGCTTCACCCAGTCCACGCGTCGTGGCGATTTCCAGCCCCTCCCCTCCCCGCAACCCCGCCGGCAGCGCGCCGTCCCAATCCCGCAGAATGGCCCGAATGCGCCCCGTCCCGCGCTCCGTCACCACCGTGATGGCGCGTTCATCTTCGCGGTCCGCGGCAACCTGCCCTTCGGGTCCGGTGAGGATGATCCTCTCGAGCGAGTCCTCCCACTCGGGCTCTATCGGCACCGTGAAGAAGAAGTGTTTGCCGCCGTGGCCATCCTCGCCGGGCATGAAATCCAGCGCCAACAGCGTCCGGCCATCGGAGCCGATCCCCCTGATGCGATAGGGACCCCGCTCTTCGGGGAAGCGGGGTTCGGCATGCATCGCATACACCGGCTCGAGCTGCATCTCACCATCCGCCACGCCTCCCCATAGCACCAGCGTTTCCGAAGGCGGGTTCGCAGCAGCCATCCCGTCACTGGCGATATCCCCTGCCAAATCGGCCCGATGGTCGATGACTCTCCTGAAGTGGTAGTCGCTGATCCATGGGCTTGTTCTGCAATAGGTCATGATGTCCTGGCCACGGTCGGGAGACACCACCGATCCGTCGCGGAAGTCGTAGCCCCACACGCCGATGCTCCCGTCCCGGTAGGGGAAGGCCGGATCGACTCCTGGAGGACTGCCGCAAGGCGCGTGCCTCAACGAGACATTGTGCCCTACCTCGTGCGTCAGGGTATTTGGGCTCGGTACGCCGATGCTCACCCACCCGGGCAGCTGGCCCCGACCGCCCACGGATCCCAGGTCTGCGGCGACCCCATAGTAGTAGCCGCTGCCGCCTTCCGCCGTTCGCAACGCCGCTAGCTCTCCGAACAATGCCACCTGCCCGGCCGTCGTGGTGATGTCCAGCGACGTGTAGAAGGCTTCGTGTGGACTGACGCTGAACTCGGCGAGCGGAAACGAGTGCTTCAGCAGTCCTACCTGGGGACTCTCGGCGGAGACGCCTCGGACCCACGCCAGAATCGACGTGTCGGGCGCCGCCTGCTGCAATACCGGAACCAGGGTAAGCTCCAACCGGGGCACTTCCACGACCTTCAGCGAATCCGAACCCGCGTCCGGGAAACGCGTTCGACTTTCCGCTGTGAGCGGCAGGTCTCCCTCCGGATCCAACTCCACGAACATCTGCACGCCGGGGGTGAGCACCTCGGCGGGGATCAACGCATTGTACGACGACTTGACATCCCCCTCGTGCGCCTCGGCCGGAATCCGGTTGTCGTCGCGCGTCATCACCACACGGTGAACCTCGTCGCCCCCCGGCCCCGTGAAGATTGCCAGGACGTCGGGTTCAAAATACCCACGCGGCTCCTCGGCGGTGACGAATGCCCTGAGCAGTGCGTCCCGATTCGCCACGAGACGCACCCGCCTTGACGGAGTCTGGACCGACTGCGTGAGGTAGACCATCTCGAGCGACACCGTGACCTGGTCCGGGTTGTCGCAGACTGCACCTGCGGTTTCGGCGACTGCGGTGAACCACGCCTGAAAGTTTGCGGAGGGGGACGCACAAAGGCCGGTCCCCTCGAAGTCCAGCACGCGGAGATGGTCCAGCCGGCGAAGACCGAAGGGGAGTGCACCATCGAGCCCCGGGTTCCCGCCTACTCGCAGCTCGGTCAACTCCGACAGTCCCGCGACGGAGCCCGGAAACGCACCGGACAGATCGTTCCCCGAGAGATTGGCCACCCTCAACTGCGTGAGATTGGCGATCTCCGACGGGAGGGGACCGGCGAGGCCGTTGTCGGGCAGCGTGAGCTCCACGACGTGCCCGCCCTCGGACGTGACACCGTACCAGTCGCCCACGTCCGTGTCGCTGAGCCACGCGCTACGGTTCTCCCACGATGTGCCACCGGTCATTTCGTGAAACTCCGCGAGGGCGAGTCTCTCGACCTCACCGAGATCGCACTCCGCGCCGGCAAGGTTCGGCACGGACTGCAACCACTCCTGGAACTCATCGTCGACCTGTGGGCACAGTCCGGTGTCCTCGAACCCCAGAACTTCCAGATACTCGAGACCCAGCAGACTCCGCGGCAGCAGTCCAACCAACTCCCGGTTCCCGCCCAGAGTAAGGAACTCGAGCGAGCTGATCTCGCCGATCTCGGCTGGAATCCCGCCACTCAAGGCGTTTTCGTACAGATGCAGAAACCTCAGCGGGAAACCTCCCAGAAACGACGGAATCGCGCCACTCAGCTTGTTCTCGTGGGCGCGTAGGTCCTCGAGCGCCGTCAGATTGGCGAACTCGTCCGGTATGGGACCCGCAAGTTCGTTCTGATGAATCCAGAGCACGTCGAGTTGCGACAGCTGTCCCAGGACCGGGGGGATTCCGCCGCTCAACTGGTTGTCGTAGAGATACAGGCGTTCCAGAGTCGCCAATTGGCCAAACTCGGCCGGTATTGTACCAGTCAGGTTGTTCCGCGACACCGACAGCAACTCGATCGAATCCAGATCGCCGAACTCCGGGGGTATCGTTCCCGTCAGTTCGTTGCGACTGAAATTCATGTACGTCGCGTTGTCCAGCCGCCCCAGCTCCGCCGGTATCGGACCCGACAGCTGGTTCCAGCCCACGGTAAACCTCTGAAGTGAACTCAGGTTGCCAAGGGACGGCGGGATCGCCCCGGACACCCCCGTGTTGAAGAGGTCCAGTGTGTCCAGCCTGGTGAGGTTACCGAGTTCCGAAGGGATCGGCCCCTCCAGGCTGTTCCCCCGCAGGTTGAGCATGGTGAGGTTGCTCAGATTCCCCAACTCGGGCGGAATTCGCCCCGAGATTTCGTTTCCACCGAGGACGAGCCTTTCCAACTGCGGCAGGTTGCCGAGCTGCGCCGGCAGTGTCCCCCTCAGGTTGTTGTCGTCCAACACCAACTCGGTGACGAAGCCGGCCGAGTTGGTCTCGACACCGTACCAGGTGCCTATCCTCGAAACGGTGTTCCAGTTGCGGTTTTGCTGCCAGCCCGGTCCACCTGTCGCGTTGTAGAGGGCGATCAGCACCTGTCTGTCGAAATCGCCGGGAATAACCGGTGGCGGTGGCTGTGTCGGTGCCGTGGGCTCGCCTTCGTCCAGGCAGCCCGCCAGCAGGATGGCGCACAGGGCTGCGCACCAGGAGCGTGATGCGGAGCGTGTCATTCGTTGTCCGATCGGTTGCATGTTACGTCCACCTATCGATCAGTTGGATACCCGGCCGATGGCCAGGAGATCCCGAGAATCGTAACAGCCGCTCCGCACCCTGGTACAATACGCGGTGGGCGGGCCGGGGCCAGGTCCGTCCACGCAGAGACCCCCGCTTTGTGGAGGATGCGCTGGCACCGTAGGTTCATGCCCTGCACCCCGACGAACCGTCCACACCGGGCTCAGCCCATGAACCACCCCCCCTCCCGCCGCGCCTTCCTCAAGGCCGGGGCCGCCGCGCTGACCGGCGCGATCATCGCCCCGGAGCGCATTCTGGCGGATCCCTACGCGCCGCTCGACCTCGGCGCACACCCGCCCCGCCCCGCCACACCGCACGGGGCGACCCCCCACTCCACCCCCATCCGGGTCCGGGGCGTCGTGCGCTCGCGCGGCACCGGACTCTCCCGCGTCCCCGTCACGGACGGCGCCCAGGTCGTCGACACCGCGGCCGACGGCACCTTCGAGCTCGTCACCGTCCCGGAACAGGGGTTCGTCCGGATCACGCTGCCATCGGGCTACCGGATCCCGCTCAACAGCCCCGGCACCGCCCGCTTCTACCAGCCGCTGACGCGCAGCAGCGAGCAGTCGGCGGTCTTCGAACTCGAGCCCGATCCGGTCCCGCACGACGACCACACGCTCCTCCTTCTGGGCGACATCCAGACGCAGGACTCCACGGAAACGGGCTGGTTCCTCTCGCAGTCCGTGCCCGATCTGCGCGGCACCGTCCTGTCGCTCGGCAACGAGCACGCGTTCGGGATCTCCTGCGGCGACATCATGTTCGACAACCTCGAACTCTACCCCGACTACGAACGCGGGGTGGAGGAGGTCGGGATCCCCTTCTTCCAGGTCGTCGGCAATCACGACCTGGACATGGACAGCCCCACCGACCGCGGGTCGATCGCGACCTTCGGCAGCCACTTCGGGCCCGGTCACTATTCGTTCAACCGGGGCGCGGTGCACTACGTGGTGCTCGACGACGTCTTCTGGTACGGACGGGGGTACCTGGGCTATCTCGACGCCGACGCCCTGCGCTGGCTGGAGCAGGACCTCGCCCGGGTGGAGCCCGGATCGCCGGTGATCGTGGCCACCCACATCCCCGTGCTCGGCAGCCAGCACCTCCGCCTCGGCGAGGAGTCGCCGACCACCAGGCTCGCGATCACGAACCGCGAGGCGCTCTACCGCCTCCTGGAGCCCTTCGACGCGCACATCCTGACCGGCCACACCCACGAGTGCGAACACGTCTTCGAGCACGGAACACACGAGCACGTCACCGGAGCCGTGTGCGGCGCCTGGTGGAGCGGCCCGATCTGTCACGACGGCACGCCCAACGGCTACTGCGTCTACACCATCCGCGGCGAGCAGGTGAGCTGGCGCTACAAGGCGACCGGCCACGAGCCCGACTATCAGATGCGCCTCCACCGCACCGGGCCCGATCCATCGGCCCCCGGCGAGCTGCTCGCGAACATCTGGAACTGGGACCCGGAGTGGACGGTCCGCTGGTTCGCGGACGGCGAGCCGCGTGGGGAGATGCAGCGCCGGCGGGGCCTCGACCCGCTAAGCGTGGAGCTGCACTCCGGACCCGATCTGCCGGAGCGCCGCGACTGGGTGGAGCCAGTGCCCGTGGATCACATGTTCCGCGCCGGGCTGACTGGTGAAGAGAGCGAAGTCGTGGTCGAGGCAACGGACAGGTTCGGGCGGGTGTACGTCGGGGAGTGGCGGAGGTAGCGATGGAGCCAGCGCTCGCCCGGATGATTCCAAGGGGTCCACGACGCCTGCCTTTTCGGATCATTCTTCTTTGCGCGGCTATTGCGGGATGCGCTGCGGAAGGCCCCCCGCCGGAAACTTCCGGCCCATGCCCTCCGGGCGACTGCCGGATCGAACTCGAACACGTCGTACGCATCACCGACGCGGACGAACCCGGTATTCTGCCGACATCCATGGTTTGGATCCAGGAGACCGAAGCAGGGACGTTCGTGTCGGCAAGCTTCGATGGGACACAGATTGCGGAGTTCGGTCCGGATGGTCGCCTCACCGGGGTGATCGGGCGGGCGGGCCAGGGGCCGGGGGAGTTCCTGCGATGACCACTCCAATCCCGGGACCGGGCGATACCTTGTTCCGTCCGACTGGTTCCGTGAGTCTACGGAGCCGTACACCGATGAGACGGTGCGCCCACCTCCGCGAGTTGAGGGGCTGTGGGAAGATGAGGATGGGCTTGTCTGGATCATCGTCCATGATGCGGATGCCGACTGGGCACCCCCGCCACCGCCGCGCCAACGAGCATCGAACCCTTCGACCTGCAGGAGCACGACCGGCTTTTCGACTCGGTGATCGAGGTCGTGGACCCAGGCTCGGGGCGTGTGCTCGCAAGCCGGCGGTTCAACGAGTGGCTCAGGTACCGCCCTCCATCCGGAATTCTTGTGTCTCGCGCGGACACAATCCTTACCACCGTCGCATACGACGTGTGGAAACCCACTCTCCAGCAAGGGAGATAGCATGAGGTGGGGAGCCGGGACACCTCCCCGGCCGCTCGCCCTCGTCACCGCCGTGCTGGCCGCCCACCTGGCGTCCGCCTGCGAGCAGCCGCCCCGGCAAGCCCAGGACACCGGCTTCATCACGCGGGACTCCGCCGGGATCGAGATCGTCGAGAATCACGCGCCGGAACGTTTGCCGGGCAGCTTCTGGACCATCGATTCCGAGCCGGAGATCGTCATCGGCGGCCGGGAAGACCCGTCTGGAGCCGCCGGTGACTCCAGCCACCTGGTCTGGCAGGTTTACGGGCTCGCCCGCCTGGACGACGGCCGGGTGGCGGTCCTGTCAGCGGGAAACCGGCAGCTTGCGATCTTCACGTCCTCCGGGCAGCTGGTCAGGACGATCGGCCGGGCTGGCGAGGGTCCCGGCGAATTCACTCGCCCGGATTTTCTCCAATACTTGCCGCCCGACACTCTCGCAGTCTGGGACTTGTGGTTCGGCCCGGTCGCGTATTTCGACCCGGAAGGCAACCTGCTCAAGCAGCGCTCCCTCGATCTCGGCCTCATCATCGAACGCACGGGGGGCAACGCCGAATCGCCCCGGCATCCGATGCCGGACGGCTCCTTCGTAATAAGGGCAACGGGCGGGGATCCCATTCAGCCCGCTCCCGGCAGCGTGTACAGGGGCTCGCCCACCGATTTCCTTCGGGTGGACTCCAGCTACGCGACCCACCATTTGGGTGCCTGGCCCCTCATGGAGATGTGGTATCCGGGACCTGGCATCGATGCACCGCCCTTCCCCTACTACTATGTCGTCGACTCTCACGTCGCGGGCGGCGGAGACCCACTCGTGATCTACGTCAGCGAGGGAGACCGGAACGAGATCCACCAGTTCGCCCCGGACGGCACGCTACTGCGGATCATCCGCCGGACAACAGACCCCGTCCCCCTTACCGACCGATCACGCCAGGCATGGCTGCAGGCCGCCGGGGAAGGAGAGGACCCAAGGATCCTGGAAATGCAGCCCGTGCGGGAATCCTACCCGCCTGTCGGCGCGCTCGTCGTGGACACCGAAGGCTATCTGTGGGTCAGGGAATGGTCTGCTTCCGAATCCGGAATGCCGGATCAGTGGAGCGTATTCAGCCCTGATGGGCGCTGGTTGGGGATCATACCCGGCGCACCTCCGGATTTCATTCCCTGCATGCCTCACGGGGCTCCCTGCTGGATCGGCTCGGAGTTTTTCCTTACGGTCCGGCGGGACGAACTGGGTGTGGAAAGAGTGGAGGGGTATCGGATCCGTCGGGACGGCTAGCTCCTGGGTCAGGGGGATGTCGACCTCGAACCGCGACTCCCCGGTGGCCCCACCTTCCATGAATTCATTGGGATTTCCCTTTGGGGACAGCAGGGGTCGTTTGGCAACGATTGCTCTACTGTACCTGAAGGCGTAGGGTTTCACGAGGAGGACCAATGCAACCGACCGCACGAAGCCTGATTCTCGCGACCCTGACCATCGCAGCGCTCGGGTGTGGGGAAGCAACTGAAGAGCCGGGCCGCTCCGGCAGCGTGGCGGAAGCCGCGACCGTATCGGCCACCGACTCCGCTGGCGTGGACATTGTTCACATCTCCGATCTGGGCGCGCTCGACCTTCCCGACCTGGACCTGAGGCTGCTCTATTCCACCGCCGCGGATATCGAACTCTACCACGTGGTGGGCGCGGTGTTCCTTCCCGATTCTTCACTCGCCATCGCGGACAGGGGGTCGTCCGAGGTCCTCTTCCTCGATCAACAGGGGAGCGAGCGTCAGCGGGTAGGCCGGGAGGGAGAGGGGCCGGGTGAGTATGTCGACATGGCCCGGATCGGGGTGGATGCGAGCGGCACGCTCTCCGTGTTCGACAGTCGTCTGCAGCGATTCACCTTCCTGGACACCCAGGGAGGCGTGGCCGGGGTTCAGCGTATCCAGGTGAACGAGGCCTACGTCCCACTGGTTCACATGGCCAGCGGAGGATTTATCGCTGTGCTCGAGACGCGTCCTTTCCGGCCCCTGGGGTTTCAGCGGGGCCCACTCTTTCTGGTGGTCTTCGACCCGGCGGGCGAGGTGGTGGATACGCTCGGCCGGTGGGCCGGAAAGGAGCGCCGCGTCTCGCCCGACCAGATGACCGCGGTCGGATTCGCCGCCACCACGCTCTATGCGGGACGCGGGTCGCACGCGGTTCTGGCCACGACCGATTCGGTGGACATTACCCTGTACGAAGCCTCGGCCCCGCTGACCCGCATCCGTGGCGGAAATGCGCCCCGCGAAGTCACCTCCGAGGAAAAGGACGCCTGGACCGACCTCTATCTCGAAGTCTTCCCGGAAGACTTTCGTCCGTCCAATCGCCAGAGGCTGGAGCAGGCAGGGGTGCGCGACACCTATCCTGCCATCGGTGCGCTGAAGGTGGATGCCGATGGCGCGATCTGGCTCGGAGGCTACCCCCGACTCGACGACCTGGAGCGGAGCTGGACGGTTATCGGGCCGGACGGCATCCCGGTCGGCAGGCTCAGTCTTCCCGTTTATCGTGCTGAGCTGCTGAAGGTCAGAGACAGCGGAATCACCGGATGGGCAGCACTCGAGCTCGAAACCACCATACCCAGCGCCAGCCACGAGCTCCTCGACGTGGCCACCGGCCTGATCGCCGTTCTCCGCACGGGCGCAATGGGCGAAGAGTTCATCGAGGTGTACGCGGTCGAGTTGCCGCCGGAGAGCCAGCCATGAAACTCCCTGTCCCAATCGCCACCCGAGCCGCCCTCGCCTGCTTGCTGGCCTTAGCGCTGGCCTGCGGATCCGGAGACTCGGGCTCGAACGAGAATCTCCCGCTCGAGCAGGAGCCGCCGGACGCCGCCGTTGTCGAGCTAAGCCCCTGCACCGAGCGCTGCGGAATGACCCTGGTGCCCGTCGCCGAGTTCGGCGAGGCCGCAGGGGCGGGAATGATCGAAGGCGGGGGCGAGATCGCGCTCGACCGCTCCGGCCGCTTGTACATCGGCGGGCTGGACCACGTGCTGGTGTTCGATCCGGATGGGACCTTCCTGCAACGCATCGGCCGCCGCGGCGAGGGCCCGGGAGAGCTGATGAACATTCGTGCCTTTGAGGTGGTGGACGATGGCACCTTCGTCATCCTGGACAGCGGGCGGGGGGTGATCCTGAGATTCGACTGGACCGGCCAGCTTCTGGATGAGGTCAGACCCCAGGGCTGGGCACCGATTGGGACCGGGGTCGGACTGGTCTCGATTGGCGGGGCGCGGGCGGTCTATCAGGCCGCGTTCCTTGGAGGGGACAGGGCCGGGTATCCTCTCCACCTGATCAATCTGGAAAGCGGCGAACTCGAGGCGTCTTTCGGTTCGGAGACAGGGGAATTCGACATCAGCCGGGAGCGGGCCCTCGAAGTCGTTCCTGCCCGCGGGCCGGACGAGTCCATCTGGATGGCCCGCAATCGGGCCTACTGGATCGAGCTTTGGGAGCCGGACAATCGTCTGATGCTCTCGATGCGGCGTGATGTCGCCTGGTTTCCGGACGCGTTGGTGGACCTGGAAGGCGGCCATGGCGGGCCGGGCACGGAGCCGGAGCCCGTGCTCTTCTCCATTGCGGCCGACGATACACTGCTGTGGGTGATGATCGGCCGGGCTGACGAGAATTGGGCCGAGGCCGAGGCCGACGATTTTCAGATGCAATTCGACACCTTCATCGAAGTGATCGACTGGAAGCGCGGCCGAGTGATCGCCAGTCAGCGATTCGACCAGATCCTGTCGCCCCTGATTGCGCCCGGGCTGGTGGGCGAAATGGTGATCACACCGGAAGCTTCGGTCCGGTTCCGAACGTTGCGCATCGAGCTTGAGGCTGCGGGCAGCTAGTCCGCCGACCGGTGGCGCGCGCCTGCCCCGGCGGACGGCATGCAGCTTTGGCCGCTGGAGCGATAGGAAACAATATATTAGGCGAAATGGGCGAAGAGTTCATCGAGGTGTACGCGGTCGAGTTGCCGCGATGAGACCCCTGATCCCCATCGTCATCGTGACTGCCCTTGCCTGCCAGCCGGGCGACACCCCGCCCGGCGACACCGGTGCACTGGTCCGCGACAGCGCCGGCATCCGCATCATCGAAAACTCGCCCCCGCCGGGTGACTCGCGCCTGCCGTGGAGGATCGGCGCCGAGCCGGTCGTCACGATCGGCCGGGCTGAAGGCGACGAACCCTACCTGCTCTACATCGTCAGGGATGCCCTCAGGCTGGCGGACGGTCGGATCGTCGTGCTGAACGTTGGAACGCAGGAACTGAGGGTGTTCGACGGGGACGGAACCCATGTGGCCACCTGGGGAGGCAGGGGGGACGGCCCGGGCGAGTTCAGATCACTGGTGGCCATCGAACCCTGGCGTGGCGATTCCATCGCCGCGTGGTACGGACCGCGCCGCGGCGTCACCGTGCTCGACGCGGACGGCAACTTCGGGCGCAACATCGTATTCGAGAGGGACGAGAACTCGCCTCCGGGGATGCCCTTCAACCCGAAGTCGATGGGGCGGGATGGCGCGATCCTGGTGAGCCACGAGCCGCACATGTACGAAACTGTCGAGGTCCAGATTCGGGGTCCTGAAGGCAGGATAGTGGCCTCCCTGGGAACGCATCCCGGAGACGAGCGCTACATCGCCAACGAGGGCACGGACCGTTCGATGATGTATTCCACACCCTTCGGTGCTCATGCGGCCCAGGAGGCATGGGGCGATCTGTTCGTGCAGGCTTCGACCGGCCGCTACGAAATCCGGGCGTACGCGGGAGACGGCACCCTGGCCCGCATCGTGCGCCTCGGTGTGGCCCCGCGTGTGCCGACCCGGGCCCACATCGACACCTACATTGAACGCCAGCTCGCCTGGATTCCCCCGGAAATACCGGCCACGGAGGTCGAGCAGTACCTGACGCGGCAGCGAAGAGCCTGGGAGGAGGTCCCCGTCGCGGAGTTCCTTCCCGCGTTCAACTCGTTGATCGCCGACAGGCTGGACCACCTCTGGGTGGAAGAGTTTGAGCCCCCGGGCGAGGAACGGCCGGGCTCGCTGTGGACGGTACTGGACCCGGAGGGTTGGGTGCTCGGAGTGATCGAGACGCCGGACGGGCTGGAGATCTACGAAATCGGCGCGGACTACATACTGGGGCACACCCGGGACGAACTCGGGGTGGAGTACGTGCAGGTGTGGTCGCTGGAGCGGCAGGATTGATCTGCCATGGACCATGGTTACGATATACTATCATATATATTGCGGACATAAAAATATAGATTAGTATATCAATGATGCGGCTAATCGTCCCGAGGGCCTCAGTGTAGCCTGCCCTCCGCCCAAGCGGCTCCTGTCTGCCTAGCCCCGCGCGGCCCCCGCCTCTCGCCCTGTCCGCCCTTTCGCGGACGGGGTTTTGTGGTTATCGGTCACCGGATTGCGACGGACCCAACCCCACGACAAGCGAGTCATCGACATGTTCAGCCGCACCACGCTCCCAGCCCTCGCCCTGGCCCTCGCCCTCCTCCTCCTCCTCCCCCCCACCCTCCTCGACGCCCAGCAGGGCGGGGGACCGGGTGGCGGTGGGCCCGGCGGCGGCGGGCCCGGCCAGGCGCTCGACGACCGTTCTCTCGTCAACCAGGTCGCCGCACGTTCCATCGGGCCCGCCGTGATGAGCGGCCGCATCGTCGACATCGCCGTGGCCGAGACGCCGGGCATGCGGGGCGGTCGCCTCGGCACGATCATCTACATCGCCGCCGCGACCGGCGGGATCTGGAAGTCGACGAGCGGCGGCGTCGACTGGGAGCCGATCTTCGACGACGCGGGCGTGGGTTCGATGGGTGACGTGACCGTCGCGCCCTCGAACGCCAACATCGTCTGGGTCGGGACGGGCGAGCCCAACAACCAGCGCAGCTCGTCCTACGGGGACGGGGTCTACAAGTCGGTCGACGCCGGCGAGACCTTCGAGCACATGGGGCTGCGCACCTCGCAGCACGTGGGGCGCATCGTCATCCATCCGGAGGATCCGGAGATCGTCTACGTCGCGGCGGTGGGTCCGCTCTGGTCCGCCGGCGGTGAACGCGGCCTGTACCGGACGATGGACGGCGGCGAGAGCTGGGAGGCCGTGCTCACGATCGACCAGCACACCGGGGTCACCGACATCGTCATGGACCCCACGAACCCGGACATCCTCTACGCGGCGGCGATCCAGCGCGAACGGCGCGCGTACAGCTACGTCGGCGGCGGGCCCGGCAGCGGCATCTACAAGTCCATCGACGGCGGGGACACCTGGACCCGGCTCACGCGCGGGCTCCCGACCTCCGACATGGGACGCATCGGCCTCGACATCAGCCTCAGCCACCCGCAGACCGTCTACGCGGTGGTCGAGGGCTCCGAGCAGGGGGTCTACCGCACCGACAACGGCGGCCGGGCCTGGCAGCAGATGAGCGACATCGCCTCGATCCCGTGGTACTTCGGCCAGATCCGGGTCGATCCGCAGGACCCCGAAGTCGTCTATCACCTGGGAGTGCCGCTGCAGCGGTCGATGGACGGCGGCGTGACCTGGAGTTCGGCCGCGAGCGGAGGGGTCCACGTCGACCACCACGCCATGTGGATCAACCCGGAAGACCCCACCCACCTCCTGCTCGGCAACGACGGCGGCTTCTACGTCTCGCACAACTTCGGCGACACCTGGGACTTTTCGCCCAACCTGCCGCTCAGCCAGTTCTACGCGGTCGGCATCGACATGCAGGAGCCGTTCTTCGGCATCTACGGCGGCCTGCAGGACAACTCGACCTGGGGCGGCCCGAGCGCCACGCGCAACAGCATCGGCGTCGTCAACGCCGACTGGTTCCGGATGCAGGGCGGCGACGGCTTCTTCGCGGCGATCGACCCCAACGACCACAACATCGCGTTCGTGGAGTCGCAGAACGGGAACCTTGTCCGCTTCAACGGCCGCACCGGCGAACGCAAGTCGATCCGCCCGCGCCCCGCGCCCGGCGAGGATGGCTACCGCTTCAACTGGAGCTCGCCGATCCAGCTTTCGCCCTTCGATCCGGCCACCGTGTACTTCGCCGGCAACCACGTCTTCAAGAGCCCGAACCGGGGCGATTCCTGGCAGGTCCTGGGCCTCGACGTCACCCGCGAAATCGACCGCAACGTCCTTCCCATGATGGGGTCGATCCCCGCCAACAACGCGGTTGCGCGCCACCAGGGCACGGCCGTCTTCTCGAACGTCTCCAGCATGCACGTCTCGTCGCTCCGCCCGGGCCACATCGTCACAGGCACCGACGACGGCCAGGTCTCCGTGACCACCGACGACGGCGTCACCTGGCACAGGACGACCGACTTCCCCGGCGTCCCGGACACCACCTACGTCAGCAAGGTGCGCTGGTCCGCCCACGACGAAGCGACCCTCTACGCCACCTTCGACGGTCACCGCAGCAACGACTTCCGCCCCTACGTCATGAAGAGCACCGACCAGGGCCGGAGCTGGTCCTCGATCAGCGGCGACCTCCCGGAGTTCGGCAACGTGCGCGCCTTCGCGGAGCACCACGAGAACCCCAACGTGCTCTTCGTCGGGACCGAGATCCGGCCCTTCGTGACGCTGGACGGTGGCGGGTCCTGGGTGCCGCTGGAGAACGGCATTCCGCCCTCGCCGGTGCACGACCTCAAGATCCACACCCGCGACAACGCGCTGGTCGTGGCCACCCACGGGCGCGGCTTCTACGTGATCGACGACCTCACGCCGATCCGCTACCTGGCCGAGGCGAAGGCCGCGGGCGGGCCCTACCTGTTCCCGGTCGCGGACGCCTTCGCGTACGTGGTCAACTCGGCGCCGAGTTCCGGGACCCACGCGGGCCGCGAATACCGCGCGCCGAACCCGCAGTACGGGGCCGGGATCGCGTACTACGTGCCGCAGGGGACGAGGGGCGAGCGCATGCTGGAGATCGTCGCGAGCGATGGTCAGACGGTGCGCACGCTGGACGCTGCGGCTGGAAGCGGCCTGCAGCAGGCGCGCTGGAATCTGCGCTGGGATGCGCCGTGGTCCGGGCCGCCGGCCGCTCCGCAGGGTGGGGGTGGTGGGGGGTTCGGTGGCGGCGGCTTCGGCGGTGGCGGCTTCGGTGGCGGTGGGGGCGGCAGCGGCCCGCCGGCGCTCGCGGACCAGTACACCGCGCGGCTCACCATCACGCCGCCGGACGGGGAACCGATGGTCATGGAGCGCAACTTCACGGTCGAGATGGACGACCTGATCGGGATGACGAGGGCGCAGCTGGCGGAGTTGCAGGGACTGCGGTTGCAGCACCGCCGCCTCTCCGCGATCCAGCAGATGGCAGTGCGCCAGACGCAGGACATCCAGGAGGAGCTGCGCGGGGTCGGGGCCGCGATGGGGCGCGTGGAAGTGAGCGACGAGCTGCAGGCGCGGGCCGATGAGCTGGGCGAGCAGGCGACGGCGGTGTTGCGGGGGCTGCGGGGTGGTGGGGGCGGAAGGGGCGGTGGTGGTGGGGGGGGGGGGGGTGGGGGTGGAGCCGTGACCGTGCAGAGCCTGCTTGGGACCGCCGGGGGCATGAACCAGACGTACGCGCCCGCGACCGACGCCGAAAAGACCGCGCTGGAGGAGGCGGGCCCGGCACTCGACGAGCAGCTCACCGCGCTCAATGAACTGGTGGCCGCGATGCCCGCCTTCCGCGACGCGCTGGACGCGGAGGGCGTGCCGTGGACGCCGGGGAGGCCGGTGAACCGGGGGGCTAGCGAACCGCGGAGGGCGGTGAACCAGGGGGGCACCGAAACGGGCGGGGGCGACTCACTCTGGGGGACGCCCCCTGAAACAACCGGAGCAGGGCGGGCCGTACGGGAACGGCGGACAGCCTCATTCGCCGTCAACCCGGAGAATCCACCATGTCCAGATCGCCCTCCGGCGGGTATTTCCCGCTTCTCTGCATCCTGTTCCCGGCGGTCGCCCTAAGCGCCTCGTGCCGGCGCGGCATCGTTCCGGCCACCGCCATCATGCACCCGACCGAGGAGAACCTCCCGGCTCCGGGCGGGCCGCTCATCCGGGCCGATACGGTGCTGTCGGGCGTCTCCGACCCGCAGCGCGCCGCCGACTGGGCCGCAGCCCGGCGGGCCATCCTCGATGCGGAGATTGTCACCAGCATCGGCACCTTCGCCGGCGACGGGCCGGATGTCCTGGGAATCGTCGGCGATGCCGCCGTCGATGAAGACGGCAACGTCTACATCCAGGACAACACGTCGGATGAGTTGCTCGTCTTCAGCCCTTCGGGCGACCTTCTCCACCGCACGGGCGGAACCGGAGACGGGCCCGAGGAATTCCGGGGGATCCGCCGCTTTGTCAGACTTCCGGACGGACGACTGGTCGTAGCGCACGGCGGAGGGGCGGCCAAGGTGCTGGAATTGGGCGCCAATGGCTACAGATACGCGGGCCTCCTCCTGGCGGATCAGACAAGGGAGATTCCCGTGATCCTGGACATGTGTGCCGTGGACGACCGGGTCTTCATTCACGCCACGAATCTGGGTTCAGCAGACTCGGACACATACCGGGTCATCCGCGAAGTGTCCGCCGACGAGGGTCGCGTCACGGCCTCTCTCGCGGACGGCTACCGGTCGGAGTTCGAACGGGACCGGCAGGGGCGGTCCTACGGGAATATCGCATGCGGGGACGGGCCCGTGACCCTCGTCTGGAGCCTGTATTATTTCCCGATCGTCAAGGGGTACCGGCCGGACAACACGCTGCTGTGGACGGCGCTGATCGAGGACTTCGAGCAGGGACTGATCTACCAGAACCATGCGCGCAGCTCGTCGGTTCACCCGATAGGCAGTTCGCAGGAATACCTCATCGGCGTCCACGCGCTTCGGCCCGGATTCGTTGTTCTTCAAGCCGTGCACCAGGGTCGTCCGGTACCAGGCGAAGGATTGGCATCAATGCCGGTCCTGCGGATGCGCACCTATCTGATCGACCAGGAGACCGGGGACGGGGGGGTGGTCAGCGAAAGGCTGCCGTGGATCGCCTGGATCGGGGATTCGAGCTTCATCACGGTCCCGTCCGATCCCTATCCGAAGGTGGAGGTGCGGGAGCTGCCCCCGGAGCTGCGGCGGGTCGCCCAGGACCGGTAGCGGGCGGGTCGTCCGGGCGGTAGCGGGTCTCCCAGAACTTTTCATGGCGGTGGTTCGTAGAGGATGGCATGATATGATATGATACGCAATCTCACGCGGACGATCAAAGAAAGGGAAACACGATGATTGCGCGGACGCATTGTGCGGTTTTGGAAAGATCTCATGGGACGGTAGCGGCGGTTGGGGTGGCGCTGGCGGCGACAGCTGCGGCATTGGCGGCAACGGTTGCAATCCTGGCGGCGACACCAGGGACACTGTTCGCCCAGGGAGACTGCAAGTTCAGTGAAGTGATCGAACTCACGGAGCCCGCCGTGGGCGCATTGCGGGTGGACGCGGGGGCCGGAAGGCTTTCCATCAGAGGCGTCGAAGGGAACGATGAGTTCCGGCTGGCGGCGAAGCTGTGCGCGTCGGACGAGCGCCGTCTGGAGGGGCTCGGCGTAACGCTGCGCGGCGACCGGCTCGACACCACCTACCCGTCCAATCGGGGCGGGATCTTCTCCTGGGGCGGAAACCGGTACGCGCGGATCAACCTGGCGCTGGAGGTGCCCCTGGGCACGGATCTGCGCGTCGACGATAGCTCGGGCATCATCCACATCAGGGATGCGGGCGCCGTGACCCTGGAGGACGGGTCGGGCAACATCCTGATCTGGGATGTGGGGTCTCTGACAATCGAGGACGGCTCGGGGAGCATCAACATTACACGAGTAACCGGCGACCTCCGGCTGGAGGACAGCTCGGGGAATCTCACGGTCGAGAGCGTGACCGGAGACGTGGTGATCAACGACGGGTCCGGACTCGTGACCGTTCGGGATGTTGCGGGGGACGTGACGATCTCCGACGGTTCGGGCGTCATCAGGGTTGAGTCGGTTGGCGGCAGCGTCCGCATGGACCATGTAGGGTCGGGCAGCGTGACGGTCCGCAACGTGGACGGGGACCTGGTGGTGAAAGACGGGCGCCGTGAGCGGATCCGGTATTCGGACATCCGCGGCAAGCTGGATCTGCCGCCGGCGAGGCGGGGCGGCAGCGGCTGACGAGGCTGGCCGCGCGGCGCCCGGGAGCCGCTACCCGGAAACGCTTCCAACGGGCTACCTTGGTTGGGCCCGGACCGACCGTTACGCAAACACGGGATTCGCAGGAAGTGAGACAAGCCAAAGCCAACGTTCGATGGTGCCGCGCCATCTCTTTCGTAGGCGCGGCAGCCGCCCTGTCGCTCGCCCTGCTCTGTGGCGCCAAACCCGCCGAAGCCCAGGTTCTGGAACTCCTGCGCGCGATCAACGATGGCGGCAGCTGGATCAAGCTCCCGGTGGAAGAGGGCCGGGCCGAGTACCGCAGTCCCGTGTTCCCCGTGGCGGGGATGGCCGTGAAAGGGTGCGTGAAGATCTGGGACGGCAATCCGGGTTCGTGGACGCTCCGCGCCCGGGACCTGCTGGGCGACGAGAAACTCGAGGTCACGACCGATTCCGACAAGCCGGTCAGGTTCGATTACAAAGGCGGGCTGCAAGCCCAGCTCGATCTGGTGGCGGAATGGAGCGAACCGGGGGACACGACCCTGTACATCTGGGTCGGCGTGTCACTTACGGAAGAGAAGGATGATGAGGAAAGGGACATCTGTGAGCCGCCGCCATCGTAGCTCCAACACGAAGCGTGTGCACACGGTCATCCAGGCGGGGGTGGTGGTGGACCGGGAGGCGCTGCGGAGCTGGGAGTAGGGCCTCGCCGCAGACCGGCCAGCAGCCTCGCCATCTCCGGCAACCCGATCGCTTCGGTCCCTTCCGCCAGGGGATAGCGTTCGTCCCCGGCGCAGACCACGAAGGTGCGCTCCGGTTGCAGGTCGGCTCTCGCGCTGTGAAATCCCCTGGCGAGACGCGGTGCGAGGCCGTGCTTGACCTCGACCGCCCACGGACGCCGCCGGCCGGGCAGCTCCAGCACGAGGTCGATCTCGGCCCCCGCGGCGGTACGGTAGAAGCTCGCCCGGGTCCCGGAGGGTGCCGCCGCGAGAAGGTTTTCGATCACGAACCCCTCCCAGCTCAGGCCTGCGACCGGATGTCCGGCCAGCGACTCGAAGCTCCCGATGTCCAGGAGCGCGTGCAGGAGCCCGCTGTCCCGGATGTATACCTTGGGTGACTTGACGAGCCGCTTGCGGACGTTCGCCACGAAGGGCGGGAGGCGCCGGACGAGGAACAGGCTCGCCAGCGTATCGACGTAGCGCGACACGGCCGGGGAGCTGATTGCCAGACTCCTGGCCAGCGTCGCGATGTTCAGCAGTGTCCCCTGGGAGTGAGCGAGCATCGTCCAGAGCCGTCCCAGGGTCTCGGCGGGAAGGCGCGTCCGGACGAACTCGGACAGGTCCCGTTCGAGGTAGGTGCGGACGAAGTTCTGACGCCACGCCAGACTGTCCCGGTCGCTCTCCGCGAGATAGCTGTCCGGGAAGCCGCCCCGGACCCAGAGGGAAGTCATCGTCTCGTCGTCCGCATTGACGTCCAGGACATCGAGCGGATCGAGGGACACGAACTCGATCCGGCCGGCGAGCGTCTCGCCCGCCTGCTGCAGCAGCTCCACCGAGGCGGACCCCAGGATGAGGAATCGCCCGGTTCGCCGGCCGGCCCGGCGACCCTCGTCGATCAGTCCGCGGAGCTCGGGAAAGAGTTCGGGGGCCCGGTGGATCTCATCCAGGATGACCAGCCGGTTCTGGTAGCGCCGAAGGAAGTAGCGCGGATTCTCCAGTTTCGCGCGGTCGGCTCTGGCCTGAAGGTCGAGATAGAGCGAGTCGGTGGCTCGGATGATCTCGTGCGCCAGCGTCGTCTTGCCCACCTGGCGTGGACCGAGCAGGGCGGTAACTGCCTGACGCGCAATTGCCCGCTGTACGTAGATCAGTATTCTGCGTGGTATCATCCTTGTAAAATAAAGGTATACCTGTGATTTGCAAGGATGATGTCGTCAGCTACCACCCCACCAGGTCGTACACGGCCACGCTCGGGACATCCATCTCGTCCCGCACCATCCCCAGCACGCGTCCCCCGGCGGCAGCGAGGAATTCGAACTCCGCCGGTGGTTCGAAGACGCCCAGCCAGCTGCCGTCGGGCGCGATGATGGTGTAGCGGGGCGTCGTCTTGTAGCACTCCAATGTCCAGCTGCTGAGCCACACCCGGCCCTGGTCGTCCGAGTCGATCCGTCCGAAGAACGGCTCGGGGGTGTCGCCGACGAACTCGTATCGTGTGTCCAGCATCTGACGGATCGTGGCCTCGGGCGTCTGCGGACTTTCCCGCCGGAATTCGTCGCCCAGGCAAGCGACCCAGTTGTCCCAGCCCTCCGCGGTGGTCAAGACCGACTGCGGCTGCCAGCGCATGATCTGGCGCACCGTGCCGTCGGCCCGCAGCCACAGGAGTGAGGGCTTGTCGGTGCGTCCGTGGACGAACTCTCCTCCGGCGGTGCCAACCTCGCCGAAGTAGCGATACATCGGTATGGCGGTGCGGTCAGCCGGCTCGGGAGGCAACTGGTCGTAGGACCCCACCGTGTCGGCGGTCCAGCTCGCCAGGTCGAGACGCATCAGGTGGCCGGTCGTCCATTCCTCGCTCGGATCCGGGCGCCGGTAGGCCGAGATCATGAGAAGGTGACCGAACCCGTCCGCTTCCCGTACCAACATCAGGGCTCCTCCTGGTGGATCCGGCAGTCTCACGTCGTCCACCAGCGAACCTGCCGCGTACCTCAGTACACGCCGGACGGCACGGTCGTAGACCAGCAGGCTGTCCTGTCCGCCAGCGAACAGCTGTGCGGGCCCGCCCCTGATTTCACCGGGACCCTCGCCCGGTCCGGCGATCACTTCCTGCCGTCCGTCGGGGCCGAGGCGCACGACCTCCCGGTTCCCCCAGTCGGAGATCACGGCGTTTCCATCCGGGAAGACGACGCCCGAAAAGTCGCCCTGAAACAGGTAATCACCCTCGCGGGTGCCGTGCGTGTAGAGCGGCTCGTCGGCGAGGGTCAGGGTGGGAACCTCCGGCGTCCCTGCATACTCCACGATCCGCACGCCGGCGCTGTCCTCGATGTTGACGGAGACGGAGACGGAGGCGGGACTGGCGGACTCGGTTGCGTCGTCGCACCCCGCGAACGCCAGGGCGAAGAGCGCGGGGAAGCAGAGCCGACCGGGCAGGGCCACGTCAGCTATCTCTCCACCAGCTCGTACACCACGACGTTCTCCACATCCATTTCGTCCAGCTGGACTCCCAGCACGAGCCCATGGGCCACATCGAGGATGCGAAACCTCGGCGGGGCCTCCACCGTGCCCAGCCACTCCCCGTCGGCGGAGATGACGGTGTAGCTGGGCACACCCTCGCTACTATCGCCCGGCCGGTAGGAAGGAAGCCATACCCGGCCCTCAGCGTCGGCGAAGGTAGTGGTGAAGAGGGGCATCGGCCCGCCGATGACGGCCCGATAAACGGACATGTCATTGTCGGTCATGCGATCGATGTCGGCAGCCGCTGCGCCGGGGTTGGCCATCTGGTTGCTGGCCCTGAGTCCCGCCTCGATACCCTGGAGCATCTCCTCGGTCAGCGGAGCCGGCTCGGCCTGCCAACGCACGATCTGCGTTACGGTGCCGTCGGACAGACGCCAGGTGACCTCCGGCCTGTCGGATCTGGTGTAGACGAACTGCCCGTCCGAGACTGTAATCCAGCCGGCCGCTCCGATCGGGTTCCACCGCAGCCCCGGCGGAGGACGCGACATGAGGTCGTAGGACGCGACCGTGTCGACGGCGCCGGTCTCCATGTCGAGCCGGGCCATGTGCCCCGGGAGCCACTCGTCTTCAAAGCCGGACATGAACAAACTCGTGGTCATAAGCAGCCGTCCGGATGCGTCGATTCCCTTGACACCCAGGCCGTCCGCGTGCCGGATGTCCACCGTGCGCTCGACCGAACCGCCGGCGAAGATGGTCAGGCGGTTCAGGAACTGGTCGACCGCCAGAAACCTGTCCTGCCCCAGCGCGAAGGTGGCCCCCACGTAGTCGACGTCTCCCGGTCCCTCTCCCGGCCCGGCAATCACCTCGTGCGAAGTGCCGTCCGGACTCAGCACGACCAGCTCCTCGTTGGCAATGTCCGAGACTACGGCGCTGCCGTCCGGGAAGAGGCTGCCGGGGTGGATCCTCTGGAAGTTGTAGTCGCCCGGATTCGTGCCGTGGCGGTAGCGTGGCTCCGCCGGGAACTGGAAGGGCGCATCGAGTTCCGGCATCCCGTCATACTGGACGATCCTTACGCCGGCGCTGTCTTCGGTCTGAACCGTGATGCCCGGCGGTCTCGCGGATTTCACTTGCGCCCCCGCAGGCGCTGAAGCCGACGGCCAGCACGGGCACCAGCATCAGGATGAGTTCATATCTGTTTCGCATTTGTCCGGTATCTCCTATCTCTGCACCAGTTCGTAGACCACGACGTTCAACACGTCCATTTCACCCTTCATGACACCCAATACCCGTCCCCGGTTGACATCGAAGACGCGGAGCCCTTCCGGGACGGCGACCCTCCCCAGCCATGACCCGTCGGGGGAAAAGACCTTGTAGGACCGCGTCGTCGTTTCCAGGGACGGGTAGTATTCGCGCAGCCAGACACGGCCTTCGTCGTCCGCCATGAGGCCCGTGAAGAGGGGCAGCGGCTTGTCGGTGTCGAATTGCCATGTAGCCAGCATGCCCTCGAGCAGCCTGGCCCGGTCCTCTTCCGGCCCGTGCGGCGCGTTATCATTAAGGTTGCCCTGCATACGACCCGAAACACAAGGTGGCATGAACCGAGACATCGAAGTCATACAGGCGAGGATCAAGGAAACGAGCGGTTTCGTCGACCGTCTGCTCGAAGCGGTGGGCGGCGTGATCGTCGGCCAGAAGGCGATGGTGGAGCAGCTGCTGGTGGGGCTGCTTTCGGACGGGCACGTCCTCATGGAGGGGGTGCCCGGGCTGGCCAAGACGCTCACCGTGCGGACGCTGGCGGACGCCATTCGGACCTCGTTCCAGCGCATCCAGTTCACTCCCGATCTGCTCCCGGCCGACCTGATCGGCACGCTGATCTACGATCCTCGCAAGTCGGAGTTCAGGACGCGGAAGGGGCCGATTTTCGCGAACGTGATCCTGGCCGACGAGATCAACCGTTCCCCCGCGAAGGTGCAGTCGGCGCTGCTGGAAGCCATGCAGGAGCGCACGGTCACGATCGGCGAGAGCACCTACCCGCTGCCGTCGCCCTTCCTCGTGCTCGCGACCCAGAATCCGATCGACCAGGAGGGGACCTACCCGCTCCCCGAGGCGCAGGTGGACCGCTTCATGCTCAAGCTCTCGGTGGGGTATCCCGACCGGGACGAGGAGCTTCAGATCATGCGGCGGATGAGTGCGGGGCTGCCGCCGGCCGCCGAGCCGGTGGTGGCGCCCGAGGAAATTGTGGCGGCGCGCGAGGCGACGGAGACGATCTACATGGACAGCCAGGTGGAGCGGTACATCGTGGATCTGGTTTTCGCCACCCGCGAACCGGCGGGAAGCGGTCTGGCCGAGCTCGATCCGCTGATCTCCTTCGGCGCTTCGCCGCGCGCGACGATCTACCTGGCGAAGACGTCCCGGGCGCACGCGTTCCTGCGCCACCGGGGCTACGTGACGCCGGAAGACGTGCGCTCGGTCGCGATGGACGTGCTGCGGCACCGGGTCATCCTCACCTATGAGGCGGAGGCGGAGGAGGTCACCGCGGAGGACGTGGTGACCCGGGTGCTGGACACGGTCGAGGTCCCGTAGGAGGCGGCTGGTGATGTCCCGGGCAGGCAACGGGAGCGGCGCGTCGCCCGCAGCGATCACGCGCGAGATCCTCAAGCAGGTGCGCCGGATCGAGATCACGACGCGCGGGCTCGTGAACGAGGTGTTCTCGGGCGAGTACCACTCCGTATTCAAGGGGCGGGGGATGAGCTTTGCCGAGGTGCGGGAGTACCAGTACGGGGACGACATCCGCGGGATCGACTGGAACGTGACCGCCCGCACCGGCGCGCCGCACGTGAAGGTCTTCGAGGAGGAGCGCGAGCTGACGCTGATGCTGGTGGTGGACGTGAGCGCGTCGTCGGAGTTCGGCACGCGGAGCCGCACCAAGGCGGAGCTGGCCGCGGAGCTGTGCGGGGTGCTCGCCTTCAGCGCCATAAAGAACAACGACAAGGTGGGACTGATCCTCTTCTCCGACCGGATCGAGCGCTTCGTGCCGCCCCGCAAGGGACGCCGGCATGCGCTCAGGGTCCTGCGTGAGCTGCTCTTCCATCCGGCCGAAGGGAAGGGGACCGACATCGGGGGCGCGCTGGAGTACCTGGCACGGGTCACGCGGCGCCGTGCGGTGGTCTTCCTCGTGTCGGACTTCATCGCCGGGGGATACGAGCGGGCGTTGTCGGTGGCGGCGCGCAGGCACGACCTGGTCGCGGTGAGGGTGGGCGACCGGCGGGAGCAGGAGATACCGTCGATGGGGTTCGTGGAGTTCGAGGACCCCGAAACCGGGCAGCGTGTGCTGGTGAACACGTCGCAGGGGCTGTTCCAGGAGCGCTTCGGGGAACAGCGGGCCGATGCGCGCCGCCGGGTGGACCAGCTGCTGCGCCGCAGCAAGGTGGACTCGATCGACGTGACGACGGGGGTGCCGTACGAGAAGGCGCTCAGGCGCTTCTTCGAGGAGCGGGGGCGGCGGGTGCGATGATGGTGGGGACGGCACGGGTGATGGCGAGCAGCCGGGCGCCACGAAGGGCGCGAGGATGGTTGCTGGCGCTTGTCAGCGTGGTGGCTTTGCAAGGCGCCGCCCCCGCCCCGCAGGATCCCCGCCTCGTCATGCAGGTGGACACGACGCTTATCAACGTGGGCGACCCGGTCACGGTGCGGCTGCAGGTCGACCACCCGGCCGACCGGGCCGTGCAGTGGCCCGATTCCCTCGATCTCTCCCCTTTCGAGGTGCTGCGCTACGAGGTCGCCGAGCCCGGGCCCGCCCCCTCCGGCGACGGGATGCGGTCCGCGGCCTCCCTCGTCGTCACCAGCTTCGAACTGGGCGAGCTCGAAATCCCGCCGATCGAGGTGGCCGTCGCGGCCCCCGACGGCGCCGTGCGGACGCTGCTCACCGATCCCTTCCGCATCGGGGTCGAGAGCATCGGGCTGGACGAGTCCGGGGACATCCGCGACATCAAGGGACCGCTCTCGCTTGCTCGCAACTGGTGGGCGCTGATGCTCTGGCTGCTGCTCGCGGCTGCGCTGGCGGCCGGCGCCTGGTACCTGCACCGCCGTCTGCGGAGCCGACCGGCCGCGGCGTCGCCCAAGCCCGCACCCCCGCCCCGCCCCTACCCCATCGTCGCCCTCGAGGCGCTGGACGAACTGGAGGCGTCGTCGCTGCTGGAGCGCGGCCGCGTGAAGGCCTATCACATCCGCATCTCCGAGATCATCCGCGCGTACGTGGAGGGCAGCTCGAGGTGCCCGCCCTGGAGATGACCACCCGGGAGGTCGTGCACGGCCTGCGCCGGGCGTCGCTGAGCCGCGCGATCACCGAGAGCTCGCAGAGCTTCCTGGATCGCTGCGACCTGGTGAAGTTCGCGAAGCTGCGGCCCGGGGCGGACAGGTCGCGGGAGCTGATGGGGATGGCCCGCTCGCTGGTGGCGATGACGAGCGGGGGACAGACCGGCGCGGACGGGCAGGCGGCCGGACCGGCGACGGGGGCGCAATCGCCGGGGGCCGAAGAATCGGGAACGGCGGAGTGGGAGGTGCCGGCAGATCCGGCTGTCCCCGTGGAGGCTCGCGTAGAATGATCTTCCGCTTCGAGGACCCGTGGATGCTGCTTCTGCTCGGTTTCCTCCCGTTGCTGGCGTGGTGGTACGTGACGGGGGCGCGGCGGCGGCGGGGATCGCTCACGCATCCGGATGCCGAGGGGCTGGCGCGCGCCGCCGGAAGCGGTGGCCGGTGGCTGAGTCACCTGCCGGCGGCCCTGCGGGGGCTCGCGCTGGTCTGTCTCATCGTCGCATTCGCGCGGCCGCAGACGGGGGTCACCGGCGAGAACGTGGTCGCCGAGGGAATCGACATCGTGCTCGCGCTGGACATCTCCAGTTCGATGCTGGCCGAGGACCTGACGCCGAACCGCATCGAGGCGGCCAAGGCGGTGGCCGCCGATTTCATCGAAGGGCGTCGCGACGACCGCATCGGCCTCGTCATCTTCGCGGGCAAGGCCTTCACCCAGGCTCCGCTCACGCTGGACTACTCGGTGGTCACCTCTCTGATTGCCGAGCTCGATGTGGGGATCATCGAGGACGGCACCGCGGTGGGGATGGGGCTGGCCACCGCGGTCAAGCGCCTGCAGGCGAGCGAGGCCGCGTCGAAGGTGGTCATTCTGCTGACCGACGGGCGCAACAACCGGGGCGAGATCGACCCGGTCACGGCGGCGCAGGCAGCCCAGGCGCTGGGTGTTCGCGTCTATACCGTAGGCGCGGGTGCGCGCGGCACGGCCAGGGTCCCGGTCCCCGGCCCCTTCGGGGGACCGCGCTACGTCACCACGCGGGTCGATGTGGACGAAGCGGCGCTGCGCACCGTCGCCGAAACCACCGGAGGACGCTACTACCGCGCGACGGACACGGAGAGCCTGGAGGCCATCTACGATGAGATCGACGAGCTCGAGACCACTGAAATGCTCGTCGAGGACTTCACCACCTACGGGGAGCGCTTCCCTCTGCCTCTGGTCGTGGGACTGCTCTTCCTGCTGGCCGAAGTGGTGCTGGGGCGCACCTGGCTGAGGACACTGCCGTAGAATGTGTATGGTTAACGCGACATTTCGTAAAGTGGGCTTTACATTCGCCGAGGGCCGCTGAATGTTCCGCTTCGGTTCCACCCTCGCCCTCTGGGCTCTCGCCCTGGTCCCGCTTCTCGTCCTCCTCTATTGGCAGGCGGGCAGGCGCGGCCAGGCCCTGCTCGACCGATTCGGCGAACACGAGCTGGTGCGTCGGCTTCGCGCTTCCGTCGATGCCACCGCCATGCGCTGGAAGGGGGCGCTGGTGCTGGCTGCGGTGGTGCTGCTCGCGCTCGCGCTGGCCCGGCCCCAGTTCGGCACCCGCGTCGACACGATCCGCCGCCAGGGGCAGGACGTGATGGTCGCGCTGGATGTCTCTCGCTCGATGTACGCGGAGGACGTCACGCCGAACCGGCTGGAGCGCGCCCGGATCGAGATCGGCCGCATCATTCAGCGCCTCGAAGGGGACAGGATCGGGCTGGTAGCCTTCGCGGGGGACGCCTTCGTCCAGAGCCCGCTCACCGCCGACTACGGCGCGGCGATGATGTTCCTGAACGCGATGGACCCCGACCTCATGTCCGTGCAGGGCACCGACCTCGCGCGCGCCATCACGGTGTCGCTGGAGGCGCTGGAGGAGACGCCGCCCGAGAACCGGATCGTCGTGATCGTGACCGATGGGGAGGACCACGAAGGCGGCCTCGCCGAGTCGATCGTGGCGGCGACGGACGCCCAGGTGACGATCCACACGGTGGGGGTCGGGTCGGTGGATGGCGTGCCGCTCCCCGACGTGGACGGGAGCGGATCGGGGGGGAGGTTCCGCCGTGACGACGAGGGCAACGTGATCACCACGCGGCTGAACGAGACCGCGCTGCAGGACATCGCGCTGCAGACGGGCGGCGAGTATCACCGGATCGGTCAGGGCGCGGGAGGGCTCGGGCGTCTCATCGAGCGGATCACCGGGGGTGGTCGCGACCTGGAATCCAGGGAGATCACCCAGTTCGAGGAGCAGTACCAGCTCTTTCTCGGCGCGGCATTGCTCCTGCTGGTCGCGGAGTTCATCATTCCAGGGAGGCGCAGGCGTTCGCGCGATGCCGGCGGACACCGGCGCCCCGCTGCGGTTCCGGAGGTTGTCTCATGAAGGTTCTTTCCTGGCGTTGGGCAGGTGGTCGGGTCATGGCGGCGTTTGGCGTCACCGTGGGGCGGAGCGCCGCCGCGTGGGCACGGTGCGTCGCGGTGCTGTCGAGTGTCACAGCCGGACTGGCTGCGCTATGCCGCCGTCGTCGCTCCGGTCGCCGCCATCCTGATGCTCGCCGGCCCGCTCCGTGCGCAGGAGGGCCGCCGCGAGGTCGAGGAGGGGAACCGCCTCTACGATGAGGGGCGGTACCAGGAGGCGCACGCCCGCTACCTGGAGGCGCTGGCCAGGGTGCCGGGGCTCTCGCTGGCCCGCTTCAACGAGGGGAACGCGCTCTACCAGAGCCAGGAGTTCCAGCGGGCAATGGAGGCCTACCTGGGAGCGGTCGAGAGCGGCGATCCCGAGTGGCAATCCCAGGCGTGGTACAACCTGGGCAATGCGCTGATGAGGCAGCAGGAGGCGGGGGCGGCAGCCGAGGCGTACAAGCAGGCGTTGCGCCGCGATCCGGGGGACCGGGACGCGAAGCACAACCTGGAGATGGCGCTCCGGATGCTTGAGCAGCAGGAGCAGCAGCAGGATGGGGAGGGGCAGGAAGGCCAGGACGGGGAGCAAGGGGAGCAGGGCGGGCAGCAGGATCAGAGGGCGAGGGGGAGCAGGGCGAGGAAGGTGATGAGGGTGAGCAGGGTGGGCAGGAGGGGCAGCCGGGTGGGGGGGGGGACGACCAGGGGCAGGGATCGCAGCCGGGTGGGGGGGATTCCTCCCAGCCGCAGGAAGAACAGGACGGCGAGGGTGGGGTGGGCGAGGAACCCGCGCGGATGACCCCCGAGCAGGCCGAGCGCCTGTTGCAGGCGGTCACGGAGGACCCCGGCGAAGTGAACCGGAAGGCGGCTCAGGCGCGCGGGCGCCAGCCGAGGAAGGATTGGTAGGATGGTTGGGATGGGAAGGAGTTGGTGGGTTGGGAGATGGCGGGCCGGGCCGGTTGCGGCGGTGGCCGGCTTCGTGTTTGTCGGCGGGACACTTACTGCCCAGGAGCCCACCGTGCGTGCCTACGTGGAGCCCCCGGAGGTGGAGGTGGGTGGGCAGTTCGAGCTGAAGATCGAGGTTACGGGGGTCAGCGAGGTGGAGGACTTCAACTACCAGCCCGGTTTCTATCGTCCGTTTGCCCAGCGCCGGGATTTGTTCGATGGAGGCCTGCCATTCGCGATGGAAATCATGCCGGCAACCGCGCAGTCGGCGGGGTCCGTCACGATCTCCTTCTTGCTGATGGCAGTCGAGACCGGGTTCTTTGATTTCGCCCCATTCCGGTTAACGGTCGATGGCCGGACGCTGGAAACCGATCGGGTGCTGCTCCTGGTCACGCCTCCCGGCGATACCGCCGATGGGGTGGTGCGGGCACGGTTTGAGCCATCGGAGCCAATGCTGATGGAGAAGTTCACGCTCGTCGTGGATGCGCCGGGCCGTGAGCTCTTGGTGGAAGACGTGACGCTCCCCGACCTCTCGGCCTTTGCCACGCCGATTGGTAGTTCATCGATGTACCGGTCGGCCAGATTCGACTTCCTGGTCTTCAGGCCCGGCTCCCATGAGACCGGTCCCGTGTCGGTTTCAGTCGGTGGTGAGGTCTATGAGACGGGGCCATTGACTCTCGTCGTGAACGAGGAGCACGGTGCGATCGAAGCGTACGCGGCGGTCAATACCGAGCGGATCTGGGTGGGCGCCGAGTTCGTCGTGTCGGTCGAAACGAGAGGCGTCCGGGAGTTGGACGAGGATCCCGTTCTACCCGACATATCGGGGTTTGCGGAACTTCTCTCTGGCGGAGCTTCCGGTCATGGGTACAACAGTCGAGGGTTCACCGCTCACGCCGAGTACCGGTTTCACGCATTGCAATCGGGGGAATTCGAGATCGGACCCATAACGGTGGCGGCTGCCGGTCAGACGGTTCAGACGGAGCCGATGCGGCTTACGATCGCCGAAGCGCCTCCGGACCCCGTCGTGTCTCCGGAGCAACTGCGTGCCACCGTGACGGCCGCCAGGCGTCGCGTATATGTAGGCGAGCCGGTGTTCGTCTCCTATCAGGTCCTTGCCCGGGACGGGTCTCCGTTCGGTGAATGGTCCGTCCGCGGCGGCGATCACGCATTCACCAGGCCTGTGCACGGGGACTTCCAGATCCACGATCTGGGTCGACAACGCGGCGGATGGCGGCGCATCACCGTGGACGGTCGCTCGTACCGGGCTGACACGGAACACCTCATGGCCCTCAAGCCCCTGCAGGCCGGCGATAAGACCATCGGTCCGGCCGAATTCCGGGTCCAGGTGAACACGCGAGAACCCTTTGGTTTGCGTTTGAGTCGTGGAGAGAACATGTCCCGGGCCGGAATCAGGGGCGAGTGGACGCCAATGACCCTGACAACCGATCCCATCTCCGTCGAAGTGATGCCGCTCCCCACCGAGGGGCGCCCGGAGTCGTTCCGGGGTCAGGTGGGAACGGTCGAGGTGGCTTCGTGGCTGGACCGTACCGAGGCTGTGGTCGGCGACACGGTGACGTTGCGCGTTGCTTTGTCGGGGGACGCCTACCTCCGGCTCATGCCGGTACCGCGGATCATCCTTCCGGAGGGGTTGGAGATGTCCGAGCCGGAGATCAGCGACGATCCCCCGCGAGTTGAGCCCGACCGCCCCAGCACGCGCACACTCGTATACCGGCTGGTAGCGACGCGCGAGGGCAACTACCGGCTTGCGGCTGTGGAGGTGCCCTGGTTCGATCCCGAAACGGCAGAATACGGAGTGTCTCGTGCCGAGCCTTTCGATCTGACCGTGGGCCCGGCAGGAAGGGAGTGAAGCGATGAACAGGAACAGGCTCTTCGATGGAACGCGATTCCTTGTGGCGGCGACACTCTTCCTGGTCCTCGTACCAGTTGCGGCGGCCCAATCCCGAAACCCGTCGGCGCGGGCTTACGTGGATCCGCCGGTGGTGACCGTCGGCGAGACGGTCCGGCTGGTGGTAGAGGTCACTGGCGTGCGGAAGATCGAGCGTGTTGTCCCAGGGCGGTTTCCCAACGCCGCGTGGGGTGGGTTGACCGTCGGGGTCAGGGTCGGGGGCTCGGAGGAGGGAGTTGCAGCGAACACGTTCATGCTGATCCAGGAGTTCGTGCCCTCGATCGCGGGGTCTTTCGAGGTGGGGGCGTTTCAGGTCACTGCGGATGGCCGGAATATGGACACCGAACCCGTTGCCGTCCGGGTGAACCCTCTGGACGGGGTCGAGGTGGCCGTACGGGCATGGGTTACGCCTGAACGGGTGAGAGTGGGAGACTCCTTCGAACTGTCGGCCGAGATCGTGGGCTCTCCGTTTGCGGAGCCCCGGTTCATCGCGCCGGATGTCTTCGACTTCGCTGAACAGGGATCGGCAACGGGCAGTGAGAGCAGCCGGAGATGGAGTCTGCGTGCTGTGGTTCCCGGCGAATTCGTGATTCCGCCGGTTCGGGTTACAGGTCCGGAAGGTACATTCGAGAGCGAGCCGCTGACCGTGGTGATCGATCCGCCCGAGGTGGAGGTTCACGCTATCGTCGAAGCCGGGTCGATCTGGGTCGGGGGCGAGTTTATCCTCAAGCTCGAGGTCACGGGCGCCGCGGAACTGGACGAAGAACCGGTGCTGCCGGAAACCGGCGCTTTCGCGGATTTGATCGGACTCGTGGATTCGCGATCGCGGGTGGCGAGCGTTCCGAGTGAAGCGGAGCGCGACTACCGCTTCCGCGCTGTGCGGGCCGGACGGTTCCAGGTAGGCCCGGTCAGTGTCGACATCGGCGGGCGTACCCTCGCGACTGCCCCGATCACCATCGTCGTAGACGAAGTGCCGACGCTGGAAGAGGATCCTCCAAGCAGCCTGCTCATGGTGGGTTCTCCCGACGAGACGCGCGCCTATGTCAATGAGCCGGTGATCGTTACCTATGCGATTGCGTATGACCGCATGGCCAGTACAGGTTGGCCGTCACCCGGCACTGCATCCTGGCCTTCGTTTGAGGGCTTCCGCGTGCTGGAACTCAGGCCTGGGGCCGGGCCCCGTGATTTGTTGGTGGACGGCCGCCCCTTCGAGGAGCAAGGTCTTCGACGGGTGGCGCTGCTGCCGCGAGAGCCGGGTCAGCTGAGCGTGGATGGCGGGTTCGCGGAGGCCAGAGCCCCGGACCGTTTCGCGGGGTTGAACAGGGCTACAGGTCGTCCGGCCATGACATCCATCGTTCTCGCCTCGGAACCGTTCATGCTGGAGGTGCTTCCGCTGCCTGATGAGGGCCGTCCCGCGTCCTTCCGGGGCTATGTGGGCACGATTTCCATCAACTCCTGGGTGGACCGCACGCGCGTGGCAGTGGGCGAGACGATGACGCTGGAGGTCGAGGTGTCCGTGCAGGGTCAGGTGGAGACCCTCCCCGACCCCGAGATCGACTTTCCGGACGACTTCACGGTCTCCGACCCGGAGGTCCGCAGGGATTCCCGTGACCGACGCGGGGAGTTGAGTGGAACGAGGACGTACACGTATCGCTTGACCGCGGTTGCCCCCGGGAGCTACCGGATCCCCGCCGTCGAGATGTCCTACTTCGACGCGGAGTCCGAGTCCTATGGGACGGCCAGCGGTCAGCCGTTCACGATCACGGTGGTTCCCGCGGGGAGCGAAGGGCAGTAGAGCTTGTGGATGAATCCACTTGGGACACCGAGGACGGGGAGGACTCCAGCGACCTGTTGGAGACATAAATAGTAAACAGAACATGACATTTAGTAAAGTAGACTTTACCTATTGGGCCTGTGGGCAAGGCGAGTGGCGTCTGATGACGCTGGCTTCCGCCCCCTGCCGGGCACGGAAACATCGCCGGTCGACTGGCGCGGGTGGTTCGTTCTGCGCGCTTTTTGCGGCGGTTCTCGCCGTTGCCGCGCTACCCGGCGCCGCACACCCCCAGGAGATCGGGGTCCGCGCCTTCCTGAGCGCGCCGCAGGTCGGGGTGGGGCGACAGTTCGTGCTGAACGTGGAGGTCACGGGGACGCAGCAGGTGGACGGGCAGCCCACGCTTCCCGACATGGCGGACTTCGCCAACTTCCTCAATTCGGGTACGTCCAGCTCGTTCCAGATGGTGAACGGGCGGACGACCGTGTCGGTCACCTATCAGTACCGCTTTCAGGCCCTGGCGGAAGGGACGTTCGAGATCGGGCCGGTGTCGGTGACGGTCGGGGGCGAGACCCTGCAGACGGAGCCGGTCACGCTGGTGGTGTCGGACGTGCCTGCGCCTTCGGGAAGCGGGAGCGGGGAGGCCGATCCTTCCGGGGGGGTCGCGCCGGAGGATCTCTTCCTGGAGACCACGGTGTCGAAGACCCGCGCCTACGAGAACGAACCGGTGACCGTCGAGTACCGGATCTTCACGCGGGTCGACGTGGACACCTACAGCATCACGGCCCTGCCGCAGGCGACCGGATTCTGGACCGAGGTGCTGGGGCAGCCGGAGTCGCCGGAGGCGGAGCGGGTGACGAGGGACGGCGCCGAATACCTGAAGGCGACCATCCGGCGCGTGGCGCTCTTCCCCACCGGCGCGGGGACCTGGACCCTCGACCCGCTGGGCATCGAGGCGCAGGTGCGGGTGCGCGACCAGCGCGGCATTGATCCGCTCGGCGACCCATTGCGCGGCATTCTTGGCCGGTCGAGCCTTTTCGACCGGCGGATTCCCGTGGCGGTGGCTTCGCGGCCGGTCACGATCGAGGTGCTGCCCACGCCGGCCGAGGGGCGCCCGGCTTCGTTCTCGGGACATGTGGGGACCCTGAGCGTTTCCGCCGCCGCGGACCGCACCGAGGTGCAGACGAACGAGGCGGTGACGTTCAGCGTCGACTTCCGGGGCACCGGGAACCTCCGCGCGCTCTCGCCCCCCGACATTTCCTTCCCGGTCGAGTTCGAGACCTTTCCGCCCGAGACGCGCGACGAGATCGCCGTGGGTGGCGGGAGCCTGCAGGGGACGCTCGGCTTCGACTACGTGCTGATTCCGCGCGCGCCCGGCCGGGTGACGATTCCGCCGGTGGAGATGTCGTATTTCGACCCCGTGAACAGCCGCTATGTAACCGTTCGGTCGGACCCCGTGGAGATCACGGTGACCGGCGATGGAGCGGGCGCGGACGTTCCCGGCGGTGTCCCGTCCGCGGTCGAATCGATCCGCGACGAGATCCGGTTCATCCACATCGACGCGCCCGTGTTCCGTCGCAGGGATGTGCCGCTGTACGCGACGCCGGGCTTCTGGGTGGTGTTGCTCCTTCCCGTGGCGGCGCTGGGGGGCGCGGCCGCCGTGCGCCGGCACCGTGACCGGATCGAGGGTGACGTGGCGTACGCGCGGGTGCGCAGGGCGGGCCGGATGGCCAGGAAGCGGCTCGCGCGGGCAAGGTCGCTGGCGGCGGGGGATCCGCGTGCCTTCCATGCGGAGGTGGCGGGCGCGCTGGAAGGGCTGCTGGCGGACAAGCTCAACGTGGCGGAAGCGGGGCTGGTGCGGGAGGAGGCCGGACGGCTGGCGATCGAGCGGGGGGTCTCGGCCGAGACCCTGGATCGGCTGTTCGCGTGTCTCGACGATTGCGACCGGCAGCGTTTCGCCCCGCAGGGGGCCGAGCGCGAAGGACCGGAGCGGGTGCTGGAGCGTGCAGCGGGGCTGATGAACGACCTTGCGAAGGAGTTGGCGGGGTGATGCGGGGCAGAGCCCTGGCGTCCCTCGTTCGGGCGGCCCTCACGCTGGGCTGCCTTGTGCTGGCCCCCGTTGGCTCGGTCCCGGCCCACCTCGCGGCCCAGCAGCCGCTCTTCGACGAGGGCAACCGCCTCTACCAGGAGGGCGACTTCGCCGGGGCCGTCGCCAGCTACGGCGCGGTGCTGGACGGCGGCTTCGAATCCGCCGAGGTCTACTACAACCTTGCCAATGCCCACTTTCGGCTGGGCCAGCTCGGGGAAGCGGTCCTCAACTACGAACGGGCCGCGCGCCTCGACCCCGCTAACGACGACATACGGACCAACCTCGCCCTGGTCAATCAGAGTCTGCTCGATCGTATCGAGCCCATGCCGCGCTTCTGGCTGCTGTCCGCGTTCGACTGGTGGATGGGGCTGATCCCGCGAGGGGCGCTCGCGGGGCTGGCGGGGGCGTCCCATCTCCTGCTCGGCGCGGTCCTGGTGATGGTTGTGCTGCGGCGCCCGGCGGGGTGGCGCAGGATGCTGGTGCGCAGCGCGTACGCCGCGGGGTTGGTCACGGTGGTGCTCGGTGCGACGCTGCTCGTCCGCGAGACCGGGCTGGCCGCGCCCGAGGAGGCGGTGGTGATGGCCGCCGAGGCCAGGGTGCTCAGCGCGCCGTCGGAGGAGGGTGGGCTGACCGTCTTCACCCTTCACGAAGGGACGAAGGTGCGGGTCGACCGCCGCGCGGGGGACTGGGTGGAGATCGTGCTGGCGGACGGGAAGGTAGGGTGGCTGCCGGCGGACGTGCTGGAGGTGGTGTAGCGGCGTTTGCCGCGCGAGCCGCGCTCCGCTACCGGATCGTGAACTGGATCCGGAAGGTGCGTCCCGCCTGGGGCAGCCCGCACTGGTCCAGCACGGTCGAATCCGTCAGGTTCGCGACCCCGGCCATGGCGCTGATCACGCGGCCCGACCTCGGCCCGCCCAGCACGAAGGCGCGCGATGCCTCGACATCGAAGGTGGCGCTGGCTCCCATCCTTTCGAAGCCGGCGACCTCGACGTTGCGGCAGTACTGCACACCCCTGTAGGCCCCGAAGCCCGTCAGCGTGACGGCTCCCGGCCCCAAGAAACCCATGTTCACCGAGCCGGTGAGATCCGGCTGATACTCGGCCCGTTGCTCGGAGCCCGGCTCCTGGGGATCGAGCACACGCACATCCTTCCACGTAATGCCACCTCCGTAGGCGAGCGCGCCGAGCGTCCCGGCGGCGACGACCTCGAGCCCGGTCGACCGCACCTCGTCGCGGTTGACGCGCTGGAAACGCGGGCCCTCGGAGGTGATCGTGGAGGTGCGGACGATCGCGTCGGTCAGGCGGTGGTGGAACCCCACTACCTGCAGCGACAGCCCGTCCCCGGTGTCGAAGGTCACTCCCGCTTCCGCCGTGACCAGGCTCTCGGGCCTGAGGTCGGGGTTGGGCCGGAAACGCCCCAGCGCGCCCGAATAGAGTTCGCGAAGGGAGGGGAAGCGTGTGCGGCGGCTGATTCCGGCGTGGTACAGCATCCGGTCTCCGGCCGCGGGACGGGTCAATCCGGCTCGAATCCCCCAATCCCAGAGCGTGCCCAAGGGCTCCTTGTCACCCGATTTGGGGGTATCCGATCCGTCCAGTGATCCGCCCAGAGTCCAGCGTGTATCCCCGCCCCCCAGCCCGAGAAGGCCACGGCTCGCGACCTCGATCTCGCCCCCGAGGCTCCACAGGCGCTGTTCGTAGTCGAACGCGTCGCCGGACGCGAAGGTCTCGGCATGCGTCACATCCGCGATCGTCAGCGCGGTGCGCAGGTCGATGGCGTCCTTGATCAGGTGATCCAGGAGGAACCGCCCCGTGAGGGTCGTTGTGGTCCCGCTCTCGCCGTCCACCACCCTCTGATAGGAGGCGGATTCGTATTCGTCGATTACGGTCGTGGAGCGGTCCAGCCCGAAGTTGGCCTCGATCTCGGACTCCCCGAAACGGTTCGGCCGCCGCTCCGATCCCCCGGACAGCGCGATGAACAGGCGGGCCTGCTCGGGGTACCGCCAGAGGCGCGGATCGGCCACATGCGCCTCCGGAGGAACGCCCCTGTCGGCGTCGCTGGCGGACACCAGGCCGGAGAACCAGGTGCCCTCCATCCCCCGGTACCGCGTTGCCACGAAACCGTCGATCAGCTGGCGGTCGGAGTTGAGACGCAGACCCTGAGCGTCGGTGAGGAACTCCTCGCGCAGCCTCGGGTGGTCGCGGGCGCTCCCCGGCAACGCGAAACCGGGACTGTTGCGGAACCCGGCGCCCGTTCTCAGCACCCAATGGGACTGGTCATCCGTGAAGGAAGCCGCTCCGGTGGCCCCGATGTTGACCGCTCCCTCGTGATCCAGCGAGAACGCTCCCGTGAACGAAGGCGGCGGTTCCGAGACCGATGAACCGCGGACGACATCGAACTCGAGCACGCCGCCGAGGACGTTGGGGCCGTGCAGCATGGACGGCAGGCCGCGCAGCATGGTGAACTTGCGGACCGAGGTGATGGGGACGATCGACACGTCGGTGCGGTGGTCCCATCCCAGCGTGATCGGAATCCCGTCGAGCAGAATGGCGATCTGACGGTCTTCGGCGCCGCGCAGGTCGGGTTGTGCCTCGCCGCGGGAGTTGGAGCGGATCTGTAACATCGGCATGCCCCGAAGCAATTCCTCAGCGGTTGGGGCGGCGATGGCCAACGAGTCCAGGGAGATCTCGATGGCGCTGGTTCCCCCGGTCGTGGCCCCCGGGCGTGGCACCTCGACGACCATCCCGCGGATTCGGACAACCTTGGTCGTGTCCTGGGCGGCGGCGAGCGCGATCGGCATTGCCAGCGCCGGCGCCGCGAGCAGCGGCGCAGCCAGCAATCCCCGGAAAAGCCGACCCCGCGCGCGGGCCGTCACGAAGCGGAACCGGGCTGTGAGGAAACGGGCCAAAGCAGTTTTGCCACCAGTCATTCGGCCTCGTTCGTCTCCCCGCATCTGTCCCGGCAATCGGTATCCCTTATTGAAACTGACCCGCGGCGGGGCCAAAACGTTCACGAAACGCACGTGGTTCAGGATCGAACGCACTGGCGAGGAATCACCGCGCGCACAGCCTCGCACACCGCTTCCTCTGATACCCCATAGTGCCGGTATATTTCCTGAAAAGGTGCGGAAGCGCCGAAGCGGTCGATCCCGATCGACGCACCGGCGGAGCCCACCCAGCGGTCCCAGCCCATCGTGCTCCCGGCCTCGACGGAGACCTTGAAGACATCGTCGGGCAGCACCTGCCGGCGGTAGTCGGGGGATTGGGCCGCAAACAGGCGCCAGCTCGGCATGCTCACCACCCGGACGCCGATTCCCTCGCCGGCGAGCCGTTCACGGGCTTCCAGGGCGATGCCCACCTCGGAGCCCGACGCGATGATCGCGGCGTCGGGCCGGCCGGATGCCGCGTCCCTGAGGGTGTAGGCGCCGCGGAGCAGTCCCGCGGCCGCGGGTTGGCCGGGTCCGCGGTCGATGAAGGGCACCGTCTGGCGGGTCAGCGCCAGGAAGGACGGGCCTTCGCGGTACCGCAGCGCCGCGCGCCAGGCCTCCGCGGTCTCGGGGCCGTCGGCGGGACGCAGGTCCAGCAGGCCCGGGATGGCGCGTAGCGCGGCCAGCTGCTCGATGGGCTGATGGGTGGGACCGTCCTCGCCGAGACCGATGCTGTCGTGGGTGAAGACGTAGGTGACCGGAAGCCCCATGAGCGCCGCGAGCCGGATGGCGGGGCGCATGTAGTCGGAGAAGATGAGGAAGGTGCCGCCGAAGGGGTGAACGCCCCCGTGCAGAGCCATCCCGTTCATGACCGCGCCCATGGCGTGCTCGCGCACCCCGAAGTGGATGATGCGGCCGCCGGGATTGTCGGCGAGAAGGTCCCCGCCGCCGGCAATGTCGGTCTTGTTCGAGCCGGCCAGGTCCGCCGAGCCCCCGATCATGGTGGGAATGGCGCGGGCCGCGCCCTGCAGCACCCTGCCCGAGTGGTTGCGGGTCGCCGTGGCGGGCGCCCCGGTCAGATCCGGCAGCGCCTCTTCCCAGCCGGCCGGCATTTCGCCCGCGGCAGCGCACTCGAAGTCGGCCGCCAGCTCGGGGAACGCCGCGCGGTAGGCGTCCATGCGTCGCGCCCACGCGGTATGTGCGCCCGCCCGCCTTGCCGCGCGCTGCCGCCAGTGTTCCAGCGCGGCCGCCTCCACGTGGAAGGGTTCCAGCGACGGGTAGCCGATGTTGAGCTTGGTGGCGGCGATCTCGTCGGCGCCGAGCGGGGCGCCGTGCGTGTCCGCCGTCCCGGCCATGTTGGGGCTGCCCTCCGCGATGGTGGTGGTCATCACGATCAGCGAGGGACGCTCTGTCTCCTCACGTGCGGCGGTGAGCGCGGCGTCGATCGCCGCAGTGTCCGTGCCATCCTCGATGCGAAGCGTGTGCCAGCCGTACCCCTCGAACCGCTTGCGCTGGTCGGTGGTGGTGGCCAGATCGGTGGACCCCTCGATCGTGATCCGGTTGTCGTCGAAGACCCAGATCAGCTTCCCCAGCCGCTGGTGCCCCGCGATCTCGGCGGCCTCGTGGGAGATCCCCTCCATGAGGTCGCCGTCGGAGCAGAGCGCGTAGGTGTGGTGGTCGACGATCGTGTGGCCGGGGCGATTGTAGCGATCCGCGAGCCAGCGCTCCGCCAGCGCCAATCCCACGGTGTTGGCGACGCCCTGTCCCAGCGGGCCGGTGGTGGTCTCCACGCCGGGCGTGTGGCCGTACTCCGGGTGGCCGGGGGTGGCGCTGCCCCACTGGCGGAAGTTCCTGATGTCGTCCAGCGACAGGTCGTAGCCGGACAGGTAGAGCAGGCTGTACAGGAACATCGAGGCGTGGCCGGCAGAGAGGACGAAGCGGTCGCGGTCCACCCAGCCGGGACTCTCGGGATCGTGCCGCAGGTGGCGGGTCCAGAGAACGTAGCCGAAGGGGGCCAGCGCCATCGGCGTGCCGGGGTGGCCGGAGTTGGCCGCCTGCACGGCGTCCATGGCCAGGACCTTGATGGTGTCGATCGCCAGCTTCTCGATGGTGGTCCCCGCCACGGCCTGGGACATCCGTCAGCCTCGCTTCCGCCTGTACAATGGTTCGCTCATCCGGACGCGCCCCCGACCGCCGCGGCTTCCGCGACCACGAAGTTCAGGAGCCTGTCCGGCACATGTATGGTCCGGCGGATTTCCTTGCCCTCCAGGTGGCGCGCGACGTTCGGCTCGCATCTGGCCAGCGCCATTGCGGCTTCCCTGTCCGCGCCGGCGGGTACCGAAACCGTGCCCCGCACCCGCCCGTTCACCTGCACGGCCACCCGCGCCACCCTCTCGGCCGCCTTGGCCGGATCGAACGCCGGCCATTTGGCGCCATCGAAGATGCTTCCCTCGTGGCCCAACCGCCGCCACAGCTCCTCGGCGATGTGCGGCGCGAACGGCGCCACCAGGCACACCAGTGGCTCGATCTCGGCGCGGACAGGCGTCCGCCCCCCGGCGCGCGCCGCGTTCAGATACTCCATCATCGCCGCGATCGCCGTGTTGTAGCGGAGGCTTCCCACCTGCTCGGTGACCTTCTCGATCGTCTGATGGAGCTTTTGTTCAACTGCGGTATCTATAATCGTCTCATCGGTCTCAACGTCACCGTCCACCACCGACTCCCACAGGCGGTGCAGGAACCCGTGCGGGCCGGAAATCCCCAGGTCCTGGTAGTCGCCGCCTTCGCCGAAGGGACCGAGGAACATGAGGTACAGCCGGAAGGTGTCCGCGCCGTAGCGCTCGATGATCGGGTCGGGGATGATCACGTTCCCCTTGCTCTTCGACATCTTGGCGCCCTCGCGGATGATCAGGCCGTGGGCGCGGAACTGGTCGTACGGCTCCTCGAAGTGCAGCCACCCCATGTCGTGAAGGGCCATGACGATGAAGCGCGAATAGAGCAGATGAAGCACCGCGTGTTCGTTGCCGCCGATGTAGCAGTCGACGGGCAGCCAGCGGCGGGTGATCTCGGGGTCGAAGGGGCGGTCGGGGAAATCGGTGGACGGGTAGCGCAGGAAGTACCACGCGCTGTCCAGGAAGGTGTCCGAAACGTCGGTCTCGCGGGTGGCGTCGCCCCCGCAGGAGGGGCAGGCCACCTCGTACCATTCACGGACCCGTGACAGGGGACTGACTCCCGCCGCGTCCGGCCGGAAGTCCTCCACGTGGGGAAGGACGACGGGCAGGTCCTCCTCCGGAACCGGCACCGGGCCGCACGCCGTGCAGTGGATGATCGGGATCGGCGGTCCCCAGTACCGCTGCCGCGAGATGCACCAGTCGTGGAGGCGGTAAATGACCTTCTCCTCCCCCAGGCGCTTCGCGGCCAGGTCGGCGACGATCGCCTTCCTGGCCTGATCCACCTCGAGGCCGTCGTAGCGCCCCGAATTCACGAGCGTCCCGGTCGGGTACTCGTAGGCGAGTTCAAGGGGGGCTCCCGGGTCCTCGCCGGGAGCGGCGATCACGCGCACGATCGGGAGCTGGTAGGTGGTGGCGAAGTCGAAGTCGCGTTCGTCGTGTCCCGGCACGGCCATGATCGCACCCGTGCCGTACCCCATCAGCACGTAGTCGGCGATCCAGACCGGCACGCGGTCCCCGTTCGCGGGGTTGATGCAGTAGCCCCCGGTGAAGACCCCGGTCTTGCGCTTCTCGACCTTCTTCCGGGCCACCAGGTCCTTTGCCCGGGTCCTGGCGCGGTACGCCTCCACAACGTCCCGTCGCTCGTCGCTCGTGACGGCGTCGACCAGCGGGTGCTCGGGCGCCAGCACCACGTAGGTGGCCCCGAAAACGGTGTCGGGGCGCGTGGTGAAGACCGTGACCGCCTCGTCGGTCCCTGCCACCGGGAAGTGGAGCTCGCCGCCCTCGGAACGCCCGATCCAGTTGGCCTGCGCCTTCAGCGTCGTCTCCGACCAGTCGATGTGCTTCAGGTTGCGAAGCAGCCGCTCCGTGTATTCGGTGATCCTGAAGAACCACTGGCGGATGAAGCGTTGCTCCACGCCGGTGCCGCAGCGCTCGCAGGCCCCGACGACGACCTGCTCGTTGGCGAGGACCGTCATGCACGACGGGCACCAGTTCACCGGCGCTTCCTTCTGCTCGGCCAGCCCGTGCTTGAAGAGCTGCAGGAAGAGCCACTGGGTCCACTTGTAGTATTCGGGATCCGTCGTGTCGACCGTATGGTCCCAGTCGAACATCCCCCCGATCCGGCGCAGCTGCCGGCGGAAGTTCGCCACGTTGGCCGGGATCAGCTCGGTGGGGTGCACACCCGTCTTCAGCGCGAAGTTCTCGGAGTGGATCCCGAAGGCGTCGAACCCGATCGGCTCGAAGACGTCATGTCCCTGCAGGCGCTTGAAACGCCCGAAGACGTCCGCCCCGGTGAAGGCGTAGATGTTGCCCACGTGCAGCCCCTCCGCGGAGGGGTAGGGAAACATCATCAGGTTGAAGAAGGGGCGCTCGGCGCTGCGAAGCTCATCGAGCGTGAAGGAGTTGGTACCGTCCTGGTCCCATCGCGCCCGCCAGCTGGCCTCGACGGCGATGGGGTCGTACGCCTTGTCAGCTTCTGTGGGCATAGCCGAAGAGATGTTGGAGCAACGGTGCGGATCCATGCCGCGACTCGGGTTTCGCTGGGGCGCTGAGGCCGTCGAAGAGGGCAATCAAGCGAGAAAGCTAAAAGAGGTGGGGGCTCTTTTGCAGTCCGGGGGGCGGGGGAACAGGACCGGAGAACGGCCCGGAGCGAGTGCCGTCGACGGCGGCCGGAAGCAGGGAGAACGGGTCGTCCGCCGCCTTCACGCCCGCCCGCAGCGATTCGACGGCGCCCGCGAGGGATCCGTCGTGCGCCTCCAGCAGAGCGTCGAAAGCGGGCAGTCGGTGGTAGTAGCGCATGCGGCTGAGCAGCGTGGCGTTGTTGAGGGGCAGGGACGCGAAGCCGGCGAAGCTGAGGGAGGCGAACCCTGGCTGCACTTGGTCGCGAAAGCGGTCCAGGTGACGTTCGAAGACGGCTTCGCGCGCGGCGACCTTGGCATCGCTCGTGGCCGTGTTGTCCGCGTAGACCGTTTCCAGCTCCTCGACCAGCCCGTCGAGGAAGACCGAGAAGCGCATGGTGTCGCGCCAGCGGTCCCGGGCGCGGTTGCACCAGACGGTGTCGGAGCCGCCGCCGGGCCGCGTGCAGAAGAACTCGATGCTGCCGGTCCTGCCCACCCAGGTCGCGAAGCTCTCGTTGAAGCGCACCTGGCCGGGCACGAAGAGGTGGTTGTGCGAGAGTTCGTGGATGATCGTCGTCACCAGCTCCACTTCGTCGTACCGGAGGATCGTCGAAAGAAGCGGATCGGCGAACCAGCCCAGCGTGCTGAAGGCGGAGGTCGGCCGCAGATAGGTATCCAGCCCCTCGGCCTCGAGGTTTCGCTGTGCGCCCAGCGCGTCGTCAAGGCTGAAGAACCCCCGGTAGGGGACGCGCCCCACCACCGGGAACCACCACGTCTTCGACGCCAGGCGGTCCCGGTAGGCCGCCGAGAGAACCATCGCCAGGGTGTCCCGCTCGAGCTCGGTGTAGCTGGTGTAGCTGTCTCCGACATCGAGCCCGAGGCGGTCCCGGGCGAACTTCCGCGCCTCCCGGGCCAGGGTGAGCTTGCCGCGCGTCACGTCGTCGGTCGTGGGAGCGAGGATCACGTCGGGGATCGGCTGACGCGCACGCAGGATCTTCGCCTCCTCCCACCCCGCCCGGATCACGTACATCGGCGAGCACGCGGTCCCGGGCCAGAGCGCGGCCGCGGCGAGCAACAGGCCCGCCGCGGCCAGGATCGTCTTGCGGCGACTTTTCGGCGTGGTGACCCGGGGATGTACCGCTTGCGGTCCACGGCCCACGCCGCCCTCCGCGCCCGGGTGGGGGCCCTCCACGAACTCCTACCGCCCACCGCCCAGATTCCGCATCAGCGGAATACCGCCTTCAGTCGGCACGTAGACCACCGACCCCGCCGGCAACTGCGAAAGCTGCTGGATGTAGAAGAAGGTCAGGTACTCCTGCGACAAGCCAGTGGAGATGATCCGCTGGGCCTCGGCGATCCCCTTGGCCTCTTCGGCCTGCTGGAGCGCCTGTTCCTGGATGATCTGCGTCTGAAACTCCTCCGCCGCGACCTGCTGTTCGCGCTCCTGTTTCTGTTCGATCGCTTCCCGGACCCGCGAAGGCGCCTGGATGTCGCGCACGAAGACGGTCTCGACCTCGATCCGGTCTTCGGCCTTGGCCTGAATCTCCTCCTTGATCGCGAGCGCCAACAGGTGGCGGTCGGGGGAGAAGATATCGTTGATCGATTTGGTGGCCACGGCGTCGCGTACGCCGTTGCGCAAGGAGTTGAGGACGATCGCCTGCTCCATGGTGACCTCGCTGCCGATTTCCTCGTAGATGCGCGGCACGTTCTCCTGAAGGATCTTGTAGATGATCGATACCTCGATGGTCACGTTCAGCTGTTCCGAGGTCTGCGCTTCGATCTGTTCCACACTGCCCCGGTCGGGAAACGACTGCTCCCGGATGGACATGCGTTCCACCGAGGCGAGCGGATTGATCAGGTGAATGCCCTCCCTGAGCTCGTCGGGTTTCACGGCTCCCAGAAAGTGCTGTGCGCCGGCCTCGCCGACTCCGATGATTACGACGGTCTTCAACGCCACGAGTGCGACGCCGACGGCCGCCACACCAATCCCGGCCAGCTTGTTCGGGATCTTGGCGTCCGCGGTCGGCATGAGGTAGACGACCACGCCGATGACGATGAGGACGAAAGCGATAGCTGCGAACATTGGTTTTCCTTTCCTGGTGAGTCTGTCCTCCTGCTAGGGAGGGGGAGTCAACTTACTTCCTGAGGCCGGCGGTCGGCAGGTAGTGCGTGGCCCGGCCCCGTCCGCCTTCGCGCAGGAAACCCAGCTCCACAAGCAGGCCCAGCTCGCGGCGCGCGATCGGGTAGCTGATCTCGAAGATCTCCCGGTAGTCCGCGCTCCGGAGCTTCGAGCGCATGCCGAAGCGCTTGCGCAGCCCGGGTACGCGCTCCTCGAGAAACCATCTCGTGGAGTCGAGGTCAGCCGTAAGGTAGTAGACTGGAACGCCGGCGTCATCGATTGACTCGGCCTTGATGATGTCCCGGTCGACCATTTCCCGGATGCGCCGGTCCGCTTCGCCGGTGGTTACGCCGTTCAGGCGCACGAACTCGTCCCGCGTGAACCCGTCCGGGCGGGCGAGCAGCATCCGCCTCTGATCGGGGTCGATGCCGAGTCCGCCCACGACGTGCTTCCAGCCGGGTCCGGCGGCGGCGACCTCGGGTTCGTTGTGCAGGCTGATCGTGAAAACGCCCCCCCGGGCCGTGAAGCGGGGCTCCGTGAGGAGACTCCCCTTCATCTCCCTGAACATGTGCGCAAGGCCGAACCCCTCGCCGCGCATGTGTCCCCCGGCCACCAGGGCGCTCACCAGGAGGGGATTGCGCGTGGCGTGCGCCGCTTCACCGCTCGTCAGATCGGGCACGGTGACGCCTTCCGCGAGGAGGCCCGGGCTCGACACCTCCACGCGGTCGTCGTAGAACACCACCTCGGTCTCGCTCCTCGATCGTTCGTAGTCCCGGTGCGCGACCGCGTTGATCAGGGCTTCGCCAAGCGTGTTGCCGGGGTACTCCGGCATGTCGGCCAGCAGCAGTTCCTTCAGCGGCTCGGACCGGCCGCACTGCTCTCCGATCAGCCTGAGACCCTTGGGGACGGCCCTCGCAAGCGGCGGATCGGCGTGTCCGATCCAGGTCGTGCTCTGGCGCTGGCCGAGGATGCGCGCGGTTCCCGCGACCCGCATCACCCGGATTCCGGCGCCCGGATGCCAGTTGCGTGCCGGGGGCCGGGCGAAGAGAAGCAGTGCGGCGTTGGTGATCCCCCAGTCGGGGGCTTCCCCCTCGATCAGGCCGAAGTGGCGCAGGGCGTCGACGACGGGTCCACCGCCCCCGTGGGCACGGGCGAGGAACGACTGCGCGAGCTCCAGGTCCAGATCGGTGATTCCCGCGTCCGCCCTTATGCGTTTCCCGTAGTCCAAGCCCTTATCCCCTGCTCTGCGACCAATCACCGATCCACTTGTGCATAGTACTCAAACAACTATGCGTCGTGAAATGACCACTGCGCGAATCTAATGATGAGGTTGACCGTTTCATCAGCGAACGATCACGCAGCCGCACCGACGAACTGGAGTTCATGGAGCCTCCGGTAGAGCCCTTCGTGCTCGAGGAGCTGGTGATGGGTTCCCTCCTCGACCAGCCGGCCCCCATGCATTACGAGAATGCGGTCCGCGCCCTGCACGGTCGAAAGACGGTGGGCAATGACGAGGCAGGTCCGGTCCTGCATCAGGCGGTCCGTGGCCTCCTCGATCCGGGCCTCGATCTCGGAATCGACGGAGCTGGTTGCCTCGTCCAGCACCAGGATCGGGGGGTCGAAGGCCAGCGCGCGGGCGAAGGAGAGCAGTTGCCGCTCGCCAACGGAAAGGCTTGCGCCGCGCTCGCCGAGGGGCTGGGAGGAGCGTTCGGGGAGGCGCTTTACGAAGGGGGTGGCCCCGACGGCGTCCAGCGCCGCCGCCACCGCGTCCTCGTCGATCTCCTCCGAACCCAGCCTGACGTTGTATTCGACCGACTGGCTGAACAGGAAGATGTCCTGGAGCACCAGCCCGATCCGGTCGCGCAGGTCCTCCATGCGCAGCCGGTCGATCGGAACCCCGTCCACGGTGATCCGCCCGCGCTGCGCCTCGTAGAAACGCATCAGCAGATTGATGATGGTCGTCTTCCCGGCCCCCGTGTGGCCCACGATCGCCACCTTCTCACCCGGCGCGACCGTGAACGAGAGGTCGCGAATCACCCAGTCGGGCTCGCCGTCTCCCCCGTCCCCGTACGCGAACCACACGTTCTCGAAGCGGATCTCCCCGCGCGTCCGCGGCGGCAGCGCGGTGGGCGCGTCCGCGTCGCGGATCGCCGGCTCCCGATCGAGCAGTCGGAAGATCCGCTCGGACGACGCCATCGCCCCCTGCAGCAGGTTGTATTTTTCCGAGAGGTCCTGAATCGGGCGGAAGAAGCGGCGGGCGTAGTCGAGGAACGCCGCCAGCACGCCGATCGTTACCGCGCCGCGGATCATGGCGCCGCCCCCGTACCAGATGATCAGCGCCATCGCCACGGAGGTGAAGAGCTGGATCACGGGGAAGAAGAGCGCGTAGTAGGTGATCGAACGCAGATGCGCCCCCAGGTACTCGTCGTCGAGCTCCTTGAAGCGCTCCAGATCGGCGCGCTCCCGGTTGAAGAGCTGCACGATCCGGATTCCGGTGAAGCGCTCCTGCAGGAAGGCGTTGAGGCGGGCGAGGCGCACGCGGATGTCGCGGTATGCCGAACGGATCCGGGACCGGAAAACAAACGCGGCGTAGGCGACAAAGGGCAGGACGCTGAAGGTGACCAGCGCCAGCTGGGCGTCCATCTGCAGCATCGCGGCGACGATGAAGAAGAGAATGAAGAGGTCCCCGAAGACCGTGACCAGCCCGGAGCTGAAGAGCTCGTTCAGCGTCTCGACGTCGGATGTGACCCGCGTCATCAACCGGCCGACGGGGTTGCGGTCGTAGAAGGCCAGGTCGAGCTGCTGCAGCTTGCGGAAGATCTGGGTGCGCAGGTCGTACATGACGCGCTGGCCCAGCCAGGTGGTGACGATGGCCTGCGCGTACTGGAAGATGAAGACGAGGAACGTCGCCCCGAGGAAGAGGATCGCCAGCAGCGCGAGCTGGCGTCCGTCACCCTGGGGGATCGCCTCGTCGAGCGCGATCTTGGTGAGGTAGGGCCCCACCACCGCGAACCCCGACGCCAGCATCAGCAGCGCGACCGCGCCCGCCACCGGCAACCGGTACGGCTTCAAGTAGCGCACCAGCCGGGCCATGAGGCGTGAGTCGTACGCCTTCCCGAGGATCTCCTCCTCGTAGCCGCCGCTCACGCCGCGCGCCTCGCCCGAACGCGTTGCCGACCGAATCCGGCGCGGGTCTCTTGCACGGGCCTCAGATCGTGCCGGCGGCGACCATGTCGAGGCCGTCGAGGAGCCGCTGCATCTTGTCCCACGGGGCGACCGTCGCGCGAAGCCCGTTCGCCAGCGCGGTGGGCCCTCGGAAGGGACGCACCCGCACCCCGACCCGCTCCAGCCGCGCCGTCACATCGTCGAGTTCGCTCTGCTCGCGCAGGATGAAGATGAAGTTGGCCGCCGAGGAGGGCACCTCGTAGCCGCGGTGGCGCAGGCTGTCGATCACCCGCTCGCGGTTGGCCCTGGTCTCGGCGATCGTGTCCGCCAGCCATGACGACTCGCTGGAGATCGCCGCCGCTGCCGCCGCGCTCGTCACGCTGGTAACCACGAACGGACCGCGCGCCTTGTCGACCTCCAGAACCAGCGACGGGTTCGCCACCCCGTACCCGGCCCGCAGTCCGGCCAGACCGTACGCCTTCGACAGCGTCTTCGCGCAGATCGTGCGCTCCGCGCCCAGCGCCATGTCGAAGGGCGTGCGGTCTTCCGCGTCCCGGTTGTACTCGCCGTAGGCCTCGTCGATGATCAGCACGCTGCCCACGGCCTCGGTCCGCTCCTGGACGGCCCGGATCCAGTCGTCGGGGATCGCCAGCCCGGTCGGGTTGCCCGGGTTGGCCACGAAGACGATCGCGGGCTCGGAACCGGCGAAGCCCACCGGGTCGTTCAGCGCGTCGTACCAATCGACCGCCACCGGCACATGCCCGTTCATCTGCGCGAGCATCCCCGCGGCGGGCCACCCGGGGTCGAGGAAGCGCATCGTGGTGGGCGCGACCGCCCGCATCAGCATGTCGAGCACGCCGGTCCCCCCGGCACCGGTGGTGACGTGATCGGGGGTGATTCCGAGCCGGTCCGCGATGGCGTCCGTGAGCCGTTCGGAGTAGCTCCCCGGGTATTCGGAGGCCGCGGCCACCCCCGAGCCCGCCAGCACCTCGAGCGCCGCCGGGTGGGCTCCCCAGAGGTTGCGGTTGTCGCCGAGATCGGCGGCGACCGGCGACCGGTCGGGCAGGTAGCGGCCGAGGGTCTGGTAGTCGGTGCGTGGGTAGATGTCCATTGCCAATGGTCCTGTGGCGATAGATTTGACGGGGACGCCGCTCGCGGGCGCGCACCATGGCCGTTCCACGCTCGGGGAAATCGCGCTTTCCCGCAACGGCCGGCATCAGGACACTGGGGGCCAGAACGGGCTAATGGATGAGCCGATTCGCATCAGGGGCGCGCGCCAGCACAACCTGAAGGGGATCGACCTCGACCTGCCCCGCCGCGTGCTCACCGTGATTACCGGGCCGTCGGGTTCCGGCAAGTCCTCCCTCGCGCTCGACACCCTCTTCGCGGCGGGCCAGCGCCGCTACGTCGAGGCGCTGTCCACCTACGCCAAGCAGTTCCTCGACCGCCTCGACAAGCCCGACGTCGACCGCATCGAGGGACTCCCGCCCGCGGTCGCGATCGAACAGCGCAACCCGGCCACGTCGAGCCGCTCCACCGTGGGCACCGCGACCGAGGTCTACGACTACCTGCGGCTGCTGTTCGCGCGGGCGGGACGGACCCACTGCCCCGACTGCGGCGACGAGGTGCGGCCCGACACGGTCAGCAGCGCGGTGGACAGGGTGAACGCGCTGCCCGCCGGTACGCGCTTCATGGTCGCGTTTCCGCTGCGGAGGAGCGGCCAGGTGTCGCACAGGCAGGTGGCGGAGAACCTGCGGGCGCTGGGGTTCGCGCGGGTGCTGGCGGACGGGGTGGCGGCAGAGCTGGAGGAGGTGTTGGAGGGGGAGGCGAGCGAGGGCCCGCTGGGCGACCAGGTGGCCGGTACGCCGCCGGGGGAGCGCCAGGCGACCGAGGCCCCCGCCGTCCCCGACCTCGCCCTGAGCCGCGAAGTAATGGTGGTGGTCGACAGGATGAAGGTGCCGGAGGAGTTGGAACGGGGATGGGGCGAGCGGCTGGCGGACTCGCTGGCGACGTGCTTCCGCGAGGGGGAAGGGGAGGCGGTGGTGATTCCGGCGGGGGGCGCCGAGGCTGGCGGGATCCCCGCAGGCCGCGACGCCGTCACGACCCTCCACTTCACGGAGGCCTTCCGTTGCCCGCGCCACCCCGACCGGGTCTTCCTCGAGCCGGAGCCCAAGCTCTTCTCCTTCAACAACCCCTATGGCAGCTGTCCGGAGTGCACCGGCTTCGGTGCGACGCTCGAATACGATCCCGACCTGGTGGTGCCCGACGCGGGACGGTCGATCGACGACGGAGCGGTAGACCCGTGGGCCAAGCCCCGCTACGGCAGCGAGCGGTCCGCGCTGCGCCGGTTCGCGGTACGCGAGGGCGTCTCCAGCTACACCGCCTGGCGTGACTTGCCCGGTGCGTTCCGTGAGGCGGTGCTCTACGGGAAGGGGTCCTTCGGCGGCGTGATGGGGTTCCTCGTCTCCAAGGAGCCCAAGCGGTACAAGCAGTACATCCGCATCTTCCTGCGCCGGTACCAGCGCCCTCTGCCGTGCCGGGCCTGCGCGGGCTCCCGTCTCAGGCCGGAAACGAGCCATGTGACTGTCGGCGGATCCACCATCGGCAGCGTGAGCGACATGCCGATCGAGGAGCTGCCGGGCTGGCTGGCCGGGATCGACCTGCGTGAGATGGAATCGAAGATCGCCGCGCCGATCCTCAGGGAGCTGACCGCGCGGACCGGCTTTCTGGTGGACGTGGGGCTGGGCTATCTGACCCTGGGCCGCCAGATGAGGACGCTCTCGGGCGGCGAAGCGCAGCGGATCTCGCTGGCCAACTCGCTGGGCTCCCGGCTGGTGGACACCCTCTATGTGCTTGACGAGCCCTCCGTGGGATTGCATCCGCGGGATATCGAGGCGCTCCTCGCGCTCCTGAGGCGGCTGCGGGACGGGGGCAATACCGTTGTGGTGGTCGAGCACAACGCGGCTGCGATCCGGGCCGCGGACCACGTGGTCGAACTGGGGCCGGCTTCGGGGGACGGGGGTGGAGAGGTCGTGTTCGAAGGGTCTCCGGAGGCACTGACGGAAGCCGTGACAAATACTGGCCAGTATCTGTCCCGGAATCTGTCACAAACAGACAAGCAGCGTCGGGTGGACGGGACGTGGAAGCCGGTGGATGAGGCAGGCCGGCGGGCGGTAGCGCGAAGGCCGGTCGACGGAGCGCGGATCCGCCTGTGTGGCGCCACCCTGCACAACCTGCGGGGTGCCGAAGCCGAGTTCCCGGTGGGCGTGATGTCGGTGGTGACGGGTGTTTCCGGATCGGGCAAGTCGACGCTGGTGCACGACATCCTCTACCGTGCGCTCGAGCGCGAGCTGAAGGGCGGCCGCACCTCGGCCAAGGAACACCTGGGTGAAGCGGTCGGCTCGTACGCTTCGCTCACGGGGCTGGAGCACATCGACGACGTGGTGCTGATCGACCAGAGCCCGATCGGCAGGACGCCGCGCTCGAACCCCGTCACCTACATCCGGGCGTGGGGCGAGATCCGGCGCATCTTCGCGAGCGAGCCGGCCGCGCGGCGCGCGGGACTGGAGGCGCGCAGCTTCTCGTTCAACGTGAAGGGCGGACGCTGCGAGGAGTGCGCGGGCGCCGGGACGGTGCGCGTGGAGATGGTGTTCATGGCCGACATCCACGTCCCCTGCGAGGTCTGCGGCGGGAAGCGCTACCGTCCCGAGGTCCTCGAAGTGATGGTCCGCGGCCACAGCGTGACCGACGTTCTGGACTTCACCGTCGACCGGGCGATGCGCTTCTTCGTGCGCGAACCGAAGCTGGGGCAGGCGCTCTGGCACCTGCAGCAGGTCGGGCTCGGGTACCTGCGTCTGGGACAGCCGGCGCCGCACCTCTCGGGCGGCGAGGCGCAGCGGCTCAAGATCGCGCGTGAGCTGATCGCGGCGGCGAAGGGAGGGCGGAAGGCGGCGCGCGGCGCGATCCGCCCCCGCGCGGGAACCGGGTCGCGCAAGATGTACATCCTGGACGAGCCCACGACCGGCCTCTCTGGGGAGGACGTCGCGCAGCTGCTGACGGTCCTTCGCAAGCTGGTGAGGGCGGGGAACACGCTGGTGGTTGTGGAGCACGATCTGGACGTGATCCGGGCGGCGGACTGGGTGGTGGACCTGGGGCCGGGCGCGGGGATGCACGGCGGCGAAGTGGTGGCGATGGGGCGGCCTGAGGACGTGGCGACGGTGCCGGAGAGTGTGACGGGGCGGTTCATTGGGGGGATGAGTGGGGCGGAGATGGAGGTGGGGCGGTGAGGCGGGCGTGACGCGACCCCCGCACGGCGGCCTTCCCATCTCAGTCGTCCTGCCGGTCCGCGACGGCGAGCGCACCCTCGGCGCGGCTCTGGAATCGCTCCGCGCGCAGACGTTTGCGCACTTCGAGGTCCTCGTCGTGGACGACCACTCCCGCGACGGGACGGCGCGGATTGCGCGCGCATGGGAGCGGCGCGACGGGCGGTTCAGGGTGGTGGGGATGGGTGCGGGTGGGGCGGGCATCGTCGCCGCCCTCCAGCGCTGCCTCGCCGAAGCGCACGGCACGTACATCGCGCGCATGGACGCCGACGACATCTGCCACCCCGAGCGGCTGGCCCTGCAGCACGACCTGCTCGAGCGCTCGCCCGGCCTCGCCGGCTGCGGCACCGGCGTGCGGCTCGTCCCCGAATCCACGGTGACCCCCCGGGCCGCCGAATACGCGGCCTGGGTCAACTCCATGACGGATTGGGACACGGTCGCGGCCAACATCTTCGTGGAGTGCCCCCTCGCCCACCCGACCTTCATGTTCCGGGCGCAGGTGCTGGCCGAAGTCGGCGGCTACCGTGACCGCGCCTGGCCGGAGGACTACGACCTGCTGCTGCGCCTGTGGCGCCGCGGCCACCGATTCGTGGCAGTGCCGCGTGTGCTGCTCGACTGGCGCGACGAACCCGGCCGGCTGAGCCGCAACCACCCCGCGTACTCGCTGGCCGCGTTTCGGACGTGCCGCGTGCACCACCTGCGCAAGAGCGTGCTCAAGGGGCGGAGCGGGGTGGTGGTGTGGGGTGCGGGCCCGACGGGCAAGAGCCTGGCGCGCGAGTTCGCGCGGCAGGGCGTGAGCGTGCTGGCCTTCATCGAAGTCGACCCGCGCAAGATCGGGCAGCAGATCCACGGTGCGCCGGTGCTTGGGGTGGAGGCCGCGCGGGGGGCGGTTGGGGGGGGTGGGGGAGTGGGGGTTGGGCGGGGTGTGGGGGGGGTCGCGGGGGCGCTGCATGTGGGAGCCGTCGCGCGGTCGGCGGGCCGTGAAGCGGTGCGGGGGGCGGTGGGGGGGGCGGGGTTGGGTGGGGGGGTGGGGTTCGTGGCGATGGCGTGAGGTGGTGGTGGGCGGATTGTTGCATAAATCCGGGACGGGGGCTATCTGGAAACGCGGATGGCTCCTTCGTCTACGTCAGCAGAGGACCGGAATTGCCGAAGTCCAACCGCTCGCACTCTGACCGGCGGATAATGTGAAACCCATGCTCCGAAGCTGGATCATACTCCTGACGCTCCCGCTCGCCGCCGCATGCGCCGACCCGGAACCGGCGGCCCCCGACCGAACCGAGTCCACATGGACCACGGAGGTGGAGTACCAGTTCGGGGATGCATTCGAGGGGGACGCCATTTTCCACTTCATCCGCTCCGTCCGGGTCGGCAGGGAAGGCGAGCGGGTCTTTACCGTAGAAACCGCCTTGTCGAGGGTGTCGGTCTGGACGCCGGACGGAAAGCGCCTCCTCGAAGTGGGGCGGCCCGGTGAAGGTCCTGGCGACTTCGCGTGGGCGGATGACGTGTTCCTGGATGATTCCGGCTTCGTGGTCCGCGACCTGGATCGGAACAGGTTCACTCGCTTCTCGGACGACGGCGCACTGCAGACCACGGCCAAATTCCCCGGCAACGTGAGCTACCAGGGATTCCGACTCGAGGTTGTCTCATGGTTCCCCGACGGGAGTTTTCTCGCCAAGCCGAGACTCGCGCTCAGCGTCCTGGTGGGCGCGCGGGGCGACGACCCCATCCACAGCCTTCCGCTACTCCGGGTCTTCGCTTCCGGCGACGGCTGGTCCCACAGGCCGCTGTGGCGGCTGAACATTCGCAACGAGCACCTGTGGTTCAAGCTGTCGAATGGGGGGCACTCGTTTTCGGCCCAGCCGTTTTCCGATGCGGACCGATACGAGGTGGATCTGTCTGCGGGGACGGTCGTGCTCGCGCGCAATGCCGGCGAGAATCTCGGCGCGGGTGAGGCCGAGCTCCTGGAGCTTACTGCGGCGGGCGACACGGTCTGGCAGCGCTGGCTGCGGTTCGATCCCATCCCGCTTGCGGGTTCCGTTCTCGATGAGCAGGTCGACCGCTTTCTCGCGGTGCTCCAGAAGCGTGGGCCGGGTGCCCTGGGCCGCCGCTCTCCCAGAAATATGGTGGATGAAGCGCTCTACGCGCCTGAACATCTGCCGGCGGTCAAGTGGGGGCTCTTTTTGACCTCGTTCTCCGGGCATGTATGGATCGAGAGCCATGAGCGCGTGGACACCATGAGAGTCTGGTATTCGGTCCGGCGGGGCGACAACGAGACTCCGCCGCGGCGGGTGCTGCTTCCCGAATCGTTCCGCGCCCACGACGCGACGGAGACCCATGTGTGGGGTGTTTGGTCGGACGAATTGGGCGTCAACCATGTGGAGGGCCGGCGGCTGGTGCCGGCCACAAATCGCCCTGGTGGGGGCCCGTAATCTACGCCCCCCCAACCCCTTGAATCACCCCCCGAAATCCGCTATGATTAAAGGCTTCCCGAGCCCCTCCTGACCCCGCTCGGACCCCGCCGGCCCCCGGCCCTACGCTCTTCCCCACCGCCCGACAGCATGGCCGAAAACGACCAGACAAGTACCGGCGAAAGAGTCCTCGAGCGAATCCTCGAACAGGAGATGCGCGAGTCGTTCATCGACTATTCGATGAGCGTCAACGTACAGCGCGCGCTCCCCGACGTTCGCGATGGATTCAAGCCGGTCCACCGCCGCATCCTCTATGCCATGTCCGGGCTGGGGCTGTCCCCCGGGCGGGCCTACAAGAAGTGTGCGACGGTCGTCGGCGAGGTGCTCGGCAAGTACCACCCGCACGGCGATTCCGCGGTCTACGACGCCCTGGTGCGCATGGTGCAGGACTTTTCGCTGCGTTATCCGCTGGTGGACGGCCAGGGGAATTTCGGCTCGATCGACGGCGACTCGGCGGCGGCCTACCGCTACACGGAAGCGCGGCTGCAGCGCATCTCCATGGAGCTCCTGGCCGACATCGACAAGGACACGGTCCGGTTCGACGACAACTTCGACGGCCGGCTGAAGGAGCCTTCGGTCCTGCCGTCCAAGGCGCCCAACCTGCTCGTCAACGGCTCGTCCGGGATCGCGGTGGGAATGGCGACCAACATCCCCCCGCACAACCTCGTCGAGGTGGTCGAAGGCCTTCTCGCCCTGATCGACAACCCGCACCTCTCCGACGACGAACTCGAGGAGATCATCACGGGGCCCGACTTCCCGACGGGCGGCTACATCTGCGGCCGCGAGGGGATCCAGGAGGCGTACCGCACCGGGCGCGGGCGGGTCGTGATCCGGGCCCGTGCCGACATCGAGGAGGACGACGACGGCGGGCGGCGGATCATCGTCACCGAGATCCCGTTCATGGTGAACAAGTCGCGGCTGATCGAGCAGATCGCGGCGCTCGTGCGCGAGAAGAAGGTCACCATGATCCGCGACCTGCGCGACGAATCGGACCGGGACGGTCTCCGCGTGGTCATCGAACTGAAGCGCGACGCGGTCCCCCAGATCGTCCTCAACCGCCTCTACAAGCACACGCAGATGCAGTCCACGTTCGGCACGATCCTCCTCGCGCTGGTGGACGGCGTGCCGAAGATCATGCCGCTGCGCGAGATGCTGGGGCACTTCATCACGCACCGGCACAGCGTGGTCGTGCGGCGCAGCAAGTACGACCTTGCCGCCGCCCGGGAGCGCGAACACGTGCTGGAGGGCCTGAGGATCGCCGTCGACAACATCGACGAGGTCGTGAAGATCATCCGGGGCTCCCGCGACGTGGCGGAAGCGGCCGTGAAGCTCCGCGCCGCCTTCGAGCTCACCGAGAGACAGGCCCGGGCCATCCTGGACATGCGTCTGGCCCGCCTGACCGGTTTGGAGAAGGAGAAGCTGGACGCCGAGCTGCACGAGGTGCGGACCAGGATTTCCGAGCTGACGCGCATCCTGGGGGACCGGGAGGTGCGGATGGGGATCATCAAGGACGAGCTCGGGGATATGGCGGCCCGCTACGGGGACGAACGGCGTTCGCAGATCGTCGGTGCCATCTCGTCGTTCGACGTGGAGGATCTGATCGCCGACGAGGAGGTCGTCCTGACGATGTCCCGGCAGGGGTACGTCAAGCGCATCCCCATCGACACCTACCGGGCCCAGAGGCGGGGCGGGCGCGGAATCGCCGGCATGGATACCAAGTCGGAGGACTGGGTCGAGAACCTCTTTGTGGCCTCCACCCACGACTACCTCATGGTCTTCACCGACCGCGGCCGTTGCCACTGGGTGAAGGTATGGGGGATTCCCCACGGCAGCCGCTACTCGAAGGGCAAGCCGATCGTCAACTTCCTGGAGCTGGCGCCGGGCGAAAAGGTGGCGTCCGTGCTGCCGGTGCGTGAGTTCTCCCACGACCGTTTTCTCTTGTTCTGCACCCGCAACGGCGTCGTCAAGAAGACCCCGCTGTCGGCGTACGGCAACGTGCGGGCCGCGGGGATCTACGCCATCAACTTCCGCGAAGGCGACGCGCTGATCGACGTGCGGATCACCGACGGCACCAACGAGGTCCTGCTGGCCACCCGGCTCGGCAAGGCCATCCGCTTCAGCGAAGCCGATGTGCGGGCGATGGGACGCCGTACGGAGGGCGTGATGGGGATTCGACTGGGCGCGGGCGACGAAGTGGTGGGCATGGTGGTGGTACGGAGCGACGAGGAGACGCTGCTGGTCGCCACCGAACGCGGGATGGGCAAGCGGAGCGAGATCGAGGACTACCGTTTCCAGCAGCGGGGCGGGCAGGGCGTGATCAACCTGAAGCTTGCGCGCAAGAAGGACAGGGTCGTGACGGTCAAGGCCGTGCGGGACGTGGACCAGTTCATGGTGATCACCCGCAACGGGGTGGTGAACCGCCAGCGGGCGGACGAGGTGAGGGTGATCGGCCGCGCTACGCAGGGGGTGCGCCTGGTGAACCTGGACAAGGGGGACCAGGTGGTCGACGTAGCCCTGGTGGTGAGCGACGGGGACGACGAAAATGGGGACGAGCCGTCTGTGGATGAATCCGTGTGAGCCAGGGGCTGGTTTCACTCACGGACATCGAGGCGGCGGCGGAGCGGGTCCGGGGGACCGTCGTGCGCACGCCGCTGATCCCCGACGCGGACCTGTCGGAATTGCTCGACTTCGAGGTGCGGCTCAAGTGCGAGTCGCTGCAGAAGGCGGGCTCGTTCAAGGCCCGGGGCGCCTGCAACTTCCTGGCGCGGCTCGCGCCGGAAGAGCTTGAGCGAGGCGTGATCACGTATTCGTCCGGGAACCACGCGCAGGCGGTGGCCTTCGCTGCGGGGCTGAAGGGGGCTCGCGCGGTGGTCGTGATGCCCACCACGGCGCCCCGCGTGAAGAGCGACGGCGCCCGGCGGCTGGGCGCGAGGGTCGAGTTCGCGGGGACGACATCCGAGCACCGCCGGGAGCGCGCCGAGGAGATCGCAGCGGCGGAGGGGCTCGTGATGGTGCCGCCCTTCGACCACCCCTGGATCATCGCAGGCGCGGGGACGGTGGCGCGGGAGGTGGTGGAGGACTGGCCCGAGGTCGACACGCTGCTGGTGCCGATCGGTGGCGGTGGGCAGGTCTCGGGTTGCGCGGCCGCGCTGCGGCGCCTCAAGCCGGACGCCACGATCATCGGCGTGGAGCCGGCTGGCGCACCCACGATGCGGCGGGCCCTCGACGCCGGCGCGCCGCAGACCCTGGAGGGGATCGACACCATCGCCGACGGCCTCGCGCCCGCCCGGGCCGGAGACCTGACCTACGCCCACGCGGCCGCGTTCGTCGACGATGTCGTGCTCGTCGAGGACGAGGACATCCGCCGCGCCGCCCGTCACCTGATGCTTCGCCGCAAGCTCGTAGTGGAGTACTCCGGCGCGGCCAGCGTGGCGGCGCTGCTGGCGGGCCACGTCCCGTCGGCCACCTCGGGCGGCGCCCACCCGCCCCCCCGCAACGTCTGCGCGGTCCTCTCGGGCGGCAACCTGGACACGTCGCTGCTCGGCGACATCATCGGCACGGCGGCGGCCGCCTAGCCTCCGGCAACCCAGCCCCCGGCGGCGACCCGCACATGCTCCTCCTCTTCGACATCGACGGAACCCTCACCCGGGGCGGCCCCGCGAGGACGGCCTTCGCCCACGCGCTGGAGCGCACCTTCGGCGCGGCGGGGCCCGTCTTCGACCACGACTTCTCGGGCAAGACCGACCCCCTCATCACCCGGGAACTTCTCACCGAAGCCGGCCTCCCGCCCCGCGATATCGAGGCAGGCATGCCGTGCTTCTGCCGCTGCTACATCACCGAACTGGAGGCCCGGATCCGCACGCATCCGGTGACCGCGCTGCCGGGCGCACGTTCCCTGATCGGTGCGCTGGCCGGGCTCGGCGACGTCTTTCTCGGCCTCGTCACGGGCAACCTGGAGGGCGGCGCGAGGCTGAAGCTCGGCTCGGCGGGGTTGTGGGATCGCTTCCCGGTTGGCGCGTTCGGCTCGGATCACGAGGATCGCAACGAGCTGCCCGCGATCGCGATGCGCCGCGCCGCCGCGCACTGGGGCCGGGTCTTCCGGGGCGAGGAGGCGGTGGTCGTGGGCGACACGCCGCTCGATGTCGCGTGCGGCAGGGCGGTGGGGGCGGCGACGGTGGGGGTGGCGACGGGCCGGTTCTCCGTTGCCGAGCTGGAAGCGGCGGGTGCGGACCGGGTGTTGGCGGGCTTCGCGGACCACGGAGCCGCGCTGGAGACGATCGTGTCAGCCCGGCTTCCTTGATCTTTGCCCCGCCTCCGGCCCATCTTCCCAAGGTCGATCCGGGCCTTGTCGTTGCCCGGACAGCAGCCCCGGACCGGATGAGACCTGGCCGCGCACCGCGGGGGCCCCGGGCCAGCAAGCAAGTGGAGATTCCAGCATGAAGAACTTCTATATCGTCCTCGGTGTGGTGGCCGTCGCCGGAGCAGTGGTGGTGGGGCTGGCCCTACGGGGTGGAACGCCCGTGATCGAACCCGTCGACCTGGGTGAGATCACCGACCAGGAACTCGTGGATCTGGCGCAGGGCGTCGTCTACGGCAATCCGGACGCGCCGATCACCATCATGGAGTTTGCCGACTACCAGTGCGGGACCTGCGCGTACTTCGCGCTGAACGTGAAGCCCCTGGTCGACAGGGAATACATCGAGACAGGGCGGGCCAAGCTTGTCCTGCACGACTACCCGACGGGCCGGTTCCCGCACTCATTCCTGGCGGCTCGCGCGGTCCGGTGTGCCGGTGCCCAGGAGCGGTACTTCGAGTATCACGACGAGGTGTTCCGCACCCAGATGGAATGGTTCGACATGCAAAACCCGGCCGGCCATTTCAGTGATCTGGCCGAAGACCTCGGGCTGGATGGTCGTGCCTTCGGCAGTTGCCTCAACAGTGATCAGTTCGCCGATGTGGTCACCGCCAATCGGTCGCTCGGTGAGAGACTCGGCGTGACCGGAACCCCCACCGTCTTCATTCACGACGGTGAGACGCTACGCTTCAGCGGCTTCGAATTCGCCGATGTCCAGCGGACCATGGAGGCCGCAGGCTCCGGGAATTGACGGGCTCCACTGCTGCGTCCGTAGAGGGCGGAACCGCGCTCGGGGAAGGCCCGCCCCCTCCCGAGCAGGCCCCACGCGCCCCCGCGAAGAATCGCATGGCCGTCGCCGTGCTTTCCCTCGCGGGGATTTTCCTCGCCTTCTATCTCGTGGCGAATAGTCTGGGGTGGGTGCCCCGAATCCCCTGCGGCACCGGTGACTGCGGGATCGTCCAGTCCTCCCGCTACGCCTGGGTGGGTCCCATCCCGGTGTCGGCGATCGGCCTTGCGGGATACCTGGCGCTCTTCGTCCTCTCCCTCCTGGGCCTGCAGGAATCGAAGGCGGACTCGCGGCTCATCGCCCTGCTCCTCTTCGGCGGCGGGCTCGTCGGCGTTCTCTTCAGCGGATACCTGACCTACCTCGAGGCGGCGGTGATCAAGGCCTGGTGCCGCTACTGCGTGGCCTCGGCCATCCTGATCACGATCGTGTTCGCGGCGACGATTCCGGAGGTGAAACGGATGCGCGGGGTGAGTCCCGGGTAGGGAACGGAGCCGCAGCTCAGGGTCGCGTTTTCAGGCCGAAGATGCTGGACCTTCCTCGATCCACCCTTTTTCGGCGAGCACGCCATGCGCAAGCGACCACTCCCCCACCAGCGGAGGCGGCCAGCTCCCCGTGGCGAGCCCCTCCATCAGGGAAGCCGCCTCGTGCCGTGCCCGCTCTGCCAGCTTCGCCGCCACCGCCCCCCCCGCTTCCGCCTCCGCCAACTCCGCCTCGTCCAGCAGGCAGGCGCCCCCCCGACGCGGCACCCAGACATCCAGGCAGAGGTCGGTGGTTTCCCAGCAGTGGTCACTGACGAACTCCACAGGCGTAAGGACGTTGGCGTACAGCCCCGTAAACGTGCCGTCGGCGAGGTGGAAGAGGCCGATGTCGTGCCAGGCGCCGGGGAAGGTGAACCAGATGACGGGGGAGCCGGGCTCCAGGATGTTCTTGCCGGCCACGGTGAGGGGCGCGTTGATGGGCGTGCTCGGCTGAAAGGTCACGATCCCTCGCGGGCTGCTCTCCAGCACCTGTTGGCGGTAGGTCTCGGTGGGGCGGCCCAGCCGCCGGTAGCGGATCTCGACGGTGGTGCCAGCGGATGGGAGAGGGATCGCCTGGCTATGCGTCATATGTAATGTTGACACGACACAATGTAATGTTTATATTACAGTGCGCCGTGGAGGATGCCGTCGTTCGCCTCACGGGCGCCCTGTAGTCGCGGATGTGGGGATCATCTGCCGTGATCGAACCGCTCCGGGTTCGCCCTCTCGATGAAGACGTTCATGATCCCCCCGCACACGGCCGGGCTCCACGTGGTGAAGTCGTCCGTCAGGTCCACGCGCACGGTCGTGGGGGGAGCGCCTGCGAACAGGTTCTGGGCCGCCTCGATAACCTCCCCCTCCCCGCAGCCGCCGCCGACCGTCCCGGCGATCACCCCGTCCCTCCCGATGAGCATGCGGGCGCCCGTCTTGCGTGGGGTCGATCCCTTCGAGGACACGATCGTCGCGAGCACGGCGGGCTCCTCAAGGCGCGCCAGGCAGGCCAGCAGTTCCTTCTCGTCCAAGGTCAGTCCTCCGTTGCGGGTTGGGCCGGCTCGGTCCGCGCGCCAACTTCCCCGAAGAAACGTTCAACGACCCGCTCCTTTTCCACCAGAGGGACGCCCGTGCCGCCCGCGTGAAACAGGATGACCTCGGCCACGACGGAAACCGCGATCTCGGCGGGGGTCTGCCCGCCCAGGTCGAGCCCGACGGGCGCGCGGACTCGCTTCATCTCCTCGGTGGTGAAGCCTTCGCGGGCGAGCTGTTCGTGGGTGGCGCGGACGCGGCGCCGGCTTCCGATCATGCCGATGTAGGCCGGCGGCGCGGACATGCGCAGCAGCCGAGTCAGGCACTCGTAGTCGAAGCTGTGCCCGCGGGTGACGAGGATGACGTGGTCGGAGGGGCCGAGCGGGGTATCCGCGAAGGGATCACGGAAGTCGATGACCCGCACCGCGCGGGCGTCCGGGAAGCGCTCGGGCGCGGCGAATTCGGGGCGGTCGTCCAGCACCTCGACCCGCATCCCCAGCATTGCGCCCATGCGGGCGAGGGGAATGGCGATATGCCCGGCGCCCACGATCACCATCCTCGACGGCGGTCCGTGCAGCTCGAGGTAGACCCGGGCGGTCCGGACCCGGTCGCCGTCCCGATACTCGAAGTCCCGGCTCAGCGCGCCGCGGGATTCCCTGGGGGGGAAGAGCGACGGTACCGCCGCGGCCACCGCCTCGTCGAGGGACGGGCTCCCCAGCGTCCCCCGGCTGCGCCCGCCGGAGAGCCACCATCGCCGCCCGATCAGCGACGGGTCGGGCGCGTCGGTGACGACCGCCGTGTAGATGCGCTCCCCCTTCTCGAGCGCTTCCAGGACTCGGGCGGCTACCTGTGCGGCGGAGATGTTCACCGGGTGGTGGCCCCCTCTTCCGGGAACCGTTCGCGATACTTGCGCGGCGTATCGATGTCGTCCGCGATCCCGGGATCCGGGACCGGGACCTCGAGCACCCGGCCGGGATCGCGCCGAACCACCGTGCGGGCGCCTTCCGCGAGTCCTTCGTCCAGGAACTCGTGCGCGATGCTCATGTCCGCCAGCACCGGGTGGCCGCGCTCGCCCTGGTAGCTGGGCGCCACAATGGCTGCACGGGAACGTGCCCACCCCCGGATCACCGCCTCGACCGTCTCGGGCGACACCGCGGGGTTGTCGACCGGGGTGAAGACGATCGCGGCAGGCGCATCGTCGTGGCCGCGAAGATGCGCGAGCGCGGCCCGGAGCGACCCGATCTGGCCACCCTCGCCGCCCGGATTGACGACTAGCCGCGCGCCGGCCCGATGGGCCTCCGTCGCGACCGGGCCGGCCTCCGACGCCGCGACCACCACCACCGGGTCGCAGCCGCCCCGCCGGAGCGTGCCGGCCAGCCGGGCGACGAAGGTGGCGCCGTCCGCGTCAAGCAGCGCCTTGGCCGTTCCCATCCGTGTGGATCCGCCTGCCGCGAGGACCACCCCCGCAACCGGTCCGGTGCGCAGTGGCTTCACGACGGATCGCGCGTAGCCGGGAAGGCCTCGTGAAAGATCCCCCCGGTGCGCGCAAGCTCCGCGACGAGAGCGCTCGGCTCGTAGCGGCTGCCGCAGCTCTTGCTGAGCGCCTCCATCGCGCCCGCCACCTCCGCCGCGCCGCGGTCGTCGGCGTACTTGAGCAGCCCGCCGCGGAAGGGAGGGAAACCCGTGCCCATGACCATCCCCAGATCGACATCCGCCGCCGATGCCACGATCCCTTCTTCGAGCACGCGGGCGGCCTCGTTGATCATCACCAGCACCAGCCGGTCGCGTACCTGGTCCGGCTTAGGCCTGGCCCGCACCGAAGAGAGATTCATGTCGGCGTAGACGGTTGGGTCGAAAGCCTTCTCCCGTCCCTTTGCATACAGGTAGAAGCCCCGGCCACCCTTCCGCCCCACCCGACCCGACCCGGCGAGCGCCGCCAGCGACGCGGCGGGGGCCATCCGGTCGCCGAAGGCTTCGGCCATGGTGCTGCCGGCGTGGCCCATCACGTCCAGGCCGATTTCGTCCATGAGGCGGTACGGGCCCATCGGCATGCCGAAACGCTTCCACGCACGGTCGACCGCCCGCGCGTCCCAACCCTCGTCGAGCAGGTGACCGGCCTCGTTCAGGCAGGGTCCCAGGACGCGGTTGACGAGGAAGCCCGGTGCGTCGGCGGTGACCACCGGGACCTTCCCGAGCCGAACGGACAGCGTGGCCAGGGTCTCCACCGCGTCGTCGCCGGTCTTCGCGCCCCGCACGACCTCCACGAGCGGCATGCGGTGCACCGGATTGAAGAAGTGCATCCCGGCGAAGCGTTCCGGGTGGTCCAACACAGTGGCCATCCGGTCGATGGAGAGCGACGAGGTGTTGGACGCGATCACCGCCCCCGCCCCCATCACGGCTTCCACCTCGCGCAGGACGGCCTCCTTCACCGCCATCTTCTCGACCACGGCCTCGACGACCACGTCGGCGCGCCTGACCCCCGCGTAGTCGACACCGCCCGTGATCAGCGCCATCCTGCGCGCCGCCTCACGCGGACGGAGCGACCGGCGCCCTACCGCACCGTCGAACAGCGAGCGCGCAAAGGCCAGCCCCCCCGCGACGGCCTCGTGACGGATGTCCTTCATGCGCACCGGGATGTCCCGGTAGGCGGCGACCTGCGCGATCCCGCCCCCCATCGGCCCGGCCCCGATCACCGCCAGGCGCTCCACCCTGGCCGCACGGCCGCCGCCGGCCCACGGCCCCTTGCGCGCGGCCTCGCGAAGCTGAAAGACGAAGAGCAGGTTCTTGCACTCGGGCGACACCGCGAGCTCGCCCACCGCACGGGCCTCCAGCTCGAGTCGCTCTGCCACGGGGCGGCTCAGCCCCCTGCGCACGACTTCGAGGATCTTGAGCGGCGCCGGATACCGTCCTGCCGTGCGTTTCATCACCTGGCGCGCCGCGGCCCGGAAAACGAGCGCGCGTCCCGGTGTTGTACCGTCGAGGAAGCGGCTGGCGAGCGTGCGGCGGGCGCGCTTCCCCCGGGGACTTTCCCCGCGCGCCAGTGCACGCGCCAGCGCGAGGCACCGCTGCTCGAACTGCTGCCGGGGCAGAACGCGGTCCACAAGACCGATGCGGCGAGCCTTCGAGAAACGCGCCGGCTTCCCGGAGAGCATGAGATCCAGAGCCGCGGAGAGCCCCACCAGGCCCGGCAGGCGGGTGGTTCCTCCCCACCCCGGGAGGATGCCGAGCAGCACTTCGGGCAGGCCGATGCGGGTGCGGTCGTCGTTGTCGGCCACGCGGTAGTCGCATGCCAGAGCGAGCTCCGTCCCGCCGCCCAGGCAGATTCCGCGGATGGCCGCAACGGTGGGGACGGGCAGCGTCGTGATGCGGCCGAAGAGCGCCTGTCCGGCGCGCGACGCCTCCGTGGCGGCCTGCCGGTCCTCGATGGCGGCGATCGCGTTCACGTCCGCACCGGCAATGAACGAACCCGGCTGCGCGGACTCCACGATCAGCGCGCGCAGGGCTCCCCCGCGCGCGGCCTCCTCCACCTCCTCGACGACCTCGGCCAGAACCTCCATCACCTCATGCGTGAGGATGTTCTGGCGCCGCACCGGATCGCGAAACGCGAGATGTCCCACGCCGTCCGCGTCGATCCGGAGGCGCGGGTTCATCGGCGGTGGTGCCTGCTGCGAAGGCGATCAGCGCCCAGGCGCGCGCAGCAGCGGCGTCCGCAGCAGGGGCCGTCGATCGCCGTCGGGATCAGAATACCGGCCGGACCTCGGCGTTTTCGCGGCTCAGCCGCACCTCGATCGGCTCGCCCCGGACCACCGTAATCGGCAGGTTCCAGTAGAGTTCCTCGCTGAGCAGTTCGTAGCGCGCATGCACCCAGTAGTCTCCCGGTGCGACCGGGATCCGGACCCCGCCCGTCGCATCCGTGGTGTCGACCGCTATTTCCAGCCCCGATACCTCCATTCTGGCGACGAACACCTCGGCGACATCGGCGAACACCTCTTCCGCCCAGTCCTCGCGGACAATCGTGATGCTATCCATCCGTCCGATTGCCGCTTCCTGGAGGCCCGTGAATTGATCGAAGTACCGGTCGCGGTCACGTTCCACCCGGTTCAAGTCGTCGCTGAGGTCCTCCCACACACCGTAGAGATCCTGGTAGGTCCTCATGCCGCGATCCAGTGTTTCCAGTTCCTCGAAGACTTTCTCCACTGTGTCGCGCAGGATGCCCCACTCGGTCTCTGCATCGCGCCACGCCTGGCGGGCCAGCGCGATCTCCTCCTGCGCGGCCAGCAGATCGGCGGGGATCTCCGGTTCGGGCCGCGAGGCCGTGGCCGCCAGCGAGTCGAAGACCGCGTCGCGGTCATAGGGAAGCAACTGGACTTCCAGAGCGTCGAGCGGACTGGCGTTGGGGTCCGCGCCGTCTCCCAGCGCGGCGATGATAACCACCTCTGCCGGGGAGCACGCGGTGAGGGTGGCCATGCCGATGGCCGCCGCGAGTCCAGGACCAAGAATGCGTCGCGTCATTGTGTCACTCCCTGAAGCTTGCCGAAGAAGTCGAATAGGCGAATTGGTGGAACGCCGCCCAAAGTAGGAATGTACGTCCGCGCCATCAAGACGCACGATTTTCCCGAAGGGCCCGCCGGCGGGGTCAACTGCTGCCGTAGACCACACGGATACCCAGGGTCATCCCCTTTGCGACCGCCCGCAGCCGCTCCGCTGTCGGCGGGCTCAGGGCACTGTTCGCGAAGGCTGCCGCCTGGATTTCGGTCGCTCCGCGCAGCAACGCTTCCGCCGCGGCGCGTCCGGCACCCGACGCAGGGGCAAGCTCCCGGCTCCAGCGGCTGAGAACCGGCGGGAGGAGCTGGTCAAGGCGAACGCCGTCCTCTTCGGAGCCGAGGCGCAGGATCACGTCGTCGAGCCTGGACTCCCAGCGTGCGGAGGCGTCGGCGCTGGTCGAGAAGCGAACGACCAGGCGCCCGAGAGCGTCGATTCCGGTATCGAACTCGAAAAGGTCGGGGTCTCGGCGGCTCTTCAGCGATTCCTCCAGTACCATCCCCAAGAAGGACGCTTCAACGAGCGTCGTCTCCGGCGGAAACCGGAAGATCGACCCGACCCAGCGCGTGACGGCGTCGCTCGGAATCTGGGCGCGCCGGGGTTCCGGCGGACTGGACGGCGCGCCGGCGGCAACGAGCAGGGGTGGCGCCCGGGGCTCATCGGCGGGCAATGCCTCCTCACCGCCCACGACCACCCAGGCCGGAGGGCCCCAGCGGGCCGCGGGAGTCGTCGTCCCTATTTCGGCGGCAAGTCCGTCGAAATCGGCTGTCGCCGCCGCTGCGCCGCCATCGAGCGCGCCACGCTCCCCCCGGAGTTGCGCGTCCAGGACCCGGTCGAACTCGGACCGGGGCAGGTCCCCGCGAAAGGCGAGGTCGCTGCGCAGTCTGGAGACCGCGTCTTCCACCAGGCGCGGGGGCAGGGCGGTCCGCGTGGCGCGCCGCATGGCGTTCAGGACGGACTGGATCGCTTCCGGAGCGGTGGTCGCCACGAAATAGCGTCCCGTCGCATCACGGTCATGGGTGATCCGCACCGGTTGACCCGCGGTCACCTCCCGCATGGCCGCGACCAGGGCTCGGTCGCCCGCCCGGGCCAGCAGATCTTCCCGGTACGTCCTCGCGGAGGCGGGAAACGCCAATGTCACGGTCGCCACCGGCAGCCAGCCGCGCGCGATCACCAGCGGCGAGTCCGGCGCGCGACCCGGACCGGAGCCGCTCTCCTGGGCCTGGAGCGGCACGACGGCGCTGGCGATCGCCGTGACCGCCAGTGCACCGAGGGACGGCGCCCTCCGGCTCACCTGTCGATCCCCGGCCTGAAAAGGGTGGCCTGGAACTGTTCCAGGACGGGCGTCATGTCCTCCCTCCGCAGCGTGGTGAAGCGCTCGAGCGCCGTTCGCGCATTGGTGCTACCGTCGGGTGAATGGTAGCGGTCGGACAGCGCCAGCCATCCGGCGGGGGTCGATGCGGCGGCGATGAAGTCGCTGCGGGCCGCCGCGGCCCCCTGTATCCACCAGGCGTCCAGTCCCTCTTCGGTCATGAGCGCCAGGGCCGAAGCCATCGCCGCGTCCGCGTCGCGCCTCCGGGGGGCCCTCGCGGTGATCCCAATCCAGCCGGAGCGATCGTCGGGACCCTCCGCCAGGTTCACCGCGGCGTTGGCGATGTCACTCCGCGGCAGCCCCATGCGCAGGGCGGCGACGGCGGTGAGCACCGCGGGGTCGTGAGCCGGTCCAAGGGTGAACGCGGCTGCCGTCCAGGCATACAGCGGCGACTCCGGAAGAGGCAGCGTCCGCGGAGGCGGCACGAACGGGGCGCCTGCGGAAGGTCCGGGCGGTGCACCGATACGGGACAGATCCGCGAACACCCAGTGCAGAGGCAGGTCTCCCAGAACGAGGATGCGCAGGCGGTCGCGGGCGTGGGACCTGAGCCACATGTCGTGCACGTCGTCCACCGTGGGAACGGGGAGCGCGCCCCCGCCGGCGCCTCCGAGGACCTTCCCTTCCATCTCCAGGACCAACCGGCCGCGGGGGGTCTCGGCCAACTGATCCAGACGGGCATTCTCCCGCGCGATCGCCCGTCCGGCCCCGACCGCCTCGGGCTCCGCGGTCAGCAGCCTGACGACCCAGGCGAGTTCATCGGCGTAGCGCGCGTCCGCTATGGCGTGGAAGGCGATCCGCCCGTCCTGCACGCCTCCCCACAGCTCCGCGCCAATCGCTTCGGCGCGGACCCGGGCCCGGTCGAGCGCCTGTTCCACCAGAATCCTGGCGGCGCCGGGCCACGGCGGGTCGAGGGGCGCCGAAACGCGGATCCCGACCACCGGAATGCTCCCCGCCCGTTCAAGGATCAGCGTGGGCCCGGAGGGGATCTTCAGGACCGAGTCCGGAACCAGGGGGTCGGCGGGGATCGGGTGGAACCTGGCCTCCTGCGGTGACCGCAGGGGCGACAGGGGCTCGAGGCCCGGGCTGGCGCCAATCAGTCCCGCAGTGCAGAGAAGGAAGGCGACTGCCGGCACTTCATAGCGAACCCGCGAAAGATCCCCCGGCTTGCCGGTGCGCCCGGCTGGCGAGCCGCCGCGGGGCACGGCCAGCTACCGTGCTGGTGGCCAGAGAATGTAGTTCGAAGGATTCACGGGCCTGCTGCTCTTGTGCACTTCATAGTGTACATGGGATCCCGTGCTGGAGCCCGAACTGCCGACTTCGCCGATGACTTCACCCCGCTGAACACGCTGGCCCACACGCGCGTGCAGCTTCGAAGCGTGGCCGTACCGGGTTCGCAGACCGAGCCCGTGATCGATCTCGATCATGTTTCCGTAGCCGTCCTTGCGCGCAGCGAAGACGACCCGTCCAGGGGCGGTGGCGACAAAGGGCGTGCCCCAACTGGCCACGATGTCGATGGCAAGATGCGGGCCGGTGACACCAGTGAACGGGTTTTCGCGGCTGTACGTGTAGTGGCTCGACACATGGCCGATCACGGGCGGAATCGATGGCGTCGCTTCCAGCAGTTCACGCTGGTCTTCCAGGCTCGCCTCGACCTCGCTGAAGCTGTTGTTCAGCAGCTCCGCCCGGCGGAGAAGGTACGCCACATCGTAGCGGATCGCGTAAGCCGCCTCCGACGCTTCCGGATCCGTCGGCCAAAGCGTGCCCCCTCCCGGAGTCGCCAGGCCGGGGCCCCCGATACCCACCTCGAAGACTTCCTCGTCGATGCCAATCAGTCCGGCAAGTGCTCGCACCCGGTCGTCCTGCTCCGCGAGGGTGGCCATCTCCTGGTCGAGGTCGGCGACCTGGGTCTCGATGCGCTGCAATTCGGTCTTGAGGAGGCCGTTTTCTCTCTCGAGCGACGCGACGCGCGCGCGCGCACCGCCGTCGACGGCGAAGAATGCCGTGGCCACTATGAGGAAAAGGCCGAATACGCAACCGGCGACCGCCAGACGTTTCACCCACCGCTTCGGCAGCGAATACTGGCGCACGCGCGCGGTTCCCCCCCGCACGAGAACGAGGGTCCACCGATTTCCTTGCTTCGGCCGACTCTTCATAGGACGCAAAGATTACCGCAAGAACGATTCCGGGTCAAGCCGCAGGAAAGTCGGCCGGAGGAAAAAGAGGGGCGTCCACCGTGACCTCCAGCCCCCCGACCTCCAGCGACCGCAGTGCTTCAAATCGGGGCACCCGGCCGAGGCCGAGGCGGCGCGCCAGTTCGCGGGACTTTTGCGGCATGACCGGCTCGAACAGGCAGGCGAGCACCCCCAGCGTGCGCGCCAGCGTGGCCAGTGTGCCGTCGAGTTCGGCGGCGCCGTCGGGCCGGCGGGCCTGCGCCCACGGCTCCTGCACCTCCACGAAGCCGTTGGCGGCGCGCGCCAGGTCCATCGCCGCGGCGAACCCTTCGTGAAGGCGGTATCCGTCGAGGCCACGGCGGTAGGCGGCGACTGCCCGGCCGATTTCGCGCGCGAGGCCATCCGCCGGCCCGTGGGGAACGATCCCCTCGCGGTAGCGCTTTACCATCGACAACGAGCGGTGGACCAGGTTGCCGAAAATGTTGCGCAGCTCGTCGTAGCGGGCGAGGAAGCGTTCGGGGGTGAAGGAGGCGTCCTGCCCGGTGGGCATCTCTCGCATGAGATACCAGCGCACGGCGTCGGTCCCGAACCGCTCCCCCAGGGCAAGCGGGTCGACCACGTTGCCGATCGACTTGGACATCTTGGTTTCGCCCACGACCCACCACCCGTGGGCGAGGATCTTGCGGGGCAGGGGAAGGTCGGCCCCCATCAGCAGGGTGGGCCAGTAGACCGCGTGCGTGGTGATGATGTCCTTGCCCATCAGGTGCACGTCGGCGGGCCAGCGCGACGGCCGCTGAGGGTCGCCGAAGCCGCGCTCGGCCGGGGGCGCCGACGGATCGATCGCGCCGGAGGCCGTCACGTAGTTGGTCAGCGCGTCCACCCAGACGTAGGTCACCTGGTCGGCGTCCCAGGGAAGCGGGATTCCCCAGTGGATGCGCGACCGGAGCCGCGAGATCGACAGGTCCTCCAGCGGTTGGCTCAGGAACCCGAGCACCTCGTTGCGGCGCGCCCGGGGCACGATCCAATCCGGGTTGTCCTCGATGTGCCGGATGAGCCGGTCCTGAAAGCTGCTCATGCGGAAGAAGTAGTTCTTCTCCCTGATCCGGTTGACGGGCCCGCCCGCGATCGGATCAACGCGCTCGGGTCCGATCTCCTTCTCGGTGAAGTACCGCTCCTGGCTGACCGAGTACCACCCCGTGTACTCGGATTCGTAGATGAAGCCGTTGTCCCGCAGGCGCTCCAGCAGGGCGCGGACGACGGCGACATGCCCGGCTTCCGTGGTGCGGATGAAGCGGTCGTGCGAGATGCCCAGCGTCTCCCATGCCGCCTCGAAGCGTCCCGCCATGAGGTCGCACAGTTCCAGCGGGGTCAGTCCCTGGGCGGCGGCGGCCTCCTGGATCTTCTGCCCGTGTTCGTCGGTGCCGGTGAGGAAGAGCACGTCGTCGCCGGCGCGGCGCCGGTACCTGGCGAGCACGTCGGCCAGGATGGTGGTGTAGGCGTGACCGATGTGGGGCTCGCCCGAGGCGTAGTAGATCGGCGTGGTCAGAAAGAAGGAGGACATCGGTCAGGCGCGGTCGAGGAGCGGCGCGTCGGCGCCCGCGCGGGCCAGGCGGCTGCCGGCGAAGCGGGCCACCTTGATGGACTGTCGGCCGCGGCGGACGGAGCCGACCAGGATGGGGATGCGGAGGGGAGTGTTCATGGGCGGGGGTCGGTAGGGGCGTCGGGGGCGGGGGGTGCCGGGGCGCGGCGCTTCAACGCACCGCGGTCCACCTTGCCGAGATGGGTGCGGGGGAGGTCGGCGAGGAGGTGGATGCGGCGGGGGAGCTTGTAGGATTCGAGGTGCGCGCGGGCGTGGTCGAGGAGGGTGTCGGGGGTGATCGCGGGGTCGGCGTCGGCCACCGGCACAACAAAGGCCTCCGGGACGATGAGCCCGTCCGCGTCGGCGATCCCCACCACGGCCGCCTCCCGCACGCCCGGGTGCTGCAGCAGGCACTCCTCGGCTTCGCGCGGCGAGAACCACTTCCCCGAGACCTTGAGGAGGTCGTCGGCGCGGCCCTGGTAGGTGAAGCAGCCGTCTTCGTCCCGGGTCATCATGTCGCCCGAGACGTACCAGTCGTGGGCGAAGGCGCGCCGCGTCTCCGCGGGGTGCTGCCAGTAGCCGTGCGCGCGGGAGCCGCCCCGTACCCGCATGCGGCCCACCTCGCCGGGCGGGACCTCGTGGCCGTCGTCGTCGCAGAGCCGCACCTCGAAGCCGGGGACCGCGGTGCCGAGGGTGCCGGGACGGATGTCGCCGGGCCGGTTCGAGATGAAGATGTGCCACATCTCTGCCGTGCCGAGGCCGTCGAGCAGCTCGACGCCGAAGGTGTCGTTCCACCGGTGGTGCAGCGATGGGGGCAGGGCCTCGCCGGCGGAGGTGGCGAGGCGCAGGCAGCTCAGGTCCTGCCCGGCCGCGCCGGGGTGCGCGAGCATGTGATTCACCATTGTGGGGACGTTGACGAGGATCGTGGGGCGGTGCCGGGCGATCTGGCGGAAGAGCTCGCCGGCGGTGCAGCGCTCGGGGAAGAGCACCGCCGAGGCGCCCGCCGCGAGGGGGAAGAAGAGGTTCGACCCCGTAGCGTAACCAAAATACAGCTTGGGGACGGAGATCGTGATATCGTCGGCCGTGCAGCCGAGGACTTGCTTCGCGTAGCACTCGTTCTGGTTGGCGAAGGAGGCGTGGCTCTGGACGACGCCCTTGGGCCGTCCGGTGGTGCCGCCGGAGAAGAGCCAGATCGCAGGGTCGTCAGAATGTGAAGTAAAGTTGACATAATGTAAAGACGAGTTGTCAATTCTGGCATCCCCCTCGGGGGTTCCGAGGACGAGGAGGTGGGGGACGTGGTGGGCGCCGCGGAGGGCGCGCGTGAACGCCCCGGCGTGCTCCGCGTGCACGACGGCCGCGCTGGCGCGCGTGTAGTCGTACAGGTCGCGGATGCGCTCCTCGTCAAGGTAGCAGTTGACCATCACCCCCACCGCACCGCGCTTGAGAGTGCCGAAGAGGGCGGCCGCGAAGTCGGGCACGTCGGGGAGCGCGAGCAGGACGCGCTGTTCCGGCTGCACCCCCATCCCCTCGAGCGCGTTGGCGAACCGGTTGGCGCGCGCCTGCAGCGCGGCGTAGGTGACGATGCCGCCGGCCGTGCGGAGCGCGGGACGGTCGCCGAGCCCCTCCCTGACGCGGTCGTCCAGGAAGTAGTCCGCGATGTTGAAGGGGTCGGGGGGATGGTAGGGCATGGGCGTGTATCTTTAGGGACAATGGAGGCAAGGTCAATGGACAAGCACCTGTGGGGCCACGCGACGTGGACCGAGCTGGCGGAGCTCGGGCTGGGCCCCCGCCCCACCCCCCCACACGGCTCCCATGTCGTCGCGATCCTGCCGGTCGGCGCGATCGAGGCGCACGGCCCCCATCTCCCCCTCGTCACCGACGTGATCATCGCGGCTGCGGCCGCGAAGGCCGCGCTGCCCGGTCTGCGGCGCCTTGGCCTCCACCCCACGCTGCTTCCCTCCCTCGCCTACACCGCCGCTCCCTTCGCGGCAGGCTTCCCGGGGACGATCTCGCTCCGCCCGGCCACCGTCTCCGCGCTGCTGGCGGATGTGGCGGCGTCGCTCGAGCGGCAGGGTGTGGCCGCGCTGGTCGTGGTCAACGCGCACCTGGACCCGGCGCACCTGGCGGCGATCGGGGAGGTGGCGGGGACGCGCGACGAGGATGGCGGGCGCGGCGGCATGCCCGTCATCCACCCCGACCTGACCGAGCGGCGGTGGGCGCTGCGCCTCGGCGACGAGTTCCGGAGCGGCGCGTGCCACGCGGGGCGGTACGAGACCTCGGTGGTGATGGCGGCTGTGCCTGAACTGGTGCGGGACGAGGCGCGGCGGGGGCTCGCGGCCAACCCTGCGTCGCTGTCCCGCGCGATCCGCGACGGCGCGGCGACCTTCGAGGAAGCGGGGGTGGGCGAGGCGTACTGCGGCGATCCCGCCGCGGCGACTGCGCGGGAAGGGGAGGAGACGGTGGCGACGCTGGCCGCGATCGTGGTGGAGGCGGTGGCGGAGGGGTTGGGGGAGGCGGAGGACGCCTCATGAACCCGCTCGAAGGGCGCGGCGCGCTCGTAACCGGCGGCGGGCGCGGAATCGGGGCGGCGGTGGCGGAAGCGCTGGCGGCGGAGGGTGCGGCGGTGGTTGTCACGGCGCGGAGCGCGGACGAGATCGAGGCGGTCGCCGGGGGGTTGCGGGCGCGGGGGCGCGTGGCGCACGCAGTCGTCTGCGACGTGACCGACCCCGATTCCGTCGCCGCGCTGGCGATCCAGGCGCAGGAGCTTCTTGGCAGTGTGGACATCCTCGTCAACAACGCCGGGGTGGCGCGTTCGGCCCCCTTCCTCAAGGTGACGCTGGAGCAGTGGGAAGAGGTCCACCGGGTGAACGCGACCGGGGTGCTGCTGGTCACGCAGGCGTTCCTGCCGGCCATGCTGGAGCGCGGCTGGGGACGGATTGTGAACGTGGCGTCGGTCGCGAGCCTCATCGGAGCGCGCTACATCACCGCCTACGCGGCCTCCAAGCACGCGATGATCGGCATGGCGCGCTGCCTCGCCGACGAGCTCGGCGGGACCGGGGTGACGGTCAACTCCGTCTGCCCGAGCTACGTGGACACGCCCATGACGGAAGAGAACATCGAGCGCATCGCGAAGAAGACCGGCAAGGACGCGGAGGCGATCCGGGCGGGCCTGAAGGAGATGCAGCCGGGCGGACGGCTCATCGCGCCGCGCGAGGTGGCGCACGCCGTGATGACCTTCATGCCGGAGGCGGCGGGGGCGTTGCAGGGCAGCGAGCTGGTGGTGCGGGGTGGGGGGAGGGCGGTGGGGTGAGCTACGAGATCGTGAACCCGGCGGCGCTGGGGCGTCCCCGCGGGTGGAATAACGGGATGCTCGCGACGGAGGGGGGGCGCGTGCTCTTCGTGGCGGGGCAGATCGGGTTGGGGGGGGACGGGGGCGGGGCGGTGGGGCGCGACGAGGCCGGGGGTGCGCCGGGTCTCGCCGCGCAGTTCGGGGCCGCGCTCGCCAAGGTGGTGCGCGTGGTAGAGGAAGCCGGGGGGCGGTCGCCGATGTCGGCCGCCTTACCATCTACGTAACCGACATGGAAGCCTATCGGGGATCGCGGGCCGAGATCGGGGCCGAGTACAGGGCGGTGTTCGGGAGCCACTTCCCGGCCATGGCGCTGGTGGCCGTGACCGAGCTGGTCGATCCGCGCGCGATGGTGGAGATCGAGGCCACCGCCGTCATCCCGCAGGCGCACCCTGGGCCCGACACAGCAGTCTGAGGGGGACGGCAGCAACCAGCGGCAAGTCGCCGCGCAGGCGTTATATTGGTGCATTCATTTCTGACGCCCGGGGCGACCCAGACCATGCAGAGCCTTCCCGAACGTATCATGGAACACGCCGAGGCAACGCCGGAGGCCACGCCGATCTGCCCGAACGCTCTGCTTCACCTCGGCAAGCGGGGGGCGGTGAATCAGGCGCCGTCATGCCCAAGTGGATGGCCGAGCCGTTGAGCACGCGCCCCACGAATGGCTGAGACGCAGTTTCAGCGCCTCTCGGCGGAAGAGCGCCGCCAAGCCCTGCGCGCTGTCCAGGCCGAAGGACCGCACCCGGCGACCGTTGCTGGAAGGGGAAGAGCCGTTTGACGCGCTCATGGAGCGATGCGCAACGATTGAGGCGAGAGCCAACGCCCACGCACCGGAGGACTGGCCATGACCGCCCTGAAATCCCCTACAATGACATCGCCCCGCTCCTTCCTTCTGGATGTCGATCCTGAGACGAGCGTCGCGCGGATCACCCTCAACCGGCCCGAGCGGCTGAACGCGCTCACCTTCGAGGTCTACGACGAGCTCGGGAACACCTTCCGGGCGCTCGACACGGAGCCCGAGGTGCGCGCGATCGTGATCACGGGGGCCGGCCGCGGGTTCTGCACGGGCGGGGATGTCGAGGACATCATCGGCGCGCTCTTCGAACGCGACTTCGAGGGGCTGCTGGAGTTCACACGCATGACCTGCGACCTGATCGCGGCGATCCGCCAGTGCCGACAACCGGTGGTGGCGGCGCTCAACGGGACGGTGGCGGGCGCGGGGGCCGTGATCGCCACGGCGTGCGACGTGCGGATCGCGGCGGAGTCGGCGCGGATCGCGTACCTGTTCACGCGCGTCGGGCTGTCCGGTGCGGACATGGGCGCGGCCTGGCTCTTGCCGCGGATTGTCGGGCTGGGGCGCGCGACCGAGCTCCTCATGACCGGCGCCTTCATCGACGCTGCGGAAGCCCACCGGATCGGGCTCTACAACCGGGTGGTTGCGGACGGCGAGGTGGCCGTCGCGGCGACGGAGTTCGCCGAGGAGCTGGCGCGGGGACCTTCGTTTGCGCTCCAGGTCACCAAGGACGCCCTCAACAAGGAGGCCCACATGGGACTGGAGGAGGCGCTGGAGGCGGAGGCGCGGGCGCAGGCGGCCTGCATGCTGAACCCGAACTTCCGCGAGGCGTACAACGCGTTCGTGGAGAAGCGCAGGCCCCGTTTTGATTAGCCGGGACGGGCTGTCGCTGGATCCGGTGGCGGCGTTCATCGAACCGCGTCACCGGGAGTACCGGGAGCGGGTTGCGGCGTTCTGCCGGGAGGAAATCGGGGGTGGGGACTCCGGGAGCGGGCACGATTCCCGGGGCAGGCGCGACCCGGACAGCGACGCGGAGGCGCGGGAGCGGGCGCGGGAGCTGGTGGGGTTGATGGGGGCGGCGGGGCTGTTCGAGCCGATCGCCGGCGGGGATGTGCGCGCATGCCTGGTGGCGCGCGAGGTGCTGGCGTGGTGGTCGCCGCTGGCGGATGCGGTCTTCGCGCTGCAGGGGTTGAGCGCGACGCCGGCGCTGATTGCGGGGAGGGATCCCGGGGGGTGGGGGGTGCGGGCCGTCGCGGGCGAGGCGATGGGCGCGTTTGCGATGACGGAGCGGGAGGCGGGGTCGGACGTGGCCTCGATGACCACCCGGGCGGTGCGCGACGGGGACGAATATGTGATCGATGGCGCGAAGAGCTTCATTTCGAATGCGGGGGTTGCCGACTTCTACGTGGTGTTCGCGGCGACGGATCCGGATGCGGGGACGCGGGGGATCTCGTGCTTTGTCGTGCCCGCCGATGCGGACGGGTTCGAGTTCGCGGGCGCGCAGGTGATGAGTGCGCCGCACCCGCTGGGCGAGCTCCGGTTCGAGGGATGCCGGGTGAGCGCCGACGCGATGCTGGGCGACGAGGGCGGCGGCTTCAAGACGGGGATGGCGACGCTCGACCGGCTGCGTCCGACGGTGGCGGCGGGGGCGTGCGGGATGGCAGGGCGGGCGCTGTGGGAGGCGGTGCGTCACGCGCGGCGGCGGGAGCAGTTCGGGCGGACGCTGGCGTCGTTCCAGCTGGTCCAGGAGAAGCTGGCCGTGTCGGCGACGGAGCTGACCGCGGGGCGGCTGCTGACGTACCGGGCCGGGTGGGAGAAGGACCGTGGGGCCGAGCGGATCACGATGGAGGCCGCGATGGCGAAGTCGTTCGCGACGGAGGCCGCGCAGCGGATCGTGGACCGTGCCGTGCAGGTTCTGGGGGGGCGCGGGGTGGTGGGGGATCATCCCGTGGACCGTCTCTACCGGGCCGTGCGGGCGCTCCGGATCTACGAGGGGACGACGGAGATCCAGCACCTGATCATCGGCGGGGGGCTGGTGCGGGATTCGGGGCGGTGAGGATCAACGTGATCGGCGGGGGTCCGGGTGGCCTCTTCGCCGCGCTGCTCATCAAGAAGGCCGACCCGGCGCGAACGGTCGAAGTCTTCGAGCGCAACCGCCCGGACGACACCTTCGGCTTCGGCGTCGTCTTCTCGGACGCCACGCTGGAGGAGGTGGCCGAGGCCGATGCACCGACGCTGCGCGCGATCGAGGAGCGGTTCTACCACTGGGACGACATCCACATCCACTACCAGGGCGAGCTGCTCCGGTCGACGGGGCACGGATTCGCGGGGCTCTCGCGGCGGGCCCTGCTGTCGCTACTGCACCGGCGCTGCCGTGAGCTGGGGGTCGGCCTGCACTTCGAGGCGGATGTCGCGCCAGCTTCGGCCAGGGTGCCTGCCAACCGGCCCGGCGACCCGGAAGCCCACTTTGACGCCGACCTGACGGCCCACTTCGACGCCGACCTCGTCATCGGCGCCGACGGGATCAACAGCGCGGTGCGGGAACGCTTCGCGGCGGAGTTCGAACCTGCGGTCGACCTGCGGCCGAACCGCTTCGTCTGGCTGGGCACGACGCGGCCCTTCCCCGCCTTCACCTTCCACTTCCGCGAGGACGAGCACGGACTGTGGCGCGTGCACGCCTACCAGTACGATGCGAGCGGCAAGTCCACCTTCATCGTCGAGGCCACCGAACGGACCTGGCGGAGCGCGGGGATGGACGCGGCCAGCGAGGAGGAGACGGTGTGCTTCCTGTCGCGCCTCTTCGCGGACGAGCTGGACGGGCATCCGCTCATACGCAATCGGTCGGTGTGGCGACAGTTTCCCACGATCGCCAACGCGCGATGGTCGGCGGGGAACGTGGTGCTGATCGGGGATGCGGCGCACACGGCGCACTTCTCGGTGGGCTCGGGGACCCGGCTGGCGATGCTGGATGCGATTGCGCTGGCGCGGGCGATGGAGACGGCGACATCCGGGGGCACGCCTGGCGCGGGCGCAAAGCCGACGGCGGCGGGTCTGGCCACGGCCCTGGCCGCCTACGAAGAGGAGCGCCGCCGCCCGGTGGAGTCGCTGCAGCGGGCGGCGCACGCCAGCCTCCAGTGGTTCGAGGACACCGAGCGTTACTTCCGTCTGGAGCCCACCCAGTTCGCCTTCTCGCTGCTGACCCGCAGCCTGCGCATCTCGCACGAGAACCTGCGCGAGCGGGATCCGGAGTTCGTCGACCGGGTCGATCGGTGGGTGGCGCGCAAGGCCGAAGAGCAATCCGGCGTCAGCATCGCGGAGAACGAGGCGGCGCTGGGGATCGAGCGGGCCGCGCCGCGGGACCGGACCCAGCCCCCCGACCCCCCCCCGCATGCCGCGCCGCACCCGCCCCCCCCTCCCCTCTTCACCCCCTTCCGCTTGCGGGACCTCGTGCTCCCCAACCGCGTGGGCGTCTCGGCCATGTGCCAGTACTCGGCCGCCGACGGCCGGATCGACGACTGGCACCTGGTCAACCTCGGTTCGCGGGCGGTGGGCGGCGCGGGGCTCGTCATGGCGGAGATGACCGCGATCGGGCGGGACGGGCGCATCTCACACGGATGCGCGGGCCTGTACATGGCGGAACACGTCACCGCTTGGAGGCGGCTGACCGAGTTTGTGAAGCGTTTCACAAGCGCGAAGATCGGCATCCAGCTCGGCCACGCCGGCCGCAAGGGGTCCACGCAGCTCGACTGGGAAGGCCCCAACGAGCCCCTGGAAGACGGCGACTGGCCCATCGTGTCGGCGTCGCCCATCGGGTTCTTCGAGCACAGCCCGGTCCCGGCGGAGCTGGACGAGGCGGGCATGGACGCCCTGGTCGGCGACTTCGAGCGCTCCACGGCGATGGCGATCGAGGCCGGCTTCGACATCGTCGAGATCCACATGGCGCACGGCTACCTGCTCGCCAGCTTCCTGTCCCCTCTGACCAACGCGCGCACCGACCGCTGCGGCGGGAGCCTGGAGAATCGGCTGCGCTTCCCGCTGCGGGTGGTTTCGGCGGTCCGGGCGCTGTGGCCGGACGAGAGACCGCTCTCGGTGCGGCTGTCGGCGGTGGACTGGTCGCCCGGCGGCAACGAGCCTGGGGACGCGGTCGAGATCGCGCGGGCGCTGAAGGCACACGGGTGCGATATTGTGGACGTGTCGACCGGGCAGACGGTGCCCTATCAGCGGCCCCGCTACGGGCGTCAGTTCCAGACACCGTTCGCGGACCGGATCCGCCACGAAGTGGGGATCGCCACGATGGCCGTGGGGAACATCTCATCCTTCGAGGACGTGAACGGGATCATCGCGGCGGGGCGCGCGGACCTGTGCCTCATGGCGCGCGCCCACCTCTGGGATCCATACTGGACACGGCACGCCGCGTACGCGCTGGGGTATCCGCTTCCATGGCCTCCCCAGTACGAGACGCTGAAAAACTACACCCCGCGGTTCGGGTCCGCCGCGGGCGCATACGGACCGGATGCCACAGATGAATGACGACCGAGAAGCGATGAACTACCAGTACTTCGCGCGGCTCCCGGAGCTGCTTTCCCTGCAGCACCCGCTCTCCGACCCGCCGGAGCACGACGAGATGCTCTTCATCATCGTCCACCAGGTCCACGAGTTGTGGTTCAAGGCTGCGCTGCACGAACTGGACCATGCCCGGGAACTTCTGGAGAGCGGGGACGGCGCCCGGGCCGCCGCGACCTTCAAGCGCGTCCTCTCGATCATGAAGGTGCTCGTGGGACAGCTGGACATTCTGGAGACGATGACGCCGGTCGAATTCGCGTCTTTCCGCGAGCGGCTCGAAACCGCCAGCGGATTCCAGTCCGCGCAGTTCAGGGAGCTGGAGTTCGCGCTGGGTATGAAGCGGGCTTCGGTCATCAAGGCGTTTCCGGACCCCGAGGAGAAGCGACGGCTGAAACGGAGGCTGGAGGAGCCGGCGCTCTGGGACGCCTTCCTGGGGTTTCTGGCTCGCAAGGGGTGTACCATCCCCCAACGGGCGCTCGACCGGGATGTGACCAGGCCCGTGCAGTCCGACCCGGAGGTGCAGAAGGTGCTGGTCCGGTTGTACCGATCAAACCCGGAGGCGGTCAACCTCTGCGAGCGCCTGGTGGACCTGGACGAAGGGTTTCAGGAGTGGCGATACCGGCACCTCAAGATGGTGGAGCGCACGATCGGCAGTAAGCCGGGGACGGGCGACAGCGCGGGGGTGGCCTACCTGGTGACCACGCTGCATCCCGCGTTTCCGGACCTGTGGGAGATCAGGTCGGCGTTGTGACGGAGGGCGGTGGCGCGAGGGGCAGCGGCATCGCACCCGAGCAACTCGCGCGGCACTACTCGCGCTTTCGGGTCGCGGAGCGGGTGCTGCTGACCGGGCATTCCCACCAGGCATGGCCGGATGTGGCCTTCGAGGCGCAGCAGCAGGCGTGGCTGGACGCGGCGGAGCTGGTCGACGACAAGTGGGGGCCGGCGTTCGAGGTGGCCGACGAGGTGCGGGCCGGGTACCGGCGGCTGCTGGACGACGCGGATGGACACATCGCTCTGGGGCAGAACACGCATGAGCTGCTGATCCGGTTCCTGTCGGCGCTGCCGCTGCGGGAGCGGCCACGGCTGGTGACGACGGACGGCGAGTTCCACACGATCCGTCGCCAGCTGGACCGGCTCGAGGAGGAGGGGATCGAGGTGGTGAGGGTGGGGTGTGACTTTGTTCGCCCCCCGAACAAAGTCACCCTGGGTGGCCAGGGAGAGACGGGCGATACGATAGCTGAACGGGTCATCCGGGAGTTGGACGACCGGACTGCCGCGGTGCTCGTGTCGTCCGTACTGTTCCGTGACGCGCGGATCGTGGGGGGGCTGGATGACATCGCCGCGGCGTGTGCCCGGGTCGGGGCGGAGCTGCTCGTCGACGCCTACCACTCGCTGAACGCCGTGCCGTTTTCAGTGGTTGAGATGGGGCTGGAGAACGCGTTCGTGGTGGGGGGTGGGTACAAGTACTGCCAGTTGGGGGAAGGGAATTGCTTTTTGAGGTTCCCGCGGGACTGTCGGCTGCGGCCGGTGTTGACCGGGTGGTTCGCGGAGTTTGGGGCGCTGGCGGGGGCGGGTGGCGATGGCGAAGGCGGCCCGGGTGATGCGCCGGTCGGCCGGCTGCGCGTGATGTACAGTGAGGGGGACGGGCGGTTTGCCGGTTCGACGTACGACCCCGTCAGCCACTACCGGGCGGCGGCGGTGTTCCGGTTCTTCGGCGAGCAGGGCCTGACGGTGGACCGGCTACGGGATGTGAGCCTCGCGCAGATCCGGCGGTTGGCGGCCGGGGTGGACGCGCTGGACCCGGATCCGCGCGTGCTGAGCCGGGACCGTGCCGTGCGGCTGTCGCAGCGCGGTGGGTTCCTGACCATGGAAACGCCCGTCGCCGGGGAGATTTGCTGTAAGCTGCGCGGTCGTGGTGTCTACGCGGACTATCGTGGACGCGTGCTGCGCCTGGGGCCGGCGCCGTACGTCACCGGGCGGCAGTTGGATGAGGCGGTAGCCGTGTTGGGGGAGGTGGTGGGGGGGCTGGGCGGACGATAGACCGGAGCATCTGTGTAAGGTTTGCGGAACTTGAGGTCATACCATATGCATAAGGTGCCGCGCTTTCGAAAAGCAGGAAGTACCGATTGTCCCTCTTGCGGTGTAAGGTTGCTTTGGTCCGATGACTCGCGCATTGGCTGGTGTGACAGCCCTGCTTGTCTGGGCTTGTGGCGGGGATTCGCAGCCCTCTCCGGGATCTGCCGATTCACCGGACGACTTCGGCGACCCTTGGCTGACGGAGCCGGAATTCGCAATCGGCGAGGGCATCGGTGGCAGCGAAGAGGCTTCCTTCAGCCTGATCAGCAGCGTGCGGGTCTTGGAGGACGGGGAGCGCGTGCTGGTTGTGGAGGCCGCTTCGTTGCGAGTCACCATTTGGACTCCCGAAGGGTCGCTGGTGCGGGAGGTCGGCGGTCCCGGCCAGGGCCCGGGCGAGTTTTCGGGGCCCCTCTTCGTCGAGAGCCACCGTGAAGGGTTTCGCACGCGGGATGCCCAGCGGTACAGCTCATTTTCCAACGACGGAACCCTGATCGAAACCGTTTCGTACCCGCCTCGGGAACTCGGTTTCCGTGGCTTCCCGCTCTGGCCGGAGGCGTTGCTTCACGACGGGTCCTTTCTCGCCACACCTCGGGTTCCCCCTGCGGTCTTGGCCGGTTTCGGCGGAGACGAACCGATCGAGCATCTGCCAGTCTATCACGTAAGCGCCAAGGGTGATGATTGGACAACGGCAACCATTGCGATGCTGGACACTCGCAATCGGAACATGTCCATCAGGCCCGAGGGAACGCCGTTTGAAGAACGGGGCATCCAAATAGAGCAGTTCTTCGGAGACTTCGATCTGAAATGGTTCGACCCGGATGCGGGGAGCGTAGTCGTCTTGCGGCGAAACCTGGGAGGGGGCGCCGTGGAACTCATGGAAATCGAGGTCGGCGGTGACACTCTATGGCGCCGGCAGGTCTCACCTTCCCCCGTGCCACTCGATCCCGGCAGGCTTGACACATTCATCGATGGTGTCGCGAGGCAGTATGCGGCGGCGTTGGGAGGGGGAGAGGAGCAGTCCGCGACCATCGAGGCGATCAGGGAAGCGATCGAGGAGGTCGTCTACGTACCCGATCCGCTGCCCGGCGCCACGCGCCTGTTCGGAAGCAATTCGGGCGAGATCTGGTTTCAGGGCTATCAGAGGCGGGACTCGCTTGCGGTATGGCATGCGATTCGCAGGGACGGAGTCGGAGGACGCAGGGTGCTCCTGCCCACCGGATTCAGGGCCATGGACGCAACGGATAGCCACGTGTGGGGCTTCCGCAGGGACGAAATGGGAGTGCAGTATGTGGTGGGAAGGCGGTTGGTGCCGCCACAGGGTGCGGAGGAATAGCATGGCCCTCGCGCGGGCTGGAACGCTCGCTCTTGCGGCGGCGATGCGGCGACAATCGGTGACGGTCTCAGCGACCGTCCTGCTGGCGCTGTCGGTTCCGGGCGCAGGGTCCGGAATGCAGGCCGGGTCGGCCACATGGACCGCGCGCCCGGTGCACGTACTTGAGGTGCCGGGAGGCGTCGAATCGGGTACCGGGTCGTTTGCCAAGTTGCGGGTTGGCGCTGCAGGAACCCGCATAGTGCTCGTGACGGGAAATATCCTGCAGCGACTCGACTGGACGCTGTCCACTTGGACACCGGACGCAGCTTTGCTTCTCGCAACCGAATCGCATGAGGTGGCCGAAGGTCTCACCCTGCCAACCGCGTTGCGTGCGGGTGTTGACGGATTCAGGCTGCGCCATTCGGACCGACACGTGTGGTACGCATACGAGGACGCGCGGGAGCTGCAGACGGTGTTTCCTCCTATCGGGTTTGAGCGCTTCATCCCGCTGGACGGCGGCGACCTGCTGGGGTTGGGACGCATCCCGGGATGGTCCGATCGCGGGTACGTGACGCCCGAGACACGGGCGATCATTCACGCTCGGCGGGTCGATGAAGGGTGGAGACCGGACACGATCGGATTCCTTGACATTCGCCATTTGAGGCGGAACTCATCCGACGTGAAACCGATGGGGATCGCTGGTTAGGCAGACCTGAAGCGAGGTCGGTTATCAAGAAAGCGATTCATGTGCCAAACCATCTGCCATCCGTTTCCCGCATGGTCCTGACTGCTTCGCGCGAAGTCTGGCTCAGGACACCCCGCGAGGAAGACGGGATGGTCGTGTGGCACTCGATAAGGCGCGGCGATGAAGACAGCGAATCCCGGCGCGTTCTTTTGCCCGCCACGTTCCAGTTGCAGGACGCGTACGGCGACCAGGTATGGGGCTTTTCGACATCCGACGACGGCACACGAACCGCCGTCGCATTGCTTCTTGTTCCGCCGTCTGGTTGATCGGGGTCCCGCAAGACTTCATCTCCCGAGCAGTTGCTGCACCCCGTCCCGAACCTCAGCGAACCATCCGCTCCAGCCCCTCCGGCGTCCTGGGCAGCCCTTCCGTCAGCACCTCCGCCCCGGCCTCCGTGACCAGCACCACCTCCTCGACAAACACCGACACACCGATGTCGTGGTTGTAGTACCACGGCTCCACCGTGAAGACCATCCCGGGCGCGAGCGGCTCGTCGAGGAGCGCGGGGTCGCCCGCCGAGAGGCCGATGTGGTGGCCGAAGAACGACGGGGTCTGCATGTACGGCTCTTCATGGTCGGGAATGGCGTCGTAGGCGACCTGGGTGAGCTCACGCAGCGTCACCCCCGGGCGCACGGCCGCGATGATGGCCTCTGCGGCGCGGGTGCTGACGAGCAGCTTCTCGCGCTGGATGTCCGAGAACTGACCGCTGACCGGGAAGGTGCGGCCAACGTCGCTGATGTAGCCATCGAGTTCGCACCCGACATCGAGAATGACCAGCTCGCCGTCGCGCATGGCGCGGTTGCGGCGGTTGTAGTGGGCGGCCAGGATCCGCCAGGGCCACAGGCTGTTCGGTCCCGACTTGATGATCGGGGTGAAGGGGATCGACTGGGCGCCGAAGGTGCGGCAGCTGCGCTCGAATTCGCCCTGCAGGGTTCGCTCGTCGACACCGGCCCGGATCAGGGACGCGGCGGCCTGGATGGCGAACGTCGTGGCATCGGCAGCCGCGCGCATGCGCTGGATTTCGGCAGGGGTCTTCACCATGCGCATTCGGGCCACGACTTCGTACGCATTGCGCAGCTCGGCCCCGGGATAGTCGGACCGCAGGCGGTGGATGAGGGCGGCGGTCGCGTCGAGACCCCCGATCAACGGCACGACCGGCTCCGGCACAGGCCCGACGGCACCCGCGTTGACACGCAGGATGGCGCCCTCTGCGAGCCGTTCGCGCACATATGCGTCCAACTCGGCAATGTCCCGGTACTCGTCGATACCCGCGATGCTGCGCAGCTGGTAGTCCTCCAGGAGCGGACGGCCCGGGAAGTCGTTCGGCCTGCCCGGATTCTCGAAGCGGGGATCGCGGGCGGGCATGAACAGGAGCGCGCGCCTCCGGTCGGCGTCGAGCACCAGCATCGCTTGCGGGATCTCCAGGCCGGTGAGGTACCAGAAGTCCTCGAGCTGGCGGAAGGTGCCGCCATGGGTCGTCCCGTCGGAGGAGGGGACGAGGAGGAGTCCGCCGCCGGAGTTGAGCAGCCCGTCGATCGTGCGGCCGCGGCGGTACTCGTACTCCTGCGGGCGGAAGTCGGGGCGCGCCCAATCGGTGTAGCGTTGCTCGGGGGTCTGGGCGGCGAGCGGGGCCGGGGCCAGTGTGCCTGCAATGACAGCGCCTGCAATGACAGCGATGGCAATGCATGCAAGCGAGTGCGAAGCTGGGGCGCCCAGAAGCAAGGCGCGTGCGATCCCGACGTTCCGAATCACCATCTTCGTGCCTCCTTGGTTTCCACTTGAAAAGACAACGGGACTTGAGTCCGTCCCCGGTTACCCTAACTTCGTCGCCATGAGAATCGCCATCTACGGTGCCGGGGGCGTCGGCGGGTACTTCGGGGGCGTGCTGGCCCGCGCCGGCCACGAAGTCGCGCTGATCGCGCGAGGCGCGCACCTCGACGCCATCCGCTCACACGGCCTCCGCGTCCGCACCCCCAGCGGGGATTTCTGCACGCACCCCCCCGCCACCGCCGATCCCGCCGAGATCGGCCCCGTCGGCGCGGTGATCGTCGCGGTGAAGTCGCTGCACCTTCCGGCCGTCCGCGCCGGGATCGGCCCCCTCCTCGGCCCCGCCACCCTCGTCGTGCCGCTCCTGAACGGCGTCGACGCCCACGAGGCCCTCGCGCCCGCGGTGGGACGGGAGCGCATGGGCAAGGGCCTCACGCGCATCATCAGCGAGGTCGCGGCCCCGGGCGAGATCCGGCACATCGGGGTGGACCCGTACGTGGCGCTGGCCGAGTGGGACGGCCGCGCGTCCGCCCGGGCCAAGGCGCTCGTCGCGGCCCTCGCGCAAGCGGGCGTCCAGGCCGAGATCCCCGCCGACATCGACGCCGCGCTGTGGCACAAGTTCCTCTTCGTCTGCTCCCTGGGCGGCGTGTGCGCGGTGTGCCGCATGCCCCTCGGCCCGGTGCGATCGCATCCCGCAAGTCGGGACCTCCTGCGGCGCGCCATGGAGGAGATCGCGGCCATCGCCGCCGCGCGGAACGTCGCGCTCCCGCCCGACGCCAGTCGACCGCGCGCTGGAGATCTTCGATTCCTTTCCGGCCGAGGGCACCTCTTCGCTGCAGCGCGACATCGCGGCCGGCATCCCCTCCGAGCTGGACGCCTGGAACGGCGCGGCGGTGCGCATGGGCGCCGAAGCGGGAGTCCCCACGCCCGTCCACGCCTTCATCCACGCGGCGCTGCTCCCCTCCGAGCTGGCGGCACGCGCCGCGGCTACCGCCCCGATCCCGGATTCCCGTACATTCCAAGGACCATGACGAGCGTGACGACAGAAGAGCGGGGCACCTTGCGCGGAGCCGGCCCGGGGCCAGCGGCCCTCTCCTCGCGACCCGAGGCCCCCCCATGTTGATGTCCCCGTGGGTTCAGAAGCTCCTCATCGCGAACGTCATCATCTTCCTGTTCTCGCGGGTCAGCCCGGCCGTGATGAACGACTTCGGCTTCGTCCCCCAGCTGATCCTGCTGCGGCCCTGGACGCTGGTCACCTACGCTTTCGTGCACGCCGGCTGGATGCACCTCTTCTTCAACATGCTCATGCTCTTCTTCTTCGGCCCGAGGCTGGAGGAGCGTCTGGGGAGCAAGACGTTCATCTGGTTCTACCTGGCCTGCGCGATCGGCGGAGCCATCCTCACCTTCGCGCTTGCGCCCCGCGGCAACGTCGTCGGCGCGTCGGGTGCGATCTTCGGCGTGGTCGTCGGCTTCGCCCGCTACTGGCCCCGCGAGAACATCTACATCTGGGGCATCTTCCCCGTCCAGGCACGGATCCTCGCGCTCTTCATGGTGGGTTCCAGCCTCTTCTTCGGGATTAGAGGCGCAGCGGACGGGATTGCCCACTTCGCCCACCTGGGCGGACTGGTGGCCGGTTGGATCTTCCTGCGGAGCTGGGAGCGCCGCCGTCACCGCCGGGTGGTCAAGCCGGCCGTCCGCCGCCAGAAGGCTTCCCCCGTGCAGGACACCGAAATCATCCGCCGCTGGGAGGCAATCCCGCGCGAGCGCCTGCACGAGATCAACCGGGAAGAGCTGGAGAACCTGCTGCGCAAGGCCGTAAAGCTGGGTGTCCAGGCGCTGACGAGCGACGAGCGCGAATTCCTCGACCGGATGGCGAATTCGTTCCAGGGGTAGGGGCGGCTTGCCGGCCGTAACCCAAATGGGTATTTTGTACATTCCATTTGGGCATCGGAGACAATGAACTACCCGCCATCGGGCATCGGACGGAACCTGGCCCCTCTACTCGTCCGCGAGGGGGCCGTGGACCTCGTGCGGCGCGGCCTGCCGTTCACGATGCTGGATGAAGTCGCCGCCGCGGCGGGAGTGGGACGGCTTGCACTTGCCGAGGTGATCGGCCTTTCCCGCACCACACTTTCTCGCCGCCGAGACGCTTGCGCGCTGAAGCCCGCGGAATCGGACCGGCTGGTGCGTGTGGCACGACTGGTGGCGATGGCCTACGAACTGATGCATGGCGACGGCGCAGCTGCACGCCATTGGCTGCAGGAACCGAACGCGTTGATTGAGGGCGAATCGCCGCTCGCACGCGCGTCCACCGAGGTGGGGGGCCGGGAGGTCGAGGAGCTCATTGGCCGCCTGCGCCACGGGGTCTTCAGTTAGCCGTCCGTGGCCAGACACCCTTTGGCATTCGAGTGCCGATGGCCAACATGATCGAAGCCTGGCGTCTCGCGTCGCCCGAGCATGGCGGGGCGGTTGCCGAAATGCTCTCCGGCGACGGGGCGCGGCGATACGGGGGGCGGTGGAACAGTCCGGGGCGAAGGGTGGTCTATCTCGGCGGCAGCCTGGCGCTGGCCAGCATGGAACTGCTCGTGCACCTCAGGACGCCCGCGGTGCTGAGGAACTACCGCAAGTTGCGTGTCCGGATCCCGGAATCCCTGATCCTGGTCGTCGCCCGCTGTGACCTGCCCGCCGATTGGGCGGCGCCAAGCCTGCACCCGGCCACGCAGCAGATCGGGGACCGGTGGCTCCATTCGCGAGCGTCCGCTGTGCTGCAGGTGCCCAGCGCCGTCGTCATCGGTGAAGTGAACTACATCGTGAATCCGCTGCATCCCGACTTCTGCAGGATCGAAGCGATGCACGGGTCCTCAAGGCGCAATAGATTGCAGGCATAACGGACCACCTCAACCCACGGGAGAACACAACCCATGCACGATGTCAACCTCTTCGCGGTACTGGTCGCCGGAATCGTTCCGATGATTGTCGGCGCGCTTTGGTACGGACCGCTTTTCGGCAAACGCTGGCTGGCCATGATGGAGATGACCGCGGAGGAGGTCCAGGAGGGCTTCAACCCAGTCAAGACGTACGGTGTCAGCCTTCTGCTATCGCTGCTGACAGCCTACATCCTTGCCCAGCTGATTGCCGAGATCGCGCCCCACGATGTCTCCTCGATGGAGGGAGGCGGCGGCTCCGCGATGGTGGGCGTGCATGTGGGCCTGATGGCGCTGGTCGCGTTCGTCCTCCCGGCCGCGCACCAGTCGGTCACCTTCGAGAAGCGCAGGGCGGGGCTCGCGTGGCTGAACGTCGCCTACAACGGCGTGGCGCTGATCGGGCAGGCGGTGGTGATCGCGTTGTGGCGATGATGGGAGCCCACTCAGCTGCAGGCTAGCCACGCCTCGATCCATGCGGCGGGAGGCCACTCGCGCACGTAGACCGGCCGGCTCCCGCGCGGCCAAACATTGTCGCAGGCGTCCTCGTCCGGAAAGCGCCGGGCAGGATCCCAGGTGACCCGGGCGATCTCGCAGCCGATGTCCAGCTCGAAGGTCAGCTCCGTGGCGCCCGGGAACCATACGTCCACCGGGCGGGTGACCACGACGGTGGATTCGTCGAGGATGTAGCCGGGTCCGGATAACCGGACCGGACCGCCGCCGGGCGCACATTGGACGGCCAGCACGATCGGCGAGGGCATGTCGCCATTCTGACGCACGGTGACGTGGCCACCCTGCCCGTCCGCCTCCACACCCACAATAGAGCCCTCCACCGCGGCGTGCGTGAACAGCCAGTAGTGCCAGAACCACCCCAGATCCTGATCAACCGCGTTGCTTACGAAGGCCATGAGGTCCCACGGGGAGGGATGCTTGAACTTCCACGCGGCGGCGTAGTCGCCGATGGCGCTCCACATCACGCTGTCTCCGACCATACCGCCAAGCATCCGCAGAATGTGCTGGGGTTTCCCGAAGCCGGCGAGTAGCGTGAAGGGATCGTCGTTGACGGGGAGGAGGGGCGAAAACCTCCCGTATCGGGTAGCGGGGTTGTATTGCCGTTCCAGTAGCGGGGCTCCGGGCTCCGAGTCACCGGGGGAGGAAACAAGGGCGGGCATCGCGGTGGCGAATCCCTCGTCCATGAACGGCACCCGGGTTTCGTCGCTTCCGACCGTCATCGGGAACCACTGGTGCGCGATCTCGTGGGTCAGGGGACTGTCGCCGTTCGACATGATCAGCCCCGGGTATTCCATCCCTCCCTCAGGCCCTTCCACGACGGTGAACGAAGGGAACGGATAGGGGGTCAAGCGTCGGGAGTAGACTTCCAGGTATCTCGCGACGTTGTCGCCGAGGGACGGATAGCGAGCCGTGCTGCCGGCGGTCTGGAGAAGGTGCACGGGAATCGCGCCCCGCCCGGGGATGTCCGCGGACGCGACTTGCCACTCGTACCGGTCGGACGCTGCCCACGCGAAGTCGCTCACGGTGTCGGCGACGAAGTGCCAGATGTGCCGCTCCGAGGCATCCGCTCGCGGGTCGTTCTGCAGGGCTCCGGTCGCACCGACGAGCCACACCGCTGGAACGTCCACGAAGACCTCGAAGCGCCCGAAGTTGTTGTAGAACTCCCAGATCCCGTCATATGGAGCCGTGTCCCACCCCATGAGGTCATCGTAGACCGCCACCCGCGGATACCACTGCGCCACCTGGTAGACCGAATCGGCCCAGCGCCCCATCCGCAGGCTGGAGGAACGGGCGCCGAGCGGCACCTCGAAGTGCCATTCGACGTCGATCAGGCTGGAGTCGGCGGGTGCCAGCGGCTCCGGGAGGGGGAAGAGTCGGTTGGTTTCCGGGCCGGAGGGCAAGGACATTGCCACACCGTCGATCGAGAGCGCAGTGACGACCATTCCGTCGGTGTGGCTCGGGACATCCATGAGGCTCGCCGCGTCCTCGCGGAAGAGGTTCTGGTCGAACCGCATCCGGATGGCCTCCAGGACATCGTCGCTGGTGTTGTGCAACACGATGGACTCGCGCCCGGTCACCACGGAAGTGGACGGGTCCAGGGTGGCGTGGATGACGTAGTCGACCTGCAGCTGCCAGTAGTCGGGGCCGGGGCTGCCGTCAGGGCTGCGCGTTCCGTCGGCGTAAGCCTTGGTCAAGGCATCCGGAACCGCGACGATTCGTTGAATCGGGCGTTCCTGGGGTGGGGAGTGCCCGGCTGGCGCGTGCAGCTCCGGCTGTCGAGTGGAGGGAGCGTCCCGATAGCCCCAGGCAGCCAGGGTCAGCCCGCCAGTTGCCAGCAACAAGAATCCAAATGAACTACTGATACCGTTCATTCGGACGCCTCCCGCTTCGGAATCACCTTCCCCGTCTCGCGGTCGTAGTCCACAATATTTTCCCACTCCGAGGCATCCGAGCGCGCCACCACCGCCACCACGTCCTCGGTGTCGCTCTCGTTGAAGACCTCGTGCGGCACCCCGGGCTCGATGAAGATGAAGTCGCCTGCGTGGTTCACAATCGAGTGGCGCAGGTTGGGGCCGAACTCGTGGCGGACGGTGCCCTCGAGGATGTAGAGCATGACCTCGAAGTCGACGTGTATGTGCGCGAAGGCCACGCCGCCGGGCGGGATGCGCGCCACGTTCATCGACAGGTCGCGCGCCGGGACGTTCTTGGCCGAAAGGCCGGTTTTGTAGTGGATGCCGTTCCAGCCGCGGTGGATCCCGCTGGCGCGGATGGTGAAGATACCGTCGTGGCTGTCGGGGGTGCCGGGGCTGTCGTCGGCTGGTTCGGTGCCAGCGCCGGCCTCGGCGGAATGGTCGGCTCCGGGGCTGTCCGCGGGGCTCATTCGCCCACTCCCAGGAGCTCCGCGACACTTGCCATGTCGCGAACCGTGACGTCGGGGCGGGCGTCCGCGGGGGGCGTGGTGCCGTTGTCGCCCCCGCGGCTGGGCCGGTTCACGTGGACGGTGGCGTATCCGAGGGCGGACGCGGGCGCGATGTCGTGGAACAGGCTCTGCGCGACGTGCAGAGTGCGGTCGCGTGGAATCCCTGAGCGCATGGCCATCTCCTCGAAGTGCGCGGTGGCGGGTTTGTAGCTGCCGACCTGCTGGGCGGTGACCACCCAGTCGAAGTCGGTGTGAAGGCGCTCCCGGGTCCGGGCGAAGAGGTTGTCGTCGACGTTGGAGACGATACCGAGGCTGTAGCGGCGCGCGAGTCGCCTGAGTGCGTCGACGGTGTCCGGGAAGGCGGGCCAGTCGCCGACCGAGGCCGCGAAGGCGTCGCACTCGGACGGGGTGGGTCGGAAGCCGAGGTCGCCGCCCATTCGATCGAGGGTCCGCGCGAGAACATCCCGGTAGCTGCGGTAGCGCTCCGCCTGGACGGTGTGCTCCGCCGCGCCGAAGGCCGCCAGGATGGCCGCGTCGTCGGGTGGAGCCTGGGACGACGTGACGCGCGAGCGGCCGTGGGCTTTGCAGACATGCCGCACCGCCGTGATGATCCCCGCCTCCCAATCGACGAGCGTGCCGTAGCAGTCGAAGGTGAGGAGGTCGAAGCGAGCGGGGTCGAGGCGGGCCCGAGCGGACCGGGCCACGTGAGCGCCAGCGGCGGTCGGTTTCACGCTGCCACCCCTACATGTCCGGGAAGTCGGCGGTCGGCCCGAAGAGCTGCGGCACCGGCACGTCCAGCATCCGCAGGTAGACGCCGAGCTGGGACCGGTGGTGGATCATGTGGTCCATGATGAAGGTCCGCAGCACAACCGACTTGGGCAGCGTGAAGCGCGGCTCGCCGGCCACGAGCATCGTCCATGGTCCTGCCATGTCTTCGTCGGAAGTGCCTTCTATCGTGGCCCGGGCCGCGGCAGCGCCTGCGTCCAGCGCGGCGACCAACTCGGCGGTGGTGGACAGGGCCGTCATGGGCGGAGGGGCGCCGTCGGCCGGAGAGATGTCGAACTCGGAAGTTCCCAGCGTTGCCATCGTCCAGTTGGGAATGTTGGTCAGGTGGGTCGCGAGCTCCCCCAGCGTCCACGACTTGCCGTGGGGCCGCCAGTCCAGGCGATCCTCGGGAACGGCCTGAAGAATCGCTCTCGATCCCGCCACGATGTGATCGAACGCCGCCAGTCTGCCTCTTGCCGACATCTACTTGCCCTCGCTGTGTCTCGTGGGTCGACCGCCCGCGCGTCGGGTCGGCTCGGTGGCAAAGATAGTGTTACCGCCTGGTCCCGCGGAACCACCGATCGGCCAGCACCGACGCCACCGGCGCGCCCACCACCACCATGAAGACACCGACCTCGGCCGATCCCGTGAAGCCGTCTTCGTCGTCGGTGAGGGCCAGCACGATCCCGGGCACCGAGAGGATGGCGCCCGCCGCGGCGTTCCTCCACATGCTGCCGCGGGACAGGTCGCTGGCGCCCACTCGCCCGGTCAGGTACCCGACCCCGATCTGGGGCGCCACATAGATGGCCAGGCGCGAACCTGCGTTGGCGGCGAATCCGCACCGGGTGGTGGTGAAGTGGTGCGACAGGGTCTCGTAGCTGAGACAGGGCCGGGAGAGGGCGTAGCCGGCCAGGAGTCCCGCGGCGTTCGCGGCCACGGCGGTCCCGAGATTCCGGGCCCAGGGGTAGGGTTCGGGTTCGAGTGACCAGTCGTAGATGCGGCCGTGTGCCGGCCCGGCCCGCGGACGGTTGAGGGCGGCCGAAACGGTCTCGATGACGATGACGCCGTTGCCCGAATCGGCGCCGTAGCGGACGCCCGCATCTGCCGGGCTCAGCGCCTCGATGCTGTGGATGTTGGAGATGGGAAGGGTGTTCAGCGTCACCAGACCATTCGCCTGCCTCACGTTGTCGACGATGACGAGCGGCGCGCGGCAGCCACCGCCGAGCAGTGTGGCCGGGTTGCGGAATTCGATGCAGAGGATCTGCCCGGGCTGGCTGCGGCCGCTGCGGACGCGAATCCCGGGCATGAGGCGCCGCGCGAGCGCAACGCCCGCCCCCTCGACCGCGGCTCCCGTCGCGGCGGCCACCACCCTGCCCGAGACGGCCGGCGGCTCCTCCTGGGCGGCTACCGCACCGCCGCCCCCGGCGATGGCGACGCCGATCACCGCCGCGGCGCCCAGCCACTCGACCCTCGCTACCACTCAACCCTCCAGATCCGTCCCCCGCCCCCCCCCGCCCACCCCACGCGGCCTCCATCCGCGAACTCCACCGCCCACGCGCTCACTCCCGGCAACTCCTCCCACGTCGCGCCCATGTCATCGGTGAACGCGGCCCCGGTCGGCGCCACGGCCACCACGACGCGGTACCAGGTGCGGCCCCCTGCCGCGCTCCCGTACACCGCCCCCTTGATCGGCGCGGCCGCGGCCGCCGCCCAGCTCTCGCCTCCGTCCGCGCTCACCGCCGCGTTCCGCTCGACCACCGCGTCGCGCGAACCCAGGTCGCCCCCCAGCGCCATCACGGGCCGGCTGCCATCCACCGCCAGCGTGAAGATCCCCGCCATGTCGCCCCTCGCCATCGGCACTTCGGTCGCGCTCCAGCTCTCGCCGTAGTCGCTCGTCGTCAGGATCCGGGCCGAGCCGCCGGCTCCGGTGCCGATCCAGCCATCGCCTCGCTCGCCCGTCCGCGCGCAGGTGCCGCTCGCCGCGAAGCCGCCCTCCCCCTCGTTGCCGGCGGGTAGCGCCCCCGCCTCGACACGGGCCCAGCTTCGGCCCCCGTCACCCGTGACCAGGATGTACGGCGACCCGTCGAAGGAATCCCCGAAGGCGAAACCGCGGCTTCCGTCCCAGAAGTCGAGGCAGTCCATGAAACCGGCGGGCTCTTCCATCAGGAACCCGAGCGACCATGTCTCGCCCCCGTCGGCGGTGCGGTAGATCCGCGAAGCTGGCCCTTCCCCCGACGTCAACGCCACGGCCGCCCGCGAGGAAAACCCGTGGATGTCCCGGAACTGGAGCGAATCGCCCCCGGGCGCGTGGATCCGCTGCCAGTTGGCCCCGCCGTCCACCGTCCGCAGGATCACCCCGCCGTGTCCGCTGACCCACGCGGTCTCCTCGGTGACCGGGCTGATCGCCTGCAGCACCTCGGTGGTCCCGCTGGTCTGCTCGGTGACCGTGGGCTGCAGCACGGGGGCCATCCCGCGGGGCCGCTCCCCGGGCGCGCGCAGCTCCAGCGTTACAGCGTCCACCGCCTCCGCCCCCCGCCGCCGGTACACCTCGCGCGCCTCCTCGAACTGCGCGTACACGTGTTCCTTCTCCTGCTCCGACCGCCACCCGGGCCACTCGTCCGCCATCTCCTGCAGCCTGTCGATCCAGCGAAGCGCGTACTCGGCCGCCTCGGCGCTGCGGACCGGCCGGCCCGCCACCTCCACCCACACCGGGTTCGTCGCGGCCTGGGGGTACGAGGTGTCGAGCGGCCAGCGGTCCTCGCGCAGCCCCGTCACCCGCAGGTGGACCCACGCGCTCCCCGCCAGCGCGATGCTGTCGTCGATCTCCAGCGATTTGCGGTCTCCGTCGAACGTATAGGTGCGCACGACCTCGCCGTTCACCACGACCTCGGCGCGCTCCATCGCCACCACCCCCCACACGCGCCCGCTCAGCTGCACCTCCCCGCCGGCATCGAGCCCGAGTTCCTCGCCCGGCCCGCGCCCCTCGACCGCGAACTCCACCAAGGGTCCCGAACTCATATACGCGCGCCCGTCACGCAGTCCCTGGAACCACCCCTCCATCGTCAGCCTGCCGTCCGGCGTCCGCACATACGTCCGCATCGACCCCACCAGCGGCGTGGCGTGCAGGCTCGAAATCGCGTCCTCGCCGCCCACGAGCGCGGTCCGGATCCCGTTGCCCCAAACCGCGTACAGCGGCGGCCATCCGTCCTGCGGGGTCGACCACTCCACCGCGTCCGCCGCACCCAGCGCCGCGTCCACGATGAACCCCTTCGCGCCTCCCAGGTTCCCCTCCAATGGATCTCCATTATAGAACGAGTGTACATATCCGGTCGTGGCTCCCTGGGCCTTCGCCTTGAGGAGCATGTCGGTGTTGCTGGGATACAGGCTCTCGATCGCGGTGCCCTCGTATCCCATGGCATAGGGGGCGATGAGGTGGTCGCGGTGGCCGAACATGAAAACGTGTCCGTAGAAGGGCGGGCGGTACTCCTGTCCGACGACGAGCACGCGGTCCGGTTCGGAGAGCGGGTGAGGGCCTCCTCCGGGGATCCAGAACTGGTGGTCGAGGATGCGGTTGTCCTTGTTGGCGACCTGTTCGTTGACGATGTCCTGGTCCTCGGCGGCGGACATCATCATGAGGTTGGGGAGGCTGTTGCGGAGGTTGCCGGCGTAGTTCATGTGCACATGGGTCGAGCCGGAGAACCAGCCCTGGTCGGAGACGTCGGAGATCTCCTCGAGGGTGACGGTGAGGACGGTGGTCTCGCCGCCCCGCACTTCGGCCTGCACCGTCTGCGGGGCGGTCTCGAAGCCGCGCACCACGGTCATCTCGGCGGTGCCGGCCGGCAGCTCGACAGTGAACGACCCCGGATGGTGAAAAACCCGGTCGCCGGCACGGCTGACCCGGGCATAGGCGTCGGCGGGCGCGTAGGACCTGGCATCGGAAGCGGTGAGGTGGATGCGGCTGGCCAGGAGCGTTCCGTCGGCGCCGACCGTCCGGACCGAGAGCGTGCCGGTGGGCCGGGCCCAGTGCCGCTCCGTGATGTCGACGCGGCGGAGCCTGCCGCCATTGGCGCCGAGGACGTGGAGCTGCGGCAGCCCGCCGTCGTTGGCGACAAACGCGATCCACTCGGCGTCGGGGGACCAGCGCGGGTGGAAGGCGTCGAAGTCGAAGAAGGTCATCTTGTACGGCTCGCCGCCGTCGGTGGGCTGGACGTAGAGGTTCTGGAACTGGTCCGCCGAGCCCGCGGTCGAGGAGTAGACGAAGCGCCGGCCGTCCCGGGAGACATGCGGCTGCGTGCGGTAGAGGGTCTGCTCGGCGAGGACCACCTGGGCGGCCTCGATGCCGGCGGCGCGTGCCGGCACTCGGTAGACGTTGCCGCTCCCGAGAGCCACGTTGCGGTTCGAGACCAGGATCAGCTCCTCGCCGCCGGGCAGCCAGGCCGGCGAGATGTGCATGTCCCAGGGGCCGAAGTAGAGCCGGTCGCGCCCGAAGGAGTTGTCCGCGGTGACCGCGACGTCCGGGCCCGCCCAGGCGCCGCCCGCGAAGGGGCGGATGTAGACGTTGAAGTACCCGCTCGGCGCCGTGGAGACGTATGCGATGCGGTCGCCGGAAGGCGAGAAGCGCGGGTCGGTGTGGATGTGGGCGCCCTCGGTGAGGCGGTGGCGCTCGCCGGTGGCCGTGTTCATGACCTCGAGGTCGATGGTGCCGCCGCCGTCGTCGGCTGTGTAGAGCAGCCACGCGCCGTCCGGGGAGTAGTTGGGGGACGAGTAGTAGTCCGGGCCGTACACGATCTCGAAGGCGTCGCCGGTCGCGATGTCCACCTCCCAGAGCGAGCCGCTCATCGCCACCGCGACGCGCTCGCCGCCGGGGTGCCACGCCGGGTACCAGGGCGACGACGAGGGCGCCGGGGGAAAATGGAAGTTGTGCATGTAGTTGCCGCCGTGCGCGGAGGCCGGGTAGGGTCGGCCGCCGGGCTGGGCGGTGAGGTGGATGGGCGGGGCGAGGGTGGCGAGGGTGGCCAGGGCCGCCGCGATGAGGGCGAGGTGGGCGGCCGGAAGGAGGCCGCGTGGCGGGTGGGAGGCGCGGGAAGGGGTGTGGGGCAGGCCGCGCGGGGGGCGGTGCCGCGGTGGAAGCGGGACTTGGGACATGATCGTATCTTTGTGGGGGTGGTGGCCGCGCCGGGTGGGGTGGCATGCGGCCGTGCAGGGATCGTACCGCGAGGGGGGGTGGGGGGCCAGTGCGGGGTGGGGTGGTTGCGAATGACCCCCTGCACTGACTAGATATGCGGGAGGCAGAATGGCGCTTCACATTTTACCAAAAGTCAACCAGGGGTTACATAGTGTAATGTTTAGTTTACAGATTCTATCTGCGGATGAAGGGAAGAGGGGCGGAGAGCGGACGGAACCGGCCCCGACCAGGCGCTTTGTCGTGAACGGGTGCACCGCACTGCTGCTGGCTGGCCTGGCCGGCATCGGTGTCACCACATCCAGCGCGCCCGTGCGGGCCCAGACCTTCGAGCTGGAAGAGGCCACGATCGCCGGTGTCCACGCCGCCATGCGCGCGGGGGAACTGACCTGCGAAGGCCTCGTGCGACGCTACCTGGACCGCATCGCAACAAGCGGAGAGGGGCAGCCGAAGCTGACCGCCATCGCGCACGTGAACCCGTACGCCCTCTCGGAGGCACGCGAGCTCGACCGCGTCTTCGTCGCCGAGGGCCCCAGGGGACCGCTGCACTGCATTCCCGTGCTGCTCAAGGACCAGGTCGAGACCAGCGACATGCCGACCACCTACGGGTCGGTCCTCTTCAAGGACTTCGTTCCCCGGCGCGACGCCACGATCGTGACCCGGCTCAAGGATGCCGGCGCGATCATCCTGGCCAAGACGAACATGGGCGAGTTCGCCTCGCGGTACGTCGGCTCCGGCTTCGGCGTGATCCGCAACGCGTACGATCGCACGCGCAACCCCAGCGGGTCGTCGGGCGGCACGGGCGCGGGCATTGCCACGAATCTCGGGATGGTCGGCATCGGCGAGGACACCGGCGGCTCGATCCGGGGACCGGCGGCCGTGCACGCGCTCGTCGGCCTGCGCCCCACGCTGGAACTCGTCAGCCGGTTCGGCATGATGCCCGCCAACCCCACCACGGACACCATGGGCCCGATGACCCGCACCGTCACCGACGCAGCGATCCTCCTGGACGCGATTGCCGGATACGATCACAGGGACCCCGTGACCGCGCGCGCCGTCGGGCGCGTCCCGGACTCCTACACAGACGGGCTGGCGCCCGGCGCGCTGGGCGGGGCGCGCATCGGCGTCATCCGTGACCCCATGGACCGCCGCGTCGGGACGACGATGGAGGGGTTCAAACAGGTCCGCGCCCGGATCGACGCAGCGGTTGCCGACCTGCGTGGGCTGGGGGCGGAGGTCATCGACAACGTCTCCATCCCCGGCATTCGCGAAGTCAACGAGATCTTCAGCCTCAACTCCTTCGAGACCGAGGAAGCGACCAACGCGTACCTGGCCCAGCATCGCAACGCCCCCTACCAGACGCTGGCGTCGATCCTGCTCACCGGCCAGGTCAACCCGTGGCGGGCCAGGGGACTGGCGGACCTGCTCGGCAAGACCACCCGCGACCCGGGCTACCTGGAATACGTGCTTGCACGCGACCGGATCCGCGTGACCGTGCTCAAGACCATGGCCGACCTCGACCTCGACGCGCTCGTCTACGCCACCTTCGACCACCCCCCGACCGAAATCGCCGCGGATGTCGAGCGGAATCCCCAGCCCCGTGACCGCTACGGCCTCGGCGACAACCGCCTGATCAGCCCGCTCACCGGATTCCCCGCGATTACGGTGCCCGCCGGGTTCACCCCGGATGGTCTCCCGGTGGGACTCGAGTTCATGGGGCGGCCGTTCACCGAGGCGATGCTGCTGGAGTATGCGTATGCGTTCGAGCAGGCGACGGGGCATCGGCGGCCGCCGCGGTAGGGGTGGCGAGGGGCGGGGCAACGCCCACGACCAACTCCCGAGTCAAATTGGTTTAAGGTGTAGCCGCTTGAACGCTCGGAGCGACTCACTGCTGGCGCCTGAGCACTGACAGACTGGAGTTGCCGATGAACCCCGTTCGCGTACCATCCCTCTCCTTCTCCATTCTCCTCGCGCTGGCCGCGGCCGGCTGTCAACAGGACCTGGACCAACAGGATCCCGATCCGCCGGTGCTGGACGAGAGCAACCTGCCCTTCTCCAACACCTGGGACAGCGCCGGCATCAACATCGTGGAGAACGCACGCCCCGCGGATACGACGCGGCTGGATTGGCTGATCGGGCCGGATCCGTCCCTCACGATCGGCAGGCAGGTGGGCGAGGAGCCCTACATGCTGCACTATGCCTGGGATGCCACGAGGCTGCCCGACGGGCGGATCGTCGTGGCGGACCGGGGGTCGAGCCAACTTAGAGTCTTCGACTCCACCGGGACGCATATGGCAACCTGGAGCGGACGAGGCGAGGGGCCCGGGGAGTTCCCGCCTTACCAGCTCGGCGACGTTGAGCCCTGGCCGGGCGACTCGATCGTCGCGTGGTACTCGTCCGGCTGGCGCGTCGCGGTATTCGACTCCGAGGGGAACTTCGGCCGTTCGTTCCTCGGGCCGGGCATCAATCAGGCTTCGTATCAGGTTTCGCGGCCCCGGCTGGTGCGGAAGGATGGGACCGTCCTGGCAGTGCACGACCCCGAGAGCGCGGACACGGCTCTGGTCGAGATTCGCGGCGGCGACGGCGGACTGGTTGCGTCTCTGGGTTACCATCCCAAACGCCAGCGTCTGTACTTCAGCCGGGAGCTGAGACTCGGGCTTTGGGGCAATCTGGTCATGGTGAGCTCAAACGACAAATACGAACTCAGGGCCTTCGCCGCCGACGGCTCGCTGGTGCGAATCGTTCGGCGCGAGCACGAATCCCGGGTCCCGAGACCGGCGGACATCCTGGTCAGCCCCACGCTCAGGCCGGAACTCCGGATACCCCTCGAAGAGGAGATGCGGAAAGTGCCGCAGAGTCAGCTCGCGCCCAATTTCCCGGCCTTCGCCGAGGTCATGTCCGACGCGGCCGGGTACCTGTGGGTTCAGGAATTCGACCCCCCGAGAGAACGGCGACCCGTGCCGCTCTGGACCGTCTTCAATCCCGAGGGGCGGGTACTGGGATTTGTCGAGACGCCGCCGGGGCTGGAAATCTATGAGATCGGCGAGGACTACATCCTGGGACATGCCGAGGACGAACTCGGGGTGGAGTACGTGCAGGTGTGGCCGCTGGAGCGGTCGGGAGCGTAACCGGGGCCGCTTGCCTGACGCCTGGCTCGCGCGGACATTTCCACGGAATGCCAGGAGCAGGAAGGGAACGAGATCGATGCACAATCGCCTGACCTCAGCAGTACTCGCCGGACTGTCAGCCGTCACCCTGGCCTGCCAGGCCGGCGACGCGCCGGTTGACGGCACCTTCATGGTCCAGGACAGCGCCGGAATCGAGATCGTCGAAAGCGCGGCGCCTGCGTGGGACGGAGATGGCTGGAGGGTGAGCGCCGAGCCCAGCGTGAGGATCGGCCGGATTGTGGGAGACGAGCGCTATCTCTTTGGGTACGTCGGCGGCACCCTCGTGCTCAGGGATGGCCGGATCGCGGTTCTCGACTTCGAGGCTTCCATGGTTCGGGTCTACTCGCCCGATGGGGTGCACATCGAGGACTGGGGAGGAAGCGGGGAGGGGCCGGGCGAGTTCACCTTCCCTCCCATGAGCATCTTTCCGTATCGGGGGGACTCGATTCTGGTGACCGACCTTGGCGCCACGCGCTTGACAATCTTCGACGACCGGGGGCAGTTCGGCAGAAGCGTGATTCCGGTGATGCGGGCGTCGTTTGCTTCCGGTCTGCGAGACCTCGTGATGGAGGGGTCAGTGATCCCGTCGGAAAGCTGCTGCAACTTCTGGGGCCCGCTGTCGACCGGTGCCTTCCTCCTGTCATATCCCGAGCTGATTCCGGTCACGGGGAGCGGGGTGCAGAGGGCCTCTGTGTCGGCTGCCATCATCGCTGACTCGGGCGGCACGGCCCGGCCCGTGGGCGACTTCAAGGGCGGACGATACCAGCCCGGACCGACACCTCAATCGGTGCCGACCCGCTTTCAGTTTCGGCTCTGGTTCCACATGGCCGCAGGCCCCGATGGGTACTTCACCACGGAAGGCGACACCTACTCGATCAACGAGTACGATACGAGCCGCCGCCTGCGCAGGATCATCCGCCTGGCACGAGAGCCCCGGCGGGTCACCGATGAGGTCAAGGCGGCCCATGAAGCCCAGCTTCGTGAGCGGATCCTGGGACCCGGCGTGCGAATCGAGAGCGGCTCACCCGCGCAAGAGTTGCAAAGGATGCTCGAACAGCCGTATCCCTCTCATCTTCCCACCTTCTACAAGCTTCTTGTGGACCCGGAGGGGAACCTGTGGGCCGTTCAGCGCAACTACGGCGTGCGCGACGACGGGGGTGCGCCGGACATGTTCGAATACTTCGTCTTCGGGCCGGACGGCCGGCACCTCGGTGTCGTCGAGGTGCCCGCGAATCTCCAGGTGTTCCAGATCGGGACGGACTTCATTCTCGGTCGGGTGACCGACGAACTCGATGTGCACTATGTTCACCGGTACGAAATCATGAAGTGAGGGGGTACGGGGGGGAGCTGGTCGGTAGGACGCGACCATGCTCCTGCGCGGGCTGGTCGCACGGAAGGGGGCAGTCGTGAAGATGAAGCCGATGACGATTCTGGTCACCCTCGTCGCCCTCGCCTGCCAGGCCGGCGACGCCCCGGTTCGGCAGTCCGGTACCGTGGTCCGCGACAGCGCCGGCATCCGCGTCATCGAAAACCCCCGCCCGCCCGACGGCTCCCGCCTGGATTGGCGAATCGGCCCTGAGCCGACCGTCTCGATCGGTCAGGTGGAGGGCGAGGAGCCCTACATGCTGCACCGGGTGCGGGACGCCACGCGACTGCCGGACGGGCGAATCGTGGTGGCGAACAGTGGTACGGAGGAGGTCCGTGTTTTCGACGCGTTCGGAACTCACCTGTTCAGCTCGGGGGGAGCTGGTGAAGGACCTGGGGAGTTCAGAAGCCTTTGGCGGGTTGCGGCGTGGCCGGGCGACTCGATTGTGGCCCTGGACCTGGTCGAACGCCGGTACTCCATCTTCGATTCGCGGGGCGGGTATGGCCGCACTTTTGTTCTGGAGACGGACGAAACGGCTCCTCGCGAAAGAAGGTATTTCAACCCCCTGGCCGTTCGTCGGGACGGCTCGATCCTGGTCTGGAGCGGACAGTACGGCGATACGGCCGTGGTCGAGATCCGGGATGGCGAGGGCCGGCTATCGGTCTCACTGGGCGCGCATCCGAATCACGAGATTGTCCTCGCGCGCGCTAGCGGCGGCATAAGTGAACCTGGTCCGGCTGCCTACAGCCGCGAACTCGTTACGTCGCTTTGGGGTGATCTTGTCGTCGTCAGCCCGAACGACCGTTACGAGATCAAGGCGTTTGAAGCGGACGGGACGCTTTCCCGCATCGTCAGACGCCGGCATGAGCCGCGCACCCCGACCGCGGCCGACAAGGAGATCCATGTCGAGCGGCGGATGGCTGAGTACCGGAGCGGTCGTGATCCTTTGACCGGAGCTGGCCCACCCGAAGACATGCTGTCGACGCTACGCGAGATGATGGAGTCCATTCCGCTCGCGGCGACCTTCCCCGCATTCTCGGAGATCCTGACCGACGACGCCGGCCATCTGTGGGTACGCGAATACGACTTCCCCCAGGAAGAAAGGCCTGCTCCGCTATGGATGGTCTTTGATCCGGAGGGACACGCTCGGGTTCATCGAGATTCCGCCGGAATTGCGCATCCATCACATCGGCGAAGACCATATGCTGGTCCACACCCGTGACGAGCTCGATATCGAGTACGTGCAGCTGTGGCCGCTGGAGCGCTCGGGTGGCTGACGGGGCCGCAACCGGGATGCCTCGCGTTCGGCCGGCGTCCGCGACCCACGGGCGATCACCGGCGACTGCGGAACAGGAGCCAGGCATGAGGTCAACAACGATCCTGCTGACCCTCGTCGCCCTCGCCTGCCAGGCCGGTGACGCCCCGGTTCGGCAATCCGGGACCGTGGTCCGTGACAGCGCCGGCATCCGCATCATCGAAAACGCGCGCCCGCCGGAGGGCTCGCGGCTGCGCTGGCGGGTCGGACCGGAGCCGGCCGTGACGATCGGCGCCGCGGATGGCGAGGAGCCCTACCTGTTTCAACATGCCATCGGCGCGACGAGACTGAGCGACGGGCGAATCGTCGTGGCGGACTACGGCTCGATGGAGTTGAGGATCTTCGACGGCGCGTCGGGCACGCATCTGGCCACCATGGGGGGAGTGGGCGAGGGACCGGGCGAGTACGGTGGCCTGATGGATGTCGAGCGGTTGCCGGGCGACTCGATCATGGCCTGGGGATTCCCGTTGAGCATGACCGTCTACGGCCCTGACGGGCGACTCGTCCGCACCTCCCGCCTGGAGAGGCAGGCCGAGACCACCGTCGGGCTGAGGCCGATCATGCCGGTGGCGGCGATGGGGGACGGTTCGATTCTGGCGAGCGTGAGCCCGGCGCACATCGACACCCTGGTGGTGGAATTGTGGGATGGGGAGGGGAATCTGCGCGCCCGGCTGGGATCCCATCTGGCCCATGAACCGCGCACGTGGGTGGGGGGGTTGAATCGCACCCGGATCTTCGGCTGGGACCTGAAGCTGGCGCCGTGGGGCGAACTGGCGGTCGTCGCCCCGAGCAGGCGCTACGAGATCAGGGCATTCGCGACGGACGGCACACTCGTCCGGATCGTCCGTGTGGAGCATGTGCCGCGCTCGCCGACGGAGGCCGATATCGAGGCGTACGCCGAGGTCGACGTCCGGAATCAGTTCCCGGGATTCTCTGGGGAGAACGTGGAGGAAGCGCGCGCGCAGGCCCGCCGTGACATCATGGCCACTCCGGTCAGCCTGTACTTTCCGGCCTTCGCTTCCATCATGTCCGATCGAACGGGCCACCTGTGGGTGGAGGAGTACGAGGTCGTCGGGGAGGAGGTGGACGGCGCGCTCTGGACGGTATTCGACCCGGATGGCCACGTGCTCGGCTTCGTCGAGACGCCGGATGGAATTGAGATCTTCGAGATCGGCGAGGACTACATCCTGGGGCTCTCGTGGGACGAAATGCATGTGGAACATGTGGAGGTGTGGGAGTTGGAGCGATAAGGTGGATTCTTGAGGACCGCGCGGGTGCAGATAAGTGCAACGATGTCAACCAGGCATTACATTTTGTCATGTTCAGTGGTGATTATGCACTTGTACAGGTAGGTGAATGAACGGTTGCCGGTGTCGGGCTGGCTGGTGACGCATCAGTTCCCGGGATTGGCAACCAGAGATCGTCTACGGGGGGTGCTGTCGTGACCGGCGTGCTTGGATGGACGTGCGTGGACTGCGCGTCAAGCGCAAATGCGGCAGGAACGCAAGATCGCCGGACGGAAGGAAGTGGCTGCACTGCGCGAACAGATGGCCACACCGTCCAAGGCGGATTCCATGCTCAAAGCTGCGCAGGCCGCGAAGACACGCGAAGAGGTACTGAAGATGCAGGAAGAGCAACGTGAACGTACCTGGCTGCGGCGGATGGGGTTCCGGCCTTCGCTACCCCCTTCCATCCCGACGTGAACCAGATCCGACGGGAGCTCGCCACGGGAACGGTTCACCTGCCGTGGGTGGAGGCAGTGATCCGAGGTACGGATCATTCACTACCTGGGTGCATAATCACCTGTTCAGTTTACTCTTGGTGACGACATGAAAATTCGCGCGGCCATCGCCACACTGGCCCTGGCCGCCTGCCAGCAGGACCTGGATCAACAGGAGCCGGACCAGGGCGCCGCCCGCCCGGCTTCCGAAATCCGACAGCGCAGGCATCCTGATTACCGAGAACGCCCGCCCGGCGGATGGGTCGCGCCTCGGGTGGCGCATCGGACCGGAACCGACTGTGATGATCGGCGCGGTCGAGGGCGAGGACCCGTACCTCCTCTATTTGGTCCGTAGCGCCTTCAGGTTGCCGGACGGACGCATCGTGATACCGGACCTCGGCACGGACGAGATGCGGGTCTTCACCGCCACCGGAACCCATCTGATGTCCTGGGGAGGGAAGGGACGGGTCCCGGGGAGTTTTCCACTCTGTTCGGTGCGGGACCGTGGCCCGGAGACTCGATTGTGGCCTGGTATTCGGGCAATCAAGGGATTTCGTTCTTCGATGCCAACGGTCGCCACGCGCGCTCCGTTGTCCTGAGGGGCAACCACCCGGAACAGTCGTGGGCGAACCCGAGACCCGTGGCGGTACGCCAGGATGGAACGATCCTCTCCGTCATGGGGGAGGAGGTCCTTGGCTCGATGATTGTCGTGGGATGGGGACGGCGGACTTCAGGCTTCGCTTGGTCACTATCTGAACGGCGAGATGATCACAATGAGGAATGATGATGGTGAGACCGAGCCGGCGGAGCCCGCATACAGCCGGAAACTGGTGACCGGGGAGATCTCATTGTCGCCACCTGGAACAAGCCGTACGAGATCAGGGCCCTTCAGGCCGATGGCACGCTCGCCCGCATTGTCAGACGTGAACACGTGCCGGTGGTGCCGACCGAGGCCGATCGACAGCTCTTTCTTGAAGAGCCCCTTCTTTGGCACTTTCGTCCGAGCCGGACAGCCGATGTCGGAGGCCCTCGTGGAAGAATTGATGATGCCATCGGTGGAGTCCTTGGCCCTCGCCGAGCATTTCCCGCGACAGTTCTGGCCGGGCGCAGGGCACCTCTGGGTCCGCGAATCGACTTTCCACAGGAGGAGAGGTCTGCGCCGCTCTGGACCGTCTTCGACCCGGAGGGGCGTGTGCTGGGATTTGTCGAGACGCCGACGGGCCTGGAAATCCTTCAGATCGGCGAAGATTTCATCCTGGGGCGCGCCAAGCACGAGTTCGAGGTGGAGTATGTGCAGGTGTGGCCGCTGGAGCGCTGACGGGCCAACCTCATCCTTCCCCCGCATCATCCAACGATAGACTGCTGGTTTGGGAGAGGAGCCCGACGACACATGAAGATCCGCAACCTCACGATCCCGTTCCTGCTCGCACCGCTGGCGTGCGCACCCGATCGGGACGGTGCACCCGGCCCCGCCACCGGCGACAGCGCCGGCACGAGATCGTCGAAAGCGGTACGCTTGGGACGGGTGGCTGGAGAATCGCCGGCACGCCGAGTGTGGTTATCGGCCGGGTGTCCGGAGACGAGCGGTACCTGTTCGGGGACGTGACCGGAGCCGTCGTCCTACGGGATGGCCGCGTCGCGGTCGTCGACGGGCAGGCCGCCCTGATCCGCACGTACTCGCCCGAGGGGGAGCACATCGAGGACTGGGGTGGCAGCGGGGAAGGTCCGGGTGAGTTCAGCGGAAGCCCCCGAAAGATCTTTCCCTATCGCGGGGACTCGATCCTTGTCGAGCAGTTTGCCAACGATGGCTCCAACATCTATGACGACCGGGGACGGTTCGGGAGAGCCATCGCGCCCGAGATGTGGGTGCGGTTCAATTACGACCGTGCCTCGCTCGGCTTCGACCCTTCCATGAGCGCCGTGAGAACGTGCTGTACCCTTTGGGGCGCGCTCCCGAACGGCGCTTTCCTCGGTTCCTACTCCGAGATGCTTCCCTACCCCGGAAGCGGAACGATGCGAGCCTCGATCATGGCGGCCATCACCCCCGATTCCGGCAGCCCGCCCGAAGCCGCCGGGGTCTTCTCGGGAGGCCAGTACCAATTCGAACCCGAAGGCGGCCTCAGCGAATTGCAGTTCCAGTTTCGGTTCAGCATGGCCGTGGGGCCGGACGGCTACTTCGTGACGGAAGGGGACGCGTACTCGATCAATGCGTACGATGCGAGCGGCCGCCTGCGGCGAATCATCCGGCTCGACCGTGAGCCCCGCCCGGTGACCGATGAAGTGAGGGCGGCCCACGAAGCCCGGCTACGCGAGGAGACGCCACCCGAGAACGAGGAACGGCTCCGACGCCGGCTCTCCGTCCCCTACCCCGCGCACCTCCCCGCTTTCGAATGGCTCCATGCGGATTCGGAAGGGAACATCTGGGCCAGGCAGCAGTCGTACGGCGGGGACGGCAGGCCGGACCTCGACACGCACGAGTTCTTCATTTTCGGGGCCGACGGCCGCCACCTCGGCCTGATCGAGTTGCCCGCGGGTCTCGAGGTCTACCAGATCGGCACGGACTTCATCCTGGGGAAGGTGCGGGACGCACTCGATGTCGACTACGTTCACCTGTACAGGATTGAGAAGTGAGGGGGTGCGTGTGCGGGATAGGAATGTCAAGTTTATATAACATAATGTCATGTAAAGATTACATAATCCTGGCAAAATCGGCACGGAGTGCCGGATTTACAAGCATTCGTCCTCAGTTCGCTGACGCCCTGTTGCCGTACAGCACCACGTGCTTCCGCTCGATCCTGCGACGGAAACCCGCGGGCAAGAGCGCCCAGTCGCAAGCGTCCGGCGTGAGCAGGCCGTGCCTTGCCGCGAACTCCTTGACGCAGGCGGCGCGGAAGACGTCGTACTCGATGTCGTTTGCGTCGCTTCGGTCCAGTGCGGCCAGCGCGTGTTCCAGGGTGCCGAGGCATCGACGCAGGAAGGCAGCGTCAATGGACCTTGATCGGTTTCCGCCAACCATATGCCCCGTTAGATCTCCCCGCGCCGCGCAGCCCACACCGCGTAGTGACTTGCCCGCGCGGCGAGCGCCATGTACGTGAGCGACGGGTTCTGGCACGCCGACGATGTCATCGCGGCCCCGTCGACGATGAACAGGTTGGGCGCGTCCCAGGCCTGGTTGTGCGCGTTGAGGACGGATGTGGCCGGGTCGCGGCCCATGCGGGCGGTGCCCATCTCGTGGATCGTGAGGCCGGGCGGGGTCATCTCGGTGTCGATCGAGATGTCGCGTCCGCCGCCCGCGTCGAGCATTTCGGCCGCGCGGTGTGCGGCATCTCGCATCAGGACGTGCTCGTTTTCGCTCCAATCGCAGCTGATCCGCAGGGTCGGGACTCCCCACTTGTCGACCTGCTCGGGGTCGAGGGCGACGTGGTTCTCCTCGCGGGGCAGGCACTCGCCCCACGCGTTGATTCCGAACCCCCAGCGGCCCGGGCGCATGAGTTCGTGCTTGAAGTCCGCGCCGTATCCGGGCATTGACACGCCCCGGCCCCAGCCGGCCCGCGACGCCGACCCCTGGAAGCCGTAGCCGCGCAGGAAGTCGGACGATGGCTCGGTGACGTTGGCGAAGCGCGGGACGTAGATGCCGTTGGGACGCCTGCCGCGCGTGGTCCGGTCCTCCCAGCCTTCGAAGTTGGCCCAGGCGCCGACCCCCATGGGGTGATCCATGAGGTACTTGCCGAGCGCACCGCTCGAATTGGCCAGTCCGTCCGGGAAGTCGGAGGACCCGGAGTTCAGCAGGATGCGAGCGGACTCCAGCGCGGAGGCAGCCAGGAACACGGTGCGGGCGTGGAACTCCAACTCGTCGTGCGACTCGGCGTCGATCACCCGGACGCCGGTCACGCGGCCGGCGCGCGGATCCCAGATGACGCTGGGGACCACGCTGTTCGGGCGCAGCGTGAGTCGCCCGGTGGCCTCGGCGGCGGGGAGCGTCGCGTTCAGCGAACTGAAGTAGCTGCGGGTGCTGCAGCCGCGCTGGCAGGGGCCGCAGTAGTGGCAGGCGCCCCGCCCCTTGTGGTCCTCGGTGAGTACGGCGACGCGGCCGATCGTCATACGCCGGCGCCCGCCGAAGGCCCCGTCGATCGCGCTGGCGACATGTTCCTCGACGCAGTTCATCTCCATCGGAGGGAGGAAGACGCCGTCGGGGACCTGCGACAGTCCCTCGGCGCGCCCGCTGATCCCGACGAACGCCTCGACGTGGTCGTACCACGGTGCCAGGTCGGCGTAGCGGATGGGCCAGTCCACACCGTATCCGTCCTTCGCGTTGGCCTCGAAGTCCAGGTCGCTGAGCCGGTAGCACTGGCGGCCCCACATGATCGACCGTCCGCCCACCTGGCGGCCGCGGATCCACAGGAACGGCTTGTCCGGGTCGGTCGTGTACGGATTCTCGATGTCGTTGACGAAGAACTTGCGCGCCACTTCGTCGCAGGCGTAGCACTGGCGCTGGACGGGTTGCTCGGCGGCCAGCGCCTTGCGGTCGTTCCAGCCGCGGAACTGCATCTCATAGGTGGGGACGTGCTCGGCGTAGTCGCGCTCGGGCACGATCATGGGCCCGGCTTCGAGAACGAGGACGCGGGCGCCGAGTTCGGTGAGCTCCTTGGCGGCCCAGCCGCCCGACATGCCGGAGCCGACCACGATGGCGTCGTATTCCTGCCGGCGTGGACGGATGTTCATGGGCGGGCCTCCCGGGGGGACAGCGGTACGCACCCCTCGTAGGTGCGGTACGTGGTGCGGTGGCCAATGGCGTCGAGTCCGGCCTCGGAGGTGAAGTAGGCGGTGATGGTGAACCGCTTCACGTCGTGGAAGAAGTAGCGTGACGCGCGGGCGTCGGGGTCTTGGCGTTGCCGGGTGAGTTCGGCGTCGAATTCACCGACGAGTTCGTCCCGCTGCTCCGCGGTGCAGTCCGCGAAGTCGGCGCCGAAGCGGTCCCGGGCGAGGGGGTCCACGGTGTCGAGGCCGGCCAGGAAGCGGTCGCGGTCCTCGTCGTCGAGCCACCCGTCCACCAGCGCGGCCACGAACTCGCTCACACCGGCTTCGGCGGCTCCCGGGGTGTCGGTTTCGGGGATGATGATGGCGGACAGCGCTTCCATGGCCCGGGCGCGCGGGGGCGTGAGCAGCGTTGCGGCAGGGAGGGACCCGGAATCCGGGCCGCCGTTCGACGGCATCGAGGCGCGGACTCGCTCCCCCCACGCCAGCAGTTCCGAGAAAGCCCCGGAGGGCACGAGGAGGGACCCGGTCGCGACCCCTCCGAGCATCCGAATGGCTCGTCTTCTTTGCATGCGTTACCGTGTCCCGTCGCCAGCGCGGATCGCCCGTACGGATTCACCGTAGCAGCGTGCCGTCACCACGCAGAATGGATTCCTCAAGATGCCCAACCTTACACGTCGCGATGCCCTGATCGCAACCGGAGCCGCGTCGCTGGGGCTGATGGTTCCCGGCGCGCGAGTCAATGGCGGTATGCCCGTGGGCGGCCCTGTTGATGGCCGGAACCCTGTCGCCGGGGGCGTCAATAGCAGGCCCGGCCGCCTCGGGCCAGTCAACAGCCAGGCGGGTGTCGTCCAGTCCGTTGCACGCTGGTGCTTCTCCGGCATCCCCCTGGAGCCCTTCTGCGTGGCAGTCGCCGACATGGGGCTGACCGCGATGGATCTGCTGAAAGTGGACGAGTGGGCCGTGGCGCAGGATCACGGACTCACCGTCTCGTGCGGCGATGTGGCCGCCGGGACGATCGAGGACGGGCTCAACGAGCCTGGCAACCACGGCACCATCATCCGCGCCTTCGAGGAGCACATTCCCCGCGCGGCCCGCGAAGGCGTGCCCAACGTCATCTGCTTCTTCGGAAACCGGCGCGGAATGTCGGACGCGGACGGCGTTGACAACTCGATCCGGTGTTTGAAGGAATGCGCGCCCATCGCGGAGGCCGAGGGCGTCACGATTCTGGTCGAGGTCCTCAATTCCAAGGCTGGTGGGCATGTGGACTATATCGGCGACCACACGGAATATGCTCTGGAAGTGATGCGCGCAGTTGACTCTCCCCGGGTACGCATTCTATATGATATCTATCACATGCAGATCATGGAGGGGGACATCATCCGTACGCTTACCGAATCGCGCGACTGGATCGGCCACTACCACACGGGCGGCGTTCCCGGTCGCGCGGAGATCGACGGCACACAGGAGCTGCACTACCCTGCGATCGTGCGCGCGATCCGCGACACCGGCTTCAGCGGATACATGGCCCACGAGTTCATCCCCCGCAGCGGCGACCCGCTCGGCTCCCTCGCACAGGCGGTGGAGCTCTGCGCGGAGGCGTAGGCCCCAACCCCCCCCACACGGCTGACACCCCATGCTTGAAATCAGAGACCTCGTCAAGATCTACCCCGGACCGGTCGCGGCGCTGCAGGGTGTCACGCTCGAAGTCCCCAAGGGGATGTTCGGCCTCCTCGGCCCCAACGGCGCGGGCAAGACCACTTTGATGCGCGTCGTTGCCGGGTTGCTGGAGCCCACCTCCGGCACGGTCATGTTCAACGGCGAGGACATCGTCGCAGACCCCCGCCGCATTCGCCGCCAGCTCGGCTACCTGCCCCAGGACTTCGGCTTCTACCCTCACCTCACGGGCGAGTCCATGCTCCGATTTCTCCTCGTGCTGAAGGGGGTGCAGGCGCCCAGGGGGCTGAAGCACCTCGCGGCGGAGCTGCTCGACAGGGTCAACCTGTCCGACGCCGGCAAGCGCAAGGTGAAGGGCTACTCGGGCGGGATGCGGCAGCGGCTGGGGATCGCGCAGGCGCTCGCGGGCGACCCGGGCCTTCTGATCGTCGACGAACCCACCGCGGGGCTCGACCCGGAGGAGCGCCTCCGCTTCTACCGCCTGCTCGGCGAGTTGGCCGAGAACCGCACGGTGCTCCTGTCCACCCACATCGTGGAGGACATCTCGGTGCTGTGCCCGCGCATGGCGATCATGCACGGCGGGCGCTTCGTGGCCGACACCACGCCGTCCGACGCGCGCGGCCGACTGGCGGGAACGATCTTCCAGGGCTCGATCGATCAGGATAGGCTCGCCGAGGTCGACCGCGACTACCGGGTCACGCAGGGGATTCTGATCGACGGGCGCCACCGGGTGCGCATCCATGTCCCCGAGGGACCGCCTCCAGAGGGGTTCGAGGCGGCCGAGCCCACGCTGGAGGACGCGTATCTGCTGCTGGCGCAGGCGAATGGGGAGGGGAGCGGGGTTGGCGGGGATGGGGCGGGTGACGGAGACGGTGCCGGCACCGAGGCCGCGGCTGCGGAGGCTGCTTTGTGAATCCTTTCACAAGGTGGTGGGAAGTCGCGCGCCGGGAGACGGCGAACGCGCTGCGCCGTCCCAGCAGTTGGGTGCTGTTCGGATTCCTGGTCCTGGTGGGAATACCGCTGTCCGCGGCACTCGGGAACGCGACGGGCGATGCGTCGGTGGGTGGCGAGGTGGCGCACATCACTTCGATATTGCATCAGAGCAGGATTCAGAGCAGCGCGATATTGATGTTCGGCGCCTGGTTTCTGGCATTGGCGGCGGGTCTGCCGGTGATCAGGGACCACGAGCTGGGGGTGATGGAAGTCCTCCGTTCGACGCGCCTGACCGAGCGGGAATACGTGTGGGGGAAGTTTGGGGGAGCGTTGGGCGCCTTCCTGTTCTTCTGGTTGCTGTTCCTCTGCCTTCTGGCCGGATCCAACCACCTGTCGGGTGCGGTGAACGCTGCCGAGAACATCGGCCCGTTCTCCGTCTGGAACTACCTCTTGCCCACGCTGCTCTTCGGGCTTCCGCAAATCCTCTTGCTGGCGGGTTTCCCGCTGTTGCTGGGCATCTGGTCGCGGCGGCCTTTCCTGGTCCTGGTCTTTGCGACCCTCGCGCTCCTCGTCGGGCAGCGCTTCGTAGGCGCGGCGGGGCTACTGGATGTCGGGTGGGTGGCCGCGGCCCTGGATCTCTCCGGCGGCGGTTGGCTCCGCAGCACCTACCTCGAACTCGATCGTGGAGTTGAGTTCTACAACACCGCGCCACTTCGGCCCGGGACGACCTTCCTGCTCAGCCGCCTCTTCATTGCGTTGACCGGGCTGTTGGCGGTGGTGGTCGCGGCACGAAGATACAGGGTGTGGATGCGCCGCGGGGGCGCCAGGGTGCGCGCTGGCGCGAGAGCGCGGGCCATGTCGCACCCGGCCGATGACACGAGCCTCCCTGCGGTGGACGCGTTTGCATTCCCCGCCCGACTCCCGCTCCGCAGGCTCGGGATGCAGCAGCGGCCCCCCGGTTTCTGGAGGGCGGCCGGCGAGATCGCCCGCAGCGAAATCCGCGACCTGGTTCGTCGCCCGGGGATGCTCGTTTTCGTGCCCCTCCTCCTCATGGTCGCGCTGACACAGGGCAGGGAGGGCACCGGTCCCTTCGGATCCGCCGTGCTGCTCACCTCCGGAGGGATGGCGGCGGCCCAGATGAGCATGATGAACTTCCTGATCTGCCTCCTGCTGCTCTTCTACACGGTCGAATGCCTGCACAAGGAACGCGGCCGCGGCATGCACGACATCTTCAGGACGGCCCCGGTCGGCACGGGCGCGATCCTGCTGGGCAAGTCCGCGGGGAATATCGTTTTGGCGTTGTTCATGCTGGGCGTCATGTTCGTGTGCGATGCCGTCATGTTCATCGTCAGAGGCGCCTCCGGTAGCGCCGCCGATTTCGAGTTCCTTCCCTTCGCCGCCACCTGGGGGCTGGTCCTCGTCCCCACCTTCATCTTCTGGACGGCGCTGGTCACCCTGATCTACTGCCTGTTGCGCAGCCGCTACATGGCCTACGCGGTGGGGATCGCGGTCTTCTACCTCACGGCGGGCAGGGGAGTTGCGGGTGGTATGCCGACCTGGGCCACCAGCTGGAGCGGCGCCGGGTTCGTCTCCTGGAGCGACATGGGCGCCCTCTCGCTGCACGGAACCCCTCTCATCCTCAACCGGCTTCTCTATCTCAGTCTCGTTCCCCTCCTCTACACGCTGGCAGTCAAGTTCTACCCGCGGCGCGACTTCGACTCGGTGCACCTGCTGAAGGGCGCGAACCCGCGAACGCTCCTGATGCGCGGAGCGCGCCTGCTACCCCTCGCCGCTCCGGCAATCGTCCTGGCCTCGGTCCTGACCTGTGCCGGCAATGCCGGCCATCAGGGGGCGGCAGCCACCGCGTGGGAGAAGGTGTACTGGAGAAGCAACACCGCGACCTGGACCGGCTTCCGCATGCCGTCGGTGTCGCGCGTCGACCTGGACCTCGACATCGAGCCCCGCCGCCGCTCGGTCGCCGTCCAGGGCTCCTACACCTTTTTCAACCACCGGGACTATCCCTACGAGCAGTTGCCCCTCACGGCCGGGCCCTGGGAACGCATCGAGTGGACGCTGGACGGCGCCGCGCACAACCCCCAGAACCGCTCCAACCTCTTCCTCTTCGACCTGGAGGAACCTCTCGCCCCGGGCGACTCGGTGACGATCGGCTTCAGCTACGACATCGTGTACCTGCACGGCATGAGCAGGAGGCCCGAGAGCCTGGAGCAGTTCGTCCTCGAGTCGGGAATCATGCTCGGCCACCACTCGCTCAGCTTCGTGCCGTGGCCCGGGTACGCTTCGGGCATCGGGGTGGACGATGACAACCGGCCCAGTCCGCGCGACTACCCGGACGACTTTCACGAAGGCATCACCGAGGCGCGCGCTGCGTGGGGAGCGGTGCCGTTCCACGTGCGGACCCGCATCACAACGCCCGAGGAATACACCGCCAACGGCGTGGGCCGGCTGGTCAGCGACGAAGTCTCCGGCGACCGCCGCGCCGTGGTTTGGGAGACGGACCACCCGGTCGGCAGCTTCAACGTCATCGCGGGTCGGTACGCCGTGAAGGAGGGTAACGGCACTGCCATCTACTACCATCCCGGGCACCACTACAACATCGAGGAGATGTCCGCCGCCCTCGACGCCGCCCGCCGCTATTACTCCGAGTGGTTCCACCCCTACCCGTGGAGCGTGCTCAAGCTTTCCGAGTTCCCGGACTACGCGGAGTACGCGGAGAGCTTCGAGACGAACATCGTGTTCAGCGAGGGCATCGGGTTCCTGACCAGAAGCACGCCGGGAACGGACGTGGCCTTCCAGATCGTGGCCCACGAAGCGGCCCATCAGTGGTGGGGCAACATGCTCGAGCCGGGGGAGGGGCCGGGAGGCAACATCCTGTCGGAAGGCATGGCCAACTACGCCACCAAGCTGCTGTTCGCACAGGTCCATGGCGACCGCTACCGGATGCGCTTCAGCGAGTCCAGCGAGCAACTCTACGCCCGCGGCCGCTCCTTTGACTGGGAGCGCCCGCTGGTCGGGGTCAGGGCCGGGTACGGCGGTAGCCGCGTTGTGACCTACTACAAGGGCGCCTGGGTGATGTGGATGCTCCAGCAGGAGATGGGACGCGAGAACCTGCTGGCGGGACTTCGGGCGTTCATTGCGAAGTACAGGACGGACCCGGATCATCCCGTGCTGTACGACCTGCTGGACGTTGTACGTGATTTCGCGCCGGACACGACCGCGTTCGACGCCTTCGCGGCGCAGTGGTTCCACGATGTGGTGATGCCGGAGTACGAGCTGTCCGATGTGACGAAGACGCAGGAGGGGGATGAATGGGTGGTGCGCGGGACGGTGGAGAATGTGGGGACGGGCCGCATGAAGGTGGCGGTGGGCGCCACCGCGGGATACCGGTGGGCGGACGAGGACGAGAGCGGGAGCCGTTCGGTGGTGGCGGAGGACTACCGCGACGCCCGCACCGAGGTGGTGGTGGGTGCGGGGGAGTCAGCCGAATTCGTGATCCGGGCCGGGTTCGAGCCCGCGCGCGTGGTGGTCGACCCGGATGTGATGGTGCTGCAGCTCGGCCGCAACGCGGCGGACCATGAGTTCGAGCGGTAAGTGTTGGAAAACGGGTCCCTGACCGTATGTTGCTCCGACAGCGTCGAACCCGGCGCTTCCGCCCGAGACCGCGAAGTCTTCCTCACGACCCGACCGGCGAGTCATTATCATTTCATCATCATTGCATGAGCGCCTGATCAGCGCTTCATCCGCCACCCCGGCTCTCCTGCTTGCCGGAGTCGCTGCCCTCGCCGTCCCCGGGGGGGTCGGCCCCGCCGCCGCCCAGGAGAACGAGCAGATCGTGGCGCGGATGGAATTCGAGCGCATGCGTCTCTACTCCGGGCCGGGCGTCAACTACGCGATCCTGAAGCAGAACGCGCTCCGCGAGGTGCTTGCGCTCGGGTTCGGGCCGGCCCAGGCCATGTCGCTGCGGGACACCCGCTGGAGGGCGCTCGGCCCGAGCCGGATCGACGCGGAGGATTTTTCGCCGAGTGGCCGATTCGCGGGCCGGGTGTCGACGATCGCCATCCACCCGACCGATCCGAACATCCTCTTCGTGGGAGGCGCCCAGGGCGGGGTCTGGAGGTCCGACGACGCGGGCGGGAACTGGACGCCGCTGACTGACGGGGAATGCTCACTCGCGATGGGGTCGATCGCGATCGATCCGGTGGACCCGCAGATCGTCTACGCCGGGACCGGCGAGCAACACTTCTCCGGCGACAGCTACTACGGGTGCGGCGTGCTGCGGTCGCTGAACGGCGGCGCGACATGGGAGCAGCTCGGGGGAGAGGTTTTCGTGAGACGGAGCTCGTTCGTCGGGAGGGGCGGGATGGGGAGTGGTGGTGCCCGGATCGCGCGGGTGGTGGTGGACCGGGCCAGTGCGGGGTCTGCGCAGACGACGACCGTGCTGGCCGCATCGAGCTTCGGCGTCTATCGCTCGACTTCGAGCGGGCGGAGCTGGGATCTCGTCCTGGAAGGCTACGCAACCGACGTGGTGGCGCACGCGGAAGACCCGTCGATCCTGTACGCGGCCCTCGCTGGCGAGGGGATCTACCGGTCTTCGGACGGCGGGGCGACGTGGACCTACACATCCGGGTCCATCCCCGGAGAGGGGACCCAACGGATCATCCTGGCGGTCGCTCCTTCGAACCCCGACGTGCTCTATGCCGGAGTGGTGCTGCGCGGCGCGGACAGGCGAAGCGCCGACATGGCGCTCTACCGCACGGACGACGGCGGCGAGTTCTGGGAGGCCCGGCCCGCGGAGGATGCCAGCTGCTTCGGCCAGTGCTGGTACGACTTCGCCATGGCGGTGCACCCGGAGAGCGCGGACATGGTGTATCTCGGCACCGTACCGATGTACAGGTCGACCGACGGCGGAATGACGTTCGCCCAGGTTCATCCTGACAACCTGTACGTGGATCAGCACTACCTCGTCTTCGACACCCTCAGCGACCCCTACAGGCTCTACGTCGCCAACGACGGCGGGGTCTTTCGTACCATCAACGGCGGCGTGAACTGGCAGGGGCTCAACAGCAACCTCGCGCTGGCCCAGTTCTATCGCGGCATCAGCATGCATCCCTCCGATCCGGTCCTCACGCTCGGGGGAACGCAGGACCAGGGGACGTTGAGGCCGTCGGGGGGGACGATGGCGTGGGACAAGATCCTCAGCGGAGACGGAGGGTACACGGCGTTCGATGCCGAGAATCCGGACGTGTGGTACGTCGAAACGCAGTGGATTCCGAGTGCTGGGTACGCCGGACCGCGAAGGAACGGCAGCCTGGCGCGCGACGGGATCGACATCGGCGAGAACGCGCTCTTCATCCCGCCGCTGGTCATGGATCCCGTGGACTCACGCCGGCTGTACTTCGGGACTCAGACCCTCTACCGGACCGACAACGAGGCCAGGACCTGGACACCGATCTACGCCACCTCTGACGAGAGCGTGATCACGGCAATCGCCCCTTCGCCCGCCAGCCCGAATACGGTCTACTCGGCCACCAGAAACGGCCGGATCGCGGTGACGCACGACGGGGGCGAGACCTGGCTGGAAGCGGGCCCGCCGGAGGGCCTCCCCGACCGCTACATCGGGGGTCTGGCGGCCCACCCGACCGACCCCGGCCAGGCCTACGCGGCGGCAGGAGGCTTCCTGAGCGGCCACGTCTTCCAGACCACGGACGGCGGCCGCAGCTGGCAGGACCGCACGGGGAACCTCCCGGACCACCCCGTCAACTCGATCATCTACGATCCGGCGGACCCGGAAGGAGTCTACCTCGCCACCGACTTCGGCGTCTTCCATTCGCCGACGGGGGGCGGCACCTGGACGCGGCTGCAAGATGGGCTCCCCATGTCGGCCGTGTACGATCTCGCGGCGCAGCCGGGGACCGGACGGCTCGTCGCGGCGACCCACGGACGCGGGATGTTCGAGCTGCCCATCGAGGTTCCGCTGAGCGCGCGGGTGCGGCCCGCGTCGGTCACCGACACGACCATCGTAACCAGCCAGAGGCCCATCGTCGGCAGCGTCATCGTGGCCCCCCACGGGCAGGAGGACTTTAGCGTCGGCTGGACCACTTCGAGCGACTCTTCATGGGTGGTGCTGACCGGCGCGGAGGGCCAGGGCCGCGGCCGGTTCGAATTCCAGCTCTCCACGGCAGACCTGCCGTCGGGCGACCACGAGGCGGCCATCGAGGTAGCGGTTGCCGGGGTGGCCGAGTCGCTCTCGATTCCCGTCCGGCTGCACATTCCGCTGGCGAGCAACCTTACGCTCGTGCCCAGCGAACCGCCGCGGTCGGTGCTCGTCGGCAGCACCGAGTCGTTCGCGGATTCGGTGCGGGTGGTGTTCACGGGGCCGAGGACCGGGACGAACTGGACTGCCGAGTTCGCCGGGGGGCCGTGGGCAGAGCTGGGTAACGCGGCTGGGGCTGGCGACGGCGCGGTGACCTGGACGGTCGACCCCAGCGGCCTGGAGGTGGGCGTCTATGTGGACACGGTGGTCGTGGAGGCCGATTACGCCTCCGGGAGCCCGGCGACGGTTCTGGACGGCTTTTCGGTGAAGCCGCCGCTAGGGGTTGCGAGACAACGCAGTACCGAGGGTTACGGTATAGCTGGATGGACACTGACGCACCGTGATTCCCTGGACGCCGGGCTGTTCGGCTTCGAGGCCGAGCTCGCGCGGTGGACGGCGGCGGTGGATGGGGCGGAGTGGCTGGTGATCGAGCGGGGCGCGGGCGCGTACGGGGAGGCGATCGTGTGGGCTCGCGCCTCTGCGGCGCTGGCGGCCGGCGTGTTCGAGGACACCATCGCCGTTCAGGTGCAGGGCCGCCCGGAGCTTTCGGGGGTGATTGTGGACCGCTTCGAGGTGGTGGAAGGGATGACCGTGGAAGATGCGGTGCACCAGGTTCTGGGCCTCGACAGGCTGGAGGCCGGGCAGACGCGCTTCCTCGACTGGTTCGGGAACCGTGACGGGACCTTCAACGCCGGGGATGTGCTGAGGTGGCTGGACTACTGCGCGGAGGGCCGGGCCGGGTCGGGGTGCCCGGCGGGCGCGAGCAGCGCGCGGGCGGCGGCCGAGCGCGTGGGGAGGAAGCCGTGAGGGGGTTGAAGCGTCTCTGTCTTGTGCTGCTTGCGGTGGGCGTGGTTGTGGTGGCCTATTCGTGCGGTGACGGGGTCGAACCGGAGCCGCCGCAACCGCCGGACCCGTCGGGCTTTCTGGAGGTCTCCGTCACCCTGAACCAGCCGGATGTCGGTGCCCTGGTCCTCCGCATCTGGACCGATCCGCCGCCCGATTCGATCCGCGCCGTGCCGGGGCTCACGGTCTACGAGGCGCCCGCACCGTCGTCGGTACGGGCGTTCGTGGCGGGTCCGCTGCCCGATACGGGCGCGGTGCTGCGCTTCTGGACGGCGAACACGAACCTGCTGGGGCGGTACCGCGTCACGGTTGAGCAGGTGGCGGGGACGGACTACCAGCAGCTTCTTCCGTCAGCGGTGACGGTGAGGGTGACGCGCTAGTTCGCTGCTTGCCGGCCGTGGGCTCAGACCGGCACCTCTCCCCGAATCGTCACCCGGTACCCCGACCGCGTCGCGGGCCAGTAGTCCCAGATCGCGTGGTGCTGGGTGCAGCGGTTGTCCCACATTGCGACCGAATTCGGGCGCCAGCGGAAACGGCACTGGAAGTCCGGCCGAGCGACATGCTCGAAGAGGAAGCCGAGGATCGCCCGGCTTTCGATGGCGGGAAGGCCGACGATGTACTGGGTGAACATCTGGTTGACGAAGAGCGCCTTGCGACCGGTGACCGGGTGCGTGCGGATGACCGGATGCTCCGCGGACGGGTAGACGCGGCCGCCGTCATCCCGGCCGATCAGCCGATTGACCTCGCGGTAGTAGGGACCGCCGTCGTGGACGGCCGAGAGACCGTCCAGCAGGGTCCGCATTCGGTCCGAGAGCGCCTCGCAGGCGGCGTACATGTTCGAAAAGAGCGTGTCGCCCCCGGTCTCGGGCACGGTGTGCATACGCAGGATGGACCCCATCGGCGGCCTCGGGTCGCACGAAACGTCCGAGTGCCACTGTTCGCCGGTCGCGCGAACGGACTTCTCGTCGGCGTGAATCGGCATCACCTCGGGGTGACCGTCCACGCCGGGATCGTTGGGGTGGGCGACGAGGTCGCCGAACCGCGCGCCCAGGGCCTTCTGGCTCTCGATCGAGATGTCCTGATCGCGGAAGAAGAGGACGCAATGCGACATGAGGGCGTCCCGGATCGCGCGGAAGTCGGCGCCGGTGACGTGATCGAGGTCGACGCCGTGTACCTCGGCACCGATCACGGGAGTAACGGGATTGACGGAAAGGGTTGGTCGGCTCATGGTGAGAATATCGAAACAGGGGGCGGATGCGGCAATGGGGCGCCGCAGGTGGTGTGGGCGAGGGGGGATCGTATGTAAGGCTAAATTGACAGAATGTAAGGTAAACATGACAAGTGACAAACTGACGACGATCCCGGCAACGTCCACATGGCTGATGACGGTGGCCATAGGCCTGGGCGCCGCCTGCGACGACACTGCCCCGACCGGCGACCCCGGGAACCCCGTCGACTGGGACCGGGCGCAGTATCCACTTGTAACCGGCATCCGGGACAGCGCTGGCGTCCGAGTCATCGAGAATGCCCGCCCCGCCGAAGATTCGCGACTTCTCTGGCGGATCGGCGCGGGACCGATGGTGTCGATCGGCGAGGCCACCGGTGAGGAGCCCTACCTGCTCCATCAGGTCATGGATGCGCTGATGCTCCCGGACCGGCGGGTGGTGATCGCGAACACCGGGACGAGCGAGATCCGCGTGTACGACGCGGAGGGAGTTCACCAGGCCACCTGGGGCGGCACCGGCGAGGGCCCGGGCGAGTTCCAGTACCTCACGGGCGTCAGGCTGTGGCCCGGGGATTCCATTCTTGCGTTGCACACGCTGGAAGGAGCGTCGGACGGGGGTTCCCCGTGGCGCGGCGATATCTTCGACAATGCCGGCAGACCGGGGCGTTCCTACCGCACCCCGGCAGGCGTCGGCTTCCCCTTCGAGCCCACTATCGTGTTGGCCGACGGGAGTATTCTCGGACGCACGAGAATCAGAGCACGTGGCCCTGACGGCCGGGCGCCCGCCGAAGGATACTATCGCAATGAAGCCGCGTACGAACTCCTGGGCCGGGATGACACATCCACGGTTTCATTTGGCCGCTACCCGGACATCGAGGCCTACAGTGGGGTCTTCGCCGGTGCGCCGCTAACGGCGGGAATGGCCTTCGGCCGACGAGTCCTGGAGGCGCCGTGGGGGGACCTGCTAGTCATCGGCAACAACGATCGGTACGAGCTGCGTGCGTACGGCAGGTCGGACGGGTCCCTTGAGCGGATTGTGCGGCGCGAGCATGCGAACACGGCTCCGACCAGGGCCGAGTTGATCGAGGCGCACGAACGCTCGATAGCGGAACGCGACATGCCGGAACAGTTCCGCCAGATGTTCCGCGCGGCGGCCGCGGAAGCCCCGATCGTAGAGAGCTACCCGGCGTTCCGCGCGATTCTGTCCGACGCACTGGGCCACCTGTGGGTACGTGAATACGACCTGCCGGACGCCGACCGCCCCGCGCCCCTGTGGACCGTGTTCGATCCCGACGGCCATGCGCTCGGGTTCGTCGAGACACCCGCCGGGCTGTCGGTCCTGGAGATCGGCGCGGACTACATTCTGGGCCTTGCGACGGACGAAATCGGGATCGAGAGGATCCAGGTGTGCGCGTTGGAGCGGGCGAACGGGTAGATTGAAGTCCTGCGCCGCCCCCACAAGGAGTCCGAATTTGAACTTCCATGATTGCCGGTCGTTTCCGCTGCCATTGGCCACTGCTGTGCTGACCCTGGCCCTGGCGCCAGCGCTCTCCACTGCTGGCGCGCATGCGCAGGAGATCATCGACCTGCCGGGTGAGGACCGGCTGCTCGAAGTCGAGACCGAGGAAGTGTTCATCGGGCAGCTCAACACCAACGGATGGCGAACCCTGGGTCCTGCGACCCGGCTCCTGCGGCGGATTCGCCGGTCCGCGGACACAAGCGAGGGCGTCATGGCTGCGCGCTCAGTGCGGATCGGGTTCGACGCACGGGGGCGTCTGTACCTCCTCGATCCCGGGGCGCTGGATCGCCGGCGCTGGCGGATCTTCGTGGTGGATCCGGAGGGAGACCTCGTACGTGACTACGAAGCGGGCGAGGGCGACGCACAGGCGGCGCTGTTTTCTTCCAGACCTGCCGAGTTTGTCGTCGCCTCCGACGGCGGTACGGTCGTCGCCGACCTGCTCAGGAGCGTCTTCCGCATCTACTCGCCGGCGGGAGCGCTGGAGCGCGAGGTGAGTTTTGCCCCCGCGGATCTCTTCGAGGGGTCTGCAGCTTCCCATCGCTCAAGCCGCACAACCGAAGCCGTGCTCACCGTCCGCGACACAGCCGGGGAGCGGGTTATCGAACGGGTCTCGCTTGCCGGATCGACCATTGAGAGGCGTCAGGTGGCCAGCGTGTGGCGCGCTCCGCAGGAGGACGAGGGAGCAAGCGCCGGAATCTCGTTCAGCATGCAGATCGAGAGTGACACCGCGGACGCCGACTCCGGCTGGCAGTTTTTCCCCACGGCCATGCCGATACAACTCTTCGTTCCGAAGTTGCGCTACGACGTGCTTGCCAGCGGCGGGATCGGCGTCGTCGACTCGTCCACATATGCGGTGAAGCTGATCGATACCGATGGGCAGGTGAGCCGCATTCTGCGACGGCCACTGCGACCGAGGCCTGTCACCGAAGATCTGCGATCGGCGCAGATCGAGCGGCTAACTGAAGTAGCGGAGACCCGGGTCAGAAGCTTCCGCGATCGGACCGATCCGGACGAATTCCGGAGGGTGCTCCTGGAGGCCATCGAAGGTGCGTACTTCTACCCGGAGATCCCCGCAATCCGGAACCTGAGGACGACCTGGGAAGGCAGCCTCTGGGTGCGGCGCAGCGGCGAGGAGCCCGGGGGACCGGGCGGCCCAATCGATGTGCTGACGCCCGGTGGCCGATACCTCGGCACGTTCGATCCCGAGGAGCTTGGTGACCTGGGGCGCGGCCTGAGTTCGGGCAACGTCGCGTTCGGTCCGGATGGCCTGGTCGCCTATGTCGAGCCCGGCTGGCAGGAGTCCCTCTACGTGGTGGTGAGGCGGTTGCCGGAAGAGGTGCGCTGAGGGGGAGGTGGGGAAGTTAGCGGATCCTCACCAGTAGCCCCGAGGCCTGACAAAGTCGGCAGGGGTCACGATCGGAATGCCGTGAAACGGAGACATCTCCAGCAGGTGCCGATCGCCCGTCACGAGGCAGCCCGCCTCCCCCAGCAGTGCGGTTTCCAGCACCTTGTCGTCGTCGGGATCGCGGCACCCCAGCTTGGCGCCTGTTATCGACACCCACTCGGAGACGGCCTCCAGCTGCGCGAGGTAGAGCGCTCTTCCTTCCCAACTGACGTAGGGGCCGAACTTCGGGCCGAGGAGCCGGGTGCGAAGTTCGGTGAACGTCTCCTGGGAGAAGAGGAGGATGCCGTTTGCCGTCCGAACCGCGTCAACTACGGCGCGGGGTGAGCCGCCGGGCGAAAGCGCCGCGCTGATCAGGACATTGGTGTCAAGGACAATCCGCTCAGATGTCATCGGCGAGAAGCGATTCCAGCACAGCGTCGGTCAGGCCCTTCGCGGAGGCCTCCTCGCCCAGGCGGTCCATGGTCGCGGTCAGCCTCTCCCACGCGGCGCCCCGGAGACGCTCGAACTGCTGCACGGACATCATCACCCCCACCGGCCTCCCGTTCCGGGTGACGCGAACGGGTCCCTGCTGAGCGGATTGGAGCAGCTGTCCGAACCGGTTCTTCGCATCCTTGGCAGTAACCTCTCTCATGGGAGACATAATAGCTATTATGGATCTTTTGGGCAATATTGCGTCGGGACTGCGTTCCGGGGAGCCGGGGGGGAGTTGCTGGACCGACAACGGTATAGTATCATTCCACCATGCATAATGATACTACCACCGATCGACGCCAACGACCGCCCTCCGGTCGCTTCGTTGTCCGCATCGATCCCTCCCTGCACGCATCCCTGCGGGCGAAGGCGCGTTCGGAGGGCATTTCTCTCAATCGCTACTGCGCCCGCGAACTGGCATCGCCGGGCAGCGAGCTGCCGCAGCCCGCCGCCGAGGCGGTTGGCCGTGCGCACTCGATCCTGGGCGAGTCGCTGTTGGGAGTCGTCGTCTTCGGCTCGTGGGCCCGCGGGAAGCCCTCGTGGGAGTCGGACCTGGACATCCTGCTGATCGCCGACGACCAGGTTCCGATTTCAAGGAGCCTGTACCGGCAGTGGGACAACGGGCCGGCGCTGGAATGGGACGGGCACGTGGTCGAGCCCCACTTCGTTCACCTGCTGGCGGACGGTGAGACCCCTTCCGGCCTGTGGGCCGAAGTCGCCATGGACGGCCTTGTCCTCTTCGAGCGGCGGCTTGCGGTCTCGCGCACGCTGGCCGGTGTCAGGCGCCGGATTCTGGAAGAGCGGGTCTCCCACCGGGTCGTGCACGGAAACCCCTACTGGGTGAGGGAGTCATGAAGAACACGGGGCTGGCCGCGGACTACCTCCGCCGCGCAAGGGTCCGGGTGCGGGCGCTGGACGTGCTCTTCGATGGCGAGAGCTGGGCCGATGTGGTGCGCGAATCGCAGGAGATCGTCGAGCTGTCCCTGAAGGGATTGCTGCGCTCGTGCGGCATCGATCCACCCCGGATTCACGACGTCTCGGAGATCCTGCTGGCGGAGCGGGACCGGCTGCCGGCGGAACTGCTCTGCGAAGTCGAGTGGATGGCGGAGACCTCGCGGCACCTCCGGCGCGATCGCGAGCTGGCGTTCTACGGGGCAGAGGACCTGACGCCCTCCGGGTTCTACTCGCGGGCCGATGCCGAGAGCGCCAGGGAGAGTGCGCGCCGGGTTGTGGAGTTGGTGGGGCCGTGCGTGGGGTGATCGGGTTGGGACGCGCCTACCAACCCATCTCGGGCAGCACGTCCCGCTGAAGCCGGAACATCTCGTTGACGAGGCCCACCGCTTGCCGGTAGGACTCGGTGGTGGGATCCAGCAGGAGGGCCTGCAGCAGGGTGTGACGTGAGCGCTGCCGAAACGCGTCCACGAGGAGGCGGTTGATGCTGGTCTGGGTGCGCAGCAGGGCGAGAATGGGCTCGGGGAGGGGGGGCGCGGTGATGGGGTGCAAGCCGGAGCGGTTTGCGGTGGCCGGGACCTCGACGACCGTGCCGTCGGGGAGGCCGGGGACGTACCCGGCGTTGGGGACGTTGACGGCGTCGAGTTGGCGGGCTTCGCCGCAGAGGACGCCCTCGAGGAGGGGGATGGCGAGTTCGCCGGAGGGGGTGAGGTCGGGGATGGTGGAAGGAGCCGGGCCGCGGCCGCCGGTCGGTTCGTCACCCGGGCCCGTTCCTCGAGGGCGGGCGCCTTCCGCCTGCGAAGTGCCGGCCGCCCGCTCCTTGTTGCCATCCAGCCGTTCCTCGTGGCCTTCCATCCGCTCCTCGCGGCCGGGGCGGGCGCGATCGCGCGGCTCGTCGGGAAACAGCGGCGTGTTCGTCGGGTTGTCGCCGAGGTTGTAGATCCAGGTGGGGACTTCGCCGGTCTCCCAGGGATGGCCCTCGGTGGGGTCGTAGAAGAACTGCAGCGCGCTGCTGGCCAGGAACTCGCCCGCCCAGCGGATGTACTCGCCGATGTGGTTGGCGCCGGGGCTCGGGAAGCGGCCGAAGACGCGGAAGAGGATGCGGCTGAGCGCGATTTCGTCCCAATCGTGCATTATGTCGCCCGCGCGCTCGCGCTCGCGCAGCCGGGGGTAGAGGTCCTCGCCGGTCTCGCGGTCGGTCACCGAGGTGAACCAGGTGAAGTGGTTGAGCCCGCTGGCGCGGGCGTCGAGGCGGCCGGGAGGCAGCTCGAGGATCCGCGCCATTTGCTCGATGCCGTGAAAGACGCCGTGGCAGAGGCCGACGACCCGGATGTCGGTGAGGCGTGCGGCCGCTTCGCACAGCTTGGTGAGGGGGTTGGTGTAGTTGACGAGCCAGGCGTTCGGGCAGTGTTCCTCCATCGCGCGGGCGATCTCGACGGTGGGGCCCATGTTGCGGAGCGCGTGGAAGAGGCCACCGGGTCCGCCGTTTTCGCCGTAGATCTGACGGAAGCCGAAGGTGCGGGGGACGTGGAAGTCCTGCGCCCAATGGAAGTAGCGGTTGATCTCGATGGCGACGATCACGGCGTCGGCGCCGGGCAGGGCGGTGGGGAGGTGGGTAGTGGTGGAGATGGTGGCGGGGCGGTGGAGGTGCGCCGCGACGGCTTCCGTGTAGGCCCGCGTGCGGGGGAGGCCGGACGGGTCGGTGTCGACCAGGGCGATCTCGATGCCGCCGTCGCAGAGGGGGTCGCTGAGCAGGATGTCGCGGATGGAGGCCGGGCCGAATTCGCGGCTGCCGGCGCCGACGAGGACGATCTTCATGAGAACTCCTGCGCTGCACCACCGCCTCCGCGCCGAGGGTGGGCCGGTGGGGGTGGGCTGGTGGTGGTGTCTTCGTGATTTCCGGGTGGAGGCGGCGGGTTTGCGCTGCCTGGCGGCAAGGTGTCGTGGTGTGCCAGCCGCACGGTAAGGACCCCGGCCGCTATGGACACGCCCAGGAGCAGGATGCCGGCGCCGGCCCTTCCGGTGAGCATGCAGCCGACTCCGAGGAGGCTGCCGTAGACGAAGAGGGCGCCGAGGGCGAAGCCGGTCCACATGCGGGCGGCAGGCGGATCTGTGGACTCGATGCCGGTGCGGGCGGCCACGGGGGCCCACCATCCGCCCGGGCGGACACGCCGGTGGAACCGGTCGAGGACTTCGTCGCTTTCGGGCTTTGTGAAACGAATCACAAGCAGCCAGAGCAGGGTGCAGGCGACGAGGATGACGACCGCGCGCACGAGGTCCATCTCGGGGGCGTAGAAGCGCTCCGCCGCCGATAGCAGGGTGGTGGGCAGGGGAATGGCGGATTGCGCCACCGCCAGCAGGATCCTCCCGTTCGCGAGGATGACCGACCCCGCCATCGCGGCGATCTCCGCCCACGCGTTCACCCGCCACCAGTACCAGCGCAGCAGCCACACCACCGCCACCCCCGCGGTCAGCTCGATGATGTAGATCCACCCGCGCTGGATCGACTCCATCTGCCAGGCCACGAATGCTGCCAGCACGGCGAGTCCCACCACGGCAATCCGCGACGCGGCGACGTAGTGGCGCTCGGAGGCCTCCTTCTTCACGAAGCGCCGGTAGACGTCGTTCACCATGTACGACGCGCCCCAGCACAGGTGTGTGTCCATCGTGCTCATGAAGGCGGCGAGGAAGGTCGCGACCATGAGCCCGCGCAGGCCGGCGGGCATCAGCTCCCGGATCATCATGGGGTAGGCGAGCTCGGGGTCGGCCACGAGCGCGGGGTCGGCGCCCGCTCCACCCGGGAAGACCAGCAGCGACCCCAGCCCGGCCACGATCCAGGGCCACGTCAGCAGCACCGTCCCCGCGAAGGCGAACCAGAGCGACGCCATCACCGACTGCCGCTCGTCACGGGTCGCGAAGAGGCGCTGCGCGACGTAGCCGTCGCCCTGCCCGCTCCTCATCCAGAGCACCAGGATCAGGCACAGGAACGAGAGCACCTCGAGCGACGACGTGTTCGCGGCACTCGGCACCAGATCGAGCGCGCCCGGCGGTGCGGCCGGCGCCTCACGCACAGCCGCCGCCATCGCCCCCGGCCCCCCGAACCGCGCCAGCACGATCCCCGCGAGCGTGATCGACCCCAGCATCCCGGCGACGAACTGGAGCAGGTCGGTCACCACCACCCCCCAGAGCCCGGACGCGACCGTGTACACCAGCGCGAGCCCGACGCACACGGAAAGGGTCAGCCCGGCGTCCCATCCGAGCAGCACCTCGCTGAACTTGACCATCGCCAGCATCACCCACCCCATGACGACCGCGTTCTTCACCAGCCCCTGGTAGACGGCCGAAAAGCCCCGCAGGACCCGCGCGGGGGCGCCGCCATAGCGGATCTCGATCACCTCGGCGTCGGTGAGGACCCCGGCGCGGCGCCACAGCCGCGCAAAGAAGAAGGTCAGCATCAGGATGCCGGCGGCCTCGTACCACCACAGCCAGTTGCCGTAGACCCCCTGGCGGCGGACGAGGGCGGCGGTTGCCAGCGGCGCGTCGGTGGCGAACCAGGTGGCTGCGATCGAGGTGCCGGCGAGCCACCAGGGAAGAGATCGGCCCGCGATGAAGTAGTCCTCGACGCTGCGGCCCGCGCGCCGAGCCAGGCCGAGGCCGATGGAGAGGGTCACGGCGCCGTAGATGGCGACGACGATCCAGTCGATGGTTGTGAGGGTCATGGGGCGCTGGGGTCGGCGGTCGGGTGGCTCACCGTTCGGCCGGGCGAGGCCATAGCAGATTGGACAGAATCCGGTATGCACCCGGGACGCCGTAGGGGAGCTGGCGGTGCAGGGCCAGCGCCACGTAGCTGTAGCGGCCCGCGCCGACCGATGCCGTGAGCCAGATACCCCGCTGCGGCGCCTGCCCGGTATCGTGGGTTTCGGCCAGGGGCGTGTACGCAGGGTCCCACTCGGCGAAGAACTTGGAGCCGCGCTGCTCCAGCCAGCCGTCGAAATCGGCCTCGGTGATGCGATTGGGCGTCGCCAGCATCGGGTTTGAAGGAGCCAGCAGCTGTACCGGGGCGTCCTCTTCCGAGACTTCCTGCGCGCCGGGGGGAAGGGTGGCGGGGTAGGGGGCCATCTCCGAGGGGACGAACTCCTGGGTCTGGTAGAGGACGACGACGTTGCCGCCGCGGCGCGCGTAGTCGATCAGGCGCTGGTTGCTCTCGACGAGGTCGCGGCGCACGGCGTACGCGCGCGTGCCGATGACGATCGCGTCGTAGGCGTCGAGGTCGCCGCTGGCAAGGTCGACTTCGTCAAGGAGCTGGACGGACGCGCCCAGGGCCTCGATCGCGGCGGGCACGTCGTCCCCTACACCCATTGCATAGCCCACGACCACGCCATCGAGCGGGGCCGCCGCGACTGAACGGATCGTGGTGCGGGCCGGGATTCGAAGGCGGGCGAGCGGCAGGTCGGGGTGGTCGATGACCTGGTAGCCGGTGCGGTATTCGCGGGGGTTCCCGGCCGAGTTCGTGCGCGCGACTGCTTGGACCACGGCCTCGCCGCTCCATTCACCTGGAGGGGTGATGGTGACGGCGGTCTCGACCACTTCGCCGCGGCGGCGAAAGTCGTGCCGGATCGAGGCCGGTGACGCCGTCCAGCCCGCGGGAAGTTCGAGGCGGGCCTCGGCGGTGACATCCGGGAGGTTCGCCTCGACTCGGAGGACGACTTCGACCTGCCGGGCCGCGGCGACCACGCGCACGCCAGGCGAGACCGACACCGACAGCGCGGGCAGCACGTCCACCCGGCGGGTGATGGAACCATACGGCAACCGCGACACCGACCCCGTCACCGCCACGCTCCTGGACACTACGACACCGTCCACCTGCAAATCGACGACCGCCCGCAGCGCAGGTCTTCGCCACGGCAGGTGAAGGTCGGCCGAGTCCGTCACCCGGTAGTGGTTTTCGGCCAGCCCGGCCCGCTCGAAGTAGGGTCCGGCGATCTTCACATCGGGCGGGATCCGGATCGTCAACTGGTGGACGGCCGCTTCCTGATCCGCGGGCGGGTCAATAGCTGGATCGGCAACCCCCACCCCCACCACCACCCCCACCACCTCAACGCGGCCAGTCATCGCGCCCCCCACCCGCACCGCGACCCCCACCTCCTCGCCCGGCACGACCACCGCGCCCGCGGCGCCACCCGCCGACCGGCCCCCCGCCCGCAGCTCGGCCACGACCGCCACCCCCGCCGCGGCCACGATCGCGTCCTCGAACTGCCGCTCCTTCACGGCCAGCTGGAAGCCCACATCCGGCGGGACCCGCTCCCCGCCCGTCAGCGCACGCAGCAGGGCCAGACCGCGCGCCAGCTCCGAAACCGACGCCTCCGGCGCGGTGAAATCGAAGTCCCGAACCACCCCGTCGATCACCTTCTGGACCTCGCCCAGCGCTGCGGCGACCTCGGGCGCCACCTCCTCGCCCACCAGCGCGGGCAGTCCCGTCAGCTTCGGATCGAGCCCGTCGAGGAATCCGGTTGCAGGCGGCTCCTGGTCTGCCACTTCCTCTGCGATCCGTCCGGCCGGACTCGTTTCCGGCCTGTCACCGCCCCCATCATCCAGCCGCTCGTACCGGTACACCCGTCCCCCCCCGCTACGCACCCGTCCCGAAGTCTGCGACCGCTGCAGGCTTAGCCCCTGATCGGCCCACCGCTGGTAGGTGGTACCGAGCGACGGACTGTACACGCTCGCGTTCACGACCACATCGTGCGGCTCCGTCTCCCGCACGCCGCCGCGATAGAGGCGGGGGACTCGCCAGGGCCGGAGCCCCCCGTGCGCGATCTGGTCCGGAAAGCGTGCCGGGTCCGCCGCGGCGGCAACCGCTTCCGGAGTGAGGAGGCCGGCGGCGTGGTGATGTCCGTGCCCGTCGCGCGGGGTGCCGTGAAAGCGCGACACGACCACGATCGGGCGGTTGAGGCGGATCACGCGGACCATGTCCTCCAGCACGGCCTCGCGGTCCCAGCTGCGCATTGCCTCGCCCACCGACTTGGAGTAGCCGTAGTCCACGGCGGTGGTGAAGTACAGATCATCGAGGCCGTAGTAGCGGCCCGCCAGGACGAGTTCGCGGGTGCGGATCAGGCCGAGCGCGTCGAAGAGTTCCGGCCCGATCGCGTTGGCGCCGGCTTCGCCGCGGTTCAGGCTGAGCAGCGCCGTGCGGGCGCCCCAGCCGCGGCTGGCCACGGTGAGCATCCCGGAATGTTCGTCGTCGGGGTGCGCCGTGATGTGCAGGATGCTGGACGTCGTGGTGAGTTTGCGGATGCGGTGCCAGGCGCCCAGCGCGCCCCCGTCGGACTGGAGGGCCTCGCCCGGGATGGGCGCGGGGAAGGCGAGAACCCGGTCGAGCGCGGAGCGCGATTGGGCGGACGCCTGTCCGGTCAGGAGAGCTCCGGCCAACACCACAGAGGCCGCGACGCACTGGGCCACGCTCACGCCCCGCCGGACGACGTCCACGATCCCGAACTCCGCTACCGCATCAGCATCGGGCCGAGCGGCCGCCCGCCCAGCAGATGCAGGTGAAGGTGGTAGACCTCCTGGCCGCCGTGGTCCCCGCAGTTGATCATGACGCGGTAACCGGTCCGCGCGACCCCCTCGTCGGCCGCGAGGTCGGCGGCGACCCGCAGCATCCTGCCGAGCACGGCTTCGTCGTCGGCCGAGACGTCCGCGAGCGTGGGGATGACGCGGTTCGGCACGACCAGGATGTGGGTGGGTGCGTGGGGCTGGATGTCCCGGAAGGCGGTCACGAGATCATCCTGGTGCACGATGTCGGCGGGGATCTCGCCGCGAACGATTTTCGAGAAGATGGTGTCTTCGGGCATGGCGGGCGGGGGTTGGAAGGCAAGAAACGACAGTCGAGGTGCAGGTGCTATCGTAGCACCCCATGGGCGGCGCAGGCGAGGGGCCCCGTCATGCCATGTATATGCCCCCCGCCCGGTCCGATCTGGTGGCAGACGGCTGGCACCTCCGCTCCGCTGCCCTGCTACCGCCCGTACCGACTCTCCAGCGCCTCGCGCCGCTGCCTGTACCCCGCATACCGACCCCGCGACGTGCCGCCGGACCGCCGGCGATTCGGCTCCGCGAACGCGGTGAAGTGCACGACCGTGTCGTCGGCGACGAGCGCGCCAGCCACCACCCCTTCGCCAACGACGCCCACGTCGCGCCCGAGGCCGACCGCCGGGTGGTCGTCGAAGGACCCGGCGAGGATCCGCTGGATGAAGGTGGGCGCGTCGCCGTCGGGTGATCCGTCGTTTTGCCGCGCCCTGCGGCCCAGCACGTCGATCGCATAGCTGCGCACGAGCTTCGGCAGGAAGGCCGCGAAGGTCGCCGGCTGGTCGAAGAGGTCGAGGCCGTAGCGCCGGCCACCCACGATGAAGACGGCGCCCACCTGGTCGGGGGCGGCGGTCACGACGCCGACATAGTCTTCCAGCGTCTCCCTGTGGCGCTCGAACATCTCGCTCATCGCGCTCGTGGGGGACTCCGCGTGGAGTGCCGCGGCCTCCTCCGCGATAGAATCCCACACCTGGCCCTGGTCCGACCTCCGGCTGCCGCTGCTCCGGATCGACTGGCGGACGCTCCCGAGCTTCTCGGCCCGGCCGCGCGCGTTCTGGACCCGGTCGGTCACACCGAAGTCGGGCTGGCTGTAGGACCAGCGGCCGGCCTCCACGCACGACACCGGGATGATCGTCTTGCCATTGGCCGGAATCAGCATGGTGAGGTTGGCGACCCGGTTCTGCTTGGCACCGACGAGTTCCTCCCCGTCGACGATGAGCACCGGACGGTCGGCGCGGTTCTCCACCGCGAGCTCAGGCACGCTGCCGCCCTCCGACACCTCGCGGATGGCGACGAGGTCCTTCCGCAGCACCTCTTCGAGGAGGAGGTAGCGGAGGGAACTGGTGAGGCCGGACGTCAGGGGGAAGACGGTCAGCCCGCCGTGGGTGGCCGGGTTGCCGAGCTTCAGGCTGGTGATCGCGGCACGGAGGTGGTCCGCGGCACCGCGGGTTTCGGGAGTCTTGACGTGTTCCAATTTGCGCCTCCTGTTATGTTGGCAGTAGTGACCAGTACTGAACAGTAACGAATAGTCGACAGTAAGTCAACACTAATCACCAGTGAACGACAGCAGATGACCACGCGAGTACCAAGCTATACGGTCGCGGAGCTGGAGGAGGAGACCGGCTTCGACCGCCGCACGATCGCCTACTACGTGCAGGAGGAGCTGCTTCCGCGCGTCGGCCGGCGGGGGCCGCGGACGCGCTATCCCAAGCTGGTTCGGGACCGCCTGCTCTTCATCCGGTGGGTAAGGGAGGCCGAAGAGGAGGGGCGTGTGCCGGCGGTGTCGTTGGACGCGTTGCGGAAGATCTTCGAGCGGGTGTCCCCGGCGCTGATTGCGGGGGTTGCGGATGGGCGGCTCGCGGTGACGGAGGACCTGGTGTTGCCGGCGTCCACCGCGTTCCGGCTCCCGGAGATGCGGATGGCGGCGCTGCGGGAGCGGGTGGCGCGGCGGGGGATGGCGCGGGAGAATCCGCGCTGGTACGGCAGGGAAGTGGAAGAGGAACTGCCGGAGTTGCCCAGGGCGCCGGCGCCAGAGGATTATCCGGTGGTAGCCAGTCCAGCTCGATCCCCGGAAGCGGAGCCGGATGACTGCTTTGATGAGGATGCCAGCGCGGCGCTACACGGTATGCCGGAGGAACCGGCTACTGTTGCCGAAGCAGGCTTGATCCTTGCGGACGAGGCGCGTGCGGAGGCGGCAAAAGGGGTCCGCGAGCACTACGACGTGCAGCTCGAGTTCGCCGGATCGCCAGAGATCGCGGCCCGCCTCGCGGAACTGCTCTCCCGGCTTCAGGAGGCCGCGAAGCACGGTTGCGACGATGCGCCCCGCTCGATGGACACCTGGACGAGGATCGACATCTCGCCCGAGATCGTGCTCTCGGTCAGGAACATCTCCGAGGAGGACAGGGAGCTGGTGCAGAGGGTCCGGCGCGCGATGCGCGAGGTGATTCTCTGATGAGACGCCCGATCCTGCCTCAGCGAGACGTCAGAACCGCCCCCGCCGCCCCAATCAGCCCCGCCGAGAGCGCCGACACGACCGTCGGCGGCGATAGCCCCGCGCCTCCCAGCCACAGGAAGCCTACGGAGAGGTAGGCCCAGGAGCCCGCAAAGCCGCCGGCCATCTCTCCCCATCGCCAGTTCCCGGCCTTACGCCGAACACGCGCGGGCTGAGATCCAGTTGGCTCCTTCGCCGCGGCGGTGAGACCGGCAACAATCTCTCGCACCCGCGGCTCGTCGACCGCGACCGCCGGTGCTGCCACCTGCCTCAATCCGTTGACAAGGGCGCCGATCTCGGCGGGGTCCGGTTGACCGCCCCGGCGGAGGCCGACCCGTTCAGCCATGGACTGGATGACGTGCGCGCAATCACGTCGGGCCAGGACGCACACAAGCGCGAACGGGACCGCCGGCGGAGCCAGGGCAAGCCACGGTGGCGAGAGCACGCCGCGCATCGCGATGAGTTCGGCCATGACGACCATGGAAGCCAGGAAGGAGCCAACCAATCCCGCGCCCACGGTCCAGCGGGCTGCGTACCGGGCGCCGACCGTGAGGCCTCTGGTGATCCGGCCCGTGACGGCACCGCCGATGCCGGCGACGATCACGAAGAGTGCGACTGCGAGGGGCAGCATGAAACGGGCGTTGTTGTGCACAATGCCTTCGGGAAGCACTGCTTCATAGGGCCCGATGAAAGCCGTGACCGCGTAGTCGTATGCGACGGGAGCCGTGAACAGTACCGCAAAGGTACCCAGTGCAATAAGCCCCAGCTGCCTATAGTGTCTGCGGCCCACAGCCGAGCCCATATCACCATGGAGATCGAATCGGTCCAGGGCAGCGAAATATGTCGCGGGAGCCACCAGAAGAGGAAGCGGGAAGAATGCCATCCCGAACAACTTCACAACGCGATGGATGAATGGGGTAGCCGAACCGAGCGCCACGAACGCGCCGACAGCGTACACCGCATACAGGGCGATGAGGCCAAGCAGACAGAGACCCATGCACGATCCGAAGCGACTGACCGCCCAGCGCCCTCGACAGGGGATCTCGTGAGCGCTTGCCCCGATTGTCATTGGGTCTTTTCGCACCCTTCGGGCGCGCAGAAGTTGGGCCACCAACAGCACCGCCAGCAACACAGCCTCTGGCCGTCCGACCAGTCGCGGCAGCAGTCGAACATCCAGGCCGCCTTGGTCGCCTGCGCCGTCGCCGCCGGCGGCTTCTGCAACGTGAACGGCAGCAGGAGCAGGTTGATCGCCACGGCGATCAGGATCCAGGTGGTTCGTTTCTTCATCCTAATGCACTTTCGTTGTGCCCCGATGTCATCGGAGCTGTGGAGGAAGTTCGACTTGTGCGAGGCGTTGTATGGAGACTGAATCGGTCAGGACCCCCAGCGCCCTCGACTCCGCGATCCGCTCGGGCAGAAACCCCGGCGGGAAGGCGATCCGCGCGAACCGGGGCTCCGTGCCCCCCAGCGAGACCACGCGCCAGTAGGGACCGTATCCCAGTGGGTGCGAATCACCGTCAAACTCCTGGATCCACACCCTGCCGGGCGCACACTTGAGGTCGACGCCGGCGGGAGCTTCGGCGGGGAAGAAGTCTTCGGCGCCGGCGAAAGCGGATTCCGCCGCACGGTCTATCGCGGCAGCGTCTGCACCATCGCCGCGGGCCTCGGCCGCGACTTGAAACCGGATGTACGAGAACTTGTCGATCCTTCGCAGGCTGGCGGGCTGCCAGGGGAGCTGTATGGTCTCCGCTTCGCCCTCCCCGGGGCCGAACAGATGCAGCGTAAGCGCAACGGGATCGAGGACCGCGAGCCGTCCGTCGGGGCATCCGTCCCACAGGGGAACCGACGCCAGGCCTGGCGCCGGCGAGGACGGCCCCTCGGCGGCACCGGAAAGTTCTTCCATGTAGTCGACGACGACTTCGCCGGCGAGGATCCCCGGGTCATCGCGACCCTCGTCGGCAACGCGGACGAGTTTGCCTCGCCACAGGTCGCTGCCGTGAGTGACTCCCGACTCGAACCGCCCGACCACGGTCGCCCCTTCCTTCCGGAACAGACGGAACGGATCCCCGAAGGTCACGGTCTCGATGTCGGCGCGCATGCCCCCGAGCCGGGGCATCCGTCGCGTGGAAAGCAGCCTCCCGTCCATGGAGAAGGTCAGCGCGGCCGTGGAGCCGGCGTCCCAGATGGTCACCGAGCCTTCGGCCTCTCCAGCCCAAAGGGCACGCGGAAACCGGAGCTCTCCCGGTCCCTCGCCCGCGGCCCCGAAGGTCGCCACCCGCTCACCGTTCGCGTCGAACCCGTGCAGGAAGGGGGGCGACGCCTTGAGCACCCAGAAGACGCCGTCGATCTCCAGCGCGTCCCTGACGTCCCACAGCGAGCCGTCGTCGGGCGAAAGCAGGGTCATGGACTGTTCGCCGATCTCGAACAGCGGCAACCCCTCCGGCCGCTCGCCGGCGCAGGAGGGCCCGCCCAGCAGGAGGACCGCAACGCAACAGGCCCGGCGCCAGCGCATCACGGTTTCCCCCCAAGCTTCCGGACAGCCTCCTCCGCCAGCTCCAGGTCTGTCCCGTGACCCTGAAAGCGCAGTACGCCGCCGGAATCGAAGACAAAGATCCAGGGGGTCTTCGCGAGCAGGGTGTAATCCCGATCCGCGGGGGTGAGCCGTGACATGCTGAGCACGTCCATCTTCCAGCCGAATCGCGCGGCGTAGGCCCCAGCCGGCTTCGGCAGACCCATGGTTACCGCCAGTCTGCGCACGCGGGCGCCACCGACATCGTCGGTCGACGGGTAACGGGACCACGCCGGCGCGATGGAATCGCAGTAGGCGCACTCCGGGTGGAAGGCATAGAGCACGGTCGCGGAGCCGGTACCGGTCGCCAGCGGAATGACGGTTGTGGACCCGGGCGCAGTCTTGCCTGCCAGCGCATGTACGGTATCGCCCACCCCGATTGCCGGAGCGGGCCCGGCCGCGTTCACATCCGGATCCGACCGTCTCACCAGCAGGACGCCCTGCACGCCGATGGCCAGCAGGAGCAGCGCAAGCAGGACTTTGGATAGGCGCACGTTCCTCGTCTCCACGGTCAGCCCACGCTCTTCAGAATCGTGTCGGCCACATACACGTGCCCGCCACACCGTTCGATCTCGGTCGGGCTCCGTCCGAAGACGCCGCGCGCGAGCCTCCGGTAGTTGGACCGGTCCGAGAACCCGAGCGCGACGGCCACGGCGCCATACGGCTGGCCACTCCACTCGGCGAGCCGCTGCACGGTGAAGATGCGCGCCAGGGCAAGCAGCCTCTTCGGGGACGGGATCCCCAGAATGGTGCAGCGGCGCTGCAGCGTCCGCTCGGTCCGCTCGATTCGGCGGGCGATGTCGGACACGGAGCAGGGACCGGTGGCGAGATCGAGGGCGTACCCCATGATCTCGACGGTGTCGGGGTGGGCCGCCTGCAGGATGCGCTGGCGCAGGCGGCGGTCGCACTGGGCGTCGATGCTGCTCAGGATGGCCGCGTTGATCTCCCCGAGTTCGTCGTCCACGCCGGGACGGAGGCGGGCCGCGACAGTGATGCCGGTTTCGCTCAGCTGCTGCTCGCGGCCCGGGTCCGGCCGGGCGTAGCAGATGACCGGGGTCCGGGACAGCTGGCCGTTCCACGTCTCGCTGGCTCCTGTCGCGGTGGGGCTGCCGTTGCCGCTGAAGGTATCGACCAGCGCCGGCGATCCGGGATGCTGTTCCGCCAGGCCACCGAGTTCGTGCCAGCTGTCCGCGCAGGCGACCGGGCCGATGATCCGGGACGCGGTGCCGAAGCCAAGCGCAATGCGGGTGCGCTTGCGGAGCCTGGCACTTGCGAGCAGCGCGAGGAGCGGGGGGGTGGATGAGGGCTTCAGATCGACGTCCGGGTCAGGGCCGGGGTCTGGCCGCGAAGGTGACATGAGAGAGCGGCTACTGCACCGAAGAATCCCGCCGCAACTCCCGAAACCATGGTGGGGGGCGACAAGTCCGCGCCCCCCAGCCACAGAAAACCAACCGATACCAGAGCCCAGGCGGCGGCGAATCCGGCTGCCATCTCCATCCGGTCCCGGAAACGACCGTGCCCCCCGACGCCATCGGGCATGGCGGGACCCGGGTCCGCGGCCTGGCTCGCGGCAGCGGCGAGGCTACCGACCAGGACCTGCATCCGATACTCGCTGATCGCGCCGGACGGCGCGAGAAAACGCGTCGCGATCCGGCCGCGGCCGGAAGAGATTCAGGTGAGTTGCCATGGGCGAACAGTCGTTTGGTTCGGCTTGCAGTGCGGTCCCTCTACTCTATTAACGCTCGCCGGCCCGATTTTGCAGGGTCATTTTACGACATACCCCCCAACCAGCCCTCCAAAGCCGTGCCAACTGCCCTCATTCGCCGCATCCGGTAGAGCCCCCGCTCCACCAAGTCCCCCACCGCCCCCCGGCTGACGCCCAGCGTCTCCGAGGTCTCCTCCGTGCTCCGTCCCTCGAGCACTCGCAGCACAATCGCCTCTCGCTCCCGGTCCGGCAGCCTGCTCAGCGCCTTGAACAGCGCGGTCCGCAGTCGCAGCTGCGACCGCCGCTCTTCGGCGTCGGGGGCATCGTCGGGCTCGCCGCCGAGGTCGTCGATCCCCACTTCGGCCTGATCCGCACGTCTATCCCGGCGCAGACTCGACGTGCAGACGTTCCGGGTCACCGCGACCGCCCACGCCGCGAACGGTCCCTGCGGCCGGTAGGCGTCCAGCCGCTCCAGGATGTGAACCCAGCACTCCTGCAACAGGTCGTCGGCCCGGTCGTCGTCCCGGACGTAGCCGCGGATCACACTCAGAAGGTGGGGGCTCACTTCCCGCACCAGCGCCTCGAGCAGCTCCGGATCCCGCGCGCGCAACCGCTCGAGATCGATCGGCGGCGTCATCGACGTGCGGAGCCCCCTTCCACGGCATCCGCCTCGTCCTCGTCATCCGTCGAGTCCGCCGCCGGCCGCGGCCGGTTCATCCTCAGACTCACGCCTCCGAAGAACGCCGAGCCGCTCCGGTTCACGCGGTGATTGCCGTCGTGGAGGTAGTCCAGAATGGCTTGATCCCACGAAAGCCCGGCCTTCGCCACCAGCTCCATCCACGGCCCGTACGCGGTCTCGTCCGGGGCCTCGGTCGTGCCGCTCCAGATGGTGATCCGGGGGTTGAAGGCGCCCCCGCCCGACGGTCCGCTCGAGCCCTTCAGCGGCATCTCGATCAGCACGCTGTCGGTAAGCGGGAGCCGGAAGACCTCAGGGTCGAAAGCCGCACCATAACGGCGATAGCGGTCATAATTCCGCTGGTTCATCTCAAAGACATCGCGGTTGGAATTGATCGCCGCGGTGATATAGTCGCGGATCTTGAAGGCCGCGTCCTTGTGGCGGGGATAGGCGGGGTCATCAATATAGCCGAATCCGGGCATGAACCACCCCTTGTTGAACCCCCAGTTGCGCTCGGTGACGCGGCCGCGCCGCACCAGGCCGGTGTATTCGGAGAAGAGCTGGACGACCTGGTGGCTCGGGTATCCGTGGGGATTGAGGAAGATGTCGGGCAACCAGCGTTCCCAGAGTTCGCCCCGTACCCTGGACTCCGGATAGACGGGAAAGCTCCCGCCGCCCGCGCTCGCGTCCACCCCCAGCGACCCGAGATACCCCGCGTGCAGGATGTAGTCCGGGGTGATCCGGAAGAGGTCGTAGGCGAGCTGGGCGCCGTCGGGGTTGGTGAAGGGGTGGATGACGACGTTGACCTTGTCCAGCCTGGCCATCTGCTCGGGGTCGGTGAGGAGCAGCTCGGCGTGGCGGAGGACGTGACTGGTGGACGAAACCTCGTTGGCGTGCTGGCGCGCCGAGTAGACGACGGTGGGTTTGAAGGTGGTGGCCTTGGCGCGCGACCAGTGGGTGGCGGTCACGGGCGACATGAGGTCCATCGCCCAGGTCGTCTTGCCCAGATAGCTCTCGCCGACCCGGTACATCGTCGCGTGGTCGAAGGCACGGCTCATTTTCGCCAGCATTTCGTGGCCCTCGGGCGGGGGAATGGGCGTTTCCCACTGGACGATTCTATCGCCCGTGTAGTTCCAGCCCTCCGGCAGCAGGTCCGACCAGACCGGAAGGCGCTCCGGCCTGCCGTTCGCGGGCAACACGGCGGTCACGCGGGTGGAGTCGTTCGGCTCGTGTGACCATTCGGCCCAGACCCCGATCTCGCCGACCTCCTGGTAGGCGAGCGCTGCCGCGTACAACCCCGCGTCGCGGAGCGCTCCCAGGTTGGCGACGGTGGCGGCGATCTGCTCGGCGGAGATCATGCGGGCGTCGACGGATTCGGGCGTGGCGAGCCGCAGCAGGTCTTCGCGTTCGTCGGGCTCCGAGTCGACGCGGACGCGGAAGTCGAGGCGGGAGAGGGTGGACGGCAACGCCTGTCCCACGAGGGCGCCGGTGGGCCGGGGCGCGATCACCATCCGCCTCAGGCTCGGGCGCTCCATCGTGATCTTGGGAATATCGAGCCGCCGCTCGCCCGTGTCCCCGTCGCCCGTGCGGTAGCGCACGACCACGGCGGGACGATGCGTGGCGAACCCGGTGAAGGTGATCCGCCCACTCCCCGCCGCGCCGTCCCCCCTGGGCCGCATGACCGGGATGATGCGTCCCGGGTAGCTGAGGCCCTGCCCGCGCGCGTTTCGGCCAAGCAGCTGGAAGAACTCGATCGTGCCGAAGTAGATCTCCTCGTGCAGCGCGTCCATCGGCGCGATGATCTCGTTGTCGACGCCGAGGCGGTAGTCGGGCTCGCTGAGCTCCAGTTCGACGGTAAGCGTGCCGAAGTACGGCTGGTCGGCGCGCCCGGAGCGGGGATTGCCCTCGTGCCGCTCCATCACGTGGTCGTAGACCGCCGGCAGGGTCCGGGCCTGGAAGCGGTCCCAGAACCATTCGGGATCGGTGACGATGCGCTCGTGCGCCAGGGTGTCGGCGCCGGAGGTGGCGGTGATCCACCCGGTCGTGACCCGCACGTGCTCGTAGTCGCGGAAGCGGTCGACGTAGGGGCGGAGGACCCAGACGGGGTCGAAGGTCTCTTCGAGGAGCGTGCTACCGTCCGGGGAAGTGGCCCGTACGCGGTATATGGGCGCGTTTTCCGACATTTCGAAGCGGATTTGACTGACATCGAGGCCCAGATCCGTCGCCAGAACCTCGTCGATCGGGAAGATCTCGTGCAGCCAGCGCAGGGGCGTGTGCATGGCCTGCTGGGGCCAGTCCTCCGGAGGATCGTTGCGGAGGAACTCGATCACGATCTCTCCGATCTCCTCTCCGGCGAGCCTGGGCGCCACCGACTCGCGGAGCCAGAAGAAGCCCTGCTTGAATGCGGACAGCACCTCGACGCTGGTCGCGTCGGGGTCCGCCCCGGCCTCGATGAGGCGGCGGCGTGCCTCTTCGGCGACGGCGCGCCGGATGTCGGGGGGTTCCGAGAGTCTGGCGTGGACGCGGACGGGGGCGCCGCTCGTGAGCGAGGGAAGCACGCGGGCCTCGATTACGTCCCGGAAGCGGTCCACCTCGGAGGGCACGTCGAACTGGTCGTCGAAGATGATGGCCGCGTTCTGCACGTCCCGGTTGTCGATGGTGACGGAGATGTCCTGCGTTCCCAGGCCGGCGGCGCGTTCGCGGACCACATCGGCCAGCCCCGGCGCGGCCTTCTCGACGGAGACGAGGATTTCGGCCGAGGCGATGTCCTCATCGGCCAGCCCGGCGACGATCCGGTCGAGCTTGTACAGCCCGATCGCCGCTTGGCCTGCCGGCGTGTAGCCCGACAGCGTGCCCCAGAGTTCCTGCTCGATGTCGTCGAAGGTGGGTGTGCCGTCGTCCCCGCCATGGACCCGCGGGAAGACCTCGGTGAGGCGCCTTGTGGCCATCGTGGCGCCCGCGTGATCGGAACCGGTGACGACCAGCGCCGACTTCCCTCCGAACGCATCCGGCACGACCTCGATCAGTCCGTGGCCCGGAGGCAGCTCGCCCGGCGCGACCTTCCCGCTGTCGGCCATTTCGGTGATGAGCGGGTGGTCGCTGCCTACCAGGACCATCGTGGGTTCGCGGGCGGCGCTCTCGATCTCGTCCGGCGTCCGTACCAGCGGGACGACGAACCCGGTGGTCTCCAGGCCCAGGCGGGCGGTGAGGTCCGGCACGCCCTCGGCGCCGCGGCCCGGCACGACGATCACGTTGATCGAGTTGGGGATGTCGCCGCCGCCGAGAAACCCCTGGGTCGTGTACAGATTGGAAAGGTCGAGCGAGCCGCCGCCCCCGCCGGGACGGCCGGAGACGGGGCCGGGTGGTGGCGGGGAGGCCAGGGTGGGGAGCGCGATCTCGCGGTCGCCGCTGGTGACGGTCACCGCGGAGAGGTGCCGAAAGCGGAGGTCGACGGAGTCGGGCTCGGTGCCGCCGGCCTCCGAGCGATCGCGGGCGAGTTCGGCGAGGCGGTCAAGGGCGTCGGTGGTGAGGGAATCGGCGGTGTTGGGATCCAGGGGAGTTTCGGCATCGGGGTCGCCGGCGAAGCTCAGTTCGGCGACCAGGCGGCGCTGGCCGGTTTCGCTATTGACAGTGATGTGGGGGAAACCAAAGGTGGCCGATTCAGCTATTGTGTCGCCCGCCGCAATCCATTCGGCGAGTTCCTCGCCAACGTCCGCGATCGAGGGCCCGGAGAGCGTCCGGATGTGGGGAAGGGAGCCCGACAGGAGGCGCGCCGCGCTGAGCAGGGAGGCGTCGTCGTCGCCCAGGATGGCGATCCAGCGGTCGCCGGACGGGGTGGTGAGGGTGGCGACGGTGCCGGGGGTGCCGGACGGGTCGGGGGTGGCCGCAGGGCCCGGTGCGCCAGCCGCGCCCGGTGGGGCGGCGGGGTCCAGGCCGAAGTCCGCGGCCGAGAGGCCGGCCGCTTCTACCGCGCCGAGCCCGATCAGGATGCCGATCTGGCCGGGGCGGGGGCCGCGCCGCAGGGGCAGGTCGAGGGCCATGGTCTCGAAGCCCAGCCGCGCGGTGATCTCGGCGGCGGCGGCCCGCTCCGCGTCGGTGGCCTCGGGCGCGAGGATCAGTGCCGCGCCGAGGCGGTCGGGCACGCTGTCGCCGTTCTCGTCAAGGACGAGGTGGCCGAGATCGAACAGGGTGGTGAGGTCGAGAGGGGGTGGGGTGGTGGGCGGGGCCTGGGTGGTGGCGGGGTGGGGGGGCGTGGCCAGCGCCGCGAGGGTGGCCAGGACGAGGAGCGCGGGGTGGAGGCCGGTTGCGCCCGGGGTGGTGCGGGGGTTCATCGAATGCCTTGTCTCTGAGGGGCGGGATTGTCAAGTGGATGCCGGCTGAAAGTGCGGCAGAACGAAGCTGCGGGCTACTTTCGATGACAATCTGGTCTGTCGCGTTCCGTGCATTGCACGGGGGCAATCCGATGTCTGGGGAGAGATTCGGGAGCGCGTGTGCCCTGTGCAACCCGGCCGGCCTCCGGCATCCCTGGATCCTGCTCCTCGCACTTCTCCCCGGTTGGAAGTGGACAGCTGAAGTAGGCGGCGACGGTTTGCACGATGCTCTTGGCGAATCTTGGCGCTGGAGCTGGTGCCACGATAGGGCGCGCGCCCAGGCGCCTCATCAGGGCAGCCGGTACGCCCGGATCCGCGGGATGTCCAACTCGCCCTGCTCGACGCCGATCATCCGGCCGCTGCCGATCGCGTACACTTCGAACTCGGCCGGGAGCTCGACGGAGAGCTGATGCGTTCCGTCCGGCAGGAAGGCTGCCCACTCCCACCTGGACCGGTCGACATCGCGGATCCCGATCCAGACGCGGTCCTGGTCGTCGACCACAAGGCCGGTGAGCGATGGCCAGACGTACGGCGCACCTTCCCGAAGTGCACGGCCAAAGTCCCGGCCCAGCCCATCGGCGGCGGCAGCCAGATCGCGACGGGATACCGCCAGATAGGTGGTGGGGTAGGAGAAGGCGGTCTGAACATCACCAGTGAGGTCGATGACCTTCACCTCCAGCGCATCCGAGCTGGCGTGCACGATCCGGCCGTCTCCGAGGATGCCGACAAATGTCTGGCGCCCGAAGGGATGGCCGGACACGCTGACAGCTCCTTCCGCCCGAAGTACCAACATCTCGGCCGCGGGGTACGAGAAGATGACGTCGTCCACGACCCGGCCGTCTTCTTCACGCACGTGCCTCAGGACCGCGGTTCGCGTCTCACCCTGGTCGGAACCGTCGGCCCTGTACGCCGTTGACGAGAGCGCCAGGTAGCCGGCGCTTCCCGGCAGCTTCCATGTGGTACCGCTCCCCTCCTGCGTGCCCAGCGAATGGACGGAAAAGGCTTCGCCGCTACCCGGTGGGAATACGGTCAGCCGTTGCAGCTGGGAGTCCCAGACGAGCACGCTGTCTCCCGGGAGGAACTGGACCGAGGCCGCCCTCTTGAACTCTCCCGGGCCCTCGCCCTCCCGGCCGATCGTGCGCACGTAGCCCAGGTCGGCGTTCAACTCGATGACCCCGGGTTCCTGGAAGTCTACCACGTAGACGTGGCCGCGGGAGTCCATGCCCAGGTCCCACACATAGGAAAGGATCGCGTCGTCGCCGGTGGTTGCCTCCACGACTGCCTCGACCGGGGGGCTGGTGGCCCAGGGGCGCTCGGGCGACTGGCCGGCGGCGACGGTCGGCTCGGGCGAGTCGGTGGAGCAGGCGGCGGCGAGTGTGGCGGTGATGAATGCAGCAGCGAGCTTGCGTTCCGTGTTCATTGGGGCCTCCTGATATCCATGCGGGACGGGACATGAATCGACATGTCGATAACCATACCTTCGTGTCTCTGCAGCGATCAGGTTTCAGGTGAGACCCCGTGACGGGGAGGACCGTTTACATCTGGTGGAGGCAGGCAGCCGACAAGCGGTGCTACCGCGGCTCCCGCCCCGGCCGGTAGCGCCGGATCGCGGCCCTCTCGATTTCCTCGGTGGTCCACGCGATCGGCTTCATCTGACCGCTCGCGAAGATGGCGGCCTGGTCGGAGTAGTGCGGGGACTCGCCTCGGGCGGTCTGGCCGTACGAGAGTACTGTGTAGGCTCTGGGGATCTCGCCGAATTGCACGATGAGCACCCAGGCGTCGCCGCGATTGGCCGCGAGACGGGGGTATCCGACGCTGGTCTGCGCTCCCTCGCGGGCCGGCGTTCCGTCGTCTGCTGCAGTCCCTCTGCCGGCTGGCGCGAAGGACAGGGCCCGGAAGCAGCCCAGGGTGGGCGGGCAGCCGGACACCGGCACGTCCACGTCACCCCGGATGACGCGGTGGATGTCCCCCCAGGGAATGTCGAGCGGAATTCCGCGGTTTCGGAGGGAGTCCACCGCGGCTGTCGGCTGAAGCGGTCCGGTCCCACGCGGCGAGTACGGTAAGGGCTTCGGCCAGGCCGCGATCGGCCGCCGCCTCCAGATCGCGCGCCGCCTCCGAATCGCTTGTCCCTCCGCCACTCAGCGCTGCCCGCCCCGCGCTCAGCAGGTCGTCCATCACCCGCTCCGCCATGAGCATGCGCGGCGCGTGCTTGAGCGCGATGACGTGTTCGAGGGTGAGGAGTTCGGGGGCACCGTCGACTTCGCCGCCCGCCGCCAGCTCCAGCGACAGCTGGCTCCTCAGCCGCAAGCGCGGTTCGGGCACGTTGAGGTTGGTGTAGTCGGGGGTGTCGTTGGCCTGCTGGACGTAGCCGCCGGGCGGGTTGAGGTAGAGGGGCAGGTCCTCCCGGGGGACGAGTCTGGACCAGATGTCGGCGGACGTATCGGCGAAGGCGGCCGTGTCGCCGGTGACCGGGTGGGGGAGCAGGGGAAGCCGGGCGTTGTAGTAGTGCGCGATGTTTCCGTCCGCGTCCGCGTAGGTGAAGTTCGACGTGGGGTGGGCGCGCATCCGCATCACGCCGAGCCACTCGTCGAGGTCGCCGGCCATCATCATCCGCAGGAACTGCTCGCCGCGCCGGAATTCACCGTCCCTGGGGTCTTTGAGGATGTAGATGTCGTCCTCGGTGCGGTGGACGACCGGCCCGTGTGGGGTGTGCCACGATGTGCGGGTCTCGACGGCGGTGTCGCCGGCTTCGGTGAGGTAGTCGACGGTGGTGTCGCGACGCTCCAGAGGCAGCGGCTGGCCATCGAGGAGCGCGTGGTCCTCGAGTTCCGGGTGGGCGCGCAGGCGGTAGACCTGTGACAGCGTGGGCGAATTGTTGGTCGTGGCCCAGCCGAGCCGGGGATTGAAGCCGCCGATGATGCCGAACGCGGTCCCGATCCGGAAGTCGCCGTAGAAGTCGATCACGCCGGGAACGCGGACGTGCGCTTCGTAGTAGGTCGAGCCGGATGGACGGGCGAGGAGGTCGCCGCCACCCCAGCTGAGGTGCGGGTTGCGCAGCAGGATGGTGTGGCCGGACTCGGTGCGGGTGCCGTGGAAAGCCCAGGCGTTGGAGCCGTCCAGGAGGAAGGAGGTGGAGGGAGGGGGCGGCTGCTGCGGGAGGGCATCGGCTGGCGGGCCGGCAGCGGAAACGGGGGTCGCCGACCTTTCGCGCGCAGCCAGGTTGCGGCGGAAGCGGGCAGCGTCTCCCCGGCTCCAGGTCTGCACGTCGCGGGCGAGGGCGTCGGGGCCGGTGAAGTCGGGCGCTGTAGTCCTCGGACTGTACGTAGCCGAGTCCGAATCCCATGGCCTCGAAGTCGTCTGCGAGGATGTGGGGGACGCCGTACTCGGTGCGGACGATCTCCACGCGGCGGGCGATCTCATGTATTGGGGGCTGGCATGCGAGGAGGGCGGGCGCCAGAAGGGCGTAGATCAATCCGCGCGAGCGAGACGTAAAGAGAGCATGACACATTGTAATGTCAACTTTACAGTTCCGGCCTGCGGGCGCGAGTCGCGCGTGCGCGGACGCTGGTCCGTTCACCTGCGCACCACCATCGCCCTCTCGATCACCGCCCCCTCCTGGACGGCGTCGACCACTTCCAGCCCCTCCACCACCACTCCGTAGATGGTGTAGTTGAAGTCGAGGCGGAGATTGTCCGCGAGATTGACGAAGATCTGCCCATCGCCGGTGTCGCGGCCGCGGGTGGAGAGGCCCACGGCACCGCGCCAGTGGGGATGATCGCTGATCTCGTCGCGGCTGTAGGGGCCGTCGCCCGAGTACTCGTTGGCGTTGGGGCTGCCACCCTGGATCACGAAGTTGGGCTCGACGCGGTGGAAGGTGAGGCCGTCCAGTTGGCCCTCGGCGGCCAGGCGCGCGAAGCGGTCGGCGTTGGTGGCAGCGAGGTCGGGCCGGAGCGCGATCACGATGTCGCCGAGGCCGGCCATGGTCAGCACGACGGCGGATCGTTCCAGCTCGGCGAGCCGCGCGGCGTCGGGGGGAGGGGTGCGGGGGAGTGCGCGCGGCGCGGCTTCGTACTCCTCCCCGCCGTCAGCGTTGAGGAGCGCGGCGGCGCGGTCGGCCACGACCGGGTCGAAGTCGGTGAGGTACGGCTCGAGATCGTCACTGGAAAACCCGCCCACGGCGCCGATTGCGTCCAAAACGGCAACTCTTGCGTCTCTTTCGGTCTTGCGCTCGCGGGCCGTGAAGCGCGCGAGGGCGGCCAGCAGGGCGGGGGCGGGCGTCTCCTCGTGAGGCAGCCGCGCGATCTGCCGGGCTGCGGTCATGACGAGTTGCGGGTCGTCCTGGTCGAGTTGTGCGAGAAAGATCTCCGCCACCCCCTCCCCCCCCGCCGCCGCCAGTCCCTGCAGCGCGGCCTCGCGCACGTTGGGATCGGGGTCATCGGCGAGGTCGGCCAGCGCGTCCTCGAGCCCCGCCTGTCCCGCGGCCCGCGCTGCCCACGCCCTCACGAACGGGTTGGAGTGCCGCGCGAACCGCCCGACATCGCCCGCCACCTCGTCCGGCACGAGCCCCGCGAGCGCATGGAGCGCCCGGGACGGCGCCCGCCAGCCGGTTGCGGCGGCCTCGTCGTCGTCCCCGGCCGCCGCCCCCGCCCCGCCCAGCTCCGCGACCCGGCCGCGCAGTGCCGCCACCTGTGCCTCCGTGTCACTGCAGGGACGCCCCAGCAGCCCGATCGCGATCGCGGCAACATCCGGATCGGGGTCGGCCACGGCCTCGATGATCGCGCCGCAGCCCCGCGTGGAGCGCAGCCAGCGGTGGTGAGCGCGCACCGCCTCCACGCGCACCCGCGGGTCGGGGTCGTCCAGCGCGGCCGGGATGACCCCCTCGAGCCCGGTACCGTAGCGGTTCGCGCCCAAAACGACCTGGCGCCGCACGCCCCAGTCTTCGTCCTGCAGCAGCCGGAGCGCGGCGTCCTCGCCGAGCTGGCCCAGGTGGACGAGCGCGGCGGTGGCGGTGCGCCGGATCCGGGCGGCGGTCTGCGCGTTCGGGTCGCCGGGCGGGAGGGTGAGCGTGGCCAGGGAGGCCGCGGCCGTGGCGAGCGCGAAGCGGAGCGAGTCGCCCGCCTGGCCGCCGCGGGCGAAGGCCTCGATTCCGCGCGCGAGGCCGAGCCGGGCGGTGAGGTCGGGGTCGCCGGGCAGGGAGAGGAAGCGGGCCGAGGTGGCGGTCAGAGCGGCGGTGGCTTCCGCGCGGTGATCGGGGGTTCGCAGGGTGAGGCGGCCGAGGTTGGTGGCCAGCGCGCCGAGCGCCGCCGGGTCGGTCTCTTCCGGGATGCGCGAGGCGAGGAGCCGGGTGACCTCACCGGGGTCGGTGCCGAAGACGGATTGCGCGAGGGCGGTGGCCGCGGCGGCGCGCACCGTGGGGTCCGGGTCGCCGAGCAGCGGCGAGATCTCACCGTGAAGGGGTGGGTCCTCCAGCCGCCCGAGCGCCCGCACGGCGGCGGCGCGAATGCGCGGGTCGCCGCTGCCGAGGTGGGCCCGCACCCGCTCCAGGCCGATCTCGCCCCGCGCGTCCTCCTCGGCGACGATCTCGGCGTAGGCGACGTGGAAATCGGTTGCGGGCGGGCCACAGGCGGTGGTGGCGAGGAACGCTGCCGTGGCGAGGACCGCGGCCGGATTCCTCGTCATGGGCCGGGCTGCGCCGCCTCTTCGCGCCCCCGTGCGTTTGTGAAACGATTCACAAGCCAGGGGGCCCTCATGCGTGCGGATCCCATCCGAACCGTTCCCAGGACGCTTCCCCATTGGCGTCGAACTCCACGCCTTCGCTCTCCAGAATCGCACGCTGCCGCTGGGCAAGGCCGTTGAGGCGCGAGGTCGAGATCGCGCCCCTTCGATTCACGACGCGCCACCAGGGCACGTCGGAGCCGGGCCGAAGGTGGCCGAGGGCGTAGCCGACTCCCCGCGCGGCCCGCGGCTCCCCCACAAGAGCGGCCACGCTCCCGTAGTTGATGATCCGTCCCCTGGGGATGCTCCGCACACAGTCATACACTCGCTCCGAAAACCCGGTCATGGCGTGACAAGCTATTCTCGAGCCCGGCAATACGCCACGAGGGGAACACCGGATCGGGGGTGGAGTGTATTGAAAGGGACGTGCGCCCATCGCGCCATGTTCCCGCCCAACCGCACACGCTACCATATTGTGGAGCGCCGCGGGCTCGGTAGAACGCCATCGCGCCGCCGGGGTCCGGGTCTCGGTCGGACCCACCGGGGGGAGCACCGCTTCACCGTGTCCCGCAAGCACAATCAGGAGCAACAATGACCAGACCCGCCGTTCCAGCCATCCTCGCCCTCCTCGTCGCCGCCTGTGGCGGAAGCACCTCCAGGGCGACCGTCTCGACCGCGGCGCCGCCCACTCCGCCGCCCGCCACCGAAACCGCTCCACCCACCGAACAGCCGGAGACGCCCGTCGTGCAACCGACGCCACCGGTCGATTCGGGTTCGGCCGCGGACCCCGACCCCGCCTTCGAGGCCCGGGGCTATTCAGCGGGGGTACGGATCGGCGCGCGCGTCGTCGATGTCCGCCCGGAGCCCGCGGAAGTGGTGGTCCAGGTCGGTGACTCCCTCGCGATGGGCGAGGATGTGGACATCGTCGCGTACGACGACGCCGGCGATCCCGTGGCGGGAATCCGCATCCTCAGCGCCATCGATTCGCGCGTCGCGGTCCTCGAGGAGGGCTTCCTCCGCGGTGTGGCCGAGGGGGAAGCGGAACTCCGCATGGCGATCCGGGCCCCACCCGCCAGCGGCACCGGCCCGCCCGAGATCCGCACCTTCACGGTGCCGATCCGGGTCGTCGGGCCTCCGGTCGCTACACTGGAGATCGACGGTCCCGGGGTGCGCTTCTTCACGGGGTCGGTCGTGCGGCTGCACGCCCGGGCGTTGGCAGCGAACGGGAGCGAGCGCCGCACGGTCGAGGTGGTGTGGACGAGCGATCGCGCCCGCCTGGCTACCGTCGATGCCCGAGGTTTCGTGCACGCGCAGCTCCCCGGCGAGGTGACGATCACGGCCCGCGCCGAGGGGGTCGAGGCGACGTTCTCCCTCGAGGTCGAGGATAACCCGGTCGCGGCAGTCGAGGTCTCCGGCGCCTCCCGTGCGCGAACCGGAGACGTGGTGCGGTTCGCGGCGATGTCGCTGGACGCGGCGGGGGCGGAGGTCGAGGGCGCGCCGACCGATTTCTCGGTGACTTCGTTCGACACGCGAACAAACTCCGGCGCATCCGTCTATGCGGACGGCGCCTTCGTGGCGGAGCGGCCGGGGCTCTACCGGGTCGTGGCGAACGCCGCCGGTCGCACCGGCCAGGCGCTCATCGAGGTCGTGGAACGAGGCGTGGAGCACGACGCGATCATCGTGGGGCGCGGGCTCGTGGCCGACCGACCCACCTCCGACCTGTGGGCCTTCACCGGAGCCGACGGGCGCGACTATGTCTATACGGGTACGCATGCCGGGGGCCAGCGCATGCTCGTGTGGGACGTCACGAACCCGGGCACGCCCGTTCTGACCGACTTCGTCGAGGTCGACGCGCGGGTGGTCAACGACGTCAAGGTCAACCCCGAGGGCACGCTCGCGGTCATCACCCGGGAGGGCGCCAGCGACCGCAGGAACGGGATCATCGTGCTGGATCTGGCCGACCCGGCGCACCCGGTCATCGCCGACACCTACATCGGGGACCTCACCGGGGGCGTCCACAACGTCTTCTTCGCGGGCGACATGCTCTACGCGATCCACAACGGCACCCTCGACGTGCACATCCTGAACATCAGCGACCCCGGAAGGGTCGTCGAGGCGGGGCGCTGGGGGATCGAGTCGCCCGGCAAGTACCTCCACGACATCTGGGTGGTGGACGGCCTGGCGTACGTCTCATACTGGAACGACGGCGTCTACATCCTCGATGTTGGAGACGGGCGCTGGGGCGGGTTTCCGGCCGCGCCGGTCGTGGTGAGCCACTACGCGTATCCGGAAGGCAACACCCACTTCGCCGTGCCGTACACCAACGCGGACGGGCACCGCTACCTCTTCGTGGGCGACGAGATCTTCGATTGTGAGGACTGCGTGTCCCGCAACGCTCATCCGGGTGACGGCTCGCGGGGGTTCGTCCACATCCTGGACCTCGAGGATCCGGAGAACCTGCGCGAGGTCGCGCGCTACGAGGTGCCGGAGGCCGGGGCGCACAACCTCTGGATCGAGGACGACAGGATGTACGTCGCCTACTACCAGGCGGGGCTCCGCGTCGTGGATGTCTCCGGCGAACTCCGGGGCGACCTCTACCGCCAGGGACGGGAGATGGCCTGGCTGCCCACCGGCAGTCCCGACGGGCTCGTCCCCAATTCTCCGATGGCGTGGGGGCCCCAGCTCTTCAAGGGGCACATCTTCGTCTCCGACCTGAACTCCGGGCTCTGGGTCGTGCGTCTGGAGCCGCGGCGGAAGGCGCCGGTCTCGTGAGGGGGCTCGGGCTCGTTCTCGCGGCGCTGCTCCCCGCCCCCGCGGCGCTGGCCCAGGCGCCCGAGTACCGGCTCTACGTCGCCAACGAGTCATCCGACCTGGTGAGCCGGGTGCTCTTCACACCGGGCGAGGGCCTCGCGGTGGAGAAGGAGATCCCGGTCGGGATCATGCCGGGGGACAACGACGGCGCGCACGGGGTGAGCGTCTCGCCCGACGGGCAGTACTGGTACGTCACGATCGCCCACGGCACGCCCCGCGGGCACCTGTGGAAGTTCCACGCGGGACCCGACACGCTGGTTGGACGGACGCAGCTGGGACTGTTCCCGGCGACCATGGGGATCACTCCGGACGGCCAGTTCCTCCTCGCGGTGAACTTCAACCTGCACGGCGACAGGGTGCCGTCCGACGTGTCGGTGGTCTACGCCCCGGAGATGATCGAGGTCACGCGGGTGCGGACCTGCCTGATGCCGCACGGCAGCCGCGTGGGCGCCGCCGGGTCGCGGCACTACTCGGCGTGCATGCACTCCGACCGGCTGGTCGAGATCGACCTGGAGACCTTCGAGGTGAGCGCCCGCTTCGACGTGACGCCGGGGATGGAGGGGCTGGAACGGGCCGCCGCGGAGGGCGCCACCGCCATGGGCGACAGGGTGTGCAGCCCGACCTGGGTCGAGCCCGGGGCGGGAGCGCGGGCCGGCCGCGTGGTCTACGTGGCCTGCAACAGGAATCAGGAAATCCTCGAGATCGACACGGAGCGATGGACGGTGTCGCGCCGCTTCGCAACGGGCATGGCGCCGTACAACCTGGAGGTGACGGCTGGCGGCGAGCGCCTGATCGCGACGCTGAAGGGTGAGCAGGCGGTCGCCGTGTTCGACCTGGAGACGGGGGATGAACTCGCCCGGATCGCCACCTCGCGACCGGTTACACACGGGGTCGTGGCCAGTCCGGATGGCCGTTACGCCTTCGTGTCGAACGAGTCGGCCGGGTCCGTGCGCGGCTCCCTCGACGTGATCGACCTCGAGACGCTTACGCTGGTGGACAGCATCGAGCTCCAGCATCAGCCCGGCGGGATCGACTTCTGGTCGGTGACCCCGGCTGCCGGCACCCGGTAGGGCGGCAGGCAAGCGGCCCGTGGCCGCCGCATCGGACCGCGGACTGGAGCGGGCGCGCCAGCGGATGCTGAGGCGGCACCTCGCCGGGAGGGGTATCGGCGATACGCGCGTCATCGATGCGATGGCCCGTGTGCCGCGCGAGCTGTTCGCGCCGCGGGGCCATGCCCACGCAGCCTACGCCGACAGACCGCTCCCGATCGGCATGGGACAGACGATCTCGCAGCCGTACATGGTGGCGTGGATGGCCGAAGCGCTCGAGCTGGCGCCGGGGGACAGGGTGCTGGAGGTGGGGACCGGGTCGGGATACTCGGCCGCGGTGCTCAGCAGACTCTGCGGGGCGGTCTACACGGTGGAGAGGCACGCGTCGCTCGCCGACGGAGCCCGGGCCCTGCTGCGGAAGCTCGGGTACGACAGCGTGCGGATTCGGCGCGGGGACGGTTCGGTGGGGTGGCCCGAGCACGCTCCCTACGACGCGATCGCGGTGGCGGCCGCCGGGCCGCGCGTCCCAGGTCCGCTGAGGGACCAGTTGGGGCCGGGCGGGCGCCTGGTCATGCCGGTGGGGACGGGTGGGGGGAGCCAGGCGCTGGTGCGGGAGCGGCGCGACGCGTCGGGTGGGCTCAGTCGCGAGGAGCTGGGGTCGGTGCGGTTCGTTCCCCTGATCGGGGACGAGGGGTGGGGCTGAGCGCGGGTGGGGCCGACCGCGCTGGCGGCTAGCCGATGCCGAAGATCCCCCGCACCATCCAGAGTACCAGGGCGAACCCCATCAGCAGCGTCGGGAGCAGGAAGGTGGCTCCCGCGGAGAGGATGAGACCCGCCCGGAAGAGATGCGGTCCGACCGGCTCGACCTCCCTGCCCCACAGCCTGTGGAGTCCCCACTCGGTCAGCGGGCCCAGCGTGTAGCAGATGTTCGCCATGATCGCGATGGGGATCACCGGTGCGAGGAACTGGCCGACCGCCATTGGCTGTCCGACGAGCTGGCCGAACACGGTCGCGATCGACATCGTGAGCGCCCCGCCCGCCCCGACGATCACGTTGTAGGCCAGGCGCCGGCTCTCCCACCATTTGAAGATGCCGCCCGCCGTGCGCCGCTGGGCGGGGGCGGGATAGAGAAAGCGGACGAGCGGAGATTCGGCGGATGGCGGATCGCCGAAGGTGTCCATGGCCATGTGGCTGCCGGGTCCGCGCGCCGCGCGGCTGTCGGGTTCGAGGACTGAATGGGCTTCGCGGTTCATTGGTTTCTCGCGGCTGGAGCGATGCGGCCTCTGACCATAGGTTGCCGGATGACCCCCAACAAGTTGCCTGTCCCGCTGAGCGCCATCCGGGCCGCGCGTTCGCGCATCGCCGGGTTGGCGATCCGATCCCCGCTACTGCGCCTCGACGACCCGGGCGCACCCACCGGGATCCGGGTGAAGCTGGAGTGCCTGCAACCGATCGGGTCGTTCAAGGTCCGGGGCGCGGCCAACGCAATGGCGCTCGCCGATCCGGCGCTCATCGAGCGGGGCGTCTACACCGGCAGCGCGGGGAACATGGCCCAGGGGGTGGCACTCGCGGCCCGGCGGCTCGGCGTGCCCTGCAGGGTGATCGTCCCGGACACGGCGCCCCGCACCAAGCTCGACGCCATCGCGCGGCTGGGCGCGACCGCGGTCCCGCTCCCCTTCGACGAATGGTGGGCCGTGCTGCGCGACCACGGCCACCCGGCCGAGGACGGGTACTTCATCCACCCGGTGAGCGATCCGGCGGTGATCGCGGGGAACGGCACCGTCGGGCTGGAGATCGCCGAGGAGCTGCCCGGGGTGCGCGCGGTGGTGGTGCCGTACGGCGGCGGCGGCCTCTCGTGCGGGATCGCGGCCGCGCTACGCGGGCTGGCCCCGGGAGTGCCCGTCTTCGCCGCCGAGGTCGAGACCGCGGCCCCCTTCGCGGCCGCGCTCGATGCCGGCCGCCCGGTCCAGGTGCCGCACCGCCCCTCGTTCGTCGACGGGATCGGGTCGACCGGCGTCCTGGAGGAGATGTGGCCGCTTGCCAGCTCGTTGCTCGCGGGGTCGGTCGTCGTCTCGATCAAGGAGGTGTGTGCGGCGATCCGGGTGTTGGCGAGAGGGGCGCATGTCGTCGCCGAGGGTGCGGCCGGCGCGGCCGTGGCGGCAGCGCTGCGGGGTCTGCCGGGGGTCGGGGACGGGCCGGTGGTGGCGGTGGTCTCGGGCGGGAACATCGACGCGCACGTCTTCCGGACGATCATGGAGGGCGGGACTCCCCCACTCGCCCCGGAGCGCCCCAGTCCGTAGGTTGGGCGACTGGTTCGGCAGCCCTGGCTGCCTGGCGCGGTGGGAGGTTCCGCAAAGCCTGCCCGACCCGGACGATCACGATTCCCGTACCCCGAGGCGCACATGACGAATCCAAAAGGGATCGAATTCGAACCCGGCCTCTTCCCCGGCCACCCGAAGGGGCTACCGACGCTCTTCTTTACCGAGATGTGGGAGCGCTTTTCCTACTACGGGATGCGTGCGCTCCTCACGCTGTACCTGACCGGAGTGACGATCGGCACGAACCCGGGCCTCGGATTCGATGTCGTGACCGCGGGCGCCATCTACGGACTGTACACGAGCTTCGTCTACCTGCTCGCTCTGCCGGGCGGCTGGGTCGCGGACCAGTTGTGGGGGCAGCGCAAGGCGGTCTTCGTGGGAGGCTGCATCATCGCGGCGGGTCACTTCAGCATGGCGGTCCCGACCCAGTTCACGTTCTTCCTGGGATTGATCCTCATCGTCATCGGTACGGGGCTCCTCAAGCCCAACGTGAGCGCGATTGTAGCCGACCTGTACCCGGAAGGAGGAGCGCGGCGCGATGCGGGGTTCTCGATCTTCTACATGGGGATCAACATCGGGGCCCTGCTCGGGCCACTCCTCTGCGGTTGGTTGGGGGAAGGGTACAATTGGCACGTGGGGTTCTCGCTGGCGGGGATCGGCATGGTCGCCGGCCTGATCCAGTTCCGGCGGGGCTACCGCAATCTGGGGAATGCCGGGATCCTGCGGACCGACAAGTCGGCCGAGGCAGTGGCCCGCACCGGCCGGACGTTCTTCGGTACACTCACCGCCATCGCCGTGGCCGTGGTCGCATTCGGGCTGCTGGTGTCCAACGGCGCGATCCCGGTGGGCCTGGCCGATATTGCCGAGTACATGACCTACGGGATTCTGGGCATCATGGGAGCCTATTTCCTGTACGTCCTGTTCTGGGGTGGCCATGACGCCGAAGAGCGCAAGAAGGTCGTGGTGATCTTCTGGCTCTTCCTGCTGGCCGCGCTCTTCTGGTCCGCCTTTGAACAGGCGGGGACTTCGCTCAGCCTCTTCGCTCGCGACTTCACGGACCGCACCATCGGATCCTGGGAGTACCCGGCCAGCTGGTTTGCATCGGTGAATCCCGTCTTCATCGTCATCCTGGCGCCCGTCTTCGCGTGGTTCTGGGTGTGGCTGGCCAACCGTCAGGCCAACCCGTCCGTGCCGATGAAGTTCGCCCTCGGACTCCTGGGTGCTTCGGCCGGTTTCTTCGTGATTGCCTGGGGCGCCGCCAACGCGACGCCGGACTCTCCGGTGTCGGCTTCCTGGCTCGTCGTCATGTACTTCCTGCACACTGTCGGCGAGCTGGCGCTGTCTCCGGTCGGATTGTCGGCGATGACCAAGCTGGCTCCCCGTAGCCGGGTCGGCCAGATGATGGGCGTCTGGTTTGTCGCAGCGGCCCTCGGGAACCTCATCGCCGGACGGGTGGCCGGGCGGCTCGAGGGTCTTGAACCGTCACCGCTCTTCATGTCCGTTGCCCTGATCATCGGTGGATGCGGATTGGTCGCGATCATCGTCAGCCCCTTCGTGAAACGCCTGATGGGCGATGTCAAATAGTGCCTTGTCCCGGTTCCGGATTCCGATACCTTCAAGGGATGTACCCGTGCACGGGGAAGGATCCGGCCCGCTGAAACAACCAAGGGGCAGCGACTTTCGTCCATGACGATCTGGAACAAGATCTTCGGGGGAACCTCGGGAGCCGAGCGAGTCGACTACTACGAGGAAGGGCTCGCGCTTTCCCAGGAGGGCAAGTTCCATGAAGCGCTGACTTCCTTTCGACTGGCGCTCAAGGAGTCCCCGGGCGACCCCATCGTCCTCCAGCAGATCGCCATCACCTACACGCGGATGGGCATGGACGAGGATGCGGCGAAGACGTATAGGCACGTCCTCTACCGGTATCCGCAGGCACCCGGCGCGCACTACGGCCTCGCGTTCATCCTGCTCCGGCAGGGGTCGGAGGCAGAGGCCGCCGAGCACCTCGAGGCGTTTCTCGCGGGAGGCCCCGCGGAGGACGAGGCGGGCGACCATATGGCGCATGCGCAGGCCACCCTTCGGCAGCTGCGCGACGACGGCGAGGAGGCCGAAGGCGCACAGGGCGACTCGTGATGAAGACGGACAAGGAGATCCGGCTCGCCTGGACGGGTTCCGGGCTCGTATTCGATGGCGGACCGGTTGGCGGGCCGCAGATCATGGTCGATGGCGATTCGGCCACCGGCCCGTCGCCGATGGACCTGGTGCTGACGGGGGTGGCGGCGTGCATGGCCATCGACGTCAAGGTGATCCTGGAGAAGGGGCGCGTGCCGTTCGACAGCATTGACGTGACCTCCCAGGGCGCGCGCCGGAGTGAGACTCCCCGCCACTACAGCGGGCTGCGCCTGGTGTTCAACGTCACCGGTGTGCCGCCGGCGAGCCGTAGGAAGGTCGAGCGGGCGCTCGAGCTGTCGCGCGAGAAGTACTGTTCCGTCCTGTTCTCGCTGAGGCAGGACATACCGGTGGAGATCGTCCTGGAAGGTGGGTAGCTCCATGGCAGACACGATCGATTACTACGCCAACAAGGCCGAGGTGCCGCAGGGAACGCTGGTAGAGCTGTTTTTCCGTACGGCAGACCGTTTTGCGGATAAGGCGGCGTACAACGTTTCCGGCGAGGGGGCCAGAACCTACACGTACGCCCAGGTGCGCGACGTGGCGCGGCGGGGCGCCGCGGCGCTGGCGCGGTCCGGTGTCGGACGCGGGGACCGGGCCGCCATCCTGTCGGAGAACCGCGCCGAGTGGGCGCTGGCGGACTGGTCCTGCCTCTGCGCGGGGGTGGTCGACGTGCCGATCTACAGCACGCTTCCCGCGGCGCAGGTTGCCTATATCATCAAGGACTCGGGGGCCGCGCTGGTCTTCGTCTCCGACGCGGAGCAGCTGGCGAAGGCGCGCGAGGCGGTGGCGGATCTCGGCCGCGAGGTGGAGATCGTCGTGTTCGACGGGGCGGCTGCGGGGGATGGGGCGGTGGCGTGGTCGGACTTCCTTGCGCGCGCGGACGACGCCGGGGACGACGACTTCGAGGCCGCGGCGAAGGAGGCCCGTCCCGAGGATGTGGCCACGATGATCTACACCTCGGGCACCACGGGCACGCCCAAGGGGGTGATGCTCACGCACAACAACATGGCGTCGAACATCTGGGCGTCCGAGCAGCAGCTCCCGGTCGGCCCCGACGACGTGAGCCTGTCCTTCCTGCCGCTCTCGCACATCCTGCAGCGCATGGTGGACTACCTCTTCTTCACCCGCGGGTGCGTGATCACCCACGGCGGCATCGAGACGGTCGCGGCGGACATGAGGGTACTGCGGCCGACCGTGCTGGTTTCGGTGCCGCGCCTCTACGAGAAGGTCTATCAGAAGGTGCTCGACGCCAGCGGCCTGAAGGCGAAGATCGTGGGATGGGCGGCGAAGGTGGGGCGGCGGGTGGCCCTGTGCCGCGAGAGCGGGGCGAAGGTCCCGTTCCTGGTGGGGCTGCAGTACGGGATCGTGGACAAGCTCGTGTTCTCCAAGCTCCGGGCCGCGGTGGGCGGGCGCCTGCGCTACTTCGTGAGCGGCGGGGCCGCGCTCGCGCCCGAGATCAACCGCTTCTTCCTCGGCGCCGGGATCATGATCCTCGAGGGGTACGGGCTGAGCGAGACCTCCCCCGTGACCAACGTCAACACCCCCGAGCACTTCCGCATCGGGACCGTGGGCCAGCCGGTCCCCGGCACCGAAATCCGCATCGCGGAGGACGGCGAGATCCTCATCCGGGGCCCGCAGGTCATGAAGGGGTACTACGGCCTCGAGGAGATGACGCGCGAAGTGATCGCGGACGACGGCTGGTTCAGCACCGGCGACATCGGCGAGCTGAGCAGCGACGGTTTCCTGAGGATCACGGATCGCAAGAAGGACCTCATCAAGACGTCGGGCGGGAAGTACGTGGCCCCGCAGCTGATCGAGAACCTGCTCAAGAAGAACGCGTACGTCGACCAGGCGGTCGTGGTGGGCGAGGGCCGCAAGTTCTGTGCGGTGCTGGTCGTTCCCGCCTTCGAGCGGCTCGGGAGCTGGGCCGAGGGGGCCGGGCTCGATGCGTCGGACCCGCGGGCGCTGCTGGGCGACCCGAAGTGCCAGGCCCTGCTGGAAGAGGAGTTCTTCAGCGAGATGCGTGACCTGGCGCGCTTCGAGAAGCCGAAGAAGGTGGGGCTCGTGGCCGACCCCTTCACAGTCGAGAACGGGGAGCTGACCCCGACGCAGAAGGTGAAGCGGAGCGTGGTCACGGAGCGCTACTCCGAAGTCATCGAGTCGTTCTACAGGGCGGACTCGGTCGAGCAGACGATGTTCGTGGCCTGAGCATGGACGTGGTGACGGTTCTCATGACCGCTCCGGGGGCGGGCGTTGCCGAGGAGGTGGTCCGTGCCCTGGTCGACGAGCGGTTGGCGGCGTGCGGGACCATCGTCCCGGGCGCGGTGAGCGTCTATCGCTGGGAGGGTGAGGTGCACCGGGACCAGGAAGCCGTGGCGATCCTCAAGACGACCCGTGCCGTCCTTCCCCGGCTGCTCGAGCGCGCGGCGGAGCTTCACCCTTACGATGTGCCCGAGCTGATCGCGCACGAGGTGGTGGGCGGGACGGCGGCCTACCTCGAATGGGTGAGGACGGAGTGCGGCGCCGGGGTGGAGGCCGTGCGATGACGCTGTTCTGGCAGATACTCGGTGGGGTGATCGCGCTGGCGCTGGGCGTCTACCTGGGCATGCCGGGGCGGGCGGATGAAGGAGGACCTCTTCCGGGGCGGTGGCGTACGGGCAAGGATGCCGAAAGAGTCGGAGAGCACAGCGAGAAGCATCTCGAGGAGCTGGAACGGGCGTTGACGAAGGAATGGGGGTGGAGCAAGACCGCCAAACGACACTTCACCGTCCTGAACTGGCTGAAGCGGGATGCTCGCGGATCGCACCAGCGGCGTTCGCGGCGCTACTTCCGCACCGCGGCGCCGAAGCGGGGAGGGCGGACCAGGCGGCGCTGACCGGGCCCTTTCGGACGTGCTCAGCGGGGGCCGCCGACCGTGGCGCCGGGTGCGCCCGGAGCTGCCCGGCCCCCTTCCCGGACCGGCGCGGCGTCAGCTCCAGAACCGGTTCAGCGCGACCAGCAGGGTTCCGATGAACGCCCCGAGCGCGTAGCCGAGGTAGACGATCATGCGGAGTTCACGGTCCGTCACCCGCCGAACCAGTTCTTCCATCCGCTCGACGGGGAACTCCAGCACCTTCGCCTCGACGCGGTGCGCGACGTCGAGGCGGGTCACCACGGAGGGGATCTGGGCCTGAATCCCCTGCCATAGCGGGTCGCTCGCGGCCTGCCGGATGCTGGCCGCGGCTCCGCCCGGGAGCAGCCTCGCCGGACGCCCGATGGGACGCTCCAGCGCGGCGGTGGCCAGACGGCGAACACCGTCGCGGTAGAAGGTCGCCGCGACCTCGGTCCGGACTGCGGCGACCACCCAGGTGGACACCCGTTCCGGCGACACCTCCTGCAGCAGCTCTCCCCAGCTGCGCTCGGAGATCCGGGCCAGCCCGGCCTCCAGCTTTTCCGTCACGAAGTCCCGCGCGGATGGGTCGCGCGCCAGCGCCACCAGCCACGACGCGAGCGTCTCGATGGTTTCGGTGACCCCGGCATCGCCCGGCTCGCCGAACACATCGGTGACCGGCCGGTCCAGCAGATCGCCGATCGCGTCGCTGATGCCCCTGGCGGTGGCCTCTTCGGCGTCGGGCTCGTGGAACAGACCGGCGATCCGTTCCGCGCCCTCCGTCTGGATGGTGCGGAAGACCCTGGCGATGGTCTCTTCGTTGAGGACCAGGCGCGCGACCACGCGCTGGTGGAAGCGGAGGTCCTGCAGGAAGCGCCGCAACAGGTCGCGGGTCACCCGCTCGAAGCGAAGTCGCGTGGCCGGCTGTTCGAGGAGCGCTCCCAGGCGCCGTATGACGAGCGGCACGTATCCGGCGATCGCTCGCTCCACGGTCGGGACCATTCCGGGGGGAAGCAGGTCCCTGAGGGTGACGTCCGGGCGCAGCAACCGTTCCACCGCATCGCGCATGTACTCGGAGACCGCCTGCCGGAACCGGTCGGTCGCGACGGCGGCCTCGGCCCATCCCGCCACCGCGTCCGCCACCGCGGCCTCCTGCCCGGGGACCAGTACGTCGCTGACCGGCTGGTCGGCGACGAAGGCGGCCAACTCCGATGCCCGCGCCTCCACCGCCTCGGCGAACTCGGCGGAATGAAGGTGCTTCTCGATCCTGGCGACGGTGTGATCGAGCACGTCCTCGATGACCGGGGCGGCCTCGGCCATCACGTCCGGCCCCAGAAGGTCGCGCACCGAGCCCCTCTCCACCTCCAGCACGTCGTCGAGGAAGTGCGCGAGCCCGCGATCGAACGCTTCCCGGAACTCGGGCTCGGCCAGGACGCGCGTGAGGTCCTCCTCCGTCAGGAGCCGGTTCCCCACGGCGCGGCCGATCGCGGCGGCCAGCCGGGCCTGATTCTTGGGAATGGCGCCCTGCAGGAACCGGATGCGCAATCCCAGAACCTGCGGTGGGCGGTAGGGGTGAAAGAGCATCCAGATCGCGACCGTGTTCGTGAGGCCGCCCGCGAGCGCGCCGCCCACAATCGCCACGATGGCACGTAGAAGCGCGTCGCTCATTCTGCCGGCCGCTGCACGCTGATCATCGCTGGAAGTGGCGCAGGAAGCCCTTCACCGCCACCTCATCTCCGCCGACGTTGACCTGGCCGGAGACTTCGTAGACCGCCAGGACCGGCAGGATGGCGCCGGCTCCGTCGAGGGCCTGCACGTGGGAGCTCACGGACTCGAAGGCCCCGGAGAGCGTGCCGTCCGCCGACTCGATGTGCCACAGCACCGGGACACCCCGCCGTGCCCGCTCGAAGCTGCGGGTCTCCTCCCAGGTCACCGCCACCTCCGGCCAGAAGAACTCGAGGGTATCCCGGCGGGCCCACGCCCGGTAGCGGCCCGCCCCTTCGAGGTTCGCGAAGACCAGCTGCAGCCGGTCGTCCCCGATCAGCACCCCCAGCTCCGCGCTCCCGCCGTTTTCGGTGGCCTGCACCGCGAACGCATCCAGCACCAGCCCTTCCGTCTCCACGTCGGCCAGCCGGACGGCGCCTTCGAGAAGCCGGTAGGTCGCGCCCCGCTGGCCGCTCCACTCGACGACAGTCCGGCCCAGCCTGAGGGACAGGCTGCGCCCTCCCTCCCGGTAGTAGATCTCCTCCAGGGCGTCCTCGAGCCCCACGACCAGGCGCGCCGATCCCCGCGGCACGATGCGCCAGGGTGCGCGCGTGGGTGCCGTGGTCCATTCGTCCTCCATGAAGAGACGCCACTGCCCGGCCCGCCCCAGCCAGCCGCGGACGGACCGGTGGACTCCGTCGGTCTCGACGCGGTTCTCGAAGTCCCAGGGGAAGAACTGGGCTGAGTCGCCGAAGGTTTCGACGAAGACGATGGTGCGCTGATAAGTGGTACCCGGAGTGATAACCTCACCCGCGGGGGCGCCGTTGGCGGCTCCCCTGTCTGCTGCCGTTCCACGCGCCCCCTCCTCGGGATTCCCGCTGCCGCAGGATCCGGAAAGGATGGCGGCGAACGCCGCCGCCGTCTGCCACGGGGCGTTCCTCACGCGACCCGTCTCCCCCTGATCCGCACGTTGAGCACCTGGTGCGGCTCGGCCTCCAGCGCGCGGTCGAGGGCGAAGCAGAAGCGCCGGATCCGCCGGGCGTTGATGCCGAGGTCGCCGCCGCCATGCCGTCCCTCGGCCGTGAGGTCCACACGCGTCTGTGCGTTGTCGTCCAGGGAGACCGTGATCACGACGGTGGCGGGGAAGCGCAGGACGAGGCCCCGGGCGCGGGCCTCGACGATGCCGGCCGTTTCGTCCGATTCCGTTGTCGTCCAGCGCCGGAGGCCGCCTGCGGCGAGCCGCAGGGCAGCGTCCCAGACGGTCCCGAAGGGGATGGCATAGGTCCTGCCGCGAAGCCCGGGGTCGCCGGAGTCCGCGCTGGAATGTGCAGAAGGGCTCATCCGTACCACATGCCTTTCCCCCCCAGGGATCGACCGATCGACGATGCATTGACGCCCACAGGGCCTGCGAAAGCTGTCCAGAACGGAGGCCCGAGGTCAACACCGTGCACGGGCGCACTCGCGGTTCCGCCCCGTCCCCTCCGCTATCTTCAATCCTCTACGCTCCTTCCGCCGTCATGCTTCTACGCGCCTGCGCCGGCGCCGTAGCTCGACAACGAGAAAGGACCTGCGCGCCCCAATGAAAGCCGTCATCCCGCTCGCGGGCAAAGGCACCCGGCTGCGGCCACACACACACCTCACACCGAAACCCTTGATCCGCGTCGCGGGCAAGCCCGTCCTCGACTTCATCCTCGACGACCTGCAGGCGGCCGGAGTTTCCGAGGTCGTGTTCATCGTCGGGCACCTGCAGGACGCGATCCGGGCGCACATCGCCGCCAGCTACCCGGCCGTCCGCGCGCACTACGTCGTGCAGGAGGTGCAGGACGGCACCGCGGGGGCGGTCGCGCTCGCCCGTCCCTGGGCGGAGGACGAGCTGCTCATCCTCTTCGCCGACACCCTCTTCGAGGTGGACCTGACGATCACGCGGACGCTGGACGCCGATCGCGCCGGGGTGATCTGGGCGAAGGAGGTCGAGGACTACCAGCGCTTCGGCGTGATCGTGACCGATGGCAACGGCGACATGACCCGGATCGTGGAGAAGCCGAACGAGCCGGTGTCGCGGCTCGCCAACATCGGGCTGTACTACATCCGCGACCACGATCTCCTCTTCGAGGGGATCGACGAGACGCTGTCGCGCGGACCGGGACCGGCGGGTGAGTACTACCTCACCGACGCCTTCCAGTACATGGTCGACGCGGGGGCCCGGATCGTCACCGCGCCGGTGCGGACATGGCTCGATGCCGGGAAGGTGGATGCCCTGCTCGAGGCCAACCGGTACCTGGTGGGGGGGAGCAGGGGCGGGGTCGACGCGGCGGCGCACGTGTCGGAGTCGGTGGTGTCGCCGCTCGCGCGGATCGAGGCGGGGGCCCGCGTGAACGGGTGCCGGATCGGCGAGAACGTGACGGTCGAGGCGGGCGCGCATGTGGGGGACTCCGAGCTGGGCGACACGATCGTGGGGCGCGGAGCGCGGGTGGAGGGGAGCCGCCTGACACGCTCCGTGATCGGGAGCGGCGCGGTGGTGACGGGCTGCGAAGGCTCCCTCAACGTCATGGATCATTCGGAGGTGCTTTGCCCCGGGCCGGGGAGGTCGCAATCTTGAAGTGGCTGCGCGGGCAGACGGGATGGCCGGTGGGCCGCGTCCGGCGGCTGCGCCCGCGGCAAGCCATGGGACCGGGAACGACGATGGAGCGAGGATGAACGGCAGGGGCCTGATTCACGACTGGAACGTGGCGGAGTTCGAGACGCTTGCGTGGGGCCGCCATGTGGAGCTGAACGACGAGACCCTCCGGGACGGGCTGCAGTCACCCTCGGTCACCGACCCGCCCGTGGCTGCCAAGATCCGCCTCCTGCACCTCATGGACGAGCTGGGCATCCACGCCGCCGATGTCGGTCTCCCGGCGGCGGGACCGAGGGCCGTCGAGGACGTCACTCGCCTCTGCGAAGAGATCCGCGACTCGAAGCTGTCCATCGAGCCCAACTGCGCCGCCCGCACCGTAGTCGGGGATGTCGAGCCGGTGGTCAGGATCGCCCAGCGGACCGGCATCACCGTCGAGGTCTGCGCCTTCATCGGCAGCTCGCCGATCCGGCGATTCGCGGAGGGCTGGACGCTCGACCGCATGCTCCGTACCGCCGAGGAGTCGGTCTCGTTCTGCGTGAAGGAGGACCTGCCCGTCATGTTCGTCACGGAGGACACCACCCGCGCGGACGCCGAGACGCTGAAGACGCTCTACGGCAACGCCATCCGGTGGGGCGCCCGGCGAATCTGTCTCTCGGACACCGTGGGGCACGCCACCCCCTCGGGGGTCAGGGCGCTCCTCCGGTTCGTGAAGCGGGAGATCGTCGACCCGTCGGGCGTGCTCGTGAAGATCGACTGGCACGGTCACCGCGACCGCGGGCTGGGTCTGGCCAACGCGCTCGCGGCAATCGAGGCGGGGGCGGACCGGATCCACGGCACGGCCATGGGGATCGGAGAACGCGTCGGCAACGTGGAAATGGACCTCCTGCTCGTGAACCTGGCGTTGGCCGGTGTTCACGATGCGGACCTGTCGTTGCTGGCGGAGTACTGCGATCTGGTCGTCCGCGAGTGCGAGGTCCCGTTGCCATCGAACTACCCCGTAATCGGCCCGGATGCATTCAGGACGGCGACGGGGGTCCACGCCGCAGCCATCATCAAGGCGCAGGCGAAGGGCGCGGACTGGCTCGCGGACCGGGTCTATTCGGGCGTTCCCGCATCGCTCGTGGGACGGCGCCAGGTGATCGAGGTCGGACCCATGTCCGGGATCTCCAACGTGAGGTACTGGCTGGCGGACCGGGGCTACGATCCCGGCGACACCGAACTGTGCGAGCGGATCTTCAACAGGGCGAAGCAAGTCGACCACACCCTCTCGGAGGACGAAGTCGTCAGGATCGTTGAGCGGTTCCAGCAGTCCGTGGAGTCGCCGCGGTGACGCGCAAGTCCGAGCAGCCGGCCCGCATCCTCGTGATCGAGGACGACCCGGGCATCGCGGCGCTGGTTGCGTACCAGCTCACCCGCGCGGGGTATCGCGTCGAGACGGCCGGGGGCGGGGACGGTGGCCTCGAGTCCCTCCACCGGGAGATCCCGGACCTGGTCGTGCTGGACCGGATGCTGCCGGGCCTGTCCGGCGACCAGGTGCTCCAGGCGATCCGCCAGGATCCCGCGACGCGCTACATCCCCGTACTCGTCCTCACGGCCAGGCGGGAAGAGGCCGACCGGATCGAGGGACTGGAGATGGGTGCGGACGACTACCTCACCAAGCCTTTCAGTCCCAGGGAACTCGCGCTGCGGGTCGAAGCGATCCTGAGGCGGATACGGGGATTCGCAGGGCAGGGCGACCACGAGGGCGGAGTGCTCAGGGCGGGAGAGCTGTCGCTGGACCTGGGTTCGATGCGGGTGACGCTGGGCGACCGGGAGCTGCCGGTGACGCCCACCGAATACCGGCTGCTCAGGGTTCTGCTGGAGAACAGGGGACGGATGCAGAAGCGGGCCGACCTCCTGGAGGCGGCCTGGGTCGCCGAGGGAAAATCCAGGAACAGGATGCGTACGCGGACCGTGGACATGCATATTCGTCGTCTGCGTACCAAACTGGGGCACGCGGGTGATTGGATCGAGACCGTCCGCGGATTCGGGTACCGGTTCCGGGGCCCTGAGCCCGCGGGGTAGCCCAATCAGTCACGGCGGCGCACGGCCCGATCCGTCCGGAACCGGGGACGGGGTGCCGACAGCCGCCCAACGTGTGGCGGTACATTGAGGGTTCCACTCAGGTTGGCGACCGGACTTGCCGGCGCGGGGTTCGTGCTGGTGCTGGCCCTGGCCGCGTGGGCGGTCGCGCGCTCGGTGGCGACTCGGGTGATGCAGGCGGAGACGCAGCGGCACCTGATCGCGGCGACCACCCTGGGAGCCGAACGCTTGCGCGCGGGCCAGGAGGAATCGGTGGACAGCGTCGCCGTGGCCCTGGCGCGTTCATCCGGCTACCGCGTGAGCGTCTTTGATGCCGACCAGCGCCTGATCGCCGACTCCGACTTCGGGGCGCCGCAGACCGATGCCGCGCCGGAGCCCGCCGAGCGGGCCGAGGTGGTGGGGGCTTTGCGGCGCGTCACGGCCTCCTCCCGGCGGGTCAGCGCGCTGGACGGCCGCCCTTACGTCTTCAGCGCGGAACGCCTGTACCGCAGCGGCCGGACGGTGGTCATACGGTTCGCGGCTCCCGTGGCTCCGATCGTGGACGCCGCCGGCCGCGTGGCGCGCGGTGTCGCGTTGGCCGTTCTGCTGGCGGGAGCCGGGGGTGTGTACGTGCTCTACCGGGCGACGGGCACGGTGTCGGGGACGCTGGACAGAGTCCGGCACCAGCTGACGCGCATCGCGGCGGGACAGACCGCCGGACCGCGGGTGGAGCTGTCGCGGTTCACCGAACTTGCGCGGGTGGCCTCCGCGGCCAACCGGGTCCGGGGCGAGCTCGAGGAGCAGCTGGGCGGCGTCACCCGGGAGCGCGACGAACTTGCCCAGCTCATGGACGAGGTGGGAGAGGGCCTCATGGCGCTCACCAACGACGCCAGGATCCTGCGCATCAATCCCGCGGCGCGCGGCCTGCTGGGGCTGGTCGAGGTGCTGCCGTTCTCCCCGGTGGGGTCCCTCGTTCGCGACCCGGTGCTGCGGGACTTTCTCGAGGCGTCCGTGGTTCGGGCCGAGGGCCGACTGGAGGTGACCGTCGGCGACCGGGAGCTGGAGGTGCGCACCAAGAGAGGAACGGCGGGGGGAGCGGTGGTGCTGCTGGTGGACATCACTGAGATCCGGCGGCTGGAAGCGGTGCGAACCGATTTCGTCGCCAATGCGTCGCATGAACTGAAGACCCCGCTGACGGTGATCCGCGCGGCGGCGGAAACGGTTCTGGACGCGGACCTGCCGACGGATCTGCGCAGCCAGTTCCTGCGTTCGATCGAGGGCAACACGGTGCGCCTGCAGCGGCTGGTGGACGACCTGCTCGACCTCTCGCGCTACGAGTCCGGAGCGTGGCGTCCGGAGCGGGAGCCGCTATTCGTGCAAGAGGTGGCCCGGGAGGTGTGGGAAGAGCTGGAGGAGCGCTGGTCCGGGCAGGACCTGGAGTTCCGGATCGTCGGGGAAGGGGAGGCGATGGGAGACGAGGCCGCGGTCTACCAGGTCTTCCGCAATCTCTTCGAGAACGCGCTGCGGTACGTTCCCGGCGAGGGCGGGCGCGTCACGGTGGGAATCAGCCAGGTGGAGGGCATGATCGAGGTCGCAGTCGAGGACAACGGTTCCGGGATTCCCCCCTCATCGCTGCCCAGGATCTTCGAGAGGTTCTACCGGGTCGACACCGCGCGCTCGCGCGAGGAGGGAGGTACCGGGCTCGGCCTGGCGATCGTGCGCCACCTCGTGTCGAGCATGGGGGGAGAGGCGGGCGCGCGCAGCTCACTGGGCGCGGGCACCACCATAACGTTTACGATTCCCGCGGCCGAATCCTTCAAACGCGTGCCGGGGCGCGAATTCGCGCTCCCCTGAGAGCAAGGATCCCTACACATGCCCGCTACGCCAGGCGTCACCGTTTTTCGGATCGACCCCAGGGAGATGTTGCCTGCGCGCGTGAAATCCTTGGTCCGCGCAAGACTGGCGGCCATCGCGGCGTGCGCGATTGCCGCACAGGCGGCCTGCGGCGCGCCGAACGGGGGCGGCGGGGTGGTGAGGGTGGGCGGCTCCAGCAGCCTCTACACCCTTTCGGAGGCGGTGGCGGAGTCGTTCGCCGGAGTCCGGCCCGGCTTCCGGGTCACGGTGGGTTTTTCGGGCACCGCCGGGGGGCTCAGGCAACTGTGCGACGGCGAGATCGACATTGCGGGTGCGTCGCGCAGGATCTCCACGGCCGAGGCCGTGCGTTGCAACGCCCTGGGCTTCCCCTTCCTGGAGATTCCGGTGGCCCGGGACGGGATCACGATCGTGGCCAATCCGGCGAACACGGTCGTGGACTGCCTGACGCTGGAAGAGCTCACGCGGCTGTGGGGGCCGTCGGGCGAGGTACGGACCTGGCGCGACCTCAGGCCGGCCTTTCCCGCCGAGACGATCCGGCTCTTCGGCCCGGGGCCCGATTCGGGCACATTCCGCTTCTTCACGTCGGTGGTCGTCGGACGCCCCGGGGCCAGCCGCGCGGACCACTATCAGAGCGAGGATGACGATCTGATCGCGCGCGGGGTCGCGGGCGACCGCTGGGGGCTGGGGTATTTCGGCACCGCCGCCTACGCCAGAAACCGGGAGCGTCTCCGCACGGTTCCGGTGGATACCGGCTTCGGCTGCGTGGATCCCACCCCGGAGGCGGTGGCCGACGGGCGCTACAGTCCGCTCGCGCGCGACCTCTTCATCTATGTCGGTGTCGCATCCCTCGCCCGCGAAGAGGTGTACGCCCTCGCCGAGCACTACCTTTTCGCTGCCGCCATGCTGGCGGCCGAAGCCGGATACGTGCCCCTTCCGGCGGGGGAATACGTGCGGGGCCGGGTGGTGCTCGCGTCGGGACTGGAGGCCTCATGACGGCCGGTGGTGGTGGCCCGTTGCAGTCGCCAGAAGCCGCCCGGGCCGCCCCGGAGGGCCCCCTGATGCCTGCGCTGCACGGCGGCGGAACCGCGTCGCGGGCCCTCCCGGAGCGCATGGCCGACCGCTTCTTCCAGCTGTGCGCCGTGCTGGCCGCCCTGGCCACCACCGCCGTCGCCGCCACGCTGGCGAGCGAGACCGCGCTCTTCTTCTCGGAGGTGTCCCCGGTCCGTTTCTTCACCGAACTCGCCTGGACCCCACAGGCCGAGGAGCCGCGCTTCGGCATCCTGCCTCTTCTCGCCGCCACGGCACAGATTACGGCCGGCGCGGCCGTGGTGGCGTTTCCCCTGGGGCTCCTCACCGCGATATACCTGGAGTACTGCTCGGATCCCCGCGCCGCCGGAATCCTGACCGGCGCGGTGACGGTGCTGGCGGCGATCCCAACGGTCGTATACGGGTATGTCGCACTCAACTTCGTCACGCCCGCGCTGAGGAACATCTGGCCTTCGATCGAGGCCTACAACGGAATCTCCGCGTGCCTGGTGGTGGGCGTTATGATCCTTCCCACCGTCGCTCTGCTTTCCCGTAGCGCGCTGAAGGCGGTGTCGCCGTCGCTTACCGACGCGTGGCTCGCGCTGGGAGCGAGCCCGACCCGGGTTGTCGTGCGAGGGGTCCTCCCGGCGGCGTCCGGCGGCATCGCGGCTGCTCTGGCACTTGCGGTGGCCAGGGCGGCAGGAGAGACGATGATCGTGACGCTGGCGGCGGGCAACCAGGCGCGCCTGACCTGGAATCCCCTGGAGGGACTTCGCACCGTGACCGCCTACGTCGCACAGGCGAGCATGGGCGACGCACCTCCCGGGACGATCGAATACCGGGCCTTCTTCGCGGTCGCCGCGGTGCTCTTCCTGGTCACCTACGCGGTACACGCGCTGGGCAGGTGGCTGGCCGGAGGGCGCTCACGGCGGGGACGCGCGGTGGTGGGGGTCCGGCGCGGCGGCGGGGGAGCCCGGCAGTGAAGGGGGTCCTCAACCACGGACCGATCGGCGCGGTGTGCGGCCTCGCGGCCGCCGTCACCCTCGCCGCGGCGATGACCCTGGTCGTGATCCTGCTCGTGCAGGCATGGGGTGTCCTCGATTTCGGCTTCCTCGTCGGCGCACCGTCCCGTTTCGCGGCGCAGGCGGGCGTCGGGCCCGCGCTTGCCGGCACGCTCTGGCTGACGCTGCTCACGGCGGCGCTTGCGTGCCCGGTGGGGATCGGCGCGGCGGTGTACTTCGAAGAGTACGCTCCGCGAACCCGCACCATGCTCGCGATCGAGTCCGCGGTGACGAACCTGGCGGGCGTCCCGCCCCTGGTCTTCGGGGTGGCCGGACTGGCGCTGTACGTGCGCGGCCTGGGGCTCGGCCCCACGGTTCTCGCAGGCGGCCTGACCCTGGCAATGCTCGCCCTGCCCACCGTCCTCGTGACCGCGCAGGCGGCCATCCGGCAGGTCCCGCGCGGCGTTCGCTCGGCGGCCTACGCGCTCGGTGCGACGCGGTGGGAGGTCATCCGCCGCCAGGTGCTGCCCGCCGCGGCCCCCGGGATCGTGACCGGCGTGACGCTCGCGCTCGCCCGCACGGCGGGGGCCGCGGCGCCACTGCTCGTGATCGGCGCGGCGTCGTTCATCACCTACGCACCCGCAACTCCGAGCGACCTCCTCACCGCCCTGCCGACCCAGGTGTTCGCGTGGAGCGCCCGGTCGCAGCCCGACTTCACCGCCCTCGCAGCCGGGGCGGGCGTGGTGCTCCTCGCGCTCCTCCTCATCCTCCATCTGGTGGGGCTGGCCCTGCGCCGCCGCCTCGCGGGAGCCGCCCGGTGAGCGCGTCCGGCTCCGGCCCGTCCCCTGGAGGCGTCCCGGCGGGCACCCCGCGCGATGGCTTGCACGCCCGCGCGCCCGTGCTCTCGCTCGGCGACCTCTCCGTGCGTTTCGGCGACCGTCCCGCGCTCTCCGGCGTGTCGCTCGACATCCCCCGGGGGCGGATCGTCGCGGTGATCGGACCCTCGGGGTGCGGCAAGACCACCCTGCTGCGCGCCCTCAACCGGATGAACGAGCTGATTCCGGGCGCGCGCACCACGGGGAGCGTCCGCTTCGACGGAGTGGAGCTCTACGGCCCCGAAATCGACCCGGTGGAGGTCCGGCGGCGGATTGGAATGGTGTTCCAGGAGGCGACGCTCTTCCCCGGGTCGGTTTTCGCCAACGTCGCCTTCGGGCCCCAGGCGAGCGCCTTCGGCGGCGACCTGCACGCCCTCGCGGAGGAGGTCCTCGCGGCGGCCGGACTCTGGGCCGACCTGGGCGAGGACCTGGATGTGCCCGCCGCATCCCTCTCCGCCGGGCAGCGGCAGCGCCTGTGTATCGCCCGCGCCCTGGCCGTGCGGCCGCAGATCCTGCTGCTGGACGAGCCGACATCGGCTCTGGACCCCACGGCGACCGCCCGCATCGGAACCCTGATCCACTCGCTGATGCCGCACCTCACGATCGTGATCGCCACCAACGACCTTCGCCTCGCGGCCCGCGCATCGAACCTGACCGCCTATCTGGACCGCGGCGAACTCGTCGAGTACGGTCCCACGGAGACGCTCTTCACCAATCCCGCGGACCAGCGCACCGAGTCCTACCTGACCGGCCGGATCCCATGACGGAATACCCGCCCCTCAAGCAGCCCTTCGAGCTCGAGCTCGACCAGCTCCACAACCTGTTCCTGGAGATCTCGGGGCGGGCGGAGGAGCTGGTGCGGCTGGCCATGGAGGCGTTGGAGCAGCGAGATACGGACAGGGCGGAACTGGTCCGCCGGGCCGACGACCGGATCAACGACCTCGACGTCGAGATCGATGAGCGCGCGCTGGAGCTTCTGGCCCTTCAGAACCCCATGGCCGGCGACCTTCGCTTCGTGCTCGCCGTGCTCAGGGCGGCCAGGGACATCGAGCGGATCGGCGACCACGCGGTCAACATCGCGAATGCGGCCAGGCGGACGGCGCAGCACCCGCCGCTGCCGGACATCCTCGAGATCCGCGAGATGGGAACGCAGGTGCGGAGCATGCTGGGCCGCGCACTCGGTGCGCTGATCAACCGCGACCCGGCAACGGCCAGGGCCGTCATCGCGGAGGACCAGCTCGTCGACGACATGCGGCGTTCGGCATTCCGCGTCATCTTGTCATTCATGTCCGAGCAGCCGCGCTACATCAATCCGGGGGTGAACATGATTCTGGTCGTGCAGAACCTGGAGCGGATCGGAGACCTTGCGACGAACCTCGCCGAGGATGCGGTGTTCCTCGCCGAGGGCCGGTCGATCAAGCATGCGGGCAGGTCGGCGACGCCGTGACGAGGGGCGCTCAAGGCCGGGCGGGCCAGGTGGGCGGCCCCGAGGACCGGGCCGGCGACTCGGTGCGGAGCGGGGCCGGGGGGGCGGCGAGCCTGGGCGAGGCGGTCGACGAGCTGCTGAGCGAGGTGACGATCGAAACCGGCCCCGAGCCGGCACCCCTGTTCGCGTCGCTGCGGGGCCGCGGCGCCGTCGTCACCGGCGGATCCAGCGGGATCGGACGCGCCACCGCGATCGGCCTGGCCGCGGGCGGAGTCAACGTCGCGGTCAACTACCTGGACACGGGTGCCGAGAGCCGGACGGCGGCCGACGAGCTGGGAGAGGCGCTGGAGCAGCACGGCGTGGATGTGCTTATCCGGGCGGGTGACGTGCGCGACCCCGTCCGCACCGCGGAGTTCTTCGCCGAGGCCCATGAGCGCCTGGGCGGGCTGCACATCCTGGTCAACAACGCCGGTGTGGGTGCGGACCACGCGCTTTGGCGCATGTCGGACGAGGCGTGGGAATCGGTGATCGACACCAACCTGTCAGGCGCGTTCTACTGCATCCGCGCGATCGCGCCATACTTCCGCGCCCAGGAATTTGGCAAGATCATCAACGTCTCCTCGGTACACGGCCTGTCCAGCGAATTCGGACTGGCCAACTACTGTTCCTCGAAGGCCGGGCTGATCGGACTGACGCGCTCCGCCGCACTGGAGCTGGGTCCGGCGAACGTTAACGTGAACGCGGTGGCGCCCGGGTACATACGCACCACCCGGCTCACCGACCGGGTGCCTGCCGAGATCATGGACCGGGCGCGGGAGCGGAGTGCGCTCGGCCGCCTGGGCGATCCCCAGGACGTGGTCTCCGTGATCCTGTTCCTCTGTTCGGAGCTGGCCCGCCATATTACGGGGGTCACAATACCTGTGGACGGGGGATACCTGACATGACAAGGATTCGCAAGAGCAACCGTGAGTGGCGGGAGATGCTGACGCCGGAACAGTACCGGGTCACGCGCAAGGGAGGGACCGAACGCGCCTTCACCGGAGAGCACTGCGCGCAGAAGCAGGACGGGATGTACATGTGCGTCTGCTGCGGTCAGCCGCTCTTCGAGTCCTCGGCGAAGTACGACTCCGGAACGGGCTGGCCGAGCTTCGACCGACCGACCGGCGGCGGGAGCGTGGAGGAGCGGGACGACCGCAGCCTCTTCATGCGCCGGACCGAGGTTGTGTGCAGCCGCTGCGACGCCCATTTGGGCCACGTCTTCCCGGACGGACCCGAGACCACCGGACTCCGCTACTGCATCAATTCGGCGGCGCTGGACCTGGCCCCCGAGAGCGGGGATTGCGGTGGAGGTGAGGACGGGTGACGCGTGCCATCACGCACCGGAACCGGCGAAAAGCGGGTCCGGTGATATATCAACGTATATAATCGAGATCGGAATATATGCAAAAGAATATCACAGTGATCCCCGGCGACGGGATCGGCCCCGAAGTGACGGAGGCGGTCCTCGATGTGCTGGCCGCGGCCGGGGCCGAGCTGGAGTACGACTTCCAGGCCGCGGGGGTGGGGGCCGTCGCGACCCACGGAAGTCCGCTGCCGCAGGAGACGAGCGACTCGATCGAGCGGAACCGGGTGGCGCTGAAGGGCCCGCTGGCGACGCCCTCCGGATCCGGCTTCCGCTCCGTGAACGTCGCCATCCGCAAGCGGTTCAATCTCTACGCGAACGTGCGGCCGGTGCGCACGATCCTGCCGGGTGGACGCTACGAGGACATCGACCTCGTCCTGATCCGGGAGAACACCGAGGGCCTCTACGTCGGGGTGGAGCACTTCATCGGGATGGAGGGCGACCCCAGGGCGGCGGCCGAATCGGTCATGATCACGACCCGGTACGGCTGCGAGCGCATCGTCCGCTTCGCCTTCGACTATTCGGTGGCGAACGGCCGCGGCAAGGTCACGCTGGCGCACAAGGCCAACATCCTCAAGCACACCCAGGGGCTGTTTCTGGAGGTGGGACAGCGCATGGCCGCCGAGTACGAGGACCGGGTCGCGTTCGAGGACAGGATCATCGATGCGACCGCGATGTTCCTCGTGCTCGATCCGTACCGTTTCGACGTGCTCGTCATGGAGAACATGTTCGGGGACATCCTGAGCGACCTGATGGCGGGGCTCGTGGGGGGGCTGGGGTTCGCGCCGGCGGGCAACATCGGGGAGACGCACGCGGTCTTCGAGGCCGTGCACGGGTCCGCGCCCGACATCGCGGGGCAGGGCGTGGCCAACCCCGCCGGGCTGCTGCTGTCGAGCTGCCTGCTGCTCGACCATGTGGGCCAGGCGGAGACGGCGTCCCGTGTGAGGGGGGCGCTCACGGCGGTGATTCAGGATGGGGTGGCGCGTACGCGCGACATGGGTGGCAAGGACGGGACGGCCGCGTTCACCCGCGCGGTGATGGAAGCGCTGGCGTGAGCGGGGGTGGGGGGATGATCGCGGGCACCGGCGCGCACGGGGCGCGGACACCGATCGGGGCGTCGGCATGATGCCGCGAACCAGGCGGCTGCCGGACATCGCGGGTGACTTCTCCTGCGCCAGTTGCGAGCGCACCTGCCGCTCGACCGAGCTCGACCGGCACCTCTGGTGCGAGGAGTGCATCGCGTTGGCGCGGGACCGGGCGAAGCGGGTGGGCTGGATCTTCGGCAGCGGGATGGCCGTGGCGCTCGCGGCCTGGATCTTCCTCGTGCTCAAGCCGACCATGCTGGTCGGCGGCTGGATTGGCGTCGTGCTGGCCACCTTCTGGCTCTGCTCGCGGATCGGGACCGAGTTCCGGTACGGCCACATGCGCTTCCGCAAACGGCCCCGCTAGCCGTTTCGTGGACAGGTCCCGCGCAGGCAGCAGATTTCATCGGCCCCGCCGAGGGCCGGAAGCTTACCCGCCCCGCCCTGGGGGCACATCCCACCGGAGACTTCTGCAATGGCCGCAAGGTTCGAAGGAATAGATTTCTACGACATCGACGCTCTGCTGTCCGAAGAGGAGCGGATGGTGCGCGACACGATCCGCGTCTGGATCGAGGAGCGCCTCCTCCCCGTCATCGGCGACGCCTACGTTGCGGGCCGCTTTCCCACCGAACTGATCCCCGAGATCGGGGAGCTGGGGGTGCTGGGGGCGAACCTGCCCGAGGAGTACGGGTGCGCGGGGCTGAACAACGTCGCCTACGGGCTCATCATGCAGGAACTCGAGCGCGGCGACTCCGGGATCCGCTCCTTCTCGTCCGTCCAGGGCGCGCTCGTCATGTACCCCATCCACGCCTTCGGGAGCGAGGAGCACCGCCGCGAATGGCTGCCCGCGCTCGCATCCGCCGCCAAGATCGGCTGCTTCGGCCTCACCGAGCCCGACTACGGGTCCAACCCGGCCGGCATGCTCACGCGGGCGCGGCGCACCGCCGACGGGTGGGTGCTCAACGGCACCAAGATGTGGATCACGAACGGGTCGATGGCCGACGTCGCGGTGATCTGGGCGCAGACGCGGGAGCCCGGCGACACGAAGGGCATCCGCGGCTTCGTCGTTCCCACCGACACACCCGGCTTCAGCGCCCGCGACCAGAAGGGCAAGCTGTCGTTGCTGGCGTCGGACACGAGCGAGCTGGTCCTGGACGACGTCCACCTGCCCGAGGACGCGCTGATGCCCGGGAGCACCGGCCTCAAGAGTCCGCTGATGTGCCTGACCCAGGCCCGCTACGGGATCGCCTGGGGTGCGGTTGGCGCGGCCATGGCCTGCTTTCACGAGGCGGCAAGCTACGCGGGCACCCGCGTCATGTTCGACGGCACCATCGGCGGCAAGCAGATCCAGCAGGTGCGGCTGGCCGACATGCTGACCTCGATCACGCAGGGACAGCTCCTCTGCCACCGCCTCGGCCGCCTCAAGGACGAGGGCACGATGACGCCCCAGCAGGTGAGCCTGGCCAAGCGCGCCAACGTCGACATGGCGTGCAACATCGCCCGCGAGGCCCGGCGGCTGCTCGGCGCCAACGGCATCCTCGCCGAGTACGCGTCCATGCGCCACATGGCGAACCTGGAGTCGGTCTACACCTACGAGGGAACCCACGATGTCCACTCGTTGATCCTGGGGCAGACGATTACGGGGGTTTCGGCGTTTTAGGGGTCCGTGGACAAATCCGTGCGAGCGGCGAGGCGCCGGGCTGCTACGGTACGTCCATCGTCCGCAGCCTTCGCACTGACAGGAAAAACAGCACGCCGACCACGGCCACCGCCACCACGAGGCTGAAGCTCATCGCGGTATGGCCCACGTCCGCAAAGCGCCGCTCGTCCATGCCATGCGTGATCGAGAGCGAATAGCTGCGAAGGCTGAGAAAGCGCACGCCGTAGACGAAGCGTGAAAAGAGTCCCTCCCACACGACGATGTAGGCGAGACCGACGCCGACGGCGTGGGGGGTCACGAGGTCGAGCCACACGAAGAGGGAGCTGTAGAGCACGACCGCCGTGACGGCGCCGGTGGTCACGGCCCAGGTGGCGGTGAAGTCGGCGCCGTAGCCGACGTAGGCGGTGAGGGCCGCGCTGGCCGCGATGACCAGGGCGGGGACGCAGGTGACGCCAAGGAGCTTCGGCAGGACGATCTTCCACCGCGGATAGGGGGTCAGGGTCACGTTTGCCAGCGTGCGGTCGCCGATCTCGTCCCCGAAGCCCGCCCGGGCCGTCGCCAGGGTCATGAGAGGAATGACCGCCGCAGCGAGCAGGGTGTTCAGGATGTTTGCCTCGAACGTCCCCACGCTCGGCGCGTCGGGCATCCAGAGAATGATCGACGTGACCGCAAAGGGCAGCAGCGCCAGGCCGCCCAACATCAGGAGGCGTGAGGGGGAAAGAACCCTGCGGAGCGTGAGCAGGAAGAGCGACTTCATTGCTCCCCCCCGTCCACGAGATAGCTGAAGACGCTCTCCAGCGAATCGTCCAGGGGGACCACTCGGTGCAGGGTGGCGTCGGTCCTCTGGGCCAGCCTGGGAAGTTCGATCTGGAGTTCTCGCACGTTGCGGCTCTGGATGACGATTCTTCCGTCGGGGTCGACCTTGACCGCTTCCACGCAATCGAGCTGGAGGACCGCAGACGCGAGCGATCGGGGCGAATCGCACGCCACGAGCACATGGTAGGGCCGCTCGTTGAGGGCTGCCCGAATCGCGCGGAAGTCCCCGGAGGCGGCGAGCTTGCCGTCGACGAAAAGGAGGACGGTGTCGGCGATTCGTTCGATCTCCTCGAGGATGTGCGACGAGATCACAATCGTGCGCCCCTCGCTCGCGTACCTCCTCAGGAGCCGTTGAAAGTGGATGCGCTGCTTCGGATCCGCACCGTTGAGCGGTTCGTCCAGAAGCAGGACCTCCGGATCGTGGACCAGTGTCCCGGCGAGGCGGATTCGCTGGCGCATGCCCCGCGAATAGGTGTGGATCTTCCGGTCGGCCGCATCGTGGAGTTCGACCTGCCCGATGGCCTGCTCCACGGCCTCGTCGAGGGGAGTCACCTCCCGAAGCTCCCCCATCAGCCTCACGAACTGGCGCCCCGTCAGGAATCCGTACACGGTCTCGTGCTCGAGCATGAGCCCGATCCTCCTTGACAGAAGAGGATTGTCGCGAACGCGCTCTCCGAAGACCGTGACCTTGCCGCTCGAGACCCGTGCAAGCCCCGCGATCATGCGAATCAGGGTGCTCTTTCCCGCTCCGTTCGGACCGAGCAGCCCCGTGATGCCGGGGCGGATGTCCAGGGTGACATCGTTGACGGCCACGATGTTTCCGAACCAGCGCGACAGCCGTTCGGTCCGGATCACCGGCGTGGATGCTTCCGCAGTCAAAGGGTCAGCCTCCGGTAGTACATCCACAGGATCCCTCCCGGAGCCAGAAGCCACCCGAAGTACGCCGCCAACAGGAGGGTGCGAGAAAGACCCGGCCGGGAAAGACCCGTGTCGCCAATGATCGCGGCACCGAGCTCCGCCTGTGCGCTCACGTCCGCGGCTGCCTCGGCCTCGGTAAAGATCAGCGTGTTCGTCTCCGCCAGGACATCGCCCAGGCTGAATACCGAAACCCACTGCAATTGCGGGGTGAAGCTGAGGGGCTCGGTCACGGCGGCCGGGATCAGGTAGAGCGCGATCAAGAGCACGGATGCGTAGCCGCGGCGCGCGGCGAGGGCCGAGGCGAACATGGCAACGGTGGTGACCATCACGGCGATGGCGGCTCCGGACAGAAGGAACTTCGGCAGGTCCGTCCAGTGGTCGCCCAGGTACGCCATCGGGTACGGGTGACCCAGTACGCCGCCGCCGAACAGTACGAACTGCGGGAGCCAGGCGGCGACCAACATCACGGTCAGAAACGCGGCCCATCGCGCCCCGATATAGTTCGTGGCAGTGAGCGGCCGAACCAGATACAGGTGAAGGGTCCCGTTGCGGCGGTCGGGGCCGAGGAGCCTCGGGGCCACGAGCGCCGCGAATACGAAGAGGATGGTGATGGCTATCGAGTAGTAGGAGTCGTGCGTCGTTCCAGGGACCAGTTCGGCCCCCAGGTCTCCCAGGGCCCGCTGCGCAGCCCCGGCCACGACCGCCATGATGATCCCGATTAAGACCATGAGTGAAATGAGGGCCCAGGGAAGCAACTTCACCTTCGCCCCTCGCCCAAGGCCCAACGCCTTGCGGATGCCGTCCTTGTAGACCGCGAGCCTGGCGCGACCGCGGCCCTCGCGGGGTCCGGCGTAGCGCTGATACCCGATGTCGAAGACGACGCTCCCCGCCTTCGCATCGCCCGCGGCCTGCGAGGTCGTCGCTTCCTTCATCTGCCTGCCTGACCCGGCTCGTCGCGGCCCTCGTCGACACCGGTGAACAGCTCCGCCAATTGCCGACGCCCGGGCGCCATCCGGCGGAGCGGCGCCTCCGCCTCGACCAGGGCATCTCTCACCAGGTCGCAGAGCTCCTCGTCGAACCCCTTGACCGCCACGCCGCCCTTCCCGACCGCGACCAGGACGCCGCGTGTCTTCAGCGCGGCAACGAAGCGGTCCCGGTTGCCGTCCACCTCGACGAAGAGGGTCTGCGTCTCGGCGGTGTATTCGGCGACCTCGCCCGACTTCGCGACCCGGCCGCCCTGCAGGACGGTGATCCGGTCACAGGTGCGCTCGACATCGGACATGAGGTGGGAGGAGAAGACGACCGTGATCCCGAACTCCCGGTACGTCTTGCGCACCAGGTCGAGCATGTCGTCGCGACCGGCCGGGTCCAGGCCGGCCGCGGGTTCGTCCAGGAGCACGATGTCCGGATCGTGCACGAGCGCCTGGGCGAGCTTCACCCGCTGCTTCATCCCGGTCGAGTAGGAGCCCATGGGGCGGTGCCGCACCTCGAAGAGACCGACGTGCCTCAGCGTGTCCGCCGCACGCATTCTGGCCCGGGACGCCGGCAGCCCGCTGACTTCGGCCATGTGGCAGAGGAACTCGGCCGCGGGAGCCTCGATCGGAAGGCAGTCGTGCTCCGGCATGTATCCGAGCCGGGAGCGCACGAGCGGATTGCGGGTCACGTCCTCGCCCAGCACGCGCACCGAGCCGGCGGTGGGCGGAATCAAGCCGAGGAGAATCTTGATCATGGTGCTCTTCCCCGCGCCGTTCTCGCCGAGGAGGCCCGTGATCCCCTCGGTGAAGGAGAGGTCCACCTCGTGGAGGGCCACCGTGGTGGCGTACCGCTTCGTGACCTTGCTCAGCGTCATGAGCGCGCCGGCTGCGGGCATCGTGGTCACGTGGAATCGCGCGCGGGCGGTGAAGGGGGAGCGCACCCCAGCCGGTAGCCGCGCCTGCAGGCCAGAAAGAAAAGGTACTCCGCCCGTTCATCGTCGCGCTCCACCCCTGTCCCGGACTGGTACATCTCGGCAAGGCGGTAACAGCTCTCCCCGTCCCCATCCATCCATCTTCGCTCGTCGCAGGCCTGCTCGTACAGCTCCGCGGTTCGCTCCAGGTCCTGGGCCACGCCCACGCCGTCGGCGTATTGTCGGGCGAGTTCCGCGCAGCTCTCCAAATCGCCGGCGTCGCACCCCAGCTCGAAGAAGGTGGCCGCCCGAACCGGATCCTGGGCGGTGCCGTCCCCCGAACGGTAGAGGCGTCCCAATCTCAGACAGGCATCGGAGTGTTCGTTCTCGGTGCACGCGGTCTCGTACAGCTCCACCGCCCGTGGCACCTCCTGCTCGCGCCCCTCCCCATCTTCAAAGGCGATGGCCAACTTCACGCAGTTCTCCGTGAGCCCGCTTTCGCACGCCTTCTCGAAGAGGTCCGCCGCCCGCGTCAGGCCGCGCGGGACTCCGCTGCCGACCTGATAGAGAACGCCCAGTTCGGCGCACGCCTGGCCGAAGTCTCCGCCACACGCCTTCTCGAAGAGGTCCGCCGCCCGGCGCCGATCCTCGTCCACCCCGCGGCCGTCCAGGTACGCCCCACCGAGCTCGAAGCACCCTTCCCACTGGTCTGCGTCGCACGCCTGCTGGAGGAACGGGATCGCGCGGACTTCATCCTGGAAGAGCTGCCGGCCATGGAATAGCCTGAGACCGATCTCAAGACAGGCGCTCGACTCCCCTTCGGCGCAGGCTGAGCGCGACTGTCTCGCCTGTTCGGCATCCCCGAGTGAGCACCCGGGGACCGTTGACAGGAGGGCCAGGAGGAACAGGGAGCGGGGGAGTGGCGGGAGGGGCAGGATCGGCATGGCTGTGAAATCTACCCTTGAACCTGAGGCCGTACCAACTGGCGCACCTCCCGCAGGCGACGTGGCGGGCTCACGCCTCGGGCAGCAGTCCCGCCAACACCTTCTGCTTTCGCCCCAGCCACAGCGCCACGGCCAGCCACAGCCCCGCCACCGGGACCATCGCCCAGGCAATGGCGGCCGTCCCCAGTCCGAGATTGCCCAGGCCCGTGAACGACCATGCGCCCACCTGGTCGCCCAACCGGTAGACGACGGTGTCGTTGACATTCTTTGCCTTGTACTTGTCGCGGCGGGGCAGGACGGTGTATAGCACTTCGCGAGCCGGGATCGCTATCGCGAAGTTCCCGCCGCGACGGAGCACCCGGAAGACGATGAAGACCGCGAATGCGGGTACCAGTCCCAGCGACATGAAACCGATGATGCTGATGAGCGGAATGATCGCCAGGGTGAGCCCGACGCCCAGCCACTTCAGGAGGCGTCCCGTCAGGAACAGCTGAGTGAGCAGCGTGAGCGTGTTCACGGCGAGGTCGATGCGCGCGAGGACCACGGTTTGTCCTGTCGCGTCGTTGGCGAAGGTCGTTTCGATGAACCTCGCCTGGAATTGATATAGAAAAGTGGACAGGAACGTGAAAAGCAGCATGAAAACGCAGATGCCCAGGAGATAGGGCGAGGATGCAACCCGTTTGATGCCCTCGAGCGCGGATCCGCCAAGGGTGTGGCCCGGGGCGGTGCGGTGGCCGTCGAGCCCGCCATCCGGGATCCGGCCGGCCGGTACCGCCACGCGGCGATCCAGCGCCTTGACGCACAGGACCGCGCACTCGAGGAGCAGAATCGAAAACCAGAGCAGGTTGGGCACGGCAACGACTTCGACCAGGAACGCCGTGATCGACGATCCGACTATTGCTCCCAGGGTGCCGCCGACGCCGATGAGACCGAAGAACCGCCGGCTATCGCTTTCCCGGTAGATGTCCGTCATGAAGGACCAGAAGACCGAGACCACGAAGAGGTTGAAGACGGCGGTCCACACAAAGAACGATCGTCCCGCCCATACCATCGCCGGACCCGGCGGCAGAGCGTGGAGCAGAGCGAAGAAGACCAGCAGGCACAGCATGAAGAATCGGTAGGTGCCGGTAACGAACTGCCGCCTCGGCCAACGCGAAACGATGGACGCGAAGATCGGATGCGCGATCAGCATTGCGACCAGCGTGGCGGTGAAGAGCCAGGGGATGTTCTGGGTGCCGCCGGCCACTCCGAACTGGTCCCGGATGGGACGGATCACGTAGTAGGCCGAAAGCAGGCAGAAGAAGTAGGCCGCCGAAAGGAGGACGATGGGAGCTTCCTCCGGGCGGACGCCGGTGAGCCGGATCGCCAGCAGACCGCGGCCGGGCTTCGGAAGTCGTGAGGGATCTGGCGGGGATGAAGTCACGCGACGAATCTGCGGCGAGGTACGATGGCCAGCAAGAGCGGCCAGGTACGGGTGACCGGGAAAGGCATGGCGGCCCGGGGCGGGAGTTGCCGCAGCTTGCTTCCGACAAGCGATGGACTTCTTTTCGGAAACGTCAGGATCGAAGGCGGGGCCGCCGCCGGGGCAAGTCAATGGTGGCTGGCTGACCGGGCCACGGAAACCTACGCTACGTCAGGGCTGCCACAGGAGGTGCCAGAGTGAAGGTTGACACACGGCAGGAGCCGAGTCTCTGGGGGGCGATCGCGAGTTTCCTGGGGCGGCTGGCGAACATCAAGCGCGGCGAATTCCCTCTCGCTCTGATGTCCGCGCTGTTCTTCTTCCTGGTCCTGTGCGGCTACTTCTTCCTGCGGCCGGTGCGCGAAGCGATGGGCGTCGCCCGGGGGATGGACGAGCTGCGCTGGCTATTCGTGGTCACTTCGGTTGCGTCGCTGGTGGCGGTGCTCATCTTCGGCGGGGTGGTGGCCCGCATGAACCGGCGCCGCTTCATTCCGGTCGGGTACCTCTTCGTGGTCGTGTGCCTGCTCGGGTTCGCCGCCCTGCTGATCGCGGATGTGCGGTCTGGAGGCGGGCTGATCGGCACCGGCGCCCAGACGGTGCTGTCACGCAACGTCGGGTATATCTTCTACGTCTGGCTGACCGTCATCAACCTCTTCACGACCAGCGTGTTCTGGGCGTTCATGGTGGACATCTTCGACGTGCACCAGGGGAAGAGGCTTTTTGCCTTCGTCGGAATCGGGGGAACGCTGGGGGCACTGGCGGGAGGCGGGGCGGCCAACCTGATCAGCAACCTGACCGAATCGCCCTACCTGCCCGCCGGCCTGATGCTCACCGGCGCCGGCTGCTTCTGCCTGGCGGTCGCGGTCATGCTGATCCTCGACAGGATGGCGGTAGGGTCGGACGCGTCGTCGCTGAGTGCGGCGGAGGGCGCGGCGGGATCCGGGGAGCCCGGTACGGGTGCGGAGGCCGGAAGGGGCGAGATCGGCGGCACCTTCTGGGATGGACTTCGGGCCGTCGCCACCTCGCCCTACCTGCTCGGCGTGGGACTCTGGGTGGTCTTCATGGCGGTCAGCAACACCATGATCTACTTCACCCAGGCGAACATCATCCTGAACGAGTCGGACACCTTCAGCCAGCTGGTGGCGAGCTTCGCCCAGTTCGACTGGGTGGCCCAGTTGGCCACGCTCATCACGCAGGTCTTCATCACCACTCACCTGATCCGCAAGGTGGGGGTGGGCTGGACCCTTGCCGTCCTGCCGGTCGTGACCCTGGCCGGCTTCGTGGTGCTGGCGGTCTGGCCGGTCTACGGGGTGATGCTGATCTTCCAGGCCTTGCACAGGGCGACCCGCTACGCCATTTCACGGCCCTCCCGGGAGACGCTCTTCAGCGTCGTGTCCCCGTCCGAGAAGTACAAGGCGAAGCCGGCCGTTGACGTCTTCCTCTACCGCTTCGGAGATGCCGCCGGGGCGGGGATCGACGGGCTGTTCGCGGTGCTCGGGCTGACCTTGGCGTGGGTGGCGATGTCGACGGCGCCGCTCGCGGCCATGTGGATCGCACTGTCGGTGGGGATGGGCAGGGCGCAGACCCGCCGGATCGGGGGCTGACGGCGGGAGGGAACTACAGGTTGGACTGAGGGGTAGGAACCCCGCCAGGAGACCGTTGCGACCGGTAGTGAAATCACCTTGCGGTCGTATGTGGTCGCATTGCAACGACTTGGGGGGAGGTGGAGGTGGGGACGGATTGCTCACGGCCGGGTGCCTTTGCCGGCGCCATCACCGGGACGTCACAGGGATGAGGGGGACTGCCTTGCGGGGAAATAAACATTTGTTTACACTAAAGGATGGACGATCTGCCGTGGGGTTGCGCCTTACTGGGAATTGTGAAGGGTCGGGCACCTGGAATGGTGGTCGGTCCCTGCCGAGGTGCCCCCGTCATCCACTTCCACGCACGGGCGGCTGGTCGGTGCCGGTGGGCCTGCGGAGGTCGTCCGTGAGGTCTCGACCGGGACAATCGGGGCGCAACCGCGCCGTCCCCGTTCTTCTCACGGCGATCCTTGCCTTCGCGACCGTTCCCGGATACGGCGGCACACGTGTCGCTCATGGCCAGACGACCATCTGGTCTGCCGAGATGGTGGTGGGGGATGACTGCCAGGTGGAGGGCCACGACTGCAAGTGGGGAGTGAGCTGGAACGGGTGGGCGAACGACTACGAGCAGTGGGGTTCGATCTCCAACGACCAGTTCACCTACGGCAACCCTTTCACAGTAGGAGGGGTCTGGCGCAACGCAGTTCTGGACGACGTGTTTTTCCTCGTTGACGCCATGCTACCCAACTACCAGGGAATGACCCTCACCGTGGGATCCGTCGACCTCGCCTTGAGCGCCGCGGGGTTCTTCAACGGATGCGGTGCCGGTTTCAAGTGGCCTGCGGTGAGTGCCGTTCAGTGGACCAGGGGCGATACGATTCCCGTGCGGCTGACCGCAACGGATCCTCCGCCATCATCCGACATGATCGTGTCCTTCAAGTCATCCCAGTACCAGGCCACGGAAGGCGGCGCTCCCGCCCAGGTGGAAGTGCAGCTGCGGGGCAAGTCCTATCACAGCGTGTATGTCCCGTTCGACATCGAGATGTACGGGGGGGCCAACGGCGATGACTACCAACTGGAGTCGCGCGATGTCACCTTCGCCCCGGGCGAGAACCGCAAGATGGTAGAGGTGATGGCCAGGGACGACAGCGACGACGACGATGGCGAGTCCGTCGCGCTGTCCATCGGGGCGCTTAGTTGCGGCGCGCACGCGGGGAACCCGTCAACCGCGATGATCACGCTCGTGGACAACGACGGTGGCGGGCCCAACGGTGGCGGGAACAACGGCGGCGGGAACAACGGCGGCGGCAGCGGTGGCGGCGACGGGAACAGCGGTGGCGGCGACGGGAACAGCGGTGGCGGCGACGGGAACAGCGGTGGCGGCGACGGGAACAGCGGTGGCGGCGACGGGAACAGCGGTGGCGGCGACGGGAACAGCGGTGGCGGCGGCGGGAACAGCGGTGGCGGCGGGCGGGAACAGCGGCGGCGGCGGCGGGAACAGCGGCGGCGGCGGCGGGAACAGCGGTGGCGGGAACAGCGGCGGCGGGAACACCGGCGGCGGGAACACCGGCGGCGGGAACACCGGTGGCGGGAACACCGGCGGCGGGAACACCGGCGGCGGGAACACCGGCGGCGGGAACACCGGCGGCGGGAACACCGGTGGCGGGAACACCGGTGGCGGAAACAACGGCGGCGGCGGTCAATCTGGTGGTGGTACCCGCGACCTGCCATCTGCTCCGAGCGTCTTTTTCCTCACCAGCTACTATACGGTGCGTGAGGGGACCGGGAAGTGGATCACGGTTCGACTCAGCACCACGTTTGACGAGAGTGTCAACATCCCGCTGCTAGTCACGAACGGCGACGGTGTTACCAGCGAGGACTATTCGGGGGTCCCGGCCAGCGTAGTGTTCAAGCCGGGCGAGGCTACCAAGAGCTTCCGCTTCATGGCGGCTGCGGATGAGATCTTCGAATCCGACGAAGCGATAGACATAGCGTTCGGTCAGCTGCCTACCGGCCTGCGGAGCACCAGACCGTCAAGCGCCACGGTTGTGATCCAGGACCGTCTGGACGAGCCAGTGGTCCAGATCGGCAACGGGCTGGCGTACGAGAACGATGCCGAGATGACCTTCGAGGTCAATCTGAGCCTGCCGAGCAGTGAGGAAGTCTCGGTCCGGTGGCAGACGGAGGATGGGGACGCCCTCGCGGGTGAAGACTACGAAGCTGCTTCGGGTGTCGCGACGTTCGCGCCAGGTCTTACGGGCCCGCTCGTTGTGCGCGTACCAATCATCAACGACTCGTACAGCGAAGCGAACGAGACCTTCACGGTGCAGATGAGCGATCCCAAGAACGGCAAGACCGGATCGGTGGCCACGGGCGCCATCATCGACGACGATTTGCGCGAGGTGCGGATCACGCCGCAGAACCTCGTGGTCCAGGAGGGGCAGACGGCGAACTATTCGGTGGTCCTGGGGTCCGCGCCCACCGAGGCGGTGACCGTAGTCATGACGACCGCCGGTGAGACGGAGCTCGTGCTGAGCCCTGGGACGTTGGTGTTCACTGACATCGACTGGAACACGCCCCGCACCATCGCAGTGGGCGCTCCGGCCGACGACGATGCTATGGTAGAACCCCCGGTCACCATCCAGCATACCGTGAGCGGCGGCGACTACGACCAGTTGCCGGTCCCCCCGGTTACCGTAACGATTGCGGAAACGGACTTCGCAGTCGTGAGCGTCGCCGATGCCGAGGCAGGCGAAGGCGATGGCGAGATCGTATTCGTGGTGGAACTGGACAATGCAACCAACCGTACCGTCAATCTCCTATGGGAGACCGGGGACCGCACTGCTACGGCAAGCAGCGACTACGTTGGTGGCCAGGGACAGTTGACCTTCGCGCCCCTGGAGACCCGCCGGGAACTCGTCTTCCAGCTCATCGACGACGAACTGAACGAAGCCGCAGAGACCTTCGCTCTGGAACTGGGTACCGTGACGAACGCGGTTCTGTCGAATGCGAGCGTCACCGGAACAATCGTGGACGACGACCTGGTGGCTGTCGGCATCACTGCAGCGCAGGATCGACTGGTCGAGGGCGAACCGGTACGCTTCAACCTGGCACGTGTCGGTGACCTGACGGTGCCGGTCGTGGTACCCATCGAGGTGAGCCAAGTTGGTAGCGTGATCGCGGGCACACCACCGACCAGCGCGACTTTTGCTGCGGGCACCGCAACGGCAGTGCTGATCGTGGAGACGGAGAACGACCAACTGGACGAACCCGATGCGCGCGTAGAGGCGAGACTCCTGGGAGGCGATGGCCATGTCGTCAATGGACCTGAAAGCGCCTCGGTGACGGTTGAAGACGATGACCTGCCATCCGTCAGCATCGTGCCGGTGGCGAACGAGGTGAGGGAAGGCGAAGCCGCGCGGTTCAGCATCGTTCGGGTGGGCCAACTCACCGAGGAACTCCAGGTGAGCGTTGAGGTCAACCAGGTGGGTGAGGTCATATCCGGCTTGCCGCCGTCCACAGTCACTTTTGCGTTGGGCGCGGATGTGGCTCAGCTGATCGTGGAGACTCAGGACGACGAGGTTGATGAACCGGATGGCGTGGTTCAGGTAAGGCTGGAGGAAGCGAGCAGCTACGCGGTTTCGGCAGCCGGGAGCGCCTCGGTTATGGTTTCGGACAACGACATGCCGATCGTAGGTCTGGTGGCGGAGGGGGAGCGTGTGGAGGAGGGTAGACCAGCGCGATTCAACGTGACCCGTGTCGGGGATCTTACGGTGCCGCTCACGATTCCGGTTGAGGTCAGCCAGGTGGGTGAGGTGATCTCCGGCGAGCCCCCGGAGGCCGTAACATTCGCAATCGGTGCCGACACCGCCGTCCTAGTGGTCTTCACGGAAGACGACAGCGTGGATGGGCCGGATGGTATGATCGAGGTTAGGATTGTGGCTGGTAGTGGCTACCTCTTGTCCTCCAGGAGCAGCGCCTCGATCGTCATCGCCGACAATGACCTGCCGGCGATCAGTATTGCAGCGCCGGTGGCCACCGTGACCGAGGGCGCTGACGTGCGATTCGACCTCACGCGGGTGGGGCAGCTCACGGAAGCCCTCATCGTACCGGTAGTGGTGGACCAGGTTGGTGACGTGATTGAGGGGACGCCCCCGTCCTCCGCATCGTTCGCGGTTGGCTCGGCGACTGCGCTTGTTATCGTGGAGACGAAGAACGACCAACTGGACGAACCCGATGCGCGCGTAGAGGCGAGACTCCTGGGAGGCGATGGCCATGTCGTCAATGGACCTGAAAGCGCCTCGGTGACGGTTGAAGACGACGACCTGCCATCCGTCAGCATCGTGCCGGTGGCGAACGAGGTGAGGGAAGGCGAAGCCGCGCGGTTCAGCATCGTTCGGGTGGGCCAACTCACCGAGGAACTCCAGGTGAGCGTTGAGGTCAACCAGGTGGGTGAGGTCATATCCGGCTTGCCGCCGTCCACAGTCACTTTTGCGTTGGGCGCGGATGTGGCTCAGCTGATCGTGGAGACTCAGGACGACGAGGTTGATGAACCGGATGGCGTGGTTCAGGTAAGGCTGGAGGAAGCGAGCAGCTACGCGGTTTCGGCAGCTGGGAGCGCCTCGGTTATGGTTTCGGACAACGACATGCCGATCGTAGGTCTGGTGGCGGAGGGGGAGCGTGTGGAGGAGGGTAGACCAGCGCGATTCAACGTGACCCGTGTCGGGGATCTTACGGTGCCGCTCACGATTCCGGTTGAGGTCAGCCAGGTGGGTGAGGTGATCTCCGGCGAGCCCCCGGAGGCCGTAACATTCGCAATCGGTGCCGACACCGCCGTCCTAGTGGTCTTCACGGAAGACGACAGCGTGGATGGGCCGGATGGTATGATCGAGGTTAGGATTGTGGCTGGTAGTGGCTACCTCTTGTCCTCCAGGAGCAGCGCCTCGATCGTCATCGCCGACAATGACCTGCCGGCGATCAGTATTGCAGCGCCGGTGGCCACCGTGACCGAGGGCGCTGACGTGCGATTCGACCTCACGCGGGTGGGGCAGCTCACAGAAGCCCTCATCGTACCGGTAGTGGTGGACCAGGTTGGTGACGTGATTGAGGGGACGCCCCCGTCCTCCGCATCGTTCGCGGTTGGCTCGGCGATCGCGCTTGTTATCGTGACGACGGAGAACGACCAACTGGACGAACCCGATGCGCGCATAGAGGCGAGAATCCTGGGAGGCGATGGCCATGTCGTGGACGGACCTGGGAGCGCCTCGGTGACGGTTGAAGACGACGACCTGCCATCCGTCAGCATCGTGCCGGTGGCGAACGAGGTGAGGGAAGGCGAAGCCGCGCGGTTCAGCATCGTTCGGGTGGGCCAACTCACCGAGGAACTCCAGGTGAGCGTTGAGGTCAACCAGGTGGGTGAGGTCATATCCGGCTTGCCGCCGTCCACAGTCACTTTTGCGTTGGGCGCGGATGTGGCTCAGCTGATCGTGGAGACTCAGGACGACGAGGTTGATGAACCGGATGGCGTGGTTCAGGTAAGGCTGGAGGAAGCGAGCAGCTACGCGGTTTCGGCAGCTGGGAGCGCCTCGGTTATGGTTTCGGACAACGACATGCCGATCGTAGGTCTGGTGGCGGAGGGGGAGCGTGTGGAGGAGGGTAGACCAGCGCGATTCAACGTGACCCGTGTCGGGGATCTTACGGTGCCGCTCACGATTCCGGTTGAGGTCAGCCAGGTGGGTGAGGTGATCTCCGGCGAGCCCCCGGAGGCCGTAACATTCGCAATCGGTGCCGACACCGCCACTCTTGTGGTTGCCACGGAAGACGACCGCCTGGACGAACCGGATGGAATGATCGAGGTTAGGATTGTGGCTGGTAGTGGCTACCTCTTGTCCCCGAGGAGCAGCGCCTCGATCGTCATCGCCGACAATGACCTGTCGGCGATCAGTATTGCAGCGCCGGTGGCCACCGTGACCGAGGGCGCTGACGTGCGATTCGACCTCACGCGGGTGGGGCAGCTCACAGAAGCCCTCATCGTACCGGTAGTGGTGGACCAGGTTGGTGACGTGATTGAGGGGACGCCCCCGTCCTCCGCATCGTTCGCGGTTGGCTCGGCGATCGCGGTGGTTATCGTGCCGACTGTGGACGACGAGCTGGACGAGGCAGATGGGGTCATCGAAGTGCGGATCCTGCCCGGCGACGACCACGAAGTGTCGGGCGAGAGCAGCGCCACGGTGACCGTCACGGACAACGATCTGCCGTCCGTGAGCATCGTGGCCGTAGCGGACCAGGTGACGGAGGGCGACGAAGCCCGTTTCAATGTCATCCGGGTCGGCGACCTGGCTGTGGCCCTGGATGTGCCGGTCGAAGTCGGCCAGACGGGCGATGTACTGTCGGGTGTGCCACCGACCTCCGTGTCCTTCCCGGCCGGGGCCGACACGGCGGTTCTGGTGGTGGAGACCCAGGACGACGAGCTGGACGAGGAAGACGGCATGGTCGAGGCCGCGCTGAGTGAAGGCGGTGGCCATGTCGTGGCCGGTGCGGGCGAAGCCATGGTTGCCGTTGCAGACAACGATGCCGCGCCCACGGTGACGGTCCTCGGCGCCCAGGCGCTGGAGCGCGCCGGTGAAATCGTCTTCAGCGTGTCGCTGGGGGGCCCGAGCGGCCGCACCGTTTCGGTCGACTGGGCCACTTCGGACGGCACCGCGATCGCGATCGATGACTACGGGTCGGAAACGGGGACGCTGGTGATCGCGCCGGGACGGATGGCCGACACGATCCGAATCGCAATCGTGGACGACCTGCTCGACGAGGAGAACGAGACCTTCTCGGTGACGCTGGACGCACTCGTGAACATCCTGCCGGGAACCGTCGCGGCGACCGGTACGATCCTCGACGACGACCTCCCGGTGGCGAAGGCCTGGCTGTCCAGGTTCGGGCGCACCGTGGCGACTCAGGTGGTGGACGCGGTGAGTGACCGGGTCTTCCGCGACTACGGGCCGGGCGGGGGGCTCGTGCTCGGCGGCGCGAACCACGCGGACGCGGGGTGGGCCGACCTCATCACGGGCAGTTCCTTCCGCTACTCGACGGTTGGCCAGGTCGGACAGGTCGGAGCGCCCCGGGGTTGGACGGTCTGGGGCCGCGGCGCGAGCACGCGATTCTCGGGAGAAGAGACCGAGATGAGCCTGGACGGCGGCGTGGTGAGTGGATTCGTCGGCGTCGACTTCCAGCAGGGGCCGCTCCTTGCCGGACTGCTCCTGTCGCACAGCCGGGGCGATGGCGACTATAGCGGCAGCGTGCTCGATGTCGACGGGCGACGGTTGGTCAGCGGCGGCGAACTGGGCAGTTCGCTGACCGGCGTGCACCCCTACCTGCGGGTAAACGTCACCGACCGGATCGCGACGTGGGGGCTTCTGGGGCGCGGCTGGGGCAACATGACGGTCAGCGAGGGCGGCCACGACACCGGGATCGGCATGAACCTCGGTGCAGTCGGCGCAAGAGGTTCGCTACTCTCGCCGGGCGGGTCCGGCGGCTTCGGCCTCGCGCTCAAGTCCGACGCGTTCTACACCGGGCTGAACTCCGAGCGGAGCACCGGCGGACTTCCTGCCGAGGATGTCAGCGTCAACCGGGTGCGGCTGGCCGTGGAGGGCTCACGTGACATGGTCACCGGCAACGGCACACGGATCGGACTGTCGGTCGAGGCGGGCGTTCGGCGCGACGGCGGCGACGCGGAGACGGGAACGGGCGTCGAAATGGGTGGCCGTGTCCGCTACGCCAACCCGCAGCAGGGACTGTCGGTGGAGGCGACCGCACGGGGACTGATCGCGCATCAGAACGCCGACTACGAGGAGTGGGGCGTCGCCGGATCGCTCCTGTTCGACCCCGGCCGCTCCGAGCAGGGGTTCTCGATGCGCATGAGGACCGCGTGGGGTTCGGTGTTCGGTGGTGTGCACCAACTCTGGTCACAGGAGTCGGTGCGCGGCCTGTCTCGCGGGCGGCTTCGCGGCGGAAACGAACCCGAGATCAACGCGGAGTTGAACTACGGGGTCGCTATCCGCAGCGACGAGACCCTGGTGACGCCGTTTGCCACGATCTCACTGGCGGGCGGGCAGACGGCGGCCTATCGCCTCGGGTGGCGAGTGAAGGTCGGCCCCACCTTCCGGCTGAGCCTCGAGAACACCATCGGTGGTGATCCGAACCGAGGCTCCCTGGCCAGGGGGCTCCAGCTCAGGGGATCGTTCCGGAGAGAGCAGTAGGGTTCGGCCCGGTTTGGGTGGGGCCGCCGGCTGGCCTGCGTGCAGGGACGCCGTGCGGGAGATCGAGTCCGCCGGCCACCCCGGCCGGCTCCTCACCGAAGTGCCCATTTGGAACACCAGGACAGGAGGAGCGGTAGGGGTTATGTTGAAAGCATGCCCCACCCGACCCGGCTTGCCCTCGAAGGCGAACTCTGGATCCTGGAGCAGGCGTGGAAGGAAGCGGAAGAGATAGCGGCCATCGCGGACAACCTGCTCCTCCCCGCGGGAACGGACGCCTTCTTCGACCGGCACGGCAGCGCCGCGTGAGTCGCGGCTCCGTTTTCGGCGCTTTCGCTCCCGCCACCACCCTGCTCCTCCTGGCCGCCCTCCTCCTCCTCCCCACCACCCCACCCGGCACGGCCTCGGCCCAGACCCCGGATTCCCCGCCCGGCGACACCCTGGCCACCGCCGCCACCCAGGACGCCTACCTCGACGAGACCGCCCGCCATCTCGTGCGCGGGGTGAAGGCCGCCCGCGACACCGCCCGGCTGGAAATCGATGCGTACACGGCCCTGATCCGGGAACGGATGGCCATGGACGCGCCCGCCGTCCGGCGCGACCGGCCGTGGGTGAACGGCGAGCGCGTAACCCGGGTCCGCTGGTCGCGCGAGGAGCCCGATGTCGCTCACGTCCTGGGAAGCCGCTTCCGCGATCCCGGCGTGGGTCCCAACGACCCCCCCGGGTACTTCTCCGGGCTCCAATCCGAACGCTTCGCCACCGACCCCCGCGCCGACCCCTTCCTCTTCGCCGCAGGTGCTCTTGGCGCGGATTCGGATGTGGCTTCCCGCATGATTCTCAGTCCCCTGGCACCGGACTCGGAACGCCACTACCAATTCCGCTCGGGAGACACGACCTCGGTGCAGCTGGGCGACGGCCGCACGGTCGGAGCCGTCGCCGTAACCGTGATCCCGCGGGTTCGCAGCATCCAGCTCCTCTCGGCGATGATGTGGATCGAGCCCGAGTCGATGGCCGTGGTCCGGGTCGCCTACCGGCTCGCGAAGCCGGTGAACCGGGAGATTTCCTGGCAGTTGAGGCGCGGAGGGCGTTGGGCAGTCGGCGTCAGTGTGGCCGTGGGACCGGCGGATGCCGATGCCGCGGCGCCAGCCACCGATTCGGCACAGGCTGCGGACCCCCCGATGGCCGCCGATTCCTCCGTCTCCGCGGACTCTGCCCGGTCCCGCACCCCACCCCGCCGCAACACCCTCTTCGACCGCCTCCTCAACGGTACGATCAACAACCTGATGCCGCCGCTGGAGCTCGACATCACGACCGTCGTCGCCGACTACACACTCTGGGACTTCCGGCACTGGCTGCCGCGGCGCGTGTTCTGGGAAGGACACATGGGAGCCGATGAGCATCCCGGCCCGAGTGGCGTGCCCCCGCCCGCAATCCCCACGACCATTACTTGGGACATCGAGATCGAGGACATCCTTGAACGAGGCGCGGAGCCCGCTCCGGGCACGCCCGCGACGGCGGCGGAGGCGCTGGACATCTGGCGCCAGCAGGAGGACAGCGTCACCGGCGACGTGGACGCGCAAGACCCCGGCGAGATCGTCACGATCACACCTGCCGACCGGGCCGCGCTGGCGCTGAGCGAACTGCTGCCACCAAACCTGTGGGAGGAGCGCCCGGTCGGTTTCGACGAAGAGGCGATTGCCGAAATCGCCTCCACTCTGGCGGAGATCGGCACCGGCGAAGGCGGGGACCCGGCCCTGGCCGCGAGTCCCTGGGTCTTCCATCCCCCCGGCAAGACGCTGTGGCTGCTGCGCTACAACCCGGTCGAGTGGGTGTCGACGGGCACCCGGCTGAGGCGCGACTTCAGCTGGGGCAGGGCCGCGGCCACGGTCCGGATTCCGACCCGCCGGTTCCAGGCGCCGGACGTCCAACTGACGCTGCTCAGGGACCAGCCGAACCGCAGGCTGCAACTCTCCTTCTACCGCGCCCTGCGGGGAGGGGGCATCGGGGCCGGTGGGCTGGGACGATCGCCGGGAGCCTTCGTCACCTCGGGGGATTCCACCGATTTCTACTGGTCGAGGGGCGTGTCGCTGAGGGTGCTGCCGGGCAGGGGCGAACGGTACCGGATGTCGCTGCGCTTCTTCGCCGAGAGCGACGCCGATGTTGCGAGCAGCGGCGACCCCGGGGATGGCGGCGAAGTCGGGAGCGGTGGCGAAGCCGGGGTCGGTGGCGAAGCCGAGGGCGGGGCGGTCCGCAACCGGGGAGGCGTGGCGGCCACCTGGAGGCCGTGGTGGGGCGGCGTGACGCCCCGATCGCTCGGCGGAGGCGGATGGGCGGAGATCCGGACCACGCTGGGCGACTACCCCCATGTCCGGGCGGGCGTGACCGGAGCGCTGTCAATCCCGCTCGCCGGCGACTACAGCATGGGACTGGAGGCTGGCGGCGCCCATGTGTGGGGCGATCCCGCGCCGCTCGACCTGTGGAGCCTGGGCGGGACCGGCCGCTGGCTCCGTGGGCACAAGGGCAACCTCGGGTCGTCCGGCATCTGGCGGGGCCGGGTCGACCTGCAACGGCCGGTGAGCTTTGTACGGCTTTCGCTCTTTGCCGACTGGGCGTCAGCCGGGGGCGAGGATTTCTACGCTGTCGGCGCCGGCGTGACCTTCATGAACGGTATGAGCCGGCTGGACCTGGCTCAGGGACTGCCGGTGGGGAGGGACGGCCGGCCCCGCGCGGTCCTGAGGGTGCACCTGCTGGGGGATGCGCTGTTCTAGCAGCGGCGTGGACAAAAAGCCGGGCGCTCAAGGTGTGCGGCCCCCGGGTCGGGGGTGTATTGTTGAGCGAATGTTCAAGACCTGCATGTTCTGCAAACGGCCCCTCGGCTCGAACGAGGTAGTGGAGAGTTTCCCCGTGGGAAGACGGCTCGCATTCGACGCCGCCAAGGGCCGACTGTGGGTGGTTTGCAGGAAATGCCGACGGTGGAACCTGACGCCGTTGGAGGAGCGGTGGGAAGCGGTCGAAGACTGCGAGCGGCTGTTTCGTGAGACGAAGCTCCGCACCTCCACTGAGCACATCGGGATTGCACGTCACCCGGAAGGTCTCGAACTCGTGCGCATAGGAAAGCCGTTGCGCCCGGAGTTCGCGGCATGGCGATACGGAGATCAGTTCAAGCGCCGTCTTCGACTGGCCGTGGCTGGTGGGGTGGTCGCCGGAGCGGGCGGAGTGGCGCTAGTGTCTCTGCCGATCTCCTCCGGCCTGTTGCTTCTCGGATGGTGGGGGGTGGCGGCCTGGACGAGCCTGCGGCCCGTCGCCAGGGTGCGCGTCGGCGACCGTCGTCTTGAAGGCGACGCCCTGGAAGCTGCGGAAGTCGTGGCCTTCAGACACAACGCCCTGCAATCCATCCGCCTGGTTCCCGACGAGGGAGAAACCGGATTCGCTGTCAATGTCGTCAAGAGTTGGCGAAAGGCCCGGTTCGAGGGCGAGGCCGCACGGCGCGTTGCCGCGGCAATCGTTCCGCTCATCAACGGGGCCGGTGGCTCTCGGCGAACGGTCCAGAGGGCGGTGGGCGAGATCGAGACCGACGGTCACCCCGCCCACTTCCTGAAACGGGTGGCCCGGGAAACGGACCGGGGGGGGCGTGGTGCTCCCGGATCGATCTGGGCCTTGCCACACACGACGAAGCTTGCCCTCGAAATGGCCCTGCACGAAGAGCAGGAACGCCGGGCGCTGGAAGGGAGACTCTGGATCCTGGAGCAGGCGTGGAAGGAAGCGGAGGAGATCGCGGCCATCGCGGACAGCCTGCTGGTCCCCGCTGGGACGGACGCCTTTTTTGACCGGCACGGGGAGAGGGAAGGATCGGACACTTAGCCTCTCAAGGCGCCTTGCCAACGCGGCGCCTCGCCGCTCTCGGTGCTCACGCGGGTTCATCCACGGACTGTTAGCGATCGGCCACGTGCAACCAGTCCGCGGGCAAGCGGGCGGTCGCCGCGATCAGGCTTTCGCCGTCATGACCCCTCAAACAACACACTCACCCCCTGCTCGAAGACGATGTCGCGCGGAATACCCGCCGAATCCAGCCGGTCCAGGTCGGCCTGCAGCTCCGGCGGCACGATTCCCTTCTCTTCCATCAGCTGCGCGACCCCGTCGTAGTCGCCGTTGCCCTGGAGGGTGAGGATCAGCTCGCTGAGCCCCTCCACCGCGTCGCGCATGGCGTCGAAATCGACGTGGTATGTTCCTGCGTCCTCATCCCGACTGAAGGCTCCCTGCTCCCGGAAGTAGTTGAAGCGCACCATGTTCGCGCGGCCGTGGGCGCTCGCGGCTCCGAAGCGCACCGAGCGGAAGATCCCCGCCAGGAAGGTCACGTAGTGGTGCTCGACCGAATGTTCCGTGAGCTCGCCCCGCTCGAACAGCTGGGTCACCATGTGGAGCCCCACCACGTCCGCCTTTCCCTCTTCCATCGGAGAGGCGTGCTCCCGCAGCGCCTCGCGCACCGTCCCCATGCCGTTCACCGTGTTCTTGACGCCGAGCCCGTGCGCGACCTCGTGGAACATCGTGTTTCCGAAGAAGGCGTCGAAGACGACGAACTCCCGCTGGTCCTCGTCGATCAGCTCCGCCGTGATCGGCAACATGATCTCGTCGAACTTGGCGCGCATCGCGTTCTTGAGCTGGAGGCGCCGCGTCCCCTTGGCGAGCTGGACTTCCTCGTCGTTCGGGAGGTTGATCGCGATCGTCTTGGCGCCCGCGTTGGCGTCGCCGGCGTAGTAGACCGCGTCGTAGGCGTTGAGGTCGGAGTCGGTGCCCGGCGTCTCCGCCTTGTACTCGTCGGCGACGGGCAGGCTCTCCTGCAGGCTGGGCAGGAGCGCCGCGAAACGCGCCAGCCGCTCGCTCCACTCCATGTCCTTGATGAGGACGAAGCCTTCGTGGGCGGCCTTGGCGCCGAAGAGCTGGTCCTCGTAGGTCTCGATTGGGCCGATCACGACGTCGATTGGGTTGTCCTTCATGTCGAGCCAGGCCATGTCGCTCGGCTGGTAGTCGTCGGACTCGAGGGCGTCGGCGCGGAGCATCAGGTAGTGGGCGAGGCCGGGGTCGGTTGCGAGCTCGGCGGCTTCGCGCAGCTTGGCGGCCGCGGCGGTGTGTGCTTCCGCGAAGGCTTCGTGGTAGGGGTGGGCGACGAGCGCGCCGTTCGCGTCGCGCCGCACGAGGGTGTAGAGGGAGCGGAGGGCGTCAATTTCGGCTGCGGCGGCTTCGAACTCGGCTTCGGTCATGTCCGCGGGATAGAAGTTGGCGCCCGCCGGCTTGTCGCCCACGCCGTCGATGAACGGCCCATCGCCGCGAAGCCGATCCCATGGCCCGTAGTTGATCTCGATGTACCGCCGGGTCGCCTCGTCCCCGCCGGCCAGCGCGAGTGCCGCGTCCTTGTCCCCGTAGGCTTCCTGCCAGAAGACATCTTCCATGGGCTGGGCGGCCTCGATCAGGAGGCGCACGACCTGCTGGTCGTTCTCGGAGAGGTGGGAGAGGTCGGCCTCGAGGCGGAAGACGGCGTACTGGTCGACGAGGGATTGCATGACGGGGTCGGAGGAGGTGGCGGGCTCGTCGTATGCCGGGACGGCGCAAGCTGAGAGCGCGAGGGAGGCGGCGGCTAGCGGGAGGAGAAGGACTGCGGTGCCCCCGGCGGTTTGCCGAAGGCGCGCGGATCCGTGTCTCGGGTGGACGGTGTTCGGGCCTGCGTTCATTGGATACTCCTTCCGGGTGGGGGTGAGAGAGGAGGGGGATTGAAAATGGGGATGGAGGCAGCAGAGCGCACGGGCCGAGTGGAAAACGGGGCGACGCGAGTTGCCCTGAGCACCGGCCGAGAGGCATCTTGGGCGAAATGACCCAGAGCGATTCCAGCACCCACAGCCCGGCTGTCTCCGAGGCCCCGGAGCCCGCGGACGCTGACGCACCGAGCGAACGCCCCTCGGTTCGGTGGGCCGGCTTCGAGCCCGTCCGGGTCGGCTGGATCGTTGACGCGCAACGCGGGTTCCTGGACGCGGCAGCCCGGTGCCGGGTCTTCGGCGGTGATGGTGTGACGGAGGTGAGCACCCCCGAAGCGGCTGCCGCGCTGACGCGAACCGTGGAGTGGATGGCGCGGTGGTGCCCCGTCCTGGTGTACACGGTGGCCAGGCCCGATGCATTCGTGATCGAAGCCATCCGTCCCCCCAATCCGCTGGTGCTGGTGCCGAATGCGGACGATGAACAGGCGGAGGATCTGGGATACGATGCGGGGGGAGAGGGACGGGCCGTGATTGCGCAACGGAGGCCCGGTGGCGGCCTTGAAGAACACTCTTCCTGCGGCGCCCTCCTGGCCGCCGTGAAGGAGGCGTACCACCGGCCCGTGGAGATCGTCGTTGCAGGGGTCGCGCGGGACGGGACCTTGGCCCGCACGGTGGACGGCCTTCTCTCACACGGCCACCGCGTGACCGTGGTTCGCGACTCGGTTTTCGTGACCGGGCCGGAAGCGGAGCCGCGGGCCGACTGGGCGGGTGGCGGCACTGTCGTGTCGCTGGCCGAGCTGCGCAACTCGGTCGAGGATTCCCGGCAGGTCTCATTCGCCGATTTTCAGGTAGCCGAGGCGTACGAACACCTGGACAGGCTGCTGAACGGTTCTTCCAACATCACGCCGCTCGCCAAGCTGGATGCCGCCGTTCCCTGGGAGTTGTTCCGGGCGCGCCTGGAGGCCTCGCTGAGGAGACGGGAGGACCTCCTCCGGGCCCGCGAACCACTGGCCTTCAACGATGCGCTGGTCATGTTCAAGTCCATCCTGCTGGGAGCGATCCACGGGCTCTCGGACGATCACTTGGAGATTCTGCTTCATGACCGCCTCAGCTTCAAGCGATTCGCGGGGCTGGGCATGACGGATGCGCCTCCGAGGGCGAGGTTGCTACGGATTCACCGGGAGCGTTGGGCCAAGGCGGGTGTGCTGGCCGAGCTCGTCGCGGATGTGGACCGCCGGTGGGATGGGTTGGGGTACCGCCTGCAGGGCACGCGAACGCTCATGGGGTTGTCGTCGGCCCCCCGGGATGCGGACATCGGCCAGCCGCAGTTGCCGGAACCGGAGCCGCTCGCGAGGAAGGTGCGGAAGCGTGGGGGTGGCAAGAAGAGACTGAGCCGCGGCCAGCGGCGGAAGCGGCGGCGGAAGGGCAGGTAGGGGGCCGCTTGGGGAAGTCGGGACCCGTGATGGCGTGTAGTCTGGTCCGCTGATTGATTAGTCAGAATACACGCTGTAGCATTGTCTACAGATTGATTTCTGCCACCGCCACCCACTCACAGAGGCAAGAACACCCTTGGAAGCTCATCGCTCCGTCACACTGCGCGACATCTGTACCGTCCAGATCGGGTACACTGTTCGCCGGAGGATCAGGAGGGCGCAGGACGGGATCCTCACCGTCCAGCTCCGCGATGTCCCCCCGAACGGTAGCGTGGATCCCGCGGGCTTGACCCGCATGCAGCTTGAAGCCGTGCCGGAGAGATACCTGGTTGGCAGGGGCGATGTACTCTTCCGCTCCCGGAGCGAATCGAATACGGCAACCGTGCTTGACGACCGCTTCCAGGAACCTGCCCTGGCGATGCTGCCGCTCTTCATCCTGCGCCCGAAACGGGACGTCGTCCTGGCGGAGTTCGTCGCCTGGGCGATCAACCAGCCGCGCGCCCAACGCCACTTCGATCGGTTCGCGCGGGGCACCAATATGCGGATGATTCCGCGTGCGGTTCTCACGGACCTTGAGGTCCCGTTGCCCGGGCTGGATGTCCAACGCAGGGTCGTTGCCCTGGACGCTTTGGCCCGACACGAGCGCGCCCTGTCCATCCGCGCGGCCGAGGAACGTCGCCGGTTGTACACCCGGATCCTCGAAGACCTGGCGACGGAGCAGGTTTCGTCCGGCCCCGGGTTCCCCTTTCTCTGTGACAGTATTCGGCTTAGTTTCGGTATCCCGAATCCCACGCGAACACCGGCAACACGGAGCACGCCGCATGGGCCAGCGGACATCGATTGAGTGGACCGAAGTGACGTGGAACCCGACGACCGGGTGCACGAAGGTCTCGGAGGGGTGCGACAACTGCTACGCGGATGTCCTGTCCCGGCGGCTGCTCTTCCACTGCGACATCCCCGTGGACTTCCTGCGGGGTGTCTTCGAAGTCATGCTCGATGTGGACCGGCACACCTACCAGGTGCTGACCAAGCGTCCGGGCCGGGCCGCGCGTTTCGTGCGCCAGAACGGGGACCTCTTCGGCGACCGGGGCCTGCCGCCACACATCTGGATCGGCACATCGACGGAGAATCAGAAGACGGCGTACAGGATCCGGCATCTGAAGGAGGTTCCGGCGGCGGTCCGGTTTCTGAGCTGCGAGCCGCTGATCGGGCCGCTGAGCCTGTGCAAGGTGCTGAGGTCGGGGGGGATTCACTGGGTGATCGTGGGGGGTGAGAGCGGGGCGGGGCGGAGGCCGATGGAGGCGCGATGGGTGGAGGATCTGCGGGATGAGATGCCGGGGTGGTCGGATTCTGTTCGACGACCACTACGACCACAGTTCATGAACTGAGGTGACGATGGGCTGCAGCGGCCGGGCGAGAGGCCCATGAGCGAAGGACAGCACCTCGAGTGGAAGGCCTCGTGGTACGACGACCACCTGAAGTCGGTGTGCGCATTCGCCAACGCGGATGGCGGCGCGCTGGAGATCGGTCGCGACGACGAGGGCGCGGTCGTCGGGATCGGTGCCCGGGAACGCAGGCGGTTGCTGGAGGAGTTGCCGAACAAGCTCCGCGACCTGCTCGGCATCGTTGCTGCCATGGATGTGGAGGAGGCGGATGGTGTGCACTACCTGCGGATCGTCGTCGAGCCGTATCCGGTCGCGATCAGCTACCGAGGCGTCTACTACCAGCGTAGCGGAAGCACGAACCAGATGCTCCGAGGTCCGGCCCTGGACCGCTTCCTGCTCGGAAAGACCGGTCGGTGCTGGGACGGGATGCCGGACCCGCGGGCGGAGCTGGATGACCTCGATCCGGCCGCGATAGCCGGGTTTCGGAAGCGGGCAGGCAAGGAGGGGAGGCTTTCGGGGAACGCGCTCGACGAGGACGATGCCGGTCTCCTTGAGAAGTTGCGTCTCACCGACGGCGACTACCTCACGAAGGCGGCTGTTCTCCTGTTCCATCACGACCCGGAGCGGTTCGTGGCAGGAGCCCATGTGAAGGTTGGCTACTTCGCCAACGAGTGGGATGTGCGTTTTCACGATGTCATGTCCGGCGACCTCTTCACGCAAGTCGACAAGACCATGGAAGTCCTTCTCTTCAAGTATCTGAAAGCAGGCATCAGCTACGACGGGATATATCGAGTCGAGAGCTACCCGGTGCCCAAGCCCGCGCTACGGGAGGCGCTCCTGAATGCGGTCGTGCACCGGGATTACGCGGTTCCCGCACCCATCCAGATTCGAGTACACGACGACCGCCTTCGGATCTACAATCCGGGTTCCATTCCCGAGGGCTGGACGCTGGAGAAGCTGATGGGGCCGCACCCGTCGCAACCCTACAATCCAGACATAGCAAACGCTTTCTTCTGGGCTGGCGAGATCGAGACATGGGGACGCGGGATCGACCGGGTAGTGCGCGCTTGTAGAGGGGCTGGGACACCCGAACCGAAGATCCGCTTGGAACCAGGTGGTCTCTGGTTCGAGTTCGGGTTCTCGGAGGATTACCTGGAGAGCGTGGGAGTCAAGCGAAAGTCTGGAGAGGGCGAAACCGCGTCGGTCGAGCCGAACGACGGAGGTGCGGCGCACGCCGTGCCAGCCGCCGAACGGATTCTAACGCTGTTGCGGGCGAACCCCACGCTCACCCACGCGGCCCTCGCGGAAGAGTTGAACATTTCGCCCTACAGCGTCCGGCATCACCTCGACAAGCTTCGGGACACCGGGCAGATTCGGCGTGTCGGTTCCCGCAAGACCGGCGTGTGGGAGGTCGTCGAGTGAAGTGGTGCCCTCTGCCAGCAACAGATAAACCACAGATAAACCACAGATAACCGCTCCTACCCATGACCCCAACCACCCAGGACCAGGTCAACCAGACCGCGTGGGCCGCCTGCGACACCTTCCGCGGAGTCGTCGACGCCGGCCAGTACAAGGACTACATCCTCGTGATGCTGTTCCTGAAGTACATCTCGGACCTCTGGGACGACCATTTGGAGACCTACCGGAAGCGGTACGGCGACGACGAGGCCCGGATCCGCCGCCGCCTCGAGCGCGAGCGCTTCGTCCTCCCCGAAAGGGCCCGCTTCCGGGAACTCTACGAGCAGCGCAACGAACCCAACATCGGCGAACTGATCAACATCGCGCTGGAGGCCATCGAGGACAGGAACCGTGCGAAGCTCGAAGGCGTCTTCCGCAACATCGACTTCAATTCGGAGGCGAATCTGGGCCGGACGAAGGACCGCGACCGCCGTCTCAAGAACCTGCTCAAGGACTTCGCCAAACCCGCCCTCAACCTGCGGCCGTCCAGAGTGACCGGCGACATCATCGGCGTGTGCTACATCTACCTGATCTCCCGCTTCGCGTCGGACGCCGGGAAGAAGGCTGGGGAGTTCTACACGCCGTCCGCCGTCTCCCGTCTGCTCGCCAAGCTGGCCGCCCCGAAGGATGGCGACACGATCTGCGATCCGGCATGCGGCTCGGGCTCGCTACTGATTCGCGCCGCCGAGGAGGTCGGGTCGAGGAACTGCTCCCTCTACGGGCAGGAGGCGAACGGAGCGACCTGGGCGCTGGCCCGGATGAACATGTTCCTGCACTCGAAGGACGCCGCCCGCATCGACTGGTGCAACACGCTCACCGGCCCCACCCTGATCGAGGACGACCGGCTCAGGACCTTCGACATCGTGGTCGCCAACCCGCCCTTCTCGCTCAAGAAGTGGGATGCCGAGAACGCTGCCAACGATCCCTACGGCCGCTTCTGGCGCGGCGTTCCCCCGCCCTCGAAGGGTGACTACGCCTTCATCACCCACATGATCGAGATCGCCAAGCGGCGAAGCGGGCGGGTCGCGGTGATCGTCTCCCACGGCGTGCTCTTCCGGGGCCATCGCGAGGGACGCATCCGGAAGGCGCTGATCGAGGAAAACCTCCTGGACGCGGTGATCGGTCTGCCCGCGAAGCTCTTTACGACGACCGGCATCCCCGTCGCAATCCTGGTCTTCGACCGCTCCCGCGAGGAGGGCGGCGAGAACGAGGACCGCTCCACCGTGCTCTTCATCAACGCGAGCAAGGAGTTCACGTCCGGCAAGAAGCAGAACGTCATGGAGGAGGAGCACATCGCCAAGGTGGTCGAGACCTACCGGAAGCGGGAGGCGATCGAGCGCTATTCTCACGTCGCGACGCCCGACGAGATCGTCGAGAACGACTACAACCTGAACATCCCGCGCTACGTGGACACTTCGAGCCGGAGGAGGAGATCGACATCGCCGAGGTGCAGCGGGAGATCGACGGGATCGAGGCCGAGCTGGTGGAGGTGCGGGCGAAGATGCGGGGGTATTTGAGGGAGCTGGGTGTGGAGGTGTGAGGGGGGGGAAGAGAGACAAATAGGAGTCCAACAAGGATCGAGCATAGCCATGGCCCGAAGACGACGACAGCGAAGCAGCAAGCCTACCACAGTGCGGAAGACCCGCTCAACCCATCGTGTCGAGGTCCTGTACCAGAAGAAGGGACCCTACATGTACGGAGCACTCTACGTGATCGACGGCAGCGAAAGCTCCACGCACACGAGTGGCCTCTTCCACATCTCCAAGTCAGTCGCAGGAAAGGAAATAATCTATGGAAGCATCGCAAACGATCTGAGACGCGTGTGGGACCTACTGGTCAGGTACAATTCCCGACAGCGAGATGCAGCCGAACAAGCCGCGAAACTTGTTGAGAACAAGAACGACCTGAAGGCCCTTCAAGTCGCTCCAGGACGCCTAGTCACTGAGTTTCCTGAGCACTTGGACGCTCCCGATATCGATCGTTTCATCCATGAGAGGGAATCCGAAGCTGAAGATGCGTTGATCCTATGTTCGGTGCATTTGAGGACCATCCTGGAACTATTCAGCGGCCGGATCAAACCATCCGTACCGGTTTATGACAATCAAGATAATGAGATAACGACCATCAAGTTGAAGAAGCTGATGGATACAATGTTGCACCATAGGTACTTTGTCATAACCGGTCAACACATCGTCAATCTCCAATCTCACAAGGATCAGTTGATCAGGGGTGACAAGCTGGGTCACAGAGTCGATATATTTGATGTATTCGACGCGATCCGGCAGACTATCGAGAACATCTCCGTCAACGACGTAATAGGAGTGGTGCGATCGAAACTGCGGAGGCTATCAGAGAAATCGAAACTCAACGACATCGTGTTCGTTGTGCAGAACATCCATGCACTCAGCCATATCGTTGAAGATCGAATGACAGATCCACGGAATGCGCCCTTCTTGGATTTCTTGCTGGGCGATGCTGCCCAAGCGCAGACAACCCGGATCGCAAATGCCTACAACAAGAGATTTGGCCGGCAGCCGAGGCGAGTAGACTGGGTTTTGCCCTTTCGCAGGCCAAGCTTTGAGCTCGTAGGTGACCTGGCGCGAAAGGAGATTGAAGTCGCCTGTTGGATCGATGGGAAGACCTGGGAAAAGGGGATTCCGTACATTGAGCTGTTCAAGATGATGACAGAGATGTATGGCGACGATCCGGTCTTTGTACCGAAGCGATCGCTGTTTTCTGGGCACGAAGATGCCCTGCGGTCTGAGGCCGGGGTGGAGGGGTGACGGTGACATGACTGCCCTGTCCGACTTGCTGGCTCTCCGTGAAGGATCCACGGTCGAGTTCAAGCGATCGCTGCGGTCCGACCTGGGGCGTGAGATCTGTGCGTTCGCCAACGCAGCCGGCGGCGTGATCCTGCTCGGCGTGGACGACGAGGGCACGGTTCTCGGCGTCGAGGGACACAACCGATTGAAGTCTCAAGTCCAGTCGGTCGCGCGGTCCGCTGATCCCCCGATCAGCGTGGAGCTTGAAAGCATGGGGGACGTGCTCGCTGTCAGGGTGTCGGCACGGCGGGGCAAGGCCTACTCGTTCGGAGGGAACCAACGCGGGGGCGTGGCTGCTCGCGAAGGACATCCGGAGGTTCCATGCGAGCGCCCACCTGTCCTGCGCGCTGTTTCAGGGAACTACGAAGACGGAGATTCTGGACCGGTGTGACTTCGCGGGCGACGTGTATTCGATGATCGACGGTGCCATGACGTGGGTGCGTTCGAAGGGCTGGGCTGGGTGTTCCAGCGCCGCTCACCCGCGCCGTTCCTCAATCGTCCGAACAACGTCTCCCACGACCTTCTCGAACTCCTCAGGCACTCTCGCGGGCCGTCCCGCGAGCCGTTGAAGTGCAGCCATCAGCGGCACCAGCGGCTCACAGTCTTCGGCAGCGTCGGCGAGTGCATCCGCGAAGACACCCGGCGTCGCACCGGCGGCGATCAGATCGATCGTGTCCCAGACGATCTTGCCGACCATCTCGCCGTCGGCGACATCGAGGTCGTCGCACATTCTTCGGAACACGCGGACTGCCGCCGACTCTTCACCCTCGAGGACCAGGGCGTGTATCCGGCTCCCCATGGCGCGCCATTTGACTGGGATCCCGCGATGTCCCGCGATGCTCCCGAAGTCGCGCACCAGGACATCGTACGCTTGGAGAGCCTCCCGACTGCGTCCCAATCTATTCAGGCTCCTTGCTTTGAGCTCCAGCGCCATGGCCATCCCCCGCAGAAGGCCCGGCCAGTCGCTGGCCTGGTAGCGGCGAACGACCTCGTCGCAGGCAACGAACGCCGCCTCGTTTCTGCTCATCGTCATCTGCGCGCCCGCCTTTTTGATCAACGCGCCGGCGACCTGCACCTGGATGTCCGGTTCTCTGTCCTTGCCGAACCGCTTGATGAGGTCGTCCCAGATCGCGATTGCCGTGTCCATCGATTCAGGTGATTCGAGGTCTGCCAACGTGGAGCCCTTGTTCAGGAGCGCCTTCGCGACGCACGCGCGGAGTGGAGACGAGGGGCTGTCGCCGAAACGCCTGGTGGCGGTGTCATAGGACGCGATCGCCGCTTTCGGATCGCCAAGCCGCTCCTGCAGGAATCCTCGGTTCAACAGTGCCGCTGCCACGCATTCCTGGATGTCCGGCACTCTTGAGCCGCCGAAACGGGTCACCACCTCGGTGAAGGCGATGACCGCCGCCTCGGCCTGGCCTGCGTACTGTCTCGCCGTGGCCAGGTTGAAGAAGGCTCTTGCGACGGACACTCGCACTTCCGGGACCAACGTGGACTCGAAACTCTGGATCAGTTCGTCGTTGTACTCGATCGAGCGCTCAGCCTCTCCTGATTTCGCCAGCCTCGCGCCGATGTTGAGCAGTTCGCCCGCCACACGGATTTGCCAGTCCGGGCCGCCGAGCCCCCGATGTCGATCGCCGAGTTCACGATAGGCATCCGTTGCTCGCCCTGCGGGAATCTCGGCGAGCTCCTGGTCGACATCCTCCTGTGCGCTGAGGAAGACTTCCTGAAATCCCTCGTCGGCGAGCACGGACCCGAGAATCTTCGCTGTCTCGTCCGGACCGTAGAAGGCCACCATGAAGCGGATCAGCCCCTGGACAACCGCCGCCTCGTCCCGCCAGCGCCTCAGCTTGTAGTAGATGCAGTGGAGCGGCTCCGCGACGGAGTACAGCCGGCTCCTTCCATCCCCATCGGCAGTGACCGCGCCTCGCCCGCGCAGGCGTCCCAGCAAGGCAGATGTCTTCCTCACTCCCGACCGCGCTCTATTCGCGACTTCGCGGGTAGTTGAGGGTCGCCACAGATCGCACAGGGCCGCGTAGACCCTGCGCTCCGTCTTGGGCAGCGAGTTCAGGTTGCCGCGGAAGTACTCGCTGTGATCGTCGACGAGGCCCACCAGTTCCTCCAACAGCCTCGGCATCGTACGGTGGCGCGCAAACTCGGCGACGATCACCAGGAGGCGCGGATTCCCACCCGTGAGAATCTCCAACGGCCGCATCTGCCTGGCCTCGCGGCGCTCGCCGGTGATCGCACGCCACAGGTCCTGGCAATCCTCGGTACTCAGGGACTTCAACCGGAGGATGCGGAAGAGCTCGAAGAACGGTGCACCGGCGTCGTCCAGTGCCTCGAAGTGGCTTGTGGCGGTCCCTAGGAGCATGATCTCGGGATCCGATTGGAGGGACTGCCGAAGTTGCCATCCGAAGTCTTCGTCCGTCTCCTCACACAGGCTCTGCAGATTCTCCACCATGATGACCAGTCGTCTTCCCAGCCGGTCGGCAGCATCCAGAAGTGCGGCCTTGGCGTGCCCGGCCATGTCGTCTCCCGAGGGCCGGCGTGCCAGAGCGGCATGTGTCGCCTCCAGCTCGCCGCAGAGAGCGGGGTGCTGTTCGGAGCACTCCTTCGCCAGATAGAGCAGGGCCTCCAGCCAGAAGTCTCCGATGTCGAAGACCTCCACGCTCTCCTCCATGAAGCGAACCGGCAGTAGAGTCTGCAGGAGTTGCGGATCGGTTCGGAGTTCCGCGGCGACACGCGCCAGCAGCATGGTCTTACCCCGGCCCCGGGGGCCGACGACGAGCGTGTGCTGGCAGGAAGGAGCACCGATGTTCTCGTGGAGTATCTCCAGGACCGTCTCCAGTTCCCGCGTCCGAACAACGAACTGGTCGATGACCTCCTGGTCCGACTGGAAGACGCCCGGATTGAACTTCCGGATGGTGCGCTGCGGTGGTAGGGTCATGGCGTGTCACCCTCCCGGAAGCCGATCGCGCGATTCTCGGCCAGGGGTCTGTGGTGGTGCCGAAAACGGGCTCTCCACCAGTCCCGCAGCAAGTTCATCATGAATCGGTGGCCGTCTGGATGCGGTTCGAGATAATCGTCATGGACGAGGACGTCGAGGGTTTCGGTGACCAGCCGTGGGGCGTCCTCCACGAGCCTGGAATGCCTCTTCTCCAGCTGACGGCGAGCCTCGGTCGTGAAGGTGCCCTGGACGGCTGCTTCAGCCAGGATCTCCATTGCGAGCCGGTAGCGGTGTGCGTCACCCAGGCCATCGCGAAGCCGGGCTTCGTAGTGCGCCAGGTCGATCTGTCCCGATGGTCCGAGGAGCTCCGTGCGGTACACTTCCGCGACATCGTCCAACACAATCCGGTTTCGGCCGTGCATCCGGACATAGTCCCGGAGACAGGCGAAGAAGGACTGCACGTACTGCGGGATGCCGATGCCGAGATGATCGTAGACCGCCCGCGCCACTCCATCGTCGGCGGATAGTCCGTAGGTCGTCATGAGCCTCTCGAAGCATTGGACTGAGGTCTCAAGGTTCCATGGACGCAGCCGGATGGAATCCAGGTAGTTGATGCGGTCGGAAATGCCCAGGCGTTCGACCAATGGCGCGAGCCCGATGCTGCCCGACAGGATCAACACGGGAAAGCCGACATCGCCCTTCTGGAACACGGCCCGCAACCAGCTCAGGAACTCGTCCACACGCTTGCGACCGTCCTCCTGGCGGAGGAGTCTAGCCAGGAAGATGGGGATTTCGTCGATGACCATCAGCACCGGCTCTCGATGTGCGGCGCAGTGGGCGATCAGGTTCTCCCCGTGACGCCGCCAGTTACCGGAGTCCAGGCCGCCACGGAATCGGACGGCAAACTGATGCGCGGTGATCTGGTCCACCTTCCCGGCCAGTCTCCGGAACCTGCGGCCGGTGGCCCTGAGGAAGCGCGAAGTAATTGGCGTGACCGGATGGATGGCCCTGGCCAGACTCGCGATCAAGTCTTCCTCCGAGCGGTCCGCCTCCACATCGGCGAAGAGAAACACCCAGCCCTCCGGTTCGAGTCTGCGCCCCAGCTCCTGCAGAATGCTGGTCTTCCCCATGCGGCGCTGGCCGGTCATGACCAGGTGGTTTCCGTCGCGGACACGGGTCTCGAGGAGCGCCAATTCTCTTTCGCGGTCAAAGAAGTCGTCACCGCTTACCCAGCGGCCAGTGGATGATTTCATGGCCGGTCTCCTTCGTCGGTGTGTGTGTGAAATTGAGACGTGCGGCTGAGGTGCCTCTCCAGGCTAACCGTCAACACGATTGTTGTCAACGGTTTTGTTGACGGCTGGCGTGGCGGCATGAACCGGGCGTGCGAAGCCCATGTGCAAGTGATGACGAGGCCAACCATGACGCGAGGGTCGAACACACGGTCCCTCCATGCTCCACAACTCGTTCCAGCCATTTGCGATCTCGGGGAACGACCCCGTCCCGGCCACTCCCGCTAACAACCATTGCCACGATTGCAAAGCGCGAGGACATTCCAACCCCATGACCCCCCCCCACCCCCCCACCCTGCAACGCCTCGTCGCCCTCGGCTACACCCCACTCTCCCACCGCGACGCCCTCCACCACCGCGGCGGCCGCCTCCGCAACGTCATCCTGGACGACATCCTCGCGGACCGCCTCCTCGCGATCAACCGCTTCTCGTACCGCGGCCGCCGCTATCGGTTCGACCTGGAAGATGCCCACGAAGCCATCCGTCGCCTCCACCCCACCCCCGACCAGGTCCTGGGACTCCGCCGCACCAACCAGGAGATCTACGACCTCCTCGTGCTCGGAACCACCATCACGCAACGGATCGCCGGTGACTTCAGGTCCTACCCGTTTCGCTACATCGACTGGGACGATCCCACCAACAACGTCTACCACGTCACCGCCGGCATGGAGGTCGAACGCACGGGCAGCTTCAAGACCCGCTGCCTCGATGTCGTCGCCTTCGTCAACGGCATCCCCTTCATCGTCATCGAGGACAAGCGAGCAACCGAAAGCGGCCCGCGAGCCGGAACCCAGCTAATCGGCTACCAGAGCCGAGAGAACATCCCGCACTTCTTCCACTTCGCCCAGCTCCTCGTCGCGCTCAGCCGCAAAGAGACACGCTACGCGACCGTCGGCACCGCGAAGAAGTTCTGGCAGGGCTGGCGTGAGCCGAACCAGGACGACACCATCCACTCCCTCTGCCGCGCCGACCGCCTCCTCGACCTCGTCCGCCGATTCACGGTCTTTGACGCCGGCATCCGCAAGATCGCCCGCCACCAGCAGTATTTCGCGGTCCTCCGTGCCATGGAACGCGTCAAGCACCGCGACCCCGACGGCAAACGCCAGGGCGGCGCAATCTGGCACACCCACGGCTCCGGCAAGTCCCTCACGATGGTCATGCTCGGACGCGCTTTGGCCCTCGATAAGGAGATCGTCAACCCACGGATCATCATCGTCACCGACCGCACCGACCTGGACCATCAGATCCGCGACACCTTCAAATCCTGCGAGCTGGAGCCGGTGCGGGCTCGGAGCGGACGCCACCTGATCGGCCTGATCCGGGACCGCACGCCCCTCGTCACCACCCTCGTCAACAAGTTCGACACGGCCCTCAGGTACTCCGGCAAACCCGACGACGACCCCAACCTCTTCGTCCTCGTCGACGAGAGCCACCGTTGCCGCGCAGAGATCGTCATTTCCGAGCCTGACGACCGGGAGGGGCAAGAGGAGGTCGACAAGGCGTCGAAGGACCGTGTGCGCGTCTTCTGGGCGGAGGCGATGGAGCGCTACGGCTCCGAGACCGAATACAACCGGCGAATCATCGGTGCATTCAAGGGTCCCGCCACGCCTGAAATCCTGATCGTCGTCTCCAAGCTGCTGACCGGGTTCGACGCGCCCCGCAACACGGTCCTCTACGTCTGCAAGCCGCTGAAGGAACACAACCTGCTGCAAGCGATCGCGCGGGTGAACCGGCTCCACGAGGAGGGTGATGCCGAGAAGCAGTTCGGCTTCATCATCGACTACCAGGGACTGCTGGGCGAACTCGACAGCGCCCTCACCACCTACAGCGCGCTGGAGGGCTACGACCCGGAGGACCTCGTCGGCGCCGTCCTCGACGTGCGCGAGGAGATCAGGAAGCTCCGCCACTACCACGGCCGGCTGTGGGACCTGTTCCGGCCGGTCCGGAACAAGAAGGACATGGAGGCGATGGAGCAGTTCCTGGCCGACGACGCAAGATCGCGGAGAAACCGGAATCACTTCCGCCTCCAAGGCCGACCGGATCGCGAGTGCCACTCGCCGGGCCATCACCGAGCGCATGGACCTGGATCCCGCCTTCTACGAGCGGTTCTCCAAGCTGCTCGAGGACACCATCGAGGAGTACCGCCAGAAACGGAAGTCCGAGAGCGACTATCTGGAGAGCGTCGTCGAGGTCGCGCTGGCCGTCATGGACATCGTCCATGAGCGTCATATCGTCGACGTTTGGTCCAACGAGACCGCCCAGAATCGCGATCGACTATGTGATCGTGCACGACCCCGAGCTCAAGACGATGGCCCCACCGGGGCTGGTCTTCCCCGGTGGGGCCGGTTTGGACCCCCTTCACTCGCTCGCAGTCGAAGTTGTGTGCCTTCGCCGAATCAGTAGGCTCCGGCTGCAGCCTCGAGCTCCTCGAGCTCGGCGAGGATCTCCGCGCGCCGCTCCTCGACCGTCTGGCCGCGGGCCATCGCGCTGCGGTGCAGCGCCACCGGGTCTTCGACTTCGCGGATCAGGATCTCCGCATGTCGCAAGATCGCGTCCTTGGTGGTGTGGGTCTCCGCTTCGGGTGGATCCGGCTCCTTGATCCTCTGCGGCAGGTTCGGGTCGGTGGGGGCGGTCGGCAGGCCTGTCGGCTCGGTGCAAGCCAGGGCCACCGCCAGGAACAGCAGCGTTCCAAGTTTCGCTCTCATGTTTCTTTACTCCTCAGAATGGGTTTGTGTCTTCTCCCCGGCACCATTGCCGAAGGGGGTGGCGCTGTACGCACGGGTGCCGTCGGCGTGTCGGTCGGCTACAGGCAGATCATATGCCCGCGACCTGAAGCGATGGCAGCCGTCTTCGGCCAGCCAGCACTCCCACGCAGCGACGTAGCGTGCATCGTCCCATGCAGGTTCCGATCCTCCGGCGACCTGCACGACGACCCCTCCCAATTGCAGTCGCCTGCTCTCGCATCTCCGCAACACCGTCGCGACGCGCTTGGCGAACTGCGCCTTGGCTTGCAGCCCCGCGCGCACGCCTACGCAGCAGATGGTTCCCGGCCCACGGGCCATGGGATGCTGCGCATCTGCCTGGCCGTTCGCTCGAATCCGCTGCACGACGATGTCATCGTCCATGTCGCCCGAGGCGTACATGACCTGAAGGCAGCAACGGCTCTGACTCGAGCACAGGTGGTTGAGAATCTGCCGCCAGGGCATGGGCCGGACGGACCGGACACCGTCATGGTCGACATTGACGGTATACCCATGCTCAGCCAAACGGAGAGTCTCCATGGTCTTGAGATGCTGGACCACGGCGTCCTTCGACTTCGGGACCTCAGGTTGCCGGGCGCGTGCCCTGACGACCGACCCCGCAAGCAAAAGACCCAGCAGGATGGGGATAAGAATGTTTGGATCCATGGTACTTGACTTCCCTTCCCTTGGGATCCGACGGGACCGCCTTTCTGGCGGCGTGTCGACTAAGATGGGAAGGTACGGCGACCCGGTGTGAGCGGACGATTCCTATGATGCTGGCGGGAAATCCACCGGATTCGCAGGACGGGAAATTCCTCGCAGATAGGGCTGCGGCGTTTAGCCTATTCGTCTTCGCTGGAACGCAGCAGGCCGTTCGTCAGGGCGAATCGTACGATTTCAGAGCGGCTGGCCAGGCCCAGTTTGCGTCGGGCACGCGCCAGGTACCCCTCTACCGTCTTCGGACTCAGGAACATTCTCTGGCCCATTTCCCTGGCGCTGAACCCTTTGGCGTACAGCTCGATCACGGTGCGTTCCCGCGCCGAGAGTGCGCTCAACTCGGGTTCCCGCGGCCCACCGCCACTTCGCTGATCTCGGGCGAGAAGGGCGGCGGCGCGGCGCGGAAGGTAGGAGTGCCCTCGGACCAGGGCTTCGATGGCCCCGACGAGGTCCGTGTCGGCCACCGACTTGTTGAGAAAGCCCGCCGCCCCGGCGTCCAGCGCCTGCGCAAGGTGTTCCTCTTCATCGTGCACCGTCAGGATCAGAATCCTCGTGTCCAGGCCGAGGGCCGTGATTCGACGAGTGGCGCGAACTCCCCCCATGCCCGGCATTGCCAAGTCCATTATGACGATGTCGGGCTGCAACTGTTCCGTCCGGGCCACGGCTTCCTCACCCGATGACGCCTCCCCGACGATATCGATCCGCCCGGTGGCTTCCAGCAGCGCCCGAAGGCCGGCGCGAACGACCTTGTGATCGTCGATCAGCAGCACCCGGACCTTACTCACCGCGCGGTAGTGGTCGTCCTGTGTGAGCATGTTGCACCTCCTGCCATTCCAGGCGACCCGCGGGACTGACACTCCAAGTTGAAAATATACCCCAAGCACCGTTGGGTGCACATCGGCCGTCACACCCCCGGTGCCATCAAACTCGACGGGATCGTCGTTTGACGGCGGTCATCGGGACAGACCGGTCCTACTCCAGGATCCGGTCCCCGATGAGGTGGGTGGCGTGCTCCCATTCATCCAGCGGCGCCTTCCACTCCCGGTCGCGGATCCGGCGCAGGTACGTCATCTGCGCCAGGTGATAGAGGTAGTGCTGCGCCATGTGGATGACGTCCGGCCCGAGGCGGGCCCCGGTCTCGCCATCGAGCGAGGTGCGCTCGGCCATGAGGTCGGCGTCGCTGCCGCATCGCTCCACCTCGGCGACGATCTGCTCCTGAATCGTGCGCATCCGCCCGGCGATCTCGTCGGCCGTGCCCGGGGCGTCGTGGGTGATCACGGGCTCGATCCCCAGCCGCTTCAGGAACCAGATGTCCACCCGGTACATGTGGCGGCAGATCTTGCCGATGCCGCGCGTCCCCGGCGCCGGGTTCCAGTCGAGGTCGGCCTGCGCGATGCCGCCCAGCACCATGAAGAGCGGCCTCCGGGCGGCCTCGAAGATCTCGATGGTGTGCGCGATTCTGCTCCCACTGCGATTCGTCATTCGTGTCCTCTGTCAGGCCTGCGTCTGTCCGAGCCCGTGCACGTGCTTCAAACGCTCCACCGTCTGCGCGAAAGTTTGGACCGGGACGATCCGGAGCGTGTTGAACGAGGCGAGGCCGGTGTCGACGGCGAACGCTTCGATGAGGTGGGGATCGTCCGCTTCAACGATCCACAGGAACGTGTGTTCCAGCGCCGAATGATACTGGGACTCGGTCCGGCGGATCCCGAAGGTCTCGGCGAGCTGTTTGGGGTCGCGTTCGGCGATGTCCACGAACACGCGGGCGTATTTCGCGACGTAGACCGGACAGGTCTCCGGGGTATGACTGCCGTAGATTCCGTACAGCATGGTGCTACTTCCTCGGCACCTTTTCGTCCGCCATCGCCGCGTTGTACACGAAGGTCGCCATGATCACGGCGTTCGTGACGAGGTCGTCGATGGGAAGGGTGTCGTAGAAGTCGAGGTTGGTGTGGCCGCCCGTCCCGCCCACCCGCGCCTGCAGGAACTGGAAGGCGGGCAGGCCCGCCCGGTCGAAGGGGACGTGGTCGGTGCTGCCGACGCTCCGTGGCGAGATGGTGGTCATGCCGAGGTCGCTGAGCGGCTCCATCCAGGCCGCGAAGAGGTCGCGGGCGTTTTCGTTGCCCTGCAGCCAGATCCCGCGGTACAGGCCCGGGCCGTAGTCCTGATTGAAGTAGACGGAGAAGTCGTCGTAGGCGGGTTTGGTGCCGTCCGGGGCTGTCGGGGGTGCCGAAGTGTTCTCTCGACGTACGCGGAAGACCCGAAGATGCCCTGTTCCTCGCCGGACCAGAGCGCGATGCGGATCGTGCGGCGCGGCCGGGCGCCCACCGCCTTGAGGATGCGCATGGCCTCGAGCATGACCGCCGCGCCCGAAGTGTTGTCGCTGGCGTTCGGGCTGGCGTGCCAGGTGTCGAAGTGCGCACCCAGCATGACGACTTCGTGGGCCAGGTCGGTGCCGGGGATCTCGCCGATGACATTGCGGGCCTCGCTGGCGCCCGCGCCGTGGACGTTGCGCACCTCGGCCTCCACCGTGACGGGGATGTCCCGCTCCAGGATCCGGTACATCCGGTTGTAGTGCTCCGGGGTGACCGCGATGATCGGGACCGAGGTGAGGGTGGCGTCCCGGTCCCACATGTCGACCTTCGCGCCCGGCCGGGCGAAACCGCGCACCGCGCCCGGCCAGCCGCTGTTCGATTCGAGGACGACCGCGACGCCTTCCTCGACGTAGAAGGCGAGCCGCTCGGCGGCGTTGAGAGGGGGGTCGGGTGGGGTGGGGGGATCGGCGGGCGTGGGCGGTGGGGGCTCCCGGGGTGGTGGCGGCGGCTCGGGTTCTTCCAGCGCGCGCATCTCCTCGTCGGTGCGGCGGGGGGTGCCCCTGGCGAACCGCTCAAGGTTGATGACGGGGGGCGGGGTGGACATGACCGCGAGGCCGCGCAGCCTCCCCCGCAGCGGCTCCAGGTCGCTGCGGGTGCGGACATCGGCGATGACGACATCGAGCGTGCGCTTGCCGCCCGTGCCCGGGGTGTGCGCGATGGGGTAGGCGACCAGGGGCTGGTAGTCTGGCTCCAGCATGTGCACCGACGCGTATTCGTTGTCCCAGCTCGCGCCGTAGTTCATGAAGGGTTCGCGGTGGGTGTTATCGAGGCCGATGCGCTGCATCTCCCCGAGAGCCCACTCCTGCGCCCGGTCCATCGCCGCCGAATTGGTGAGCCGCGCCCCGACCACGTCGGTCATGTACGACAGGGTGTTGGGGAGCTGGGAGCGGTTCAGTCCCTCGGCGCGGATGCGGTCGAGCATGGCCAGGTTGCGGTCCGCCGGCGAACCCCCCAGCGGCATTCCGTCCAGCTGCCAGGCCGTGTCGGACGCGATGCCGAGGTGGTCGAGGGCGGTGGCCGCGACATCGACTATGAAGGTGGGTGGGCGCGGGGCGGGCTGGGTGGCGGTGGCGGGCGAAGTCGCCTGCCCATGCCACGTCCCGGTCGCCGGACCGCTCGCCACGATGAAGATCGTCATCTCTTCCGGCGAGTCGCCGCCGTGGCCTCCGTCGGCGCGCCTGCCGTGGTCGGTGCTGATCAGGATCAGCCAGTCCTCGTCCGCGTAGGCGGGGCGGTCGCGGATCGCGTCGACGAGCATGCCGACATGGCTGTCTGCCAGCGCGATGGCGTCGCGGTACTCGGCGCCGATCGACCCGTTCCGGTGGCTGGTCTCGTCGGGGTTGCCGAGGTAGACGAAGAGCGCGTCCGGGTCGGCCGCGCCGAGGTGTTGCACGGCCCGCGCGGTGACTTCGCCGTCCGCTTCCCCCCACCCGAGGTCGTAGCCGTCGACGATCTCCCGCGCGTCGATGGCGGGCGGGATGACGGGGTCGCCGCCCTCCAGCTCCGCGAGGGGGAGCCAATCCAGCGCCGCGAAGGTGGCCAGTTCGGGGCGCACCTCCTCGAGCCGGGCGAGGAACGAGGGATACTGCGCGTAGTTGCGTCCGGTGAAGTTGTTGTTGGTCACGCCGTGCTTGTCGGGCCACACGCCGGTCAGCATCGAGGACCAGGCCGGGCCGCTGACGGACGGCGTGGTGGTACGGGCCTCGGCGGTGTACCATCCTTCCAGCACCAGTGCGTCGATGTGGGGAGTGGCCACCTCGGCGAGCACGTCGGGCCGCACCCCGTCGATGCCGATCAGAAGGACCTTGGGTGTGCCGCGCGCAGAGTCCGCGCTGGGCGCTTCCCCGCAGGAAGCGAGGAGCAGCGATGCGAAAACCGCGAGCCGGGTGAGGGGGGTGAGTTTGTTCATTGAGGTAGATACTATGCTGCACATCCCGCGCCCTGTCCACTGACCAGCCGTCAGGAGTAGCCGTGTACCAGGCCTGCATGTTCTGCACGCGGTCACTCGGCTCCAACGAGGTCGTCGAGCACTTCCCCGTCGGACGCCGGCTCGCCTTCGACGAGGCGAAGGGGCGGCTGTGGGTGGTTTGCAGGAAGTGCCTCCGCTGGAACCTGACGCCGCTCGAGGAGCGCTGGGAGGCCATCGAGGAATGCGAGCGCATTTTCCGCGACACGCCCGTGCGAGTCTCGACGGAGAACATAGGCATCGCGCGCCACCCCGCGGGACTGGACCTTGTGCGGATCGGGAACGCGCGACGGCGCGAGTTCGCGGCCTGGCGCTACGTGCAGCGGTTCAAGCGTCGATTGATCCGCGAAAACGCGAAATTGGTTCCCTTTGTGGCGGGGTCGATTGGGTTGAAGGTGGGTTTGCTTTCGCCGTATTCGGGGGTGATGCTCGCCGGCGCCGGGGCATTCTATGCCTGGCATTTCCTTCGCACGGTCGGAAGGGTCCGGGTTGGCGGCGGTGTTGGTGAGGAGGGTCCGGGACCAGACAGCGAAATCGTCAAGTTCAGATTCAAGGACCTGAGGAAGCTCCGACTGCTGCCTGACGACGGAGAGCCCGGATTCGCCGTGGAGGTTTGCAAGCGGACACGAAGGGCGCGTTTCGAGGGGGAAGACGCCCGCCGCGTCGGCGCTGCCGTCATTTCGGGGTTCAATGCGGGTGGGGGATATCGGGGTACCGTCGAGCATGCGGTGGATGAGATCGAATCCAGCGGTCACCCGAACCGCTTCATTGCCGACACGGCCCAACGTGGCCACGGCTACCGGAGCCGCCGCGTGGGGCTCATTCGGTCGTTCTCCCACAGCACCAAGCTCGCCCTTGAGATGGCACTCCACGAGGAACGGGAGCGGCGCGCCCTCGAAGGCGAACTCTGGGTGCTGGAACAGGCCTGGAAGGAAGCGGAAGAGATCGCCGCGATCTCGGACAACCTGCTGTTGCCTGCGGGTACCGAGGAGTTCTTCAGGCGGCATGGGTAGCCAACCTCCGCCTTGCCGTCGGGTATCACAGCGGTAGACTCAAGTGCGGACCATCCTCCGGCCATCGCGTAGGCGAACGATGCGCCGCCAAAGCTCAGGCACAGAGGAGGCTATCGGATGAAGACCCTTAGACAAGTAGCCACCGCGAAGCGTCTCATCGTCCTGGCCTTCGTCGCCATGGGCGCTGCGGCGTGCGACCAGGACCAGGAGGGGATGGAAGGACTGCGCCCCCAACAGGCGCCGGGATCCGGATCGTCGAGAACCCCAGCCCGCCCGAGGGTTCGAGGCTCGCCTGGCGGATCGGGCCCGAGCCGTCCGTCACGATCGGAGGGCTGCAAGGCGAAGGACCGTACATGCTCTACAGGGCATTCGGCGCCAGCAAGCTGCCCGATGGGAGAATCGTCGTGGCGGACAATGACTCGGGCGAGCTGCGTGTGTTCGACGCCCGGGGGAATCATCTTGCCACCTGGGCAGGGAAGGGCGAGGGACCGGGAGAGATTCCCCCATCGGGTCACCTGGTGACTGCCGAGCCCTGGCAGGGGGACTCGATCATGGCGTGGTACACGGGGCAAGCCGGTGTGGTTTCCATCTACGACGCAGACGGAGACTTCGGCCGCTCCCTTCGCTTCGGCGGACCGCCACCGAACGTTCGCTGGCCCGAGGCCACACGCGCGGACGGCACAATCCTGGTGACCACCAATTCGCATACCGTCGAGATCTGGAACGGCGACAACACCCTTGCCGTCTCTCTCGGTTACCATCTCTACGGCGAGAACTACGAGGTCCCCGTTCAAAACGAGCGGGAGCGCAGCACCTACCCGGTCGTCTTCCGCCAGAACCGCGAAGTGGGACTGTGGGGCGATCTCGTCTGCATCGGTTCCATCCATGGCTACGAGATCAAGGCATTCCGGGCGGATGGCACCCTCGCCCGGATCGTCCGGCGCGACATTGTCCCCCGCGCTCCGACGCGGGCCGACTTCGACCACTACGTGAGCCAATTGCCAGGGACGGGGCTGGCGCATCACGAATCCGCGCAGATGGCGGAGTCCTTTCCGGCGTTTTCCGAATTCATGGGCGACGGCGCCGGCCACCTCTGGGTCCGGGAATACGACTTCCCCCTGGAGCCCAGGCCCGCCCCGCTATGGACGGTCTTCGACCCCGCGGGGCGCGTGCTGGGGTTCGTGGAGACCCCCGCCGAGCTCGAGATCGAGGAGATCGGCGAGGACTACATCCTGGGGCGCGTCGTGGATGAGATGGGGGTGGAGGAGTTTCAGGTGTGGGCGTTGGAGAGGGCGGGGGGGTAGGAACCATTAGGCGCAACTCGTCCATGGCGCCCGTGGCCGTCTGACCCGTGTACCAGGCCTGCATGTTCTGTTGTATGATTTGATCTAAGTTGTTGTCACACATGGATATCAAAGAGTGATAGAATGCTTTGTTATCACTCAGATTATCACACCGTGTTTCACCTAGCGTTCGCCCAAGCCACCGCTCCTCGCGCCGGCTCGGGAATCGCCAGCTGCGCGAACGCACCCGGATCGCGCTGCGGCTGGGTGCCTCCGTCACAGGTTCTCGGCCAGTTGACTGCCTGACACCCAAACAGCGCGGCCGACGACGCAGACCTCCTCGGGCGGGGCGTTCGCAGGCGTAGTAACTCAACCTTCGGCGGCTCAGAGGGGGACACGACCCTGATGTTGGCGCGTCCAGTCACTCCCCGAAGACCTGGCCGTCACCTCCGCCGCTCCCGCCGTCACAAGCCCCGACGAGTCCACCCTCGCCATTGACTCGTCGTTCGAGGCCCACCCGAACACCGTGGAGTCCACCCGGCATCCCGCGGCTGAACAGCACGTCGACCAGCGCGGCCCCTCGGGTCGCCAACCACCAGTCGTCACCGACGCCAAGCTGCAGCGTCCGGAATGCCACGGCTGAACAGCACCTCAAGCCCTTGGCCGGCGGCGTTCCCAGCGCCGTCCCTGGCGGCTTGGGTCGGGTCCGGCAGGTCACGCAGGATGCCTCGCACCTGGCCGTTGCGCGGATCGCGCAGGATCGTCATGGGGCGGTTGCTCCCGCCGGGTGCGGGGTGGCTCAGGTTCGGCGCATCCCGCTATGCAACCTCAGGGGCGTTCTTCACCCTGGGCTCGCGAGGACTAGCCCTCACCCCCCCATCCACGCGCGTGGAATAGCTCGGGGCCGCGTGGCTCTACGTTGGCCAGCGCCCGCTGATCGCCGACCCTCGAATTGCGGGACGGGAGGTAAGGGTTGGCTGTGACGCAGGCTCCACCGGCGAGCCCGGCGCCATCCGGCCCGTCAAGAAGGCGCTGCTCGGTGCAGGCCTCAAGAGGCCGGGCCGGGCGACGCCTGCGCGCGCCCGGGCTGCTGTGGGGTTGGCTTGATCACGGCCTGGTACTCCCCTGCGTCCCTGAGCCCGTAGTCCTCTCCCGTGACCTCGACGACGCGGACGCTGTACAGCGCGAACCGGTTGCGGTCCGGCACCCGGAACTGCACGAGGGGACCGGGCCGGAGGACGCCCGCCACGACGATCCGGTGCGGTCCGGGGGCGCTGGATTCGTACAACTCGAGACCGGGAGCCCGCACGGCGCCAATCGTGGGACCGTCCAACTCCAGCAGAACGCCGACATCGCGATTCGTTGCCGGCCCACTCCACTCGACCGTGAGGAAGCCCGGATCCGGCGGGGCCGCGACCGGTCCCACCAAACCCCCTTCGGTGCACGACCAGGTCATGGTGGCCGCGAGCAGGATGGCGAGGACCTGTCCGGCCATTCGCGCCCGACGGCGAATGCCGCCGGTCGATGCGCGCCGCCGGCAGCGCCCCCGGCGCCCGGAATCGCGCCGTCTCGGACGCCTGGGCGTACTCCGGCTTCCGGCTGCTGCGGCGGCGAGCATGGCGGCGGAAGCGGGACCGGAATCCGTGGAGCTGCTTCCGCAGCGCGCTTCACCTCTCCGGCAGCGCGCGATCCAGGAGAGCAGGTCGCCGATGTCGTAGCGACCGTTACCATTGCCCAGCCGGTCAAGCGCGTCCAACTGAGCCTCGCCGAGCGTCTGCTCGCCGATCAACACTGCGGCGGCCACCTCCGGGGTTACGCCGTCCACGAGGGCCAGCGCGTCGTCTGCCTCGTCCATGGAGCCGACCCCGTCGTTGTCGACGATCTCCACAAGGGCGGTGGACGAGTCAGCGAGGGGGTTGTCAGCGAGGGTGTAACCTTCGCCGGGGCTGAGCATGACGAAGAAGAGTTCGTGTACATCATGGACCGGGTCCTCCCGCACGGCATCGTCCACGATGCGCACCGAAATGGTCTTACGGGTCTCTCCGGCGGCGAAGGTCACGGGATCCTCACTGGCGGTGAAGTCGTCCGGCGACTCCGCGGTATGGTCCTGGGTATGCCAGGCAACCGACAGGGCGGACGCGGCGGGCCGGTCAAGGGAAACCGTCAACACGGCGTCGCCGACATCCTCGGAGACCGACAGGAGCCACGGCCCGATGGACACGCGTGGCATCGGCCCGACTCCGGGGGTGTAGTTGGTCACGCTCCGTCCGGAGAGCGCCGCCGCGTCGTTGCCCGCCCCGTCCCGGATCGGGTTCGTTCCCGGTGTGTAGTCGAGCGCTACCGTCTGGTTGGCCCGCACCGCACTGGCCAGCGTCAGCGTTACCGCCGAACCGCCGACGCTCACCCCGTTCACGGTGACGGTGCTGCCCGCCGCCGTCACGGCGAAGGCGCCCGCCGCCGGGACCGACGCGCCGTCGAGCGTCTCGTCGTAGGCCAGCACCAGCGCGGTGCCGTTCACCGTAGGTCCGGTGAGCACCGGCGCCCTGGTGTCGATCCCCGTGTCGGTGGTGGCGCTGGCGACGTTGGAGGTGGTGCCGGTGCCGACCGAGTTGATGGCCGAGACGCGGTAGTGGCGGGTGTCGGCGGCGGCCAGCCCGGCGTGGGTGTAGGTGGTGGTGGTGCTGTTGGTGTTGGCCACGAGTTCGGTCCAGTTGGAGGTGCCATTGAGGGAGACCTCGATCTTGTAGCCGGTGACGGCGGAGCCGCCGGTACTGGCCGGGGCCGTCCACGAGAGGTTGATCGTGGTGCTCCCGCTGGCTGTTGCCGTGAGGCTGGTCGGGGCGCCGGGCGCCGTGTTGGCGGTGTTGGTGGTGGCGTTGGCGACGTTGGAGGTGGTGCTCGTGCCGACCGAGTTGATGGCCGAGACGCGGTAGTGGCGGGTGTCGCCGGCAGCCAGCCCGGAGTGGGTGTAGATGGTGCTGTTGGTGTTGGCCACGAGCTCGGTCCAGTTGGAGGTGCCATTGAGGGAGACTTCGATCTTGTAGCCGGTGATGGCGGAGCCGCCGTTGTCGGCCGGCGCGGTCCACGAGAGGTTGATCGTGGTGGTGCCGCTGGCCGTTGCCGTGAGGCTGGTCGGGGCGCCGGGCTCGGTGGCGTTCACCGTCACCGCGGCGGTGTCGGTGGCGGTGGAGATGCCGTTGCTGCCGCCGCGCCCGGTCACGGTGAGGGTGAAGACAAGGTCGGTGCCCGCCGTCACCGGCGGGATCGTCACCGTCGGCTCGGCGATCGCAGCATCGTCAAACGTCACCGTCACCCCGGTCGTCGGCGTCCTCAGCGCCCAGGCATAGACCACGTTCGTGCCCCACGCCCCACCGCTGCCGCTGCCATCGAGCATCACCGTGCCCCCGGCGGCCGGGACCGTTCCGTCATCGGGCAGGGCCACCGCCGTCGGGCTGAAGGGCGCCCCCGGATTGTCCCCCAGGGTCAGAGTGTTCAGCGAGGTCAGCGGCTCGAACACGTCGTCGGGAAGCTCGGCCAGCGAGTTTAGTGCTAGTGTCAGCTGTAGCAGTGCGGTCAGCTCGTCGAACACGTCGGCGGGAAGCGCGGTCAGCGAGTTGCCATGCAGATACAGCTCAGTCAGCGCGGTCAGCTCGTCGAATACTCCGGCGGGAAGCGCGGTCAGCGAGTTGTCTTCCAGAAGCAGCGCCGTCAGCGCGGTCAGCTTGTCGAATACTCCGGCGGGAAGCGCGGTCAGCGAGTTGCGACTCAGATCCAGCCTCGTCAGTGCGGTCAGCTTGTCGAATACTCCGGCGGGAAGCGCGGTCAGCGAGATGTCTTCCAGAAGCAGCGTCGTCAGCGCGGTCAGCTTGTCGAATACTCCGGCGGGAAGCGCGGTCAGCAAGTTTTCGAACAGATTCAGAGTCGTCAGTGCGGTCAGCTCGTCGAATACTCCGGCGGGAAGCGCGGTCAGCGAGTTGTGTTCCAGATCCAGATACGTCAGTGCGGTCAGCCCGTCGAAATCCCCAGCCGCAAGAACGGTGATGCTCTCATAGCTCAGATCCAGCGTGCCGGTGATGGCGGCGAGATGGGTGTCGGTGACAAGGGCGCAATCGGTGACGCCGGCGATCCTGGCAAGGAGCGCGTCGCGCACCGCTACGGTGCGCGCGCAGATGCCGAGATCGCGCACCGTGATGTCGAATTCGTCGCCGACCGACCCGCCGTTGCCGTCGCTCGCGGTCACCTTCACCGACACCGTCCCTGTGTCCGCGAGCGCCGGCGTGCCCGCGAAGGTCCGCGTGCCGTCGGTGAAGGCCAGCCACGTGGGCAGCGCCGTGTCGTCGGCTTTCGTCGCCGCGTAGCTCAGGGTGTCGCCGGTGTCCGTATCGTTGAACGTGGTGTCCGGGAAGGCGTAGCTGAACGCCTTGCCCGCCGTCGCCGTCTGGTCCGGGATCGCGTTCGGCACCGTCGGGGCGGCGTTGGTGGACGTATTGGTGTTGCCGTTGACGCGCAGCAACTGCGACCGGGCTACCTTACCGGTAAAATTGCCCGTGTTGCTCGCGCTGCGCCGCCACCGTTCGTCGTCGATACTCCAGCCCGCGGCCGACGCCGGCGGGGCGTCCTCGCCGGTTGAAGCCGTCGTCATCCACTGCACCCTGGTTCCGACACGTTCCACCACGAGAAAATACCGGGTCGACGCACTCAGTGTGGTGCCAGACGGCGCCGTAAAAGTGTAGTTCTCCCCCGTGGTGCTGGTGACCTGGGCGACCTCGGCGGTGAGCGTTACGGGTTGCCCGGTGAGCGTCACGCTGGTCGCGGTCTTGGTTCCTTCCATCAACTTCACACTGGGAACGGCGATGGAAGTCCCGGCAGATTGCCTGTTGAGTCTGAGATCGACGCTGACCAGCGTATAGCCGCTGGCGCCGGTTTCGAAACCCTGGACAACGTCCCAACTGTTCAGCGGGAGGCTCCCCGAATGCTGGGTCTGGCCGAGATTGGACACAAGTGATGCGGCCGCGGTGGGCGTCGTGGTGGCCGCGCGCACCACGATGTCGAATTCGTCGCCGACCGACCCGCCGTTGCCGTCGCTCGCGGTCACCTTCACCGACACCGTCCCCGTGTCCGCGACCGCCGGCGTGCCCGCGAAGGTCCGCGTGCTGTCGGTGAAGGCCAGCCACGTGGGCAGCGCCGTGTCGTCGGCTTTCGTCGCCTCGTAGCTCAGGGTGTCGCCGGTGTCCGTGTCGTTGAACGTGGTGTCCGGGAAGGCGTAGCTGAACGCCTTGCCCGCCGTCGCCGTCTGGTCCGGGATCGCGTTCGCCATCGTCGGGGCGGCGTTGGGGGTGGCCGCGTCGGTGGTGGCATTGGCGACGTCGGAGGAAAGGCCGGTGCCGACCGAGTTGATGGCCGAGACGCGGTAGTGGCGCGTGGTGCCGGCGGCCAGCCCGGTGTGGGCGTAGGTCGTGTCGGTGCTGGGGATGGCGACGGCCAGGTCGAACCAGGTGGAGCCGCCATCGGAGGAGTCTTCGATCTTGTAGTTGGTGATGGCCGAGCCGCCGTCGCTGGCCGGGGCGCTCCAGGAGAGGTCGATCGTGGTGCTGCCGCTGGCCGTTGCCGTGAGGCTGGCCGGGGCGCCGGGCACGGTCGTGCCGGTGGTGGCGTCGGCGGTTCTGGAGGGGAGGCCCGTCCCGTTGGCGTTGATGGCCGAGACGCGGTAGTGGCGCGTGGTGCCGGCGGCCAGCCCGGTGTGGGCGTAGGCGGTGGCGGCGGTGTCGGACGGACGAGCTCGGTCCAGTTGGTGGTGCCATCGGGGGAGACCTCGATCCTGTAGCCGGTGACGGCGGAGCCGCCGGTGGTGTCGGGGGCGCTCCAGGAGAGGTCGATCGGGAGACCTCGATCCTGTAGCCGGTGACGGCGGATGGTGTCGGGGGCGGCTGGTGGCCGTTGCCGTGAGGCTGGCCGTTGCCGTGAGGCTGGGAGGGGAGGCCGGGGCGGCCGGGCACGGTGCGTGCCGGTGGTGGCGTGTCGGCGGTGCTGGAGGGGAGGCCCGTCCCGTTGGCGTTGATGGCCGAGACGCGGTAGTGCCATCGGGGGAGACCTCGATCCTGTAGCCGGTGACGGCGGAGCGGCGCGTGGTGCCGGCGGCCAGCCCGGTGTGGGCGGCGCGTGGTGCCGCCGGCCAGCCCGGTGGCGGCGGTGTCGGCGACGAGCTCGGTCCAGTTGGTGGTGCCATCGGGGGAGACCTCGATCCTGTAGCCGGTGACGGCGGAGCCGCCGGTGGTGTCGGGGGCGCTCCAGGAGAGGTCGATCGTGGTGCTCCCGCTGGCCGTTGCCGTGAGGCTGTCCGGGGCGCCGGGCACGGTCGTGCCGGTGGTGGCGTCGGCGGTTCTGGAGGGGAGGCCCGTCCCGTTGGTGTTGATGGCCGAGACGCGGTAGTGGCGCGTGGTGCCGGCGGCCAGCCCGGTGTGGGCGTAGGCGGTGGCGGCGGTGTCGGCGACGAGCTCGGTCCAGTTGGTGGTGCCATCGGGGGAGACCTCGATCCTGTAGCCGGTGACGGCGGAGCCGCCGGTGGTGTCGGGGGCGCTCCAGGAGAGGTCGATCGTGGTGCTCCCGCTGGCCGTTGCCGTGAGGCTGTCCGGGGCGCCGGGCACGGTCGTGCCGGTGGTGGCGTCGGCGGTGCTGGAGGGGAGGCCCGTCCCGTTGGTGTTGATGGCCGAGACGCGGTAGTGGCGCGTGGTGCCGGCGGCCAGCCCGGTGTGGGCGTAGGCGGTGGCGGCGGTGTCGGCGACGAGGTCGGTCCAGTTGGTGGTGCCATCGGGGGAGACCTCGATCCTGTAGCCGGTGACGGCGGAGCCGCCGTTGTCGGCCGGGGCGGTCCACGAGAGGTCGATCGTGGTGCTCCCGCTGGCCGTTGCCGTGAGGCTGTCCGGGGCGCCGGGCACGGTGGTGGCGACCGTGATATCGAAGGTGTCGCTGACCGACCCGCCGTTGCCGTCGCTCGCGGTCACCTTCACCGCAACCGTCCCCACATCCGCAGCCGCCGCCGTGCCCGAGAACGTACGCGTGCTGTCGGTGAAGGCCAGCCACGTGGGCAGCGTCGTGTCGTCGGCTTTCGTCGCCGCGTAGCTCAGGGTGTCGCCGGTGTCCGTGTCGTTGAACGTGGTGTCCGGGAATACGTAGCTGAACGCCGTGCCCGCCGTCGCCGACTGGTCCGGGATCGCGTTCGCCACCATCGGGGCGTTGTTGGTCGAACCGTTGGCGTAGCCCTTGACGGCGATTTTCTTCATATTTTCGTAACTTGACCAGGCGCCTGCTGTTTGATCTTTGGCTCGGTACAGGCTGTTGTCACCAATGCTCCAGCCGGACTGGGCTCCCGAATCCTCGGCCGTTTGACTGGTGTTCTGCAGTACGTTCCTTTCACCGGAATTGCTGTCCACCCACACAATGTAGGTGGTGTTTGGATCAAGGTTGATGCCAGACGCGGTGTAGGCATTCAATGCATTGGCAGTGATGGTGGCCGGACTGGTGAGGGTGCCGACAGAGACGCCCGGTTCCCCGCTGACCGCGGTCCAGATGGACACGGTGTATGAAGCGGAGCCAGGATAGAGTCCGAAGGCGATGTCAACCCCGGTCAGCGTGTAGCCGGCGGTGTGCCCGCCAGTGGTGAACGGCTGAGCCTGGTCGTATAAGCCAAGATGTCCCCCGTCGGCGTTCGATTGCCCGGTGTTGCTGACCAGCGTGATCGCGTTCGCCACCGTCGTGGGGTTGGTGGTGGCGCTGTCGACCTTGGAGGGGAGGCCGGTGCCGACCGAGTTGATGGCCGAGACGCGGTAGTGGCGCGTGGTGCCGGCGGCCAGCCCGGTGTGGGCGTAGGCGGTGGCGGCGGTGTCGGCGACGAGCTCGGTCCAGTTGGTGGTGCCATCGGGGGAGACCTCGATCCTGTAGCCGGTGACGGCGGAGCCGCCGGTGGTGTCGGGGGCGCTCCAGGAGAGGTCGATCGTGGTGCTCCCGCTGGCCGTTGCCGTGAGGCTGTCCGGGGCGCCGGGCACGGTCGTGCCGGTGGTGGCGTCGGCGGTGCTGGAGGGGAGGCCCGTCCCGTTGGCGTTGATGGCCGAGACGCGGTAGTGGCGCGTGGTGCCGGCGGCCAGCCCGGTGTGGGCGTAGGCGGTGGCGGCGGTGTCGGCGACGAGCTCGGTCCAGTTGGTGGTGCCATCGGGGGAGACCTCGATCCTGTAGCCGGTGACGGCGGAGCCGCCGGTGGTGTCGGGGGCGCTCCAGGAGAGGTCGATCGTGGTGCTCCCGCTGGCCGTTGCCGTGAGGCTGTCCGGGGCGCCGGGCACGGTGGTGGCGACCGTGATATCGAAGGTGTCGCTGACCGACCCGCCGTTGCCGTCGCTCGCGGTCACCTTCACCGCAACCGTCCCCACATCCGCAGCCGCCGCCGTGCCCGAGAACGTGCGCGTGCTGTCGGTGAAGGCCAGCCACGTGGGTAGCGACATGCCGTCGGCTAGCGCCGCCGAGTAGCTCAGCGTGTCGCTGTCCGCGTCGCTGAACGTGGTGTCCGGGAAGGCGTAGCTGAACGCCGTGCCCGCCGTCGCCGACTGGTCCGGGATCGCGTTCGCCACCATCGGGGCGTTGTTGACCGCGGGAACGAAAACGAGCTTGACCTGGACCGTGTCGCCGGTCGACCAGGAGAGGCCGTGATCAGCCACGGCATATTCCCCCTTGCCTTCATCCCACGCGCCATCCAGGGAGAATTCGTCACTGCCCAGAACCAGCTTGAACCCACTCGCAAAGGAATCGTTGTACTGGTCGGTAACAAAAAGAAAGTCAGAACCATCATAGCTCAAGAATACAGGTACGTGGGTAACGCCATTGTAGTTGAACCGGTCTGGAAACAATGACCCGTAACCGTAAAGGGAGCCGACTGTGAATCCGTACTCCGAGCCGCTGACCCCCACCACCATGATGGCGCACCAGATTTCGTTGGTGTCCGTTGTGTCGCAGTGCGCGAGGGGGCCCGCCTCCACCGTGATATCGAAGGTGTCGCTGACCGACCCGCCGTTGCCATCGCTCGCGGTCACCTTCATCGACACCGTCCCCACATCCGAAACCGCCGGCGTCCCCGCGAAGGTGCGCGTGCCGGCGCTGAAGTCCAGCCACGTGGGCAGCGCCATGCCGTCGGCTTTCGTCGCCATGTAGCTCAGGGTGTCGCCGGTGTCCGTATCGTTGAACGTGTTCGCCGGGAATCGGTAGAAGAACGCCGTGGCTGCCGTCGCCGTCTGGTCCGGGATCGCGTTCGCCACCGTCGGGGCGCTATTGGCGTCGTCGTCGGTGATGGTCACGGTCGCCGAGCCGATGGCGGTGCCGCCGTTGCTGGCGGAGACGATGACCGTCTCGTCCGGCTCGTCGATGGTGTCCTGCACCGCGGTCACCGTGGCGGTGACGGATGTCTCTCCGGCGGTCAGCGTCAGCGAGGTGTCGCTGAGGGTGTAGTCGCTGGTCACGGTCGCCGTGCCGCCCAGGGTCAGGCTGATGGTCTGGTCGGCGGTGAAGGGTGTGCCGGTGCTGACGGTCACCGTCGAGGTACCGGCGGCCTCGGCGATGGAGGCCGGGTCCACCGCGATCGACAGCATGGGCGGCGTTTCGGTGATGGTCACCGTCTGCGCGGTGCCGATGGCGGTGCCACCGCTGCTGGCGGTGACCACCACGGTCTCGTTGTCGTCGCTCGCCGTGTCCATGGTCGCCGTGATGGTGGCGGTCACCGAGCTTTGGCCGGCCGTGAGCGTCAGCGATTCCGAGGAGATGGTGTAGTCGGTGCCCTTGGTGGCGGTGCCCGCCAGCGACAGGGCGATGGCCGTTTCGGCGGTGATGCCGGCGCCGTCGGTCGTGGCCAGGGTCACCGTGGCCGTGCCGCCGTTCTCCAGGATGGTCGTGGGCGACACCGTGAAGGTCAGTGCGGGCCGCTCGTCGTCGGCGATCGACACGGTCGCCGTCTCCCCGGCGGGCGAGGGGTAGGTCACCCGCTGGTCCGTTTCGTGCGACAGCGTCAACGTGAAGGTCTCCGCCGTCGCGCCCTCGTAGGCCGTGTCGTCGGTGATCGCCACGGTGACCGTCTTATCGGCCCGCGCACAAAAGTCAGGGCTAGGTTGGGGACAACCGGAGCGCGTAGTGGCGAAGTCCGCGGGCGCGAAGGTCAGGGTCTGCGATAGCAAAGTGTAGTCCTGTCCCGCCGTGGCCGTTCCGTCCGCGGTGGATACGCTCAGCACCACGTTCTCGTTGAGCGCGTTCAGGTCGTCTCTTGAAACGTTAGGGGCCTCCACGCGCACCGTCGCCGTCAGCGTCCCCGCTTGCTCGTTCACGGAGAGCGTGGTGCCGCCGGCATGGCTCGCCTGGTATTGGAAGTCGTTGTCAGCAATATTAAAACTTTTAAAGTTACCGCTGGAGAGCAGGATCCCGGTAGGGAGGTCTGCGGCGGCGGGCAAAGCGAGCAAAAACCTTTCGCCGGGGTCCACCTCGCTGTCATCCGTGGCCGTGACGGTCACCACCTTGCGCGTCTCTGACGCGCCGAACTTCAGGCCCAGCGGCGAAGTCGTGTAATCGGAATCCGTAGTACCGCTAACATGTGAGGTGGAAAGCGTGATCGTAACTTCCCGTCCCGGTGCCCCGCTCAGCAGCACCGGCACGTCCAGTGAATCGCCTTCCGCCAAATTCGAACTGTTATCATCTTCGAAGGACACCGTCAGCGCTGGCACCACCAAGATGTCAAATTGGTCGCTGACCGACCCGCCGTTGCCGTCGCTCGCGGTCACCTTCACCGACACCGTCCCCGTGTCCGTGGACGCCGGCGTGCCCGAGAAGGTCTGCGTATCGGCATCGAAGGACATCCACATGGGCAGCATGGAATCGTCGGCCTTGGTCGCCGCGTAGGCCAGCGTGTCGCTGTCCGGATCGCTGAACGCGTTCGCCGGAAACTGGTAGCTGAACGACATCCCCGCCACCGCCTCCTGGTCCGGAATCTCGTTCGCCACCGTCGGATCGGCGTTGGTATTGTCCACGATGGTGCCGGTTGCCGGCCAGCTCGAGATTTCAATCCTCTCCTTTTCGAATCCCATGTCCTCGTATTCCACCGACACCGTGATGTTCTTGCCTACGTCACTCGCGATCAGTTCGTAGGTCGACCCGATGCCAAGCGACCGGTTATTGTTGTCCGTGTGGAACCAGTTGATTTCGAATTTGTCCGGCAGGCCGTCGGCGTCCATGACACCGCTGAAGTCGAGGCTCAGCGTGACGCCGACCGTCGGCTCGCCCACAATCGCCAGCGCGCCCGTCGGCGCATCGTTCACGTTCATGACGTCGATGTCCATGGGGTACCTGATGGCACTGTCAGCGGTGCCGTCGTTCACCCTGAAGAAGAACATCGCGTAGTCGTCGCCGTAGCCGTTCGCGGCCGGCGTGTACTTAAGCTCGCCGTTGTCGAGCTGGGCCTTCGTCACCGTGTCCATCGCGCTCACCGCGGCGCCCGAGAGCGTGAGCGAGCCGAGGGCGGGCAGCGTCTCGACCTTGACGCTCGAGAGCGTGTCGCCGGTGTCCGTGTCAGAGAAGCTGAAGTCGCTCGCGGCGAACGTGTAAACCATGTCCTCGGTAACATCAGCCTTGCCGGGCGATGACGTCGGGGCGTTGTTGGGGGCCGCCGCGCTCACAACCACATCGCTGAGTGCGCCGGGGATCTCCTCGTCGCCGCCCAATACGTCGAAGAAGCTCACCCGGACCCTGACCCGCTTGCCGACATCGGCGGCCGTCAGCGTGTAGGCGTTCGCGGTCGCATTCGTAATGTCGGTGGCGTTCGACGTGCCGTCGGCATCCACCCGTACCCACTGGAATGCATAGTCGCCCGGGAAGGTCGCGGGCAGCCCGTCGGCGTCGGTGATGTTCCCCATTCCCGCCGTCAGGGTCTCGCCGGCCTGCGCTGTCCCCGTAACCGTCGGCGTCCCCGTCGCGTCGTTGTTCGCCGGCAGGCTCAGCGCAACCTCGCGCGTGGTGTGGAGGGACCAGTCGGCACGGTTGTCGTCAGTAATCCTGAAGTCCGGGACTGGAGCCTCAAGTCCGGACGAATCGCTGCACCAATGGAATTGCAGTGCCGTTCTCACCGCATCCGGAAACGTGCCAGAGCCGGCTAATTCTAAAAACATTTGTCTGCGGTTGCCAAGTCTGACGACAGTTTCCAATAAAGCAATGGTGTAGGAGGTCCCACCGATCGAAAAATCAGCGCTCGGGGACAGGCTGCCGTACGGTGTAGCACCCTGACGATTATTGTAGCCCGCGTTTATCGCACCGGATGAAAATGTGGTGCGCCCCACCGTCAGCGTGGCGGACCAGACCGACCGCCTGCCGCCAAGGTTGGGCGCGCTACACGCGGCCACCGACGGCGTCGCGGACACCGCGGCCGCCGCGCCCGGGCCCACGCCCCCGCTGCCGACCACCCGCACCTCGAAGGCATGGGCCGTGCCGTTGGTAAGCCCGGAAATCAAGACTGTGGACTGATCGGAGAAGCCAATGGACGTCCAGGCCGCGTTCGCCGGCACCGAGGCGCCTGCCGCATAGCGGTACTCGTGGACGACACGCGGTCTCGGTTCTGTCCAGGACAGCCGGACCCGCCCGTCGCCCGCCTCGGCCGTGAAGCCCGCGGGCGCGGCCGGTATCACCACGATGTCGAATTCGTCGCTGACCGTGGCGCTACTGGTGTCAGTGGCGGTCACCTTCACCGAAACCGTCCCCGTGTCCGTGGACGCCGGCGTGCCCGTGAAGGTGCGCGTGGCGGCATCGAAGGACAGCCACGTGGGCAGCATGGTGTCGTCGGCCTTGTTCGCCGCGTAGGCCAGCGTGTCGTCGTCCGGATCGCTGAACGCGTCCGCCGGAACCTGGTAGCTGAACGCCGTCCCCGCGACCGCAGACTGATCCGGAATCGCGTTGTCCAGCACCGGGGCGCTATTGGCCAGGGTTTCGGTGATGGTCACCGTCTGCGCGGTGCCGATGGCGGTGCCACCGCTGCTGGCGGTGACCACCACGGTCTCGTTGTCGTCGCTCGCCGTGTCCATGGTCGCCGTGATGGTGGCGGTCACCGAGCTTTGGCCGGCCGTGAGCGTCAGCGATTCCGAGGAGATGGTGTAGTCGGTGCCCTTGGTGGCGGTGCCCGCCAGCGACAGGGCGATGGCCGTTTCGGCGGTGATGCCGGCGCCGTCGGTCGTGGCCAGGGTCACCGTGGCCGTGCCACCGTTCTCCAGGATGGTCGTGGGCGACACCGTGAAGGTCAGTGCGGGCCGCTCGTCGTCGGCGATCGACACGGTCGCCGTCTCCCCGGCGGGCGAGGGGTAGGTCACCCGCTGGTCCGTTTCGTGCGACAGCGTCAAGGTGAAGGTCTCCGCCGTCGCGCCCTCGTAGGCCGTGTCGTCGGTGATCGCCAGGGTGACCGTCTTATCGGCCCGCGCACAAAAGTTAGGGTTAGGTTGGGGACAACCGGAGCGCGTAGTGGCGAAGTCCGCGGGCGCGAAAGTCAGGGTCTGCGACAGCAAAGTGTAGTCCTGTCCCGCCGTGGCCGTTCCGTCCGCGGTGGATACGCTCAGCACCACGTTCTCGTTGAGCGCGTCCAGGTCGTCTCTTGAAACGTTAGGGGCCTCCACGCGCACCGTCGCCGTCAGCGTCCCCGCTTGCTCGTTCACGGAGAGCGTGGTGCCGCCGGCATGGCTCGCCTGGTATTGGAAGTCGTTGTCAGCAAAATAAATTCTTCTTTGTGACCCCCTCCCCTCCCCGATCCCGGTAGGGAGGGTGGTGATGGACACACTGAGAACAAGATACTCGCCGGGGTCCACGTCGCTGTCATCCGTGGCCGTGACGGTCACCACCTTGCGCGTCTCCGACGCGCCGAACGTCGGGCTCAGCGACGAAACCATGTAATCGGAATCCGAAAGACCGTCTCGAACCGCGGCAATAAGGGTGATCGTAACGTCCCGTCCCGGCGCGCCGCTCAGCAGCACCGGCACCTCCACCGAATTGCCTTCCGCCACATAAGAGTCAGCTTCTTCGAGGGACACCGTCAGCGCTGGCACCACCAAGATGTCAAATTCGTCGCTGATCGACCCGCCGTTGCCGTCGCTGACGGTCACCTTCACCGAAACCGTCCCCGTGTCCGTGGACGCTGGCATGCCCGAGAAGGTCCGCGTATCGGCATCGAAGGACATCCACGTGGGCAGCATGGAATCGTCGGCCTTGATCGCCGCGTAGGCCAGCGTGTCGCTGTCCGGATCGCTGAACGCGTCCGCCGGAACCTGATAGCTGAACGCCGTCCCCGCGACCGCCTCCTGGTCCGGAATCTCGTTCGCCACCGTCGGGGGGTTGTTGGGGGGCGCGCCGGTGGTGGCGTTGGCGGTGCTGGAGGGGAGGCCGGTGCCGACCGAGTTGATGGCCGAGACGCGGTAGTGGCGCGTGGTGCCGGCGGCCAGCCCGGTGTGGGCGTAGGCGGTGCTGGCGGTGTCGGCGACGAGCTCGGTCCAGTTGGTGGTGCCATCGGGGGAGACCTCGATCCTGTAGCCGGTGACGGCGGAGCCGCCGTTGTCGGCCGGGGCGGTCCACGAGAGGTCGATCGTGGTGCTCCCGCTGGCCGTTGCCGTGAGGCTGGCCGGGGCGCCGGGCACGGTCGTGCCGGTGGTGGCGTCGGCGGTTCTGGAGGGGAGGCCCGTCCCGTTGGAGTTGATGGCCGAGACGCGGTAGTGGCGCGTGGTGCCGGCGGCCAGCCCGGTGTGGGCGTAGGTGGTGGCGGCGGTGTCGGCGACGAGGTCGGTCCAGTTGGTGGTGCCATCGGGGGAGACCTCGATCTGGTAGCCGGTGACGGCGGAGCCGCCGTTGTCGGCCGGGGCGGTCCACGAGAGGTCGATCGTGGTGCTCCCGCTGGCCGTTGCCGTGAGGCTGGCCGGGGCGCCGGGCACGGTCGTGCCGGTGGTGGCGTCGGCGGTTCTGGAGGGGAGGCCCGTCCCGTTGGTGTTGATGGCCGAGACGCGGTAGTGGCGCGTGGTGCCGGCGGCCAGCCCGGTGTGGGCGTAGGTGGTGGCGGCGGTGTCGGCGACGAGGTCGGTCCAGTTGGTGGTGCCATCGGGGGAGACCTCGATCTGGTAGCCGGTGACGGCGGAGCCGCCGTTGTCGGCCGGGGCGGTCCACGAGAGGTCGATCTGGGTGCTCCCGCTGGCCGTTGCCGAGAGGCTGTCCGGGGCGCCGGGCACGGTGGTGGCGGTGGTGGCGTTGGCGGTGCTGGAGGGGAGGCCCGTGCCGACCGAGTTGATGGCCGAGACGCGGTAGTGGCGCGTGGTGCCGCCGGCCAGCCCGGTGTGGGCGTAGGTGGTGGCGGCGGTGTCGGCGACGAGCTCGGTCCAGTTGGTGGTGCCATCGGGGGAGACCTCGATCTTGTAGCCGGTGATGGCGGAGCCGCCGGTGGTGTCGGGGGCGGTCCACGAGAGGTTGATCGTGGTGCTCCCGCTGGCCGTTGCCGTGAGGCTGGCCGGGGCGCCGGGCACGGTGGGCGCCAGGGTGGAGTTGTTGGTGACGGCGGGGACGCCGTTCATGCCGGTGGTGAAGGAGGCGGCGTCGTTGCCGGCGATGTCCTGGATGGCCTGGGCGTCGTCGCCAGTGGTGGGGTCGGTGTAGGTGATGACTACGGCTTGGCCCTGGCGGATTGTGACAGGGCTAAGCGTGACCCCGATCACGTCGGGCTGACCGGTGCGACTACCGAACTGGCTGATCGTCACGGCACTGCCGTCTGCAGTGATCGTGAAGGCGGAGGCCTGGGGCCGGGTCGTCGCCATCACCTCGGAGAACCGGAGACCGATACTTGCACCGGCCGAAAAAACCTCGGCCCCGATCAGCGTGGGCGGGGTGTTGTCCGCCTCCACCACGATGCCGAAGGTGTCGCTGACCGACCCGCCGTTGCCGTCGCTCGCGGTCACCTTCACCGCAACTGTCCCCACATCCGCGGTCGCCGGTGTGCCCGAGAACGTACGCGTGCCCGCGATGAAGCCCAGCCACGTGGGCAGCGCCATGCCGTCGGCTTTCGTCGCCATGTAGCTCAGCGTGTCGCCGGTGTCCGTATCGTTGAACGTGTTCGCCGGGACCTGGTAGCTGAACGCCGTGCCCGCCGTCGCCGACTGGTCCGGGATCGCGTTCGCCACTATCGGGGCGGCGTTGGGGACGGTGTCGGTGGTGGTGGCGTTGGCGGCGTCGGAGGGGAGGCCGGTGCCGACCGAGTTGATGGCCGAGACGCGGTAGTGGCGCGTGGTGCCGGCGGCCAGCCCGGTGTGGGCGTAGGTCGTGTCGGTGCTGGTGGTGTTGGCGACGAGCTCGGTCCAGTTCGAGGTGCCATCGGGGGAGACCTCGATCTTGTAGCCGGTGATGGCGGAGCCGCCGGTGGTGTCGGGGGCGCTCCAGGAGAGGTCGATCGTGGTGCTGCCGCTGGCCGTTGCCGTGAGGCTGTCCGGGGCGCCGGGCACGGTCGTGCCGGTGGTGGCGTCGGCGGTTCTGGAGGGGAGGCCCGTCCCGTTGGTGTTGATGGCCGAGACGCGGTAGTGGCGCGTGGTGCCGGCGGCCAGCCCGGTGTGGGCGTAGGTGGTGGCGGTGGTGTCGGCGACGAGCTCGGTCCAGTTGGTGGTGCCATCGGGGGAGACCTCGATCTTGTAGCCGGTGACGGCGGAGCCGCCGTTGTCGGCCGGGGCGGTCCACGAGAGGTTGATCGTGGTGCTCCCGCTGGCCGTTGCCGTGAGGCTGGCCGGGGCGCCGGGGGCGGTGAACGCCAGGGTGGAGTTGTTGGTGACGGCGGGGACGCCGTTCATGCCGGTGGTGAAGGAGGCGGCGTCGTTGCCGGCGATGTCCTGGATGGCGGCGTCGTCGCCAGTGGTGGGGTCGGTGTAGGTGATGACTACGGCCTGGCCCTGGCGGATTGTGACAGGGCTAAGCGTGACCCCGATCACGTCGGGCTGACCGGTGCGACTACCGAACTGGCTGATCGTCACGGCACTGCCGTCTGCAGTGATCGTGAAGGCGGAGGCCTGGGGCCGGGTCGTCGCCATCACCTCGGAGAACCGGAGACCGATACTTGCACCGGCCGAAAAAACCTCGGCCCCGATCAGCGTGGGCGGGGTGTTGTCCGCCTCCACCACGATGTCGAAGGTGTCGCTGACCGACCCGCCGTTGCCGTCGCTCGCGGTCACCTTCACCGCAACCGTCCCCACATCCGCGGTCGCCGGCGTCCCCGCGAAGGTGCGCGTGCCGGCGCTGAAGTCCAGCCACGTGGGCAGCGCCATGCCGTCGGCTTTCGTCGCCATGTAGCTCAGGGTGTCGCCGGTGTCCGTATCGTTGAACGTGTTCGCCGGGAATCGGTAGAAGAACGCCGTGGCTGCCGTCGCCGTCTGGTCCGGGATCGCGTTCGCCACCGTCGGGGCGGCGTTGGCCGCCTGTTCTGTCCCCCGGATCTGGAATTGGCTGCGGTTACTGGAGTTATCCCAGGAGGCGGCGCTGATGTCGTTCTTGAAACGCGCGTTGCCGATGCTCCATCCCGCTGCCGTGCCGCTGTCCAGGTTCGTGTTGGCGACCACGTTGACCCGAAACCCCAGGCCATTGGTCTCGGCGGAATTGCTCGTGACCAACCAGTAGGTGGTGCTGGCGGCCAGCGTGGTGTTGGCCGGGGCGGTGAAGATGTTGACGGTGTCATCCACGATCGTGGCCGGATTGGTCATGGTGGCCAGCAGGGTGCCCGGAAGGCTGTCGGTGCCGTTCGTGTAAATCCGGACCAGTGGGGTGGGGTTACTACCGACTGTTGGAGTAGAAACAGCTATCGCGACGCTGGACAGCGTGTAGGTGCCGGTGCCCGTGGTGAACGCTGTGGCTCGAGTCTGGTTTGTGACGCCGCCACCTGTCTGCCCGGTGTTGCTGATGAAGGTCGTGACCGTCTGTGCGGCGGCCGGTTCCGGGGCGAGTGTCGCCAGGACGGCGAGGACGGCGAGCGCAAAGGAGCAGAAGCAGCCACGCCGCGAACATGCTCCCGAGGCGAGCCGCGCCCCTTTCTCTCGCCGCGCGACCGAACGCGAACCGGCATCTGGAGGCCGCTCGTCGCCGCGCCACGGCAGCGCAGTGAAGCCAACGGCCCTCCGCCATAGGGCGATGCCTCCGGGCGAGTGATTCGGACAGCGTAGGCCGATCACACCCAAGCCTTTTCCGACATTCCACTTCATCCGCGAAGCTCCGTCCTCGTTCTTCCGACAGTCAACTAGATCGAAGATCTAGGCATCATGTTTGAATATCTACATTATGCCACTATATAGATTGTGGGACGACAGCGCAACACACTCCACGTCATTCACTCCCACGTCCTTCAGCGCGGCCCTGCGGACGGTCACGCGGCAACCGAGGAGCGCTACGCGCGGACCCCCACCGGAGTGGGGCAAAGGAGGAATGGCTAGAGCTGGAAGCGGCTTGATTGCCAGGAACCGGACACGGCGGCCGCGTGCCGCCATTCCATCGAGCGGCCGCGATGTGGAGGGGGGAACGCCGGTGTCAGCTCTTCAAGGTCCTATTATCTGGACGACCAGAAGTCTCGCTTGCGAGGCGAACGACTTTCTCGGTCCGGTGACGGCCCACTCGCTGGCGCGCAACCACAGAGCGGTGGCCACAAGCGCGAACGACCCGGCCCACACCCAGTAGGCGGTACCGAGATGCCCGTACATGAAGAGGTCGCCATCAACCGTGACCGGAAGCGGGCGCAGGAAATTGATTGCTCCGAATCCGAGGGCGGAGACGACCACTGCTCCGAGGGCTCGCCCCACCCACCCCTCCATCCGGCGTCGGGTCCGCCCGAGTAGCGGCAACGTCATGGCCATCGCCAGGTTCGGCAGCAGCTCAACGATCCAGCCGTTTCCGAGCGCGAGCCACAGGAACTCCCATCCCGCAGCCGAGACCCCGAAGCTCGGGCTGGCCCGCTGGAACGCCACGATGCCGAACCCGGGGAGAAGGAGGGACAGCGCGTACAGCCCCCAACCCGTCAGCAGGACAGACCTCCACACGGGCACCTCCGACCTGGCGTACTCCCGGAAGAGTCGGGTCGGGTCACCGATTTCTTCACGGACGGCAGCCTCGAACGCCGCCGCGGAACCGGGGGCGGGACCCGACTCCCGTTCCTCGGCGGCGTGGGACCGCAGGTGATCCTCCAGCTCATTGAGCTCGAGCGGTGAGAACCACCCCTTGCCCTGCAGATCCTCTCGCCAACTCCGGACTTCGTCATCCAGCCTACACACCACTGCCTCCCCACGATAGCTCGAGGGTTGCGTGCACCGCCCACCAGTTCTCCCTATCGGTCGACAACTGACGCCGGCCCAGGGTGGTCAACCGATAGTACTTGCGTGGCCGTTCCTCCTCGGTGACTACCCAGTAGCTCTCGACAAGCCCGTCGCGCTCGAGCCGATGGAGCAGGGGATAGAGCATGCCGCCGGACCACTGCAGGTCACCATCCGAGAGGTGCTTCACCTCCTTCAGGATTTCGTACCCGTACTTGTTGCCGCCGACCAGGATGGAGAGCACCAGCGGGCGCGAGCACGCCGCCACCAACTCCTTGGAGATCCTCTTCTTCATCCACTCCTCACAAGCGCCCGTGTGCCGAGGGCCAAAAGATGGTTCTGGACCTATTCGCGCCTACGCCAACCAGGGATCCCAGCAGTGCGAGCACGACCGCTCCCACGACCACCCACGTCCCCACCAACCGCAGGAACCGCTCGTTGATCGCTGCCCGTCGTTGCGTCTCGCTCCGGATCAGGTCGGCGACAGCTTCGTCTTCGGCCCACCGCAAGGGGGTAGCGCCATCGAGAGCCTCCGCGGACAGGTCGGCGCCCCGGTTGAGGAGTATTTCCACGATCCCCGGACTCGGGTTACCCACCTTGCTCTCATCATTCGGCCTTCGTCGTGCAGCGTCGTGCAGCGGCGTCTCTCCGCCCTTCGCCCGGATGTTCACGTCTGTCACCTTGACGAGTTCTTCCACCACGGCCGGGTTCTCGTTGAACAGGGCCGCAAGGTGCAGCGGCGTACGCCCCGGCCCGTTCACGGCGTAGTCGTCCGCACCATACCGGAGCAGCACCCGTACGATCTCCGGGTTGCGGTTGTACCGGGCGGCACTATGAAGCGGCGTTCGGTTCAAGGGCGGCCACGAAGCCTCCAGGTCGGCTCCCGCCTCGACGAGCACCGCGATCACCTCCGGATCGTCGCTGAACACCGCCGCAATGTGCAGGACCGTCCACGACCGGCTGGGCCGGTCGTGGGCGGAGTACCCGGCAGCAAGGCACTCCCCTACCCGCGCTGGATCGGCGGTCCTCCAGAAGTCCTCGGTCGTCCACCCCTCGCACGCGGGCTGGACGGCAGCCTGGGCGACCGACAGCGCTGTCAGCACTGGAATAGCAACAGTCGGCATGTCATCGCCCCTCGGCTCATGCTCACTTCTCGCTGGAAACCCCAGTCTCCCGCTCATGCTCATTTTGTCATTGGAAAAGACTCGGAAGAAGACGCCGATCGGAATTGCACAGCTCTCCATGCCCGCTACATTGAGCCTGCCTTATTCATGAACTGATTCCGCTCACGGCCACGAGTTCGTCTGCTCCGCGTCCTGTCGCTCAGGGCCGGAAACGGGTAGTGTGGGGGGTTGACGGGGCTACATCTTCAACGGCAAGGGGGAAGGTCCGCCGAACGGGGTTTCCATTCCCTTGCATCTGGGGGGCGGTGCGGCCGGACTACCTGCTGCCCGATTGGGCCGGGTCTTGCGTGCAACACGCAGTTCACCCGGCGCAGGCTGGCCAGGGGTTTCGTCCTCCGGCCGGTCTCCGGCGCTTGGAGACACCTCGGCGTCCCTGCGGCCGCCGGGGCCGGGAGAGGGGATCGGCGCCTGGCGGCGGCCGCGCTATCCGGAGGGCCCGTGCAGGGTCGCGAGTCCGCGGGCGAGCATGCGCCAGTGCGCCGAAGCGCCTCCGGTGGTCATCGTGATCCGGCGGCCCGAGACGGTGAAGCGCGCCGGGGTGCGGAGCACGCGTTCGGCAAGGCGCCGCAGGCTCCAGCCGGTGCCGGTCACGCGCTCCAGCACGGCGCGCTGGACGTGCATGATCTGGTAGCCGAAGCCGGCGAGCAGCAGGCGGACCTGGTTGCATGCGAAGGCGTCGACCCCCTTCTCGCGCTTCCTGATCTCCTTGCCCCGGTAGTGGCTCTTGCGGCGCGACGTGGACGACAGGGCCGGGGCCACGACGCTCATCAGCTCCCCCAGATGGCCCTCCGCCTTGCCGCGTTTGCGGTACAGCGCCAGGAGGTCCTCGCCGGACATCTCCCCGGAGGGCATCGAAGTCAGCAGCCAGAAGCAGCGCGGGATGAGTTCGCCCGGCCGCTCGACGACGACCTGCACGACCCGGCGGGAACGGGACCACGACCCGGCCCGGTAGGAGGACTCGCAGACCCAGGTGCGGGGCTCGCCAGCGGGTGCCCCGTTCCTCAACGCATCCCAGACCACGGCGTCCATGGCCGGCAGCGCCAGGCGCTTCAGCACGGCGTTGCCCAAGCACCCGGGCCACATAGTGCGTGCCCCGCTCCTCCAGCGCCGCCATCAGCGGCTCGCCGGGATATCCCGCGTCGAAGCGCACGGCGGCCTTCCCGCACAGATGCCGCTCCGCCCGCTCCAGCACCTCGAGGACGAACTCCAGCCCGCCGTCCGCCGTGTGGACCTGCCCCTCGCGCAGCCGCAGGTCCAGGATGTCGCCCGTCTCCCCCGCCGCCGCCACGATCGGATGATACACGCGCCGGTGATAGTAGCCGTTCCACGCGCTGCCCGGCTGTTCCCCGTGAACCTCGACCGGCAGGCTGTCGATGTCGATGACCAGCGTCTCCGGGCGCCGCCACCCGCCCATCGCCTTCAGCCGCCACCCCGCCAGCCGCTGCAACCCCTCGCGCAGCACCTCGGGCACCCTCCTTCGCCGACCATGCCGCCACCCGCCGCGACAGCGTCGGCTGCGAGGGCAGGTGCCCGGCCTTGCCCAGCGGAGCCGTGCCCGCCCGGTCGCCGGTGGCCAGCCGCAACGCCGGATCGTCCCGCAGCGCCCCAGCAGCTCGCGCCCCGTCAGAGCCCCCGAATCCCCCGTGATCCGGTCCCGGCGGGACCCGATCCCGATCGACCTGTTGAAGCTGAACGGCGCATCCATTATCTTCACCTCCGGCGTGATGGCTGGCGAGTGCTGGCGATCCTTCTAACACTCTGAATCTAAGGCACTTGCCGCCTCACGTCGCCCCGCCTCCCGGCCATTCGTGAATAAGGGGGGTTGAGGAAGCTTCGAGCTGTGTCGACGATGGAAGGCGAGTGGACAATTCCAAGAGGTCCGGCCAAGTCCGAGAGCCGGACCATGCCCCATCAGCGGCCACAGGCCGATCGGGCGCGTGACGGACACCATCGCGGTTGGGCCAACGGAGGGGGTTGTTGCATGACGGAACGCGCCTTGGGCGTCGCGGGATTCTTCGGGGAACTGGAGATGCGCATGGATGACGCACGGCGATCCGCCCGCGACCGACATCAGCAATTTTTCGCCGAGCTGAACCCTATATTGGACGCGGTCGGGAAGGTCGAGCGAGAGCTTGACCGTCATCTCGCGCATCGCTTCAACGTCTTCGACTACATGGGCGAAGGTCGCCCAAGTGAGGTTCTACTCTCCAGAATCGTCGCGGACCTGCTCAATCCCCAGGCCCGGCACGGCCAGGGAGCGTCCATGCTCCGGACCCTGCTGGACAAGTTGCCGGAACGTGGCGGACCCAAGGCGAACCCTGACTTCTCTAAGCCAGTTCGCGTGGTGTTGGAGCGGGTCATTCCGCAAGACCGTCGCATCGACATCACGGTGGATATTGCCACCGACAGAGGTCGGTGGTGCCTGGCCGTCGAAAACAAGCCGTACGCGGACGACCAGCAGCGTCAAGTGATAGACTATCTTGAGTACCTCAAAACGGAGTACGAAGACCGTTTCCTGCTGATTTATCTGTCTCCCCGCGGGCAGGGGCCCACCGATCATAGCCTACCCAAGGAAGAGCTTCCCTGTTGGCGCGGGCGGTTCGCCGTCATGCCCTATTGGGTCGATCCCGGTGGCGCGGAACGTGAGGCAGAGTCCGCGGGGGACGACGAGAGAGCCCTTGAGGACGATGGAGGAACGCGCGAGGACGAAGGGGAAACTGGCGACAACGGAAATGGAGCGTCCGACGATGGAGGACACCTCTGTGACGATGTGTTCGCCGACTTCCAGACCGGGTTTTCTCTGGCCGAGTGGCTCGCCGCCTGTCGCGCGCAGTGCGAAGCCGACCGGCTTCGATGGTTTCTCAAGGATGCCGAAGCATTCTGCCGACAACAATTTGGAGGACATTCGATGGCAACTGACAGCGGCACTGGCGCGATACGAGATTATCTCTTCTCCAATCCGAGTCACCTGGGAACCGCGCAGACGGTCTGGGCTGCATGGCCCGATGTCAAAGCGGCCGTGTGCGGGGGTTTTCTCGAGCACCTGCGCGCGGTGGTCCACGGAAGGGTACAGGAGGAATTGTCCGGTATCGCTCCGGATCTCCGGGTAGAATGCAAATACGCTGGAGAGAAAGGATGGTCCAATTTCCTTTGGCTCTATCGGGCAGGGTGGCCGCCGTGGGAGAACCACAGCAGGAAGCATCCGCCGTACGAGGGATGCACGGGGGTCGTAATGCAATCAGTAGGACCAGGACCGAACGATTGGAGGTGGGGCGTGCTGCATCCGCTAGGCGGGAGCGACATGTCCGAAACGGACAAGGCGCGGCGCGCGCGTCTCGTGGAAACGCTTCGCGGTCACCTCGATCTTGGCCGAAGCGACTCTTGGTGGCCGTATATTCGTTCGGTTGGCGACGAAATGGCCAACTGGAATTCCCTCCTTCCAGACTTGTACCGGGAATGGAAGGATGGCGGCGGACCAATTACGGACTACTACGTCACCGGCATTATGAATATCGCCACCAAGGCGATTCCAGCTATTGACGCAGTCGAACGAACAATCGGACAGGCCGAGCTTCGCGAGGATAGCCCATAGGGGTGCCCCGCCCGACTGGTCAGGCGGGGCACCAGGTACGCGATCAGGGTGGATTCCTGAGGCTGAGTGATTCTCCCTCAGCGGTCCGCGCCTGGGTTCCGGCGGGCCGGGTTGGTCGGGTAGTCCTCGCGCTTCCCGGTATCCCCCGTCTCAATGACGAAGTCGCGCCGGTCGCGATACAGGCGCGCGCGGTTCAGCACGTAGTTCTGTCCGTCCTCGAGGTCCACGGCGTCCCAGTGGGTCATGAGCCAGTACTTGTAGTCGCCGATGAACAGGTAGGTGTTCGGCCAGCCAAAGAACGTGCCGTCAACGCCCTCCCCGGCGTGTAAGCGGGCACAGACCAACTCGATCAGCTCATTCTGACCGTCTTTGCGGCTGAGGACATACTCGTGGGGCCACGTGTCCCGGTAGGCGACGGCTTCCCGCCACGTCGCGCGGCCGATCAAGTCGGCAATCTTCAGGTTTTCCAGATTCTCACCGTCCTTCCGCTCGAGCCTCGCCAGCCTTGGGGCGCTCGCCCAGCCCTACCGGCGCCTCGTTGTGCTGGAGAGGGACTCGTCCCCCGGGCGCGGTTGCTCACCGACGATCGGGCCAGCAGGTGTCTACCGCCTCTTGGGCCCGTGAGTTTGCCAGAAGGAAGAGCTCAAGATCGAAGTCTGGAGGACCGTGATCGCCCCCGGCAGCCCACGCCGCTACCGCTTCACTCCACGGCAGGCAAGCACAGTCGGCGGCCTCGGCCCGCGGTCGGGCCCGCTCTGTCAACTCAACAAGCTTTTGAGCAGTCTTCCGGACCGGAAAAGCCGGACCCTCGTCCGATACCGTGATGTAGCCGCCATTGGAGGACATCGCGAGCCGAACCCACATCCGCCACATCTCCACGGTTGCTTCGACACCTGTCGGGAAGGCATGGCACCACACGCGGTCGGGGCACCGCACGTCCGCATCCTCTAGGACGGCCAACTCGTCCACCACGGTCATCGCCAGGCCCAAGTCCAGCAACAGGGCCTCCACTGTGTCCGCCTTGGGATCACCGGCCGCGACGTACTCCGACAGGACGCGCACCCGTTCCGTTTGCCGCGCGAAGGCTTCCTCCAGCGTCCCGCAGCGCGGATCCTGCGCACATCCCGCCAGCAGGAGCGTGCCGAGCACGACAGCACTGCCGGCGAGCCACCGCTGGCCGACGCTCACGGTCTCGCTCGCTGTTTGCGCTCCCTCGATGCGTCGAGGGCGTTGCGGAACATCTGCCGCATCCACTCGGCCGGCGTCATGTGCTCAAATCCCGCCGCCCGCTTCGATTCGCTCGACGAAGCCGGGAGGGAGCCGCTTGGGCCGGGGTTTCTGTGCCATCGGGGTTCCTTTTCAATTGTCCACGAGTTCGACCGCATCTGACCGGTCCACCCGGAATCTACGCTCGGCGCGGGGCAGACAACCAGCGCGCGGGGCTAGTCCGAGCAATCCGTGCTTCGGAAGCGAGTAGGTGACGCAGCCAACAGTCCCTCGACCAGGTAATTGCCGGGTCCAAGGCGGCAAAGGGTCGTCAAGGTCGGAGCCCTTCCCCCATTTCAGCCGGATGTCTGGCCTGCTTTCGCCTCTGGGCCAGCCGTGGGATCGATTCGCCAATGCTCCAGAGCGAAGTCGATGATCGCGGCGCCGCGCGCTTGAATGGACGATTCGTTCCATGCCTCCCATTCCTCCAGGTCGCGTTGGACTCGCAGGATGGAGTTGCCGTAGTATTCCTTCTTTCTCCTCGACGTTGCGGACCGGTAACCGGTCCCGTCCGCCCCGATAATCGGTGAGGAGAGCAGCAATGGGGTCATTTCCGAGGGAGCTCAGCGACCGCCGGGAGGTGTTCGACCGGGCGGCGGGGCGATGTCAGTGCATCCGCCGCGGTATCTGCCACACGCCGTATCCACCCTTCCTGGCGGGCAGGTGCAGCAGGACGTTCGAGTTCTGGATGGATGGGTGGGTGGTCGAGTATCAGGTCCCGGCCGGCCTGCCAGCGAGCCCGCTAACTCCCGAGGGGGCTACGGCAGTCATCGCGCGACGGGACGGTCGCGTTCCATCTCAGCCCTGAGCGTGCAGCTCGAGTCCATGAGTGGCGCCGGGGTTGGTCTTACGGCTTGACCAGTGGGAGTGGTCTGGACGCTGGCGCGGGCTGCGAGGCCCGCTTCGCCGCGGTGACGAGCCGCGACACCGACGGAATCGATTTGGCCCATCGGGAGGACGCCCGTTACGGGGGTCGTCTCATCAGGGGCGGCGGAAAGACTCCGATAACGTCTGGTTTCGACCGAGAACATCGGCATCGCACGCCACCCCGAGGGTCTGGACCTGGTGCGTATCGGGCAGGCGCGGCGGCGCGAGTTCGCGGCCTGGCGCTACATGCAGCGGTTCAGGCGCCGGTTCTTTCGGATGAACGCAGCGGCGTACACCTACTTTGGCGCGGCTCTTGCCGTGGATGCAGGTGTCCTTGCGGTGCCCACGGGGTTGGGATACGTAGGCGGCCCGGTATTCCTCGCCTGGTTTTTGCTGCGCACAATCGGCAGGGTCCGGGTTGGCAGCGGTGTCGACGAAGATGGCGCACCGGCCCGGGGCGACATCATCAGGTTCAGATTCAAGGACCACTGGTCGATTCGCTTGCTGCCCGACGGGGGAGAGCCCGGTTTCGGCGTGGAGGTTCGCAAGCTTACGCGAAGGGCGTGGTTCGAGGGCGAAGACGCCCGGCGCGTGGCCGCCGCCGTCATTGCGGGGTTCAATCCGGCCGGTGGGTCTCGGCACAAGGTCGAGCGCGCGGTGGATGAGATCGAATCCAGCGGGCACCCGAGCCGGTTCATCACCGACACGGCGAACAAGGGCTACCGCGGCTTGAGGTTCCGCAAGGGGCACATTCGGTCGTTCCCCGAGCCCACCAAACTCGCCCTGGAAATGGCGCTCCACGAGGAACGGGAACGGCGCGCGCTCGAAGGCGAACTATGGGTGCTGGAACAGGCGTGGAAGGAGGCGGAAGAGATCGCCGCAATCTCGGACAACCTGCTGCTGCCCGCGGGGACGGACGATTTCTTCAAGCGGCATGGGCGGGAGGGGGAATGAGACCCAATAGTGACAAGCGCCTCGGATCACCCCCGCAACAACCCCAGCAGCTCCTCCGTGCCCAGCCGCGCGGGCGCGTCCGCCCCTTCCAGCAAGCGGTCCGCGAGCTCCCGCTTGTGTCGGTGGAGCTCGACGATCTGTTCCTCTATGGTCCCCTTCGTCACCAGCCTGTAGACGGTGACCGGGCGGGTCTGGCCGATCCGGTGGGCACGGTCGGACGCCTGGTCCTCCGCTGCCGGGTTCCACCAGGGGTCCATGTGAATCACGTAGTCCGCGGCCGTCAGGTTGAGGCCGACGCCGCCGGCCCTTAAGGAGATGAGAAACGCGTCGCCCTCGCCGGCCTGGAACGCGGCGATCCGCTCGGCCCGCGCCTTCATGGGTGTCGAGCCGTCGAGGTACTGGTATGGGATTCCTGACTCGGTCAGGTGCTCTTCGATCAGCTTGAGGTGGCGCACGAACTGGGAGAAGACGAGAACCTTGTGGCGTCCCTGGCGCAGATCGTCGAGTGTTGTCGCAAAGGTCTGCATCTTGGAGCTGGCCGGCCCGTCCGGTTGCACCAGTCGCGGGTTGCAGCACGCCAGCCGCAGCCTCGTCAGGTGGGCCAGCACCTGCAGGCGGCGCTGGCCGGATTCGATTCCCTCGCTCGCCATCGCGCGCTCCTGTGCCAGAGCCTCCAGGTCGTCCACGGCCCGCTGCCGCAGCGCCTCGTAGAGGGCCGCCTCTTCGGGCGACATCTCCACATGTAGCGTGACATCGGTGCGTGCAGGAAGATCGTCCAGGACATCGGCCTTGACCCGGCGCAGCACGAAGGGCGCGATCAGGCGGCGGAGACGCGTCCGGGCGGCGGGGTCGCCGTCACGCTCGATCGGCAGGGCGAAGTTCTCACGGAAGCGCTTTTGTGACCCCAACAGCCCCGGATTGATGAAGCTGAAGAGCGAATAGAGGTCCAGCACGTTGTTCTGGATCGGCGTACCCGTGGTCACGAGGCGGAACCTGGCGCCAAGCTTGCGGGCGGCGCGGGCGCGCTTGGTGGCCGGATTCTTGATCGCCTGGGCTTCGTCGAGTACAAGGGTACTCCAGTCGATCGCGGCCAGTGCGTCAACATCGTTGTGCATCAGCCCGTATGTCGTGATCAGGACATCGAACGGTCCGGGATCCTTCAGTCTCCCCGCCCGCGACGCCGCCGTTCCGGTGTACGCGCTCACGTTCAGCGTCGGCGCGAAGCGGCGCGCTTCGTCGAGCCAGTTGGCGACGACCGAGGTGGGGGCCACCACCAGCGCCGGCCCGTCCGCCGCGCGCTCCAGCAGCGCCGCGAGGGTCTGCACCGTCTTGCCCAGTCCCATGTCGTCCGCCAGGCAGGCCCCGGCGCCCCAACGGCTCAGGCGGGCAAGCCAGCAGAAGCCCTCCTCCTGGTAGGGACGCAGCTCCGCTTGCAACGTACCCGGCGTGCGCGGCTCGAAGGCCTGGGCCTCCCGGAACTTCCGGTGCTGAGTCGCCCATCCCTCGTCGGCGGTGAGCTGAGTGCTGTCGAAGAAGTCGCGCAGCGTCAGGGCGGCGAGCCCGTGCAGCCGGATCCGCTTCTTGCCGCTGGGCGCGGAAACTCCGCGCAGGTCCGCCAGCTGGCGGCGAAACGCGTCCGTCAGCGAGACGAAGGCGCCGTCGCCGAGTGGGACGAACCGTGATGACGGGCTCTTGTCAATCAGCTCGAACAGGGCGCGCAGGTCGAGGGCGCGGTCCGCGTCGATATCGAGTTGGCCGGAGGCGCTGAACCAGTCGGCGGCGGACTTGACCGACAGCCGCAGCGAGTGGGCGCCGGCGCGCGCAACGACTTTGAACGGCTGTCCCTTCGGCCACAGGCAGCGGGCGTTGGCGGTGCCCAGCTGATCCACCATCTCCAGGCAGTCACCCGGGTCGGGCAGCGTCAGCGACAGGTCCGGCCCCACTGCGGACAGCCTGGGACAGGCGCCCACAAGCTCCCGCGCGGCCCGGGTCTCCGCATCGAGGTCTCGCCGTGCCTGTATCGCCTCGCCGTTAAGTGTGGCGAACGCGGTGGTCCCGCCCACGCCGGGCTGGAAGTAGATCCCCGAGTCAGGGACGGGTTCGACCAGAAGTGCCACGGTCAACCCCGGGCCGCTCGGCTCCAACCGCACCCACGGCAGCGGATCGGCTTCGGCCTGCCTCACCGCCCGCGCTCCGTCGCCGATGACGCCCTGCACCCGGATTTCGTCGGCCAGTGCCGAGATCGCCTCCACCAGGCGCTCCCTGGTCTCGACCGGCAGCTCGATTCCGTCGGGCGGGATGACCGCGCAGAGCTTCTTGTGACCTGGAGTGAAGCGGGTCACTTCAAAGCGGACATCGCTCGCCATGAAAATGTCGTGGGTGGTGGTGGTCGCTTCGTCAACGTGGGGATCGACGTGCGCTCGAACCACGCCGTGCTCCTCCGTCACCAGCATTTCGGGCTCACGGAGAACAACCTCGACAGGGTCGCCCGCCTCGTTGAGAACGTAGGGGTGACCGGCCAGCGCGTAGATCCCCGCGACCGGAAGGTAGTAGGCCGGGCGGTGGCTCCAGCGGTCGGTGTTGTGGACGATTGCTGCGGCAGCGGCTCGATCCTGATCGATCAGGAAGTCCATCTTCGCCGCCTGCGATTGAAACCTCTTGAGCGAAACCGGGCTGCCCTTGCTCCACTTGCCGTTCTTGAAAGCGCGCTGCTCCCTGGGGGAAGCCACGAAGTCATCGTGCTCGTCAACCCGCAGGACCCATACCAGGCGCCGCGGCGGGCCGGCCGCCGCTTTCTTCTTGCGCTTGGGTTTCTTCCTCCTCGTCTCGTACGCGACCTGCTCGATTCCCCGGAGGAAGTACTCCCACTCCGGCACCGGCGTGATGAGGGACGCCAGCGTGGTCGTGCCCAGCTCCTCATGAACCGCTGCGGTGAGTTGGGTCGGTGTCGTGGTCTTGTCCTTGAAGCCGATCATCTCCGCGAGCTCGAGTTCCAAACGATCGGACGCCTGCCACCACCGCCGGTAGACCTCCAGACACTCGATGGACAGCCACCGGTATCCGTTGGCCACCGCATTCGCTCCGAAATGCAGGAGAGCGGCAAAACGCCCACCCGGGTCATCCTCCGGAAAGTCGTCCGCCCAGCAGGCAGTCAATCCCTCGATGAGCCGGCCGAGCCCCGGGTGCGCTTGGACGTGGCTCCAGTACACGCTGCCTCCCTGGCGGACATGGACTGCCATCGAGACGCCCCTGAGAAGCAGGGGATCTCTCCCCAGCTTCCCGCCCACCTGGATCAAATGGTCCAGCTTCGCGGCGTTTGCCGGCGTGTGCTCCCTGACCAGGGACAGCAGGGACAGGGTGAAGGCGCTGCACTGCGGAAAGACGTTTCGCTTGCGGGTGCCGGCCCGGTCACAGGCGATGGCTTCGTCGATGTACCTGGCAGCCTCGGCGTCGTCGCTCCGCAGCATGGCAATCAGCGCGCGAGTTGACGCCAGTCCGGTGCGGGCGGGTTTGCTCTTGCGCAAGTCGTCGGGAAGTTCCTCGAAGACGGCGAGCGCATCCTTGGGAGCACCCTGAAGGACGTGGATGAACGCGACTTCGGCGGCGTGCCGTGCCCGGTCCGTGCCGCTGTTGGCGTACGCTTCCAGGATGGGTCCGGGCGCCAAGGCCCTTTCGACGACCTCGGCGAAGCAGGCGGCGAATGCCTGGTCGGCGTACCTCTGCGGGACCGTGGTGAGCAGGTGCGCGACGCCCGGCCGGGCGAGCCAGCGCCACTCGTATTCGTTGACTGTGCGGAATTCCGAGTCGATCGGTTCGAAGCGCCCGGAGACGATCTGGGATCGCAGCCTCATTGCAGCGTCGGCCTCGTAGTCCCTGCCGCCCCAATGCGGGGGGAATTCGCCGTGGTAGGCGCCCTCGATGCTCGCGAGTCTGTCGTCGCGGAAGGCCTGCAAGGTCAGCCACGGCGCCCAGTCGTCGGTCGCGCGCAGCTTGCCCCGATACCCGGTGTCGAAGACGATGCCGGCCGCAATGACGTCCTTGCAAGACAGTTTGTACTGTTGGAGATGGATCGGGCGGTTGCCGTGACTGAACCTGGCTCGCACGAGCACCTTCGCCAGCTGGTTGGGTGTCAGCGAATGCGGATGGACGACACCGCAGACCAGGGCGACAAGACGCCCGGGCTGCGTCAGTGCGTGATACGGAGCCAGGAAGTCGGACATCGGGTTGCTCACCCCACCCGCCTCCCCGGCGTCCACGGCGCCCCCGCCGCCTCCATGTCCCGCTCCAGCCCGGCGAGATCCTCTTCCAGCAGCGACCTGAGCGACGCGGCGACCGCCTCAAACCCTGCCCGCGCGATCGCGAGGCTCGCCCTCTGCGTCGCGGTGGGACCCTGGCGCGTACCCCAGTGCCCCCCCGCGACCTGCCCGATGCGCCCCGTGATCGAGGGCGCGCTCGGCTCGTTGTACCGGCCCGGCGTGGGGTCGCCCTGGAGCTCGGCCGCGACCTCGGCGAGCCGCGCGTCGATCGCCTCCAGGCGCTGGTAGAGTTCCTCGCCGGCTGCGGGGGTCTCGTCGAGGGCGGCGCGCATGTGGCGCAGACGATCACGCGCGCGACCGATCTCGGCGGCGGCGCCCCGGGCGCGGCGCTGCAGGTCGGCCGTCTCCTCCGCGAAGGCCATCGCGGCCGTGAAGTCCGTGCGCGGGTCGATGTTGGGCACGGGCTTCACCGTGAAGGATTGCGGGTCGCCCAGCCGCTCGACGCCCGTCTCGGTGATCAGCGCCATCTCGACCGTGTAATCGCCCGGGGGCGCGAGCGGGCCGCGCGACGGGCCCGCCCAGGGGGGCGTGAAGCCCGGCGTGGTGAGGTCGACGGGGTCGGGGGCGGGGCGGCGGAGGTCCCACGTAACGCGGTGGAGGCCGCGCCGCGCGGGACCCATGACGCGCCGCACAGGGTCGCCCGCGGCGTCCCGTACGAGCATGGCAACGCGCGGCCCGCTCTCCTGGGCCTCGGCGGCGAGGCGCTCGTAGCCGGGGAAGGCGATGTCCTCGCCGCGCTCCCGTCCCGCGCGCTCTTCGCGGCGCCGCTCTTCGCGCATCGTCTCGGGCACTTCCGCCAGCCAGTAGGTGAAGGTCGCGCCGAAATCGGGGTTGGGCGCGACGAACGAGGTCGTGCCCAGGGTCGGCTGGCCGGTGGCCTGTAGCGGCGTGTTGGGGATGTACCACCAGGCGTCCCGCACGGGGAACAGCACGGCTTCCGCGGCCAGCGCACCGGCGGCCATCTCCCTCAGGGGCGCGTAGTCGTCCAGGACGTAGAAGCCGCGGCCGAAGGTCGCTCCCACCAGATCATCGTCGCGGCGCTGGATCTCCAGATCGCGGAACGAGATCGTCGGGGCGCCGTTGCCCAGCAGGACCCAGTGGTCGCCCCCGTTGGGCGTAAAATAGATGCCGTGCTCGGTGCCGAGGAATAGCAGATCGGGACGCTCGTGGTCCTGTTCCACCGACCAGATCACGATGCCGTCGGGCAGGTCGCCGGCGATCGAGCGCCAGCTGCGGCCGGCGTCGGTGCTCTCGAAGAGGTAGGGCTTGTAGTCGCCCTCCTTGTGATTGTCCGGCGCAACAAAAAACGTTGCGCGGTCGTGCCGGGAAGCTTTCACGTCGTTCATGAACGCGCGCTCGGGGCCGCCTGGAAGCGGGGCCGCCTGGCGCCATGTCACGCCCCCGTCCTCGGTCACCTGCACCAGCCCGTCGTCGGTTCCGACGTAGAGAACGCCCTCCGCCACCGGCGATTCGGACACCGCCGAAATTGTTGAGTACAAGGACATTGCGGTGTTCCCATACAGCGCGTCCACGCTACGCACCCGTCCCGCCATCGGCAGCTCGTAGCGGTTGTCGTTGCGGGTCAGGTCGCCGCTGATGGTTCGCCACGAATTGCCGCGATCGTCGCTCTGCCACACCCGCTGCGAGGCATAGTAGATCGTGCCCTCCGAATGGGGACTCGCAATCACCGGGCTGTCCCAGTTCCAGCGCTCGGGCGGGTCGCCGGGGGCGGGAAGCGGGCGGATGTTGATGAGTTCGTGATTGACGAGGTTGACCCGCTGCAGGTTCCCTTGTTGAGACTGGATGTAGGCAATAGCTGGATCGGCCGGGTCGAAGGTGGTGGCGTAGCCGTCGGCGCCCAGCGGCGCATACCAGTCGCGGTTGCGCACCCCCTCGACATTCATGGTGCGGGACGGCCCGTGGAGCGTCCCGAGGTCCTGGGCACCGCCGAGGATGTTGTAGAAGGGCTCGGCGTTGTCCAGCGCGAGTTTGTAGAACTGCGACACCGGCAGGTTGGGGAAGTGCCGCCAGGTCGTGCCCTCGTCGAAGGTCTCGTAGAGGCCCGCGTCGGTCCCGGCCAGGAGGTGCCGGCCGTTCGCCGGATCGACCCAGAAGGCATGGTTGTCGCTGTGCTTCTCGCGGCCCGTCCCCAGTTCGGCGAAGGTCGCGCCCCCATCGCGCGTGACGTGGATGAAGACGTCCATCTGGTAGACGAGGTCGACGTCGTGCGGCGACGCCTCGATCTCCTGATAGTAGTGCGGCCCGGTACCGCCGGATATGTAGGAATCGCGGCGCTCCCAGCTTTCGCCCCGGTCGGTGGAGCGGTAGAAGCCGCGGTCGTTCGGGCCGGCCTCGATCGTCACGTAGACCACGTTGCGGTCAACCGGCGAGACAGCCAGCCCGATCTTTCCCATATCGGCATCCGGGAGCCCGGCGCTCACCCGCCGCCACGTACGCCCCCCGTCCGTCGACTTGTGAATCCCCGACCCTGGACCGCCCGCGAGCAGCGCCCACACGCTGCGCCGCCGCTCGTAGGTGGCCGCGTACATGATGTCCGGGTCAACCGGATCAAACTCCACGTCCGTCACGCCGGTGTTCTCGTCGACCGTCAGCACCGCTTCCCAGGTCTCCCCGCCATCCTCCGTCCGATACAGCCCGCGCTCGCCGCCCGCTGACCAGAGCGGCCCCTCCGCCGCCACGAAAACCGTGTTCCCGTCGCGCGGATCGACCAGGATCTTGCCGATGTGCTCCGAAGCCTGCAGGCCGGCGCGGCGCCAGGTGCGACCGCCATCGCGGCTCCTGTACACCCCGTCCCCCCAGGCCACATGCCGCCCGCTCACGTTCTCGCCCGTACCCACCCACACGATGTCCGGATCGGACGGATCGATGGCGACATCGCCGATGGAATAGGACGGCTGATCGTCGAAGACAGGCGTCCAGGAGATGCCCGCGTTCGTCGTCTTCCAGACGCCGCCGGAGCCGACCGCGATGTACCAGGTGGTGGGATCGTCCGGATGAACGGCGATGTCGGCGATGCGCCCGCCCATCAGCGCCGGGCCGATCCCGCGGAGCGCGAGACCCTGGGCGGCCTCGTGGATGATGGCGGGGTCGGCTTGCGCGGCCTGGGCGGTCGCGCCGTGTGGTGCGGCGGCGAGCGCGGCAGCCGGGATCAGGGCGGCGATGGCCGCCCGGGCGAGGTGGTCGAGGATGGGTCGCGTCGTGGTGCGGGACATGGGTGCGGCCTGGTCTGCAGGGTGAGAAGCGGCGGTGGGGTGGGGCGCCGCGTGGGGTGGAAATGGATCGCGCGGGAACCGAGGCCGCAAGGTGGTGGAACCTCGAAACAATCTCCCCCGGTCCGTGTATGGCACCGTACCTGACACCTTTGACGGGAGGCCACGATCATGAACACCCATCGGAAAGACGTCATCACCTTCCTCGCCCTGCTGGCGGTCAGCACAGCGTCCTGCGACATCCTGCCCGTCGCGCCCGAAATACCCACGGCCACCACCGTCCCGGCGGCGGCCGCCGACGCCGCTCCTGACCCGTTGGTCGCCGTCGGCGACGAGACTCACCGCTTCGAGTTCGATATCGCTCTGGTCAACGAGGGCGCACACGAAATCCGCTCCCAAGTCTTCGCGCAAGCGGACCGGTGGGCCAGAATCGTGCGAGGCAGCGACCTGGAGGATATCGAGTGGGAACCGGGCATCATCCGTTGCGGAGGCCTCGAGTACAACTATCAGAATGATGTGCTGGACGATCTGTTCGTCATGGTCGCCGTACAGGACTTTGACGGGGGACCCGGCGGAGGTGTGAGAACGACGGTCTGCGGATACCGCAACTCCTCGAAGTTGCCCCTGATCGGGGCGATCAAGATCGATCTGGACGGGCGGGAACGGGGAGAGGTGGACGACTTGATCCTCCACGGGTTCGGACACATGCTGGGGTTTGGCTACGCCTGGAAGTGGCAGGACCTGCTGCGCAACTCCTCGAAGGAAAACCCGGGCGCCGACACGCACTTTGTGGGTGCCAATGCGATCGCAGCCTTTGTCGCCTCGGGAGGCGCCAGCTACCAGGGCCCCAAGGTCCCGGTCGAGAACGACCGGACCTACGGCTCGGTGAACATACACTGGCGGGAATCCGTATTCGGTACGGAGCTCATGACGTCGGTGCTGCAGGCCGGGAGGGACGCCCTCAGCGCGATCACGATCCAGTCCCTGGCGGACATCGGCTACACGGTCGATGTGGAGGCGGCCGACTCCTACACCCTGCCGGGCGCCAGCGCGTCGGCAAGCGCGGCCGGGCGCCGGCATGCCATCGATCTCTCCGGAGATGTCGTGAACGGCCCGGCCGTCTTCTACGACCGGCAGGGGCGTGTGGTGCGGGTGGTGCGAAACTGACGCCGGAAACCCGGATGTACGATGAACTGCGGCGCTCCCAGCTCTCGCCGCGGTCGGTGGAGCGGTAGAAGCCGCAGTCGTCGGGTCCGGTTCTTGCTGGTGGCGTAGACGATGTTGCGGTGGCGCCCTCCGAAGCCGCGAGACTCGTAGGCGGGCTCTGCCCGGCGCCTCGTTGCTTCCGATGCGCGTCGGCCCGACGTACCTTACCGGCTGGAACAGTGCCGGTCTTGCGAATCAGCGCCGCCGCTCCCAGTCCTCGTGCGGACGTTTGGGATGGCGGTCTTGAGAACAGGTAGCGTAGGAATAATGGAGCCTCCAGCCCCACATGCGGGTCGACACCACCTTCGTCGCGTCGTTCGTGATGCTCACGGCCAGCCAGGACGAGCTGTTCCCGAGGATGAACACGAGATTTGAGTAGCCGTGACCCCCACCTCCTGCCTTAACTGCGGGGACGCCCGCTCGGGCCGCTATTGTGCCCAGTGCGGGCAGAACGACCGGAACTACAGGCGAGCCCTGGTACCGATGATGTGGGAGCTGATCCGCGAGGCCTTCGAGGTGGATGCGAGGGTGCCGCGGACCCTGGGGCTCCTGTTCTTCGTACCCGGAAGCCTGTCGGCCGAATTCTCCCGCAACCGGCGGGCCCGGTACTCGTCACCGGTTCGGCTGTATATCTTTGCGAGCTTCGTGTTCTTCCTCGTGCTGTCGTTGGCGGTCCCCGACTCCATGCCCGAGGGTGCCGTGAGGGTTGGAGTGGACGACCTGGACGAAGCGAACAGCCCGGTGGGGGCAGACGCCGCACAGGTGGATCCAAGCCAGGTCGTGAGCGACACGCAACTCGCGGCGCTGAAGGCCGTGCTGAGGCCGGGGCAGGGGCAGAAGGTGGACGACATCCTTCGACGTCCCAGTACGGACTGGACGAGAACCGGGGTCGCGATGCTTGCCCGGCTGATGAGCTCGGAGGATCCGTTTGGACCGGGTGACGCCGATCTCGGGCTCGTGGAAGACACGTCGGCGACGGACGCCACCGATCCAGTCCCTTCAGGGGATCGGGACTCCGCTGTCGCGGCTCAGCCGGACCCGCGGCGGCCCGGCCTCCTGGCCAGGGCATTTGCCACCAGCTGGGTGGACCTCCTGCACGATCCCGCGGTCTTCGCGCAACGATTCATCGGGAACATGCCGATCGCGATGTTCTTCCTGCTGCCGTTTCTGGCACTGGCGCTGGCCATCTGCTACTTCCGGAAGCGACGGTTCTTCGTCGAGCACCTGGTGTTCGCCATGCACGTGCAGACTTTCGCCTTCCTGGTTCTGTCCGTGGCGCTTCTTGTTCCTACCGGCCCGATCGGAGCGTGGGTGAACCTGATTCTCGTCCTCGCTCTGGAGGTGTATTACCTGGTCGCGCTGCGGCGCTTCTATCGGAACGGGTGGATATGGACACTGATCAAGGGGTTCACCGTGCAGTGGCTCTACCTCGGCGTACTCACCCCGGGCTTTCTGATTGCCCTTTTCCTGACTGCGTGACCGCACGATGCCCGAGTCCAACCCCACCTGCCTGAACTGCGGACGCCCACGCGGGGAACGCTTCTGCGGCTACTGCGGGCAGAACGACCGGAACTACGTACGATCGGCCTGGTCGGTCGCGGGGGACTTCCTGCGTGAGACCCTGGAAATCGACTCGAAGCTGCTTCGGACCCTGAAGCTGCTGATCCGGCCGGGGCGTCTGTCGGCCGAGTTCTCGCGCAACCACCGCGCGAGCTTCATGTCACCGGTGCGAATGTACCTGTTTGCGACCATCCTGTACTTCTTCGCGTTTGCGCGGGCGTTCTTCGGCGGGGTGGACACGGTGGCCATCGATCCGTCGTTGTCGTTCGATGTGAGCAGTGGAAACCTGGCGGGCGACAGTGTCGACGTGGGCGACGCGCCCGACGCCGTGCTGGACGAACTCGCTCCCGACCAGGCGCAGATCGACGCTCTCAAGACGCGGTTGGAACCGCGGTACCAGCAGAAGCTGGACGACATCCTGAGCCGGCCCGGCGAAGCTGCCGGCGTTGGAATGATCCTCAGCCTGTCCGGGGACATGGAACCGAGGGCCCCCGGCGAAACGGGCTGGCTCGAGAAGGCGCTTTGGAGCCTGCTGATCGACGCCACCCACGATCCGGTGTTCTTCATGGAACGGGTCGTCGGGAATCTCTCGGTCTCGTTCCTGTGCCTGCTGCCCTTCCAGGCCCTCGTGTTTACGGTCATCCAATTCAGGAAGAAGCGGTACTTCGTTGAGCACCTGGTCTTCCAGATTCATCTTCAGACGTTCTGCCTGCTTGCGTCCGCCATCCCCATGCTGCTGCCCGCGGGCGTCGTCGCCAACCTGATCTGGCTCGCCACATCGGTGTGGATGTTGTACTACACGCTTGCGGCCATGCGGCATTTCTACCGGGACGGATGGACATGGACCGTGATCAAGGGAATCCTGGCGATGGTCCTGTACTCGAGTCTGCTCATTCCCGCGTTTATCGCCGCGGTGGCGTTGACGCTGTGAGCGGGGCTGGTCCGGCTGCCCGCGCGGCCTGCCTGTCGGCCCTCCTGGCCTGCCTCTGTTCCTTCTCCTGCGCCCCACCGCCGCAGGATGCCGCGTTCGAAGTGGCGGAAGCCTCGATCCTCGAGCTCCAGGCCGCCATGCAGGCAGGCCAGGTCACCTCCGCTCAACTCGTCGGCCTGTACCTCGGTAGAATCCGGGCCTACGACCGGTCGGGCCCCGCGCTCAACACGATCATCCGGCTCAATCCCCGGGCGCGGGCACAGGCGGACTCGCTGGATGCGGAGCGGGCGGTGGGGACGGTGCGCGGGCCGTTGCACGGGATCCCGGTGCTGATGAAAGACAACTACGACATCTCCTGGATGCCCACGACGGGATCGAGCCTGGCGCTGGCGGGTCTCCAGCCCCCGGACGACGCCTTTCAGGTTGCGCGGCTGAGGGAGGCCGGCGCGGTCATTCTGGGCAAGACCAACCTCCATGAACTGGCTGCGGGCATTACCACAATCAGTTCGCTGGGCGGGCAGACCCGGAATCCGTATGATCCCGCCCGCAATCCGGGAGGCAGTTCGGGGGGAACCGGCGCGGGCGTCGCGGCCAGCTTCGCGGCGGTGGGCTGGGGCACCGACACCTGCGGCTCGATCCGGATCCCGGCCGCGGTGCACAACCTCTTCGGGCTGCGGCCCACGAAGGGCCTGTCGAGCATCGACGGGATCCTGCCGCTCTCGCATTCGCAGGATACGGGCGGCCCGCTGGCGCGCAGCGTGACCGATCTGGCCATTGCGCTGGACGCGACGGTGGGAATGGATTCGGCGGACCCCGCGACCGCGATCCTCGAGGGGCGGGAGCTGCCGAACTTTCAGGACGCGCTCGACGCGGGCGCGCTGGACGGGGCGCGGATCGGGGCGCTGGACATCGACGAGGGGACCGCCGGAAGCGTGGTGAGGGTGATTCGCGGCGCCCTGGAGGAGATGGAGGGGTTGGGTGCGACCGTGGTGGACGTGTCACTCCCGGATGGCCTGCTGGCCAACACCGGCCTCATCGACTACGACTTCAAGTTCGACCTGGCGGACTACCTGGCCGGGATCCCGGATGCGCCGGTGACCTCGCTGGGCGAGATCATCGAAGCGGGACTGCATCACGAGGCGCTGGACCGCACCTTCCGGCGCCGCAACGCGCGCGAGGAGCGGGAGACCCCGGAGTTGGGTGAGACGCTGGAGCGGCGGCGGGCCCTCACGGCGGCGGTCACCGACCTCATGGACCGGGAGGACCTCGACGCGCTCGCCTACCCGACCCTGCGGCAGGAGACCGCGCTGATCGGCGCGGCCCCGGTCGGCGCGACCTGCACCCTGAGCGCGCATTCGGGACTGCCCGCGCTCACCATCCCGGCCGGGTTCACGGAGAGTGGGCTGCCGGTGGGCCTCGAGCTGCTGGGACGTCAGTTGGACGACGCGCGACTGGTGGGGATGGCATTTGCATTCGAGTCGGCGGCGCCCAGGCGGCGCGCTCCATTGCGGACGCCACCGCTGGTGGATGGTGCGGCTCCGCCGCCAGTGCGGATTGCGGTCACCGACGCGGCCGCGATCACTGACCAGGCCGTGATCACCGACGAGGCCGCAGCCACCGACGCGGCCGCCGCCATATTCGCCACCACCGCAACAGCCGCGCTGGAGGTGGATCTCGCCGCCGGGCTGCTGTCGTACCGGATCGTCTTCCCGGGTGCGGCCCGCGATCAGGGACCTGGGCCACCCCCTGGGAGATCGAACTCTCGGCCCGCCCGCCCCTCGATCCGTGATCGTGACCAAATCGTTACAAGGTGCCGTTCGATTTGCTATACGGGGCTGTGATCGTTCATCCACAGCAGTGGTGATCCTGCTCGCTCACGCGGGCGACAACGACTCGGGGACCTGCGCCGCACCTTGCAACCATCCAACGTCATCTCCTGGCTGGCCGCCCCTCGCCCGCAACGCCGTTGCGGACCGTTGGAACTCGCGGCAACGCTTCGGCGTCTGCACGAAGCCGGAGTCCGTCGTGGCTACGTCCTGGTGGTGCCGACGGCGCTGACCGCCGAGCCGATGTTTGAAAGTCGTGGCTGCGACGCCGCCGTTGTCTGGTGGTCCCGGCTCTGCGATGCCATTTGCGCAGAGACGCACTTGAGCGTTGTCGTTCTCGACGCGCCCGGCGGCGGCGCGGATGCACTTCGTTATCAGGGTCGTGTGCGAGGGACGGACCGGGCGCGCATCCGGGTGCTGCGGGATCTCACGCGCCCCGAGCGTTCGGCGCTACTGGAACTCTCCCGTGCAGTGTGCACAGGCCACCGTGGCCTGCTGGCCGAGTCCGGCACACTGGGCACACCGTCGTTCGAGCCTTGGCAACTTCAAGCAGCGCTTCGCGGCGACGCGCTCCGGGATCTCCTGCGGGAGCCGGTGGCGGGAGTTGTTGCCGGCGCGACGGCCTGAGCGCCTCTGCCGCTCAGCCTACCTCCCTCGCGCGATACACTCGATCTCCACCTTGGCCCCCAGCGCCAGGCCGCTCCCCGCCATCGCCGAGCGCGCCGGCGGTTCCATGCCCTCGAAGTACGTGACGTAGACCTCATTCATAGCCGCGTAGTCGGCGATGTCGGCGAGAAAGACGGTGCACTTCACCAGGTCTTCGAAGCCGAGGCCGGCTGCGTCGAGGACACGACCGATGTTGTCCATGGTTGCACGGGTCTCGGGGCCGACGCCGCCCTCGACGACGCGTAGCTCGCCGCTGGGCGGAGTCCCGATCGCGCCGGAGAGGAAGACGAGGTCGCCGACGCGGACGGCCGGCGTGAAGACGGGCAGCCGGGCCACTCCCTCCGGGACGATGTGCTCGATGGGGGTGGGGGCGGGGGCGGTCATCGTGGCTTCGGCGGTGATCGAGGCGTCCGCTGGTGGCGCGCCCGGTTCCCGTGCAGCCTCGCCGGGCGGAGCGGGGGGCTCGCAGGCAACGATCGCGACCAGCGCGGCCAGGGCGAACCTCATGCAGGCGCGCCGGGGCCGAATCGCCGCCGATTCAGCCCGGGGGCGAAGCAATAGCGGAAACGGTCGTCCTCTATCGCGCATACCGAACCACCCCGCCCACGATCGTCACGTCCACGCGCGCATCGGCGAGCTCCCCGTCCGGCACGCTCAGGATGTCGCGGTCGATCACGGTGACGTCACCCAGCTTCCCCACCTCGAGCGACCCCTTGTACGCCTCTTCGAAGGCGGCGATCGCGTTGTTGATCGTGTAGCTGCGTAGCGCCTCGACGCGGGTCATGTTCTGCTCGGGGTAGAAGATCGACCCGTCGGCGGTCAGGCGCGTGACCGAGGAATGGAAGCCGGCCAGCGGATCGATGTCCTCGACGGGCACATCCGTCCCGTTGTTGATCAGCACGCCCGCGTCCATGAAAGCACGCCACAGGTAGGTGCGCTCCTCGGCGCGCTCGTCGCCCAGCCGGAGCGGGATCCACGGCGCGTCCGAGGTGGCGTGCACGCCCTGCATCGAGGCGTGGATGCCGAGTTCGGCGAAGCGCGCGATGTCGTCGGGGTGGACGTGCTGTGCGTGCTCGATGCGCCAGCGCAGGTCGTCTCCGGCGCCGGCCGAGTCGAAGACGGCTTCGTAGATGTTCAGCACCTCGCGGTTGGCGCGGTCGCCGATCGCGTGGGTGTTGACCTGGAAGCCGTGCTTGATCGCGACGTGCGCGGTTCCGGTGATGTCCTCGACGGTTTCGAGCACGAGACCGGCCGATTCAGGCATGTCCTCGTATGGCTCCAGGAGCCACGCCCCGTGCGACCCGAGCGCGCCATCGATCTGGCGCTTGATCGAACGCACGGCGAGGTAGTCGTCGCCCTCGGAAGGCATGTAGTAGTCGGCGAGGCGCGCGTCCATCTGCTCGTTGGACTGACCGCGCACCATGATGTAGAGGCGGACCGGGAGCGCGCCCTCTTCCTCCAGCCGCTTGAGCGCGTCGATGGTGCCGAAGCCGGTCCCCGCGTCGTGGAACGAGGTGATGCCCTTGGAGAGCGCCTCTTCGGCGGCCAGCGCGACCTCGCGGCGGAATTGCGCTTCGATCTCCTCCGTGGAGCGACCCGACTGCGATGCGGCGAAGGCCGCGGAGACAGGGCGCTGAGCGGTCTCGCGCAGGAGCCCGGTGAGCTCCCCGCTCTCGTCGCGGACAAGTTCGCCGCCCGCGGGCGGCTCGGAGTCGTTGTCGTAGCCGGCAGCCGCCAGCGCGGCCGCATTCGCGAAGCCCGCGTGGCCCGACGCATGGCCCAGAAGCACCGGGTTGTCCGGGCTCACCGCCGAGAGCGAAGCGTGCGTCGGATTCCCCTCCACCGCCGGATCCGGCGGGCGATCCCATTTCTCCTGGTGCCAGCCCCGGCCGCGGATCCACTCGCCCGGCTGGGCCTCGGCGGCCGCTTCCGCCACCATCGCCACGATCGCGTCCCAGTTGGCCGCGCCGTTCAGGTCGAGGATCGTCTTCGAGTTGCCCAGGCTCATGTAGTGGCCGTGTCCCTCGATGAGCCCCGGCACGGCGAGCCGCCCATCCAGCTCGATGACTTCGGTTTCGGCACCGATGAAGGCGGCGACCTCCTCGTCGCTGCCCACCGCCACGATCCAGCCATCGTCGATCGCCACCGCCTCGGCCATGGTGTTGTCCGCGTTGACCGTGGCCACGATTCCGCCACGGAGGACGAGGTCGGCGGGTCCGGCGGCGTCCCCCGCGCAGGCGGCGAAGAGCTGGACGCCGGCCAAAGCAAGCGCGGCGACCCAAAACCCGTAGGGAGCCCGCGTGCAGGAATTGTAATCTCTACATGACATTATGTAATCTCCGCTTTACAGTTGAATCAGCCGGGCTCGCCGACCGGCTTCCGGCAGCGCGGGGACAAACCCTCGCCGCACCTTTGTTCCATGGACCGCTGCCCTGCTACCCCCGCCGGTACGCGTGCCACATCGCGAGCACCTCGGCTTCCCGCTCCGCGCTCATCCCGGCGCGCAACGCCGCCTGCCGTTCGGGCGTGCGGGAGAAGTGGTATTCCAGCGTGGCCGCAGTCGTGTCGGCGAGGGACCGGAATGTGAGGCCTTTTTCGACTTCGGGTGTGAGGTCGAACCGGGCGAACCCCTCGAACCCGTCGCGCGCGGGGCGCCACACCGGGAGTTGGGCGTACGGCCGCAGCCCCGCGTTGATCGCAAAGTCGGTGTCCACCCAGGTGAAGGTCGTCTCGGCGGTGGTCACCGCGCGGATGCCGTAGAGCAGCTCGCTCATGGGCCGGGGCGTGCGCGGGCCGACCACGTTGTAGGTGCCGGACTCGCCGGCCTCGGCCATTCGCACCAGCCATTCCCCGAAATCGCGCACGTCGATGATCTGCACCGGGTCGGTGCCGTCGCCGGGCGCGAGGACCTCGCCGCCGCGGTGGATGCGCACGGGCCAGTAGGTGAAGCGGTCGGTGGTGTCGCCGGGACCGATGATCAGGCCGGGCCGGAAGACGAGGGTGCGGTCCTCGCCGAACACGTCCCGGGCGATCTGCTCGGACAGCGCTTTGCCGAGTCCGTATGGCAGCCTCTCGGCACCCGGCTCCACACCGGCCCGCTCGTAGGTCCACACCGGCGCGTCGATGTTCATGGGGATCCGGCTGGTGTCGGCGTAGACCGACCGGGTGGACACGAAGACGTAGCGCTCGCACGTGTCCTTCAGGAGGTTCGCGCTCCGCTCGACCCAGGCCGGGCTGTTGGTCGCGGAGTTGTCCACCACCACGTCCCAGCTTCGCCCTTCCAGCGCGGAAAGGTCGCTATTGCGGTCCCCGACCAGCTTTTCCACCTCGGGGAAGAGGTGCGCGTTGGTGCGGCCCCGGTTGAAAAGCGTGACCTCGTGCCCGCGCGAGAGCGCATACTCGACCTGGTGGGGGCCGATGAAGCTGGTCCCGCCCAGGATAAGGATGCGGAGCGCTTGGGCGGCCGGGCTCTGTGCCGTGGCCTCCGCAATCGCGACTGGCGAGATCCCGGCGGCAAGCGCGCCTCCGGCAGTGACCGTCGTCTTCAGAAAGTCGCGCCGATTGGTGTCCATTTCCGGCTCCTTGAATGTGTGTCCTACAAGTCCCGTCGGTGGGTGTTCACGAACGCCACCGCCAGGAAGAGCACCACCCAGGCGAGCCCGGCAACCGTGACCACCCAGAAGTCCGGAAACTCCAGCGGTGCGGCCCCAATTGTTTCCAGCATCTCGTTCCGGCGCGCAAGCTCGTCCGGGTAATAGAACGCGAGCTCGTTCAGCGTGGCGAAGAGGCCGGTGGGCAGGAAGTCCAGCCAGGTCTCCAGCTCCGGCCGCCAGAACCCGACCAGGCTGCGCAGGATGTTCTCGACGAGGTAGTAGAGAAGCATGGCTCCGGCGGCCGCTCCCGCCGCCCGGATCAGCGCGCCGAGCATGAACGCCGCGGAGCCCCACAGCGCGAGTTGCAGCAGATAGCCCAGCATCCGGTTGAGGTCCGGCGCCGCAGCGAACGTCCCGGTGCCCTCGTCGGGACTGACGAGGACGGCGACGATGCCGATCACGACCGGAACGAGCAGGAACACCAGAAGGAGCTGCGCAAGCACGATGAGCTTCCCAAGGTAGAACTGCTCCCGGCTGAGCCCGTCGATCACATTCTGGCGCGCCGTCTTCCAACCGAACTCCGGCGCCAGCAGAAGGATCATCAGCACCCCCAGGAACAGCGGGCCGATGCCGGCGGGGAGCTGGAAGACGCCGCGCCACACGAAGGGCAAGGCGAACGGAGGCCCGCCGCCCTGGCCCCGGATGGCGTTGACCAGAGGCATCAGGACACCGATGACGCAGAGGAATGTGAAGATGCCTGTTGTCACCCACAGGGCGAGCCGCTTTCGCGTCTTGAGCGTCTCGATGCTGATCAGCTGACCGAGCCGGCTCATGATGCGATCCCCGTCATGGAACCGACATCGCCCTCGGTCAGTTCGATGAAGACATCCTCCAGGCTCTGCTGGTGCCGGGATAGGTGACTGGCATGGATCCCCTGTCCCGCGAGATAGCGGTTCAGGCCGGCCAGGTCGTCGGAGGCGAGCGTAACCACGGTCCCCTTGTCGGTTGCGAGCACCGATGTCGCCTCGGGGTAGTCCTCAAGGGCAGCGCGTAGCGCCTCGGCGTCCTCGGCCGCAACCAGCGCCCGGGCCTGTTCGCTCACGATCTCGGCGACGCTCCCCGCCTTCATGATCCGGCCCTTGCGCACGATCGCCACATGGGTGCAGGTGCGCTCGACCTCCCAGAGCAGGTGGCTGGAGAGGAAGATTGTCTTCCCGCGGTCCGCCAGTATGCGGATGATGTCGCGCACCTCCCTCATGCCCTGCGGATCGAGACCGTTGGCGGGCTCGTCCAGGATGACCAGCTCGGGGTCGTTGAGCATGGTGGCCGCGAGCGCCAGCCGCTGCTTCATCCCGAGCGAGTAGGTGCGGAAGCGGTGTCTGCCGCGGCCGGCGAGGCCGACGAGTTCGAGACATTCCTCGATGCGCCCGTTGTCCACACCCTTGATGGTGGCGGCGATACGCAGATTGTCGCGTCCGCTCAGGTACGGGTAGAAGTTGGGCGTCTCCAGCGTCGCACCGACCCGGGCGCGAGTGGCCAGCAGTTCGCGGGGTGCAGAGGCGCCGAAGAGGCGGAAGCTGCCCGCCGTGGGGGTGATGATCCCCATCAGCATGCCGATGGTGGTCGTCTTGCCGCTGCCGTTTGGTCCAAGGAAACCGAAGACCTCCCCCCTCTCGACGCTGATGGAGACCTGGTCCACCGCCAGGACTTCCCGGAAGCGCTTGGTCAGCTCGAGGGTCTGGATGACGGGCGAATCTGTCATTGTCTCCTGTGGGTTCGCGGGAGCCGCTGCGGGTTGCGCGGGCGTCCGGCGGGCGTACAGTACCGGGGACGGGGTGCGGGGGCAAGCGGCCGATGGGCGCGGACCCCTAGCAAATCAAGCGCGTCAGCGGTCCATTATCAGGGTAGCGGGACCATCGCAACTGGCGGGGAGCCAGGGCATATGAGCCGGAAGACTGGCCTTCGGGCATTCTGGAAGGAACTGCGCCGCCGGCGCGTGGTGCGCAGCGGCAGCTATTACATCGTCGCGGCCTTCGTCACGTTGCAGCTGGGCGAAATCGTGCTCCCCGCCTTCAATGCCCCGGATTGGGTGCTGCAGTCCCTGGTCGTCGTGCTGCTGCTGGGGTTGCCGGTCGTTCTGGCGTTCGCATGGGTCTACGACCTGACACCGGAAGGGCTGGAGCGGACGCACGAACGGGCCGCCGGCCGCGTCACCGTCGTATCGCGCGTCGCGCTGCTTGTCATTGCGGTCGTCACCGCCGGACTCGGGGTGCTCTGGTTCCAGCGGAACGCGCGGGCCGGGGGCGATGGGGAGGGGGCCGGAGCGCCGGCGACGGAGATGGAGGCGCTGGCCGTTGCGGACATGGACACGACCGTGACCGCGATCGCGGTTCTCCCACTCGCGGACCTTACCGGGGGTGAAGACCTCTTCGCGCGGCAACTGCACGAGGAGATCATCACGCTGCTCAGCGAACTCACCACGCTCAGGGTCGTGTCGCGAACCTCGGTGGAGCGGTATCGCACCACGGACAAGCTCCTTCCCGAGATCGCGGCGGAGCTGGGTGTGCAGCGGATCGTGACGGGGTCGGTCGCCATGGCGGCGGGGAGCGACAGCGTGCGGATCTCGATGCAGCTCCTGGACGCGCCCACGGACACGCACCTGCGCTCGATCACCTACCAGCGCGAGATGAGGGACGTTCTTCGCCTCCAGACGGAGGTTGCCGTCGACATCGCGAGGACGGTGGTGGGCGAACTGGATGCCTTCTCGGTCCCGCAACAGTTCGCGCAGATCGATCCGGAAGCCTACAGGCTGACTCTTCAGGGCCGGGAGGCGCTGGAGGCCGAGAGGTGGGACGAGGCCCTGGGGCTCTTCGATCAGGCGGTCGGGGAGGACTCCTCCTTCGCGCTCCCCAGCGTCCTGTGGTTCGGCGCCGTATATGGGGCCCGGATGGAGGGGAGGGCGATACCGGAGGACACGCTTGCGATGGCGGTCGCGCACCTCCAGCGGGCCAGGGAGCTCGGAGGTGTCGACGATGAGGTGGCGGCGGTGGAGGTGGCAGCCGGGCAGGCGGGTCCCCTGCTGGGCTGGGGAGCGGGCTTGCTTGGTGCGGTCGAAGGGAACGTCAACGCAGCGGTCGCGAACGAACCGGGTCCGGACACGCTCGCGCAGCGTACCCTTGTGGAGCGGACCAGAATCGGGCGCCAGTTCGGTGAACCCTCCCCGTTCATGCGGGCGTACCGGTACCGGGAGCAGGGCCAGTTCGACAGCGCGGACGTCATCCTCCGGGCCGCGCTCGCGGAGAACCCAAGGATGATTCCGGCCTGGGCAGCCCTGGAGGATCTCCATCTCCACCAGCGTGACTACGATGGCGCGGTGGAGGTCCGGGAGGAGTGGATCCGCGCCACACAGGATGATGCGGCGGCGACAACGGCAATCGAAGCCCTGCACGCGACCTTCGACGCGGACAATCCGCGGACGTATTGGGATTGGAGACGCGGCCACATCGCGGAGCGCCAGGCGCGGGGAGAGCGCGTGTCGCATGTCGAACTCGCGACGGTGGCCATTCACCTTCGCGATTGGGATAGTGCTTTTGACCACCTCGAAGCAGCTGCCGAGACGCGGGATCCGGGGCTGGCCTCCCTCTCGACCAATCCCCTGTGGGACCCATTGCGACGGCATCCCCGGTTCCGGCAGATCCAGCAACAGATCGAGCAGCAGATGCGGGAATGGCGGGAATCGAGAGGTGGGCGGGGCCGCGGTCCCGGGCCGGGGAGAGAGGGAGGGCGGCGGCCGGGCAACCCTGGGTGACTACCGGGTTTCGACGAGCCGGCGCATCAATGCGGGGAGTGGCGTGGCGTTGATCCTGTCTCCCAGTGGGTAGGTCTCCTCGCCCGGATAGACGATGAAGCTGCGGGCCGCTCCGACGTCCGCGGTCGCAATCCGGAAGCCCCGAGGGACCCTGGGAGCCGACGACCGCTTCACCTCGATGGCCCAGAGCTCCTGCCCCGGCAGCAGGAGGAGCAGGTCGATCTCGGCACCGGCCCGCGTCCTGTAGAAGAACGCATCCGTCCCCTTCGGCGCGGCTCCGATGAGATTCTCGACGACATGGCCTTCCCAGCTTGCCCCGGCCACCGGATGTCCGAGAAGGTCGTCGATCGACCGGATGTTGAGCAGCGCGTGGACGATCCCGCTGTCCCGCACGAAGAGCTTGGGGGACTTGATGAGCCTCTTGCCCACATTCGCATGGTAGGGCTGGAGCCTGCGCACCAGCATGAGGTCGACCAGCGTGTCGGCGTACCGCTTCACCGACGGTACCGAGACTCCCAGGCTGCCCGCCAGTGTCGTGGCGTTGAAGGGCGCCCCCTGCCAGTGCGACAGCATCGTCCAGAACCTGCGCAGCGTTTCGGCGGGGGCCCTGAGCCCCGATTGGGGGAGGTCCCGCTCCAGGTAGGTGCGGATGAAGCTGGCGCGCCAGCGCATGCTGATGTCGTCGCTGGGTGCGGTGACGCTGTCCGGGAATCCGCCCCGGAGCCAGGAGCGGTCAAGATCTCGGCCCACTTCCAGTGCGTCGAGACCTGGCAGCTCATGATAGGCGACCCGTCCCGCGAGGGACTCGGCGGATTGCCGCAGCAGCGCCCCCGAGGCGGATCCGAGGATGAGGAAGTGCCCGCTTTCGCGCCCCTCCCGGCGGCGTGCGTCCATGCGGCCACGCAGGACCCCAAAGAGATCCGGCATGCGCTGGATTTCGTCGAGGATCACCAGGCGGTGGCGGTGCAGGTCGAGATAGCGTCGCGGGTTCGATAACCGACCCACGACGGCGGGATCCTCCAGGTCCAGATACAGGGAATCGGCATCCCCCCTCGCAATCTCCCGGGCGAGGGTCGTCTTGCCCACCTGGCGCGGCCCCAGCAGAACAACGGAGGGGAACCAGGCGAGGTCCTGCCGAATCAGATCCTGGAGGCGTCTGATGATCATACTGGCTAATATCTAAGCTAGATTGCTGATTAGCAAGGATAATCTGTGAAAGTCCGCCTTCGACATGACGGATTCCTTTGCCCGGAGGGAACTCCGCGGCGTCGGCGAAAAAACCGCCTATCCGGACCGGTCCAGCCCCCAGACCTGGACATACTCCACCCCCAGCTCGTCCCTGACCTTGCCGAGGATATGGTCCTCGCCGATCTCGTAGATGACCAGTTCCGGCGGTGTCTCGACGAAGCCGAGAACGAGGCCGTCCGGGTCGAAGACGCTCCAGAGGGCGCGGCCTTCCTCGCCGGGAAGGTTGTATTCGCGCACCCACAGGTTGCCGAGGAGGTCGACCTCGATGGCAGAGATGGTGGGGAAGGACTCGGGGAGGGGAAGGGCGTTCCAGGCTGCCATGCGGTTGCGGGCAAAGTCGGTCAAGTCGCCTTCGGGTGCTTCGGCCGCCTGTCGGCCCTCCAGATCGGCCTGTGTGGGACTCCGCACATCGGTGTCCCGCCGTACGATCCGCGCTAGCGATCCGTCGTGGCGGTAGGCTCTGAGTTCGTAGCGTTCCGTGGGGGCGACGGCCACGAATTCGCCCCAGGCTGCCCACACCAGCGACTTCTGGAACGGCGGGCTCATGATCGCGAAGGCGGTACCGTCCCAGATTGCGTCTTCCCAGTACCAAAAGGTCTCGGCGCCCGGAAATGCACCGAGCGTTCCCTTGGGAGAACCGTCATCCGCCACGATGAACAGCTCCAGTTCCCGGCGGTAGAGGCCCCTCTCCGGCTCCTCCGGCGGGTGCGGTGGGGATGGCCCGAGCCAACGGCTCGCCAGAATCGCTCCACCTGGCAGCAGGTCGCGACATTTGGGTACATCGTTGCCGCGGGCCAGGTTGAGTCTGCGGCCAAAGCGTCCCTGCGTGTCCAGAATCGACACGAAGTGCGGGGGAGCCACCGGCGGTCCGGCGTGACAGACTGCCAGAGAATCACCGGGCCAGCGTTCCATCCAGAAGAGATTGTTCGTCAGTCCGTCGCTTCCCATGTTGCCGCCGAAGTCGCCGGGACCCTCGCCGCGCTGTCCCCACGCCGTCAGATAGTTGCCGGCCCCGTCGAAGACCAGGAGCTGATGCGACCCCCCGTTGGCGACCACGATCCGTCCGTCGTTCAGCCTGAGCGCGTCATCGACCCAGTGGAGCTGGAAGTCATCGGTGCCCTCGGCGGTTCCGATCGAGACCAGGGGTTCGGGACTGACCCGCCAGCCGAGGCGTGAGTCGGCGGTTGGCCGGGTATTCTCGATGATGCTGATGCCGGCGCTGTCCTCGACCTGGCTCTGCGGCGTGGGTGAACTGTCCGGGGCGGCATCGCAACCGGTGGCCGCGAGCAGGAGGATGGTGCCCGCGAGCAGGACGATGGCCGCGGGCAGGATGGTGGCCGGCAGGAGTGGCGTCCCGAGGTTGATTCGTGTGGTCATTGAAGTCCTCCAGGAATGTAGTACGATCAAATATCGTTGAATTATGACATACTGTCGTAACTGTCCGCAACCACCCCCGCCCCCCCCGCTGCCCTCACGGCGAAGATCACGTCGCGCCCCGGCGGCCCTCCCGGGCGCGGCGCGTAGAACCGCGCGGCGAGGGCATCCATCACGGGCCGGACGGTGCGCTCGTCGCACAGCGCCACGGCGCAGCCCCCGAAACCGGCGCCGGTCAGCCTTGCCCCCGCTGCGCCCGCCTCGATCGCGATCGCGACCATCTCGTCCAGTTCGGGCGTGCTCACCTCGTAGTCGCCGCGGAGACTCTCGTGCGATGCCACCATCAATTCCCCGAAGCGGCCCATGTCGCCCGCCCGCATCGCGGCCTCGGCCCGGGCGACACGGCGGCCCTCCGTCACGACGTGGCGGAAGCGGCGCAGCAGCACGGGCGAGAGTATGCGGCCGGCATCCTCGAGCAGGCGGGTGAGCCCGCCGCGCGCCACCAGGTCCGAGTAGGTCGGCGACCCGGCGGCCGCCCAACCAGCCATGGCCGCGTCCCGCTCTTTGCCGCGGCGTTCGCCACGCCCACCTCCCGGCCCCCGCCCCACCACCCGCCCCAGCGCCTCCCGGCACTGCCTCGCCCGCTCATTGTACGCCTCGCGCGCGCCCCCCGACTTCTCCGCGCGCACCAGCGACGACCCCACCACCCACCGCCACCCCTCCGGCACGGCCACCTTCGTCACGCGCAGCGGCTCGAACTCGATGCGGAGCGCATGCCCCTCCGCCCCATGCAGGCACGCTGCCTGGTCCATCCCGCCACCCTCCAGCCCGACGAAGCGCTCCGCCCGCGCCATCAGGGCGGCGAGCTCGAGGCGGGACATCGATGCCCGGATGTCCGGCGCCGCCTGCTCAGCCACCACCTCCACCCCATTCGCCTTCAGCAGCGCCAGCGCGCTCGCCACCACCACCGCCGACGAGGACGACAACCCCGACGCGACCGGGACATCGCCGGTCACGGTGCCTTCGATGCCGCGCCGCAGCCCCACCCCGCGCCCCATCAGCCCTCGCGCCGCCGCGCGCACGTAGTTCGACCAGTCTCCCTGGTCCGCGGCCTCGATGGGACGTTTCAGCTGAAACGCAAAGGGCGCAAAACGGGCCGCGGGACTGTCCAGCCGCACCACCGGGTCGTCCAGGATGCGAAAGTCGATCCGGATTGCCCGGTCAATCGCGATCGGCAGCACCGGCAGGCCGTTATAGTCGGTGTGCTCCCCGATCAGGTTGACGCGCCCGGGGGCTATCGCCGTCCATCGCTCGCGGCTGCCCCTCGTCAATCCGAGTAGCCGATCCTTGGCAATAGCCGGAAGAGCCACACCCCGGCGCCCGCCGAGACCCCGAGGGCCAGCACTGCACTCGCGAACTGGCCGTAGAGCAGATATCCCGTCCCGAAGAGCGCCGCGTAGACGAGGACGCATCCAAGGAACCACGCGAGGAAGGAAGCGGTGATCGTTCCGGCATCCTTCGGCCCGTCACCGACCCTCACCACCCGCCGCCACCCCTTGCCCATCGGCTGGATCCGGTCATAGAAGCCCTGCAGCGTCTCCCGGCTGGCCGGCGGCGTGACCAGAGTCACCGCAACCCACCCCACCGTCGTCACCGCCACCCCGATCACGAGCTGCGTCGACGCCGGCATGGGCGAGAAGCCCAGCGCCTCGTGCCCGAACGCGAAATAGATCGCGACGAGGAACGAGATCGTCATCCCGGCGAGTTCGCTCCACACGTTCACCCGGTACCAGAACCAGCGCAGCAGGAAGATCAGTCCCGTCCCGGCCCCGATCTGCAGCAGGATCTGGAAGCCCTGTCCCGCGGTGTCGAGCTGCAGCGCAAGCAATGCGCCGAGGACCATGAGCCCGACCGTCGACAGCCGGCCCGCCGTCACGAGCTGCTGGTCGCTCGCCCCCTGGTTCACGAAGCGCCGGTAGAAGTCGCTCACCACATACGACGACCCCCAGTTGAGCTGCGTGCTGATCGTCGACATGTAGGCGGCCGCCAGCGATGCGACCACCAGGCCGAGCAGGCCCGCGGGAAGGAACACGAGCATGGCGGGATAGGCCAGATCGTTGCCCACCAGCGAGGGGTCGAGGTTGGGGAAACGGGCCTGGATGTCGGATAGCTCCGGGTAGACCGCCATCGAGCAGAGCGCCACGATGATCCAGGGCCACGGACGCAACCCGTAGTGCGCGATGTTGAACCACAACGTCGCCTTCATCGCCTCGCTCTCGTTCTTTGCGGCGAGCATGCGCTGGGCGACGTAGCCCCCGCCCCCCGGCTCGGCCCCCGGATACCACGCGCTCCACCACTGCACCGCGATCGGGATGATGAAGATCGACGCCGCGACCGTCCAGTCGGAAAAATCGGGGAAGAAACGCATGGCCGACTGCAGCTCCGGATTGGAGACCAGGCCCGCGAGCCCGCCGACCTCGGGCTGCTGCAGTGCGAAGTAGGCCGCCGCAATCGACCCGATCATCGCGACGACGAAGAGGATCAGGTCCGTCACGACGACCCCCCAGAGCCCGGACAGCGCCGAATACATCACGGTTACCGACCCGGCGATCAGCACGGTGGTGAGCGGGTCGAGTCCGAGGAGCACGCCGCCGATCTTGGTCGCTGCCAGCGTGACGGTGGCGATGATCATCACGTTGTAGAAGACGCCCAGGTAGATCGCGCGGAAGCCCCGCAGGAAGGCTGCAGCCCGCCCCGAATAGCGCAATTCGTAGAACTCGATGTCGGTCAGCGCGCCCGACCGGCGCCACAGGCGTGCGTAGAAGAAGACCGTGCACATCCCGGTGATCAGGAAGGCCCACCACGACCAGTTCTGCGCGACCCCCCCGGTGCGCACGAAGTCGGTGACCAGATTGGGCGTGTCGGTCGAGAAGGTCGTTGCCACCATGGACGTGCCCAGCAGCCACCAGGGCAGCTTGCGGCCCGACAGAAAGAACTCATCGGCGCCCGAGCCCGCGCGCCGTGCGAACCGGAGCCCGATGGCGAGGGCCGTGAGGCCGTAGAGGACGATGACGATCCAGTCGAGTGTGGTCAGTTGCATCGGCTTCAATCGCGGGACAAGTGGGTAGGCGGAGTGTCCCAAAGTCGCATGGGATAGACCTTCGAGTCTACCAGCTTTCGCAGGGATTCGGCCACTCCCGCGTGGTCACCGGGGAAGGTGACCCCCAGCCAGAGCGCATCCGTGGGGAGCACGGTGCAGTGCGCGCGCCCCGTGGCGATCAGCTCGTTCATCGCCTCCGAGAGGTAGAACTCGCGGTCCAGGCCGGGGTTGGAGGCGAGGAACCGGGTGAAGAGGTCGCGGAGGGGGGGCAGGATCTGCGGTGGGAATCCCCACAGGTTGGTGCAGACGGGGGTGTCGGCGGGCACGTCGATGGGCCGGCCGGTGACGTCGCGGCCGTGGACGCGGGTGCCGGCCCGGCGCAGCTCCAGCCCCTCGGTCAGCCGCCGGAGGGTGCCGGCTTCGTCGACTTCGCAGATCCCGCGCGAGACGCCGCCGCTGTCGGAGAGGGTGGCCGCGAGGGGGTAGCCGATGGTGAATGTCATGTTTGCTTTACGTTTTGTAATGTTGAGATGACTTTGGCTCATCGCTTCTGCCAGCGCCGCGTACGCTTCACGCCCGTAGAAGTCGTCGGCGTTGCAGACCGCGAAGGGGCCGTCGATCTGCTCGCCCGCCGTGAGGACCGCGTGGCCCGTGCCCCAGGGGCGGGTGCGGGCGGGTGGCGGGTCGCCGACCAGGCCGGGCTGGGCCATTCGCTGGTACGCGAAGCGGATGTCGAGACCGGCTGCGGTGGCGGGTCGGAGATGCGCCTCGAAGTCCTGCCGCAGCGCTTCCTGGATCACGAGCACGAACCGCGTGAACCCGCCGCCGGCGCCATCGTGGAGCGCGTAGTCGAGGAGCGCGGCGCCGCCGGGGCCGATGGGCGCGAGTTGCTTCAGGCGGCCGAAGCGGGTTGACCGGCCGGCCGCGAGGATGACGAGGGTGAGGGGTGGGGTGTGGGCCACTACGAGTCGGCTGGGGTGGGGGTCGGTAGTGGTGTTGGAACACCGTCCTGGGAATTGTCCCGTACGGGAAAATTGTCCCGTACGGGAAAATTCCTGGCACGCTGTGGAATTGGGGGAATGTCCGGCACTGCGGAGGGTGTTTGACGCGGGTCAACCATCCCCCGAACCGTCGCCTTCCCCCAGCCCAGCCAACCTAAGCAGCCGCAGCGCGTTCGTCGAAGTGGCGATGCCGTCACGCAGCCGGTAGTCGAAGGTGAGCTCCGTGTCCCGGTCCCCGACGGACTCGGTGAAGTGGACCGGAACGGCGCGCGCGGTCAGGTCGTCGGCGTCGGCGAGAGTCAGGTCGTGGGTGGTTGCAGCGCCGATCGCGCCGGTGGTCAGGAGCTTGCGCAGCACGGTTCGTGCCGCGATGCGGCGCTCGGCGCTGTTGGTGCCCTGGAGGATCTCGTCGAGGAGGTAGAGGGTGTGGGGCCCGGCCGCGTCCACCACCCGCTTGAGCCGCTTCAGCCCCGCCATGAAGTACGATACGCCCTGGGCCAGGGAGTCCTCGACGTGAATGCTTGTCACGACGCGAAGTGGAGGGATTCGCAGTTCCCGGGCGCAGACCGGTCCGCCGGCCTGGGCCAGGACCGCGTTCAGTCCGGTCGCCCGCAGCAAGGTCGACTTGCCGGACATGTTGGAGCCCGTGACGAGGAGGAAGGAGCCCGCGGGGCCGATTTCGACATCGTTGTGGACGCAGTCTTGCGGCGGGAGCAGGGGGTGGCCCAGGGCGCGGGCCTGCAGTGTGCGGGCGCCTGGGTCCAGCACGGGCATCGTCCAGTCGGGGTGGTCAGCCGCGAGGGCGGCGAGGGCTGCCAGCGCCTCTGCCTCGCCGACCGCATCGAGCCACCCCCTCACACGGCTTCCCGACCGCGCCTTCCACCGTTCGAGCGCTGCCAGCACGTGCACGTCCCAGTGAAACACCAGCGCAAGCGGGATGTGGAAGAGCGGCGACCTCCTGGCCTCGGCCATGTCGAGGAGGCGGCGCAGGGTGGCGATCTCTTCGGGCGCGGCGTGCGGCCCGGCGCTGATCCGCTCGCGGATGGCCGCTACGTAGCGCGATTCGAGCGGGGCGCCGCGAAGGAGGCCGAGAATGGGAGCGTAGCGCCGCACCCCGGACTCGCCGTCATTCGCCTCCTCGAAGACCGCGTGGATCGCGCGCCACCGCGGCACGAGCACCAGCGCCGAAATCAGGAGCGGCCAGGCCAGCACCGGAATGGGTACGATGCCCAGGAAATAGAGGATGATCGCGGCCACGTTGAGTGGTGGAAGCAGGTAGCTCGCGGCGCGCAGCCAGGGGCGTGCGGGCAGCCAGCGTTCGCCTTCGGACCAGCGCAGGAAGGAAGCCTCGGGGGAGGGCCCGCCCGGCGAGATGGCCGCCAGCCGCCCCTCCGTTGCGAGTCCGTCCCGTAAGTCGAAGGCCCCGGCCATCTCGCGAACCGCTTCCTGGCGCAGCGCCACCGTGTCCGGGTCCGCGCTCCCGAGCAGCCATGCCTGCAGCGTTCGCCATCCCGGGGGCGTGCCGCAAACGCCAACGAGGTGCAGGAGCGAGGCGTGACCGTAAAGGTCGAGGTCGTCGGCGTAGTCGTGCCCGCTCGGTCGCGCGAGCTCGGGCAGCGGCCGGAGGTCGGGCCACGAACGCGTGATGCGGGCGATCCCCTCCCGGTTGAAGTCGGCCATGAGCTCCGCGCGCTGCATGCGTAGCCGCGCCGCGCGCTGCCGCTCCACCAACACCAGGAAGAGCGCCGCCGAGGTGGCGAGCAACAGCCATGCCGGCGTGCTCCGTCCCGAAGCGAAGAGCCACCATGCGCCCGCGATGGAAGCCGTAAAGAGGGCCAGGCGCAGCCGGCCGCAAAGCCGAACGGCGCCGCTCCGCTCGGCGGCTTCCCGGTCGAAGCGCTCGGCCCGTTTCTGGTAGATGGCCGTGGGTGGAGGATTCGTGGTCGCGGGTTGCGGGCTGGCTGGCGGGCCCGTCATCCCCGCGGCGCTTGCCGCACCCTTGCGGCTCTGGTCACGTTGCATGGATGAAGCTAAGCACTTCTTCGCCTTCCACGGACGAGCCCTCGCGGCTCCACATCGAGGTGGACCACATGCGCTGCGTGGGCGCTGCCATGTGCGTGGAGCTGGCGCCGGGGGTGTTCGCTCTCAACCATTGGCGCCAGTCGGAGGTGGTCGATCCCGAGGGGGACACCCTGGAAGACATCCTTGAAGCGGCGGGCAACTGTCCCACTTCCGCGATCACCGTCAGCGACGCCTTGACCGGCGAAATCCTCTTTCCCTAGAGCGCACCAATGGACGAATCGAAGACGAAGGGCCGGGGTCGCCCCGTGACCGTGTTCGACCTTGCACGCCGCAAGCGGGGCGGCGAGCCCATCGTGATGATCACCGCCTACGACGCGCTCTTCGCCTCGCTGGTCGACGCGGCCGGGGTGGACGCGATCCTGGTCGGAGACTCGGTGGCCACCGTCCTGGGCGGAGAGGAGACCACTCTCCCGGTCACGGTCGACCAGATGATCTACCACGGCCGCCTGGTGCGGCGCGGCGCCCGGCGCGCGCTCGTCGTGGTGGACATGCCCTTCATGAGCTACCAGGTGTCGTCCGAGGACGCGGTCAGGAACGGGGGCCGCATCCTCAAGGAGACCGGAGCGGGTGCGGTCAAGCTGGAAGGCGGGGCCGAGGTCGCCCCCGCGGTCGAGGCGCTGGTGACGGCGGGCATCCCGGTGATGGGCCACCTCGGCTTCACGCCGCAGTCGGTCCACCAGCTCGGCGGCCCTCGCGTTCAGACACGGGCCGAGGGCGCGCTGGAGAAGCTCATCCGCGACGCCCGGGCGCTCGAGAAGGCGGGCGCCTTCGCGATCGTCCTGTCGATGATGCCGGGGCGCATCGCCCAGAAGGTGACCCACGTCCTCTCCATCCCCACGATCGGGATCGGCGCGGGCCCGCTCTGTGACGGACAGGTGCTGGTGCTGCCGGACATGCTGGGCCTGACAGAGGGGGACGGGCCCGGCTACCCGAAGCGCTATGCCGAGTTGGGACGGGAGGTGCGCGAAGCGGTCGCGCGGTACGCGCAGGAGGTGCGGGGCGGGCTGTATCCGGGAGCGGAGCCTACCTAGCCTTCGCCCCCGCGATCCTCTCCTCGGCCATCCAGCCCGCCGCGCGGGCCGTGCTGATCCCCAGCTCGTCGGCCATGCCAATCACCTGCAGGGTCTGCTCGTAGATGTTGGCCACCTTGGCATAGACCGTGAAGTCCTCCGTCGCCCTGCCGTTGACCTCTTCCTGGCTGCGCATGAGACCGCCCGCGTTCACCAGGAAGTCGGGCCCGTAGACGATTCCCCGCGCCTTCAACTCGTCTCCGTGGCGGTCCTCGGCGAGCACGTTGTTGGCCCCCCCGGCGACCGCGGGACACCGCAGCCGCGGGATCGTGTCGTCGTTGAGCACCGCGCCGATCGAGTTCGGGGAGAAGACATCGCACTCCACATCGTAGATCTCGTCCGGGGGCACCACTTGCGCGCCCAGCTCCTCGGCCGCCCTGGCCAGCACCGGCTCGTAGATGTCCGTCACGGTCAGCCGCGCACCCGCCTCGTTACAGAATCGCGCCAGCGCGAAGCCCACGTTGCCGAGTCCCTGGACGGCGATGTGGCGCCCGCCGATCGAGTCGCTGCCCGTCGTGGCCTTGAGCACCGCCCGCACCCCGCAGCTGACGCCGTACGCGGTCGTGCGGGAGGGGTCGCCCGCGCCGCCGGCGGACTCGTTCACGCAGGCCACGTGCCGGGTCGCGCCCCGGATCACGGCCATGTCGTGTGAGTTGGTCCCGATGTCCTGCGCGGCTATGTACTCGCCCGCCATCGTGTCTACGAATCTGCCCATGGCGCGGAGCAGCGCGGGGTTCTTCGCGGTCCTGAAGTCGCCGATGATGACGGACTTGCCGCCGCCCAGATCGACGCCGCTGATCGCGGCCTTGTAGGTCATCCCGCGCGAAAGGCGCAGCACGTCCTCCAGCGCATCTTCCTCGGTCGCGTAGGGCAGCATGCGGATCCCGCCCAGCGCCGGGCCCAGGGTCGTGTCGTGTATCGCGATGATCGCTCGGAGTCCCGAGTCGTTGTCGTTGCAGAAAACGATCTTCTCGTAGTCGTATTCTTCCAGTTGCGGAAACACCTTCATCGGTTCGCCGCGTCTCCTTTCCCGGGTTCGCTTCTTTCTTCGTCAGGTGCATGCGTGCCGGCACCCGCGAAGGGGACCGTTCGCGCCGGGAAAGATAATTCCATCGGCCTGCGGCTGCTGCCCGTACGGCTTGCGGTCGTGCCGCCGCCGCTCTACGGTACCCCTCGGGAAACTTGAAATCCACGTCCGGGCGACCGCAGTTGCCGCCCGCGCCCTCCCACGGAGGTCCCATGACCAGCCAGCCGCGCGCACCGCACCAAACCGCCTCCACTGGCAGAATCCGTAAGGACAACATTACAAAATGTCGTGTTCTCCTTACATTGCGCGTCGGCATTGCCGTGGCTATCGCGTTGGCCACCGCGCCAGCCGCCACCTCGCCGCTCGCCGCCCGCCAGGCACAGCAGGAGGAGGAGGTCGATCCGGTCGCGGCAATGGTCGAGCGCCTCACCCTCGACAACTACAAGACTACCCTGAAGGGACTCACGGCCTTCGGCGACCGCCGCCAGGGCACGCAGCGCAACCGCGACGCGGTCGACTGGATCGAGGCCCAGCTGCAGGACTTCGGCTGTACCAGCACCGAGCGCATCTTCTACATGTATCCGCCTCCGCGCGTCGACGCCCCGCCCCGCCGTGCACCAACTCCGGCCCAGGCCCGCGCCGCCGCCGCCCGCCGGCCCCGACCCCAGCCGGACGACGACCTCACCACGGCAACCGGAGGCCTCGTGGGACGCCGCGGATCCGGCTCGGGAGGCAGCACGATCTTCGGCTACCGTGGCCGCACCGGCGTCAACCGCAACCTCATGGCCCAGCCGGACGAACGCATTCGCGAGCTCAACCGCGAAGAGCCCGTCGACGGCGAGCGCTCCCAGGTCTACTGCACCAAGGTCGGCACGACGCACCCTGACGAGATGTACATTCTGGGCGGCCACATGGACGGACACGGGGTGAACGAGGCGGTGAACGACGACGGTTCCGGCACGGCGCTGGTCATGGAACTGGCCCGGGTGTTCAGCTCCCCGGACGTCCAGACGGAGCGCTCGATCCGTTTCGTGCTGTGGAACAACGAGGAGACGGGGTTGAACGGCGCGCGGGCCTACGTGGAGCAGCGCCAGGAGCTGCAGGGGGTGGAGGATCCGCCGGGTTCCGGGCAATACCCCGAGCCGCGGTGGCTGGGGATGGTTCAGCACGACATGATGCTCTGGGATCACGGGGCGCCCGGCCCAGACGGGCTGGTGAGCCGGGATCAACGTCCCGAGGCCGACGTCAACATCGAATTCCAGTCGAACTCGGACATGGTCCGCGAGTCGATGGAGCTGGCGTTCCTCTTCAAGGCCGCCAACGAGCGCTACGCCACGGACTACCCGGCCGCGGTGGGCCCGCACATGACCAACACCGACTCCACGCCCTTCATGAACCTCATCGCGGCGATCAGCTTGCGGGAGAACGAGAGGGGGGCGCAGGTGGGTGCGGGCTGGGATCCGAACTGGCATCAGACCACGGACGTGTGGACCACCTATACGGACGACGACTTCAGGTTGGGACTGAATGCGGCGCAGACGACGCTTGCCGCGATCGCGCAGCTGGTGGGCGCGAGTGTGGGGCGTTAGCGGGTACCGCTGAGCCGGGCGATTTCGGCTTCCGCCGCGATGTAGCCGAAGCCGGCCCAGCCGGACCCTTCCAGAATGCGGATCGCGTCCCGGGCCCTCCTTTTGCGTGGAGCAGGCGGACGGGATAAACTGTGCACCGTACCCGGGTCGCCCCCCCAATGACGGAGGCATGCAGAATGTCGATAGCGAAGCTGACCAGAGTATCCCTGTTGACGGGAGCGCTCGCCCTGCCGGGGGTTGCCGGCGTGGGCCTCGCGGCGAACGGACTCGCCGCGCAGACCAACGGTACCGCGAACGGCGCCGCCCAGGACGAGGTCACCTTCAGCCGGGACATCGCGCCGATCCTGCAGCGCTCCTGCGTGCGCTGCCACCGCGACGGCGGAGTGGCGCCGATGTCGCTCGCCGAGTTCGACGAGGTCGTGCCGCACGTGAGCCAGATGGTTCGCCGCACCCGGATCCGTGATCGCGCCGGGACGATGCCGCCGTGGTACGTCGAGAAGGACATCGGGATTCAGCACTTCAAGGACGACATGTCGCTCGCCGAGTGGGAGATCGACGCGCTGGAGCGCTGGTGGCGCGCGGGAACGCCGGAGGGCGACCCGGAGGACCTGCCGCCGCCCCTTGAATTCGACGACGATGTGGTGTGGGTCGCGGGCGAACCGGACCTGATCGTGCGCCTGCCCGAGGTGCTGGTGAAGAGTGACGTGCCCGACTGGTGGGGCGACATCGAGCCCATGCCCACCGGTCTCGAGGAGGATCGCTACGTCAGGTCGGTAGAGATCCGCGAGGTGAATGACGTCGGACGGACCGCGGATGGCGGACACGAAGGCCGGCACACCGTCGGCGGCCGGTTTGTCGTGCATCACATGATCTGGAGCACGTACAAGGCGGCCGAGGAGCTGGAAGACGGCACCCGCACGAGACCCAGCGTCGTGACCTGGCCGGTCCACGAAGTCGGCCGCGAACCCGACATCTTCGACAACGACGCCGGCCGCCTCCTGCGGGCGGGCTCATCCATCGTCTCCAACTCGCTCCACCTTCATTCCAACGGCCGCGACACCCGCGCCCACCTGGAAATCGGCTTCAGCTTCCACCCGCCCGACTACGAGCCGAAGTACCGTCGCACGACCTTCGGACTCGGCAACGGCAGCGACATCGACATCCGCGCCGGCGAGGCGGGCCAGGAGCTGCACGCCTACCAGGTCCTGAACCAGCACACCAAGATCGTCACCTTCGAACCCCACCTGCACGCGCCGGGGATGCGCATGTGCCTCGAGGCGATCTGGGGCTTCAACGTCGAGACGATCAACTGCGTCGGGTACGACCACAACTGGGTCCGCGGCTACACCTACGAGCAGGACCACCAGCCGCTGCTGCCCAAGGGGACGATCCTGCATATCGTCGGCTACATGGACACTTCCGACGCGAACCGGAACGTGCCTGACACCCGCAACTGGCAGGGTTCGGGGAACCGCTCGGTGGCGAACATGTTCATCGATCTGGGGATGCGGGTCACACTCACCGACGAGCAGTTCGTCGAGGAGATGGCCAGGCGGCGGGCGAAGCTTGCGCTGGGTCCGAACGACCATGTGATCGGATGTCCGCTCTGCATGGTGATCCCGGCGAACGGGAATCCGGAGTACTGGGCGGATGACGGGGGTGGGGGCGGATCGGGATCGGCTGGATCCGGCAACGACGCCGGCCGCGACAGCCGGTAGCGCGATGCGCGGGGCGAAGATCCGGATTGCGGTCCTGCTGCTGGCGGCGGGTGCCGTCGGTTTCCAGCATGCAGCCGCCCAGACCTACCAGCGAGGCCAGAACGTGGCACCCGCGTTCGAAGGGTGGATGCGGAACGAGGACGGCACCTTCAGCTTCCTCTTCGGCTACATGAACCGGAACTGGAGCGAAGAGCTGGACGTGCCGGTCGGCGAGCAGAACAGCTTCTCACCCGGGCCGGCGGACCGCGGGCAGCCGACCCACTTCCTGCCGCGCCGCAACCGCTTCGTCTTCGAGGTCCGCGTCCCGGCCGACTGGGGTGACAAGGAGCTGGTGTGGGCGGTCACCAGCAACGGTGTCACCGAACGGGCGTACGCCACGCTCCGGGGCGACTACGTCGTGGACGGCCATGTGATCATGTCGGAGACGGGGGCGCTCGGTGCCGGGTCCAGCGACGCGCGGATACGTGGCAACCAGCCGCCGACCATCACCCTCGAGGGCCCCGCCGAGCGCGAGACGATCATGGGGCGTCCGGTGACGATCACCGTGCTGGTCGAGGACGACGGGCTGCTGCGCTCCCGGCGCCGTTCTCCCCCGCCTCCACCCGAAACCGCCGAGGATTCCGCGCGCGCCGACTCGATCCGGAGTGCGCCGCCGACCTTCAGCAGCGGGCAGCTGAGGCCACCGTCGCGCATTACCGTGCAGAAGGTGAACGGGCTCTTCATGTCGTGGTTCCTGTACCGGGGCCCGGGAGTGGAGGGCGGTCAGGGCGGCGAGGCCGACGCGCGGAACGAGGTTGGCGCGAACGACCCCGGCCTCGCGGGCGCGGTGACCTTCGATGCGCCGCAGATCAAGGTCTGGGAGGACACGCGCGCCGGGGCGAATTCGCCGTGGGCGCCGCTGTGGGTGCCGCCGGAGCTGCCCGAAGACGGGCGGTGGACGGTCGAAGTGACCTTCGACAAGCCGGGGACGTATCTGCTGCGCGGCCGCGCGGACGACGGGGGGCTGTTCTCGGATGTGGAGGTGACGGTGGTGGTGAGGGCGGCGGCGAGTTAGCAGCTAACGCTCGGCGTCCACAACCCTCGGCAGGATTCCACCGGGGCATGAACCGCCATGCCGAGTCGCATTTCGCCAACTCGTTCTTGGTGGATGGCAGCTTGCCGTATATCGATATCCGATATAGTTTCGTAGATGATTCGGAGCTTTCGTTGCAAGGACACGGAAAGGCTCGCGTCCGGATACCGCGTCCGCCGCTTTCAGCCCTTCGAGCGGGTTGCCCAGCGAAAGTTGGCGCAGTTGGATGCGGCTGCGACATTGGAATTCCTGCGAGCTCCGCCGGGCAACCGATTGAAGGCTCTCAAGGGAGACCGCAAGGGTGTCTACAGCATCCGGATCAACGACCAATGGCGGCTGTGTTTCCGGTTTAGGTCCGGAGACGCCTACGGGGCGGAGATCGTCGACTATCACTAGGGAGAGAACCATGCCACGGCTTAATCCAGTCCATCCCGGCGAGGTGCTGAAGCACGATTTCATGGAGCCGTTTTCGCTGTCGGCCAACGCGCTTGCCAGGGCGGTCGGCGTGACACCTGCAAGAATCAACGAGATCGTGCGTGGTCGGAGAGGCATTACGGCGGACACCGCCCTGCGCCTGGCCAGGTATTTCGATACCGACGCCCAGAGCTGGATGAATTTGCAGGACCGTTACGACCTGGCGGTGGCGGAGCGGCGGCTGGGCGAGGCGCTGGCCGGGATCCAGCCACGTAATATGGCATGGTCCTGACTGTCCTCCACGTCGGGCGTTGCCTCTGAAGCGATCCCTACAACCCCCACCGCTCCTGCAACACCGCCAGCGACGCCACCATCAGCAACAGCGAATCCACCGACCCGCGCTCCCGCTCGCCCACCTGCGGCAGCCCGTCCAGCACCCCCCCCACCGCCGCCGCATCCACGAACGGCACGGCCCGCAGCCCCTCTCCCCGCAACGTGTCCTGCAGAAAATCGTGCAGCGGCCCGTCCACCCCAACCGCCGATGGCGCCATGAACGGCCGCTTCACTGCCCCGTACACCGAGTCCGGGATGTGGGGGCGCATGGCCTCGCGCAGGAGGTGTTTTTCGCGGGGATGGTCAGTGAGGAGGGCGAGCGGGAGGCGGTTCAGGAGCTCGAAGAGGTGGTGGTCGAGGAAGGGGAGTCGGACCTCGACGCCGTGCGCCATGTCGAGCCGGTCGGCGGCCATGTGGTAGTTGGCGAAGATGGAGTGCAGCCAGAGGTAGAGGAGCTGCCGCGCCGGTTCGCGCCGTGAGATGGCGGCCGCCTCCTTGCAGCGGCGGTAGTAGGTGCGGTAGGGGTCGTAGCCGTCGAAGCGGTGCAGGAAGTCGCGTGAGCAGACCGACTGGATGAGGCCGAGGCCGCCCGAGAGCCGCGTGAAGAGTGAGGGGGCCGCCGGGAGGAGGAGGGCGAGGCGGGCGAGCCAGGGGGAGACGGCGGCCAGGGTGGGGTGGTGGCGCCGGGGGGAGCGCAGGAATCCCGACAGGATGCGCAGCAGCTTGCGCGGTCCAAGGCCGCCGCGGGATGCGCCCGCCGCCGCGCGCAGGAACTCGTAGCCGAAGAAGGCCTCGTCGGCGCCCTCGCCTGCGAGGACCGAGCGGTAGCCTGCGTCGCGCACGCCCCGGCTGAGCAGGTAGCGCGCCGCGCCGTGGGTGTTGAACTGAAGCGTCTCGGCGTGCCAGACGGCGTCGGCGAAGTGATCGGCCAGATCGGCGTCGCTGAGCATGACGACGGTGTGGTCGGCGTTGGCGGCCGCGGCCGCTTCCCGCGCCCCCGGACTCTCGTCGTATTCGCGGCGTTCGAACCCGACCGTGAAGGCGGCGACCGGGCCGTCCGTGCAGGTGGCCGCGGCGCCGAGGACGGACGAGGAGTCCAGGCCGCCGCTGAGCAGGCAGCCGACGGGCACGCCCGCGACCATCCGCAGCGCAATCGCTTCTTCGGTCAGCTCGCGTACGCGTTCGATGGTCGCCGGAAGGTCGGTGGCGTCCGGGAACCCGGGGCTGGTGGGCACCGCGGCACCCGCGGTCGGGTCACCGTTTCCGCCGCGGAGCCCGAAGCCGAAGCGGCGGCGACGCGGCGACGCCGGCAGGTCCCAGTAGCGTTCCAGCCGCACCGATCCGCCCTTGGCCCGCATCAAGTGCCCGGGCGGCACCTGCCGAATCCCGTCAAAGAGCGACCGCCGTTCATCGGGGCAGGCGAGCAGCCAGTGATACACGCCGCTCTCATCCCACGCCCGCGGCAGACCCGCCGCGAAGAGCGCCTTGGCCTCGGACGCGAGGTACAGCGCGCCGTCGTGCTCGGCGTAGAAGAGCGGCTTGAGGCCGAAGCGGTCGCGCGCCGCGAAGAGGCTGCCGGTCTCCTCGTCCCAGATCACGAAGGCGAACTGGCCGCGCAGGTGTTCCAGGCATGCCGCGCCGTGGTCCTCGTAGAGGTGCAGCGCGATCTCGCTGTCGGAGCGGGTGCGGAAGCGGTGCCCCTTCGCTTCGAGCGATGCGCGGATGCGCGCGAAGTCGTAGAACTGGCCGTTCACGATGATGTGCAGCCGTCCGTCCTCGCTGGCGATCGGCTGGTGGCCCTGCGGGTCGTTGATCACCAGCAGGGTGTGGCCGAGTCCAACCCTGCCGCTCGGGGAAACCCAGGTGCGCTCCGCGTCCGGCCCACGATGCCGCAAGGCTGCGGTGGCGCGGCGGAGAGCTCCCGCGTCGACGGGCCCGTTGCGGGACAGGATCGCTGCAATGCCGCACATCGTCGCCCTCTACTCCTCCTGTGGATGATGCATGACTGCGTCGTCCCCCCGGCAGGTGAAGCGCATCAACGGCTGCCGCTCCCCGCGGGTGAGCTCGAGGTTCTCGTCGGTGACGCGCTGCACGATCGCGACCGCTTCGATCGTGCCCGCGTCGGGGTGCGTGCGGGCGTAGCGGCGGGCGTGCCGGATGAGGAGCGAGCGGCGGACCTGCTCGAGCTGGTCGGGGCTCATCCGCATCCAGATGTTGCCGACAAGGTACGACTGGAGGAGGAGGTGGCGCATGGTCTGGGGGAATAGGGCGTCGGGATCGAGGGGGGTGCCCGGCCCCACCCGCGTGACCTCGAAGCGCACGTGATGGTTGCGCTCGTCGACCCAGTCGAAGAGCCGGTAGCTCTGGAAGATGCCGGCCATCCAGAGGAGGGCACGGACCGGGTTGTCCCAGCCGCTGGAGGAATAGCGGGGCCGCAGCCGGCGACCGGTGTTTGCGGCCTCCCAGACGACCTGGATCACGATCAGCGCAACGAGGGCGAGGGCGATCCAGCCGGCGGGGCCCGGGCTGGCGTTTGCGGCGGCGGCATTGGCGGCCGTGGCGGCGGTTCCAGCCCCCACCACCGGCGGCGTCCCCAGCCAGCCCTGCATGATCTCGGGCGCGAGGGCGAGGGGGATCGCGGCGAGCATCGCCGAGTTGGAGTATGGAATCTTGAGCGTAAGCGCGATTCCGAGGTGGAAGACGATGGCCCCCGCGACCAGGAGCCACTTGAGCGCCGAGCCGGGCGGCAGTACGAAGATGAGCGCGAGGAGGGGCTCCAGGATCAGCGCGGCCCAGGTCACGAGTCGGAGCGGGGTGCGCCAGCCGAGGGTCCAGAATCCGGGCGCGCGTGCGATCGGCATCCGGAGCGCGGAGTGCATCGCGGAGCCGTCCCGCCACATCGGGCTCGTGAACTTGTACAGTCCGGCGACGATGTAGACGAGCGCCATGTTGGCGATGAAGGCGCGGGGGGCGGCCCCGGGGACGCTCGCGGCGAGCCAGGTGTCGGTGACCGGGGTGCCTGCGCCGCCGCCCGATGCACCCGCGATCAGATCCGGCACGTTCAGCGTGCTCCCCACCGGCAGCAGCACGATCCACAGGCAGAAGATGTGGATCATGGCGTCGTCGAGGTACGCGGCCAGCACGTTCCAGCGCAGGGTGGACAACGCCGCCAGAAACAGGAAAGCTCCGGCCGGGCGGGGATGGAAGCCCGCGACCACCATGAGCGCCGCCACGCACGCGCAGACGAAGACTGCCCTGAACAGCACCCCGGGCATCCCCGGCTGAAAGAGGCTCACGCGGGTGGGGGGGAAGAGCAGGCACACCAGGCGGTGGTCGATCAGGCCGTCGGGGTCGCTGAAGTCGCGCGCCTGCCTGAGCGTGTTGAGGAAGTAGACGAACAGGACCCCGCCGACGATGATCCGCCCGATGTCGAGCGGCAGCGCATGGATGTCTGCTGTGAGGCGTTCCATCGCGCCCATCGGGTTCGGGCTCCTGGGCTGGGGTGGGCGTGGCCGCGGGACGCGGTGTGGTGGACAATCTACAAGCGTTGCTGGAGGTCGATTGGTGAGTCCCGCAGCCTGAACAATGTGGACCAAAACGGCAACTGCCGGGGTATCAACCGAGAGACTGTGGAGCGGGAAGCAGGGTTGTTCGGTGATAACGTCGAAAAAGAAGGGACTGCCGATGAAGGAGAAGACCGCCGCTCTCGCAGCGCTGATCGCCTGCGTGCTTGCCGCATGCGCCGACGACACAGCCGTTACCCTCACGCCGGCCGAGGAATGGACTGCCGAACCCGAATTCGAATTCGGCGACCAGCTGGAGGGCGACGCGCTGTTCGGCCGGATCGTCAGCGTACGTCCCGCAGCCGACGGATCCCGGGTATATGTACTGGACGGCGGCGCGCCCGAGGTGACGATCTGGACGCCTGACGGAACCATGATCTCACGGGTGGGGAGACAGGGCGAAGGGCCGGGAGAGTTCTCGGTCCCCCGTTCCCTATCCGTCTTCGAGGACCGATTCCGGGTCGGCGACAACCGTCGTTACACCACGTTCACGCTCGACGGCGAAGTCGTGCGGACCGACGCGTTTCCACCGCCGGGGTCCGGGATCGTATCCTTTGCGGGGTACTATGGCTTCTCGATGTTCGCAGACGGAAGCATAGTGGCCGTTCCCCCTTCTCCCGACTGGATGTGGGACGGCTCGGAGCCGGACCAGGAGTCCGCGAATCTACCGGTGCTGCGGATCTCACAGGACGGCGGCTCCTGGGGCCGCGATACGGTGGGCGTGCTCAGCTTCCGCAATGTGTTCTCCTCGCTCCCCGCCCCAGGGAATCCGAATACACTCATACAGCCCTGGGTCGCGCCCGACGACCTTGCCATGGATCCCCGGAACGGCAGCGTGATCTTCAACCGACCGCTGACCGAACACCCGGGGATGCTGGCACTCATCGAGGTGTCAACTGCGGGGGACACGATCTGGTCGCGCAGAGTCCAACTCCCGCCCATCCCGCTCACCGAGGAAGACATCCGGAGCGAGGTGAACGCAAGGGCGACCCGAAGTCTCGGGGACAGCACACCGTCACCAACGGTCAGGCGCAGTATTCGTAGCGCGTTCATCATCCCGGAGTTCTGGCCGGCGAATCGGCGGATAGAGCTGATGTCGAACGGCGAGATCTGGTTTCAGCCGGCTGGGCACGAGGATCCGGATGTCTGGTACAGCGTTCGAAAAGGTGAGGATGGTCCGATCCGGAGGATTGTCGTGCCGGAGCGGTTCTTACCTCTCGACGTGAACGCCACCCACGTCTGGGGAGTCCGCCGCGACGAGCTGGACGTGCAGTACGTCGCGGGGCTGCGGCTGGTGCGTGCTGGAGAGTAGGGACTTGCGGTTCGGCGGGCTGGTTGTGTAAACCTCGGGGGTGTGTCCGGCCACCGTCCTGGAAATTGTCCCGAGCGGGAAAATTGTCCCGTACGGGAATATTCCTGGGACGCCCAGCGAACACTGACTATGACACCCAACCACGAATACGACGCGATCATCATCGGCGCAGGCGTCATCGGCGTCTGCACGGGCTTCGAACTCGCGAAGCGCGGCTACCGCACCCTCAACGTCGACAAGCAGCCGGCCGCCGGGTCCGGATCGACCTGCAACACCTGCGCGATCATCCGCCTGCACTACTCCACGCCGGACGGGTGCGCGATGGCCCGCGAGAGCTACTTCCATTGGCTCGACTGGGGGCGCTACCTGGGCGTGCCCGACGAGATGGGGCTGGCGAAGTACGTCAACACGGGGTGCCTGGTCGTCAAGAACGACCGCAACCACGACCTGGTGAACGTGATGGCCGCGCTCGACGAGCTCCACGTCGCGTATGAGGACCTCACCGCCACCGAGCTCGCCGCCCGCTTCCCCTGGATCGACACGCGTGCCTACGGTCCCCCCGTCACCACCGCGAACGACCGCTTCGGCACCCCCACCGGCGGGCACATCCGCGGCGCCGTCTACATCCCCGAGTCCGGCTACATCGACGATCCCACGCTCGCCTGCCACAACGTGCAGCGCGCCTGCGAGGCCCGGGGCGGCGAGTTCCGGTTCGGCACCGAGGTGGTGGAGATTCTGAAGGAGGGTGGGCGTACGGCGGGCGTGCGCCTGGCCGACGGCTACCGAAATCCGCGCCCCCGTTGTCGTGAACGTGGGCGGCCCGCACTCCGCGATCATCAACGGCATGGCCGGCGTGCTCGACGGGATGAACATCCGCACCCGCCCCCTCAAGCAGGAGGTCTGCTACATCCCGGCCCCCGCCAACATGGACTACCACCAGATCGCCCCGCTCATCTCGGACGGCGACATCGGCTGCTACTCGCGGCCGACTACCGGCAACCACATCCTGATCGGCTCCGAGGACCCGGAGTGCGACGTGCTGGAGTGGGTCGACGACCCGGACGACTACAACACCGGCTTCACCCACCAGTGGGAGACCCAGGTCATGCGCGAGGCACAGCGGGTGAAGGGGCTGGGCATCCCCGGCCAGACCGGCGGACTGGTCGACCTCTACGACGTCTCGGACGACTGGATCCCGATCTACGACAAGTCGGACCTGCCCGGCTTCTACATGGCCGTGGGGACATCGGGGAACCAGTTCAAGAACGCGCCGCTGGCGGGCAAGCTGATGGCGGAGCTAATCGAGCGCGTCGAAGGCGGACACGACCACGATGCCGAGCCGGTCACGATGCCGCTCAAGTACACGCGCAGGACCTGCGACATCGGCTTCTTCAGCCGGCGGCGGTCGCTGAATCCGGATTCGTCGTATTCGGTGATTGGATGAGGCTCCGGCGCCTCTGGCGTCCCGCGCCGCTGAAGCGCCGCTACGACACGGTCATCATCGGCGGCGGCGTCCACGGCCTCGCGACCGCCTACTACCTGGCGCGACACCACGGCATCCGCGACGTGGCGGTCCTCGAGGCGCACTACCTCGGCTTCGGCGGGTCCGGACGGAACACCGCGATCGTGCGCGCGAACCAGCGCACCGCCGAGAGCGTGCGCTTCCATGCCGAGGGGCTGAAGCTGTGGCGCGTCCTCACCAACGAGCTCGACTACAACCTCATGTTCACCAACTGCGGGAACCTGAACCTGGGGCACAGCGAGGCCGCGGTGAGCGCTTTCCGCATGGCGGCCAGCACTCACAACTTACTCGGCGTCAAGTCGGAGCTGCTCGACCCGCAGCAGTGCGCGGAGGTGATCCCGGGGCTCGACATCTCCGACCGTCCGGCGTTCCCGATCCATGCGGGGCTGTACCATCCGCCGGGGGGGATCGTGCGGCATGACGCGGTGGTGTGGGGACTCGCGAAAGGGGCAGCCGCACACGGGGTGCACATCCACCAGGGCTGCGAGGTGCGCGGAATCGACACGGATGGTGACCGCGTCACCGGCGTGCGGACCAGCCTGGGCGACATCGGCTGCAACCGCCTCGGGATCATGGCGGGCGGGTACAGCACGGCCGTGGCCGCCATGTTGGGGATCGAGCTGCCCATCCACCCCCTCACGATCCAGGCGATGGTCACCCAGCCCCTCAAGCCCTTCCTCCACCACGTCTTCAGCTCGGGCGCGTACCACGTCTACGCCAGCCAGACGCTGAAGGGCGAAGTCGCGACCGGCGCCCACATGGACCCGCAGGTCAACTACACCAACGACGCGACCGCGTACTACCTCAAGCACCAGGCCGAGGCGCTCGTCGAGCTGATGCCCGCGCTACGCGGGGTCCGCTTCATGCGCATCTGGGCCGGCCTCGCCGACATGACCCCCGACATGGCGCCGATCATGGAGGGCCACCTGGGCTACGATGGCCTCTACCTCGACGCCGGCTGGGGGTACTTCGGCTTCAAGTCGGGGCCGGTCGCGGGGAAGTACATGGCGGAGTACATGGCCATCGGCGAGCGGCCGGATATCCTCAAGGCGTTTCAGTTGAAACGTTTCCTGGAGAACCGCTACTCGGGAGAGTCGGCGGCGGTCATGAAGTACGGGCATTGGGACTGATGGGGGCGCGGCCATGACCTTCCGCCTGACCTGCCCCGTGTGCGGCAAGCGCGACGTCTACGAGTTCACCTTCGGGGGACAGGAGCGCGGGCCGAGGCCGGAGCAGGAGGGACTGAGCGCCGAGGAGCACTTCCGGTGGGTGCAGTTTCGGATGATTCCGGGGGGGACGGGGGCGAAACCGCAACAAGAGTGGTGGTACCACGGGCAGGGGTGCGGGGTGTGGTTCAGGGCGAAGAGGGATCCAGCGACGAACCGGGAGGTGGAGGATGACGGTGGGGAGGGCTGAGGCTGCGGGTGGGCCGCCAGCCGGAGGCGACACCCGGCCGAAGGGCTTGGCAGCGCTGCGACCGCCCGCGGGCCGCCTGACTCCCGGCCCCACCTGCCGCGTCGACTTCTCCCGGCCGCTCGACTTCCGCTTTCTCGGGCGGCCGATGACGGGGTTCGTGGGGGACACCGTGGCGTCGGCGCTCTACGCGAACGGGGTCCGGATCTTCGGGCGCAGCCTCAAGTACCATCGGCCGCGCGGGCTGTATAGCATGGAGGGCGAGTCGTCGAACACCCTGATGGCGATCGACGGGGTGCCAAATGAATGCGCCGAGACGACGGAGCTCCGGGAGGGGATGGCGGTGCGTGCCCAGAACGTGCGGGGCGACCCGAGAACCGACCGATTCGCGTTCATCGACGCCTTCGACCGGCTGATGCCGGCGGGGTTCTACTACCGCCTTTTCCACCGCCCGTACCGGCTGTGGCCGCTCTTTCAGGAAGGACTGCGGCGGATGGCGGGGACGGGGGTTTTGGACCCGAGATGGAAGCCGGACGGCGGGGTGGGGGCGGACGTCGGGGCGCGACGGGACGGGGCCGCACGATCGCATTCCAGCGTGCGCACGGAGCGCTACCTCAACGCGGAGGTGGCGGTGGTGGGCGGGGGGGCGGCGGGGATGGCGGCGGCGCTGGCCGCGGCAGAATGTGGGCTCCGGGTATGTCTGTTTGAGCGTCGGGGCAGGCTGGGCGGGCATCTGGACTGGCGGGTGCGGGAGTTCGAGGGCGAGCCGCTTTGGCGGCGGGGGGAAGGGCTCACGGCGCGGCTGCCTCCGGCGGGATCCCAGGCGGCCGAGAATGTGAAAGTCTTCACAAGCTCCCCGGTGACCGGCGTTTGGGGTGAGAACCTGTTGACGGGGTTCACTGTAGGCACCGAAGACGACCCCTTCCGAGAGTGCCACTGGGAGTGCCGCGCGAGGGCGGTGGTGGTTGCGGCAGGATGCATGGAGCGGCCGCTCGTCTTCAATCACAACGACCGTCCCGGGGTCATGCAGGTCGGCGCGGCCTGGCGGCTCGCCCGCACGCATGCGGTCATGCCGGGGAAAGCCGCCGTCTTCAGCGTCGGCGACGACCTGAGTTTGGAGGCTGCAGTCGATCTGGCGAATCTGGGCGTCACCGTTCGGGCCGTCGCCGATGCGCGGGAGCCGGGAAGGCAGGATGCGGCGCTCGCTCGGGCGCTGGACGTTCGAGGAATCCCGCTGCTCCCCGGCTGGGCGGCCTCACGGGCGATCGGCAGGAAGCACGTGACCGGGTGCGAACTGCGGGCTCTGAGTGGCACGGGGTCGCGCCGTCTGCGCTGCGACCTCCTCGTCGCGAACGCGGGGATGCAGCCACGAATCGGGCCCCTCGCTACGGCCGACGCGCGGCTCGCGTACTGCACGCACACCCACACCTTCCAGCCCGCGGAGCTTCCCGACGGCGTCTTCGCGGCGGGGAGCCTGACCGGTTTGCGGGACCCCCGTTCGATCGAGGCCTCGGGGAGGCTTGCGGGATACCGCGCGGCGGAGTGGTGCACGGGCGCAGCGCCGAGGGTGGCCCCCACACGGCGCGAGTGCGAGTCCCTTCCAGGTCCGGAACGCGGCTGCGACATCCGCCACGGCCCGGCCATCGACCGTGGCGCGAAGGCCTTCGTCGACCTCGACGAGGACGGCACCTACAAGAACGTCATGGAGTCGGCCGCGCAGGGCTTCGACGTGCCCGAACTCGCGAAGCGTTTCGGCGGATTCGGGCTGGGGCCGGGCCAGCACCGAGTCGCGGGGCAGAACCTTGCCACGATCATGGCGGAGTTGCGGGGCGATCCGGTCGAGGCCGCGGTGCCGACCACCGTGCGGCCCCCTCTGGTCGCCCCCACAATGGCCACCTTGGCGGGCCCGAACCACGACGTGCACAAGCGCACGCCACTGCATGGGGAGCTGGCCGCGCGGGGTGCGATCTTCCGCCGGGCGGGACCATGGCTGCGCGCCCGCTATTTCGGTGACGACCCGTTGCGTGCCCCCGATGCAGATAGCGACCGAGTTGCCGGATTGCAGGCCCGCCGACCCGTCGCCGGTGCAGTCTCCGGGCTGCGCGAAGAGATCCTGGACGTCCGCAGCAACGTCGGCATCCTCGACAGCTCGCCGCTGGGGAAGTTCCGAATCTTCGGATCGGACGCGCTGAACGCGCTGCAACGGGTCTACATCTCGGACATGGGCAAAATGGTCCCCGGGCGGTGCAAATACTCCGCGATGTGCAACGATATGGCACATGTGCTGGATGATGGTGCAATCGTCAAGGATAGTGAACGCCAATACTATTTTACGACCAGTTCCGCGCACGCCGGATCCACGGTCGAGTGGGTTCGCCATCACACGCGTCACGACGGCTGGGACTACCACCTCGTCAACCTCACCGACGCATTCGGGTCGATCAACATCGCGGGGCCCAATGCGCGCCGGGTGCTGGAGCGGGTGACTGGCGACGATATCTCCAACGACGCGTTCCCTTACATGGGCTGCCGGTGGATCACCGTGGCGGACGCCGTCGAGGTGCGGTGCCTGCGCCTCGGCTTTGTGGGCGAGCTCTCCTTCGAACTCCACGTCCCATCCAGCTATTGCCAATTCGTATGGGATCTGTTGGTTACCGCCGGGGCCGACTTCGGCATCCGCCCCTTTGGGCTGGAAGCGCAGTACTGCCTGCGCGCCGAAAAGGGGCACATCATCATCGGGGCCGAATCGGAGCAGCGCGTGACCCTGACCGATATCGGGATGGGTTGGCTTTGGGACAGGGAGGACACGGCGTCGAGGAAGGTGGGCGCTCCCGCGCTGCGGGCCTGTGAGAAGCAGCCGGGCCGCATGAAGCTGGTGGGGTTTCGGGTGGATGAAGGGCAGGGGTCGCCCCGCGACGGGGCGGTGGTAGTGGCCGGCGGCGAGATCGTGGGGCACGTGTGCACGACGCGCCGCAGCGAGACGCTGGGGTGGCAGTACGGGATGGCGCTGGTGCGTGAGGGGCATGCCGTGCGGGGGGGCACGATCCGTCTTTTCGAGGACGAGGGGAATGGCCGGAGCGCAACTTCCACCGCCACGGTGGTGCCGCTGCCCTTCTACGACCCCGAGGGTGAAAGGCTCAGGGGATGAATCGAGACGCCGGACACGCAGGGTCTCCGCGAGCCACTGGCGCCGCCGGAAAGCCGCCGGGATCGTCCGCGATTCGCCGCTCGCCGGTGGTCTTGAGCGCGGTCCCGGCCGCCACCGAAGTGCGCGATGGCTGGAACGTGGTGCTGCGCTACGAGGACGAGGGTTCTCGCGGCGGGAACTCAGACGGCGAAGGCTCGCAGGCCGGCCCCTGGCTTGTCGACCTCAGTCATCGGCGCCGCTGGGACTTCCAGGACGCCGACATCGGGACACGTACGCCCATGGACCTGCCCGTCCCCCCGCAATTCGGCCAAGTCGGGGTGCACCGGCCCCTCGTCATCAACCGGATGAACCGGACGCAGGTCGCGATCTGGCACCTGGGCGAAGGGGTGCCCCCGGCCACCCCGCCGGAGACCCCGTTCACTGAGACCACCGATGGCCACTGCATGCTGGCCTTCGTCGGCCGGGGCGTCCCCGCCGCACTGGAACACCTCACGCCTCTCGACCTCTTCGATCCGGCCCGCCCCACCCCCTTCCTCACCCAGGGACCGGTGCTGCACGTCCCATGTCAGGTGGTGACATTCGCCCCCGAGCTGGTCGTGATGACCTTCGCGCGCGGCTACGGGGAGAGGTTTGCCCGGGCGGTGCTGGCGTCCGGCGCGATCGAGGGACTCCGGCCCGGCGGTGAGGAGGCGCTCCGGCGGGCGTTTGCGTCCATACAGCCCCGCCTACCCACCCGCCCCCAGAAAGCGTCCACTTAGCCCCTCCCGGTCCACCGCCACCCCCCGCAGATACGAAGAAACACGATGACGCGCGCGCCCTCGAAGACGACAGCGTCCGACCCGTTCGCGTCGGATCCCGGATCGCACGCCCCCGTCAGGACCACGCCTGAGAGGAGGGTGAACACGGCCGACATCAGACGCTCTCTGCTGCTCACTACAGACATTTGCAAACCTCGCATGCGGTGGGTTCCCCGGTCCGGCGCGTCCCGGCGGGTGAGCCGTCGCGGTCCCCGGTCTCCATGTTCACATATTCGGGTCATCCCCCCGCTCGCCGAAAGGTCCAGCCCCCGTAGAGCATGCCCTTGAAGAACCGCTGTGGGTCGGTGAAACCTGCGTCCCGCGCCAGTTCCAGCACCCGCTCGGCCGACACAAAGTGGATGCCGTCGCGAACCCGTTCGTCGAACGCGCGCATCTCGTCGTCGGTCATCCCCCGGATCTTCCAGTAGCGCCGCCACGCCGGCATGTAGCGCTCGTGCTCCTCCGAGCCGGGGTCGCCGTGCAGGTCGAAGAGCACGAACGTCGCGCCGGGCCGCAGCCGCGCGGCGATATCGTTCAGCAGGGCTGCCTTGCCCCCATCGTCGGGTACGAAATGGAGCACGTTGATCAGAGTCGCCGCGTCGAAGCGCGGGCGTGCCACGATGTCCGACGCGTAGCCAAGCTGAAGGGACACGCCGCTTGCCAGGCCGGCCTCCGCCATCCGCCGCCGGGCCAACTCCAGCATCTGCCCGGAAGGGTCGACGCCGTGCAGGCGAAGGTCCGGCCGCGCGCGCTTGAGGGTGACCAGTTCGACCCCCGTGCCGGCGCCGACCACGAGCACGCGCGCGCCAGCGGGCAGATCCGGCTCGATGATCGCGGTGAACATCGGGAAGAGGGTGCGGTATCCCGGAATGACCCGCCGGGCGAGGGCCTCATAACCCTCCCCGTAGTCACCGTCGAAGTCGAAGACGTCGTTGCCGGGGCCAGGAGCCGTGTGCTCTTGCTGCGGAGGCTTCATCGTCGGGTGTGGGAGCCGTGTGCTTTTTCTGCGCGTACGGCGGCGTTCGCGCGCGAGGCCGGGATGGGTCACTTTGTGCGACTGGAGAACAAAGATGGCCGTGCAAGCGGCTCCGCGCGACGCCCGCGCGGGTCGGCACCCAACGGATTCACAAGAAATGGCGCTTTCCCACCGATTCAATCCTGATTCCCCCCACACGCGGCGTGTTTTCCTGCACCTGTCGGTCGTGGTGACGGCGGGCCTGGTCGATCGTGTCCTGGCTACCCGCCGCCCACCCCACCCCCGCCCCCGCCCCCAACCCCCCACCGTCGACGCCACGCGCCTCAACGCCCTCCTCACCGACTTTCGCCGCTTCGGCGGCACCGACGACGGCGGCACGACCCGCCTCGCCTACAGCGACGAAGACCTCGCCGGCCGCGAGTACGCCACCGAGGTCATGCGGCGCGCTGGCCTGCAAGTCTCCACCGACCTCGCCGGCAACCTCATCGGCCGCCGCTCCGGCACCGCCCCGGCGGCCCAACCGATCATCATCGGGTCCCATATGGACAGCGTCCCGGCCGGCGGCAGCTACGACGGCCAGGTCGGCTCCGCCGCCGCCCTCGAAGTCGCGCTCACCCTGCTTGACCACGACATCGCCCTCAACCACCCCCTCGAAGTCATCATCTTCCAGAACGAAGAGGGCGGGAAGACCGGGAGCCGCGCGCTGGTCGGCCGTGTCGAACCCCTCGAACTCGACATCGTCACGGCCTCGGGGCACCCCATACGGGACGGCATCGCCCGCCTCGGCGGCGACCCCACCCGGCTCGCCGAAGCGCGGCGCGACCCCGGCACGATGGCCGGCTTCCTCGAGCTGCACGTCGAGCAGGGCGCGTTCCTGGAAGCAGCCGGCACCCAGATCGGCGTCGTCGAGGGGATCGTCGGCATCCGGCGCTGGAACGTCACCGTGCACGGCGCCCAGAACCACGCCGGGACGACCCCCATGGCCCAGCGCCGGGACGCGCTCGTCGCCGCCGCCGACTTTGTTCGCGCGGCGAACGAAGTCGCCACCACCATGCCCGGGCGGCAGGTCGCGACCGTCGGCAGGATCGAGGCCATGCCGGGCGCGCCCAACGTCGTGCCGGGCGAGGTGCGGGCCACGCTCGAGATCCGGGACCTCGAGATGGCGAAGATCGACCGCGTCTTCGCCGGGATCGAGGCCCGGGCGCGCGCGATTCAAACCGACCGCGAGGTCACCATCACCCTCGCCCGCTTCTACGAGAGCCTCGCCGCGCCCACCGACCCCCGCTTTCGGGACATCGTCGAGGCTTCCGCCGCCGAACTCGGGTATTCCCACACGCGCATGCCTTCCGGTGCGGGCCACGACGCCCAGAGCATGGCCGAACTCGGCCCCGTCGGGATGATCTTCGTGCCGAGCCGGGGCGGGATCAGCCATTCGCCCGACGAATACACGGCCCCCGACGACATCGCACGCGGCGCCAACGTGCTGCTCCGGTCGCTCCTCGCCCTGGACCGCGGGTAGCTCTAATCGATCGGCAGCTCCGCCACGTCAATCTCGACCTCGTGCCCGCACAACATCCCGCTCAAGGTGCCGTTCACACCCGGATTGTCCGGGTCCGAAAGGTCTGGTTCCGCGCTCAACACCAGGTCCAGGTCGCAGCTCCCCGAGCGGTCGTCCGACTCCCAGGCCAGGGTACCGACGGTGCCGCCGGAGATGTCGAAGCTCTCGAAGAAGCCCACGATCTCGAGGCTGATTCGCTCACGAACATTCGGATCCCCTGTGATGGTGAATTCGGTACCGTTGCCCGAGACCCTGCAAGCCATCGGGTTGGCCCGGATGTCCAGATTGATGCGGGCCGTGTCCCCCACGACTTCGTCCTCGGCACTGCCGGTGAACTCAACCCGTCCACCGAGGGGACACTCGATCACGGCACCGCCCTCCGTTTCGGAAATGATGTTGGGGTCGGCCAGCGTCTGCAGTGCCCGGTACCCCTCCAGGAGGTCTGTCGCCTCCCGTTCCGTCAGCTGATCGGGCGGCGCAACGGCGTCGTCGGTACATGCGGCTGCGGCGATCACAAGCGCGACAGCGGCGGGCAGAATCATACGTGCATTTGACATTCTCAGGCTCCCTCGGGCGTCTGTACGCCCAGGTGATTGGTCCTCAGCCGGCTGGACACCCAGGGGTGATTGAACCCGCCACGCGGTCTGACGGCTCCAACCCGTTACACCGGGGAACAGCCCGGGGTTCCCAACGCGAATCCGACGCTACACCCCCTCACCCAGGTACGTCACCCACCCCCACGGATCAGGCCCTTCCCCCTTCGCCAGCTCCAGAAAGCGCCGCTGGATCCGCTCCGTCACCGGCCCGCGCCGCCCCTCGCCCACCGTCAGCCCGTCGACCGACCGGATCGGCGTGACCTCCGACGCCGTCCCGGTGAAGAAGAGCTCGTCCGCGCCGTAGAGCATCTCCCGCGGCACCAGCTGTTCGCGCACGGTCAGGCCCAGCTCCGCGGCGATCTTCAACACCGTGTGTCGCGTGATGCCGGACAGCGACGTGCCGTCCAGGATCGGGGTCACGACCTCGCCGTTCACGACCAGGAAGAGGTTCTGCCCGCTCCCCTCGCTCACCAGGCCGCTCGGCCCGAGTCCGATCGCTTCGGCGTAGCCGTGGGAGTCCGCCTCCATCACCATCAGCGCCGACAAGGCGTAGTTGCCCGCCGACTTGGCCCCGCTGGGGATCGTGTTCGGGGCCGGGCGGTTCCACGACGAGACGCACACGTCGACGCCGCGGGTGAGTGCCTCTTCACCCAGGTACGCGCCCCACGGCCACATCGGGATGTAGGTCTCGATCGGGCTCTGCTCGGGGTGCATGCTCGACGCGCCGTACCCGCGCAGGACCGTTGGGCGGACGTAGCAGGAGGTGAGTTCGTTCTTCCGGATCGTCGCGAAAGTGGCGTCCGCAAGCTCGTCGATCGTGTGGTCCGGCTGCATCCGGTAGGTGCGGCTCGACGTCATCAGCCTCTTCAGGTGGTCGTGGAGCCTGAAGACGGCCGGCCCGTTGGGGGTCTCGTAGCAGCGGATCCCCTCGAAGACGGAAGCCGCGAACTGCACGGCGAGGCTCATGACATGGACCTGCGCGTCTTCCCAACGGATGTGGTCGCCGTCCTTCCAGATCCAGGTGCTGCCCGTGAGCTTGCCTGTGGTCCCCATCGGGTCAGCCCTCCTCCGCGGCGCCACCGCCGCGCAGGTAGGCGTCGTCTCCGTCCAGCCAGTCCTGCCGCGGGGGGGTGAAGACGTCCACGTCGATCGTGTCCTCGAGCGCTTCCGCCTCGTGGGGGACGTTGCTCGGCAGGTGCAGCACCTCGCCGGTACGCACCACGAGCCTGTCCGGCCCGCCGTTGCCGATCCTGAACTTGAGCGCGCCCTCGAGCACGTAGGTGATCTGCTCGTTGTCGTGCGAATGCATGGGAACCACGGCGCCCTTCTTCAGGTAGACGTGTGCGAGCATCGTGCGCTCTCCGGTGATCAGGCTGCGGGAGATCAGGGGATTCAGCTGCTCGACGGGTTGGTCGGCGATGCGGAAGTGCCGGACCTGTGGGGCGGTCATGGATGGCTCCTTGGACGGGATTGGCGAGGGAGGTCGGGTGCGGCCCGGACGGAAGCCGCGGCACACCAATCTGTATCCGACGGAGAGATTATGAAAGGCGCAAACCGCGTGACGGATCGAGTCCCCAGGGCTTACTATTCGGGCGTGCGCATACCCCTCCTCCTGCTCCTGCTGATCTGCCTCGGGCCGCTCCCGGCGGCGGCGCAACCCGTACCCGGGGTCGTCGTCGAAGAGGGTACGGCTGTGCCAGTGACCGGCGCGATGGTCCTGCTCTTCGATGCAGAAGGGAGCCGGGTCGACCAGGCGCTCACCGACGCCGCCGGGCGATTCCTGCTCGATGCGCGCCGCCCCGGGCTTCACACCATCACGGTGGACCGGATCGGGTATGCCAGCTTCACCAGCGACCCCTTCACACCGGCCGCCGGCGCGGAAGAGATGCGCATCGAGGTTCCGGTCGAGCCGATCCAGCTCCGAGGCATCGTCGTGTCGGCGGAGCGGCGCTGCGAGGTGCGGCCCGAAGAGGGAGCGGCGGCCGCGCAGGTGTGGGAGGAGGCGCGGAAGGCCCTGGCGGCGGAAGCCTGGACCCGCGAAGCCGGTCTGTACCGCTACACGCTGCTGCGCTACGAACGGCGGCTCGACCGCGACGCCCGCGAGGTCCTGGCCGATTCGAGCATGCTCATGACCGATCAGGCCTCGGCCTTCATCTCGGCACCGATCGAGGACCTCGTGGCGGAGGGATTCGTGCAGAACGAGGGCGACTCGATCTCGATATACTACGCACCCGACGCGGAAGCCTTCCTCTCGGACGCCTTCCTGGATTCCCACTGCCTGGGCGTCGTGGACGGCGGAGACGGCACAGTGGGACTCGCCTTCCAGCCGACCGCCAGCCGGCGTGTCCCCGAGATCGCGGGCGTCCTGTGGCTGGACGACGAGACCGCCGAACTGCAGCGCATCCAGTTCGGGTATGTTGGCCTTCTGGACTCTCCGGAAATCGGGTACCCGCCCGGACAGGTGAGCTTCACCCGCCTGCCCGACGGTGCCTGGGTGGTGAAGGAGTGGTGGATCCGGATGCCGTCCCTCGCGGAAGCGAGCCGGGGAGGGGTTCTGCGCACCGGGCACCGCGTGGAGGGGGGCGCGACGGCCGCCGTCACCGATGCGGTGGGTCGCACCCTCCTGGAAGCCTGGTCGGCGAGCATCTTCGGCATCGTTGCGGATACGGCGGGGACGGGGCCGCCGCCGGGGCCGGTCGTGGTGGCGCGAGAGGGGGACGGTGGCGCTGCGGCGGGCAATCCCGCCGCGGGCGATTTTTCGACTGCCACGGGCGTAACGACCTCCCCCGACGGCTCCTTCCTCTTCAACGGGCTCCACGCGGGAACTCACGTCCTGCGGGTCCCCCGCCCAGCCCTGAGGGAGCTGGGGCTGGCTGAACCCGAGGTGGCGGTCGAAGCGGGACTCGGGCAGGTGGCCTACGTCAGAATGAAGGTTCCGACGGTGGCCGGTGCGCTCTTCTTCTCGTGCGGTGGGGCGCCGCGCCCGGTCGGGACAGCGCCGGTCATGGGGCGGATCAGGCACGCCGACGGGACGCCGGCCGGCGATGCGGAAGTTCGCGTGCGGTGGCCGGCGGCGACGGGGTACGCGGTGGTGGGGTGGGTCGCAGCCCCCCGCGGTCCCGGCGGCGAGACCGGAAACGGCTGGGTGCCGCGCCGCGACGGCAGCTTCGTGACCGCCTCGACCACGACCGACCACCGCGGCCTCTTCCTGCTCTGCGACGTTCCCTACGGGTCGCGCCTGCGGGTGGCCGTGAGCGACCCCACTGGCGAAGAACCGGTCCTCCACCAGACATTCTTCGTACCGCCGGATGTGCTGGCGGTCGTCGAAACGATCATTCTGTCACGTCAACATTACATAATGACAAGTATAGATTACATATTCACACCCATTCCATGAATCGAATCCGAGGAAAGACCGCGATCGTGACCGGCGCGACGGCCGGAATCGGCGAGGCGTGCGCACACGCCTGGCCGCGATGGAGGTGCGCGTCGTGCTGACCGGACGCCGGAGCGAACGCCTGCAGGCGCTGGCGCGGGAGATCGCGCGCACCAGCGGGCTGGAGCCCGTCACCGCCACCTTCGACGTGAGGGACCGTGGCGAAGTGGATGACTTCGTCGCTCGTCTGGAGGACGAGGGGGTGGCCCCCGACATCCTCATCAACAACGCAGGACTGGCCCGCGGCCTGGACACCGTGCAGGAAGGCAAGCACGACGACTGGGACGACATGATCGACACCAACCTCAAGGGCCTCCTGAACGTGACGCGGGCGATCCTGCCGGGAATGATCGCGCGGGACTCCGGGCATGTCGTGAACCTCGGGAGCATCGCGGGGCACGTCGTCTACCCGCAGGGCGCCGTCTACTGCGCCACCAAGTTCGGCGTGCGCGCCATCACGCAGGGGGCCAACATCGACCTGCTGGGTACCCGTGTGCGCATGTCCAGCGTCGATCCCGGCATGGTGGAGACCGAGTTCTCGCTGGTACGCTTCCACGGCGACGACGCGCGCGCCCAAACCGTCTACGAGGGTGTGGACCCGCTCAAGGCCGAGGATATCGCCGACGCGGTCTGCTACGTCCTCAACACCCCGCCGCACGTCAACGTGCAGCAGATGCTGATCATGCCGACCGTGCAGCGGTCGCCGTACGCGATGGACCGGCGGCCCGTGGGCACGGAGAAGGAGTAGGGTGCGATGACCGTTGGAAAGCCGATGGCAAGCGTGATTGTGGTGGGGTTGCTGATGCTGGCGGCGCCTGCGCCCCCCTGGGGATCCGTGGGCCATGAAATGGCGGCCCGGGCGGCGGTGGGCAGGATGCCGTCCGAGACGCCGGCCTTCTTCCGCGAAGCGGGGGAGCGGCTGGTCTACCTGAACCCCGAGCCGGACCGCTGGCGGGTGCGCCAGCACCGGGAGATGGACCAGGCGTTCCAGTACGACCATTACATCGACCTGGAGAACGTTCCCGGGGAGGCGCTGGGCGCGCGCGACAGGTTCGTCTTTCTGCGGCTTCTGTACCAGGCGGGGTTGGAGCGGCCCGAGCGCGACGCCGGGTTCCTGCCCTTCCGGATCACCGAGCTGTACCAGCGGATCGTCAGCGAATGGCGGATGTGGCGGGCGGAGGAGGATCCCGAACGGCGCGCGTGGATCGCCGAGCGGATCGTCAACGACGCCGGCATCCTGGGCCACTATGTGACCGACGCGTCCCAGCCGCACCACACCACGATCCACTTCAACGGCTGGGACCGGGACACCCCCAACCCCGAAGGCTACACCACGGACGACGGATTCCACGCGCGTTTCGAGAGCGGTTTCGTGGCGGCGCACGTGAGCGGCGCCGACGTGGCGCGGCACCTGGGCACGGGACCGCTCCGATCCGTGGCAGGTTCGGCGCGCCCGGCGGTGATGGTGCACATCATGGCCGCGCACGCGGAAGTCGAAACGATCTACCGCCTCGACCGCGATGTCGGCTTCGATCCCGAGCGGCCGGCCGCTCCCGAGGCGCTGGACTTCGCGGCGCAGAGGCTTGCGGCGGGTGCGGAGATGCTGGCGGTGCTGTGGTGGTCGGCGTGGGTGGAGAGCGGGACGCCCGGCCGGTGAGCGATGTAGCGGCGATCGTGCTGGCGGCCGGCGCTTCCGTGCGGATGGGCCGCAACAAGCTGCTGCTGGAGCTGGGTGGAGAGTCGGTGGTGCGGCGCGCGGCCCGGATGACGGTGGATGCCGGGATGGACCCGGTGGTGGTGGTGACCGGTCACGAGCGGGCGGCCGTGGAGGCCGAATTGCACGGAATCGGGTGCAGGACTGTTTTTAATGCAGAGCACGCGATGGGACAGCACACGTCGGTGAGCGCGGGGATCGCGGGGTTGGGGGGGGAGGGTGGCGCAGGGGATGAGCGCGACGCGGGGGACGAGCGAGGGCGTAGGCGGTGGGCGCGGCGGCCTCGGCTGCGCCGCCGCCATGGTCGTGCTGGCCGACATGCCGTTCGTGACGGCCGACATGTTGCGCGCGGTGACCGGTCACTACCGCGAGACCGGCGCCCTCCTGGTGCTGTCCCGCTACGGCGGCGCCACCATCGCACCCCCGATGCTCTACGACCGCAGCCTCTTCGGCGAACTCCTCCGGATGGACCGGCGCTGCGGGCGTGAGGTGGTGCGGCGGCACCGCGCGGAGGCGGCCGTGGTGGACTGGCCCGCCGACGCGCTGCGCGATCTGGACAGCACGGAGGACTACGAGCACGCGCGGCTGGAGCTTGAGGGGGCCGGCCGTGGATAGCACGCTGCTCCGCGTGGCCCAGCGCCTCCTCGACGAGCGGCATTCCTACGCGCTCGCCACAGTGGTGCACCGCGAACGCCCCAGCTCGGCGTCGCCCGGCAACACGGCAGTGATCACGACGGACGGGCGTGTCCATGGCTGGATCGGCGGAAGCTGCACCCAGCCCGAGGTGGTGCGTCATGCCCTCGCCGCGCTGGCCGACGGGCGGTCCCGGCTGCTCGGCTTCGGGGCGCTCCCGGGCGAGAATCGCGATATCGTTCCCGTTCCCATGTCCTGTGGCAGCGAAGGGAAGGTGGAGGTGCACATCAATCCAGTGTTTCCGGTGCCCCGGCTGGTTGTGGCCGGATCGTCGCCGATCGCGGACGCGGTGGCCCGTTTGGGCGGCGCGATGGGCTATGAGGTCGAGCAGGTGGGGGTCGAGGGGGAGGGTGCCCTCGAGGCGCGGGCGACGCAATGGGCGGATCGGTCGCCGGGCGACCGGCTCTTCGCGGTCGTGGCGACGATGGGGCGGGGCGACGAGGACGCCGTGCGGCAGATCCTGGCCGCGCGCCCCGAATACGTGGGTGTGGTCGTCTCGCCGAAGCGCATGCGCCAGGTGCGGGCGGTTCTCGAGGGCCTCGGGGTCGGTGCCGAAGAGGTGGCCCGCGTGCACGGGCCGGCCGGGCTCGACATCGGGGCCGAGAGTCCCGAGGAGGTGGCCGTGAGCATCCTCGCGGAGATCGTCGCCGTGGGCGCGGGGAAGGGAGCCGGGACGGAGGCCGCGAATCCCGCAGGCGCACCTGCAACCACAACGGACCCGGTCTGCGGCATGACCGTCGCCGTGGACGGATCGCCGTCCTTCACCTACAAGGGCAAAACCCTGCACTTCTGCTGCCCCGGCTGTCGCGCCCGCTTCGAAGCCGATCCGGCGGCGTATGCATAGCGGCGTGGGCCGGTGCCGCGGACTGCCGCGGAAGCGAGGTGCCCAATGAGGCCCGAGATCCGCGACCTGCAGGCCTCGATGCGCGAGCAGGGCTATATCGCCGAGCGCTCGATCGTCACCGCCGTGTACCTCGCCCGCGCGATGGAGAAGCCGCTGCTGATCGAGGGCGACGCGGGGGTGGGCAAGACCGAGGTCGCGAAGGTGATGGCGGGGATCCTGGGGGCGGAACTGATTCGGCTGCAGTGCTACGAGGGGCTCGACGTCAACACGGCGCTGTACGAGTGGAACTATCAGAAGCAGTTGCTACGGCTGCGGATCGCGGCGGACGAGGGGAAGGCCGGCGGGCAGGCGGACGGCAGGCCATCGGCGGGTCCCGGAACCGACGGCCCCGGTGACGGCAACCGGAGCGACGGCAGCCTCGAGGATGTCATCTTCGGACGCCGGTACCTGCTTGAGCGGCCGCTACTGCGCGCGATCACCCGGCCGGACGCGCCGCCGGTGCTGCTGATCGACGAGATCGACCGCGCCGACGAGGGGTTCGAGGCGTTTCTGCTGGAGGTGCTCTCGGACTTCCAGGTCACGATCCCCGAGCTGGGGACGATCCGCGCGGTGCACCGGCCGGTGGTGATCCTGACCTCGAACCGGACCCGCGAGATCGGCGACGCGCTGCGGCGGCGCTGCCTCTACCTCTACATCGAGCACCCGCCGTTCGAGAAGGAAGTGGAGATCGTCCGCACCAGGGTGCCGGGGATTGCGGACCGGCTCGCCGCCGAGATCACCCACTTCGTGCAGGCGCTGCGCCGGCGCGCATTGATGAAGCCGCCGGGGGTGGCCGAGACGCTGGATTGGGCGCACGCGCTGGTCACGCTCCACAAGGACGCGCTGGACGCCGAGACGGTCGCCGAGACCCTGGGGTGCCTTGTGAAGGACAAGCACGACATGCGGGAGTTGGAGGGGACGGAGGTCGAGGCGCTGGTGGTGGCACAGAAACATGACTAACTTGGTTGACCAAGTTTCCTTTGGAGGAATTCGATGCAGGTCAATATCCATGAAGCCAAGACCCACCTGTCGCGCCTCATCAAGCGTGCCCTGGCGGGTGAGGAAGTCATAATCGCGAAGCGCCGAAAGCCACTGGTTCGGCTGGAGGTGATTGCAAGTGAAGACGAGGCCCCCAGGCTTGGCGCTGCCCGAGGCCTGGTCCTCCGGATGGACGACGACTTCGACGATCCGCTCCCCGAATTCGCGCCTTATGAGCCAGTGGATGCGAGTGAGTGATCGTACTCGCCGACACGCACGCACTACTCTGGGCGATTGACACCCCGGAGAAACTGAGCGGCCGCGCGCGGGAGACCCTGACCGATCCCCGCAACCATATCTGGCTCAGCACCGTAAGTCTTTGGGAGATCGCCATCAAGATGAGCGCCGGACGGATCGCACTCGGTGCGGAATGGCGCGATCTCATTGAGTCGGGGAGACGCGCTCTCCGGGCTCGATGGCTGCTTGTGGAGCCTTGGCATTGCCACGAAGTCGCCGATTTGCCCTGGCATCACCGCGACCCGTTCGACCGGATGCTGATCGCCCAGGCGATTTCGGAGGACATGACACTTCTCACCCGCGATCGGGCTATCGGGCAATACGAGGTGGACGTGCTGTGGTGACCGCTTGAGCGGTGGGACCAATCGCCGACCCTTGATCCCCCCTCGCCGCCGTCCTTAACTTCCCATCGTGACCAATCCATCCCCCCCACCCCCCACCGGGCGCCCCACCCGGCCCCTCCCCGAAGCATGAGCCACGCGACCACGCACCAGCACGACGTGATCATCATCGGCGGCGGCGGGGCCGGACTCCGCGCCGCCATCGCGATCGCGGAGGAGAACCCTTCCTTCTCCGTGGCCTGCGTTTCCAAGGTCTACCCGATGCGCAGCCACACGGTGACCGCCGAGGGCGGCGCCGCGGCGGTGATCAAGCCCAACGACAGCCTGGAAGACCACATCTACGACACGGTAAGCGGGGCCGACTGGCTCGCCGACCAGGATGCGGTCGAGTACTTCGTGAACCGCGCCCCGGAAGAGATGATCCAGCTGGAGCACTGGGGCTGCCCGTGGAGCCGCCAGCCCGACGGGTCGGTCGCCGTCCGCCCCTTCGGCGGCATGAAGATCGAGCGGACCTGGTTCGCGGCCGACAAGACCGGCTTCCACATGCTCCACTCGCTCTTCCAGACCACCCTCAAGTACGACAACATCGTCCGCTACGACGAGCACTTCGCGACGAAGCTGCTCCTCGACGACGAGGGCCGGTGCCGTGGGTGCGCCGCGATCGAACTGCGGACCGGAACCGTGCGGACGATCCTCGGCAAGTCGGTGATCATCTGCACCGGCGGGGCCGGGAAGGCCTTCCCCTTCACGACCAACGGGGCGATCAAGACCGGCGACGGGATGGCGATGGCCTACCGGGCCGGCGTCGCGCTGAAGGACATGGAGTTCATCCAGTACCACCCGACGGGGCTCCCCGGCACGGGCATCCTGATCACCGAGGCGTCCCGCGGCGAGGGCGGGATCCTGGTCAACAAGGACGGGCATCGCTACCTGGAGGACTACGACCTCGGCGAAGCGCTCGACGTCAGCGACCCGCGGCACCCGCAGAAGCGCGCGATGGAGCTGGGGCCGCGCGACAAGCTCAGCCAGTGCTTCATCAAGGAGAAGAATGCGGGGCGCACGATCGAGACCAAGGACGGACACGTGGTGCACCTCGACCTGCGCCACCTCGGCGAGGCGAAGATCGACAAACGCATCCCCTTCGTGCGCGAGCTGTCGCGCAACTACGCGGGGATCGACCCGGTCCATCAGCCGATCCCGGTGCGGCCGGTCGTCCACTACGTGATGGGCGGGATCGACGTCGACAGCAATTCCGCGACCAACATTCCCGGGCTGTACGCTGCCGGCGAGTGCGCCTGCGTCTCGATCAACGGGGCGAACCGGCTGGGGTCGAATTCTCTCACCGAGCTGCTGGTCTTCGGCGGCCAGGCGGGGACGCACGCCGCCCGTTTCGCCATGGACAAGCCCGACTACGACGTATCCGGACTGGAGGCGCAGGCGAGGGACGAGGGCGAGCGGATCCGGGGGACGTACTTCAGCGCCGCCGCCAGATCCGGCAGCGAGCGGATCGCGGTCCTGCGCAACGAGCTGCACGATGCGATGGAGGACGGCGCGGGCATCTACCGGGATGCCGAGTCGCTGGAGGCGGCCTGCACCAGGATCGCCGAACTGCACGATCGCTACGCGAACATCACCCTCGACGATCAGTCGAACTGCTTCAACACCGAGCTGACCGCCGCGCTCGAGCTCTCCTCCCTGCTGGATGTGGCCCAGGCCATGGCGCATTCGGCCAGGGAGCGCACCGAGTCGCGCGGTTCGCACCAGCGACTCGACCACCCGGAACGCAACGACGACGACTTCCTCGCCCACTCGCTGGCCTTCCGGGCGGAGGACGGCGGCGACCCCAGGATCGAGTACCGCCCCGTGACGATCACCAAGTGGCCTCCCGGCGCAAGCGCACCTACGGCGCGGACTCGGGGCTGAAGCGGGAGTAGATCATGTCCGACAACGCCAAGATGACGCTGGAGATCTTCCGCTACCACCCGGAGACCGACTCCGAACCGCGCTACCAGTCGTACGAGGTCCCGTACAACGAAGACTGGGTGGTCCTCGACGCGATCAACTGGATCAAGGACCACGTCGACGGCACGGTCACCCATCGCTGGAGCTGCCGCATGGGGGTTTGCGGGAGTTGCGGGATGATGGTGAACGGCGAGCCCAAGCTCACCTGCGCGGCCTTCCTGAAGGACTACTTTCCGCGCCCGGTGAGGGTCGATCCGCTCGTCAACTTCCCGGTCGAACGCGACCTGGTCGTCTCGATGGACGGCTTCATGGACAAGCTGGAGGCCGTCAAGCCGTACATCATTCGCGACGACGTGAACGACACCTCGGAGGGCGAGTATCGGCAGACCCCCGCCGAGCTGGCGCGCTACAAGCAGTACTCGATGTGCATCAACTGCATGCTCTGCTACTCGGCCTGCCCCGTGGTCGGCCACGAGGAGGAGTTCCTCGGCCCCGCCGCGCTCGCGCTCGGCCACCGCTACAACAAGGACTCGCGCGACCAGGGCCAGTCCGAGCGCATGGAGGTCATGCTTTCGGACGAGGCCATGTGGGGATGCACCTTCGTCGGCGAGTGCACGGTGGTGTGCCCGAAACACGTGGACCCCGCCGGCGCGATCCAGCAGGCCAAGGCGGCCGGCGCGCAGGAGTACTTCAAGGGCTTCGTGATGCCGAAAGGTGCCCGGCGTATGAGCGGACAGTACCACCGCCCGCACCGCTGGGCGTGGTGGACGGAGCGGCCCGGCTACGTCCGCTTCATGATCCGCGAGCTGACGAGCGTGTTCATGGCGGGGTACCTGGTGGTGTTCGTGATGACGCTCGCCAGGGTCGGTGGCGGCGAAGCGGCCTTCGCCGAATGGATCGCCGTGCTGGGCAGCCCGGTCTGGATGGCGGCGCATGTGGTCGCGCTGGCCGCCGCCGTATGGCACGCCGTCACCTTCTTCGGCGCGGTGCCGCAGGCGATGCCGGTCTTCCTGGGCGAGAAACGGCTGTCGGCGCCGGTTTCGGCGATCCTGATGGGGTACGGGCCGTGGCTGACCGTCACCGCGGTCATCGTTTGGTGGGTGCTCAGATGAAGCGTTCCGGCGAAGCCTTCTGGTGGGCGCTCTTCTCGGCCGGCGGCGTGATGGCCGCGCTCTTCCTCCCCGCGTTCGTGATCGTGACCGGGTTCCTGCTGCCGGCGGGTGATCCCGCGGTGGCCGAACAGCGGGCGGCGGCGTTCACGCAGGCGGTGGGATGGTGGCCGGTGAAGGTCGCGCTGCTTGGCGTGATCGTGCTGTCCCTCTTCCACTGCATGCACCGGATCCGTCATACGCTGATGGATCTGGGAATGCGCCGCTACTCGGGCGCGTTGAAGCTGCCCTGCTATGGGGGCGCGCTGGCGCTGAGTATCTGGGCGGCGCTGGTGCTCTGGGGGATTTAGCAGTCCGCGGAACGAGTTCCCGCTAGGATTCCGGGGCCGGGCGGGACGACTCCTCCCACAGATCCAGATGGCGTGAGAAGACTTCGTCGAGGTCGATCGTGCCCACACGCTCGGGTCCAAGCCGGACGGGGAGCTCCCAGCATCTGCTTCTCCCTGATGATTCCCCGCCTCCTGTTCGACACGAATAGCAAGTCGGGCTGGACGCGGTCACCGGTCCCGGGGAATTCGACGAGGCACGGAGCGTAGAACATCTCTCCATGGCCCGCGTGCTCCAGAATCCGCATCAGGGCCTGTTGCAGCCTCCCAGGTGGCTGGCGCTCTGGTCATGCTATTCCCGCCAACCCCTCCAACGCCTCGGGCTTCACCCCGTACAGGATTGCGTTCCCCGGGGTGAGGGTGCGGAAAGAGCGTTCGATGAAGTCGAGCACCTCATCGCGGTCCGCCAGCGGGATGTCGGCGTCCTCCATCATCTCTCGCACCCGCTCCGGCTCGAATGCGCGCCACTCCAGGATGCAGCGGCGGACCGCGTGGTCCGTGAAGCGGCGGTATACGACGCTCACCCTTTCGATGTTGATGGCCTCCGGTCGCAGGTGGCGGTACCGCTTGGCCGAAGCGATGTAACCGTTGACGAACGCCTCGCGGAGGAGTGAGACGTCGTTCAGTTCGTATACGCCGAGCAGGCCGCGGATGTAGTCCCGGTCGTCGATGGCCAAGAACGACATCGGAGCCAGGTCGGCCTTGAGGAGGGGGATGATCGACGCGATCCGGGATGTGCGCCTGTTCACGTCCGCGAACGGTTGCAGGTACGGTATGTGGACAAGCAGGAAGAAAGACTGCTCGAAGGGATCCGTGATCCGCGCAGCCTTGGCGAGAAGGGCATCCAGCTCCTCCTGCAGCGCGAACCGATCCTCCAGGGGCGTGTAGGCGGACCGCCCGATGACGACCGGCATGCGCCGCAGACTGCCCACCAGGGTCCGGTCGCGAATCAGCCGTCTGGCGAGAAGGGCATGGATGTTGCGCAGGTCCGGCCACCCGATCTCGATGTCGGCAAGGTTCTCGACCACGTACCGGATCGCGTCCCGGTGGTTGAGGATCATGACAGCGTCGCCGAAGGACTTGCCGTCCGCGGTTCGGGCCGCTCGCACGAGGAACTCGGTCTCGAGGATGTCGTAGCTGTTGCCTTCCAGACGCGACGAGGCCCAGGACATGTCGATTTCCAGTTCTGAGAGTACCCGGCGAGCGTACGTCACTCCCTCGGAGGCGAAGAGGGGATCCAGGACCGGGGTTCCCTCCTTCTCCAGTTCCGCCCGATCCTCTTCGGTGAGGTAGCGCGACTCGTTGGGCCGGTAGCGTCCGGCGAACTCGCTGCGGTAGCGGGCGGCCCGTCGCTGGGAGACGGGCGTTTGCAAATGCGCCAGCACCGCTTCGCCGCCGGCAACCCGGTACCTGGTTGCCCGGCCCTCCCCGACCACCTCGAGCTTTCCCGCGTCCACGAGCCGCCGCAGCGCCCGCCACACGGTGGACGTACTCGCTTCCGGCGCCACCTCGCGGCGAATCTGCGAGCGGGCACACCCCGGGTGGTTGGACACATAGGTCAGTACGGCGCGGTCGCTGACGATCATGAAACGTATTTCGGCCAATTGTGAAACGATTGGGTCTGAAACTGATCGGATTCAACCAGCCATGTCAAGTATCGTGTCACTGTGATGACCCGAGCGCGAGGCGGCAGCAGGCCGAAGCCCGCCCGCCGCCGCCCGCACCCCGTCAGTTGGCCGTGATCGTCACCATGATGAAGTCCATCACGTTGGTGATGTCGGGGTAGACGAAGCAGACCTTCCGTTCGTCCACCATCTCCATTTCGGTGATGCCCATGTTCGGCCCGGCCTGGCCCAGCACCTGGTTGAGGCCTGAACCGGGCCGCTCGTTCAGTTCCGTGCCAGCGTCCCAGAGCATCAGCATGTCTGTAACGTCCCCTGAGAAGGGCAGTGCGCCATCGGGGAAGAGGGCGATGCCGTCCGGTCCGGGAGCGTAGAAGAGGTCGTTGGACTGGACGAACCCGGTGGCGAAGGAAAGCATGTCGCCGGGCCGGCCCGCCACGGTGAACTCGTACGCCATTCCAGGAAGCAGGGGCGCGATTTCCATCCCGCCGGCCGGCATGAAGAACATGCCCGCCTGACGGACGCCCTCACCGACCATCACTTCGCCCGCGAGCATACGAGGGTCGGCGGTTTCCGCAAAGGCCTCCAGGCCGGCGCTTGCGGCCATGCCAGGCATGAACATCACACCGGATCCCGTGTGGGAAGCAAAGGCGCCGGGCCCAAGCACTCCGGTCAGGCCCGTCCTGGCGCCGAGGGCGGCAGCGAGGTCGTCGGCCATGCCCATGTTCGCGAGCGCCGCAAGTCCCTCACCCCTGTCCGGCATGCCCGCGCTGAACAGCGGGTCGGGCGCGGAGTGCACCACAGCGACGCCCGGCGTGAGCATCATCATGTGTTCGCCCATCACCTCTTCGGTCACGTTCAAGATGTTGAGATGGAAGGACGCGGGCCCGATCGATTCGAGCGTGACCTGGATCACATCCGACACCTCGGGCATGTCGTCACCCATGGCCGCGGCCACGTTGTCACCCATGTGCCAGAGCATCACCTGGTCGGTCACATCGCCCGTCACCTGGGTGCCGTCGGCGTTCCACAGCGCGATCCCCGTGCCGTCCGGCCCGAAGAACATGCCGTCCGAACCCATGAGCCCGGCCGCGAAGGAAACGCTCATGCCCGGCGTGGCGTCGAAGTTGAAGCCGTAGGACATGCCCGGCGCCATGTCGTCCATGGTTTCGCCGAGCGGCGTGGCGAGCATACCGCTGAAGGTGAACTGCTTGGGCATCGAGACGTTTTCGATCCGCACCGTGAAGTCGATTTCGCCGATCATGCCGGTGAAGTCGGCGCTCGCGCTCGCGCCCAGCCCGACCGTGACCGATTGGCTGGTGGGGTCGAAGACGTAGCGCCGCTCGTCGTAGCCGGAGATCGTGACGGTGTAGCTGCCCATGCGCAGGCTGGAGACGGTGAAGGTCCCGTCGGCACCGGTGCTGCCGCTCGCCGACTCGGTGCCCGAGAGGGACACGCTCACACCCGAGATCCCCTCATCGTTGACCGACACGGTACCCGTGACCGAGGCGGTTCGGATGTAGTCGCCGCCGAAGTCGATGACCTGGGCCCGCCCGGCCGTAGCGACGGTCGTGCCCCCGGAGGTCTGGTCGAACTGGATGTCCGCGGGGAAGCCGCTGATCATGACCGTGTAGGACCCCGCCTCGAGGTTGGGGAAGGAGTAGTTCCCGCCGCCGCTGGTGGTCGCGGTGGCGTTGGCTCCGCCGGTAAGCGAAACCGTTACGCCGTCTAGCCCGGCGCCCTCGACGGTGACCGTGCCCTGGACCGCGCCGATGATGGGCGGTTCGGTCGATTCGCCGCAGGCCGCCGAAAGTGCGACCGCGAGCGCCAGGCCGGCCAGGAGCTTGCGCGACATCGGAACTCCGCCTTCTGTACCTTGGTTGTTCACAGTGTGACCGTCCTTTCGCGTTGTGGATGTGAGGATCAGCCAACAAGCTACAATGCGCGTGCCCGACTTGCCACCCGCAGGCGACAGGCCGCCGCCCGCGCCGGGGGATCTGGTCACCCACCTGGCGCGCTTTTCCGGCGCCCTGCGGCGCGCGGGGGTGCCCGTCGCGCTCGGCGACGAGATCGATGCCGCCGCGTCCCTCGACCACATCGACATCGGGGACCGCGAAGAGGTGCGCCTCGGCCTCAGGTCCGCTCTGCGGGTCGGATTCAGGGCCTGGCCACTCTTCGACCGCCTCTTCGACAGCCACTGGCGTCCAGGCGGGCTGCCGCGCGACCGGCGGGGCTCCCCCAGCGGACGGACACGCCGCGCCCCCCGTCCCTGGCCCGGCCAAGTCAGTCCACTCGACGAACTTCGGCGGTCGCTGGGCCTGCAGCCGAGCGTCGAGCCAGCCGATGACGCGGGCTCGGAGGGCGGGCGTCCGGGCTACAGCCCTCGCGCGCTTCTGAGGCGCAAGTCGTTCGAGGCCTGCACCGAGGACGAGCTGCGCGAGATGGAACGTCTGTTGGCGCGCCTGGTGCGGCGGTTCGCGACCCGGCGCAGCCGCAAGCTGGTGCCGTCGAGGCGGGGGCCGGTGGTGGACCTGCGCCGGAGCTTCCGGGGGGCGCTGGCACGGGAGGGCGAGCTGATCGAGCTCGCGCGGCGCGAACGGGCGGTGGAACTCCCCCGTTTGGTGGTTCTATGCGACACCAGCGGCTCCATGGACCCCTACTCGCGCTTCCTGCTGACCTTCGTTCTGTCACTGGGGAAGGTGGCGCGACGCACCGAGACGTTTTCCTTCAACACCTCGCTGACGCGGCTCACCCCCTGGATCACCGCGGGGAACGTCCAGGCCACCCTCGCGCGCTTCGCCCGCCGGGTGGAGGACTGGTCCGGCGGGACCCGCATCGGCGAGTGCCTGCGCGAATTCACAGACGATTACTTGCGGGAGACCGTGACGGGTGATACATCCGTCCTGATCCTTAGTGACGGGCTCGATCGCGGTGACACCGGGGCTCTGGACAGGGCTCTCCTGGCGATCCGCCGCCGCGCCCGCCGCGTGATCTGGCTCAACCCGTTGATGGGGGATCCGCGCTACCGCCCCGAGGCCCGGGGCATGAAGGCCGCGCTGCCCCACATCGACCGGCTGGTGCCGGCACACAACATCGAATCCCTGGAGGCTTTGTTGCACACCCTTCAGCCCTGACCAGAGCCACGCTACCGTGACAGCCACGCCAACCATGAGACCCACTCACACATGCGAATAGAAGAGAAGTTCACCGTCGCCGCCTCCGCCGACGCCGTCTGGGCCTTCCTCACCGACCCCCAGCGGGTCGCGGGCGCGCTCCCCGGCGCCGAAATCACCGAACAGATCGACGAGAACACCTACAAGGGCGGGATGTCGGTGAAGGTCGGGCCGCTTGCGGCAGCCTACGACGGCACCGTCGCCTTCGAACTGGATGAAGAGGCGAAGTCGGCCGTGGTGCACGCGAAGGGGCAGGGGAGGGCCGGGATGGGAACCGCCGACATGAAGATGACGAGCAGCGTGGTGGCGCTCGGGCCCGGCGAGGCCGAAGTTACCGTCGTGGCCGATCTGAGCGTGACCGGGATTCTGGCCCAGCTCGGGCGCGGCATGATGCAGCACGTCAGCAAGAAGATGTTCAAGGAGTTCACCGAGGTTCTTGGGAAGGAGCTCACATGATTCCCCCGCAATTCGACTATCACGCCCCCGGCAGCCTGGAGGAGGCGCTCGCGCTCCTTGGGCGACTCGACGACGCCAAGGTCATGTCGGGCGGCCAGAGCCTGCTGCCGATGCTCAAGCTGCGTCTGGCGTCACCGGCCAACATCGTGGACATCGGGCGCATCCCCGGACTGGATGCGATTACCGAATCGCCCAGCTTCCTGCGGATCGGCGCGCTGGTGACCGAGACGGCGCTGGAGGACAGCGCGGTGGTCGCGGAGCGCTACCCGATCCTGCTGGACACCGCGAAGGTGATCGCCGACCCGCTGGTGCGGAACCGCGCCACGATCTGCGGCAACGTGGCGCACGGCGACCCGGCCAACGACCACCCGGCGACCATGCTCGCGCTGCGGGCGCAAATGGTCGCGACGGGGCCGGACGGCGAGCGCACCATCGGGGTCGACGACTTCTTCCACGGCCTCTTCACGACGGCGCTCACGCCCGGCGAGATCCTGACCGAAATTCGCATCCCGGCGCCCGCGGGACTTCGTTCGCCCGGCGAACAAAGTGGCGCGCGAAGTGGTGGCGCCTACCTGAAGCTGGAGCGCAAGGTGGGCGACTACGCGGTGGCGGGGGTGGCGGTGCAGCTGACGCTCGACGGCGACGGCACGGTGACGCAGGCGGGGGTCGGGCTCACCAACCTGGGCTTCGCGCCGATTCGGGCTTCGGCCGCGGAGGAGGTGCTGACCGGCGCGAACTTCGGCGATCCGGGCGGTTTGCGGGGCGCCGTCCGCAGGGTGCGCGATGCGATCACGCGGGCGCCGTCCGCCGACGAGGTCATCGCGGCAGCCGCCCAGGCCGCCGCCGACGCCACCGATCCCGTCGCCGACCGCCGCGGTTCGGTCGAATACAAGAGGAACATGGCCCGCGTGCTGACCACGAGGGCCATCCACAAGGCGCTCGCGCGCGCTGGAGGGTAGGGACATGGCCAGACACAACGTCACCGTCACCGTGAACGGCGAGGCGCACTCGCGCGAGGTCGACTCCCGGCTGCTCCTCGTCCACCTGATCCGCGACGAACTCGCGCTCACCGGCACCCACATCGGCTGCGACACCACGCACTGCGGCGCGTGCACCTTGCTGATCGACGGCGTGCCCACCAAGTCGTGCACCGTCCTGGCCGTCCAGGCCGACGGCACCGAGATCGGCACGGTCGAAGGGCTCGCCGGCGCCGACGGCATGACCGCGCTGCAGGAGGGCTTCCAGCAGGAGCACGGCCTCCAGTGCGGCTTCTGCACCCCCGGCATGCTGATGACCGGGACCGCGCTGCTCGCAAGCAATCCGAACCCCAGCGAGGCCGAGATCCGGGGCGCGATCTCCGGGAATCTCTGCCGCTGCACCGGGTACGTGAACATCGTCAAGGCGGTCGAGTACGCCGCCGCCAAAATGGCCGGGGCCGACGCCGACGCCCCCGCCGCCGAGGAGGCCAACTGATGGCAAACGGAGCCGCCAAACCCAGAACATCCGCCAAGATCTGCGGCATGGGCCACTCCATGAAGCGCAAGGAGGACCCGCGCTTCCTGCAGGGCAAAGGCAACTTCATCGACGACCACACGCTGCCGGGCATGCTATGGCTCGACATCGTCAGGAGCCCGATCGCCTACGGCAAGATCGTCAACATCGACTCGTCCAAGGCGCTCGAGATCGACGGCGTGCTCGCCGTGCTGACCGGCAAGGACCTCGAGGCCTACAACCTGCACTGGATGCCGACGCTGATGTCGGACACCCAGATGGTGCTGCCGACCGATACGGTCATGTACCAGGCCCAGGAGGTCGCGGGGGTGATCGCGACGTCGCGGTATGCGGCGGCGGACGGGGTTGCGGCCGTCGAGGTCGAGTACGATCCGATGACGCCGGTGATGGACCCGTTCAAGGCGCTCGAGGACGACGCGCCCGTGCTCCGCACCGACAAGGAGGGCCAGGAGGACAACCGCATCTGGCACTGGGAGGCGGGCGACAAGGAGGCGACGGACAAGATCTTCGACGAGGCCGACGTGGTCGTGCGCGAGAAGATGCACGTGCCGCGCATTCATGTGGCGTCGATCGAGACGTGCGGGTGTCTGGCCGACTTCAACCCGGTCGAGGGGCACTTGACCGTGTACATGACGACGCAGGCCCCGCACGCGATCCGCACCGTGCTGGCGCTGGTGGCGGGGCATGTCGGGCTGTCGGAGGAGAAGATCCGCGTGATTTCGCCCGACATCGGCGGCGGGTTCGGCGGGAAGGTGCCGGTGTACCCGGGGTACGTGATCGCGATCGCGGCGTCGGTGGTGCTCGGCAAGCCGGTCAAGTGGATCGAGGACCGGATGGAGAACCTGCAGGCGGACTCGTTCGCGCGTGATTACCACATGGACGCGGAGCTGGCGGCGGACGCCAATGGCAAGATCAAGGCGCTGCGGATCAAGACGCTGGCGGATCATGGGTACACGGATGCGCAGGCGGCGCCGTCGAAGTTCCCGGCGGGACTGTTCTCGATCTGCACCGGTTCGTACGACATGGAGAACGCGTACGCCGAGGTGGACGCGGTCTACACGAACAAGCCGCCGGGGGGCGTGGCGTACCGGTGTTCGTTCCGGGTGACCGAGGCCGTGCACTGCCTGGAACGGATCGTGGACACGCTCGCGCACAAGGTGGGCAAGGACCCCGCGACGCTCCGCGAAGAGAACTTCATCCCGAAGGAGGCGTTCCCGTACCACTCGCCGCTGGGCTGGGAGTACGACAGCGGGGACTACCAGGCCGCGATGGACAAGGCCAAGGAGATGATCGGCTACGACGACCTGCGCAAGGAGCAGGCCGAGAAGCGCGAGCGGGGGGAGCTGATGGGGATCGGTGTGTGCAGCTTCACCGAGGTGCTGGGGGCGGGGCCGTCGAAGGACTTCGACATCCTGGGCATCAAGATGTTCGACTCGGCCGAGGTGCGCGTGCACCCGACGGGCAAGGCGATCGCCAGATTCGGCACGAAGTCGCAGGGGCAGGGTCACGAGACCACGTACGCGCAGATTATTGCCGAGGAGCTGGGGCTGCCGGCGGCGCATGTGCAGGTGGAGGAGGGCGATACCGACACGGCGCCGTATGGGCTGGGGACGTATGCGAGCCGGTCGACGCCGACGGCGGGGGCGGCGGGGGCGATGGCGGCGCGGATGATCAGGGACAAGGCGCGGAAGATCGCCGCGCACCTGCTGGAGGTGGGCGAAGAGGACCTGGACTGGGAGCCCGGGACGTTCTCGGTGAAGGGCGCGCCGGACAAGTCGGTGAGCATCCAGGACTGCGCGTTCGCGGCGTATACGAACCTGCCGGAGGGCATGGAGCCCGGGATGGAGGCGACGAATTACTACGATCCGCCGAACCTGACGTTCCCGTTCGGGACGTACATCTGCGTGGTGGACATCGACCGGGGGACGGGTGAGGTGAGCGTGCGCCGGTTCGTGGCGGTGGATGACTGCGGGAACATCATCAATCCGATGATCGTGCAGGGGCAGATCCATGGTGGGCTGACCCAGGGGCTGGGGCCGGCGCTGTATGAGGAGATGACCTACGACGAGGACGGGAACAATCAGGCGGGCTCGTTCATGGACTACCTGGTGCCGACCGCGGTGGAGACGCCGGCTTGGGAGACGGGGCATACGGTGACGCCGTCGCCGCATCATCCGCTGGGGGCGAAGGGGGTGGGGGAGTCGGCCACGGTGGGGGCGCCGCCGGCGATCGCGAATGCGGTGGTGGACGCGCTGGCGCACCTGGGCGTGACGCATATGGAGATTCCGATGCGGCCGGATCGGGTGTGGGAGATTCTGCGGGAGAAGGGGGTGGCGGGGTAGGATGGCGTTTCAACCGGCGATCACGATAGCGCGGGTGATCGAGGATATCAGCCACAATCGGTACGTCCTACCCGCCATCCAGCGGGAGTTCGTGTGGCGGCCGGGACAGATCACGACCCTCTTCGATTCGCTGATGCGGGGATATCCGATCGGGACATTCCTGTTCTGGAAGGTCGAGCCACCCCGCGTAGGCGACTTCAAGTTCTACCAGTTCCTGGACGACTACCATGGGCGGGACAAGCGTCATAACGATCCATGGAAGCCATCTGGCGGATCACAGGGCGTAACTGCGGTGCTGGACGGACAACAGAGGTTGACGGCGTTGAATATCGGGTTGCGTGGCAGTTACGCGTGGAAGCTAAAGTGGTACCAGCGGCGGTTTGACTATGCTTGGCCGAAGCGCAAGCTGTACTTGAATCTCAAACAACCGGCATCTCCAGAAACCGGCGTGGAGGACAAGTATCAGTTCCGTTTCCTTACAGAGGAACGGGCGGCGAAGCGAAATGACCAGAAACACTGGTTACGTCCGTCCGACGTATTGCCTTGGAAGATCAAGGACGTGATGCACTACCTAAGGGCTCACTCGTTTGAAGACGATTATTCGATTGAGTGTCTTTCGCGACTCTTTTCGGTCATTCACCAAGACGGACTGATCAGCTACTACGAGGAGACCGAACAGGATATCGAGAAGGTGCTCAACATCTTCATCCGCGTGAATAGTGGAGGCACCGTATTGAGCTACTCCGACTTGCTTCTAAGCATGGCGACCGCAGCTTTTACCACAGTTGATGCTCGGGAGGAAGTTCACGGATGCGTCGATGAGCTCAACAAGGTAGGGAGAGGATTTGCGTTCAACAAGGACCTGGTCCTGAAGTCGTGCCTGGTTCTCGCAGGTGTTCCCGACATCAGGTTCAAAGTCCGCAACTTCACAGCTGACAATATGGCGCGGATCGAGAGTGAGTGGTGGAAGATTCGGAGCGCGTCGTGCACGGCTGCGATTCTCTTGTCGCGGATGGGATACGATTCGCACACACTCACGGCTAACAGTGTTTTGATTCCCATCGCGCACTACATCTATCGACGCGGTCTCACTGAACATCACATTCGCAAGTCGGGCTTTGACGCCGATGCGCGTGCCATCGGCGATTGGACCAGACGGGCGCTCCTCAAGAGGGGCACATTTGGTGCCGGGCTTGACACCACCCTTCGCAAGGCGCGCGAAACGATCGACGACACGTGCCGGGACGGATTCTCGTCGTCAGCCATGGACGCGGCCTTTGCACTCCGTTTCGTCGAGGAGGAGCTGGACGACCTGCTGGATGGCAAGGGAGGCACGGCGTTCTCGTTGCTGGCGCTTCTGTTTCCCGACTTCGACCTGACCAACAAATTTCATGTCGATCACATCTTCCCGCAGGCTCGGTTCACGGTCCCCCAGTTGAAGGAGGCAGGTGTGCCTGAAGAGTATTGGGGAGAATACAAGGATCGCCGGCACCGGGTAGCCAACCTTCAGTTCCTCACGGAGTCGGAGAACCTTGAGAAGGGTGCCAAGTTGCCTTTAGACTGGCTTCGGCAGCATGGTCGTGGCGATGCACTGAGGGAGCGGGGCGATCTGGAGAACCTGCCAGGTGGGATGGTTGGCTTCCTGGAGTGGTACGAGGCCCGGAGAGAAAGAATGAAGACAAGGCTCGCAGGGTTGCTGGATGTTGCTCTCGGTAGCAGTGCGGCCATTGAGGAAGCGGATTAGCCTCCCTCCGGCCTGGCGTCTCTCTCGACGCCCTCGACCGACGCGCCGCGGCGACGAGCCACCTTCGCGCCGCGCAAGGCGTCCAAAGCGTCCCGACGAACTCTTCCGCGCCGTCGGCCAAGCCCGGAACTCCGTCGCGTGATCCGCCTCGCGCCAGCCGCAGACACCCCGGAGACCCTCCTGCCTCTCGGGCTTCCGCCAGCTCTCCGGTTGCCTCTCTTCCTGCTGATCTTGGCCGAAAGACATGCGCGGATAGTTTGCCTTCGGCTCGAAAGAGGACCGCAAGCGCTATCGGCCCTTGCGAGTCGCTCGCACCCTCCAGATTCTGACTCGATCCCGGTCACGGTGCACGGTGCTCGCCCGGGCCCAGTCAACAAGACCACAGATGAGGCTATGTGTATGTGTGTAACCACATGACCCCCACCGCCCGCCCCGCGTCCGTCCCCCGCCCCGGCATGCTCGCCACCGTCCGCAACCGCCGCGGCACCGTCACCGCCGTTGACCCCTTTGACGGCGAAACAGGCCGCCTCCACCTCGTCCACCTGGACTACCAGGACGGCGGCTCCCCCTCCACCCAGCGTCTCCTCTGGGAACTCGAACCCCGCAAGACCCTTCTCGAGCCGACCGCCCTCACCGACCCCTACGCGACCGACCCCATGCCTGCAGCGGATTTCGACGCACTCCTCCGCGCCGCTCGCTGGACAGCGCTGTCCCCCTACCTCGGCCTCGACGGCAATGGCCGCAGGGAAGGCCACGAACCAATCGCCAGCCCCTTCCACGGCGGCGTTCGCGTCGAGGACTTCCAACTCGTCCCGCTCCTGAAGGCCCTCCGCATGCCCCGTGTTAGCCTCCTGATTGCGGACGACGTCGGACTCGGCAAAACCATCGAAGCCGGTCTCATCCTCACCGAACTCCTCCTCCGGCGCCGCATTCGCCGCGTCCTCGTCCTCACGCCCGCCGCCCTGCGCGACCAATGGAAGGAGGAACTCTGGGAGAAGTTCTCCCTGTCCTTCGAAGTGATCGACCGCCAGAGCACGGAACGCCACCGCCGAAAGCTCGGGATCGATGCCAACCCGTGGCGGTCGTTTTCCCGGATCATTGCGTCCTACCACTACCTTCGACAGCCAGACGTGCGGGAGCAGTTCCTTTCCGCCTGCTCGACGACCGAAGGATCGCCCCATCTCCCGTGGGACCTGCTGATCGTGGACGAGTGCCACAACCTCATGCCGGCGTCGTTCGGCGAGGACAGCCAGCTCTGCCAGACCCTCGGCCTCCTGACCCCCCGGTTCGAGCACCGTCTCTTTCTCTCCGCCACGCCCCACAACGGCCACACGCGCTCCTTCACCGGCCTGCTGGAAATGCTCGATCCGGTCCGCTTCAGCAGAACCCACGAGATGAACCCGGCGATGCGCGACCGCGTCGATGAGGTGGTCATTCGCAGGCTGAAGCGAGACATCAACACCGGAAGCGCAGGACCACGATTCTGTACCCGGGAACCGCCCCAGGCGCTGCCGCTCGCCACTCATCCCCGCGAAGCCGACCTGTCAGCCGCCTTCGACGACTTCCGCACCTCGGTCGGACGACTGATCCACGCCGGAACCCAAGGGCGCCGCCGGGCGGGCACCTTCGCAGTCGAAGTACTCGGCAAACGCCTTCTCTCCTGCCCGGCGTCCTTCGCCGACTCCTGGTACCGCACCATGCATGGAATGACCGAAGAGACCGCCTCGGAAACCGATGTCAAGGTGGCCGAACGAGTGCTCCGGCAGGAAACGGGAGACGACAGGGAGGCGCAGCAGCGACAGGCGACCGCCGCTACGGTTGTGGGCGGATGGCTCCGGAACTACGGGGACGAGTTGGCCCCGGAGATTCGCCGTATCCAAAAAGCGGTCACCAACCTCGGATTCAAGGCCGACGGCCCGCCAGTCACTGAACAAGCACCCAACGACGATGCCCGTTTCGAGGCACTGATCGACCTCATCAACGAGCTGCTGCTCCGGGATGGCAGATTCCGGGACGACGAACGGCTCATCATCTTCACCGAGTACAAGACCACGCTGGACTACCTCACCAACCGGCTGCGACGAGAGTACCCGGCCGACAGGATCCTGACCCTGTTCGGTGTGGGAGGTCCTACCGGCATGGGGGCCAACGAGCGCGACAGCGTCAAAGCCGCCTTCAACGATCCCGACGCCGATGTTCGCATCCTGGTCGCAACGGACGCCGCTTCCGAAGGACTCAACCTTCACCGAACCGCGCGCTACCTGCTCCACTACGATTGTCCCTGGAACCCGTCGCGGCTCGAACAGCGCAACGGCCGACTCGACCGCTACGGGCAGGCTCGCGACGTGACCGTGCACCACTTCGACAGCATCGGTGACCCCGACATCCGCTTTCTGGGCCGCGTGATTCAAAAGGCGGACGCATTCCGCGAGGACCTGGGTTCCGCCAACGAGATCTTCGACCGTGCCGTGCGCCGCCGCCTGATCGGGGGCGAAGATGACAGCCTGGTCCAGCACGACCTGGACATCGGGATCGACAGCGCACGCGCCGTTCCGATGAACGGCTTCGACCGATCGGTCGCGACGGGCAACGGCACGGCCGGCACCGGCGAACGGGTTCGGGCACTGGCGGGCGCGATCGACCTGGATGGCGTGAACATGGCCGCAACGCTCGAGACCGCGATGGCCATCTCGGGCCCTCGCCCGCAGCTCGACGAGACCGGCGAGCCCGAACTCTACCGACTCCGTCATCCGGACATGCCCGAATGGAAGAACGTCATCGACCGCTCCGTTCGTCAGCCTCACACCGGCAGGAGCGACGTGCTGAGTCCGGTCAGGCAACTTGCCTTCGGCCCCGCCCCGTTCATGGAGCGCCTCGGAGACCTGGATGTCTTCAAGACTCGTCCCGACGCCCTTCTCATGCACTTGGCGCATCCCATGATGAAGCGCGCCCTCGGCATGTTGACCCGCCGCCGATATCCGGGCGATGGCGGCGTGTCACGGTGGACCGTTCGGATGGGCGGCGTGCCGACGGGCGCCGAAGCCTTGATTCTGCTGAGCATCGAAGAACTCGGCGTGAACGAACTCAGGGAGAGCTTTCACCACTGGGTGCGAATCGTCGGGTTTCCGGTTCGGGACGGACGGATCGGCAGCCCGCTCGTGGACCTGTCGCGTGACGAACTCGGCAGCGGGCGCGCCACGATGAATTCAGCCGACTGGGACCGCGCCCGCGACCTGCTCGGAGATGCGGATCGCGATCTGCGGCGCTGGCTCCGCACTCATCAAGACGACCTCACGAAGCGGTTGCGCGCTCAATTGAAGACTGACGAGGCCGAGGCCCGGAAGCGCGAGAACAAACGCTACCAACAGCGAGAAGGTGAAGTGTCGACTCTGATCGAGCAGTCGACGGTGCGCCGCCTCGAGCGCGAAATCAGCGATCTCAAGGTCAAGCGTGAACAGGGCCAGCTGTTCGACGAGGCGGGTGCCCTCGACAAACTCGACCGTTCAATCGAGGAGAAGCAGCAGGAAATCGAGCGCCGCCGCGGTCACTACGAGGAGATCCGGCACCAGCTGCGCCGGGAACGGACCCGCATTCTCAATCTCCTGTTGCCCGCTCGCTTCGCACTTTCGGGTGACGCCAGCGTGTTTCCGGTTACTTCCGAGGTCAGGCTCCCCGAACCGGGAGGGGCGTGGTGAGGGCGCGACCGATGACCGCCACAGCAAAGGAGCCGATCCCAGGTTGGGACCAACTGCGCCACGCGGGACTGCTCCTGGACGGTCCGCGGCTCCATTCCCTGGCCGGTTATGTGCCGGAAACGCTGGATGAACACGTTGAGCGGCGGCTGCGCCAGCGGGCTGCGGCCACCTTGGGCGGTGTCGACGATCCAGGCACGACATCGGGCACGTCCCAAATCGTGTCGTTCGTCCTTGAGGAGGTGTGCGGGTTTGACGGAACGTCTGGTAGTTGGCAGCGGGGCAGCCAGGTTCCGCGCACGCATGGCAGGCGCGCGGTCACCGGGGAAATCGTGAAGCCGCGCCATCTTTGGAACGGCCCGCACGGCGCTTCCCTACCCGTCTTCATCGACGACGCCAAACGAATTGGTATCGGCCGCGGTCGCCGAATCGTCAGCCAGGTCCTGGGCTGGCTCCGGGCGGGGAGCGAGCATCTCGCGCTGGTCACCAACGGCCGACAATGGCGATTGGTGTTCGCGGGTCTCGACTACGACGCCTCGTGTGAGTGGCATACCGAATTGTGGTTCGAGGAGGGCGAGCTTGCGGCTCAGGTTACCGCGCTACGAACGCTGCTGGGGCCCAAGATCTGGACACCCGGGGAGGAAGGCGCCGCGTCCCCGCTTCTCCAGGCCATCCGTGATACCCGCAAGGGACAGGCCGATCTGTCCGAGGTGCTTGGCGAGCGGGTCCGGGAGGCCGTGGAGATCCTGGTGCAGAGCCACGGCGAGGCCTTGAAGGAACTGGCCGGGGGCGATGACGGGGTTCCCGCAACCGACATCTATCGCGCAGCGTGCCGGGTTGCGATGCGGGCAGTCGTCATCCTGTTCGCGGAATCGCGGCGCCTGCTTCCCCGGAACAACCCCATCTACAACGACAGCTACGGCCTGAACGGTCTCCGCGACCAGCTCGAACGCCGCGATGCGCGCGGGGAATCCATGGGTGAAGTCTTCGGGGCGTGGCCACGCGTTCTGGCGCTCTTCCAACTGGTGAGCGATGGCTCCCACCACCCCGACCTTCCGGTCACCGCCTACGGTGGCGAGCTCTTCGCGCCCGGTCGCAGCGACTCCGGGGACGGAGTCTCCCGTGCCCTCCACGTCTTGGAGACGGCGTGCTTCGGCGGCGAAGTCGTTTCCGACCGGAATGTCTACAACATGCTTCACCTGCTGACCCGCACCAAGGCCAGGATCCGTCAGGGGCGTGGGGGCATGTGGGTGACCGTTCCCGTGGACTTTTCCGACCTCTCTTCCGAGTACATCGGCATCGTATATGAAGGCCTGCTCGACTACGAGCTCAAGACCGCACCGGAGGGCGATCCAGTCGTCTTTCTCTCGGTCGGGGACCGCCCGGCGCTGCCGCTGTCCCGCTTGGAGGGGATGGACAACAAGGCGATTCGTGGACTGTTCGAGAAACTCAAGAAGGACATATCGGACGACGAAGGCGCGGAGGAGAAGCGCGCGGATGTCGCGTCGGAAGCGGAGGGTGAAGTACCGGACACCGAGCCGGAACTCTCTGAGGACACCGCTGACGAACGCCGGACCTATCGTACACGCGCCGAGGAATGGGCACGCCGTGCCGCCGAAGTGGCCGGACTGGTCCGGAAGCCACGCGGCGGTATCACTCCGGAGCGCCGACTGGCCCACGAGCGCAAGCTCGGCGCGACGGCCCGCAAGCTGGTGCACCAGCACGTGCTCCCCGGCGAATGGTATCTGGCCCGGTGGGGTGGCACTCGCAAGGGTTCCGGCAGCTTCTACACAAGACCTGGGCTGGCGGTGCCCACCGTGCAGCGAACACTGCGTCCGCTCGCCTACGATCCCCCGGCCGGTATGCCGCCGGAAGACGCCAGGCATGCACCGGCCGCCGAATGGACACCCAAGCTCCCCGAGGAAATCCTCGCCATCAAGGCCTGCGACCCGGCATGCGGGTCCGGCTCGTTCGCGCTGGCCGCCCTCCGGTTCCTCACCGAAGCGCTGTACGCCTCACTACGGCACCATGGTCGTATCGAACCGAAGGGGAATGAGTCGCTCGTCTGGATGCTCGGAATCAAGGCCGGCGAGAACGACGACGGCGAGCGCCTGAGCGACGAGCAGATACCCTGTCCCCCGGACCACCCGGACTTCGAACCCCTCCTCAAGGCCCGGCTGCGACGCCATGTGGTCGAGCGGTGCATCTACGCGGTGGACCTCGACCCTCTCGCCGTCGAGCTCTGCCGTCTCTCGCTCTGGATCGAGACGATGGACCGCGACCTGCCGTTCGGCTTCCTGGACCACAAGGTCAAGTGCGGCAACGCGCTGGTCGGCGCCTGGTTCGACCAGTTCCAGCACTACCCGGCGATGGCCTGGAAGAACCGCGAAGGGGGCGACAAGAACCACTCCAACGGAGTGCATTTCAACAAGAACGCCCGTGGCAAGGCGATCAAGGGATTCCACAGGGACCACCTGACGCCCGACATGAAGCGGTTTCTCGAAGGCCGGACGCTGTTTCAGGAGGACTTGCTGGAGAAGGCCGCCACTGCGCACGACGATGCGATCGAGGTCCTGGCCTACATGCACGAGCTGCCCATTCAGGATGCGGCCGAGCGGGCGGATGTCTACCGCAAGGAACTGCTCGGCTCGCAGGAATGGCGGTCGCTCAAGGAGGCGATGGATCTGTGGTGCGCCTGCTGGTTCTGGCCTGCGGACGAAATCGAGCACGCACCGCTACCGACGAGCTTTGCGGATCCGCCGGAGGAGACGGGCGCAGTGGCGAGGGAGGTTGCGGCTCGGCACCGCTTCTTCCACTGGGAGCTGGAGTTTCCGGATGTATTCCGTGAGGAGGGGGCGGGGTTCGATGCAGTGTTGGGGAATCCGCCGTGGGACATCGCCAAGCCGGTCTCTATGGAGTTCTTCTCCAACATCGATCCCCTCTACCGGTCCTACGGGAAGCAGGAAGCGCTGCGCAAGCAGACGGAGTACTTCGAAGACGAGGTTGTGGAGCGAGGCTGGCTCGACTACTGCGCCGACTTTCGCGCTCAGTCGAATTTCGTGGGCCGGGCACGGAATCCATTCGGGGATCCCGAGAAGACCGACAAGAGCCAGAACAAGATCTACTTCGGCAAGGGCAACCTCGACCTCCATCGACGCTGGCGGTCCGCACGGCAGCGCTCGACGGGCTTTACGGACTCGCAACACCCCTTCCGTCACCAGGGGTCGGCGGACCTGAATCTCTACAAGCTGTTCCTCGAGGCGGCCCATGCGTTGGCCAGGGAGGGTGGCCGGATCGGGTTCCTCGTTCCGTCGGGGCTCTATTCCGACAACGGCACCGGGGCTCTGCGGACGCTGTTTCTGAGAACGCTGCCGCTGGGAATGGCTGTTCGGCATCGAAAACGGCGCCAAGATCTTCCCCATCCACCGGAGCTACAAGTTCAACCCCGTCATCATCGAAAAGGGCGGGTCGACCGAGGCGATCCAGACCGCCTTCATGCGCCGGGATCTGGAGGACTGGGAGCGCGCCGAGGATCTGGCCACGCCGTACACGCGCGCGCAGGTCGAGCAGTTCAGCCCCAGGAGCCGGGCGATCCTCGAGATTCAGTCCCGGCGCGATCTGGAGATCCTGGAGAAGATCTACGCCAACTCCGTGCTCCTCGGCGACGACGGGCCCGATGGGTGGGGGATCAAGTACGCCACCGAGTTCCACATGACCAACGACTCCAAGCTCTTCCCGCCCCGCCCGAAGTGGGAAGCGAAGGGCTACCGCCCCGACGAGTACAGTCGCTGGCTGAAGGGCGACTGGCGTCCCATCGAGGAGCTGTGGGCGGAACTGGGGGTGGATCCTGACCGGCCCGAGCCGGCGGAGATCGAGCTGGAGGATTGGCTGTTCGACACGACCGCCGGGCCCGAGCGGCGGGAGGCGGAGGCGCGGTTCGCGCATGGCCACCTGCTGAAACCGGGAGATGTGGCGCGGACGGACTGGGCGGTGCGGTGTGCGCAGCCGCCGTATGACCGGCTGCCCGTGCCGCGCGTGGAGATCCCGCCCGGGATGATTCTGTCGCGGGACGGGACGGAGTGGATATGGGAGGGGGCGGGGATCGAGGATGTGGCCTTGCCATTGTACGAAGGCCGCATGATCGGCCAGTTCGACTTCAGCGAGAAGGGGTGGGTAAGCGGGAAGGGGAGGGGGGCGGTGTGGCGGGAGATTCCGTGGGGCGAGAAGCAGATTGAGCCGCAGTATTTGATGGGGGTGGGGGATTACTACGAGAAGATCGACTCGCCGTGGCGAACCCAAGGTGGTGCATATGAACGTTGGGTCGGCGACGAACGCTCGTACCGCGATCGGGTCGTTTGTCGCCGGCGCACCAGGTAGCGGTCACTCGGCCCCGATGCTTGTACACGCCCAGTGTTTCTCGGCGCGCGCTTGACGTGGCAACTGCGGTCTACAACTCGGTTCGCTCGTATCCGACTACCTGACGAGAAGCGCGAGTAACGTGGGCTGGGGATCTTGACTATCATGTCCTTGAACAGAACCCTCGCGTACTCCTTGAGGCCACCGTCGAACGTTCCGGTTCGCTGGCCATTTCGGAGGTCCGGCACGGCTGAGCCCTCTGTGCCTTGACTGCGCTCGTGGGTTTGCCCCGGCTACAATCGAACTTGCGTTGCGCAGATCCGACACCGGAGACCATGGCGACGGTACTGCCTTGGCCGGGAATCACGATCGCGGAACGTACCCGCTTCGCAGCGCGAGCCATCTTGGACGCCACCATTGGTAGCTGTCGTTCGGTCTGAACGTACTCCGACCTTCGCCGAATTCTGGCCTACTGCGACCTCCCCTCAATTGACGAGATCGCGGGCAAGCAGTCTCAACCCCAAGGGCTTCTGGCGCTTGGACCGCCAAGCTGGATCCCGAACTTCGCCACACCGTCCTCACGCTCGTTGCGTTTCGAGACCTGGAATCCAAGATCCACGAAGCGTCCGGCGACCGGGATGACGGAATCCGGGACTTCTTCGCCCAGAACGGACGAGCGAGGGCTGGCTACTCCCGGAGACTCTGCGCCTCGCCGACTACGGGTTGGGCCACGACGACCGGGCTCATCGCCACCAACGGGTCGCCTGTCGCTTGGGCCCACGCTTCTTCGACTGGCAGCTTGCCCAGAGCGTGGACGAGTCTCTGCGGGAGTGCCACCTCCACGCCCGCAACCTGCTTGGCAGTGTGGAGTACGGTGAGCTGACCAAGCACCTAGGTCTTGGTGATGACGAATCGGATTCCGGGATGTCGGCCGGTACGGACAGCGACGATCCCAGGTGGACCCCTGATGACGGCAGTGCCCTGCGGGCGGCCGAGCCGAAGCCCGGCTACTCCCGCAGACCTACCGCCGAGTCCCCCCAGACTGAGATCTCTCCGCGACCTCAGACCGAGATGTTCGAATAGGAGAGGAAGCCATGTTCGACACCGTGGATCAGATCCTCCGCCAGTTGCGGGCCGGGGAGGACAGCCGGGCCGAGTTCAAGCGGGTGGACGTCAAGGGGCGAGAGATCTTGGGACCGGACCGACATCCGTCCTCTCGGCCGACGGCAGATACTTGCGAAGGGCACACTTGACGGCTGCGGATACTTCCGATACGGTCGGGACCACACATAGACGCAACACGGAGGGATCCGACCCTGTTACCTACGATCAGCCGAGCCACGCGTAACGAGTTTCGGGAGGTTCTTACCGGTGGCTTCGTTCTTAGGGAGATCGCCGACATCTTCACGGGCGCTGGCTTCTCGGATGAGGTGACCTACGAAGGGTGGGGCAGTCGTCGCAAACTGGTCGACGATTACTACAAGACTCTGGATCTGGCGACACAGTCGGCCGTCGCATCGCTGTTGTCTGCGTTAAACGAGGTGACCGCTCGGCTAACAGCCTCAGGCAATCTCGAAGGGATAGGCAACCTCATCCGGCTAATGGAACAAGATGGTTACAACTATGAGAAAGCTAGGTTCACACCAATGAACCAAGAGGCGTCTGCAACCGTAGGGAAGACGGCGTGGTCACTTTCTAACTTCAACGTGATTTGTTACGGTCTTACCGAGGGGCCGGTATTTCGGAGTCAAACGGGCATCGCGACGTTCCCCAAGAATCGATTGTTCGAGTACACAAGTAATGATCTGGAGCACCGATATAGAATGAATATAAGTTCTCTCGCCAATTTGCCTTCTCTTATTGTGTCGGAGGCCATGCCAGGTGGAGATCCCAGGACGCCAGCGTTTCTGGTGACCATTGACGACGTCCGTGTAGCCGGTAAAGACATTCGGTTTCGATTTCGGCGCATTGAGACCGAGCGATTCAGCTCCGAAGAGGTCTTCGGGTCACCAATGTTGTTCGATATCAACACTCAAGGGTACGAGCATTCGCGAACGCACTGGGCTATCAAGGAGGCCAATCTGCTTGAAGGACTCTTCCTCCTCTTGCGTGATAGGGTGCATGCTCAGGAGAAGCGTTTCCCGAGCATCGCGAAACCTCGGTTTTTTGGCGTGAAGGATTGGCCGTTGCCAGTTTTGGGCCATGTCGCTGTTATGATGCCGTTTGACCCGATTTATGATGTCGTGTATGATACAATTCGCGCCGCTTGTGGCGATCACAACCTCGATGCGGAACGGGTCGACGAGATCTTCGGGCCGAATATCGTGGTGGACGATATCTTCACGACAATTGTGCAGAGCAGATTCGTGATTAGCGATCTGACCAAGAAGAATCCCAACGTATTGTACGAAACGGGAATCGCACACGCTCGCAACTGCGAAGTGATAATGATTGTGCAGGATGAAGACGATATTCCCTTCGACCTGAGGCACATTCGTTATGTGAAGTACCTGCCAAATAGTGAAGGATATAGGAAGCTGAGAGTGGATTTGGCAAAGTCGATTGGGGCGATTCTAAATCTAAATCTAGAAGAATCATGATCTGAGCACGCCACGTCAACCGTCGTCTGCCTCCTCGCCGCTCAACTGCTCCCGAATCTCCGCAAGCTCGCGGCGCATGTCGTCCGCGACTTCCTGGATCTCAATCGCGACTCTGGGCTCCTTACCCATTTCCCAATCGAGCGCTGTCGTGAGTGGGAGCAGGTGGTCGGCCGACGGTGACTTGCGGATCAGGGACGCCATTCGGTCGACGCCGAGCGCGTAGCTGGCCACCATCAGGGTTTGGATCGTTCCGGCCAGCACCGCCGAGAGGCGCGGGAGTGTTTGAAGAATCTCCCGGATATCGGCGTCAACCGCGGGCAAGTTCCCATCCTTAGTGTAGGTAAGCACCCGGATCCCGAGGGTCACCACACGCAATTTGAGCACGGCGTCCGAATCGTAGTCAGCCACTTCCCCGGCCAAGGAGCGCTCATCATGCCGGTCCAGTCGATTCAGCAGTTCCTGACAGGCTGCGAGATGTTCGCGAGTGCGCCCCTGCACGCTGAGAACCATGCTCATGATGGTCACGGCCCTCCACGCGGGTTGCAGAACGCGGGGCGATGGGTGGTTCCCGAACCGAACCGAGGCCTCCTTGCAGGCTTCGAGCGCTTCATCCCATCGCTGGAGGCGAAAGAGGATCTCCGCCTTGTTGACCTGCGCGGTTGCGACGAAGACCAGAACATCCTCCGAGTCACTGGATCCGAATCGGTTCTGAAGTTCGTCATACGCGGCCAACGCGTCCTTCGCGCGCCCCAGTTCATCCAGCATATCCGCACGGTTCAAGAAAGCGGTGGCGACCAGCCCGGCAACCCGATCCGAACCATCTCTGGGAATCCTCTCGATCAGGCGGTCGCACACGTCGATTGCATCTTGTGTCCGTCCCAGACGTGTGAGCAAGTAGGACTTGTTCAACAGCGCTGTCGCCGCAGCTGGGCGGAGCTCCGGCGAATCAGAAGCCTCGAACAGTTCGGCCGCCTCATCACATGCGACCATCGCCTCCTCGTCCCTGTGCAGATGCATTAGAATGACGCCCTTGTTCACGAGCGCCGAGAGAACGGAGTGCTGAACGGTCGGCGTCGCCAGCCTTCGGTACTTCTCCAACAGATCCTCCAAGTCCACCAGAGCTCCACGGAGATCACCATTCTCGAGCTTGTGGCCACCCCGTTTCAACAGGGCCGCCGCCTCCTCCGTAATCGCCTTCACATCGTCGGGGACATGATCCGGGTATTCCCGATAGAAGTGCCAAGCCAGTTCCGGAATGCTGCTGAATCGCTCCAATGCCGCCCGATAGATCAGCCTCGCGCCGGGATCCACAGCACCCAATTCGGCTACCATGTCGTCCACGATCCCCCTGCAGTTCCGACCGGGAGTAGTACGCATCCATGAACTGCACCAGCGCCCCCACCAGGCTGTCCATGCCCCGGCTTCGGCGAAGCAGATAGTAGATGTTGTAGAGACGCTCACTGACGTAGTACTGCTTCCGGCGGTCCGTTCCTCCCGCATCCGACACCACGCCTCGCCCCATCAGACGCCTGAGCTGAGCGCTGCACTTGCTAGTCTCCATCCGGGCCCGCTCGGCGACTTCCCGGGCGGTCGCCGGCTTCCACAATTCTGCCAGGGCGAGGTAGACCCGCCGCTCCTGGGCGGGCCAGGGACTCCAGATGGCTCTTGAAGTAGGCCGTGTGTTCGTCAACAAGATCGAGCAGGTCGGACAGGAGCGTGCGAAATGACCTTGCCGCGCCGAAACGGGCCACGATCGCGAGCAACCTGGGACTTCCCCCGGTGAGGATCTGAAGGCGGCGGACCACTCCTTCGTCCAGCGCTCTCCCGGACACCCGTCTCACAGAGAACGTGCACTCTCCTGCCGATCGAGCGGCCGCAGAGTGAGAACCCGAAAGAGGTCGTAAAGCGCCCGGTCGGGCCTGTCGATCTCCCCGAATCTGCTCGTCGCGCTTCCGATCATCATGATTTGCGGCTCGGTCTGGAGCGTCTTCCTCAAGCACCATCCGGCGTCGGGATCCATCATGTCGGAGAACAGCATGTTGAGGTTCTCGACGTGGAGCACCAGGCGCTTTCCCTCCCGTTCGGCAAAGTCGAGCAAGCGCACCGAGACAGCGTTGCCGGAGTACGCGGTCGTCGCGCTCTCTGCGCACGTCCTCCACTGTGCGCCGGAGATCGGGTTCCCCAGGCGGGACCGCTCCTGCTGGGCCAGGCGGGACAGACATTCCAGCCAGAACTCGCCGCAGGTGCTCACCGAATAGCTTTCCTCCGCGAAGACGATCGGATACAGTCGGGACGAGAGCTCGGGATCAGACCGCACCTCCAGAGCGACACGCAGCAACAGGGTCGTCTTTCCGCTGCCCCGCGGCCCGACCACAATCACATGCTGGTTTGACTGGCCAGTGTTCTCGCGAAGGGTCTCGAGGAGCGACTCGAACTCGCCGACTCTCACGCAGAACATCGCCCTGAGCTGTTCGTCCGTCAGGAATCCCGGGTTGTAGCTCTTGGTCGCGATAGCCACGGTCCACTCTCCTTTTCTATGCCTGCCGGTCGCTGAAGGGAACGAACCCCCTGGAGTTGCGCGCGCGCCACCAATCCTCAACCAAGCCAGAGACGAAGTCGTAGCCGCCGTCGCGGCGGGCCAGGTAGCCGTCGTGCTCCAGAACGTGCAACACATCCCTGACCTGCCCACCGGACTCCTCGGGCAAGACCGACCGGTATGCCTCGTACTGCCGAATCGATTCGTCGGTGAGATGCCCGCTGCTGACGGCTGCTTCCGTCAGCAATTCCAGGGCGATCACATAGCCGTCATCGCCCAGAACCATTCGCAACCGGCTCTGGTAGTGTTCGAGATACACCTGCCCTCGGACGCCGAGCATGTCCCGGGAATACACCGTATCGACGTCATCCATGGTCGCTTCGTGCCGATTGTCCCGGCGCAGATGCTCGTGGAGCCAGTCGAAGAACTGCTGCACATGGTGAGGGATGCCGCATCGTAGACGGCGGAACATCTCCTGGCGGACACGCTCCGGAATCTGAAGATCGTAGGACTCGGCCAGCTCGCCGAGGCAAGCGACCGCAGTCTCTTCGTTCCAAGGCCTCAGCTCGAACGGGGCGAATACGTTGGCGTGAGCACTCAACTCGGCCTGCTCAAGGATCGGTTCCAGGCCCACGCTGCCGGACACCACGAGTCGGACGCGACCTCGGTGGGCCTGTGCGTTCTTGCGAAGCCAGCTCAGGAATCCGTCGGTGTCCTGTCTGCGCTCCGGCGTGATCTCGTAGTCGTGGCCCTTCAGGAGCCGGTTCACCAATATCGGCAGCTCGTCGATCGCCAGAACCACCGGTTTCTCGCTCGCAGCAAGCGACGCGAACAGCGCGTCGCCTTGGGTACGCCACCTTCCCGCATCGATTCCTGCCCGAAGCCTGACTCTGAGCTCGCTGACCCCCAGTTCGTCGATTCGATCCATGGTCGAGGTCGACGACCTCCCGGCCCAGCTCTTAAGGCGGGTCCAGAGGCCCCGAATGTGTCGGGACGCAGCGGCGATCTCTACCACGGCGTCCGCCGCAGTGGAACAATCCTCCAGATCGACGAACACCGTCTCGAAGTCGCCTCTCTCCGCAAGGCGCCGCAGCAACTCGCGCACCAAGCTGGTCTTTCCCATCCGCCGCTGGGCGGTCACGAGCGTATGAGTGCCGTCCTCTACCCGCTCGATGAGCGCCTCGATTTCGAGTTCGCGGTTGAAGAAGCGGTCCCCCGCGACCCAGTTTCCTCCTGCTTTTCGTAATGCCATTTCATTCTCCCATCAGAATTGTTGCCAACAATGGTGCTGGCAACAGTAATGTTGGGAAAACCGATTGCCCGGTCAAGACCCCCGGGCAAGCGGGGCTCAACCCCAGAGTCCGCCCGGCATGGACGGCCCACGCTCCAGCTACGAGCCGTCCTTTGTTGACATGTCTAGATATACGCCTAGATTGTCTACTAGCCATTCCTCAACACTCACACCCCCTCAGGGAGGGAAGGAAATATGAGTGATCGAGCCCTGCGCGTCGTGCCGGGGTACGGCGCGAGCCTGCGGAGCCAGCTCGCCGCAATCGGCTGGACCCAGCAGGAGTTGTCTTCGAAGAGCGGCGTCAGCCGACAGCCAATCTCCCGCGCAATCAACCACGACGAGGTCTCTGAGAGGACGCAGAAGAAGCTCGCCGCGGCCCTGGAACGAGCACCAGCGGAGCGGCATGCGTCGACGCGGCCCAGCACGCGACCATCAGCGCCGATCCTCGGCAAGGCCCTTTGCGATGCGAGCGATCTGGTGGACTGGGCCGGTCGCCGGGAGTCTCAGAGCTTGCTTCCGCTGCTGATCCGCCGTCTGATTCGCGCCACCGCAACCCGCGTGACCGAGTTCCACGTCCGGACCGGTGAGGGCGTCCACCTGGGGGGTTGGGACGGAATCGTCCGGAATGAGCAGGACACGCCATTTGTCCCGGAAGGCACTTCGGGATGGGAGATGAGCGTTGCGGCGCGTCCGCAAGCCAAGGCCGAGAAGGACTACCGGAAACGGTCGGAAGACAGCAAGCCACTTGTCACCGAGGATACCACGCTTGTCTTCGTCACCTTGCGACGGTGGGGCGGAAAGGAAGTATGGGCCCGCGAGAAGTCGGAGAGCGGTCCATGGCGCCACGTGAAGGTGCTGGACGCCGATGATGTGGCTGCGTGGTTGGAGGAAGCGCCTGCCATTCACAACTGGCTGTCCATCCAGATCGGCAAGATCCCTCCCGGCACGAACGACCTCGAGGCGTACTGGAACGAGTGGTCGGGAGCGACGCGTCCCGCCCTTACGCCCGCGATCGTGCTGTCGGGCCGGGAAGAAGCGGTTGCCGAAATGCATCGCCGCCTTGCGAATATCAGTGGACAGGCCGTCAGCATCCGTGCAGAATCCCGGGGGGAGGCGATCGCATGGATGTATTGCGCGATTCGAGGTCTCCCACCAGAGAAGGCGGAGAGCATCCTCGCACGGTGCCTGGTGGTGGAGTCGCCTGAAGCTCTTCGGCACCTGACCGGTGCACGCCCGCCACTCGTGCTGGTGCCACGTTTCGATCCCGAGGAGCTCGCTTCCGCTGCAGCCCGGGCGGGTCACGCAGTGGTGATCCCGATGGACGAGGCCGGGCCTGTACAAGGGGACGACATCATTCGAATCCCTCCAGTGTCTCGCCAACGGGTTGCTGACGCGCTCAACGAATTCGGGTATGACAACGATCGGGCCTACCAGATGGCAGGCTTGGCTGTGCGGAGTATGACTGCTTTTCGGCGCCGCATCGCGCGGACCCCCGCGTTCCGGACGCCGGAATGGTCGAAGCCTGGCGTTGCTCGAGGATTGATTCCCGCAGTTCTGGCCGGATCGTGGAACGACGCGAACCGGCGCGACCGTGAGGTTCTGTCGCGCCTCGGAAGGGGGCCATATGAAGAAGTGGTGGAGGCGCTGATTGAGTGGAGCGTCGGGAGCGATCCCATGGTCAGACGCAAACAGGACGCATGGTATCTCGTTTCCCCGGAGGACGCTTGGCAGCTCCTGGGCGGATACATCCTCCGGCACGATCTTGAGCGCTTCGAAGACCCCGCGCTTACCGTCCTCGGAAGTGTAGACCCGGCGTTCGACCTGCCACCCGATCAGCGCTGGATGGCGAGCGGCCTGGGCCATACGCCGGAGCACTCGGGACTATTGAGAGTCGGCCTGGCCAGGACATTGGCAGTTATGGGCGTTCATGGGAGTGAAGTGCCATCTCCGACTTACTCGGCTCGGGACACATCTCAACGGATCATTCGGAAGTTGCTCGAAGCAGCCCATGCGGACTGGCGACTGTGGGCTTCACTCTCCAGCCATTTGTCGTTGCTGGCGGAGGCCGCACCTGACCATTTCCTGAAGGCCGTAGAGGAAGGCCTGAGGGATCCAGAACCCGCCTTGGGCAAGTTGTTTCACGCTGATGGAGACCCGATATCGGGGTCGTATAGACACACGGGACTCCTGCAAGCGCTTGAGGTCTTGGCATGGTCGCCAGACCATCTGGGGCGCGTCGTTTCACTGCTTGCCAAGCTTGATGCGGTGGATCCGGAGTCGGAGCTTCGCCCGAGTGGAGGTGGACGCAGCAGGACGACTCATCGGCCGCTCGGTGTTCTCAGGGCGATCTTCCGAAGCTGGCTGCCGGAGACGTCCGCGACATTGGACGAGCGACTCGCGGTGCTCGATCGGCTTCGGAAGTCCCATGGTTCCGCGGCGTGGCATGTGATGATCTCGATGCTCCCGGAGCTCCACGCGGTCGGCATTCCGACTTCGCGGCCATCGATACAGGACTGGGCCGCCGGCGCGGGGCGGGCCCTTGCGCGGAGTGAGTGGGCACGGACGATCGCGGAGGTGGTGGTGCGGTTGCTGGAAGATGCGGGGTCGAGTGGCCGGAGATGGGCGGGAGTTCTCGGACGCCTACACATGCTGCCAAGCAGGGAACACGATCTCGTAGTAGCGGCCCTCAAGGGACTTGACCCGGCGGAACTCGGTGAGGAAACCCGAACTGCGATCTGGGAAGCGCTTCGACGGATCGTCACTCGTCACCGGGCCCACGGTACGGCGAAATGGGCGATGCCAGAGGAGTACGTGGCGCGGTTGGAGGGGATCCTCAAACGGTTCTCCCCCGACGATCCCGTTGCCCTCTACGGCTGGCTATTCACTCTGCGCCACCCGATGTGGGCACTGGCGACCGGGGAAAGACACCGTGGGAGGTTCGGCGACAAAGGGTCTCTGATGAAAGAGCAAAGGCTGTCGTGGCAGTCCTGGAGCGGGACGGACTGCGGGGCCTGACCGAATTCGCGAAAGCAGTGGAGTATCCTTCGGCGCTGGGGTTCGCGGCGGCGAGTGCACCGATGGCGTTGCTGCGCCCCGACGATATACTGCTGCGTCACCTTGCCGATCCACACCGGGCGCTTCGCCAGATGGCATTCGGGTATGCGGAGGGTCGTGCCCATACTGACGGCGACGCTTGGGTGGTTCGGCAACTTGAGCGAGATGACCTCCGCTTACCGCAGATCAGCGGGTGGAGCTATTGTTGGTGCTGCCCGATTGCGCGAGCACTTGGCGATTGGCCACCACCTGTGGCGAGGACATCGCCGATGAGTACTGGCGCAGGGTCACACCGCGCTACGTCGAGGATGAGGATCTCGCGGAGGGGATCGCCGGTCTCGTTGAAGCGGAACGACCGTTTGTTGCCGCCGATCTGCTTGCATTCGATGAGCGTGTGACCAAGGGCATGGTGCCCCCGGAACTTGTAGCCAGGCTTCTTGACGCGGCGGCCTCCGTGACAGTTGGGTGCGATACCTCCGGCCCGGATTTCGCGAGTTCCGCCGGGTTTCTTCTTGATGCGCTGAAGTGGGCGGACTACGAGGAGACGGCTCTGGCGCGCTTGGAGTGGCGACTCATGCCGGCGCTGAGCTACCACGAAAGAACCCCGGATGCACTGCACCGGCTCTTGGCGGAGGATCCTGAGTTCTTTTTGGAGATGTTGTCGGTGGTCTTTCGTGGTGAGGGCGAGGAGCCCGGTGAGGTGAGTCCGCAGGACGAGCTTCGTGCCGCCTCCGGCTACTCGGTCTTTCAGTCTTGGCGAACTATCCCCGGTCACGCCGATGGTGAAGTGGACGGATCCGAGCTTTGTCGATGGATCGAGAATGCCATTCCCGCGCTGGAGCGGGCTGGGCGGGTCAAGGTCGGCCATCAGATGATCGGTCAGATGTTGAGTGATGGCCCGCAGGATCCAGACGGCACGTGGCCATGCAAGCCTATCCGAGAGGTCATTGAGGAGCTAAGTAGTACTCACCTCGAGCAGGGGTTCGGCATGGGCGTCTACAACAGCCGCGGCGCAGTTGTGAAGGACCCCTCGGTGGGTGGAGCATCGGAGCGCACGTTGGCCGAGCGGTACGAGGGTTTTGCGGCAGCAATCCGCGCGGCCTACCCGCGCACGGCGGGAATGCTCCGCGACATCGGGGCGCTCTACCGCCGGGACGCGTCGCGGGAGGACTTCGAGTCCGAGATGGTGGAGGCGCTGTAGGCATTGGACACTTCATATCTATTGGTAAACAGACAAACCCGGAAGAGAGTCATGGCAAGGAAGCGCAGACCTCCCATTGCAGCCAGCCTGCTGCAAAAGTCCCGCGAAGCGGCCCTGAACGCGGTGCAGATATTCAACAATCCCCTCGCAACCTTCAAGACCGAAGTGTTTATCGTAGTAATGAGCATTGCATGGACTTATCTGCTACACGCGTACTACCATCGCAACGGCATCGAATACCGGCACTTCAAGCAGGGCCCGAAGCGGCGGAAGTTCGAACGGACGCCTACCGGGGAGTTTCGGTACTGGGAGCTGGCTAGATGTCTCAAAGATGCGACTTGTCCACTCGATGAGGCGACCAAGTGCAATCTGCGCTTTCTCATCAAGTTGAGAAACGAGATCGTCCATCACAACTCAGCTGGGGTAGATGAACGCCTGTCGGGCCGATACTTCGCGTGTTGTCTCAACTTTGAGCACTATGTGTGCGAACTCTTCGGACAGAAGCACTCGCTTGGGGACGCAACGGCCATCGCCCTCAACTTCCGAGATATCGTGACTCCACACGATCCATTGGATGATGCGAAGGGCGGCCTGCCAGCGAACGTGGCGAAGTTCGTTCAGGAATTCGATGCGGATCTACCCGAGGGAATCACTGATTCTCACCGCTTCAAGTGTCGCCTGCTGTTCACGCCTGTAGTTACGAGCAAGACAGCTCAAGCCGAGAGGGTGGTTGAGTTTGTGCGGCCCGATTCTGATCTCGGCAGGTCAATCAACGACCAGTATCGACAGATGGTGGTCAAGGAAGTGGAGCGGCCCAAGTACCTACCGAGTGCCGTCGTCAAAGAGATGCAGGAAGACGGGTACGTCGGGTTCAAGATTCATCATCATACCAAGCTCTGGCAGGCACGAGACGGAAAGAGTCCTGGGAGAAGCTACGGAGTAGTGGTTAGCGGCACCTGGTACTGGTACGAACGGTGGATTGGCCAAGTGAAGCGCCACTGCGAAGAGCATCGGGAAAGGTATGCTGGAGATGCTGGGGAGTCGTGAGCTCGCGTCTGACGGGCGCTGATTCGCGGGCGTACGGCGACGCGAGGACGAGGCCCCGACCCAATGGGGATGCGATCTCATATTTCTTCCCCTCGCTTACAGCCATTAAGTTCAAGATCCGCTCCAATCGCCCCGCCGATTCCACCCCACGCCGCTGCCCATGGCCCTGAACCCCGTCGCCTACATCGAGAAGGTCGCCAAGAGCTTCCTCCGCTACCAGCTCACCGCCTACCCCTTCTCCGACCCGCACCTCCTCGCGCAGATGCGCGGTCTCCTCTCGCTCGACCATACCCGCGCCTCCCCCCTCCTCCGCGGTCCGTACGTCAGCCTCTCTCGCCCCTTCCGGGCCGGTGCTCCCGTCCAGCAACTGATCGACGAGGGACTCATCCATCCCCACCTCGCGGAGCGGATCCCCTCCAAGATCACCCACTTCTACAGCCACCAGGAACGCGCGATCCGGGCGATCGCCGATGGCCGCACCACCTTGGTCTCCACCGGCACAGGTTCGGGGAAGACCGAGTGCTTCCTCTACCCCATCGTCAGCCAGACCCTGGCGCTCCGGGACGAATCCGCACCCCCCGGGATCAGCGCCGTCATCGTCTACCCAATGAACGCGCTGGCCGAGGATCAGCTCATCCGGATTCGCGGGCTGCTCGCGGGTACGGGGTGCCGTTCGGCATTTACGTCGGAAAGACCCCGGAACGGGAGGCCGATGTGGTGGGTGCCCGGCTCCGTCCCGGGACATCGCGCGCCGACTATTTGGCCCGCGTCAAGAAGGCTCAGCGGGACGGTACCGGGGAGACGGTCTACCCACCCGAAGAAGTGTGCTCCCGCCAGGCCATGCGGACGCGCGGCAAACAGCCCCGCATCCTCCTCACCAACGTCAAGCAGCTGGAGCTGCTCCTCACCCGCCAACAGGACATCGAACTCTTTGCCGGGGCGAGCCTCGACTACCTGGTGTTCGACGAAGCCCACACCTTCACGGGCGCCATGGGGGCGGAGGCGGCCTGCCTGATCCGGCGACTGGGATCGTTCTGCAACATTGAATCCGGCCACACCCGGTGCATCGCCACCTCCGCGACCATCGCGGACCCCAAGGAACCCGACGCGGCACGCAGCTTCGCGGCGCGGTTCTTTGGCGTTCCGATCGACAATGTCGAGACGGTTGGGGAGGACTACGAAGCCGAAACATGGGCAGAGCCGCGAGTGGTCCCGCCGACGCCCGCGGGAGATCCCTCGGAGATCCTGGACGAGTGCGTGCGGGCGGTGGAAGACGAGGACGGCTCCGGGTCTGCCGTCACGCGGGCCTATCGATCGCTCTCCGGCCGCAACCTGCGCGCTCAGGACGGGACCGAATGGCCCAAGGCCCTGCACGATCAGCTCTCCCGCAACGAACTGGTCTTCCGTCTGAACGAGGAACTTGCTGGACCGCGCCCGCTTGATGAGCTGCCCGAGGCGCTGGAGAAGCACGTCGGGCGCCCGGTCACCGAAGCGGAGATTCTGGCTTGGCTGACGCTTGGCGCGGCCGCACGTGACGACGCCCGCCCGCTGTTGCGACCAGTGATCCACGGATTCGTACGGGGGATTGGCGGGGCGGTGGTTTCGTTTCCAGAGGAGGAAAAAAACGCACAATTGCGGTTGACCGCGAAGGACCCCTCCCGTCGCAATGGATCCGAGCAACACTACGCCCACCTGCCGGTCACCACATGCACGGTCTGTGGCCAGCACTACTACATCGCCTTCCTGAAAGATTTCTCATACACGGGCCAGCATCCCGGAGGCGGAGAGGCCAGCCTGTACGGCCGATACTGGGAACCCCTCGACCAGACGAACGGCGGCAACCGGCTCGTATTGGTCGACCGCCTGATCGGTGAGACCGATTCCGACGGCGCCTCGGCGGCGTCCGCGCGTACCGCGCCGCTCCACTTCTGCCGTCGCTGCGCGGCCGCGCACCCCGAGCGAATGGACCGGTGTCGCTCTTGCGGCCATGCCTGCGACACGGTGGAGCTGCAGGCCGTTCGGCAGAGCTCGAAGAACCCCGGCAACCTGACCAGCTGCCTGTCGTGCGGGTCCAACGGGCGGCGTCTCTTCGGACGGTACCGCGAGCCGGCCCGGCCGGTCCGGGCGGTAACGGTGGCGGATGTGCACATCCTGACTCAGGACATGGTGCACCATGCGGCGCGGCCGCGGCTTCTCGTGTTCTGCGACAATCGCCAGGACGCGGCGTTCCAGGCTGGCTGGATGAAGGATCACGCGCGCCGCTTCCGTCTCCGGGCGCTGATGGCGGAGGGGATACGGGCGAACCCGGGGAGTGCGGTCGGTGATCTGACCGGCTACCTGGACGACCTTATGGAATTGGACGAGGCGCTGTCGCGAGCGCTGCTTCCGGAAGTCTGGCAAGTGGCGCGGCGCGAAGGCTCGGGGGGACGCCACATGCGTGAACGCCGGAAATATCTCCGGATTCAGGTATTGCGAGAGGTCACCCTTTCCTCCCGCCAGGCCCTTGGCTTGGAGCCTTGGGGCCGGATGAGAGTGAGGTACGACGGACTCTCCCCATCGCTTCCGTGGATTCAGGAACAGGCTTTCCGGCTGGGCATTCCCGCCGACCGCCTTCGGGACGGAGTGGCCAGCGTTCTCGACCACTTCCGCCGCCGCGGAGCACTGCTGGATCCCGAGTACAAGATCTTCACGAAGTTCTGGGCCGATGGGTCACCCGAAGTCCAGCAGGGATTCATTCCCAGCTTCATCAAGCCGCTGGGATTGAAGCTGCGACGCGGCCCGGATGAGAAGGCCCAGTGGGTCATGCAATGGCTGAGCAGCGCCGGCGACACCACAATGCGCCAGATCGCCAGGAAGTGGGGCGAGCCCGGCGATTCGGTCGGCCCCTTCCTGGAAAGCCTCTTCGCCTTTCTGGTTGAGCAGAACCTCCTCAGACCGGTGCGGCTGATGGGGTCGAGGGGGAAAGCACTCCCCAATCTCGATGGTGTCTACCAGGTCAACGGGGACGCGCTCCGGCTGCACCCCAACACCGGTGTCGCGCGCTGCCGGAATTGCCGCCGTACGATCACTCGCGAAGTCCCCCACGGCCTGTGCCCCGCCTGGCGCTGCGACGGCAAGCTCGAATGGATCCGCGAGAATCCGGACGACTACAACCTTCAGCTTCTCGACCTGGCCTATGGGATGCTTCGTCCCGAAGAACACACGGCCATGGTTCCCCACGACCACCGCGAGCGCCTCGAGAACTGGTTCAAGGGCGATTCGAACGCCGTCAACTGCCTGGTCTGTACCCCGACGCTCGAACTCGGAATCGATATCGGCCGCCTCGATTCGGTCCTGATGCGCAACGTACCACCGCTTCCCGCCAACTACTGGCAGCGCGCCGGGAGGGCCGGCCGCCGACATCGCATGGCAGTGAACATGACCTACTGCCGCCCGGTCTCCCACGACCGTGCCTACTTCGCCGAGCCCCCGAAGCTGCTTGGCGGCCGCATCGATCCGCCAGCCTTCAACCTCCGCAACGAAGTGATGGTGGCGAAGCACGTCCACTCCACGGTCATCGCCGCTCTTCACGGCTACGGTAGCGATCCCCAGAGGTCGGAGACCGAGCGGCAGGAAATCCGCGAGGTTCTCGGCACCTGCCTTCCCCGAAGGGTCAGGCCCTATCTGTTCGAAGGAGAGGATGTCCGGCTGGAGCGGTTCGACTTCGGGCCTCTGCGTGAGCTTGTCCGCCAGAATGAGTCCGATTTGGCGGACAAAGTGCGGTCGGTCTTCAGTCAAGGGTGGCCCGAGGCCGATTCGGATGTCGTAACGGCCGAGGTGCTTCGCAACCATGTGGACCACTTCACGGATGAACTCGAAGCGGTCGTGACGCGACTGCGGCGGCGCCTGCGCTGGGCAATGGACCAGATCAGGCGGCTGAACGCGGTGCGCGAGAAGCAGGGGACCCTGAATGGGGAGGACGAAGCGCTTTTCAGGCGGTGTGGCCGACTCGTCAAGAGGCTCAAGGGCCAGGACGCCGGGCGCAGCCATGCGGAGGGGCACGATTCGTCAATCACCTTCAGCGTTCTGGCGGCGGAAGGCTTCCTTCCCGGGTACGGACTGGAAAGTGGCTTCGTGATGGCGTGGGCGGAGATCCCGTTCTGGTTGGACGGCGCGATGGATTTCGTCCTTCCGAGAGCTCCGGCGACGGCACTCCGCGAGTACGTGCCGGGCAACCTCATCTATGCCAACGGGCACCGCTTCGCCGCCCGCCGCTTCCACCGGGACTTCACCGACGAACACGTCGAAATGCCGGTCTACGAGGTGTCGGCCGAGCACCAGGCCGTCAAGGAAACCACGGCGGGCGTGTCGTCCTCGCTTGGCGGGAAAGTCCTTTCCGCGATGGCGGTCTGCGACATCGATCTTGTCCACAACTCTCACATCTCCGATGACGAGGAGCTGCGCTTCCAGCTGGGAGTCGCCGTGTACGGCTTGGAGCTTGGCCAGCACAGCGGAGGTGCCGCCTACCGATGGGGTGACCAACCCCTGCTCCTGAGGCGAGGGGTGCGAATGCGTCTCGTCAACGTCGGTGTTTCGGAGGTCATCAAGGGCCGAAACAGCTTCGGGTATCCTGTATGCACCATCTGTGGACAGAGCGTGTCGCCCCTGTCATCGGAAGCGCAACGCGAGAGCTTCCGCAAATCGCACCATGAGCGCTGTGGGCGCAAGCCGAACCGGATCGGATTCTACGCCGATATCGCCGCCGACGCTCTCTCGCTCCCCGAGTGCACCAACGCCACCCAGGCCTACAGCGTGCTCGAGGCTCTTCGGATCGGGGCGACAAGGATTCTCGACATGCACATGGAAGACCTCCAGATCCTCGTGATCGGCGAGATCGGGAGTGACACGGTGCAGGGGCTCCTGTGGGATCCGATGCCCGGGGGATCGGGGCTGCTGGAGCGTCTGCGCGAGCGGTTCGCCGAGGTGGTTGACGTTGCCCGGGAGGTAGTGGAGGGCTGCCCGGGCGCTTGTGAGTCATCCTGCATCGACTGCCTCCAGACCTTCCGCAACTCGTACTACCACAACCAGCTTGACCGAACGGCCGCCCTCGACGCGCTGAAGGAGTGGGGTCGGCAACCAAGGTTCCAGCACGAGATTCCACCGAAACAACCGGCTTCCTCACCGTCTGGGGACGCGGTGCCGGTCAACTTGGCGGAGAGGAAGCTTCGCCATCTGTTACTCAGAGCCGGTTTCGGAGAAGGAGCCCGCAACGAGCAGATCCGGCTGGGCGGTGCCCTCGGGACCACCACCCCAGACGTCATCTACCGCGACCCGGAAGACGATTTCTGCAAAGGGGTGTGTATCTATCTCGACGGGATGAGCAAACACATTCACGGGAACCCGACCACAGCCAAGAAAGACCGTGAGATTCGCGCCTGGCTGCGCAACAGCGACTACGAAGTGATCGAGATACCGGCCAACGAGTTGGACGACGAAGGTGCTATGGCGCGGCATTTCCGTCGCCTCGCAAACTATCTGGGACAGGGCAGCAAGGGGCGGAAGTTGGCGAAGGACAGGAGCTGGTTCACGAGTCCCGATACATCGGAGGAACAGGAAGGGGTACCTCGGTGGGCGAATCTAAGGTTGGTGAAGCCGACGCCCGCAAATCGGTACCGTACGTGCGTACCGCTGGTGCCGCTCAAGGTGGCCGCCGGGGATTTCGGTGATCCGCACGGGTCGCTGAGTGAGTGGGATCGGGAGTGGGTGGAACTGGATACGGGGCGTGCGCTGCGTGACGGGATGTTTGTGGCCCAGGTGGTGGGCAAATCGATGGAGCCCGGTATACCAGACGGGTCGTACTGCCTGTTTGCTGGTCCGGTCACCGGTTCCCGGCAGGGCCGCACGGTGCTGGTGAGATTGCGGGACGAGATCGACCCGGAGACCGGCGAGCGGTTTACGGTCAAGCGATACCGGAGCCGAAAGACGGAAGACGAGAACGGTTGGCGGCATGTGGAGGTCACGCTGGAGCCGGACAATCACGATTTCGAGCCGATCGTGATCGCGGCTGACGATGAGGTGGAAACCGAGGTACTGGCCGAGCTGATCGAAGTGCTTGACCCAGGGTTGGAGTGAGGCCATTGCTATGCTTAGAAAACTGAATGCGTTCTACGAATCACACGGAATCTCACCACTGAATTTTCATTGTCCCTCACATTCAAGGTGCTCTGCCAATTCCCCACACTTTACGGAGGCCAAGGCGAGTTACGTGGGCCCGCGCTATGAAAAGCGAGAACTTCCCCGCTTGCTGTTTCTTTCGCTGGACTCAGGTAGTTCCTATCCGGATTCGCGAAACCGCACAGCCGAAGCTGTACGTCATCGAGAGCTAGCAAGGGATGTGGCGGGGCTCCCAAAGCACAAGCATTGGTACCGCACCCACCAGATGGCCTCCGAACTGCTCCGCCAGTTCAAGACGGACCTCACAGTCACCGATACCCGGCTCTACTTCGCCCACGTCAACAGTGCGAAATGTTGCCAGAACAAGCCTGGACGACGGCAAGCCGACAGGACGCTATTCGAGAACTGCCGCCGCTTCATTCCTGGCGAACTAAGTATCCTGAGTCCGGATATCATCGTGACACAAGGCAAGCAGGCGAAGAAGGCGATTCTCAAGAGCTTCGTTGTCCGACAGCATGACGTGCGAGCTGTGGACAGCCCAGGCTACGTATACGACGCTCACTACGAAACCGGCGTCATCGAAGTCGAGTCGGGAACGAACGAGTGTCTCTGGCTTCAGACTTACCACCCTGGAGAACGCAAGCCCGTTCCTGCGGAGGAACGGCGCGCGGCCTGGAGAACGCGGGCGCTTCAATCCGCAGCGCAAATCCTGTTGGCCTCTGTATGCGGAAGCGGTCGGTCGGTTCTGGCGTTCTCGGGAGAAATGAGCGCGAATGCCGGGTGCGCTGGCGCGGTCCGATTCAAGGCCTCTGATCCCTTCCCTGGAATCGCCTCAGCCTACTGGACGACCGCGTGCTTACACCAAGACGCCCCAACCCCTCGCCCTCGGTCCCTCCCGTTTCGCCGGTCGAAGCCCAATCTCCGTTCCTGCCCTTCCCGCCGACCTACCCTACTTGTCGCACCGCCACGAATGCGCCATCGTTCTCGCCCTCGAAGCGTCACAATGTGCCGTGCTGGTCCCGGCTGTCGCGGCGTTCTCTTCTTGACGGTTGCGCGGGACATCCGGAGGCGCTCATGCAGGATCGCTACGCAGGCGACGTAGGAGACTTTGGCAAGTACGGCCTGCTTCGCTGGCTGTGTGGCCCTGACGCCCACGGGGCGGCGCTTCGCCTTGGCGTGCTGTGGTATCGATTCGAGGATGCGACTCCCGGTGATGGCAAGTACGTCTCTTATCTCGAGCCACCGCGCGCCCAGGAATACCGGAAGTGTGACCCGGAGCTATTTCAAAAGATGCACTCGATCGTACACGGCGAGCGGTCGATTGCGGCGGTGGAGACTAGCGGGGTGTTGCCACCGGACACTGATTTCTTCGGCGACATGCTGGCCTTCGGGCGCGACGAACCGAGGGCATCGAAAGCGTTGAAGCGCAGTGACTGGGTCGAAGCCGGGCTCCGCGCCGTGGAGCATGCCGACCTCGTGTTCGCCGATCCCGACAATGGGCTTGAAATTCCCAGCGTCGGATGTCTACGGACCAAGGGACCGAAGTATGTCTACTATGACGATCTCCGTGCATGCTGGGCTCGAGGACAAAGTCTCGTCGTCTATCAGCACATCGCGCGGAAGGGCACCGCCGAAGAGCAGATAGCCGCTCGACACGACGCGCTGCGCGAGCACTTGGAGGGTGCCGAGGGTTCGGTCACGCTTCGTTGGCGGCGGTTCACTTCACGCGTGTACTTTGTGATCCCAGCTACAGATCACGACGAACGGCTGGCGGCGCGCTGCAGCGCATTCCTCGCTTCTCCCTGGGGCCGGTTTTTCACGTAGCGCGCGAATCGCAGGCGCCCGTCTGCGGCCTTCACAAGCCTGCGAACAGCCAGCTTGTCGAGAGCTGAGGCTCTACCGACCACCGTTTCGAGCGTACACTGCTAGCTGGCTAGTCTAAGGACCCAGAAGGGCTGCTAACTAGGATGCTGTCCAGAGGAACTGGGGGCACTATACTCGTTTCCTCCGGTGGGTAGCGCTTACCTACGGCAAATCAACTGTACCCAAGGATTCCGTTTGATCTTCACCGAAGTAGATTGATCGAGGCTGGGTCCGGACCGAGATGCCCTTCGAATCGAGAAATCGCCGCCAAAAGTTGAGTACTTCCTGTAGGAAGCTCCATGTGTCGTATTTGCTATCGGGGCTTACCTCGATGATCCATCCGGGCATTTGTACCTTGTCTAGTACCATGTCGTCTTCTGACATATAGACATCCACGCCGCTATCGGTGTCCAAAAGCATTCCTTTTGTAGCAACTGGTCTGACCAGCTTCCAATGCTTCGCAGAGTTGGCGATGTCCCGTACCGCAAGAAGGACGGCAACTTGGTTCCATTCCTCGTGCAGACGTTGCTTGTCAACCTCAGTAGGGGAGGTGTCAAGGACCATCTTCAAGTAGTAATCTCGGAGCGCGTGTGCTGTTATGCAGAAATTGTATAGATGATCGGCCTTGTGATGGGCATTGCGTGCATGCCAAGTACGATAGAGTTCTCGCTCAACCTTCCAAAACAGATCTTCGATTGTTTGAAGTGTCGGTGCAAGTGAGTGCTGTTCCGATCCGCTATGGTACGTATTCATCTTGTTGGGCATAATTCTATCGTGGTTGTTCTCGAGGAAGCGAGTTGTGAGCGCCCGAGGTGCAGCAGGAAGGCGAAGTCACCGTTCTTGGCCGGGTCGAGGCCGTTGGTCCAGGCCTTATCGGAGAACGGGGGATTGGCGACCGCGAAGTCGAACCGCTTGAGACGCCCCGGTCCCTCGGTGAACCGGGGGGCGGCCAGCGTATTGTCGCGCTTGATCTCGGCGGCCACGCGTCCGTGCAGGATCATGTTCATCCGCGCCATCGTCCACGTCGCGACATCCTTCTCCTGGCCGTAGACGGTCAGCCCGTGGGGCGCTTCTTCAGCGGCCTTGATGAGAAGCGACCCGGAGCCGCAGGTCGGGTCGTACACGGTGTGATCCCGCCTGGAGTCCGGGCCGATGCCGATCACCCGGGCCATGATGGGGGAGACTTCCGCCGGGGTGTAGAACTGCCCCTTGCTCTTGCCCGACTGGGTCGCGAAGTGCCCCATGAGGTACTCGTAGGCGTCGCCCAGGAGGTCGTCGCCATGGGCGCGATTGGCGCGAAAATCGAGCCCCTCGAAGATCCCGACGAGTTTCGTGAGGCGCTCCTGCATCTCCTTGCCCTTGCCGAGCTTGGTCTCGTCATTGAAGTCCGCCTGGTCGACCACACCCTTGAGCAAGAAGTCGTTGGCGTCGGCGAGCGCGCTGATGACCTTGTTGATCCCGTCGCCGATCTCCTTGGTCCCCTTGAGATCGACCATGTCGGCGAAGCTTCCCCCGGGAGGCACCGTGATGTCGGCGAAGTCGCCGCTCCCGGCGTACTTGTCCGAGACGTACTTCATGAAGAGCAGCGTGAGGACGTAGTCCTTGTACTGGGACGCGTCCATGCCGCCGCGCAGCTGGTCGCAGCTCTGCCAGAGCGAGGAGTAGAGGTGGGATTTGCGGAGGGGCATGGGGGGTGGCGGGAGGGCTCCATTGGCGGGTGGCGTTCCTGCGGGGGCAATGACCATTACGGCCCACCGGAGAGAGCGTCAAGGACGCGCGAGATTCCCAATAGGAGCGAACCTGTTCAGCGACGGTCGATGTCGGGCCCTTGTGGAATCCGGATGTCATCTATGGATTACATTATGTCGTGTGTAGTTGACATCTGGACGGTTATCGACATGCGCGGCGACCCCCTCGGGAGATTCGGCGGACAGTGTCTGCCGAATCTAGGGCACGTTCTGACCGGCCGCCCAGGGCGGAGGAAGCTGGCAGGGCGCGTGCGCACCCGGGGTCGCAGCGCGGCGTCTCTCCGATTCAGCCGGATGTGGGAGTGATCGACGGGTTCCGCACCAGGGGTTGGCGCAAGGGGTGGCCCCCGTCGACGCAGCAGCGCAGGATGCACTCATTCGCCATTCGGTGACCGATCCGCCACACTCAACTCAATCTCAAGACCCGACCGCCGAGACGGGAGCAAGCCAGGCAGATGAAGGAACGACTCGTCAACCAGTCCACTGAAGGACAGCAGCGGTTCGACCGCCAGCGCAGGCGGGCGGCCAAGCCGGTCATCGAAGAGCAGGCCCGCGGCCAGGTGCGGACCTTCCTCGATGAGCTGAAGAACGGCACGCGAAACTATCGAACGGTCGCCAGCCTGGGTAGCCAGGTCGCGCAGGAGTACCGGGGTCGAGCCATTCTGGAGCTGCTGCAGAATGCCCACGATGTCCTCGCTTTCGCCGAAGACGACGATCCCCGGCGAATCTCCTTCGTGCTGAGAACGTCGCCCGAACCCGAACTGCTGGTCGCCAACAGCGGCCGCCCCTTTCACCACGAGGACTTCAGCGGAATCTGCCAGCTCGCGCAGAGTCCCAAGGATCCGAACGAGAGTGTCGGCAACAAGGGACTCGGTTTTCAGAGCGTGCTCGAGGTGTCCACCCGACCGGAGGTGTGGTCGACCGCACCGACCAGAGACGGTATCGCGTTTACGTTCGGCTTTGACCCCGATGTGTGCGAACCGATAGGACGCGTAGCCAGGGAGCTTCTCGCCGGCGACCCGCCGACCGACCCGGAATTCGGCACGGAGCAGGTCGTCGACTGGTCTCCGGAACAGATCGAGGAGTACCGGAGACGGTTGGAGAAGGATGGAATCGACCCGGTGGACGAGGGGCGCAACTACCTCTCACCCTATGTGATTCCGCGGTTTCTCGGCGATCCGCCGCCTCAAGTGGCAAAGCTGCTCGAAGACGGACACGTGACGGTCATTCGCCTTCCTCTGGACGGAGGACGGGCGGGCAGCGCTGACGCCGCCGCCACATCGGTTCGCAAGCAGCTTGAAGCGTTGGACGAGGCGGCGGTCGTCTTCCTGCCGCACCTGTCGGTGCTTCGGCGCGAGATAGACGAGGAGGTGGTCGAACTCAAACGGCAGGTGGAGGCCGAGCGCCCGCTTTCGGCCACTCGGGAAGAACCTGATCACGGGGGGATCCCCGGCGCCCGTCACACTCGACTGCGGGTCGGCAGGACCGGACCGGACGCGACCGCCGAGCGCTTGTTCCACGTCTGGAGCCGGATACTTGGCGGCGCAGGTCAGCCGGAGGCTGGCTGAACGGATCGGGACCGCCGTCCGCCACCTGCCAAACCGATGGCCGGAGGTGCGGCAGGTCGAGGTCGCCGTCGCGGTCGAGGAAGACGCGGGAGGCAAGGCGGGGCGCGCTTGTCATTTTCCTGCCGACGACGATGAAGACCGGCATCGGCGCGCACGTCAACGCCCCGTCCTACGGATCGCTGGACCGGAAGACAATCGACTTCGACGACGCATACAACGAGCTGATGCTCGAGTTCGTGACGGACCTGGCACTCGACGCCGTTCTCGAACTCGTGAGGGGTCCCGCGGAGCCGTGGCGGGGCCGGGCGGTGATCGATCTGCTTGCGCAGGCGGGTTCGCCGCCGTCCGACGATCCCGAACTGACACGGCGCCTTCGGGAACGCGCTCGCGACCGGGACGACTGTCCCCCCCTCGAGCAGCATGGCGCTGATTCTGTGCGACAGCGGTTGGCGGAGGCCCGGCGTTGCGCGAACGATGCCGAGTATCCCGGCCGACGATCCGTTCGGCGAGGCGGAGTGGCGCACACTGGCCGGATTCGCCGTTGCGTCTTCCGCGCTTGACGAACGGCGTGAACCCGTCGAGGTCTTGCTCCGGTCTCTCGGTGGCTCGCCAGCTCCTACGGACGGGGAGTGGGCGAGCACGTTGGAGCGAATGGCCGAGCAGGCCGGCCGACGCCAGGCCGGCGCCCAGGCCGATCCTTCCCGAGCCGCGGAGGCGCCGCCCGATTGGAACAAATTCTTGAGCAGCGTGCTTTCCGTGCTTCCCCCGGAGCTGCGGTCCGAGCCGAAGGATCCTGACGCCGACCCTCTCGCCAAGGCACGATTCCTGCCCACCGAGGATGGACGGCTGCTTTCGGCGTCCAACGCCGTTCGGATGTTCTTTCAGCCTCGCCAAGGGGCCGACGACGCCGCTGACTTCGTCGGCTCCGTTCCGGTCTCTCTCAAGGAGCGGATCGCTTTCCTCCACCGCGATGTAGAGACGCACGAAGACCCACAACGCCGACGCACCGAAGTCCAGAAGTTCCTCGATGGGCGGTTTGTCCAGAGCTTCCGCAGGGAGGACCTTCTCCGAGAGGTTATCGTCCCGTCGCTGCCGGAGCTTCCGGCGGAGCATGGCAGTCCGGAGGCGGCGGTCTGCGCCGATGCGCTGGCCTGGACGCTGGAGGTGATCGGCCACGAGGAACCGGAGGGCCTGTTGGATCAACTCGCCAAGCTTCCCGTCGCTTGCACCGCTGGCTGGTTCGCAGTGTCGGAGGCTGCCTTTGGACCAGGGTGGGACGGACGCTCCGGCGACCACTTAGAGACGCTGGCCGACGACCTGTCCGACGGGGAAGGCGAGAAACTGCTACGGGGTGCACTACTGCCCCCTGGCGACGAACTGTGGTTTCCGCGAGGGAACAAGCGCGGCACCGCCGTCGGCGATCCGCCCGGGATCGAGCTCGCCAGTCGCAGCGCCCAGTTCCACCGCGCGGGATTGGTGGACGGGCTACGGCTCGAGGCTTGCGAAACGATTCGTTTTGGGATGTGCCGCGATCATCCGAAGCTCCCGGGCAAGGGCCCCGCCACCATACAGGAGTCCGCTTGGGACGATTGGAAGGAGGCCGTGCTGGGCGAGGTCAAGCCTAGGCATAAGGGATGGTTCGACTACGATCTCCGGGGTGTCAGAGCACTTGCCCTGCTTCATCGTAGGGATCTGGGGGATTCGGCCCGAGCTGCCCTGTCGAAACTGATCCTGGCCTCGCTTCCCCGCTGGCGGGAGGGCTGGGACGAAGTCACGATCAGGAAGGTGGGAGGCGAGTACTTCTCACAGCGGATCTCGTCTCCGCTCAAACACTGGCTTTCGACCCTACCTTGGCTGCACGAAGGTTCCGACGAAGCGCACACGCCGCGCCAAGAGCCGCGACCTCTGCGGGAACGATGGCTCGTGCCCGAATCCCTCCTTCGCGGGCTAGGCAGCCGCTTTCGCCACTTGTCACCCCTCCTGCTGCCTCTTGCCCGCCGGCTAGCGCTAGAGGAGGAATGCGAGTTGCTTCGGGCCCTCAGGACGGTCGGGCTCAACGTCTACCCCACGGAGGACGATTCGACCGGACCGGCGCTGCTCGAGGCACTGGCCGGTGTGATTGAAAACGGGGGACCGATGCCCGCCGGTGGCTTCGACGTGCTGATTGGCCAGATTCGCCATGCGTGGAAACATCTGGGGGAGGACCGTGACCTTCCCAAGCGATTCCTGGTCCGGACGAAGCCGCGAACTTTGGTCATCCGCACGGCCGAGGATATCAACGACGTCTACCTTCCGGACGACCTCGCGCCAACACGGTCCCTCCGCGAACAAGAGGAACCGATCCTCGCGATGCGGCCGAAGGAAGCCCAGGGCCCGATCGGGGACCGCCTCCGCGAACTCGGGGCAACCCCGACCTCCACACTGGCAGTCCGCTGCCTTATCGACGGTCCCTCCGGTGCCCGGCCGACAGACGGGGCTCAAACGCTGGACGAGGTCGGCCTAGATTGGCTTCCGGTCGTCCTCCTCGCTTTGGCCGCGCACGGGGGCGGGAATCCAACTGGCCCCGCCACCAAAGCTTGGCTGGATGCCGCCCGTCGACTTGACCGCGCTCGAGTACGCCTGTGCCACTCCATCCGGGTGGAACTGCTGGACGGCGAGCGGATTGTCGCGCGCAGTGACCCGAGAGCGCATTGGCTGCCGCGGCCCGGCATTCTACTCCTTCACCACAACATCGCGCAGGGCGGACTGTGGGAGGAGATCGCTTCGGCCTCGCAGGCTGTTCTCGATCGTCAGGATTTGCTCAAGGATCTTCGCCTCGTGCTGGGATCCCTCGCGCGAAGCCGCACACCGACTCGACCGACCTCGGGGCAGATCGCGGCGGCCTTGGATCGCGCGGAGGTCGACGCCGAAGCGTTGTCCGATATCCGACTCCGCTGGATCGGCGAGATCACCATGCTGCGCGACCGGATTCGGCCGCTCGCAAAGCTCCTCAAGCTGGACGACGCCATTCTCGATGAGGACAAGACCGACACCGCCAAGCTAACCGTATGGCTTGCGGACGGACTCCGTGACCGGGTTCGCGCGGAAGATCGGACCACTCGCGCCAAGGAACTGATGGCCGCCGCAAGGGAGTGCTACGACGACATCGGGATGGGGTATCGGGCGTGGCGAGTCCTGGGTGATGTCGCCGCACTTCCGAAGTGGAATGAAGCTCTTCGGGCGCTCGGGGACGGGTATGAACAGGTCGCCAATGCGCAAGCCGAAGCCCAGGCGAATCGGTACCTGGACGAAGCCGCGCCATTGCTCCGCGCCTTCGCCCGACATGTCGCCACGGAGAACGACAGGGATGCCATCGAGGATCAGGGCAGGTTCTTCTCCAAGCTCACCAAGGTGTTCGAGAGCCTCGAGAAGGACCCGGAATGGCCGCGTCTTTGCGCCCAATGGTCCCGAGACTGGTGGGAAGTGCCGTTCGAAGAGGTTTTTGGTGTCCTCCGCGCAGGATACGAGGCGATCCCGGAGGCCAAGCGGCATCTCGGTGTCTTCGAGCCCTCGACATCCATCAGCGAATTCCGGTCAGTTCTGGAGTGGGGAGGAGTTGCCCTTGGGCTGGACCCGCTCGAGGTGGCGCGTGACAACCAATACCGCCTCGACAAGGCGGTCCGCGGGGTGCGCAGGCTCTACGAGTGCTGGCTCGAGAACAAGGGTGCCGAGCCGACATCAAGCGCGAAGGCACCTGAAGTCCGTCTGGACGACTCCATGTACCTGCGCGACTGGCCAGAAGACGACCTGTTCGAGCGCGCGACGCTGGCGGTTGACGACAGCGATTTCCACGATGCCGTTACTGGTTGCAACACGATCGAGGCAATGTACGAGAGATTGCGCATCCCGTGCACAGACCGGAACGGCAGGAGGGTACCGGAGACGACGCGCGAGGTTGCTGACGTGCTTGAGCCCGTCGACAGCACCGACGAGAACTACCGCGACATCTTCGAGCGCCTCAAGAAGCTTGAGCCACCGGGGGAAGGGCCCGGGATCGCTCCGCCGCCGCCGAGGCGGAACAATGGTGGCGGAAAGCCACCCAGCGACGGCGAGGGCGGTCGGCGCGGCCCAAAGACTTCGCATCTGTATGGCTCGCCCCACCTTCCCGAATTCGTGGGGATCATCGGAGAAATGCAGGCCTTCCGCTTTCTCAAGGCCAAGTTCGGCATTGACGAGAGCGCATGGGTCTCCGAGTTCCGAAACAGGATCGTGCCTCTGCTGGACGCCGAGAAGGACGAGACGAGCGACAGCCATGGCTACGATTTCCGGTTCACACACGAGCAAGTCACATGGTGCGTCGAGGTCAAGGCCACGACCGGGGACGGCACCAGCTTCGAGCTGCCGTCGAGCGAACTCAGCGCGGCAAGCCGCATCGCCCCCAGGAAGGACGAACGCTGGCGCGTCCTTCGTGTCCGACAGGCGCTGTCCGAGCGGCCCGAGTGCGACTGGCTGCCCAACCCGTTCGAACCGGGCGCCCGTGAATGTCTCCGGCTCCGGGAGGGCGGCGTGACCGTGGAGTACAAGCGGTTGGAGAACACGGGGACCGCGGCACAAAGCGAAGCCGACGACAAAGAGCACGTGGAGGTGCCAGCTCTCGGAGTGTGATCAGCATGTCGTCCGGCACGCCCTGAGCACGTCCCCCAGGATTTCGATGCGCTCGCGGAGATGATCATCGCGGGGCGGTCGATCGAGCTCCTCAACCCCCTTCGCATCGTTCCCTTTCGGTCTCGCGGGCTCCCGGCACCGATCCCGGAGACTCCATGCACGACGCCTTCCGCCACACTCCCAATTGCCCAAGGTGCGGCACTGCCGCACATTCTTCAGTGCGATCTACACCACTCGAACCCACGAGCGCGCCATTCGCAAACTGCGCATCGCGAAGACCGTAGCGCGAACGATCAAGAAGGAGGAACGAAACCGATGACGACCGGGCGAACAGATCTGGGACGTGAGGTGGAAGCGGCTCTTGGCGAAGTGCTGGCCCACGTACGAGGAGAAACGTCGCTCCCCTGCCGAATCGTCGATGATCCCGCTGCGGAACGCATCGTGGCACTCCGCAAGCGCATGAAGCTCAGCCGCCAGAGATTCGCGGACCGGTTCGGCCTCGACGTGCGGGCGGTGCAGGACTGGGAACAGGGGCGGCGCGTCCCGGACCGGGCGGCTCGGGTCCTGTTGACCGTCATCGACCACGATCCCGAAGCAGTCGTGCGGGCCCTTGCTGAATGAGGGGGCCAACTGGCTTCCCATCCAACCGCAATCTCGGGTCACGCACCAGAATCGTTGGCAACAATTGTGTTGGGAAGTGCTACTTCTTCAAATACCTGCTGCGATGGCCGCACGACCCTGACCGTTCAGCGACGAACCCATACAGCGCCTCCAGGTTGTCCCTCGCCTGCCGCATTGCGCGAACCGTGATCTCGGCGAGCGGCATCCTGATCTTGAGGTGAGGGCTCACATCCATCTCAACCTGTCGTTCCCAGTGGTGCTGTTTCGAAGGGAGCAGCGTGACCGGAACCTTCCTGCGGCCCCGATGTTGCCTCCGCGGATCCAGGCATTCCCTCGCGCCTCCCAGGGCATCCGCCCAGCCCTGACCATCGAGGCGATCCAGCGCGATCGGCGTGGGGGCGAGATTCGCCTCCTTGATCCGGCGTCGGGCGGAGCACTGCCACGCGTCCCGCGCCCAGAGCACGGTGACTTTATCGGGTCTTGCGACCTTCCGGCGATACCGGGTCAGGAGGAGCGGACGGGAGATCTCTCGCTCGATGAGTCGCGCGACCGGCCAGTCGTCGTACTTCATGCCCTCGAGGTTGACGCCCAACCAGACCGCGCCGTCACGGGGGTAGTACCCGGCGTTCCATTGGACACCCTCGTTGCCGTCCGAGATGCCCAGGACACCACGGGATAGGCTGCCGAATTCCCTTCCGCGGCATCCGAACACATCTCTGAAGCGGCTCTTCAGGGCGTCGGCGTGGTGGGTGGGGACGGGCATGAGGGGGGGCTGGGGTTCCTCGTGGGGGGGAATGTGGTCGAGCGCCGGAGCACTCGGGGGGCTGGTCCGAATCTGGCCTAACGGGGTCGTGGTGTCACCGTGGCCGTCCACAGGGACCGTGTTCTTGGTCGGCGGTTGGGACGGGGTGGTGGCGCTTCTCGATTTCCTCACTGGAGGCCGTCTCGAAGAAAAGGCCCAAGGCCTCTTCTAGGTTCGACCGCGCTTCGGTCACGGAATCTCCTTGGCTGGCGACATCCACCTCCGGGCACAGAGCCACATACCCGTTCCCGTCGCGTTCCACAATCGCGGTCAGCCGTCTTCTCATCCTGTTCTCTCCAATTCCGGTCTGAGGACTCGGAAGTTGGTTGCTTTAGAGAGACCGAGCAACCGGTCCAGGGCTCGGGCTCGCGGGCCTGGGACATGCTCGAGTCCGTCACGCCCTCGAAATCAATTACACAACGATACGTTGACAACGAAACCGTTGTGTATTCTCTTTCTCATCCACAAACCACACCAACGGGAATACAGCCATGAGACCAACAGCCGGCCGCTGGGTGAGCGGAGACGATTTCTTCGATCGCGAGCCCGAACTGCGGGTTCTGGAATCCCACGTCCGGAATCGCAACCACATCCTCTTGACCGGGCAGCGGAGGATGGGGAAGACCAGCATCGCCCGAGAACTCGGACGGCGCCTGCAGCCCTGGGACCGGACGACCAGCATAGAGTGCTTCGAGCGCCTCGCCGCGGCTGAGGGATTGCAGGCCGAAGAAGGCGTAGCGGACGCGGTCTACGACGCCATGGGGCTCGGCATTCCGCACCATGTGCAGTCGTTCTTCGCACAGATTCGAGACTTTGCCACCCTGAGAGGCACACGAGCGGTGACCGTCGAAGATGTTCAGCACCTCTACAGAACCGAAGGCCAATGAGCAACCAACCCGCCCGCACCATCCGCAAGTTCAACCCCGGCCTGCTCCAATCGGATCGGGAGATCAGGGAGCAGTTCGTGGTCCGCAGTCACGAGCTCGGCCTCCTGCTCGATGACCTTCGGGGCAACATCGCGTCCCCCTCCTGCCAGCACATGCTCGTGATCGGGCCTCGCGGACGAGGCAAGACCATGCTCCTTGCGCGAGTCGCGGCGGAGCTCCGAAGCCACGAGGACTTCGCCGGATCGCTGCTCCCGGTCCGCTTCATGGAGGAAAGCCACCAGATCTTCAGTCTCACCGACTTCTGGCTGGAGACCATGTTCCATCTGGCCAACGAAGTCGATCGGCACGAAGCCGCGGTGGCGCGGGAACTCCGTGACACCCGGGCTGCGCTTTCGCCGCGCTGGCGCGAGCAGATCACCGAGGCACAGGCTCGCGCCGCCGTCCTCGAAGCCGCGGATCGATTGGGTAAGCGACTCGTCCTAGTCGTCGAGAACCTGCAATCGCTCTACCGGGATGCCCACGACGAATTCGGCTGGCAGCTCCGCGAGGTGCTTCAGACGGAACCGCAGATCATCCTGCTGGGCTCCGCTACCAGCCACTTCCGCGAATTGGACGACGTGACCGAGCCGTTTTTCGAGATGTTCCGCATCGTCGGATTGGGGCCGCTGGACACGGAGGAGTGCGGTCGCCTGTGGGAAGTCGTGAGCGGGAAGCGGGCGAGCCGGTCCGAAGTCAGGCCGCTCCAGATCCTCACGGGCGGCAATCCTCGCTTGCTGGTGATGGCGGCCGAGTTCGCCCGTCATCGCTCCCTCCACAGGCTGATGTCCGAACTGGTCACCGTGATCGACGAACACACCGAGTACTTCCGGGGTCACCTGGAGGTCTTGCCCAAGACGGAGCGGCGCGTGTACGTGGCGGTGATCGACCTGTGGCAGCCCTCCTCGGCGAGCGAGATCGCAGCACGGGCGCGCGTGGACATCCGGGTGGCATCGACCATGCTTGGGCGACTGGTCGAACGCGGTGCCGTCATCCGGCAAGGCCGTAGCCGGAAACGGCTCTACGCGGCTGCCGAGCCATTGTACAGCATGTACTACAAGCTGCGGCGGGAGCGGGATGAGGTGGCGGTCGTGGAGAACTTGGTCCGGTTCATGGTGGCGTGTTACGGGGTTGGGGATCTGTGGAAATTTTCGGTGTGGCTGACCGGTGTGGCGGCGGAGTCGGAGGCCTTTCGACGTGGAATCCGGCGGGCGCTCTTGAGCAGACCGCCCCTCGGCGACTGTCTTGTCGACAGGAAGTGGGATGCCATCCAACGGGCTTCGGAACATGCGAGGACCCGTGGGGAGGCCCAGGCAATCGAGGACCTGGAGGAAGCCGTTGCGGCGGCGGTTGAGGGGGAAGAGTTCGAGAGAGTCATCGAGCTCGTGGACGAAGACCTGTCGTCCCGATGGCAGGAGACCCAGGAGCGCCCGACGGATTCGTACACCGCATGGGCCAGATACCTGAAGGCTTACGCGCATGAACAGTTGGGGAATGCACGCGCCGTTCTGGAACTCTCCGACCATGGGCTGGCTTTTGCGGACAGCCGCGACGAGACGGTCCAGCTGTGGACGGCCCTGACGCTGTCTATGAGGGGAGGAGCACAGCACAGCCTTGGCGACTATGTTGCCGCCATTGGGACCTGTGACGACTTCATTCGTCGCTTCGGGTCCTGGCATCATGGGCGATTTGAAGCGGTGATCGCGGAAACACTTGTTACGCACGGGTGCTGCAAGACGCATCTCGGCGACGATCCCGGAGCCATCCGTGACTTTGACGAAGTGGTGGATCGATTCGACGGTACCCGTCACCCCGAAACCCGCGCGGCGATTGTCGCGGCGCTGATGAACAAGGCCCTCGCATGCCGACGCCTCGGCGACACCGAAGAGGAGATCCGCAGCTACGATACTGTCATTGAGCGCTTCGATTGCTCCGATGCCCTGGATAGGCGGCGGGACGCGGCCGTGGCCCTGAGCTGGAAGTGCATGGCGCAGGCCGACATTGGTCTCGCCGACGAAGCTCTTGTGAGTTGTAGGAGGTTGGAAAAGGCAGCTCAATCCTGGCCGAGGGAAGAGGAAGATTCCTCTGCGGGACCTTGGGTCGAGTGGTTGAAATGGCGCGCCGAGGGGGCGAGGTCACTGGCCCTGGCGGTCCAGAAGAATCATCGAGCTTCGCTGGACTCGTTTCAGGCTGCCTATGCCGTCTTCCCCACCAACGACGAGGTGACGATGCGTGAGATGCTGGACTTGGTGACCAGCTTGGTCGCGAGAGGTGCCCCGCCACAAGGCCTGTTGGCCGTCCTCTCCAGCGACACCGCCAAATCCGCGAGCCTACGTCCGCTGATCGTCGCCCTTCACAAACGCGCGGGCGACCGGATACGAGCTCCGCGGGAAGTTGAGGAGGTGGCCGCCGACATTGGTCAACGGTTTGACGATGCATTGGAGAACATGCGGGCGGTAGCTCCCGGTCGATGAAGGACTGCCACGCACAGTGGCGATCATGTCCCTCAAAGTCGGCCCATCCAGCCATTCAACCGCCCCCGCCCCTCCCCCAGCTTGGAGTCCCCACCAACCCGGAGACTCCATGCACGACGCCTTCCTCAAGTCGGTCTTCGCCGACCGCCGCATGGTCGAGATCCTGATCCATGGCCACGCGCCCGAGTGGGCCGCGAAGATCGACTTCTCGACGCTCCGCGAGGAATCCACCGGGCTCGTCAGCAAGAAGACGCTGCAGCGGCGCCACCCGGACATGATCTGGTCCGCCGACACCGTCAATGGCGAAAGAGTCCTGTTCCTGCTGGAGTTCCAGCGAACGGTCGAGCGGCTCATGGCCCTCCGCACGACCACCTACACCGCGCTGACGCTGGAGGGGCTCGCCGCCGGACCGGACTTCCGGCCTGGGGATCCGCTCCCGGAGTTCGTCTATCTCGTCCTCTACCATGGCGACGGCCCCTGGACCGCACCGGCGCATGTGGCCGACTTGTTCCAGCGCTCCGATCCGGGTCGCTATCGTCTGGTCCCGTGGGGCGAGGGTACGGGAGATGACCGATCGCGCGACGATCTCACGGCGTTGGTCCTCGGCTTGGCCCGCAACCTTTCGCCGGTGGATACGATGTTAGAGTTGAGGGACTACCCAGCACGACTGATGAAGGGAGGAGCGAAGACCATGGCCGAGGTGGTGGACAGATTCCAGCAGGGGATGGACGAGTTGGTCCAGAGGGGTCGGGCGCAGGTTCTGCGCCGACAGATCACGCGGAGGTTCGGTGAGGAGACGGCTGGCAAGCTGTCCAAGCTGCTCGATGGTCTACCTGATCCCGACGGTGTGGACAGGGTCACCGACGCGCTGATCGAGTGTAGCACGGGTGAGGAATTCATTAAGCGGGTGCGGATGGCCTGAGAGCGAGCTATCCGATACTGGCGAGCTTGGCCAGCGGGTCCACGTCCTTCGGGAAGTGGCTACAAGAACAGCCTCATCCTCTGCTCCAACAGCGGCCGACTCAGAATCCCCGTCATATTCAGAACCTCGAGATTGAACCCGCCGTCCACCCCGCGCCCCCACCATTCCTCCGCCACCCAGCCCAGGTTCTCGGCGGCGATCACCGCGACGTTGGTACCGGCGCAATCGGCCGCGAGCTGCCAGACTCGGTCCATTGCGGAGTCGTCGGCGTCCGCCACAACCACCAGGAAGCAGGCGACCGGATCACTTGAGTCGCGGATATACCGCTTGAACTGCCTCAGGTGCGACGGCGGAAACGTGTAGGCGGTCTCCGTGCTCTTGTTGTCCCACATCAGCACGTCCCCAGCTGCCTTCCGACGCCCGCCGAACCGGATGCAACCGTCGGGGTGCTCGCTGCCGGCCATCTCCATCAGCTTGAGCCCCAGCCTTGATTCGAAGAGGAACCGGGTTGCCGCCTCAAATCCGCGCTCGATATCGATGTCTTTCCCGATGATCTGGTTCGCCAGCAGGTTCTCGCGGTCGCGTCGGGCGAGTTCCGGCAGGTACTGGTAGAATCGCTCACCCGGCGATGCTTCGTCGGACACCTCCTTGGTGATCAGATTGGCGAAGTAGCCGATGATTCGTTGGATTCGCACCGCCTTGCTGCCGCTCACCGGTACACCCGGAAGCGAGGAGCACAGCTTGCGCAGCTCCTCAGTGGACAGGATGCCCAGCACGCGGCTGGGACTCAGGCCGGAGGAGATCACCCGGCCCTTGAGTTCCGACTTCGTGCCCGAAGTGGGGAGTTTCTTCTTGATGAGCGTCTGCTTCAGCTGGCGGAACGTGATCAGCTTGTCGGCCAGCGCCGCCCTGAGCACGTCCCTCAGGATTTCGATGCGATCGGGATCCTCGTAGCGCAGGCTGTCCTCCGACGCGGCGGCGTCGAGCACGTCCTGCTCCAGGCCGGTCAGGCTCTCGACGATCTCCTGCTCCGAAGCCGACCAGTCAGGACGGTTCACGAACGCCTCCAGCATCAATATCTGCCGGATCTGGTCCTTGAAGGGACCGTCGAACTGTAGAACGGTCGTGATTCGTTTCCCGTCGGTGACTGTAGAACGGTCGTGATTCGTTTCCCGTCGGTGAGTTCCTCGACATTCCGCAGAATGATGTCCCGGGCCTGGTCCTCGTCGGGCTTCGGGAAATCCTTCGTGAAGCTGTCCACAATCCGTTGCAACGGCAGCTTCGACATCTGCTTGATCGCATCTGCGACCTTCATGGGGCTTGCTCCGTGGTTGGTTTCCGGTTGATCCGAGCGGAGATTGGCCCGGCAAGCGAACCGATCAGGCGCGTGAGGATGTTCGGTTCGGGTGCAAACCGCAAGGCTGGGTTGGAGAAAAGCATCGCGGGGGGCTATTGGGCGAGAGAAGGGAGTCATCTTTACATTACTTAATGTAATGCGTAGTTGACATCCGGGCTCGTTTTCCGCAGTTGGCGCTGGCACTCGCTCGTCAATCCATCCAAGTCGGCCCGTCCAGCCCCTTCACGCGGATTCTTCGAGTCGTTACCGATGGCGTTGATGTCGCGGTTCGGGATGCCACCACTCAGGTGGGCGGCCAGGTCGTGCAAGTCTTCGGGCCCGCTGGAGTCGATGTAGCGGGGGATGTTGACTAGTCTGGATCAGGCCGAACGTCCCCCTTACGCGATCCGCCGCTCAAGCTTCCGACGAAAATCGTCACTCGACGCGAGCGACGAGACCATGTCCCCTCCGACATCCGACAGCCTCGCCAGGTCCATCCGGGGAATCTCGGCCTGATCGCTGAAGACCAGAATCGAATCGAAGTCGAGGTGGTTTCGGTGAAAGTAGGACAGGATGATCGTGGTCAGGCGGGCCTTGTCCCGATTCGGAACGCCATAGAGAAAGACTTGCCCCCCGCTATCCCCCTCCAATCGATAGTCGATCGGATAGGCCTCTGGGTTGGGAAGGTCCGGAAGCAGGTGGTCGCGCTGGATACGGTCTTCGTCGGTCGTCTGAAGGAGGAGGTCCGCGAGGTCGTCGTAGAACGTGGAAACCGCCCGTGAGCGCGAATGGAGCGTGAGGTCGTAGATCCGGGTTAGGGCGCGGCCGTACCGAAAGAGGGCGTCGGATAGGCCGTCGGTGGGTGCATCGACGTAGAACACCCCCCGGTCCTGGCCGACCTGTTCCTCACCCAGGATCCGCTCGATGAGGGAACTCGAAGTCAGCCGCGAGCATGAGTTCGCCATCGGGACGTCGCTCCACGCGAACGGCCGCACAGAGCTGTTCGCATAGTCGCCGTTGGAGGTCGTCAGGACTGATTGCCATTGAACAGACTCGGATGATCGGGATTGGCTCGTATTCCGGACAGTCTAAAGTCTTCGATCAGACACGCAAGCGCGCCCTCGAGAGTCTCGTAGCGCGTCGTTTCCTCGGCCGCGTGTTCCGGCTTCCCGGGAGATAGACGATCCCGCACGAGTAGCTCAGGCCGTCCTGAAGGCTCTGTCGCTGATAGATCAGGAAGCGGAGTTCCCGATTGTCTTCAGTGGTTGCCGTTGCCTGAAGGATCCGCTGTTTATGGACCGGGTGCATGCTCGGCTTCTCGGACCAGCGTGCCCCTGGGTTGGTCACCTTCTTGGGCAGGCGGCCAAGCTCGCGGAGCTCGTCTTCGGTGTAGCTTCGGATCATGGGTTCCGGTGCGGGTTGAGGGTAGACCAATATAGTCGCCCTTCCACAGGGATGGCTCGTTCGGGCTCACCAGCTTTCCCAACGCACGGGGCAACCTGAGGCTCCGCGTTGGGCCCGAAACGACTGATCGAGGGAGGAGCGAAGAGCGGCCGCCTCTGTGTCCATGTCGGAGATGACCGTCGTCACCGACAAGCGCCGGACCACCCCTCGGGAGATTCGGCAGACAGCGTCTGTTGAATCTCGGGGCACACCCGATCGCGCACCCAGGGTCAGCCGCCTTGATGAGAAGCGACCCGGAGCCGCAGGTCGGGTCGTACACGGTGTGATCCCGCCTGGTGTCCGGGCCGATCCCGATCACCTGGGCCATGATGCGGGAGACTTCCGCCGGGGTGTAGAACTGCCCCTTGCTCTTGCCCGACTGGGTCGCGAAGTGCCGCATGAGGTACTCGTAGGCGTCGCCCAGGAGGTCGTCGCCATGGGCGCGGTTGGCGCGAAAATCGAGCCCCTCGAAGATCCCGACCAGCTTCGTGAGGCGCTCCTGCATCTCCTTGCCCTTGCCGAGCTTTGCCTCGTCATTGAAATCCGCCTGGTCGACCACGCCCTTGAGCAGGAAGTCGTTGGCGTCGGCGAGCGCGCTGATGACCTTGTTGATCCCGTCGCCGATCTCCTTGGTCCCTTGAGCGCGACCATGTCGGCGAAGCTTCCCCCCGGCGGCACCGTGATTTCGGCGAAGTCGTCGCCCCGGCGTACTTGTCCGAGACGTACTTCATGAAGAGCAGCGTGAGGACGTAGTCCTTGTACTGGGACGCGTCCATGCCGCCGCGCAGCTGGTCGCAGCTCTGCCAGAGCGAGGAGTAGAGGTGGGATTTTCGGAGGGGCATGGGGTGGTGGGGGGGCTCCGTTGGTGGGGGGTGTTGCCTGCGGGGGAATGACCATTACGGGCGGGTGCAACGGGCGTCAAGGACACCGTTGGGCGAAGCACCCCGTCACCCTGACCGCCAAGCCGGCTCATCCAGCTATCCATTCGCCCGCGGCTCTCCGCCACCTTGGAGTCCTCACCGTCCCGGAGACCCCATGCACGACGCACTTCCTCAAGTCGGCCTTCAAGTCCACAGTCGTCGCTTCCATTTGCCATTGATGTGTGCGACGCTTGTTTCGGAGCGCCGCGGCTTCGGAGCGGTAGCCACCGCGTCTACCGGACGCCGTGGCCGGGGGATCCGCGCGTGAACATTCAGAGCACCAAGGGGATGGCGAAAGCGTTCCAGGTCCGCCAAGTCATCCGGGCAATCGAAAAACTGGAGAGCCTCAAGTGAGAGACCACTACACCTACCGGATAACGTGGTCAGCCGAGGACGGTGAGCATGTCGGCCTCTGCGCCGAGTTCCCTTCGTTGAGCTGGCTGGCGGCTACCCCCGGAGAAGCCCTTTCGAGCATCCAGCGCCTCGTGGCCGACTGCGTGGACGACATGCGGACCAATGGCGAGCCGGTTCCAGAGCCGATGGCGGACCGGGCCTACAGCGGGAAGTTCATGGTGCGGGTGCCGCCGGAGACGCACCGGGCTCTGGCCGTTCGGGCGGCGGAGCAGGGAGTGAGCATGAATCGTCTGGTGAGTGCCCGGCTCGCGAAGGAAGGCTAGCGCTACGCGCCCGACGCCACCGTCAACAGGGGTCCTTCCCACCTCGCTACCCGAAGCTTCTCGACGGTCAGCGTCGGAGGCAATCCACCGGAGTTCATGACCTCCACCCGATCCGAGAAGAGCATCACCTGAACGCTGCTGCTGTCCGTGTAGTCGCGGTGCGCGACGGCGACTACCGGCCCTTGCCTTCCGTCACCCGATAGTGCTTCGCCCCGGGTCCCCGGCACGGAGGGTGTCCAGGAAACGCTTGGCCTGCCGTGCTGATCTCTCAACCTTGGACGGATCGACCTCCGCGAGGATGTCGAAGCTCGTCGGTCCCTTGTCGTACGGCCCCTTGCTCGTCTTCCGCGTTGCCCGCGCCAAACCGTCCAGGACATCAGCCTTGGGGACTTGCTCGACTCTCGGGTCCGAAGGAAGCGACTTCTCGTGGAACTCTGGGCCGTAGAACGTTCTTCAGGGCCCGTCTGTCCGCCAGGAACCACGATTCCATTACTTGGGCCATGAGGTGGCACTGGTTCTCGTGGGCGCGGCCGGGGCGAGGCCACCCGTCCCTTTTGCGGAGGTGCTCCCATGCGCTTGCATCCGTAACGGGGCGTTCGGCATCAACGAGAAGCATCGGAGTGCTGTTTCCGGCATCAAGCGCCGTCGTGAAGCTATCGTACGCTCCTTGGCGGCCGCCGCAGGCCACGATGCGTGGCATCCGGCCCTGAAGGCCCGCCTTTTCGATGAACTTCCTGAAGCCTCTCCGGCACTGAACCCTGAGCTTCTTCGAATCGCCGCCTTTCCACATAGAGCCTGACCGTCACCACCGCGTACCGCCAATTTCTCCCCGCAGCCACAGTTCCCCGAGGCGGTACTTGTCGAGCCACGGCTCAAGCGTCTCGGAGGTCAGCCGCTCGAGCTGAGTCGAACCGTCGACATTTTCGCAGACGACGACCGCCTCCGGCGTATCGGTAAGCGCGTCGACAAGAATGTCCGAGTGGGTTGTGACGATCAGTTGCGTGCGCGAGCTCGCATCGACCATGAGCGCCGCCAGCTGCGGATGGATGTCCGGATGCAACCCGAGTTCCGGCTCCTCGATCACGATGAGCGGTGGCGGATCGGGGTCGACGAGGATCGCCAGCAGGCAAAGGTACCGGAGCGTACCATCGGACAGGCGGCGCGCGGGAATCGAGAGGTCGCCCTCCGTGAGGCGGAGGGTCAGCAACCCGCCGTCCGGGGTTACCTCAAAGTCGTCGAAACCCGGAGCCAGTTCCTGCAGCAGCGCGACCATGCGCCGCTTGACGACGGGACTCCGCTTCAGGGCCAGGAGGCGTGCGGGCAGGTTGTCGAGTTGCTCTGACAGATGGTCGGTGCGAACATCAGCGGCGCAAGCCGCCCTCACAGCTGCATCGGGACCGAATTGCCAGCTCCGGTAGATCCGGATTCGTGCCAGCACATCGGCCAAGCGCCCCAGCTCGGGGTATTCCTCGGGGTCTCTGCGTTGCGACAGAATGGACTGCGCCGGGTCGATGAACTCCCTGCGGAGCTCTCTCTTCTTGGTTCGATGCCGAACGTTCAGCATTGGACGGCCATTCTCGTACCCGAAGTAGAAAAACGGCTTTGTGTAGCCTGGGGTGACCTGGGCGTTTTCCAGCCGCTCGTCGAGCACGACGAAAGAGTCGCCTTCCACCCCGAATGCGAGCCGGTACCGTACCGCCGGATTGCCCTTGGCTTGAGCGACCATACCCCCGGAGAAAACCAACTCGAGGCAGGCGGACCGAGGGGCATCGCCGCAGTCGGCTGCCGTCTCGGCCCCCTCGCTGCCGGGGCCCCTCTTCCAAAGCCAGTCTCTTACCGTGCCTCCCTGCCGGATCGGCTTGGGAAGGTCCCTGGGGACCGCTCGCAGGACCGACATCGCTTCAACAAAGTTGGACTTGCCGGACGCGTTCGGCCCGATCAGGACATTCAGGCGTTCCAGTGGAAACTCCGCGACATCAGGCCCGAACGAGAGAAAACCCCTCAAGGCAATGGCCTTCACAAGAGGTTTCCGTGGATCGGCCATCGGGTCGCCCCTCCGTGTCCAATGGGGAATCGAAGTGAGAAAGAAGGGATCGGGCTGCTTGGAGCAGGGGAACGATGGCGAGTTCCCGTAAGCGAAGCAAGCGAGGCCGCGCAGCCCCTTGCGATTCCCGCCCGTTCTCCGATCGTCACCCGGCCATGATCGGGATACCCGGAAATCAGCCTGGAGCATGAACTTGCCATCGGGACGTTGCTCCACACGGCCGGGCGTTGAGGCGTTGATCAGGACGGGCGTAGTGTTCGGGCTCCATCCGAAGGAATTAGGCCAATGATCAGCCCGCGTGGAGTAGAAGTGTCATCTACGCTTTCCATTATGTCAAGCGTACTTTACATTCGGAGTGCTGCTTTCTGTGTGATTTGGAGACAGTCGTCCGCGTACATACGCCACGCCGCCCCCTCCGGGTGGAACTGCTCGGTGGCCAGCTTGCCCTTCGCTTCCGGCCTATCCCCTACGCCATGGAGCCGGTGGTGGTGGGGTCTGAAGGCTTGCGAACAAAAGCCGAACATCTTAGCTTTCGGGACCCAGCGTCACCCCTCGATCCCCAGATAGCCACCCATGCCCGACGGCAGCACGACCCCATTGACGGACACGGCCCTCACCCCCGACCCGGGAGTGCCGACGATCACGTCCGGCGGCGCCATCAATGGGAGCATCCCTGCCGGACACGACACACCTTCCCGGCTCCCGATCCCCCACGCACCGCCCGGAATCGCTGATCGCCTCCTCGCCGAGGGAGCCGTGATCCGAAGGGCCGCCAGGGCCACTCTCGTTGCCGAGCGCCAGATCGCCCTGGGCCAGTATTTCACGCCGATGTGGGTGGCGCGGCTTATGGCTGCGATGTGCGAAACGAATGGCCAATCCGTGAGAGTGTTGGACCCGGGAGCGGGTGCCGGGCACGCTGTTCACGGCGTTTGCGGCCCGCATCCTGGCCCGGGGGGCCGGTCTCCGTTCGCTCTCGATCACCGCGTTCGAACTCGATCCCGCGCTCCGGCCGTTCCTGGAGCGGAGCGCGCGGGCCGTTCGCCGGGCGAGCGAGGCATGCCAGGTGCCCTGCGACATCGAGCTGAGGCAGGAGGATTTCGTCGAATGGGGTACGCGGTCCGAGCTCGGCGACCTGTTTTCGGAGCCCCGAAGATTCGACGCGGCCATACTGAACCCGCCCTACAAGAAGCTGAGCGCCGGGTCCGACCTGCGAAGACGGCTCGACCAGCTGGGGATCGCGGCCCCGAATCTCTACGCGGCATTCCTCGGACTCGCGGTCGGCGCGATCCGGCCGGGCGGTGTCGTCGTCGCGATCGTTCCGCGGAGCTTTTGCAACGGCACCTATTTCAAGCGGTTTCGCCGTTACCTGCTGGATTCCGCCACGATAGACCGCGTCCACCTCTTCGCTAACCGGGATCGCGCCTTCGGACAGGACTCGGTGCTCCAGGAGAACGTGGTTCTGTCGTTGCGGAAGCGACCCGCCAGGGTGTCCCGTGTGTCGCTGTCGTTCAGCGCGGGCAGCGAAACCGATTCCGTTTGGAGCCGACGGGCCGATCCGTGTGACATCGTCCGGCCGGGGGACCCGGATCTCTTCATACACCTTCCCCCCGATGCCTGGAACACGCGCCTGTCTCGGGCCATGGAGAGCCTGCCCTGCACCTTGGACGACTTGGGCCTTCCGTGTCGACCGGTCCGGTTGTGAGTTTCCGTCTGCGGAAGTGGTTCGCTCAGCCGAGCGACTCGCAGCCGGTCGTTCCGTTCCTGCATCCCACGAATTTTCGTGATCTGGTAGTCCGCTGGCCGATCGATGGCAGGAAGCCGCAGGCTCTGTCGGCTGTGGATGAGACCGAGCGCACGCTGGTCCCTTCCGGATGGTATGTGGTGACAAGACGGTTCTCATCCAAGGAGGAGGCGCGCCGCGTTGTCGCGTCCGTCATCAACCCTGCGTTTGCCGGGGCCGATCGGTACGCGATCGAAAACCACCTGAACTACTTCCATCGTGCTGGCGGGCCGTTGGACCGAGACCGGGCTCTCGGCCTTGCGACGTACCTGAACTCCCTGTGTGTCGACAGATACTTCAGGCAGTTTTCCGGACACACCCAGGTCAACGCCACCGACCTTCGGAGACTCAGGTACCCGAGCGAGGCGAGCCTCTCGCAGCTGGGATCCTCCATTGACACGCCCCTCAGCGGCGAATCGGCTGACACGGCCCTTCGCAAATACTGTCCGGAGCTGAAAGACATGCTTGAGCCCAATCATGCGCAGGATCGGATCGACGAGGCCCTCTCGGTGCTTCGCGAACTGGGACTGCCCAGAGAACAACAGAACGAGCGATCCGCCCTGACACTTCTGGCAGTCCTGGATCTGTCGCCGACCGACCCCTGGGAAGCGGCGGCCGCCCCGCTTATCGGTGTGACTCCGATCATGGAGTGGGTCGAAACCAACTACGGCCGCACGTACGCCCCGAACACCAGAGAGACGTTCCGCCGCTTCACGCTCCACCAGTTCGTCGACGCGGGCCTGGTGGTCCCCAATCCCGACCAGCCCGATCGTCCGGTCAACAGTCCCAGGTATTGCTACCAGATCGAGCCTGAAGCACATGCGCTTCTCAAGACGTTCGGAACCAGCCGATGGGATACCATGCTCGCCCGGTATCTCGAGCGGCGCCCGGAGCTGAGGGTCAAGTACGCCCAGTTCAGGGAGATGAGGAAGATCCCGCTCGTCCTGAGGGATGGCGTCGAGATCGGCCTCACGCCGGGGGGACAGAACGAATTGGTCGGCCAGGTCATCAACGAGTTCTGCCCCCGCTTCATTCCCGGTGGCTAGCCGGTGTACGTGGGCGACGCGGGCTCCAAGTGGGCGTTTTTCGACCGGGATCTTGCGGCCGAGCTCGGGATGGCCGTCGATGAACACGGCAAGATGCCGGATGTCGTCATCTACGACCGGGAGCGCGACTGGCTGTTTCTGATCGAGGCCGTCACCAGCCACGGCCCGGTCAACGCGAAGCGCATGGGAGAACTGAAGACCCTCCTCGCGAGCGCCAAGCCGGGGCTTGTTTTCGTCACTGCGTTTCCCGACCGGAGAACGTTTCTGAGGTACTTCGGCGATGTCGCGTGGGAAACTGAAGTATGGATCGCGGAGTCACCGAGCCACCTCGTTCATTTCGATGGCGAGCGGCTGTTGGGGCCGTATGGGGCTGGGTGACTGTGACAAGTCGTATACAAGCCAGAAGACGGCGTGAGCGGGTCCGTCGCCCGCAGCCAGCGTCTCCACCTCCAACCTCCAGAGGAAAGTAATCGATGTCCAAAGTCTCTCCCTTCCACTCCAGCAATCCAGCTGACCCCGACGTTTGGCACGATGAAGACACATGCCCCCCGGGGAGACAGATTCCGCCTCGCAATCGCGTCCCGGGTAAGGGCTACGGAAACCGGAAGTGCAAGAAGTGCATTGAAATCAGCGGGTGAGGGCCGCGATCCTCGCTGGCGTCCGATAGCGGACCGCGCCGCTCACTGGTTTGGACCGTGATCGACCGGCGGCTCTCGCAGGTGGTACTTGAACTCGTCCGGCGTGACACCCACACGCTCGGCCAGTTCACGGCGGGTCAATTCGGGATCCGCCCTGAGGTGGTCCAGGATTCGGTTCTGGGTAGTTCTTTGGTTAGTCTCCCTGGTCGTACCCTGATCGTGTGATCCTGCCTGGTGTCCGGGCCGATCCCGATCACCTGGGCCATGATGCGCGAGACTTCCGCCGGGGTGTAGAACTGTCCCTTTCCCGACTGGGTCGCGAGGTGCCGCATGAGGTACTCGTACGCGTCGCCCAGGAGGTCGTCCCCGTGGGCGCGGTTGTGCACGGAAGTCGAGCCCCTCGAAGATCCCGACCAGCTTCGTGAGGCGGTCCTGCGGGGGCAGTGAGCAGGAGCTGCATCGCCCCACAACCCGGTCCGGTCTCAAAAAATCCGCGACGCTGTCTCGGAATTCGACTGACTGCCGGAAATCCGTGGCAGCCTTGATGGCCACCGATGAGCTAACCGCCCCGCACCCGCGCCAGAAAGTCGTCCGGGACGTCACAATCCACGATCGCCGCGGCCGCACGGTTGATCTGCTCCCCATCGGTGGTTCGCGCGAGCAACCGTGACAGCTCCTTGGCGGTCTCTTCCCCGAACTTGCGGGTAGCGAGATCGCTCAGGATTCTCGCCTGACCCACGCCGACCCCCTGTTCGCGTCCCACTACGATCCCCTGCTCGCGCCCCACTTCGATCCCCTCCTGTCTGACAGCGTCCCAGCCGCGCCGAAACTCGGTATCGACCGTTGCCATCGTCATCGCCTCCTTCAGTTGGTCGGTGTCAAACCCCTTCGAACGTAACATCGCCTTCACGCCCCGGGCCATGAACTGGTCGAAGTCCTCGTCGCCGAAGCCTTCCACTACGCGTCGCAGCATCGGCAACTGCTCTATCATGTCGGTCTCGGTGGCCACGCCTGCGAGCCCCAGCATCATCTGAGGCAGGTCCAAGGGCCCCGGTGGCGGAGCGTCCGGCGGCAGGTGCCCGACCACGCGGTAGGTATCCGGCGCGGAGTCGCGGAACAGGTCGCGCAAGCGGGTCGGGGCATTCCATTCCCTGTCCCCGTGGTGGAGGACGAGGGACTCCACGGCGAGTTGGCGCTCACCGCTCGCAAGTTCCTTGTCGTGCTCGATCAGCTCCTGCACCGCGAGAACGTTGTAGGTGGTGGTGCGCAGGACCATGTGACGCTCCGGCCTGCCCTGGAGTTCCAACAGCAGGACCAGGTCCGTGGTGCCGTCGATGGTGCGGGCGCGCCATATCATGTCGGGATAGCGGCGCCGGAGTCGTTCATCGATGAGTTCCGTGGGCAATCGTTCGAGCGATGAATACGCGATCTCGCCATGCCATTCCGGCACGTGACGGCGGATCAGAAGCTCGATCATCCGCGGATGCGAAAACAGTTTCTTGAGGGCGGGGTCGTCCACAGATGGACCGGGTTGGGTTGGAACGGATTGGGCGTGAGAGCGCTTCGATGCCTTCAACCTCTACCGGGGTGCGGGGCGGGTACATGGTCGGATGGGCCTGTCTCCCGGAGGCTCCATGCACGCGGCGGCTCACCGTGTTCTCCCTTTCGATGACCACGGTGCACTTCGGATGGTTCTCGGGTACCCCGGGCGACGGAATCGGCAGCCCTAAGGCATTCGGAGAACGGGAAGCGTAGGCAGAGCACGCCGGACGCAACCCAGGAGGAGGTCGTTCTGAAGCTGAGCAATGATACCTGCCAACGAGGCCGTCACCTTCCCGGCAACGCTCGTCGCACCCTTCAGGATTCATTGACCGGTACCAGCACCTGCGGCCGCGGGTGGATTGGCGACCGCGAAGTCGAACCGTTTGAGACGCCCCGGTCCCTCCGTGAACCGGGGGGCGGCGAGGGTGTTGTCGGGCTTGATCTCGGCGGCCACGCGTCCGTGCAGGATCATGTTCATGCGCGCCATCATCCACGTTGCGACATCCTTCTCCTGGCCGTAGATCGTCAGCCCGTTGGGCGCTTCGTCGGCCGCCTTGATGAGAAGCGACCCGGAGCCGCAGGTCGGGTCGTACACGGTGTGATCCCGCCTGGTGTCCGGGCCGATCCCGATCACCCGGGCCATGATGCGTGATACTTCCGCCGGGGTGTAGAACTGTCCCTTGCTCTTGCCAGACTGGGTCGCGAAGTGCAGCCTCTTCGAAGGCCCGGAAGAGAGTTGCCATCGGTTCGTCGAGCGACTGTACGCTCTTGGTTTGCCGCCCGCCACGTGAGAGTGCGGCGTCCGATAGCAGACCGACGATCCGCTCCCGGTCCTCCACAACCCTCTTGGTGGAGGTCAGGGCGGACCACAACACGTTCCGAACCGCTTCCTGAGATGCTCGAACGAGGGTGTCGGCAAGCCGCGGCACCACGCCAACCAATGATCCCGCAGTGCTGGAGCGCCTGATGACGAACCGGCGAATGGCCGAAAGGGCGCACCACGACCATCTCTCTGCCCAGTTCGCTCACGATCTGGTCCGAGCCTCGCCCGGGTCCATTGAGGACCGCGATCTCCGGTACGGCGCGACTCCCGGCGCGGGAGCCCTGAGGGCCGCCGACCACGATCCCGCCCATCTTCCAAGGTCGCGCAACAGCCCGCAAACTGCGAACTTCCGTTCCCCAAACCGACTTTTTCGAGCAGGAGAGCGCAGCAGTGTTCGCGACCGCCGACGAAATCCTTCGCCAGCTCCTCGCTGGCGAGGACAGCCGCACGGAGTTCAAGCGCGTCGACTTCAAGGGACGAAGGATCCTGGGACCAGACCGGGACAACGTTGCCGCAGGCCTCGTCGCCTTCGCGAACGCGGAAGGAGGCACTTTCTTTCTCGGCGTCGACGACTGCGGCACGGCGACGGGCATACCTCGGGAGAAGCTGGATCTGGTCGAACAGTGGGTGGTCAACATCGCCACCGATCTCTGCGATCCACCGATCCGGCCCGTCTTGAGGCGCGCGGTCGTGCCCGGCCCCAGCGGCGATGTGATGATCGTCCTTGCCGAGATCAGGCGCGGTCTCTACGTGCACCGGACATCTCGGGGACGCTACCACCTGCGGGTAGGTTCCACCAGACGCGATCTCGATCCCACGGAGCTGGCCCGTCTGTTCCAGGATCGTAGCCGCGAATTCGTGTTCGACGAGAGGAGGGTCTTCGCGGCAACCGTCGACGACCTGAGCCGCACCCGGTTGGAGGCCCACTTCGGAATCTCGCCCACGATCCCGTGGCCCGACCTGCTGCGCAACACCCGTGCGACCATCCGGGACCGGGACGAAGTGGACCGTCCCTCCGTGGCCGGACTACTCAGCTTCGGCCGCGACCCCACCGACACTTTGGCGTCCGCCTATATCGAGGCAGCTTGCTATGGCGGCACCCGCCTGTCGTCCGACGACCTGGTGCGCGCCGAACGCCTCGGCGGTCCGGTCTCCGACCAGATCGACGCGGGAATCGCCTTCGTCATGCACTTCATGCGGGCCGGACGCGACGGCACCGAAGACGACTCCTACGACATCGAGGTGGTGGACGAGGCCGTGGTCAACGCCGTCGCCCACCGGGACTACTCCGTATCCGGTTCGAAGATCCGTCTGTTCCTGTTCGCGGATCGGCTGGAGCTGTACAGCCCGGGCAAGCTGCCCAACGGAATCACGATCGAGCAGATGCCGTACCGCACGTTCACCCGCAACCAGCTCCTGGTCAGCTTCCTTTCGAAGATGCGCAGCAAGCGGACCGGGCGGGTGTTCCTGGAGTCGCGGGGGGAGGGGGTCAGAAAGATTCTCGAGGGTGGGGAGGCGCACTCGGGGCGGCGACCGGAGTACGAGCTGTTCGGGAACGAGTTGCGGCTGACGGTCTGGGGGAGGGGGAGAGGGAACCGGGAGAGTAGGAGGTAGCGCAGCGTGGCCTTGCAAGACTCGCCGCCGCAGCTCGCCCAGGTCGTGGCCGACCACTTGGCGAAGGCGAAGGACGCCTGCCTCGCCGCGGTCACCAACTACAACAGGCCGGGAACAGCGTTTCGGACTCGGACCTACACGGTGCTGATGGTCATTGCGTGGACGGCTCTGTTCCACGCGATCTTTCATCGTCGCGGAAAGAAGCCCTGGTACGTGGCTGAAGGCGGCGATCCCAACGTCAGGTACCAGTTCAGTGCGCTTCGCCCAGACGCTCAGGCGGCAGCCCTGTACAGACTGCAGTCGTCTGCCGCTACGGATCTCCTCGACTTCATTCGGCAGTTTCGGGCTGGGTACCGAAGCTGGCGAACCGGGCAGGAACGACCGACTTGGCGGTGGAATTCGTGCCCTTTGATCGAAGCCGTCCAGAGGAGATGGAGGGCTTGAAGAAGGTGGCAGCCCTGATCAAGGAAAAGCATGTGCCAGTGGCCAGTTCAGGGCTCTCAGACAAGTCCGTCTCGGTCGAGCAGAAGACGACCTGGCAGGGACCGCTGCCACCGCCCGAGGCCCTGCAGGCCTTTCGCGAGGCTGTCCCGAGATCGGGCGTCATGGGCGTCGGTATCTTCCGTGTCGTCTTCGGGAATGGGCGGCGGTCGGGGGCAGTGAGCAGCAGCTGCGTCGCCCCACAACCCGGTCCGGTCTCAGAAAATCCGCGACGCAGTCTCGGAATTCGACTGACTGCCGGAAATCCGTGACAGCCTTGATGGCCGCCGATGAGCTAGGCGCCCCGCACCCGCGCCAGAAAGTCGTCCGGGACGTCACAATCCACGATCGCCGCGGCCACACGGTTGATCTGCTCCCCATCGGTGGTTCGCGCGAGCAACCGTGACAGCTCCTTGGCGGTATCTTGCCCGAATTTGCGGGTAGCGAGATCGCTCAGGATTCTCACCTGCCCCACTCCGATCCCCTCCTGTCTGACGGCGTCCCAGCCGCGCCGAAACTCGGTATCGACCGTTGCCATCGTCATCGCCTCCTTCAGTTGATCGGTGTCAAACCCCTGCAAACGTAACATCGCCTTCACGCCCCGGGCCATGAACTGGTCGAAGTCCCCGTCGCCGAAGCCTTCCACTACGCGTCGCAGCATCGGCAACTGGTCTCTGATGTCGGTCTCGGCCCAGTCCACCGGATCGGGTTTCGATGGCCCGCGACCCAACGGAGGGTGGCTGCTCCCGACCACCACGCCTCCCCAACCGGATCCGCCGTCCTTGGCGGCACCGGAGACGAGAACTTGGTCGGTGACGAGACTTCACTCGGGTTGTTGCGTCCCCACCAGCCACTCACCATCTTCGGGGCCATCGTCCGCGACCGCCACTTCCACCGGATTCCGTTCTCGTTGTCTCGTTTCGAATTCACCCTCGCCTCGGTCTTCGTGGCTGCCATCACCACCGACCATCCTCGCACCCTCGTACGCCAGCCGATGACGGTACTTCCGGTGCCGTTCAGGAGGTAGTGTTCAACCTTGGATACGCTGATCACGACCATGCTCCAGGCATTCCCGCCGCTGAAGCAATGGGTCATTCCCAGCTATCAGCGCAACTACGTGTGGACGGAGGAGGGCCAGTGGGCACCCCTGTGGGAGGACTTGATGGCTCTCACCGAACGCGTTCGCCAAGCGAACTCGGGGAGCGAAGATGCCGAGCCTCACTTTCTCGGCACGGTCATCACCAAGCACAGCCCCGGCTTCAAGCCCGGCCGACTCATCGGCTACTGGTGGGTCGTCGACGGCCAGCAGCGTCTCACCACCCTGCAACTCCTCTTGGCTGCCGCCCGTGCCGTCTTCATCCAGCACGGCTTGGCCAGGCACGCTTCGATGCTTTCGGGAGTGCTCGCCAACTCCCCCGATTTCGTGGGCGGTCCGGGGGACCAGTACAAGATCAGGCACAAGAGCAGCAAGAGGTGGGAAAAGAGCGACTACGCCGTATTCCGGACCATGATCGATTCCAGCCGTTCGGCGCCAAGCTCGGGTGTGACGGCAGGTTCACCGCTGGGTGACTGCTACAACTACTTCCGTGGAAAAGTCGACGCTTGGCTTCGCTCACCCTCACTCAGCGAAGATGACCGGGGGGATTACGCCGAAGCCTTCAACAAAGCCGTCCTGAAAAAGCTCGTGGTCGCCGACATTCAACTCAGCCGGGGCCAGAACAGCCACGCCATCTTCGAGGCACTGAACGCTCGCGGCAAGCCGTTGACCGAGTGGGAAAAGACCAAGAACTACTTCCTTTCCCTGGCCGTATCAAAGGACGATCCGGACGGCGACCGGACCTACGGGGAACATCTCGAACGGTACGACGCCGACCCGTACTGGAAGGGGCGCATCGACACATTCCTGCTCTACTTCGCGTGGTTGGAGGTGCCGCGGACCCGGCGGCTGGTATCGGGACGTGAACCGCCCAAGGCTGAACGGCCGCAGACGAACCGCCTCTATCGCGAATTCCGCTATGTCGGCGAGCACCTCTATCGTAGCAACCGCAGCGAGTTCGAGAGGATGCTCGGCGAACTGGGCCGGTACGCGGACATCTACCGCGAAATCGACGAGGCCAGCGAAGCGGCCAACAGAGGCTTTTCGGGATATGCGCTGAAGGTCATGGGGCGTCGCCATATCCTGAGACTCAGCTCCCTGGTGCCGGTGTTCATGATCCTGGTCGACAGGCTTAGGAAGGGATCTGATCCAAAACGGGAGCTCGACAGGGTCCTTCGCATCGTCGACAGCTACCTGATGAGACGCATCGCGCGCAAGTGCAAGTATCAGGACTTCGACACCGTCGCGTTCGGCCTCGTGCAGGCGCTTCGCGACACGGCCGAGGAAGATGACATCGCCTCAGTCGTCTGTGAGCGGCTGCGGGCGATCCGTGGAGGGAACTGGTGGCCTCGGGACGACGAGGTTATCCGGCACTTCATCGCTGGGAACATGTATCATGGCATTGCGAGCGCGCGTCTGAAGTTGCTGCTTGGCGCGATTGCCGAGCGGATGCACGGGGAAGCATCCCCGCCGCCCGCCAATGCGTTCGCACTCGAAGCTTCCGTGACCGTGGAGCATGTAGCCCCTCAGAGTTGGGAGCGGCACTGGCAGGACGACCTGAAGGTGGGAACGAGCGAGGAGGATCGCTGGAGGATGAGCGAGATCGTTCACCGGATCGGGAACCTCACGCTGGTGACCCAGCCGATGAACAGCACGCTGGGAAACAACCCATGGTCGTACAAGGCTGGACTGCTGAAGGATGACACTCTTGTGATGACTCGCCGTCTCCTCGACGACATGAAGGAAAAGGAAGAGGTCTGGAACGAGGCCGAGATCGACCGGCGGAGCATCCAGTTGGCTGGCTATGTGAACACGATCTGGCCGCATGCCGAAGTTCTCGCGACGAAACTGGGCATCGAGTTGCCGTTGTCGCCACAGCCTCAGCAACCCGAGCCCCCGCGACCGAAGCCAACTACCACCAACATCAACACGCTTTACGCACTGTTCTACCAGCCGCTGGTGGCTCGGCTTCGCCGAAGCGGTATGGAGACCGTCAAGCCGCACGGATGGCGGGGCCAATGGCGGACCTTCCAGACCGGACACCCCGGTGCCGTCTGGGGCACGGGGATTGGCAAGGGCAAGGCCACAGTGTTCCTGCACCTCAGCGGGACCGACCGCCAACGGAATTACCGTGCCCTGTTCGAGCGTCGGGAGCAAATCGCCGGAGGGATGGACAGAACCGTCTTGTGGCACGAAGGCAGTTTCGAGATCACGCTGGCAAGGGACGAGGCGATTAGTTTGACCGCCCCCGATGCCGAACTGGAGACCGCGCGCCAGTGGATGGCCGACAACCTGCTTGCGCTGGGGGACGCTCTGCGGCCACACCTGAATCAACTAATGCGAGCCGGGGACGCCGCACCAGACTCAACGGAGGGCGCCGGTTGACTCGTTGCTGCGACAGCCCGGGTTTCCGCGGACGTAGATGCGGGCGGTCGCACGACACTCTTTGCCGAACAGCTTGTATTCGCATGGCGTCCATGGCATCTGAAAGACCCTTTCTGCTCGCAGTGTGATCGTGACGGGGTTGTGGGGGGCGTACCCGGTTCCAGTATTTCGGTGGGATGGCCCACTCCGATCGCGGGTGGGGGCGAGATTCGCCTCCTTGATCCGGCGTCGGGCAGAGTACTGCCACGCGTCGCGCGCCCAGAGCACGGTGACTTTATCGGGTCTTGCGACCTCCCGGCGATACCGGGTCAGGAGGAGCGGACGGGAGATCTCTCGCTCGATGAGTCGCGCGACCGGCCAGTCGTTGTACTTCATGCCCTCGAGGTTGACGCCCAACCAGACCGCGCCGTCACGGGGGTAGTACCGGCGTTCCATTGGACACCCTCGTTGCCGTCCGAGACGCCCAGGATGCCACGGGATACGCTGCCGAATTCCCTTCCGCGGCATCCGAACACATCTCTGAAGCGGCTCTTCAGGGCGTCGGCGTGGTGGGTGGGGACTGATTGTGGAGTCACGCCGCACCGCATCATCAGCTGGGCTCGCCCGAAGATTCGCAAGCCCGCATGAACACCGGCATGACCTCCTCCCCGTCGAACAGACGGCGGATTTCGGCGCAGTGTCCCAGAAACGCCTTCCGCGGGACGCGCGTGTAGGACCAGCAACTGATTTCGTAGCGGCCAACGGCTTCCTCGGCCTCCTCCAAGCTCCTGACCGCGTCGTCGGCGCGTCCGCCGAACCATCCGGCCACGGAAACTGATTGAAGCGCGTTAGCGTTGCCGAGCATCCACGCTCTGTCGGCATCCGCGTCAATAAGTTCCAGCACCTTGCGGAAACTGTTTCCGGAAGGAACTCCCGTGGTCGCCCAATCCGACATGGCCGCATTGAACGCGGTAGCGACGGAAATGGGATGACTGGAATCCGCCATTGCATCCTCAAAGAACGCGGCAGCGCGGTCAACGTCTCCAACGGCCATGCGGGCAAACGCGAGGTGCCAGCCCCAGTTGTTCCTCTCGCGGGCACCCGCATCGTCGGCTGCAATCAGCTCCTCGAGGATCGCAATGGCCGCTCGACGCTCGCTCACCGACCGGTCCAGTCGAAGCGCGACCGCCGCACGCGTCGAGGGCAGAGCACCGGCTATGACCGGGCTGTCCGCAACTATGCCGCTGGCATCTTCTCCCCCAAGCAGCTGAAGGAGGCCGAGTGCCGCAAGCACGAGCGCACGCGGTGCTTCCCCGCTTGGCTCAGCGGGACCATTGAAGAAGGATCTCAGTGCCTGCAGCGCACCCTCCAGGTCACCGGTCAGGTGTCGGCTGCGAGCCAGGCTATGAAGCTGCCGAAGGGTCAATTGACCGATCCGAGATGCTTTGTCCAGCAGCCGTGCCGCCTCCAGGAGGTCACCCTCGCGCCTGTAGGCCTCGGCCACCATCGCGAGGACCTCGGAATCATCCCTGTAGCGCTTCTCGACGCGATCGAAGTAGTCGGTATGGCGTCCGCCAGCCGGAAGGTGCTGGTCCCGGAGGCCATCGAGCACGCCGTCTCGGTCGTCGACGTTCCTGGCCCGAATCCTCCGCGTGAGTGCCAGGTACGATTTCGCAAGCCTCGTCCCCCGCCGTTCCATGGTGTAGATCGGCTGCGTGAGGAGGTCCATGCTGGAGTAGTGCCTGATCTCCGTGAGCCTGTCGTGGCGGGGAATGCCGAGCCGGTCCACAAAGACCCTCCGCCTCCGCGCCAGATGACCGTGCTCATCGTCGGCGTCGGGGATCCCGGCCATCACGAAGTGCTGCTCAATGTCGTTGGCCCGCCTGGGAGTCGGGACCTCGGCGCGAATGGCCTCGGCCATCTGCGCCGTGCCGCCAAGGCTCTGGTCGTCGGGGCGGAAGAGGGAGACCACGGCGTCCGGCAGGTGCCGCGTGCAGATTCCGCCGACGTCGGTGAACCCCGTGCGCGAATCGAGCAGGACGTAGTCGTAGCCGGCGGCGTGCCACTGGGCCCTGACGTCCTCGAACATGACGTAGCCGTCGCGAGCAGCGTAGAGAAGGCCCCAGTCGATGGCGTTGAGCCGTTGCCCGTAGGTGCCGTCGACCGCTCCCGCCGACATCACGGCAAGGTGGCCCCGGCAGCCTTCCGGGGTAGCATCGACGATGTAGTCGCTGACCGGTGGGACGCGCATGGTCTCCAGATAGCGGGTGACGAACTCGACCACTCCCGGGTCCGTCGGGCCTCGGCCGACCTGGTCGGTCTCGTCGTCGTTCGCGCCTTGCTTCCACCGATCCGGGCGGATCGCTGGCGCTTCCAAATCGAAGTCCACCACCAGGACGCGCTGGCCGGAGTCCGCGATCTCGTAGGCCACGTTCAGGAGGGCCAGGGTGCGACCGACGCCTCCCTTGAAGGAGTAGAACGTGACGACGTACATCAGGCCGCCACAGGCTGCAGGGTGAAGTGCGCGCCGGAGTAGCGCAGCTGCGCTTCAAGGTCTGGTGGCAATTCGCCCGGCTCCGCGTGGACCGGCTCGGGGCTCGCGAGTGACTTCGCCCGCAGGAAGATGGCCGGATCCTGAAGCAGTCTCAGGTAGCGGTCGTTGCCAACGTTCTGGATGATACCGCGCGTCTCCCAGCGGGCAATCGACGACTCGCCGAGTCCGGTAATCCTCGCCAGCTCCGCTCGCGAGAGATCATACTTCGCGCGCAGATCCCGAACCTCGGTTGGCGTGAGAACACCCAGGTGTCGGCAGACCTCGTCGTGGCGGATGTCTTCGGCTTGGTCATCCGTGTAGGGTCCGCAGGAGGAGCAGGTCCGGACCGGGATATCTACGACCAGCTCCACACCGTCGTCGCCCGCGCCGTAGATGAACGGGTCCCGAACGAGCTCGGTCTTGAGGCCCGGGGTCCCACACATATCACAGGTGTCGGGTCCGTCGAGCTCGCGGAGAACGGTGGGGGGTGATGCGACCCTAGGCATGGTGGTCATCCTCCGAGTAGTGGAAGCTGCGCAAGACGACATGTGATCCGATGATCTGGAGCTTGACGTAGACGAGGGGCTCCGCCGATGCCAGCCGAAACTTGAATGTCCAGCCTCGCTCGCCTGGTGGTTGGCGCAGGGTAACGAGTCCCAACGGAACCCCGCTGTCGAGGGCCTGATCGATGACATGCCACATTCCCGATCTTGTCAGCGGCAACCCCGACTCCGGGTTCACGACCTGGTGGTAGCGTATCCGCGCCGGACGCTTGGGAGGCGCGCCATACCTCAGGCGCCGGGCCCGAATCAGGCGAATCAACTGATGTCGTACCCCGACATGCTCGTCGGGCCAGTTCGCTCCTTCCACTGATTTCATGACGACAACTGCTCATATGACATGCTCCAGCTCCCAAATGTGTCCACTCATTGCTCACGCGGTATTCCAAGGTAGTCATTTGGCATCTCCCGTCAAGTCTCCCGTACCCCCACCCCCACTGAGCGCAAATGGAATCGCCTCCATGGTGGACGTTACCGTTGCTCCGGACGGTGACGACCGCAGCCGCACATCGGTGAGGTGCTCGTCAGCAAGAAGACGCTGCAGCGGCGGAGGGCCATGAGCCGCTCGACGGTGCGCTGGAACTCCAGCAGGAACAGGACTCTTTCGCCATTGACGGTGTCGGCGGACCAGATCATGTCCGGGTGGCGCACGACCACCTACACCGCGCTGACGCTGGAGGGGGTCGCCGGCGGACCAGACTTCCGGCCTGGGGATCCGCTCCCGGAGTTCGTCTATCTCGTCCTCTACCACGGCGACGGCCCCTGGACCGCACCGGCGCACGTGGCCGACTTGTTCCAGACGACGGATTCATGGTCCAGACGGGGGATACGATGTTAGAGTTGAGAGACTACCCGGCACGACTGACGAAGGAAGGAGCGAAGACCATGGCAGAGGTGGTGGACAGATTCCAGCAGGGCATGGACGAGTTGGTCCAGAGGGGTCGGGCGCAGGTTCTGCGCCGACAGATCACGCGGAGATTCGGCGAAGAGACGGCTGGGAAGCTGTCCAAGCTGCTCGATGGTCTACCTGATCCCGACGGTATCGACAGGGTCACCGACGCGCTGATCGAGTGCAGCACGGGTGAGGAATTCATTGAGCGGGTGCGGGTGGCCTGAGATCGAGCTATCCGATACTGGCGAGCTTGGCCAGCGGGTCCACGTCCTTCGGGAAGTGGCTACAGAAACAGCCTCATCCTCTGCTCCAACAGCGGCCGACTCAGAATCCCCGTCATATTCAGAACCTCGAGATTGAACCCGCCGTCCACCCCGCGCCCCCACCATTCCTCCGCCACCCAGCCCAGGTTCTCGGCGGCGATCACGGCGACGTTGGTGCCGGCGCAGTCGGCTGCGAGCTGCCAGACTCGGTCCATTGCGGAGTCGTCGGCGTCCGCCACAACCACCAGGAAGCAGGCGACCGGATCACGCGAGTCACGGATATACCGCTTGAACTGCCTCAGGTGCGACGGCGGAAACGTGTAGGCGGTCTCCGTGCTCTTGTTGTCCCACATCAGCACGTCCCCACCTGCCTTCCGACGCCCGCCGAACCGGATGCAACCGTCGGGGTGCTCGCTGCCGGTCATCTCCATCAGCTTGAGCCCCAGCCTTGATTCGAAGAGGAACCGGGTTGCCGCCTCGAATCCGCGCTCGATATCGATGTCTTTCCCGATGATCTGGTTCGCCAGCAGGTTCTCGCGGTCGCGCCGGGCGAGTTCCGGCAGGATGCCCAGCACGCGGCTGGGACTCAGGCCGGAGGAGATCACCCGGCCCTTGAGTTCCGACTTCGTGCCCGAAGAGGGGAGTTTCTTCTTGATGAGCGTCTGCTTCAGCTGGCTGAACGTGAGGGCGTTCAGGAGAAGACCCCACGCGTGTAGCCCGAGTTCCAGGCCGAGGGCGTCCATCACGGAAGCCCTCATTTCGTCCGGAATCACGTAGGGCGCGCCGTCGGCCTTCGGCTCAGGCTCTCCACGATATCCTGCTCCGATGCCGACCAGTCGGGACGGTTCACGAACGCCTCCAGCATCAGTATCTGCCGGATCTGGTCCTTGAAGGGACCGTCGAACTGTAGAACGGTCGTGATTCGTTTCCCGTCGGTGAGTTCCTCCCTTCATGGCTCTACTCCGTCGTTTGGTTTCCGTTCGATCCAGGCGGAGATCAGCCCGGCAAGCGAACCGATCAGGCGCGGTGAGGATGTTCGGTTCGAGTGCAAACCGCAAGGCTGGGTTGGGGAAATACATCACGGAGGGCTATTGGGCGAGAGAAGGGAGTCATCTTTACATTACATAATGTCAAGCGTAGTGGTGATTATGTACTTGTTACAGGTCATCAAGCGTCCGGCGCTAGGCGATCAGTTCCCGGTATTGTAGCGGATCGGTGTGCATGATGCGGGCCAGGGTGTCGCGGAAGATATGGGGGTTGTTCCGGTTGTTGAAGCGCCATTCGAGCTCCTCGAGGTACCGGTCCATGTGCTTGACGCTCATCTTGTGGAACGTGCCGGCGATGGAGCGTTTGAAGAGCGACCAGACGCCCTCGACGCTGTTGGTGTGGACATCTCCGACGACCCACTCCTCGCGGCCGTGCGAGACCGTTTCGTGCCTTCGGGTGTCCGTATCGAGGCCGATGTAGGCGCGGAGTTCGTCGGTGTAGACCGCCTCGGCCTCGTCGCTCACGGTGCGCCTGACAAAATCCTGAAGCGTGTGTTTGCGGATGTCGGGGACCCGCTCGATGCGGACCCGGCCGCCGCGCTCGATGGCGCCGGCCACCCAGTGCTTGTTGCCCTTGTAGCCGGAGCCCTTGCCCCTGGCCTTGCCGCCGACCATGGTCTCGTCCACCTCGACGATGCCGAACAGCGTGGGGCCGGCGAAGGAATCGTTGCCCATCGCCTCCCGGATGCGGTGGCAGAGGTACCAGGCGGTCTTGTACTGGACGCCGAGGGTGCGCTTGAGCTGGTTCGCGCTCATCCCCTTCCTGGACTCGCACATCAGGTAGATGGCGATGAACCACTTGCGCAGCGGAAGGTGGGAGCGGTGCATGATGGTGCCCGCGGTCACGCTGAACTGGTAGTCGCACGAGCGGCACTGCCACTGGCCCCGGCGCTCGATCGCATCGGCCCGGGCGTCGCCGCACCGGATGCAGGCCACGCCGCCGGGCCAGCGGATGGCCTCCAGCGCGTCGCGGCACTTATCTTCGGTGTTGTAGCGATCGATCAGAGAAACGAGGTTGACGTTCTTCATGGCTCACCCCCCGGGCAGGAAGAAGACGAGGCGCCGCAGGCTCCCCAGGAACATTGCGCAGAAGACCGACCGGGAGATCATGACCCGGATCTTCGGGAAGCGGGTCATGGCCGAGCTGGACAAGCTGACCGAAGACCCAGACGATAGCGACACAAACCATTCCATACATTCAAGATAACGAATTATCCACCTGCGTCAAGTACATAATCACCAGCGGAGTTGACACTCCTGACGATCACGCATGACGCTTAGCGAGCCCCTGCAACTGGCGGATGTCCTTCCAAACGAATCAGGAAGGCCCACCGGACCCTCCCCGAGGTGAGTGGCGGTGCAGGAACTCGTCGGTGTGCTCGGGAAGGAGCAGGTTGTCGGCGATCGCCGCGATCTCCTCGGCTTCGCGCCACACCTGCTCCAACTGCGCCAGTTTGCCTTCAAGCGCGCGCCGTTCCTGCTCTTCGTGCAGCGCCATCTCCAGCGCGAGGCGCGTGGGCCTGGGCATCTTGCGGACCCATCCGGGCCCGGACAGCCGGGCCTTCCTCCCGCGCCCGGGCGTGGGGAATTTGCGCGCAGTGGCAGCGGACCCTCGCTCGGTGGAATCGGCGATGAACCGATGCGGGTCGCCGTGGGATTCGATCTGGGACACCGCTTCCCGGATGTGGTGAACCGTAGCGCCTGTGCCGTTGACCAGGGGAAGGACAGCGTTGATGGCTCGCCCGGCATCGTCGCCCTCGAACGAGTCCGGGCCTTTCCGTGAGAGCGGTCCCTTGTGGATCTCGATGCGAAAGCCGGGTTCGTCGTCGGCGGCTCGTATCCGGGCGAATTGGGTGGCTTGTTCCCGTGCGAGCGTGTAGAGCGTGCCGTCGGAGCGCCGGAACTGCGCTACATGGGCCTGCCTGTTCAGCAATCTCACTACCGTCACCAAGACCGCCCCGGCGGCGCCGCCGCCCAGTGCACCGGCCGCAGCTCCCCCGATCAACCCGCCCGTCGTCAAGCTGATGGTCACCGAGGTAGCGAGGTTCGCCGCGACGCCCGCCGACCCGGCCACGATCCAGCGCCGACGCCGACGGCGGAACTGGTCGCCGTAGCGCCAGGCAGCGAACTCGGGACGGAGGGGCTCGCCGATGCGCACCAGTTCGAGGCCTTCGGTGTGCCGGGCCAGGCCGATGTTCTCAGTGGAAGTGCGGATCCGCGTCGCGCGGAAGAGCCTTTCGCAGGTCTCGACCGCCTCCCAGCGCTCTTCGAGGGGGGTGAGGTTCCAGCGCTCGCAGCTGCGGCAAACCACCCAGAGGCGGCCCTTCGCCGGATCGAAGGCAAGGCGACGACCGACCGGGAAGGCCTCCACGACCTCGTTGGAGCCGAGGGGCTCCTTGCAGAACATACAGGTCCGGTACATTGCCTCTCAGATGGTGGGGGTCTTGCAAGATGGCCGAATCGCGGAACCCCGGCCAGTTGGGTGGGCCTGGGCCGGGCGGGCATGGCGGCATGGTGGGACCCGATGCCCCTGCCTGGTCTCCGACAGGGGATGATCGTCTTCAGGAACCGTGGGAGCGACGAGGCAGCCAGCGCCCGACCTGCGACACGTACGTCGCGTATTCCTCGCCGAACTCCCGGGCGAGGCGCGGTTCTTCATAGAGCCGGATGAAGAGGGAGAAAACGACGAACAGCACGATTGCGTACCCTACGAGAACGGCGGCTCCGAAGAGGGTGGCCCACCCAATGACCACGGTCAGCGCCGCGACGTACATCGGGTTGCGCGTGTAGCGGTAGAACCCCCGTTTCACAAGTCGTTTCGGGGCGTCTATTGGCGCCGGGGTTCCGCTCCCGAACACCGCGAAGTCCCACGCGGAGCGCAGATAGAGGACGAGGCCGAACGCGAAGAGGCCGCAGGCCAATCCCAGTGTCGCCCAGCCGGCAACGGCTCGGTCACCCACGATGAGAACCGGCAGGAGACCCGCAAACGTGCCGGGCACCACGACCGTGAACAGCACGACCTTCAGGAAGAGTTTCATGCGTCAGCCATCCTGCGACGTACGGTGAGCGACACGCCTAACCGGGCGCGGATGCGCTCTGCTCGAATTCGCCAACGAGATATCGGCTCACACCTCCAGGCCCAGCTCCTCAGCCAGGTCGCGGATCGCTTCTCTCGCGGGAATCCCTGGCTCTCCAGCCCTGTGGGCCTGGATCGCCACCCGCCCCTCTCGAATCCGGTCGAGGTGTTCGCTCGTGCGTTGCCGAAAATGGCTTAGCGAATAGGTGTCTTGAGTGCGGTGCATACCTGTCATCGTTGGAAACAATCGCACTGCCGCTCCGCTCCTACTGGATCGGGTAACGGGCGCGAATTCCGACCGTGGCAAGCCGGACTGCCTGATGATCGACCGCAATGTGCCCCTGCGCAGCTCGCGGTGGCTGTCTTCGCGAGGCTGAGCAACCGGCGTTGTTCGCTCACCTTCAGATGTCATCGCCTCCTTGGGCCAAGCCCGGGCGGAGTTCTCCGAGCGGCACGTAGTAGCGGACGTAGCGGCGCCCGTCGGACATCAGCTCTCCCGCCGGATCGTCGACCAGCACCGTGGCCCGCTTCGTGATTCGGTTGACGCGCCCGTTCAGCCATCGGCCCTGGTAACGGAACTTCACGCGGGCACCGACGGTGAAGCCCAGCTCTGCGGCGCGCGCGGAGCGGGTCACGAGCTGGTGCGTATGGGCCCGGTGGCCGAACAGCCGTGCGGCGATACCCTGAAAGCGCTTGCGGCCGCAGTGGCTCTCGTCCCAGGACAGCCACTCCGCGAGGTGGACAAGTTCGTGTTCGAAAAGTCGTTGCAACGCCTCCAGCCGGTGGGCGCACGGCAGGCCGCAGACGGTCACCTCCGAGTCGCTTGCCTGAAAGCCGTCAAAGAGGATCGAAGTGGCCACCGCGATCTCGAAATGGCTGGTGCCGTCCGGGCCCAGGATGCGCGTGGTCTTCCCAACCGCGCGTGTCATCCGGCTGGAGAGGCGGAATGTCACGCCTTGCGGCCCGAGCAGCTCCTTGCAGAGCCCGTCCAGAAAACGCTTGTCGTAGGCGGCGAACAGAAACGCGAGGTCTTCGGGATGAATCCGCGTGAAGTTGGGTTCACGGGCATATGGCGACGCCAGGAGCAGCAGCCGCCCGATATCCTGCGTCCAACGTCGGATCCGGGCGGCTCCCGGATCTCTCGTGAGCAAGACGCGGATGAGTGACTGCAGCGCCTCTCGGCGATCCGTAGCCTCCCGTTCGCGAATGCGCGCGGCTTCCTGCGTCCGATAACCCTTGTGTGCCAAACCGTCCCCCCGTTCGCCGACGACTTCTGGAGAGTCCAATGTCTTCGATCGGGCACGCCAGTGCACCCTGAAGGGTTGCGTAGCGCGTCGTCTCGGCAATCGCGTACTCCGGCTTTCTCCCGGTCGAGGCAAGATCGTTTGACGATCATGTCGCAGCCAATATGATCGAGCAACTCCCGCTCCGCCGGGATGGGGCGCCGCGCCATCGAAGGCCTCCCCGTCTCCGGAATCTCTTTACGCGCCCCTTCACGGGCGAATGTACCTCGCCCATCCGGTTGGCTGATGGCTGGCTGGCTGGCTGGTGGGCCTCGGCGCCGTATGGGACATTCTGGAGATCATCTGGCGGCGAATAATTCCGTGTTTGACGTAATCAGACTCATAATACAATTGTAAGCAACTATTTAGCAAGATCATGGTCCCGTAGTGTTTCTGGTCATATATGGACATTCCATCGGACATTCTGTACGATCATAAGCTGGAATGCCCTCTTTGGGAGGAACGACCATGACGAATGACCGCGAATACCGCCGCACCCACCCGTGGATCAGCTTCCGCCACCATCTGGAACGCGCCGACCCTCTCCATTGGTCGTTGCTCGGCGAGGCGGCCGCCAGGTGCGAACAGGTCGCTCAGGCGGTACTTCCGCCGGCCGGTGCCCGCGAGTTGCACAGACTCTACCTGATCAAGGGCGCGCGGGCCACGACGGCGATCGAGGGGAACACGCTCAGCGAGGAACAGATCGCCGCCCAGCTGGAGGGGTGTCTGGAGCTCCCGCCATCCCAGGAATACCTGAAGCAGGAGGTCGAGAACGTCCTGAAGGCCGTCCATGACATCTTCGCGGAGATCATGGAAGGTCAGCCGCCGGTACTGACGCCGGACTGGATCGCCGCAGCGAATCGGCGCCTGCTTGCGGGTCTCGAGGAGCACCTCGAGGAGGACGTGGTTCCGGGAGAGATTCCGACGCGTCCCGTCGGAGTCTTGCGTTACCGGGGTGCCCCCAGGGAGGATTGCGCCTTCCTCATCGACCGGCTCTGCAGGTGGCTTGAGGGAGAGGACTGGCCGGTGCGCCCGGACCGGCACGAAGACCGCATCGCGTCCGCGATCCTCCGCGCGGTCTTTGTTCACCTGTATGTCGCGTGGATCCACCCCTTTGGGGACGGAAATGGGCGCACCGCCCGATTGGCCGAGTTCATGATCCTCGCGCGTGAGGGTGTGCCGTCGCCCTGCGCCCATCTTCTCAGCAACCACTACAACCTGACCCGGGCCGAGTATTACCGGCAGCTCGATCGCTCCAGCCGGGCAAACTCGGGTCGTGGGGATCCGCTCGGCTTCCTGCTCTACTCGCTGCAGGGGTTCGTTGACGGCCTGCGGGAGCAAAGCCGATTCATCGCGGGCATCCAGCTGACGCTGGCCTGGGAGCACTTCGTTTACGGTGCATTCCAACGGATTCCGTCGTCAGCGGCCATGCGTCGGCGCCGCGCGGTGACCCTGGCGCTCGGCCGCGTGAGCGCGCCGGTCCGCAAGCAGTCAATACCGGATCTGAGTGCCGACCTGGCCAGGCTGTACGCGGACAAGACCAGCAAGACGCTGACCCGGGACATGAACTGGCTGGTGAAGCGGAACTTCCTGGAGAGAGGGGAGGACGGCTACCGGGCGAAGGTGGAGGCGATGCGCGCCTTCCGGCCCCCGCGGGCGTAGGGGCCTGGCCATTGACCAATGGCACAAGACGTACCATCATCATTACCATGACTACTACCATCGACAAAGCCGGCCGCCTCGTTGTGCCCAAAGCGGTTCGTGAAGCGAGCGGGTTGCGTCCCGGAACTCGCGTCCGATTCCGGGTCCGCCACGGCCGAATCGAGATCGAGCCGGCACCGCTGGACGTAGCGCTTGAACGCCGTGGCTCGGCCGTGGTCGCGGTGCCGCGAGAGGGACGACCCGTGTTAACGGCTGCGGAGGTCGAGGAGACAACCGCCAGCCTCCGCTCCGGCGCCTCGTCGGCGAGCGAGCGTCAAGCCGCCGAGTGACTCGATACCTCTGCGATACCAGCGCCCTCGTCGCGACGGTCTGTTCCTGGCACGAACACCACGCGCGAACCCTTGCGGAGCTCGATCGACGCGAGCGCGCCGGTGAGGAGCTTGTGCTTGCTGCTCATTCGCTGGCGGAAGCCTATGCCGTCCTCACCCGGCTCCCCGCGCCCAATCGCTTGCGATCCGAGGACGCCATCGCACTGCTGGAGGCGAATTGGCGCGAGACGCCGGTCGTCCATCTGACGGCGGCCGAGACCTGGCGCGCGTTGCGCAGGGCACAGCGGCGGGGAGTGATCGGCGGACAGACATACGACATGCTCATCGCGGCGTGCGCGCGGAAGGCCGGCACCGCGACGATCATCACGTGGAAGGTGCGCCACTTCGCCGCGGCGACACTCCGTGAGAATCCCGAATGAGCCTGGACATCCTTGGCAACCTTGGCGAATTCATTGGCGCCGTGGGCGTCGTGTTTTCGCTGCTACTCGTCGCGCGACAGATGAAACTCGGCCACGAGCAGACGCGGCGTAACACGCGGAGCGTACGCGCGGCCACCTTCAACTCGATGGTCGAGAACAGCATCCGCCTGCTCGAGCACGTCTACCGCGACCCCGAACTCGCCGATTTCGTCACGCGTGCGGCCGATGACCCGGACCGGCTGGATGCCGGGGAGCGGCTGCGCTGGGACTCCTACATGACGGCGGGCTTCCGCCACTTCAGCAACCTGCTCTACCAACACGAGACGGGAGCCATGGAAGAGAAGATGTGGGAGTCCTACCGTCGTTCCTTCAAGCACCATCTGCTCAGCGAGGGCTGGGTCAACTGGTACCTGGAGAACACCCATCTCTTCGACGAGCGCCTCGCGGACGAGGTGCGCTGCATTCTCGAAGAGCTGGCGAGCGCGGGGGTGCCGCATGCGGTGGAGTGGAAGGCGGGCGGGGGCCGCCTGGGCTTCAGGGCCTCGATCCAGGGCAAAGGCGCGCGGGCCGGATCAGCCGCCTGAAGTGCGCTCCAGCGACCACATGTGCACCGTTGCCACATCCATTTCGTCGCGGGACACGCCCAGGATATGGTCCTCGCCGATCTCGTAGATCCACATCCCCTCCGGCGTTTCCAGGTACCCCAGCAACCGGCCCTCGGGATCGAAGATGGTCCAGAGCACCCCGGGCACTTCTTCTCCGGGAGCTTCGTATTCCCAGACCCAAAGGTTGCCCAGCGCATCTGTCTTCGTGTGGTAGAAGGCGGGCAGGTACTCGGCAACCGGGGCCTCGCGGTACACTCTTCGCCGCCTCACGGCGAATTCGCTCTCTCCCGGGCCCGCGCGCCGGTCGATCTCCGCGTCAACGTGGGCTCTGGTCGGGGTGCGCGGTTCGTGGTCGAGGCGGACGATTCGTGCCAGCGAGCCGTCCAGCGCGAACACCCGGAATTCGTAGCGTTGGTTCGTCCCGATGATGAACTGATCGCCCCAGGGTTGTCGCAACACGCTGTAGCCGAAGATCACGGGGTCGGGATCGTCCTCATCCCGTTCGCGGTTCAACTCCCTGCCGGGATGAGCCCCGAGTGAACCCCGGAGCTTCCCCTCCGCATCCCAGACTTCCACCACCCCCGGGTCGATGTAGGCGTCGTCCTGGCCAGCCAGCATCAAGCCATCGCGTGACACCTCGAGCGGCCACAGATGACTGCGTCGAGCCCGGGTGTCCCACCTGGCCCTTTCCGGGATGAATCGGCGCAGGAACTCTCCGTCCGGGCCGAAGACGTGCATCTCCGGATACCAGAAGTGCCAAACGATGATGGAATCGCCCGGAAGCCTGTCCAATCCCCAGAGTTGGTTGCCCCCGAACTCCCCTGGCCCTTCCCCGGCTCCTCCCCACGTCTCCAGGTGCTGTCCCTGCTGATCGAAGACCCGCAACTCCCTGGCTCCCTCGTCTCCGATCACGATCCGCCCGTCGGAGAGCATCGCGATCCCGAAGACCCGGGTAAACAGGTAGGGCTCTTCGCCCTCCATCCCCTGGCCGATGGAAACCAGAGGCTCCGCGCCGATCCGCCAATCCAGCCGTGAGCCCTCGGGAGGCCTGGTGTTCTCGACGATTCGAATGTCGGCGCTGTCGCGGAAGACAGTTTGCTGCGTCCCGGTGGAGGCGTCGATCTCCGATGTGCCTGCGGAGGCCATCGCCGTGATCGCGATTAGAACGGGGGCAATGCGAGCTTTCATCTTTCAAGATCTCCGTCGGCGAAGTTGGCTTGGCAATGGGCGGCGCTCTACCGGTTTGACGAAAGGGCCGGTGCGATGGTTGTATCCGGGTCTGATCCCGGCCCACCCTGACGCGCGGCCAGGGTTCGCCCTCGCCTATCGCCCCCTCAGAACAGCCCGTCAAGCGCGTCTCGCGGCGCGATCGCCGGAATCGGCGAGCGCCGGAAGTCCGCCAGGTTCCTCGTGATGATGTGCCGGGCGCCACACGCGCGTGCCGCGGCCACCTGCATGGCGTCCTCGAAGTCCGCCATCGGGAGCTTCGTCGCGTACTGGATGGCGTCCGTGTCCGTCGTTGCCACCGCCACGAATTGGGTCAGCTGCTCGACGAAATCGCGTGCGCCGGGGCCGCTGCGCCGCGGGGCCACAAGGTAGTAGAAGTTCGACAGCGTATGCCATGCGACGAATGCCCTCTTCGGCCCAATCTGCAGCCGGTCCAGCAGCTCCGTCGCTGCATCCGAATGCGGACGGCGGTCGAGCGCGACATCGATCAGGATGTCCGTATCGAGGAGCATCAGAGGTACTTCCCGGCCAGCGCTTCGTACCTTGGATCGTCACGACTCGTGGCTCGAAACTGTCCTCTCCACTGCTCGGTGAAGGAGGGCGCCTCGTCGCCCACCATCTCCTTCAGCGCCCCTTCGATGAGCGACGATAGAGAGACACCCTGGCTGCGGGCGTATCGTTTGGCGGCAGGAACCACCTCGGGGTCCACCGTGATGGTGAGCTTCGTCTTCATCCCATGATCCTTCGACACACGTACACGTATTCTTATATTAGTATACGTATTTCTTGGAAGCGGTCAACCGATCGGACTACGCTCGATTGTCTCCAGCCAGCGATCTCGCCGCGGAAAGGGGCGACAAGGTGAATAGCACCTGCGCTCGTCGTCGGAGGCCGCCCGGGAGCGGACGCCGTGCGGCTCTTCCTGACGGATCCGGAGTGGGCCGCACCCGTGATCCTGATGAGCGAGCTGACGAACGTGCTACTGGGATTCGTGCGCCGAGGTTCGATGACCCTGGACCAGGCCAAGGCCATGTGCGACGACGCTGCCACGGTGCTGGGCCCCCGTGTGGTGAGCGTCTCGACCGACCGCGTCATGGATGTCGCTCTGGAGTGTGGACTTACCGCCTACGATGCCGAATTCGTGGTGGTCGCGCGGGAATTGGGGGTCCGGTTGGCCACTGGCGACCGGGCGATTCTGCGTGGGGCCGGTGATGTGGCGATTGCTATCGTTAGCGCACAGACAACCGCCCGACCACCACGGTCTTCACCCCGAGCTCGTCCGTCTCGATGAAGGCGGCCAGGCCGCCGGGGCCGAAGGCGTCAGGGATTTCAATCGCCCCGGTTCGGTAACTGCCCAGATACCGCCCGTCCGGAGCCAGCAGATCGACGGGCCCGTTGTTGCTGGCCGGTTCCTCGCCGCGCCGCCGCACCCAGATGGTCCCGTCCCAGCTCACGAACAATCCGCGAATGACCGGCACTTCCTCGAAGAACTCCATGTTCTCGATGCGCTCGCGACGGCGCTGCCGCTCTTCGTCCGGATCCCGGCGAATGGGCTGGCCGTTGACGATTCCGCGGACGCCGCCCAGTTCTTCATCGGGGATGGCGTCCAGGTCTCTGAAGCGACGGTTCCTCTCGGCCCTGATCAGCCGATCCGTCATCGGTTCCGGTGCGATCGGACGCGTGAGAACGCGTGAGATCCCCATGCCCGCCACGGCGATCTTGACCGCATAGGTCGTGGAGTCCGCGAATGCCACGGACCCGTCCGGGAGAACTCCCCAGTGCAGCATGGGGTTGAACGTCAACGGCGTGGGCAGGCCAAACATGTTCGATGCACCCTCCCCCCGCCCTGGAGGAAGCCACCCGTCGAAGATGGTATCTGTGACGATCTCTTCGCCGTCCAGGCCGACGAGTTCGATCGGCCGCGAGGTAGCGGGGTCCCTCCGGGGGATCTGGCCGCCCGGCGTCTCCATCGCCGTGGCGAACGCTCGACTGCCGATCGGCGTCGTGATCACCGCATCTGCACCGCGCTGGGCGAGGAGGAGACCGGCGATCGTCAGCGAGGGATTGCCGCCCATTCGCACCATCCGCTCGAAGTCGCCGTTTGGGTCGAACACATGGTAGGCGCGGTGCCCCAGGTCGCGAACCACCAACCGCCCGTCTTCCATGGCCACCCAGCCCCTGATGCTGCGAAACTCGCCGGGTCCATCACCCTCTCGCCCGATAGCGCGGATCAGCGTTCCGCCGGTGTCAACCAGGAAGATCCGGTCGACCTGACTGTCGAGCACGTACAGCCGGCCCGCCCCGTCGAAAGCCACGCTCGTGACATTGCCGAACTGTTCCCACTCCTGGCCACCCACGGAGCCGATCCGGTACAGCTCCTCGAAGTCCACCTCGAGCCAGCGGTCTTCGCCGGGCACCTCGATCACTTGCTGGGCGGCCGATGGGCCCGCCGACACCAGGCACAGGACAGTGATCCCCCAGGCCGTACGGATCATGGTTGGTCTTACGCTGGTCATTCTCCCCGCCTTTTCCCTGATCGTCCAATGTACGGACAATCAACACCACTCTGCTTCGCCCCGAAAGGTCTGGCGACCAAGGTCGTGGGCCCCGCTATCGGTTGCAAGCCCCCGTAAACGAGCTTCAGAGGTGCTCCCTGCCCAGCGTTTCGTTGACAACCGCCTCTGCAAGTCATAGTATGACTCATTCTAAATCATCTCATGAGTCATACCGGAACCGGGACATGAAGCAGCTCACCATTCGAGGCCTTGGGGACGCACTGACCCGGGCGATTCGCCGCATGGCCAACCGTGACGGGACATCGCTCAACCGGGCCGCCGTCAAGCTGCTGCGCCGCGGGGCGGGGCTGGAGGACGGACATGCACCGGACACGGTCGGCTCGTCGCTGGACCACCTGATCGGCTCGTGGAGCGACGCGGAAGCCGACGAGATCGAGCGCACTCAGGCACTTCGAGACGATCGACGAGGCCATGTGGGAATGAGGGTGCTGCTCGACTCGAACGCGTATTTGCAGCTCATGCGCGGGCGCGAGCAGGTGAGCGGGATCGTGCGGGGAGCGGAAGAGGTTCTGCTGTCGACGGTTGTGCTCGGCGAATTGCTGTACGGCTTCCGCCACGGCTCGCGCTACGAGCGCAACGCCCGCGCGATGCGCGCCTTCCTCGACAATCCGTACGTCACCGTTGTGCCGGTCGGAGAGATCACCGCCGACCGGTATTCGAGGGTCGCGGCTTCGCTGCGTGCGAAGGGCCGTCCCATCCCCACCAACGATATCTGGATCGCTGCCCACGCCATGGAGACTGGAGCCGATCTGGTGTCGGCCGACCGACATTTCGGGCACGTGGACGGGATCGCCTGGGTTCGGCTGAGGGAAGAGCCCCGGCCGCTCCGGCCACCGCTTTAGCGCGACCTGCGCCGCTCCCCCGTCACGACCGCTGCAGCTCCACTCCGACCAGACCACAGGTGTACGCCTCGTATTCGTAGACCCAGAGGTGGTCCAGGGCGTCGGGCCTGTAGGCGGCGAAGGCAGGCAGGTGCTCGGCAACCGCCATCTCGCGCAGATCCCTGCGGCGCTCCGCCCGGCGCTCGGCCCGATCCGCCGGAATCGAGGACAGCCGTTGCTCGATGTATGCATCGACGTGAGCGTCGGTCACGGGGCGCGGCGCGCGGTCGAGGCGGACGATCCGGGCGAGCGAACCGTCCAGCGCATAGGCCCGGAGTTCGAAGCGGCGGTTTGTACCGATGACGACGAGGTCGCCCCAGGATTGCAGGAACGTGTTACGAGCGAACATCACGGGTGCGATGTTCGAAGGATGCACTTCTCCCTGGCGGATCACTTCCTGACCGGGGTGTGTCCCGAGCGTGCCGCGAAGTTCCCCCGCCGCGTCCCAGACTTCCGCCGCCGCAGGGTCGTTGTAGAGCAGGTCCTGGATGGCCAGGATCGAGCCGTCATTCGTCACAGTCCACGGCCAGAGATGGCTTTGGCGATCCATCATGTTCCACCGGGCCCTCTCCGGTATGAAGCGGCGCACGAACTTTCCGTCCGGGCCGAACACGGTCAGCTGCGGGAACCCGAAGTGCCACAGAATGAGCGAGTCGCCGGGCAGTTTGGCCAACCCCCAGAGTTGGCTGCTACCGAATTCCCCCGGCCCTTCCCCCCTTCCTCCCCACGTCTCCAGGTGGTTTCCCTGCTGATCGAAGACCCGCAGCTCCTTCGTTCCGTCGTCGCCGATGACGATCCGCCCGTCGGAGAGGACCGTGGCACCGAAGACGCGGGTAAACAGGTAGGGTTCCTCGCCATCCGTCTCGCCGATCGAGACGAGGGGCTCCGGCCCCAGCCGCCAGTCCAGCCGTGAGCCCTCCGGCGGGCCGGTGTTCTCGATGATGCGGACGTCGCCGCTGTCGCGGAATTCGGTGTGCGGGCCGGCCGGGCTGTCGGTCTCCCGGCTTCCCTGGCAGGCTGTTGCCGCGAGGACGACGAGTATTGCGGTGATGCGGGTATTCATTGTGATTTCCTTCCGTGGGCCGGTTTGACACCCTGCGAACTTCTCCCTTACGATCCCGGCGAGACCCGCCCCGTTGTCTCCTCCGATTGCCCGGAAGGTACTTTCCCTTGCGCCTCTTCACCTCCCGCCGCGAGCGGCGGCTCTGGTTCTGCGCGCTGGCCGTCGTAGTGGCCATCTACTCCACCCTGGGGCTGGCCGGAACCCTGGCCGAGGTGCTGCGCGAGGGGAACCTGATGCGTGCCTCGTTCTTCTTCCTCATGTTACTCACGGTGGCGGCCATCGTCGGAAGCGGGCTGAAAAGGCGCCCCGGGCGGCGCGAGGTCTGGGTGGCGCTCGGTGTCACGGCTGTCTACGGGATGTTGGTGATCAGGATGGGCGTTAGTCCCGAGGAGCGCACCCACCTGTTCGAATACGGTATCGTCGCGGTCCTGATCTACCAGGCTCTCAGCGAGCGTTTGCAGAACGGCCGCCGGGTGCCGGTGCCGGCGCTACTCGCCCTGGTGGTGACCGCGTTGCTGGGCTGGCTCGACGAGGGGATCCAGGCGCTGCTGCCCAACCGCGTCTACGACAACTTCGATGTCTTCTCGAACGCGTTGGCCGCCATCATTGCGATCGCGGCGAGCCTGGCAATTGCGTGGGCGCGCCGGCGGGTCGGCCCTCGTGGGCGACAGCCTCTGGATCCGAATTGAGGCCAGCCGCGTTCCATCCGGCCCTCGAGGATGCCCGGGCCGTGATGTTCGACTTCGACTACACGCTCGCCGACTCTTCCAGGGGAGTCGTCATCTGCGTCAACCACGCCCTGTCGCGGCTGGCGCTTCCCGAGGCGCCCGCGGACGCCATCGCCAGGACCATCGGGCTGGACCTGACGACCGTGCTCACCACGCTCGCCGGCGAGGAGCATCGACCGCGAGGAGACGAGTTCTTCGAGCATTTCAGGTCGAAGGCGGACGAGGTCATGGTCGACGGGACATTCTTCCTGCCGGGCGCGGGTCAGGTGTTGAAGACATTGCACGCCGCGGGCTATCCCATCGGGATCGTGTCGACGAAGGGCAGATGCCGGATCGAGGCCGCACTGGACCGGGACGGGCTGCGAGGCACCGTCGACGTGATCGTCGGAGCTGACGATGTCAGTCGCTACAAGCCCGACCCCGAGGGACTGAACAAGGCGGCGGGCCTGCTGGGGATCCCGACTGGCCAGTGCGTCTATGTGGGCGACTCCGAGGTGGACGCGAGAGCGGCGGAGGCGGCCGGAATCCCATTCATCCCGGTCCTCTCCGGCCCAACGCCCGCCGCGACGTTTGGCAGATTCCGTTGCAGGGCTGTGCTTGCGGGGGTCGGGGATCTGGTCGCTGCGTCGGAGTGAACGCAAGAAGTGCGGCCAACTGAAAGGTTTATAATCGGCCAATTGAAAGGTTGAGCGACCTAACACGCCTCCACGGCCATCTCGGCAACCCCGAATAGCCGCCGCACCGGCACCCCATGCAGCCGGTCCCCAAAGGGGACGGTGGCTTCCCCATCGTACAGCACGACCCCGCCCGCGAATCGGTCGCCCAGCGCCCCACGGAGCTTCCGCAAACCGCGAAAGTCGCGCGAACGCACCGTCCCCGACGCCTTTACCTCCACGCCCGCGACCGCCGCAGCGCCGCGCTCGATGACGATGTCGACTTCGGCACCGTCCTTGTCGCGGAAGTGGTGGAAGGACATGCGGATGTCGTGCCAGCTCGCCTGCCGCCGGAGTTCCTGGAACACGTACGTCTCGAAGAGCTGGCCGAGCAGGGTGCGGTCGTGGGCCAGCGCCGGGCCGTCCAGGCCGAGGAGCGCCGAGGCGACTCCGGTATCGGAGAGGTGCAGCTTCGGTCTCTTGACCAGCCGGGTCAATCTGTTGCTGTGCCAGGCCGGGAGGCGCTCCAGCAGGAAGACCCGCTCGAGCAGCGTCAGGTAGTCCCGAATCGTGGGCCGGCTCACCTCGAAGGGCGCCGCGAGGTCGCTCAAGTTGAACATCCTCGCGGTCTGGCTGGCGGCGGCGGCGAGAAGCCGCGGGAGTGTTTCCAGCTGCCGAATCCGCGCCAAATCACGGACATCGTGCTGAACCAGGACGTCCACGTGGTCGTGATACCAGTTCGCGCGGCGCCGTCCAGGCGGGCGGGTGAGCGCCGCCGGGTAGCCGCCGGCGGTGATGCGCCGGGGCAGCTGCTCGCCCAGCCGCTCGGTGCGCTCGATCGTGAACTCGCCCGCGAACAGGGCGTCCAGGAAGTCGGGATTGCGCTGTTCCAGTTCGCACTGTGCCAGCGGGTGGAGCCGGAGTGTCTGCAAGCGGCCGGCCAGCGACTCCGAGAGCTTCGGCACCAGGAGCACATGAGTGGATCCGGTCAGAAGGAAACGTCCGGGCGTGCGCCTCCGGTCGATTTCAATCTTGAGAGCGGGGAACAGCGCGGGTGCCTTTTGCACCTCGTCGAGAATGACGCGCGCGGGCAGGCCGGCGGCGAAGCCCAGCGGGTCGTCCTGGGCGGCACTCCGGACCACATCGTCGTCGAGGGTGACGTACTTGTATCCGCGCGACGCTCCCACGATCCGGGCCAGGGTGGTCTTGCCGCACTGGCGCGGCCCGTGAATCAGGACGGCCGGCGAGTCGGCGAGCGCTTCAACCAGGTGCGGCTCGATGAGGCGGGGATAGACGGTCGTGTCGATCATCGACAGAATGTAACTTTTCTATCGGCCAAATGAAAGGTTTATGTTCGGCAAAATTGAAAGCAGCGGCCAATACGAGGGGACGGAGTCACCCCCGGCCGGGGGTGTGGGTCCCCGCCCTACATCACCGGTTTGCTCCGGTACTTGTCGAACCACGCCTTCAGATACAGCTGCGTCATGATCCGGTGGGACAACGCGCGCGAGCCGTGGTACTCGTCCGGGATCTTGACGTGCATCGTCTCCTGGCCGAGCACCTTCAGCGCGCGGTAGAACTCCTCGGCCTGCGGCATCGGTGTCCGCAGATCCTCGACGCCGGACAGCAGCATCGTCGGCGTCGTCACGTTGCCGACATAGTGCAGCGGCGACCGCTCGGCGTACTCCATCGGGTCCTCCCAGGGCAGCGAGCGGAAGCGGCGGTACCAGTTTGACCCGTCGGTGGTGCCCACGAAGGAGTGCCAGTTGATGACCGGGCGCTGCGACACGGCCGCCCGGAACCTGTCCGTGTGCCCGACGATCCAGGCGGTGAGGACGCCGCCGCCGCTGCTCCCCGTGACGAACATGTTGTCCTCGTCGATGAAGCCGCGATCGACGGCCGCGTCGACGCTGGCCATGAGGTCGTGAAAGTCGTTGCCGGGGTACAGGTAGTTGATGCCGTTGACGAAGTCCTGGCCGTATCCGGTGCTGCCGCGCGGGTTCATCCACAGGACCGCGTAGCCGTCCGCGGCGAAGTTCTGCCAACTCCAGTTCCAGCGCACGGTGTACATCGAGACGGGCCCGCCGTGGATCCACAGCAGCAGCGGGTACTTCTGGCCGGGCTCGAAGTTGGCGGGCTTCATGAGCCAGCCCTGCACCGGCCAGCCGTCGGGGGACTCGGTCCAGATCTCCTCGACCTCGCCGAGCTTGATGTTGCCGAGGACGTCTTCGTTGTAGTCGACCAGCGTCTCGAGCCGGTCCGGGTTGTCGAGGTCGAAGCTGACCAGGAAGCTCGGCCGGTAGAAGGTCGAGTTGGTGGCGGCCACCCGGCCGTTGTCCGCGATCGAGACGCCGGAGATGTAGTGGACGCCGTCCGTCACCTTGCGGATGTCACCGCGCGTGGAGGCGAAATGGAGGTTGGACGAGCCCTCCTCGCCCAGGGTGTAGTAGAGGCCGGAGCCGTCGGGCGCCCAGGTGATGCCGCCGGGCGAGTTCTTGAGGTTGCCGGCGATCATTCGCTCGTTGGAGCCGTCCGCGTTCATCAGGTAGAGGTTGGACAGGTTGCTGTAGTTCTCGTTCTGGTCGTAGCCGGTGTAGGCGATCATTCTGCCGTCCGGCGACGGGTTCGGGCCATTGTCGGGGCCCAGGCGGTCGGTGAGCGTGGTGATGTCCAGCGTGGCCAGGTCGATGGCGTGGACCTCGGAGTTGCCGCGCTCGTAGCCCTCTTCGGGGGTGAGGTCTCCGCTGAAGTACAGCTTCGTGCCGTCCGGCGACCAGCGCGGGTTGCCGTGCGAGTTGTCGCCGAAGGTGATCTGTCGCGGGGTGCCGCCCAGATCCGCATCGACGATGAAGATCTGCGTGTTGCCCTTGCGCCTGTACCCGCTCCCGTCGCGCTGCCAGGCGATCCGGTCCTCCACCACGGCCGGCGCGGCGACGTTCGCGCCCCGCGGGAAGGCGGGCATCTTGATCGGCAACGGGGACCCGGTCTCGGGGATGAAGGTCGTGAACGAGATCTGCGTCCCGTCGGGCGACCAGCGGATCCCGCCCGGGGACCGGTCGAGGTTCGTGAGCTGCTTGGTCTCGCGCGTGTCGAGCCACATCACGTGGACCTGGTTCGTCCCGCTCTTGTCGGACAGGAAGGCGATCTTGCTCCCGTCTGGCGACCAGATCGGCGACGACACCTCGAAGCTGCCGGTCTCCAGCTCGCTGATCCGCCGCGTGGCCAGATCCATGATCATCAGTTCGCTCTTGCCGCGGTCGTTCATCTTGTCCACGCCGCCGCGCGTGAAGAGGGGGCCGGAAGGGCGATGGCGATCGCGAGGGCGAGGAGGGCCGCGAGGGCGGGGAGGGCGGGGGGGTGGGGAAGTTGGGGGCGGGTGGTCATAAGGGCCTCCTTGGGTGCTGCGGGTCGCGCCTGGCATGAGCCTTGGGGCCGTGGGCGACGGCCGCGGCCACCTCCGCTCTCTCACCCTGATTGTCGCTAAGCTTCTCATCCTGATTGTCGCGCTACACCGGCGCCTACCGGGAGATCGTCGCAGGACCGGACGCTTGCCGACCCAGAGTGGGTCGGCGTCAGCTGAACGCCAGGAATCTGCCGTGCAGGAGCTCCGATGACCTCGAAGAAGCGAGCCATCATCGCCGCTTACTTGCACCAACAGCGCCTTCAGGACCCTCCCCCCAAGTCGGCCCCTCTCCGTCCCCGTCCGCGCCAGGGGATTCAACGAAGCTGCCGTCACTCGGATCCCCGAGTCACCATGCACGACCACCAACACAGTTGCCGCATGGTGGACAATCCCGCTGCGGAGGGCATCGCGGTACCGGCGCCCTAAAGAAACAGCCTCATCCTCTGCTCCAGCAGCGGACGACTCAGAATCCCCGTCATGTTGAGAACCTCCAGATTGAACCGGCCGTCGGTACTGCGCCCCCACCATTCCTCAGCCACCCAGCCCAGGTTCTCGGCGGCGATCACCGCGACGTTGGTACCGGCGCAATCGGCCGCGAGCTGCCAGACCCTGTCCATCGCGGAGTCGTCGGCGTCCGCCACAACGACCAGGAAGCAGGCGACCGGAGCACTCGAGTCGCGGATATAGCGCTTGAACTGCCTCAGGTGGGCGGGTGGAAACGTGTAGGCGGTCTCCATGCTCTTGTCACGCGGGCCATGATGCGGGAGACTTCCGCCGGGGTGTAGAACTGCCCCTTGCTCTTGCCCGACTGGGTCGCAAAATGTCCCATCCACTATGTCATCCGCAGTGGGGATCATAACGAATAGTTGGCAAGGGTCGTGAACCCTGTCACCTTTGACATAGTCACCGGAGACAGGAGGCGGAAGATGGCCCACAAGGCACCCGGCAGGGTGTACCGAAAGGGAATCACCCGAGCCATGCGGCGAGAGACCCGCCCCTCCCGGAGTCCAGGCCCCGCTCGACGAGCCTCTCCATTGGGCCCAATTTCCACCCAATCGAACATGGCTGTTCCGCCATCATCGCAATCATTGCCTCCGAGTCCAATCGCTATCGCGTCAGTAGGCGGATCACCGCCGTCAGGCATCTCCCCAGTCAGATCATCCGTCTCAAGGATCAAGTCACCGTCGGCCCATACCAATATCTTCGAATCCGCAAAACTCATCGTGATGGCCGTTAGTTCGCCTTCCTCATAGTTGATCGATTCGTCATCTTCGCCGCTTTTCACTATCCACCAATTGTCATCCTCGGCGTCCTGGGCCAACAGGTTCCATTCATCAAAGCCATGATCAATATCGAATGCCCACGCCGGATATGCACTATCGCCAGTAAAGACAATGACGTTTGTACATAGCCCTCCGTCAGCCAACCCCATGCTTGTCTTTACCGTCCATCCATCAGTAAGCGTAGCCGCGAGATCATGACGCGCATGGCCTAGGGTGAAAACGTCAGTCACTTCGACATGAAGCACCGAGTCCGATATGTACAAGGACTCCGCATCAACCATCTTCCAATCGGCCAAGCTGCTGTCCGAGTCGAAATCGTCACGGAACGAAAAATCGGTCACCATCCCCTCAAATGATTGCTGCGCCGTAGCATCGTCCGGATCGGAAGCGGTGATGGTGACCACGCTACCACCCAGACGATCATGGCTCACAAGGGTTAGCAGGCTACCGGCCATGGTCGCTGACAGGACTCCCTCGACCGAGCTTGTCGCCTGGTAGGTCAGATCGTCGCCATCCGGATCCATGAAGTACACCGCGATATCCACAACCAAGTCACTCGTCTTGGATAGGAATTGAGCGGGTATCTTTCCTACGGTTTCCGGCGGTTGATTCCGTACTGTCACGTCAAATGACTGCTGCGCCGTAGCATCGTCCGGATCGGAAGCGGTGATGGTGACCACGCTACCACCCAGACGATCATGGCTCACAAGGGTTAGCAGGTTACCCGCCATGGTCGCTGACAGGACCTCCTCGGCCGAGCTTGTCGCCTGGTAGGTCAGATCGTCACCATCCGGATCCGTGAAGTACACCGCGACATCCATAACCGAATCTCTCATCCTGGACAGGATGTGATCGGGTATCTCTCCTACGGTTTCCGGTGGTTGATTCTCAGGCTCTGTCCCCCCTCCATCACAGGACAAAGACGTAAATGCAGCCAGGATAGAGGCTGTAGCAAGTGTGGTACGCATCATTTCGGTGTCTCCTTTCGGCTGGCCGGGTCGGCGCGGTCGGTCGCGGTTCGCCGGGGGGGGCGGGGGGAGTGGTGAGGGGAGCCAAAAACGGCCTGGCGCGGGACTCCTGTTGCCGGTTTCAGGTGGCGCCTCGCTGCGAGCGTGGGCGCGATCTTCGAGCAGACCCGGACTCCCGGCCAGAGCCCGCCGGAATCAATCCATCCGGTGGTCTTGCCCCTCTTCGTCGTGAGATCCCATGCAGCGGCCGGGAGGGGATCCGCTGTCGCACGATCTGCGACCGGCCCCGGGTGGTCCGGCGGGACTCGGGCTGACTCGACTTGACTTCGCTGATTTCCACCCAATCGAACATTACAGTCCCTGGGTCGTTGCTGATGCCACTCTGCAGGCCAAGCCAGGTGCCCGTGGCACTGCTGTCGGGGATGACCAGTCTCCAGCCGTCGAGGGAGCCAGCACTGTCAAAAGTCTCCCGCCATGACGTCGAGGTCGAGCGCGCACGGCGGCCCGGAACGTCTGGGCTGCCTGAGCGGAGGTGGGGTCGAAGGCCCGGACCTCGATTTCGCTGGTAGCTGGTGTCTGCCCAGCGGTCATGGTGAGCAGGCTGCCGTTGATCAAAACCTGGCCGATCCCGGGGTCGCGGCTTACTGCACCATAGGATAGGGTGTCACCATCGGCGTCCATGAAGTAGCCCGATATGTCGATCGTGCTGTCGGGTCGGATCGTCAGCGTGTGGTCCGGGATGGTGTTGACGATTGACGGCGATTGGTTTGCCGGTGCCACGTCGGTGCAGGCAAACAGGAAGAGCAGCAGGGGGGATGCGAATCGGCGTAAGAGAGTACTCATTCGGGTTCTTGCCTTGTCTTGATCCCGGGTTATTCACCAAGCCCCACTGCGGGGCTCGATTCCGCACGACCCGGCTTACCCGGCGCAAAAGACCGGATCACCAAACCCAAAGAAGGGAGCCAAGGCGTCATTCCGCAAGGGTCGGGCACGAGCTACCGGAGGTCCCTCGGATAATCGTGATGCCTGATTATCGTCTACACAACATGACTATGCGTATGGCTTGATCAACACAATGTGCCAAACCGGTGCCACCGAGGCCGGATCGTCAATGTCGCCGCCCCACCACCAACGTCGAGTCCGAACCGCCTCCAGCTCCCCCGTCCAAACATTTCCGAGGCCGGTTAGTCCTAAAACAAGCGAGTAGGCCACGGGCGGCGGTTTTCGGTGGTTCGGGTTGGTACAAGGCGGACTTGGAGGTGGCGCCGGATGGATTGACCTTCCGCCTCTCCAGCCGGAACCTCCTTTGAGTCCTTCGTCACCCAGCAGCTGGTGACGCAAGCAGGATGGACCGACCCTGACCTCCGGTTCTGGCACTTTCGGGACAAGGACGGACGGGAAGTTGACCTCGTCGTGACCCTCGGCGCGCGTACCTGGGGCAAACGCCATCCACGGTCTCGGCCGCGGCGATACTCATCGTCCCAACTGTGTGATACGGGGCCTGACTCAGGCGCCTCGTCGGCGAGCGAGACGCCGGTCGTACATCTGACGGCATCCGAGACCTGGCGCGCGTTGTGCAGGGCACAGCGGCGGGGAGTGATCGGCGGCCAAACTCACGACATGCTCATCGCGGCATGCGCGCTGAAGGCCGACACCGCGGCGATCATCACCTGGAACGTGCGCCACTTCGCCGCAGCGACACCCGAGATCGGCATCGAGGCGCCGGGCTGACCGCTCGACCAGAGTACCTCGACTGGTCAGGCGCCTCTTGATTGTAGATCGCCCCTCAAAACAACGTCTCAAGCGCATCTCGCGGCGCAATCGCCGGAATCGGCGACCGCCGGAAGTCAGGCAGGTTCCTCGTGATGATGTGCCGGGCGCCACTCGCACGCGCCGCGGCCACCTGCATGGCGTCCTCGAAGTCGGCCATCGGGAGCTTCGTCGCGTACTGGATGGCGTCCGAGGACGATTGCGGAGCGCTTGATGCAGCATGTGGAACAACTCCATCCGATCGGGATCGTAAGGGTGTCCCTGGCTGCGCGCGTATCGCTTGGCGACAGGGACCATGAGTCATCCAGGTTGAGCGGAGAGTCGTCAGCGTCGAAGCACCTGCACCACGCGCCCGTCATGATCGAAAGCAAACAAGGGGCCCGTCAGCACATCGCCGGCCAGACGGATCGTCCGCCCTCTCTCGGCTTCATCCGGCACCGCACCAGCGCCCGCGGACGGGAGGGTGAACGCGTCGGCCAGCGCCGTATCGACCGTGTAGCCCAGATCCGCCAGGGACTGAATCGTGATCGCGCTCAAGGGGTTGGCCTCGTCGCTCCTGAGGACCGGTGTCATGAACTCGGAGCCGAGCACTGATTCGCGCCAGTGCATATCGGAAAAGCCAAGGCCCATGAGGTTCTCAACGGGAACTTTGCCGCTCCGGTATCCTTGTCCGCCTGCCGCATTGAAGGCGGCGACCGCCAATGGGCCGTTGAAGTGTGTGTCGGTGCCTGGCGAGTAGAGAGAGGGGGACTGCAGCCGGCCAAAGGTGCCCCACAACGGGCCGATCCCAAGGATGTGCCCGATTTCGTGGACGAACAGCTCTCTCAGCTCTGCCGCGTCAAGATCCTGAATGTCATCCGCGTCCAGGACCATGATCCCGAGAAAGGGCAGGAAACCCTCCCGGCGAACCCAGCACGGTCCCCCCCTGGCCAGAACCCCTCCCGCGCCGTCGATGCGCATGACCGTGATGGTGATCACCAGGTCGTCCACCACCCCGGCGATGTCGTCGAGATTGATTCCGTGGCAGTCGGGCTTCGGACCGTGGAGAATGAAGACATCGGGCAACTCCGTTTCTCTCAGGATCTCCGTCCAGCGTCTCGCCGCACTCCAGATTGCCGACTGGAACGGCCGGGCCTCCGGGACGATCGGCAAGACACCGATGCTGAACCGGCCGGAGGCTCCCGCCAGCGCCTCGAGACCGAAGGATTGTGCGGACGCACGCTGCGAGGCGTCGGCCGCCGCGTCGGTCGCCGGAGTTGGGGAGAGCGTTGTGTACGGGGCGATGACTTCGTTGTCGCAAGCGGCAAGCCAGGTCAAGGCCAGGGTCAGGGTCAGGATGGTCGTCGGGGACTTGGTGGACGTGTTCATCGTGGTCACTCCTCCGCCTGCTGTATTGTCAAATCGGGCCGACTTGGCCTGATGTTTACCGGTACACGGAGGGGCGGGGATGGTTTCGAGGTTCCCGATTCGTCGCATTTTCCCGGCCCGCCCACGCGCGGCTGTGGGTACGCGCGCTGCGGGAGGCGGCAATCGGTTAGCTGATGGCTAGCCGGCGGTCCTCAGCGCCATATGGGACATTCTGGAGGTCATCTTACGGATCATAATGCCGTATATTTCGTAACACGGCTCATAACTCAATTGTGATCAACTAGTTAGCGAGATCATGATCCGGTAGTGTTTCCGCTAATCTATGGACATTCTGTCGGCCATCCTGTACGATTATAACTTGGAATGCCCTCACTGGAAGGAACAGCGATGACGAATGAACCAGACTACCGGCGCACCCACCCCTGGATCAGCTTCCGGCCGACGCCCGCGCGATGCACCGACTCTACCTGGTCAAGGGTGCTCGGGCCACTACCGCGATCGAGGGGAACACGCTGAGCGTGGAACAGATCAAGGACCAGCTGGAGGGGCGTCTGGAGCTCCCGCGATCCCAGGAATACCTGAGGCAGGAGGTCGCCAACGTCTTGAAGGCCGTCAATGAGATCTTCGCGGAGGTCATCGGAGGACAGCCGCCGGGACTTACGCCGGAGTGGATCGCCCGAGCGAACCGGCGCTTGCTGGCCGGTCTCGAGGAGCACCTCGAAGAGGGTGTGGTTCCAGGAGAGGTGCCGACGCATTCCGTTGGCGTCGGGCGCTACCGGGGTGCCCCGAGGGAGGATTGCGCCTTCCTGCTCCAGCGCCTCTGCGGGTGGCTTGAAGGTGACGATTGGCCGGTCCGCCCGGACCAGCGCGAAGACCGCACCGCGTCTGCGATTCTCCACGCCGTCTTCGTTCATCTGTATATCGCGTGGATCCACCCCTTTGGGGACGGCAACGGGAGGACCGCCCGATTGGCCGAGTTCATGATCCTGGCCAGGGAGGCGTGCCGTCACCCTGCGCCCATCTTCTCAGCAATCACTACAACCTCACCCGGTCCGAATACTACCGGCAGCTCGATCGCTCCAGCCGGGCGAACTCCGGTCGCGGGGACCCGCTGGGTTTCCTGCACTACTCCCTGCAGGGTCTCGTTGACGGGCTGCGGGAGCAAAGCCGATACATCGCGGGGGTCCAGCTGCAGCTGGCCTGGGAGCACTTCGTGTACGGGGCATTCCGACGGACACCGGCGTCATCGGCCATGCGCCGGCGCCGGGAGGTTGACCCTGGCGCTCGGCCGCGCGGGGGTGCCCATCCGCAAGCAGGCGATACCGGATCTCAGCCCCGACCTGGCCAGGCTCTACGCGGCCAAGACCGGCAAGACGCTCGCCCGGGACATGAACTGGCTGGTGAAGCATCACTTCCTGGAGAGAGGAGAGGATGGCTACCGGGCGAAGGTGGAGTTGATGCGTGCCTTCCGGCCCGCGCAGGCGTAGGAGGGCTCAACGCATCAACACACCCGGATCCAGGCGAAGCGCGTACACCTACAGAGCACCGCGTGGACCGCCCCGTGTCTCCGGCTCTTCGAGGTCCTGTCGGCGGAGCTTCGGCAAGAAATCGGGATGGTCCGCGCTCACTGGCGACGCTCCTCATGCTGGTCGGGAAAGGGGCGAGGAATCTACACAGGAGCAACCGAACGAGGTATCATTCTCCTCGCAGACCCTTCCCTCGAAGCTCCCTTGTCCGGGAGGACTCGATCGTCCGCACCAGGAACCGACCAGAGAAACCAGCCGCGCTCCATCCGGCTCTCGCCGACACCCGGGCCGTGATGTTCGACTTCGACTACACACTCGCCGACTCTTCCGGGGGAGTCGTCATCTGCGTCAACCACGCCTTGTCGCGGCTGGGGCTTCCCGAGGCGCCGGGGGACGCCATCGCCAGGACCATCGGGCTGGACCTGACGACCGTGCTCGCCATCGTCGCCGGCGAGGAGCATCGGCCCCGAGGAGACGAGTTTTTCGAGCACTTCCGGCGGAAGGCGGACGAGGTCATGGTCGACGGGACGTTCTTCCTTCCGGGCGCGGATCAGGTGTTGAAGACATTGCACGCCGCGGGCTATCCCATCGGGATCGTGTCGACGAAGGGCAGATGCCGGATCGAGGCCGCACTGGACCGGGACGGGCTGCGAGGCACCGTCGACGTGATCGTCGGAGCTGACGACGTCAGCCGCTACAAGCCCGACCCCGAGGGACTGAACAAGGCGGCGGGCCTGCTGGGGATCCCGACTGGCCAGTGCGTCTATGTGGGCGACTCCGAGGTGGACGCGAGAGCGGCGGAGGCGGCCGGAATCCCATTCATTGCGGTGCTTTCCGGGACAACGCCTGCCGCGACGTTTGGCAGATTCCGTTGCGAAGCCGTGCTCTCGGGTGTCCAGGAACTGGTCGGGTGAAGGTCCAATCCTCTGAATCAATAGGCAGTGTCGCTTTTACTTTACATTATGTAATGTAGGAATGACACAACCTTTCAATTGGCCGAGGGTCAACCTTTCATTCGGCCGTGAAGGGATCGATCCGCCCTCCTACATCACCGGCCTCCCCCGGTACTTGTCGAACCACGCCTTGATATACAGCAGCGTCATGATCCGGTGCGACACCGCGCGCGAGCCGTGGTACTCGTCCGGGATCTTCACGTGCATCGTCTCCTGGCCGAGCACCTTCAGCGCGCGGTAGAACTCCTCGGCCTGCGGCATCGGTGTCCGCAGATCCTCGACGCCGGACAGCAGCATCGTCGGCGTGGTGACGTTGCCGACGTAGTGCAGCGGCGACCGCTCGGCGTACTCCATCGGGTCCTCCCAGGGCAGCGAGCGGAAGCGGCGGTACCAGTTTGACCCGTCCGTCGTCCCCACGAAGGAGTGCCAGTTGATGACCGGGCGCTGCGACACGGCCGCCCGGAACCTGTCCGTGTGCCCGACGATCCAGGCGGTGAGGACGCCGCCGCCGCTGCTCCCCGTCACGAACATGTTGTCCTCGTCGATGAAGCCGCGGTCGACGGCCGCGTCGACGCTGGCCATGAGGTCGTGGAAGTCGTTGCCGGGATACAGGTAGTTGATACCGTTGACGAAGTCCTGGCCGTATCCGGTGCTGCCGCGCGGGTTCATCCAGAGGACCGCGTAGCCGTCCGCCGCGAAGTTCTGCCAGCTCCAGTTCCAGCGCACGGTGTACATCGAGACCGGCCCGCCGTGGATCCACAGCAGCAGCGGGTACTTCTTGCCGGGCTCGAAGTTGGCGGGCTTCATGAGCCAGCCCTGCACCGGCCAGCCGTCGGAGGACTCGGTCCAGATCTCCTCGACCTCGCCGAGCTTGATGGAGCCGAGGACGTCTTCGTTGTAGTCGACCAGGGTGGTGAGTTCGTCCGGGTTGTCCAGGTCGAAGCTGACCAGGTAGCTGGGGCGGTAGAAGGTCGAGTTGGTGGCGGCCACCCGGCCGCTCTTCGCGATCGAGACGCCGGAGATGTAGTGGACGCCGTCCGTCACCTTTTGCATGTCGCCACGAGTGGAGACGAAATGGAGGTTGGAGGAGCCCTCCTCGCCCAGGGTGTAGTAGAGACCGGAGCCGTCGGGCGCCCAGGTGATGCCGCCGGGCGAGTTCTTGAGGTTGCCGGCGATCATTCGCTCGTTGGAGCCGTCCGCGTTCATCAGGTACAGGTTGGACAGGTTGCTGTAGTTGTCGTTCTGGTCGTAGCCGGTGTAGGCGATCATGCTGCCGTCCGGGGACACGACGGGGCCGTTGTCGGGACCGAGGCGGTCGGTGAGGGTGGTGATTTCCAGCGTTGCGAGGTCGATGGCGTGGACCTCGGAGTTGCCGCGCTCGTAGCCCTCTTCGGGGGTGAGGTCACCGCTGAAGTACAGCTTCGCGCCGTCCGGCGACCAGCGCGGGTTGCCGTGCGAGTTGTCGCCGAAGGTGATCTGTCGCGGGGTGCCGCCCAGATCCGCATCGACGATGAAGATCTGCGTGTTGCCCTTGCGCCTGTACCCGCTCCCGTCGCGCTGCCAGGCGATCCGGTCCTCCACCACGGCCGGCGCGGCGACGTTCGCGCCCCGCGGGAAGGCGGGCATCTTGATGGGCAACGGGGACCCGGTCTCGGGGATGAAGGTCGTGAACGAGATCTGCGTCCCGTCGGGCGACCAGCGGATCCCGCCCGGGGACCGGTCGAGGTTCGTGAGCTGCTTGGTCTCGCGCGTGTCGAGCCACATCACGTGGATCTGGTTCGTCCCGCTCTTGTCGGACAGGAAGGCGATCTTGCTCCCGTCTGGCGACCAGATCGGCGACGACACTTCGAAGCTGCCGGTCTCCAGCTCGCTGATCCGCCGCGTGGCCAGATCCATGATCATCAGTTCGCTCTTGCCGCGGTCGTTCATCTTGTCCACGCCGCCGCGCGTGAAGAGGATGTGGTTCCCGTCCGGCGAGATCCTGGGGCTGCCGACCGACTCCATCTCCATGTAGGTGTCCATGTCGAGGAGACCGCTGGGCTGCTGTGCGGCCGACGGGGCCGGCAGGGCGAGGGCGGTCGCGAGGACGAGAAGCGCGGGGGCGGTGGGGAAGGGGCGGTGGGTGGTCATCGGGACCTCCTTGGGTGTTGCGGGTCGCGCGTGGTCTGTGGGTCGCGCCTGGCATGAGCTTTGGGGCCGTGGGCGACGGACGACTGGCATTCCTGGTGTCCGGAGCAATGTGGCCCGCCGGGTGCCGTTTGGCTATCCTGTGGCGGCACGGGCACCCATCCCGCGTAGTCGCCACCCGCTGGATCCAACGGGTCCGCAAACGGTTATCGGCTCCTCCGGGACCATCACAGGCACAACCATGGACAGACGAGACTTTGTAAAGAGTGCAGCGGCGGGCGCAGCGGCGGGCGCGCTTCCCGGCCTGGCCGGTGCGGCCGAAGCCCAAGCCGCAGAATCTGCTGCCGCCTCCCCCGCGGTCCACACCCGCGCGACCCGCCCCGTCCTGGTCGCCGACGTGTCCTCGATCCGGTACCGGAACGGGGGGCCCGAGAGCGCGATAGAGCGCGCCTTCCGCGGGATCACCGAGGGGGAGGACATCCTCGACGCGTGCGTGGCCGGGGTGAACATCCCCGAGCTCGACCCGGAGGAGCGCGGCATCGGGTACGGGGGACTCCCCAACGCGGACGGCGTGGTCCAGCTCGATTCCTGCCTGATGCACGGGCCGCGCAGGTGGGCGGGGGGCGTGGCGGGACTGGAAGGCGTGAAGACCCCGTCGCTCGTGGCGAAGGCGGTCGCCGAGCTCACCGATCACCACCTCATCGTTGGGGAAGGTGCGCGCGAATTCGCCCGTGCCCTCGGCTTCGAGATCCACGACGACCTCAACACGGAGGCGTCTCGCACGCTCTGGCTGGAGTGGCGGCGCCGCGTGGACCCGAGTCACTGGCTCGATCCGGCGGAGCGGCTGCGCGGCGGCGGGCGCCCCGGCGAGGACACCGATCCCGATGCGATCCGACGGGGCCGCCCCGGGGCGATCCCGCGTCCCGATCGCGCCCACGCGGCCCGCCTCCGCCGCTACCACGACGCCTCGCTCGCCGCCGGCCTCTCCATGGTCGACGACGGCCTCATCGACCCCGACTCCTTCTGGGGCACGACCAGTCTGGAGGCCGTCTCCGCCGACGGCGACATCTGCGGCGTGACCACCACCAGTGGCCTCTCCTGGAAGATCCCCGGCAGGGCGGGGGACTCCCCGATCCTGGGCGCGGGCCAGTACGTTGACAACGATGTCGGCGCGGCGGGCTCCACCGGCCGCGGCGAAGCGAACCTCTACAGCCTGTGCTGCTTCCTCATCGTCGAGATGATTCGCCAGGGGATGTCGCCGAAGGACGCGGGGATGGCGACGCTGGAGCGCGTACGCGGCAACACGGTCGAGTCCCGGCTCCTCAACTCGCGCGGCCTGCCCAACTTCGATCTCCGCTTCTTCGTGGTCAACAAGGCGGGCGACTACGCGGGCGTCGCCATGTACGGATCGGCCGAGTCGGCTTTCGCGGTGTGCGACGAAAACGGGGCCCGGGAGGAGCCGCTCGAAGGGCTGCTGGAGGGGTCGCCGCGGGACTGACGGTGCCGGGCGGGCCTCAGGCCGGCATCGTGGCGACGTCGTAGAGCGGAATGCGTGCGTCCCGTGTGACCAGCGTCAGCCCCTCGGCCTGCGCCTGGGCGATGAGCATCCTGTCGAACGGGTCACGGTGACGCGACGGCAGTGACGCCGCCCGCTCCGCGTGAGCGAAGGTCAGGGGAAGGTGTTCGAAGCGCTTCTCCTCCACGATGGTCCCGAGATTGTCCGGCGCCACCAGCCGGCCCTTTGCCTTCTTGATGCCGATCTCCCACCCCGACACCGCGCTCACGAATACCACGCTGCCCGGGTCGGCGATGGCCGCGCGCGCGGGCTCGGCAATCTTCTCCCAATCGGAAAGCCACCAGAGGAAGGCGTGTGTGTCGAGTAGCAGCCGCATCGTCGCCCCCGTCACCTCCCGCCCCGGAAAGAGCTCGCAGTCCTCGAAGGCCGCGCTGATCTCGTCGTCCTCGGAGTCAAAATCGGGGCCGACTACGATCTGGCCCTCAAGACCTCCGGGCTCCCGCGGTTCGACAGGCTCCCTGTAGGCGGTCAGCCGCACCCACGGCCGCCCCGACCTGCAAATCACCACTTCTTCCCCCTCCCGGACGAGTCTGGCCAGCCGGGACAGCTGGGATTTCGCCTGATGCATGTTGACCCACATGGTTTGACCCACTTGCCCGTCGAGCTCTACTATATAGCTAAGCTAAGTCTAGCTAAGGATGTCTTCCGGGTCCATCGACCCAGCTTGCATCGCGGCCCAAGCTACGTTCCTCCGATCAGCGTGATTCTGGCCGCAGCAGGGATGTTAGTATAGTTTACATGATAAGCTATACCAACAACCCCGGATAGTTCAGAATGCCCGGACACCACATCCGTCTGATCTGGCGCCACGATCCCGTCCTTTATGCGCCCTCGAAGTATCGGCGGGCGTGCGCCTACGACGCTTTCATTCCCGATCGGCTCGCGGATCTCGGCGTGACCCTTGACGGGGTGACCGCTGGCGTCATCTCGGACGCGGAAAGCGCGATCTACGAGTTGAACACCCGCCCGCCGGACGCCCTCGCGCCGCTGGCACGGCTGCTGCTCCGGACCGAGTCGCTCTCCTCATCCCGGGTCGAGGGGTTGGCCGTCGGGGCTCGGGCTCTGGCGCGCGCCGAGTCACGCGCCGAGGCGGGCATTCGGGTGGGCCCCACGGCCCGCGAGGTGCTGGCCAACCTGGACGCGATGCAGGCCGCGATGGACTCCGCCTCCGGCGATCACTGTTTCACCACCGACGACATCGTGCACATACATCGGCGGGTCATGGCCCACTCGCCCAACCGCCACATCGCCGGGAAGGTGCGCACGGTTCAGAACTGGATCGGCGGGAACGACTACAACCCCAGTGGTGCGGACTTCGTGCCCCCTCCGCCCGAACATGTCAACTCGCTGCTGGAGGATCTCATCGAGGGAGTGAACCGCGAAGACCTCCCGCCGCTCGTGCAGGCCGCCCTGGTTCACGCGCAGTTCGAGACCATCCATCCATTCGAGGACGGCAACGGGCGAACCGGGCGTGCCCTGATCCAGGTCATGCTGCGCCGCCGGGGTATCGCGGCAAGCTACGTTCCTCCGATCAGCGTGATTCTGGCCGCCGAGCGGGAGGGGTACTTCGCCGGCCTGGGCGAGTTCCGGTTCGGCGATCCGGTGCGCTGGGTCGCGCAATTCGCAGCAGCGGCAGCCCGAGCCGCCACGCTCGCGTCCCGCTACCTCGACGCCGTGCGCGAGCTGCAGGAGGAATGGCGCGATCTCCTGGCGGCAGGCGCCAAACCCCGGGCCGACGCGGCGGCGTGGTCGGTGATCGATGCGCTGCCGGCGCGGCCGGTGATCTCTACCGCGGGCGCCATCGCCCTGACCGGCCGGGCCAAGTCCGCGGTTCACGCAGCGGTCGGCCAACTTGTGGACGCGGGCGCGTTGCTTCCTCTGTCAACGTCGAAACGAAACCGCCTTTGGGAAGCGTCCGGGTTGCTTGAACTGCTGGAGGGACTGGATGCCGGGCGCCCGCTGGGGTGAGGGCTGGCAGTCCGGTCGTCCCGTGCCCTCACCCCCCCAGATCCACAACCTCCAGATTCCGCCACCTCACCTTGATCCCGCCCCCGTCGTGGATCTGGAGCGCGATCGACCCTTCGCCCGCGCCGATCTTCTCGTCCTCGAAGTCCACCATGCGCGTCCCGTTCAGCCATGTCGTGACCCGGTCGCCCACGGCGCGGACCCGCATCGTGTTCCAGTCGGCCGTGTTCAGCGCGGCGTCCAGCTCGGGTTCCGGCTGCACCAGCCACCCCCGCCCGTACGACTCGTAGATCCCGCCGCTGAATAGCCCCGGCGGCGCGACCTCGGCCTGCCACCCGCTGACCGTCGTGCCCTCAACGCTGGATCGGAAGAAGACCCCGCTGTTGCCGTTGGCTTCCTGCCTGAATTCGAGGGTCAGGTCGAAGTCGCGGAAGGTGCGGTCGGTGGTGAGATAGCCGTATTGCGCGTCCGGGCCGCTCTCGCAGACGAGCTCGCCGTCCTCCACGTACCAACGCTCGGTCCCGTGCACCTGCCAGCCGTCCAGGTCCTCGCCGTTGAAGAGCGAGACCGGTCCCAGCGGCAGGATCCTGATGTTGCGGTAGTAGACGTTGCGGCCGTGGTCCTGCAGGCCGATCGGGCCCGAAGCCGCGCGGCCGTACTGCGCGAACGGCGCGAACTTGCTCGCCGCGACGAGTTCCTCCCACTCCGGCGACCCGAGCACGTATTCCACCGTCTTCATGCCGTTCAACCAGTGCTCGACATGGTTGTTCGCGACCCGGATGCGGCCGCTGTTCCACGCGCCCGGCCCGTGCAGGGTGGTCTCGCCAGCCGCGTGCAGGTCGTAGTTGTCGCCGGTCAGGTGCGTGTTCATGTCCATCGTGCCCATCTCGATGTAGGCCGGATCGTCGAGCACCTGGTACTCGGGCGCGTTGTTCCAGATCGCGAAGCCCTCCTCCTCGATCACGCGGTAGAGGACGCCGCTGTTGGCCACCTCCGAAAGCATGAAGTCGAATTTCAGGTCGAAATCCGAGAAGGATTCGGTGGTGACGATGTCTCCGCCGATCGCAACGTCCGGGTCGCCGGCTGTCGCACCCACGACCAGCGAGCCGTCGACCACCGCCCACCCCGTGTCCGGGAACGCCTCGCGGTTATAGCCCCGCCAACCGGCCGTGGTCTCGCCGTCGAAGAGGAGACGCCAGCCCGCTTCGCGCTCGGATTCGGTGAGGGTGTTGGCGGCGGCATCGGCGTCGGTGGCATCCGCCCCGTTGGCGCCGGCCCCGGGCTGGTCGCCGGAGTCTCCGTAGCAGGCTGCGGCAAGAAGGACCAGCGCCAGCGCCCCCGCAATCCGGCCGGCGCGGGATCCTCCGGGACGGCTGGCCGCCTGCGTGAGCAGCAGACTTGACGACGGATTACGTATTCTGCGTAAACTACGTAAAGTGCGCATCAGCCAAGCCTCATGTCATCAGGATCCCAACGCACGATCCGGTCCTCGAAGTAGCTGAGGTTGCACGCCAGCGCCGGAGCCGCCGCCCGCAAGCCGAACACCGCGTCCTCCCGCACGGGCGGCCCGCCCCGGATCGCCTGGAAGAAGTTGTTGAAGTGGTCGACGTGGGCGCCGCGATAGCCGTTTTCGACCTGGTAGCGCACCTCGGCGGGCGGTCGCATGCGCACCCGGGCCGGAAGGCCGCCCTCACCCGCCGCCGCTTCGGCCATCTTCTCCTGCGAGAAGGCGTCCATCGGGTCCACCGCGATGTTCTTGCGCAGCACCACATCGGTCCAGGTCACGTCCATCGCCCCCTCGCTCCCCACCAGGCGCAGGAAGGTGCTGCCCGAAGTACCGTCCACGAAGTTGACCCGCAGCGACAGGTTGAACCCGGGGTGCGTGTCGGTCTCGGGATAGTCGAAGACGCCGAGCAGCACATCCGGCACCTCGCGCCCGTCCTTCCAGTAGCGGAGCCCGCCCGCGGCCTGGACGCGCGTCGGCCCCGTTCGAACTCACGACGAAGTGCAGGCTGGAGAACAGGTGCACGAAAAGATCGCCCGCGACCCCCGTCCCGTAGTCCCGGTAGTTGCGCCAGCGGAAGATCCGGAGCGGGTCGTACGGACGGTCGGGCGCCGCCCCAAGGAAGCGCTTCCAGTCCACCGTCTCCTCGGAGGCCTCGTCCGGGATCGGATACTGCCATGCTCCGATGGGATCGTTGCGCGCCCAGAACCCCTCCGCGTAGTTGAGTTCGCCGATGGCCCCGGCCTCGAACAGCTCCTTCGCCTTCTCGTTGCCGAGCGAGCTCATCCCCTGGCTGCCCACCTGGAAAACGCGGCCAGATTCCTCCTGCGCGCGGATCAGATCGTGACCCTCGCCGATCGTGTGGACCATCGGCTTCTCGCAGTACACGGCCTTGCCGGCCCTGAGCGCCGCAATCGAAATCGGCTGGTGCCAGTGGTCGGGCGTCCCCACGATCACCGCGTCGACATCGTCGCGGGCGAGCACCTCGGTGTAGTCGCGCGTCGTGAAGATCTCCCCGTGGCGTTCGCGCGCGGCATCCAGGCGGCCATCGAAGACATCGCACGCCGCCACGAGTTCGACCCCGGGGATCCGCAGCGCGGTATTCACATCGGCCATTCCCATTCCCCCGGCCCCGATCACGGCCAGACCCACACGGTCCGACGGCGGCACCTGTCTGCTCCGCGGCTCGCGGCTCAGCGTCCGGCGGACTGTACCTGGTGCCTCGGCAGACAGCAGGGAAGGGAACCCCGCGGCGAGTGCGGAACCGGCCGCGACGGACTTGACGAACTTTCGCCGGCTACTGGCCGGGCCGGTCTTCGGACTGGACTTACTCTTGTCGCTCATGGTGCGCATCCGTTGGAAGTCGGTGTGCGGGCGAGTTTCGCCCCGGTCCCACAACCTAAACGCGCCCCGATCCGGTCAGCAAAGGAGTGAAACGGTGAGCGGAACGTGAACACACGCGCGTAAAGCCGGTTCAATCACCGGAGTCATCGCCATCGAGTCGCTCTGCGACCCTGCGACCAGCCACGGAGTCCGCCACCCCTTTCGGGAGCAGCAGGTTGTCCGAGATCGCAGCTATCTCCTCGGCTTCGCGCCAGGCGCGCTCCAGCCGCCAGAGTTCACCTTCGAGGGCGCGGCGCTCGTCCTCCTCGTGGAGAGCCATTTCGAAGGCGAGCCGGGTTCGTCCGGGTATCTTGAAGAGGGGAAACGCATCAAAAGCCCAACCGGCAGGTTTCCACAGAGGGAGTTCTCGCAGGAATCGACTCGGGTGGCCGCGGGATTCGATTTCCGAGACGGCCGACTGTACCGTCTTCCGCCTGCCGCTGATCGTGTTCATCCAGGGAAGAATCGCGTCCAGTGCGCGCCGCGCGTCATCGCCCTCGTGCCATTCCCCTGTGACGATGCCGATTGGAGTCCAACCAGCCGGCGCTCGCACGCGGAAGCCGGTTTCGTCGTCGGTGGGATCAAGGAGAGTGAGAAACCGGCTCATGTAATTGAGTCTCCTCACACGCCCATCGGATGGCCGGAACCGGACGATGGGGCGATTCTCCAGCCAGAGAAAGCTCGCGCCCGAGACGCCGACAACCCCGAATGCACCTACCGCGATGCCACCCAGCGCGATGCCGCCCGCCAGCGCCGCGCCCGCGATCGTCCCGGTGACGATCCGCCGCCGCAGCCGCGTCCCGAACTGGTCTCCATACCGCCACGCCGCGAACTCGGGGCGGAGAGGTTTGCCGATCCGCACCAACTCGAGTCCCTCACGGTGCCGGGCCAACCCGATGTTCTCGGTGGACATGCGAACCCGGGTTTCCCGGAAGAGCTTTTCACACGTCTCAACCGCCTCCCATCGCTCCTCCAGCGGCGTCAGATTCCAGCGCTGGCAGCTACGGCAAACGACCCAGAGGCGCCCCCTGGCCGCGTCGAAAGCCAGCCTGCGCCCAACGGGAAACTCCTCCACCACCTCGTTCGCCCCGAGGGTCTTCTTGCAGAACATGCACGCTCGGTACATACCGCTACCTCACCACCTCCGGCACCCTCTTCACCACGATGGACGGGACATCCATTTCATCCACCTCCCAGAATGCGACCAGGCCGTCCGGGCCGAAGGCGCTCGGCATCCTCGTCTCGGGGGCGTAGGTGCCCACGTAACTGCGGTCGGGGCCGAAGACGTCGATCGGGCCGTTGTTCGCCCAGGGCTCGTCGCCGCGCCTGCGGACCCACAGGCCGCCGTCCCAGGTGGCCCGGAGCCATCGGATGACCGGCACCTCGGGGTAGAATCCCCGCTCTTCCATGATTTCGCGAAGCATCGCCGATCGCTTGAACTGACTAAGCTCCCATTCGAGCAAGTCCGCTTGCATCCGCCCGGTGACGGCCTCGGGGACGAACGGGCGCCGCAACTCCCCGAGCGGCGCGCCGTCGGCCGCAACGAATCGGACCACGTAGGCCGACGAGTCGGAGTAGGCGAGAGTTCCGTCCGGCAGGACATCCCAGTAGAACTTCGGTTCCATGATCATGTCGTCCAGGAAAACCCTCAGTACATCCCCCGCGTCCGATTCCCCCAACGGATACGGCTCAAGCGGCGTTTCCCGCGGTGCCCGCCACGCCTGCAAGACGGCTTCCGCGGCGACGATGTCGGCACGAACGTCAATCCGCTCGATACCGCGCTCGTCGATTCCCCTTGGCTCGCCGCCCGGTTCCAGGGAGGCGGCGAAAACCCTGTTCGGGTCCGATGCTCCCTGAGCGTACAGGGAGATACCGTCCGGGTGGGGTTTCATCCGGCGCTGCAGCTCGAGTGCCTGGAGCGGTCTTCGCTCCGTGCCCATCCGGGCGAAGTGGTCGTGCGAGCCGTCCGCGCCGAACACCTGGATGGCCCACTGCCTCCCGTCCGCCACCGCGAAGCGCCCGTCACGCCAGACCACGAGGGCCGTCGGATCCCGGAAATCTCCGGGTCCCTCGCCTTCCTGGCCCACGGTCATGACCAACGCGCCTGCCGGGTTGATCACCACTACCCGGAAGGCTTCCGCGTCGAGGACATAGAGGTTTCCGGAGGCGTCGAAACCCAGGTCGCCACGTTCGGTGAATTGCGCCCAATCGGGAGCGGACAGACCGCCCACGCGGTATACCTCGGGGAAGTCCGCTGTCAGCGGGCGATCCTGGGCGTTGACAGGAGAGAGAGTCGAGGCCAGGCCGGCCAGAAAAGTGACGAGGGCGGTTCTCATGCTTCAGCCTCCGCGGCTGGGAGAATAGAAGACGCGGGCGATGGAGCGCTTGTCCGGGTCGGTTGCGACAGCGTAAGGTAACCGGGTGGCTACGCAGTCAGAAAAGAATAGGGGGTGATGCAGTGCGCAGATCCGAAACACGGCCTGGACCATCGCACGAACGGGTTGGGGCGGAGTCGCCACACCGGATCCGCCCCGCAATGCGGCTGGCGACGATGCCCTTCCTCGCCCTTCTACTCATCGCGGCTCCTGGCTCCCCCGGCAGTCCACCCGGCGCGAGCGATTCCGTGCGGGTCGTCGTCGAGACAGAACGGGGCTCCTTCGAACTGGAAGTCGATGTCGACCGGGCACCCGTCACCGCCGCGAACTTCCTGCGCTACGTGGACGGCGGCCACTACGACGGCGGCACCTTCCACCGCACCGTGCACGAGGACAACCAGCCCAACGACTCCATCCGCATCGCGGTCATCCAGGGTTCGCGCAACCGGGAGGCGGGCGCGGCGGGCTTCCCCCCGATCGTGCTGGAGCGCACCAGCGAGACCGGCCTCGCGCATCTGGACGGCACGGTTTCCATGGCGCGGGGCGGGCCCGACTCGGCCACGCACAGCTTCTTCATCTGCATCGGCGACCAGCCGCCACTCGACTTCGGCGGGAAGCGCAACGCGGACGGGCAGGGGTTCGCGGCCTTCGGCAGGGTGGTGGAGGGGATGGAGGTGGTGAGGGCGATCCACCGGGCGCCGCATGAGGCGCAGAGGCTCACGCCGCCGGTGCGGATCGTGAGGGTGTACCGCAAGGGCTGAGTACCAGCAGGCCCATTCCTAAATACGTTTTGGATTCGGGATTCCTTCAATTCAATCCCTTCCGCGGGTTTCTTCCGTCCCCTTCACGAAGTCCCTACCTCACCTCCACCGGCAACCGCTTCACCACAATCGTCGGCACGTCCAGCTCGTCGACTTCCCAGTAGGCGACCAGACCGTCGGGACCGAAGGCCACCGGTATGCTGATGGCGCCGGCTGGGAAGGTTCCGACGTACTGCCGGTTGGGGCCGAAGACATCGATCGGGCCCCCGGTGTCCCAAGGCTCCTCTCCGGGCCGCCGAATCCACAGACCGCCCTCCCATGTTGCACTGAGTTGGCGAATGATCTGGATTTCCGGGTAGAACTCCCGATCTTCGATCCGTTCGCGCACCTCGTCGGGCATACCGCCGTAATCTTCGAACAGAGACTCGCGCCTGTCGATTTCACGTTCGATCGTGGCCGACCGCAGGCGACGGCTGACGCCTTCGGGCTCGATCGGCCTCCGCAGCACATCGACCACCTGCCCGCCGGGCCCCACGAGCTTGACGGCATAGGCCGAAGAATCGGAATACGCGATGGTTCCGTCCGGCAAAATGTCCCAGCGCAGCCGGGGCTCGAAGAAGCGTCCCTCGACCGTGCCGAACATTGTTTCACGCATCTTGACTTCGTCCAGGAGATCGTTGAGAGACAGCTCCTCGGGGGCCTCCTCCGCTGCATCGTCACGGGGCGCCCGCCACGCTTGCAACAAGGGTTGGACGACGAACTCGTCAGCGGTGAGATCGATTCGACCGATGCCGAAGTCGTCGATGGAATCCCGTTGTGGTTCTCGTCCGATGAACTCGTCGAGGGCGCTGTAGGTCTGTGAGCCGGCTTGCGACGACCCCTGAGCGTGCGGCGCTGTGGTCCAGGACATGGAGGTTCCCCGAACCGTCAAAGCTCACCGGCCCCCGCCCGGAGAACTGTGCCCAGTCGGGCGCGGTGATCCCGCCGGCGCGGTAGACGTCGGGGAAGTCCGCGGCCAGTGGGCGATCCTGGGCGACGGCCGGCGTGGCTGCGGTGATGCATGCGAGCACCGCGGCCTGGACGGCCAATGGCCGCGAATGCTCCGTGTGTCCGTACATCCTTGATGACTCCCTGTTGTCAGCCCGTCAGGTGATGGCGGCGGCGTGGGGCCGGTACGCGGACGTCGCCGGCTTCTACCTCACCTCCACTGGCAACCGCTTCACCACGATCGTCGGCACATCCATCTCGTCCATCTCCACGTACGCGACCAGCCCATCGGGACCGAATGCCCTCGGCATCTCCAGTTGGCCCGCAGCGAAGGTCCCCCGGTACTCGCCGTCCGGGCCCAGGACATCGATGGGTCCCTCGTAGTCCCAAGGGTCCGCGCCACGGCGCTGAACCCAGAGCGAGCCGTCCCAGGTGGCCCGCAGCCCGCGCACCACGGGGATCTCGGGGAAGTACTCCTGGTTCTCGATCAGTTCCCGCTGGCGTGCCACAAGCTGCTCCTGCATCTGCTGCCACATCTCCGCGGAGACGAACTCCGGCTTTTCAGCCTGGGCGGCGACCTCGTCCTCTTCGAGTTCCCTGAGTCTGTGCTCGCGCACCGCCGAGCGAATCCGCGCGGTCACGGTCTCGGGTGGAACTGGCCGCGTCAGCGCACCCCTGGCTTGTCCATCGGCGCCAAGCAGATTGATCTCATAGGCCGTGGAGTCGACGTAGGCGATGGTTCGATCGGGCAGCAGGTCCCAGAAGACCGGGGGTGCGAAGTGGGGCCTGTCGCGATCCGGGTCGTTGGGGGGGATCCGCCGTGCGCGTGCCAGGGTTTCCGCAACCGCGGCCTCGCCGGTCAGATCAATCCGTTCCAGCTTCCCGAACTCGCCACCGACATCGACCTCGTCGCCCCCTCGGGCCTCCGTCATGGCTGCGAAAATGGAAGCGCCGATCCCGGCTCCCTCCGCGAACACCGCCCCGCCCGCCGGATCGGGTCTGAGCTGGTTGCGGGCCGCCGCCATGCCGGCTTCGCCCGCAGTGGAACTCATCCTAACGAAGCGCTCGAGCTCGCCACGCGGGCCGAAGAGGTGGTATGCGCCGTGGTCGATGTCGGCGACACCGAAACGCCCGTCCCGCCAGACCAGGAGGTCGGTCGGGTTCCTGAACTCCCCGGGTCCCCCTCCCTCGCGTCCGGCGGTCGTCACGAGGTCGCCGCCGGGGCCGATCACGACGACCTGGTAAGCGCTCCGATCCAGGACGTAGAGATTGCCGGCGGCGTCGAAGCCCATCCGGGACGGGTTGGTGAACTGTGCCCAGTCGGGTGCCGACAGCCCGCCGGCGCGGTAGACCTCGGGGAAGTCCGCGGTCAGTGGGCGATCCTGGGCGGAAGCCGGCGCCGGCGCGGCGGCGGCTGCAGCGAGCAGGGTGACCGCGATGATCCTGGACATGTCGGTACCTCCCGTTTGTTTGTGTAGTTGCTGGACTCTACGTGCACTTCCGGCAGAAGCGCAGAAGCGCAAACCGGGCGCGGCTACCTCACGCCCGCCGGCAACCTCTTCACCACGATGGTCGGCACGTCCAGCTCGTCGACTTCCCAGAACGCGACCAGGCCGTTTGGCCCAAAGGCGAGCGGCATCTCCGTGGCGCCTGCCGGGAAGGTGCCCAGGTATTGCCGGTCGCGGCCGAATACGTCGATCGGGCCCTGGTCGTCCCACGGTTCCTCGCCGCGCCTCTGTACCCACAGGGCTCCGTCCCAGGTGGCCCGGATGCTTCGAATCACGGGCACTTCGGCGAAGAACTCCCGGTTCTCGACCCGTTCGCGGCGGGACTCGTCCCAGCTCGACATGGCCGCTCGCAGCTCGGGGTCGTCCGACGCGGCGTTCATCTGTTCGCTGTTGCGCTCAAGCCTGCCAATCTCCCACTCGATCATCGCGGAGCGCATACGCTCGTCGACCGCCTCGGGCTGGATCGGACGCCGGATCGCGTCCCGCACCAGCCCATCCGTCGTACTCGCCATCCATATCACGTAGGCCGAGGAGTCCGAGTAGGCGATCGCGCTGTCCGGCAGGACGTCCCAGTAGAATTCCGGGTCGAAGAACATCGGGCCGCTGGTCGCTTGGGCCAGGCTTGCGTTATTCCTCAGGTCTTCCGCGGTGACCCTGTCGACAGGCTGCCTGCGGGGCGCTCGCCGCCCCTGCAGTACCCGCTCCGCTACCACCAGCTCACCGCTGAGATCGATGCGCTCGACGCCGCGTTCGTCGACTCCCGGCCTCGGTGCCGGCCCCGCCCCGGCCAGCTGGTCGAACGCCCCGATGATGTCGCCCATGGCGTCTATCGCGCCTTGTGCATAGATGCCGCTCCCGTTCGGATCCGGCCTCATGACCCGGCCTACCTGCGCGAACACGGTGAGAGGGCTTCCGGGCTGGGCGCTCCAGCGAACCATGCGCTGAAACCAGCCGTCGGCGCCGAACATGTGCATGGCGTTGTGCCCCGCGTCCAGCACGGCGAAGCGCCCGTCGCGCCACACCACCAGGTCGGAAGGAAGGTCGAACTCCCCGGGCCCCTCGCCCGCGCGCCCGACGACCATGACCGCCTGGCCGTCCGGGCCGATCGCCACGACCTGCGGGGCGGCCGCGTCGAGGACGTACAGGTTTCCCGAGCCGTCGAAACCCACCGGCCCCGGACGGCTGAACAGCGCCCAGTCGGGGGCGTCGAACCCGCCCGCGCGGTAGATCTCGGGGAAATCGGCGGCCAGCAGCCGGTCCTGGGCGTAGGTGGGGGGCGCTGCCGCGGCGAACGCAAGCACGGCGATTCCGGCCGCGAGCGGCGGCAGGGCCGGCAACAACCCCGAAACGACGCCTGACCTGAAGATCCCGGACTGCCTGAACATCGCGATGCCTCGCTCTCTGAATCGCACTTCAAATGGTTGTACGCTTCCGCCGCCTGCCATTTCAAGCTATCAGGCAGCCTCCATCACCACGATGATCGGAACATCCAGCTCATCGAGCCATGTCTTGGACACACGGTGTGCCCGCTCTGGTTGCCCGGACTCCCCGAATGGCGGGGGACTTCGTAGAGAACCGGTACCCCCTACGCCGCCCGGCACGCCGCAGATTCACCCGCGCTTTCGCGCAACCGCACCCTCTCTTGTACCTTTGTCCCTCCGAACCGTTCCCGTTTCCCGCCCTTTGCAGGAGCATTCGACCAGGTGTCATCCGCCGCGCACCTCACTTTTGAGCGTGATATCGTCGAGATGGAGAGCCAGATTGTGCGCCTCCGCGAGATGGCGGCGCAACGGGGCCTCGACGTCAGCGACGAGGTCCGGGTGCTGACCGCCAAGCTCGACGTCCTGCGCAAGGAGACGTACCGCAACCTGGATCCCATGGAGCAGGTCCAGGTGGCGCGCCATCCGCGTCGGCCCTACACCCTCGACTACATCGAGACCGTCTTCACCGACTGGTTCGAACTCAAGGGAGACCGGTGCTACCGCAACGATGAGGCGATCGTCGGCGGTTGGGCGCGGCTCGGCGAGCGCTCGGTGATGGTGATCGGCCATCAGAAGGGCCGCGACATGAAGGAGAACCTGCGGCGCAACTTCGGAATGCCCCACCCGGAGGGTTACCGCAAGGCACTCCGCCTGATGAAGATGGCAGAGAAGTTCGGCCGGGCTGTCGTCACCCTTATCGACACGCCGGGCGCCTACCCGGGATTCGGAGCCGAGGAGCGGGGGCAGGCGGAGGCGATCGCGACCAACCTGCGCGAAATGGCCCGCCTGCGAGTCCCGACGGTATCCATGGTGATCGGCGAGGGAGGGTCCGGCGGGGCGCTGGCGCTTGGGGTGACCGACCGCATCCTCCTCCTGGAGCACTCGATCTACTCGGTCATCTCGCCGGAGGGATGCGCGGCGATCCTCTGGCGGTCCGCCGAAATGCGGGCGGAGGCGGCCCGGGCGCTGCGGCTCACCTCGTCGGACCTGCTCAAGCTGGGCGTGGCCGACGAGGTCGTCGCCGAGCCGTCCGGTGGGGCACATGCCGATCCGCCGGCCACGATGGCGAGCGTCGGCGAGGCGCTGACCCGTCACCTGAACGAGCTCGCCGGCAAGGAGACCGACCTCCTCGTGCGGGAGCGCTGGACCAGGTACGAGGCGCTTGGCACCTGGATCGAGCCTTCGGACGGATAGCGGCCCGTGGACAAACTCCCCCCGGAATTGGAGAGGTGATAACGATGTCCGGCTTTGCGGAGGTGAGCTTCAAGGGTACCCGCCGGGGCTATTTTCGGTTCGACACCCTCGATCTGGCACCTGGTGATCACGTTATCGTACAGGCCGACCGCGGTGAGGATCTGGGCGAGGTCACCGCGCTGGGGAACATCGCCGAGCGCAAGTGCTCGTCCTCAGGGGGGTGCGCGACGCCCACGCCGACGCAGCGCGTCCTTCGCCGGGCCGGGGCCGAGGAGGTTCGCCGCGCGCAGCACAAGGATGAGGACGAGCGGCGGGCGCGCCGCGAGACGCGCGGGCACGTCGCCCGGCACGGTCTCAAGATGAAGGTCACCGAGACGGAGTGGCAGTTCGATCGCAAGAAGCTGATCGTGTACTTCACCGCCGAGAAGCGGGTCGACTTCCGCGCGCTGGTGCGCGACCTCGCGCGGGCCTTCCGCACCCGCATCGAGCTCAGGCAGATCGGTGTGAGGGACGAAGCCGCGCTGCTGGGCGGGGTGGGGCGGTGCGGGCGGGAACTCTGCTGCTCCACCTGGCTTCCCGAACTGAAGCCGGTCAGCCTTCAGCTCGCCAAGGACCAGAGCCTGTCGCTCAATCCGGCGCAGATATCGGGATGCTGCGGGCGCCTCATGTGCTGCCTCATGTACGAACACACCAGCTACGTTGAGGCCCGGCGCCGGTTCCCGCGCGAAGGCCGCACGCTGAAAACGGGCCAGGGACGCGAGAGGGTGGTGAGCGTGAACATCTTCAGCGACACGATCACCCTCAGAAGCGACGAAGGCGAGCACCGCGTCGTCACCGTCGATGAACTCAAGCGGGAAGTGGCCGCCCGCCGGAGGAACTAGAATCTTGCCGGACTCGATCCTGCCACCGCAGCCCCCGAAGCCTCCGAAGCCTCCCCAAAGACCGGGACCGCCTCGCCCGCCTCCGCCCCCGCGGCCGGTGCCCGGTGGGGTATTCGCGCCGCCCGGCTACGGTTTCGCGGGCGTGGCGCTGCTCCTGGCCGCCGCTCTGCTCTCCGCCGTGGCAGCGCCTCTCGCCGCTCAGTCCGGCCCCGACATCGCGCAGGAATACCGCCGCGCCCACGAGGCGGAGATCGTGCGCGACTTCGCCGAGCTGCTGACCTACCCGAACCGGTCCCGCGACACCGAGGACATCACGCGGGCCGCGCTCTACATCCGCGACCGCCTGCGCGCGGCGGGCGCCGAATCGGAGCTGCTGACCCTCGAGGGCGTGGCGCCGCTCGTCTACGGCGAGTTCAACACCCCCGGCGCGACCCGCACGCTGGGAATCTACGTCCACTACGACGGCCAGCCCGTCGACCCGGCCAACTGGACCCATCCCCCCTTCGAGCCCACCCTGTATTCGGCCTCGATGGAGGCGGGCGGTGAGCCCATCCCCATGCCCGAGGCGGGCGACTCCGTCGACCCCGAATGGCGGATCTACGCGCGCTCGGCCGGCGACGACAAGGCGCCCATCGCGGCGGTGCTCACGGTGTTGCGGGCATTTGCCGAGGGCGGCGTGACACCCACCTCCAACCTGGTCTTCTTCTTCGACGGCGAGGAGGAAGCCGGGTCGCGCAATCTTGGCCGGTACATGGAGATGCAGTCCGAAAAGCTGGACGACATCGACATCTGGCTCTTCTTCGACGGGCCTGCGCACCAGAGCGGGCGGCCGCAGCTCACCTTCGGCGTGCGCGGCTCGATGGGGATGGAGGTCACGGTGTACGGGGCCACGCGCAACCTCCACTCCGGCCACTACGGGAACTGGACGCCGGACACCGGCAGCATCCTTGCGCACCTCCTGGCTTCGATGAAAGACGAGGCGGGAAACGTCCTTGTCGAGGGATGGTACGATACCGCCGACCCGATCGGCGACGAAGAGCAGGCGGCGCTGGAATCGATCCCGGATGTCGACCCCCTCCTCCGCGAGGAGCTGGGACTGGCCTGGACCGAGGGCCAGCCCGAAACGATTGCCGAGCGGCTCCTGCTGCCCGCGCTGAACATCCGCGGCATCACAAGCGGCAACACGGGCGCGCTGGCCCGCAACGTCATCCCCAACACGGCGGTGGCGGCGCTGGGGATCCGCCTGGTCCAGGGGAACGACCCGGACCACCTGCGCCAGCTCGTCGTGAACCACATCGAGGGGCAGGGTTTCCATGTGGTGTCGGAGGACCCCGACATGGAGACGCGGCTCCGCTATCCGCGCATCGCCAAGGTGACGGGCGGCGGTGGCTACCCGGCGGCCCGGACGAGCATGGCGGACCCCTTCGTGCGGCAGGCGATCGGGGCGGCTTCGCTCGCGGCCGACCGCGCCTTCGGGCCCGGCTCCCTGGTGCTCGCGCCCGGCATGGGCGGCACGCTGCCGCTCTACCTCTTCACCGATGTCGCGGGCAAGCCCGCCATCGTGGTGCCAGTCGCGAATCACGACAACAATCAGCACGCCCCCGACGAGAACCTGCGGATCGCCAACCTCTGGTACGCGATCGACCTGTACGCGGCGCTGCTCAGCATGCCGCCGGGCGTGTCGTGACCGAAGGCGTCCCCGACGTGCACGTCGAGTTCGACGGAGTCGGCAAGAGCTACGACGGAAGCACCCTGGTTGTGAAGGACCTCGACCTGCGGATCCGGACCGGCGAGTTCGTGACGCTGCTCGGGCCCTCCGGATCCGGAAAGACCACGATCCTGATGATGCTGGCGGGGTTCCAAACGCCGACGGACGGCGAGATCCGCCTCGGTGGCCGGCCGATCCAGAACCTGCCGCCCCGCAGGCGCGGGATCGGGATGGTCTTCCAGAACTACGCGCTCTTTCCGCACATGACGGTGGGAGCCAACCTCGCGTTCCCCCTGGAGGTGCGGGGGATGGGGGCGGAAGAGCGGCGGAAGCGGGTGCGGCGGGCCCTGGAGCTGGTGCGTCTGGAAGGACTGTCGGACCGGCGTCCCGGCCAGCTCTCCGGGGGGCAGCAGCAGCGGGTGGCGATCGCCCGCGCGCTCGTCTTCGAGCCCTCGCTGGTGCTGATGGACGAGCCTCTGGGGGCGCTCGACCGCAGTCTGCGCGAGGAGATGCAGTACGAGATCCGCCGGATCCACCGGAGCCTTGGGGTCACCGTCGTGTACGTTACGCACGACCAGCAGGAGGCGATGGTGATGTCGGACCGGATCGCGGTGCTGCGGGACGGAGTGGTCGAACAGATCGCCGCCCCGGAGGGGCTCTACGAGGAGCCGGAACGCGCGTTTGTCGCCCGCTTCATCGGCGAGAACAACCGGCTGCACGGGCGGATCGTGAGGATGGTCGACCGGGATGTCTGCGAGGTCGAGACGGGTGGGGAGACGGTGCGGGCACTCAGGGTCATCCCCTTCGAGCCGGGGGACGAGGTCACGCTGTCGATCCGGCCCGAGCGCGTCGAGATCAACCCGGAGCCGGGCCGCTACCGCAACGAACTCGGCGCGAAGGTCGAGGACCTGACCTTCCTGGGCGACCACCTGCGCATTCGTCTGGCCGCGTGCGGGCGCAGCGACTTCATCGCCACAATCCCGAACATCCTGGGGCACGGCGGACTGATCGAGGGCGACACCGTTCGCGTCGGATGGACGGTCAGCGACTGCCGGGCCCTGAACCATGAAAGGACAACGGAATGAGACTGCAAGCAGAGCGCCTTGCCAGCGTTGCCGCCCGCCGCTCCCGGTGCTCGCGCGGGGTTATGCACGGGCCGCTGGTACTCCTGGCCGTCCTTGCCGCAACCGCGTGCGGGGCGGACGCGCCGCGCTCGATCACCACCGTGTCGTGGGGGGGGTCCTACGGACGGGCGATCAACGAGGGCGCAAACATCCCGTTCACGGAGGCGACCGGCATCGTAATCGATGTCGAGGACTACAACGGCGGCCTGGCCCAGATCCGCGCACAGGTGGACATCGGCGAGATCCACTGGGACGTGGTCGACCTGGAGATCGCGGACGCGGTTCGGGGGTGCGACGAGGGGCTGCTGGAGCCGATCGACATCACCTCTCTGCCGCCGGGACCGGACGGAACGCCGGCGGAAGAGGACTTCGTGGCCGAGAGCCAGACCGAGTGCGGGGTGGGCAACCTCTACTGGTCCACCGTGTATGCGTACAACGCGGACAACATCCCGGGAGACAAGCCCACGACCATGGCCGACTTCTTCGACCTGGAGAGGTTCCCCGGCCGCCGGGGGATGCGGCGGGTTCCACAGGTGAATCTGGAGTTCGCGCTGATCGCGGACGGCGTGGCGCTCGACCAGGTCTACGCCACGCTGGACACTCCCGACGGGCTCGACCGTGCCTTTGCCAAGCTCGCCACGATCAAGGACGAGGTGATCTGGTGGGAAGCGGGCGCCCAGCCACCGCAGATGCTGGCCGATGGGGAAGTGGTGATGACCACCGCCTACAACGGGCGCATCTTCAACGCCCAGGTGCTCGAGAACCAGCCGTTTGTGATCGTCTGGGATGGGCAGCTGCTCGACGTGGGCCAAGTCGGGATCGTGGCGGGAACGCCCAGGCTCGACGAGGCGCTGCAGTACGTGGCCTTCTCCACGAGCGCGGAGTCCATGGGGCGGATCGGCCGCCGCATCTCGTACTCGCCGGTGCGCAGGTCTGGCATGCCGCTGGTCACGACCCATGTCGTCGCGGGGGTGGAGATGGAACCGCACATGCCGGCCAGCCCCGCCAACGTGGCACGCGCCCTGCGCTACGATTGGGCCTGGTGGGTGGACAACCAGGATGAGCTGAACGAGCGCTTCAGCGCCTGGCTGGCGCGCTGAGACCCGCGCGGGTTTTGTCCACGGGCTTGTCTGACCGATGGCGCGGGCTCACCGGTGAGTAACGCATGGCTGACCCGCTGAGACGGGCTTCCCGGGCGCGCCGGGGCGGGCACCTTGCCGCCGGCCCCGGGCGTCGTGGCCAACTTCGGGGCTGGTTGGCCGGCCGTGGCGACCAACTTCGCGCGCTGGGGCTCGTCGCGCCGCTCCTCATCTTCGTCGGCGTGACCTTCCTCGCGCCGCTGGTGACGATGCTGATCCGCAGCGTCCACGATCCCGTCGTCGCGGATGCGTTGCCTGAAACACTGGATTTGCTGAGGGACTGGGATGGGGAGGGGCTCCCGGCGGAGGCCGTGTACGAGGCGGCGGCGCGGGAGCTGGAGCTGGCGGGCGAGGAGCGAACGATCGGGCAGGTGGCTGGCCGCGTGAACCGGGTGCAGAGCGGTCTGCGCAGCGTGTTTACGGGTACGGCGCGTGAACTGGGACGCGGAGAGGCCCCGGCGGTGGACCCCAATGCGGCGACCGCCCGGGGTGCGATGGTCGGCATCGACTCGGCGTGGGCCGACCCCGCCACCTGGCACGCGGTCCGCGCGACCGGCCAGCGCTTCACGTCCCGCCACTACCTGGGCGCGGTGGACATGCAGCGCCTGCCGGACGGCTCGATCGCCCGGCAGCCCGAGGAGCGGCGCATCTACCTGCGGCTCTTCTGGCGCATGCTGATGGTCAGCGGCGCGATCACCGTCCTGTGCCTGCTTCTGGGCTACCCGATCGCGCATCTGATCGCCCGCGCACCGGCCCGCCGCGCGAACCTTCTCCTCATCCTGGTGCTGGTGCCCTTCTGGACATCGCTGCTGGTGCGAACGACCTCCTGGATCGTGCTGCTGCAGACCCAGGGGGTGATCAACGACCTTCTCGTCGCGCTCGGCCTCGTGAGCGACGACGGGCGCCTGGCGCTGGTCTACAACATGACCGGCACCATCATCGCCATGACCCACGTGCTGCTGCCATTCATGGTGCTGCCGCTGTATTCGGTCATGCGGGGCATCCCCACGCGCCACATGGACGCCGCCGCGTCGCTCGGCGCGACACCGCTGCAGGCATTCGTGCGCGTGTACTGGCCCCAGTCGCTGCCGGGGGTGGGCGCGGGCGCGCTCCTCGTATTCATCCTGGCGATCGGGTACTACATCACCCCGGCGCTCGTCGGAGGCAGCGACGGGCAGCTGATCTCCAACATGATCGCGTACCACATGCAGACGTCGCTGAACTGGGGGCTGGCCGGCGCGCTCGGCGGGATCCTGCTCGTGGGTGTGCTCGCGCTGTACATGGTGTATGACGGGCTTGTGGGCGTCGAGCGGATGGGGCTGAGCTGAGATGGCGGCGGAACGCGCTCGCATGGGGTGGCCCGGCCGTGCCGCCGGTGCGGCCCCACGGTTGGGCCGCCTCGCCTACGTCGCATTTTGCGCCGCCGTGTTCGTCTTCCTGGTCGCACCGATCCTGGTGATCGTGCCGCTCAGCTTCAACGCCGAGCCGTACTTCACCTTCACGGAGGGGATGCTGCGGCTCGACCCCGAGGCGTACTCGCTGCGCTGGTACCGCGAGATCATCGAGAACGAGGCGTGGACGGGCAGCCTGGTCAACAGCCTCGTGATCGGGGTCAGCGCCACCATCCTCGCCACGGTGCTGGGCACCCTGGCCGCGCTGGGTCTCACCAGCCCGGGCGTTCCAGCGAGGCGCGTGATCATGGGAATCCTGATCTCGCCGATGGTGACCCCGGTGATCATCGCCGCGGCGGGGATGTTCTTCTTCTACTCGGACCTGGGGCTCGGCCAGACCCATCTGGGCATCATCCTGGCGCACGCCACCCTGGGCGTGCCGTTCGTGGTCGTAACGGTCACGGCGACGCTGGCCGCCTTCGACCGGAACCTCACCCGCGCGGCCGCGAGCCTGGGTGCCGGACCCTGGACGGCCTTCCGGCGCGTGCAGCTCCCCCTGATCGCGCCCGGGGTGATCTCCGGTGCGCTCTTCGCCTTCGCCGTCTCCTTCGACGAGGTGGTGGTGGTGCTGTTCATGGGTGGGGTCGAGCAGCGCACCATCCCGCGCCAGATGTGGTCGGGGATCCGCGAACAGATCAGTCCCGCGATTCTGGCCGTGGCCACCTTCCTGATCGTATTCGCGGCCATGCTCCTGGTGACGGTGGCGTGGCTGCGGAGGCGGGCGGCGGGCTGATCGTGTCGGCTCCGGTCTGAGCAGCCTGCGGGCCGGGATCGGTCGATCGCGACCGGTCGCCGGCAACCGGAGCTGGGCTGTCGACCGCAGGGGGGCCCGCTACGGGGATGCCGGTCACCTCGATCCAGTCGAAGAGCGCGGTCCGCTCGTTCGCGCCGTCCAGGGGCACGACCCACAGCTCCAAGCCGGTGAGTATGCCGAGTTCGGGTGGCGCACCCTGGTCGCCGAGGTCCTCGAAGTAGAGCGTGTCACTGCCAACCGTGACGCTGATGCGCAGTTCCCGGAGGGTGACGCTGATCTCCGTGAAAGCCCCGATGCTGTCGTTGATCGCTTCAGAATTCGCAAAGAACACCGGCTGCCAGCCCGGCGCGCCCTGCGGCAGAATCAGGAACCGGAAATTGGTGTCCTGGCCCTGGAGCGACACACCCGACCCGACCTCGACCGCGACCATTGGAATCTGCGCCGTAGGATTGTGGAAGACGACCCGCGCAGTCGCGTCCTCCTGAGCCCGCCCCAATCGAATGTCGGCCTGCCAGTTCGTCAGATCCCGGCCCCACACACGGGCGGTGCGTCCCGGCATCCCGGCTCCGGTATTCGTGAGCTGCAGCACGCCCTCCGACAACTCGGCACCGGCCTGAACGAGCTCCCAACCCAGGAACTCGTCCGAGTCGAAGTCGTCCCGGAAGCCCGGTGGCCCCGCCGTCGATTGCACCTGGATCTCCTGGGTCGCGGAGAGCCCGCCGGGGTCGGTGGCGGTCACCGCTGCGGTCGTGACCCCCGACGTCACGGCCGTGAACCTGACCACACTCCCGGCGACTTCAACCGCCGCGACATTGGCGTCGCTCGAAACCGCGGAGTATTCCAGGCGGTCCCTGTCGGGGTCCCTGAAGTACCAGAGCACGTCCAGATCAAACGGGTGTTCTTCGCCAACGCTTACCGGGGGCACGCTCCCGACCGCCTCCGGGGCCCGGTTCGGGAGCCTGACGGACACTTGCGTGCTCTGCGCCGCGAGGAGGCCGCCGGGATCGGTCGCCGTGACAGTCACGGACGGATCGCCCTCCGCGATGCCCGCAATCGTCAGGTTGCTGCCCGACATGCTGGCCGTTGCCTGGCCCGCGTGGGTCGATTCGGAAGTGTAGGTGAGCTCGTCGCCGTCCGGATCGCCAAAAAAGCCGGCAATGTCGAGATTGGCGGACTCGCCGGCTTCCAGGGACTGCGGCGGGATCGAGCCGGAGGCTGCCGGCGGACGGTTCGGTTCGGTCGAATCGGAGCAGGCGGCAACCCAGACAAGGGCGAGCAGGCCCGCCGACGCACGGCAGTGTTTGCGAATGTCCTGTGAATACTCGGCCATCGGTCAGTTTCCTATCACTCGAACGACACGGCCATCCGGTCCGACCACGATGACCGGGCCCCTCAAGACGTCGTTCCGGAGATCGATCACCGGGGCGCCCGCCTTGTCCGCCGCGGCGGCACCGGGGATCGTGTACGGGTCGGCCAGGGCGACGTTCACGGTGTAGCCCAGGTCCGCCAGGGATTGAATCGTGATGGCGCTCAGGGGGTCGACGACGCCGATGGTGGCGAACGGCGTCATGAGCTCGGTCACCAGGACCGATTGACGCCAATGCACGTCTCCGGAGCCGGAACCCGCCCGGTTCTCGACCGGTACCTTGGCGCCGTCGTAGTTCTCCCCACCGGCTTCGTCGAAGGCGGCAACCGCCAACGGTCCTGCGAAGTGAGTGTCGGCGCCGGGGGGACCTCCCAGCGAAGGTTCCCGCAGCAGGCCCAATTGGGCCCAGATCGACCCGATCCCCAGCACGTGACCCATCTCATGAAGAATCAGCTCCTCCACATCGTCCGTGTCGCCGCGGTCGAGGAGCCTCTCGAGGTCGTCCTTGTCGAAACGGATGCTCCCCATGAAGGGCAGCATCGAGCCCTCCCGGAGGCCGCACGGCCGCGCACCCGCCAGAATGCCGCCCGGCCCGTCGAAGGTGCGAACCGCGATCACCACCACGACGTCGTCGATATTGGTGACCGGCCGGTCGGACACGATGTCGTCGCACCCCAGCCGCCCGATTTCGCCGGCAGGGATGTCCGGCAGCTCGGTGTCGGCCAGAATCGTCATCCACCAGCCAGCCGCCTGCTCGAAGGCCGCACTCAGCTCGGCGCTGACCGAATCGGTGAGCACGACATCCATGTCGAACGAGCCGGGGATGAAGCCGCGCACGCTGACCCCGAAGGACAGGCTGGCGCTGAGTCCGCCCGGATCCGTGGCGGTCACCGTCACGAGCGTGGAGCCCGCATCCTCGGGAACCAGCGTGACCTGGTCGCCAGCGTTCGTCGCCGATGCCACTCCGGGGTCCGAGAGCTCGAGCGTGTAGGTCAGTTCGTCGGCGTCCAGATCCCTGAAATGCGAAGAGACCGAGAACGTCTGCGTCTGTCCCCCTACGCGGAGCCGGTATCCGGGGATCTCGCGCAGCGGGACGGGCGCGTGATTGGCCAGTTCGCCGAAAAGAACGAGCGGGTCGGTGAGTTCAAGGGTGATGCCGGTGAAACCATGCGGGACCCTGGGTACCGGGCCCGCACTCACCTGCGTTCCGGGCTGGCCGGCCGCCAGGGTAACGGTCACCTCGGAGGTGGTTTCCTCGCCGGCCCGCAGCAGCAACTCGTGGTCCGAGAGTTCGCCTCCGTACGCAGACAGCCGGAATCTCACGTCGAACGGTGAGCCCAGCGCAAGGCGCCCCGCCACCCTGCCGGGACCTGGCGCCAGAGCATCGTCGCTATCCGTGCGCGCCACGACCAGCTTCAGGGGGAACGGCGATCCGGGGTTGTCCTCCAACTCCAGCCTTCTGAGCCCCGGGACGCCGAGGAAGATGCCATCGGGCAACTCCTCGACCAGGTTGTCCGGGGCGGCAAACACCTGGAGGCTGTCCGACCCCGCAAGCCAGCCAGCCCGCAACTCGGTGAGTTGGTTCTGGTTCAGGAACAGAGCCTCGAGTCGGCTGAGACCGGCAAATGCGTCGGCCGGAATGTCGGCCAGCTCATTGATTGCCAGCGCTATCAGCGTGAGCTCAGGCAGGTCCGAAAAAACACCCGGCGGCAGTTCAGTGAGCTGGTTCGAGCTCAGCCAGAGCCGCTCCAGTTGCGCGAGCCCGGAAAAAGCGTCCGCGGGGATCTCTCCGATCCGGTTCATGTCCAGGGCCAGCCACTCGAGATTCGCGAGCCCGGAAAAGACGCCGGGGGGGAGAGCGGCGATCTCGTTGTCGGCCAGGAGCAGCCGTCTGAGCGAATTCAGGCCGGCAAAGGCATCCGGTGCAACGTCCGTGATCCGGTTACTGAAAAGGTATAGTTGCTCCAAGCTGGGGACTGCCGAAAATGCTCCCGCCGACAACTCCGAGATTCTGTTTTGTTGCAGGTAGAGGGTCAAAAGCCCGGGATTGGCCGACAGCCATCCCGTAGGCACTGCGGTAAGCTGGTTGGAGTGCGCTTGCAACCAGAAGACCCCGGACGGGCCCTCTGCGGGCAGTTCGCTCAACCGATTGTTGTTCAACCACACGACCCCAAGGTTCTCAAGCCCGGAGATCCCGGCCGGAATGCTGGTAAGCAGGTTGTTGTCCAGTAGCAGATTTCCAAGTCCGTCAAGGCCCGAGAACACATCGTCCGGCAGTTCCTGGAGGCGGTTGGATGACAGAGCCAGAACACCCAGTGCTTCCAGTTCCGAGAACACTCCCGCCGGCAGCTCGCTGATTCGGTTCTGGATCAGTGCCACCTGTTGGAGTCGGTGAAGGCCCGCGAAGATGTCCGCTGGCAGCGTTTCGAGTTGCGTCCCTCTGATCACGAGCACGCCGAGGTTTGCGAGTCCGGAGAAGTCGCCCGACTTCAGCGCGGTGAGAGCTCGGCTCCCGCGCGCCGGCGAAGACGAGTGCAGGTCGCGCAATGGATCCCCCGAGTCGGAGGCACACCCCGCGGACGGTCCAGGCCACTGCCAGTCCGGCGTCACCCGGGGGGAAAACGGGGACTCGGCATTGCAGAGTTCGGGCGGTGAGAGATCCAGAGTTGGTGGTCCTTCACCGGATCCCTGAAACGCGGGAATGGCGATGAACTGGACGCGGCCGAGATCCTCGTCCTGTACGTCGGCGCAGTCCTCCGGCAGAATCTGCCCCAGGATGGCGTCCTGAACCTCAGGGGTGCGGTCACAGACCCCTTCCGCGATCTCGCCCGTTGCCCGGCGCCGCGCGCCCACCGTGTATCCCGCGCCGCCGGCGGGAGCGTCCAGCGTCAGCGTGAAGGCCTCCCGGGTCGGCTCGATGTCCTCGTCGTCGTTGAAGACGACCTCGATCGCGGCCTCGGTGGCTCCGGCCGGGATCTCGAACGAGCCCGCGAAGCCCCCGGCGAAGTCATCCGGGTCGGCGTCGTGCGTGCCGGCGTCGCTGTCCGGGCCCAGCGACCAGGTCACGGTGATCGGTACGGCGGGCGGGACGGACAGCGAGAGCGGCAGTACCGCCATGCCGCTCTCCGGGCCGGAGGTCCGGGGGGCCGCAAGTTCGACCACAGGGGTTGCCGGTACCGCCACGCCGAACTCCTGCTGGGCCGACTGGCCAGCCGGGTCCATCGCGGTCACGACCACCTTGATTGCGCCTGCCGATACGGAAGCGATGGTGACGGCGCTCCCGGACACCCGGACCGTTGCAACCGCGCTGTTCGAGGATGCGGCAGAGAAGGTCAGTGCCCCGCCCTCCGGGTCGCTGAAATGGCTGGCCACGTCTACCATGGCGGTGCGGCCCTGTACCAGGGTCAGATCCGAAATCGTCCCGACCGCTTGCGGGACCTGGTCGTCGGGTCCCTGGTCGCATGAGGCGAGCGCTCCGCACACGAGGAGCAATCCGGCTGCGACGCCCGTGGAGCCTCGTGACAGGCGCATGGCACTCGGTGCTGGCGTGATCATGGGCGCTTCCTCAGCTAGTGATAGTGTGACCCTACATCATAACCCTCAGTTGTTCTTCGCGCCCTCCACGATCCATTGCCGGATCACCGCGATCTCCTCTTCCGGGACCTTGTCACCCTCACCCTCCGGGGGCATGTCGCCTTCGCCGATCATCTCCAGCAGCCAGCTGTCCTCGGGATCCCCCGCGGTGACGACGGGGCCGAATTCCGAGCCCATCATCAGCCTTTCGTAGTCGATGACGATCAGGCTGACCTCCGCCACCACCTCGCCTTCCTCGTCCTTGCCCCCGTGGCACTTTGCGCAGCGTTTCTGGAAGATCGGCAGCACATCCTCCTTGTAGCTGACGGTGTCGGCGCCGGGTGCGGCCAGGTCCGGGGCCGGTGCGCGGCCGACCGGCCTGACGTCTTCTGGCGGGCCAGACCCATGGCCAGCCAGGCTGGCGACCACCGCGCCCGTAGCGGCGACCGCCCAGGCTACGCGCAACACTCCCCCTACTGATGGCTTGTGGATCATGGGGTCAACCTTTCGGCGGGGCGGTCAACCCAGCCCTTCCGCCTCTTTCATGAGTCTGAGATGAGTGGCGGCCTGCTCGAGTCCGCCCTCGCCCTCCTGCCAGGTCACTCTGCCGTTGCCGTCCGCGTCCATCCCGGTGAGGATGGCCTGCGTCAACGCGGCGATCTCGTCGGCCATCGCCTTGGCGGACTCCATGTCCGTCGCGGAGGCTACCATCCCGGCCTTCTCCATGATGGCTTCGGCCCAGGTCACCACGTTGCCGGCGCTGGTGCCGACGTGGTTGGAGTGGGTCTTGACGGCGTTCGAGGCGTCCTCCGACTCGGCGGCCAGACCAATGTGCTGGGCGGCGCCGGACGCGGCCTTGGTCAGGCCGTATCCCTTGCCGGGCCCCCGCTCGGACGTCAACGGATCGATCGCGTGCAGCACGTGCACGATGTGCCGCTGGATTCCGGCCAGATCTTCGGATCCCGCGGCCAGCCCGGCGTGCTGGGCCGCGACCTCGGCTTCCTGCTGGGCCGCAACCAGGAGTCCCACCTGGTCCGGCGTGTCGCGCCACATGTCGGCGACGTGGCCGATGTGGCGGTGGGCTGCGCTCTGCGCGGAGATCTGCGGCGCGGCAGCTGCCGCCGTGATGACGGCCGCGAGTGCCGCCGTGGTCACGAGTCTCGTCTTGGCCATTGTCCTGCTCCCCGGGTCTTGAAGGTGAGTGATTCGGCGTATGGGGGTGATGAGCGACAAGATACGCATCTTTGCGGCGCGGAACCAGATGCGCGGGGGTGCCCTGACCGTTACACTTGCTGCCCTCGGTCGTCCGCGCCAGTCGTCCGGCGGCCGAGTAGTGCCAGCCGCCCCCACGCACCAGCCCAAGGTTCGACACCATGTACCGATGCCACACACACGCCCTGCCCGCCGTCCTCCTCGTGGTCCCTGCCATGGCTGTGGGATGCGCCGCCCCGGACGCCGGCCCAGGCCCCCTCGCCCAGCTCCTCGCCGATGGCCAGGCCGTCTTCGGCACCTTCCCCGGTCCCAGCACCTTCGAGCAGGGGGCGCTCATGGGACAGAACCGGGAACTGGATTTCGTCTTCTACTCCCTGGAGTCAGGTCCATTTGACATAATGACAACTAAAGTTTACATGGATGGGATCACAGAGGGCTCCGGTGAGGAGGAGCCGCACCCGCTGATCCTCAGGATCCCCCCGATCCGCAACGGTGTCGCCGAAGCGGAGGCTCACGCGGCCGAGGCGCTTACGGCCGGTGTGGCGGGAATCGTCTTCCCGCACGCGGAGTCGGCCGAGGACGCGGCGGTGGCGGTGTCGGTGATGGGCGATGACCACTGGCCGGGCAATCCGGCGGGGACGCTCCTCAGCATCCTGATCGTGGAGGACGCGGCCGCCGTGGATCGCGTCGACGAGATCGTGTCCACCCCCGGGGTGAGCGTCGTCTTCGCCGGGCCGGGCGACCTGCGCAGGGCCTATGAGGGCGACATGGAGGCGGTGGAGGGAGCGATCCAGCAGGTCCGTGCCGCGTGCCAGAGCCACGGGGTGCCGTGCGGGATCACCGCCGGTGTGGACGACATTGCCGAGCGCATCGAGCAGGGCTTCCGGATGTTCATCGTGAGCGATCCGGCCGCCGTGACGGCGGGTAGGGCGGCGGCGGGGCGGAGCAACATCCCATGAATCGCTTTGCCATCCCTTGCCGGAACTCCCGCCAAAACGACCACCGCTGCCTTCAGCCGGCACGCATGCCGCTGAAAGACACAATCGAACGCATACGGAACCAACCCGAACCCCCGAACGAAGAGAGTGCGAAAGCCCAGCTGATCTTGCCGATCCTGCAGGGACTCGGGTGGAGGAGCGATGACCCGGCTTCCGCCCTGGGTCGATATCCCGAGGGCCGCTGCCCCCGACCATGTCCCCCGTACGCCTTTCATCGATATCCTCGACCCGAAGAGTTTTTCGGCCCTGGATCTTCGCTCTGGTTCGGCCGCAGAGATTGCCACCCTCTTGGACAAATACTTCGGAAGGTCCGCGCTTGTCACCCTTAGTGCAGAGAGAGACGCCAGGGAGGCACTACGGGTGCTGCGGGAAGAGGAGAGACCCGAGATCCCGCGTGTCTGGCGGGAGATGATCGATGGCCCGGACCCTGACTTGGTCGCACTGGTTGTCAGGCGGGTTCGCGACCATACCGGTCTTCGCGCAACGCCTACCGACATTGCGGCATCCCTGGGCATGACGAAGTCCGATCCTATGCCTCAACCCATCTCGCCCAGACCGCCTATTGGGGTGAAGCCTCCGAAGGGGAAGCGGGAGAACTCCCGTCCGACAGCATTCCGTCTATGGGGACACGAATCCCCGGCAAGCAGTTACGCGAAGGTCCTGGTGGGTGTATGCGCCGGAATACGCCGACGCCATGAGTCGGATTTCATCGACAGAGCGCGATCCCTGTGGGGCTCCTACCGGCCTTGGGTATCATCTGATTCGACGGAGCTGATCAGGCCGGTGGCCCTTGAGACCTCAGGTTTGTACGCGGAAGTGAATCTGAGTGCTGCCGCCATCACGGATCGTTGCCGGAGACTACTCGAGGCCTTTGGCTATAGCAACACAGATCTGGAAATCGTGTTCGAGTGACAGCTGTTCCCCCAGTCCACAATATGCCTTACCCGCCGTCCGGCAGAATGACCTCATGAGACAAAATCACATGATTGCCAACTCCGCTGGCACCACACCTGCCCCCCACATTGCGCGCGCGCGCAAGAGAGCATTCGTGCTCACTATGGCCATCGCCCTCGCAAGCCTCGCCGTCACCGTCGCGAGTCTCGCCCTGTCGAGCCCCGCCACAGCCCAGGATATCCCGGCTGCCGCCCTGACCCCGGCCCCCGCCCCCATCCCCTCCCCCGAAGAGTTTTTCGGCCACCAGATGGGCGCGGACCGCCAGCTCGCGCACTGGGACAAGCTCGTCGAGTACTACGACCTCATCGGCGCGAACAGCGATCGCGTCCAGGTCGTGCACATGGGTCCGTCCACACTCGGCGAGCCCTTCCTCTCGATCTACGTCTCGGCCCCGGAAAACCTCGCCCGCCTCGACGACCTCAAGCGCATGAACGCGGTCCTGCAGGACCCCCGAGGGCACACCGAGGCCGAGATCGAAGGCGCGATCGCGGACGGCAAGGTTGTTTTCGTCCAGTCCTACGCGCTGCACTCCACCGAGGTCGCGGCGAGCCAGTCGGCGGCCGAGATCGTCTACCTCTTCGCCACCCGCGACGACGCCGAGATCCACGAGATCCTCGACAACACGGTCTCGATCCTCATTCCGGCCTTCAATCCCGACGGCGTGGGCATCGTCAACGAGTGGTACGACCGCTGGGTGGGCACCGAGTACGAGGGCGCGAGCCCGCCCGAGCTGTACCACCACTACATCGGGCACGACAACAACCGCGACGCCTTCATGCAGAACACGGTGGAATCGTTCTACGGGGCCCGGATCATGTTCCGGGAGTGGATCCCGCAGGCGTACATCGACCACCACCAGATGGGGGCGTACACCGCCCGCATCTACCTGCCACCGTACGCGGAGCCGATCCGGCCCGAGGGCGACCCGCTGGTGTGGCGCGAGATGTCGTGGTACGGGGCACACATCGCGTACAAGATGGAGGAGGCGGGGCTCGAAGGCGCGGTGAACGCCGCGATCTATTCCGGGTGGGGGCACTTCGGCTTCCACTGGATCACGCCCTTCCACAACATCGCGGGGATGCTCACCGAATCGGCCAGCGCCCGGCTTGCGACGCCGCTCTTCGTGCATCCGGACCAGCTCCAGGGCTCGCGCCAGCTCCCCGAGTACGAGGCCCAGACCACCTTCCCGAACCCCTGGCCGGGTGGCTGGTGGCGCGTGCGCGACATCGTGGAGCGGCAGATCGTCGCGACATTCTCACCGCTCGAGATCGCCGCGAAGAACCGCGAGACCGTGCTCAGGAACGCGTACAACAAGGCGAGCCGGCAGATCCAGCGCGGGCTGGAGGGCGACGTGAAGGCGTACGTGATCCCGGCGGCGCAACACGACCCGCTCACAATGACCAGGATGGTGAACAAGCTGCTCCTGCAGGGGATCACCGTCGAGCGCGCTCCGGCCGGCTTCACCCACGAGGGTCGGGTCTACGGCGAGGGCAGCTACGTCGTCTCGATGGCGCAGCCGAAGCGCGGCGTCATCCGCTGGCTGCTGGGGCAGACCTACTACCCGGACAACAGCTACACGCGGACCGCCGACGGTGACCCGATCCGGCCCTACGACATGTCCGCCGACGTGATCGCCGAGTTCATGGGGGTGCGGGTGGACCCGGTGCGGACGGCGGTCGAGGCGCCGCTGGCGGTGGTGGAGGGGATGGTTGCACCGCAGGGTGTGGTAGCGGCGGAGGCCCCGCACGGCCACCGGATCGACGGCACGCTCAACGACGCCTTCAAGGCGGTCAACCTGCTCTTCAACGCGGGGGCGGGCGTGCAGCGCGTGACCGAGTCGGGGGCGGCTGCGGCCGAGGGTGACTTCGTCGTGGAGCCGGGGGCGGACATGGGTGCGCTCAAGGAGATCGCAGCCGTCACGGGCGTCGACTTCGCCGCGCTCGAATGGGACCCGTCGACGATCAGCCAACCCGTCACCCGGCAGCGCATCGGGATGTACCAGCGCTTCTACGGCGGCAACATGGACGAGGGCTGGACGCGCTGGCTGCTCGAGGACTTCGGCTTCGCCTACACCAGTCTTCTCGACGACGAGATCCTGGCTGGCGACCTGCATGAGCGATGGGACGTCATCATCCTGCCCGCCGACTCGAAGCAGATGATGCTCGGCCCGACCGGAAGCCCTCAAGGCGGCCGCGGCCCCGACCCGGCCGGCACGCCTCCCGACTACCGCAGCGGGTTCGGCGATGCCGGCGCCGCCGCCCTCGAAGCCTTCGTGGAGAACGGCGGCACCCTGGTCACCTTCGCCCAAGCGGGCGACCTGGTCCTCGACGAGTTCGACGTTCCGGTCCGCAATGCCGTCGCGGGCATGTGGGGCAGCGACTTCTGGGCCCCGGGATCGACCCTGAAGGTGAAGGTGGACACCTCCAGCCCCTTCGCCTACGGGATGCCGGGGGATGCGCTGGCGGCGTACCTCGCTGGCGGCCAGGTCTACGAGACGGTGCCGGGTGCGCGCAGCTCCGACGTGCGCCGGATCGTCACCTACATCGACCGCGACATCCTGCAGAGCGGGTGGCTGCTCGGCGAGGAGGCGATCGCGAACAAGGCGGCGATGGTCTCGGTGCAGCACGGCGAAGGCACGATCGTGATGATCGGCTTCCGGGCGCAGCACCGGGCGCAGACGCACGGGACCTTCAAGCTGCTCTTCAACGCGCTGGTGGGGTGGGGGAGCTAACCAACCCCCAACACCCGCCTCAGCTCCGCCAGCGACGCGCCCGAGTTCGCCGCCAGCACCGAACCCGGCACTGTCCCCACCGTTCCGCCCTCGACCCGCTCGGCCACGCCCCCCGCCTCGGTTACGAGCAGCACTCCCGCACCGTAGTCCCAGGGTGCCAGCCGGGACTCCCAGAAGCCGTCCAGGATGCCGTTGGCGACGTACGCGAGGTCGATCGCGGCGGCGCCCGTGCGGCGCACCCCGGCGGTGCGGCGCAGGGCCCGGTCGAGTTCCAGCAGGTACGTGGGCAGCAGCGCGTGCGCCTTGAAGGGGAAGCCCGTGCCGAGCAGGAATCGCTCGATCCTCCCGGTCCGGCTGACGCGAATCCGCTCGCCGTTCTCGTGCGCGCCCCGTCCGCGCGCGGCGGTCCACACCTTGCCGAGGGCCTGGGCCTCGACCGCGGCCGCGAGGGGGCCCTCGCCGTCCCAGACGGCTACCGAAGCCGCGTAGTAGGGGTGGCCGTGCAGGAAGTTGGTCGTGCCGTCGAGCGGGTCGATGAGCCAGAGGACCTCGTTGCCGGGTGCGCCGTCCCGGCCGCCGCCCTCCTCTTCGGCCAGGATCGCGTGACCGGGGTGGCGGGCGGCGATGACCCCCATTGCCGCCTCCTGCGCGGCCATGTCCACGTCGGAAACGAAGTCGCTGGACGCGGTCTTTACATCGACCCACCGGCCGCCACCGCGGCGGGCCGCCTCACGGTGGATGCGCGCCGCCGCGCGGGCAGCTTCGGTAGCCGTGGCCAGGAGACGTTCGGCTTGTTCGCGCATCTGCGGATCCGGGGTCTGGAGGGGGCGCCGCGGGCTGGCGGATGCATCGCCGCTCGAATGCCGCGGGGGTTTTGTCCACGGGCCGCCAAGGCCGCCCCAGGGTCGAACGAACGGCCGCGCTCCGCTAAGTTAGCGGGTCGAGGTAAGCCGCGGTGACTCGATGCCGCGCACCGCGACAGCCGCACGCGAGCCCCACGACCGGACACGCCCCGCAGACAGCACCTCCGCCCATGCCTACCCCCAGCCGCGTCTACTCCGGGATCCAGCCCACCGCCGTCATGACCATCGGGAACTATTTCGGCGCGGTGAAGAACTGGGTCCGGCTCCAGGACGAGCGCGAGTGCATCTACTGCGTCGTGGATCTCCACGCCATGACCGCGCCCTACGAGGCCAGGGAGCTCCGGCACGGCGCGCGCGAGATGTTCGTCAGCCTGCTGGCGGCGGGTATCGACCCCGACCGTACCACCGTCTACATTCAGTCGACCGTTCCCGAGCAGACCGAACTCTGCTGGCTGCTCTCCACCCTCACCTCGCTGGGCGACCTGAGCCGCATGACCCAGTTCAAGGAGAAGTCGGGGTTGCTGAAGGGCGGGTTGGCGGAGGACGACGGGACCTTCATTTCGGCCGGGCTCCTGTTCTATCCCGTCCTGCAGGCGGCCGACATCCTGGCCTACCGGGCGGGGTGCGTGCCGGTGGGGCAGGACCAGTCGCAGCACCTGGAGCTCAGCCGCGGGATCGCGCGCCGCTTCAACAGCCGCTTCGGCTTCCTGTTCCCCGAACCCGAGACCCTCTTCACGCATGTGCCCAAGGTCATGTCGACCGCGGACCCGACGCGCAAGATGAGCAAGAGTCGCGGTCCGCGGCACTACATCGGGCTCTTCGAGGAGGAGGCGTCCATCCGCAGGAAGATCCGTTCGGCGGTGACCGATTCGGGGGACACACCGCCCGGCGAAGTCAGCCCCGGGATCGAGAACCTCCTCACCCTGCTTGCCGCCTGCGGCCACGACGATGACGCGGCGCAGATGCGCGAAGACTACTTTGCAGGTACTCTTCGCTATGTGGACCTGAAGGGCCGCGCCGCGGATGCCCTGGTGGCGCTCACCGGCGAGATGCGCGATCGCAGGGCAGACATCCTGCGCCGCGAGACCGACCTGGAAGGCCGCATCATGGCGATGGGCGAGCGAGCCCGCGCCATGGCCGGCGAGACCCTCGCGAGAGCCCGCGAGATGGTGGGTTTGTTCCCGCCCGCTTCCATCACCATGCACGAGACCCGACCATGACGACACGCCCCGCGGAGACGCCCCTCGACATCAGCGGCGTGATGATCCCCACCACCACCCCCTTCGACCCCGTCACCGGCGCGGTCGACCTGGTGGCGCTCTCGGACAACGCGCGCAGGTGGGCGCAGGTCGGCGTGAGCGGCCTGGTGATCGGCGGTTCGACCGGGGAGGCCGTTTTCCTCGACGAGGGGGAGCGGGACGCGTGCTGGGACGCCGTCAGCGATGTGCTGCCGGACGGGATGCTACTGGTCGCGGGGACGGGCGCCGAGTCGCTCCGCACCACCCTGCGCCTCACCCGCATGGCCGCAGCGCGTGGCGCCGACGCCGTGCTTGTGCAGCCGCCCGCCTTCTACAAGGGGGCCATGACCCCAGCGGTGGTGAAGGACCACTATCTCGCCGTCGCGGACGCGTCGCCGGTTCCGCTGATCGTCTACCAGGTGCCGACCCGCTTCAGCACGCTGGAGTTCCCGACGGGGCTGGTGGCGGAGCTGTCCGTGCACGGGAACATCATCGGGATCAAGGATTCGCGCGGGAAGCTGGAGCTGGTTGGGGATCTGGTCACGCAGACCGCGCGCGCCTTCCAGGTGCTGGTGGGGAGCGGCAACCTGCTCTACGGCTCCCTCGAGATCGGCGCCGTGGGGGGGATTCTGGGCGTCGCGAACCTCGCGCCGCGCGAGAGCGCGCTGCTGCACGCCCGGTACGTGGCCGGGGACAGGGCAGGCGCGGGGGCGCTGCAGGAGCGGATCGGTCCCCTGCACAACGCGGTGGTCGGCGGCATGGGGGTGGCGGGCGTCAAGTACGCGCTCGACCTCCTGGGGTATCACGGAGGGGTGCCCCGTCTGCCGCTGAGGCCGCTGCCGGAGGGCCGCCGGGGTGAAGCCGCGGAGGCTCTGGTCAGGGCCGGCCTCCTGCCGCGCCCCGCGATGGCGCACGCCTGACGAGCGGCGATTGGACACGAGCGCGCTGAACGGATCCTGCACTGTCGTCGTCGGGTGCCAGTGGGGCGACGAGGGGAAGGGCAAGGTCGTCGATGTCCTGGCAGCCGACATGGACGTGATCGCTCGCTACCAGGGGGGCGCGAACGCGGGCCACACGGTACACGCCGGGGACCAGCACTTCGTCCTGCACCAGATCCCATCGGGCATCCTCCACCCCGACAAGCGCTGCCTCCTCGGCAACGGCGTCGTGGTCGATCTCGCGCAGTTCTTCGGAGAGATCGATCGGCTGGTCGAGCGCGGGCTGGATCCGCGGGGGCGCATCGGTCTGAGTACGCGCGCGCACGTCGTGTTCCCCTATCACCAGGCGCTCGACCTGGCGGCGGAAGCGGCGGCGGCCCGGAAGATCGGCACGACGGGGCGGGGGATCGGGCCCGCCTACGAAGCCAAGACGGGTCGCCGCGGGGTCAGGGTCGCGGATCTGCTCGACCCTCGGCGTGGCGCGGAGCGGGTGGGACGCGGGATCGACTGGGCGCAGGGCCGCCTGCGCGAACTGGGCGCCGATCCTGGCCTGGCGGGTACGCTCGAGGAGGCGATGGCGGTGGCCGGCCGGGTTCCGGAGGTGGCGACCGATGTGGGCGACGAGATCGCGCGCGCGCTCGCGGCAGGAAAGCGGGTGCTCCTGGAGGGCGCGCAGGGGACGGCGCTGGACGTGGACCACGGGACCTATCCGTACGTGACCTCGTCCAACACGACCGCGGGCGCGGCGGCGGTGGGCGCGGGCATCGGTCCCACGGCCATCGACTCGGTGGTGGGCGTGGTGAAGGCGTACACGACGCGGGTCGGGAACGGGCCGCTCCCCACCGCCTTCGACGCCGAGATGGACGAGCGCGTTCGCGAACTCGGCGGCGAATTCGGCGCGACGACGGGCCGGCCGCGCCGTTGCGGCTGGTTCGACGCCGCCGTGGTCGCCTATGCCGCCCGTGTGAACGGCCTCACCGGGATCGCGGTCACCAAGCTGGACGTCCTCGACACCCTTCCCGAAATCCGCGTCGCCACCGGATACCGCCTTGGCGACAGCGGCAACACCCCGTTTCCCCCCACCTCCTGGGAGCTGGAGCGCGTCGAGCCCGTGTACGAGACCCTGCCGGGCTGGCGAACGCCCACGACCGGGGTGCGCTCGCTGAGCGGCCTCCCGCGCAACGCACGCGCCTATCTGGAACGGATCGAGGAGCTCGTGGGTTCGCCGATCGCGATGGTTTCGGTGGGGACGCGGCGCAGCCAGGTGATTCGAGATGCTTGAGAACGATGTCAGCATTGGCTAGCTTTAAATGCTGTGCTGCATTCGCCGCGGACGTGATTTTGCAACTGGTGAACGCACACACCGATGTTTGAAGATCTAAGCAGGAGACTGGACGGAGTTCTGGGGCGCTTCCGCAAGCGCGGACTCCTCACCGAGCCGATGATCCAGGACGGGTTGCGCGAAATACGGCGCGCCCTTCTGGAGGCCGACGTCAACTACAGGGTCACGCGCGACTTCCTGAGAGGTGTTCGCGAGAAGGCGCTGGGCGAACGGGTGCTCAAGGCCGTCTCGCCCGGGCAGCAGATCGTCAAGATCGTGCACGACGAGCTGGCGGCGCTGATCGGGGGGGAGGGGGAGACCCGGCTGAACTGGTCCCCGGCACCGCCGACGGTGATCATGCTGGTGGGGCTGCAGGGGTCGGGGAAGACGGCCACCGCGGCCAAGCTGGCCAGGCGGCTGACCAGGCAGGGAAAGCCGGCGCTCCTCGTGGCCTGCGACCTGTACCGCCCGGCGGCGGTCGACCAGCTGAGGGTGCTGGGCAAGCGCGCGGGAGTGCCGGTCCATCACGAGGACGGCGCGACCGACCCGGTGGAGGTGGCGAAGGCGGGCTACCAGCGCGCTCGTCAGCTGAAGTCTGCGGCGCTCGTCGTCGACACGGCGGGGCGGCTGCAGATCGACGAGCCGATGATGGACGAGCTGGCGCGTATCAAGGCGGCGCTCGATCCACGGGAGATCCTTCTCGTCGCCGATGCCATGACAGGGCAGGAGGCGGTGAGGATCGCGGAGGGCTTCGACGAAGTGCTCGGCGTGACCGGCTTCGTTCTGGCCAAGATGGACGGGGACGCCCGCGGAGGCGCAGCGCTCTCCATCCACGGCGTGACGGGCAAGCCGCTCAAGTTCGTCGGCACCGGCGAAGGGGTGAACGACCTCGAAGCGGTGGATCCACACCGGGTCGCGGGCCGCATCCTCCAACAGGGCGACGTGATTGGCCTCGTGGAACGGGCGCAGTCGGTGGTGGACACGAGCGAGGCGCAGGCCCTGCAGAAGAAGGTGCTCGGAAGGAACCGCTTCACGCTCGAGGATTTCCTCGTCGCCATGCGGCAGGTGCAGAAGATGGGGCCCCTCGATCAGCTGATGAAGCTGGTGCCCGGGATGTCCCAGGGTCTCCCCGCCGGAGCCGTCGACCCGAAGAAGATGAAGCACATCGAGGCGATCATACTCTCGATGACTCCTGCCGAGCGCCGCCGGCCGGAGATCCTGAACGGATCGCGCAGAAAACGGATCGCCCGCGGAAGCGGCCGGACCGTCGCAGAAGTGAACCGCCTCTTGAAGCGTTTCGCCGAGATGGAGAAAATGATGAACAACATGAAAGGGCTGATGCCCTCGATGAGATCCCCCCTGCCAAAGATCTGAGTGCCAGAAAGAACATGTCCGTAAAAATTCGCCTCCGGCGGATGGGGAAGAAGAAGCAACCCCACTACCGCATCGTTGTCGCAGACAGCCGTTCACCCCGGGACGGCCGCTTCGTCGAGAACCTGGGCTACTACAACCCGGTGACCCACCCGGCCCAGCTCAGAGTGGACCTGGAGCGGGTGGACTACTGGTTGGGCGAGGGGGCGATCGCCTCCTTCACGGTGGGCAACCTGGTGAGCAGGGCGCGCGCCGGCGGCGACGCGAAGGTCGCGCTGGTCGGGGACGGGGGCCAGGTGCCGGCTGTCGCGGAGGAGTCGGCCGATGAGGCCGGTGCTGCCGCGTCGGTCGAAGCTGAAGCCAAATCCGGTGAGTCCGCCGATGCAGCGTCCGAAACCGGGGCCGATGCCGCCGCCGATACCCAGTCCGACGAGTCGCCTGAAGTTGGCGACGAATCCGAGGCTGCCGGCGAAGCTGAGGCTGCGGTCGAAGCCAGCGAGTCGGCCGAGTCGGCCGCCGATGCCGAAGCTGCTGCGGACGCCGAAGCTACTGCGGACGCCGAGGCTACTGCGGACGCCGAAGCTACTGCGGACGCCGAGGCCGCTGCGGACGCCGAGGCCACCGCCGACGCTACTGACGACGCCGAGTCAGACGACGCCGAGCCAGACGACGCCGAGCCAGACGACGCCGAACCTGACGACGCCGAGGCCTCGGAGGAAGCGCCGGATGCTCCCGCCGCGGACAACGACGACGACTCGCCCGAAGCGTCTGCGGACGAGGGTCCGGCGGAGTAGCAACCCGTGGCGGAGGGCCGCCTTCATCCTCCGTTTCTTGTCGTTGGCCATCTCAACAAGGCCCACGGAACGAAGGGGGAGTTGTTCGTGTGGCCGCTTACCGACTACCCGGAGAGCCACTTCGTCCCCGGGGCGGTTCATTTTCCAGGCGACGAGGCGGCCGAGGAACCATCCTCTTCGGTGCCGCCGCTCACGATCGAGTCGGTGCGGCCGTTCCGGAAGGGCTTCCTGGCCAAGTTCGAGGGGATAGACGACCGCACGGCGGCGGACGAGCTGCGCGGCCACTACCTGCTGCGACCCTTCGAGGCCATCGACGAACTCGACGAAGGGGAGATCTTCTACCACGAGCTCCTGGGCGCTACGGTGGTGACGGTGGGTGGGGCCCTTGTGGGTGAGGTGCGGGAGGTGTTTCCGGTCCGGCCCGCCGACCTCCTGCAGGTGGTTGGCCCGCAGGGAGAGGTGATGATCCCCTTTATCGACGAGGTGGTCGTCGCGTTCGAGCGGGAAGGGCGCCGCGTGGTGATCGACCCGCCCGAGGGGCTGCTGCCGTGATCCGCATCAACATCGTGACGATCTTCCCGGGGTTCTTCACCGCGCCGCTGGGGCACAGCATTCCCGGCCGGGCGGCGAAGGCCGGATTGGCCGACTACCGCGTGATCGACCTGCGCGACTACACGCACGACCGTCATCGGACGGTGGATGACGAGCCCTACGGCGGCGGCGCCGGGATGGTGATGAAGCCGGAGCCCTTCTTCGAGGCGATCGACGATTTGCGGCCAGAGGGACCGATCGTGCTGCTCTCCGCGCGCGGCCGCCGGTTCCGCCACGACGACGCCGTGCGCCTCTCGCTGGAGACGGAAGTCACCTTCCTCTGTGGACACTACAAGGACGTGGACCAGCGGGTTGCGGACCATCTCGCGACCGAACAGCTCTCCATCGGCGACTTCATCGTCTCGGGCGGTGAGGTGGGAGCGCTCGCGGTCACCGACGCGGTGGTGCGGCTGCTGCCGGGAGCGCTCGGCGATCATGAATCGGCCTCGTCCGATTCCTTCTACGATGGCGATGCGATCTCGGCGCCTTCCTACACTCGGCCCGCCGAGTACCGCGGGTTGCCGGTGCCGGCGGTGCTTCGCAGCGGAGATCACAGGCGAATCGAAGCCTGGCGGCGCGCGGAGTCGGAACGTCTGACGCGGATGCGGAGGGAGGGCGGGTAGGGGCCCTTCCAATCAGTTCCCGTCCTATCTATCTTTGCAGGCTGCCTATCGCACGATTTCAATTTGGTAACAGTCTGCCCGAGGAGAGGAGCCCGGCCATGGCGGATTTCCTCCACCAACTCGATATGGAACACATCCGGGACGATCTGCCTGATTTCGCCCCCGGCGACACGATCAAGGTTCTCTACCGCGTCCGTGAAGGTCAGAAGGAGCGGATCCAGGTCTTCCAGGGGGTATGCCTCGGACGGCGTGGCTCCGGCATGGGAGAGACGTTCACGGTTCGCAAGCTCTCGGGCGGGATCGGGGTGGAGCGGATCTTTCCGGTCAACGCGCCGACCGTCGGCGGGATCGAGATCGTGCGGCGCGGCCGCGTGCGCAGGGCAAAGCTCTACTACCTGAGGGGCCTGCGCGGGAAGGCCGCCCGGATCAAGGAGAAGCGGACGCCCCGGCTGAACTAGACAAGCCCGTGGACAAAACCCCCGTGGCATTCGAGCGGCGATGCATCCGCGTTGGACCGCTCCGCCCACCCGGTCACACTGTAGTGTCTGCTTTACGAATTGTCGCGTTCTCTTTACATCTCACGTCCTCAAGGCTCCACTCTTCGTTGCCTTTCGGACGAATGGCCCTGCTATTCGCCTCTCAAGGCGCCTCGCCAACCCGGCGCCCCGCCGCTCTCGGTGCTCACGCGGGTTTATCCACGGACTGCTAGGAGTCCGACCTGCTACGCTACGAACGCCGCTTCTGGGATCGCGGCCTGACCCATGTGGCGGGGGTGGACGAGGTGGGACGGGGGCCGCTGGCGGGGCCGGTCGTGGCGGCGGCGGTGATTCTGGAGAAGGGTGTGGCGGTGGACGGCGCGACCGACTCGAAGGCGCTGACGCCCAACGACCGACGCGCAATCGCCGCCGAAATCCATGGCCGTGCGGTAGCGGTAGCGCTCGGAGCCGCATCGGTCCGGGAGATCGACCGCTTCAACATCCTGCGCGCGACGGCCCGCGCCATGACCCGCGCACTCGACCGCCTGCCCGTGCGACCGGACCATGTGGTCGTGGACGGGCTGCCGGTCCGTGACCTCGCGTGGGAGCACGACGCCGTGATCGGGGGTGACGGACTGGTCCATTCGGTCGCGTGCGCCTCGATCGTGGCGAAGGTCTGCCGCGACCGCCTCATGACCCGTCTCGCGCGCCGGTACCCCGGCTATGGGTGGGAGCAGAACATGGGCTACGCCACCAGGCACCACAGGGAAGCCGTGCGGGAGGTGGGGCTGACCCCCCATCACCGCACCACCTTCGGGTTGCTGCAGCTGGAGCTGCCGTTCGGGGACTCCGGCCACGGCGATTGAGCGGCGGCGGCCGCGCACCGGAACGGCTGCCGCGCGCTCGGTCGGCGATCGCCGGCGGGCCTATCGCGCGACGGTCAGATTCGCCGACGCCCCGTGTGCCGAAGTCCAGCGCCCCGCGTTAGCTTTCCCATGAGCCGGTAGCTCAGTTGGTAGAGCAACGGACTTTTAATCCGTAGGTCCTGGGTTCGATCCCCAGCCGGCTCACTGTCGTCCTCCGGGGCACTCGGGCACGTCTCCCTGGCGGTGGGTATGGCCCTCCCGGTCGGGATTGCCGGAACCTGCCCTGAGTGTGCCATGAGCCTTCATCCTTGCACTGATCCGTCGTGCGGAGTTGCCCCCGTCCGCACCCCCCCGCAAGGTCCAGGACTGCTGCGCTGGCCTCACCTCTCAGCTGTGCTCGTCGCATTCTGCGCCCCGTTGAGCGCCTGTTCCGGCGAGGCGGACGGCGCGCAGCCGGAGATGCCCGATCCCCCTGCGTGAGCGGTCCCCTGCACCTTCGCCAACGCGACCTGCGCGGAGCGGATCGGGCTCGGTGACGGTCTCTTCCTTCCCGCCTACACCACGCACCTGCTCACTGCGGGGGACGCGGAAGTGACGCGGGGGCTCATCGTCGTGCACGGCAACAACCGTGACGCCACGGACTCGGAAACCGCAACAGCTACGCCGACGGGATCGACGCGGACACGATCCGGGCCCAGCTGGTCCGCCGGGACGTGCGCATACTCGTGGGGGACGCGGATACGCTCAATGCCTCTCTGGACGTGAGATGCGGCGCCAACCTGCGGGGGACGAACCGCTTTGTGCGTGGCCGCACCTTGGTGCGCTTCATGACGGCCTTCCATTCGGGCCACGCGCACACCGAGATGATCGTGCCCGGCGTGGGGCACTCGAGCCGCTCGATGTGGCTCTCCGAGGTGGGTCGCAGCGCGCTTTTCGGGAATTGACCGTCGCGCAAATGACAAATGGAGGTGACGGTTTGTCTAGTAAGGTTTACATGCCGTCCCTTTTGTGAGGAACTGGAGGAGGTGGCTCGGAAGGGGCTGGTTGGAACCTTCCAGCAACTGGGGGTATGCCCTAGTTTGGAAAATGGCCATGGAGCTACTGCTGAATCCCCCGTTTCACGGGACGGCTGCCCAACAGGTTGGGTCGCACCCTCCGTCCCCGCCCGCTTCCACCGACTGCGGACGCTCGTGTCCGCAAGGATGGGTTGATACAATGACGACTTGTCGAGGATCCTTGCTCAAGCACTGGCGGTCTGCCGCAGTATCCGCGCTGATGGCGTGTGCAAGTCTCGCCGCTCCGTCGGATGCACTGGCGCAGAACCTCGCCCCCTCGACCATTTCGGCACGCGCGCTCCCGTCGGATGGGGCGATCAACGGCGGCGCCGTTCCCCCGACGATCACGATGAGCGCGACGCCTTCGGGCACGGGTCACGAGGAGTTCGCGCTGACGATCAGGTTTTCGCAGAGCGTACTCGGGTTTCGCGAAGACGAAATCGGTCTTTCCGTCGGCGACCTGTGGGACTTCAGCGGCAGTGGGACGGCCTACACGGCCACGATCGAGCCCCCGGCCGACTACGAAGGCACGATCACCGTTTCGATCGCGAAGGGGGCCGCGATCAGTCTTTTTGACGAAGACAACGCGGAGGCGGCATACAGCTTCTACGTGGACAATGTGGCGCCGAGGCTGTACGATGCCTTCGTCGAAGGCGACGAGCTCGTGCTCATCTACGACAACGCTCTGACCGTGGCGGTGGCGCCGGATCCGAGGGACTATAGCGTCCGGGTCGAAGGCCGCATAAGGGACGTGACACGCGTCCAGGTGCGCGGGGACGAAGTGACCCTGATCCTCAATCCTGCCGTCAGGTTCCGCGACGAGGTGGTCGTGAGCTATACGCCCGGGACGCGCCCGCTCAGCGACGCCGTGGGCAACGTCGTCGATGCCCTGGTGCGAGAACCCGTGACAAACAGGACCAGTGAGAACGCGGGGGTCCCCAGTGCGCCCAGATCGTTGTCGGCGTATGCGGCCCGCTCGTCGGTGATCGAGCTGGACTGGACCGCGCCAGCCGACCCCGGAAGCGCTGTGGTCGACGGATACCGGATCGAGGTGTCGAGCGACGGCGGCAGCACCTGGGATGTCCTGGAGCGGGACACGCGGAATGCCGTCACGTCATACCGGCATACCGGCCTGCTGTCTCACTCCACACGCCACTATCGGGTGTCGGCGATCAACAACTTCGGTGTGAGTGAACCCTCCAATACGGCCAGCGCGACCACCACTGGCAGGGTGCCCGCTGCGCCCACCGGACTAACCGCCACCGTGTTTGGATCGTCCCGGATCGACCTCAGGTGGAGAGCTTCTTCGGGGGGTTCGGGTGGAGCTGTTACGGGGTACCGGATCGAATTCTCGGACAACCGCCTGTCGGGGTGGAGCACCCTCGTGTCCGATACGCGCTCGACATCCACCGCCTACTCCGACACGGGACTTCCGCCCGGCACCACGCGCTACTACCGCGTCTCGGGGATCAACCGGGCAGGGGTGGGTTCGGCTTCGAACGTCGACGACGCCACGACCCTGTTCACGCGCCCGGGTCAGCCGACGAACCTGCAGGCCACTCCGTCAAGCACCAGCCGGATCAACCTTTCCTGGGCGGAGCCGGCTTCGGACGGCGGCGAGCGCATCACCGGGTATGTTGTAGAATCCTCGACCGATGGCGGGACGAGCTGGAGCGTCGTGGTGTCGAACACCGGCTCTGCTACCAGGTATTCCCATACGGGTCTCGGGCCTGGCACGACCCGCCACTATCGGGTGGCCGCGATCAATTCCAGGGGCCGGGGTCAGTTTTCCGGCACAGTACGCGCGACCACTGCCGCCACCGTGCCGGCAGCCCCGACCAGTCTGCGGGCCACCGGGCAGACGCCCACGAGCATCACCCTCGCGTGGAATGCCCCCTCGCACAATGGGGGTGCCGCCATCACGAGTTACCGAATCGAAGTTTCGCACAATGGCATTTCGGGCTGGCAGCTGCTGGTCGTCACGACCTCGGCGACCAGGGCGTACACGGTCCGCAACCTGCAACCGGCGACCACGCGTTACTATCGGGTCGCGGCGAACAACCGGGAGGGTGCGGGACGGCCCTCGTTGCCCGCCCGGGCCGCCACGGCTGCCGACGTGCCGAGTGCGCCCCGGAATCTGGTGGCCGAGGCCGTTGGTCCTTCGCGGATCGACCTTGAGTGGGATCCGCCTGCCGACGACGGCGGGGCGCCGGTCACCGGCTACCGAATCGAAGTCTCCGAAGACAGGCGGAGGACCTGGAGCCCGCTGGCGGATAGGAGGGGTGCGAATGCGACAACCTATTCGCACACCCGATTGCCGCCCAATACCACACGCCACTACCGCGTCTCCGCGGTCAATCGGGCCGGCACAGGCTCGCTGTCCAGGGTGGTCGTTGCGACCACGGATGCGGATGTTCCCGGCGCGCCCACAGGGCTCGCGGCCGGGGCGAACGGTGCCTCCCGCATCGACCTGAGGTGGACCGCCCCGAACAACACCGGGGGCGCGCCGATCATCGCCTACCGGATCGAGGTCTCCGAAAACGCCGAGCGCTCGTGGAGTGATCTGGTCTCGAGGACACCGTCGGCCAGGACTACCTATTCCCACACCGGGCTGCCTGCCGGGAGCACGCGCCACTACCGTGTCTCGGCGATCAACCGGATCGGCACAGGGGAGCCGTCCGGGGTGGCACCCGGGACCACGGCATCCACGGTTCCAGGCACGCCGACGGCGCTGTCCGCGAGGGCCGACGGCACCACGCGGATCGATCTTTCCTGGAACGCGCCGGCTCTGGACGGTGGCCAGCGCATCACGGGCTACACGATCGAAGTTTCGCACAATGGCATTTCGGGCTGGCAGCTGCTGGTCGTCACGACCTCGGCGACCAGGGCGTACACGGACCGCAGCCTGCAACCGGCGACCACACGCTATTATCGGGTCGCGGCGGTCAACCGCAAGGGTGCGGGCCGACCCTCGGCGCCCGTCCCGGCCACCACGGCTCCCGGTGCGCCGAGTGCGCCCCGGAATCTGGTGGCCGAGGCCGTTGGTCCTTCGCGGATCGACCTTGAGTGGGATCCGCCTGCCGACGACGGGGCGCCGGTCACCGGCTACCGAATCGAAGTCTCCGAAGACAGGCGGAGGACCTGGAGCCCGCTGGCGGATAGGAGGGGTGCGAATGCGACAACCTATTCGCACACCCGATTGCCGCCCAATACCACACGCCACTACCGGGTCTCCGCGGTCAATCGGGCCGGTACAGGCTCGCTGTCCAGGGTGGTCGTTGCGACCACGGATGCGGATGTTCCCGGCGCGCCCACAGGGCTCGCGGCCGGGGCGAACGGTGCCTCCCGCATCGACCTGAGGTGGACCGCCCCGAACAACACCGGGGGCGCGCCGATCATCGCCTACCGGATCGAGGTCTCCGAAAACGCCGAGCGCTCGTGGAGTGATCTGGTCTCGAGGACACCGTCGGCCAGGACTACCTATTCCCACACCGGGCTGCCTGCCGGGAGCACGCGCCACTACCGTGTCTCGGCGATCAACCGGATCGGCACAGGGGAGCCGTCCGGGGTGGCACCCGGGACCACGGCATCCACGGTTCCAGGCACGCCGACGGCGCTGTCCGCGAGGGCCGACGGCACCACGCGGATCGATCTTTCCTGGAACGTGCCGACCGTGGATGGCGGCCAGCGCATCACGGGCTACACGATCGAAGTTTCGCACAATGGCATTTCGGGCTGGCAGCTGCTGGTCGTCACGACCTCGGCGACCAGGGCGTACACGGACCGCAGCCTGCAACCGGCGACCACACGCTATTATCGGGTCGCGGCGGTCAACCGCAAGGGTGCGGGCCGACCTTCGGCGCCCGTCCCGGCCACCACGGCTCCCGGTGCGCCGAGTGCGCCCCGGAATCTGGTGGCCGACGCCGTTGGTCCTTCGCGGATCGACCTTGAGTGGGATCCGCCTGCCGACGACGGCGGGGCGCCGGTCACCGGCTACCGAATCGAAGTCTCCGAAGACAGGCGGAGGACCTGGAGCCCGCTGGCGGATAGGAGGGGTGCGAATACGATAACCTATTCGCACACCCGATTGCCGCCCAATACCACACGCCACTACCGGGTCTCCGCGGTCAATCGGGCCGGTACAGGCTCGCTGTCCAGGGTGGTCGTTGCGACCACGGATGCGGATGTTCCCGGCGCGCCCACAGGGCTCGCGGCCGGGGCGAACGGTGCCTCCCGCATCGACCTGAGGTGGACCGCCCCGAACAACACCGGGGGCGCGCCGATCATCGCCTACCGGATCGAGGTCTCCGAAGACGCCGGGCGCTCGTGGAGTGATCTGGTCTCGAGGACACCATCGGCCAGGACTACCTATTCCCACACCGGGCTGCCTGCCGGGAGCACGCGCCACTACCGTGTCTCGGCGATCAACCGGATCGGCACCGGGGAGTCGTCCCGGGTGGCGCAAGCCACCACGGAATCCACCGTCCCCGGGAGGCCGACGGCGCTGTCCGCGACGGCCGATGGCACCTCGCGGATTGATCTGTCCTGGAACGCGCCGGCTCTGGACGGTGGCCAGCGCATCACGGGCTACACGATCGAAGTTTCCGCCGATGGCGGCTCACGCTGGCAGTTGCTGGTCCCCATCACCTCGCCGGGCACTACGTACACGCACCGCAATCTGGAACCGGCGACCACGCGCCACTATCGGGTGGCCGCGATCAACCGTGTGGGTGTAGGATCGTTCTCCGCGTCTAATGGGGCCACCACGGCTGCCGACGTGCCGAGTGCGGCGCGGAATCTGATGGCCGAGGCCATGGGGCATTCGCGGATCGACCTTGAATGGGACCCGCCTGCCTACGACGGCGGGGCGCCGATCTCCGGCTACCGAATCGAGATCTCGGAAGACAGGCGGCGAACCTGGACCCTGCTGGCGAGGAGGGGGGCGAATACGACATCCTACTCTCACACCGCGCTGCCGCCCAATACCACGCGCCACTACCGGGTCTCCGCGGTCAATCGGGCCGGCGCAGGCTTGCCGTCCAACGTGCACTTCGCGACCACGGATGCGGATCTTCCCGGCGCGCCCACCGGGCTCGAGGCCGAAGCGAATGGGACATCGCGAATCGACCTTACGTGGACCGCCCCGAGCTACACGGGGGGCGTGCAGCTCATCGGCTACCGGATCGAGGTCTCACAGGACGCGGGGCGCTCATGGAGTGAACTGGTCCCGAGGACACAGTCGGCCACGACCGCATATTCCCATACCGGGCTGCGAGCCGGGAGCACGCGCCACTACCGCGTCTCGGCAATCAACCACGTCGGCGCCGGTGCACCGTCCGGGGTGGCGGGAGCGACCACGGAGTCCACGGTTCCCGACAGGCCGACGGCGCTGTCCGCAACGGCCGATGGCACCTCGCGGATCCTTCTTTCCTGGAATGCGCCGGCGCTGGACGGTGGCGAGCGCATCTCGGGGTACCGAATCGAGGTCTCGGAGAACGGGGGCTTCAGTTGGAACGACCTGAATGCCAATACCAACTCGGCCAGGACCGTTTATACGCATACGGGCCTGGAACCGGGGACCACCCGGCACTACCGGGTCTCGGCGATCAACTCGGTGGGTGTGGGCGATCCCTCCACCGTCGCGAGCGGAACGACCGACGCCACCGTTCCCGACGCGCCGACGAACCTGTTGGCAACCGCCGTCGAAGCAACGCAGATCAACCTGACCTGGACTGCCCCCTCGTACGACGGCGGAGCCGCAATCTCCGGCTACCGGATCGAGGTGTCGCAGGACGGCGCGGCCTGGGCCGACCTCGTGTCCGACACGCGGTCGACCGTCACCGCCTTTTCGCACACTGGACTTCAGCCGGGCAGTACTCGCTTCTACCGCGTCTCGGCCATCAACTCGGCCGGGACCGGGATGCCGTCCGCGGTGGCGAGCGCATCCACCGACGATCCCCGTGAGCGCGCCGGACGCGCCAGCGAGAGCATTCTCCCATACGCGGCCGCCGCGGTGACAGCAAGCACCGTTTCCGCGATCTCCGCGCGGATCGACGCGGTGGCGACCGGTGCCGGTGACAGCGGCGAGATGAACACGGGCGGGTTCTCCTCGCTCGCCGGGTCGCTGGCGGGGCGCACGGGCGGAATGGACGCTGCCGGGCTTCACATGGGCATGGGCGCCGCCGGAATGCTTCTCGACGGGGCGTCGTTCGTGCTGCCGGTGCGCAACGGGCAGCAGGCGAGCCCCCAGCGGGGGATCATGTCATCGCTGGCGACCTGGGGCGGCGTCGAATACGTCGGCCTGGGCGAGCCCGGCGCGGCCGAAGTGGACTGGAACGGCAACCTCCTCAATCTGCACGTGGGCGCCGACGTTCGTGTGCGGCCCGACGTTCTGGCCGGTGTGGCGGCGACATCCTCGTCGGGGTCTTTCGACTTCACCGACAAGACAGGGGAAAACCCGGTGGCCGGGACCTACGACAGCCGGTTCACCACGGTGAATCCCTATGCCGCCTGGATGATCGACGATGCGGGGTCGGTGGCTTGGGCCAGCGGCGGGTATGGCTGGGGCGAGATCGAGATCGAGGACGCGCGCACCGAACTGCGCTCGGCAGGAACGCGCATGCTTTCGGGTGCGGTGGGGGGCAGCCACACGCTGCTGTCGAGCGGGCCCGGCGGCGTCCGCGTCAAGGGCGAAGGGTGGCTCTCGCGCGTTACGGTGAACGAGGCCGCGGAAATCGACTCGCTCACCCTGGATATGCAGCGGCTTCGGTTGCTCCTGGAGTGGTCGCAGCGCTACAGGTCCGGGAGCGGGGACGAGATCGCATTCCTCGTCGAAGGGGGGATGCGCTACGACGGAGGCAGCGGTGCCCAGGGGACCGGGTTTGAAGTCGGTTCGGGATTGCGCATCGTGAATGCCCGCCTCGGAGTGCGGGTGGAGGCACGTGGCCGGTTGCTGGTGACCGGAGTGGAAGGCTACGACGAGTGGGGCGTCGGCGGGATCCTACAGTTCGATCCGTCGATCAGGGACCAGGGGCTCTCCGTTCGCGTGGCTCCCACCTGGGGTGAGGCGGCGGGTGGCCCGCGGGAGCTCTGGGAACGCGGCGTTTCCGAGATGCGGCGCGACACGGATCCAGCGGCTGGCCGCATTGACGCGGAGGTCGCGTACGGGCTCGCCGGGTTCAGCGGGACGCCCTACGGAGGCCTGCTGTTGGCCCACAAGGGTTCCCGCGCCTATAGCAGCGGTCTCCGCTACGACCTCCTGGGGAGAGGCCTTGGGCTGCGGGTGGAGGCCACCCGGCGCGAGGGTCGCTTCGGTCCGCCGGAACACACGATCGGCATCCGGGGACGGGTGCGCTTCTAGGCAGGGCGGGGTGGCTTTCAGGCTCGTGCGGCCCGGAAGCCGCCCCTCGCTGCCCCGGGGCCCTCAGCGGCTTCCCCCTGTCCAGTTGTGGCGTGGGGCCCCACTATATCGTAAACCCGTGGTGACCGTCCCAACCCAGATGGAGTCGAAGAAGATGAGACGTACCCGTTTCGCCACAGCACGCATCCCGTTCGCCGTCCTCCTGGCGGTCGCGCTTCCAGCCGGCGCACTGACCGCGCAGAACACGGCCGCCGACCAGACCGAGCCGCCGCAGTCGGCCGCCGAGGCCCTCCTGGCCTCCAAGGAGTGGGTGCAGCCGCCCGCGGAGATCATGGACGCGGTGTTGGCGCCCCGCTACCTGAACGTGTCGCTGAGCGCCACGAGTCCGGACAAGCGCTGGTTCCTCCACCAGGTAAGCGACGGCCAGGTCACCATGGATCGGTTCTCGCGACCCTTCGACGAGCTCGGCGGCCAGTTCCTCGAGCCGCAAGCCAACCGCACCCGCAGGCTGTCGATCCGGGGCGCGGTGGGGTTCAAACTGATCTCGGCTGCCGACGGTTCCGTCACCGACATCGAGGTGCCCCGGGACGCGCGCGTCTCCAACGCCAGCTGGTCGCCCGACGGCTCGCAGCTTGCCTTCTACGCCCACTACGACACCGAGACGCATATCTACGTGGCCGACCCCGAGAACGGGGACTCCCGGCGCGTGACCCGCGAACCCGTGCTCGCCACGATGGTCACCTCCTTCGAGTGGACCTCGAACGGGGAGGAGATCGCGACCGTCCTGGTCCCCCAGGATCGCGCGCCCCGCCCAATGCAGCTGTCGGTCCCGACCGGACCGCAGGTCAAGCTGACCGAGGACGGAGAGAACAGGCTCCGCACCTACGCGAGCCTGATGGGCACCCCGTTCGACGAGCAGCTGCTCGAGTGGCATGTGACCGGGCAGCTCGCCACGGTCGCGGTGGGCAACCGGAGGGTGACCCGGATCGGTGAGCCCGCCATGGTCCGCAGCTTCGATTTCTCGCCGGACGGTCAGCATGCGCGCGTCACGACGATGCGCCCTCCCTTCAGCTATGTCGTCCCGGTCAACAGCTTTGGGCGCGTGGAGGAGATCTGGGACCGCGAAGGCACCGTGCTCGCCCAGCTCGACGAGACCGAACTCAACACCGGAATCCGCGGGGCTCCGGCCGCCCCGGGGGTGGCAGGCGAGGAGGAGGAACCCGACCGCCGCTCGATGTTCTGGCGGACGGACGGCGCCGGGCTGACCTTCCTGCAGATGGAGCCGGCCCCTGAGGAAGAGGAGGGTGAGGACACCGAGGAGGAGGCGGAGGAGGAGGAAGGCCAGGAGCGGCGGGCCCCGCGCAAGGATCGGGTCATGCTCTGGGTACCTCCCTTCGGTGAGGATGACGTGAGCGTGGTCTACGAGAGCGACCGGCGCATGGCCTCTCACCGCTACTCCGCGGGCTACGAGTGGCTCTTCGTGCGGCCCGGTGGCGGCGGAGGCGGCGGAGGCGGGGGACCGGCCGCCGCCCGCGGAGGCGGTGGAGGCGGCAGCTCTACCGAATACGCGGTACTCCTCGACGAGCCCGATACGACCTACACGATCACCGAGTGGGATACGAGCGACTTCTATGCCAACCCCGGCTCGCTGCTGATGACCAGCGGCGGAGGCGGCGGAGGCGGAGGCGGAAGTTTCGTGGAGATGGCCGGCGAGCCCGGCGACGAGGTGGTCTTCCTTACCGGCACGATCTACCACGAGGATCCGCTGGAGACGTCTCCCCAGTCCTTCATGGACCGGGTGTCGGTGCGCACGGGCGAGAAGGAGCGCGTCTACGAAAGCTCCAACGATGGCCAGTACGAGCGCATCTCGACCGTTCTGGACGCCGCCGCCGAGCGCTTCGTGGTGCGGCGCGAATCGCCAACCGAGATCGCGCAGTCCTACCTGATCGACGGCGACACCCGTACACAGCTGACCAACAACATCGACTACACGCCCGACATCACCAACGCGCCTCGCGAGCGTTTCACCGTCGAGCGCCCGGACGGCTTCCGCTTCCTCGTCAACGTTACGCTCCCGCCCGACTTCCAGGAGGGTGAGCGGCGTCCCGCCATGTTCTGGTTCTACCCCCGCGAGTACACCGACCAGGAGTCGTACGACGAACGGGGGCGCACCTTCAACAAGAACTCCTTCCCGAACTTTGGCGCCCGCTCGATGGAATACCTCATCCGGCTGGGCTACGTCGTCGTCGAACCCGACGCGCCGATCGTGGGCGATGCGGGCCAGATGAACAACAACTACGAGCACGACCTGCGCAACAACCTCGCGGCCGTGATCGACGAGCTGGACGCGCGCGGTATCATCGACCGGCAGCGCCTCGGTCTGGGTGGGCACTCCTACGGGGCCTTCAGCACCCTGAACGCCATGGTCCACACCCCGTTCTTCAAGGCCGGGATCGCGGGCGACGGCAACTACAACCGCACCTTCACCCCGCTCGGCTTCCAGAGCGAAAGGCGGGTCTTCTGGGATGCGCCCAACGTGTACCTGGACATGTCGCCGTTCGTCCACGCCGACGACCTGACCGGAGCGGTCCTGCTGTACCACGGCATGCACGACCAGAACGTGGGCACCGCTCCCGACCACTCGCCGCGGCTCTTCCACGCCCTGAACGGGCTGGACAAGAAGGCCGCGATGTACCTCTACCCCTTCGAGGACCACGGTCCGGCGACCATCGAGACGACCCTGGACCTGTGGGCCCGCTGGACCGCGTGGCTGGAGGTGCATCTGGCGAAGAAGGAGCGGCCGGTGACGTGAGACCAGGTCGCCGGGGATGAGGCCCTCGCCCCAAACCCAGCAGCACCTGGGGCTTCTTGCCGCTACCGGCGTTGGCGTCGGCGCCATCGTCGGTAGCGGCATCCTCGCGCTCGCCGGGGTCGCCTTCGCGACGACCGGCCCGAGCGCGATCCTGGCGTTCGCGCTGAACGGAGTGATCGCGCTCATAACGGTGTGCTCGTTCGCCGAACTCGCCGCGCGATTCCCGCAGTCGGGCGGCACCTACACCTATGCCCGCAAGGTCCTCACGGTGGAGGCCGCCTTCGCGGTGGGGTGGGTGGTCTGGTTCGCCTCGGTGGTTGCGGCGGTGCTCTACGCCATGGGCTTTGCGGTCTTCCTGACGCCGTTCCTGGAGCAGATCGCGCTGAGGACGACCGGGGAGGTGCCCGCATGGATTGGAACGCGCCTCGCGCTGGTGTCCTACGCGCTGTGTGCGGTGGGGTTCTATTCCTGGCGGCTGACGCGGTCGGCAGCGGGTGGCGGACAGTGGGCGACCATCGGCAAGGTCGTCGTGTTCGGTGTCCTGGTCGTCGCCGGCTTCTTCGCACTGGCAGGCGAGGCTCCGGCCCCCGGTGCGCTCGCGGCACGCTTCCGGCCGTTCTTCCTGGATGGATTCGCGGGGTTGGTGCAGGCGATGGGCTACACCTTCATCGCTCTTCAGGGGTTCGACCTGATTGCGGCGGTGGGGGGCGAGGTGCGCGACCCGAAGCGTAACGTTCCCCGGGCGATGTTCCTGTCGCTGGGTACGGCGCTGGTGATCTACCTGCCCCTCCTCTTCCTGATCGTGGCGGTGGGGGCGCCGGGCCAGCCGGTGGGCGAAGTGGCGGCGGAGTTCCCGGAGATCCTGGTGGCGGTGGCCGCGCGCAACTTCATGGGTTCGTGGGGCTACTGGCTGGTGTTGGCGGCCGGACTCCTGTCGATGCTTTCCGCGCTGCAGGTCAACCTGCTGGCCGCGTCCCGGTTCGCGCGCACGATGGGGGCGGACCGGACGCTGCCGCCGCGCTACGCCCGGCTCGCTCCGGGAACGGGCGCGCCGACCGCGGCCGTGCGCCTGAGCGTCCTGGTGGTCGCGCTCCTCCTCATCGCGGTCCCGAATGTCGCGGCGGCGGGCGCGGTGGCCAGCCTGATCTTCCTGACGAGCTTCGCCCTCACGCACGGGATCGGGTATCTGGCGCGGAGGCGCGCGGGCAGGCCGGAGGGATTCCGCACGCCCTGGTTCCCGTTGGTGCCGGTGGTGGGCGGGTCGGTCTGCCTGGTGATCGGTCTCTACCAGGCGGTCGCGGTGCCGCCGGCCGGGGTGCTGGCCGCGCTCTGGCTGGGGGTCGGAGCGATCCTCTACGCGGTCTACCTGGGGCCGCGCGCGCGGGTGGTGGACGCGTCCTCGGAGGGACTCGACCCGCAGATCGTGAAGCTCCGCGGCCGCCGTCCCGTCGTACTTGCACCGATCGCGAACCCCGCCAGTGCGGAGATGCTGGTCACGATGGCGAAGGCGCTGGCGCCTCCGGAGGTCGCGCGGGTGCAGCTGCTGTCGGTGGTGGCGCCGCCGGAGCGCTACGACCCGGACGAGCTGCCGCGCGGGGTGCGCGACGCCCAGGCGGTCCTCGGGGGCGCACTGAGCACGGCGATGGAGGTGGATCTTCGGCCGGAAGCGCTGATCACGCTGCACCACGATCCCTGGGGGGAGATCGCCAGGGTGGCGGAGGCGACGCGCTGCGAGAGCCTGCTCCTCGGCGTCGGGCACCTCGACGACTCGCTGATGACCGGGTCGCTCGCCCGCCTGATCGGAGCGGTGGACGCCGACGTGGTGATCCTGCGCGCGCCGGGCGAATGGACGCCCGAGCAGGCCCGGCGGATTCTGATTCCGTCACGGGGCGGGCGCGATCAGAGCCAGGTGCGGGCGCGGCTGCTCGGCAGTCTGGGCCGAACCGCGCCCCGCGACGTGACCTTCCTGGGGCTGCTGTCCGGGGAGGCGGACGCAGGCGTGCATCGGCGGGCGAGGCGAGACCTGGAGCGGCTGGCCTGGGACGAGATGGGAGAATCCGCCCACGCCGAACTGGCCGTCGCGGACGACATCGCGGCCGAAGTCGCGCGCCGCGCCGCCGATACCGACCTCCTGATTCTGGGATTCCACCGTAGCGGGCGCCGCCGCGCCGTGTTCAGCAGCCTCATGCTGCGGATCGCCCGGGCGACGGAGTGCCCCCTGCTGATGATCAGCCACCGGCGCGGCGCGGCCCTGTTGCCGGAGGCGTCGCGGCTGATTCCCGACACTGCGTGGCTGGCGAGCACGCCAAGATAATATTTCTTAGCGTAAGTTATATTATCTTATGTAGCTACCGGCCAGGCCCCTCCAGCAGTCGGCGGTACACGTCTGCGGCCTCGTCCACCCGGGAGAGGAACCGGTCCCGGTCGGCCTCGCTGGCCCAGCGGTCCCGAGCCACCACCCTCTCACGGAAGGACTGCACGGCCGCGAGCAGGAAACGGATGTCGTCCTCGGAGCGGTAGTCCCGGCCGCCGGCCACCACCCACACCGGGCTGGTCTGGGCGAATGCATAGCTGTCCGGGACAAGCGGCGAATACGGTCCCAGGGCGCGGGCCGCGATCCACCCGCTCCCCTCCAGCGCCACCCCGCTCTCGACCCGGAAGCGGTCACCCCGGCCTCGCGCCTCGTGCACCTCCGCGATCTCGCCATTCACCACGATCTCCACACGGTCGAGCGGGCTGTTCGACGCGACCTCCACCACCACGGCGCGCTCTCCGGCGTGCCCGTCCGGGACCTGGATCTCACTGCCCGGCAGCCGGCCGTCCACCGTCAGGAAGAGGAGCGGCCCATTGGTCGCAAAGGTGCGCCGCGAGCGGATCGCTTCAAGCCACGCGTCCACCGAGAGGGGCCCTTCCAGGTGCGCGAAGGTGCGGCTCGAGCCCGGGCCGGGATCCCGCCACACATCCGAGAAGTTGTCCGTTCCCCCGGTGGCGGCCAGGCGGAAGCCCGCGTTAAGCAGGCGGTAGTAGACCTCCGCGTTGCGGAGTTCGTCGTACCAGAAGCAGATGACGTCGTAGAAGTCGGCCGCCCCCAGCGCCGCGTCGACCGGAATCTCCGTGCCGCCCACTGACTCCGGGGTGTCCACCCTGCCGGTGAAGGGGTGCATGAAGCCCACCGTGCCGCCGCGGGCCCGGGCGGCCTCCAGGTAGTCGAGGTTGAGTACGTCCGCCGCATGGGGCGTGTTGCCCGCGCCCCCGATCAGCGGCGTGATGAACTCGCCGATCCCCGCCAGCCCCACGTGCCCGAACGACCCGCGGAACTCCTGGGCGTACTGCAGCATGTGGGTGTCTGTGGAGACGGGGTGCGGGCGGCCCGTAAGGTCATCCCAGCGTCCCATCAGGCGGGTCCCATCCATGTGAATGAGGGCGATGGAGACGTGCAGGTCCTCGCTCACGAGTGCGTCGGCGAAGTCCTGGTGGGAGAGGCCATAGCGGCCCTGGTGGAGGTCGTGGACGTGCGTGTCGCCGCCGTACCAGCCGGCCGCGGGCGCGTCGACCAGGCGGTCGAGCTCCAGAGAGGCGTCGGCGCGGCCGCCGGGGAGGACATCGACGCTAGCCGTAACAGGGCGGTACTCCACGCCCCGCCGGACCGAAACCGTGACCGGGCCCGCGGGAACCTCCACCTCGAAGTCTCCGGTGGTGCGGAAGTAGTGCGTCTCCGTCGGCGATGCCACGCGGTGGAAGGCGCCCCGCGGGCTGTAGCCCCGTCCGTCGCCGGCGACCACGGAGACGCGCGCGGCCATCGGCTGACCGCCCGCGCCCAGCACACGGCCGCGCAGCACCCCCACCTGTCCGGCGTGGCGGCGCTCCCCCAGGTCCAGCGTGCGCCAGGAACTCCGCGCACCCCCGGAGACGGCCATCACGTGCAGCTCGGTCGGACCGTTCCCGTTCGCGACGAAGGCGATGCTGCGCCCGTCGGGGCTGACCCGCGGCGTGAGTTCGTGGCTCGGGCCCCCCGTCAGGCGCAGCGGATTGCCCCCGTCCGCGGCGATCAGCACGAGGTCGTTCGACCCGGCCTCGTCCGACACGTAGACCATCCCGCCGGCGCGCGGCAGCCAGTCCGGGCGGGCGCGGTAGGCGGTCTCCTCTGCGCGAACCAGCACGGGCTCGCCCCCCGCCAGGTCGCGCGTCCAGATCCCGCCGCTCCCGGTCATGCCCGGCGCCCCCGCCATGTAGACGAGCACCCCGCCCGCCGAAACGCGCGGCTGGTACTGGTTGCCGCCGCCCTCCACGACCGCCGCGCGCGCGCCCGTCGCCACCTCGACGCGGTGAATGTCCAGCCCCTGCCCCGCCGTGGTGAAGTAGACGAACCGGCCGTCCGGTCCCCACGCGGGCTGGATGTCGACGCCGCCGCCCTCCACCACCAGCGTCGCCGCCCCGCTCGCCACATCCAGCAGCGCGATGTCGAGACCGTCCCCCGTCTCCACGGTCATCGCGATCCGGGACCCGTCCGGACTCCAGCTCGGCTCGAAGTGGTACCACGGCCCCCGCGTGAGCTGTTCGGCGGGGCCGCCGCCGCGCGCCGGCACCCGCCAGATGTCGCCGGCCATCGCGAAGGCGATCCACCGCCCGTCCGGGGACCAGTCCGGGCTCATCGGCCCGGTGCTCACCGAAGGCAGCATGTGAAGTTCCCCCCGAATATTCCCGTTCAGGCTCGGGTAGCGGAGCACGGGAGTGCTTGCGGGCTGCTGGGCTGCGGCCGTCCCGGGCGCGAAGGCCAGTGCCAGAATCATGACGGACGTGAGCGAATGCATGCGGGGCCTCCGGTGGCTGGCGGTCAGGCTTGCGATTTGCCGGTCGGAGGCACCGTGCGCAAGGGATGGGCCGCGTAAGGCCGGGGCGGCACCACTCCCGCGGATGTCGGGTGCCCCGGTGGCGCATGCCCTCGGGAGCCGCGCGGAACAAACCGGCCCGGTCTGTGTACTAAGAAAATAGTTGCCAATCGGCGCCGCGCCCCATAGCTTCTACTAACGTTTTGGGAACTTACGCGAAAGCGGGCGCATGCCCGCAGGGAGATGACCTTGAGCCGTAGACTGACCGAGCGGGAACTGGACATCATGTCGGTCCTTTGGGACCTGGAGTCGGCAACGGTCACCGAGGTGAACGAACGCCTCGAGGACGACCTCGCCTACAACACCGTCCTTACGGTGCTGCGGATCCTGGAGTCGAAGGGCCTGGTCAGCCATCGCAAGGAAGGGCGCGCCCACCGCTACCATCCGCTGCTCGGACGCGAGGAGGCGGGGCGGTCGGTCGTGGCGCGCACGCGGGACAAGCTCTTCAAGGGTTCGGCCGAGTTGCTCATGACGCAGCTCGTATCGGAAGAACAGCTTTCGCCGGAGGCCGTGAAGCGTCTCCGCAAGCTGCTGGATCAGCGTCTGGAAAGGGAGAAGTAACGATGATTGCCGCGTGGATACTCTGGTCGGTTGGTGCGGGCCTGCTGTTTCTGGTTGGGGGCCTGGTGCTGGAAAGGATGCTGGATGGAGGGCGGCGCTGGGTCTGGGCCGGGGCGGCGGCGGGAACGGTCGCGCTCACCGCTTTCCGGGTGTTCTCGGGTGGTGGGGGCGGGGGGGGAGTCGCCGGCGTGGGGGTGGGCAGGGTGCCGGGGCCGATGCCGCCGGGGCTGGCTGGCGTGGAAGGCGCGTCTGCGGCATCCGCGCCCGGGTTCCTCGGGTTCAGCGTGCCGGGCGATTCGTTCCTGCACGCGCTGGACGGGATCCTTCTCATGGGCTGGGTGCTGCTGTCGTGCGGCCTCGTACTCCGGGCCCTGATCGGGACCGCCGGTCTCCTGCACCGGCGTCGCTTCTGGAAAGTGGGGACGTTGCTGGGCCGTTCCGTCCTGTGGGCACGGGAAGCCGGCCCCGCGGTGGTCGGACTCCTGCGGCCCCGGGTCGTGCTGCCGGCCTGGGTGAGAGGCGTGGAACCGTCCAGACAGAAGCTGATCCTGGCGCACGAGGAGGAGCATCTCGGGGCCGGCGACGCCGTCCTGCGTTTCTTCACGGCCTTGCTGCTCATCGCGTTTCCGTGGAACCCCGTGCTCTGGATTCACTACCGGCGCCTCTGCCTGGCCATCGAACTCGACTGCGACCAGCGCGTCATGGAGCGGCTTCCGCACCGCCGCTGGCTTTACGGTGACCTGCTCTTCCGCGTCGGTGCCCGGACCGGCTCCCGTCCGGGGCTGGTGCTGGCGGCGTTCGCGGAGCGCTCTTCGTTCCTCGAAACACGGATCCGCAGGCTGCTCAGCAAGGCTCCCGAGGTGGGGATGGCGCAGGTCGCATTCCTCGCCTTCGCCGCAATCATGGTGATCGGTGTGGCCGTGTGGGTTCCGGGGATCACCAGGGAGGTGGAGGCTCCGGTGCTGGAGCTGGAGGCGGTCCCGGAGCCGGTGAGGATGGACGCACCGCCACCGCACCCGGCGGAGGTGGGCGCCGATGCGAGCCTCATGGAGAGCCCGAAGTTCGTGGTTGTCACTGTGAAGTCCAAGATGCTGAACGGGGATCAGGTAGGACGCGTCCAGGAGCGCGAGTATCCGGCCCTGCTCAAGGATGCCGGGATCGGCGGGACCACCACTGTCCATTTGTTTATCGACGGGACCGGCCGGGTTGGGAATGCGCTTGTCAAGGAGAGTTCGGGACACGTGGCCCTGGATGAGGCCGCCCTGAGGACGGTCAGGGTCGCCAGGTTCTCTCCCGCGCGGAACCGGGACGAAGCGGTGGCTGTCTGGATCACGCTGGACATCACCTTCGAAGCGAGTTAGCTCGGAGCGGGCCGTCCGGCCGCGCTACATTTGCAGTCCGTGGACAAACCCGCGTGAGCACCGGGAGCGGCGAGGCGCCGCGTTGGCAAGGTGCCGTGAGAGACGAATAGCGGAGCATCGAGGACGTGAACTGTAAAGAGAACATGACATTTCGTAAAGAAGACACTACAGTGTGGCCGGGTGGGCGGAGCGGCCCAACGCGGATGCATCGCCGCTCGAATGCCGCGCGGGTTTTGTCCACGGGCCGTTAGGGGATGCCCGGCCCCGCCCCTCTCGCAGCGCCCCTGACCTTTTCGCCCTGCTTCAAGGACTACATGTGGGGGGGAAGCAATCTCGCGCGCCTGACGGGGCGGACGCTGCCGACCGACATCGTCGCGGAGACGTGGGAGATCTCCGGCCACCCCGCCGGGCCCTCGGTTGTCGACAGGGGTCCCCTGAAGGGCCGGGACCTGCCGGCGCTCGTGGCGGAGTTCGGTGCGGCGCTGGTTGGGCGACGCGGGGTGGACGCGGGCCCGGCCTCCGGGGTGCCTGGCGCCTTCCCGCTCCTGGTGAAGCTCCTGGACGCGAATCACGCGCTCTCCGTGCAGGTCCACCCCGGGGACGACTACGCGGCCGCGCACGGCCTCGGTGAGCCGGGCAAGACCGAGATGTGGTACATCCTGGAGGCCCGCCCGGGGGCGCGGATCATTCATGGCCTGCAGCCGGGGACGGACAGGGAGGCGCTGCGGCGCTCCGCGCTCGAAGGGAGGCTGCAGGACGGGCTGCGACGACTGGCGGTGCGGCCCGGGGACGCGGTGATGGTCCCCGCAGGCACCGTCCACGGCATCCTCGCCGGGATCGTCCTCGTGGAGATCCAGCAGAGCGCGGATACGACCTACCGGATCCACGACTGGGGCCGCACCGGGCCGGACGGGCGGCCGCGCGACCTGCACATCGAGCGGGCGATGGAGGTGATCGACTTCCGCGACCCGGGCCCGGGGATCGTGGAGCCGCGAGTGGTGGAGGCCGGGCCGGGCGTGCGGCGCGAGGTGATCGCCGAGTGCGACAAGTTCGTGGTGGAGCGGCTGAGCGTGGGGGCGGGGGCCGAGTTCGCGATGGTCCTGGGCGGCGAGACCTTCGAGGTTTGGGGGGTGGTGGCGGGGGGGGTGGCCTTCGCCGGGCGGGGATCGGCGCCGGTTGGCGTGTCCGCGGTGGGATTCGCGCTGCTCCCCGCGACGATGGGTCCCTGCCGCGTCAGGGCGGTCGCGGATTCGCTGCTGCTGCGCAGCTATCTGCCCTGACGGAGGGCGGGCCCGCAACGGGAAAAGGTACCCCGTCACGGGCCCGCCCGACCCGGTTGCCATGCCTGAGTGCCCCGCCAGGGACTCGAACCCCGAACCTGCCGATTAAGAGTCGGATGCTCTACCAGTTGAGCTAGCAGGGCAGCGACACTGAATATATGGCCTCGCGGCCCGCGGCAGGAATCCCTCGAGCGCTACTCGGTGATGCGTGCGGTCATCTGCGGTGCATGCCGCGATCAGGACGCCGGTTCGCCGCCGCGGCTGTTCCTCACTCCCCGTTCACGCCACGCGGTGCGCCGGTTCAGCTGCCGCAGTTCCTCGCGCTGCTCCTCGGTGAGGATCCCGTCATAGCGGTCCCTCATCCCGTCCAGGGTCTCCCTGGCCTGCCCGGCGAGTTCTCTTGCGTCGGCTCGCATCGCCTCCGGCTCGCGGATCCCGGCCCGGATCTCCGAGAGGAGTTCCATCTGGCGCACGGCCCGGCTCGTGCGGGTCTCCAGCAACTCGACCCGGATGGACTCCAGCTGCTCGCGTTGCGCCGCGGTCAACTCCAGTTCATCGGCCAGCCGGATTACCCGCTCCACCGTGAGGTTGCCGCCGCCTCCCCGCATGCCGGCGCTCCAACCGCCGCCCCTGTTGCCGCCCCACCGCTGCGCCTCCAGTTCGGGCGCGACCCACATCGCGGCCGCCATCAGCCCGAAAACGCTTGCGGCGACCCCAACCCTTGAGAAATATGCCCTGTTCATCGTCGTCTCCCTGTGTTGGCTTGTGTATACGATTCCTGCGTTACGAACGAGCCGCCGAGATCCGGCGCCCGGGTCACGGTCGTGTTCCCGGTCCGGGAAGCCGCCACCTCCCGCGAGATGCCCACGGCTGTCACCGCCTCGTTCATGGTCGTTGACAGGCGGCATGGGGTTTCCGTTAAGGTAGATATAGCAGGGACGACTTCTTGCGTTCCGACAACCGTCCCGGGAGCCCACCATGTTTTTCAGGCAGATCGTCGACGACAAACTGGCGCAGCACGCCTATCTCGTCGGCTGCCAGCGCACGCGCCAGGCGCTCATCATCGATCCCGAGCGCGACGTGGATCGCTACGTCGCCATCGCACGCCGCGAGGGCCTGCGCATCACGGCCACCGCGGAGACGCACATCCACGCCGACTTCCTCTCGGGGTGCCGCGAGCTGGTCGACCGCTATGCGTGCAGGGCCTTCCTCTCCGGCGAGGGCGGACCCGACTGGCAGTACGAATGGGCTGCCGGGCACGACTCCGTGACGCTCATGCACGACGGCGAACACTTCACCGTCGGCGGAATCGGCTTTCAGGTCCTCCACACCCCGGGCCACACCCCCGAGCACATCAGCTTCCTCATCACTGACCGGGGCTCCGGCGCCGACAGTCCCATGGGCATGATCTCGGGCGACTTCGTCTTCGTCGGAGACCTCGGCCGGCCCGACCTCCTGGAGTCGGCCGCGGGCCACGCGGGCCAGATGGAACCCTCCGCGCGCCGACTCTACGGTTCGGCGCTGGGGGTCTTCGAGCTGCCGGACTACCTGCGCATCTGGCCCGGCCACGGCGCCGGGAGCGCATGTGGAAAGGCGCTCGGGGCGATCCCCGACACGACCGCCGGCTACGAGAAGCGCTTCAGCCCCGCGCTCGCCGCGGTAAGAAGGGGCGAAGACGCCTTCGTCTCGTACATCCTCGACGGGCAGCCGGAGCCGCCACAGTACTTCGGGCGGATGAAGGAGGAGAACCGGCGCGGACCCGCGCTGCTCGGCTCGCTGCCACGGCCGCGGCGGCTGTCGGGGAGCGAGCTTCTGGCCGCGGCCGCCAACCGGCACACGAAGGTGGTCGACACGCGCAGCGATCGCCTGGGCTACTACGCCGGCCACATCCGGGGCTCCATCTACGCGCCCCTCGACAAGTCCTTTCCCACGATCGCGGGATGCTACCTGGATCCGGCTGCGACGATCGTGCTGATCTGCCGGGAGGAGGACCTGGATGGGGCGGTACGTGACCTCGTTCGCATCGGGATCGACCGCGTCACCGGATGGGCGTCCCTCGAGGAGCTGGTGGCCTACCGGGCCGCGGGCGGGGAGCTGGCGAGCATCGAAGTCATCGATTTCGAGGAGGTGGCCCGAAGGCGCGGCGACCCGGCCGTTCAGGTCCTCGACGTGCGGCGCGCCACCGAGTTTGCCGCGGGACGCATCGAGGGCGCCTGCAACATCGCGCACACCCGCCTGGCCAGCCGGCTGGGAGAGCTTCCCAGGGACAAGCGGCTCCTGGTGCACTGCTTCAGCGGCGCGCGGGCCTCGGCCGCCGTATCGTACCTGGAGGGGCAGGGCTTCGAGGTGTCTGCCGTCAACGATCTCTTCAGCTACATGGGAGGCAACCATGCGTAGCTTCTTGCGCGCCAGCGCACGCAGCCTCATGCGGATCGGTCTCGTGGCCGGCGCGGCATTGACCGTTGCCGCGGCCCCCGCCGGCGCCCAGGCCCCCGGGACCGAGGCCGCGCGCCGCATCGCCCTGGAGCGGATGATCGCGGACATCAGGGAGGACTACCCCGACGTTCCCACCATCACGGCCGCGGCGCTCCGGGAGTCGCTCGGTGCGGGCGGGATCGTGCTGGTGGACGTGCGCACCGACAAGGAGCGGAGCGTGTCCATCCTGCCCGGCGCGATCAGCGCGGACGAGTTCGAGTCCAGGCTGGATGAGCTGGCCGGGCGGACCGTGGTCGCGTACTGCACCGTCGGGGTGCGCAGCTCGAACTACGTCCGCGAGATGCGCGGGCGGGGGGTCGATGTGCTGAACCTGGAGGGCAGCGTGCTCGCCTGGACGCACATCGGCGGTCAGCTCGTGCTTGACGGCGTGGTCACTGACCGGGTGCACGTGTACGGTCGCCGCTGGAACCTCGCGGCGGACGGCTACAGGACCATCTGGTAGCGACTGCCAATCCGCGCCGTGCTGCAGCCGGTAGACGGGCACGGCCAGCAGCGCTCCGGCCAGCGGTCCCAGTGGCGTATCGGCCCATGAACCTGAACTCCGGAGGGAACGAACGAAGTTGCGAGCATTGACGATAGCTGGAATAGACAGTGAGACGATCGGAAGTCATCCCTCTGGAGTGCTCTCCGACCGGTCCGGCTGGCTGCGCCGCGGTTGCGCGGTCCTCGTGGCCTGGTTCCTGGCGGTGTCGGCCGTCCAGGCCCAGCAGTCCGAAGGCGGCTGGACCGCGTCGAGCGAATTCAGTTTCGTCCGCACGGGGGGGAATGCCGAGTCTTCAACCTTCGGGCTGGCCACCACCGTGACGCGCGCCTGGGACCGGACCGAGGTGAAGGTGGAGGCGGGCGGCATCCGGACGCGTTCGACCCGCGTCCGCCGCACGGCCGTGGGCACCGAGTCCGACTACCGCATCGACGAGACCAGTGAGAGCGACCTGTCGGCCGAGAAGTACGACGCGCGGGTGCGGGTGGACCGCCGGTTCTCGCCCCGGACCTCGTTGTACATACAATCGGGGTGGAAACGGGATACCTTCGCCGGCTTCAGGCACCGCCTGATCAATGTGTTGGGGGTCTCCACGCAGTGGGTCCGAAGCTCGAGTCACAGGTTGCGTACGGCTTGCGGGCTCACGCACACGGTGCAGAGCGACGTGGTTCCCAATCCCGACGCCGCGGGACGTTTTGTCGGTCTCCGGGTCTCATCCGAGTACCGCCGGCAAATGACGGGCAACACCGAGTGGAAGAGCAACCTCGTCCTGGACGGGAACGGCGACGATCCGTCGGATGTGCGGGCGGACTGGACCAACTCGGTGAGCGTGGCCATGAACGAGCACCTGGGCCTGAAGACTTCGTTTCGCACGACCTTCGACAATGAGCCGGCGCTGCGCAGGGTGCCCCTGTCGTCGCCGGAAGGGGAGAGGACGGGGACGGTGCTGGTCCCGCGAAAGGAGCTGGACCGCATCTTCACGATCGCGCTGGTGGTGACCTTCTGAGCACCGGCGAGCGCGGCCGCCCCGCTTGCGGGCCCGCCTGGCACCGGCGAGCCGGACCTCCGCCGACAGCCTGCGTCAGTTCCGCCGCCGCGAAGACAGTGGACCCTGGTTGCCCCGTTCCGCCCGCAGGCCGAAATCGGACCCCTCCACGTAGGGTTCCCCGAATCGGAGAAGCGTGGTAACCGGAGGCTGGCCCGGGTTGATCACCACGATGTAGAGCCTGTCGTACTCCAGCTCGTCGATCGGATCGAACGGATTGCCCCCGAGGGCCGCCACCAGCACCGGCGTGGTGTTGCTGTGACCCGCGACGAAGTGGGTTCCGGGCGTGCCCCGGATGCTGGCGGCCAGGACTTCCAGTTGGCGCGGATCATAGAGGGTCGCTTCCACACCCAGCGCTTCGGCGAACGGGCGCACCGTATCGCGGGTCCGCTTCCAGTCGGTCGTGTAGACGTGGGTGAGCCCCGCGTCATTGAGGAGCTGCCGCAGCACCCGTACCCGGATCTGCCCGGCCAGCGTGAGAGGTGGATCGTCGGTCCCGTCCTCGGCCTTTTCGGCGTGGCGAACCAGGTAGACGACGACAGGGCCGGGGTCGCCGTCGCTCCCCCCGGGATTCTGAATCGCCGAAACCGGGGGCACCGCAGCCAGCACCGGCACAACGGCAAGCAAGGCCGTTGACCAGCAACGGGTCACTCTCGATTTTGCGGCTCGGCACCAAACCATCTACGACCGGCTTTCCCGATGTTGATGGGGCATGGATGTTCGCTCGCACGCCTTTGGAAACGTACAGTGAACAATGCAGTCCCAATTCGGAAATGTCAACCTCCTCCATCTGGCAACCCGGAAACAGGTTATCCGTTTCTTGGAAACATACGTTCACGAAAACCGTGAGTCGGCGGGCTCGGCCGCGCGCGGATATTCGGAGAATCGGCGTGGGCGGCCCGGCGATGCCAACGCTGGAGGCAGGGGCCTCCGACCCCGTGGGCTGGCCACGGGCCGGCGTGGTGACCATCTTTCTCCATGTTCAGGAGGACGGGCCGAGGGATCGCCGCCGGGAATCCACCGGATTTGCCGCGCGGAGGAAAGTCCGAGCTCCACAGGGCGGGATGCCGGGTAACACCCGGGCACCGCGAGGTGACGGAAAGTGCAGCAGAGAGCAGACCGCCGATGGCCCCGGAAGCGGGGCACAGGCAAGGGTGAAAGGGTGCGGTAAGAGCGCACCGGGCCGCTGGCAACAGGGGTCGCATGGCAAACCCCATCCGGAGCAAGGCCAAATAGGGGGCGAGGGACGGCCCGTCCCGCTCGAGTCCCGGGTAGGCCGCTCGAGGCCCGGAGTGATCCGGGTCCCAGACAGATGATCCCGCTCGCCTCCCGAGGCGAGACACAGAACTCGGCTTATGACGCCCGTCCTCCTGGCATGTTCCGGGTATCGCCGTTGGCCGCGCGGGTGCGCCCGGGGTTGACCCGGGATGTGCCCTGCGGAATCATTTACAGCACCTTGCGCCCGTAGCTCAGCTGGATAGAGCGCTGCCCTCCGGAGGCAGAGGCCAGAGGTTCGAATCCTCTCGGGCGTATTACTTCTCCTCAGCCGGGTGCTTGGGCGTCCGCCGCAGCCGGATCGGATCGCCGGCGCGCGCCCGCAGATTCAGGCTTTCCACGAAGATCGAGAAACCCATCGCGAAGTAGATGTAGCCCTTGGGGATGTGCTGGCCCAGCCCGTCGGCCACAAGCGTCATGCCCAGGAGGAGCAGGAAGCTCAGGGCCAGCATCTTCACGGTGGGATGCGCGTTGACGAAACGGGACACGGATTCCGCAGCCACCATCATCACCGCGACGGCCAGGACGATCGCGATCATCATGACGGCCAGGTCCTCCGCCAGTCCCACCGCGGTGATGACCGAGTCCAGCGAGAAGACCATGTCCATCACCGCGATCTGCGCGAGGACGGCGCCGTAGCTCATCGCCCGAGCCTTCTTCCCGCCCTCGTCGTCGCCCTCCAGACGGTGGTGGATCTCGCGGGTAGCCTTCGTGAGGAGGAAGAGCCCCCCCACCACCAGGATCAGGTCGCGCCCGGAGAAGCCGTGCCCGAAGAGGCTGAACAGGGGCTCGGTGAGGCGCATGATGAAGGTGATCGCCCCCAGGAGGGCCAGCCGCGTGGCCATCGCGAGGATGAGACCGTTCCGGCGCGCGCGCGCCTGCTGGTGCTCGGGCAGTCTGTCCGCCAGGATCGATATGAACACGATGTTGTCGATCCCGAGGACGATCTCGAGGACAGCGAGGGTGGCCAGGGCAACCCATGCTTCGGGACTTGAAATCCATTCCATGGGACTGTTCTCGTCGTCTGGGGCGGTGAGGGGCCGTTGCGGACGCCGGGCCGTGGCGGGGCTGCTCGCCAGCCCGCGGGTTGTTGCACGCCGTGCGCGGGTGTTTCCTTATCTGTAAGGGGAAGTTAGACCATCTTCCCGTCGGAAGCATCGGGACTGCGGGTCCGCGCTCGGGTTCGGCGGAGTGGCCCCGCGGCCCGCAGCAGTGGACACTGTGCCAGGGCGCCGTGCATGAGCGAATCGCTGGAGTCGTTGATCGAAGGGTGGGACGGACTGGGCGTGGTCAGTTCGTATCACGCCGGGACGGGCAGCTGGATCTTCGTCGCGCTCCACGACGACACGCTGGGCCGGCCGACCGGGGGCTGCCGGCTGAAGCAGTACGATTCGCCCGCCCTGAACGGCCTCAACGGCGCCTACAGGGTCGGGGAGGATCTGGGCACCACTCCCGAGGACATGGCCTTCCTCGCCACGGTGACCAACTGCGTAGCCGGGTGCGCGGCGGGTGCCGGAACAGAGGGTCACGCGGCCGACCCCGGGCCCTTCACGGCCGCAGGCGTCCACGAGGGCATCCTGGCGGCGTTGGAGCACCTGGATGGAACCCGGGACATGCACGGCAAGACCGTGCTGGTCGAGGGCGCCGGTGACGTGGGCGGCCCGCTGGCGCACCTCCTCGCCGGCTCCGGCGCGCGCGTCCTGGTCTGCGATCTGGACGCCGGCCGGGCGAGGGCGGTGGCCGGGGCCTGCGGTGGCGAGACGATCGACCCGGCCTCGGTATACGACACCCCCTGTGACGTCTACGCGCCGTGCGCCATCGGCGCGACGGTCAATGAGCGGACCATCCCCCGGCTGCGCTGCAGGATCATCGCCGGGTCGGCCAACAACCAGCTGGAGGTGGCCGAGGACGCGGAGCGGGTTCGCGCCCGTGGCATCCTCTACGCCCCCGACTACGTCATAAACGGGGGCGGTGCGATGGCTTTCGGACTGATGGAAGACGGCGTCCAGGGGACCGACGAACTCATCAGGCGGGTCCGTTCCATCGGCGGCACGCTGGCGGAGATCTTCAGGGACGCGGAAGCCCGGGGAACGTCCTCGGTCGTCTCGGCGCGCGCGCTGGCGCTGAAGGCGCTGGGAAGGACATCATTCACACCATGAGGGGCACCTTGCCATGATCACAATCAGCAGACTGCTGACCCTGGCGGCGTTCTTCCCGCTGGCTGCGCCGGCAGCGCTCCAGGGACAGCGCCCAGGCGCGGGCGGGCCGGACCAGGCGGCGTTCCTCCGCGCCGTAGCCGAGCACTTCGGGACACCCCGGCAGGAGGTCGCGGTGCTCGCGCAGTGGAAGCTCGACATGGCCGAGATACCGGTGGTGCTCTTCGTGGCGGATCGCGCGGGGGTGTCGCCCGACGTGGTGATTTCCCAGCGGCGGCGAGGCGAGGCGTGGATGGCGATCGCGAGCGGATACTCGGTGCACGCGGGGGACTTCCACATCCCGATCGACGGCGATCGCGGGAGTCTGGCCGATGCATACGAGCGCTTCAACGCGCGCGCCGCCTCCGAGTGGCACGAGGTGACGCTGTCCGACGTGGAGGTGGTGACCCTGGTGAACGTGCGCTTCCTGGCGCGGCACCTCGCCATGCCGCCGGACGAAGTGGTCGGGGAGCTGGACGGCAGCGAAGGCGTGGTCACGGTATTGGTCCGCCTCAAGGGCGGCGGGCCTTGACGGACGGGTCCGGGGGCCGGGCGGCGAACGTCTCCCGTTTCGTCCCCCTGGAGTCCTGGGTGGAGTACCCTCCGGCCGAGATGGCGAAGCGGGCGGCCGACTTCCGCCGCGAGGTGGCGCGGCGCCGGACGGTGCGGGAGTTCAGCTCCCGGCCGGTCCCCCGGGGCATCATCGAGGAGTGCCTCCGCGCGGCGGGGACCGCTCCCAACGGGGCGAACCATCAGCCCTGGCACTTTGTCGTCGTCTCCGACGCGGAGGTGAAGGCCCGGATCCGCGGCGCGGCCGAGGAGGAGGAGCGGGCTTTCTACAGCGGTGGGGCGCCGCAGGAGTGGCTGGACGCCCTGGCCGCGCTCGGCACCGACGAACACAAGCCGTTCCTGGAGACGGCCCCCTACCTGATCGTGATCTTTGCGGAGCGCTATCAGCTGGGCCCCGGAAGGCGGAAGGTCAAGAACTATTACGTCCAGGAAAGCGTCGGCATCGCCACCGGAATCCTCATCACCGCACTGCACCATGCGGGACTGGCGACGCTGACGCACACGCCGTCCCCGATGGGTTTCCTGAACGAGATCCTGGGCCGCCCGCCCAGTGAACGCCCTTTCCTGGTCCTGGTGGCCGGCTACCCGGCGGACGACGCCAGGGTGCCGAGCATCACCAGGAAGCCGCTTGACGAGATCGCCACGTTTCGTTGAAGGGGGCCTTCCGCATCGGAAGCGGCCCGGTGCCTTTCCCAAAGCGCCACCAGTGCGATAGACTACCTGCGGTTCGTCGGCGACGGGCTTCCCCATCGCAGTGAGCGGTGGCGGTGCCGGTCGTCAGGCGGTGTGCGGCACTGCCGTGCGCGTGCCGCCGTAGTCACGAGGAGACGAGATGGGCATAGATGTCGCGCCGGAGCGGTCGCCGGAGGCAATCCGCAAGTTCACGCGGGCCCTTCTGAGGGACCTGCAGGCCATGGAGAGGATCCTGGCCGAGGGGATGATCGAATCGGGCGTCCGCCGCTTCGGCGCCGAGCAGGAGATGTTCCTCGTCAACGAGGCGTGGAGGCCGGCGCCCGTGGCCGTCGAGGTGCTCGAAGACATCAACGACGATCCCTTCACCACCGAACTTGCGCGCTTCAACCTGGAGGCGAATCTGTCGCCGCGGGTCCTGGAGGGCACCTGCTTCTCGGACATGAAGGAAGAGCTCGACGGGTATGTGGACAGGGTAAGACAGGCAGCCCGGCGGCAGGGCGCCGACGTCATCCTCACCGGGATCCTCCCCACGCTGGCGAAGTCCGACCTCTCGCTCGACAACATCACGCCGCGCGCACGCTACCATGCGCTGAACGAAGCGATGCACCACGCGGGCGGCGGCGCCTTCCGGCTGCGCATCCGGGGCACCGACGAGCTGATGATCGAACACGATTCGGTCATGCTGGAATCCTGCAACACCAGCTTCCAGGTGCATCTCCAGATCTCGGCCGAAGAGTTCGCGCACTACTACAACGTGGCGCAGGCGGTCACCGGCCCGGTCCTCGCGGCGTGCGTCAATTCGCCGCTGCTCTTCGGGCGGCGGCTCTGGCACGAAACCCGTATCGCGCTCTTCCAGCAGTCGCTGGACACGCGCGGCGCCGACCTCCACATGCGCGAGATGAGCCCGCGCGTCCATTTCGGCGGCAGCTGGCTGGAGCGTTCGGTCGTGGAGCTTTTCCATGAGGACGTCGCCAACTTCCGGGTTCTGCTCGCCACCCCGGTCGACGAAGATCCGCTCCAGGTGCTGGACGAAGGCGGGGTGCCGAAGCTGCAGGCTCTTCAGTTGCACAACGGCACGGTCTATCGCTGGAACCGGCCCTGCTACGGAATCTCCAAGGGGAAGCCCCACCTGCGCATCGAATGCCGCGTCCTTCCGGCCGGCCCGTCCACCCTCGACGAGATGGCGAATGCGGTCTTCTGGATCGGTGCGGTGCTGGGGGGTGCGAAGGAGTTCCCCGACCTGGTCGAGCGCATGGACTTCGACGACGCCAAGAGCAACTTCCTGGCCGCGTCGCGGCTGGGGCTCGGGGCCGGCCTGGCCTGGCTGGACGGTGAGAGCGGCCCCGCCGACAGGCTGATTCTCGATACCCTGCTGCCGCTGGCGCGCACCGGGCTGGCGGACTACCCGGTGAATCCTCGCGATGTGAACCGCTACCTGGATGTCATCGAGGAGCGTGTAGAGGCCGGCGTCACGGGCTCGAGCTGGGCGCTGCGCTCGTTGAGGACGCTGAAGAAGGCGGGTACACGAGGGGAAATGCTGGCTGCGCTCACTTCGGCCACCGTCCGGCAGCAGAAAGAGGGAATTCCGATTGCGCGGTGGGAACCGGCACAAGTCCACGAGGCCGGAGGGTGGAAGCACCACTATGTCCGCGTCGAACAGTACATGACGACCGCGCTGACCACGGTCAATCAGGACGAGCTCGTGGAGCTGGTGGCGTACCTGATGGACCTGCGCCAGATTCGACACGTCCTGATCGAGGCCAACGACCACCGGCTGGTCGGGATCGTGTCCTATCGTTCGATTCTGAGGCTGATGGCGCAGGGACGTACCAAGGCCGAGGCCGACAGCATGCCCGTCAGCGAGGTCATGGAGCGCCACCCGGCGACGGTCACCCCCGAGACCACGACGCTGGAGGCCATCCGCCAGATGCGCAGCCACAAGGTGAGTGCGCTGCCGGTGGTCAAGAACGGACAGCTCGTGGGCCTCGTGACCGAGATCGATTTCATGCCTATGGCGTATCACCTTCTTGAAGAGCGGCTGCAGGAGGCGTAGCGGGGTATTGATGGGAAACACGGGAGATTTGAGCGAATGATTATGGGCGTGAATGCGGTGGCGGGCGGTTCCTCACTGGTGGCGAGCGGGGCGAGTGCCGCGCTTGCGTTGAGCCGGGGCAGCTCCGCCGCGGCCAGCGATGGCCTGATCGGTTGGGTCGAGGGCAGGTCGGAGGGCCCCCTGCTGCTCTGCATCGGAGGGGTGCACGGGAACGAGCCCGCCGGTGTGCGGGCGCTCGAGGTGATGGTGGACCGGGTGCGGGCGAGGCGGGATGTGCTCGCGGGGGACTTCGTGGCCATCGTCGGCAACATGCCGGCGCTCGCGGCCGGGCGCAGGTTCATGTCCTACGATCTGAACCGCGCGTGGACGCCGGTTCACGTCGGGGCGCTGCAGGCGGGGCGGCACACCGAGTCGGACGATGCCCTGGTGCATTCGATCGCCCGCAGGAGGGCCCGGACACCGGTGCCCGAAGACCTCGAGGTGGTTCGCGTGCTGGAGCTGCTGGAGCAGATTGTGGCCCGGCGGCGTGGTCCCGTTTACGTCCTCGACCTGCACACGACCTCCGGGAAGGGCGGAACCTTCACCTCGGCCGAGGACCACCCCCGCCACCGCCGTTTCGCGATGGAGGTTCCGTTCCCGTTCGTCCTGGGTCTGGATGAGCACCTCGAGGGAACGCTGCTGGGCTACCTGGATGCGATGGGCCATACCACCATGCTCTGCGAGTGCGGCCAGCATCAGGAAGAGCGGGCCGCACTGAGGGCCGTCGCGGCGATCTGGATTGCCGTTCGAGCCGCGGGCCTTCTGGGAGAAGAGGAGGTTCCCGAGGCCCGGCGTGCGTTCGAGATGCTGCGCAACGCATGTGTTGATCTTCCCCGCGTGCTCGAGACGGTCTACCGTCATGGGTTCGAGGAGCGCGACCGCTACGTCACGCGGCCCGGTTTCCGCAACTTCCAGAGGGTTCGGGCGGGCGACGTGGTGGGGGACGACCGGCACGGGGAGGTGGCGGTGCCCAGCGACGGGATGCTGCTGATGCCGCTCTACCAGCGGCTGGGTGAGGATGGATTTTTCGTGGTGAGGGACGTAGAGGGGCCTCGTGCAGGGAGCCCCGCCGGGTAGGGCTCGCCGGAAGGACACGATGTGCGGCCGTTTCACCGTTACGGGGGAGGCTGGCGCGATCGCGGAGGCCTTCGGGGCCGGGATCGAGCTGCTTCGCGATGTGCCTCTCCCGCGCTACAACGTCGCGCCTACGGACGAGGTCCCCGTGGTGATCGCCGCGCCGGAGGGGAGGCGTGCCGGGCCGATGCGGTGGGGCCTTGTGCCGCACTGGGCCGAGAGCCCGAAGGTGGGCGCCCGCATGATCAACGCGAGGGCCGAATCCGTATTGAACAGAAAGGCCTATCGCGAATCGTTCCTGGCGCGGCGCTGTCTCGTCCCCGCGGACGGGTTCTACGAGTGGGAGGCGCGCGCCTCGGGCAAGCAGCCGTACTGGATCCACCGTCCCGGCTCCCGGCTCTTCGCCATGGCGGGCATCTGGGCGCTGTGGAGGCCGCCTGGTGAGACGCGGCCCGCGCGCGGTCTCCGGCTGGCGACCTTCTCGGTCCTCACCCGGGCGGCGCCTCCCGAGATCAGCTGGCTCCACGACCGGGTGCCGGTGATCCTCCCGGAGACCGTGTGGGACGACTGGCTGGCGCGCGGGACCACGCCCGGGGTGCTGACCGCCATCCTCGCGGAGACGTTGCCGCCGGATTTGCGCCTCCATCCCGTGTCGCGGGCCGTGAACCGCGCCGGTTACGACGAGCCGGATTGCATCGGGGAGGTGGAGTTGGCGGACGAGGAATTGCGGCCCGGGAGCTGACGCACGGGTGTTGCGCTGGCCGTGCGGGCCCGTTCAGGCGGTCGCGGTGGCGCGCGGCAGCCGTGCGGCGAACCCGTTGCGCAGCCGGTCCAGCCCGGCGAGCAGCTCGTCGGCGGGGGGGCCGTAGCCCAGCCGCATCGTCGACTCGATCCCGAAGTGCGCACCGGGGACGATCAGCAGGTTTTGCTCCACGCGCAGCCGTTCGGCGAGATCGAGAGAGGGGATGTCCGCATGGTAGCGGACCATCGCGATCGCGCCGGCGTCGGGTGGGGTGAAGGAGAAAAGTCCGTCCCCGGACTCGACCCAGTTGGCCAGGAGGCCGATGTTGTGGCGGATGATGCGCCGGGTCCGTTCCAGGATCCGGGGCCTGACGTCGGGTGAGAGCGCGATCCGGGCCAGCGCGTCCGATACGGACGGGGGCGCGATGGTGGTGTAGTCGGTGCGCGCCCACAGCCGCTCGGCCACGTCCTCCGGCCCCACGACCCAACCCAGACGCGCTCCCGGCAGGGCGTATGCCTTGGAGAGCGAGTTGGTGACGAGGACCTTGTCGTAGCGACCCCAGAAGCTCGGGACCGGATCGGTGCCGAGTTCGGCGCCCCGGTAGACCTCGTCGGAGAGAATCCAGGCACCGTGCCGGTCGGCGAGGGTGACGATATCGTCCATTTCGCCGGGGGTGAGGGCCACGCCGGTGGGGTTGTTGGGGTTCGTAACCAGAATGAACCCGGCGCCGGCCCGGAGCGCCGATTCCAGCTGGCTCAGATCGGGCCGCCAACCGGTCTCTTCACGGAGGTGGAAAGGCATGGAACCGCCCTGGAAGTTCCTGATCAGGCCAGGGACCTGCATGTAGTTGGGAAGCATTACGGCGGCGGGCTTCCCGGGCTGCGCCAACTCCCAGAAACCCACAAAGTTCGCCTCGGCGCCGCCGATGGTCACGACGACCGAGCGGTCCGACGCGCCAGGATACAGCGAGGCGATCAGGGCCCGCAGCTCGTCGGTGCCGTTGGACTGGCTGTAGCCGAGCCGGACGGACGACAGGTCCGCCGCCGGTCCCCCGAGGGCGAGCAGTTCGCCCACGGTTAGCGGATGCACGCCGCTCTCCGACAGGTTGTAGTCGACCCGGTGTTCCCATGTCGATTGCCAGCGTTCCATCTGGAAAGGGGTAAATTCCACGGATGTGTCTCCTGATGTTCGATGCGGCGAGGTGGCTTCGGGGCGCGGCCGCCCGGGGTAGACGTTAGTCAGTATGGAATATGACGCGGCGATGATCCAGATCGAAGAGCACCGGCTCGGGAACGGCCTCAGGGTCGTTCTGGCTCCGGACCGGATCACCGCGGTGACGGGAGTGAACCTCTGGTACGGGGTGGGATCGCGGAACGAGCCGGAAGGCCGCACGGGCTTCGCCCACCTCTTCGAGCACATGATGTTCCAGGGGTCGGTGCACATCCCCAGAAACGGGCACTTTCAGCACCTTGAGCGCGTGGGTGGATCCGCCAACGCCACCACCTGGTTCGACCGGACGAACTACTTCGAGACGGTGCCTTCGCACTACCTGGATCTGGCGCTCTGGCTGGAGTCCGACCGGATGGGGTGGATGCTGCCGGCGATGACGGAGGAGAAGCTGGAGAACCAGCGCCAGGTCGTCATGAACGAGCGCCGCGAGCGGTACGACAACCAGCCCTACGGCGACTGGGACGAGCGGATCCAGTCCCGCCTCTTCCCGGCGAGCCATCCGTACCACCACACCGTGATCGGTTCGCTGGAGGACATCGCGGCCGCCACCCTGGACGATCTGAGCGACTTCTTTGCTACCTGGTACGTCCCCGGCAACGCGGTCCTCTCGATCTGCGGGGATTTCGACCCGGCCCACGCCCTCCGGCGCGTCGAGCACTACTTCGCGGCGATCCCCCCCGGCCCCGCCCCACCCCCCCTCCCCCCCGGCGGCGACCTTCCCTTCACCACCGGCGGGACCCTGCGCGACGACGTGGTCGCGGCGGTGCCCCTGCCCCGGATCTACGCGGCCGCACGGGTGCCTCCCTTCACGACCGACGCCTTCTACGCGGGCGAGGTCGTGTCGTACTGCCTCGGGACGGGGCGCTCGTCGCGCCTGTACGACCGGCTGGTGCGGGGCGGCCTGGCGCGGACCGCGTCCTGCCACGTCCTCCCCCTGACCACGGGTGCGTCGATCTTTCTGGTGATCGCCACCGGCCTGCCCGGCACCGGGATGGACGAGCTCGAGGACGCGGTGGCCGGCGTTCTCGACGATGCGCCGACCATCAGCCGCGAGGAACTCGAGCGCGCGATCATCGGCTCCGAGACGCGGATGGTCAGGGCCCTGCAGCGGGTGGACACGCGCGCGGACCTGCTGTCAATGTACGCCACCCACTTCGGCACGGCTGCGCGCCTCAACGACGACCTGCGTCGCCTTCGCCGGGTAGAGCCGGGCGAGGCGCGAGAGTGGGCGCGTCGCTACCTCCGCGCCGACAACCGGGTGCTGGTGCGGTATCACCCGGAGGCGCGCGGATGAGCGGCGGAGGCGGCGTCCCCGCGAGCGCCCGGACGGACGCCCCCCCGCCCGGCCCCATCCGCCCTTACGCATTCCCCGCCGTGGAGCAGGGACGGCTGGGCAACGGGATGGAGGTGCGGGTCGTCCACAAGCTTCCCTTCCCGATCGTGACGGCCATGGTGGTCATCCGCGCGGGCGAGACCGCCGCCCCGGAGGGCCGCGGCGGACTGGCGGTCCTTGCCGGCGACGCCCTGGAGGGCGGGACCGCTCACCGCACCAGCCGCCAGCTCGCGAAGGAACTGGAGGCGATCGGCGCCAGCTACGGTGTCGCGGCGGGATGGGACTCCACCACGGCGGCGCTGTCCTGCATGGCCGACCATCTGTCCGGCGCGCTGCCCCTCCTGGCCGAGATGGTGCGCTCGCCCGCCTTCACGGCTTCCGATTTCGAGCGCTACCGCTCGCAGCGCCTCGCGGCGGCCGCGCACCGGGGCATGGACCCGGCCTCGCTGGCGGCCGACGCCCACGGGCGCTGCGTGTTCGGTGAAGGGGACACCTACGCCAGGCCGCTGGCCGGGACCAGCTCCTCCGTGGCCGGCCTCGGGCCCGGCGACGCGCACGCCTTCGTAGCCGCCCGCTACGGGCCCTCGCAGGCGGCGCTGATCGTTGCGGGAGACATGGAGCCCGGCGACGCGCACGCTCTTGCGGAGCGATCCTTCGGAGGATGGAGCCGCGAGGTCGATCCCGCGCCCGAGCCGACGGTGTCGGCGCGCCGGCCTGGCCGCTCGGTGCATCTGGTCCACCGCCCCGGATCGGTCCAGTCGGAGATTCGCGTGGGGCATGTTGGCGTGGCGCGATCCGTGGAGGACTACTTCCCCCTGACGGTGCTGAACCTCATCCTGGGCGGCTCCTTTTCCTCACGCCTCAACCTCAACCTGCGCGAACGGAACGGCTTCACCTACGGGGTGCGATCCAGCTTCGCGCCGCGTCGGGGGCCGGGCCCTTTCGTGGTGTCCACCTCGGTGGAGAGCGCGGTCACCGGCGCCGCCACGGAGGAGATCTTCCGCGAGATCGAGGGGATCGTGGAGGACGGGCCGACGGGGGAGGAGGTGGATGCCGCCACCAGCTACCTCGCCGGGGTGTTCCCGCTGCGGCTGGAGACCACCGGACAGATCGCATCCCGGGTTGCGGGGATGGTGGTCTACGACCTGCCGGGCGACTACTACCGCACCTACCGCGACCGGGCGCGCGGAGTAACACGCGAGCAGGCGGCGGAATCGGCGCGCCGTCACATCCGGCCGGACGCGCTGTGCACGGTGGTGGTCGGCGACGCGGACGTGGTGGCGGGGCCGCTCGAGGCGCTGGGGATCGGTCCGGTTGTCGTGCACCGGGAAGACGAGTGAGCGGCGGGACATGAGCGAGGATCGCCGCGCCCTGCTGAGCAGCGCCCTGGTGCACGACGGAAGGGTCGTGCACCTCAGCGTGGACACGGTACGCTTCCCCGATGGCTCGATCGGGGAGCTGGAGCTGGTCCGCCACCGGGGCGCCGCCGCGGTGCTCCCGGTCCTGGGCGCGGTCGACGACCCGGATCCGGAGGTGCTGCTGCTGCGCCAGTACCGCTATGCGGCGGGCGGCGTGATCTACGAGGTGCCGGCGGGAATCATCGAACCCGGGGAGAGCTGGGAGGAATGCGCGCGGCGTGAACTGGAGGAGGAGGCCGGAGTGCGGGCGGGAAGGCTGGTGCGGATGACGACCCTCCACACGACGCCCGGGTTTACGAATGAGGAGATCCATCTGTTCGCGGCGTTCGACCTGGTGCCCGGCGTCGCCGGCACCGACAGTGACGAATTCATCGAGGTGATACGCATACCTTTGAGCGAGGCGCTGGATCTGGTGCGGCGGGGCGAGATCAGCGACGCGAAGTCACTGGTCGCGCTCCTGTACGGGGCGCGCTTCCTTCCGGGACGCGGCGGCTGATTCGCGTCCCACTGTAGCCCACCTTCCCACCATCGCCGCGCGGGCCTCCTGTCGCCTCGGCGGGAAGGATTGTCCACGGATGAGGACAAGCCCCCCCCCGCCAGCGCGGCTCCAACCCCCTGTCGCCCTTGGCACGGTTCGTGCGCATAAGGAGTGCGTACGCGAGACGGTGACCGATCCCGGGGATCCGGAAGCCGGATCGGACAGACAAGGACAGGAGGGTGACAATGATGCACGCAAAACAGCTTGTCGCCGAACGAAAGACGGCCAGCGAAGCACGGCGAGAGATCGCCGGGTTGACCGACAGCCAGGTGGTGCAGTTGTTCCTCGACGGTGAGCAGCGAGCTTTCAGCGAGCTGGTGCGGAGGTACGACGGGCGTCTTCAGAGTTTCGTCTTTGGAACGCTCGGCGATCGCGAACGTGCCGAGGACCTCGTACAGGAAACCTTCGTGCGGGTCTATCGCCACCTCAACCGGTTCGACCAGTCGAGGAAATTCTCCACGTGGATCTACACGATCGCGGGCAACCTCGCCAAGAACGAACTCCGCAACCGCTCGCGGAGTCCGGTGGTCCTCTTCCAGACGCTGATGAAGAACTGGGAAGCCGACCTGCGGCCGCTCGAGTGGGAAGATCCCAAGACCCGTCCCGACGACCTGTACCGGAGGCGCGCCCTCCGCGAGAAGGTCGAGGAAGCCGTAAGGCAACTCAGCGAGCAACATCGGGTGGTATTCGTGCTCCGCGAGCTGCACGGAAAGAGCTACGAGGAGATCGCACAGATCACCGGGTGCAGCCTGGGCACCGTCAAGAGCCGGCTCAACCGGGCCCGCAACAACTTCGCGCGGATCATCGCGCCGATGGTGGAATAGGGCCCCGCCCGGGGGGGTCCGCCGCCTCCGACAGCGGCGGACCCGCGGATGCTGCCAGGATGGTCTCCCTGGCCGATCCTCCGCGTTTTGGAACTCTCCGCGCTCCCCGGTTGTATAGTAAATGGCAGCTGTGGTTGAGAGGTGGTATGTTGGCAACGTGACCGGGATGGTCGCTCTTGCCAATCGTCGGCGTCCCGGTCTGCGGGTCGGGCGCCATGGAGGAAACCAACGGGGTTCGGAGCTCAGGATCGTGCGCAAGGACTTTGGAGTCGGGAGGGACTCGGGTCGCCGGGGGGCCGGCGGCTCACGGGCTTGTCGCCGCTGGTTCATCGCACTGTATTCGGACTACCGGGACGACCGGCTCGACGCGGATGCGCGTGCCGAGGTGATCGCCCACATGGCCGAGTGCGCCTCCTGTCGCCGATACGACAGGGTGATCCGGACGGGCGTCGCGGTTCTGCGGGACTCGGTCGGCAAGGATCCCGGTGTGCTCGTCGACCGCGGCGGGGAGGATGACGACGCTTTCCGGCGTGCCGCGCGGCGGTCCGAACCGGTGGCCTCGGGGTTTGCCGTGACGTCCACCCTGCTGGTCATCGCGCTCAACGGGTTTTCCGCCTGGGTTCCGATGCCCGCACCCGTTCCCCCGGAGGTGGAGGTTCCGCCGGTCGTCGCGGCCAAACCCTCACCGCCGGCCGCGCCGGTTCCTTTCCCGATGCCACCGCTGCTTCGCGTCCCCCTGATCGGCCCGGAGCCGGGCGATCCCGGTGGCGAGGTCGCCTCGCCGCGAATCCAGGTCTCCGTGGTGGCGCCGGTCGATCGGGACTGAGGGGCCGTGAACCCCCCTTCGCGCGTTGGCTGCTCCCTGCTGGTGAACCGCGCCCTGGGCGACGGGTCCCGTGACCACCCTGCTCCCTGAGTCCCTCCGGACCGCCAGCGAGGGAGGCGTCTTCTTTCTCCATGGCGACGACGAATACCGGAAGTCCGTCGCCGCGAAGTTCCTGGTGGATCGTTTCGCCGATGGGGCGACCAGCGACTTCAACCTCGATCGCCTGTACGGCTCCGAGGTAACGGTCGAGCGCCTGGCTTCGGTCATCGCCACGCCCCCGATGATGGCGGAGTGGCGGGTGGTGCAGGTTCGGGAGGTGGAGGCGCTGGCGGGAAGCCCCAGGGCCCGGGAGGTCGTCCTGCAGGCCGCGAAGGGCCCGCCACCGGGGCTGGTGCTGATCCTGCAGGGAACGGTGCCCGCGCGGTCGAAGGCCCGCTTCTACACGGATCTGCGCCGGGCGGCGACCTCGGTCGAGTTCAAGCCGATCCCCGCCGACGGGGTGCCGGCGTGGCTGGTTTCGTGGGCGCGCGAAGATGCCGGGGTGGTTGTGGAACTGGAGGCCGCGCAGCAGCTCGCGGGGGCGGTGGGCACGGACCTGGGCGTGCTGACCCAGGAGGTGCGGAAGCTCGCGGAGATGGTGGGCGATGGTCCCGTCGACACGGACGCGGTGCGCAGGGGCGGGATACGGATCCCCCGCCAGGACCGCTGGGAGTGGTTCGACATGGTGGGTGGGCGCCGGATCCGGGAGGCTGTCGAAGGGCTGCCCATCCTGCTGCAGCAGGGTGAGACCGCGGTCGGGCTGGTGATCTCGCTCTCGGTTCATCTGCTCAGGCTGGGCGTCGCAGTGGAGGGCGGAGCCCGGGCGCTGCAGGAGGCGCTCCCCCCCTGGCAGCGCTTCGCCGCACGCAAGCTCATGGCCCAGGCCCGCCTCTGGAACCGCGCGGAGCTGGTGCGCGCGGTGAGGGGCCTTCGCCGCCTGGACCAGTTGCTCAAGGCCAGCGCGATCGACGACGAGGTGCTGATGGAGGAGTGGCTCCACGGCCTGGTGGTGCGGCGGCGAGATTCGGCCGGGGCCGCGTAGCAGTCCGTTGGACACCCCTGCGGCAGACGCCGGGAGCGTCACGGGCCGGCCCGCGGCATCGGTGGGTCCGGAACGCGCGCCCGAGGAACGCGCGCAAGAGGTGGAGCTCCGCATTCGCGGGATGCACTGCGCGTCGTGCGTGACGTCGGTGGAGCGGGCCCTCGCCGGCGTGGAGGGGGTGGCCGGGGCGAGCGTGAACCTGGTGGAGGAGCTCGCGCGGGTCCGTGCGCCGGGTGGGGGCAGCGCCCCGGATGCGATGGTGCGGGCAGTGGAGGACGCCGGTTACGGGGCCGAGGTGCTCGTCGACACCGGAGCCGCGCGGGAGGCCGCCCGTGCCCGCGATGCCGAACGCGAAGCCGGGTACCGGGACCTCATGCGGCGTTTCCTCGTGGGGCTCGTCTGCGGCGTGCCGGTGGTGGCGATCGGCCACTGGGAGATGATCCCGGGATTGCCGGTACTCGCCGGGGAGGCGCTCCGGGCGGCCTGGATGCTGTCCGGCCTCCTCACGCTGCCGATCGTCCTGTATGTCGGCCGGCGTTTCTACACGGGGGCCTGGCACCTCGCGCGGCGGGGATCGGCGAACATGGACACGCTCGTCGCGCTCGGGACGGGCGCGGCCTGGCTGTACTCGACGGCGGCCGTCGCGCTGCCGGAGCTCTTTCCAGTGGGGAGCGGCCGCCCCTTCTACGAAGCCGTCGCGGCGGTGATCACCCTCGTCGTCCTGGGCCAGGCGATCGAGTCGCGCGCCCGGGGACGGACCGACCGCGCCCTCAGAGCCCTGTTCGACCTCGCGCCCGAAACCGCCGACCGCGTCACCGCGGAGGGCACCGAGACGGTGCCGGTCTCGGAGGTGCGCCCCGGCGATGTCCTGCTCGTCCGGCCGGGCGCCCGCATCCCGATCGACGGCGAGGTCCTGAGCGGTGCGTCGGAGGTGGACGAGTCCATGCTCACGGGGGAGAGCATGCCGGTCGCAAGGGGCCCCGGGGAGGGGGTGGTGGGCGGCGCGGTCAACGGGACCGGCGCGCTCACCGTCCGGGCGACCCGGGTGGGTGCGGACACCGTGCTGGCGCGCATAGCCGGGATGGTGCGGCGGGCGCAGGGCAGCAAGCTGCCCATCCAGCGCATGGTCGACGTGGTGTCGGGGCGCTTCGTCCCGGCGGTGGTCCTGGTCGCCGCGATCACCTTCGCCGTCTGGTACGCCGTGGGGCCGGAACCCCGTCTCGCCTTTGCCACGGTGAGCGCGGTCTCGGTCCTGGTGATCGCCTGCCCCTGCGCCCTTGGCCTCGCCACACCGATCTCGGTCATGATCGCGATCGGCAAGGCGGCCACGCACGGGGTGCTGGTCCGCGACGGCGACGCACTCCAGCGGGCGCGCAAGGTGGACACGGTGGTCCTGGACAAGACGGGGACCCTTACCCTGGGCAGGCCGGCGGTGACCCTCGCGGAGGCCGCGGCGGGTTTCGGGCGTCGGGAGTTCGTGCGAATAGCCGCTTCGGTCGAGGCCCTGTCGGAACATCCGGCGGCCCGTGCGATCGCGGATTACGCGCGGGCCGAGGGGATCCCGCTCGGGGAGGCGCGGCATTTCGCCGCGCACCCGGGGCGGGGGGCCTCGGCGGTGGTGGAGGGCCAGCGGGTTCTCGTGGGGTCGCCGCCGTTCCTTGGGGGGGCCGGGGTCGACACGGCGCCGGTGGACGCGCACCTCGGGCGCGTCGCCGGGGACGGGGCGACCCCGGTGGTGGTGGCGGTGGGCGGGGTGGTGGTGGGGGTGTTCGGGGTGGCCGATGCGGTGCGGCAGGGTGCGCGTGAGGCGGTGGAGGGGCTCACGCGCCGGGGCGTGGAGATCATGATGCTCACCGGGGACACGGAGGCCGCGGCCGGGCGCGTCGCGGAGCTGACGGGGGTCGCACAGGTGCGCGCGCGGGCCACCCCGGAGGAGAAGGCGCGCGTGGTCGAGGCGCTGCGCGCCGAGGGGAGGGTGGTGGCGATGGTCGGCGACGGGATCAACGACGCGCCTGCCCTGGCGACGGCCGATGTGGGGATCGCGATGGGGAGCGGAACCGATGTGGCGCTCCTCACGGGGGACGTGGCGCTCATGGGGGACTCCCTGCGCGGGGTGGACACCCTGCTGCGGATTTCCGGGGCGGCGCACCGCAACATCGTCCAGAACCTCTTTGGCGCCTTCATCTACAACGCGATCGGCATTCCTGTGGCGGCCGGGGTGCTCTACCCGGCGCTCGGGCTGCGCCTGTCGCCGATGATCGCGGGCGCCGCGATGGCGCTCAGTTCCGTCACAGTGGTGGCGAACGCGAACCGACTGCGGCGCTACCGGCCCGGTTGACGGGCTGCGCCGTTGATCCGGTGGGACGCGCGCGGTATCGTTCCGTCCAACTCTTCCGGCGGGAGCGGCCCGGCTCGGCATGGTGCAGGGCGGGGCGGTTCTCCCGTCGTGCGCGAGCACCCCATCGCCTTGGCAAAGCAACCGACCAGCGCTCTCGACACACCGCTCATGAGGCAATGGCGGGAGATCAAGTCCCGCAACCGGGACTCGCTCGTGTTCTTCAGGGTGGGGGATTTCTACGAGCTGTTCTGCGAGGACGCCGAAGAGGGGTCCCGCCTTCTGGGCCTCACCCTGACCTCGCGCAACAACGGCGCTGCGGACGAAGTGCCGCTCGCCGGCGTGCCCGCGAAGGCGCTGGACGAGTATTTGGCGCGTCTGGTGAAGCTCGGGCGGCGCGTCGCGATCTGCGAGCAGACCGAAGACCCGGCCGAAGCCCGCGGAATCGTGCGGCGCGAAGTCGTGGAGACCGTGACCCCGGGGACCGTCGTCGCGGATGCGCTTCTCGAGGCCCGCCGGAACAACTTCGTGGTCTCGCTCGTCCCGGCCGGCGCGGCAGTCGGCATCGCGGCCATGGATGTCTCCACCGGCTGGCTCTCGGTGCTGGAAACCCCCCGCTCAGGGGTGGAGGACGAACTCGAGCGCCTCGATCCCAGGGAGGTCCTGGTCCCGGAGTCGGGTGATCTGGCGCTGGAGGCCGGCCCGGCGCCGATCCGCACGGTCCGGCCCGGCTGGCTGTTCGACCTCGAGACGGCGCGGGAAGAGCTGGTTCGGCGCTACGGCGTGCTGTCGCTCGACGGCTTCGGCTTCGAGCCCGGTGACGAACTGCTGATCCGCGCGGCCGGCGCGCTCGTCGCCTACGTCGAGGAGATCAGGCCCGGCGCCGCGGAGCACGTCCGCGCTCCCGCGATCCAGCGCCCCGGAGCAGTGATGGCGCTGGACGCCATGACGCGGCGCAACCTCGAACTCGTGGAACCCCTGCGGCCCCACGACGGCGACGCGTCGCTGCTGTCGGTGCTGGACGGGGCGCGCTCGCCGATGGGCGCCCGCCTCCTGCGCAGGTGGTTGCTCGCACCCCTCGTCGACCTCGAGGAGATCTGGAGGCGCCAGGGCGGAGTGGCGGAGCTCTTCGACTCGGCCACGATTCGCGGGCGTATCCGGGGGGCGCTGGGGTCCATCCGGGATCTCGATCGCCTGGGCACCAAGCTGGGCTCCGGACGCGCGGGCCCGCGGGAGCTCCTGGCGCTGGCCGAGTCGATCCGCCAGCTGCCCGCGGTCGCCCAGGCGGGGGAGGCGCTGGAAAGCGACATCCTGTCAGACCTGACCGGAGGGCTCGATCTGCTGGAGGACATCGAGGCGCGCATCGCCGAGGCCATCGCGGACGACGCTCCCCCGGCCATGGCCGACGGCGGGGTGATCCGGCGGGGCTTCAGCCGGGAGCTGGACGAGATCAGGGACCTCCGCGACGGCGCTCTGGAGTTCATCTCGTCGCTTCAGGCCAGCGAGCGCGAACGGACGGGGATCGGGTCGCTGAAGGTCGGCTACAACAAGGTCTTCGGCTACTACCTGGAGGTCACCCGGCCGAATCTGTCGCGCGTGCCGGACCGCTTCCTGCGCAAGCAGACGCTGGCGAACGCCGAGCGGTTCTTCACGCCGGAGCTCAAGGAGTGGGAGGAGAAGGTTCTCGGCGCCGAGGACGAGATCGGCCGCCTGGAACAGAGCCTCTTCCTGCGAGTGCGCGCCGAGCTGGCCTTCGCCGTCCCACGCGTTCAGGAGACCAGCCGTCGCATCGCCGCCCTGGACGTGCTCACCGCCTTCGCCGAGGTGGCGGCCCGTCGCGGGTACGCTCGTCCGCAGGTCGACAGCGGGTTCGCGCTCGAGATCGTGGCCGGGCGGCATCCGGTGGTCGAGACCATGATGCCGTCGAGCGACTTCATCCCGAACGACCTTCGCCTCGACGAGGAGGGGCGGATCGTGATCCTGACCGGCCCGAACATGGCGGGGAAGAGCACCGTGCTGCGCCAGGCGGGGCTGATCCAGATCATGGCCCAGACGGGGTCGTTCGTCCCGGCCGAGCGGGCGCGCCTCGCGATCTGCGACCGCGTCTTCACCCGGGTTGGCGCGTCGGACAACCTCGCCCGCGGCCAGTCCACCTTCATGGTCGAGATGAACGAGACCGCCGCGATCCTGAACTCCGCCACCGACCGGAGCCTTATCCTGCTCGACGAGATCGGGCGGGGCACCTCCACGTACGACGGGGTTTCGATCGCGTGGGCCGTCACCGAGCACCTGCACGACCACCTCGGGGCGAAGGCGGTCTTCGCCACCCACTATCACGAGCTCACCCGGCTGGGGGATCTGCTGCCCGGGGTGCGGAACCTGAATGTGGCGGTGCGCGAGACGGCGGGCGGGATCGTTTTTCTGCGGCGCCTGGAGGAGGGAGGGGCGGACCGGTCGTACGGGATTCAGGTGGCGCGGCTGGCGGGACTGCCGTATTCCCTGATCGAGCGCGCGATGGAACTTCTGACCGAGCTGGAGGGAAGACATGCGGGTGGGGACTCTTCTGCCGGCCCGCTATCCGAGGGCCGGGCGGAGCGGCGTCATGCGGACCAGCGGCAGCTGACGCTGTTCGAGGCTCCGCATCCGGTGGTGGAGCGGCTCCGCAGCCTGGATCCGAATGAAATGACGCCGCTCGAGGCACTGCGCATCCTGTACGACCTGCGGGCCGAGGCAGGGGAGAGCACGGAGGCAGGTGAATGAACGGTCAGTGGGTGCATGCGGTGGTCGTGTTGGCGGCCGGCCTGCTCGCGGCCGGATGCGAAGATGTGGAGGTCGCGGATCCCGTGCCCCTCTTCACGGAGACGCCGGTCGAGTACCCCGTCGAGCTGTGGGACGCGAATGTGGAGGGGGTGGCGCTCGTCCGCGTGCTGGTGAATCGTGGAGGGCGGGGTCGACAGCGCGATGATCGCCGAGGGAAGCGGGAACGCGGCGCTGGACTCGGCGGCGCTGCGGGGAGCGCGGGAGATGCTATTCGATCCCGCGCGAAGAAACGGGCAGCCGGTCAGGGTGTGGGCGCGCGTCCCCGTGCACTTCTCGAAGCAGGAGGCGGGAACGGGAAACCCGGACCCTGACGGCAACGCGAACCTTGACCGGAACCCGGACTCTGGCGTGACGTCAGGGCAGGGGGGGCGTCCGGTTCCGGATGGCCGCGAATGAGGAGGGCCGGATGAGCGCACCGCGCCACGAGCGTCCCTACGGGGATGTCCTGGATCTGGTGGGGTGGACCCCGCTGGTCCGTCTGAACCGGGTCACGAGGGGTATCCGCACGCCCGTCTACGGCAAGGCGGAGTTCATGAACCCGGGCGGTTCGGTCAAGGACCGGATCGGGGTGGCGATCGTCGACGCGGCCGAGTCCCGGGGGCTGCTGCAGCCCGGCGGGACGATCGTGGAGGCCACCAGCGGCAACACCGGACTCGCACTCGCGATGGTGGCGGCGATCCGCGGATACCGGTGCGTCTTCACGATGCCCGACAAGATGAGCCTGGAGAAGGTGAAGCTCCTGCGCGCGTTCGGGGCCGAGGTCGTGATCACGCCCGCGGCGGTGACGGCCGACCACCCGGACCACTACGTGAACCGCGCCCTCGCGATCGTGGAGGAGACCCCGGACGCCTTCTTCGCCAACCAGTTCCACAACCGGGACAACACCGAAGCCCACTACCTGACGACGGGTCCGGAGGTGTGGAAGCAGACGGGGGGAAGTGTGACACACTTCGTTGCCGGCGCCGGGACCGGCGGCACCATTTCGGGGACGGGGCGGTACCTGAAGGAGCGGAACCCGGAGGTCAGGGTGATCGCAGCAGATCCCGTGGGGTCGGTCCTCGCCGGGTACTACCGGACCGGCGAAGTGGGAGAGTGCGGCCCCTACATGGTCGAGGGGCTCGGAAACGACCAGATCCCGGGGACGCTCGACCTGGAGTACCTGGACGACTACCGGAGGGTGTCGGATCGCGACGCCTTCGACATGGCCAGGCGCCTCGCCGGGGAGGAGGGGCTCTTCGTGGGGGGCTCGACGGGGCTGATCGTCCACGCCGCGCTGGAGGTGGCGCGCGAGGTCTCCGATCCGGACGCCTGCGTGGTCGCCATCCTGTGCGACTGGGGCGAGCGCTACCTGACCAAGCAGTACGACGACGAATGGATGCGCAACAACGGCTTCCTGACGCGCAAGCGGTCGACCGTCGCGGAGATGGCGGCGTCCAAGCTGGAGAAGCTGCCGCAGCTGGTCACCGTGACGCCCGCCACGCCGGTCCGCGTGGCGATTTCGACCCTTGCCACCCACAACGTCTCCCAGCTGCCGGTGGTGGTCGACGGCGAGTGCGTGGGCAGCGTCACCGAGCGGCGGCTGATGGGTGCGGTGCTCGCCGACCGCCGGGTGCTGGCTGCCGACGTGGGGTCGGTGATGGGCAAGCCGTACCCGGTGCTGGACGAGCACGCGGACGGCGAGGCCGCGACCCGGTTGCTCACCGGCGGTGCCCAGGCGGTGCTCATCCGTTCGGACGGCGTTCTCGACGGCATCCTCACGCGCCACGACCTCGTGCGGTCGCTGGCGGCGGCGCCGTGAGCGCCCCCCCGCGGATGCGCGTCGCCGTGCTTCTTGGGGGCAGCTCGGAGGAGCGCGGCGTCTCCCTGGCGAGCGGGTGTGAGGTGGCCGCGGCGCTCCGCTCGCGTGGACACGACGTGATGGCGGTGGATGCCGCGGGCGGGCCGCTGTCGGCCGGGGAGGAGCGCTTGATCCTGGAATCGGGGATTGGCAGGGTGGAGATTCCCGCGCCCGCGACCTCCCGCGCCGGCGTGCTCCCCGAAGGCGCGGTGGTCGACCGGGTGCCCGCGCTCCGGGAAGCGGAGGTGGTGTTCCTGGCGCTGCACGGGGGTGCGGGAGAGGACGGCACCGTACAGACCCTCCTGGAGGTGGCCGGCATCGCGTACGCGGGGAGCGGACCGCTGGGCTGCGCGCTCGCCATGGACAAGGATCTCACCAAGCGGCTGTTGAGGGACGCCGGGGTGGCCACCCCGGACTGGATCGCGGGGCGCGTGCCGGGCGAGGAGGCGGTGGCCCGGCTCGGCCTGCCGGTGATCGTGAAGCCGGCGAGTGGGGGCTCGTCAGTGAGGCTGACGCTGGCCCGCAGCGCCGGGGAGGTGGATGCGGCGGCGGAGCTGGCGGGGGAGGGCGGGGACCCGGTCCTCTACGAGAGGTACGTGCAGGGGCGTGAATTCACCGTCGGCATCCTGGGCGGCGAGGCGCTGCCCGTGGTGGAGATCGAGCCGGTGCGCGAGCTCTTCGACTTCGACTGCAAGTACGAGCCGGGGATGGCCCGCGAGACCGCGCCCGCGAGGATCCCGGGCGAGGTTGCGGCAATACTCAGGTCGAGGGCGCTCGAGGTGCACCGTGCGCTGCGGCTGGAGCACTTTTCCCGGGTCGACTTCATGACGGACGGGGCTGGGCGGGCGTGGTGCCTGGAGGCGAATGCGCTCCCGGGTCTCACCGGAAACAGCCTCCTGCCCAAGGCGGCCGCGGCAGCCGGGATCGAATTCCCGGAGCTCTGCGAACGTATTTGTATTCTGGGACGGGGCTCCGGGCCGAGGCGGCGCGCCGGGACAGGAGCGAAACCGTGAGATACAGCCAACAGCCGCCCGGATTCGGTACCGCCACGGTGCGGTTCCACATGACGCCCTGGGTCAAGGCGCTCCTGATCGCGAACGGGGTCGTCTTTCTGGCCACGTTCATCGTGGGAGCCGACCGGCTTTTCGACCTGTTCGCCTTCTCGCCGGCGCGCATCTGGTCCCGGCCCTGGGGCATGGTCACCTACATGTTCGTGCACGTCGGCTTCTGGCACCTGCTGATGAACTCCCTGTTCATCTTCTTCTTCGGGCCGCCGCTGGAGTCGCGCTGGGGCTCGCACATCTTCATCAGGTTCTACCTGATCTGCGGCCTCGGCGGCGTCCTGCTCAGCTTCGCCTTCTCCGACTCGGCGATCGTGGGCGCGTCGGCGGCGTGCTACGGGATGATGCTCGCTTTCGCGATGATCTGGCCGAACACACGGGTGTATATCTGGGGCCTGGTTCCGGTGAGGGTAAAATGGCTCGTGATCTTCCTCGTGGCGATCAGCTTCCTGAGTGCGATGGGCCCCAGCGGAGGCGGGGTCGCACACCTGGCCCACCTGGGCGGCGCGATCGCGGGGTTCCTGATGATGAAGAGCGGCTGGCTGCCGGCGTTCGCGGCGACGGCGCCGGTTCGGAGCGACTGGGGGCCCGGCGCCAGGGGTGGAAAGGGACGCGGCCGCGCGGCGGGCGGAAAGCGGCAGTGGGCTCGCTGGTGGGGGGAGATTGCCGGACGGACGGGTGTGCGCGGCCGGCGGCGTGGCCGGCGGGCGTGGGTCGTGCGGGATGGTGGCGAAGAGAGCACCCGGGAGGAGGGCCCGGGGCGGCGCACCGAGGCTCGCCGGGGGGAGCGTGAGCGGGCCGAACTCGACCAGGTGGACGCGGTGCTGGACAAGATCTCGGAGCACGGGATCAACTCGCTGACAGCGGAGGAGCGCGACCTTCTCGACCGGGTTTCGCGGCAGACGCGGGCCAACTGAGCGGCCGGAGGGGAAGTCGCCGGGGGGCACGGCCTTGACCCGTCCGCTGGGCGGTTTCTACAATGCGATCCCTTGCGCCAATACACTGACACCAAAAAGGAGGTGGCATGGCCGCGGCCAGGTCGTTCAGAACGGAAGACATTCGCAACGTGGTGGTCCTCGGGCACGGCGGCTCGGGAAAGACCACCCTGATCGACGCGGTCTGCTTCGCGTCCGGTACATCGAAGCGAAGGGGCAGCGTCGGCGACGGCACCGCGCTGACCATGACCACCCCCGAGGAAAAGGCCCACGGCATGTCCCTGGAGCTGACGGTGGCCCACGCCGTTCACAACGGGACGAAGATCAACCTGCTCGACACCCCGGGGTACATGGACTTCCTGGGTGAAGCCGCCGCCGCCGTCAGGGTCGCGGACGCCGCCCTGGTGACGGTGGGTGCGGCCTCGGGTGTGGAGGTGGGCACGGAGATGGTCTGGGAGCTGTGCGAGACACGCGGGCTGCCCCGGATGATCTTCGTGTCGATGATGGACAAGGCGCATGCGAACTTCCCCCGTGTGCTGGACGAGGTCAAGGAGAAGCTCGCCCCCGGCGCGGTGCCCGTCCAGATCCCGATCGGGGCGCGCGAGGACTTCCGCGGCGTCGTGGATCTCCTCACCGGGAAGGCTTCCGTCTTCAAGCCCGGCACGGTCACCGGCGAATCCGAGGAGGTGCCGATCCCGGGCGAAGTGGCGGAGGACATCGAGAACTGGTCGACCGAGCTCATGGAAACGCTGGCCACCACCGACGAGGAACTCCTGGATCGGTATCTGGAGGGTGAGGAGATCCCGCTCGAGGAACTGCTCGCGGCGCTGGCCGGGGCGATGGCCGCAGGCGAAGTGGTCCCCGTCTTCTGCGGTGCCGCCGAGCAGTCCTTCGGGGTGGTTGAGCTCGCCTGCAAGCTGGTGGAGCTGGCTCCCCACCCCGGCCGGGCCCGCCAGGTGGACGCCCTGGGCGACGGCGGCGAGGCGGTCAGCCTGAGCACCTCCGACGACGAGTCGCCGACCGCGCTCGTCTTCAAGACCTGCGCGGAGCCGCATGTCGGCGAGCTGTCCCTCTTCCGCGTGTATTCCGGGATGCTCGTGAACGGAAGCGAGCTGCGGAACGTGAACCGGGGAGCCATCGAACGGATCAATCACCTGGCGATTCCGCAGTCCAAGGAGCGCGTGGGGGTGGAAGCGCTGCACGCGGGCGACATCGGGGTCGTGGCCAAACTCAAGTCGACGCGCACGAACGACACGCTCTCCGCGCCTGCCAACCCGGTCACCCTCGAAGGGGTCACCTTCCCCCGGGCCGACATATCGGTTGCTGTGCGTGGGGCGGCGCGAGCGGACGAGGACAAGCTCGGCGAGGCCCTCGGCAGGCTGCACGACGAGGATCCAACCTTCGTCGCCGAGTTCGTCCCCGAGCTGCGCCAGACGATCGCCCGCGGCCTCGGCGAACTGCATTTCCTGGTGCAGTTCGAACGCATGAAGCGCAAATACGGCGTCTCGGTGGAGACCGAGGCGCCCAGGATCGCGTACCGCGAGACCATTACCGTGCCTGCCGAAGGACAGGGCCGCTTCAAGAAGCAGACCGGGGGCAGGGGCCAGTTCGGCGACTGCCGCATTCGGCTGCGGCCGAAGGGGCGGGGCGAGGGCTACGAGTTCGTCAGTTCGATCAAGGGCGGGGTGATCCCCACCAAGTACGTGCCCTCGGTGGACAGGGGGATTCAGGAAGCCGCCGCCAGGGGTGTTGTCGCCGGCTATCCGATGGTGGACTTCGAGGCGGAGTGCTACGACGGCTCCTACCACTCGGTCGACTCCTCGGACATCGCCTTCAAGGTGGCCGGGTCGTACGCGTTCCGGAACGTGGCGGAGAAGGCCCGGCCGGCGCTGCTGGAGCCGATCGTCGAGGTCAGGGTGACGGTGCCGGACGAGTACCTGGGCGACGTCATGGGCGACCTGAACGGCCGTTCCGCGCGCGTGCTGGGGATGGATCCGCTGGGAGGCAACACGGTGATCCGGGCGCAGGTGGCGGAGGCGGAGCTGTACAGGTACGCCTCCTCGCTGCGTTCGATCACGCAGGGCCGGGGGCACCACAGGCGCAAACTGCTCGGCTACGACCTGGTGCCGCCGGTGCGGGCCGCGAAGATCGTCGCGGAGACGGAGGCCGAGAAGGAGGGCTGACCGGAGCGGCCGCGGGGACGCACGCGAGCCGGCGGCAGGGGTGCCAGCCGCCCGGTGCCCGCTCGCCAGCCGGAGGGTGCCGCTACCGCGTGTAGATCAGCAGCACACCGTTCGCACCGCGCTGACCGTACATGAGCCCGGCCTCCAGCGGGGTCAGGAACTGGAATTCCTTGATGTCCCGGTGGTCGAGGTTCAGCAGGAAGAAGGCCGGGTCCGGTACGGGCCCGTCGTTCAGGCGAACCTCGACCATGTTGCAGGTGTTGGGATTCAATCCGGCGCGGCTGCGCTGCATCTCGATGCACACCCCGAGATCGGCTTGTCCGAAGGCGTTCGCGAGCATCTTCTCGGTGATGGTGACACCGGGCACGCGCGCCGCCCGCGCCAGCCCTGCGAAGTCGAAGACCCGGGGCACAATCGAGTCGACCTGGGCCGCGGTCAACCCGCTGAACCGTGCCCCGGGGGTGGTGAGTCCGGTGGGTCTGTTGCTGCGGCCGGTCACGACGATGGGATCCAGGACGATCGCTTCCGTCGACAGCGCGATCTCCAGCCCAAGGGCCTCGTTGCTGAAGACCGTCAGTGAATCGACCCGCGGGGCGAAGCCCAGAAGGCTGGTCTCGATGATCTGCCTGCCCGGCGGAACTCCCGCGAAACCGAACCTCCCGACGGAATCCGTGAGCTGGGAGAAGTTCGATCCGACCAGCTCCACCAGCGCGTCCCGCAACGGGCTGTCGGTGCCGTACTCCGTCACGACGCCGGTGATCGTGACCGGCTCCGAGATGGGGATCGCGATGTCCACGACGTTGGGTCCGGCGCGCCAAAGGTCCACCGGTGGGGCCTGGTCCCTCCCGAAGCTCACCGCGACGGTCAGCTCCTCTGCGGAGTCCACCTTGCAGACTCTGAATTCACCGGAGTCTTCGGTGCGCACATCCGCGAGCAACCGCCTGCGCTGCAGCACGCCGGTGCGGTCTCCCACCACCATCACCCTGGCCCTTGGCAGCGGGACGCCGGTGAGAGAATCGATCACGATCCCGCCGATGGAGGTGTCACCCGACCCGGGCTCGGCGGAGCACCAGGCGGTCAGGATGGTCTCGCGCGATGGAACGGCGAGATAGACCTCGGAGACGGCGCCAGCGGTCACGCGCACTTCTCCTGGAGGGATGCTGATCCCCAGGGAGCCGAGCCGCTGATGGAAGAAGATGACCTGGTATTCTCCGGGGGGAACGCCCTCGAGCCGGAATTGGCCCTCCTCGTCCGATTCTCCCAGAGCAGTAGTCCCCACGACCGCCACTCGAGCGTTTGCCAGCGGCGCGCTCGTGGTGCTGTCGTAGACCAGGCCGATGACGACTCCGGGGCGCTCGTCCTGGGCCGAGACCGGAGGGGCGAAGAGGAGGAGAAGGGCCGGGAGCAGGATTGCAGGCGGGACGCTCCGCGCGGCCCGCGCCAAAGCCGCGCCGGACCCGGGCGGCCGCCATCTGGGTGCGGGGATTCTCATATGGACTTGCGTCATTCGGATGAAGCGAACTCGAGGGGACCGGCCGTACCCATGCCGGCCCCATCCAAATATAGCGCCCCGCGGGCCGAGGGGTGACCCGGGCCGCTGACCGGAGCCTGGCGGCGGGTCGCTATATTGAGGGACCGGATGTCGGCGGGCGGGTGCGGGGCCCGCCCCGGCCGAGATCTCATCAACCTCCGGTTCCCCCGATGGAGGCGCCCCGTGGCGGGACACAGCAAGTGGTCGCAGATCAAGCGCAAGAAGGCGGTGAACGATCAGAAGCGCGGCCAGGTATTCACGAAGGTCATCCGCGAACTCACCGTGGCGGCCAGAGAAGGGGGAGGGGATCCGAACTTCAACCCGCGCCTCCGCCTGGGGGTCGACGCGGCCAAGTCGGCCAACATGCCGCAGGAGAACATCGACCGGGCGATCAAGCGCGGGACCGGCGAGCTCGCAGGGGTCACCTACGAAGAGGTCGTATATGAGGGCTACGGACCAGGAGGCGTGGCCCTTTACATCGAGACGCTGACGGACAACCAGAAGCGCACCGTCGCCGAGGTGCGGCACCTCCTCGACAAGAACGGGGGCAACCTGGGCACCACGGGGTCGGTGGCGTGGCAGTTCGTCCGGATGGGGATGATCTATGTGTCGGGGAAGGGCGTGGACGAGGACCAGGTCTTCGAGGCCGCCGTCGAGGCGGGCGCCGCCGACGTGCGCGGCGAGGCGGGCGAGTGCGTGGTCTCCACCGAGGCCGCGCTGCTGCACGAGGTGCGGGGCGCACTGCTGGAAGCGGGGCTGACCGTCGCGTCGGCGCAGCTGACGATGGTGGCCCGGAGCGAGGTGGCGGTCGGGGGGCGGGACGGTGAGCGCCTCCTCAGGCTGCTTGAGGCGCTGGACGACCACGACGACGTGCAGCAGGTGCACTCCAACGCCGATCTGGACGAATCGGTGCTGGCGCAGGCGTCGTGAGCGAGGGCCCGGATGGCGGCGGGCGCGTGCTGCTGGGCATCGATCCCGGCACCGCGATCACCGGCTTCGGCGTCGTCGCCGTGGATGAGCGCCGCCGCGCGGAGCTGATCCAGTGCGGGGTGATCCGCACCTCCTCCGGGGCGGCGCTCGCGGTTCGCCTGATGGAGATTCATGAGGGGGTGGCCGCGCTGATCGACGAGTTCGCCCCCGCGACGGTCTGCGTCGAGAGCGCCTTCTACGGCAAGAACGTTCGCAGCGCGCTTACCCTGGGACAGGCCCGGGGGGCGATCATCGTGGCGGCGGCGCTCCGCGCGGTGGAGGTCGTCGAATACGCGCCCCGCGACATCAAGAAGGCCGTGGCGGGAACCGGGGCCGCGACCAAGGACCAGGTCGCATACATGGTGCGGCGGCACCTCCGCCTGCGCACCGACCCGAAGCCGAGCGACGCGGCGGACGGTATCGCCGCGGCGCTCTGTCACGCCTTTGCGGGTTCGCTGCAGGAGCGCCTCGCCGGTGCGCGCACGGGGGCGCTGGCGTCGTGATCAGCCGCGTCAGGGGCACCCTCGTCAGCCGCGACACGGATCGCGTCGAGCTGCTGGCGACGAGCGGTGTCGTGTACGAGATCCACGTTCCCATGACGGTATTTCAGCGGCTCCCCGAGGAGGGCGCCGAGCTGGAGCTGCGCACCGCCTACGTGGTCCGCGACGAGATCCCGAGCCTCTACGGCTTCATCGAGCACGGCGAACGGGACCTCTTCGACCGGCTGATGAAGGTCCAGAAGGTCGGACCGCGGCTGGCGATGGCGCTGATGAGCACCTACCACGCCGGCCGGCTGGCCAGGGGGATCGCGGAGAAGGATGCCAAGCTGCTTTCGCGGGTGAGCGGGGTGGGGAAGAAGACGGCGGAACGGATCGTGCTGGAGCTTTCGGACAAGGTCTCCGACCTCGCCACGGCGGGAGTGGCTGCCGGGCCCGAGGCGAAGCGGGCCGCCGGGGCGGTGGCGGCGCTCGTGGCCCTGGGGTACACCTTCACCGAAGCCGATGCGGCCGTGCGGGAAGTGATCACGGCCGACAGTCCCGAGAGCACGGAAGAACTCGTCCGCCGCGTCCTCGCGCAGCGGGGGCAGGGCTGAAGCCGCCATGACCAAACGCACCGAGATCACGACTCCCGAGGTCCTCCCGCAGGAGAAGCTGTCCGAGATCACGCTCAGGCCCCGGCACCTGTCCGGTTTCATTGGGCAGACGAAGCTGAAGGAGGCCCTCGGAATCTCGATTCAGGCCTCGCTCGAACGGGGCGATCCGCTGGATCACATCCTCTTTCACGGTCCTCCGGGGCTGGGCAAGACCACGCTGGCCCTGCTCCTGGCGCGCGAGATGTCGGTGAACGTCATCACCACCTCGGGTCCGGTCCTCGAGAAGGCGGCGGACCTGGTGGGCGCCCTCACCAACCTGCGGCCGGGCGACGTCCTCTTCATCGACGAGATCCACCGTCTGCGCCCGGTGATCGAGGAGTTCCTGTACCCGGCGATGGAGGACTTCAAGGTCGAGGTCCGCCTCTCGGAGGGGCCGCGCGCCCACACCATGACGATGGGGGTCGAGCCATTCACCCTTGTCGGCGCGACGACGCGCTTCGGCCTCCTCACGGCTCCCATGCGGGCGCGTTTCGGGATCACCGAGCGGCTCGACTTCTACCCGGCCAGCGACCTCGCGCAGATCGTCGAGCGGAGCGCGCGCATCATGGGGGTCACGGCCACCGAGCGAGGCGCGCGGGAGCTGGCGGAGCGGGCGCGCGGCACCCCGCGCGTGGCCAACCGGTTGCTGCGGCGCGTGCGCGACTTCGCGCAGGTGCGCGCGGACGGCGTGCTCAGGGTCGAGGTCGTGCGGGAAGCGCTGGAGCTCCTCAACGTCGACGAATACGGACTCGACGCGATGGACGCCCGGATCCTGGAGACGATCGTCGACAAGTTCGAGGGCGGTCCGGTGGGGCTGAACTCGCTGGCAGTGGCGCTGGGTGAGGACGCGGGCACCATCGAGGAGGTGTACGAGCCCTTCCTCATCCAGGAGGGATTCATCATGCGGGGGTCCCGGGGGCGCGTGGCGACGGGCAAGGCCTTCGCCCGGCTGGGGCGAGCGTTCCCGGAGAAGGGATCCGGGGGTGCGGGCGGGGATCCCGGCGCCTCACATCCGAGCCTCTTCAACTGAGTTGGACGGAACGGACGGAGGGACCATCTCCACCGCCGACTTCGAATACGAGCTGCCACCGGGCCGGATCGCCCGCTATCCGGCGGCCAGACGCGCCGACTCGCGGCTCATGCTGCTTTCGCGCTCGACGGGCGCGATCCGGCATCGGCGCTTCCGGGATCTTCCCGAACTGATGCGGGAGGGCGACCTGCTGGTCGTCAACGACACCCGGGTCTTTCCGGCGCGGCTGCGGGGGCGCAAGCCCACCGGCGCCGCCGGCGAGGTGCTTCTCCTGCAGCCGGTGCCGGGCGGCGAAGACAGGATTTGGGAAGCGCTGGTGCGTCCGGGGAGAAAGCTGAAGCCGGGCCGCTTGATGGTCGTGGCCCCGGGGCTCTCGGTGCGGATCCTGGAGGCGTGCGCGGACGGGCGCCGGATTGTGCGGCTGGAGGGCGGCCTCGGGGCCCGGGAGGCGCTGGAGCGGTTCGGGGAGGTGCCGCTACCCCCGTATCTGGAGCGCGAGGAGGAGCCGTCCGACCGCGTCCGTTATCAGACTGTCTATGCCCGCCACGAGGGGTCCGTGGCCGCGCCGACCGCGGGGCTGCACTTCACGGACGAGCTGCTGGACGAGATCGCCGCGCGCGGGGTGAGCCGCTGCGAGGTGACGCTGCACGTGGGGACGGCCACCTTCCGCCCCGTGGAGGCGCTCGACCCGGCCGATCACGTGATGGAGGCCGAGCACTACGCCGTGCCGGAGCGCGCCGCCGATGCGTACCGGCGCTGCCGTGAGCGGGGCGGGCGGGTCTGGGCGGTGGGGACCACGGTGGTTCGGACCCTGGAGAGCGTGGCCGCCGGGCGGGACGGGATCGAAGCCGGGCGGGGGGCGACCGATCTGTTCATCTCGCCGCCCTGGGACTTCCGGTCCGTGGACTGCCTGGTGACCAACTTCCACCTGCCGCGCTCCACCCTGCTGATGCTGGTGGCAGCCTTCGCCGGAACCGGGACGGTGCTCGACGCCTACCGGGAGGCGGTGGCGGTGGGGTACCGGTTCTACTCCTACGGCGATGCGATGGCGGTGGTGCCGTGAGGGAAGCCGCGGGCGCAGCGCAATTCGCGGTCGACGCGGTCGAGGGCCGTGCCCGCTCGGGGCGCCTGGTCCTCCCCCACGGGACCGTGGAGACGCCCGCGTTCATGCCGGTCGGCACGCAGGGAACGGTGAAGGGCGTCTCGCCGGAGGAGCTGACGGCAGCCGGCGCGTCCATGATCCTCGCCAACACGTACCACCTCTACCTGCGGCCGGGCGCGGATGTGGTGGCGGAGCTCGGCGGGCTCCACGACTTCATGCGCTGGAAAGGTCCGATCCTCACCGATTCCGGGGGATTCCAGGTCTTCTCCCTGGCCGCGATCCGGGAGATCGGCGACGACGGGGTGACCTTCCGCAGCCACATCGACGGGAGCAGCCACCACTTTACGCCGGAGCGCGTGATCGACACTCAGCGCGCGCTGGGGGCGGACGTGATCATGGCCTTCGACGAGTGCGCTCCCGCCGGGGTGACGAGGGAGGACGCCGTGCGGGCGAGCGGCAGGACGCTGGCGTGGCTGGGGCGCTGCCGGGACCGGTTCGAGGCGACGGAGGACGCCGCCCCCGCGCGGCAGACACTCTTTCCCGTGCTGCAGGGCACCGTCTACGACGACCTGAGGACCAGCCACCTGGAACAGGTCATGGAGCTCGGCGACTGGCCGGGTTTCGGGATCGGCGGCCTCTCGGTCGGCGAGGGGAAGGAGGACATGTGGCGCACCATCGAGCTGCTGGACACCCTGATCCCGGCGGACCGGCCCCGCTACCTGATGGGAGTGGGCTACCCGGACGACCTGCTGGAGGCCATCACCCGGGGCTGCGACATGTTCGACTGCGTCGCCCCCACCCGGAACGCCCGTCACGGCACCGCCTGGACGGCGGCCGACGGGCAGATCAACCTCAAGGGGGCACGCTTCCGCCTCGATCGCGATCCCATCGATCCGGCGTGCGACTGCCATGCCTGCAGCGCCTACGACCGCGCCTACATCCGCCACCTCCTGGTCGCGGGAGAACGCTTCGGACACCGCCTCGTTTCGATCCACAATCTCCGCTTTCTGCTGCGGCTGGCGGGCGAGGCACGGTTACGCATCCGCCGGGGAACATTTAGTATGTGGGTCCGCGGGTGGCTCGACCGCTACCGGGCCGCCCGTTCCCGCGCCGGTTCCTGATGGACACGGCCGGGGATCCGCCACGGAAGGCGGCACCGCATACGGCGGGGATCGGGCAAGCGCCGGGGACCCGCAAACGCCAACGCAAAACCGCCACACGGTAAGGAAGACGAATCTTGTCAATGCACACCATCCTGGCCACCGCGCTCGTGGCCGCCCCGCCCCCTCCCGCCGTCCCCCGCGAGGGGGCGGACGGAATGACCGTGTTCCTGATCAATATCGTCATGATCGTGGCCATCGTGTACTTCCTCATCATCCGTCCGCAAAGGAAGGAGCGGCAGCGCCACCAGGAGATGCTGCAGAAGCTGGCCACGGGGGACCGGGTGATGACCAACGGCGGGATCCTGGGCCATATCGTGCACATCACCGACGCGGAGCTGACGATCAAGACGGGGGAGAACACCCGGATCGTGATCGACCGCGGCCACATCGCCCGCAAGATGACGGACAGCTGAGCAGCGGGACCCGAAGCGATGGCGCTGCTGGAAATCCAGCTGCTCGGCGCGAAGGTGCTGCGTGAGCGGGCCGCCCCGGCCGCAGAGCTGACGGAGGAGACGCGGCGCCTGGTGCGGGACATGTTCGACACCATGTACCACGCCGAGGGGATCGGGTTGGCGGCCCCGCAGGTGGGGGTCTCGGAGCGCATCCTGGTAGTGGACGTCAAGGAAGAGGAGGACGAGAGCCGGCACGTCCAGGCCCTGGTCAACCCGGTAGTCACCTGGTCCAGCCGGGACACCGACAAGTGCGTGGAGGGGTGCCTCAGCATTCCCGGGATCGAGGAGACGGTCACGCGTCCCGCGCGGGTGACCATCGAAGCGCTGTCCCCGGATGGCGATCCGGTGCGCATCGAGGCGGAAGGGCTGTTTGCGCGCGCGTTGCAGCACGAGGTCGACCACCTCGACGGGGTGCTCTTCATCGACCGGGTGTCGCCGCTGAAACGGGGGATTCTCCTCAGGAAGTGGCGTAAGAGCCGGACGGGCATGTGAGGGTCCTCTTCTGGGGCACCCCCGAGTTTGCGCTGCCGGCGCTGGGCGCGGTGGCGGAGGCGGGTCAAGAGGTCGTGGGGGTCGTCACGCGCCCGGACCGGCCCCGCGGAAGGGGACGGAGGGCCCGTCCGTCGCCCGTGAGGCGCGTTGCCGATGCGCGGGGGTATCCGGTGCTGACTCCCGAGGCGCCGCGCGGGGAGGCGTTCGAGCGCGCGCTCCGGGGGCTGGCGCCCGATGTCTCCGTGGTGGTGGCCTACGGCTGCATCCTGCGGCGCCGGATCCTCGACGTGCCGCCGCGCGGTTCATTCAACCTGCACGCGTCGCTCCTTCCCGCGCTCAGGGGAGCCGCGCCCATCAACTGGGCGATCGCGCGGGGCCACAGCGAGACCGGTGTGACCGTGATGCGGATGGTGGAGGCGATGGACGCGGGCCCGGTGCTCGCGCAGGAGACGGTCGCCATCGGGCCGCGCGACACGGCGGCCGGGCTCTCCCGCGAGCTCGCCGGGCTGGGGGCCCGCCTGATGGTGAAGACGCTGCGCCGGATGGAGGCCGGGCCGGTGGAGGAGAGTGAGCAGGACCACGCCGCCGCCACGTTCGCGCCCAAGGTGGACCGCGCGGCCGCGCGGGTGGAGTGGGGGCGGGGGCCGCGCGAGGTGGCCAGTCTGATGCGCGGGATGGACGACGTGCCCGGGGCGTGGACGCTGCTGCGGGGCGCTCCGGTGAAGGTTTTTGCGCCGGGGTTCGTAGAAGAGGAATGGGGTGTGACGGACGTTGTCGGGGCGGTCGCCCACCCGCCCGGAGAGATCGTGGCCGCCGACCCGAGGCGGGGAATCCTGGTGGCCGCCGGCGGCGGGCTGCTCCACATCGGAGAGGTGCAGCCCCCCGGCAGGCGGCGCATGGAATCGGCGGCATGGGTGCGGGGCGCCGGGCCGCGGGCCGGGGATCGCTTCGAGTAGCGGTGTGACCGGCGAGGCGCGGGAGCGGGCCGGGCGGTTGCCGCGGCTGCATGTGATCGCGGGTGACGGGCTCGTCGGCGCGGAAGGCTGCCGGCATCGGCTGCGGCCGGTCGTGGACGCCGGGGGCGACGGGCTGGCCCTGCACCTGAGGGTGCGGCGGACCCCGGCCGCGCGTCTTTTCCAGGTGGCGGAGTGGCTTGCGGAGATGTCCCGCTCGGCCGGCACCCTCGTGGTGGTGAACGACCGGGTGGATGTGGCGCTGGCCGCGGGGGCCGGAGGGGTTCACCTGCGGGAGGACTCGCTTCCTGCCGGCCCCGTGCGCGCGATCGCCGGCCGGGGGTTGCGCGTCGGCAGGTCGATTCACGCGGCGGGGCAGGCGGCGGAGCTGTGCGGCGAGAGCCTGGACTACCTGTTCATGGGGGCGGTGTACGCAACCGCGTCCCACCCGGATCGCACGCCGGCGGGTCCGGAAGCCGTGGCGGCGGCTGCCGCACAGGCGGTCGCTCCCGTGCTCGCGATCGGCGGAGTCACTCCGGCGCGCGTGCGCGAGCTGGCCCCGTTGGGCGTGTACGGAGTCGCGGTCATGAGCGGAGTGTGGGGCCGGGAGCGCCCCGCCCATGCCGTTGCGCGCTACCTTCAAGTCCTCCGGGAGGAGGGTTTGCAATGACGACTTCACAAGATTCGGGACCGGGGACCGGGCCTGCGGGAGGCAGGGCCGGAGACGGACCGTCCGCCGCGACGTCGATCGTCGTGAACGGCGAACGCCGCGCTGTGGAGCCCGGCCTCAGCGTTGCGGATCTGCTGCGCGGTCTCGGGCTCACGCCCGGAATGGTGGTGGTCGAGCGCAACCGGGAGATCCTGGCCCGCCGGGACCTTGCGGGGACGCCCGTCGAGGACGGGGACCGCTTCGAACTCGTTCACTTTGTAGGAGGGGGATAGATGGGCAAGGCGACGCCCGCGGACGGACCGCTCGTGATCGGGGGCAGGCCCTTCGCTTCGCGCCTGATCGTGGGCACCGGAAAGTACCGCTCCAATGCGGAGATGATCAGCGCCATACGGGCCAGCGGATCCGGGATGGTTACCGTCGCCGTGCGCAGGGTCGACCTGGACCGCAGCAAGGAGGAGGGGGTCCTCCATCACCTCGATCCGGCGGAGTTCTTCCTCCTGCCCAACACGGCGGGCTGCTACACGGCGGCCGACGCGATTCGCTACGCCCGCCTGGGGCGCGCCGCGGGGCTGAACGACTGGGTGAAGCTGGAGGTGATCGGCGATGAGCGCACCCTGCTCCCCGATACCGCCGCGACGCTGGAAGCGGCCCGTGAACTCGTCGCCGAGGGCTTCCAGGTCCTGGCCTACACGAACGACGACCTGATCACGGCGCTGCGCCTCGAGGACGCGGGGTGTGCGGCGGTGATGCCGCTGGCCAGCCCCATCGGGAGCGGCCTGGGGCTGGTGAACCCCTACTACATCCGCGAGATCAAGCGCCGTCTCGCGGTGCCGGTCATCGTGGACGCCGGCGTCGGCACCGCCTCCGACGCGTGCCTGACGATGGAGCAGGGTGTCGACGGCGTGCTGATGAACACGGCGCTGGCCGCCGCGGCGGATCCGGTGGGGATGTCGCGGGCGATGAGGCTCGCGGTGCGGGCCGGGCGCGAGGCCTACCTGGCCGGGCGGATGGCGTCGCGCGAGATCGCCGTGCCGTCGTCCCCGACCGCGGGGATGCTGGAGGGCGATTGACGCGAAGGGTGGCCCTGTCCGTCCTGCTGGAGGTGGAGTCGGGGCGGCGCCTGGATGTGGCGTGGGAGGCGTCCGGAGCCGCGAGGACCGCGCAGCGGGGATGGATCCGGAACCTGATCTACGGGACGGTGCGGCTGCAGGGCCGGCTGGACCACCTCCTTGCGCGGTTCACCTCCCGTCCTCCCGGGGAGCTCGACCCGGAGGTGCGGGCCGTGCTCCGGATGGGCGCCTACCAGATCCTCGAGATGGACGCCGTGCCGGCCTACGCCGCCGTATCCCAGTCGGTCGCCCAGGTGAAGGGAGGGGAGGGCCGGGCCGCGGCGGGGCTGGTCAACGCCGTGCTGAGGCGGGTCGCGCGCGAGGGCGCGCCGGAGTCGTCCTTCCCGTCTCCCGAGAGCGATCTGGAAGGCTACCTGGCATCATGGGGCTCTCACCCGGACTGGCTGGTGCGGCGCTGGATCCGGCGCTTCGGTCCGGCGGGCGCGCACGCGTTGGTGGAGGCCAACAACCGGGAGCCGGACATCTGCCTCAGGCCGGTGGGGATGGCGGTGGAGCGGGCGACGAAGGTGCTGGCGGAGGCCGGGCTGTGCGATCCCGCCGGGAGCGGGGCACCTGCGGGATCGGACCGGCCGTCCTGGATCCGCCTGCGGCGCGGCGCCGATCCCGGTGCGGCGCTCGCGGCGGTCCCCTCGGTGATCCAGGATCCGGCGGCCTCGCTGGTAGTGGACTACGCGGCGCCCCCGGCCGGCTCCCTGGTCGCCGATCTGTGTGCGGCTCCGGGGGGCAAGGCCCTCGCCCTGAGCGCGCGCGCACGCAGGGTGGTCGCCGCCGATCGGTCGCCGCCGCGGCTCGCCCGGGTCGCCGAGGGGGTGAAGCGACTCGGGGCGCCGGTCTGGACGGTCGCCGCCGACGCCCGCTTCCCGCCCCTGCGCAGCGCGGACGTGGTGGTGGTGGACGCGCCCTGCAGCGGCACGGGCACCATCCGCAGGCACCCCGACGCGCGCTGGCGGCTGCAGGAGGGCAACATCGCGAAGCTGGCGGAGGTACAGCGAACCATTCTTGAAAGCGCCGCGTCCGTGGTTCCCCGCGGCGGCCTCCTTGTTTACGCTACATGTACCCTCGAACCCGAGGAGAACCGGGGTCAGGTGCAGCGATTCCTGGCGCGTCATCCGGATTTCCGCATCGAGCCGGCGGGCATTCCGGATCGGTTTCTGGACGACCAGGGCTGCCTGGCGGTGCTCCCGCAGGAGAGCGGCTTCGACGGTGCGTACGCGGCCCGTCTGAGGAGGACCTGAAACGATGGATCTCGGTAGCTCGATTCGCCGCCGCAGGAAGGCGCGCGGGAAGGATGCGAAGGGCGAGGCCCCGCCCGGCCCCGCGCCGCCCCCCGGCGACGGACGGCCGCCCAAACCCGAAAGGGTGGTGAACTGGCGCGCGCTGGCGGCGCATTGGCGGAGATGGGTCGCGGGTGGGCGTGCCCGCGTGGCGGACTGGCGGGAACGGGCCGCGATCCGGCGCGGGAAGCCGGGCTGGCGCGAGCGCGCGCAGGACCTGCGCAAACGGGCGGGTGGCTTGCGTGAGCGGGCGGGCGACTGGCGCGAACGGGCTGGGGACTGGCGCGAACGGGCTGGTGATCTGCGGGAGCGGGCTGGTGATCTGCGCGAGCGGGCTGGTGATCTGCGCGAGCGGGCTACCGACTGGCGCAGGCGGGCCGGTCACGGGGGCGGCAGGGCTGCGGGGTGGAGCAGGGATGCCGCGGAGAAGACGGGAGACCGGCTCAGGACGGCGAGGCGGCGGGTGGTGGAAGGCAGTTGGCGCCGGACGGGGGCGTGGCGGCGCGTTCGGCGGGCCGGCCGGGTTGGGGGGGCGGGCGCGCGGCGGACGCTCAGGGGGCTGGCTGCCGCCGGGGCCGCGGTGTCGCCCCGCATACCGATACTCAGGGATCGTCCCTTCCTCTCCGCGCTGATTGTCACGGGTGGCGGGCTGGCGTCCGGGTACCTGGTGGCGACGACCTTCTTCTTTCGTCCTCCTCCCCCGCCTCCCGCGCTCCAGGGCGTGCCCGACCTGCGGGGCTATCCGCTCGCCATGGCGATGGTGGTGCTCGCGGACTCGGGACTGGCGACGAGCCGGGTCGATTCGGTGCACCATCCCTCGGTGGTGGGAGGAGTGGTGATCGGCCAGAGTCCGCTGCCGGGCCGCACCGCCCTCCCCCAGGCCCCGGTCAGGGTTACCGTGTCGCTGGGTCCGGATTTGCGTCCGGTCCCCGACGTGACCCGCCTGTCCGGAAGCCGGGCTGCGGCGTTGCTGGCGGAGAGCGGCTTCGTGGTCGCCGTGGACACGGTCGAGTCGATGGCGCCGGCGGGGCGCGTCATCCGGATCGAGCCCGGGCCGGGAACGCCGGTCGCGATCCCCGGGAGCGTGCGGATGGCGGTGAGCCTCGGTCCTCCGACCATGCCGATGCCGTCGCTGGCGGGGCTGACCGAGCAGTCCGCGATGAACCTCCTCCGGGCGCTGGGCCTGGTCGTGTCCCAAGTCGAGTATAGGTACAGCCTTCTAAACGTAAACGTCGTTTTCGGTCAATATCCTGATCCTAATGCCAGAATCGAACAGGGTGCCGAAGTGCAGTTGATCGTCGGCCGGCGGGTGCGCCAGCCGTTCGGGACGTTCTTCCGCAGGTCGCCCACCGCATTGCCCGGTGCACGAGGTTCCGGATGAGGGGGCGGGCGATGCCGGGGAATATCCGGCGAGCTGGCCGCGCCCCCTACTGGTTTGCGTTGGCGGTCGCGCTGGGGGTCGTGGCGGTCGCATGGATCGCGCGGGGCCGCGTGCAGCGGGTCGACGCCGGGTATCCGGCCCCCGACTTCGAGGTGGTCGACGCGCACGGGAGTCCGGTTTCGCTCGCCGACTACCAGGGCAGGGTGGTGCTGCTGAACATCTGGGCCACCTGGTGCGCTCCCTGCCTCGAGGAGATGCCGTCCATGCAGAGACTGTACGACGCCTTTTCGCCGGACGACTTCGTGATCGCCGCCGTCAGCATCGACGCACCGGTCGGCGACGCCGACGCCGCGGGCAACCCCGGGGGCGACCCCCTCGTCTTCGCCAGCCGGCTGGGATTGACCTTTCCCATCCTCCTGGATCCGCCGGGAGAGATCCAGCGCATCTACCAGACCACGGGGGTGCCCGAGTCTTTCCTGATTGGCCCCCATGGCATCATCTACAAGAAGGTCGCGGGAGCCACGGCCTGGGACTCCGAAGCGAATGTCGGCCTGGTTCGCCGACTCATCGAAGGCGGATAGGACGATGTCATTGGCCGGGATCATCACGCGTAACTGGCTCCTCAAGATCGCCGCCCTGGTGCTGGCGGTGCTGCTCTGGGTCACGATCCGCCTGAGCGACCAGAGCGTCAGCCGCCTCAGCATCCCCGACGTGGAGGTGAGGGTGGAGCACCTCGATCCGGGTTGGGTGCTGAAAGGGCCGCCCTCCCCCGCCCGCGTCGAGATGACCGTGACGGGGCCCTACGGCGAACTCCTGCGGGCCGCGCTGGCGGAGCCGGTGGTCGTCATCCCCGTGGACTCCGTCAGGCAGGAGGACATGGTGCTCGGGCTCTCCTCCGAATGGGTCAGGAACGTGGACCGCACGAGCGTTGGCGTCGAAGGCTTCACGCCGAGTTCCATCCGGCTCCTCTTCGAGAGGAACAGTCTGGTGGAGATTCCGGTGTCCGTCCGGCTCACGGGGCGGCTTCCGGATTCGCTGGCGCTGGTGAACGAGCCGCGGCCCAACCTGCTGTTTGCGCAGGTGCGCGGGCCGGCTTCGGTCGTCGATCCCCTCGAGACGGTGTTTCTCCAGCCCTTCGACCTGGGTGGGGTGACCGGTTCCGGGCGATTCGAAGTGGGGCTGGACACCGTCGGCCTGGGCGCGGTGACGGTGAGCCCCCTGACGGCTGCCCTGAGCGTGGATGTCGCTTCCCGGCAAAGCTGGGTGGTGGGGCAGCTGCCGGTGGAGTTCCCGGAGGCGGACGCGGACTGGATCATCGATCCCGGCGCGCTGGAGGTGACGCTCTTCGGTGCGGAACTGCAGCTCAGCGCCATTGACGTGGACGCGATCCGGGTCGCCGTCACGGCGGATGCCGCGTCGGTGCGGCTCGAGGTCGAGCGAAACGGCGAGGCGAGGGTGCCCGTCGTGGTGAGCGGCCTGACCCGGTGGGTGGAAGGCACGGTGGAGGCGGACTCGGTTACCGTCAGGAAAGCCGGCCCGCCGTGACCGCTCCCATCCTCGGAATCGAGACCACCTGCGACGAGACGTCCGCGGCGGTGCTCGACGAGCGGGGAAGGATTCTCAGCCTGGTGATCCATTCGCAGGACGTGCACCGCATCTACGGCGGCGTGGTCCCCGAGCTGGCCGCCCGGGACCACCTCAAACACATCGAGCCGGTCGTCGCGGCCGCCCTCCGCGAGGCGGGCGTCGAGCGGGGCGAACTGCGCGCCATCGCCGCCGCCGCCGCACCGGGACTGATCGGCGCGCTCCTCGTCGGCGTCACCTGGTCGCGCGCCGCCGCCTTCGCCCTGCGCATCCCCTGGGTGCCGGTGCACCACATGGAGGGGCATCTCTTCGGCCCCCTGCTCGAAGACCCGGAGGCCGTTCCCCCCTTCGTCGGGCTGCTCGTCTCGGGGGGCCACACCATGCTGCTCTGGGTCCCGGAGTGGGGTCGCTACTTCCTGCTCGGGCAGACGCGCGACGACGCGGCCGGCGAGGCCTTCGACAAGGTCGGCAAGCTGCTGGCGCTCCCCTATCCGGGCGGGCCCGCCATCGAGGCGGCGGCGAAGGAGGGAGATCCTGCGAGGTACGCCTTTCCGAGGCCGATGATGGGGCGCAGGGGCGGAGCCGCGGCGCCGGGCGCCTTCGACTTCTCCTTTTCGGGGCTGAAGACGGCCGTGGCGCAGACGGTGGCCCGACTCGCCGAAGCGGGCGTGGTCGAGGAGGAGCGCCCGCACCTGGCCGCATCCTTCCAGGCGGCCGTGCTCGATGTGCTTGCGGGCAGGACGCTGGCCGCGATTGCAGCGGTGGGGTGCGACCGGGTGCTCGTGGGTGGGGGGGTGTCCGCCAACCGGGCGCTGCGGTCGCGGATCCGTGCGGAGATCGGCCCGGCCGGCCGGCTCCTCACCGGGTCTCCCAGGGTCTCGCTGGACAACGGCGCCATGATCGCGCGGGCCGCGCAGTTCCGCCTCGAGGCCGGCACCTTCGGTGGGTTGGGCGAGGCCTCGGCCAGTGCGCCGATGCCCGGGATGCTTCCATGGAGCCCGGGAATGCGCGACAGTTCACGGGGGTCCGGTCCCGGCAGCGGAGCCCGAACGTCACTCAACTGAAACCAGGAATTCATGTATCCAGAACTGTTCAGGTTGCCGGAGTGGTTCCCGATCCTGGGAGGGGATCCGATCACCTCGTTCGGGGTGATGATGTTGCTGGCCTTCCTGGTGGGCGGCTACATCCTGAAGTTGGAATTCGTGCGCATCGGGGAGGATCCCGAGAAGGGATGGGATCTGGTCCTGATGGCGGTCATCGGGGGGATCGTGGGCGCCCGGCTGTACTACGTGTTCCTCAACTACCCGCGCTTCGCGGCCGATCCGCTCGGGATGCTCTTCGCGAGGGGCGGGATGGTGTGGTACGGGGGGTTCATCGGGGCTACGGCCCTGGTCATCTGGCGGATCCGCAAGGCCGCAATGCCGCTGGGCCGGACCGTCGACGCTTCGGCCCCGGCGCTCGCGCTCGCGTACGCGGTGGGCCGAATCGGGTGCTTCCTGGTGGGGGACGACTACGGCCGTCCCACCGATTCCTGGGCGGGGATCGCCTTCCCCAGGGGTATCCCCCCCACGCACGCCGACACGATGGCCGAACGGTTCGGCATCACCATCGATCCCGCGATGATCGAAAGGTACGGCGAGATCCTGCCGGTCCATCCCACGCAGCTCTACGAGACCGGGATGTCCACCCTGATCTTCCTGCTGCTGTGGTCGTTGCGCCGCGGGCGGCACCCGGCCGGATGGCTCTTCATGACCTGGCTGACGCTGGCGGGCATCGAGCGGTTCCTGGTCGAGATCTTCCGCGCCAAGGACGACCGCTTCTTCGGCGTGCTGACCCTCGCCCAGGTGATCTCCATCGGCCTGGTTGCCATCGGAGCCTTCTGGATGATCCGTCTCCGCAAGGGCGGCAAGGGGCGGGGTGCGGCCTAGGAGCCCGTGGACAATAGCCCTGCTATCATCCACGGGTAGCCGGGCGTGACCATCCTTCATGCGTCGGATCTGCACTTCGGGGTGCCGCACCGCCCCGTGGTCTCCGAAGCACTGCTCCGCTTCGCGCAGGAAGCCTCTCCGGCGGCGATCGTGATCTCCGGGGACCTGACGCAGCGGGCGAAGGTCCGCGAATACCGCGCCGCGCGGGACTTCCTGGCCAGACTGCCCCTGGTCCCCCTCGTCGTGACCGCCGGGAACCACGACGTGCCGCTGTATCGCGTCTGGGAACGGGTCTTCGCGCCCCACCGCAACTACCGCAGGTACATCGCGCGCCAGCTCGACACCTTCCTCGACCTTGCCGGCAAGGGTGGCCATCCCGGTCTGCGCTTCGTCTCCCTCAACTCCACCGCGCCCCGTTCGGCCATCGTCAACGGCCGGCTCAGCGACCGGCAGCTCGATTTCGCGGCCGCCGCCTTCGCCGGGAGCCCGAACCGGGCGCACCGGGTACTGGTCGTCCACCACAATCTGCTTCGGTCCGGTGGCGGAGAGCCCGTCCCCCCCCTGCCGCGGGCGCCGCGCGTTCTGCGCCGGGCGGAAGAATGGGACGTGGACGTGGTGTTGGCCGGGCACATCCATCGCACGCACCTGGCGTGGAGCGGAAGAGGGTCGGGGCGGGGCGGTGGCCGGGGGCTTCCGGTGGTCATGACGGGGACTACGTCATCGAACCGGGGCAGGGGCGCGGAGAAGGGGCGGAACTCCCTGAACATGGTCGCCGTTGATGGATCGGGAGTTGATGTCACCGTGTATCTTTACTGTCAAGAGGCGGGTCGGTTTCTTGCCCACGAGAACCGCCGGTTCACCCGGGGGGTATAGTCGTCCGTTCCCACGCTTGATGGGCGCATTGCAGGCCGTGGACCGATAAGTATGGAAAACACGACACCTGGTAAAGTTGACCTGACATTTTTCGCAGGCCTGGCGCTGTGATGCGGGAAACCTGCGGTCGCCCGGGGCGGAGCTTTCGCCGGCGCCTCCTCGCGGGCTTCGCTGCGCTCTGCGCGATCGGCTGGAGCGCCGAGGCGCAGGCCCAGACCGGTCGCAGCGAAGTGGCGTCGGTCGACTTCGAGGGCAACGAGTTCTTCTCCGACGCCCAGCTCCAGCGGCTGGTGCAGACGAGGGCGCCCAGCTGCCCGCCGATCCTGGCGATCACCTGTGCCATGGGCATCGACTGGGGCAGAAGCAGTACGCCCTTCAGTTCCGTAGTGCTCGCGGAAGATGCCCGGCGGTTGCAATTCTACTATCAGGCCCACGGGTTCCAGGGTGCCGAGGTGGTTCCGGACACGGCACTCACTGCCGACTCCACGGTGTCGGTCACGTTCCGGATCGCCGAGGGGTCGGTGTACCAGGTGGGCTCGATCAGCTTCATCGGCGACCCTGTACCGCCGCAGCTGGCGGTCGCGGTCGATCTGCCCGTCGGGGCGGGCGACCCGCTGCAGTCCGTGCTCATCCAGGAGGCCGCGGACACGCTCGCGCGCCGGCTCAGGGACGCCGGCTACGCCTACGCCGACGTGTTCATCAACCTCGACCTCGCGACCGTCAGTGACACCGCCAGTGTCGCCTACCGGGTGGAGCTCGGTCCGCAGTCGACCATCGGGCCGATCGAGGTGTACGGCAACCGTCTCCTGGAGGACGAGGTCATCCTGGCGCGCCTTCCGTTCCGCGAAGGGCGGGGCTTCAGTGAACGGGAGATTCTGGAGGGGCAGCGGAGCCTCTACGAACTCGGGCTGGTGACCCGCGCCCTGGTGGAGCGCGACAACACCGTGACGGGGGCCGACTCGGTCATTCCAATCCGGGTGCAGATCGAAGAGGGGGACCTGCATGTCGTAGGCGCCGAGGGCGGTTTCGACAACTCCGAGTGCGTCAACGTGGAGGCGCGCTGGGCGAGCCGGAACTTCGTGGGTGGAGGGCGCACACTCCGGCTCCAGACCCGCCTCTCCAACATCCTCGCGGGAACCCTGCAGGCGACGCCGCTTTGCCCGCAGGCGGGGACCGGGGACTTCGGCCGGCTGAACTGGCTCGTCAGCGCCGACTTCAACCAGCCCAGCTTCTTCACCAGGCGAATGACCTTCGCCGCGGGACTCTATTCCGAGCGCCTGTCACGCAAGAACGTATTCGTGCGGGAGACCTTCGGCCTCGATTTCGCCGTTAGCCGGAGCATCGCCGGCGGGTCGCTCGTCAACCTGCGATTCAGACCTCAGCTCAACCGCCTGAAGGCGGCCGAGGTGACGTTGTGCGCCACCTTCCTCGCCTGCACGCCGGCGGACATGGACGTCCTGTCGAGCTACACCTGGCTTTCACCCGTGGGGCTGTCCTTCAGCCGGGACCGCACGGACGACATCGTCAATCCCGCGCGCGGCTTCCGGCTCCTCGTGGACCTCGAGTATGCGAGCGGCCTGACGGCCTCGGACTACGCCTACTTCCGGGCCTTTGCCGACGCGAGCGTCTACCGCCGGGCAGGTTCGGACGCGGTGCTCGCCCTGCGGGTCCGGGCGGGGCGAATCGGCGCGGGCGGCTTCGCGGGCGGCCTGGGGGGCGAAGGACGCTTCGCGGACATCGTGCCGTCGCAGAAGCGGTTCTACGCCGGTGGCGCCAACAGCGTTCGCGGCTTCGCGCAGAACACGCTGGGGCCGAGGACCCTGTCGATCGGAGTCGAGGAGCTGCTTGGCCGACGAGGTCCCGCCGGGGAGCCCGTCTGCTCGCCCGAGGCCGTGCGGGATCTGAGTTGCGACGGCGCGGCACTGGCCGGATCAGCGGAATACCAGTTGCGCCCCATCGGCGGACTGGCCACCCTGGAAGCGAGCGCCGAACTGCGGTTCAGGCTGTACGGGGACGCGCTCGGGGGCGCGGCCTTCGTCGATGTCGGCCAGGTGTGGCCCAGTGAGTTGAGCCTGGACGACCTGGAGGTGAGCCCCGGGATCGGAATCCGGTACAACACGCTGTTCGGTCCCATCCGCCTCGATATCGCGTATTCGTTCCGTCAGCAGGAGCCCCTTCAAGTGGTCACTTCGCAGATCCGGCCCTTCGCGCCCGCCCGGGACAACGCGGGCGACCGGATCGACATCGGAGCCCCGGGCGGCCCCCGTGAGCTGATCGACTGGGTTGTGTCCGAGGACCTGGCCCTCCTCGGCGCGCCCGTCCTGTTCGGCGACGCCCCCGGATTCGGCTGGCGGCGCTTCCAGCTCCAGTTCTCGATCGGCCAGGCGTTCTGACTGTGGACGGCGGGAAGAAGGATCGCGGCCAGAGGGCGGCCGGCAACGCGGAAGCGGCTCTTACGCCGGGAGCGGCAGGCGAGGCCGGAACGGCCCGGCGCGGCAGGCGGCGAAGACCCGGTTCGCGGTTCTTCATCTGGGCGGTTTTCACCACGGCTGCGCTGTGCGTGGCGGGGGTCGCCGGTGCCGTGGTGATCAGCCACACGGCGGCGGGCCGCGGCCTCGCCCTCGACTGGCTCCTGGGCCGGCTGCGCCCCGCGATCAACGGCTCGCTCACCGTCGGTTCGGTCTCCCCGGGGGGGCTGCTCGGGGGGGCCACACTGCACGACGTCCGCATCCGCGACAGTGAGGGACACACCGTCCTGGTGGTGGATTCGGTCCGCGCCAGCTATTCGGTTGCCGGGTTGCTGGGTGGCCCCCCGGGGCTCGCAGACCTGCAGATCTGGTCGCCGACCGTCGATGTCGCGCCCGCCGACGGGAGGCGGATCGAGATCGACAGCCTCCTGGTGCCGGGTGGAGGCGCCCTTGCCGGTGCCGCCGCGGCCGGGAGCGCCCCCGGCGAGGACGGCGCCGGATTCGTGATACGGGGGGCCCGGATCCACGGGGGCACGGTCGTGGCGCGCGACATGGACGGCACCGCCAAGCACATCCGGGGCATCGAGGCGCGGCTGGGGCGGGTCGAGGTGGGCCCGGGCGCGGAGCCGACCCTGGTGGTGGGGGTGGACGATCTGGACCTCTCCTATCCGCTGGGCATCGGGGTGCTCGAGCTGCGCGACATCCGGGGCACGGTCCGCGCCCGGGAGCCCGAGGTCGCCATGGAGGTCGAGCACTTCGAGCTGCCCGCTTCGGTGGGACGGGGCAGCATCCTCTGGAATCCCCGGGAGCGGACGAGCGTCTTCGATTTGGACATGGAGCGTATCGCCCTGGCGGACCTGGCCTGGATCGATGAGAGATTCGACCGCGGCACTGCCAGGGGCGAAGCACGCATCGCGGTAGATCCCTCCGGGGGCCGGATCGAATTCACCGGCGGCCAGGCCGAACTGGGATCCGCGCGGCTGGGTTTCTCCGGCGCGTTCTCCATGGGCGAATCCGCGCGTACCGTGTACTTCGAAGGCCTGACGGTGGCGCCGGAGCGGCTGTCCACGGCAGAGCTGAACCGGTGGCTGCCCGAACCCCTGGAGGTTGCCGGACTGCTGTCGGGCGACGTCCGCTTCGATGGCAGGCCGGGGCGACTGAGCGCCTCAGGCGAGCTCGCGCTCCATTCCGGGGACGGCGGCGGGACGCTCGCGCGCCTGTCCGGCCGCGGCACCGTGCTCGACCGGGGCGCGGTCGAAGACGTGTCGCTGAGCGCCGCGGAACTCGACTACCGGCTGCTGGAGACCCTTGTTCCCCAGGTCCCCTGGATCGGGAGCGGTGACATGACCGTGCGCCTGGACGGCGACCTCCGGACCGGAATGGCGGTGGAGATCGCCGCGAACCAGTCGGTGCCGGAAGGAGAGGCCAGCTCCGTCGCGGTGCGGGGAACGGTGTACGGCGACACCGCGATCTCGGTGGTCGACCTGCAGGCGCGGCTGGAGCCGTTGTCGCTGACCACCGTGAGCGAGATGTACCCCGGTTTCCCCGTGTCCGGCGCCGTCAGCGGCACGGTGTCGCTGTCGGGCAGCCTCGACGAGCTGGAGTTCGCCTCCGACCTGCAGACCGCGGCCGGCCCATTGGCCGCCGAAGGCCAGGTCAACGCCAGGGACCCGGCGGCGGGCTACCATATCGAGGCCTGGGTGGAGGAGTTCCGGCTCTCGGAGTTCGTCGAGGGGCTCCCGGACCCCTTCAGCCTCACCGCAAGCGCGACGCTCAACGGGCGCGGACTCGACCTGGAGTCGGTGCGCGCTGGCCTCGTGCTGAAGGTGGAGCCCTCGACGATCGGCCCTCTCGAAGTCGACTCGGCCGGTGTGGAGGCGTGGGTGGACGAAGATGGACTCATGCGGGTGGAGTCGGCGTATGCGGATGTGGGTGGTGTCGGGATCCGGGGTGGGGGGACGCTGGGGACGGTTTCGGCGGCGGGCGAAGGCGTGGCGCTCGCCGTCGCGTCGCGCTCCATCCACCCGTTGCGCGACCTCTTCATGGGCGAGAACCTCGTGGCGTGGGACGAACTCCTCCCGATCGAGCAGAGCATCATGATCGAGTTCGACGGGGTCGACCCCGACACCTTCCCGCGGGCCCGCGACATCCGCTTCGACGCGAGGGCCGACGGGCAGGTCCGGATCGAGGGCGCGCTGCGCGACCTCGTCGCGCATGCGGCGATCACCTTCGAGGAGCTGGAGTATGGCCAGTTCCTGGCGCGCTCCCTGCAGGCCGATCTGACCGTGAACGGACTGGGCCTGCGGGTATCGGGGCCTGCGGGCGAGGCGGAGGATTCGACCGGCGCCCCGCCCGAGCCCCCCGAGCCGGTGGTGATCGCGGGAACGGTGACGGGCGACTCCGTATCCTTCCGCGACCGCGAATACCGGTCCGCCCTTCTGGAGGGCAGCTTCGCCCCGGGTGCCGGCGGACGGCTGCGCACCTTCATTGCCCGTTCGGGAACCGAGTCGTACGACGCGCAGGGAGTGGTCGGCCTGCACGAAGAGGGCGGACGCATCGATCTCGACCGCTTCACGGTGGTGAGGGACGACCGCCGGTGGAACCTGAGGGGACCCGCGCGCCTGGAGTGGGACCCGGAGGTCTTGAGCGTCCGGGACTTCGGCCTGATCCGGCCGGGGACGGAGGGCCTGCGGGTGCGCGCGGACGGACGGCTGTCCCGGGGGGAGAGCGAGTCAGACTTCGAACTGCAGGTCGCCGAACTCGATCTGGGGGTCGTGGGCAGCCTGCTGCAGATGGAGGCTTCCCCGACGGGCGTGGTGTCCGCGAACCTGCGCGCCAGCGGATCCGGGCGCGACCCGCAGTGGGTGGGGACCCTCGAGGCATCGGACATCGAGTTGGGCACCTTCAGCTTCGACCGGGTGTCCGCGAACGGAAGCTACGCGGGCCGGGCACTCGCGACCCGGGTGGAAGCGTGGAGCGGGGGACGCCGCAACCTGCGCGCGGAGGGCACGGTCCCGCTCGACCTGCGTCTGGCGCCGGTCGCCGATCGCATTCCGGACGAGCCTGTGGACCTGCGGGTCGAGGCCGACTCCTTCCCGGCGGCGATGGTTCTCGGCGTGCTGGATGGCCTGGAAGGGGTCGCGGGAACGGTAAGCGGCGACGTGAGGCTCCGGGGGCGTCCGTCGGCGCTGGAACCCGACGGCTCCCTCCGTCTGCGGGACGGGGAGGCGACGGTCGCGGCTTTCGGCACGCGGCTGTCCTCGGCGGAGATGGAGCTGGATATGGATCCGAGCGGCGTGGTGACGGTGGACGGCTCGGCGGTCTCGGGGGGCACCCTGGATGTCCGCGGCACCCTGGATCTGGCCGAAGTCCAGAACGATGTCGGGCTGGAGCTGGCCTTCTGGCCCAGGGAGTTCCAGATTGTGAACCGGATCGACATCGAGGCTGCGGTCACGGGCGACTCGGTCGTCCTTACGAACACCTTCAACTACCCCCTCATCATGGGCGCCCTCGAGGTGGTCGAAGGCACGGTCGACATCGAGGAATTCCGGCGGACTGCCGAGATCGTTGACCTGTACGACCCGGCGCTGTTCAGCGCGGCCACCGTGCAGCTCGGTCTCGGCGCCGAGGAGAACGCCGTGGGCGAGCGCGTCCCCTTCCTCCAGAACCTGCGTCTCGACGTGGACCTGGCCCTGGGACGGGGGAACCGGATCAGGTCCCGCAACATGAACGTGGAGACGGCGGGAGACCTGTCGCTCACCTTCGACCGGGCGGGCAACCGGTTCATCGTGTACGGCGACGCGAACCTCGTCAGGGGGACCTACAGGCTCGGTTCGCGCACCCTGCGCATGACGGAAGGGGTATTCCGCTTCCCGGGGACGCCGGGGTTCGACCCGGGGATTTCGGTAACGGCGGTGACCCGGCTGGCCACCTGCGACGGTGAGCCGCAGGAGCTCACCACCAACATGTACGGCACGCTCCTCAAGCCCTATGTCAACATCCAGAGCGACACCGAGCGCACGACTTCGGAGTCCGAGCTGTACAACCTGCTCATCCTGGGCCGCTGCTCCTCAACGCTGCTCGGTTCCGGAGGCACGGCCTCGTTCGTAGCGGGCCGGGGCTATCTGCTGAGCCAGGTCGTCAACGTGATCGGCGATCAGTTCGCACGGGAGCTCGACCTGGACTACCTGTCCGTGTCGCAGCCTGACTACGGACTGGCCACCACGGCCCTCGGCGCCTCGTCGCTCCGGGTGGAGGTGGGGCGCTACCTCCGGGACGACATGTTCCTGATTGGCGTGTACCGGCGCGCATACTGCGCCGACCCCACCGTCCCCGTGAGCAGCGGGGGCCTGAGGCTCGAGGTCACGCTGCCCCGGGCCGTGACCATGGAGGGCTTTGTCGAGGGCCGCTGCACCCGTGAGCAGTACCGCGGGCTCGACGACATCTCGCTCCAGCTGGCCCGCATCTGGGGATTCTCCTTCTTCCGCGAATGGGGATATTGAAGCTCGTCATCCGCGGGGCCCGGGAGCACAATCTGCGGAACATCTCGCTGGATATCCCGAGGGAGCGGTTCGTCGTCGTGACGGGCCTGTCGGGGTCGGGCAAGTCGTCGCTGGCTTTCGATACCATCTACGCCGAGGGCCAGCGCCGCTACATCGAGTCGCTGTCGGCGTACGCGCGCCAGTTCCTGGGGCTGATGGAGAAGCCCGACGTGGACACCATCGAGGGGCTCTCGCCGGCCATCTCGATCGAGCAGAAGTCGGTGTCGCGCAATCCGCGTTCAACCGTCGGTACCGTAACCGAGATTTATGACTATCTGAGACTACTTTACGCCCGCGTGGGCACGCCCCACTGCCCGGATTGCGATCTGCCGATCAGGCGCCAGCCCGCCACCCATATCGTCGGCCGGGTGCTGGGCATGCCGGAGGGGACGCGCATCCAGGTGGTGGCGCCGCTGGTGCGGGGCCGCAAGGGGGAGTTCCGCGACCTCTTCGACCGGGCGCGCCGCGACGGGTTCGCGCGCGCGCTCGTTGACGGCAGGGTCCACGACCTGCGCGAGGTCCCCCGCCTGAACCGCTACGAGAACCACGATATCGGGATCATCGTGGACCGGCTGGCGGTCCGGGAGGAGGACCGAACACGCCTATCAGACTCGGTCGAGACCGCGCTCCGCGCCGCGGAGGGGGTGGTGCAGGTCATCGAGCGACGCGGACGCGAAGACGTCTCCCACCTCTTCAGCGAGCACTACGCCTGCGCGAACTGCGGGACCAGCTTCCCCGAGCTGGAGCCCCGGGTGTTCTCCTTCAACTCCCCCCACGGGGCCTGCCCCGGCTGCGGCGGCCTGGGCACCACGCGCGAGGTCAACGGCGCACTCCTCCTGGCCAGCCCGTCGCTCTCCGTCCTGGAGGGCGTGATCATCCCCTGGGGCGAGCCCGGCGGCCACCTCCGCGGCTCCGTGATTCCCGGGCTGGCCCTGGCCTACGAGTTCGACCCGCGCGTGCCCTGGCGGGACCTGCCCCGGGCGGCGCGCGACGCGCTGCTCAACGGGTCGGGGGGGATGAAGATCCGCTTCCCCTACAACGCCGGGAAGATGAAGGGCCACTACGAGGACTACTGGGAGGGCGTCGTCGCCAACGTCGAGCGCCGGTACCGCGACACGACCTCGGAGCACGTGCGCACGCAGCTCGAGCAGTACATGTCGCGCCGTATCTGCGCGGACTGCGGCGGCTCCCGCCTCGGCCCCTTCGGGAGGTCGGTGCGCATCGGCGGCGCCCCCATCAGCGACCTCGTGGAAAAGCCCATCGGGGAAGTCCTCGACTTCCTGGGCCGCCTCCCCGTCACGGGACGATCCCACCCGGACGGCGACGATCCGGCGCGCGGCCAGCCCCCCACCCCCGCCCCCGCCCCCCCCGAGCCCCTTCCCGGCGAGATCGCGAACCCGATCCTCAAGGAAGTGACGGAGCGGCTGGGTTTCCTGCGGAACGTGGGCCTCGACTACCTCACGCTCAGCCGCTCGGCGGACACCCTGTCGGGCGGCGAGTCCCAGCGCATCCGGCTCGCGACCCAGATCGGCAGCCGCCTGGTGGGCGTGCTGTACATCCTGGACGAGCCGTCGATCGGGCTGCACCAGCGCGACAACCACCGCCTGCTGGGCACCCTCAAGGAGCTGCGCGACCTCGGCAACTCGGTGATCGTGGTCGAGCACGACGAGGACACGATCCTCGCCGCGGACCACGTCATCGACCTGGGCCCGGGGGCGGGCCGCGCCGGGGGACGGGTGGTGGCGGCGGGGACGGTGGACGAGATCCGCGCCGCGCCCGACTCGATCACGGGGGCGTACCTGCGCGGCGACCGCGAGATACCGGTTCCCGAGGAGCGGCGGAGGCCCGACCCGGACAAGCGCCTCACCGTGCGGGGGGCGTCGGAGCACAACCTCAAGTCCATCGACGCGGCCTTCCCGCTCGGGTGTTTCATCGCCGTCACCGGGGTCAGCGGTTCGGGCAAGTCGACGCTCGTCAACGGGACCCTGTACAAGGCGCTGTCACGCCAGTTCTACCGCAGCCGGGCGGTCCCCGGGGCCCACGACCGAATCGACGGCCTGTCGGCAGTGGACAAGGTGATCGAGGTGGACCAGTCTCCGATCGGCCGCACGCCGCGTTCCAACCCCGCAACCTACACAGGCCTGTTCACACCGGTCCGCCAGCTCTTCGCGGGCGTTCCCGAGGCCCAGATCCGCGGCTACCAGGCCGGGCGCTTCTCGTTCAACGTGAAGGGAGGGAGGTGCGAGTCCTGCAAGGGCGACGGCCTCGTCAAGATCGAGATGCACTTCCTTCCCGACGTCTACGTGCGCTGCGACGTCTGCCGGGGACGCCGCTACAACCGCGAGACCCTCGACATCTACTTCAAGGGCAGAAACATCGCGGACGTGCTGGAGATGACCATCGACGACGCACTCGACTTCTTCGAGGCCGTCCCGCAGATCAGGCGCCGGCTCAAGACGCTGTCCGACGTGGGCGTGGGCTACATCCACCTGGGCCAGAGCGCGACGACCCTGTCGGGCGGCGAGGCCCAGCGCATCAAGCTGTCGTCGGAGCTCTCGAAGAAGGCCACGGGCAAGACCGTCTACATCCTGGACGAGCCCACCACCGGGCTCCACATGGAGGACGTCCGCATCCTGCTCAAGGTCCTGCACCGCCTCGTCGAGCGCGGCAACACCGTCGTGGTGATCGAGCACAACCTGCACGTGGTCAAGACCGCCGACTGGGTGATCGACCTCGGCCCGGAAGGCGGTGACGCGGGGGGGCGGATTGTGGCGGAGGGGACGCCGGAGCGGGTGGCTGGGGTGAAGGGGTCGTATACGGGGCGGTATCTGGAGGGGTTGTTGGGGAGAGAATGATACGTCAAGATATATATTCGTTGACGGAAAATATATGATGATATATGAAACGTCTTGGATTGGGTGGCCGGACGCGCGGGACGCCCGAGAGGGACTGCCATCAGTGGGCCGCTTCATCGAGCACGCGCAGGACGGTCGCAAGGGGCGTCTGGAAGAACTCGTTAGCGGGATTCAGGCGTGGACTTTCCAATGCGTGGTCCGCGCACTCCTCCCCGGGTCTTTACCTTGAAGTGGCATTCTGACATCATGGATGAACAATCTCGCTGTGGAACACCGTTCTCGATGTGACGAACCGTCGCTTCACGGTGCCTTCCAAACCCAACAGTTTGACCTGCGAGCCGTCAGTTGCCCGAGGGCCCCAGAATCCCAGATTTCCATCGACTCTTCCAGGAGGCGTTCGACGACAGGTCTGCGCGTCCCTTCAAATGGCAGCGCGCCCTTGCGGAGGGCGAGTGGCCGGAGGTCTTGATTGCCCCGACTGGATCGGGCAAGACGGCCGGGGTGACGCTGGCGTGGATGTACCACCGGCTTCGCCGACCTGAGACAACACCCAGCCGATTGGTTTGGTGTCTCCCGATGCGCACGCTGGTCGATCAGACGAACAGCGAGGTTCGCCGGTGGCTGGGATGCCTTGAAGACAAGGGATTTGATCCCGGGGGAGTGCTCCCACGCGCCGATGATGTCCGTGTCTTGATGGGTGGAGTCGATTCCGGCCGTTGGGTTGAGACCCCCGAGCGGCCGGCGATCATCGTGGGCACTCAGGACATGCTTCTCAGCCGCGCCCTCATGCGGGGATACGCCGCCTCCCGCGCCGCTTGGCCGATGGAGTTCGGGGTGCTCCACGAGGACACTCAATGGGTGTTCGACGAGGTGCAGCTGATGGGTGCGGGGCGGGCAACGTCCGCCCAACTGGAGGCCTTTCGGCGCCGCGAGTTCGCGAGGGCATCCAAGAGCGGCCGGCCGACTGGACGCCCGTGTCGGAGCCTCTGGATTTCAGCCACTCTCGCGCCGGAGTGGCTCGCAACGGTGGACCATGCCGCCCCAACCGAAGTGGTCCGAGTCGACCCGGCCGCGGAGGACGACGCCAAGCTGCGCGAACTTGCTCGAGCTCCCAAGCACCTCAGCCGCGCCAATGATGCACCCGAGTCGCCAGGTGTCCAGGACGAAAGGGCCTACCTCGGTCGCCTGGCCAACTCCGTCGTTGACGCGCACCGTGCGGGCCACATGACGCTCGTCATCGTCAACCAGGTCAAGCGCGCGCAAGGACTCCACGACCGGGTGTCAAAGATCCTGGCGGCTCGCAGGGATTCCGCTCCCGCGCTCGCGCTTGTCCATTCGCGGTTCCGCCCGGCGGACCGCAAGCGTGAAATGGACAAGATCGTGGATACTGGTGCCCAGTCCGACATCATCGTCATTGCGACACAGGCGGTGGAGGCGGGCGTGGATATCTCGGCAGCCGTGATGTTCACGGAACTGGCGCCGTGGGCATCGATGGTGCAGAGGTTCGGGCGTGCGAATCGGCGGGCGGAACTCGAAGACGGGGCTCACGTTTTCTGGATCGACCTGCTCGGGGCGCTGGAGGGGGACGACAAGAAGGTCGAGAAACAGGCGGTCACCATGTCGAGACCCTACGAAGTCGACGAACTGCGCGAAGCCGGTAAACAGCTCGCCTCATTGAAGGACGTGGCTCCGGTACGCCTGCCCGCGCCCGGCGACATCGATCCCCCGCTGCGAGTGCTGCGGCGGAAGGACCTCGACGATCTCTTCGACACGGACGCCGACCTCACAGGCTTTGACGTTGACATTTCTCCTTACGTGCGCGACGCCGATGATACGGACATCCGGGTCTTCTGGCGCAAATTGCCGGTGTCCGGCGATGCACTGCCCGAGCCGAGCTCGCAGGAGCTATGTGCCGTACCGATTGGACTAGCCAGGAACTGGATCAAGGCGAAGCGAAAGGTCTCCGAACCCCTCTTCTTCGTGCGCGACCCCCAATGGCGGCGCCGAGAAGGGCAATCTGGATCCATCCCTCTCGGGTGGGAACCCTTCCGAGACGCCCCCTTTCCCGGGTTGACGCTGCTGGTGGATGTACGGGCTGGCGGGTACCTGGAAAGCGTTGGGTTCACCGGGGATCAGAAGCATGTGCCGGAGCCGGTTGATCCGTACCAACCTGCGCCTGCCACCGCGGCGTCGCCAACTGCGAGCCATGGTCAGGACCAAGAGGCGGAAGGGCACGGCGACGATACGCTGAGCGAAACCGGGGCCCTGGTGTCCCTTACCGACCACCTGGGTCACGTCGCCCACGAAGCGTCAATGCTGTGTGAGGCGCTGGGATTGGACGGGGAGACGCGGGAACTGGTCATCCGGGCCGCCCGCTGGCATGACTTGGGGAAGGCGCATGAGGTCTTTCAGGATACCATGCGGCGAGGGCTGGACGGCCGATCGGTTCCGGAAGGCGTGCTTCTCGCCAAGACGGTGGGGCAGAATGTGCGCCACGGCCGCGCGTATTTCCGTCACGAACTCGCCTCCGCGCTGGCGTTCCTCGCGCAGGAGGATTGGTCGCGGGGCGCCGATCTGGGCGCCTACTTGATCGCCGCGCACCACGGCAAGGTGCGAATGAACCTGCGCGCCCTTCCGCGCGAATCGGCGCCGAAGGATATCGATCGCGTGGGCGCTCGCTTCGCCCGTGGCGTGTGGGAAGACGACGAAGTACCGGAAATGGAGCTCGGTGGAGCCGAGCGGTGGGCGGGCGGGAATCTGACTCTGTCGATCATGGAGCTTGGATGGGACGAGGTGACGAAAGAGAGCTGGACCGAGCGCACAAGGGAGCTCCTGGCGGGCTTCGGTCCGTTCCGTCTGGCGTGGCTGGAGACTCTGCTGCGGATCGCGGACAGGCGTGCATCCCGGAAGGAAGTGGAGGGAGGGTATGATGGCACCTGAGCGGTTGACACTTGATGGGTGCTCACCCACGCCGCTTGCGTCCTATCTGAAGGCGCTCGGCGTCCTCCGACTACTGTCTTCCGCGGCAAACAACGTGTCGGGAGAGGCCGCCGATCCGGGTGTGCGGGGCTGGTGGGAGGGCGAGCGATTCCATGTGCGGACGACGCTGGGGCGGGATGGGGTGCTGGGGTTCTTCCTGCATGAGTACGCGCCCAGTCCGGTGATCGCACCGTGGAATGGAGGTAGCGGGTTCTACCCCAAGGACAACCGGGACGGTTTCGGGCCCATGAGCTCGGACTCCGTCGCTGAGCGCTTCCAGCCGTTCGCGCTGGCCATCCGAGTTGCGTCCGAGACTCTCGAGGGTCTTGATCTGCGCGTCCGCCCCCAGGGCGACGCGAAGGCGACACTCGTGGCGATGCTGAGGGCTCGGCTCCCTGAGTCAGCCCTCCCCTGGGTCGACGCGGCACTCGTGCTGTCCGGGGGCCGACTCCGGTTTCCACAACTGCTCGGCACGGGCGGGAACGACGGACGGCTTGATTTCACTAACAATTTGATGCGCCGACTCGTTTCGGACGCCAAGTCCCCGGGGATCTTCAACGCATCGTCCGGCGTACCGTCCCCCGCCGCCAAGCCCCTGCTGGATAGCGCGCTGTGGAACGCGCCGATCCATGGACTCACAAATGCCGCGGTGGGCCAATACTCGCCGGGCGGGGCCGGCGGACCGAACTCGACCACCGGATACGAAGGCGGGCCGGTCGTGAATCCGTGGGACTATGTACTCATGCTTGAGGGTGCGGCGACCTTCGCCTGCGCGGCCACCCGTCGCCACCAGAGCACTACAATTGCGCGAGCAAGCTTTCCGTTCACGGTGGGAGCGGTCGGTGCGGGGTGGGGTGGAATCGAAGCCACGGACGAGTCCGATGCCCGGGCCGAATTCTGGGCTCCCTTGTGGTCGCGGCCTGCCCGTTTCTGCGAGATCGAAGCACTCTTCGGCGAAGGACGCGCCGTCGCGAACGGGCAAACGGCCCGCGACGGATTGGAATTCGCCCGTGCCCTGGCAACTCTCGGGGTCAGCCGTGGCTTCTCGGAGTTTCAACGCTACGGTTTCTACAAACGCGCCGGCAAGAACCACTACGCCACCGCCATCGCTCGCCGGCGAGCGGCACCGTCTCCGGGTGCGGAGCTCGTCGCTGATCTGGACACGGGAGGCTGGTTGAACCGGGCGCGACGACTGGGCCGCAACGACAATCAGCCAGCCAAGGTTCGCAATGCGGCCAAGGTCTTGGAGGACTCTTTGTTCGGGATCCTGGCGCCGGACGTATCGTACCGATCTGTGAGCGCCGCGTTGGAAGCCATCGGTCGATTGGCGAACTGGCTGAGCACAAGCCCCAACGGCCGGGAGAATGTGCCTCCCCCGCCCCTGCTGTCACGTCCATGGCTACTTCAAGCCGACGACGGGAGCCCCGAGTTCCGGATCGCCGCCGCACTCGCATCACTCGGCCTTTCCACGCCGGCCCGTGGGGTGGAGTCCGGGTCTGGCGAATCACATCCGCTGAGCGTGAAGGCGCCACCGATGGCAGCCCATTTCGCACCGCTCACCAATGGACCCGCTGACGGCTTCGAGGGGAAGACCTTCTTCCGGCACCGATGGTTGCGGAAACGCCGGGCCTGGGCAGGCAACAACAATCCGCCCACAGTGGTGTGGGGTCACAGGGGACTGGTTGCGAACATGGTCGCCGTGCTGAAGCGCCGTCTGGTGGAAGTGCCCATTCGCGGGCTGACGGACAAGCCCTTGAGTAGCGCGAGTTTCGCACGGATGTCGGATGTGGCGGCCTTTCTGACCGGGGACTTTGACGACGCTCGCTGCTCCGCGCTCCTGGCCGGGATGGTGTGGACGCAGCCTGCTTGGTTGCCGAAGAAGAAGACCGAAACTGTACCAACGACAGCTACCCTACCGTTCGCGTACTCCGTGCTCAAGCCGGTCTTCTCGCCCAATGCCACCCTCGTTCGCGTGGGTGCGATTCCCGGCGAGGGGACGATGCCGGTTCCGCCGGGTCTGGTAGCCCAGTTGCGCGGGGGTGGTGCCAACGCCGATGGCCGAACAACCGACGCTGCTGTCTCTGCCGCGTTCGCCCGCGCACGCGCTTCCGGCCTGTCGTCACCCTACGATCCCATTCGGTCCAGAGGCCAGCACGCGAGTCTGGACGGCGGACGAATCGGCGTGGGCCTCCGACCGGACCGCCTGGCTGCCGCGCTCCTGATCCCTGTAACCGACAAGGCACTGACCAGCTTGCTGCGGCGAGCCTACCCAGGCGCCGTCTCCGACACCACCTACCCCACGGAGGAAACACAGAATGGCAGTTGACCTCACTCTGCTCGCCAACGAACCACGACTCCTGCTGGAAGCGAGGCTACGACCCATTCAGGGGACGCGTTTTCAGCCCACGGGCTTCCCCAACCTCGGTCACGCCGTTTACGAGTCCCCGAACGGATCCGGCCAGACCGTCCTGGTGGAAAGCGCCCAGTCGATGGCCAACCGCCTGGAGACCGTCTGTTGGGATGAGGTCCAGGACGACTGGATGGAGCCGCTACGAGGTCTGCCGGTGATCCAGGTACTGGACAAGGACGGGAAGCACCTCACCAACTCGCTCATCGAAGCGCACCGTCTCAATTCGCCCTACATCCTCGAAGGCAAGGACAGGTCGGTCCTGGAGATGCTCAAGGAGCGGCTGGCCAACCTCGAGCAGGGGCGGGTCGATCTGCGCGAACTTGCCAAGGTGCTCCTCGAGTTCGACACCAACGCGCTGCTGCATGGGGTCTTCCTTGCCAAGAAGGAGCTGGCCGGGGGACGCCTGAGGTTGCCGAGATCACTTTCCGCCTTTGTCGAAGCTGAGGGTGCCAAGCGGGCTGTGAGCGGGGGTGTGAAGAACGACGCGGTCGACCCCAAGGGGGATACCGCCAGGGGGTTCGGAAACGTGCCCTTCGCCCGCGACGAATGGACGGCCGAACGAATCACCGCCTACTTCAATCTCGATCTCCGGCAAGTCCGCGCATACGGCCTGGGTGTCGATGTCGAACGACTCCTGGTCCTGCTGGCCCTGTTCAAGATCCGAAAGCTTCTGGCCGAGGGCCTGCGGTTCCGCACCGCGTGCGATCTCGATGTCGTCAACGTGACCGTAACCCGGCCTGCGGGATTCTCCTTGCCGGAGCTGGCCGCCATCGAGGCCGAGATTCCGGGGCTGGTCGAGAATGTTGGGGCGGCAGGGCTCTTCGGAGACACGCGAGTCCTCACCGTCACTTACCAGAAGTAGCCGGTGTTCGGATTCGCCTTCCGTTTCCCGGCCGGGAGGTATCATGCCACTCCCTGGGGCCGGAACGTCAACGAAGCCGACGTGGCTTGGCCGCCGGAGCCCTGGCGGATACTGAGGGCGCTGGTCGCCTGTTACTGGCGCAAGGGGGACCGCGAGCGTTGGAGCGAGGACGATCTGGCCGGGTTGATCGACGCCCTGGCGGACGATCTGCCGGTATTCCTCCTGCCTCCAGGGGCAATTCATGCCCACACACGTCATTACATGCCGACGCGAAAGGGCAAGTCGGAGTCGAAGACTCTCGTCTTTGACGCCTTTCTGCACTTGCCAAAGGGGGCCGAAGTAGTTGCCATGTGGCGGGACGTGACCCTCGACGGCGACTTGTTCGATCTCGCCCGGGACCTCGCGTCCGGGATGGGATACCTGGGACGCGCGGAGAGCTGGACTGAATGCCGGGTTGTGACCGAAACCACAGGGGAACCGAACTGCGGCCCTGCCGAGCGCGGCTTTTCTGGCGATTCTCTTCGGGTTCTGGTGTCGCGCTCCGCAGCGTCGTACCGAAGCGAGCGCAGGCGGTTGATCGATCAGGAAGCGGAGCGAGTTCGCGCGTCGTCGAGGAAACCGCTCTCGGAGCGTGCGCTCCAGAACCGGATCGATCGGTCGTTCCGAGCAAGCGCGAGCGTTGACACGCTGCCTCCTCGCCTGGTCGATGCTCTTTCGCTGGACACGGCGGACCTGCAGAAGTGCAAGTGGGACCGCCCGCCCGCAGCTTATGAGGCCATCTACGCACGCAGCCCGGACGCAGCTCCCGGTGTGGTATCGCGGGCGGTTGGCAGAGTCAGGACGAACAACACGATGTCAGATCTTCCCACCGTCGCACGTTTCCTGTTGGCTGGACGCCCCCGGCCCCGCATGGAGGACGCCGTGAAGATCGGCGAAGTGATGCGGGCTGCGGTGATGTCCAAGTTCGGCTGGGAGACGGAAGAGGAAACGGGGAAGCGGGTTCTCCTCGCACCATGGCAGATCTCGGGACGGGGCCGCGGCAACAGGCCGATAAGGGACCCAATTCATCCCCACGCCTTCTGGTTGCCCGAAGACGCGGATGAGGACGGCTGGATCGACCGCGTAACCGTGTTCATCTCGGGGGGCATTGACCCAGCTATTCGATCCCGGCTCGACCGGGTCACGCGTATCTGGTTGACGCCCCGCAAGGCTGGTGGCCAGCCCGGAAAGGACCCCAACATCGATGAGTGGCGTGTTGCCCTGGAGGGGTTCGGACGCCCGGAGGACTTCGCCGGGAGTTCCCGCCTGCTGGCGGTGTCCCGACGTTGGCAGAGCGTCACGCCGTTCCTCGCTGCCGGCCACGTGAAGAAGGCCGGGCATCCCGGGGAACTGCTCAGGCTGTTGAAACGGCGGGGGATCGACACTGTAGGCGTCAAGATCCGTGAGGTGCCGGAGATCATGGTAGGCGGCACTCCACGGCGTGCTCTGAACTTCCACCGTTTCCGGTCTCGGGGGCGGGAGTCGCAGCCCGATTCATCGGGGGCACTGCTGGAGATCGAGTTTTCCAGAGAGTTCCGCGGACCCTTGGCGGTAGGGTTTGCCAGTCACTTCGGGCTCGGGATGTTTGGGGCGATGTAGGTTGGTTGGTGAGCCCCCTCACCCCCTCCCCACCTCAAACCCCATCACGTTCCTCGTCTTCCTGCTGAACTCCACGCCAACCAGGAACACCTCCCCGCTCCCGTCCTGGTACTTGTCCCCGTACCCCTTCTCCCGCAACTGCGCCATCGCGTCCCCCTCCGGCTCGAGCTCCACCACCTTGAACTCGAACAGGTAGACGTTCCCCCCAAAGCGCACAGCCATGTCCAGACGGCCGTGACTCGTACTGTCCTCCACCGTGATGTCTAGTCCCAGGGCGGCGAAGTAGGAGTAGAACACGCTCGCGTAGTAGCCCTCGTAGTCCGCGATGTCGTTGTTCGTGTACCACTCGTAGGGGATGCTGGAGAAGAACGCCTGGAACAAGGCTTCGAGGCCGGCGAAGTCGCCTGTCTCCAGGAGCTCGTAGAGGCGGACGCTGTTGGCCACCTGCCGCGTCGCGTCCTTCACCAGGTAGCGCAGCAGGCTCTCGTGAAGGCTCTGCCGCACTTCGCGGTTGGGATAGCCTAGCCGGTAGAGCGGCTTGCCTCCCAGATCCGCTTCCCCGGTGATGGTCAGATACCCGGTCTGGAAAAGCAGCGCTTCGGTCGACATGTCGTCCACGTCGAAGGTGGACAGCAATTCGCTGTCGCCCACCATCCCGCCCAGCTCCACGGAACTGACGCGGCGCTTGAACAGCGTATCCAGCAGAAACGTGGGAGTGCCGGTTTCGAACCAGTAGGCGCCGAACTTCCGGCGGCGGAAAAGCAGCAGGATGTCGAAGGGGTTGTAGACTTCTTCGCCCAGCCAGCGGTAGCCGTTGTACCACTCGCGGATCTGGTCCCGGTCCAGCCCCGGCAGCTCGGGAGCGAATACGGTGTCCAGATCGCGGTCCGTGTACCCGCAAACGGCCGAGAACGCCGGCTCCAGCGTGATGTCGATCAGGTTGTTGAGGCCCGAGAAGAGGCTGGCCTGCGAGAATTTGCTCACCCCCGTGAAGAAGCTGAACCGGATGTGCGCATCGGCGTCCTTGACGACCCCGTAGACACCGCGCAGGAAGTCGCGGTTCGCGCGTGCGACATCCGGTGTGTCGAGCGCGTCGAGGATGGGCTTGTCGTATTCGTCGACCAGGACCGCAACGGGCCGTCCGGCCTTGCGGTGAAGGGCTTCGACCAGTGCCGCGAGCCGCTCGGGGCCGGTGCGGCACGCCGAAGCCACACCCGACCGGCTTTCCACGGCGTCGAGCTGCGCCATGAGATTCGTGAGCAGTGACCCCGGCTCCGTGAAGTTGCCTCCGCCGAAGCTCAGCCGCAGCACGGGGTAGCGTATTGACCAGTCCCAGCGGTCGTGAATGTCCAGCCCGCGGAACAGCGGTTCGTTCCCTTCGAACAGTTCCTTGCAGGTGTCCAGAAACAGACTCTTGCCGAAGCGCCGGGGACGAGACAGGAAGTAGTGCTTGCCCTCATCCAGCAGGCGGCCCACATAGGCCGTCTTGTCGACGTAGTAGTAGTCTCCGCTGCGGATCTCTCGGAAGGTCTGGATGCCGAGGGGCAGCTTGCGCCGGTCTGGGGAGGTCATCGCTCAAGCGCCTTTGCGGTCGGCGGGAGTCGGTGGGAAGGAAGGCTAGGCGCGCGGTCACCGGCGAGCAAGCCCGAGCACCACCACCCGTCCCCTGGCCCGAGCTCGTCCCGTTGCTCAATAGTTATGACTATATTAGTCAAAATACTTCATACCAGGGAGTGCTCATGAAACCTCGGCCCCACCCCACCTGGCCCCTCGGCCAGGCCAAGGCCCGGTTCAGCCATGTCGTGCGTCTCGCCCGCTCGGGCCAGCCCCAGCGTGTCACGGTGCACGGACACGACGCCGTGGTGATCGTTTCGACACCCGAGTTCGAGCGCCTCACCGCTCGCCACGTTTCCCCCACCCTGCACGATCTCCTCTCGCAGTCGCCGCTGAACCGTGTGGGGCGCCGCGCAGCCGCACCGAAGCCGCTCCTCGAGGTCGATCAGTGACATGACGGGCTGGCTTCTCGATCGCAGGGTGCTCCTCGAGCTTCGGAAGTCCCGTCCAGACCCCCGGGTCAAGTCGTGGTCCGATGCCCAGCCCCGCGAATCCCTCTTCATGAGCACGGCCACAATCGCGGCGCTGCGGCACTACACCGAACGCCGGTGCGATGCGGTGCTCCAGACCGAAATTGGAATGTGGCTCGACCAGGTGCTCAGACCCTGGTTCGCGGAACGGATCCTCCCGGTGACGGAAGACATCGTTCTGGAACGGCGTCGGATACTCGGTCGGCGTCGTGCAGACGGCAAGGAGTCCCGCCAGCGAGACCTCCTCCTCGTTGCGACAGCCCGCGTACACCGCCTCACCATCTGCACCCGCAAGCATCGCGCCTACTCGGCCGCGGGCGTACTCGTCTTCAACCCATGGAAGGCATGACGCCCGTCACCTGACCCCCGCCCTTCACCGGACCCAAGCCGCATGAGCGACCGAACACAACTCATCCTGCCGATCCCGCCGCCCCCAGCCGACGCGATGACACCGCTGGTGCCCGCCCGGATGGTCAACGAGTGGGTCTATTGTCCGCGATTGGCCTACCTGGAGTGGGTCGAGGGCGAATGGGCGGAGAGCGCCGACACCGCCGAGGGAAAGCGCGTCCACGCCCGCGTCGACAAGGGGGGCGGCCGCCTGCCCGATCCGGACGAGCTGGACGAGGAGATGGCCCGCGTACGGTCGGTGACCCTGTCCTCGGAGCGGCTCGACCCTCGACGCAATCCGCGGGCTTGCGCGCCGCGGCCGAGACTCCGACAGCGACCGCCGCCGCTGGAAAACAGCCCGAAGTGTCCACGTTGTTCGCTGGCTGGCATTTGCCTGCCGGACGAGACGAACCTCTTCAAGAAGGGCTATCCGCCGCGGCCGCTGAACCCGTCGGATGATCCAGCGTTGCCGCTCTATGTGCAGACGCCCGGCGCACGCGTCCGCAAGGACGGAGAAAGGCTGATCGTCGAGACGAAGACGGACACCGTGAGGGTGCCGATGATCTCGGTTTCCCAGGTCGCTCTTTTTGGCCCGGTGTCGGTCACGACGCCCGCACTGCACGCGTTGATGAGGGCAGAGATCCCGGTGTCCTGGTTCTCAACAGGGGGATGGTTTCTCGGCCACACTTTTGGAACAGGGAATGGCAACGTGGCCGTTCGCGAAGCGCAGTACCGAGCAGCGTTCAGCGAGCGTCGCAGCCTGGACTTCGCTCGGAGTGTGGTCGCAGCCAAGGTCAAGAACTCGCGCACGATGCTCCGGCGCAACTGGCGAGCGGAACGGGGGTTGGAGGGCAAGGAGGGAGCGCTCGCCAGGCTCAAGGAACTTGCACGGCGGGCGCTTCACGCCAAGGATGCCCAACACCTCCTTGGCCTCGAGGGTGAAGCCGCGGCGATCTACTTCGGCCACTTCGAGAACATGCTGGCGACCAGCACGACGGATGGGATTGGCGCGTTTTCCTTCTCGACGCGCAATCGGAGACCCCCGACCGACCCCGTGAACGCGATGCTGTCCCTGGCTTACGCGCTCCTGGTCCGGCTCTTCAGCAACACGATTTCCTCGACCGGACTCGATCCATACCTGGGACTCTACCATCGGCCGCGGCACAACCGGCCTGCACTGGCGCTGGACCTGATGGAACCGTTCCGCTCCATCGTCGCCGATTCCTGCGTAATCCAGGTCGTGAACAACGGAGAGGTCCGGCCCAACCACTTCGTCTTCAATGGGCCTGCATGTTCCCTGAAGCCTGCCGGGCGCAAGGCACTGATTGCCGCATTCGAGCGGAGGGTGGAGCAGGTGACGACGCATCCGCTGTTCGGGTATCGGGTATCCATGCGGCGCCTGATCGAGGTGCAAGCCAGGCTGCTCGCGCGTCACTTCCAGGGTGAGATCGTGGAGTATCCTCACTACGTGCCGAGGTAGCGGACGTGGCAAAGGAACGCTTGTACCTCGTGACCTACGACATCTCGGACCAGAAGCGGTGGCGGAAGGTGTTCAGGGTGATGAACGGCTTCGGCCATTGGGTTCAGCTGTCTGTCTTTCAATGTCGGCTCGCGGCCCGCCGGAGAGCCGACATGACGGCCAAGCTGGACAAGTTGATCGAGCCCTCCGAGGACCATATACTGATTGTGGACCTGGGACCTGCGGACAAAGTGGAGGTTCGGGTCGAGAGCTTGGGGAAGAGCTATGAAGCACCGAAGCGGGAGGCTACGATTGTTTGACGTGTGCGCGCCGGAGGGGCCGCGAGCGCTTCGGTACCGGGGAAACCTGCGCCAGGTCTCGCGTTGGGCATTACTCGTTTCCTCGCAATTGGTTAGCTGCTTGACAACTCAGGTAGGAGGTTGCAGGGTTCGACTTGCCGCCTCCCCGACCGGTGGACCGCTCGCAAACGGGTCCGCAAAAGCCTCCGACGCAAGAACTTGGGGAGGGGGCTATTTCCCGGGCTGATCTGCCCGGGCCTCATTGAAGCGTTCGCGGTGCCTCGAGGCGCGAACGATCGTATTTCCCGGGCTGATCTGCCCGGGCCTCATTGAAGCGCGCTCAACCTCAATCGCACGCATTTCCCGGGCTGATCTGCCCGGGCCTCATTGAAGCGCCCACGTCATGCCACCAAGGTGCCGATCTCGCCCACTGACGAATTTCCCGGGCTGATCTGCCCGGGCCTCATTGAAGCTGACCTCGTCCGTCTGCGGCCTCACGCCGAACTCGACGTGCATTTCCCGGGCTGATCTGCCCGGGCCTCATTGAAGCCCCGGACGCCTTGGCGAAGCGTGATGATCTGCCCGGGCCTCATTGAAGCTCGATCCACACGTCGCCGCCGGTTGTGGACCGGAATTTCCCGGGCTGATCTGCCCGGGCCTCATTGAAGCGGTAAAGTCGCATCGAGCCACCACCGCCTCATTTCCCGGGCTGATCTGCCCGGGCCTCATTGAAGCTAGACCTCGTCCGTCGCGAGTGACGCGACATCGGTTATTTCCCGGGCTGATCTGCCCGGGCCTCATTGAAGCCCCAGGGCAAGTCCTCGACCCACGACATCCGATTTCCCGGGCTGATCTGCCCGGGCCTCATTGAAGCATGCCCTGGCCTCATGTTCGTGCTTGGCGGCTTCGCGATTTCCCGGGCTGATCTGCCCGGGCCTCATTGAAGCGAGGGCGCAAACGGAGGGCTGATCTGCCCGGGCCTCATTGAAGCCGACGGCGGCGCCGCCTGCGCCTCCCAATTTCCCGGGCTGATCTGCCCGGGCCTCATTGAAGCCAGTCGTGCGGGCAATATTTCCCGGGCTCATTGAAGCGCCAGCCAGATGCTCATGTCGCCACCAGCGTGAAATTTCCCGGGCTGATCTGCCCGGGCCTCATTGAAGCCATGTCATCGGCGGCGAGACGGGACACTCGCCACGCGATTTCCCGGGCTGATCTGCCCGGGCCTCATTGAAGCTCGGCGTCGATCAAGGATGGCAACATGTACCGCATCATTTCCCGGGCTGATCTGCCCGGGCCTCATTGAAGCAGGTACTGCACGGTCGAGCACGTCTGTGAGAATCATATTTCTCGGGCTGATCTGCCCGGGCCTCATTGAAGCGGGGCGAAACGGCTCTCAACTGCCGCCTCGAACTCGCATCATTTCCCGGGCTGATCTGCCCGGGCCTCATTGAAGCGTGATGTTGACCTGCGGACCGCGCCGGCCGATATTTCCCGGGCTGATCTGCCCGGGCCTCATTGAAGCTGGTTTGCTGATACGAGACGCCCAGGCGCCGCGCGGCCATTTCCCGGGCTGATCTGCCCGGGCCTCATTGAAGCGCTGGCCTGAATGGCGGCGAGCCGCGACCGGGTGGTCTCATTTCCCGGGCTGATCTGCCCGGGCCTCATTGAAGCACCTCCGTTATCAAGGTGGATGTCGAACCGGGCTGATCGCCCGGGCCTCATTGATTTCCCGGGCTGATCTGCCCGGGCCTCATTGAAGCGATTCCAAACACCCGGACCGGCGCGAACCCCCCTGGGAATTTCCCGGGCTGATCTGCCCGGGCCTCATTGAAGCCCGTGAGCGGCCTTGGTGAACGCACCGGCCTTCGCGATTTCCCGGGCTGATCTGCCCGGGCCTCATTGAAGCTGCGTCTCGGCGTTGAACACGGTGTCGTTGGTCCGGTATTTCCCGGGCTGATCTGCCCGGGCCTCATTGAAGGTTGGGGGCGCCGGAGCCAAGCGTCCCAGCGTTGCGCAAGGTCCGGCACCGCAGGCAGAAGAAACGAACCTGTGGACCGGTCGCCCAGGATGGTCACTTCATGTTCGACTTCCGGGACCCCGGACCGGTCGCCAACGTATAGGCTGCCAAGAAGATAGCCCACGGCGGCGTCGAACTCATCGTGATTCTCCGGCGTTGGGCGATCTGTCCACCGAAATCGTGTTCTCGCGAGAAGGATTGACCACATCTCGCGAAGGATTCCGACGTCCTTCTTGTATTCCCACCGCCCGTCTTTGGCGTCCTTGCACCACAGCCACGCAGCCACTCCCGGGTGAATCTCAATGATCGAGGCCCGCCCCCGACATTCGCTGTCTGGACCCGGCGGCAGCAGGTGAAACGGCAGTTGGTGGTAGTCGTAGTCGAACGGTCCGGTTCTGGGCAGTCCGAGAAGGGATCGCGAGATCGTCCAATGGGAACATCCGCTGTACGGCATCACGGATATGCCCCTCGGGGTCTTGAAGCCCGTCTCGGCCCTTGAGAAAAACTGTTCAATCAATCGCTGCGTGAAGTCAACGGGGCACGCTCCGGCGGATGCAGGGTTGGTGGGGCCGGTCAGCGGCGCATCCCAGCAGACCAGTGTCCCGCGCGTTCGGTTACCCGGCTCGTTCAGGTATGTACGCAGTTCGGACCCGGTCTTCATTGAGAAGGCCGTCCCGTCGAACACGGTGCTCCCTTTGCCGGGCGCCGGATCGACGGCTAGTACGCGCACCTTCTGTCGTTCCTCATTCACCATGGAGGGGCCACCCATCCGCGTCTCACCTCGCGCTTGAGCCATAGTCGTCCTCGGCGTCGGAGACCATGGACCAAGCTAATGCTAATACGCCGTTTCTCGAACTGATCGGCCCGCCTCATTGAAGCGATGATCTCGTCCGGAGTATCCGCGAGCGCAACGTGGTGTGTAGCGGCCGCCGGGGTGTGTCGCGGCACGCCAAGCAGTACCGAAAGCGCGCGCCGTGGCGTATCTTGCCCCGCGTGTACCGAGCGACGCGGCGGGACCCGAATCACAGGAGGAGCAGCGTCATGGACCACCACGACTACGGCGGGCTGCACGAGGACTTGAAACGCACGGGCACCGCGATGAAGCGCCGTGACGTGCTGAGCCTGGCCATGGGGGGAATGGGGATGGGCGCGCTGTACCTGTTCGGGCGCGCGAAGGAGGTCCGCGGGAGCGAGGCGGGCCTCGGGGCGTGCGACAGGATCCCCGAGGAGACGGCGGGCCCCTTCCCCGGCGACGGGTCGAACGGCCCCGATGTCCTGAGCGAGGCCGACGTGGTTCGGTCGGACATCCGGTCGAGCTTCGCGGGACTCTCGGGTATGGCGCCCGGGGTGCCCTTGACGGTGAACTGCAACTCGTCGACCTGGCCGCTGTGGCGGACGAGCGGTAGGCGGGCGCCCCGCTCTCACCTGACCGGCGCGTGCACGGCACTTCGGGCGCTACGGCGAGTGGAACCCCTTCACGACGGTCGTTTTGTGCGTACTCGCGCCCGAGCGAGTCAAAGCGTTGGACAGCGGCGGCGAAGGCGGACCTGGCGACGAGGTGTCCGACTCCACCAGGGGCCGCGGCGGGGCCGCGGGCCGGCAGCAGTGCACCGTGAGGTTCGAGTACAGCGATGTCGCCATCGGTGAGAACATCGAACACGGGATTCTGTTCGTCGTCATGGCACCGGCGGGGTGCAGCGGGGGAACGGTACACCTGAAGCATGAGCCCTATGGGGGTGCAGATGCAAGCGACTACAGGTTCGCCAGAACCAGCCTCAGTTTCGCGGAAAACGCGGACGGCACGGAGGCCTTGGCGTAACCCCGGTCCAGGACACGATCGCGGAATTCGGCGAGGGGCTGATCGTCACCTGACTACGGCCAAGCCGGATACGATGGACATCGAGATTGTAGACGCCAGCGCCCCGCCTTCAAGGGCGCCCGGCCCCCCACGCAGTGTCATGGCGGATGGCAGAGCTGGCCGGGTGACGCTGACCTGGAATGCGCCTTCGGATCCGGGCCGCCCTGCACTATCCAGCTACGAGTACCAGTATGCGCTGGAAACGGCAAGCTACCCGGCCACATGGACAACGGTGCCGGGTGGGAGCGGCGCGCGCAGTGTCGTGATAGGAGACCTGACCGCGGGAGAGCGCTACAAAGTTCCGGGTGCGCGCGCGGAACAGTTCGGAGCCGGGAGCGGATGTCGAGGTTGTTGCGACGCTGGTGGAGGGTGCAGGAGCTAGCCAACGCGACCACCTACATCTTCGAGGTGCGGGCGGTAAACTCGGCCGGGGCAGGTCCGGTGAACCGGGTGACCGCCAGACCTATCCGCGATGACGATGGTGGAGGTGGCGGTGATGGACACGACGATGCCCATCCTGGAGTCGTCGGATGCGAGCGCGAGCGAGGGTGTGGCCGGGGGCAGTCTGGTCTTCAGCGTGTCGTTAGGCTTCGCGAGCGTGGGCCGGGTCACGGTGGGCTACGCCACTGCGGACGGCACGGCCCTCGTCGGCGAGGACTACGTCGGCACCACGGGCACCGTCACGATCCCGGCCGGAGCCACTCGGGGCAGCATTGCCGTGCCGCTGATCGACGATGACGAGCCGGCCGAGACCTTCCAGCTCACGCTCTTCGGCCCGGTCAATGCGGTGTTGGCCGGTGCCAGGGGCGGGCGAACGACGGTGACCGGGACGATCCTCGACGACGATCTCCCGGAGGTCGAGGTGTCCTTCAACGTGTCTGCCCACATGGTCAGGGAGGGGGAGAGCGCCCTGCTGGAAGTGAGGTTGAACCGCGCACCCGGCCGCGCGGTCGAAGTCGGGATCGAGACCGCAACCGGGCGCTGGACCCGCTGGAGATGGGGGATGAGGCCGCGATGGAGATGCCGATCCGCATGGACATGGGAGCGTTCGGGGCGCGCGGCGAGCTGCTGCGCCTCCGGGGGACGGGGCTTGGACTTGCGCTCAAGTCGGACGGATTCCTGGTGCGCATGCGCTCGGATGCCGACGCCGGCGAGTCTGTTCTGATGGCGGACGCGTATCGTGGCCGTTTCCTCGAAGCCGGACTGGACGAGACGACGGGTACGCGGACGTCTCGGGTGGGATGGCGCTTCGGTTTCCACGACTTGCTCAGGGTGAGCATCGAGTCGGGGTCGCCGGCGGGGGGGCCGGGAAAGGGTGCCTTGCCGGGCCGAGGATTGACGGTCCGGGGATCGCTGCGGCGTTGACCTCGGGAACGCTGTGGCCTTTCCGCACGTAGAGTTGCCGGAGACTCACCGTGCGGGCATTTGCAGGCATTCGGCCTCGGAACGGTCCCTGCACCGTCCGGGCTTGGTTCCGATGTCCCGCGCATGTTACGTTCCGGCTGCCTACTTTCAGCCACACCGGAAGGAGAAGTCATGGTTACCCAGGACGATCTTGAAAGCTACCTGATCCGCATGGATGCGGACTTCGAAGAGGTGGACGAGGGGATGTTCCTCATCCGTACGGAACACGGCGGGGCACCGATGGTGGTTCATTACTCGGAGCCGGTGCTGGTGGTCCGGATCAAGGTGATGGACCTGCCGCCGAACAGCGGTGCCCTCTGCGAGCTCTATGAGACGCTCCTCGAGCTCAATGCCACGGACATGGTCCACGGCGCATACGGGATCGAGGAGGGCGAACTCATTATCAGCGACACCCTGCAGCTTGGGACCCTCGACTACGAGGAGCTGCAGGCGTCGCTCGAGAGTGTGCAGCTCGCCGCGTCGTCTCATCTGTCCGGCATTCGGACGCTGGCTGGAATTGGGGAGGACGACTAGCAAATGAGCATTTTCAGCAGGTTCTCAACGATGATCAAGTCGAATATAAACGACTTGATTTCCCGGGCGGAAGACCCGGAGAAGATGTTGAACCAGATCATCGTCGACATGCGCGACCAGCTGGCGAAGGCCAAGCGTGAGGTCGCGGGTGCGATCGCCGACGAACGGAAGCTGCAGCGCCAGCTGGCTGATGCGAGCAAGGAGAGGCAGGCCTGGGAGAAGCGCGCCATGCTGGCGGTCCAGCAGGGCCGTGACGACCTCGCCAAGCAGGCGCTTGTCAGGCAACAGGAGCACGCCGAGCAGGCCGCGGCGCTTGAACAGACGTGGCAGGCGCAGGCCGCCGAGACCGAGAACCTCAAGGGCTCCCTGCGCCAGCTCAACGACAAGATCGAGGAGGCGAAGCGGAAGCGGAACCTGCTGATCGCCAAGCAGAAGCGGGCCATGGCCCAGCGCCGGATCCACGAGACCATGTCCGGGCTGTCCGATACCTCCGCCTTCGAGGCCTTCAACCGCATGGCGGAGAAGATCGAGGAGGAGGAGCGGCGCAACCTGGCCCAGGCCGAGGTCAATGAAGCGCTGACCGGCGACACCCTCGAGACCGAGTTCGTGCGGCTGGAGTCGGGATCGGAGGGTGCGGGTGTCGACGACAAGCTGCTGGCCCTGAAGGCGAAGATGGGGCTGATCGCGGCCCCCGAAGCCGAGGTGCCCAAGCAGCTGGGGGCCGGGAGCCGCGCGGGCGATGCCGGCGGTGCGGGTGATGCCGCCGGGACGAGCGGTAACGCCGGTGCGGGCGGCGAGGCCGTCGGATCACCCCCCATTCGCGACGCGGAACTCATCGAGGAATTCGAAAGACTGGAGCGGAGCGGAGACGCGTGAGCGGGCGGGAGTCCCCATGAGCGGGGGAGCGCCCGCATGAGCGTCGTCTACCTCAACGGGGACTTTCTGCCCGTCGGTGACGCGCAGGTTTCCGTAAACGACCGCGGGTTTCTGTTCGGAGACGGCGTCTACGAGGTGACCCCGGCGTACGGGGGCCGCCTCTTTCTCTGGGAGCAGCACCGCGCCCGCCTGAACAAGGGTCTGGCCGCCATCGGGATCGACTTCGATGCGGCGGCGCTGAAGCGGGTGAAGCAGGAGTTGCTTGCACGCAACGGGCTCGACGGGGCGCCGGGCGCGTACGTGTACGTACAGGTGACGCGGGGCAGTGCGCCCAGGACCCACTGGTTTCCCGATCCGCCGGTCGCTCCCACGGTCTACGCCTTCGCGAACCGGTTCACGCGGCCGTCCATGGACGAGTGGGCTCGCGGGATCAGCGCCGTGACCGTCCCCGACCAGCGCTGGGGCCGCGCCGACATCAAGGCGATCGCGCTGCTCGCGAATGTGCTCGCCGCGCAGGCGGCGGTGGAAGCTGGCGCGGGGAACGCCGTCTTCGTCCGGGACGGCATCGCGCTGGAGGGCTCCCACAACAACCTCTTCGCGGTCTTCGGCGGGGTGCTCGCCACCGCACCGAAGTCCAACCACATCCTGCACGGGATTACCCGGGACTTCCTGATCGAGCTGGCCGGCGAGATGGGCATTCCGGTGGAGGAGCGCGCGATCCCGCTCTCGGAACTGTACCTCGCCGACGAGGTTTTCTTCAGCGGGACGACCACCGAGGTGCGGCCCGTGGTGGAGATCGACGGCCGGACGGTGGGCGACGGGAGGGTAGGCCCGGTCACGCGGCGTCTCTACGAAGGTTTCCTGCGGGTGGTGGAAGGGGCGCGGCCGACCCTGTCGGACGAATAGCGGCGCTATTCGCCCTTCAAGGCGCCTTGCCAGCCCGGCGCCTCGCCGCTCTCGGTGCTCGGGCGGATTAGTCCACGGACTGCCGGCGGAGCGTCGTCGTTCGATCACCGGAGGCGCGGTCGCGCCCGGTTTCCGGGCAAGAACCTTGCGGATAGTGCCATGAAGCATCTATATTAGCGATCATGGACGTACATGTTCTGTTCGGTGACGGAGGTAAGGAAGAGGGTGCCGTTCCAGATGGGCGGGGTGACGACCGTAGTGCTGGCCGGCCGGCAGTCGTTGCTGCTGGCGGGCGTGGAGCGAATTCTGGAGGAGACGGGGCGGTTCAGGGTTCGCGGCCTCGCTCCCGCGTGCGATAAGGTGCTTCCGCTGGCTCGCAGGGTGCACCCCGACATCGTAGTCCTGGAAGTCGGATCTGCGGGGAAGGGGCTGTCCTCGGTCATACGGGACCTCAACAGCGTGACGCCCTCCCCGCGAATCCTCGTGCTGGCAGCCGAAGAGAAGCCGGCGCTGCTGGACCAGGTGCTCAACGCCGGGGGCATGGGCTGCATCACCACGGCCCGCTCCGCCGAGAGGATGGTGGCGGCCGTCGACTTCCTGGCCGCCGGCCGGATGTACGTGCCTCGCTGGGGTACGCACACCGTTCGGAAACGCCTTGGAAAGGACGGTTCCGGCCGCCCTGGTGGCGGGCTCGAGCGGCTGAGCGCGAGCGAGCGCAGGATCCTTCCGCTGGTGGCCCGCGGGCTGACTTCCCGAGAGATCGGGTCTCGCGTCTTCCTGGCCCCGAAGACCGTAGAGAACTACCGGGCGAACATCAGGAGGAAGCTGGACCTCCGCACGCGGGCGGAGATCGTCGCCTTTGCGTTGGAGGCCGGAATGCTCACGGAGGACGGGAGGGAGCTTCAGTGACGGTCACCTCTCGTCCCCTGCGATGGCTCCGGCGGTCCGGTTCTGTGGGTTTGTCACACATCGACGCCAGGTGTTGTCCTGTGCGATTGATGGGTCTTGTCCGCTCTCGAGCGACCTCTGCCGGCGGTATCGTGTGGCACGGGACGCTGCCACAGGGGCGGGTCCCGCCAACCGAATCACAGGGAGGTCAAAATGAGAGCCAAACCGCCTTCTGTTCCCGATACAGTTTTCAGGATTGTCGCCGTCTTGGGGAGTCTGGCGTTATTGCCCGTCACATCGTTTGGGGCTTCGGCCAACGAATCACCGAGCGACGATGGAGCCGTCCCGGCGGACGTGTCCGCCCCCGCTGCCATCGACCTCGTTCCGTGCGCCCCCGCCGAGGTGCCGGCAACGCCTCAGCAGGTTCCACCTGGGGATCCGGAGGGTGCCCAGTGCGTGGACGAACATGGGTACGACGGTCCGTGCGATCCCGACGATATTATCGCGCAGTGCATCAAGGCAGCGAATGAGGAACTTGACGAGTGCGCGGAGGATGCCGGCTTCTGGGGGCGGGCGCGTTGCGGGGTGGAGCATTCGCTCGATCTCATCGCATGCGCAACGAATTTCCTCAAAGAGATTCTGATTTAATCGTAAACCCACATGACCTGGAGAGAGTCGTGAGCAACGTTGTTAGACACCCCGGCGATGGGCTCGCCGGAATCATCGCGGCAGTTGCCGCATTCATGCTTGCTGGGGTTGTCGCATCCGGCTGCACCGAAGCGGACCCGGAGGGTTTCGGTTTCCCGGCGGAATCGGAACCCTCCGACCGGACATTGGAACCGGCGGGCGCCCCGCCGGGGACACCGCTTTTTGCCGAGGTGTTGTCGGTCACGGATGCCGCGGCGATTGACGGAACCTGGTTCGTCCTGGACGGTCGTGCGCAGCAGGTCCATCGCATCAGTCCGGAAGGCGAGCCGGTGCAGAGCTTCGGTCGGGAGGGCAGCGGGCCGGGCGAATTCCGGCGTGCCAGCGCCATCGTGGCGCACGGCGACTCGATCCTCGTTGTGGGTGATGGCATCGTGCATGTATTCAGCCCTCGTGGACGGCACATCGCCGATCGCAGGCTCCAACCTGGCCCGTCCTTCGACTGTTTGGCAGCGACTATGCGAATCACGGATGCAGTCGCGGTGCGGGCCGGGTTGCTGCTCCTGGTGGAGTGCTCAAGAACCGACGGCGGCCGCACCACCCATGCGGCAATCGAGGCCGGGGACGGAACCGTCCGTTCCCTTGCGCATCGGAACTTGGAGCCCAAGGTACTCGACCTCAGTGGGATGTTTACCGTGATTGCCCGTCATCCCCGAGGGTTCCTTTTTGGGTCAGCGTCCGACCGTTGCCTGGATCTTTTCGATCCTTCCGGACGCAAACTGGATGCGATCTGCCCCGACTGGCTGGAGCGGCCTGACTTTCCGCGGGAAGTAGCCCGCGAACTCGAAGGCACCATCACGGACGCACGGCGAGTTGGGATACGGGTGCGGCTTCCGGATGCTTTGCCGCCGTTTGTTGGAGTGTCCGTGATGGCCGGAGGACGGCTCGTCTATCAGGTCTTCGCGCCCGGCGACCCGGATATGGAGACCTTTCAGCTGGAGACGCTGGGCGAGACGGGGCAGGCGGTGGCGTTGCCGGTGCCCAGAGCGCCAATACTGTTCCAGGACGGGACATCGGTCATGGCCGCCTGGGAAGAGCTGGAGGGCACCCGGATCGCCATTCATACCCTGGACGACCTCGATGCCAACTGAGACGGCCGCGGAGGTGCGGGCGTCGAATCTGGTCGCTTCCTACCGGAGCATGTTTCGGCGCCACCGGGTGCTCAGCGGACTGAACCTGGCAGCCAGGCCGGGCGAGATTACCGCTCTGGTCGGGCCGAACGGGGCGGGCAAGACGACGTTCTTCTCGGTTCTGCTGGGACTGCTTCGCCCCGATCAGGGACGCTGCATGGTGGGTGGAATGCGCCCCGAAGAGTACCGGCGGCGCTACGGGGTGGGCTACCTTCCGCAAACCAGCGCATTTCCGCGCGGATGGACGGCCCGGGACGTTCTGGCCCGGGCCGTCGATCTGTGCATGCGGGCGGGGGGTTCCGCCGCTTTCGCCACGGCAGTGGAACGGGCGGGCATCGACTCCGCTACCCTCTCCCGCTCTGCGTGCAAGTGCTCCGGCGGTGTGCAGCGGAGGCTGGGACTCGCGTGGGCGCTTGCCGGAGACCCGTCGCTGGTCTTACTGGACGAGCCCTTTGCCGGGCTTGATCCGCCAGCGCGTGCCGGGCTGCGCCGTGAAATGCTTGCGGCGCGCGAGCGAGATGCGACCGTGCTCTTTGCCAGTCATGAGCTGGCCGCGGTCGAACAGCTCGCCGATCGCGTGTTCATTCTGGAGGGTGGCCTGACGCGTCCGGCAGCCGACGCGGCGAGCGCGGCCAGTCTTGACCGGGAACTGCTTGGATGTGGTCCATGAGGTCGCGCCTGCTCCCGTGGCCGCGTCGAGCGGTTCTGCACCTGCGGGACCATGGCGGTCCCCTTGCCGTGGTGGTTGGCGCCGCCGCGGCTTTCCTTGCGCTTGAAGCTGCAATGGGAAGAATCTCCGGCGCAGCTTCCATACCTGTGATCGTCTTTGGTGTACCCCTGGTTCTCTCCGCCGGCGGTCTCGGGGTGCGGAGCGGAGCGGCGACGCTATGGGTGCAGAAGCCGGTAGACCCCTTTCGCTACTACCTTGCGGGAGCCGCACGGAATGTGATCATGTCGGTCGGGACCACGATCCTCCTGCTGGCTGTCCTGGGGATTGTAGCCCTCTTGCTGGGGTGGGATCCACCGACGCACCCGATCTGGGTGATCTGTTCGGCGTCGGCGGTGCCGCTCGTTGTCGCTTCCATGGCAAGCGGAGCTTCGATGTGGCTACCGCGCACGGGTTGGCTCATCACCCTCGCCGCCCTGGCTCTCACCCTGTTCCTGCAAGTCAGCGTGCTCCTGGACCCGGCCCTGGTGGATCAACCGTGGGTTCGCTTGACTCGCTCGGTGCTCCCGCCCTGGGAATCTCTCGTGTCGCTCTTGGATCTGGACGCACTGGATGGGCCCACAGCTACCAGGGCTATCGTGCGGATCCTTGTATACGCGGCTGTCTGGATCGGCGGGGGTGTGCTCGGCCTTCGCCGATTGATGACCAGCGGCGCATTGACTCGGACTGGTTCCTCCTGATACGGAGGGGCATGCCCTCCGTGCGGCCGGGCGGATGCCGGCCCCCTCCTCTCCGCCATTGCGGACCTCCCGGGTCCGCTGGCACACCTGTCCAGGGTAGCAGGCGCAACTCCAGGGCAATGGTCAGGGATTGTCGCTCATCCGCGCCAGGTGTTGTCCCCTACGATTGTGGGTTTTTCGCGCTCTCCGTCGTCGTCGCCGCTCGGTATCGTTTGCGACTGGACACGCCACCAGGGCGGGTCCGGCTACCTGACGTTATTTGGAGGTCACAATGAGATACAAGTCACCACAAGCAATCAATTCCTTGTTCGGGATCGTCGCTGTCAACGGGATGCTGTTCCTTCTGCCCGGCGCTGCTTTTGGCGCCTCGGCGTCCGAGCTGCCGAGTGACGGCAAAGCTCTCGTGCCGGGTGTGGTCGCGGATGTCGCCGTCAGCCTTGGCTGCGCTCTGCCCGAAGTGGCAGCGGCCGCTCGGGAGTCGCAGGAAGGTTCCGAGTGCGAGAACCAGGACGGCTCCGATCGTGGGTGCACGCCCTCGGAGAATCTCCAGCAGTGCACGGATGATGCGGTAGACGCTGTCGAGCAGTGCATCGCAGGTGCCAGAGGTCTGCTGGGGAGGGTGGGCTGTGAGGTGGGGTACGTAATCGACATGGCTGCATGCCTTGGGGAAGTTGTGCAAGTGGCGATAAAGCCATTCAGGGGATTGTGGAAGTAGCTCCGAAATGAGTCCCGGCCATTGGAGCAGGCATTCGCCTCAGGCGGCCAGGATGCCGAGGACCAGTCCAGCCGTACGCGCCGAGGCTCCGCGGTGAGCCGCTAAGGCGTTCCTTCCGGCCCGCACCACGGCCTTCCGGGCCACCGAATCGCCGATCCACCCCGCGATGACGCGCATGGGGTCAGCGCTCACGACGAGCGCACCGCCGGCGCTCAGGGTGGTGACGATGTCTTCGAAGTGCTCGTGGTGCGGGCCGATCACGGTGGGCTTGCCCGCCGCGACAGGCTCCAGGGGGTTGGAGCCGCCCATCGGCGCGAGACTCCGCCCCATGAAAACGGCGTCGGCAAGGAGGTAGGCCGTCGTGAGTTCGCCGATGGTGTCGAGGAGGAAGACGGGCGGGCCGGGGGTGGGTGGGGGTTCATCGTCCGCCGGGGCGGCAGCGGGCGGCGTGCTGCGCCGCTTCATCCCGGGGACCAGTGCCGCGACCTCGTCCCACCGGTCGGGGTTCCTTGGCGCCAGGAGGAGTTGGCAACCACCGGGAAGGTGGCGAATCAGGACTTCCTCCTCGCCGGGACCCGTCGACCCGGCGACGATGAGCGGCTTCGCGGTGTCGATTCCGAGGGACGAGGCCAGCGCGCGCGCCGCGACCGGATCGGGCTCCGTTTGCGCGGCGTCCCACTTCAGGCTGCCGCCCACGACCGCGTGCGGGCCGGGAACGCCGAGTTCGACGAAGCGCGCCCGGTAGACATCGGTCTGGGCCACGACCAGCGCCAGCCGGGAGAACATCGGCCGCACGAAGAGGTGCCACGCGCGGTAGCCCCGGAAGCTGCGCTCGGAGAGGCGGCCGTTCACCACGCACACCGGTATCCCGCGGCGCGCGCACGCGGCCATGAAGGTCGGCCACAGCTCGAGCTCCGCCAGGACCACCGCGTCGGGCCGCACCGCGTCGAGGAACCGGGCCACCATCCAGGTCAGGTCAAGGGGGAAGCGGACCACCTCCCTGCTGTCCCGGTGGAGCTGGCGCGCCCGCTCGAACCCGGTCGAGGTACTCGCGCTGACTACCACATCAGGCGCGGCAGGAGAGCTGGCCAGCGCCTCGACCAGCGGCACGAGCGCGTTGGTCTCGCCCACGCTGACCCCATGCACCAGAATCCTCGGACCGGGCGCCCCGCGCTTCACCTCGCCCACCTTCCCGTTGCGGGTGCGCGCGTCGGAGCGCCACTGCCCCGTTCGCAGGCGCTGCTCGGCCGCGAAGGCGAGGTATCCCGCCCCGACGGCGAGGTCTCGAAGCGTTCCCGTCATGGAAGTGCGTCCCGGGTGAGGTTGCGATGGTACACGGGGCGACCGATGCCGGCCCGAAGGCGAGGGCGCGACCGCTGCGCCCCGCGGCCGACTTTGCCGCGGCCCCGGCCAATCATAACCTTCCTGTCATGATTCCTCACGATGTCGGGAAGATCCTCGTGGTGCGGCTGTCGGCCCGGGGCGACGTGGCCTTCGCGTCCCCGCTGGCCGGGGCGTTGCGCCGGAGGTATCCCCGCGCGCACATCGCCTGGGTGGCCGAGGACGGCGCTGCCGACGTGATCCGCCACAATCCGCATCTGGACGAGGTGATCGTCCTGGAACGGGGGGCGTGGGGGCGGATGCTGCGCGGAGGGCGCTGGGGTGCGCTGGCGGGGGCCGTGACCGACTTCTTCGGCGCGCTGCGGGAGCGCCGCTTCGACGTCGCGATCGACGCACAGGGGCTGCTGCGGAGCGGACTGGTGACGTTCCTGTCCGGCGCTCCCGTGAGGATCGGGCTGGGATCGCGCGAGGGGTCGGGCCGCCTGATGACGGCGGTGGTCGAACGCGGGGGCGATCCGCGCGCGATCTCCTCCGAGTATCACTACCTCGCCGGGGTGTTGGGACTGGGGACGGGACCGTTCCCGATGGAGATACCGCGCAGCAGCGCCGAGGTGGCCGCGGTCGAGCGGGTGATCGAGGGGGAGGGGTTGGGAGAGGGGTTCGTGGTGGCCTGTCCGTTCACGACCCGCTTCTACAAGCACTGGCTGGAGGAGCGGTGGTCGTCGCTCATACGCGCGATTCGTGACCGCACGCGACACGGCGTGGTGATTCTGGGCGGGCCGGGAGACCGCGCGGCAGCGGAGCGGATTCTGAATGGGGCGGGGGGACGCGCGCCGCTCGTCGACCTCGTCGGCCGGACCACGCTGGGGGAGGCGTCGGCGGTCGTGGCGCGATGCAGCGCCCTGGTTGGCGTCGACACCGGACTCAGCCACATGGCCCACGCATACGGCCGCCCGGCGGTGCTCATCTTCGGGTCCAACACGCCCTACCTGGATCCACCCGGCTCGAGGGCCAGGGTCCTCCACTCGGGGCGCGCGTGCTCGCCCTGCCGCGGTAAACTGACCTGCGATGGCCGCATCGACTGCATGACGGACATCTCGGTGGATGAGGCGTTCGCGGCCTTGGCGGGGTGCCTCGGGGTGGTGAGGGGCGTGGAGGCCGCGGCACCGGCGTCCCGCGACCGGGCGGCCGCCCCGTGAGCGTCGTACACCTGGAGACCGGCCGTCACCTGTACGGGGGGGCTCTACAGGTCCTCTACCTGGCTCAGGGCCTCGAGGAGCGCGGAATCAAGTCCGTGCTGATGGTGCCCCGGGGGTCGGAGATCGCGGCGGCGGCCCGCAAACGCTGGCTGCGCGTGGAGGAATTCCCCTACCGGGGTGAGGGAGATCTGGCGGCCGCCGCAAGGATGCTCTGGCGGTTCAGCCGGCGGGACGTGGAGATCGTCCACCTGCACTCGCGGCGCGGCGCGGACACCCTGGGGGGACTCGCCGGGACGCTGGTGCGCGCTCCGGTGGTGCTGACGCGCCGGGTGGACAACCGGGAGGTCGACTGGCTTGTGGGGGCGAAGTACGCACTGTACCGGCGCGTAGTGGCCATTTCAGTCGCCGTGCGCGACGTGCTGACCGAGCAGGGGGTCCCGCGCGACAAGATCTCGCTGGTGCCCTCGGCGGTGGACGCGTCCGACTGGCTGAGTCCCGAGGACGCCGCCGCGCGGGACCGCGAGTTCGACCTGCCTGCAGGGGTCCCCGCCGGCGCGATGGTGGCCCAGTTCGTCCCGCGCAAGGGGCACTGGGTGCTGATGCACGCGCTGGGCATCCTCAAGGTGCGTGGTCACACACCGAATGTCGTCCTCTTCGGCCGGGGTCCGATGCGCGACAAGGTCGCCGCCCTCGCCGAGGCCGCCGGCGTGCAGGACCAGATCCGCTTCGCGGGCTTCAGGGACGACCTCCACCGGTGGCTGGGCTCCTTCGACTTTTGCGCGCACCCGGCACTCAAGGAGGGTCTCGGGGTCGCCGCGCTCCAGGCGGGTGCGGCCGGGTTACCGGTGGTGGGCGCGCGGGCGGGCGGGATCCCGGAGGTGGTGGAGGACGGAGAGACCGGACTGCTCTGCCCGCCGGGCGACGCCGACGCCCTGTCCCGGGCGATCGAACGACTCCTCAAGGACCCGGCGGCGGCGCGGACCATGGGCGAGCGCGCCGGGGCGAGGATCGAGTCCCGCTTCTCCGTGGACGCCATGGTGGAGGGGAACCTGAAGGTCTACCGGGAAGTGGTCGCGGGGCGGCGGAGGGGCTGAGTGACGCTCTCCGTCATCCTGAGCACCTACCGCTCGCCCGAGTGGCTGGAGAAGGCGCTGTGGGGCTACCTGTCCCAGTCCCGCCGGGACTTCGAGATGGTGATCGCGGACGACGGGTCCGGGGAGGAGACGGCCCGCGTGATTCGCGCCTGCTCGGACGGGGGCATCCCGGTGCGCCACGTCTGGCAGCCGGACGAGGGCTTTCGCAAGTCGCGCATCCTGAACCGGGCGATCGAGGTGGCGCGGGGCGACTACCTCGTGTTTTCGGACGGGGACTGCATCCCCAGGCGGGACTTCGTGGCCGTGCACCGGGCCCACGCCGCGAAGGGGCGCTTCCTGTCGGGCGGGTACGTGAAGTTGGCGATCGGGGTGAGCCGGGCAATCACACGTGCCGAAATCGAGTCCGGGGAGGCCTTCTCGGTGCGGTGGATCCGGTCGCGGGGCGGGCGGGGATACCGCCGCATGGCCAAGCTCGCCGTGCCGGGGTGGGCCGCCGCGGCCGCCGACCGGATCACCACGACCCGGCCGACCTGGAACGGTCACAACGCCTCCGGGTGGCGCACCGACCTGGTCGCCGCCAACGGCTTCGACGAGCGCATGGGATACGGCGGCCAGGACCGCGAACTCGGCGAGCGCCTTGAGAACGCGGGGATCCGCGGGCACGGCATCCGCCACCGCGCCCTCTGCGTGCATCTGGACCACGGCCGCGGATACGCCGACCTTGACAAGATCAGACACAACAAGGCGATCCGGCGCGAAACCCGCTCCCGGCGCATCACCCGCACTCCCTTCGGGATCGAGCAGCCCTCCACCTCCCCATGAACCGACTCGCGCGCTACCGCGACGAATTCCCCGTCTCCCGAACGCACATCTTCCTCAACCACGCTGGCGTCGCACCCACCTCGACGCGCGCCGCCGACGCCGTCCACCGCTTCATGGATTCCCTGGTGCGGCTCGGCCGGCCCAGCTTCGACGACTGGGAATCGCTGGCCACCGGGTGCCGCGAGCGGTTTGCGCGCCTGGTCGGGTGCGGCGCGGGCGAGGTCGCGTTCGTGCGCAACACCTCACACGGCCTGTCCCTCCTCGCGGCCGGCCTCGACTGGCGTCCCGGCGACCGCGTCGCGGCTGCGGCCCAGGTCGAGTACCCCTCCAACGTCTACCCCTGGATGGACCTCGACCGGCGCGGGATCGCGTCGCTGGATGTGATCCCCGTCGGCGCCGACGAGACCGTCACCGTGGAGGCGGCGTCGCGCGCGATCGGACCGCGCACCCGCGTGCTGGCGGTCAGTTCGGCGCAGTACGCCTCGGGCGCGGTCAGCGATCTGGCCGCCTTGGGCGGCCTCTGCCGCGACCGGGGCGTGCTCTTCTGCGTCGACGGGATCCAGACGGTGGGCGCCCTGCAGATCGATGTGAAGGAGGCCGGGATCCACTTCCTCTCGGCCGACAGCCACAAGTGGATGCTCGGGATCATGGGGATCGGAGCCGTCTTCGTGGACCGGTCGGTCGTCGAACGGATCCATCCACCCCTCCTGGGTTGGAGGAGCACGACCGACGCCTTCAACTTCGACCGCGTGCACTTCGAACTGCTCGGCGACGCCGGCCGCTACGAGGAGGGCAGCCTCGCCTACCCGCTGATCGCGGGGTTCTCGGCGGCGCTGGAGCTGCTGGAGGAGGCCGGGATCGAACGCGTCCAGGCGCACGTTTGCGCGCTGGTGGTGGATCTGGCCGGCAGGCTGGAGGCGCTGGGATGCGTGACGGCGCCCGATGCAGCATGCCGGAGGCACATCCTCACCTTCCGCCATCCCGGCCTGGGGGGCGAGGAACTCCTGGAGGGACTCGAGGCCGCGGGGGTGGTGGCGTCGCTGCGGCGCGGCAGCGTCAGGGTTTCGCCGCACCTCTACAACACGCACGATGAGATGGAGCAGGTCGCGGAGATGGTGCGCGTCCTGCTTGAAGGGGACCGGTGACGTCCCAGAACCACATGACGGCGCCCGGTCGGCATCGCCCCCCGGTGATCCCGGCCCGAGGCCGTCCACTCGAAGAAAGGACCACACGATGAAGAACACTGAACTCGGAGACGCCTGCCGGAGCCGAACCGGATTCCTGCGCGGGGCGGGAACCGCCACGCTGGCGGCCCTCGCACTGGCGCTCACCGCCGTCCCCACGGCTTCCCAGGCCCGGCCGGGAGGCGGAGGCGACCCGCAGAGCATCGAGGACCGGACCGCCCCGATGGAGCTGATGGAAGGATTCCTGCCCATCTACTGGGACGAGGCGGAGGGGAGGATCTGGCTTGAGATCGATGTGTGGGACACCGACGTGCTCCACGCGGCGGGGGTCGGGGCCGGGCTGGGATCGAACGACATCGGGATCGACCGGGGGCAGCAGTCGGGGTCACGGGTCGTGCGGTTCCACCGGGTGGGGCCGAAGGTGCTGATGATCCAGCCGAACTACCGCTTCCGCGCGAGCAGCGACAATCCGGCCGAGCGCAAGGCGGTGGAGGACGCGTTCGCGCCGTCGACGCTGTGGGGCTTTACGGTCGAGGCCGCCACGGGGGACCGGGTGCTGGTGGACTTCACGCCCTTCCTGATGAATGACATCGCGGGGCTGGCGGGACGGATGCGCGGCTCGTACCGGTTCGACCAGAGCCGCTCCTGGGTTTACATGCCGATGGTCATGAACTTCCCCGAGAACACGGAGATGGAGGCCGCGCTCACCTTCGTCAGCCAGCCCGGTGGCGGGGGCGGGGGCGGATTCGGCGGGGGAGGCGGGGGTGCCTTCGAGGGAGTCGGCAGCGTCGCGGCGACGGGCAGCGCGGCCACGGTCCGCATGCACCACTCGTTCGTCAAGCTTCCGGAGCTCGGTGAGTACACCCAGCGCGGCTACGATTCGCGCGCCGGGTACGGCGGCATGACCTTCCAGGACTACTCGGTGCCGCTGGGCGAACCCATGACGCAGCGGTTCATCCGCCGCCACCGCCTCGAGAAGCGGAACCCGAGCGCGGCAATGAGCGAGCCGGTCGAGCCCATCGTCTACTACCTGGATCCCGGCACCCCGGAACCGGTCCGCTCGGCGCTGCTCGACGGGGCCCGGTGGTGGAACCAGGCCTTCGAAGCGGCGGGGTTCATCGACGCCTTCCGCGTGGAGATGCGCCCCGAGGACGTGAGCAGCCACGATGTCCGCTACAACGTCATCAACTGGGTCCACCGCTCGACCCGGGGATGGAGCACCGGCGGGTCGATCACCGACCCCCGCACCGGCGAGATCCTCAAGGGCACGGTGACGCTGGGCTCGCTGCGCGTGCGCCAGGACTACCTCATCGCCGAGGGGCTGCTGGCGCCGTACGAGAACGGTGACGAGGAGCCCGCCGGCCTCGCCGAGTGGGCGCTGGCACGCATCCGGCAGCTCTCCGCGCACGAGGTGGGGCACACGATCGGGCTGTCGCACAACTACTACGACAGCGACGTGGGCCGGATCTCGGTGCTGGACTACCCCCACCCGCTCATCACCCACGACGGGCGCGACTTCGACTATTCCGAGGTCTACGATGTCGACATCGGCCAATGGGACAAGGTCGCGATCCGCTACGGCTACGCGCAGTTCCCGCCCGGCGCCGACGAGGGCGCCGAGCTCGACCGGATCCTGGACGAGGCCTGGGACGACGACATCCGCTTTTTCAGCAACCAGGACGCTTCCGCGCACGCGCGGGTCGATCAATGGTCGAACGGGACGGACGCGGGGGCCGAACTCGATCGCATGCTGGACGTCCGCCGCGCCGCGCTGGAGCGCTTCGGTGAGCGCGCGATTCGCGCGGGGAGGCCCATGGCGCAGATGGAGGAGGTGCTCGTCCCCCTCTACCTGCACCACCGCTACCAGGTCACCGCCGCTGCCTCCGTGCTCGGCGGCCTGCACTACACCTACGCCATGCGCGGCGACGGGCTCGACCCCGTCCGCCCTGCTTCGGCGGCCGAACAGCAGCGCGCCCTTGACGCCCTGCTGCGCGCCATCCAGCCCGGCGAGCTGACCATCCCCACCACGGTGCTCGACGACCTGCCTCCCAGGCCCGCGGGCTACGGGCGCTCCCGGGAACTCTTCCCCCGTTATACGGGCTCGGCGTTCGATGCCATCTCCCCGGCGGTGGTCGCGGCCGCCCATGTGGTCGGCGATGTCTTCAACGGGAGCCGTGCCGCGCGCATCCTGGAGCAGAGCACCCTCGATCCCTCGCTGCCGGATCTGGCCGGCGTGATCGATGCGTTCGTCGCGGTGGGCGAGCCGGACGCGGGTGACAGCCCCTACGAGGCGGAGGTGCGGCGCGCGGTCGGCAGGGTCGTCGCCGAAGGGCTGATGAGCCTCGCGGGGAGCGCCCAGATGCCGCAGGTGCGCGCCATCGCGTCGCGGCGCCTGGAGAGACTGAAGAACATGGCGGCGGAGCGTTCACAGGCAGATGACGGCGACGCGGCCCACTTCGCGCTCCTCGCCGGCGACATCCAGCGCTTCCAGGACCGCCCCTACGGCGCACTGGCCGCGCCCGGGGCGCCTTCCGCCCCGCCCGGAGCCCCGATCGGCTCGCCCGCGCTGGACTGGATCGGCGGCAGCGGAGGCCCGGCGGGCTTCCTGCTCGACGCCTCCGGCCTCGGCAACTTCGAGTGGCTGGCCGAGCTGGTGCCCTGGTGCAGCTTCGAATCGTGGTGATTGAAACGTGACTGAGGGGCCCTCGTCTCTTGCGGGGGTCCCTCAGAAGCGGTCGATCACCGCCACCCCCAGCACCACGGTGTAGTCATCCATCCCCGTCAGGATGTCGACCCCTTCCCTCAGCGACACCGTCTGCGTGACCAGGCGCCCGGGATCCACGAACCCGGACTCCACCATGCGGAGCATCCGGGCGTACTCGTGCGCCTGCAGGCCGTGGCTGCCCACCATCTCCAGCTCCCAGGCGATGACCCGGTCCATGGGCACCCGTGCGCTGCGGTGGTCGCCCGTCATCAGGCCCACCTGGACGTGACGCCCCCGCTTGCGCAGGCAGGCGACGGAGTTGAAGCAGGTGTCGGGGTGGCCCAGGGCGTCGAGGGAGGCGTGCGCGCCGCCCCCGGTGACTTCGCGCACCTCCTCGGCCACGTCCGCGGATTCGGATGCGTTCACGGCGGCCACGGCACCCAGCTCCAGCGCCAGCGCCAGGGCCTCGCCGCGGATGTCGACCGCGACGACGTTGGCGCCGAGGGCGCGGGCGATCATCACGGCCGCGAGACCGACGCCGCCGCAGCCGTGAATCGCCACCCAGTCGCCCGCAGTGACCCTCGCCTGCGCCTGCACGGCCCGAAACGAGGTCGCAAAGCGGCAGCCGAGGCTGGCGGCGGTCACGAAGTCGACGTGGTCGGGGAGCGCGGCCAGGGTGAGGTCCGCCTGGCGCAGTCCCACCAGCTCCGCGAAGCCTCCCCAGCCGTGAAAGCCGGGCTGGAACTGGCGGTCGCAGACCTGCTGGTCACCCGCCCGGCAGGGCATGCAGCGCCCGCACCCCGCGATGAAGGGGACGGAAACGCGGTCGCCCGGGCGCCAGCGGGTCACTTCGCGTCCCACCACCTCGACGACGCCCGCGATCTCGTGGCCGGGAACGTGGGGGAGGACGATGTCGGGATCGTGGCCCACCCAGCCGTGCCAGTCGCTTCTGCAGATGCCGTTGGCCTCCACGCGCAGCACGACTCCATCGGGCGCCGGCTCGGGGTCGGGGAGCGACTCGATGGTGACAGGGCCGCGGTACTCGCGGTAGATTGCGGCCTTCACCGGGCGGCTGCGGGCTCCCGCCGTCGCCCCGCGAACGGGGTGGTGCGGTGGGGGCTTCCATTTCGGGGCATTTTGTTCGAGACTTCCAAGTTGCTGTGACGTGTTGAAAGCCGGCACAGCAAACATACACCACCCTTTGACTACGCGCCCGGGGCGGCGCCACCACACCACCACCGGCTCACCATGCGAGCGGGTGGACGATCCAAAGGAGCACCTGCATGAACAAGTCCGAGATGGCCAAGAAGCTTGCCCGGCAGGCCGATCTCACCCAGGCCGTCGCTGCTGATGTCCTGGAGAACATCTTCAATCCCGTCACGGGGATCATCGCCGACGAGCTGGATGGTGGCGGCAGGGTTGCGATCGGCGGATTCGGATCGTTCGAGGTCCGGCGCCGCGAGGCCAGGACCGGCCGCAATCCTCGCACCGGCGAGACGATCTCGGTACCGGCCAGGAACTATCCCGCCTTCAAGCCGGCCAGCGGCCTCAAGGACAGAGTGGCGTAGCCCGGTCGAAAACAACGCCCGCCGCTCCCGGGCGGGCCCGGCAGTGTCCCGGGGGGCGGTGGGAGTTGCAACTTTGGAGCGCCGGCCCACGTTAGGGTAATGTGCGGCCCGGCGTTCCCCTCTCCGGCGGAGGTCTGCGATGAGCGGTCCGGATCCGGCTCTTGTCGGCGAACTGGTGGTACTGCTTCTGTTGCTCGGCATCGTGTGGATGGTATTCAGGGAGTTCCTGCGAGTCGTGCTCAAGGTGGTCGTCCCGGTTGCGATTCTGACGGGGCTCGCGGTCTGGCTCGGCTATCTCGACGAGACGCTGGTCGGTGACGCCCTCACCGCGGTGGGCGACGGGCTGCTGACCGCGATCCGCTACGTCGCCGAGTGGATCACCTCGGTGGCTCTCTCGCAGTGAACCGGTCGAGGAAGATTCCGCCGCGGACGCGTTTGACCGGGCTTCTGCCACAGTTCGCGCGTGCCCGGACGACGGTGGCGCCCGGCGTGCTGGCGGTCGCCGTGACGGTGCTGGCGATGTTGCCGGCGGCCGGATGCGTCGCGCGCCGCCTCGACGCGGCGCCCGAGCCCGAGCCCGAGCCCGCGCCGGATGCCGCGGCGCTGGATCCGGTCGGGGTCTACGACCTGACCATGTCGTCGGAGACGATGGTGTCCGAAGGGACGATGGAGATCTACGGCGAACCCGGTGCGTACCTCGGCAGGGTTTCGGTCGGAGGCGTCAACGGTCGCATCGTCCTCGTGGAGCCGGGGGAGGGCCACATGAACGTCCAGGTGGAGGTCGAAGGGGGCCGTCTGGTGTTTCGGCTTGCGGGAGACGGAGCCTTCCTCTCGGGGAACTGGGTCATGGGCGAACGCCGGGGGACGGTGGTCGCGGAACGGCACGACTACGGCGGCCCCGTGTCCACCGGCAGATCGCTCCGGCCACCCCACTCGGACCAGGACCCGTCGTAGATCGCGACATCGGGGTATCCCGCGCACGCCATCCGCCAGGCGAAGGCGCACGCGCTGGTGCCGGATCCGCAGGTGCCGACGAGTTCTCTCGCCGGGTCCACGCCGGCCTCGTCAAGGAGCCGGTCGAGCGCCTCCCGTCCGACCGCCAGGCCGCTCGCCGGATCGACGAGGTCCGTGTAGGGGATGTTCCTGCTCCCCGGCACGTGTCCGCCCCGCAGCCCCGCCCTGGGTTCGGGTTCGGTTCCCGCGAAACGCCCGCGCGGGCGCATGTCGACGATCTGCATGGCGGCCGCCCCGATCGCACTCAGGACATCCTCCGCGCTGCGGATCAGGTGCGGCCGCGGCGCCGGCGTGAACGGCGCGGGGACCTCCAGCGTCCGCACCGGCGTCCCGGAGGCGGTGGGATGCCCGTCAGCCAGCCAGCGCGTCAGGCCGCCGTCGAGCACGGCCACGCTGTCCAGCCCGAAATAGCGGAAGGTCCACCAGACCCGCGCGGCGCTGAGGTTCACCCCCGATCCGTCGTAGACGACGACGGCCGACCCGTCCGATACGCCGGCCTCCTCCGCGCAGGCGCGGAAGTGTCGCGCGGTGGGAATGGTGTGCGGAAGCGGTGCATCGGGGTCGCTGCAGCGGTCGATGTCGAAGTGGCGGGCGCCGGGGATCCGTCGCTGCACGAACTCCCGCCCGGGATCGCGGCCCGACCCCGGCAGGTACCACGATCCGTCGAGGACGACGAGGCCGGGAGCTCCCAGGTGGGAAGCGAGCCAGGCCGCGGTGACGGCCGGTCCCGGGAGCGAAACGCGGTCCTGCGCAGGGGTGTGGTTCATGGGTCGATTGTAATCGGGAGCGGCCACGCCTGCCAGCTCGGTGGCTCCGTGCGCCTCAACCCGCCCGGGGGCCGCGCGCGCCGACAATCCGGGCGTCCGCGCGCGCCAGCGATTAGAGTATGTGGATGAGGACGCTTTCAACCCGCGGTGGGCGGCTGGCGCTCTGCGTTTTGCTCGCCGGGTGCGGATCACGGGGGTACCGGGCGGACGACCCTGCCGGGGGCGACGCCGCGGACTGCGATGGGGCCGCGCCCGGTGCGGCAGCCGGGCAGGCCCTCCTGCGCGTGGGCTGCGCCGGGGAGCTTCTGCCCGGCCGGGCGAGCTGGTCGGTCGAGGGAGGGGTCGTCACGCTCGAGTTCGGGGCAGGGGCGGAGGATGGGCCGGTCGGAGCCGACCTGGTCCGGACGTGGCCGCCGCTGGGCGAGCCCCCCTGGCTGGGCCACCGCGTGGAGGGGATCGTCGTCGAGGGCGACCGGGTGCGGGTGGATTTCGCGGCGGGTGCCGACGAGCCGGCGCGGCTCTTCGCGGATCTGCGGCTCTCCGGCGTCCGCCTGCCGTCCGGGGAAGGCGATGCACGCGACGCGATCGATGCGGGGGACGCGGAGGTCGTCACGCACCACGATGCCTCGATCGAGTATGCGCGGTCGCTGGGGCGGGCCGTGCAGCTGGTTGCCTACGACCGGCTCTACCTGGCGGTCTTCGCGCACGGTGCCGATGCGGAGCGGTCCCGGTTCCTGGCCGGGCAGGTTGCCCGCGACTGGGTTGGATGGGGCGCGCCCGGCGCGCGGAGGGCTTCCACGCTGCACTGGGCGTCGATCGGGGAACGGTGCGGTGGGGGTGTCGGCGGCGGCGGTGCGGTGGAAGACGCGCCGTCCCAGCCCGCCATCAGCTACCCGGAAGGGGATCTCGCGGCCCGCCAGGCGGCGGAGCGGCTGGTCTCGGCGGGGATGCGCGGGGGCGCCGAGGCGGACGCGATGGCCGAACTGACCGGGTCGGCGGAGCGCCTGGCCGTGCGGGCGGCGAGTGGAGAGCGCCCGGAGCGCGCGCCTGCGGATGTCGCCGCGGTCGTTGTGGTCCACGCCGGGCCCGGGCACCCGTGCTCGCTGCACGCGGAGGTGTTGCGGGCGGCCGCCGCGTGGGGCACCGGAGACGGGGCGCCGAACCCCCACATCCTTCTTCTCGGCGAAGCGGCGACCTTCGTGGTGGGGAAGGAGGCTCCATGAGCTTCCGGAGCCGTCTCGTCATCGGCGGCCTGATCGTGGCGCTGATCCCGGTCCTCTTCCTGGGTCTGCTGGTGCGCGGCCTGGGGGTCCGGCGCCTTGCGGAGGCGAACGCCCAGCGAATGGCCGAACGCGCGGGCCGGCTCACGGCGGCGTGGGGGTCCGCCGCGGAGACGCTCGGGGAGCGCCTCGAGACGCTCGGCACCATGCTGGCGGAGGACAACGAGGTCAGGGTCGCCCTGCGCACCGCACGGGGACCGGCGCTGCGGGACGCCGTCGCGCGCTTCGCGAACTCGAGCGGGCTGAGCGTGGCCGTCGTGCTCGACCGCACCGGCACGATCCTGGCCGCGAGCCACTTCCCCGGAGACGCGGGGCGCCGCGACCCGCACCTTGCCTCTCTCGCCGACCACGTGGGCGCAACGGTGGTCACCACCCTGTCGCTGCCCGCCTCGGATGCGACGGTTCTGGCCCGCGCCGCCCGGATCGGCGTGGCCGGGATCGAGGTGATCGCGATCGTGGCGGAGGAGCTGCCCGCGCTCGGCCTGATCCCCGCGGGTGAAGGAGTGGCGCTGCTGGCGGCAGGGGATGAGGGCGCGGGTCGGACGGAGCGGGTGATCGGGGGCGGAGGCATCGCCGGGTCCGGCTACCAGGGCCGCCACCGTATCGGGCGGGTTCTCTGGCAGGGGTGGGAGGAGGCCGGCGAGACCGTCCCGGTGGAGCTGGCGATGGCCTGGCGGGATCCGCTCCTCGCCGACCTGGTTCGGTCCTGGGATCGGGCGCTGCTGTTCTCACTTGCGGTGGCCGCCGTTCTGGCCCTGTTCCTGGGCCGGGCGATGTCCCGGCGCCTGTCGAATCCCCTGGAGCGTCTGGCCGCCACGGCCCGGCGCGTCCACATGGGACGGCTCGACGAGACCTTCGGCGGGGGCGGGGGCAGGGAGCTGGACCGGCTGGGGTTTTTCCTCAACGGCATGCTGCAGCGGATCCGCGGAGGAATCGAGCAGGTGAAGGATGCGGAGAAGCGGGCGACCCTCGGCGAGCTGGCGCGCCAGGTCAATCACGACGTGCGCAACGGACTCGTGCCGATCCGCAACGTGATGGACCACCTCGGCGAAGCGCACCGGAGCGGTGCCGCGGAGCTGGCGGGGGTGTTCGAGGCCCGTGCGGGGACCCTGGCGGCAAGCCTGGACTACCTGGGGGAGCTGGCCGACCAGTACCGCGCGGTGGCCGTGCACGGCGCCAGGGAGCGCGCCGACCTGCGCGAGGTGGCCCGTTCGGTGGTCGAGGCCAACCAGGCCGCGCCGCCGGGAGTGCGCGTGGTGGGGGAGCCGGGCGGGGAGCCGGCGTGGGTGGAGATGGACGCCGTGTCCCTCCGCCGCGTGGTGGACAACCTGGTCGGCAACGGGGTCGAAGCCGTGCGGGGGGGTGGGGGCGGGGTGGTTCGCGTGACAGTGGAAGCCGCGCGGGACGGGGATCGCCCCGGGTACCGTCTTTCGGTGGCCGACGACGGACCGGGGATCCCCGCCGACGTGCGCGCCCGGGTCTTCGAGCCCTTCTTCACCACGCGCCGCGCGGGAACCGGACTCGGCCTCGCGATCGCCCGGAGGCTGGTGCGCGATGTGGGCGGTTCCATCATCCTGGAGAGCGAGGAGGGGCACGGCACGTGCGTTTCCGTGCATCTGACCGCGGCGGAGGGAGATGGCCGATGACAGCCAGGAGCCGAAGGACCCCGGCCGCGGGCGGGCTTGTCCTGATCATCGACGACGTGCGTCCGCTGGCGGAGCAGTACGCCTACGACATCGCGCGGCTCGGCGGCTTCCAGACCCGCGTGGCGCCGGGTGGAGCGGAGGGCCTCGACTTCCTTACGCGCGAGGTGGTGGACTGCGTCATCCTGGACCTGGAGATGCCGGGCCTGGATGGCTTCGATGTCCTGCGCGCCATGGAGCATCGCGAGATCGATGTCCCGGTGATCGTGTACACCGGCACGGGCAACTTCGACCGGTGCGTCGAAGCGGTCAGGCTCGGGGCTTTCAGCTTCATCGACAAGGCGGAACCGATGGAGCGTGTCGTTCACGAAGTGCGTCTCGCGCTCCGCCAGACGGATCTTCGCGAGCGGCTGGGCGATTTGGAGAAGCAGTCCCCCGGATCGTCGCCGCTGATCGGTGAAAGCCGTGCGATGGTCCGTTTGCACGAGGAGATCGGACGGCTGGCCGACATCCCCAGCCCGGTGCTGGTCCTGGGCGAGAGCGGCACCGGCAAGGAGCTGGTGGCGCGGGAGCTGCACCGCCGGAGCCGGCGCCGGGACGAGGCCTTCGTGGCTGTCAACTGCGGCGGAATCTCGGAGGGGCTGGTCGACAGCGACCTCTTCGGACACGACCGGGGCGCCTTCACCGGGGCCGTGAAGGCACGGCGGGGAGCCTTCGAGCGGGCCAGCGCCGGCACCCTTTTTCTGGACGAGATCGGGGAGCTGCCCGGCCCGGTTCAGGCGCGCCTCCTGCGAGTTCTCGAAGGCGGCGAGGTGGTGCGCGTCGGCGGCGAGCAACCGATCACCGTCGGGGCGCGGATCGTCGCGGCCACGCATCGCGACCTGGACGCGGAAGCCGTGAACGGGTCCTTTCGTGAGGATCTCCTCTTCCGCCTCAACGTCCACGTCATCCGCGTCCCCCCGTTGCGTGAGCGGAGCGACGACGTCGACCTCCTCGCCCGGCACTTCGCCGCGTCGCTGGCCACCCATCTGGGGCGTTCGCCGCGCCCCGTGTCGGAGTCCGCGCTGTCGGAGCTGCGGGCCCGGCGCTGGGAGCGGAACAACGTCCGCGAACTCAGAAACACGATCGAGCGGATGATCATCGCCTCGGACGGGCCGGTGCTCGACCTTGGTCACGTTCCGGCCGACCTGGGAAGCACGGGGGCGGGCACAACGGACACTCCCGCCGTAGCGCTTCCGGCGCACGCCGCCGACGCCGGCTTCCAGGAGCAGAAGCGGGCCGCGGAACGCGCGATCGTCCTGCGCGCCCTGGACGCGAACGAATGGAAGATCGGACGAACCGCACGGGCGCTGGGACTCGCCGACCACTCCAGCCTCATCAAGATCATGAACCGCCTCGGGATCCGGCGGGACGAGGCCTGACTTCCCCGTCCCGCGCCCGGGGCCGCCCCTCCCGGCCCCGTGGACCAGGAGCCACTGCCCACCCCCTATCCGTGTCCGGGCGGACACGCCACGGTGCCGCGCGCCTGTCCTGACGGAGTCGCGCATCCATCCCGAAGTTCCTCCCTCACAACGACTTGTGTCCCGATCCTCGTCACGAGCGGTTTGTGGCCCGTCCGTTGCCCTTTCCAGACGGTAGCATCAACGGCCCCACGCGGGTGGATCGGCATCCGGCCCGATTCCCCGCCGGGGCCCACGGCCTGGGGAGGCCACAATGCAGAAGAAGACGGCTGGAAACGGAACGGCTGGAGTGGAACGCTCGGAGAAGGTGCTGCGCTGGATTGCCATGGCGCTGGCGCTGGCGTGCTTCGTGGTGGCAGCGGCGTGCGGCGGCGGCGGCGACGGCGACGAGTCCGGCGACGCTCGGGCCATCGACACCTGGGTGGTGGCGGAGGAGGCGGACTGGCAGGTGGCGACCACGGACGATGTCATCGACCCCGTCACGGCGGAGACGCCGACCAGTCCGCCGAGCGTACGCGAGGAAGCTCGCCCCGTGTCCTGGGGCGGTGCCGAGGACGCCTTCGGGGAGGGCAGATACGGAGAGGCCATCGACCTTTTCAGCGTCTACGCCGAGGAGCACCCCGCCAACCCCTGGGGGCACTACATGCTCGGACTCTCGGGCTGGAAAGCGGGCCACGTGGATATCGCGGAGACGCACCTCCTGGAATCGATTGAACTGGCCCCGGACTACGTCAAGGCGAGGGTGAACCTCGCGCGCGTGCTGATCGAGGCCGGACGGCCCGGCGAGGCGATCGAGCAGGCGGCGGCCGCCGAAGAGCTCGATCCGGCCTCGATCCAGGCGAAACGGGTCCACGCCCGCGCCCTGGCCGAGAGCGGCGACCATGACGCCGCACTCGCCAAGTACGAGGACGCGCTCTGGATCCACCCCGACGATGGCTGGTCGTTGAACAACATGGGATACCTGCTCATCCGGCAGGGGCGCTACGATGACGCGATCGGCCCCCTGGCGCTCGCGGCCCAGGTCGACAGCACCAACGTCATCTTCCTGAACAACTTCGGCAGCGCCCTGGAGGGAGCCGGGTTCCCGGTCGCGGCCCTCGCCGCCTTCAGCTCGGCTGCGAAGGTCGACCCCGGCAGCAGGGCCGGGGAGAGCGCGACGCGGTTGGAGGCGCGGGTCGACCCCGACGCGGCCCCGGAGGTGACCAGGGGCGAGCTGGCGCTGGCCTTCCTCGAGGAACTGATCATCGGGTCATCCGCCCGCAGCGACAGTGCCGGGCGCTGGTTTCCATACGACGCCCAGCCCGGGAGCCGGTAGCGGGCTTGGCCCCCCCGCCCCCCCGCGCTACCCTACGGGTCGGACGAATCGACCATGGGAGTGACGGGGGGCGGGACCGGTGACCGAAAAGAAGAACCTCCAGTCGGCCAGGGTGTGGCGCGAGGCCAGGGAGATCATCTGGCGGTATCGCCGGAGGGTCGCCCTCGGCCTCGTCGTCATGACCATCGGGCGGATCGCCGGGATGGCCGTTCCGGCATCCTCCAAGATCCTTGTCGACGATGTGCTGAACGGCGGCAGCACCGACCTCCTCCTCCCCCTCGCCCTTGTCGTCGCGGCGGCCGCGCTCATCCAGGGCGGCACCACCTTCGCACTGTCCCAGATCCTCGGGGTCACCGCCCAGCGGGCGATCACCGAGATGCGCAAGACCGTCCAGGCCCACATCGGGCGGCTCCCCGTCAACTACTTCGACTCCACGAAGTCCGGCGTCCTCATCTCGCGCATCATGACCGACGCGGAGGGGCTCCGGAACCTGGTCGGCACGGGACTGGTGCAGCTCACCGGCGGCCTGTTGACCGCCGCCCTCTCGCTCTGCGTCCTGCTCTACCTCAACTGGTCGCTGACCCTCTTCACGATCTCGGTGCTGCTCGTCTTCGGGGGCTCGATGGCCATCGCCTTCCGGCGCCTGCGACCCCTTTTCCGCGAGCGCGGCAAGATCAACGCCGAAGTCACCGGCAGGCTGGGAGAGAGCCTGTCCGGGGTGCGGATCGTCAAGGCCTACACCTCCGAGCGCAAGGAGGATCGGGTCTTCGCGAAGGGCGCGCACCAGCTCTTCCGCAACGTGGCGAAGGCGGTGACCGGCGTTTCGGCTGTATCGGCGTTCTCCTCGGTCGTCATGGGCGCGATCGGCACCGTCATGATTATCGTGGGTGGAGGCGCGGTCGTGGGCGGCGCCATGACGACGGGCGACCTCGTCATGTACGCGTTCTTCACCGGCTGGATGATCAATCCGCTCGTTCAGATGGCCAACATCGGCACGCAGATCACGGAGGCCTTCGCCGGCCTCGACCGCATCCGCGAAATCCGGTCGATGGCCACCGAACTGGACGGGGACCGGGATAGGCGGCCGCTCCGCGGTACCGAAGGGCACATCGTCTTCGAGGACGTCCGGTTCTCCTACAGCGAGGACCTGCCCGTGCTGAAGGGGGTCTCGCTGGACGCGGCGCCGGGTTCCACGACCGCGCTGGTGGGCTCGTCCGGCTCCGGCAAGAGCACCCTCGCCAGCCTGGTCCTCTCCTTCAACGCGCCCGACTCGGGGCGCATTCTGGTGGACGGGCGCGATCTGGCGGGGATCCGCCTGGCCGACTACCGGCGCCAGGTCGGGGTGGTGCTCCAGGACAACTTCCTCTTCGACGACACCGTCGAGTACAACATCCGCTACGGGCGGTCAGGCGCCACGCGGGAGGAGGTCGTGCGGGCCGCCAGGCTCGCCCACTGCCACGAGTTCGTCACCGCCTTCCCCGGCGGGTACGACACCGTCATCGGCGAGCGCGGGGTGAAGGTGTCGGGCGGCCAGCGCCAGCGTCTGGCGATCGCGCGCGCCATTCTCGCCGATCCCCGCATCCTGATCCTCGACGAGGCCACCTCCAGCTTGGACTCCGAGAGCGAAGCCCAGATCCAGGAAGGGCTCAGGACCCTGCGCAGCGGCCGCACCACGTTCGTGATCGCGCACCGCCTCTCCACCATCCGCACCGCCGACCAGATCCTCGTCATCGAGGACGGGCAGGTCGTCGAGCGGGGCCGCCACGCCGAGCTCATGGTGCTGGGCGGGCGCTACCGCGAACTTCACGATCGGCAGCACAGGATCGAGATGGACCGCTTCGTCAATCCGGGCGAGGAACTGGTCCCGCCCGAGTTGGGGCCGGAGCCGTAAAGGAGTCGATGGTGAAACCGCACCGCGGGGATCCGGCCGAGCTCGCCGCGTCGGGCCGCGCCGGGTCCGGCTCCCGTCCCGGGCCCGCCGCATCCGACCGCGGGGCAGGCGTCTGGCGCCTTCGCGCTGGTGGAATGCCGCCCGGTCGCACTATCTATAGTGGATCGCGGGTCCGGAACCGCCTGATCGAAACCCAGTGCAAGGAGGCACGAAGATGAAGAGCGAACTTCTTACCACGGCCCTGGTCCTCGCAATGACGCTGCCCGCCTGCGCCGGCGGCGAAGGGGGCGAAGGCGCCGCCACCGAGGACATGACGGAGCTGAACGAGGCCGGCCAGGCCATGACGGAGCTGAACGAGGCCGGCCAGGCCATGACCGAGCTGAACATGGCCGCCTCGACCGTCCAGTCGGAGTTGCTCGCCGACCTCGCACAACTGCGCGACAAGTACGTCGGCCTCGCCGAGGCGATGCCCGAATCCGCCTACGGCTGGAGCCCCGGCGAGGGCGTCCGCACCGTTTCGGAGGTGTACATGCATGTGGCCGCGGCGAATGTCGGCCTGGCAATGGGGGCCCTCGGCACCGATCCGCCCGAAGGGGACGATGCCGCCTGGTATGGCCGGGAGGCCGAGTCGATCACCGACAAGGCCGCCGTGGTCGCGGCGGTCGGCGCCTCGTTCGACTATCTCGCCGCCGCCATTGAGGGCACGTCCGACGAAAAGGTCATGGAAGCCACAGACATGTTCGGACTTTCCAGCGTGCGGGCGGTGCTGATCTTCACGCTTGCACACTGCCACGAGCACCTCGGGCAGTCGATCGCCTACGCGCGCTCGAACGGCGTGACCCCGCCCTGGTCGATGTGATGCGAATGGTGGGTCAGCGAAAGAGAATCCCGGCCGCCGTCGCCACCGCCGCGCTCCTGGCCTGGGCCGCCTGCTCGCCTGGCGATCCCTCCGGGGACGCCTCCGCAGGGCGCTACGCGGACCTCGAGACTCTGTTCGCCGATTGGCGCGAGTTCGAGGCCCCCGACTTCTTCGGCGGAGTGCCGGACTATTCGACGGGCACGATGGCGCTGCAGCACGCCATGCTGCCGACGATGCGGGCGCGGCTGAACGCGCTGGATCCGGGCGACTGGCCGGTCGCCAGACAGATTGACTGGCACCTCGTGCGCGCCGAGATGAACGGACTCGACTTCGACCACCGGGTCCGGCGGCCCTGGGCGCGCGACCCGGCCTTCTACGTGATGATCCATGCCGCCGAGAGCGATGTCCCGGCGCACGAAGGCGCCGTCATCCACGGCTGGATCGACCTGTGGACCTACGAGTACCCGCTGTCGGCGGCGGATGCGGAGGAGTTGGCGGAAGGGATCGGGGCCATCCCCGCCATCCTGGAGCAGGCGCGCGTCAACCTGACGGGCGAGGCGCACGACCTATGGGTCGCCGGGCTGCGTACCTTCCGGACTCAGGCCGCGGATCTCGACGCCTTCGCCGAGCGGGTGGCCGGAACCAGCGAGGCCCTCGACGCGGCGGTCGCGGCCGCTCGGACGGCGACCGGCGAGTTCCACGACTGGCTCGAGAGCGAGGCCGCGACGCGCACCCGGCCTTCGGGGATCGGGAAGGAGCAGTACACCTGGTACATGCGCAACGTCCACCTCGTCCCCTTCTCCTGGGAGGAACAGGTGACGCTGATGCGCCGGGAGCTCGCACGGGCACACGCCTCGCTCCGCCTGGAGGAGCACCGCAACCGGGGCCTTCCGGAACTGACCCGTATCCAGACCGCGGAGGAGTACGACCAGCGGCTCAACGAGTCCGTGACCGAGTACATGACCTTCCTCACGGAGAACGAGATCCAGAGGGTCGAGGACTGGATGGATCCGGCCCTGAGGGCGAAGAACGGATCCTTCACACCGGCCGCTCCGGGGGAGATCCGCAACTTCTTCCAGGAGGTGAACTACCGCGACCCCGTGGTGCTGAGGTCGCACCTGCACCACTGGATCGAGCTGGCGGCGATGGTCGAGGAGCCGCACCCGAGCCGGGTGCGCAGCATCCCGCTTCTCTACAACATCTGGGACGCCCGTTCCGAGGGGCTGGCGACCGGGATGGAGGAGATGATGATGCACGCGGGCCTCCTGGACGACAAGCCGAGGTCCCGCGAACTGGTGTGGATCATGCTGGCGCAGCGGGCGGCCCGCGCCCTCAGCGGCCTCTACCTGCACGGCAACGTCTTCGACATGGAGGAAGCGGTCGCCCATGCCACCGAGTGGACCCCGCGCGGATGGCTCCCCGACGCGGCCCTCGTACGTAACGAGCAGCACCTCTACCTGCGCCAGCCCGGCTACGGGACCAGCTACCTCACCGGCAAGATCCAGATCGAGGAGCTGATGGGTGAGTGGGCGCTGCAGGAGGGCGATTCGTTCACGATGCAGCGCTTTTTCGACGAATTCTTCGCGTCGGGCGTCATTCCGGTAGTGTTGACGCGGTGGGAGATGACGGGCAACATTGATGACTTGCTGATCGTTCGCTGATCATTCGCTGATCGGGCGCCGGGTGGGTCGCGCCTTGCCGGGAACCGGTGCCTGCGCCAAATATAGACAACATCGATTTACGACCAGAGGAGTAGGGGAGGCCGCAGCATGCAACGACGCGACTTCATCAGGGCGGGCACCGTTTCGGGCGTTCTCGCGGGAACCGGTGTTTTTGCCGCTTCGGCGGATCCACTGGCGGCCCTCGCTGCCGCCCCCGGGCGCCGGACCGCCGACGGCGACGTGCGCCTCAACTCGAACGAGAATCCGCTGGGCATCTCGCCGCGCGCCCGGGAAGCGCTGGTCGAAGCGATCACGCTTGCCAACCGGTATCCCTCCGGTCAGCACGCGGCGCTGGTCGCCAAGCTCGCCGCCGCGCACGAAGTGGCGGACCACCAGGTGGTGCTCGGCACCGGTTCGGCGGAGGTGCTGCAGATGGTCGTGCAGGCCTTCGCGGCGCCACGCGCCAAGCTGGTGATGGCCGATCCGACCTACGAGGCGGTGACGAACTACCAGCGCACGGAGGCGTACGAACTGGTCAAGGTGCCGCTCACGAGCAGCTACGAGCACGACCTGGACCGCATGCGGGAGGCGGCCGAGAGTTCCGGTCACCCCGCGCTGGTGTATCTTTGCAATCCCAACAACCCGACCGCGACGATCACGCCGAGCGCCGCCATCGACGCCTGGATTGCCGACGCGCCGGAGCATGTAACCTTCCTGTCCGATGAGGCGTACATCGAGTATGTCGAGGACGACCGCATGTGGAGTTCGCTCCCCTGGATCGCGAAGAGGCGCAACGTGGTGGTCGTGAAGACGTTCTCGAAGATCTACGGGCTGGCCGGACTCCGGCTGGGCTACGGGATCGCGCACCCGGACACGGCAGCCCGCCTCGCTGACTTTGCATCCAGGAACAACGTGAACCAGCTCGCCATCGCCGCGGCCAGCGCCTCGTTCCGCGACGAGGAGCTGATGAAGAAGAGCCGTGAGGTTAACCGGCAGTCGCGCGAAATGGTGGAGGCAACGCTCGATGAACTCGGCCTGGAGCGCATGCCCACACAGGCCAACTTCCTCATGCACCGCATCAACGGGGAGTTGGCCACCTACCGGAACAGAATGGCCGATTCGGGGTTTCTGGTAGGACGAGACTTTCCGCCCAAACTGGACTGGAACCGGCTCTCCTTCGGGCTTCCGGAGGACATGGAGCGGTTTTGTGAAACCCTGCGGGACTTCCGCAAGAAAGGATGGATCTGATGGTGAAAGGAACACCGACCATGTTCGCTGCGCTGCTCGCCCTGGCACTGCCCGCGGCGGTAGCAGCCCAGGGAACCCTTCAAGGAAGGGTGACGGCCGCGACGGTCGTAGGGTCGACCGTGGCCCTCGAGGGGGCGCAGATCAGTATTCCCGCCCTCAGCCTCGGCGGCAACAGCGGCCCCGGCGGCAACTACGAGGTCCGCGACATCCCCGCCGGCGCCCACGAGGTCGTGTTCACCCTGATCGGGTTCCAGGAGGAGCGCCGGCAGGTCACGATCTCCGACGGCCAGATTACGCGCCTCAGCGTTTCGCTATCGGAAACCGCCCTCGCGATCGGGGGGCTGGTGGTGGTGGGCACGCGGGCGCAGCCCAGAACCGTGACGGAATCACCGGTTCCGGTCGACGTGATCCCGAGCGGGGAGATCGTCAACCAGGGTGAGACCGACCTCGCCAATCTGCTGCGCAACGTGAATCCGTCGTTCAACGTCAACATCCAGCCGATCAGTGACGCGGCCACCTTCGCGCGTCCCGCCAACCTGCGCGGCCTCGCTCCCGACCACACGCTGGTACTGGTGAACGGGAAGCGGCGCCACCGCACCGCGGTGATCACCTGGTACGGCAACGGCCTCGCCGACGGCTCCCAGGGCCCGGATATCTCGCTCATCCCCGGCCTGGCGCTCCGGCAGGCCGAGATGCTGCGCGACGGCGCCTCCGCCCAGTACGGCTCCGACGCGATCGCCGGCGTGATGAACTTCGTCCTGAAGAACGACCGCTCCGGCGGCTCGATCGAGCTCAAGACGGGCGGGCACCTCCGCGCCGAGACCAGCGAGCGCGTCGAGCGCGGCCTGCTCCCGGGCGACGGGGAGATGTATACGCTGTCGGGAAACGTCGGGCTGCCGCTGGGCGAGACCGGCTTCCTCAACCTGACCGGTGAGTACGGCAGCGCCCTGCCCACGGACCGCAGCGTGCAGCGCAACGACGCGCTCGCGCTGATCAACAGTCAGGGCAATTCGAGTGTGCGTGAGCCAGCGCAGATCTGGGGCTCGCCGGAGGTCTCCGACGAGATCAAGCTGTGGGCCAACATGGGCTACAACCTCGACGACTACACACAGATCTATTCGCACGGCAACTACGTCAGCAAGCAGGTCGAGGGCGGCTTCTACTTCCGGAATCCGAACACCCGCAGCGGCGTCTTCGGCACCAGCAATGAAGCGGGCGAATCGATCCTGCTGGTCGGGGACATGCTCGACGCGCAGGACGGGATGCTCGACGGCTCGGCTGGGTGTCCGGAAGTGCGCGTCGATGGCGGCGTCGTGGCCAACAATCCCGACAACATGGCGGCCTGGAACCAGGTCCTCAACGACGCCAACTGCTTCACGTTCCAGAAGCTCTTCCCCGGCGGGTTCACCCCGCAGTTCGGCGCCTACGTGCTCGACGCGTCGGCGGTCCTGGGGGTCAAGGGGAGCAGCGGCGACCTCAATTGGGACGCCAGCGGGTCCTGGGGCAAGTCCAACATGGACTTCTACATGTACAACACGGTCAACGCCTCGCTGGGGCCGAACCAGCCGTGCAGCGACGAGGGTACTTCACCGGCCGTTCCGGACCAGTCCTGCACCCCGTACTTCAATCCGGGGATCTACGACCAGCAGGAGATGAACCTGAACGTCGATCTGTCCTACGCGATGAGCGAGACGATGAATGTTGCGGGCGGCGTCGAGTGGCGGCGCGAAGGCTTCGAAATCGTCGAAGGCAGTCGGGAGTCCTGGACGGAGGGCCCGCTGGCCACGCAGGGCTTCACCCCGGGCTCCAACGGCTTCACCGGCTTCGGACCGCTCACCGCGGGGAGCTGGAACCGCGACAATTTCGCGGCCTACGGAGACGTTGAGTTCAAGGAGGCGGACAACAAGTGGCTCGTTGACGTGGCCGGCCGTCTGGAGAACTTCTCGGACTTCGGAATGACGATCAACGGGAAGGTGGCCGCCAGGGTGAGCCTCACCGACGCACTCGGGGTGCGGGGCGCCGTGAGCACGGGCTTCCGGGCCCCCACGCCCGGGCAGCAGAACGCCTTCAACATCTCGACGATCTACGATCCCGAGATCATGGATCTCACCAACAACGGGACCATCCCTTCGACGTCGGATCTGGCGGCCCTGTACGGCGGCGAGAAGCTGTCGCCGGAGAAGTCCGTCAACCTCTCGCTCGGCTGGGTGTTGGAGCAGGGCGGTTTCCACCTCTCCACGGACTACTTCTTCATCAACGTGTCCGACCGCCTTACCACCAGCAAGAACTTCGAGCTGAGCACCGCGGACATCGATCGGCTTCTCGCCGAGGGCATCATCCGGCCCGGCGGCGTGCTCAAGCGCTTCCGCTTCTTCATCAACGACTTCGCGACGCAGACGCAGGGCATAGACGTCGTGGGCGCGTATCAGATGGAGAGCGAGCAGGGCACCACCAATTTCACCTCCGCCTGGAACTACACCACCACCGAGGTCACGCAGCACAACGACGAGACGCTGAGCGACCTGCGCATCCGGATCCTGCAGGAAGGACTGCCGAACCTGCGCGGCAACGTGGCGGTGAACCACAACTTCCCGGCCGGGACCCGGGCGCTGGTACGGGCCAGCTACTGGGGCGGCTACTTCGACGGCGAGACGCCGTACTACGAGGACAGCCCTAGCAACACGATCGACTACCCGGGCCGCATGCTCGTCGATGTCGAGGCGGCCCACACCTTCATGGACCGGTACACCCTCACATTCGGCGCCCAGAACGTGCTGAACACCGTGCCGCAGGAATACCCGGGCGCGGCGGACGGCGTCGGCAACCGGTACGGGCAGTTCACGCCGTTCGGCTTCAACGGCACCTTCTTCTACACACGGCTGACGTATAGCTGGTAGGAGTGCATTGATGCCGCCTGGGGGGCGGTGAAGCGTTCCCCCGGGTCGATGAACAAACAGGGCCCCGGGCCGGTGCGAGCCGGTTCGGGGCCCTGTGCCTACCGGGACAGCCGGTCCAGCGCTTCCAGCGCCTGCCGCACGATGGTGGTCTTGCCGGACTGGCGCGGGCCTTTACCTCAGACCAGATCCTCTCCCGCCAGCCCCAGCCGCTCCAGCACCTCCGCCGGCGGCCCGTCGAAGCTCGGGAGCGGAACGTTGCCCATGTAGCCCAGATCCCGCATCCCCTCTTCGGTGGTCCAGAATCCGGTCGAGCACATGTCGCGGAATGCGTCGAAGAAGCGGGCCCGGGGCTTGAGTTGGTCGAGGGCGTCGGGTTCGTAGCGGATCTCGTCGCAGATCTCGTGCTTCCGGGCGATTGTGAGGGCGGGGAAGTCGGCGGCGCCGAAGCGCTCGCGCGCGGCGCGGTTCAGCCACGCCAGGCCACCGCGCAGCTGGGTCAGCTGTTCCGTGTTGGCGGGTGCCGAGACGAATTCGTTGATGTAGTCCGGCACGCCCACCGCGCTTGCCGCCGGAGAGCGGTCGTCGGCCGGGATGATCACGTCGGCGAGGTCGGCGACGTAGCGCAACTCCTCCTCGGTGAGGACCATCTCCCAGGGGACGACGGGCGCCAGCATGTCGGGATCGGTCGCCGTGCCGGCCGCGAGGGGGTTGCTGGGGGGCAGGGGGTTGAAACCCGACAGCTCGGTGTGGGCGGCGTCGGTGCCCGCGCTCCCGCCGGATCCGCCGCTGCCACCCTCGCCCGGCGCGCACGACGGGGCCACGGCACCCAGGGCCGCGCCCGCGGCGATCACCTTGAGGGCGCCGCGACGGGAGATGATGTCGGTCGGCTCGGCTGGCTCGGGCGTCGGTTGGGGGCCCGGCCCGGTGGCGGGCGCTGGCGTGGGCTCCGGCTGCTGGTCCGGCCGGACGGCCGCTTCGCGCGCTCCGCCCACGGCGTCATTCGCCCGGCCCGCGGCCCCGTCGCGCTGCGTCGTCTTTCCCTCGCTCACCCGATGCTCCTCTGCCTGAGCTGCTCCGCGATGTAGTCGCTGGCCCGCCACGCGATCGCCATGATCGACAGCGTCGGGTTCTTGTCGGCGTTCGACACGAAGGGCGCGCCGTCGGTCACGAAAAGGTTGGGCACGTCCCACGACTGGCAGTACTGGTTCAGCACCGAGGTGCGCGGACTGTCCCCCATCATCACGCCGCCCACTTCGTGGATGATCTGCCCGCCCTTCGAGATCGCCCGGGCGCCGTCGGTCTGCACCGTGCTCAGGAGCTGCCCGCCCATCTCGTCGACGATCTCGGCGAAGGTGCGCTGCATGTGGAGCGCCTGGTTGAGCTCGTGGTCGGCCCACTTCCAGTGGAACCTGAGGACGGGGATGCCGTAGCGGTCGACCTTGTCAGGGTCGATCTCGCAGTAGCAGTCGTCGTTGGGGATCATCTCGCCGCGACCGTCGAAGCCGACGAAGCTGCCGTAGTAGCGGCGGCAGTCGTCCTTGAAGCGTTGGCCGTAGGTCCCCCCGGTGAGGGGCTCGAGGCCCCCGAAGGCGCCGAAGCCGGGCATGCGCCGGCCGCCACCGAACTCGATGTGGTAGCCGCGCGGGAAGTCGAGGCGGCCGGCCAGCTGCTCGCCGTAGAGCCACCACGGCATGTACATGTGCATCGCGGAGGCGCCGTCCTCGTTGTGGGGGGGGAGCCCCTGCAACGCGGGGATGTGGGAATACACGCCCGCGCCGACCGTATCCATGAGGTACTTGCCCACGAGGCCGGACGAGTTGCCCAGCCCGTCGGGGAAGAGCCCGCTGGTGGAGTTGAGCAGGATGCGCGCGCTCTCGCAGGCGCTCGCGGCCAGCACCACGACGCGCGCCGCGGCGAATTCGTCGAGCAGCGTGGTCCTGTCGATGTAGTGCACCCCGGTGGCGCGTCCCTGCGCGTCCACGGTGACCTCGCGCACCATCGCGTCCGTGCGGATGTCCAGGTTGCCGGTCGCGAGCGCGGGCGGAAGGAGCACGGTGGTGGACTGGAAGTTGGCGCGGATCGAGCAGCCGCGCCCGCAGGGGGTCGCCCAATAGCACGCCGCGCGGCCGCGCATCGAGTCGGCGGTGACTTGCCGCGCCAGCTCGTTGTCGGGGAAGAGCTCCCCGGGCAGGCGGTCCGGATCCTGGGTCTGCGTCATGATCGCGAGGTGCGCCGGGATCACCGGGATCCCCATCCGGCGGCACGCCTTGCGGGTCAGCAGCTCGTAGGCGCGCGGCTGCGGGGGCGGCTGCAGGACCCCCGGAGACGAGTTCGGCGTGTTCTCCAGCCCCTCGTTCGACCCGTAGACCCCGATCAGTGACTCGGTCTTGTCGTAATAGGGCGCGAGATCGTCGTAAGACATGGGCCAGTCGAAGCCCAGGCCATCCCGGCTGCGCGGCTTGAAGTCGTACTCGCCCATCCGCAGCGAGATGCGTCCCCAGTGGTTCGTGCGCCCGCCCAGCATCCTGGAGCGCCACCACATGAACTCCGACCCGTCGGCCACCGAATACGGCTCGCCCGGGACCTGCCACCCGCCGTCGACGGTGGCGTCGTAGAAACCGAAGGGCTTGTCGGACCCTCCCGCCCCGCGCAGCGGCGCGTCCTTCGGCAGCTGGAACATCGGCGTCTCGCGCACGGGATCGTAGTGCCGGCCCGCCTCCAGCAGCAGTACGCGCAGCCCCGAGGTCGCCAGGATGAATGCGGTCATGCCGCCGCCCGCCCCCGAACCGACAACGATCGCGTCGTAGGTTGGGGATTGGCTCATCGGCATGCCTCTCAGCCTTCGTCAGGCGCCCCGGGGGCGATCCGGTTCGCGCGGAAGATCGGAATCTCGAAAATGTACGGGCTTGTCCCCGACTTCAGCCAGAAGTTGCCCTCGCGCTCGACCATCGTGAGCGACGCCACTTCGTTGCCGGCGGTGTCGGTCGCCATCACGGAGCGGTCGGCCGCCTCGGGCATCCCGGCTCCGTCCGGCGCGAAGCCGCTCGCGCGCAACGACGCAAGCTCCTGCAGGATGTTGCGCACCGTCGTCGCCTCCGCCTCCGCCCCGCCCACGGTCCAGCTCGAATCCTGCCGCTCGTAGACCTCGGTGCCCCCGGCGTGCGTGACCGCGATGCGGGCTACGGCCGAAGTGTCGGCGCGCATCACGATCTTGTCGCGCCAGTCCACCAGCGGGCGGGCCGCGGCCGAGCGCAGATCCCCCTCGATGACGCTGACCGGGTCGGAGTCCGGCACGCGCGCGTACGCGGTGCGGAAGCGGGTGCCGTTCTTTCCCAGCAGGATGGGGGGCGCGTCCCCGGCGCTGAAGGACCAGGCGCTGTCCGCCGTCAGCCCGAAGCGCGCGTGGTTGGCCGGGTTGGTGCCCGCGATCCCGATCACCTCGGTCCCCTCGACGGCGCGGATGATCCGGTCGACGGCGCTCGAGTCGGCCTCGAAACCGTTCGCCGTCCATGCGCCTGCGTTCAGCTCCAGCCGGATGGTGCCCTCGGGCCCTTCGATGACGAAGCTCCCGTGCGGCCCGGCGGCGATCTCCTCCAGCGCCGCCGCCAGCCCGGGGTCGGCGGAGCGGGCGCCGGCGCCACCCCCCCGCGTCAGCGTCACCACCAGGTACAGCACCCCCACCGCGACGAGGGAGAAGATGCAGGCGCGCAGGGTCTTCTCGCTCATTCTGCCGCCTCGCTTTCTTCACCGCCGGGCGCGACTTCATCGCTCGACGCGCCCTCACCGCTCGGCCCAACCGCACCGTCCGGCGCGACCACGTTGCCCCAGCGCCGCTGTGCCCGCGGGCCACGCCGGGTCACCCGCGCAACCCCGAACAGCGCGAAGATGGCGGGCACCCCGAGCAGCGATCCCCACTTCAGCGCGTCCCGTCCCCCATCCGACTCGAAGGCGAGCGTCGGGGGCGTGCGGTCCTTCGACCGGATCGCGATCAGGGCCTCGTCCTGGGCAAGCCAGTCGATGGCGTTGGCGGCGAAGATCACGTTCTGGTTGTTGGCCTGCGCGAACTGGTCCTCCAGGAAGTCGGCGTCGCCCACCGCGATGATGCGGCCGCGGGAGCGGGTGCCGGCCCCGCCCGCCGACGGGTCGATCGCCACGGCCAGCGTCTGGATCCCGACCTCGTCGGCCGTCGCGCCGATCGGGAAGCTCGGGTCGGCCATCATCCCGGGCGGGCGCGTGCCGCCCGATTCGGTGGTGGTCCACAGCGCCGTCACCGCCGGGTCGCCCTCCTCCCAGGTGAAGGGGGCGGCCCAGCCGAAGGTGGCGTTGCCGAGGTCGCGGTTGGTGGGGTGATCCTCGCCCCGGAAGGCCACCGGCCAGAGGGGATAGTCGCGCACCACGGTGAAGTACCCCTGCCGCATCGAGACCCGCTCGGCCGACGCCATGTCGAAGACGATGTCGCCGGAAGCGGTGACGCCGTAGTCGGCCAGCAACGCCTCCAGCCCGGAGACGACCGGTATGATGGTCGGGGACTGGGCGTTGAAGACGTGCCGTTCCATCAGCAGGAGCGCCGCGCCCCCCTGGTCCAGGTAGGCGCGGATCGCGTCCACCGCCTCGGCGGAGAGCGGACGGGCCGGCGCGGCCACGACCAGCACGTCGATCGAGTCCGGGATGGACGGGGGCGCCGCCGCCGAATCGGGCGCCAGCTCCACGCTGGTGATCGAGTAGCGGTCGGCCACGCTCTGGCGGAAAGCGCCGTACTGGAACGCCTCCTTCGCCTCGAAGCCGCGCGCGAAGGCGAGCGTCGGCATCCGCTCCGCCGTCATCCGCGCGATCGCGGAGACCAGCCGGAACTCCAGGTCGTCGGTGCGGTCGATGACGGGGATCGTCTCCTGCTCGTCGGCGTAGCTCACCGCGAGTCCGAAGTAGCCGCGCTTCACCTGCAGCTCGTCGTCACGCAGCACGTTGAACTCGATCTGCATGATCCCCATCGAGGTGGCCTCCTCGGACGCGTCATCGCCGTCGTCGGGATTGACGTTCCGCACGGCCAGCATCCCGTCGCCGGCGCCGGCCATGTCGGCCACCAGATCGCGCACGTCGCGCACCCGCAGCTGGATCTCGGGCGGCAGGTCGTCGCTCGTGAAGAGCGTGAGGTTCACCACGTCGTCGAGGCCGCCGAGGATGTCGCGGCTCCCGCCCGAAAGGGTGAAGAGGTTGTCGCTGGTGAGGTCCACGCGGCCGCGCACGTACCCGCCCAGCAGGTTGAGGAGGACGACGGCGAGCGCGATCACCCCCGTGCCGAGGCGCAGACGGCGGTAGGCGTCGCCCGCGTGGCTGAGCCGCTCCCGGCCGAGAGCCGCGACCGCGAGGAGGAGGAAGAGCCCGCAGGTGGACGCGAAGTAGAGGAGGTCGCGGAGGTCGACGACGCCCCGGGCGATGTTCTCGAAGTGGCTGATCACGGACAGCTGCGCGGCCCAGCCCGCGAGCACGGGCGGGAGGCCGATCTGCACGACCGGCGATCCGAGAAGCACCAGCACCAGGCAGATCGTGGCGCCCATGATGAAGGCCGTGATCTGGTTGCGGGTGATCGACGACGCCCAGATCCCGATCGCGATCATCTGCGCGGACAGAAGCGCGGCCCCGAGGTACTGCGCGAGCATGATCCCCGGATCGGCTTCGGACGCCATCAGGACCCCCAGCGCCATCGGCAGCGTGCCGGCCACGGTGATCATCACGAAGAGCCAGTTGCCGGCGAACTTGCCCAGCACGATTTCGGTCTCGGTCAGCGGCTGGGCCAGGAGCCACTCCAGCGTCCGGCCGCGGCGCTCCTCCGCCAGGCTCTTCATCGCCACCGCGGGCACGAAAACCACCAGCAGCCAGGGGAGAAGGTCGAAGAAGGGTCTGAGCGTCGCGTACGACATCGCGAAGAGAGAGCGGAAGGCCAGGTACTGCCCGAGCCCCAGGAACGCGATGGCCAGCACGTAGGCGGTGGGCTGGTCGAAGAACCCGCGCAGCTCCCGGCGCGTGATTTCGGATACTTGCCTGATTGTCACGGCGCGTCCTCCTCTCCGCCGGCCTCGGTCCCGGCACCTTCCGGCTCCTCTCCGCCGGCTCCGGTCCCGCCACCCGCCGTCTCCTCTCCGCCGTCCATCGTCAGCTGCCGGAAAACCTGCTCCAGGGTGGCGCGATCACGCCGCAGCTCCCACAGCACCCAGTCGCGCTGCGTCGCGAGCCGGAAGATCTCGGGCCGGAGTTCGTGGTCCGCGGCCGCTTCCAGCTGCACCCGCGTCCGGCCATCGACCGGTTCCGCCGTGTGGTCCGCCACGCCGGGCAGCGCCCGCAGCGCCTCGGCCACGCCCTCGCCGGCGGCTTCCACCGTGTAGCGGGAGACGCCCCGCGCCGCGTCCATCAGCTCCGCCACCGTGCCGTCCGCGGCGATCGCGCCCCGCGAGATGATCAGCAGCCGGTCGCAGGTCCCCTCGACCTCCTGCATGACGTGGGTGCTGAGGATCACCGTGCGCTCGCTGCCGAGCGAACTCATCAGCTTGCGGATCTCGACGCGCTGGTTGGGGTCGAGCCCCTCGGTGGGCTCGTCGAGGACGAGGATCTCCGGCTCGTGGAGGATCGCGCCCGCCATCCCGGCGCGCTGGCGGTACCCCTTCGAAATCTCCCCGATGGGGCGGAAGAAGACCTCTGCCAGCCCCGTCTCCTCGACTGCGCGGCCAATCGCGGGGCGGGCCGCGGCGTCGTCCATCCCCCGCAGCCGCGCCACGTATTCCAGAAACTCGCACACGAGCATGTCGTCGTAGAGCGGGTTGGCCTCCGGGAGATACCCCACCCGGGACTTCGCCGCGGTGAGGTCCTCGCTGATCGAAACCCCGTCGAAACAGATCGTGCCCTCGTCGGGCTGGAGGGTGCCCGTGAGCATGCGCATGGTCGTCGTCTTGCCGGCCCCGTTGGGTCCCAGAAACCCGACGACCTCGCCCCGGTCCACCGTGAAGCTCGCCTGGTCCACCGCCGTAATGGCGCCGTAGCGCTTGGTGACACCTTCTACCGAGATCATCCGTCCCCCTGTGAAGCAACCGAAAGAAAACCGCGCCGGCCAGGGCGGCAGACGCGGCGAGCGACGACGGCCGGAGCGGAGCGCTCAGCGAAAGCCCCGCACTCCATCGGCCTGTCGTTTGCGACCGCAGGAAAAAGAATCTACGTTTGGGACGAAAACGTGTCCAGCGCGCGATATCCGTTACACGCGTGTGACCCCGCGCGCACCCGTCGCCAACCAGATTGAAGGCGCAGGTGTCCTAGTTAACGGAGAACCGGCATTCGATGACGTTCCGGACGGAGGCGCCGACCGCCGCCGAACCGATGATCACACACCCAGAATCGGGAGGAAACTGAGATGAAGCGACTTTTCGTATTGCTCGCGCTGCTGCCCCTGGCGGCTCCGCTGAGCGCCCAGGAAAACGCGACGGTCACCGGGAGGGTGACTGCCGCCGGATCCGCGCTGGCCAGTGCCCAGGTGGTCCTGTCCCAAGCAGTCACGAGAGCCCAGTACGGTGGCATCACCAATGAGAATGGACGGTACGAGGTCGCCGGCGTCCCGGTCGGCACCTACGACATCTCGATTCAGCTGATCGGGTACACGACCCAGACCCGGCAGATCACGCTGGGGGCGGGCGGGAACGAGATGGAGGACTTCGACATGGTGGCGACCGCCGTGTCGATTGGGGGCATGGAGGTGCTCGCGGAGCGGGCGGAGCCGCGGCGGACACCCGTGGCCTTCACCGACGTGTCCAAGGCGCAGATTCAGGCCCAGCTCGGCTCGCGGGACCTTCCGCTGGTCCTCAACGTCACCCCGTCGGTCTATTCCACCGCCCAGGGTGGGGGCGCCGGCGATGCGCGCATCAACGTGCGCGGCTTCAGTCAGCGCAACACGGCTGTGATGATCAACGGCGTGCCGGTCAACGACATGGAGAACGGCTGGGTGTACTGGTCCAACTGGGACGGTGTCGGCGACGCCGCCACCAGCATCCAGTTGCAGCGCGGCCTCAGCGCGATCAACCTCGCCACCCCTTCCATCGGGGGCACGCTGAACGTGATCACGGATCCCAGCGCACAGGACCCGGGCTACACGCTCAAACAGGAGTTCGGCAGCGGCAGCTTCCGCAAGACGTCGATGACCGCTTCCACCGGCCCGATCGGAGACTTCTCGATGACTATGTCGGGAGTGCGCAAGGAGGGTGACGGCCTGATCGACGGTACCTGGACCGACGCGTGGGCCTACTACCTGGCTTCACAGTACAAGTTCAACGACCGCAACCGTTTGGAGCTGTACGCCGTCGGCGCGCCGCAGCGGCACGGACAGAACCTCTACAAGCTGAACCTCGCCACCCTCGACCGCGACTTCGCCTTCTCGCTGGAGGACTACGACCGCGAGGCCCTTGCCCGCTTCGGGCTCGAGGCGGGGCGCTACTGGAGCCCCAACCTCGGTGGGGTGGATCCGAGCTACACGGGCAGGCAGTTCACGAGCTCCGGACCGGGTTCCGGGGTGTTCAGCCGGCATGACCGCAGCTTCATCAACGAGCGGGAGAACTACTTCCACAAGCCCCAGGTCAACCTGAACTGGTACACCTATTTCGGTGACGGCCTGACCGCCAACACGGTGCTGTACTACTCCGGCGGCCAGGGCGGCGGGACGGGGACCTACGGGTCGCTCGTCTGGGACTACACCTACACGCAGCGTTTCGCGAACTGGAACGCGACCATCGACCGCAACAGGGACAACGACAGCGGATCGAGGGGAATCCTCCGCAACTCGGTGAACAACCAGGACACCTACGGCCTGATCACGAAGGTGCAGAAGGCGTTCGGCTCCGTGGTGACCGAGGTCGGGTTCGACTGGCGGACCGCGACGATCGAACACTACCGCGAGGTCCGCGACCTGCTGGGCGGCCGCTACTACAATGACTGTTTTCGCGGGTGCAGCTCCGACTTCTGGAGCGACGCCGAGGGTAACCGCCTGCTCGGCGACAAGATCAACTACCACAACGAAAACGACGTCAACTGGCTTGGCGCGCACCTGCAGGCCGAGCAGTCGTCGTCGACCGGATCCTACTACGGTATGGTCGGCGTATCCCGCATTTCCTACGACTTCACAGACTTCTTCACCCGCGGACCCGCCGGTGGCTTCCTGGAGCTCAACAGCGGCGGCCTCACCGGTTATCAGGTCAAGGGCGGCGCCGTCCGCAACCTGAACCACGAGTGGTCCGTGTACGGGAACGCGGGCTACGTCTCCAAGGTGCCGATCTTCGACGGGGTGATCGACGACAACCGGGGCATTCTGAACCCGGACCCGAATAACGAAACATTCATGTCCTTCGAGGCGGGGGCCCGCCTGCGCACCATGAACCGGAAGGTGTCGCTGGACGGGAACTTCTACTTCACGCAGTGGAACAACCGCACCCGCAACCAGTTCATTCGCAACCTGCTGGGCGACAACATGGACGGGCTGGTCAACCTCCTGGGGGTCGACGCGCGCCACATGGGCTTCGAGCTGGAGGGCGCCTTCCAGCCGTCGAGCTTCCTGCGCTTCGACGGGGCGCTGTCCTACGGGGACTGGAAGCACACGAACGACCCGAGCGGCAACTTCAAGCCCGACGATCGCCAGGCCGAGACGCAGGATTACACCTTCTACCTGGACGGGCTGCTGGTGGGCGACGCGCCCCAGTTCCAGGTCGCGTACGCGGTGTCGTTGTACCCGACCGGGGGCTTCTACGTCCAGGGGGTCGGCAAGACCTACGGGAAGCACTACGCCAACTACGATCCCTTCGGGCGAACCACGAACATCGACGCGGGGGTGCAGTCCTGGAGCCCGCCGGGGTACACCGTCTTCGACCTGCACCTGTCGTACAAGCTGGCGGACGAGATGTCCGCGGCCTTCGGGGGGGGCAACGTGAAGCTCTTCTTCAACGCCTACAATATCTTCGACAGGATCTACGTTCAGGACGCGCTGGACAACTCCCGCTTCAACGGATACAGGGACGACGCGGAGCGCGAACGCGGAATGTTGAGCCACAAAGCCGACGATGCCGAGGTCTTCCTGGGTTATCCCCGCTCGTTCAACTTCGGCTTCGAGATCTCGCCGGGGTCCCTGAGCCGGCTCCGCTGATCTCGCTGCAGGGCCACCGGGGCTCCCGTTGCCCCGGTGGCCCTGCCTACCTCGGAGGCCGGCCTCGGCAAGGACGCTCGACCCCAGCGCAGACGCGGCGCCCGCGCCCGCCCCGCCGTCCACCAGCAAGGAGAAAGCACATCACGTTGAAGCTCCCGGCGACCGCTCTCCTTGCATCCCCCCTCCCCCTCGCCGCCCAGCTCCCACCCATCCCCCCTCACCCGGCGAGCCCATCACCATCCCCCGCCTCTCCGGCGCGATCGAACTGGACGGCGTGGTGGACGAAGCGGCCTGGGCCGATATCGCCCCGTTCGAGATGACCATGTACACGCCCACCTTTCAGGGACCGCTCTCGGAGAGGACCGAGATCGGCTCGGCCACGACGACCGCTACCTGTACGTCGCCGGGCGCATGTACGACTCGGAACCCGAACGACGGCGAATTCACCGGCGGCCCGCCGATGAACGCGGACTGGAACTCGTACTGGGATGTCGCCACCTCGCGCAGCGACGAGGGGTGGTTCGCGGAGTTCAGGATCCCCTTCTCGACGCTCGGTTTCCAGGTCACCGACGGCGAGGTCACCATGGGCCTGATCGCCTACCGGCTGGTCGCGCGCATGAACGAGCGCCAGACCTTCCCGGCAATCGATCCCAGCTGGGGCCGATTCGGCTTCGCCAAGCCTTCCCAGGCGCAGCGCGTCGTTCTGCGCGACGTGCGGCAGTCCCCGCCGCTCTATGTCACACCGTATTCGCTCGGCGGCTTCAGGCAGACCCCGGTGTTGGCCGAACCGCCGGAGGCCCCGCGGGCCGAATGGCGCAGCGAACGCGATCCGACGGCCGAGGCCGGACTGGACATCAAGTACTCGCCCACCTCGAACCTCGCGCTGGACCCCAGGAACGCGCATCGACCTTCGACTTCAATACCGGGGGATTCTTCAACCGGCTGTTCCACAGCCGCCGGATCGGACTCGACGGCGGGGAGCTCGTGCGGATCTACGGGGGCGCGCGGGCGGTGGGCCGGCTGGACGGGACGGACTTCGGCTTCCTGAGCATGCAGACCGCGCCGCACGGAGACCGGTCCACCGAGAACGTGGGTGTGGCGCGACTACCTGCCCGGGTTGGGCTTTCAGCTGCGGAAGGACTTTCGGTACGGCACGGCGCAGTACTTCCGCAACGAGGACGGGACCGCCGAGTCCCGCGAAATCCAGCCCGAGATGGAGTTTGATTTCAGGCAGGGCGCGACCCTCGTCATCGGCGCGCTGTCCACCTTCGAGAGCGTGCGCGAACCGTTCTCGATTTCGGATGTGGTTGTGCCGGTCGGGGAATACTGGTTCCATCAGGGCACGTTCATGTTGCGGCTGCCCCGCCTCAGGCTGGCGCTGAGCCCGGCGTGGGTCGTGTCGAGGTTCCTGGAGCTGGAGGGTGGCTATGAGGTGAACCGCCTCGACTTCGCCGACCGGGGGGCCGGCGCGACGACCCAGTTGGCACGTCTTCGGGTCAAGACGGCGCTGAACCCCCACATGTCGCTGAGCACCTTCGGGCAGTACAGCAGTGCAACCGGGCTCTGGATCGTCTACAACGAGGGGCTGTACAACGAGCGGGACAACGGCCCCGGGCCCCGGCGGCGGCACATGCGGCAGGGGGCAAGCCAATTCGGCCTGAGGCCTCGGTTTCAGACTGGGGCGCCGCATTCGGCAGCACCCAGGGGTCTCCGGACACCGTGCCAGGTTTTTTCCCGCTCGGGACAATTTCAGCACCTTTTTTTCCCGCTCGGGACAATTCTGGGCAAAAACGGCCGAGCACCAAGGCAAATGTTCCCGCTCGGGACAATTCTTGGGACGCCTGGGCAACACCCCTGTGACGCCTGGCCGAATCCCCCTGACACCTTTGACACTTGGC
>CBDBJI010000003.1:0-23870 GCA_965206305.1 Longimicrobiales bacterium | reverse complement strand
CATGCGGGAGCGGGCGCTGGCGAGGGGCGTGCTCACCGTGCTCGACGAAACCGAGGTGACCGGTCTCGAAGTGGAGCCGGCGCCGTTCGGGCGCCCGCGCATCCGGGCGGTGTCGACCACCCGCGGGACCATCGAGGTGGACCACGCGATCATCGCCTGCGGCGCCTGGAGCCCGCGCCTCGCGGCCATGGCCGGCGCCACGATCCCGCTCACTCCGGCGGTGCACCAGATGGCCGATTTCGGCCCGGTCGAGATCCTGGTCGGCACCGGCAACGAGATCGGCTACCCCATCGTGCGCGACATGGACTCGTTCATGTACGAGCGGCAGAGCGACGGCGCGATGGAGGTGGGCTCATACGCGCATCGCCCGATCCTGATGCACCCGGACGACATTCCCTCCGTCGCCGAGGCCGAGCGTACCCCCACGGAGCTGCCCTTCACCCCCGGCGACTTCGCGCCGCAGCTCGAGCGGGCGCGCGAGATCATGGGCGAGCTCCTGGCCGGCACCGAGATGCAGTACGCGGTGAACGGCCTGCTTTCTCTCACGCCGGATACCCAGCAGGTGCTCGGCGAGACCGCCGAGGTGGCCAACCTCTGGTCGGCGGCGGCGGTCTGGGTGCGGGAAGGCCCCGGATCGGCGCGCCTCATAGCCGAGTGGATGACCCACGGCTACCCGCGCCTCCTCGACCCGCACGGCTCGGACGTCACGCGCTTCCAGCCGCACGAGCGCACCGTCCATCACGTACGCGCGCGCTGCCGCGAGCACTTCCCCAGGACGTACGGGATCGTGCATCCGCGCGAGCAATGGGAGTCCGAGCGCGGCATGAACCGGTCGCCCTTCCACCCCCGCACCGAGGCGTTCGGGGCCGAGTACTTCGAAGCGCGGGGATGGGAGCGCCCCCAGTGGTACGCGTCGAACGAGGATCTGGTGGCGCGGTATGGCGTCCCGGACCGCCCACACGAGTGGGACCGCCGCTGGTGGTCGCCGATCATCAACGCGGAGCACCTGCACATGCGCGAGAAGGTGGCCGTCGTGGACCTGGGCGCGTTCCAGATCTTCGACGTGTCGGGGCCCGGCGTGGTCCCGTACCTGGAGGGCATGACGGTCAACAAGTGCGACCGCCCGGTCGGAAGCTCGATCTACACCCCGCTGCTGACGCCGGACGGGGGCTTTCGCGCCGATCTGACCATCCAGAGGCTCGCGCCGGATCGGTTTCGGATTGTCACCGGGGTCTTTGACGGCGCGCGCGACGCCTTCTGGTTCCGCAAACACCTGCCCGCGGACGGGTCGGTGCAGTTCGAGGACCGGTCATCCGCGATCTGCACCCTCGGGGTGTGGGGACCTGACTCGCGGGCTCTGCTCTCCCGGGTCTCCGGCCGCACACACGGCGGCCACTCCGGCGCAGGCGGGTCCGCTCTCCGTCAGGAGGAGTTCCCATACGGCACGGCCCGGGACGTCCTCATCGCCGGCATCCCCACCACAATGTTGCGTATCTCATACGTCGGCGAGAGCGGCTGGGAGATCTACACACGCACGGAACACGGCCTGGCACTCTGGGACGCGATCCGGGGTGCGGGCCGGGATTTCGACGCGCGGCCCGTGGGCATCGGCGTCTACGGCACCACGGGGCGCATGGAGAAGGGCTATCTGCTCATGGGCAGCGAGCTTACTTCCGAGTACTCGCCGGTCGAGGCCGGGTTGGCCCGGCGCGGCGTGAAGCGGGCGGATTTCATCGGCAAGGCGGCCTACCTGGAGGCTCGCGAGCGGGGGCCGGCGGCGAAGGTCTGCACGCTAACCATGGACGATCACGCGAGCGCCTCGGGCCTCGCGCGCTTCCCCACCGGCGGCAACGAGCCGATCCTGACGCCGGACGGAGACCGCATCGTGGACCCGCTGGGAAGGGAGTCCCGCGTGACCTCCGCCGGGATGGGGCCATCGGTGGGCAAGTATCTGCTGATGGCCTACCTGCCGGTGGAGCACGCCCGCGTCGGCGAGCGGCTGCAAGTCATGTACATGAACGAATGTTTCCCCGTCACCGTGGCCGCGGTCGGTGGGGCGTTGTTCGATCCGGCTGGTAGTCGGATGAAGGGGTAGCGGCAGCCTCCCGCGACTTGCCCCGGCGCACTACTGGAGCTACCGCGCCGCGTCCTGCCCCCGCGCCCGCACCACCTCTCGCGCGCTCGGGTTCACCGATGGACGGAACGGCACCTCGCACACCCGCGCCCGGTCTGGCTTGCCCGGCTCGCTCGCGTACTCATCCGGCAACCACACCGTCAGCTCCGTGCCCACCGCCGACATCCCCACCGGGACGTACCCCAGCGAGATGTTGCCGCCGAGCTCCGGCGCGTGCCACGGCGACGTCAGATACCCGATCGGGTCCCCGCCGTCCGCGCCCGACACCAGCCACAAATCGGGCGCATAGTCGTCGATCGGCCTGCCGCCCATCTTCATGCCCACCATCACCATGGGGAACGGCGTCCGCCCGGCCTCGATCTCCGCCCGCATCCGTTCGAGCGCGGCCCGGCCGATGTAGTCGCCCTTCTTCTCGCGGGGAACCTGGTACCCGAGGTTGCACTGAAACGGGACCGTCTCGTGGTCCATGTCCTGCCCCCACGAAAGGATGCCCGCCTGGATGCGGCGCTGATGGCCAGGGGCGATCACCATGAGCTGATGCGCCTTGCCCGCCTCGAGCACCGCCCCCCACAGCCTCTCCGCGTGCAGCGTGGCGTCGCGCAGATAGATCTCGTACCCCTTCTCGCCCGAGAAGCCGGACTGCGAGATGACCACCCGGCAGCCCCCTATCTCGGCTTCCAGGAGTCCGTAATAGGGAATGTTACGGATTGCATCGGCTCGATGCGGGTGGCGTCGCGCGTGATCACGTAGTCGGTGAACCGCTCGGCGTCGGGTCCCTTCACGCGGATCTGCCGCTCCACGGCGACGTTCCACAGCGTGACGTGCCTGGTCAGCGCCTCGTGCTCCGCCGCCGCGCCGCCGTCCTCGCGCCGAACGTAGCCACGCGGATGGTAGATGCGGTTGTAGATCGTCGCGCGCCAGCAGCCCGCTTCGTGGGACAGGTGCCAGTACGGGGACTTCCGCACGCGGGTGGAAATGAGCAGCTCGACGGGGGTCCGGCCGCTCTGCCGAAGGTTGATGGGGACGACGCGATCCGATTGGTCGACGGTATCGGGTTGGCGGGACATGGTGCTCCGGAAGTTGAGGGCGGTTCGCGCGTGGGTTCCGTGCAGATTAAATAGCGTACACGAGGGGAGACGAACAACCGATGAGGACGCAGACGGGAGGCTTTGCCCCAGTGACCGGTCCCGCCGGTGGCCACGCGACCGGCAGTTCGCGACCTTGTCCCCATGCCCATCCTCGAACTCAGGGACCTCTCCCTCCGCTTTGGCGGCGTAACCGCGCTTTCGCAGCTCAGCATGGAGGTGCGGCGCGGCGAGCTCCTCGCGCTGATCGGGCCGAACGGGGCCGGCAAGACCAGCGTCATCAACTGCGTGTCGGGACTGTACCGCCCGCAGCCCGGAACCATCACGCTGACGGACGCCGACGGGGCGCCCCACACGCTGAACCGCCTCCCCCCCCACCGGATCGCGGCGCTGGGCGTGGCCCGCACCTTCCAGAACATCGAGCTCTTCAAGCACATGACCGTGCTGGAGAACCTCATGCTGGGCCGCCACGTGCACATGAAAGGCGGGGTGCTCGGCGGCGGCCTCTACCTGGGCCGCCAGCGCCGCGTGGAGATCGAGCACCGGCGCTACGTGGAGGAGGTCATCGACTTCATGAACCTGGAGCCGCTGCGCAGCAAGGAGGTGGGCAATCTCGCGTACGGGAATCAGCGTCTCGTGGAGATGGCGCGCGCGTTGGCCCTCGACCCCTTCATCCTCCTCCTCGACGAGCCGACCGCCGGGATGAACGCGGAGGAGAAGGAGTCGATGGCGCGCTTCATCCTCGATGTGCACGAGGAGCGGGGCGTCACGGTCGTCGTGGTCGACCACGACATCGACGTGATCATGGACATCTCGGACCGGGTGGTGGTCCTCGACTTCGGGCGGCGGATCGCGCAGGGCACGCCGGAGGAGGTGAGGAACGACCCGGCGGTGATCGACGCCTACCTGGGGCAACCGCGGGACGGGGTAGCATGACCGGCACGCTTCCGGGTCTGCTCGCACGCCGGGCCGCGGATCACCCGGACGATATCGCGCTGCGCGAGAAGGAGTTCGGTATCTGGCAGGAGATCCCCTGGGCGAGCTATCTCGACCGGGTCCGCTCCTTTTCGCTGGGACTGGCCGAGCTGGGGGTGGAGAGGGGGGACCGGATCGCGATCATCGGCGACAACCGTCCCGAATGGGTGATTGCCGAAATGGGCGCGCAGGTGCTGCGGGCGCTTCCGCTCGGCCTCTACCAGGACTCGATCTCGGAGGAGCTGGCGAAAATGCTGGAGGCCGCCGAGGCGCGGGTCATCGTCGCCGAGGACCAGGAGCAGGTGGACAAGGTGCTCGAGGTACGAGACAGGGTGCCGGGGCTGGAGCACATCATCTACTACGACCCGCGAGGAATGTACGGGTACGAGGCGCCCGGTTTGATGGCGTTTGAGGAGGTCGAAGGCCTCGGTGACAGATTCCTTGACAGATTCCCCATGGAATTTGACAAAAGGCTCGCCGAAGTCCGGCCCGAGGACATCGCGCTGCTCTGTACGACCTCGGGCACCACGAGCGTCCCCAAGCTCGCGATGCTGTCGCACGCCAACCTCCTCGCGATGGCCGTCCAGCTCTGCGGCGTCGATCCGATGGAACCCGGCGACGAATTCGTTTCGTTCCTCCCCCTCGCGTGGATCGGCGAGCAGATGGTCGGGGTGGCGAGCGCGATGCTGGCCGGCTTCACGGTCAACTTCCCGGAAGAGACGGCGACGGTGCGGAGCGACATCCGCGAGATCGGCCCGGCCTTCATGATGTCGCCGCCCCGCATATGGGAGAACATGGTGTCGGACGTGCAGGTCATGGCCGAGGACACGAGCCCGCTGAAACGCTGGATGTACCGCTGGGCGATGAAACAGGGGATGAGGGCGGCCGACGCGCGCTTCAACGGCGGACGAGCGGGTGGCCTGTCCGCCCGCCTGCGCCGCCGTCTCGCCGATTGGACCGTCTTCCAGCCCATTCGCGACCAGCTTGGCCTCAGCCTCGTCCGCCGCGCCTACACGGGGGGCGCCGCGCTGGGGCCGGACGTCTTTCGCTTCTTCCACTCCATCGGCGTCAACCTGAAGCAGCTCTACGGCCAAACCGAGGTCTCGGGCATCTCCGTCGTCCACCGGGACGGCGACATCCGCTTCCACACGGTGGGCCGGCCCTTTCCCGGGACCGAGATCCGGATCTCGGACGAGGGCGAGATCCTTTGCCGCAGCCCGGCCGTCTTCCAGGGGTACTTCCGCAACCCGGACGCCACCGCCGAAACGCTCGTGGACGGCTGGCTGCACTCCGGCGACGCCGGCTACTTCGATGAGAACGGCCACCTGGTCGTCATCGACCGCCTCGCGGACGTGATGAAGCTCCCCGACGGGACCAACTTCTCGCCCCAGTTCGTCGAGAACAAACTCAAGTTCAGCCCCTACGTGCGCGAAGCCGTGGTCTTCGGGGGAGGCGACGCGGCCTTCGTCACCGCCATGATCGCCATCGACATGGAAAACGCGGGTCAGTGGGCGGAGCGGCACCGGATCCCGTACACGACCTTCACCGACCTGGCGCGCCGGCCGGAGGTCTACGGCCTCGTCCGCGAGCACATCACCGCCATCAACCGCGACCTGCCGCGGGCCGCCCGCATCCGCCGCTTCCTGCTCCTGCACAAGGAGCTCCACGCCGACGACGCCGAACTCACGCGCACGCGCAAGGTACGGCGGGGTCACATCGGGGCGCGCTTCGTCGAGATCATCGAGGCCCTGGCTCGCGGGGGCGACTCGGTGACGGTCGCCACCGAGATCACCTACCAGGACGGCCGCACCTCCCAGGTCGCCCACGAACTCCGCATCGAGACGATGGACTGAGCCCGTGGCCGACTTCCTCCAGCTGACCGTCTCCGGGCTGAGCACCGGGATGATCTACGCCCTGGCCGCCGCCGGGTTCGTGGTCATCTACAAGGCCAGCGACGTGATCAACTTCGCCCAGGGGGACCTCCTCCTCCTTGGCACCTACCTCATCTTCTTCGCTGCCCAGCAGATCGGTCTGCCGTGGAGTCTCGGCGTCCTCGTCACCATCCTGCTGGCCGTCGCGACGGCGCTGGCGATCGAGCGGCTCGTGCTGCGTCCCCTCATCGGGGAGCCCGTCATCTCGATGATCATGGTCACGATCGGACTCTCGTCGATCCTGCGCGGCCTGGTCAACGCGATCTGGGGCCCGAGCCCGCGCTCCTTCGACGCCTTCCTTCCCCAGGGGACCATCGAAATCGGCCCGGCGGTGCTGTCGACCGGCCGGCTCCTCTCGATCCCGATTGCGCTCGCTGTCCTGGCCGCGCTGTGGCTCTTCTTCCGCCACACCCGCGACGGGATCGCCATGCGGGCCATCGCCGACGACCAGCAGGCCGCGCTCAGCATGGGCATCAGCATCCCGCGCGTCTTCGGGGTAGCGTGGGGACTGGCGGCCGCGTCCGCCGCGATCGGCGGGATCATGCTCGGCAATATCGTCGGCGTGACCCCCAACGTGGCAGCGATCGGGCTGCACGTCTTTCCGGTGGTGATCCTGGGCGGACTCGACTCGATCAAGGGTGCGGTGATCGGCGGCGCCGTCATCGGGCTGCTGGAGGCGTACACCGGAGGGTATGTGGGTCACGGCCTCAACCTGATGGTCCCGTACGTGGTGCTGATTCTGGTGCTGATGGTCCGGCCCTACGGGCTCTTCGGCAAGGAGATCATCGAGCGCGTATGAGCATGCTCCGATGAGCCTCGAGTGCGGCGTCTTCCACACGCGCTACGAGTCCGACATGGGGCTGCGGCCCAAGCCGGCCCAGCGGATCCGGCTCGCGCTCTTCGCGGCGGCCGTGCTCGTCTTCCCCTTCATGGCCAGCCCCTACTGGCTCGATCTCGCCAACCAGGTCGCGATCGCCACCGTGGGGGCGATCGGGCTGAACATCCTGGTCGGCTACACGGGACAGATCTCGCTGGGACACGGCGCGTTCATGGCCGTCGGAGCCTATGCCGCGGGGCTCTTCACCCTCGAGCTGGGCCTCCCGTGGGGCGTGAGCATCGTCCTGGCGTGCTTCCTCACCGCGGCGGTGGGAACCTTCTTCGGGCTGCCGTCGCTGCGCCTCAAGGGCCTCTACCTCGCCATCGCCACCCTGGCCGCCCAGGAGATCGTGCAGTGGTTGATGGTGCACTGGACGGCGGTCACCGGAGGCACCGAGGCGATCGTCCTCCCCTCGCCGCGCATCTTCGGCGTGCGCCTCAACAGCGCCTTCAACTTCTACTGGATCGCGGTCCTGGCGGCGGCGGGCACCGCCCTCTTCACGGCCAACCTGTTTCGCTCACGGGCGGGCCGCGCGTTCGTTGCCGTGCGGGACCAGGACATCGCGGCGAGCGTGATCGGGGTGAACGTCTTCCGCACCAAGCTGCTCGCCTTCGCGACCTCGTCGTTCTTCGCCGGTCTGGCGGGGGCGCTGATCGCCTTCTACCGCAACATCATCACCTGGGAACGCTTCACGCTGGAAGTGAGCATCGTGTATCTGGCGATGATCATCGTCGGCGGCCTGGGCTCGATCCGCGGGTCGTTGTTCGGCGCCGCGCTCATCACGCTGCTCCCGGCGCTCATCAGCAACGTCGGCCGCACCCTTCAGGAGACCGCCCCCCAGGTGGCCGGCCTCCTCCCCTTCGCGCAGCAGGCCGTCTTCGGCATCGTGATCATCCTCTTCCTGATCTTCGAGCCCAGGGGGCTGTCAAAGATGTGGGGCAACGTGAAGGACTACTTTCATGTGTGGCCGTTCGCGTACCGGCGGGGGTAGCCTTCCATATGCGGGCAGCCGCCAGGCCTGCGGTTGAGGGTTGAGTTTGGAGGGAGTACCCTGCGATACACCAATGCCGAAGAATCGAACAGGAACGATGCCATGACCAGACGCTATCCCGCGGGGCCGATCCCCCTCGTCGCCGCCTTTCTTTTCGCCGCCGCGGCCTGTGGGGGGGGCGACGGTGACGCCGGAGCCAACGCCGCCGAGCCCATCAAGGTCGGGGCGATCTTCGACCTTACCGGCCCCACCGCAGACGTGGGGACCGACTACGCCGACGGCATGCGCGGCTTTGTGGACTGGATCAACCTGCAGGGCGGGATCGAGGGGCGGCCGATCGAGCTGATCTACCAGGACTACGCCTACCAGGTGGACCGCGCCGAGCAGCTGTACAGCCAGTTCGTGAGCGAAGGGGTGGTGGCGTTCATGGGGTGGGGTACGGGCGACACGGAGGCACTCAAGCTCCGCATCGCCGAGGATGAGATCCCCTTCAGCTCCGCGTCCCTCTCGCACGTTTTGGGAGACCCGGCGGAGTCACCGTACAACTTCCTGCTTGCTACCAGCTATAGCGACCAGTTCCGTATCGCGCTGGACTGGATTGCGCAAAACCACGGAGAGGGAACGCCGGTCGTCGCGCTCATGCATAACACGGCTCCGTTCGGCACGTCACCTGCGCGGCTGGGCGGAATCGACTTCGCCGCGGCACGCGGCATCGACCTCACGCTCTACGAGATGCCCCGGGGCGCCGTGGACTACACCGGCGAGTTCTCCCGCATCCGCCAGAGCGGCGCCCGGTACGTGGTTTTCCAGAACACCTCCGCGCCCGCGGCCGTGGCGCTTCAGAACGCGGTCAGCCTGGGGCTCGACGCGACCTTCATCTGCCTGAACTGGTGCGCCAACCAGTTGTTGGTGCGGCTGGCTGGAGACGCCGCCGAAGGGGCGATGGGCATGATCCCCTACGCGCCGCTCAGCGTGGACGTGGCGGGGACGCGCGTGATCCACGAGTACCTGGAGACGAAGGGGGAATCCGCCGAAGAAAAGACCAACGCGTATACGCAGGCGTGGTGGACCTTCGCGGTCTTCACCGAAGCGATGCGGCAGGTGCTCGCGGCGGGCGACGAACTCACCGGCGCCAACATCAAGGCCGCGCTCGAGACCTTCAGCGACTTCGACATGCAGGGCGTTACGGTACCGATCACCTTCACGCCGACGGACCACCTGGGGTCGAAGGGGCTGAGGATCTTCCGGGTCGAGGGCGGCGAGTGGGTGCCGTTCACCGAGTTCATCCGCGCGCCGGAGATGCCGTGAGCGACCCCCTCCTCCGCCTCAACAACATCGAGGTCATCTACGACGACGTGATCCTGGTGCTGCGCGGGCTCTCCCTCGAGGTGGGGGAAGGGAAGATCGCCGCGCTGCTGGGGTCGAACGGGGCGGGGAAGACCACCACCCTGAAGGCGATCTCGGGGCTGCTCTACGTCGAGGACGGCGAGGTCACCGACGGCACGATCGTCTTCGATGGCGCGGAGATCCAGGGGACGCACGCGCACCGGATCGTCGAGAAGGGGATCTTTCAGGTGCTGGAAGGGCGGCGCGTCTTCGAGCACCTCACCGTGCGGGAGAACCTGTCGGCGGGGTCGTACACGCGCCGGGACCGAAGGGCGGCCGACGGGGATCTGCAGAAGGTCTTCCACTACTTTCCGGCGCTGGCCGACCGGCGCAGGCAGATCGCGGGCCACCTCTCCGGCGGCGAGCAGCAGATGCTGGCGCTGGGGCGGGCGCTGATGGCGTCCCCGCGCATGATGCTGCTGGACGAGCCGTCGCTCGGGCTGGCCCCGATCCTGGTCGAGAGCATCTTCGAGATCATCGAGCGGATCAACCGCGAGGAGGGGACGACGATCCTGCTCGTGGAACAGAACGCGCGCCTGGCGCTGTCGGTGGCCCACTACGGGTACGTGATGGAGGGCGGACGCGTGGTGCTGGAGGGCACGGCCGACGAGCTGCGCACCAACGAAGACGTGAAGGAGTTCTACCTGGGACTGGGCGAGTCGGGGCGGCGGTCGTACCGGGACGTGAAGCACTACCGGCGGCGGAAGCGGTGGCTGTCGTGAGGGGGTTGGGGCGCGAGGCGCCGGCGGACTGGGGGGTGCTGCAGGACCAGTTGGCTGCGCGCGCGGTCCGGTACGGGGCGGGCCACAGCCCCGAGATCAGAAGGCGGCTGGATGGTGCGGGGGTCGCGCCGGAAGAGGTGCGGGGCGTCCGCGATCTCGCCGCGATCCCGGTGCTGGCCAAGGACGACCTGCCGGCGCTCCAGGCGGCCGAGCCGCCCTTTGGAGGGATGCTCGCCGTGCCGGTGGGGTCGCTGCGCCGGATCTTCCGCTCGCCCGGGCCGATCAACGACCCGCAGGGCGACGGGGAGGACTTCTGGGGGATGGCCCCCGCCGTCCGCGCCGCCGGGCTCGGCGAGAGGGACGTGGTCCTCAACACCTTCTCGTATCACTTCACCCCCGGCGGCCTCATGCTCGACGGCGGCCTGCGCGCGGCGGGGTGCACCGTGATCCCCGGCGGCGTCGGCAACACGGCCGCCCAGATCGAGATGGCGTGCGCGGCCGGCGCCACGGGCTACGCCGGGACGCCCCGGTTCCTGCTGACGCTGCTGGAGCGCGCCCTCGAAACGGGACGCGCGCTCCCCTTCCGCCGCGCGCTCGTCACGGGCGCGCCGCTGCCACCGCCGCTGCGCGCTCGTCTCTCCGGCGAGTTCGGCGTCGACGTCCATCAGGCGTACGGCACGGCCGACGCCGGGCTGCTCGGCTTCGAGTGCCACGTCAAGGACGGGTGGCACGTCTCCGCCCGCCTTGTCATCGAGATCCTCGTCCCGGGCGACGACCGCCCCGCTCAGCAGGGGGAGGCGGGGCAGGTGGTGGCGACGAGCCCGAACGAGGTCTACCCGCTGGTGCGGTTCGGGACGGGGGACCTGTCGGCGTGGAACCGGGAGCCGTGCCTGTGCGGTCGCCCGGCGCCCCGGCTGGCCGGATTCCTGGGCCGGGTGGGCGAGGGCGTGAAGGTGAGGGGCATGTTCGTGCATCCGCGCGAGCTGGCCGGGGCGCTGGGGGGCGATCCGGCGGTCGCGCGATTCCAGGCCGTGGTGACGGAGGGGGCCGACGGGGGCGATGTGCTCACCGTGCGGGTGGAGGCCGCGCCCGGGGCGGTGTTGGGCGAGGAGGAGGTGGCCGCGCTGGGGGCGCGGATCCGCGAGGCCGTGAAGGTGAGGGCGGGGGTGGAGGTGGTGGAAGCCGGGACGATCGGCGACGGGGCGGGGGGGGTGGTGGATGGGCGGGGGGGTTGACCTACCCTGATGGGATCAGGCGCCCGCGTGTGTCCACCACGCCGATCGGCGCCAGCAGTATCTCGGTGCCTGGTCCCAACCCCCGGGGCGCGCCGTCCGGTCGCCGGCCGCCCGGGCCCGACGAGGTGCAGCCCGCCGGGACCGTGAATTCGTCCGCGGTTCCCGTGTCCACGCCCTCGTAGCCCAGGTCGGCCATCGAGGCGAGGGTGACGATGCTGAGCGGGTTCTTGCCCGCATCGACGAACGCCGTCATCAGTTCGTTGCAGAGGACGAAGTCGCGCCAGTGCCCGTTCCAGACCCCCACGCCGCCGAGGTGCTGCACGGGTACCAGAGTGCTGGCCGTGTACCGTTCGCCACCGATTCGCGCGAAGGCGGCGACGGCGGAGTCGCCCGCGAAGTGCGGGTTGCCGCGACCGTTCGCCACCGAGTCCTGGAGCAGGCCCAGACGGCCCCAGAGGGTGCCGAACCCGAGCACGTGCGCCATCTCGTGAACGATCGTTTCCTCGAGGTGGTCCCCGTCCGCGTCGGCCGCGTCGATGCGGATCGTTCCCACAATGGGCAGATAGGAATCTTTGCGGATCTGACAGGGGCCGGCCGCCGCGAGGGTCCCGCCGCCCCCGTCGATCTGCTCGACGCTGGCGTAGACCAGCATGTCGTTGACGATGCGGTCGCCGCCGGGGTCGAGGTCGATCCCGCCCTGCGACAGGCAGGTCCGCAGTTCGCTCTCCCGCAGCGTGGCCCAGGGCAGGTTGCCGGTGATGGCCTCCTCCCACAGCCGCTCGGCGTTCTGGAAGGCGGAGCGGTAGCGCTCGGGGAGCTCATCCGGGTTCCGGAAGACAATCTCGATCTCGTAGACGGCCGGCGTGGCGGTGGCCGTGAAGGTCGCGAATGCCAGCGTGTCGTCGCCTTCCCGTACGCTGGCAGTCAGCGTGTAGGCGACGCCCGGATCGGTTCCCAGCACCCACTTGTCCACGCCGGCGAATCCGAGCGAATCGGCCTCGACCTCGGTGGGGACGACCGCGCTGCCCTCGCCTGCCTCGAACGACACCGTGACGCCGGCGACGACGTTCCCGTGAGGGCCGAGCACCCGTACCTTCGGCGACACCGGCACCGGGAATCTGACCTCGGACTCCTGTCCGTCCCCCTCGACCCGCAGCAGCTCGGCGGGCGGTCCCGCCAGCGCCCGGGCCTCGAAGCGGACCGGATTGCCGGTGATGGCCTCGCCTTCAACCCTCGCCTCGAGCCAATAGACGGCGGGGGTCGTGCCCAGCGTCCAGCTCCCCGCGCTCGCGCGCCCGATGTCGTTGGTAACCGAATCCGCTCCGGCGATCGTCGCGGCGGGATCGGTGGTGAAGGAGACCTGGACCCCTGGCACCGGCGAGCCGTCGGCGGCGGTCACCCGTACTTCGGGCGCCACGGCGACCTCCGACGCCACAAAAGCCTGCTGGTCCCGCCCCGCGGCAGCTTCGATCCGGGCCGGAACCCCGATCGCGGTGGCGGTGAAGTTGACCGGCTGCAACCCGTCGACGGTCGCGCGCAGCTCCTGCGGCCCCGCGGCGCCAAGCGTCCACCTGCCGGGTGACGCAAGCCCGTTGGCGCCGGTGCTCGCCGTCGCGAACTGGACCCTGCCTCCGCCCGCGGTGACGGCGAAGCCCACCTGCACGCCGCCCAGCGCCGTCCCGGTCCGACCGGTCACGCGCACGAGGACGGACTCGGCGACGGAGGTGCCCGTCGTGGCGGTCTGCCCGTCCCCGTCGTGGATCGTCATAGCGGTGGGCCGGTCGGGCTCCGGCTCCGGGTCGATCGGAGTGATCGGCGGATCCCCGCCGCACGATGCCACGACCAGACAGGAGAATGCGGCCAGCGCGGCAACCGGCGGGATAGGGAAACGCGTCCCATGTGGTGAACTCATGGTGGATCTCTAATCGAGCGCCGAATCCGGGGCAAGTCGGGTCAACCTGCGAGTTCCTGGTCAACGCGCCCGCGGGACGAGCCCGCGCTTGCCGAAGCCGTGAAGCAAATGAACTGTCCGACCGTAGGGCTTGCGGCAGGAAACGTTACCACTACACTCCAGATAATAGGGGGGAAGATGCTACTGGAATCGCCAGGGAAGTACCGAATGGGGCTCAGGGTGTTCGCCCGCGCCGTCCTCGTGGTCGTGTGTTGCGCCTGCGCGACCACCCCGGATGGGGAACCGGACGCTGGCCGCGAGCCAATCATCATTCACGTCGATAACCAGACCAGCCGGGTGGTCACCGTGGATCGCATCGTGGCCATGGGGGGGGGTGTGGGGAGCACGAGCTTTGGAAACGTGTCGAGCAGCCGGGAACGGCCCGTCACCCTGCGCGTCGGCGTGGTGAACGGCCAGTCAAGGCGGACGCTGGCCGTCCCGTGGCACCCGTCCCGCCTGGCCCACGAGATCCTGTGGATCGAAGGAGTGGATCGCATCGCGAGCGACACCGAAACCCTCGGCCCGGGCCAGCATCACGCGACCTACCAGGTCGAGGAGTGCCGTGGCGCGGGGTTGAATGCCTGCGTGGAGACCCGCGCGCTCCACCTGCCGCCCGGCGCGGAGGTGACGCTGGTGATCGACACGCGCCACGTGGCCTGGCTGTACTACGACGTGCCCGCGAAGGCCTCCGGTGGTTCGCTGTAAAGAGAACCTTACAGAATGTCATGTTTACCATATAACGCACGTGCGGGACCTCTGCTACTCCCCGCCATGCTGGCGATCGCGGTGGCGGGGGCCGCCCCGCCACCCCCCGCCACCGTACCCGGCATCGACATCGAAGCCTACCGCTTCGAACTCACGCTGCGCGACGACACGGACGAGATCGCGGGGCGGACTACCATCACCCTGCGCTTCACCGCCGACGGGGTCACCGAGGTGCCGCTCGACCTGATCGGCCGCAGCGGCCGCCCCGGTGACCCCGCCGACGCCGGCATGCAGGTCCTCGCCGTCACCTCCGCGGGCGGCGACCCGCTCTCCCACCGCCACCAGGACCACATCCTCACGGTCACCCTCCCCTCGCCCGGCACCGCCGGCGCCCTCGCGACCTTCAGCGTCAGCTACCGCGGCATCCCCGCCTCCGGCCTCCGCATCGGCCCCAACAAATACGGCGAGCGCACCTTCTTCAGCGACAACTGGCCCAACCGGGCACGCAACTGGCTGCCCACCGTCGACCACATCGGCGACAAGGCGACCTGCGATTTCGTGATCACCGCGCCCGCGCACTACCAGGTGGTGTCGAACGGCCGCCTCGTGGAGGAGACGGATCTGGAGGGCGGCATGCGGCTGACCCACTGGAAGCAGTCGGTGCCGATCTCGCCGTGGCTCTACGTCGTCGGCGTGGCTGGCTTCGCCGTGCAGCAACTCGGCGAGTTCGAGGGCGTCCCCGTGCAGACCTGGGTCTACGCCCGCGACCGGGATGCGGGCTTCCATGACTTCGCCGTGCCCACCATCGAAGTCCTCCACTTCTACGACGAGTACGTGGGCCCCTTCGCCTACGAAAAGCTCGCCAACATCACCTCGCCGGCCACCGGCGGCGGCATGGAGGCGGCGACCGCGCTCATGTACGGCGAGAACTCGGTCACGGGCGAACGCTCGGTGCGCTGGCGCAACGTGATCATCCACGAGATCGCCCACCAGTGGTTCGGCAACGCCGTCACGGAGTCCGAGTGGGACGATGTCTGGCTCAGCGAGGGGTTCGCCACGTACTTCACCCTGCTCTTCCGCGAGCACGCCTACGGGCGCGACGACTTCGTCACCGGGCTCCAGGAGGCGGCGGACCGGGTGTGGCGCTGGTACGACGACAACCCCGACTACCGCATCGTCCACGACAACCTCACCGACATGTCCCGTGTCACCAGCGTCGCGACCTACCAGAAGGGCGCGTGGGTACTGCACATGCTGCGCGGCCGGCTCGGCGACGAAGCCTTCTGGCGCGGCATCCGCCTCTACTACGCCCGCCACCTGAACGGCACCGCGTCCACCGACGACTTCATGCAGGCGATGGAGGAAGTGTCCGGCGACGATCTGCAGACATTCTTCGACCAGTGGCTGCGGCGGGGTGGCAACCCGGCGCTGGAGGGGTCGTGGCGCTACGACGCAGCGGCCGGCGCGGTGCATATCGAGCTCCGCCAGGTGCAGGAGGGCGCCCCATTCGCGTTCCCGCTGGAGGTCGGCATCTACGCCCAGGGGGATCCGCGCCCGGCCCAGGTCACGACCGTCCGGGTCGACGGGACGTCTCACCGCTTCGTGATCCCGGTCGCCGCCGAACCCGCCGACGTGCGCCTCGATCCGCGGACGTGGATGCTCTTCCGCGCAGACTTCCGGAGTGAGCTGGAGTAGCTGGCGGCCCTGCCCCCGCTCAAGTTAGGTTTGGCAAACCGCCTGCAACTCAACTCCGGGAAGGAAAACCATGCGCAGACTCACCACCTCGATCCTCTTCCTCTTGCTCGCCGGCATCGTCGGCATGTGGGCCCCCGACCGCGTGATGGCCGCCCCCTCCTCCGGGTTTCCGCTTCTGCAGGAGCAGGAGCAGGACACCACCGAAGCCGAAGAGCAGGAGGAGGAAGAGCAGGACACCATCACCAAGTACACGGACGTGATCACCGAGGACGCGATCACGACCGAAGGCCTCTTCAAGACCCACATGATCAAGGAAAAGCTCTATTACGAGATTCCCCTGGACATGCTGGAGCGCGAGATGATGCTGCTCACCCGCATCGCCCGCACGCCCGGCGGCGCCGGCTACGGCGGCTCGAAGGTCAACACCTCCACGGTGCGATGGCAGAAGAACGACGAGCGCATCTTCCTGAGGCTGGTCAGCTACCAGAACGTCGCGGACGACACGACCGCGATCGCGGGGGCGGTGCGAAACTCGAACTTCGAACCGATCCTGCAGGCCTTCGACATCGAGGTCATGTCCGAGGACTCGGCCGCGGCCGTCATCGAAGTCACCGGCATGTTCACCAGCGACATGTCCCTGCTGGGGCTCGCCAGTTTCCAGCGCAACTCGTACGGCGTGCGCCGACTCGACGGCGACCGCACCTACATCGTGCGCGCCAACGCCTACCCCCGGAATGTGGAGGTGCGCCGGGTCGTCACCTACGAAGCCACCTCGGCGCCGTCCAACTCCGCGGGCAACACGATGTCGATGGAGATGCATCACTCGATGCTGCTGTTGCCGGACGATCCGATGGAGCCGCGCATGTGCGACGAACGCGTGGGCTTCTTCAGTACGAGCCAGACCGACTTCGGGCTGGACGTGCAGCGGGCCGAGAGCCTTTGCTTCATCACGCGCTGGCGCCTCGAGCCGAGCGATCCGGAGGCGTACGCGCGCGGCGAACTGGTGGACCCGGTCAACCCGATCGTCTACTACATCGACCCCGCCACGCCGCCGAAGTGGGTCCCCTACCTCATTCAGGGTGTGGAGGACTGGCAGGTCGCCTTCGAGGAGGCCGGGTTCAGCAACGCCATCGTGGGCCGTGTGGCCCCCACAGACGATCCCGACTGGAGCCCCGAGGACGCGCGCTACTCCGTGATCCGCTATCTGGCCTCTTCGGTGCAGAACGCCTCCGGCCCGCACGTGCACGACCCGCGCACCGGCGAGATCCTCGAGAGCGACATCCAGTGGTACCACAACGTGATGAACCTGCTGCGCAACTGGTTCTTCATCCAGACGGCGGCGGTCAACGAGGACGCACGCGGCATCGATTTCTCCGATGAAGTGATGGGGGAACTGATCCGCTTTGTGTCCGCGCACGAAGTCGGGCACACGATCGGGCTCCAGCACAACATGCAGGCGTCCGCGGCGTACCCGGTCGAGCGGCTGCGCACGCGCTTCGTCTGCGAAAACGGCGTGGCGCCCTCGATCATGGACTACGCGCGCTTCAACTATGTCGCGCAGCCGGGCGACGACACCTGCCTGACCCCCGTGATCGGCCCGTACGACAAGTTCGCCATCGGCTGGGGCTACCGGAACTACCCGGGGATGGACCGGGAGTCGGAGAAGACACCCCTGCGGAAGCTCGTCGCCGACATGCAGGACGATCCCACGTACCGCTTCTCCGGCCCGACCGGGTCCGACCCGACGGCGCTGACCGAGGCGATCGGGGACGACGCGATGCGCGCTTCGGACTACGGCATCCAGAACCTGGAACGGATCGTGGACAGGCTGACCGACTGGTCCTACCAGGAGGGTGAGAACTACTCGCAGCTCGAGGAGCTGTACAGCAACGTGATCTCGCAGTGGGGCCGCTACACCGGGCACGTCGTGACCAACATCGGCGGCGTGGTGCAGACACGGAAGCGGCAGGGGCAGCGCGGCGTGCCGTACGAGATGGTGCCGGAAGACAAGCAGAGGAGGGCGATGGACTACCTCGACCGGCAGGTCTTCTCGACCCCCGAGTGGATGCTTGACTCGGACATCCTGTACCGCTTCCAGGGAACCGGGGCGGTCGATCTCGTGGGCGGCCGCCAGTCGAGCGCGCTCAACCAGGTGCTCAACGTGGCGCGCATGAAGCGCCTCGTGGAACAGGAGGCGTTCCACGGCAACCGGGCCTACACGCTGGGCGAGATGCTGGACGACCTGCGCGAGGCCGTCTGGCGCGAAGCGAGCAACGGCCGTGCCACCGACGCCTACCGGCGCAACCTGCAGCGCGCCTACCTGGAGCGCATGAAGGACCTGATGATGGACGACAACGCCATGAGCTCGGATGTCGCTCCGTTCGCGCGCGGCCAGTTGACGACCCTGATGGACGAGCTCACGACCGCATCCATGAACAACCGGCACGAAGCCACCAGGCTGCACTTCGTGGACGCTGTGATTCGCATCGAAACGATGCTGGATCCGGCCAACAACGTGGCGCCGGCCGGTGGCGGTGGGCCCCCGGTGATCGCGTTCCCGTTCCCGGGGGGGAAGGTGCCCCCGGATTCGAACCGATGAGCCGGAGGCGGTAGGCCGGGCCGGTCATCGATGATGGGCCGGGCCTGAGCGGCGGCCCCGTGGCGGAAGGATGCGCCGCGGGGCCGCCGTTTTTCGGGATCATGCTCTCCCGCCCGCCTCACGCTTGACAGCGGCTGGCACGCGGTCCATTGTGCACGGGGAGGAGGGAGGTTGAAGATGGAATCGCCGAAGAAGGTCCGAATGGGACTCCCGGTGTTCGCCCTGGCCGTCCATGTGTTCGCGTCCGGCGCCTGCGCGTCGGGCCCGGAGGGGGGAGGGGAGGCTGGCAACCAGCCGGTCATCGTTATCGTCGACAACATGGCGAGCCGGGTGCTCACCGTGGAGCGCATCGTGGCAACAGGTGCCGTGCGGCCTGTCACGGTGCGTGTCGGTGTGGTGCGTGGCGAGTCACAGCAGACGCTGACCATCCCGTGGCATCCGTCCCGGATGGCCCACCAGATCCTGTGGCTCGACGGAATGAACAGCGCCACCTACCGGGTCGAGGAGTGCCGTGGCGAGGGGCCGAATGCGTGCACGGAGACCTCCGCGCTCCACCTGCCGCCGGGTGCGGAGGTGACGCTGGTCATTGACAGGCGCCTCGAGGCCACGATGTACTACCAGGTGCCCCCCGTCTCACCGAACATTCGGTCGTCGGGACGCTGGTGAGCATGCGCCCGTAACGGATCGCACTTTCCGCAGCCGCGTCAAAGCTTGAGCGGCTTCCGCTCAATTCTGCGCAGCCCCAGCACGGCGACCGCGGTCCACAGGGCGAAGTGATACAGGACCATGCCGGTAGCGGCCCAGTTCCAGGCGACGCCGGACTCGAAGCCGGCGACGAGGTCGTTGACGGGGATGGTGGGGAATATCAGGAAGGGAAGCACCTTCAGGATGAGCGCCACTGTACCCTCCAGGGTAACCGGTGCGTCAGCCGCCAGCGTCAGAACACCCGACGCGATGCCCGACGCGGCATAGTACGCCAGCGCCAGGAAGGCGCCGCGCCGGATTCCGAGTGCGGACACAGCAAAGCTGATCGCGCACGCCAGAGCACCCTCCGTGCAGATCTCCACGAACACGCCGGACTCCGTCGCCGGAAAGCCCGATGCCGGCAAGACGGCGAGGACGGCTGTGATGCCGAGCAGTGCCTGCGCGCCCAGGTTCGCACCCTGGATGCCCATGTACCTGTTCAGGTAGAAACGGCTCAGCGGCATCGGGTGCTGGGCCCACAGCATGATGACGCCGCTGCGCCGCTCGTTGGCGACCAATCCGCCCGGCATGAGCATGCCGATCAGTACCACGCCCAGGGAGAAGAAAAAGCTGAGCACCCCGAACAGGGCCCGCAGCAGAACTCCTCGGGTCATCGCCTCCATTTGCTCGTCCGATGGCGGTTCGGTGCCGGTCCGAAGCGCGTCCCCGGCCACGTCCGCTTCCTCGATCATCCCGGCCACATCGTATGCGTGGGTCAGCACCACCAGCGCCACGCCGAACAGCAGCACCACCAGGGTCAGCTTCCACTTGCGGCGGAGCAGGTGCTGCAAAGTCGCTTTCAGAATGCTCATGACACCGCCCCTTCCAGCCCGAGAAACTCGGCTTCGAGGAAGTCCCGTGTGAACCCACCCTCGGGCTGCTCGACCACTCTGGCCTGCCCCTGGTCGATCAGGAGAACGCGGTCGCTCATCATCGCCATCTCGCCCAGGTCGTGGCTGGCGACCAGGATCGTCATGCGGCCGCGAATCCTCTCGATGCGCCGGCGCAGCCGAATGCGCTGGCCGGGATCGAGCCCTGATTCCGGCTCGTCCAGGATGAGCAGTTCGGTGGGGCGCATGAGTGCCATCGCGAGCGCGAGCCGGCGCCTCATCCCCTTGGAGAGGGTTCTGGCCGGCACGGCGGTGTCGTAGTCGACGCCAGCCATCCAGCGTGCGTTCTTGACATCGGCGTCGGGGCCCGCGGCCGCGGCCGCCAGGGTGAGGACCCCGTCGCAGGTCCACCCCGCCGGCATGGCGGTGTCCTCCGCGAGGTAGCCGAGGCCGTGCCGGCGGCGGTAGTCCACGGGAGTGAGGCCGGAGACGAAGGCTTCGCCGCCGAGGGGATCGAGCACGCCGAGCAGCGTACGAAAGAGGGTCGTCTTGCCGGAACCGTTGGGGCCGACAATCGCGAGCACCTCTCCGGGCACGACATCGACATCGAGTCCTCCGAGCACGGGCTGGTTGCGGCGGTACCCGATGGAGAGGCCACGCAGCTGGACCGGCGCTGGTTGGGGATCGTTCATTGGAGTCCTTTGTGGGTGGGGTGAGCGAATCGTGGAATGGCCGAAGAACGGGGCGCAGGGTCGCCGTTCGCGCGATCGTTCCGCCATGAAGTGTAAAAGGGGTATCCTTCGATTACGAAAGACCGGCCCGAAACCCTCGCTCGGGGCCCGAGGCCGCACCGCACGCCGGAAAACGACGAGGAGTTTCATGATCCGAACCGTACTGCCACTTATCGAAGCGGAATACCGCCGCTACAAGATCCTCGGTGAGCGCGCCATGGCTCAGCTCGCGCCGGAGGAGATGCTCATCCGCTCCGGCGACGGCTACTCCGCTGCCACCCTTGTCCGGCACGTCTCCGGCAATCTGGAGTCTCGGTTCACCGACCTGTTGACGACGGACGGCGAGAAGCCCTGGCGCAACCGGGATGCGGAATTCGAGCCCCGGGACGAGACGCCGGCCCGGATCGCGGCGAAGTGGGAACGCGGCTGGGAGGTGCTCTTCAGTGCGCTCCGGGAGCTTGCCGACGACGATCTTTCCACCGCCATCACCATCCGTGGCGTGCCCTTCCGGGTCGACGAGGCGCTCCTGCGTTCACTGGCGCATGTCGCCTATCACGTGGGACAGATCGTGCTGATGGCGAAGTCCTTCCGCGGAGACGCGTGGGAGTACCTCAGCATCCCTCCCGGGCAGTCGGAGACCTACAACGCGAATCCGGTGCTGGAGAAGTCGTCGATGTACGAGGAGAACGTGTCGAAGGGGTAGGGGCGGTGGTTGCGTCCCTCCGGAGTATCGGGTCAATTCCGCCTTCTGTCCTTGCCAATCCGCAGCCCAAGTCAACAACGCATCCAGGAAACAGCCATGAAGTCTTCCACCAGTGCAGCAGGTGCTGCCGTGTCGTTCATTCGCACTCTGGCGCTCGCCGTCACCCTGACCGGCGCGGCGGCCACCACCCCGCCCGGCCACCTCCTCGCGCAGGAGGGCGGCCACATGATGCACGGGGACGCCCACGATGGCGTCACGGTGCTGCGGGCGGCACGCCTCCTCGATGTCGAAACGGGACGGATGCACACGGGCGCGGTCATCGTCGTGGAGGACGGCGTCATCACGGCGGTGAACCCGGCGGTCGTCCCGCACTCCATGCACGACATGGACCTCGGCGACGTGACGCTCCTGCCCGGCTTCATCGATGCGCACACGCACCTCGCGAGCGAGATCAGCGCGACCTCGTTCACCGACGCGGTCACCCGCACCGAGGCGTGGGGCGCCATCAACGCGGTGCGGTTCGGGGGCCTCACCGTGCGGGCCGGCTTCACCACCGTGCGGGACTTCGGCGGCGACGTCACGGTCGAACTCGGCCACGCGGTCGAGCGCGGCGACGTCGTCGGGCCCCGCGTGATCCCGTCCAGAAACCCGCTCGGCATCACCGGCGGGCATTGCGATGTGACGGGGTTCGCGCCCGGCATCCGCGAGGGCGGCCCGGAAGAGGGCATCGCGGACGGGCCCTGGGAGGTGGTCGAGGCGGTCCGCTACCAGATCAAGCACGGCGCAAAGGTGATCAAGACCTGCGCGACGGCGGGGGTGCTGTCCATGGAGGGGCCGGTCGGCGCGCAGCAGTACTCGCTGGAGGAGCTCACCGCGATGGTCGAAGAGGCGGCGCGGCACGGCATCAAGGTCGCCGCCCACGCGCACGGCCCCGAGGGGATCCTGGCGGCGGTGCAGGCCGGGGTGGCCTCCATCGAGCATGGGTCGGTGCTCACCGACGAGATCATGGACCTGATGGTCGAGAAGGGCACCTACCTCGTCCCGACCACGTATCTCGCCGACCGAATCGACCTGGACGCACTGCCGGCAATCGTGCGCGCGAAGGCCGAGGAGGTCCTGCCCGTCATGCGCGTGAGCCTGCAGCGCGCGATCGACCGCGGCGTCCCGATCGCCTTCGGCACCGATGCGGGGGTCTTCCCGCACGGCGAGAACGCGGGCGAGTTCGGGATCTACGTGGGGATGGGGATGAGCGAGCTGGACGCGCTACGCACCGCGACGATCCACGCCGCCGACCTGCTCGGCACCCCCGACCGGGGCCGCCTGGCCGAGGGGACGCTGGCCGACATCATCGCCGTGCCGGGTAACCCGCTCGACGACATCGCCGTGACGATGGACGTCCAGTTCGTGATGCAGGGGGGCCGGGTGATCAAGCATGTGGTCGGCGGGCGCGACATGCACTCGACGGGACACTAGCCGGGCCCCGGGCGGCGACCGTGAACATCACGCGCGAGCAGCTCGCCACCGCGGTCCGGGCCCTCTGCGCCGACTTCGGCCACGACTATTGGCAGCGTGCCGACGAGGCCCGGGCCTACCCGCAGCAGTTCGTCGAGGCGCTGACCGACGCGGGCTACCTGGCCTGTCTGATCCCCGAGGAATTCGGCGGGATGGGGCTCGGAGTGCGCGAGGCGTGCGTGATCCTGGAGGAGATCAACCGTACGGGCGCAAACTCGGCGGCCTGCCACGCGCAGATGTACACGATGGGGACGCTGCTTCGGCACGGGTCGGAGGAGCAGAAGCGGCGCTACCTGCCCGGGATCGCCGCGGGCAACCTGTGCCTGCAGGCGTTTGCCGTCACCGAACCCGACGCCGGCTCCGACACCACGCGCATCCGCACCTTCGCGGAGCGCTGCGGGGACCGGTACGTGGTGAACGGGCAGAAGGTCTTCATCTCGCGGGTGCGCCAGTCGGACCTGATGATCCTGCTCGCGCGCACGACCCCGCTCGCCGAGGTGGAGAAGCGCACCCGGGGGCTGTCGGTCTTCATCGTCGACCTGCGCACCGTCGGCGACGCCGTCCGCGTCAATCCGATCGGCACGATGATCAACCACGAGAGCTGCGAGGTCTTCTTCGACGGCCTCGAGGTTCCCGCCGAGAACCGGATCGGCGAGGAGGGGCACGGCTTCCGCTACATCATGTCGGGGATGAACGCCGAGCGGATCCTGCTGGCATCCGAGTCGATCGGCGACGGCATGTACTTCGTCGACCGGGCATCGGACTATGCGAGCGCCCGCAAGGTCTTCGGCCGCCGCATCGGGGTGAACCAGGGTGTCCAGTTCCCGATCGCGGATGCGTACATGGACATTCGCGCGGCCGCGGCGGTGCGGGACGAGGCGGCCCGCGAGTACGACAGCGGCGAGACTCGCGGCGAGGGGCCGAACATCGCCAAATACCTGGCGTCGCGGGCCGCGTGGAAGGCGGCCAATGTCGCCATGGACACCTTCGGCGGCTGGGGAATGGCGTCCGAATACGGGATCGAGCGCAAGTTCCGCGAGGCGCGGCTGTATCTGGTGGCGCCG
>CBDBJI010000002.1:0-21974 GCA_965206305.1 Longimicrobiales bacterium | reverse complement strand
GGCGTCCCGTCGGCGTCCGTCAGCGTGATGGTTCCGGGCTGCGGGCGGTACAGTCCCGAAACGCAGTTGATGACGCTGGTCTTGCCGGCCCCGTTCGGCCCGATCAGCGCGAGGAGCTCGCCGCGCCGCACCTCCATGCTGAGCTGCGAAAGCGCGGTTACGCCGCCAAAGCGGAGGGAGAGGTCCCTGAGTTCGAGGATGGGCATGGGGACAAGGTCGCGAACTGCCGGTCGCGTGGCCACCGGCGGGACCGGTCACTGGGGCAAAGCCTCCCGTCTGCGTCCTCATCGGTTGTTCGTCTCCCCTCGTGTACGCTATTTAATCTGCACGGAACCCACGCGCGAACCGCCCTCAACTTCCGGAGCACCATGTCCCGCCAACCCGATACCGTCGACCAATCGGATCGCGTCGTCCCCATCAACCTTCGGCAGAGCGGCCGGACCCCCGTCGAGCTGCTCATTTCCACCCGCGTGCGGAAGTCCCCGTACTGGCACCTGTCCCACGAAGCGGGCTGCTGGCGCGCGACGATCTACAACCGCATCTACCATCCGCGTGGCTACGTTCGGCGCGAGGACGGCGGCGCGGCGGCGGAGCACGAGGCGCTGACCAGGCACGTCACGCTGTGGAACGTCGCCGTGGAGCGGCAGATCCGCGTGAAGGGACCCGACGCCGAGCGGTTCACCGACTACGTGATCACGCGCGACGCCACCCGCATCGAGCCGATGCAATCCGTAACATTCCCTATTACGGACTCCTGGAAGCCGAGATAGGGGGCTGCCGGGTGGTCATCTCGCAGTCCGGCTTCTCGGGCGAGAAGGGGTACGAGATCTATCTGCGCGACGCCACGCTGCACGCGGAGAGGCTGTGGGGGGCGGTGCTCGAGGCGGGCAAGGCGCATCAGCTCATGGTGATCGCCCCTGGCCATCAGCGCCGCATCCAGGCGGGCATCCTTTCGTGGGGGCAGGACATGGACCACGAGACGGTCCCGTTTCAGTGCAACCTCGGGTACCAGGTTCCCCGCGAGAAGAAGGGCGACTACATCGGCCGGGCCGCGCTCGAACGGATGCGGGCGGAGATCGAGGCCGGGCGGACGCCGTTCCCCATGGTGATGGTGGGCATGAAGATGGGCGGCAGGCCGATCGACGACTATGCGCCCGATTTGTGGCTGGTGTCGGGCGCGGACGGCGGGGACCCGATCGGGTATCTGACGTCGCCGTGGCACGCGCCGGAGCTCGGCGGCAACATCTCGCTGGGGTACGTCCCGGTGGGGATGTCGGCGGTGGGCACGGAGCTGACGGTGTGGTTGCCGGATGAGTACGCGAGCGAGCCGGGCAAGCCAGACCGGGCGCGGGTGTGCGAGGTGCCGTTCCGTCCATCGGTGAACCCGAGCGCGCGAGAGGTGGTGCGGGCGCGGGGGCAGGACGCGGCGCGGTAGCTCCAGTAGTGCGCCGGGGCAAGTCGCGGGAGGCTGCCGCTACCCCTTCATCCGACTACCAGCCGGATCGAACAACGCCCCACCGACCGCGGCCACGGTGACGGGGAAACATTCGTTCATGTACATGACTTGCAGCCGCTCGCCGACGCGGGCGTGCTCCACCGGCAGGTAGGCCATCAGCAGATACTTGCCCACCGATGGCCCCATCCCGGCGGAGGTCACGCGGGACTCCCTTCCCAGCGGGTCCACGATGCGGTCTCCGTCCGGCGTCAGGATCGGCTCGTTGCCGCCGGTGGGGAAGCGCGCGAGGCCCGAGGCGCTCGCGTGATCGTCCATGGTTAGCGTGCAGACCTTCGCCGCCGGCCCCCGCTCGCGAGCCTCCAGGTAGGCCGCCTTGCCGATGAAATCCGCCCGCTTCACGCCGCGCCGGGCCAACCCGGCCTCGACCGGCGAGTACTCGGAAGTAAGCTCGCTGCCCATGAGCAGATAGCCCTTCTCCATGCGCCCCGTGGTGCCGTAGACGCCGATGCCCACGGGCCGCGCGTCGAAATCCCGGCCCGCACCCCGGATCGCGTCCCAGAGTGCCAGGCCGTGTTCCGTGCGTGTGTAGATCTCCCAGCCGCTCTCGCCGACGTATGAGATACGCAACATTGTGGTGGGGATGCCGGCGATGAGGACGTCCCGGGCCGTGCCGTATGGGAACTCCTCCTGACGGAGAGCGGACCCGCCTGCGCCGGAGTGGCCGCCGTGTGTGCGGCCGGAGACCCGGGAGAGCAGAGCCCGCGCGTCAGGTCCCCACACCCCGAGGGTGGAGATCGCGGATGACCGGTCCTCGAACTGCACCGACCCGTCCGCGGCAGGTGTTTGCGGAACCAGAAGGCGTCGCGCGCGCCGTCAAAGACCCCGGTGACAATCCGAAACCGATCCGGCGCGAGCCTCTGGATGGTCAGATCGGCGCGAAAGCCCCCGTCCGGCGTCAGCAGCGGGGTGTAGATCGAGCTTCCGACCGGGCGGTCGCACTTGTTGACCGTCATGCCCTCCAGGTACGGGACCACGCCGGGCCCCGACACGTCGAAGATCTGGAACGCGCCCAGGTCCACGACGGCCACCTTCTCGCGCATGTGCAGGTGCTCCGCGTTGATGATCGGCGACCACCAGCGGCGGTCCCACTCGTGTGGGCGGTCCGGGACGCCATACCGCGCCACCAGATCCTCGTTCGACGCGTACCACTGGGGGCGCTCCCATCCCCGCGCTTCGAAGTACTCGGCCCCGAACGCCTCGGTGCGGGGGTGGAAGGGCGACCGGTTCATGCCGCGCTCGGACTCCCATTGCTCGCGCGGATGCACGATCCCGTACGTCCTGGGGAAGTGCTCGCGGCAGCGCGCGCGTACGTGATGGACGGTGCGCTCGTGCGGCTGGAAGCGCGTGACGTCCGAGCCGTGCGGGTCGAGGAGGCGCGGGTAGCCGTGGGTCATCCACTCGGCGATGAGGCGCGCCGATCCGGGGCCTTCCCGCACCCAGACCGCCGCCGCCGACCAGAGGTTGGCCACCTCGGCGGTCTCGCCGAGCACCTGTTGGGTATCCGGCGTGAGAGAAAGCAGGCCGTTCACCGCGTACTGCATCTCGGTGCCGGCCAGGAGCTCGCCCATGATCTCGCGCGCCCGCTCGAGCTGCGGCGCGAAGTCGCCGGGGGTGAAGGGCAGCTCCGTGGGGGTACGCTCGGCCTCGGCGACGGAGGGAATGTCGTCCGGGTGCATCAGGATCGGGCGATGCGCGTATGAGCCCACCTCCATCGCGCCGTCGCTCTGCCGCTCGTACATGAACGAGTCCATGTCGCGCACGATGGGGTAGCCGATCTCGTTGCCGGTGCCGACCAGGATCTCGACCGGGCCGAAATCGGCCATCTGGTGCACCGCCGGAGTGAGCGGGATCGTGGCGCCGGCCATGGCCGCGAGGCGCGGGCTCCAGGCGCCGCAGGCGATGATCGCGTGGTCCACCTCGATGGTCCCGCGGGTGGTCGACACCGCCCGGATGCGCGGGCGCCCGAACGGCGCCGGCTCCACTTCGAGACCGGTCACCTCGGTTTCGTCGAGCACGGTGAGCACGCCCCTCGCCAGCGCCCGCTCCCGCATGATTGTGCCGGCCCCGACCGAATCGACGACGGACACGCTCGGGGTGTAGAAGCCGCCCAGGATCACGTCCGGATTGACGAACGGCACCTTGGCGACCACCTCCGCCGGCAGCAGCAGCTCGCTGTCGATGCCCCACACCCGCGCCGAGGTCATCCGCCGCCGCAGCTCCTCCATCCGCTCCCCGGTGCGCGCGACCTCGATGCCGCCGCAGGTCGTGTTGACGCCGAGCGCCTGGTACTGGCGCTGGCTCTCGAGGGTCAGCAGCGCGATCTCGCGGCCGTGATCGGTGGGGAAGATGAAGTTGGACGCGTGGCCGGTCGATCCGCCGGGGTTGGGGAGCGGGCCCTTGTCGATCAGGACCAGGTCGTCCCAGCCGAGTAGGGCCAGGTGCTCGACCAGGCAGTTGCCGACGATGCCGGCGCCGATGACGGCGACCCTGGCTCTGGGCGGGGGGGTGCGGGGTGAACTCACGGGCGGTGCGCTCCGGCGATCGCGACGGAACCGAGGCTGGTCATCGCGCGGAGCGCTGTTTCAGGTTCGAGGAGCAGCATGTCATTTCCGTTGGTCAGCGAGATCGACGCGTTGGTCCAGCTGGTGAAGAAGTACCGCGCAATCCCCATGTCCCTCGCGGATGCATGTCTTGTCCGCATGTCCGAACTGCACCCGGCCAGCCCGATCCTCACCCTGGACCGCGACTTCACGATCTACCGCAGGAACCGACGGCAGCGGATTCCGCTTCTGTCCCCCACCGCGACTTGGGCCCAGGAGGCCGAGAACGCGCCCGACTAGCCGCAAAGCCGCGAGCGCTGCGGCCGCTGCTCGTCTCAGGACCCCCCCGCCCCCGCCACCTCCACCCCCCCGACCCACACGCCCGAGATTTCGCGCAGGTTGGCGACATCCTCAAACGGGTTGGCCCGCAACATCACGAAATCGGCGCGGCGCCCCGGCTCGAGCGTCCCGATGTCGTCCCTGCCGAGGCATTCGGCCGCCACCCCTGTCGCGGAACGCAGAATCTGCTCCGGCGTCAGCCCAGCCTCGGCCATCAGCTCCATCTCCATGTGCTCGAAGTAGCCCTGGAATCGGCCGAGCGGCCCCGAGTCGGTGCCGAAGGCGATCGGCACGCCGGCCTCCGACAGCCGCGCAAGGTTGGCCTGCGCAATCTCGAGCGCGCGCCCGTACGCCGCGGCCGCCCCCGACGCCCTCACCCTCGCCTGCCGCGCGGGATCGCTCAACGTCATGACCTGCGCGGAATCGACATCCGACATGAGGAACGGGTCGTCGAAGAAGTCGGGGCGCTCCCCGTAGGCGAAGGTGGACACCTCGCGGGTGAGCGTCGGCACGTAGCACACCCCGGTCTCGCCCAGGAGGCCGATCGTCTCGTCGTCGACCGCTTCGTCGCGGATGCTATGGGCCACCAGGCCCGTCCCGGCCCGCAGCAGCCCCTTGGCATCCTCCTGGTAGAAGAGGTGCGAGGCGACGGGCAGCCCGTGTTCTCCGGCGCGCGCGATCACCGCCTGGTAGGTCCCGGGCGACATCTTCCGCGTAGCGCCCAGGTTGTCGTCCACCCGGATCTTGATCCAGTCCGGGCCCATTGCTGCGGCTGCATCGACCGCCGCGGCAGCTGCCTCCGGGGTGGATCCGGTCACCACCGGACCGGCGACGAGGAGGCGTGCGCGGGGTGGGCCGGCGGCGTCCGCACCCGCGTCGGCGGCCATGGCCGCGCCGGCGTCAGCGCCCATGTCTGCGCCGGCTTCAGCGCCCTCCTCCGCGTCCCCGCTCTCCCCCCAGCTCGCATCCCGCAGCGCGAACGACGCCTCCCGGTCGCCCCCGAGACTGGCCACCGTCGTCACCCCGAAGCGGGCGTAGCGCGCGAGTTCGGCGGCGGCATACTCGCCGTACTCCATCCCGGTGCCCGGGTTCCAGGTGCCGCCCACATGGCCATGCGTGTTGATGAGGCCGGGGACGATGTACTGGTTGACGATGCGAATGCTCCCCGCGAATCCGGCCTGGAAAGCCTCGATCCCCATCTGGGCGACCACGTCGGCAAATTCGGCACCCTCGGGCAGAGGCTCAACCGACAGGATTCTGCCTTCCGAGATCTGAATGGCCGCCGGCCCGCCGGGAGTCGCGCCGGTCCCGTCCCAAACGTGCGCGCCAACGACTATGAGGTCCGCAGCCGGGTCGAAGGGAGACTCGGGCTGGCAGGCACCAATTCCGAGGGCGAGCGCGATCGCGACCCACGGCGGGCGGAAGGACGGCTTCATTGGTCCGGGCTGCCGGCTCAGCCGCCGGGATCGATGCTACCCGCGTCGAAGGAGACTTCGAGCCCACACATCATGCCCGCATAGGTTCCGTTCGCCACTGGCTCGTTCCCGGAGAAGTCCGGCACCACGCTGAGTTGGAGATCCATCATGCAGGTTCCCGTTCGGCCGTCCAGCTCCCAGTCGAGAGTTCCGGTCGTTTCGCCCTCGATCAGGAACTCTTCGAAGATGCCAATGATAGTAATGACCATCCGGTCACGCACGCTCGGGTTGCCGGTCACGGTGAACTCCAGACCGCTGCTCCCAAAGCCGCAGCCGTCGGGGGTCAACGTGAAGTCCGTCACGAGCCGGGCCGTGTCACCAACCACTTCCTCCACGAAACCACCGGAAGCGGTGACCTGGCCCCCGAGCGGACACGCGACCACAACGCCCGTGGGGGTCAGGGAAATGATCGTCGGCATCGTATCCGCGGCGAGAGTCCTCATCCCCAGAAAGAGGGCCTCCGCCTCGGATTCGGTCAGCGGGAACTCGGGCTCGGTGGGATCGTCCTCGCACGCGACCAGCGCGCCCGCAAGGAAGATTCCCAACAACGTCAGTCTTTGTCTTCGCATCATGTCATTCTCCCTGGGTGTTCTCGTGGCTGTCGCACAATTCTACCCTTCAAATGTCGCTTTGTTCTAACCTAGCGGAATGAGAGCACCCGCTGACGCCAACCTTTGGCTTGGTACGTGGCGGGGTGACCGCCCGATTCCGTGCGGCCGGCGGCACCCACGCGCCCACTCATCGCGACTCTCCCGCGGCGACGTACAGCTCGCTTCCCCCCCGCCGGAACTCCTGCGCCTTCTCGCTCATGCCTTCCTCCACGGCCTGCACCGTGTCCAGCCCCCGCTCCCGGGCGAACCGGCGCACATCGTCGCTGATCTTCATCGAACAGAACTTCGGCCCGCACATCGAGCAGAAGTGCGCCACCTTCGCCCCCTCGGCCGGGAGCGTCTCATCGTGGAACTCGAGGGCCGTCACCGGGTCCAGCGCCAGGTTGAACTGGTCGCGCCAGCGGAACTCGAAGCGCGCCTTTGAAATCGCGTCGTCCCACGCCTGGGCGCGCGGATGCCCACGGGCGAGATCCGCCGCGTGCGCCGCGATCCTGTACGCGATCACGCCGTCCTTCACATCGTCGCGGTTGGGCAGACCGAGGTGCTCCTTGGGCGTGACGTAGCAGAGCATCGCGGTGCCGTACCAGCCGATCATCGCCGCGCCGATCGCGCTGGTGATGTGGTCGTAGCCGGGCGCGATATCGGTCGTGAGCGGCCCCAGCGTGTAGAACGGCGCCTCGTCGCACCACTCGAGCTGCTTGTCCATGTTCTCCTTGATGAGGTGCATGGGGATGTGCCCGGGACCCTCGTTCATGACCTGCACGTCGTACTCCCACGCGATCCGGTTCAGCTCGCCCTGGGTGCGCAGCTCGGCGAACTGGGCCTCGTCGTTGGCGTCGGCGATCGAGCCGGGGCGAAGGCCGTCTCCCAGCGAGAACGAGACGTCGTACTCGCGCATGATCTCGCAGAGCTCGCGGAAGTTCGTGTAGAGGAAGTTCTCGCGGTGGTGGGCCATGCACCATTTGGCGAGGATCGAGCCGCCGCGGCTGACAATCCCCGTGACCCTCTCGGCGGTCAGCGGCACGTAGCGCAGCAGCACCCCCGCGTGCACGGTGAAGTAGTCCACCCCCTGTTCGCACTGTTCGATGATCGTGTCGCGGTAGGCCTCCCAGGTCAGCTCCTCGGGCGCGCCGCCCACCTTTTCCAGCGCCTGGTAGATGGGCACGGTGCCGATCGGCACGGGGGAATTGCGGATGATCCACTCGCGCGTGGCGTGGATGTTCCTGCCCGTCGACAGGTCCATGACCGTGTCGGCGCCCCACAGCGTGGCCCAGCGCAGCTTGTCCACCTCCTCGTCGATGGACGACGTCACCACCGAGTTCCCGATGTTGGCGTTGATCTTCACCTTGAAGCCGCGCCCGATGATCATCGGCTCGAGCTCGGGGTGGTTGATGTTGGCGGGGATGATCGCGCGGCCGCGCGCGACCTCGTCGCGGACGAAGCGCGGGTCCATCCCCTCGCGCAGCGCGATGAACTCCATCTCGGGGGTGACTTCGCCGCGCCGCGCGTAGTGCATCTGGGTGACGGGGCCGTTGCCGCGGCGGGTGGTGCGGCGCAGGCCGGGGGGGAGTTCGAGGGGGTCGTCGCGCTTGCCGGGCGTGAGGGTGGCGCCGCGGCCGGTGACGCGCACGTCCCGGGCGGCGATCCAGGCTTCGCGGAGTGGGGGCAGGCCCTCGCGGACATCGTGGCCATGTGGGCCGCTGGTGTCGTAGACGCGAAGGGGGGGCTCGCCGCCCGAGAGGGAGATTTCCCGCATGGGGACGCGGAGGCCGGAGGGGCCGTCGACGTGGACCTTGGTGGAGTTCGGGAAGGCGTCGTCGTAGGCGACGGGGGGCGCGGCAGGCGCCGGTGGGCCGACTGGCTTGATCATGGAAATCAGTTCCCCCGGCCGCCGCGTCGTCGCCGGACGGAAGCGTCCGGCACCCGGCGGGGTCGACCCGCCGGAGCCGCGCTCCCTACGCCGGTATCAGCCGGATCAGGTCATTGGGGTTCGCTCTCAATCCCGCGGCCGCGCCTTGGTCCGCGTAGCGGGATGCCCCCGGCGACTGCGGGGAAGATAGGGGAAGGAGCGCCGCGGGACCATGAGGGCGGGGCCTGCACCCCGCGACCAGGCTCACCCGCAACGGGCCGGTGCCGAGCCGGTGCGCCAGGATCGGCCTGCCCTCGCGTGAGCGGCCGATCTCGTTTCCGCCCTGCATCTTCAGCCTATCGGGTCCTTGCGGACTATGTTTGGACCACACTCTTCATATCGTACAGTAGTCATATCGTACTGTAGTCAACCCGACTTGTTCAACTAAACGTACGCAAGTGCAACTCACTGAGGACGAACGGCTCCTGCTTGAAGGCGCGTCCGGCCCCGCGCCGAAGCTGGCCATGCGGATCGTCGTGCGCATGGCCGAGATCCTCGGCGCGCGGGAACTGGTGCCGATCACTTCGTCGCACATCGACGGGTGCCTGTACCATGGGGACGGCGGCGTCGAGTTCGCGGAGCGGCTGGTCGAGCTGGGCGGCCGGGTGGCGGTCCCGGCGACGCTCAACGTGGGCGCGCTCGACCTCCTCCACCCGGGGCGGGTGCGCGGGGGGGACCGCCGCCGCGAGATGGCGCTGCGCCAGATGAGAGCCTACCAGGCGCTGGGATGCAGCCCGACGTGGACGTGCGCGCCGTACCAGGCCGGGCACAGACCGGCCCTGGGCCAACACGTCGCCTGGGGCGAGAGCAACGCGGTCGCGTTCGCCAACTCGGTGCTGGGGGCCCGCACGAACCGCTACGGGGACTTCATGGACATCTGCTGTGCGCTGGCCGGCCGCGCCCCGCGCACGGGTCTCCACCTGGACGAGCGGCGGCGCGCGACGGTGGTCGTGGACACGGGCGCGATCGACGCCGGGCTGAAGCGGCGGGACGTCTTCTACCCCGTGCTGGGGACCTGGCTGGGGGCGGCGGTGGGCGACCGGGTGGCGGTGCTGACGGGCCTCCCCGCGTCCGTCAGCGAGGACCAGCTCAAGGCGATGGGAGCCGCGGCGGCGTCATCGGGCGCCGTCGGGCTCTTCCACGTCGAGGGCGTCACCCCCGAGGCGCCCAACCTGGAGACCGCGCTGGGCGGCGGCGCCCCCGAAACGGTGATCTCGCTCACCCCCGCCGCGCTGCGATCCGTCCGCAACACCCTCAGCACCGCTCCCGCCGGCCGCATCGACGCGGTCGCGGTGGGGAGCCCCCACTTCTCCCTGACCGAGTTCAGCCAGCTCGAGGCGCTCCTCCCCGCCGCCCCCTTCGCTGTGCCCTTCTACGTCTGCACGGGACGGAGCGAGTACCGGCACATCGAGGAGGCCGGGAGCCTTCCCCGCCTCGAAGCCGCCGGCGTCGAGATCGTCGTCGACACCTGCGTGGTCGTCACCCCCATCCTGCCCGCGGCCAGCGGAGTGCTCATGACCAACTCCGGCAAGTTCGCCCACTACACCCCGCCCACCACCGGCTACGGCGTGGTCTACGGCAGCCTGGAGGACTGCGTCCGCTCCGCCCTTTGCGGACGGGTGACCCGGGACGAGGGCTTGTGGAGCTGACCGGCACCTCCGTCCACGGCGGCTCGGCTCGGGGCCGGCTCCTGGTCCTGGAGAAGCCCCTCAGCTTCTGGGGCGGGGTCGACCCCCTGACCGGAGATATCTGCGACCCGCGCCACCCCCGTCACCGGGACGCCGTGCGCGGCCGCATCCTCGTCATGGAGGGCACCATCGGGTCCAGCTCGTCGAGCGCGATCATGCTGGAGTTGCTTCGGGGCGGGGTCGCCCCGGCCGGCATCGTGATCGCCCGGCCCGACGCCATCCTCGTGCTGGGAATCCTCGTCGCACAGGAGCTCGGCTACCCCACCATCCCCATGCTGCAGGTGGGCGACTCCATCATCGGACGGCTCGCGGAGCAGGACGGCCGCCCGGCGACGCTGTCGGGCGCCGTCCTCCGCGTCCCCCCTCAGGGCACCGCGTAGCGCTCCAGGTACTGCAGCCCGAATTCGTCCATCCGCACCGCGTACAGCGCGCTGTCGCCGAAGCTCACCACGCGCCGGCCCATCGGCAGCTCCACGATCAACACCAGCGAGCCGGCGCCGTCGAAGATGTCGTAGCGCGGCGGCTCCCCCGCCCGTAGGTGGCGGCGGACCCAGGCGCGTCCCATGCGGTCGACGGGGACCGGCCGGCTGTAGAACGCCGGCTTCACTTCGGGCCACGGGTATGCGTCCAGGGCGTCGTCGTCGTCGAGTGCTCCGCCCCGCGAGGCGATGATTCGCATGTCCCCGTTCGCAATGGTGGCCTGGATCCCCAGTGTGCCTCCGGTCTCCGACTGGCTGTCGCGCCACTCCTCCTTCTCCCGCTGCCCAATCGACACCGGCGTGTAGGGCACGGGCGGGCCGCTGGTGATCGACCCGTCCGCCTGGAGCCAGTCCACGTGGTAGTCGCCGGCCCTCACGACGACCACACGGCCGTCCTGCGCCACCCCCCACGCATCCTGCGGCGACAGAGGGATCGGGGTGATCCGGACGCTCTGGTTGGCTGCGTCCCCCGATTCCTCCCGTGTGTTGCTCTGCCGCTTGAACATCCCCAGTGAGTCGGTCTCCTCGGTCTCGAGGTCGGTGCGCAGGATCCTCAACGAGTCGGGATCCTCGTCGAATCCCGGCATGCCGCGGAAGTAGAGCCGGCCCGCGACGTCCACCCCCTGCGGGATCGCGATGACCATCGTTCCCGCCGCCGCGTCCGCAACCGCGTAGGGACGCGTCTCGCCGAACTCGAGCTCCGGACTCAGCACCGTCAGCCGACCGTTCCCCAGGTCGACCAGCAGGGTCCTGTCCCCGGGAAGCGGCCACACCGCGTCGGGCTGGCGGTACTCCGCCGGACCCTCGCCCACCCCTCCGATCGTGTCGGCCACGCCCGCATCCATGTCCAGCGACACCACCACCTGGCCCAGGGGGTCCGCCACCAGCACCCGGCCGCCGGGCAGCTCGCGCACCGTCGAGACCACCGAGAAGGCCTCGGCCCACGCCGCCTCCGCGTCGCCCAGCTGCACGGCTTCCACCCCCCCGCCCCCACCACCATCATCGCCCGCACAGCCAGCCACCAGCCCGGCGAGCACCACGCTCCCCACCATCCTCTTCACCATCATCCTCGTCTCCATTCTGCGCCTGGCTCCCCTGGTTGGCGACTACTTCACGAACAGCATGTCGCGGTACGTCGGCAGCGGCCACAGGTCGTCCGGAATGACCTTCTCCATCCGGTCCGCCACCGCGCGAACCGCGTTCATCGCGGGGATCACGTTGTCGCGCATGTGGATCACCTTCGACGAGATCTCGTCGCCGCCAAGCTCCTCGTTCTGCGCGTCGAGCTCGTCGAGCGCTTCGCTCAGCTCGTCGATCAGCCCCGCCACGCGCGCCGCGTTCGCCGTCAGACCCCGCGTCGACGCCCCAGCCGCCTCCGCCCCGCTCCTGGCCGACGTGAGCTGGTTCAGGTAGTTGACCGCAGCCGGAAGGATCATGCACCGCGCGATGTGGGCCGCCGTCTCGCCCTCGATGTTGATCTTGATGAAGTACTGCTCGGTGAGGACCTCCAGCCGAGCCTCCAGCTCCCGCGGAGTCATGACATCGTACTTGTCGAAGAGCTCCGCGTTCTTGTGCGAAGCGAGGGCGGGCAGCGCGTCCACCGCGGAGCCCGTGTTGAGCAGCCCGCGCCGCTCGGCCTCCTCCACCCACTCCGCCGCATAGTTGTCGCCGTTGAAGATGATCCGCTTGAACGACGGGATCTCGTTGGCGAGCAGCTTCCAGAGCGCGGTCTCCAGGGAGACCCCGGACTCGACAACCGCCTCGAGCACGTCCGACCACTCGTCGATCGCCTCGGCGACGATCGTGTTGAGGACGGTGGACGGCAGCGAGATGCTTGCCGCGGAACCCACCGCACGGAACTCGAACTTGTTGCCGGTGAAGGCGAAGGGCGACGTGCGGTTGCGGTCGCCGGAGTGGCGCGGCAGGTCGGGAAGGACCGTCACGCCCAGTCCGAGGAGGCCCTCACGCTCCCTCTCTTCCGCGGAACCGGACTCCTCGAGCTGCTCGAAGATGTCCTGCAGCTGGTCGCCGAGGAACACCGAGATGATCGAGGGCGGAGCCTCGTTGGCGCCGAGGCGGTGGTCGTTGCCGGCGCTCGACACGGAGGCGAGGAGCAGATCCTGGTGCCTCTCCACCGCGCTCATCACCGCGGTGCAGAAGAAGAGGAAGATCAGGTTGTCGTGGGGCGTGTCGCCCGGGTCCACCAGGTTCCGGTCCGAGGTGCCGAAGGACCAGTTCACGTGCTTGCCGCTCCCGTTGATCCCCGCGAACGGCTTCTCGTGGAGTAGGCAGACGAACCCGTAGCGGCGCGCGTTCCTCTCGAGGACCCGCATCGTCAGCTGCTGGTGGTCGGACGCCACGTTGGCGTTTTCGTAGACCGGCGCCATCTCGTACTGACCGGGCGCCACCTCGTTGTGGCGCGTCTTCATCGGCACGCCGAGCGTGTACAGGTCCATTTCGACGGACTGGATGCACGCCAGCACCCGCTCGTGGATCGAACCGAAGTAGTGGTCGTCAAGCTCCTGCCCGCGCGGCGGCTTTGCACCGAACAGCGTGCGGCCGGAGGTCATCAGGTCCGGGCGGCGGTAGTAGAACTCCTGGTCGAGGAGGAAGAACTCCTGCTCGGGGCCGAGGCTGGCGGTGACCCGGCCGGCGTCCACGCCGAAGATCTTGAGCGCCCTGCGCGTGACCCGGTCGAGGGCGTCCACCGACCGCAGCAGCGGGATCTTGGCGTCGAGGCTTTCACCGCCCCAGCTGGAGAAGGCGGTCGGAACGCAGAGGTACGTGGCCGTTTCGCCGCCCAGGATGAAGGCGGGCGAGGTCGGATCCCAGGCCGTGTAGCCACGGGCCTCGAAGGTGGCGCGGAGGCCCCCGGAGGGGAACGAAGACGCGTCGGGCTCGCCCTGGACGAGTTCGTCGCCGCCGAAATCGGTGATCGCGCGACCGTCGCGGCCGACCTTGAGGAAGGAGTCGTGCTTCTCCGCGGTGCTCCCCGTGAGCGGCTGGAACCAGTGCGTGTAGTGGGTGGCGCCGCGCGAGAGCGCCCAGTCCTTCATCGCCGCGGCCACGGTGTCCGCAATGGCCGGGTCGAGCTCTTCCCCGTGCTGGAGCGTCCTCAACAGCTGTTTGAAGACCGCATCCGGCAGGCGAGCCTGCATCTCCTTCAGCCCGAAGGTGTCCTGTCCGAACACGCGGGGCAGAAGGTCCCGGTCGGCTGATCTGGATTCCGGCCTGCGGCTCCAGGTCTTGGCTGCGCTGACTGAGTCGAAGCGTTTGGGGGTGCTCATCGTCGTGGTGTCCTTGCCTTTCAAGGTTGAGGCTATCCGTGTTCACGGAGGTGTGTTCCAATTGCAACTTGGGAGGGCGTGTGGCAAAGTCAAGGGGTGAAAATAAGAAAAAATATTGTATGTTAAGGAATGTTATTCCAAGAAACGGTAGAGCGTCTGAAAGCACTGGCCGAGAGGCCGGATCCCCTCCTGGTATCGGTCGAGGGGAGGCTCGGTCATTCGCCCCTCTCGCTGGTCCTGGAGGCGACCGGTGGCGGGCGCCGGGTGGTCTACGTGCCACCTGCGCTGACCGACCGGGACAACCGCGTGGCCCTGGCGGTCCGGCTCGCGCCCCTCGCTCGCTGGAGGGTGCCGCCGGGCAACTGGCGTGAGCTGTTCGCGGCGCTGGCGGAGATGGCTCCACTGACCCTCGTGATCAACGAACCCGGGGTGCTCGCGGCCGCCAATCGGGACTTCTGGCGGGAGCTGGGACAGGCGTGGAACGAGGTGCGCGACAGCGGGGCGAAGGTACACCTCTTCCTGTCCAGCCAGGGGCGCGGACCGGGGGAGAGGCTGAACGCACCCGATTCGCCGTTTTGGCGACCCGCGGCGCGCGTGCATGCCGCTTCCGGCGCGCGCCCCGCCAGGGTCGTTCGCCTGGGCGTGGGGACGCACTACGATCTGGCCGCGGCGGTTCGCCACTGGGAAGGCCTGGACCTGCTGCTCGGCTGGTCGATCCTCGGCGGCCTCCCGAGGACATGGGCTCTGGCGAGCGGAAGGGGAAGTCCCGCCGCGGCGCTCCGGCGGGGCCTCCTGCGCCGAGGCCAACCCCTTGCCGACGGACCGATGGCCCTGCTGCAGCGCACGGTGGGGAAGGTCAACCGCTACGCCGCGATTCTGCGTGCGGTGGCGACGGGCGCGGAGGACTGGCAACAGCTGTCGAGCCGTTCCGCACCCGCCCTGGGCGGCGCCGGTTCCGCCGGTCCCTACCTGGCGAAGCTGCGGGACATCGGCATGATCGCGGCGGACCGGCCCGTTGACGTCGCCCCACGCGGCCGCCGCACCCGCTACCGCCTCTCCGACCCCCACGAGGCCTTCTGGTGGTCCGCCATTCATCCCCTGCGCCCCGACCTGCTCATGGCGACTCCCTCCCGCGACGCGACCTCAACCCCCGAGAAGCAGAGCCGGAGGATCTGGCGCCGCAGGGTTCTCCCGACGCTGCCCGGCGCCGTCCGCTCTGCGCTGCCGATGATCTGCCGCAACTACCTGCGCTACGGCTGCGAACCGGTACTCGGCGCGCGGGCCCGAACGGCCGGCCCGCTATGGGGTTCCGGCTACGACTTTCCGGTCGCGGGCACCCTCGCCAGCGGCGCGATCTGCTACGGCCACATCCACGCGGGCCCGACCCCCGCCCCGGCCTCGATGATCGGCGAGCTCGACCGCCAGATCCGCGCGACCCGTTACGGCTACGGCCGCCAGGCCCGGCTGCGCCTGATCTTCTCGCTCACCGGGTTCGAGCGGGATCTGCAGCGGGCGGCGGTGCGGGATGCGCGGGTGTGGCTGATCGGGGGGGAGGAGCTGGCGGCGCTGCCGGGGTGAGGGGGGATTCTCCAGCCGACGTGAGACAGGATCGGCCACCCAACGGTATGTCCCCGGGCGGCGTCCTAAGAATTGTCCCGTACGGGAAGATTCTGGCCGATTCCTGGTAGTTTTCCCCGTACGGTGTGGTTTTCTGGACAAATGTCACGAAAATATTCCCGTACGGGACAAATCCTGGCACGGCAGCGGAAGGGGCCCAATCGCGGGGGCAGTCTACTCCCGGCAGTGCGGCAGGGCGATCGTCGCCAAAGCAGCTGGGCCGGTCAGGATACCCGCCGGAACCGCACCCGGGCCACCCGCTGGACATCGAGATCGTCACGCGTCGTGCCGAGCATGACCGATTCGGTGATCCACGGCACCGAGCCCGGGTCGACGCGCCTCGGCCAGCGATACCGCGCCACCAGCGTGGATCCCTCGTAGACATCGGCCTCGCGCATCTCATCGCCGCTTGCACGCGCCTTCTCGACCCAAAGCCGACCCGTCTGATCGAAGTAGATGGCGGCGAGCGGCGGCTTGCGGCCGGGGATATCGAACGGGTGATTGCGAAGGTCGAGCCGCTGAAGGTCACGGTCGATCCAGTCCTGGGCGTATTCACGCTCCTCGGTGGAGAGCGAAGGCCCCTGCAGCGACGGACCCTCGATCCGCGATTCCCCGCCATCGGCGTGGTGGTATGCGACCACATACTCCGAAGTGAGCACTTCCGCCCACGCCCCGCCCGGACCATGAGCGTGAAGCCACCGTGGGCCGTAAGGCTGGTAGACGAACACGGTGGCCGACATATCACCGAACTGCCGCTGGACCGTGGTGCTGCCCGCCGGCTGCCGTTCCGGGTCCGCCATGACAACCGTATCCACGGCGCCGTCCGCGCTTCTGTGCAAGCGAGCCATCAGAGACGCGAGAGACGTGCTCTCGGCATCCCGGATCGGTCCGATGTCGACCAACTGGCCAGCGGCGTCAAAGGTGACGGGCGCGACCATGCCAATGCCTGCGTGACCGACTCTCAGTCCCCGTTCGTAGGCGGCGCTCTCCGGCCCCAGCTCGAAGGCGCTGTAGCGGGAGCTCTCGCGCACCCAGAGCAGGCCATCGGGCCCGAAGGCCAGGCAGCACGGGTAGGTCAGGTCGCCGGGACCCTCTCCTTCACCGCCGAAGAGGAACAGGAAACGGCCGTCCGGGTCGAACACGCGGACCTCGTGTGCCATGAGATCGGCGACGATCAGGCGGCCGTTCGCATCCTCGGCGATCGATTCGATCCGGGAGAAGAGGTAGGGGTCCTCACCGGAGAGTTCCCCGAATTCGAGTTCGATCGTGCCTTCGAAGGTGGGGACCCGGGGTGGGCCGGACTGCGGTAGCGCGGCCGGCGCTCCCGCGAGGAACGTGAGTGCTCCAATGCCTATCATCGCTTGTCGTCGCTTCATGAATGTTTGACGGTTAAGGCAGGGCGATCGTTTCAGTGGGCGGCCGACTTGGAAAATGGGAGTGACGAGGATGGAGACTACGAAGGCATATCGACTCGCCATCGGCGCTGCGCTGGCGACACCACTATTCCTGTTCTGGGTGATCGGTGCCGTGGGCCTGATCGGGATCGAGGGCGACCCCTTCGACATGATCTACGGGGGGGTGGTCGCGGTCGGGCTCGTCGGGGCCGCGATCGCGCGGCTGAGGCCGGCGGGAATGGCGCGGGCGATGTTCGCGGCGGCGGGCGCGCAGGCGCTGGTCGTCGTGATCGCGCTGATCGTCGGCAAGCAGCACGTCGAGGTGAGTTCGGTGCCCGAGATCGTGCTGTCGAACGCGTTTTTCGTGGGGCTGTGGTGCGGGGCGGCGTGGCTGTTCAGGCGGGCGGCGCGGCGGTCGGCCGCGCGGGAGTCTGCGCCCGCCTAGTCGCTGACCCTCCTGAGCGGCGGGAGCACCGCGCGCCCGATCGTGTTGACGTCGGTGCCGAACCAGACCGCGTTCGTCTTCGGATCGAAGTACATGTGACGGATGGTTCCGCCGCCGCTGGCCACGTCCACCACGCTGATGTACTCCTCGAGCTGGGTGTCGAAGCCCACGAACCTGTTCGGGCGCACCCCGGTCTCGACGAACCAGACCCGGTCGTCGCTATCGATTGCGACGCCGTAGGGGCGCGCGCCCTCGCCGCTCGGGTTGGCCCACTCGGTGACCTCGCCGGTCTCCGGGTCGAGGCGGCCCAGGTATCCGCGCGCGTAGTCCACATACCAGACGATGTCCTTCGAGTCGATCACCAGCCGCCGGGGCCGGGCGCCATCGGGAAGCTCGTAATAGGTCGGCTCGAAGGTATCCGGATCGACCATGACCAGCTGGTTCGTGCCGAAGAGGGTCGCCCAGGGCCGGTCCTCGGAGTCCATCTTCAGTCCGTAGGGGCGGGTCGACGAACCGGGGCGGTCGGGGTTGTCCGGCATCTCGACCAGGCGCACGTCGCCCGTCTCCCGCCAGAACCTGCCGACGAAGTTGCCGTTCTGGACCGTGAACCAGAGGTCGCCCCCGTCGTCGAAGGCGAAGGTGTGCGGGTCGCGGGCGCGCTCGTCTGGCATCGGGAAGACCTCCATGTCGCCGGTCGCGGGATCGATGCGGCCGAGGTTGCCGACCCGGTTGCCGGTGTACCAGACGATGCCGTCGCTGCCCACCACCACAGTGTGCGGGCCGGCGCCGTCGGGGAGGTCGTACTTCTTGAACTCACCGGTCATGGGGTCGAGCACGGCGGCGTAGTGGGAGCGCTGCCCGACGAACCAAACCCGGCCGTCCGGCGCGACGTAGGGGTCGCGGGGGCGGCTCTGCTCCCAGGGGACTTCCCACTCCTCGAGCGTGGGGTCGGAGCCCTGGGGGCGTTCGGACTCCTGCGCGAGGGCGGAGGTGGCGGGGAGGAGGAGGGCGAGGAGGAGGGCGAGGGGCGCCGCCAGTGTCGTGGTGCTCGGGGTATTCATGACTCGGTCCTTCTATTGGGGATTGGAGATTGTTCGCATGGCTGAGAGTATGCATGACACTGTGAATGGAAGGGGTGGGGGGCGGTGGGGCAAGGTGGGGGGTCCCAGGTACGCAGGCGTCTCGCACAATGACTAGCCTCCATGCGGCGGGCGTGTCGAGGACGGAGGCCTTCGGGGCGATGGGGTGCCGGTTCTGGATCCGGCCGGTTGATCGGACGGGGGATCGGAAAGAGGTGTTCCAGGAGCGGCAGGAGCAGCTGTGGCGGCGGTTCTGGTTTCGGTGGTGACACCCTTGTAGAACGCCTTCCCAGGGTCATATTGGGGATCAGGCGATCCGGTCTTTCCCCCGGGCGAGCCGGATCGCACGGAATCAAGCCCTGCGGTGGGCATTGGCAAGGAGGTTTTGATGAATTGGTCTGACACTGACGGGCGGACGCACCGCTGCGCTGCAAGCGGCGCCGCTCTTTTGATGATCCTGCTTCTCGGGGCCTGTGGGACCGCAGGGGGCGGAGATCAAGCTACACCCTTTGACGACGCGCCGGTTCTCCAGTTGATCGAAGACGACACCTTCTTCGTCGGACGCGCGCGCGACTTTGCCATGGACGAACAGGGGACCATCCATGTCGCGGACGCGCTTGGGGAGCAGGTGCTCGTGTTCGGGTCCGACGGCAGCCCTCTTCGTTCATACGGCCGGGAAGGGCCCGGTCCCGGCGAATTCGGGCAGATCGGGCCCATTGCCGTGTCGGAAACGACGGTCTGGGTTGTGGACATCGCCGATCAACAGGTCCAGACCTTCGACCGCCAAACAGGAGACGTGAAGCGATCTCTGCCCTACCACGGCATGGCCACCACCATGTTGGCACGCGGTGAGGAGCTGTGGGTAGGCGAGCTCTCGATTGCGGATGACCGATCCATCTCCAGGTGGAATCCGGGCGACATGGCCCCTGTCCGGTTCGGCCCCTTCCCCGAAGCCTATCGCCAGTCGAACCCTCTGTATTCCATCTACAACGTCGTATCTGTCGCTTTCACGGGTTCGCGCATGGTCGCCGGGCTGGCGGCGTCGAATGTGTTGTGGGTCTACGAGGCGGGGTCCACGACGCCGGCCGACAGCGTGATCATTCCGGAGAGGGCGCGCCGAGGAGTGTCACCTCGATTGGCGGACGACATCGAGGGCCTCGAATTCGAAGAGATCTTCGGGAGCGCTTCCGCCCTGATGGGCGTGCACGCGTTGTCCGGGGGTCGCGTACTCCTGATTCACAACGATCAGGACATGGAGAACGGCCATCTCACGTCAACCACATTCGGCACAGTCCTGGACTCCGCCCTGCGCCCGGTATGCGTCGATGTCCTTCTCAGACGACACGGTGACGGACAGGCCAGATTCACAACCAGAGCCGATACGCTGATTCGCTTCGAGCAGGTCGTCACCGACACCTCCGCCAGGATCGAGATATCGTCGTGGAAGGTGGGAGGGGAGTGTGCGGGGGGTGCTTAGGGGGGGACGAAGTGGGGACCGGGCGCAGGCGGGAGGCTGAAGAGCTCGGTAGGTGTAATGGCGGGATTACATTTTGTAAAGTTTGATTGACAGTCTAGCCGATCGAATACACCAACCCGACCCGCAGACTGACCGGCGCCTTCGCCGGACCAGCCGGGCACAGGGGGGAATCACCGCCCCCTACCCCGCCTCCTCGCCAGCGCCCGCTTCCCGCAGCGCGTCCGACATGATCCCGCATGCGGATCCGATGACTCCGATTCCGGCGAACATCGCCACGGTTGCCAGGATCCTTCCGCCGACTGTCACTGGCTGAATGTCACCATACCCGACGGTCGTCAGGGTGACCACCGCCCACCACAGTCCATCGTACACCGTGCCGAAGACCTCCGGCTGAACCCCGTTCTCGAGGTGGTACATGCCGAACCCGGTCGTGATCACGATGATGCAGGTGCCGGCGAACAGCGCACCGGCCTCATCCATGGCGAGCCGGAACGCGCGCGCGAGCTTGGCCACGGCGCTGGTGCGGGCGGCGAGCTTCGCCGTGGTGACGAAGAGGCGAAAGAGGCGGAAGGCCCGAAGCGCCCTCAGGTCGAATCCCGTGAACGCCCACAGCGGCAGGACGGCCAGGAAGTCGACGATCCCGATGAAGCTGAACGCGTACTTCCTCCAGTTCTCCGCCCGGCGAATGCGAACGCACCACTCGATCGTGTAGACGAGCCAGATTCCCACGCCGGCCCAGAAGAAGAGCGTCCGCAAGTGGGCCAGTGCGTCGGTGGTCTCGGCGATCTGGAGGAGCACGTCAATGCCGATGACGGCGAGGACCGTGCGTTCGATGCGTTCGGAGAATGGGGAGGTGTGTCGCATGGGGAGCTCCTGGCTGGGGGGTGTGGGGCGAGCGACGCCGTAAATGTAAGGAGCAGATTACATTAAGTATCGTTGAGTTTACATTGGCCAAGGAATGCCCGATGAACTGCAGCAAGTTGCCTCGGTGGTATCGCTTTCCGGGGTGCGATGTCCGCGGCCCGATCGCCCTCGTCCTTCTGAGCTGCGCCGGCCTGTCCTTCGCCAGCGCCTGCGTCGAAGGCGACACGCCCGGCGAGCCAGTGTTCGCGCCCGAAGTCATCGGCACCGCGAGTGTGCCGCTCAGCGACAACAACGAAGTCGTGCTGCTCGCGGACGGGCGGGTGGCCTGCGTGACCGAGTCCTACGATGACCGCGTTCATTGCGTGGACCTGGAGGGCGTCGTCGTGGGGAGGTTCGGTCGCGAGGGACAGGGTCCCGGTGAGTTCGGCGGTGCCGCTTCCCTCGTGCGCGGAGACCGGGGGACGATCGGGGTGGTGGACTTTGAGCTTTCCCGGTTCTCGGTCTTCGAGCCGTCGGGCGCGTTCGTGTCGAGCGTGAGCCTTCCCGGCGTCACGTTCAGCCCCGTCGCGTCGTTCGACACGGTGGTGACAGGCGTCTCGCGACGCTTCTTGATGCCGGGCGAAGACGATGACGGGCCTCTCATGACCCTGTACGAGGTGAACATCGCTTCGGGCGAGACCGTGCGGGAGGAGGCGTCTCGGGGCGGGCCGTGGGATGTCGAGTGCGCCCGCGTGATCAGCGGCATTCCGGACCGCCGGGGCGGGTGGGCCTTCCTGGCCTGCGGCGGCTACCTGGTCTTCGACGGAGGCGCCGGCACCGAGGCCACGGTGGTGCGCGCCCCGACCTACGCCGAGGAGTTCCCGGACGAACGGGACGTGGCCCGGCGCCGGGGGGAGATCGAGTCCTTGAACAGGGCTTTCGCAGAGTTGGGCCTCGACCCTACGGAAAGCGTCGAGGAGCAGCTGGAAAGCTACCGGGCCACGCCCAAGCGTTACTACCTGTCCACAAGCCAGCACTTGTTCGACGCCGGCAACCGCTACTGGGTCGCCACCCACCGCGACCTCCACGAGTGGTCCTACCTGGACGTGTACGAAAACACCGAATACGTGGCGTCGGTGAAGGTCAGGGATCGCATGCTGGGCTTCGACCTGATGGGGTCGACCCTGGTGGTGCTGGTCGAGCGGCAGCTCGGGCCGGAGGATGCGGATGGAGTGCCGGATCGGGCGGTGGACTGGTATGAGGTGGCGGGGGTGG
>CBDBJI010000001.1:0-63720 GCA_965206305.1 Longimicrobiales bacterium | reverse complement strand
CGACGGCCCGACGCCCGCCCCAACCCCCCCGTCATAGTATCTTCCAACGTTGCCGAAACTCACCACGTACCGCCGCCCACCCGACTTCCCACCCCCCCCAATGGCCGCCCCAAACAAAACCTGACCACCGCCGCCGAAGCCTATTTCGCCGACCTCCACCGGGTGCGCGCATCGGGTGGCGCGACCGGGGAGCGGTCGTACTATCCGGCGCTGGCCAACCTGATCGGTGCGGTCGGCCGCACGCTCAAGCCGAAGGTGTTCTGCGTTCTGGAGGGGGCCGATCAGGGTGCCGGTCATCCCGACTATGCCCTCTACACCGCGAAGCAGGTTCAGAAGGGCCGGCCGCGGGAAGGACAGGTCCCGGAGCGTGGCGTCATCGAGGTGAAGGGGGTGGGGGAAGATGCCTGGCTGACCGCGAAGTCGGATCAGGTGAGCCGCTACTGGGGCCACTACCGGCTGGTGCTGGTGACGAACCTGCACGACTTCGTTCTGGTCGGCGCGGACGGGTCGGGCGGTCCGGCCAGGCTCGAACCCTTCCGGCTGGCGGAGGATGCGGACGACTTCTGGAGCAAGGTGGAGAGGCCTCGTGCGTTCGCCGGCGAAGTGGGTGCGGGGCTCGGGGAATACCTTGCCCGGGCCCTCTCGCACCAGGCCGCCTTGGCCGAGCCGAAGGACCTGGCTTGGGGCTCAACGATCTCTACAGGTCTTGAGGGGCGGTCGGCTACTAGCCCCCTCGGGCTAGGTCGTTGAGTCGGTGGAAGCTTGGCTCCTGTTCGAGCGATAAATCAGCATCTTGAATCTGCCGTAGGCAGGCGCGTAGGTTATCTTGCGAATACAGTTCGTTCCCGATCAGGGCGTTCAAGAACTTCAATGCATGCTGCGGGAACCGCTGGCAGAGACCGGATTCGGGTAGTTTATATAGGAATCCCAAGGGCTCGCTAAGCGGTTGAAACCAATGCTCGAGTCTGTCGACCGCATGCGCGAAAGCGTCTCCGGCTTTGACACAGAGGTGAGCAAGACTTGCGGAGATTTCCTTCGTTTTGCGCTCTCCCGCGGTCGGCCAAATCGAATCTAGGTACGGGGCGATCCTGTTTTCCCAGCTCGCGACCTGTTGGGAGCCAGAGCTCTCCAGGCTCTGTCGCAGAGTCCGAACTGCAACGGCCAACCCTGCATCGGGGAGCGTGCTGGTCGCCTTCTTGAGTTCACCGGGGGCGAAAGTATCGCTCGGGTTGAGTGCCGCGAACGTGAGCAATGCAGCATACTGCTCTGCAGATCGGCCAAGCTCTTCGTAATGACGGGCCGTGTCGAGGAAGGGCTGCTTTGTCTCGACGAGCAGCGGGTGGTAGAGTCGGGGCGACCACAAGAAGCCGGACCACACCGCACGGGTTTCCGCTTCGATATTCTGCCAGTCGAATAGTGGAAGTAGATGCTTGTTCGTCCACTCCGAATCGACCCGGAACAGCGAGATGACGTTGACGGCTAGCCAAACCCGGCCGTGGCGAAACCCACTCACACTCGTATCACACAGGTTCGTGAAAGTGCTTCGTAGGGTCTCCGGCAGACCCTGCCCGTCCTCGGGCGATTGCAGATACCACCACTGAAAAAGTGCTTCTGTTACGTGACCGATCGGATGGTTGATTGCGCTGGTGACCGGCTCACGATCACTACCATTTGCTGGAAGACCACCTCTGTTGGCCTCAACTACGTGACGACACAGCGCGGGGAACGTTGAGTCAGTGCCTTCCGCTGTCTTGGAAACACTCTTTAGCCATTGGCTCACTTCGTACCCGATCGACGCCAAGTGTTCTGGAGGTGCACCGAGGAGTGCCGCCGACAAGTAGCGCCATGATCGGAGCGAAAGCTCCTCGTCGGACCAGGCAGCCAAGGCTACCCGCCAACGTTCTGCCGGCCAGCGATCGCGTTGGGCGAGGACACATAACACGCAGGCCGCGCTCCGGAAGCTATCTCGACACACTCCCTCCCAATCGTCGGCGTTCCCAGATTGGGGGTCGGGTTCAGCTTGGAGACGGTCAAGCAATGCACGGGGACGACGGGGCAGCCTCGTGCGCTCGCGGCTCGGGGGCCGAAACTCGGCTTGACCCCTCCAAAAGGGAAACTCGTCGCGTTCGTCGCTGGCCAGCGCCCATTCAGGGTTTTCGGTTGCCAAGTTAGCCAGCTTCCGATGCGCCTGAGCTCCGAGCGTGTAACCTGCCTCCTGCATCTTTGCGAGGCGCAACCAAGTTTTTCGGACGACGAAATGCACGACGTCGCCATCGAAATCTTCGTACATGGAAGAAGGGGGACCAGCAAGAATCGCGCGCTCGAGTATACCCTGTTGCTCTTCTGCTAGGTGGCCAACCAGGTGAACGAGTAGGCGTATCGCTTCACGTTGGGTTTCGCTCGACCAAAGCCACCAACCGTCGTCCGCAACGAGCCAGCGGACCGCTTGATGTGGCGGAATGACCTCAGAATGGGTTGCCGCGAACAAACCCAAACGCCGAAACAGCGGATAGGGTGCGCCGCTCCAGCTCTCTGCGACCAGATGCGCCCCGCGGGGATCCGTGGCCGCTGTCGCTAACCACGCGTCGCGGGCAAGATCCACGAGCACCAGCCAGTCGTCGAACCGCGAGTTCTGTGAATGTGCCGCGATCGACGGTCGACGGTAGTAGGACCCGTCTTCCTTGTCATCGGCCTGGCCGAGTTCCCGCATCAAGTCCATCGCGTCCCGCAGCAGTCCACTGAACACGTGCACCATTTGCGGCGATGTTTCTGGGCAAAGGAAATAGCCCTTCAGGCGGGGAACCCAATGGTCGGCATTGCGGAGTGGTAGAATAATGCGTGCGCGAACGAGATCTCGGATTCGTGCGAGTGACTTGTCTTCTACAGGAGGGCCGCTTGCCGTTGAGAATGTCCTGCTCAACGACACATGGGCCGTGAGTAGTCTCTGCATTTCCATCCGCGCAGCGACGGTCACTCCCTCACGCCCTACACGTTGTAGGAGGCGATGAGCGCGCACGCTAAGCCTTGGGTCGTGTCGTCGCGGCAGGACTCGGTGCCCGAGCACAAGACGCCAGAGGATACGCATCGCGGGTCCTGGAACGGCGTTTGGTGCACCAGCGCGAATACGGGCTATCTCCTCCGACTTGCCATCGCGAGCCAATTCTTCAAGCTTTTCCAGTCGGTCCTCGATCAACTCCCCCCACTCTGGGTGCAGTCGACCTCCACGATCCGCTAGCCAAAGCACGAGACGCGGGTCGCCAAGATGCCTAGTCAGCCAGCACGTCAAGTGCCACATGACCTTGTCCATTCGGGTGGCGACTCGAGTGCCTAAGGGATTCATCCACGGCGCGAGGCTATAGGGTGCCGGTCTCATGAGAAGACTAAACTGCAGCGCATCTTCCGGAGTCACGATGGGGTTGATGCCAAAATGTGGGAGGTGCGCATCGTTGTAGCGGTCCTGGCACAAGTGCTCCAGCCAATCCAATGATGGGACTGGATCGAGATCAGCAAAACGTTTCGCAGGAAGTCCGCCAGGGTCACTCAAAGCCCAAAGTACTCGGCCAACATAGTCATCCTGCACTGTGCTCTTTCGGGGGGGCAATCTCCCGTATTCAGCGACGATGCGTTCCTTGCCGGTGATCCCGTCTCGATATGTGTCCGCCCATTCGTGCACTGTCCTGTGAAGGTCCTTGTGTCCATCACTTGCACGGTACAATATGGGCGTGACGTTCTTTGCTGCCCATTCTTCGCCGGTCTTGTCTTTGTTGGCAGAGTAATCGGCGAAAGCAAACATTTCTGCCGGCGACTCGCCTAGCAATCGATCAGCGGCTAGTGCATCCGTCATGTATCGCAGAACGGGATCGTTGATGCTATACCCCACAAAACAGACAACGTAGTTCCGAAACAACTCAGAAACGAAGCGCGCTGCCCACCTTTCAATCAAGTATGCAAGGCCGAAATCGCCACTTGACAGAACCAATCGGTCAAAGTCTCTGACCGAATGTTCGGTAGGGAGTAGCCCATGTAAGTATACCAGACCATCCCAGCGCTTCTTCGGGACCGGTAGTAACGGCGCGCAATAGCATGTAACACGGTCACCCGTTTCTTCGATAACGCGCTTGAACAAGCAATCGACGTTAGTCGTGATTAGCCGAGTCTGGCCATCGCGACTCTTCGCAAGGGTGAGCAATGCTCGGTGTGTGGTCGTGTCGGCATCTGGGTCTGGTGTCAGGATAGTGGCGACGTTCTCGCGGACGGTATTGCGGCCCCCAACATGGTCCTCTTCGAGGAGACGAATGGCCGTATCGTACTGCTTATTGCAGATGGCGCGTCGCTGGAGTTCGGTGGGCGTTACGTTGAGGGCCTCGAATAGACGCTTCACCAGTTCGGGAAAATCCGGAAGACCGGCGGCCTTGGACACCCCTGCACCAGCAAAGAATACGACTCGGCCCTCCTCATGTTGCCGAAGCAGGGATTCAGGAACATCGGGGCCATTCGCTACGAATTGCATGTGGTGGCCTTAACTGAGACCCGAGGGTGCACTGGGTCGGCGACGATGCGGAACGTAGGCCGGGACCATGCCCGATCCCCCGGGATCAATTGCCCCCACCCCCCCCTCACCACCCCCATCACCCCAAGATCCATCCGCACCTGAAGCGGCACCGCATCCTCCGACATCATTTCCCCGCGGAATGCGCCCACGTGCACGTGGGGGTGGAATGACGAGCCGTTGTTCCCGATGCGGGCGACCGGGTCGCCCGCCCGCACGGTGCCGCCCTGGGATACCGTTACCTCGCGGACATGGACGTATGCGACGTGGACATCCGTGGGTTCGCCGTCGACCAGCTGTTGGAACAGGATGGCGCTCGAGGGTCCCGAGCCCCGGACGCCGGGGAGCGTGCTTTCGGGATTGATCTGGATGGCGATCACGACTGCGTCAAAGGGTGCCAGCAGCGGCTCGCGCCAGCTGTGCCAATCGTCGTTGCGGGTTCCGTCTCCCGTGTACAGCGATGCCAGGTTGCCGTTCGGTCCGCCGTTCCGCCGCACCACGACGCAGTCGGCGGCGAGCGCGTCGGGGACGTGGTCCTCCGCGCCGAGCGGATGTTCGGAGCACTGGAACGGTGCAGCGACGGGCGGGTGGATCGTGATCGCCTCGATCGTGTCGGTGGCCGAGCGAAGATGGTCCCAGCTCGGTGCAGCCAGCTGCGCGACGGTTGGCGTGGGCGTCGGGCCCAGGGTCAGCGGCACGAGGATGGCCGCGCCGGCGATGGTGTGGAGTGTGTTCCAGATCATAGATTCCAGTAATGAAGGGGGGAGCACCGAGATGGCCAGGAAGAGAAGACGATTCACGGCGGAGTTCAAGGGCCGGGTGGCTCTGGAGGCGCTGCAGGAGAGCGACAGCGTGGAGGCGATCGCCGCGCGGTATGAGCTTCCTCCCGACCAGGTGAGCTCCTGGAAGCGGCAGCTGCTCGAGGCCGCGCCAGAGGTGTTCGCAGCAGGCGAGAGCCGGAAGAGCGCCGAGGAGGAGGAGGCGAAACTCCAGGACCTGCAGGCCAGGATCGGAGAACTTACCGCCGAGCGGGATTTTCTTCGGCGCGGGTTGAAGCGCTGAGCCGGGCGGAGCGGGCCGGGATGATCGAGCCGGTTGGACCGCCGGTTTGGCGAGCCGGAAGCTCTCGACCACAATTCCTCATGAATGTAAGCAGAACATGACAGATTGTAATGTCGACACGACAGTTGACCGTATGCCGATGACGGGCTCTGCCGACCAAGTCCGGCGAACGTCTGGTGCATCCGTGCGGCGAGACGACCTACATGTGGCCCGAATAGAACGTCATCCCACCTACCCCCACCCCTCAGCCGCCCCCGCAACCCGCCCGATCACATCCAGCTTCTCCCATGCTAGGCCGATATGGCAACGACGTAAGCGAATGACTGGATAGGGCTCACTGATGTAATGAGAACTTGACGTCTTGCCATGTATGCATGACATTCTGTTGCTGATTCTGATTCGCCCTGTCAGCCAATCCGAGCCCCCAAGCCAACCGGAGGGAGACCCAGCTTGCGACGCGCCATATTCCTTCTGTACGCTGGTTCGGTCGCCACCGCTGTCAGGCCGGATTCGAGGATTTGGGAAAGGCCATGATCCGGGACGCGGAGGTGCGCCCGGCGCTTCGGACGTATCTGGAGCAACAGGAGTCGGCACGCCCGGACACGATACTGATCGAGGAATTGGGGCTCTGCCAAGGGCGGGCTCGGATCGACCTGGCGACGGTGAGCGGTGTGCTTCATGGCTACGAGATCAAGTCGCCTCGAGACCGGTTGAGTCGGTTGGCCTCCCAGGCTGCGACGTATAGTCGTGTGCTCGACCGAGTAACCCTTGTTGTTGGCACCAAGCATCTCAAGGCTGCCCTCCAGCTCGTTCCTCGGTGGTGGGGCGTGCTATTGGTTCGCGCCAGTGTCGAGGGAGTCTTGCTCGATCCGTTTCGTCCTGCCGCTGAGAATCCCGAGCAGGATCCGCGTGCGTTGGTCGAGCTGCTATGGCGCGACGAGGCCCTGGAACTGCTTGCGTGCCACAATGCCGCGGCAGGTGTGCGAAGCAAGCCGAGACCGGCGGTGTGGGACCGCGTGTGCGAGGTTCTCGATCTGACTCAGATTCGGTCAGCGGTCCGGGATCGGCTCAGGACCCGGGCGGAGACCTTGACGTCCGCGTGACTTCCGTGGGCTCGCGGCGACGACAACCGCCGTGGGAGTCAGGCCTTCTGGACCTGCCCGAGGAACTCCTCGGCGGTCTCGCATTCGATCACAGCGTCGGCGACGGCCACGATGGCCTCCGGGTCGTTGATCCTCTCAAGCATCGGCCGGAGCCGCTCGGCGGTGCCGGGACCGAACCTGCGGGTGACCTGCCCTAATACCAGTTCGCGCTCCCGCTGGATCGATGCTTGCCGCTCCCGCTCGATGCCCTTCTCAATACCCTTCTCGATCCCCTTCTGCAGCCACAGCTGGTCCCGCTCCTCGCCCCACTTCCGGGCCCGCTCCATCAACGTCGACATGGTTCCTTCCTCCTCAGTCCTCAATTTGCGTTGCAACTCTCGGCCCGCCGGACCGAACCGCTGGACCAACACCTGCGTGATCCAGGCCAAGAAGGCCTCGACCAATTCCGGCTCGCCGATCGCCTCCAGCCAGTCCGCGAGCGAGCCGGCCAGCTCTTCCAGCGCCTTCGCCGTGGGCGCCTGCTCGAACCTCGCGATCATCGCGAGCACGTTGTCCAGCGGCAGCGAGGCCGGGTCCTGCGACCGGATCTCAATGAGAAGATACCGTTGGCGGGGCTGGTATCCAAGCAGTTCCTCGGGCACGGGCGGCCAGGAGGTCGGCGACATCCCTCGCCGCGGTCCAGCGCCGCTCTCCGTTGTAGATGACGATGGGCAGCATGAAGGGGTACTCGCCGCCGGGCCCGAGGTCCTCCTTGCCGAGCCGCTTCCAGATGGTGGCGGTGTAGTCCATCATCCGCAGGGCCATGCGGCGGTCGACGGTGGACTGGAATTCGAGCAGGATCAGGATGTAGACCCAGCCGCCCGCGGTGGTCCCGATTCGCCAGAGCATGTCGGTGTGGCGTTGGCCGAGGTGCTCGGTGACGAAGCTGGCGGGCAGGCGTTCCAGGGTGGCGAAGTCGAGGTGGCGGGCGATGTCACCTGCGGCCGCGCGCAGGGTGTCCGCAACGGTGCGCGGGTGGGCGAAGAAGTTCTTGTACGACGCGTCGTGCCTGGGGTTCTCTGGCCGTTGCTGCTTTCCCGGCATGGCGGGCGTTTCCCCGGTGGGAAGGACGGCGGGAGTCGGCGTCGGGGGCCGCGCCCGCCGGTCCTTCGGTGGTCAGGGGGAATGGTGTCGAGGGGCCGGGGGCGGAGGAATGGCTGGATGGGACTGATTTGGGGATGGGGGGATTCTGGAGCCCAGTTGCTCACAGATGTAATGAGAACACGACAGAATGTAAGGTAAACATGATATTCTGGACAGACCCGACGCCCTGTATGCGCCTCCAGGCCCTCAGAGGAGGCTCGGACGGCTCCCCAGCAGCCGCTGCGGGCGACTCCCCCCCACCGCCCCAACCCCCCCGTCATAGTATCTTCCAACGTTGCCGAAACTCACCATCGTACCGCCGCCCACCCGACTTCCCCAACCCCCCAATGGCCGCCCCAAACCAAAACCTGACCACCGCCGCCGAAGCCTACTTCGCCGACCTCCACCGGGTGCGCGCATCCGGTGGCGCGACCGGGGAGCGGTCGTACTATCCGGCGCTGGCCAACCTGATCGGCGCGGTCGGCCGCACGCTCAAGCCGAAGGTGTTCTGCGTTCTGGAGGGGGCCGACCAGGGTGCCGGGCATCCCGACTATGCCCTCTACACCGCGAAGCAGGTTCAGAAGGGCCGGCCGCGGGAAGGGCAGGTCCCGGAGCGGGGCGTCGTCGAGGTGAAGGGAGTGGGGGAAGACGCCTGGCTGACGGCGGAGTCGGATCAGGTGAGCCGCTACTGGGGCCACTACCGGCTGGTGCTGGTGACGAACCTGCGCGACTTCGTTCTGGTCGGCGCGGACGGGTCGGGCAGTCCGGCCAAGCTGGAGACCTTCCGGCTGGCGGAGGATGCGGACGACTTCTGGAGCAGGGTGGAGAGACCCTCGTGCGTTCGCCCGCGAAGTGGGTGCGGGGCTCGGCGAATACCTTGCCCGGGCCCTCTCGCACCAGGCCGCCCTGGCCGAGCCGAAGGACCTGGCCTGGCTGCTCGCTTCGTACGCCCGCGACGGACTGTCCCGGCTGGAGGCGGCGGGAAACCCGGCATCGCTCGCGGCGCTGCGGTCGGCGCTGGAGGAGACGCTCGGAATCCGCTTCGAGGGCGAGCGCGGGGAGCGCTTCTTCCGTTCGACGCTGATCCAGACGCTGTTCTACGGGATCTTCTCCGCGTGGGTGCTCTGGTCGCGTGAGGAGCAAGGCAAGGACGGCCCGCTGTTCGAGGCCGGCCACGGCCCGCGGAGGTTCCGGTGGCGCGAAGCCGTCTGGCACCTGCGGGCCCCGGTGCTGCGCGCGCTGTTCGGGCAGCTGTCCGATCCGGGCCGGCTGAAGCCGCTCGGCCTCGTCGAGGTCCTGGACTGGACGTCGGCGGCGCTCAACCGCGTGGACCGGGCCGCATTCTTCTCGCGGTTCAACGAGGGCGATGCGGTGCCGTACTTCTACGAGCCGTTCCTCGAAGCCTTCGACCCGGCGCTGCGCAAGCAGTTGGGCGTCTGGTACACCCCGTCGGAGGTGGTCCGCTACATGGTGGCCCGGGTGGACAAGGCGCTCAAGGACGATCTCGGCATCTCCGAAGGGCTGGCGGCGGAGAACGTCTATGTGCTGGACCCGTGCTGCGGCACCGGGGCCTACCTGGCGGAGGTGCTCCGCCGCATCGCTCTGAATCTGGAGGGCCAGGGCCTCGGCGCGCTCGCGGGCGAGGCAGTGAGGAAGGCGGCAACCGAGCGGGTGTTCGGGTTCGAGATCATGCCCGCGCCGTTCGTCGTCGCGCACCTGCAGGTCGGCCTGACCATGCAGAACCTGGACGCGCCCCTGGCCGCCGACGGATCGGAGCGCGCGGGCGTGTTCCTCACCAACGCGCTGACCGGGTGGGAGCCGCACATGAACAAGCCGCTGCCCTTCCCGGAACTCGAGGAGGAACGTGACCGGGCGGATCGGGTGAAGCAGGACACCCCGATTCTGGTGATCCTCGGAAACCCGCCGTACAACGGCTTCGCGGGGATGGCGGTGGAGGAGGAGCGCGAGCTCTCGGAAGCCTACCGCAAGACCAAACGGGTGCGACGGCCCGAAGGCCAGGGGCTCAACGATCTCTACGTCCGCTTCTTCCGCATGGCCGAGCGGCGCATCGCGGAGAGGACCGGGCAGGGGGTGGTGTGCTTCATCTCGAACTATTCCTGGCTCGACGGGTTGTCCTTCACCGGGATGCGGGAGCGCTACCTGGAGGCGTTTGACGCGATCCGGATCGATTGTCTGAACGGCGACAAGTACAAGACGGGCAAGGTCGCACCGGACGGTTCGCCGGACCCGAGCATCTTCTCGACCGAGGGAGATCCGGTCGGCATCCAGGTAGGCACGGCCATCGCGACGCTGGTTCGCAAGGCGGACCACGAGCCCGCTAGGTCGGTTGAGTTCCGGAATCTGTGGGGACAGAAGAAGCCGGCGGAGTTGATCGCTACGGCCGAGGCGGAAACGGATACGCTCTACTCGGAGATCGAACCGGTACTGCCGCTGGGTCTGCCGTTTGTGGCGACGGCGGTCAGCGAGGATTGGTTTGATTGGCCTGCGCTGCCGGAGTTGTTTCCGGTGTCTTTTCCGGGGGTCAAGACGAGCCGCGACGGGTTTCTGGTGGACACCGATCTTGACCGGCTGCGGGCGCGGGTGGGGGAGTACTTCGATCCGACGCTGAGCCATCGGGAGATCGCACGACGGTATCCGAGGGTGATGAAGTCCGGGGCGCGGTTCGATGCGCGGGCGGTTCGCGAGGGGTTGCTGAAGCGGGGGGACTCCGATGAATCCGGATTCGTCCGCTTCGCCTACCGGCCGTTCGACGACCGTTGGCTGTACTGGGAGAAGGATACGAAGCTGCTCGACGAGAAAAGGGCCCACTACCGGCCCCATGCGTTCGAGGGGAACGTATGGATCGAAGCCCGGGAGCGTGAAGCGAAGGAGGACTTCTCGCGCGGGACCTTGGTTGGCGATCTCGCGGACAATTTCGGGAATGGGCTGTCTAGTTGGTTCCCGCTTTGGTTGCGTGAGGACGGTCTGGGGTCTGACGAAGATCGGGGGCGCCGTGAGAACCTTACCGACCGGGCGAAGAGATACCTCGAATGCCTCGGAGCGAGTGCCGAGGATCTCTTCTACCATGTGCTTGGTGCGGTGCATGATCCCGCATACCGCGAGGACAACGCTGGCGCACTGCGCATCGAGTGGCCACGCATCCCGCTGCCTGGATGGCCGCACGGCGATTCCGAGGGAGCCGCCGAAGAACTCACCCGCTCGGCTGCCTATGGGCGGAAGCTCGCCGCGCTTCTTGATCCCGCAACCCCGGTCCCCGGTGTCACCCGGACACCCCTGCGTCCCGAGATCGCAGCGATCGCCGTCCCCTGTACCGTCGGGGGACGCAACATGACAGGGGAGGACTTTGCCGTCACCGCCGGCTGGGGGCATTCGGGCGCGGGCGACGCCGTGATGCCTGGCCGGGGCCGCGCCGTCGAACGTTCCTACGCGCCGGAGGAATCCGCGGCCATGGGGGACGCGTCAGATGTTCTCGGCGACAGGACCTTCGATGTCTACCTGAACGGGGAGGCCTTCTGGCGCAACGTCCCCGCAGCCATCTGGGACTACAGGCTCGGTGGCTACCAGGTGCTCAAGAAGTGGTTGTCCTATCGGGAACAGAAGGTTCCTCGGGCGGAGACTGCGGGCCGAGGAGGTTCAGCACTTCGCGGAAACGGCGCGGCGGATCGGTGCGCTCCTTGTTGCCCAAGCGTAGGGAACCGGAGGGCGAGTCTGTAGGTCGAGACGCCGCTCTCGCGACCCCAACCGCTGACGGATGTAATGGAAACATTACAGTATGTAAGGTTGGGGTGACATTTGCTGACTACGTGGGTCACAGACGAACACTGACGCCCGGGTGGCCCCTTGGTCCATGTTCGGATCCGACTGTTCCGCTGAGGGCCTGCCAAAACTCAATGATACGCCTTGAATCCCTTTTCGAGAACACGCAACGTACTTATTGCCATGTACTTACCTTGATGCGTGGCTTTCGGCCATCGTCTAAGACAATAAATAGAGGAGTGTGACACAGAGCATGACCCCCATCACGGAAGCGCTCACCAAAGAGGGCCCCTCGCGGACACGCCGTCTGGTTGCTAACCTGACCCAATCCCTGGGCATCTCTCCCGAAGCGGCCCGCCAGCGCCTACGGAGGGTCGGCGCGCCCGTTGAGCGACGTTTTGGCTTGCTGCCGAAGCGTGAGGCATTCCTCTACCTAGAGCGCCAGCGCAACACGCAGATCTACTGGGCCAACCTCCTGCGCGATCTACGTGAGACGGGCTCGATCTATGCCTGCGCCATTGATGGGCTCCGTGCACGCGGCGGAGTCGTACCGGTAGACGAGTTTGCCGTGGTGAGTGGTGCGCCCCTTGCTCTCAAGAAGCAGGTGCCCGCGACCAAGGTGATGAGTGAACTGACTTCTCTCGGAGTCATCAAGCAAGAGGAGCTTGGCAGGCTCGGTCGCTGCTGCGTTGCCGAGTCGAGCGCGGTGATGCCACCCCTCGATCCGGTTCGCATTACAGCTCGGCGACTGACCGAGAGTGTCATCCTGGATGGCCTTCGCGAGTGGGCGTGGAAGAACGGCATCGGCAGCCGCAACAGCATCACTATCCGCGGTGAGGGTCAGCCCTGTCAGGTTGGTCAGTTCAAGTGGGATCTGACGGGCCCGTCCTACCTGCTTCCCCTCAGGCGTGCAAATCGCGCGCACGGCTTTGTGGTGGCCGACGTGTTTACCGAGGACCGACTGGATGTTCCCCATATCCAGTACTTTGTCCGTAAGGTGCAGACCTACGAGAAGACCTCCAACAGTGGCGGGCTGTTTCCGATCATCTTGGCCGATAGCTTTACTGCCGAAGCCATGACCGAGGGCCACAAGGCTGGATTGATTCTGGCAACCCATGGGAGCTTGTTTGGGAGCCACACGGCATCCGCCATCAGCAGTTTGCTGGACACCCTAAGAAGAGTAGCTACCAATGTCGAGATAGACGATGACGCTTTGTACAAACTGCTTGACCGCCTTTCTGAGATCGAAGGCCGAGCAGGCAATATGCGGGGCGTCATGTTCGAATTGCTGGTAGCCTATATCGCCACGCACAACTTTGGTGGACGAATTGATCTTCGCATTCTCCACACGCATCGCACAAGCGGGCAGAAGGCTGAGATAGATGTGTTTTGTGCAAGTAGTGGTAACGCAGTCCATATCATCGAGTGTAAGGGCAAAGTTCCAGGCGGCACCGTATCGCTAAGGGAGGTGGAACAGTGGCTCACGAAGGTTCCCGTCATGAGGGACTACGTGGCAAGCCGACCAGATTTGCGAGAATGCGATCAGACCTATGCGTTCTGGACTTCTGGGACGTTGGAGCCGGATGCCCGTGCAAAGCTGGTTTATGAACAGCGCCAACGTTCGAAACGGCCAATCGAGTGGAAGGATGGCGAGGCTGTACGCGAGATCGCTGTACGACTCAGGCTTAAGTCCATCAACGACGCGTTGCGGGAACATTTTGTGGCACATCCTGTTGCGAAAGTAGTGACGCGGTAGGTTTGGGCGATAGGGTAGGAAGGCCTCCAAGCTACACGAGCTTCCCAAGACTGTCCGAATGCGGCAGCACGATCCAGCCCTCCTTCTTGGCCAGGTCGCGATCCGCATCGGGAATCGGTTCGCAACCATCGACTGCCACCGCGCGGGCGACCAGGGCTGCCACAAGCGCATCGAGCATGTCGTCTGACTCCCGGCACTGAGACTCCACCAGCGTGAGCCAGGAACCGACCTCCTCGGCAAGAGTGGCAACCATCTCGGCCCGCTTCTGCTCTTTGCCGGGGTCCGTGCCCTTGTAGCCCTTCCAAGGCAATCCCCAGATCCGGAGTGCCGCAGCAGGGTACGTTTCAACGACGCGACCTTCGTCATCGCTCCTATCGATGGCTTCGCCGTCCCTAACCACTGCCGCGAGCAGACGGGCTGCTCGCATCGCGGTCATTGCGATCCAGTCTGCCGAGACACTTAGCGGCGTTAGACCTGTCTTCTCCTTCACCACTCGGTCCGTTCTCCGCAACCGAAGGTGCGGGTCGTCAACGGGGGGCCAGACCACCGAACTCGAATAGGCATGGATGGCACGGACGAAGTCCTTGGGCCAGCCAAACGGAGCATCGATTGCGATCTTCTTTGGGACCATGCCTGAGTGCCCAAACAGGTCGAGCAGATCTTCGTCTGTCACGCCGGTCCTGAGACAATCGACATGCGTTGACAGCCCATCCCAATGGATGCGGCACACAGCGGTGCGCTCAGGCTTAGAGGCAAGATCCACACCGAGAGTGATCATTGGCCGAAAGGATGACTGCCGTCGTGGTCAGGCTTCGTGGAGGCGGGAGCGGAGTCCTCGGCGTCTTTGGATGCGGTCCGCCCCATCGGTCGACAGGTCGCGACTGGAGGCCCGGAGCTTGGTCGGTGGCCGGAGTTCAATTGCCCCCCACCCCCCGCCCCCGCCCCATCACCCCAAGATCCATCCGCACCTGAAGCGGCACGGCCTCCTCCGACATCATTTCCCCGCGGAATGCGCCCACATGCACATGGGGGTGGAATGACGAGCCGTTGTTCCCGATGCGGGCGACCGGGTCGCTTGCCCGCACGGTGTCGCCCTGGGACACGGTCACCTCGCGGACATGGACGTATGCGACGTGGACATCCGTGGGTTCGCCGTCGACCAGCTGCTGGAACAGGATGGCGCTCGAGGGTCCCGAGCCGCGGACGCCGGGGAGCGTGGATTCGGGATTGATCTGGAAGCCGAGGACGACTCCGTCGAAGGGTGCCAGCAGCGGCTCGCGCCAGCTGTGCCAATCCTCGTTGCGGGTTCCGTCTCCCGTGTACAGCGATGCCAGGTTGCCGTTCGGTCCGCCGTCCCGCCGCACCACGACGCAGTCGGCGCCGAGCGCGTCGGGTACGTGGTCCTCCGCGCCGAGCGGGTGTTCGGAGCACTGGAACGGTGCCGCGACGGGCGGGTGGATCGTGATCGCCTCGATCGTGTCGGTGGCCGAGCGAAGATGGTCCCAGCTCGGTGCAGCCAGCTGCGCGGCGGTTGGCGTGGGCGTCGGGCCCAGGGTCAGCGGCACGAGGATGGCCGCGCCGGCGATGGTGCGGAGTGTGTTCCGGATCATAGATTCCAGTATGAAGGGGGAGCACCGAGATGGCCAGGAAGAGACGACGATTCACGGCGGAGTTCAAGGGCCGGGTGGCTCTGGAGGCGCTGCGGGAGAGCGGTAGCGTGGAGGCGATCGCCGCGCGGTATGAGCTTCCTCCCGACCAGGTGAGCTCCTGGAAGCGGCAGCTGCTCGATGCCGCGCCAGAGGTGTTCGCAGCAGGCGAGAGCCGGAAGAGCGCCGAGGAGGAGGAGGCGAAACTCCAGGACCTGCAGGCCAGGATCGGAGAACTCACCGCCGAGCGGGATTTTCTTCGGCGCGGGTTGAAGCGCTGAGCCGGGCGGAGCGGGCCGGGATGATCGAGCCGGTTGGACCGCCGGTTTGGCGAGCCGGAAGCTCTCGACCACAATTCCTCATGAATGTAAGCAGAACATGACAGATTGTAATGTCGACACGACAGTTGACCGTATGCCGATGACGGGCTCTGCCGACCAAGTCCGGCGAACGTCTGGTGCATCCGTGCGGCGAGACCACCTACATGTGGCCCGAATAGAACGTCATCCCACCTACCCCCGCCCCTCAGCCTCCCCCGCAACCCGCCCGATCACATCCAGCTTCTCCCTGACCTCCCCGTCGATCTTATCCTTCGGCACATGCCGGGCCAGCACATGGAAGCTCTTCTTCGGCATGACGTTCGGCAGGTCCAGCCTCTCGAAGTAGTCCGCGAACAGCGGTGTAAGGAAATCGTCGCTGGCCTTGACGTCGGGATCCCAGGGGGAACCCTTCCCGAGCTTCTTCATCGCTTCTTCGATTGATGCGATCGAACGGTTCATGGCGGCAACCCGCCTGGACTGCTCGGACTCGGCGAACAGCGTGCCTGGGGTCGCGTCTCTTCCTGACGCGGCCGCATAGCGTTCCAGCGTCTGCCGCGTGGCAACATAGTTCTCGAATTCGCGCCGTCGGCGGTGGCGTTGGGCCGATTGCTCACATAGCGCACGTACGGCCGCTCGAGAGCGCGAAGGGCTGGCCGATGGTCGAGGCGCGCGGCGAAAGCCCGGAGCAGGGACAGGTCGGTCGATCCCCTCCAGGAAGAGGACCCACCCGGTCTGTTCTGCCTGGTAATAGTGCTCGAAGCCGATCTCTCTGAGCTACTTCAGAACCTGGTTGCCGCGGTTGTCCAGCCGGTGCGGCTTGCCCACGAACGCGATCACCATGTCGCGGCCGGCTGCCTCGTTCAGCAACACTTCAGCCGATTCCGCTGCTTGAAGACCATGTCAGCTAGTAGCTCTCCGATTCCTCCAAGCGCTTGACCAAGTTCTCCACGCCTCGAAGGGTGTGTGTACCGTATTCCGAAACACTGATGCCCATAGCCGCACATCGGTGCTTCCGATGGACATCTTGGAGCCCTAAGATGATATCCCTAATCTGCTCCAACTGCAGGATCGGCAGAGCATCCTCGCCGAGCGCGGTGTTCCCGTCTCTATGAGCAACGACCCGATTTCGGTATTTTCGAATCTCCTTGGCCAATTCCCGAATCCTCTCCAACTCGCATCCCAGCTCGCGCCTCAATTGATCCGACAGGCGAGGGTCGTCGAGGAGCGCCCTAAGCGTCAGGTTCCGGTGCTTTCCCATCTCGGTCGGATCGGTGAGGCGTGAGATCGAAAGGATGATCTGCGAGACTAGGCAGCGCTGGACGAGGTTCCAGAAAAACCACCCCAGCGGGGGCTCCGCAATTTGTCGGCTCGCTCTGGATCCTCGACGTACAGGTAGTTATAGTTGGACCAATGGTCCTGCAGGTGTAGGAGTTCAACATCCCATAGCCGGTTGCTCATCTTGTCGAAGTCCGATGGTTTCGGCATCTATTCTCCTTGCGAGCGCCCACCTGCTAGGCGTACGGAAAAAGGACACGCGTGCGATCCGGGGGATTCGCTCGCGCGAGGGCGAACCTGCAAATCGTGGTGCCCCGGCGAACCCATGTCTATTGCCAAATCTGGTCGATATGGGCGCAGACAGTCGCCAACAACCGACGGTACCTGGTGCTATGTTGCGACAGCGGGGAGCCGTGTGCAGTCTTCTCCTCTTCCGTCATATGGTCCGTGCCCTGCAGAGTCACAAGCTTCCATAGTAAGGCACACTCAGCGGCGAACTCGGGGCCCAAATCGGCCCATTGGTCCATCCGCAGGAAGTCATGGACCGGCTGGAATTCGAGCACTTGGTTAGCTGCGTTTCGGTACAGATCCGGCATTTCGTGGCGAAGGACGCAGAGTACGATGCCGAGGTGGGCGATTTCTCCCTGGCTGCGATAGGTCAGCCAGTTGGCGTTGGTGCTCGTCGCACGCAGCATAAGTGCAATGTTAAGTACAACTCGCTCCTGACTACGCAGAGAGATCTCATGTATTCGGATCAAGTTGGCCAATACCTTCCTATCCCCATCGGAATAGCGCGGATGCAGGCCGTATCGGCGAAGTAGAAAATCCAGGTAAGGTTCGTCGGTACCCCGTGACCGACTGGTCAGAAGGGATTCAATGTCGAATCGCAGATGATGAAACTTGTCGAGATACCGCCTGGCGTGTTTGAGTCCGTACTCCCGGGATACCATGTCGGATAGTCCGTCCAAATGTGTTACAAGGACGAAGCAAACGTCATCGACGGAAAAGAGGTGCTTGATGCGCTCCATAACGTTCAACGCGTAAGACGGCTTGCAGCGATCTAGCTCGTCAACGACAAACACGAGAGGGGCTTGCAAATCGTCAGACTCGCAAATGGAGGCAACGGCCTTCTCCAAGGTCTTTCGGAAGTGGCGTATGGACGATACCTGGTGGTCGATGTGTTCGATGTGGTCTGCAATCAACCCCTCGGTAGTCTCAGGCTGAGGCGCAGCTGTCTGGCTCAGCTCCTCGCGAAGGTCAGGGAGGGTGAGCATTCCGCCGGTGGTTCTGCGGAGCGCTACATCGAGGAGAACGGAAGGCATCGCCTTTGCCAGGGAAGTGGCCGACTTCACGAGGTTGGCACGATGAGCTTGAAGTGGTGTGGGTGCGGACGCGTGCGCTCGAAGTAGTTGAGCGAAGAGAGGAAAGAACGCGTCCGCGAGGTGGTCGTGTTCAAAAGCGTCGAAGTAGACCACTGGGTGGTCGCGCTGGCGAAGTAGGCCAGCCCACTGCTTTACGAAGACCGACTTGCCGCTTCCCCAAGGACCATCGATGATCAGGACGGAATGGCCTACGAGATCGCCAACGATGCTGGCGAGTCGTTCGCCGGCCGCTTTGGCCTGGAAGAGGTCATGCTCATCAAATCCACCGCGGTCGCCGATAGACAGTTCCGGTGGTGCTAGCCTGAGTGGTGCGGATTCATCCATGGAATAGGCGCGTAGACGTGGTGAAGAGTTGCCGATTGTTGATGTAAGGTACACCTGAAACTATTTCGTGTGCGGGCGACTGATCGATCATCCATCGCCGCGGAGTTGGGTCGCGGTGGGTACGATCTCGCTCCGAGGTATCTCCTGAAGTCCCATGAGGTGGTATGTGTCAGCACCCAGTCCCTGAACCGTCATGCTTGCGGGTACTACGTCCGTGGGGCCGAGCACTGCTAGCTCGAAGCCAACGTAGCCTCGCGAGTACAGCCCAAAGCATTCGTAGAGAACCGGATACAGTTCTTTGGCGAACAATCCTTGGCCCCTGAAGTCTGATTCACGGAGGTCGAATTCGTCCTTGATCATCGCAATTCTCAGTACGCACAGCTGGCGATACGTCAGCTCTTCGGCGGTTCTTGTGATCTGATGCGCCATCTCTGAACTGATCGTCGAGTCGAACGCGATGTTTGCGAACAAGTTGGCCATGTACGGGAGCTTTTTCTCCTCGGGCTCCCGTTGACTTCGGAGGAGAATGCTCTCCATTACTTCGTCCGCTCCCGAGCGGTCCTTGAGCGCAGAATCGAAGAACCCATCGGTTCGCAGTTGCTCGCCTGCTTCAAGTCGCCGCAGTATGTGCTCCGCGCCGAGCGCTAGCACGCAACCGACGCGAGCTTCTTCGCGAGGAGCAAGGGTGCGCTCGCTGAACTCACGGCCCAATCGCCCAAGACCCTGAGACACCGCCCATCCTACAGCCCCACCCGCCGCCGCACCCGTAGGCCCGCCAATCAGAAAACCAACGGCCGCTCCCGCGACATTGCCGCCTGCTCCCTGTAGCAAGCCGACACCTGCGTCGACGATCTTCTTGATCTGCTTGGCGTCCTGGTTTGTCGCGGGTTCGCTCATTTTTGCTCCGGCTTCGGTGCCCGACGCGCTATGCCTGGCGTCACTGCGTTGGGCGATGCCGCCACTATGCCGATTCATCGCCCTCTATGGGGCACTCGCCCATCCAGGCGGATGTGCCGTGCCAAGAAAGCAGTGCCCACCAAACGTCGGCCACGACCAGAAATGTCATCCCGACCTTACATCTTGCCATGCCGACATGACATTTCTAGGTCGGTTTCCGCAGGTTGCCCGGTGATGGCCGCTGCCGGTACGCAATCCCGCGTGATCGGGTGAATGCGGGGGGGCGCAGGGTTGCGTGGGCGCTTGCGCGCACTTGGGCGACGCGACTCGCGGCTCGTGCCTCCGCGGCTGGGGGAGGCCGGAAGCGCGGTCCGGGAAGCGCGAGGGACCGGAGTGACGCGCGGCTGGGCTGAGCGGCATCCAACAGGCCGGACCGCAAGCTGCTGAAGGACGCGTCCTGGGCTGGGCTGCCCCCCGGCTTGTTGTTGAACGTGGGCGACCGGAAGGTGGCGGTGACGGTGTCTTCGTAGGTGGGGATGCCGGTGCCGGTGGTGTCCGTGTCGGTGAGGATCGTCATATGTCCGATCAGTCTGTAGGTGCCGTCCTCCGGTTCGCCCAGTCTGGGCGCGATGGGGCAGATGGTGTAAGTCGGGGGGTCGCCCGTCGCCATCTCTGTAGGTTCCCGGCGCGGTGACCCACCCGGTGCCCCCCGCCCGCTGCCATTCCGACCAGTGAATGGTGACAAGCTGATTCCCGACGGGGAGGCCGTTACCCCCCAGGGCGAGGCAGACTGGTCAGCGGGAAATCTCCGAACCCCCTGGCAATGTCGCAACCACCGCCCCCAACCGAATCCACCGTAATCCCCTGCAACGTGTCATACACCATCGCATTCACCCGCACCATCGCCTCCTGCTCCGCCGACAACCCACCCGGGTCCGTCGCCGTCACCGTCAGCGTCACCACCGTCCCCACCGAGTCCTCGATCTGATCCGCGGCCGTCGTCGTCACCACGCTCCCATCCACAGACGCCGTCGCAACCGCCGGGTCCGACGTCACCGCCGTGTAGGTCAGCTCGTCCCCGTCCTCGTCCGTGAAGAAGGTCGAGAAGTCGAGCTCGACGTGGTTGCCCACGACCATGTCGTGCGTGGGGGGGACGCTGTCGGGCATCGGGGGGGTCTTCACCGCGACCGTGGCCTCCTGCATGGCCGACGCTCCGCGGGGGTCCGTGGCCGTGATCGTGATCGTCGCCGTGCCGGCGGCGTGGCCGTTGACCGTCACCGTGCTGTCCGCCGCCGACGTGGTCGCGATGTCATCGTCGGAGCTGGTCGCCTCGTAACTGAGCGCGTCCCCGTCCGCGTCGCTGAAGTAGCCGGAGACGACGAGCATGGTCGATCCGCGCCCTCGCGACCGTGATCTCATCAATCGTCCCCTCCGCCACCGGAGCCGTATTCACCGTAACCGCCACCTCCTGCCCAGCCGAGAGCCCCCCCGGGTCGCTCGCTGTGAAGGTGATCGTCGCGTCGCCCGCCACCACCCCCGTGATCGTGGCCTCGCTGCCGTCCATCGAAACCGTCGCCACATCCGCATCCGAACTCGCCCCCTCGTAGCTCAGCGCGTCCTCGTCCGGGTCGGTGAAGTGGCCGGAGAGGTCCAGAGTCACCTCACCGCCGGGCATCAACATCTGGGCGGGGATCGAGTCCGTCGCCTGCGGCGCCTGGTTCGCCTGCTCGACGGTGACGCCGACCTCCTGGGAGCCCGATTGCCCGAACTCGTCGATTGCCGTGAAGGTCACGGTTGCGGTTCCCGCGGACACGCCTGTGATGGTCGCCGTGCTGCCGTCGACCGACACGCTCGCCACTGCCGCGTCCGACGACTCCGCCTCGTAGCTCGCCACGTCGTCGTCCGGGTCCGTGAAGTGGTCGGCGAGGTCCACCGTCGCGCTGCTGCCTTCGGCCAGGATATGGGGGGGAATCGAGTCCGTGAGCACCGGGGGGCCGTTGACGGTGACGGCCAGCTCCTGGGTCGCGGTCAGGCCGCCGGTGTCGCGGGCGGTGACCGTGACCGTCGCCGTTCCCGGGGCAACGCCGGTGACGTCGATGTTGCTTCCGTCCGTCTGCGCGCCCGCTATCCCGGGGTCCGACGAGACGACACTGTAGGTGAGCGGATCCGCGTTCGGATCGGCAAAGTTGGAGGCTACGTCAACGGTGACGGTCGCGCGCAGCGGGAGGGTCAGCGTGCCGAGGCTGCCGATGGCCCGCGGAGGCTGGTTCGCCGGCGGGTCGGGCGGATCGGGCGGGTCGGTTCCCCCGTCACCCCCTCCGCACGCCGTCAGGGTCGTGATTGCTGCGAACGCCACAAGATGGAACGGCCTCGGTCGGGACATGTTCTGTTCTCTCACCTGAGTGAATCGGTCAGCGGATTCCCGCGCGCCCCCGCACGTCTTTCGAGCATCTACGGTGAATCCTAGCCGACGCTGTCGGTGAAAACAACCATCACCTGGCGGTGCCGAGTGGCCTCGAGGGACTTGTCCGACCGGGGGTCGAGCCGCCATTCTCCTGCCACGCCTGGATACAGGAGGGAGGGAATCCGGATTGCTCACTGACAGGGACTACCGGGCCGTATTCGAAGCCTCGCCGGACGCGATGCTCGTCGTGGATTCCGACGGCGTGATCCGGGATCTCAACCCGCAGGCTCTTTCGATGTTCGGATGGAGCCGCGAAGAGATGGAGGGCTCGGGCGTGGAACGTCTGGTTCCCGCTGGCGTCCGCAGCCGGCACGAGCAGCACCGCCTGCGCTACGCCGAAGCGCCGGGTCCGCGACCGATGGGGCAGGGACTCGAGCTCCAGGCTTTGTGCAAGGACGGCACAACCATCCCGGTGGAGATCAGTCTGAGTCCCGGCAAACTGGCAGCGGGGCCGGAACACGTGATCTGCACGATCCGCGACATCACGGGCTGGAAGCGGATGCGGTGGCTGGCCCGAATGAAGGTGATGGCGGCCGAGAATGAGCGAAAGCACCTTTCCCGCGAGCTGCACGACGAGTTCCTCCAGTTCCTCGTGGCGTTCAAGATCAGGGGGAAGCTTCTGGCGGACGAGACGGACCGGGAGGAGAGAGAACGGGCGTGGGCGGTGATCGCCGACGAGATCCTTGAAGCGATCCGGGGGGTGAAGCGGATGATTCGGGGGCTCAGGTCCCCGAAACTCGAACGGCAGGGGCTTGTTTCCGCGCTCGCTACCCTGTTTCGCGATGCCCGGAAGGTGCACGGAGTCACGATCCACGCCAGCCTCAGCCTCGACTGGGTGGCGGACGAATTGGATCCGGTTGCCGTCCTGGCCCTGTACCGGATCGTGCAGGCGGCCGTGACCAACGTGGCGACGCACGCAAGGGTGAGCGAGGCTGCCGTGACGCTCAGATCGGAGGGCGGTGTGATCATCGCGGAGATCCGAGACGAAGGATGCGGGTTCGAGTTGCCCGATCCCGGAGCGGCACCGGACGAAGGCCACGTCGGCGTCGGCCTCGCCGGGATGCGTGAGAGGGCGGAGCTGGTCGGGGGCAGCCTCACCGTACGGACCTCGCCGGGCAAGGGAACCACGGTTCGGGCCACCGTGCCGATGGTGGGCCCGGACGGCGAACAATGGTGAGGGTTCTCCTGGTCGACGACCACAACGTCGTGCGTGCCGGTCTGAAGGCACTGCTCGAATCCACCGGCCGGGTGGATGTCGTGGGCGAGGCGTCGACAGGCGAGGAAGCGATCGACAGGGCGCGGACGCTGGAGCCGGACATCGTCATCATGGATCTGGCCATGCCCGGAATGGACGGCGTCCAGGCGACCCGCCACATCACCGGACTTGGACTTGAAGCGAGGATCCTGGTACTCACGATTCACGACGAGGACGAGTTCCTCGTTCCCGCCCTCAACGCCGGCGCCGCGGGCTTCCTGAACAAGTCCGTTGCCGACACCGATCTCATGGGCGCCATCGAAGCGGTCGTGCGCGGACACTCCTACCTGCCGCGCAGCGCAGCGGCCCTGCTCGCGGGCCGGAAAGCACAGGGCACATCGAGCGGCAAGCCGGGGCGCGAGGTGCTCTCCGCGCGCGAGCGCACTGCGGTCGAGTTGTACGCGAGCGGCTTTTCGGCCAGGGAGACGGCCGAGGAGATGCTTCTCAGCCCCAAGACCGTGGAGGGTTATCTCGCCCGCGCCAAGACGAAACTGGGTCTGCACACCCGGCGCGACATCGTGCGCTTCGCCCTCGAGGCCGGGCTCCTGCGGGCCGAAGGCGAGCAGTAGGGCTGCTCCTCCTCCGCACGCCCACTGAAGTGACGGGAAAAAGCCCGTCAAGGATTTGCGGGGATTTCCCCCGAAACTGCCGGGATTTCCCTCTGACGGCCAGTATACGCGATCCCCTATGCTACTAATGTGCCACGCGCGTCCGGCGTCTGGCCGTTCGACGGAGTGTCGGAGTCTCCGCCGGGTACGAACCCCCGCCGGGGACCGAGGCCACAACGGGAGGGAACCACAATGAGCGACGGCTTGGAGCGCAGCACTGGGTGCAAGGTCTCGGAGATGTGGGTCGGGATGCGTACGGTATGCGGTGCCACCTCGATGGTTGTAGGAATCACCGTCGCCGACAAAACCCATGTCTTTCTCGCAACGCGGGTGGTGGTCGGGCAGCTCGCCGATCAGATCGCGGCGATGCTCGATGAGCCGATCCCGGGTCCACACGGATCGGAACCGCGTTTCCTCTCGCGGAATGGAGGTTCACCACGAGAGCCTGAAAGCAAGCCTGCCCGTCGTTGGTCAGCTGATTCCCACGCGTCCCCGCACGTCTTCGAGCATCTTCGGTGAATCGTAGCCCACTCCGTCCTTGAACACCACCGTCACGTTGCGAATCACGGCCGGATCGGCGGTCAGGTCACCGCTAAGCACCACCAGGTCGGCGATCTTGCCGACCTCGACCGTCCCCAGGTCGTCCTCCCCGAGGATCATGGCGCCGTTCGCGCTCATCACCCTGATCGCGTCGACCGGCGCGAAGCCGCCCTCGCTGAGGAGCTCGTAGTTGCGCTGGTCGCCGTAGCCGGGAAGCGCGCCGCCGTTGCCGGTCGGATCGACGCCCGCCGCCAGCACCCCGCCGGCGTCGTAGAAGGCCTTCTCGTAGGCGATCGCGTTCAGGAGCCCCGCCGGATCCCGCCCCACCTCGTCGATCTGCGCCTTGCTGGCCAGGTAGTCGGCGCGCACCGCGGGGCTCATCGCGTCGAGGCTGCGCTGGTCGCGGACGGGCCGTCCCTGGAAGAAGAGCTCGTAGACGGCGAGGGTGGAGGTCATGGGGACGCCCGCGTCGATCATCGTCTTGAAGGTGTGCGCGACCTCGGGACTGCCCACGTCGACCTGGAGCGCGTTGCTCATGACGTCGGGCGGGCACTCGTCCTTGTCCCGGCCGGAGCTGTAGTCGCTGTTCGTCGGCAGGCCGTGCTCGATGTTGTCGATCCCCAGCGCGACGGCCTCCGTGAAGCTGACCGAACAGATGTGGCCGGTGACCTTGATCCCCTGACTGTGGGCCTCGTCGATCGCGGCGGCCAGCGCCTCGCTGCTGATGCGCGTGTACGCCTTCAGCCACGTGGCCCCCTCGGCGGCCCAGTAGCGCACGAAGCGGCGCGCCTGCTCGGGCGATTCGAGCATCGTCATCCCCGAGATGCCGCCCCCACCGGTGATGTACGGCGCGGTGATGTGGATGCGCGGCCCCGGCGCCCGCCCGGCCTCGATCTCCTCGCGCAGGTTGATCTCCGCGTACGGCTGGCGGCTCCCCGTCGTGCGCACGGTGGTGACCCCGCTCCCCAGGTAGAGGCGCGGCGCGCTGTAGGTGAGCTGCGCGGCGCGCCCCCCCGCGGCCGTGTAGTACAGGTGGTTGTGCAGCCCGACCATCCCCGGGATCACGGTGTGGCCCGCCAGTTCCATGACCTCGGCACCGGCCGGGATCGGCACCTGGCCGTCCGGTCCCACGGCGGTGATGCGGTTGCCCTCGATCACGACGGTGCGGCCGCGCTGGACGGGCCCGCCGGTCCCGTCGATGAGCGTGACGCCGGTCAGGGCGACGTTTTCGGCGCCCACGGCCACGTAGGAGGCCGCAGGGGATCCTGGGACGGGCCGTTGGGCGCTGGCCGTGGGGGGGTACGCGGTAAGGACCGCGAGCGCTCCCAGGGCGAATGCGGCCGCGAGGAGGGTACGTGACAGGGGTCTCATCGTGAAGGCTACCTCTCGCTGTGTGTCGGAAACTGTCGTATGGCCACGGGGGGCCACGGTCATGATTCTGTGCGTGTGGCGGGGCTCGCGCCAGTGGCCCGCGTGGCGCAGCGGCCGCGGCTCCGCCGGATCCCCGCTCACGGGTTCACCGTAAACAGCATCCGCATGCCCGCCTCGAGGTGCTCGGAGATGTGGCAGTGCGCCATCCAGCGCCCGGGGTTGGTGATCTCGAGGAGGATGTCGGTGGTGGTGCCCGCCGGGAGCAGCACGGTGTCCTTCCAGGCCAGGTTCTGGTTGGGGACGCCGTTGCGCGCCAGTACGAGGAAGCGCTGCCCGTGGATGTGGAAGGGGTGCTGCATGGCGTGGAACGACCGCCGCTCGTTGTGCAGCCGGATCCGGACGATGTCCCCCACTTTGAAGTCCCACTCGATGTCCATGTTCTCGGCCCCTGTGGCCGGGTCGCGCACGATCCAGCGCACCTCCTGCGACGACGAGTTCCAGTTCATCATCGGCATCGTCCCGCTCCACTCCACCGGGTGGAAGTACGCCGAGTCGAACCGCATCAGCCGCTCGACGACGTAGGGGACGCCGGTCGTCTCCAGGGTGAAGGTGAGCTCGTGGTCGATGGGGCCGTCGAACTGGTCGCGGTACAGCGCGATCTCGCGCGCGGCGTGCAGGTTGGTGCGCAGCGTGTCGAAGGCGAGACCCTGCGGCAGGCGGCGGTGCCAGATGTTTCCCCGCCCGCGCGCCCCCCGGCGGCCGCCACCCGCACCACCCCCAGCGTGTCCGTCTCGGGGAAGAAGACGCCGCCCAAATGGTCGATACCCTGGATACGGTTCAGAAGGGTGAACTCGCCCGGCACGTCGAAGCGCACATGCACGATGTAGCGCTCGGCGGGGCTCAGCACGATGCTCTCGACCCACTCCTCGCGCTCGAAGGCGCCGACATCGGTGCCGATGACCTTGATGCGCGGGTCCGGGAGCACGGCTCCGGTGTCGCCCCGCCCGGCCACCCCCTCGAACGACAGGTTGAAGGTCCGCGTGTTCGACACGTTGGTGAGGTACAGCCGCACGACCTCGCCCGCGGTCACCTCCAGCTCGTAGTCCGGCTCGCCGTTGACCAGCATCAGGTTCCCGAAGCGCCCCATGAAGGCGTGCGTCGAGCGTTCCAGCCCGAAGGGCATCGGCGCGTCGCCGGCCATGAGGAAGTCGTCCAGCATGAGGAACTCCTCGCGGTCGGCGGGGGCGTAGTAGTCGGGCTGGCGCGGTTCGACCAGCATGTTCCCGTAGAGGCCGAGGTCCTTGAGGATGTCCTCGCGGTGGTGGGGGTGGTACCAGTAGATGCCGGGGTCCCTGAAGTGGACGGTGTAGCGGAAGGTCTCGCCGGGCTCGACCGGGTCCTGGGTGACGCCGGGCACCCCGTCGGACGCGTTGTCGAGGCGGAGGCCGTGCCAGTGGATGGTCGTCGGCCACGGGATCGAGTTCGTGAAGTTGACGGTGATCGTCGCCGCCTCCGGGACGTGCAGCAGGGGTCCCGGGTACTGGCCGTTGAAGCCGTACATGATGTGGTCGCGGCTGTGGATGCGGCGCCGCACGAGGCCCGCCTCGAGGTCGACGACGTCGCCGTCGGCGAGGCGGAGGATGTCGCGGGGGCGGGCAAGGGGGGTGGGGGGGTCGTCCGTGCCGGTGTCGGGGCCGGGCAGGAATGGCGTCGCGGCCGGGGGGTCGAGGGCCATCAGGGCGGGGAACATGGTGAGGTTGGGGAGCATGGGGGGGTGGGGCCAGGGGGTGGGGGGGGTGGGGTGTTGGTGGGCGGCGTCCGCGGAGTCCGGCGGCATGCCCGGCCTGGCGCCGCCCGCCATCTCCGTGTCGCCCGGCTCCGTCCCCAGCGCTCCCAGCATGAATTCCTGCATGTCGGGCGGGGACATGCGCGACGAGGGCGACGCCGCGCGCAGGAGCAGCCGCCCCTCCCACTCGGGGGCGTCCGGGCGCTCCTCGGCCGTGATGATGATCATGAACTTGTTGAGGCCGATCTCGCCGATGCTCTGTGTCCCGTTGGCGACGGGGCCGAGTGCGACGATCGTGTCGAAGATGGGTGAGGCCAGCCACGCGACGATGTGGCTGAAATCCCCCAGCGCCGAGGGTTCGGGCAGTCCGCTCAGGGTGAGGACGCCCTCGTAGAGGTGGTGGCCGGCGGCATTTACGGCGACCCCGAAGGGCGTGTGGGGCGTGCGCAGTTCAAGGTGGCCGGACATGTACTCGAGGCCGTACCTTGGCGTGAGGAAGAGGCAGTACAGGTCGCGGGATGGGAGCAGCGTGGCCCCGGGGATCGGCGCGAGGTCGTCGCAAGGCCCTGCCTGCTGCGTGTCCGGCGCCGGCCCGTAGGCCGCCGACACGGAGACCGCCGCGACGATCGCGCAGGCCAGTGCCGCCTTCATCTGTGCGTCCACCGATTCATGCTTCGCTCCATTCGGGTCCGGCGCGCTCGTCCACGCCCGGCGCGCGGCCCGTCATCATCCCCGATTTGCCCCGGGGGCCTCGTCAAGCTAGATAGAAGGTACCGAACGATCACGGCCAGCGGCCAATGGAGCCATACGCATGGAGGGAAAAGACGAGGAGCCAGGGGGCGGAAGCGGTGGCGGTGGGCAGTTGACGTCAGAGGTTGTCCTTGTGGGTTGCGTGAAGGGGAAGCTCGAATGGGCCAGCCGCGTGCCGGCCAAGGATCTCTACGTCTCTCCCCTGTGGCGGAGCCGGCGGATCTACGCCGAGCGCTCCGGCCTGCCGTGGTATATCCTGAGCGCGAAGTATGGCCTGCTCGACCCCGACGACCGCATCCAGTGGTACGACCTGTCGCTGGGCGACCTCCCCGCCGCGCAGCGCCGCGCCTGGGCGCAACGCGTCGTGGATTCCCTGCTCGCGAAGTACCCGGCGTTGGAAGGGAAGGTCGTGGAGATCCACGCCGGCAAGGACTACGTGGACTTCGGGCTGGAAACGGGGCTGAAGCAGGCCGGAGCAGTCGTCCAGCGCCCGCTGATGGGCATCCCCATCGGCAGGCACCTGGGCTGGTACAAGGAGCAGGGTGTGGAGGATTTTGAGTAACCCTGACGCTGCGTCAGAAGGGACAGACCTCTGCTGCAATGGGCGTGCCGACCTCGCTCAGCAGACGAAATCGATGAACAAAGTCGATACCCAGGTCGTCTGAGGAGATCCCGTGCAGCTCACCGCCGGCACCAACCTCCACCCTCCGCAAGCCTACCGGAGCGGACACTGTGGCGCGGTATCGCCCGCAGTTGTCCAGGACATCCCAGGTCGATCCCCCTTCCGTTTCAGGCTCCTCCCGCTGCACCCATAGCCAGCCCTCGGGCGAGGACGCGAGGGCTGCAAGGATTGGGACGAACTCCGAATCTTCCGGCGGCGGCATCGGACGGACATCGCCCATTTGGAATGCGAGGACCGTGTCTCCGGCGAACGTGAGCTTGTCGAAGCGATACCTCGCACGGTGCGCCAGCCACAGCGTTGCGTCGTCGTGCCCGACCGTCCACACAAATCGTGGAGCGTCGGCCTCCACGTGTCGCACCGAAATCGCGCTGGCCCCGCGAGCGGCGCGTGGGCTTATCTCCACTAGGTTCCTTATCTCGATCGCCAGCGTGTCTCCGTGCAGCATCTCGTGGTCCACCGACACCGGAGAACGAACCACATAGGTGTGGCGGAGGACGCCGACGACGGTCGGGCTCCGCATCGCGATTACATCCACGACGGAGAACAGCGAACCGTCCGTCCCGGCGGCGATCACGCTGCTGGACCTCGGAACCTCGCCGGGAAGAAACATGCCGGGGCGGGGCCGCCCTGCGGTACGGTGCAATTCGTTGCCGAGCGTGTCGACAACCAAATACTGCTGCCCACCGCTGATCCACAACTGGGCGGGCGGCCGCCACGTGATTCTCCGGGCAGGGCCACCGCGGTACCTGGTCTCGCCCGGTCCTTCACCTTCGCGGGCCATGGCCCTCAGGTAGGCGCCGTCGCGGCCGAAGACCCGAACCTCCTTCGAGGCGAAATCCAACACGTAGATACGCCCGGCTTGGTCCACGGCAATGTCGTGGATGTCTCCGAAACCCTGGGGTCCGTCGCCCATGACGTTCCCCAGCTGAGTTCCTCGACCAAGCGCCACGCCCCGGGGTCTCCGCCGCTGCTGCGGGAACTCGGTTGTCACTACGGGACGCCCTGCAACCGTGTCGACCACGATTTCCTGCGCAACGAAGGATCCGTGCGCGCCATCCGAGGCCTGGATCAACGAAGGGACCAGCCAGGCCAGACACCCGACTGCAATCACGGATACCGTGCGAAGGGATCTCATTTCCGGCAACGAACTCATAGCTACGCCTCCATAGGTGCGGTCGTCCCCGGGGGGGACTGGAGGACTAGAGTAAACAGCAGAAGGCTTGACGGCAACAGAAATGTGTCGCTATCCTGTGCATACACAACAATCCTGCACAGGAGAAACATGACGCGCATACACATCATCGTCAAAGAGACGGCCAAGGTCCGATATCAGGACCAGGCGAGGCGCGAGGGGAAGTCGCTGGGGGGGTGGATGCGGGAGGCCGCCGAGGAAAAACTGGCGGGGTCGCGTCCGCGCACGTTCACGGCCGCCGAGTTGCGGGAATTCGCTGCCGCCTGTGATGTGCTTCACCCTCCCGGCGCCAGCGAGCCGGACTGGCCGGAGGTCAAGCGACGGATCATCGAGACCCGCTACCCGGAGCTGCTCGCCGAATGATCTTCGTCGACGCCAACCTGTTCATGTACTTCGTGGGCGCGGGGCATCCGCTGCGAGACGAGGCGCGGGCCTTCTTCATTCAGGCCAGGGAAAGGGACCTCCGCCTTGTGATATCGGCTGAAGTTCTTCAGGAAATCCTGCACCGGTACCTGCGAACCGGGCGGAGCAGGGTGGCCGATGCGGCGTTCGATCTGGTGAACGCAACGGTGTCGGAGATATGGCCTGTGGAACGCCGGGATGTTGAAATGGCCCGGAAGCTGTCGAGTCGGCATCCCGGCCTCGAAGCCCGCGACCTGGTCCATCTGGCCTGCTGTCTCCGACGTGAGCCAAAGAGCCTCGTGACTTTCGACCGCGGGCTGGCGGCCGCCTGGGACTCCCGTTGCTGACCCGCTCTCCCCCTACATCCCCGCCTGCTCCTTCACCCACTGGGCCGCCTCCAGGTGGGTGCCGAACCAGACATCCTCGTGTCCCTTGATGTACTGGATCAGCTCATCGAGCACGACGATCCGCGACCGGTGGCCGATGACGTGCGGGTGCATGGTCAGCAGGAACATGGTGCCTTCGGCGTAGGCGCCGTCGAAGTCGTCCTTCCACACCTGGAGCGCCTCGCGCGGGGGTGAATAGCGGTCCCCGAGCGGGTTGAAGAGCGGCGCGTCGTCGAGGATCCACTCCACCGGCAACTCGATCATGCCGGTCGGCTCGCCGTGGGCGTCGATCTCGTACGGGCGGTCGTCGGCCATCAGCGACGAGTCGTAGAGGAAGCCCATTTCGCGCAGAATGTCGAGGGTGTTGGGGCTGAAGTTCCAGGACGGGGCGCGGTAGCCGAGCGGGCGCGTGCCGGTGACTTCGGTCATGTAGTCGACGGCGCGTTCGAGGAGGGCGCGCTCGACGTCGGCCTCCAGGCTCGAGTTCAGCTCGTGGATCCAGCCGTGGATGGCAAACTCGTGGTGCCCGGCGGCCTGGATGACGCCGATCTGGGACGGATCGAGGACGAGGCTGACCGCCGGGATGAAGAACGAGGCGGGGATGCCCTCGCGGTCGAGGAGGTCGACGACGCGGGGGAGCGCGACGCGGGCGCCGAACTGCCCCTTTGAGAGAGACCCGACGGTGGCGTCGCCGTAGCGCAGGCCGTTGACGGTCTCGTTGTCGACGTCGAAGGAGAGGAGGACGGCCACGCGAGCGCCGCCGGGCCAGCTTTCGGGCTGGAGGCTGCGGCCTGCGCGGACCGCGTTGACGGTTTCCAGAACCTGCTCGTCGGACCATTGCCAGCCGGGGATGTTGTCGGAGGTGGGGGGGGCGGGGGCTGCTTGGCAGGCCGCGGCGGCGAGTACGGGGGCGAGGGCGAGGCCCGCGATCCGGGCGCGGCGTTTCCGCGGCAAGCGGCGGGTCAGCGGCATGCTTGATTGGGACGCCGCCGGTTTCCGCGGCAAGCGCCGGGTCAGCGGCATGTCGGAATGGGACGCCGCCGTTTTCCGCGGCAAGCGGCGGGACAGCGGCATGCTCGTTTGGGCCACCGGTTTCCGCGGCAAGCAGCGGGTCAGCGGCATGCTTGAATGGGCGCGGGCGCCGGTCATCCTTCCATCTTCCATAGCGCGATTCCTCCGGCCTGTTTGCCGATTTGTGCGGACGCGACGCGGGTGCCCGAGGCGATCTCGATCACCTCCACCGTCCCGGGGTCGCCGCCGATGCCTTCGACGGTCACGATGGCGTAGCGGCCGTCGGGCGTCGCGATGACGCCGTGGGTCACCCGCATGAGGGAGTCGATCAGGTGCAGTAGTGCGCCCGTTTCGACATCCCAGATTCCCAGCTTGGCGCTCCCCTTGAGGGTGGCGAGCAGTTTGGTGCCGTCCGGCGTCAGGTCCAGGTTGTACGGCGCGCCCGGGGCCTCGATGCGGCGGGTGACGCGCCACTGCTCCAGGTCGACCTCGAGGATCACGTCGCCCTTGTTGCACGGCACGAAGACGCGCCGGCCGTCCGGGTGCGGGGTCGTCCAGGTGGGAGAGCAGTTCTCGCCGCCGGGCGGCGCCATGGCCATATGCCCCTCCGTGGGCGCGTGGGCGGGCGCATTGGCGATCAGGTCGAGGCGCCGGGCCACGTCGAGGGTGGCGCCGTCGATCTCGACGAGCTGGTTGTCCATCATGCACGCCGAGTAGTGCTTCGAGCCGTCGGCGTTGAAGCGGGAGCCGTGCGGCATGGTGCACGTCACCACGTCCGCGAACGGGAACATGGTCTCGAGGTCGACGATCGTGACGGTCGACGGGACGTGGTCGCCGTGGAAGTTGGCGTTTACCGTGAGGGCGACCGCGCCGTGCGGCGGGACGGCGATGGTGGCCGGGAAGAGGCCGAGGTCCGCGACGCCGGCCACCGTGTCGGCGCCGGTGGCGTACTTGACGAGGCGGCCGTTCGGGAAGCCATGTCCCAGCGTGAGGTACCAGTAGTCCCCGGCCGGGTCGACCGCGAGGCCGTGCGGCGCCTCGATCTCGGCCGCGAGCCATCCGGTGGTGATCGTCTTTTCGACGACGAGGTCGCCGCCCGCGTCGTAGCGCAGCAGGGCGACTTCGTCTTCGGATTCGGCTGCCACGTAGACCCAGTAGGACTGCGAAGCCGCGTGAGGTGGTGATGCGGCGATGGCCAGGAGGGCCGCGGCGCCGGCGGTTGCGAGCGCCCGGGCGGCGCAATGGCTGGATGGGCCGTCGGCGCCGGGGTCCCGGGCTGTCGCCCTGCGGATCACGGAATCAGCACACGCCGCGGCAGCAGCTTCACAGCCCACATCCCCGAGAAGTACTCGGCGAAGAAGAGGTTCCCCTTGTGCATCTGGGCCCCCCAGGTGAAGGGCGCGTTCGCCACGACACCGTCCGGATCGTAGGCCTTGTACACCGCGATCTCGCGTCCCTGGTGGTACAGGTTCCCCTTCAGTTCACCCGAGATGTCGAGCACCCGCAGCCCGCCCTGGTAGAACGCCGCGTAGAGCCGGTCGTCCTCGATCCACATGTTGTGCGAACCGGCCTCGGGGATTTCGTATCGGGCCACTTCCTCGGGATTCTCGGGGTCGGTGAAGTCGACCACGTGGATATAGCCGGACATGAACTGCGGGGTGCGGCCGTCCTCCTGGCCGTCGAATCCGGGCGCCCCGATCTCGTCGCCCATGAAGATGTAGAACCTGCCCGTCGGGCTCGTGTACGGAAACGCGGCATGCGTGGCGCCGCCGATGTCGCGGAAACGCGCCATCTCGACCGGATTCGCCGGGCTGCCGCCCCTGTTGCCGCCACCCACGTCGATTACCGCCACCCCGTCGCCCCAGTTCGACGTGTACGCGATCCCGTCCACGATCCAGATGTCGTGGATCGCGTGGCCGGGGGTGTCGAGTTCGAAGCGGCCGACGCGGTGCGGGTTGGCCGGATCGGCGATGTTGATCACGTCGAAGCGGACGCCGTTGTTCACCGCGTAGACGTGGTCGTCGTAGATGAAGAGGTTGTGCACGCCGCCGGTGAGCTCGTCGTCGTAGGTGGAGATGATCTCGATGTTGCGCGGATCGCTGCAGTCCACGATCACGATCCCGTTTCGCCGGTTGGACGCCCCTTCGCGGGAGATCACGCAGACGCTGCCGTCCTCGGAGACCTTCACGTCGTTGGTCGTTCGGGCATCCACGATGAGCGAATCGGTCAGGACCGGGTTCGCGGGATCCGTCACATCCCACCAGTACGCGCTGCCGTGTCCGCTATGCGTGCCGGTGATCGCGTAGTCGCGGCCGTCGGCGCCCTCCCACACCCACAGATCCGAGGTGGAGACGTTGCCCACCGGCGCGTGGCCGACGAGCTGGACCTCCTCGGCGACGTGGCGGGGCAGAATCTCGACGGTCGCGTGCGCGGTCTGCCCGGGGACGCTCGCGGTCACGGTGTAGACGCCCGGCTTGTAGGCGACGAAGCGGCCCATCCGGTCGACCTCGGCGGGCGGGAAGTCGGCGGTGGCGATCTCGTCGGGATCGGAGCTCAGCGAGAAGGTGATGGGGATGTCGTCGACGACGGAGCCGCCGGCGTCGGATGCGGTTGGCGTGAAGTGGATGACGTCGCCGGTCCGGCCGCGGGCCTGGCTGGCCTCGATGGCCATTCCGGTGACCGGATTGTTCGCCACTTCATAGCGAATCTGGCCAGCAACACCTTCCACGGTGGCCGAAAGCGTCACGGTGCCGGGTGCATGGGCGCTGAACACCCCGAATCGGTCGACCGTGGCCACCGACTCGTCGGAGGTGCTCCAGGTGACCGGCACCTCGCGCGCATCGTCCGCCTGGTCGAACACGGTCGCCTTGTGGCGCATTGTCACCCCGGCGTAGAAACGCCCGCCGTCTGCGGAGATCTCGATCCGGTCGATCGGCGGGAACGCCACGGCGACGGTCATGGTCCCGCTGACCCGCGTCGGCCCGAGCACGCGGGCCATCACTTCGAACTCTCCGCCCTTGAACGCCTCGACTTCGCCCGTGGTCCGGTCGACGGCCAGCCGGCCACGTCCCCCACGCGAGAAATACATGAAGGGCACCTCGACGACGTTGCCGTCGGCGTCGTAGGCGGTGGCCGAAACCGTCGCCTTCTCGCCCACCTCGAGCGTGATCGTGGCGGGGGTGACCACCACGCGCGTGACCTCCTGGGCGGCAATGGTTCCGGTTCCCGTGATTGCCAGCGCCGCCAGGAGGGCGGACAGGCGGACCCGTCTCGTCGTTGTCATCTGCTCAAGTCCCTTTCTACTGCGTGCGGTTTCTACAGCGGCCGGTTCGGATAGGCGATGGTGCGCCACATGTGCGCGACCGGGCTGTTGTCGTAGCCCAGCCCCTCCTTCGGCTGCTTGAACTGTCGGCCGATGATGTCGGTGAACACCTCGACGTCGATGTCCATGTTGTCCTGGAACGCGTAGGTGTCGTTGACCGTGATCAGCCGCGCCTCGCCGTACCAGCGGTGCTGGCGCGCGAACTCGTAGGCTTCCTTGATGTAGGGCTCCGGCACGTAGTCATGCCCGAAGATGCGGTTGTACATCTCCGGATACTCGTACCCGTACTCATCATCCGGATAGAAGCGCAGCGCCGCGTGGTAGCGGATTCCCCAGGAGATGCGCTCGTCCACGTAGGGCTCGACCAGCTGGGCACCCCACCAGCCGTGGTCGACCTTGATCAGGTTGAGGACCACGTCGTGCATCAGGCAGGCGAAGATGGTCCGCTCGGGCTGCCCGGTGTTCAGCGCGTGGGTCGCACTCTGGAGCACGTGGTTCGCCGGGGCGAAGCGCAGCCGGAAGAAGTCGAGGAGCGTCGGCTTGTCGGGCATCGCCGGGAATTCGTCCTCGCGCGGCAGGAAGAGGTTTCCGGTGCCACGGGGGGCACGCCTCTCCTGCTCCAGATCGTCAAGGGTGATGATGGAGCCGGCCTCCCCGTCCGCTCCCGCGTGCCGCGCTTCGATCTTGTTGTCCAGCTCCTCTTCCATGTAGTGCTCCAGTTCCTCCGCCTTGTCTTCGTGCGACATGGCGGCGAGAGCACCCGCGGGAAGGCTGGCGAGAAAGGTCTTGCGATCAACTTCCACCATCTTGACCTCCAGGCAGGGGTCGGCGGCCCTCGTCCCGCCACCGATCCCCGGCGGCGCCAAGAGCCCAGGGTTCTTGGGAGACAGTAGTAGGGCGCGGAGGCGGTTGGGGCAAGTGGCGGGCGCGCGGGCGAGGCAGGTGGCGGGATGGCACCGGTCGGGGATACCATGGTCCCTCGGCGGGGCAATTCACCCGCAATGGCGTGGGCAATTCACCCACATAGGGAAGCGACGAAGAGGAAGCCGTGAAGATGTCGAACCAGACCAGACGTGACTTTGTGAAGAACTCGGTGCGGGCTGGCGGTGCGCTGGGCGTGATGGGCGCCTTCGGGCCCCTGGCGTGCGCGATGCCCGGCGACGGCGGCATGGCCGGTGGCGACCGGACCCGATGCGCATCCTCATCCTCGGCGGCACCCGCTTCATCGGCCCGCACCAGGTGAAGTACGCGCTGGACCGCGGCCACGAGGTGTCCATCTTCACCCGTGGCCAGACGCAGCCGCCGTTCTTCCAGGACTACTTCGAGCGCGTCGAGCAGCTGACCGGCGACCGTGACAACGACCTGAGCGCGCTCGAGGGGCGCGAATGGGACGCGGTGATAGACAATTCGGCCTCGATCCCGCGCTGGGTGGCGATGACCACCGAGCTGCTGCAGGGCAACGTGGACCGCTACCTGTTCGTGTCCTCGATCTCGGCCTACGCGGACTATGCGATCGTCGGCATCGACGAGAGCTACCCGGTGGGGCAGCTGTCGTCGCCGGATGTGGAGAGCATGCGCGAGTACGGGCCGATGAAGGCGAAGTGCGAGGCGATCAACACGGAGACGTTCGGCGACGGCGCGATCAACGTGCGGCCGGGGCTGATCGTCGGGCCGGGCGACAACACCGACCGGTGGACGTACTGGCCGGTGCGGGTGGCGCGGGGCGGTGAGGTGCTCGCCCCGAATGCACCATCGGACCCCGTGCAGAACATCGACGCGCGCGACCTGTCGGAGTGGATCGTGCGGCTGGTCGAGAGTCCAGGCACGGGCGGCACCTACAACGCCACGGGCGAGGTGCAGACCTTCGGCACCATGCTCGACGAGATCCGCGCGGCGCTCGGCTCGGACGCGGCCTTCACCTGGGTGTCCACCGAGTTCATGGCGGAGCACGGGGTCCGGTCGTGGCAGCACATGACCAACTGGGTGCCGCCGGTGGGCGAATCGATCGGCATGAACCAGGTCTCGGTGGCCGCGGCCGTGCAGGCGGGGCTCACCTTCCGGCCCCTCGGCGACACGGCGCGCGACACCGTGGAGTGGTGGAACACGCTGCCTGAAGAGCGGCGCGCGCAGATGCGTGCCGGGCTGCCCGCCGACAGGGAGGCCGAGGTGCTGGCGGCCTGGGCGGCGAGGGGGTAGGCGGGCGACCGTGGAAAATCGGTTACGAGCGTGGCAAAACGCTTACGCCGGCATCAATCGGTGGTAATTCGATTACCAGGACGCGGATTTCTTGACTGATCGCGATTTAGTTAGCTAGATTTCTAGCTAACTTTAGCATCCACAGCCGCCTGGGGGACCGGACCCATGCCCATCGTCAACGTCCACGACGCAAAGACCAACCTGTCGCGCCTGCTGGCCCAGGTCGAGGCGGGTGAAGAGGTGATCATCGCCCGGCGGGGCCGACCGGTGGTTCGTCTGGTACCCTACAAGGTGCAGGGCAAGCGGCAGCCGGACGTACTGAAGGGCCGGATCGTCATTCCTGACACCTTCTTCGACCCCCTCCCGGAGCGCGAACTCAAGGCTTGGGAAGGGTACTGAGAGCCGTGCGGCTGCTCCTCGACACGCACGCCTTCGTCTGGTGGATTGCCGACAGCTGCAGGCTGTCCGAAAGGGCGTCGCAGCTGATCGCTGACGAGTCCCGCGATGTCTTCGTCAGTGCCGCTTCCGCCTGGGAGATGGCCACCAAGTACCGGCTCCAGAAACTGCCGCTCCCCGAGTTGGCCGCCTTCGACATGGCCGGGGCCATCGCCGGGCAGGGATTCCGGGAGCTTTCCATCCGCGTCCAGGACGCGTCGCTTGCCGGGCGTCTCCCGGGTCCCCACCGCGACCCTTTCGACCGCATGCTGATCGCTCAGTCCCTGGCGCACGGGATGGCGCTGGTCTCCCGGGACGCGATGTTCGACCGGTACGGAGTGACCAGGGTCTGGTAGGCTGTTCCCCTCGCCACCGCCGCGGCCCGCCGGGCAGCCGGCCGCCGGGCAACCTGATGCCCGGCGACCGGCCGCCTCCTACCTACCGCCAGCGGTCAGGCCCGAACTCCTCTGCCTCCATGTCCAGCAGCTTGATGTCCCGGGCCGCCTCCACCAGCCGGATGAACTCGCCGCGGTAGCCGCGCGGGTCGTCGCCTCTGGCCTGTTCGGCCAGGCTCACGACATCATCCAGCGAGAAGGTGCCGGCGTGCTCGGAGTCCCGCAGCAGCATGCCGAAGCCCGCCACCGCTGTCGCGAAGCGGAAGTCCACCGACGGCATCCCGCTCCGGTCCATCACGCGGTGTTCGAGGAGCGTGCTCCTTTCCCCGTCGGGATCCTTGTAGCGGACCTTGACGTACATCAGCTCGTCCTCGAACTGGCTCGGGGGCGGCGCATCGTCATCGACTGGCTGCTGCTGGTAGCGCAGCGGGTCCACCGATCCGCCCGGCATGCCGACCCCCGCGGGCACCACTTCGTAGAGCGCGGTCACCGTGTGTCCGGCGCCGAGTTCGCCCGCGTCCTTGGTGTCGTCGTTGAAGTCCTCGTCGGCGAGCAGCCGGTTCTCGTACCCGATGAGCCGGTAGCCGGCGACAGCGGCCGGGTTGAACTCGACCTGCAGCTTGACGTCCTTGGCGAGCGTCAGCAGCGTGCCGCCCATCTCCTCGACCAGCACCTTGCGGGCCTCCAGCAGACCATCGATATAGGCGAAGTTGCCGTTCCCGTGGTCGGCGATCTGCTCCATCTTCGAGTCCTTCAGGTTCCCGGTGCCGAACCCGAGCACGGTGAGGAAGGTGCCGCTCTCCCGCTCCTTCTCGATCAGCTTCACCATCGCTTCGTCGCTCGCCGCGCCGACGTTGAAGTCGCCGTCGGTGGCGAGGATCACGCGATTGTTTCCGCCATCGATGAAGTGCTTGCGGGCCACGTCGTACGCGAGCTTGATCCCCGCGCCGCCGGCCGTGCTGCCGCCTGCGTTGAGCTTCTCGAGCGCGGCCAGGATCTCATCCTGCTCGCTGCCCGGGGTGGACGGAAGCACCAGCCCCGCGGCTCCCGCGTACACGACGATCGCGACCCGGTCCTGCTCCCTCAGCTGGTCGACCAGGAGCGCGAACGCCTTCTTGAGGAGCGGCAATTTGTCCTGCGAACCCATCGACCCGGACACGTCCAGCAGGAAGACCAGGTTGCTGGGCGGCAGGTTCTCGGTGTCGATGGACTCGGCGTGCAGCCCGATGCGGACCAGCCTGTGTTCGCTCTTCCAGGGGGCCTGCGTCACCTCGGTGGTGACCGCGAAGGGGTGTTCACCCGCCACGTCGCCCCACTGGTAGGGGAAGTAGTTGATCATCTCCTCGATCCGCACGGCGTCGACGGGCGGGCGCTGGCCGTCCTGGATGAAGCGCCGGATGTTTGCGTAGGAGGCGCGGTCCACATCGATCGAGAAGGTGGAAAGAGGGGCTTCGGTGACGGTCTTGAAGTCGTTCTCGTTGATCTCTGCGTAGGACTCGGTGTTGTAGGGGCGGAAGCCGTACGAGTATCGAGCGGCGACGCTAGCGGCGGAGCGAAGCATGATCTGGCCTCTCGCCTCCCCCGTGACGGTGAGGTTCTGGACCCTCAGCGCAGCTGCCGTCAGCGCGATGTTCACGACCGCAGTCTGGCCCGCCGCGACGGTCACCTGCTGAGTCTGCTCTTCGTAGCCCAGGATCGTGACGGTCACGGTGTGTTCGCCGGCCGGCACGCCGGTCAGCACGTAGCCGCCTGACAGGTCGGTCAGCACCCCGGTCTCCGCACCGTCCAGCGTGACCAGGGCGGATTCGAGGGTCTGCCCGCTGGCGGCGTCGGTGACCACGCCTGCGATCGTGCCTGTCTGCTCCTGGGCGTCAGCCGGGCCGGCCGGGCCCAGCAGCAGGAGTGCGAGGGCGGCGGTTGCTGCGTTTCGAACGATTGTGACTTTCATCGACTACTCCTTTCGGGCCGCACCACGGAAATGATCAGACCCTCGAGTTTGATTGCCTCCGCCGTCATCTCCAGATCGGCTATCGTCGTCTGGCTTTCGACGACCGTCACCTCATGCTGCTGCTCCGCATAGCCCAGGTTCCTGATGGTGACGGTGTGTCTGCCAACCGGCACGTTCGCGATGGTGTAGCGACCGTCGGGGTTGGTCACCGCTCCGATCCCGGCACCCTCCAGCAGTACCATGGCGTTCTCGAGCCCGATTCCAAGTGCCACGTCGGTGACCCGGCCCGCGAGGGTGCCGGGCGATGCCTCAATACCGGGCGGTCCCTCGGGAGTGGTAGCGATTTTCACCAGCGCTACTGTGGTGCCGATCCCCGCCAGGGCGCACAGGGTGGCGAGTCCAACGGTTCGAACAGTGATGAGTCGCACGGCGACCTCCTTGGATGTTGGGCGGCGCCGACAGTTCGGGCCGCCGGTTAATGCTTATGCACCATGTACCTTATACACCACGGGTTCCGGTTCGGACAGCCTCGCGGTTCGAACGGCCGCTTCGGACAGCCGCCCCGCGCGCCGCGGGTTATCCGCCCCCTTCACCGCGTTCCTTCAGCAGACCCAGGTCGCGCGTCGCCTCCACCAGCCGTATGAACTCGCCGCGGTAGCCGCGGGGATCGTCGCCCCTGCTTCGCTCGGCGAGTCGTACGATGTCGTTCAGGGTCAGATCCCCCGAGTGATCGGAGTCCCGGAGCAGCATGCCGAAGCCCGCCACCGCGGTGGCGAAGCGGAAGTCGGTCGAGGGAGAGCGGGTCCGGTCGGCGACGGCCTGCGCCAGAAGCTTGCTCCGCGTCCCGTCCGGGTCCTTGTAGCGGATCTTCACGTACATCAGCTCGTCGGCGAATTCCGTGGGGGGCAGGGCATCCGGCGGCGGGCCCGCCTGCGAGCCGCCCGTCTGCGCCTGATAGCGCAGCGGATCCACCTCCCCGCGCGGCATCTCCACGCCCACGGGCACCACCTCGTACAGCGCTGTCACGGTGTGTCCGGCCCCGAGTTCGCCGGCGTCCCTGGTGTCGTCGTTGAAGTCCTCGTCGGCCAGAAGCCGGTTCTCATAGCCGATCAGGCGGTAGGCCGTGGCCTTCGCCGGGTTGAACTCGACCTGCAGCTTTACGTCCTTGGCAAGGGTGAGCAGCGTGCCGCCCATCTCCTCGACCAGGACCTTGCGCGCCTCCAGGAGCCCGTCCACATAGGCGAAGTTGCCGTTACCGTGGTCGGCGATCTGCTCCATCTTCGAGTCCTTCAGGTTCCCGGTGCCGAACCCCAGCACGGTGAGAAAGGTGCCGCTGTCACGTTCCTTCTCAATCAGCTTCACCATATCGGCGTCGCTGGAGGCGCCCACATTGAAGTCGCCGTCGGTGGCCAGGATGACGCGGTTGTTACCGCCCCGGATGAAGTGGTCCCGCGCCACGTCGTAGGCGAGCTTGAGCCCGGCGCCCCCCGCCGTGCTGCCGCCGGCCTGGAGGTCCTCGAGCGCGGCGACGATCTCGTCGCGCTGGCTGCCGGGGGTCGAGGGCAGCACCAGCCCCGCCGCGCCCGCGTACACCACGATCGCGACCCGGTCCTGCTCCCTCAGCTGGTCAACGAGCAGCGCGAACGCCTTTTTGAGCAACGGCAGCTTGTTGGGAGAGCTCATCGACCCCGAAACGTCGAGCAGGAAGACCAGGTTGCTGGGCGGCAGGTCTTCCGTGTCGATCGAGCGCGCGTGGAGGCCGATCCGGACCAGGCGGTGCTCGCCCTTCCACGGGGCCTGCCACACCTCGGTGGTGACCGCGAAGGGGTGCTCGCCGCGCACCGCGTCCCAGTCGTAGGGGAAGTAGTTGATCATCTCCTCGATGCGCACCGCGTCGACCGGCGGGCGCTCGCCGCCCTGGATGAAGCGCCGGATGTTCGCGTAGGACGCCCGGTCCACGTCGATCGAGAAGGTGGACAGGGGGGAGGCGCCGACCAGCTGGAAGTCGTTCTCGTTGATGCGGGCGTAGGATTCGGTGTTGAAGTCCCCAACGGTCCAGTTGTGGAATCCGGCCAGATCGATGGATACGGCCTCGGCGGCTTGCATCCGCAGCTCCGGCTCGGCCCTTCGCTGCGCCGCGATCGAATCCGCTGCTCTCATTCCCGCAAGGAGCGTGAAGTCGAGTACCGCCGTGCGGCCCGGAAGCACCGTGATCTGGCGCCGCTGCGTGATGTAGCCGATCCGCTGCACGGTCAGGCGCTGCTGCCCGGCCGGGACGTTCTCCATGGAGTAGCGCCCGCCGGGGCCGGACTGCGCGGTGAGCGTTGTTCCGTCCACCCTCACCACCGCCCCGACGATCGCCTGCGCGGTCACGGCGTCGGTGACCTGCCCGGTGACGGTGCCGGTCTGCGCGCGGGCGGGAACGGCGCCCGCGAGGGTGAGCGCGATCAGCAGAGCGGGGGTGATCGGCGGCCTGCAAAGAACGATGACATGGCGCATCGGGCGATCCCTTCATTGTGTGGTGCGGTCGTGGACTATGTGTGCGGCGACGGACCGGGCGGGCACCACATGATCATCTTGCGGGATTAGACTCGGCACGTCCAGCGAAGGTTGTACCCGGCAGGTAGCGGGTGTGCCGCCGGATGGCCGGTTCGGCGGCAGTCTCGTCGGCCCCCGGCTCGAAGAACCCGAAGTGCTCCAGCATGAATTCCCGGATCACGCGCGCCACCTTCTCCGCGTAGACGCGGCGGTTCTCTTCCGTGTCCCTCAGGCCGGGGTAGTGGTGCTCCAGCTGGATGCCGCTGACCACTTCGCCGTCGTCCAGCGATCCGTGGACGCGCGTGTTGTAGCCGCCGCGCCAGTACGGCTCCGCGCCGGGGCCGGGTGCGCCGGGACTCGGCACCGATGGCACGCCTTCGTCGGCGAGCAGTCCCCCGAACGAGGTGGGGCCGCGCAGCACCTGGGAGAAGGGGATCGTCGTGGTGCGCCCGATCTCGCGAATGCTGGTGCGGCGGACCACCGGCAGCCCGTCGAGCGCGGCGTCGGTGCGGTTCAGCTCATCGGCGGTGAGGAGGTATCCCAGCTCGACGCGGGCGATGTCGTGGCCGTGCCCATGGACGTCGAAGTACATCCCTTCATCGAACCGGCTGGTGACGAGCGACCGGGCGGTCACGATCCAGTCGTGGAACTCGTGCCACGCCAGCTCGGCGTACGGGTTTTCCTGCGCGGCCTCGACGATCTCGCGGTTGGGGTCGAGCTTCCTGCGGCGCAGGTGCGACAGGATCATGTGCGGCGCGTAGCCGGTCAGGTCGATCAGCGCCTGGCGCATCCTCAGGGTGAGGTCGATGGTGTTGATGTCGTTGACGGTGACACCGTAGCCGCGGTCGGGAATCTCGCGCGGAGCGAGCAGCCCGCCGTGCGGGGCCGACAGGATGACGGGAAGCTCGCCGGGGATGTACTCGACGTATCCGTTGCGCCCGAAGTAGCTCACGCCCGGCTCGTAGCGGGCGATGCGCTCCCGGACGTAGACCTCGAGCTCGGCGGTGGCGCTGACCCCGCCCGCGGTGGCGGTGACCCCGGTGGTGCCGGCCGCGACCGCGGTGACGAAGCCGCGCGTGTCGACGGTTGCGATGGCGGGGTCGCCGGTCGACCAGGTCACGGCGGCGCTGACCTGCTCGCCGTCCGAACCGAGCGGGGTGGCCGAAAATGCCATTCCATCGCCCACGCCGACGAGAAGGGCTTTGGCGGGCGACACGAGGATGCGCGAGACCTGGGGCTCGACGGCGGTCTGGTCGCCGCACCCGGCGAGCGCGAGACAGAGGGCGGCGGTGGCCGCGGGGGCGCGGAAGAGCGGCCTGCCCATCAGGATCCCAGCCCGAACGCCACCAGGGCGGGGGAGCAGGCGAGAATCGAGATCAGCAGGATTAGACCCGGGAGCCGGGAAGATTGCCTCGCCATTCGTGATGCTTACCCCATTCGTTATCCGTGCCGGTGATCGCTCGGTGAGCCCTGCACCAATAGCGTGATGATCCGGCGGAGGTCAACATCGCAGTTTGCCCTCTCTGCCCCGGTGGTCGGCTGACGCGGATCAAGGCCGACTTCCTCATCGGTGCACACGCGGTCGCGGTCGCCGAGACCTTCCTCACCCGGGACCGGGGATTCTACCGCAACTATTCCCGGAACTCTCCGCATCCCGGCCGACGGCGAAGCCCGACCTTCTACCGATCGCGCTCCTCTGTGAGGTCGGCAGGCTCGCGCCCCGGCGGGTAGAAGCAGTCCTCACGGCGGCTGGTGTCGACCAACTGCGTGATCTGCCACCCGCTGTCGCTCTTGTAGAGCTGGAAGGCCTCTTCGCCGCAGTGTGAGAATCGATCGCCGAGGTAGAAGGCGTACTTCGTCCACATCTGGGCGAGCCGGCCGTCGACCTGCACCGTCCAGTCCCAGATGGGCTCGTCGTAGACCTCGTCGCGGGGTCTTCCGATCATCTCGATGAACCCGTCGGCGGCGCTGAAGCTGATACCGTCGTCGTCCGCCCGCCCAAGTCGGGCGTCGGGATGCATGACGGCCCTGGCCATCTCGCTGTCGCCGGTGCGCATGGCTTCGAAGAGCTGCTCGACGGCCGCGACCACGGCAGCCTCTTCGGGATGGGGCGCTTCGGCAGACGCTTCCGGGACCTCGGCCTGAGGCGCGCAGGCGGCTGCCAGGAGCAGGGCGGTGGCAGCGACTCGGGTGGTGGTTGCGGTCGTCATGGTCAATCCCTCCGCGAGAGGTGGAAAGGAATGCCAATATCGGTTCGCGTTACCGGCTGCGCCAATCCCCGGCCGGGCGGCCGAACCGGACGGTGTTGGGCCTACTCCGTCGGGTCCCCGTGAACGAAGGCGGGCGCGATGGTCTCGCAGTCCCGCTGACTGACGCCGCACTCGAGCATGGTGGAGCGCCAGATGGCGCGGACCGTGTCCGCAATGCGGTCGAAAACGGACACGGCCTCGTCGCGCTCGAGCAGAAACCGCGCCGCCGCTCCGAGCGCGTTGGCCCTGCTGGCCGTGCGGCCCGCAGGTCCGCAGATCATGGCCAGGTTGCGCTGCTCGCTACCGGTCGCGGGCACCGGCACCAGATCGTAGGCGGGACTCAGCCGCCAGTGCCGGCCGCTGGCGACGAGCGCGTGGTTGCGGGGATAGTCATCGAGGTTGGAGGCCACGATGCTGAAGCAGATGCGTCCAAAGAGCTCGAGCAGATCCTGTGAAGGCTTGGCGCTTACACGCCGGACCTCGTCGGCCAGCGCGAGATACGACCAGCGCCAGCGCTCCATCGGCGTATCGTCCGCGCGCAGCAGGGTGAGCCCGCTGATCATCCGGCTGCGCTGGTACCCGGCGCCGTTCCTTTGGCGGTCGAACCGGCGCACCAGAAGAACGTCCCGTTCACCGATCCGTTTGACCTCGCTGTCGGCCGAACTCAGTCCGCACGTGCGGGCGAGGCGGAGAAGTCCGTGCTCCACCCGCGGATGATTCCAGCGGTCGTCCGGGCGGTTGAACTTGGCCACCCACAGCTGGTCCTCGTGCTCGACGACGGCCTTTGGACGCGCACCGCCCATTGATGTCGCGCAGTGGGCGAGCCCGGGGGGCCGCCGGTCACAGTCGCCGCCACCTTCCAGGTCGTCCAGCGTGACCCGGTCCGCGATGGAGTGAAGCTTCGGCAGATCGGCAGTTGTGGGGAAGGTGCGCTGGGGCTCGGGCAGGCAGGTGTCCGTGCCGAAGGCGAGCGCCCCGGCTCGGTCGTCCGGTCCGGCGAGCAGGTAATCCATCTCCTGAAAGACGACCTGGCCAGCGCCCAGCTGGATCAGGCGCCGCCCCCAGTAGTCGGGCATGGAGTCGCGAATGGCCCCGAAGATGCCGTCCATGCGCGCAGTCTCGTACACGTTGCGCGAAAGGCGCAATTCAGCCGGATCAAGTTCGACCGCATCGGGGCGATCGAGATAGCTGCGACCGTAGACGAACCTGCCCAGCGACGGCCCCTCGTACGTTCGCGATACCTGCAGGCGACCTGCCAGTACGAGTTCGGTCTTGCCGGGCAGAGCCACGGAAACAAAGCATTCGCGATCAGAAGTCATTGTCGAGGCGCCCCAATCGCGATGCCTTTCCCGGGCGGCGTGCGCTCTCCAGTATCTTGCCTTCCTCGTCGAGGTCGGGGTCAGCGATCTTGTCCACCTGATCGAGGAGGCCCAGGGCCCACAACGTGCCGAAATAGGCGGCGACCGAGGTGCTCGGCTTACCCCTTTCCAGATCGGCAACGGTGAACCTGGAGGTGCCGATCCGGTCGGCGACATCCTGAATCCGGAGGCGCCTCCGCAGCCTTGCAATGCGGATGTTCCGGCCCAGCCGCTTCAGGGCGTTCTCAACTGCGGCGGGCGGCGAATGGGTAATCTTGCTTCTGCGACTCATAGTTCAATATCCTGTGGCTGAATGGCATCAAGATGTATGCGCCAACCGCTCGGCATGCCGTGTTATTGCGACCTCCGTGCTCTCCCACGGGCAAGCGACGCGGGGTTCTCCGGGATTTGCCGTTTCAGTAAGTTGGAGTTGACGATCAATGTTTCTGGCATTATTCGGAACGTTCGTTAAAGGGCTCCAAAGGCTGGTCCAAATCACCTGCCGGTTTTCGAAACCTCCGGTTCGCAGTGTCTTATAAGTCTAATACCGTACCGCTCTTCCTGCATTAGAGATTGATATATTAGTCACCAAAGCGCTTGGAGGTTTAATATATTATCCATATGCATGATTGGCGTTCGTGGTTTCAGTACACATGACGACCCGAATTGATCCAGAATACGGATCGATCGGGCAACCCGGACCCTCCGACCGAGGATCCGGGTCACCCTTCCGTTCGCGTGACCGATCCGGTGCTTCGCGCTACCTCTGGTCCAGCCAGACGTCCTCCAGCACGGTTACCGTTTGCTCCAATGTACGCCCGTCGATGGAAAGAGTTACGCGATAGAGTCCCGGGCCCGCCATGGGAGCCTGGCCGCCACCGCGGAAACCGCCGCCGCGGCCACCACCGCCGCCACCACCGCCGCCGCCGCCCTGCTGCTGCCGGGGATTCCCGCGGAGGTTCCATTGGACGCGGTGAATTCCCGCCTCTCCGCTGGCCTCGATGTCGCGGAAAACCTCGCCGGTCGCGACCTCGGTGATCGACAGCGCCACGTTGGACGCGTTGTCCGCGAGGTAGTAGTGAATGGCCGTTCCGGTTGGGGCGTTGTCCCCTTGCAGCACCTTGTTGCCGGTCACCGACCGGGAGCGCCGCACGTCCCGCTTCCACAGCACTGCTTCGCGGGGCTCGAACAGGAAGGCATCCTCCGCTGCGACCATCTCGGTGAACTGCTGCAGCGGGGTGATGTCGTCGGCGATCAAAACGCTGCGGCCGTGGGTGGCGAGCACGAGGTCCCCGTCCCTGGGGTGCACCACCACGTCGTCCACGCGCACGACCGGCAGCCCCGTCATGAAGCGCTCCCAGCTGCCGCCCTCGTCGAGCGAAACGAAGAAGCCGAACTCGGTACCGGCGTAGAGGAGTCGCGGGTTCACCGGATCCTGGCGCACGGTGTTGACGTTCCCGTACTCGGGCAGGTTGGAAGAGATGCTCTCCCAGCTCTCGCCGTAGTCACGCGTGACGTAGACGTACGGGCGCAGGTCGTCGTTGCGGTGGCCGTCGACCGACGCGTAGGCGGTGGCGGCGTCGTGGTGCGAAGCCTCGACCCTCGAGACGTAATAGCGGTTGGTGCCGCCCGGAATGTTCGCGCCGACCTCGCGCCAGGTCGCCCCGCCGTCCCGGCTGACCTGGATGTTGCCGTCGTCGCTGCCGACCCACAAAAGGCCGGGCACGATGGGGGACTCGCTGACGGAGACCATCGTGCTGTAGCGGCTGACACCGTCGTTGCGCGACGGGATGCAGTCCTCGCCGCGGTCCATGCGGTTGCAGCGCGACATGGAGTTCGACATTCCCATCAGCATCTCCTGGTCCCGGTCCACGTTCTTGGTCAGGTCCGGGCTCATGGTCCAGGTCTCGCCGCGATCCAGGGAGCGGAAGAGACTGTTGCCGCCCGCGTAGACCACGTCCGGGTTGTGGGGCGAGAGGATGAACGGGGTGTTCCAGTTCCAGCGGATCTCGGTGCCGGGCTCGGGAGCAGGCACGATGTTCGTGTTCGGGTTGTTCTGCGACGGCCCGCGCGGCCGGATGCTGCCCCCTTCGCCGGTCGCCAGGTTGAGGCGGCCGATGTTGCCGCCCTGGGACTCGTAGTAGACGACCGAGTGGTCGGTGGGGTCGACGGCGGTGTAGAAACCGTCGCCGCCGCCGACGCGGTACCAGTCCTCGCTGAGGATGCTGCCCGTGCGGACGGCGCTCGGGCCGCACCAGCTGCCGTTGTCCTGCAGGCCGGTGCAGACGTAGTAGGGCCGCCGCATGTCCACCGAAGCGTGGTACGGCTGTCCCACCGACCAGCGCCGCAGCGACTCCCAGGTCTCGCCCTGGTCGTAGCTCACGTCCACCGAGCCGTCGTTGCCCATCATGAGGTGGTCGCTGTCGTCCGGATTGATCCACATGGCGTGCTGGTCGACGTGCCCGTAGCCCTGCAGGGTCTCGAAGGTGAGCCCGCCATTGACGGACTTGTGGACGCGCTGGTCGACGACGTAGACGATTTCGGTGTCGTTGGGATCGACCCGGATCTGGCTGAAGTACATCGGACGGCCGTTCTCGTTGCTCCGGAATTCCCAGTTCATCCCGCCGTCCATGGAGCGCCAGACGCCGTTGTACTCGGGGTCCGGCGGGAGGGGCTCGTTCTGGTCGTCGCGGGCCTCGAGCTCGGCGCGCTCTTCCTCGGTGAGCGGCCGCTCGCGGTCCGGTGCGACCTCGATCTGGGCGTAGACGACGTTGGGATCGGCAGGTGTGGTGGCCAGCGCGACGCGGCCCATGGTCCCGCGGGGCAGGCCGTTGCCGCTCAGCCGGGTCCAGTTATCGCCGCCGTCGTCGGAGTGCCAGATGCCGCTGCCGGGTCCGCCGCCGACGAAGCAGCAGGCGGTGCGGCGGCGCTGGTAGGTCGCCGCGAAGAGGACGTTGGGGTTGGCCGGGTTGATGACCAGGTCGGTGGCGCCGGTGTTCTCGTCCACGGAGAGGACGTGGTTCCAGGTGCGGCCGCCGTCGCTGGTCTTGAAGACGCCGCGCTCGGGGTTGGCGCCGAAGAGGTGGCCGTTGGCCGCGACCCAGGCCACGTCGGCGTCGGTGGGGTGCGCGATCACCCGGGCGATCGACTGGGTCTCGCGCAGGCCCATGTGCATGAAGGTCTCACCGCCGTCGGTGGACCTGTAGATCCCCTCTCCAAAGGAGGAACTCTGCCGGTTGTTGGCCTCGCCGGTTCCGACCCAGACGATGTCGGGGTTGGCGGGCGAGATCGCGAGGGCGCCGACCGAGTGGGTGCCGTAGCTGTCGAAGACCGACGCGAAGGTGGTCCCGTTGTTGGTGGTCTTCCAGAGACCGCCGGTGGCGAAGCCCACGAAGTAGGTGTGGGGATCGCTCGGGTGGACGGCCAGGTCGTTGACGCGCCCGCCCTGTCCGAAGGGACCGATGGAGCGCCACGAGAAGGCGCTCAGAAGGGGGTGGTCCGACTGGTTGACCGGGGGTGGATCCTCATCCTCCTGGGCGAAGGCCGTCGCTGGAATGATGGGGGCACAGAAGGCGAGTGCGAAGGAAAGGAGCGCCCGCGTGTGCAGGTGCGACGGAGGGCGGTTGCCGGACATTGGATACCTCTCGTGCTTGGGGACGACGGACCGCGGATTCTAAGGGGGTAGTTTACGGTGGTGGGGGGCGTTTCGCCATTCGTCCACTCGTCAGGGGTTCGTTATTTCCGCCACCTCACGCATCCGCTCCGCCACCTCACGCATCCGCTCCGCGAGCTCGCGCACCGCGCCGATGTACACGCGCTCCCAGCCGGGCAGGTCCGCGCGGTCGTCGGTCTCCAGCTCGTAGCGCAGGCCGGGGAGCATCCACGAGGCGTACCCGGAGAAGGGGTCGGGGGACACGTAGATCGACCGGCTCCACGGCCGTCCCTGCAGGCCGCGGTCGTTCAGCCAGGCCTTTTCGAGTCCGATCAGGGCGCGGTTCACCGCCTCGGCCCGGGCCGGATCGACATTGCCGGACGCGATCCAGCGGTCGCGCGCCGCCACCAGCGCGGCGGCCGCCTCGTCCAGTTCCCCCGTAGACGACACGAGCCGCGAAAGGTCGACCTCCAGGCCGCGCGCCTCGGCGACCTGGTAGAGGGTCTCGACGTGGGTGCGGGTGTCGGTCGCGTAGCGGACCACGTCGTAGGGGAGGATGTCGGCGTTGGCGAAGCGCAGCGCGAGGATCCCGTCGGCGCGCGCGATCATCGGTCCGTAGACGAATTCGGAGTCGCCGAAGCGCTCGTACCAGGCAAAGTTGTCGTAGTTGGAGTGGTAGACCCCGCCGGGATTGCCGGAGGACATTGCGCCGGACGGGACGCCGGCGTGCGTGTAGAAGCCGACGTGGTCGGAGCCGCCGCCGAGGTTGCCGAGGCCGGGTTCGTCCGCGTCCTCGCCGGCCCGCGCCAGCCACCAGTCGTATAGCGGCTCTCCGGTCCCGGGGTAGGTCACCGCCTTCGTCGCCTCGATGATCTGGCCCTTCAGCGACGGGGAGGACGAGCCCCCGAAATTGGCGCCCGACACGGCCCCGTCGGCGTTGATATACGCGACCGCGTTGGCCTCCAGCTCCTCGCGGAACTGCTCGACCCACTCGGTCGAGCCGATGATGCCGTACTCCTCCGCGTCCCAGTGCGCGATCATGATCGAGCGGCGCGGACGACACTCCGCGTCCCGGGCGAGTTCGCCGAGGGCCTCGGCGAGGGTGAGGAGCATCGCGGTGCCACCGTTCGGGTCGATCGCGCCGAAGCCCCACGGGTCGTAGTGCGCCCCCAGGATGAACCACTCGTCCGGGAACTCGCTGCCGCGCAGGGTGCCGACGACGTTCGTCGCGCGGGTCAGCTTCCGGGGCTGGTTGACGCGCACCCGCACGGTGAGGTCCGGGCCGCCGATGATGCGGTAGTCGAGGTCCATCGGGGCGGCCCACTCCGCCGGGGCGGGGCGGCCGGTCATCCGCGACAGGATCTCGGTGGCGGCCTCGTAGCCGATCGGGAGGACGGGGATGGTGTGGAGGGGGACCTCGGAGGGATCGAGGCGCTCGACCGGGGTGTCGCCGTCGAGGGGAAGGGCGGGGACGAAGGGGGTGAGGGGGTCGCCGGTCCAGGGCAGGGTGAGGACCGACCCGCGCTGGATCGTCTGCCCGTTCATCATCGGCCCCTCGGGGTAGGCGGGCAGGCTGGGCGACCCCGGGTCGTTGAACATCACGACACCCACGGCGCCGCGTTCCTCGGCGAACTTGACCTTGTAGCCGCGGAAGTTCCCGCCGTAGCGGGCGATGACGACCTTTCCGGCTATTGACACGCCCATCGAATCGAGCGCGAGATAGTCCTCCCGGCGGCCCTGGTTGGCGTACACGACCTCGGCGGTAACGTCGCCCGAGCCGGAGAACGCGTTCCACCCGTTGAGCAGATCCGGGTGACCCGAGAAGCGGTCCTCCGGAAGCGCGGGCTCGCGGTTGGAGAGCTGCATCGCGACCGGGGTGACGATGTGGATCTCGACATCGTCGGTCAGTTCGGGGAGGTACACGTCGTAGGGGTGGCGGGTGACCTCGAGCCCCGCCTGCTCCATGGCGCCCGCGATGTACTCGCCGACCCGCGCCTGCGCCGCCGAGCCCGCCGGGTGGGGGTTCTCGGTGACCGTGCGCAGGTGCTCGCGGAAGGCGTCGCTGCGGGGCAGTTCGAGGAAACGGGCCTCGCAGGCGAGCTGGGTGGCGGCGCGCCCCGCGGTGAAGCCGGTGAGGGTGGGTTCCTGGGGGGCGGGGCTGGGGCCGGGGCCGGGCCGGGCGGCCAGCGTGGCGGTCAGGAGCGCGGTGATGGAGAGGAGCAGCAGGGTCGCCGTGCGGGCGTGCTTGGGGCGTGTCGGCATGATGAGCGGATCTCGCGGATGGTTGACGGATTCGATGGGTGGGTCAGATTTCCGTCATGATAGTACGAATCGGGCCGTCAGGCTCCAGGGCGGGGGGTGGGCCGCGGGCCGGGTTGCTCCGGGATGACTGGTTGCGGATCGGGGCCGCGTGTGCCATCGCGGCGCTGGGAGCCTGCGGCGAGTCCGGTGAGCCCACGACACCGGAGCCCCCGCGTGCCGCCGCGTTGTCCCTCTCGCCGTCGTCGACAATGCTGTCGTCGCTGGGAGACACCGCCACCCTCACGGCCACCATCCGGGACCAGAACGGGGCCCCCTTCAGCGGCTCGGTCGCCTGGTCGAGCAGTGATCCCGGGGTGGCTGCCGTCACATCCGGCGGCCTGGTCACGGCGGCGGGGAACGGCGCGGCCACCGTCACCGCCTCCCATCAGAGCCTCACCGGCACGGCCTCGATCACCGTCGCGCAGGAGCCCGCGGCCCTTGCGCTGGTTGCGGGCGGCGGCCAGGAGGGCCTTCCCGGCAGGGAGCTTCCCGGGCCCGTCGAGGTGCGCGTCGAGGACGCCGGGGGCGCCGCGGTGGCGGGGGTCACGGTGACGTTTGCGGCGGGGGCGGGGCACGGGTCGGCGGATCCGGGGGCGGCGGACAGCGATGGGGACGGCGTTGCGCGCACGGCCTGGACGCTCGGCGACGAACGCGGCCCCCAGCGCCTCACGGCCTCGGCCCGCGGGGGCGTCACGGTGGAGATCGAGGCGACGTCCGTGCCCGAACTGCCGGTCGTTCCGGTCTGCGACCGTTCGCCCACGGTGCGGGACGCGCTCGTGCGGCTGGCAGGGCGCGCCGGGTGCGACGTCGTTTCCGCCGGTGACCTGGCCGGGATCGACACCCTGGACCTGGCCGGCACCGGCATCGAAACCGTCAGGACCGGCGACTTCAGCGGCCTGGACAGACTGGTCTACCTCGGCCTCTCCGGAAACCGGCTCGCGGAGCTGCCGGGCTCGGTCTTCACCGGCCTGAGCTCGCTGGGCACCCTCGATCTTCGCGCCAACCGGCTGGAGTTGCTGCCCCGGGGGATCCTCGCCGGGCTCGCGAGCCTGGCCGAGCTGCGGCTCGCCGACAATCCCGGGTCGCCCTTCATCATCCACCTGGAACTTCTCCGCACGGATACGACCCGCCTCGGGGCTGCCGGCCCCGCCACGATTTCGCTCGCGGTCGCCGAAGGGGCTCCCTTTCCGGTCACCCTCCCGCTTGTCCTGGAGACCGGCTCCGTCACCGTCACCACCGCGCTCTCCGTGAGCACCGGCGAGACGACCGGGTCGCCCGCCACGATCGATGGTCCCGCGGCCGATTCCGGGGCGACGCGGCTGGTCCCCGGGTCGCCGCCCGCCCTGCCCCCGGGCTTCGACGGCCTCGAACTCCGCGCCTCCGCCCCGCTCGTGCTCTTCGACCCATCTGCCAACATGGCGACCTACCGGGTGGTCTTCGACGCTACCTGGAGCGCGTCCACCCACCCGGCCGACTTCCCGTCCGGCGCCCACTTCTCCCCGCTCATCGGGGCGGTCCACAACGGTGGCTCCACCTTCTGGGTGCTCGGCGACACGGCCACGCGCGGGATCGAAGTCATGGCCGAGACCGGGGGGACGAGTCCGCTGACGACGGAGATCAACACCGCGATCCCCGACAACGCGCTCGCGGTGATCAACGGCCGGCAGATCGGAAGTCCCGGCAGCGCGACCATCCAGAGGGTCGTCGTCCGGGAGGACTTCCCGCTCGTGACGCTGGTTACGATGATCGCTCCGAGCCCCGACTGGTTCGTGGGCGTGAACGGACTGTCGCTGTTGATGGACGACGGTCGCTGGGTGGACCAGATGCAGGTCGTTCTCTATCCCCTCGATTCGGGCACGGACAGTGGGACCAGCTACCGCTCCGCAAACCGTGACACGTCACCCCAACAGCCGATCCGCAGCCTGAAGGGGGTCAGTCCCTTCTCACAGGCACCGATCGGGATGTTCACCTTCACCCGGATCGGCGACTCGGCGGGACGATGAGCCCGTCTCCCGAGCGCCTGCGCAACATCGCCATCATCGCCCATGTCGATCATGGCAAGACCACGCTGGTCGACCAGATGTTCCGGCAGGCGGGTGTATTCCGCGCGGGCCAGGACGTTGGCGAGCGGATCCTCGACTCCAATCCGCTGGAACGCGAGCGCGGCATCACGATCCTCGCCAAGAACACGGCGGTCCTGTGGCGCGGCACCAAGATCAACATCGTCGACACACCCGGGCACGCCGACTTCGGCGGCGAGGTGGAGCGCATCCTGCGGATGGTCGACGGGGTGCTCCTGCTGGTCGATGCCGCCGAAGGGCCCATGCCCCAGACGCGGTTCGTGACCGGCAAGGCGCTCGCGCTGGGGCTGGCGCCGGTGATCCTGATCAACAAGGTGGACCGTGCCGACGCGCGCCCCCGGGAGGTGCACGACGAAGTGCTGGAACTCCTGATGGACCTGGAGGCCAGCGACGCACAGCTCGACGCCCCCTTCCTCTACTCCGCCGGACGCGAGGGCTGGGCCGCGACCGACCCCGGGGGCCGCGGCACGGATCTCACGCCGCTCTTCGAGACGGTGGTCCAGCGCATCCCCCCTCCGCGGGCCGACCCTTCCGGCCCCTTCCAGATGCTTGTCTCCACCCTCGACCACTCGAACTACGTGGGGCGGATCGCGATCGGGCGTGTGGAGCGGGGCGCCTTGCGGGTGGGCCAGCGGGTGGCGCGTCTGCCGGCGGCCGATCCGGACATGGAAGCGCCCGCCCAGGGAGACATGCCGCCGCCGGCCCATCGGAGCACGCCGGCGCCCCCCGGCCCCGACGGCGGGTCGCGCGTGACCGGCCTCTACACCTTCAGCGGCCTCGACCGGATCGATGTCGAGGAGGCGCACGCGGGCGACATCGTCGGGCTCACGGGGCTCGAGGGCGTCGAGATCGGCGACACGCTGGCGGACCCGCGCCGCCCGGATCGCCTCCGCGGGATCACGGTGGAGGAACCGACGATCTCGGTCGACTTCGTCGTCAACGATTCTCCGTTCGCGGGACGGTCGGGGAAGTACGTGACCACCCGCCAGCTGCGGGAGCGCCTTGTGCGCGAGCTCGAGCGCAACGTGGCCCTGCGCGTGGAGGACACCGGGCGTCCCGACACCTTCGCGGTCAGCGGACGCGGCGAACTGCACCTGACCATCCTGATGGAGACGATGCGGCGCGAAGGTTACGAGTTCCAGGTCTCCCGTCCACGGGTGATTACGCGCACCGACGCCTCCGGTGCCCGGCTGGAACCCTGGGAGGAGGTCGTGGCCGAGGTCCCGGCGGAGCTCGCGGGGACGGTGATCGACAAGCTGGCCCGGCGCCGCGGCGAACTCGTCGCCATGAAGCCCATTGGGGAATCGGGGGTCACCCGGCTCGAATTGAGCATCCCGGCGCGTGGGCTCTTCGGCTATCGGACCGAATTCCTGACCGACACCCGGGGGGACGGAATCCTGCACCACCGCTTCGACCGTTGGGACCGGTGGGCCGGCTCCATGCGCGGACGGGGCCGGGGCGCGATAGTCGCCGACCGCTTCGGCAAAGCCGTTGCCTTCGCGCTCTTCGGACTGCAGGAGCGCGGCGCCATGTTCGTCGATCCCGGCGTCGAGTGCTACCGCGGGATGATCGTGGGCGAGAACGCGCGGCCCGGCGACATGGATGTGAACGTGAGCCGCGGCAAGAAGCTCACCAACATGCGGGCCGCCGCGGCGGACGAGAACGTTCGTCTGGAGCCGCCGAAGCGGATGACGCTGGAGCAGGCGCTCGACTTCATCGACGACGACGAACTGATCGAGGTGACCCCGGAAACCATCCGGCTGCGCAAGCGGATCCTGGAGCCGGGAAGGCGGCGGAAGGCGGCGAAGGCGGAGCGCTTGTGAAACCCTTCACAAGCACGGCGATGCGGCTGGCCTCGACCGGTTCCGGCCAATCGCATACCTTCCCACGATGAACCCGGGCACATACCCTACGCGGCGTCCGACCGTACCCGCCGCCGAGGAGATTCTGGGTGGCTACTTCCCCGTGCTCGACCACGGTTTCGTCGCGCTGGTCGACTACATGGGAACCGACGACTCGGTGGAGCGCGCCGCCAGGGTCAGCTACGGCTACGGCACGCGCAAGGTCTCGGCCACCCGGGGACTGATCCGCTACCTGCGCCGCCACCTCCACACCACCCCGTCGGAGATGGTCGAGTTCAAGTTTCACTGCGCGATGCCGATGTTCGTCGCCCGGCAGTGGATACGGCACCGTACGGCCTCTGTGAACGAGTATAGTGGACGGTATTCGCTCATGCCGCTGCTCTTCCACAGACCGGAGGAAGGCCAGTTCGCCTTCCAGAGCGCGACCAGCAACCAGGGGCGGGCGCCGGGATCGGTGGGGCCGGAGCTCTACCGCGAGGCCATCCGCCGTTGGGAGGAGGTGCGCGCGCGGGCCGCCGCCGACTACGGGTGGCTGGTGGGCGAGAACGTGGCCCGGGAACTCGCGCGGATCGACCTGCCGCTTTCGACCTACACGCAGTGGTACTGGAAGATCGACCTGCACAACCTGCTGCACTTCCTCACGCTCCGGTTGGACGATCACGCCCAGTGGGAGATCCAGGAGTACGGCCGCGTGATGGCGGGGATGGTGAAGCGGGTTGCGCCGCTCAGCTACGAGGCCTGGATCGACTACCAGGTGATGGGCGACAAGCTGTCCGGCGGCGAGATCGCGGCGTTGTCGCGCCTGGTGGCAGCGGATGGGGACGGGATCGCGGCGCGTGCCGGCGCCGGGCTGACCAACGAGGAGCTGGCCGCGGTGGGGCTCTCCGGGCGAGAGATCCGCGAGTTCAAGGCCAAGCTGGAGCCGCGCGAGGTGCCGGACTACGAGCTGGACCTCGCGACGATGCGGGATCCGCAGGATGTGGCCGCCGAGATGCTGGAGGCGGTGCCGTCGGTCGACAGGTGACGAGCAACCCGTGCGGTCTGGCTGGCCGGCCGTCGATCATGCGGGTGATCCCGCCACCTGCACCGTCTTCACGTTGACGAACTCGCGGATCCCGAATTCGGACAGTTCGCGCCCGAACCCGCTCAACTTCACCCCGCCGAAGGGGAGGCGCGGGTCGGACTTCACGAAGTCGTTCACGAAGCAGGAGCCCGCTTCGAGCTCCGTGCGCGCGATCCTCTCCCCGCGCTCCAGATCGCGGGTGAAGACGGCGGCGCCCAGCCCGTAGGCGGTGTCGTTGGCGATCCGCAGCGCCTCCTCCTCCGACCCGGCGCGGATGATGCATGCGACCGGTCCGAACAGCTCCTCGTCCCAGGCGGGCATTCCGGGTCCCACCTCGGTGAGGACGGTGGCCGGATAGTACCATCCCGGCACGTCGGGGACCTTGCCGCCGAGGAGGCACGTCGCCCCGGAATCGATGCTCCGCGTCACCTGCGCGGCCAGGTTGTCGCGCAGATCCTCCCGCGCGAGCGGCCCCACGTCGGTCATCTCCGCCATCGGGTCCCCCACCCGCACGGCCGCCATGCGCTCGACCACCGCCTCGATGAATTCGTCGGCCACCGCCTCGTGCACGATCATGCGCTTGGCCGCGATGCAGCTCTGGCCACCGTTGATCATGCGGCCGGTGACGCACGCCTCGACGGTGCGGGGCAGGTCCGCGTCCTCGAGCACCACGTAGGGGTCGCTCCCCCCGAGCTCGAGCACGCAGCTCTTGATCTGGGATCCGGCGATCTCCGCCACCTGCCGCCCCGCCCGCGTGCTCCCCGTGAGTGTGACGGCCTGGACGCGCGCGTCGCGGATCAGCGCGCCGGTCGCCTCCACGTCGATGAACAGGTTGGTGAAGACGCCTTCGGGGAAGCCGGCGTCGCGGAAGAGGGCCGCGAGTTCCAGGGCGCACATGGGCACGTTGGGCGCGTGCTTGAGGAGGACGCCGTTGCCGGCGATCAGCGCGGGGACACTCGCCCGCATCACCTGCCAGAAGGGGAAGTTCCAGGGCATGATCGCAAGGATGAGTCCCAGCGGCTGGAAGGTGACGTAGCTCTTGTGGGACTCCGTCTCGACGACCTGGTCGGCGAGGAAGCCCGGGCCGCGCGCGCCGTAGAATTCGCACCCGATTGCGCACTTCTCGATCTCGGCCGCCGCTTCGCCCAGGGGCTTGCCCATCTCGAGGGCCATGACCTCGGCGAGGCGGCGCATCCGGCCGCGCAGGTGCCTGGCGAGGGCGGTGACGCGGGCGGCACGCTCCTCGGCGGGGACGCGCCTCCAGGCGGCCTGGGCTGCCGTGGCCGTCGCGAGGGCGTCGTCCAGGGCGGCGCCCGACATGAACGGATATCGTCTGAGGAGCGTTCCGTCGGACGGATTGATGGTCGTGAAAGCCACGGGGCATCTCGTCGTATCTGAAGGGTGGATGGGGACCGAATCCGAGCGCGCAGGGTATTTACGACCAAAACCGTCGGTGCGGCCCCGCTCGCTGGCGGGAATCGAGTCCGACATCCAATATAGAACGCACTCACATGGCGCTCGCAGGGACAACCGCTCGGGAAGGAGCACCCGCCGTGATCACCCCAGCCGTAATACCCGCACCCCGCACCGCGTCCACTCCCGCGGTTCCGCTCCTGGCGCTCGACCAGCTCTGGTTCCAGGTGAGCGGCACGGTCTGCAATCTGCGTTGCCGCCACTGCTTCATCTCCTGTTCGCCCGACAATCACGCATTCTGGTTCATGTCGCGCGAGATGGTGCGTGCGGCGCTGGAGGAGTCGGCCGGGATGAGCGTGAAGGAGTACTACTTCACCGGCGGCGAGCCCTTCATGAACAACGAGATGGAGGGGATCATCGAGGACACGCTGCGCTTCGGCCCCGCCACCGTGCTCACCAACGCCACCCTCTTCACGCCGCGCCGGGTCGAGGAGCTGAGCACGCTGTGTGCGAGGAGCCCCCACCGGCTCGAGCTGCGGGTGAGCATCGACGGTCCGTCGTCCGAGATCAACGACCCGATCCGCGGCGAGGGCACCTTCGAGCGTGCGATGACGGGCGTGGGCGCGGTGGTGGCGGCGGGGTTCCGGCCGATCATCACCGCAATGCAGAGCTGGCCCTGCGAGCACATGGCTTGCATGCTGCAGGCGTTCCGGGACGCGCTCGGCGCGGTGGGCTACGAGAATCCGCGCCTCAAGATCCTCCCTCCGCTGCTGATCGGCGAGGAGGCCGAACGCAACCGCGGCTACACGACCTGCGAGCGCGTCACCCACGAGATGCTGCACGGCTACGACCTCAGTCAGCTCCTCTGCACGAGCGCCCGGCTGGTGACCGCCCGGGGGGTGTACGCCTGCCCGATCCTGCTCGACTATCCCAGCGCCCGGCTCGCGGACACCCTCACCGAGGCGGTGGAGATCGACGCTCCGCTGGGAGAGGCCGCCTGCTACACCTGCTACACCAACGGCGCGATCTGCTCGAACGCGACGACGGGGGTGGAGCCGGAAGCGGGTTGCTGCGGCGGATAGCCCGGAATCGGTCCCAGCCGCGCCACCTTGAAGCCGGGGCGGTCGACGGCGAGCGCGGCCGTGAACCCCGGCGCGCACTCGAGGCCGCCCAGATGCCAGGTGGCCGGATCCTCGCCCAGTCCCTCCGTCCGCAGGAGGCTCGCGCCGCCGCCCGCCGCCGGATCCACGGAAAACGACCGCAGGGGGATGCTCAGCCCTCCGCCCAGCGCCTTCAGGAAGGCTTCCTTGCGGGTCCAGATCCGGAAGAACACTGTGGGCCGGTCCGCGGGAGCGGCTTCCCGCACGAGGGCCGCTTCGTCCGCGGCGAAGTAGCGCGTGGCCAGCGCCGGCATGTCGCGCAGCGGCCGGTGCTGTTCCAGGTCCACGCCCAGTCGGCCTTCCCGCGTCACCGCGATAACCACACCCTCTTCGGAGTGCGAGAGGTTGAAGGAGGGGCCGCCGTCCAGTAACGGCTTGCCGTGCTCGGCGTAGGTAAGGGAGAGCGTCTCCGGGGCAGCACCGACAAGGCGCCCCAGGACCATGCGCAGCTGCGCCCTCGCCATGGCGAAACGGCGGCGGTGGCGTGGGGTGACGAAACGGTCTGCCCGCGTCAGCTCATCGGGGGAAAGGAGTGCGCGGGCGCTGGCCAGAACCGGAGCCGAAGCTGCGAGCCGACCTTCCCACAGGTATAATATTCCGTACTCCAGGTGGTATTTCATGCTGTTGCCCGACGGAAGCAGGTCATTGCCATTGAAGATTGATCCCGATTCTCGGCGACCCGAGCACGGTCCGATGGCGGACAGACCCGGAATCGCATATGTCGATGGGCCCCGCCTCCGCCGGGCGGTCCTGGCGGCGTGCGGGCAGGGCCGAAAGGTGAAGGCGGAACTCAACCGGATCAATGTTTTCCCGGTGCCGGACGGCGACACCGGGACCAACCTGGCGCTGACCCTCGACGCCATCGCGGGCGAGCTGTCGGGGCTGGAGGAACGCAGGGCCGATCGTGTGGCCGCCGCTGTGGCGCACTCCGCGGTGCTGGGGGCGCGTGGCAACTGCGGCATGATGCTGTCACAGTTCCTCCTCGGCTTGGCCCGCGGGCTGGAGGGCCGGGAGCGGGTGACTCCCGACGAATTCGGGGCGGCGTTCGAGCGCGGTGCGCGGTCGCTGCACGTGTCGGTGGACAAGCCTGTCGAGGGCACGATCCTCACGGTGGTGCGGGAGTCCGCCTCGGAGGCGGCCGAGCCGGCCAGCGCGCAAGGGGCGGCGGACTTCGCCGAGGTCATGGCGCGCACCCTCGAGACCGCGCGCGATTCGCTCGCCCGCACCCCCGATCTGCTCCCGGTCCTCGCACAGGCCGGGGTCGTGGACGCGGGGGCCATGGGCTTCGTGGAGATGATCGCGGGGGTCGTGGGGCTGATCGAACGGGGAAAGTGGGTGGAGCGCGATGCCGCGGCTTCCGCGTCGGTCGACGACCTGGCGCACCCCGACTGGTCCCCGATCGCCGCGGCCGGCCACCCCTTCACGCACGGTAGCAGGCGGTACTGCACCGAGATCCTCGTGGAGGGGGAGGAGCTTCCCGACGAGAAGACCGTGCGGGCCGCGCTTTCGGAGGGGTCGGAGGAACTGCTCGTGATCCGTGCGGAAAACGTCCTCAAGATCCACCTGCACACCGACCACCCCCGCGCGGCGATCGACTATTGCGCGACGCTGGGCACCGTGGCCGCCCACAAGGCGGAGGACATGTTCGCCCAGTACGAAGCGGCCCGCGAGGCGGCCGGGGCCGTGCGCCGCCCGGTCGGCGTCCTCGTCGACTCCGGCGCGGACCTTCCCGACGCCGTCGCCCGTGCCCACGGGATCCACACGGTGCCGCTGCTCCTCCTCGACGGCGAGACATCGCTGAAGGACAGGATCGACATCACCTCCGACGACATCCTGGAACGTCTCGAGCGGGGTGGAGCGCTGCCGACCACCTCGCAGCCCCCTCCCGGCGACTTCATCCAGGCGTATCAGGAGGCCACCAGCGACGCCGAGACGATCGTCGCGATCTTCCTGGCCGCAAAGCTGTCCCGGATCTACCAGTCGGCGGAGAATTCGGCGCGCATGGTCCCCCACCTCGACATCCGCCTCGTGGACTCGCGCGGCGCGTCGATCCTGGTCGGGCTGCTGGCGCTGAAGGCGGCCGAGCTGGCCGAGGGCGGCATGTCGGGGGAGGATATCGTCAGGGAGATCGACAGGATTCGGAGCCGGTCGGGCATCCTCTTCACGGTCCGCAGCCTCGACCGGCTGATCGCGTCCGGCCGGGTAAGCCAGTTCGCCGGGTGGCTGGGCGGCGTCCTGGATCTCAAGCCGGTTCTCGGGCTGGAACCGGACGGCTCGATCAAGGCGTACGGCAAGGCTCGCGGCATGCAGCGCGCCCGCGCCCTGATGCTGAAGATGGTCGAGGACGAGATTCCGGCCGGTGCGACTGGCGTGCGCTTCGGGATCGTGCATGTGGGGGCGCCCGAGATGGTCGAACCGCTGCGGCGCGAGTTGCGGAAGCGGTTCGGCGATCCCGAGATCCTTGTCGCGCCGATCACCCCGGTGCTGGCCACGCACCTGGGGCTCGGGGCGTGGGGGATCGCCTACATGGTCGAAGACTAGGGAGCGCTCTACTCCTGGCCGAGCGAGCGGGCGCCGGCTACAAGCCACTGGTGGGTCGCGAGCTGGGTGGGCGTGGGGTCGGGGGGGAGGGACACCAGGACCGGCCGGTCCCGGGTGCGCTCGGGGAGGTGCAGGACCATGTCGGCGGCGTCCCCCGGGGGCTCGAAGGGGCGGGACAGGCCGGTGGCGTCCACGGCCACGGCCCTCCCGGGAGCGGTCAGGCGGGCGAGGAGGAGCCCGTAGTCTCGCCAGGCCGCCAGCGGGTCGGCTTCCCCGTTGGCAATGGACGGGACCAGCGTATTCTGGTAATATGCTACCCCCTCTGCGTAGCCGTCGGGGTTGGTGCGCTTCAGTTCCCGGAGCCGCTCACGATAGTAGTCTCGCGGGTCGCGTGCGCCGGTAGCGGCGAGCGCCTCCGAGAAGCGGGCGTCGGCGGCCTGCCGAGGGTCGGCGGGTTGGCGGGCGTCGGTCGCGTTGCGGGCGTCGCCGGCCTGGTGTGGATCGCTGGTCATGCGCTGGCGTTCCGGGGCTCGGGGGGAATGAAAGGTGCAAACGGCCATGGAGGGAGACAATGTTGAGCGGTTCATTCGACCAGCGTGACGTTACCCCGGCCGAGGATTTCCTGGAACTGTCCTGGGAGATGTTCGGAGAGCTTTGCCGTGCACTTGCGCTGAAGGTGGCCAAGTCCTACGACCCGGAGATCATCATCGGAGTCGCCCGGGCGGGGGTGATCCCCGGCGCCGTCATCGCCTCCATGATGCGCCGCGACTTCTTCTCGCTGAAGATCAGCCGCCGCGAGGGGGGCAGGGTGGTGCGGCAGCGGCCGTCGATCCTCTCCGCCGCCCCCCGCCAGGCCCGGGGACGGCGCGTCCTGATCGTCGACGAGATCACCACCTCCGGGGAGACCCTGCGCCTGGCGCTCGCCGCGGTCCGGGACGTCGGGCCGGCGGAGGTGCGCACCGCCACCGCCTTCGCGCGCCCCCGCGGCTTCCAGCCCGACTACCACGCGCTCGCCTCCGACGCCACGCTGATCTACCCCTGGGACCGCAAGGTCTTCGAAGAGGGCGGCTTCGTGGTGAACCCGCGCTACCGCGACGCGGACGCCTGAGGGCGGGCCCGCCCCTCCCCCCCGCTACTCTCCCGCGGCCATCGCGGCGAGGAACTCCGAGTTGGTCGCATGGTGCCCGATGCGCTGCAGCAGGAACTCCGCGGCCTCCGGGGCGGGCATGTCGGCGAGGAAGTTGCGGAGCAGGTAGACGCGGTTGAGTTCGGTATCCGAGAGGAGGAGTTCCTCCCGCCGCGTCCCCGACCGGTTCAGGTCGATTGCCGGGAAGATGCGGCGGTCGGCGACTTCGCGGCTCAGCACCAGCTCCATGTTGCCGGTTCCCTTGAACTCCTCGAAGATCACCTCGTCCATGCGGCTGCCGGTCTCGACCAGCGCGGTGGCGATGATCGTGAGCGACCCGCCCCCCTCCATGCTCCGCGCCGACCCGAAGAAGCGCTTGGGCTTCGAGAGCGCGTTGGCGTCCACGCCGCCCGAGAGGAT